>NZ_FMHT01000003.1:2657500-5415000 GCF_900091585.1 Micromonospora nigra | reverse complement strand
GCGCGCAGCTCGTCGGGGCCGGTGGAGTCCTGGATCAGGCCCCGCCACCGCAGGTCATCGGTCAGGGAGTCCCGCCCGGACGGCGGAGGGTTGGTGTCGGTCACGGTCACCGATTCTCCCCCATCGCTCCCGACCTGCCGTACCGGGTTTGCCGTCCCGGCGCTGCGGCTAGGCTGGCAGACCATGATCGAGGATGCGGGCACGCGGGTGCCGGAGATGCCGGGTGGCTTCGTCGCCCTGCTCGGGCTGGAGTTCACCGAGGTGGGCACCGACCGGGTGGTGATCCGCTGGCGGGTCCGACCGGAGCTGCACCAGCCGTACGGCATCCAGCACGGCGGGGTGTACTGCTCGGTGGTGGAGACGGCGGCCAGCGTGGGCGGCGCCCTCTGGCTGGGTGACCGCGGCCACGTCGTCGGCGTGTCGAACCAGACGGACTTCCTGCGGGCGGTCCGCGACGGCGAGCTGACCGCTGTGGGCACCCCCGTGCACCGGGGACGCAGCCAGCAGCTCTGGCAGGTGGAGATCACCGACGCGGAGTCCCGGCTGGTGGCTCGGGGCCAGGTCCGCCTGCAGAACCTCCAGTCGGCGGGCTGAACCGGCCGACCGCCCAGCCATCCGCATCGGCCGGTCGTCGGGCCGCGGGGTCACCATCACCCCGGACGGTGGCTGCGCTGGACGCATCCGGCACATGATGACCGGTTTGCGGTCGAAGGACCGTTCAGCGCGGTTATCGTCGCGTCGATGACGCTGCCCGCACCGACGCCGAGATGAGGAAGCTCCTCGCCGCGTCCCTCGGCATCCTCTCGGCAGTCGGCGGCTTCGTCGACGTCGGCGACCTGGTGGCGGCGGGCCAGGCCGGTGCCCGCTTCGGGATGGCCCACGCCTGGGTGCTGCTGCTCGGCGTGGTCGGGATCTGCGCGTACGCGGAGATGGCCGGACGGGTCGCGGCGGTGACCGGCCGGGCGGTGTTCGACCTGGTCCGGGAGCGCCTCGGCGCCCGGATCGCGTTGCTCAACCTCGTGGCGTCGTACCTGGTCACGGTGCTCACCCTCGCCGCCGAACTGGGCGGCGTGGCGCTGGCGCTCCGGTTGGCCACGCGGGTGCCGTACCTCGTCTGGGTGCCGGTGGCCGGGGTGGCCGTGTGGCTGGTGCTGTGGCGGATGCGCTTCCAGCTCATGGAGCGGGTGTTCGGGCTGGCCGGGCTCGCGCTGGTGGTCTTCGCGGTGGCGCTGTGGTGGCTGCCCACCGACTGGGCGGCGCTCGGGCGCGGGATGGTGCACCCGGGCGAGGCCGGGCAGGGCTGGGGGGCGTACTGGTTCGTGGCGGTGGCCCTGTTCGCCTCGACGGTCAGTCCCTACGAGGTGTTCTTCTTCTCCTCGGGCGCGGTGGAGGAACGGTGGAGCGCCGCCGACCTCGCCGGCGCCCGGTTCAGCGTGCTGGTCGGGTTCCCGGTCGGCGGTCTGCTCGCCCTCGCGTTGATCGCCACCGCCGCGGTGGTGCTGCACCCGGTGGGGGCGTCCCCGGACGGGCTGGAGCAGCTGGCGCAGCCGGTGGTGCTCGCCTTCGGGGCGGTGGGCCTGGCGGTCGCCGCGCTGGCGTTCTTCGCGGTCACCTTCGGTGCCGCGCTGGAGACCGGGCTGTCCGCCGCGTACGCCGCCGCGCAGTACTTCGGTTGGCAGTGGGGCAAGCGGGTCAGCCCCCGGGAGGCGGCCCGCTTCCACACCGTCCTGCTGGTCAGCGTCCTGCTGGGGGTCGTGGTCCTGCTGACCACCGTCGATCCGGTGACGCTCACCGAGTACATGCTGATCGTCAGCGCGGTGGCGCTGCCGCTGACGTACCTGCCGATCCTGGTGGTGGCCAACGACCGCACCTACCTGGGCGACCGGGTCAACGGACGCTGGCTGAACGTACTCGCGACGCTGTTCCTGCTGGTGGTGCTCGCCACGTCGATCGCGGCCGTCCCGCTGGCCGTGGGGACGAGGATGGGGCAGTGAGACTCCAGGTGAGCCGGCGGCTGCTCGACCGGCAGCTCGTCGACTCCGGCGGCCGGCTGGTCGGCAAGGTCGACGACGTCGAGTTCGCGTTCGGCGCCGACAGCACGCCCTACGTGAGCGCGCTGCTCAGCGGGCCCGGCGTGCTCGGCGCGCGGGTCGGCGGACGGATCGGCCGGATGCTGGTGCTGACCGCCGAGCGGTTCGTCACGGACCGGCCGGTGGCACCGTTGCGGATCCCGTACCGGCTGGTCGACCGGGTCGACAGCGCGGTGTGGCTCCGGGTGCGGTTGGACGAGCTGCCGCCCAGCCCGGTGGAGGAGTGGCTGCGCCGCAACCTGGTCGACCGGATCCCGGGGGCCGGCCGTGCGGGCGGGTGAGGTGTTGGGGCGCACCGCGTACGACCTGCGGGGTCGGCGGTTGGGCACGGTCGTCGACCTGGTGGTGCGCGGCGGCCCGCCGGACGGTCGGCTGCGGCTGACCGACCTGATCGTCACCGGCCACTGGTACGGCCGGCTCAGCGGCCGGTTGATCGGGCCGGAACGGCACCCGTCCGGTCCGTGGATGATCCGCGCCGTGGCACGGCTGCTCGGCCGCAGCACCGTGCAGGTTCCGCTGCACCAGGTGCGCCTCGATCCGCCGGTGCCGGGCCTGGGCGCCGGCCCGGCCCGCCGAGGACGGTGACGCGGGGGTGCGGGTTCAGCCGCGGGCCTTGTCCAGGGCGGGCTCGGTGGCGGATGCGGCGTCGGATCCGACACCGGACGCCGGTTCTCCGACCGACGTCCCGGCCGGCTTCCCGGCCCGATCCTCGACCGACTTCCCGGACTGATCCTCGGCCGGGTCCTCGGACGACTCCTCAGACTGCTCCTCGGCCGGCTTCCCGGCGGCGGACCGGCGGCGGGCCCGTACGGCGGAGATCGCCCGGTGGTCGATCCGGGCGACCTCCAGCGTCCAGCCGTCGACGGTGACGCTCTCCCCCGCCGCCGTGGGAATGTGCCCGAGGCAGGCCAGCACCAGCCCGGCGATCGTGGTGTAGTCACCCTCGGGGCGGCCGGGCAGCTCGACGCCGACGTCGACCAGGTCGTGCAGGGGGAAGGTACCCGGAAGCAGCAGCGCCCCGTCCGCCTCGGTGCGCACGGCACGCACGTCCCGGTCGGTCTCGTCGTAGATCTCGCCGACGATCTCCTCGAGGATGTCCTCCAGGGTGACGATGCCGTCGACCGCGCCGCGCTCGTCCACCACCAACGCGATGTGCTGGCGCTCGGCCTTGAACTGGCGCAGGGCGTCGACCACCGGCAGCGAGTCCGGCAACAGCATGGGTGGCCGGGCGCACTCGTCGATCGGCCGGTCGCCGGGGACGCCGACCAGGTCACGCAGGTGGATCACGCCGACCGCGTCGTCCAGGCCGCCGTGGCGCACCACCGGGGCCCGGGAGTGCCCCGACGCGGCGAGCACCAGCCGGGCGGCCTCCGCGGTGGTGCCGGTGTCCAGGCAGAAGACCTGAAGTCGGGGTACGAGCACCGCCCGCAGCTTCCGGTCGGTGATCTCCACGGCACCGGCGATGATGGTCTGCTGTTCCTTGGTGAAGCCGTGGTTGCCGGCCACGATGTCGCGCAGCTCGTCGGGGCTGATCTCGTCACGTTCCGGCGTCGGGTCCAGGCCGACCAGGCGAACCACCACGTCGCTGGTGGCGCCCAGCGTCCACACCGCCGGCCGGGTGAGGCTGGCGAGCAGATCCAGCGGCCGGGCGACGAGCAGCGCCCACCGCTCCGGGATCTGCATCGCGATGCGCTTGGGAGCCAGCTCCCCGAAGACGAGGGTGACGAAGGTCAGCACCAGGGTGACCAGGACGACGGCCACCGGGCCGGCGGCGCCGCCGAACACGCCCAGCAGGGGCACCAGGGGCCGGGCCAGCGACACCGCCGCGGCGGCGGAGGCCAGGAATCCGGCCAGGGTGATGCCGATCTGGATGGTGGCCAGGTAGCGGTTCGGGTCCTTGGCGAGGCGGGCCAGCACCCGACCGGCCCGGCTGGTGCGTTCCAGCCGCTGGATCTGGCTGTCGCGCAGCGACACCAGCGCCATCTCGCTGCCGGCGAACAGCGCGTTGAGGACGACCAGGACTCCGACCAGGGCCAGTTGGCTCCAGTAGCTCTGCACGCCCGGGACTCCCTCGGCTGGACGGCGGCACCGCCGGCGGTTGCGGCGGCGTGCCGGACCCTATGCCCCGTGCCGCCACCGCCGAATCATCGTTCGGAGACGTCTCCCGGGCGGTCGCCGCCGCCGTCGGCCGGGATGTCGAGGGCGTACGAGTCGCCGTCGCGACGGAACCCGACCCGGTGGTAGTAGGGGGCGACCATTCCGGGCGGGCTGAGCACCCGTCGGAAGCCCAGGTCGGCGAACAGGCTGCTGCGCCGGTAGACGAACTCACCCGGAGTGAAGTCCCGGAAGCGTCGGGTGACGTAGTCCAGGTCGATCTGGGCGACCCCGTCGCCGACGTCGCGCACCAGCACCACCCCGACCACCTCGTCTTCCCGGACCACGAGGAACGCGGTGCGCCCGACCGGGGCGGCCAGCGGGCGGAACCCGGGGTTGAACCGGGCGATGTCGGCGGCGTGCAGGCGCAGGGTGTGCGCCAGGAACTCGTCGTCGGTGCCCACCCGCACCACCTGGTAGGTCGTCTCGTCGTGCCGGGTGGCCAACATCCCGCGCAGGTACCAGACGTTGATCACGGCGAGCACCACGTTCAGCCCGACCATGGGCCACACCTGCACGGCGGCGTTGTAGCCGACCAGGATCACCGAGCCGAGCAGGTTCAGGGCACGCAGCCGCAGGATGCGCGTCTGCAGCAGGGACCAGACCAGCAGCGCGGAGCCGGCCCAGCCGACGAGTTCCAGCCAGTTCATCCCCGCGAGGTTAGTGCTCGCCCAGGTCAGACCGATCGGCGGGCGGGCACCGGGCAAGGTCCGCCGGAGTCGCCCACCCGGGCGGTCACCCGGTCAGTTCCAGCACGTACTCGTCGACGTCGTGGCCGCGTGCGGGCGCGTACGCCCGGTCGGTGCCGGTCACGACGAACCCGCACCGGCGCAGGACGGCCAGCGAGGCGTGGTTGTCGACGGCGGTCCGGGCGCGCAGCGGCCGGCGGGTGACCTCCCGCAGCAGCGCGGACAGCGCCCGGGTGGCGTGGCCGCGACCCCAGTGCCGCCGATCGATCCAGTAGCTCACCTCCGTCGACGTGCCCACCGGGAAGGCCAGCACGTGTCCGACCACCACACCGTCGACGGTCACCGTGCGGGCGACGATCGCCGGATCGGTGAGCAGGCGCACCCAGTGGGTGGCGAAGGCCCGCGGATCGGCCGGATCGGGCGTGGTGAACGCGGCCATCCGGTTGGCCTCCGGGTCGACCTGGTGGGCGAAGAACTCCACCAGGTCGTCCTCGACCACGGGACGCAGCCGCAGGTCGCCGGTCACCCCACCGACCCTACGCCACCGGAACGGGACCTCCGGCCCTGCGCCGGTGGCGTACGGCCCTGCCGTCGCAGGGGCCCGCGTTGCTACCAAGAGGTGGGACGACACGAAGAGGAGGCCGAGACCATGGCCACGTACGTGTACGACTTCATCGAGGGCGACCGGACCCGCGCCGACCTGCTCGGCGGCAAGGGCGCCAACCTGGCCGAGATGACCCGGCTCGGACTGCCGGTGCCGCCCGGTTTCACCGTCAGCACCGACGCCTGCCGGGCCTACCTGGCCGACGGGGAGGTGCCGGCCGGGCTGTTCGAGGAGGTGAACGCCCACCTTCGGGAGATCGAGGTACGGCTGGACCGGTACCTCGGCGACCCGCACGACCCGCTCCTGCTGGCCGTACGCTCCGGTGGCCGGTTCTCCATGCCCGGCATGATGGAGACCATCCTCGACATCGGTCTCAACGACGTCACCGTCGAGGCGATCGCGCGGCACAGCGGCGACGACCGGTTCGCCTGGGACTCGTACCGGCGGTTGATCCAGATGTTCGGCCGTACCGTGCACGGCGTGCCCGCCGAGGAGTTCGACCGGGAACTGGAGGCGTTGCGGGCCACGGCGGGGTCGGCCGGGCCGACGGCGGAGCAGTTGCGCGACCTGGTCGAGACGTACAAGAAGGTGTTCGCCGCGCAGGTGGGCCACGAGTTCCCGCAGGCCCCGCACGAGCAGCTCTACCTGGCGATCCGGGCGGTCTTCGAGTCGTGGAACGCCCAGCGGGCGGTGCTCTACCGGCGGCGCGAGCACATCTCCGACGACCTGGGCACGGCCGTCAACGTGATGGCGATGGTGTTCGGCAACCTGGGCTCCGACTCCGGCACCGGGGTGGCGTTCACCCGCGACCCCGCCACGGGGGCGCCGGGCGTGTACGGCGACTACCTGCCCGACGCGCAGGGCGAGGACGTGGTGGCCGGCGTCCGCAACACCGTCGCGCTGACCGACCTGGCCCGCATCGACCCGGCCAGCCACCACCGGCTGACGGAGATCATGACGACGCTGGAGCGGCACTACCGGGACCTGTGCGACGTGGAGTTCACCATCGAACGCGGCCGGTTGTGGATGTTGCAGACCAGGGTCGGCAAGCGCACCCCGGCGGCGGCGTTCGTGATCGCCGCGCAGCTGGTCGACGAGGGCATGATCACCCTGGACGAGGCGCTGACCCGGGTCACCGGGGCGCAACTGGCCCAGCTGATGTTCCCCGCCTTCGACACCTCGGCCGCGCCCGAACCGCTGACCACCGGCGTCGCCGCCTCGCCCGGCGCGGCCGTCGGCCGGGTGGTGTTCGACTCCGCCGCGGCGGTGGCGGCCGACGGCCCGGTGATCCTGGTCCGCCGGGAGACCAACCCCGACGACCTGCCCGGCATGATCGCCGCGCGGGGGGTGCTCACCGCGCGTGGCGGCAAGACCTCGCACGCCGCGGTGGTGGCCCGGGGAATGGGGCGCACCTGCGTCTGCGGCGCCGAGGAACTGCACGTGGACGCCGAGCGCGGTGAGGTCACCGTCGGCGACCGGGTGGTGCGGGCCGGTGAGGTGATCTCCATCGACGGCACCACCGGCCGGGTGTACGCGGGCGAGGTGCCGGTGCGGCCCTCCCCCGTGGCCCGCTACCTGGCCGGCGAGCTGGCACCGGAGTCCGACCGGCTGGTCACGGCCGTGGACCGGCTGCTGCGTCACGCCGACGCGGTGCGTCGCCTCGGCGTCCGCGCGAACGCCGACACGCCGCAGGACGCCGCCCGCGCGCGGGCGTTCGGGGCGGCCGGCGTCGGGCTGTGCCGCACCGAGCACATGTTCCTCGGTGAACGCCGGGAACTGGTGGAACGGCTGATCCTCGCCGACGATCCGGCCGAGCTGGCCGCCGCCCTCGACGCGCTGCTGCCGTTGCAGCGGGCGGACTTCGTGGGCATCCTCGCCGCGATGGACGGGCTGCCGGTGACGATCCGGCTGCTCGACCCGCCGCTGCACGAGTTCCTGCCCCCGCTGCACGAGCTGACCGCGCGGGTGGCCCGCGCCGAGGCGCTCGGGGAGGACCCGGGCCGCGACGCGGCGCTGCTGACCGCCGTACGGCGGATGCACGAGACCAACCCGATGCTGGGCCTGCGTGGGGTGCGGCTCGGCCTGGTGGTGCCGGGCCTGTTCGCCATGCAGGTGCGGGCCGTCGCCGAGGCGGCGGCGCAGCGGGTGGCGGACGGCGGTGACCCGCGTCCGGAGATCATGGTGCCGCTCGTCGCCGAGGCGCGGGAGCTGGCCGCCGTGCGGGCCGAGGCGGAGGCCGTGCTGGCCACCGTGCCGGGTGCGCCGGCCATTCCGGTCGGCACGATGGTGGAGACGCCACGGGCCGCGCTGACCGCCGGCGCGATCGCCCGGCAGGCCGGGTTCTTCTCCTTCGGCACGAACGACCTGACCCAGGCCACCTGGGCGTTCTCCCGCGACGACGTGGAGGGTTCGTTCTTCGGCAACTACCTGGAGCGCGGCGTGTTCGAGGCGTCGCCGTTCGAGACCCTCGACACGACCGGGGTGGGCCGGTTGGTACGGCTGGCCGTGGCCGAGGGCCGGGCCGTGCGGCCCGACCTGACGACCGGGGTGTGCGGGGAACACGGCGGTGACCCGGAGTCGGTGGCGTTCTTCGCCGACGCCGGGCTCGACTACGTCTCCTGCTCCCCGTACCGGGTGCCGGTCGCCCGGCTGGCCGCCGGCCGGGCCGCCGTCACGACGACCGACGCCGTGTCCGACTCACGTTAGGAGGTCACCCGCGATGACCGCGATCCTGAACCCCACCGGGGCGGCGCCGGCCGTCCACGGTGGACCGGCCGCCGGTGTGCGGTCGGCAGGGCCGATGGTCCCGGGTCGCGCGGGCGCATCGCCCCTGCCCCCACCCCGGCGGGTGGGTCAGGGTGGAACGGGTGGCACGCCGTCGGGGTGTGCCGGCGCGGCGGACGGTGGCGACGACGCGCGCGGAACGGAGGCGTACCGGTGGGCACTGACACCGTGACCAGGGCGGCGGGCCGGGCCGGGCTCAGCTCGGCGGAGGCCGCCGCACGGCTGCGTACCGACGGCCCCAACGCGGCGGCCCCGCCGCCGCGCCGACATCTGGCCACCCGGGTCCTGCGTCAGCTCACCGACCCCCTGGTCGCGCTGCTGCTGGCCGCCGCCGTGGTCACCACCGCGCTGCGGGACTACCCGGACACGGCGGTGATCGTGCTGGTCGTGCTGGTGAACACGGCGATCGGGGTGGTGCAGGAGGTCCGCGCCGACCGGGCGATCGCCGCGCTGGACCAGCTCGCCGCGCCCACCGCGCGGGTGGTCCGCGACGGCCAGGACGTGGTGCTGCCCGCCGCCGAGCTGGTCCGGGGCGACCTGGTGCGGGTGGAGGCGGGCGACGTGGTCCCCGCCGACCTGCGGTTGACGGAGGCCAGCCGGCTGCACCTGGACGAGTCCGCGCTGACCGGCGAGTCGGTGCCGGTCGGCCGGGGAGCCGACGAGGAGGCCAGCGCCGGCACAGTGGTCACCACCGGCCGGGCCACCGGCACGGTGGTGCGCACCGGCGCCGCCAGCGCGCTGGGCCGGATCAGCGCGCTGGTCGCGGCCACCCGCCCCGCGGCGACCCCGCTGCAACGCCGCCTCGCGGCGCTGGGCCGGCTCCTCGGGCTGGCCGCCGTGGCTCTGTCCGGCCTGGTGTTCGTCGTCGGAGTGGTCGGCGGGCGACCCGTGGTGGACATGGCGGTCACCGCGGTCAGCCTGGTGGTGGCGGCGGTGCCGGAGTCACTGCCGGCGGTGGTCACCCTCGCCCTGGCGTTGGGCGCCCGGCGGATGGCCGGCTCCCGCGCCATCCCCCGCCGGCTGCACGCCGTGGAGACGCTCGGCTCGGTCACCGTGATCGCCTCCGACAAGACCGGCACCCTCACCGAGGGGCGGATGGCGGTGCAGCACGCCGTCACCGCCGTCGGCGACCGGTACGGGGTCACCGGCACCGGCTACGCCCCGCACGGTGAGGTGCACCGGCAGGGCCGGGCGGTGGCCGTACCGGACGAGCTGCGCCACCTGGCGCGGGCCGGGCTGCTGTGCAACGACGCCACCCTCGCCCCGCCGGACGACGAACGGCCGGAGTGGACGGCGGTCGGCGACCCGCTGGAGGCGGCGCTGGTGACGTTCGCCGCCCGGTGCGGGCTGGACCCGCAGCAGACCCGGGCGGCGTGGCCGCGGGTGGCCGAGCACCCCTTCGACCAGGACCTGCGGCGGATGACCACGGTGCACCGGTCCTGCGGCCGGTACCTGGTGGTGTGCAAGGGCGCACCGGAGAACGTGCTCGCCGCGCCGCTGGTGGACGCGTCGCCGGAGGAACTCGCCGAGCTGACCGCCACCGCCCACCGGCTCGCCGGGGAGGGGCTGCGGGTGCTCGCGGTGGCGACGGCGCTGGTGGACGGCCCGCCCGCCGACCCGGCCCGGCCGACCGGGCTGCGCCCGGCGGGGCTGGTGGCCGTCGGTGACCCGCTGCGTGCCGGTGCCGCCGACATCGCCGGCAGCTTCGACGCCGCCGGGGTCCGGCTGGTGCTGGTCACCGGCGACCACCCCGCCACCGCCGCGGCCATCGGGGGACAGCTCGGCCTGTGGCGCGCGGGCGACCCGCTGGTACGCGGCGACGACGGCGACCCGGCCGACGCGCACCCGCACGCCCGGGTGTTCGCCCGGACACAGCCGGAGCAGAAGCTCGACATCATCGCCGGTCTCCAGTCCCGGGGGCACGTCGTCGCGATGACCGGCGACGGTGTCAACGACGCCCCGGCGTTGCGTCGGGCCGACATCGGCGTGGCCATGGGAGGCGGCACCGAGGTGGCCCGTCAGGCCGCCGACCTGGTGCTCGTCGACGACGACCTGTCCACGGTGGCCACCGCCATCGGTGAGGGGCGGCGCATCTACGACAACATCCGCCGGTTCCTGCGCTACGCCCTCGCCGGTGGCGTCGCCGAGATCGCGGTCATGCTGCTCGGACCGCTGTTCGGGCTGCCCGTGCCGCTGCTGCCGGCGCAGATCCTCTGGATCAACCTGCTCACCCACGGCGTGCCCGGCGTGGCGCTCGGGGCGGAACCGGCGGAGCCCGGCACCCTGCGCCGCGAACCCCGTTCCCCGCAGGAGTCGGTGCTCGGTGCGGGCCTCGGCCGCGACGTCCTGGTCATCGGCACGCTGATCGCCGCCGTGGTGCTGGGGGCGGGCGTGGCGGCCGCCCGGTGGGACCGGCCTTGGCAGTCGGTGGTGTTCGTGGTCCTCGGCCTGGCGCAGCTGGGCGTGGCCCTGGCTGTGCGGGCACCCCGGCAGGCGGGTGAGCACCGTGGCAACCTGGCCCTGCCGCTGGCGGTGGCGGTGTCGGCGCTGTTGCAGGTGGCCGGCGTGCTGGTGTCGCCGCTGCGGGACCTGCTGGGCACCGACCCTCTGGGGGCCGTCGACCTGCTCGCCTGCGCCGCCGTGGCCACCCTGCCGGGGCTGGCGCTGCGGCTGGCCCGCCGACCGCTGGCCGGGACGAAGGTCCCGCCGCGCGGGCCGGGCGTACCTGACCGCGCGGAGTCCCGGTAAGGCAGGCTGTAGGCGGAGACGAAGGAGGACATCATGAACCTCAACACCGGCGCCCCCGTCGTGGTGGGTGTGGACGGTTCCGCCGTCGCGCTGGACGCCGTCCGGGCGGCCGCCCGGACGGCGGCTGCCCGGCACCGGCCGCTGCGGGTGGTGCACGCGTTCATCTGGCCGCTGATGGGTGTTCCGCTGGACCCGGCGCCGGGCGCGCCGGCCGACGGCGGCCTGCGCAACCAGGCGGAGAAGGCGCTCGAAGAGGCCGTCGCCGAGGCCGGGAAGGTGGCCCCGGAGGTTCCGGTGACCGGTGCCGTCGTCGACGGCGCCCCCGTGTCGGTGCTGCTGGACGAGGCCCGCGACGCCGCGCTGATGGTGCTCGGCAACCGGGGCCTCGGTGGTTTCGCCGGGTTGCTGATCGGCTCGGTCACCGTGCAGGTGTCGGCCCGGGCGCAGTGCCCGGTGCTGGTGGTGCGGGGCGAGTCCCGCGCGGACGGGCCGGTGGTGGTCGGCGTGGACGGTTCGGAGCTGTCCACCGAGGCGATCGGGTTCGCCTTCGAGGAGGCGTCCCGCCGCGGCACGGCACTGGTGGCGGTGCACGGCTGGCTGTACCCCACCCCGGTGGGCCCCGGAGACATCCTGCCGCTGGTCTACGACCTGGACGCCTACGGCGCGGAGGAGGAACGGGTCCTCGCCGAGTCGTTGGCCGGCTGGGCCGAGCGCTATCCCGACGTGACGGTGCACCAGCGGTTGGTCCGCGGTTCCGCCGCCCGGATCCTGGTCGAGGAGTCCCGGTCGGCGCAGCTGGTGGTCGTCGGGGCGCACGGGCGCGGTGCACTGGGCGGCCTGCTGCTGGGCTCGGTGAGCCACGCCGTGCTGCACCACGCGCACTGCCCACTGGCGATCGTGCGGCCGCGTCCGGCCACGGGGGCGTGATCTGATGGAGCATCCGATCGTGGCGGGGGTCGACGGCTCCCCGCCGAGCCTGGTGGCGGCGGAGCAGGCGGCGCAGGTGGCCGGGTGGCGGTCCCGGCCGCTGCACCTGGTGCACGGCTACCTGCACGCGCTGGGCCACGGCGTGCCGATCAACCCGTACGAGGTGGGGCTGCCGGCGCCGTCCGAGGACGCCCAGAAGATGCTGGAGCAGGTCGCCGGGGACCTGACCGGGCGGTGGCCGGACCTGACGGTCGAGGTGCGCCAGGTGGCGGGCGGCCCGGGTGCGACGCTCGTCGAGGAGTCGCAGCGCGCCGACCTGGTGGTGCTGGGCAGCCGGGGGCTGGGCGGCTTCGCGGGGCTCCTGCTGGGCTCGGTGGGCACCCAGGTGGCCACGCATGCGCACTGCCCGGTGCTGGTGGTCCGATCCACCGACCAGCCGGTGCCGGTCGACGGCCCGGTGCTGGCCGGCGTGGACGGCTCGGAGTCCGCCGAGTTGGCCGTCGGGTACGCCGCCGACGAGGCGGCCCGCCGTGCGACCACCCTGGTGCTGGTGCACGTGGCCCGTGACGGCGACGACACCGACGACCCGGCCGGGCTGCTGGCCACCGCGGGCGCGGCGGCGCGGGGCAGCCGGGCGGGCCTGGTGGTCGAGGAACGGCTGCTGCGCTCCGACCGGCCCGACCGGGCGCTGGTGGAGGCGAGCGCACAAGCCGCGCTGGTGGTGGTCGGGTCCCGGGGGCGGGGCGGGTTCGCCGGCCTGCTGCTCGGCTCGGTGGGGCAGACGCTGGTGCAGCACGCGCACTGCCCGGTCCTGATCGCCCGTCCGCACGGTCACGCCGGCTGAGCGCACGTCGTCGGGCCCGCCCGCCTGGTCGTGCTGGGGAGTCGGCCCCCAGCGGGTCACGGGTGGGTCCGCCCGGCCCTACGTGGTCACGGGCGGGCCCGCCCGACGCTTCGGGGCACGGACCGTCATCCCGCCGACGTCGTGGCCGGTGGCCGGCGGCGGGGGACGTGCCGCCGGTAGGTACTGACCGTCGGGTCTCCGGTGATCCAGAAGCGCCACGGCACCTCGTGCGCGGCGGCCACCCCGACACGCGGGCCGGCCGAGACGTCCGACGGCACCACCGGGCGCGTCGGTGGGGTCAGCAGCAGCGGCCCGCCACCGTCGACCATGCAGGTGCCGTTCGCCGCCGCCGGCACGCCGAGCGCGACCACCAGCCGGGCGGGCCCGCGCGCCAGGTCGCGGTCGGGAACGTCGCCGCGCCGGGCGCGGGCGGACTCGTGTCCGGCGACGACCTCACCGGCCCGCAGCAGCACCGCGGCGGCCTCCCCCGCCGCTCCGCAGACCACGTTCAGGCACCAGTGCATGCCGAACACGAAGTACGTGTAGGCGTGCCCCGGCGGCCCGAACATGACCTGCGTCCGCGGGGTGGGCCCGCGGTGCGCGTGGGAGGCGGCATCCTCGCCCGTGCCGGCGTACGCCTCGACCTCCGTCAGCCGGACCCGGACGTCGCCGCACGTCACCTCCCAGCCGAGCAGGGTGCGCGCCGTCCCGGCGACACGGGCGGCGGGGGCGTGCAGCCAGGCGTGGTCCACGGCACCAGGAAAGCCGTCCCGCCGCCGATCGGCAACCCGGGCCGGTGTGACCCCGCCCGCCCTACCTGCCGCTTAGGGCTGCCTTACCTTAGGGTGGGTGCCCGTGGCACCCCGGTCCTCCCTGCTCCCGGCCGCGCGGACAGCACCGCGCGCGGTCCCCTTCGTGCGCGACCTGGCCGACCACGGCGACCGGCCGGCGGTCGTGACCCGGCACGGGGACGTCAGCTACGCCGCGCTCGCCGAGCGGGTGGCGGCCGTAGCCGACGGCCTCGGCACCGTGCGACGTCTCGTGCTGGTGGTCGGCACGAACACGGTGGAGTCCCTGGTCGCCTACCTGGGTGCGGTGCACGGCGGGCACCCCGTGCTGCTGGTGCCGGACGGGCACGACGCCGCACTGGCCGCCCTGGTGGCGGCGTACGACCCGGACGTCGTCCTCGCCCCGGCCGGCGGGTGGGCGGTCGACGAGCGCCGTCCGGGCACGGCTCACGACCTGCACCCCGACCTGGCGCTGCTGCTGAGCACGTCCGGTTCCACGGGTTCGCCGAAGCTGGTCCGGCTCTCGCACACCAACCTGCAGGCCAACGCCGAGTCGATCGGGCGGTACCTGGGGATCCGGCCGACGGACCGGGCGATCACCTCGCTGCCCCTGCACTACTGCTACGGCCTGTCGGTGGTGCACAGTCACCTCGCCCGGGGCGCGACGCTGGTCCTCACCGACCTGTCCGTCGCCGACGCCTGCTTCTGGGAGCTGTTCCGGGACGCGCGGTGCACCACCCTGGCCGGCGTGCCGTACACCTTCGAGCTGCTGGAGCGGGTCGGGTTCGCCGGGATGGACCTGCCGCACCTGCGCTACGTGACCCAGGCCGGGGGCCGGTTGGCTCCTGACCGGGTACGCCGCCTCGCCGAGCTGGGCCGGCGCGCCGGCTGGCGGCTGTTCGTCATGTACGGCCAGACGGAGGCGACCGCGCGGATGGCGTACCTGCCGCCGGAGCTGGCCGAAGACCATCCGGCGGCGATCGGGGTGCCGGTGCCCGGCGGCGCGTTCGAGCTGGCCCCGGTGGCCGACCAGCCCGACCCGGCTGTCGGCGAGCTGGTCTACACGGGCCCGAACGTGATGCTGGGCTACGCCGAGGGTCCCGGTGACCTGGCCCTGGGGCGTACCGTCGACGTGCTGCGCACCGGCGACCTGGCCCGCCGTACCCCCGAGGGCCTGTACGAGATCGTCGGCCGGCGCAGCCGGTTCGCCAAGATCCTGGGGTTGCGCGTCGACCCGCAGCGCGTGGAGGCGCTGCTGGACCGGCACGGGGTGGCGGCCACCTGCGTGGGCGGCGACGACGACCTGGTGGTGGCGGTCGTCGGCACGCCGGACGAGCGCCGCGTCCGTCGACTGGTAGCCGACGAGGTGGGTCTGCCGCCGCACGCCGTGCGGGTGCTGGCGCTGGCGGAGCTGCCCCGACTGGCCAGCGGCAAGCCCGACCTGCCGGCCCTGCGGGCCCTGGCCGCGACGCCCGCGCCCGCCGCCGGGCGGGACCCGGTCGACGACGGGCGGGATCCGGTCGGCGACGGGCGGGATCCGGTCGGCGAGCTGTGCCGGTTGTACGCGCAGGTGCTCGACCGCGACGACGTCACCGCCGGGCAGAGCTTCGTGGACCTGGGCGGGGATTCCCTGTCGTACGTGCAGATGTCGGTCCGGCTGGAACGGGAGCTGGGTCACCTGCCCGCGAACTGGCACACCCTGCCGATCGCGGAGTTGCGCCGGGCCGCCGGCCGTCCCCGGCGACGACGGTCGTTGGAGACCAGCGTCGCCCTGCGCGCCGCGGCGATCGTGCTGATCGTCGGCTCGCACATCCCACTGTTCACGGTCACCGGCGGCGCGCACCTGCTGCTCGGCGTCGCCGGGTTCAACTTCGCCCGGTTCCAGCTCACCCCCGCCGGCCGGATCGACCGGCTGCGGCAGATCGGGGCGAGCCTGGCCCGCATCGTGCTGCCGACGGTGGCCTGGATCGGCGCGGTGATGCTGGTCAGCGACCAGTACGGCCCGAGCACCCTGCTGCTGCTGCACAGTCTGGCCGGCCCGCCGGACTCCGCCACGGGGTGGCACTTCTGGTTCATCGAGGCCGTGGTCTACCTGCTGGTGGGGTTGACGGCGCTGCTCGGTCTGCGTCGGGTGGACCGGCTCGAACGCCGGTACCCGTTCGCGCTGCCGCTGGGCCTGACCGCCCTCGGCCTGCTCGGCCGCTACGACGTGTTCGGCCTCGACGCCCGCCACGATCTGCCGACGGCACTGGTGGCCGGCTGGTTGTTCACTCTCGGCTGGGCGGCCGCCCGCGCCGACGGCGTACGGCAGCGGCTGCTGGTCACGGTCGCGGCGGCGGTGACCGTGCCGGGGTTCTTCGGCCAGCCGTCCCGCGAGGCGCTGGTCGTGGCCGGTCTGGCCCTGCTGGTCTGGCTGCCGAGCGTGCCGAGCCTCGGCGTCGTCAACCGGGTCGCCGGGGTGCTGGCGGGCAGCTCGCTGTACATCTACCTGACGCACTGGCAGGTGTACCCGCACCTGCGGGACGTGCCGCTGCTGGCGCTGGCCGCCTCCCTCGCCGTCGGCGTCGCCTACGCCATGGTGGTCGACCGGGTGGGACGCCGGATCAGCGCATCAACGAAACGTTGACAGCCACCCCGCACCTGCCCGCCTCGCATCAGGGACGCCAGGTGAGCCTGGAGCAGCAGCCACCGTGGGAAGGCGACAAGGAGGTGCGGGTCGGCGCGAGTACCGTCGCGCCGACCCGTCGGCCTCAGCGGGGCACCACCCGCTCGGCGGCCCACGCCCGCCAACCGGCCAGCTGGTCGGCGGCGGCGGCGAGCTGGTCGGCCACCGGGCCGGGGCCGGTGGAGCCGGGCGTGATCCGGGCGGCGAGCGCCGAGCGGACCGACAGCACGTCCCGTACGCCCGGGTCGAGGTGCTCGCTGACCGCGGCGAGATCGCCGTCGCCGACCTCGTCCAGCTCACAGCCGCGGGCCACGCACAACGCCACCAGCTTCCCGGTGATCTCGTGCGCCTCGCGGAACGGCACGCCCTTGCGCACCAGCCAGTCGGCCACCTCGGTGGCCAGGGAGAACCCGACGGGCGTGGCGGCGACGAGCCGGTCCACCCGGACCGTCATCGTGGAGATCATTCCGGCGAGCGCGGGCAGCAGCAGCTCCAGCGTGTCGACCGCGTCGAAGGCGGGTTCCTTGTCCTCCTGCATGTCCCGGTCGTAGGTCATCGGCAGGCCCTTGAGCATGGTGAGCACGCTCATCAGCCCCCCGACGAGCCGACCCGACTTGCCCCGGGCCAGCTCGGCGATGTCCGCGTTCTTCTTCTGCGGCATGATCGACGAGCCGGTGGCGAAGGCGTCGTCCAGCTCCACCCAGCCGAACTCCTGCGACGTCCACAGCACCACCTCCTCGCCGAGACGGGACAGGTGCACCCCGACCAGCGCGGTGACGAAGAGGAACTCGGCGACGAAGTCCCGGTCGGCGACGGCGTCCATCGAGTTGGCGAAGGAGGTCCGGAAGCCCAGCTCCTTCGACACCGCCACCGGGTCAAGGGGCAGGCCCGACCCGGCGAGGGCACCCGCCCCCAGCGGGCTGACGGCCGTGCGGTGGTCCCAGTCGCGCATCCGCTCCAGGTCGCGCAGCAGCGGCTGCACGTGGGCGAGCAGCCAGTGCCCGAAGGTGACCGGCTGGGCGTGCTGCAGGTGGGTCATCCCCGGGGCGGGGGTCGCCACGTGCCGCTCCGCCTGCTCCACCAGCGCCTCGGCCAGCTCGACCAAGCGGGCGGCCACCCCCCGGGCGTGGTCGCGCAGGTAGAGCCGCAGGTCCGTGGCGACCTGGTCGTTACGGGACCGGCCGGCGCGCAGCTTGCCGCCGAGGCTGCCGAGGCGTTCCAGCAGCCCCCGTTCCAGGGCGGTGTGCACGTCCTCGTCGTCCACCGTCGGGCGGAACTGGCCGGAGGCACAGGCGGCCTCCAGGTCGTCGAGGGCGGCGAGGATCCGGCCCAGTTCGTCCGGGTCGAGCAGGCCCGCGCCCGCGAGCACCCGGGCGTGTGCCCGGGAGCCCGCGATGTCGTACGGGGCCAGCCGCCAGTCGAACTGGACGCTCACCGACAGCCTCGCGAGGGCCTCGGCGGGGCCACCGGCGAACCGGCCGCCCCACAGGCTCGTCCGGTTGGTGGCGGCGCTGTTCTCGGTCAGGCTCTTGTCATCCACGCTGCCCATTTTGTAGGTCACGACGACGTCCCGTTCAGCCGGGCGTCCCGCGCGGCGGCCATCCTGCTCGGCAGACCCCACAACTGCACGAATCCCCTGGCCAGCGACTGGTCGAAGGTGTCGCCGGTGTCGTAGGTGGCGAGGCCGAAGTCGTACAGGCTGGCCTCGGAGCGCCGCCCCGTCACGGTGGCCCGGCCGCCGTGCAGGGTCAGCCGCACCTCGCCGCAGACGTGCCGCTGGGCGTCGCCGATGAACGCGTCCAGGCTGTCCTTCAGCGGCGAGAACCACAGGCCGTCGTAGACCAGTTCACCCCAGCGCTGGTCCACACCACGCTTGAAGCGGGCGAGATCCCGCTCGACCGTCACCGCTTCCAGCTCCTGGTGGGCGGTGATCAGCGCGATCGCGCCCGGCGCCTCGTACACCTCGCGGCTCTTGATGCCGACCAGGCGGTCCTCGACCATGTCGAGCCGGCCCACGCCCTGCGCACCGGCCCGCCGGTTCAGCTCCAGGATCGCCTGGTACGGGGTCACCGTCTCACCGTCGATCGCGACCGGGTCGCCACCGTCGAAGGTGATGACGACCTCGTCGGCGTCGCGCTCCTGCGCCGGGTCGCGGGTGTAGGCGTACAGGTCCTCGACCGGGCCGTTCCAGATGTCCTCCAGGAAGCCCGTCTCCACCGCGCGGCCCCACAGGTTCTGGTCGATCGAGTACGGCGACTTCGCCGACACGTCGATCGGCAGGCCCTTCTCCTCGGCGAACGCGATCGCCTTGTCCCGGGTCCAGGCGAAGTCCCGGGCCGGCGCGACGATCCTCAGGTCGGGGGCGAGCGCGCCGAGGCCGGCCTCGAAACGCACCTGGTCGTTGCCCTTGCCGGTGCAACCGTGCGACACGATGGTGCCGCCGTGCCGGCGGGCCGCGGCCACCAGGTGCTTGACGATCAGCGGTCGGGACAGCGCCGACACCAGTGGGTAGCGGTCCATGTAGAGGGCGTTGGCCCGCACCGCGGGCAGGCAGTAGTCGGCGGCGAACTCGTCGCGCGCGTCGACCACCTCGGACTCCACCGCGCCGCAGTCCAGGGCACGCTGCCGGATGGCGTCGAGGTCCTCACCGCCCTGGCCGACGTCGACCGCCACGGCGATCACCTCGGCGCCGGTGCGTTCGGCAAGGTAGGCGATGGCGACGGAGGTGTCGAGACCTCCGGAGTACGCCAGGACGACCCGCTCGGTCATGGTGCGGTGTTCCCTTCGACGGTGTCGACGCGGCGGGCCCAGCCGGCGAGCTTGTCGCCGAGCGCGGCCCCGCCGTCGGCCTCGCGGGCCACGACGAGGATGGTGTCGTCGCCGGCGATGGTGCCGACGACGTCGGGCAGGCCCGCCCGGTCCACCGCGCTGGCCAGGTAGTGGGCCGCGCCCGGCGGGGTGCGCAGGACGGCGATGTTGCCGCTGGAGTCGACCCCGTTGAGCAGCTCGTGCAGCAGCCGGACCAGCCGCGCGGGGGCGGCCTCGGCATCGCGCAGCGGCCGGTGACCGTCCTCCGGGATCAGGTAGACACCCCGCCCGTCGCCGCCGCGCGCGGTGACCGCGCCCAGTTCCTTGAGGTCGCGCGACAGGGTCGCCTGGGTGGCCTGGATGCCGTCGCTGGCGAGCAGGTCGGCCAACTCGGTCTGCGAGTGGATCGCCCGGTCGCGGATCAGCTCGACGATGCGGGCGTGCCGGGCGGCACGGGTCAGCGGCGTGGTCACGATGTCTCCCTGGTGGCGGCGGGCGACGCCGCCGGGTCGGGGATGCTGGCCTCCAGCAGGAACGTCAGCAACGCCTTCTGGGCGTGCAGCCGGTTCTCCGCCTGGTCGAACACCGCACTGCACGGGCCGTCGAGCGCCTCGTCGGTGATCTCCTCACCGCGGTGCGCGGGCAGGCAGTGCAACACGATCGCGGTCGGCGCGGCGTGGGCGAGCAGCGCCTCGTTGACCTGGTACGGCAGGAACGGGGTGATCCGGTCCCGCCCGTCGCCCTCCTGCCCCATCGACGTCCAGGTGTCGGTGGCGACGACGTCCGCGCCGCGTACCGCCTCGACCGGGTCGACCAGGGCGCGGACGCTGCCCCCCGTAGCGGAGGCGATCTTCTCCGCCCGGGCCACCACGTCGGGATCGGGCTGGAAGTCCGCCGGCCCGGCGACCCGCACGTGCATCCCGGCCGTGGCGCCGGCCAGCAGGTACGAGTGGGCCATGTTGTTGGCGGCGTCGCCCACGTACGCCAGGGTCCGTCCGGCCGTCCCACCGCACCGCTCGCGGACGGTGAGCAGATCGGCCAGCAGCTGGCAGGGGTGGTAGCCGTCGGTGAGGGCGTTGACCACGGGCACGGTGGCCCCCTGCGCGACCTCGGCGATCCGGTCGTCGCCGTGGGTGCGCAGCACGATCGCCGCGACGTACCGGGACAGCACCCGGCCGGCGTCGGCCAGCGTCTCGCCCCGGCCGAAGTGGGTGGCCTGGGCGTCCACGACGAGGGGATGGCCGCCGAGTTCGGCGATGCCGACGTCGAAGGAGATCCGGGTACGCAGGCTGTGCTTGTCGAACAGCACGGCGACCGACCGCGGCCCGTCGAGGGGGCGGTACGCGAACCGGTCGGTCTTCATCCGCGCCGCGAGGTCGAGGACGGCGGCCTGCTCGGCGGGCGACAGGTCGTCGTCGGCCAGGAAGTGCCGGATCATTCGGGGGCCTCCGTGCTGCTCGCGGTCAGGGCGGTCGGAAGGGCGGCGAGGAAGGCGTCGGCCTGGGCCGCGGTGAGGATCAACGGTGGGGCGAGCCGCAGCACGTCCGGCTGCACCGGGTTGACCAGGAAGCCGGCTTCACGCAGCGCACCGGCCGCCACCGCCGACACCGGGGCGGTCAGCACGATCCCGAGCAGCAGGCCCGCACCCCGCACTTCGCCGACCAGCGGATGGTCGAGCGCCTCGATGCCCCGGCGCAGCCGTTCGCCGACCCGCTTGACGTGGTCGAGCAGCCCTTCGCTGGCGATCGTGGACACCACCGCGAGGGCGGCGGCGCAACTGACCGGGTTGCCGCCGAAGGTGGTGCCGTGCGAGCCGGGGCCGAGCAGTTCGGCGGCCCGACCGAAGGCGACGGTGGCGCCGATGGGCAGCCCGCCGCCCAGGCCCTTGGCCAGGGTCACCACGTCCGGCTCGACGCCCTCGGCCTGGTGGGCGAACCAGTGCCCGGTGCGGCCGACACCCGTCTGCACCTCGTCGAGCACCAGCAGTGCGCCGTGCCGGGCGGTGATCCGCCGGGCCTCGGCCAGGTAACCGGCGGGCGGGACGACGACGCCGTTCTCCCCCTGGATCGGCTCCAGGATCACCATGGCGGTGGCGTCGGTGACGGCCGCCGCCAGGGCCGCGACATCGCCGTACGCGACGTGGGTGACCTCGCCGGGCAGCGGGCGGAAGGGGTCGGCCTTGGCCGGCTGCCCGGTCAGGGCGAGGGCACCCATGGTGCGGCCGTGGAAGCCGCCGACGGCGGCCACGACGTGGGTACGGCCCGTGCGCCGGGACAGCTTGAAGGCTGCCTCGTTGGCCTCCGCGCCGGAGTTGGCGAGGAAGACCCGGCCCGCCCGGCCGGCCAGGGCCAGCAGCAACTCGGCCAGGGCCACGGGCGGCTCGGCGACGTACAGGTTGGAGACGTGCCCGAGGGTGGCGACCTGCTTAGACACGGCGGCCACCACCGCCGGGTGGGCGTGGCCGAGAACGTTGACCGCGATGCCGCCGAGCAGGTCGACGTACTCCCGACCGGCCTCGTCGACCACGACGGCGCCGCAGCCGGACACCAACGCCAGCGGCGGCGTGCCGTAGTTGTCCATCATGGACTGCTGCCAGCGTTCGACGAGCATACTCATGAGGGGATCACCATCGTTCCGAATCCTTCCGAGGTGAACACCTCGAGCAGCGTGGAGTGGGCGACGCGGCCGTCGACGACGTGTGCGGTGGGCACTCCCTGGCGGACCGCGCGCAGGCAGGCCTCCATCTTCGGCACCATGCCCGACTCCAGGGTCGGCAGCAGCTTCGCCAGGTCGTCGGCCGTGATCTCGCTGACCAGGCTCGACGTGTCGGGCCAGTTGGCGTAGAGCCCCGGCACGTCGGTGAGCACGACCAGCTTGCGGGCCCCCAGGGCGACCGCGAGCGCGGCGGCGGCGGTGTCGGCGTTGAGGTTGTGCAGCACCCCGTCGACGTCCGGCGCGACGGTGGAGATCACCGGGATGCGGCCGGCGGCGATCAGGTCGGTCACCGCGGAGACATCCACCGACTCCACGTCGCCGACCTGCCCCACGTCGACCGGCTGCCCGTCGACGTACGCGGGCCGCCGCACGGCGGTGAACAGCCCGGCGTCCTCCCCGGAGAGGCCGACGGCGAGCGGACCGTGGGCGTTGATCAGACCGACCAGTTCCCGGCCGACCTGGCCGACGAGCACCATCCGCACGACGTCCATCGCCTCCGGGGTGGTGACCCGCAGGCCGCCCCGGAACTCGCTGTCGATGCCGAGCCGGCCCAGCATCGCCGAGATCTGCGGGCCGCCACCGTGCACCACCACCGGCTTGAGGCCGACGTACCGCAGGAACACCATGTCGGCGGCGAAGGCCCGCCGCAGCTCGGGGTCGACCATGGCGTTGCCGCCGTACTTGACCACGACGATGGAGCCGGAGAAGCGGGCCAGCCACGGCAGCGCCTCGATCAGGGTGGCCGCCTTGGTCTGGGCGCGGGTTAGATCGGAGGTCAGGCTCACCGGGTCGACCCTTCGTTCACGACTGCGGGACTCCGCTGCGCTGCATTCCTCGCGCTCACCGGGCCAACCCTTCGTTCACGACTGCGGGACTCCGCTGCGCTGCGTTCCTCGCGCTCACGTTGAATACGCCGAGTTCTCGTGGACGTAGGCGTGCGACAGGTCGTTGGTCCACACCGTCGCCTCGGCCGTGCCGGCGTGCAGGTCGATGCGGATGGTGACGTCGCGGCCGGTGAGGTCCACCTTCGACCGGTCCTCGGCGGCGGCCCCGCCCCGGCAGACCCAGACCCCGTTCACCGCCACGTCGACGGCGTCGGGTTCGAAGGCGGCGGTGGTGGTGCCCACGGCGGCGAGGATCCGCCCCCAGTTCGGGTCGTTGCCGAACAACGCGGTCTTCACCAGGTTGTTGCGGGCCACGCTGCGGCCCACCTCGACCGCGTCGTCCTCGCCGGCCGCACCGACCACGTCGATCGCGATCTGCTTGGTGGCGCCCTCGGCGTCGGCGAGCAACTGCTGGGCCAGGTCGTGGCAGGCCGCCGTGACCGCCACCGTCAGTTCCGCCCCGGTCGGCTCGATGCCGGAGGCACCGCTGGCCAGCAGGAGCACCGTGTCGTTGGTGGACATGCAACCGTCGGAGTCGACCCGGTCGAAGGTGACCCGGGTGGCCGCGCGCAGGGCCGCGTCGAGGGCGTCGGGGCCGGCCACCGCGTCGGTGGTCAGCACGCAGAGCATGGTGGCCATGGCCGGGGCCAACATGCCGGCGCCCTTGGCCATGCCGCCGACGGTCCAGCCGCTGCCGTACGCCACGGTGGTCTTCGGTCGGGTGTCCGTGGTCATGATGGCCTCGGCGGCGGCCTGCCCACCGTCGCGGGCCAGGCCCCGGATCGCGGCCCGCACGCCCGGCAGCAGCCTGCCCATCGGCAGCCGCTCCCCGATGAGGCCGGTCGAGCAGACCGCCACCTCACCCGCGCCGAGCATCAGCCGGGAACTGGTCGAGGTGAGCGTGGCGGCGGCGTCCTCGGCGGTGGCGTGGGTGTCCTGGAAGCCGGCCGGGCCGGTGCAGGCGTTGGCCCCACCCGAGTTGAGCACCACGGCCCGGACCACGCCGCCCCGGACCACCTGCTGGGTCCAGAGCACCGGCGCGGCCTTGACCCGGTTGGCGGTGAACACCCCGGCCACCCCGGCGTCAGGACCGTCGTTGACCACGACGGCGACGTCGGCGGCGCCGCTGCCCTTCAGCCCGGCGGCCACCCCGGCCGCCCGGAACCCACGAGGCGTCGTGACGGTCATGGCGCGGTCCCCCAGACGGACAGGCCCGTGGTCTCGGGCAGGCCGAGCATGATGTTGGCGTTCTGCACCGCCTGCCCGGCGGCGCCCTTGCCGAGGTTGTCGAGCGCCCCGACCACGATCATCCGGCGCGAGTCGACGTCGACGGTGGCCTGCAGGTGGCAGGAGTTCGAGCCGAGGGTGGCGGCGGTGTGCGGCCACCGCCCCTCGGGCAGCACATGCACGAACGGCGCGTCCGCGTACGCCTCGGCGAGCACCGTCCGTGGGTCGACCCCCCGCGCCGGCACGGCGGTCACCGTGGCCAGGATGCCGCGCGGCATCGGCGCGAGGACGGGGGTGAACGACAGGCTGGTCGCGGCGGTGGCCTGCTTTATCTCGGGTACGTGCTGGTGGGCCCCCACCCGGTAGGGCGACAGGTCGCCCATCACCTCGCTGGCCAGCAGGTGCGCCTTGGCGGCCCGGCCGGCGCCCGAGGTGCCCGACGCGGCCACGACCACCACGTCGGCGGGCTCGGCGGCACCGGCGGCGATCAGCGGGGCGAGGGCGAGGGTGATGGTGGCGGCGTAGCAACCGGTGTTGGCGACCCGGGTGGAGGCGGCGATCAGCTCCCGCTGACCGGGCAGTTCCGGCAGGCCGTAGGTCCACGGGCCGGCATGGGTGCCGCCGTAGTAGTTGGCCCAGTCGTAGGGGTCGGCGAGCCGGTGGTCGGCCCCGAGGTCGACGATGCGCACCTCGGCTGGCAGGCGTGCCGCGAGGGCGGCGGACTCGCCGTGCGGCAGGGCGAGGAAGACCAGGTCGGCGTCGGCCAGCCGGTCGGCGTCGGTCTCGCCGAGCACCAGATCCAGCCCGGTCAGCTGGGGGTGCACGGTGTCGACGCGGTGCCCTGCCTGGCTGTGTGCGGTGGCGGCGACCAGGTCGAACTCGGGGTGCCCGGCGACCAGGCGCAGCAGCTCGCCACCAGCGTAGCCGCTCGCCCCGGCGACCGCGACTCGGATTCCCATACCTACCTCCGCATGACTATGCAGTGAGGCTAGCCCCTCCGGGCCGCCGCTGCAAGTTCATGCGTCATGCTGTATGGAAATACTCAGGGTCGAAGCGCTCCTACCCCACCCTCCGCATGCGGACCGGCACCGCGAACCGCGGCATCCCGCTGTGCACGCTTGACGACGCTCGTTACAGCGGAATCGAGACGTCTTCTTCGTCCTCGTCCGCTCGGACCATCCGCTCCAAGGGGCCGGTGCAGCGATTCGCCGCCGCCCGGAACTCGCCGTTCATGTCCAACAGGCGATGCCCAACCTCAATCCAACGCAGGATGCGACGAGCCGTGTTCTGTCGCTCGTCGTTCGTGAAGAACGTTCCACGCTGCAGCCAGTGGGTTCCATCCTTGATGATCGTCACGATCGTGTGCGGCGATCGGGCGCCTTCCTGCAAGGCGATCCGCTCAAGCTCCCGGAACGCGTCGACCGCCTCGTCGTGCCGGCCCACGTCAGACGGGTTCTGAATAGCCAGTCGCAGGTAAACCATGGCCCAGGTCGTGACGACCTTGAAGTGGTTCTGCCCACCCTCGCATCCGCGGGAGGTCTCCAGGAACGTCGCAGCAAGATCGAGGTTGCGCTGCTCGAGCTCGTACGAGCCGCATTGGAGCCAGTAGTGGAAGTCATCCTTGAGGTAGTCGTGCAGCAGGTGGTAGATGTCCCGTACCGACTTGACCGGAAGTCCGGACTTGATCATCACTCGGTGATTGATCAGGGCCACCATGGCCCGCCGCGTCGGATCGTTACGGTTCGTGATGCCAGCGCCGCGTTGCACGTAGAACAGCAGCAGCCGCTCAAGGAGTTCCTGAAAGTAGACCTTGTCATCCCGAATGAACTTCTCCATCGCCTCGGCAACGACGCGGTGCCGGGTGCGGATGTGGCCCGACTCCCGGCGCACCAGCATTCTGCGGCCCGAGACGAGCCTCTCGATGGCGCGGTTGACGCCTGGATCGGGTGGCCCGTCCGAGGCGATCTGCAGTAGGGCGTTCTGCGGCAGGGTCAGCGAGCGATCCTCGTACTGCAGGGCCTCGAACAGGCACACCGTCGCATAGATGTCTCGTTCACGGGCGTCGAGCTGAGCGAACTCGCTGCTGACCCGCTCTTCGAACCGGTAGCCGGTGATCACCTCCACCATCGCCGCCATCAGGTCACGGTCAGAGACCTGACGCAACCGCTCCACCCGTGCGTCATGCAGCCTGTACTGCTTGAGCTTGCCAAGTTGCCGGAACGATTCCAGTCGGTGCACCAGGGCGTTCAGGTCGTCGTCGGTCAGTCGCAACGGTGGTACCCGGACCAGCCCGGGCACCCCGTCGAGAAGGTGGCCCCGGGTACTGCGGATGGTGGCGGCCACGAGGACGTTGCCTCGCTGGCCCAGCCGCGTCATCAGTCGTGCCGCTTCCGCACCGAAGATGTCCACGTCGTCGATGAGAACGGCGTCCAAGCCCAGTTCGAGGCACTCGTTGAGAACGTCATGGCTCGACCTGGTGGTCGCCCTGTCCACCCATCCCACTGCCAAGCCACGGGCGTGCAGCGTAACCGCGAACTGCATCAACGTCGTCGACTTGCCGGTGCCGGAGCGGTCGTTGAGGACCACTACCGGCTTCCGGGCCCCTCCCGCATCCGCCCGTTCGACCATTGCACCAAGGGACGAGAGGGTCGCTGGGATCTCCTCCTTGACGTCACCCCAGGTGGGATCCGTACCACGCAGGTAGAAGGGGTCACCCGGCGGTGCCGCTTCCAGCAATGTCGACACCAGCTGCACACCTGCGTTGGTGTCGAGGACGGAACGCATCCGGGCGCGGAGCTGACGGCCCCGCCGCATTGGTTCCCTCGTCATCCCCAGCCGCTCCCGAGCTACCTCGGCGAGGCTTGCCTGGATATGGGCACATCCACCGCCGGCCAGTTTCCACAGAGCGGTCGGATCCGACCCCGGGGCCACCACGAAACGGGGGTAAGGGGACTTGATGTCACTGTCAGAGATCAGCGCGTCGAGGTAGAGCGACAGGTGCCCGCTGCTCAGCGCACCGGCCGCGAACACCACCGGATGTGTTATCGCGTCCGCCTTCATCTGGCGGAACCACTGGGCCCGCCACCCGCGCCCCCGGTCGTCGATGTCGAAGCTGACCGGAGCGGCGGCGTTGCCCGGGGCGATGCCATTCATCGCCACCACCTCGAGTTGTGGTCGGCCCCGGCCGGGCGGATCCCGGTACGCGTCAACGATCACCATGTTGGCATCGATGTCCATACGCATAGAAAGGTCCTGGAATATGTTCGTCCCCGTGCAGTCGTACACCCGGTACCACGGTGCCAGGAGCAGGCGCAGTGCGGTTTCGTTGAGCATCGAGCCGTCGCTGACGAGCATGCCGGCGATGGTGCGTCTCACCAGCGAGGGATCCGTCTGCCGCAGGCGTTGCATCACCGTGGCCAGGGCTACCCGCCCACCGGTGACATCCGCGGGTAGCTGTGTCACCAGCGCCTCGAAGACGTCGTCCGCGCTACCCAACGGGCTCGACCACTCCCCCTTCGACTCGCTCTCTATTCCAGAAGTCAGCACGAGAACCGCGTGGCCGGTGGCCAAGGCCAGATCCAACTCGGCAAGCAGATCTCTCGTCGCGGAGGTCACCGAGGCAACGACCGCCTCCGGTTCGTCGATCATCACAGTGGAGGTCGCAGCCGGACGACGCCGGGCCACTGCGGCTGCGCGACCATCGAGCTCGGTCAGCCGAACGGCACCATTCACTCCGGTGTCAGCGACGAGAAGATGGGCACCGGATTCGACAGCCCACCACTCGGCCACTTCTCCAGTACCGACGCCCCCGGCGATCGCCACCACCGGAGAACTCACCACCTCGGGCAGTTCAGCCGTCAGGGGCGCAAAGACGGCGACAGCCTCGACTGGCCCCTCCCATGCTCCAGTCGCCGCTTCCACTTGCCGCTGGCTCACCTCGGCGAGATCCGTCGTCGCATCGGAAGCGATCATGCGAAAGGCGCTGTTGACGGTTGCCAGCCCGAGCCTGCGCCCCTCGGTGCCGATCACCAGCCCGCCTTCTCCGGGCAACAGCCCCGGCCGCCAGCTGGCCTCTGTCGCGTACCCGTCGTACCACTCGATGAAGGGCCGGAACCCCGTCCGGATCGCTTCCCGCACATCAGGGGTCTCGTCGTTCCAGAAGCTGTCCCGTACCATGGGCCAAAGGTCGGTGAGGGATCGCACGGTCACCAGCGCGGAAGGCATCGGCAGTCGGTCTCCGGGCCCGGGCACAGCCAGCACCGCAGGCAGTTCCGTGGGCACCGGAGCGTTACAGCACTCGGTCAGGATCCGATCTACCAGCTCAGACACCGTGGCGTACTCGCTGAAGTCCGCTGACATCGTCAGGTTGCCGATGAGGATTACGGCGTCCAGCGCCCCGCCTGCCCGGTGGAGCCTGGCGACGGCTGCCAGACACGAAGTCGCCAGCTCACCGACAGCGGATGCCACCGAGGGTGCACCCCGGACAATGAGCAGGGTGGGATCGCTGCCAAGGGTCACAGCTCAGCTCTCCTTCGTAAGCAGTACCGACACCGAGTTCCTCGGAATGCGCACCTTGACATCGCGGCGGTCACCGCAGCTGAACAATGTGACCGCAACGAACTGACTCCGTACCGACAGCACGTCGATCTCGCCTTCGACCCTGCTCACCTCCGCCCCACACAGGGCAGCGAGGCTCACCCGCGCGTCCGACTTGAGAATGAGGACACCCCGGCGCGACTTGTCCGGGTGTTCGACGAACAGCGCGAGGCTGAAGGTCAGCAAGGTCGCCGCGAGCGCGAGGACCGACAGCCCGTTCGCCACCGACTGTCGCCGGTCAACCTGCCGCGCCTCCGCATCTCCTCTCTTGAGAACCTCCTCAATCAGCGTCTGGGCGTTGCGCGCCTGCCGTGCTGCCGTCGGCGGTGGCGGTACGACCGTGGCGATTGCCCGGACGTAGAGGGTCGCGGCGCCGAGCCACAACGCCACCGCGGCACAGGCGGCGATCCGCGTCGCCGTCGCGGTGGTGGCCAGCGAAGTCAGTGTGAACGTCGCCACCAACGCCCCAGCGAACACCGTCACCACGGACTGGGCCGCCTGTGCCCGAGTTCGGGCCCCGGCCGCAGCCCGGACCCGATCCGGGTAGTAGGCCTGGATCACCGCGTCCTGCACCGACGTCAGGAGTTGCTCAGAAGGGGAATCCGACATGAGTGCCTCTCGTCCTGCGACTGTCGGAGGACTCTATGCACTCGCCGACCCGCGGCAGCTTCCCTTGTACGAATGCCGACAACAGCTCATGCCTACCATCCGGCGAACGTCGTCGACAGCTCCAGCACCTAGAACGCCGACCGGTGCCCGGGTCCCCGCGTCGCTCGCGAGGACCCGGGCACCGAGGATCAGACGCCGCGCAGGGTGGCGCCGAACCGTTCCGCCGCCACGGCCACCGCCGCGTCCCGGGCCGCCACCGCCTCCTCGACGGTCAGCGTCCGGTCAGGAGCCCGGAAGGTGAGCTTGTACGCCAGCGACCGGCGGCCCACGCCGAGCTGCTCGGAGGCGTACACGTCGAACAGGCGCACCGACTCCAACAGGTCCCCGGCACCCTCGGCCAGGGCCCGCCGCACCTCGGCCGCCGGCACCCCGGCGTCGAGCACCAACGCCACGTCGATCAGCGCCGGCGGGAACGTCGACACGGTCGGCGCGGGCGCCAGGTCCGGAGCGGGCAGAGCGTCCAGGTCCAGTTCCATGGCACTGGTGCGCCGGGGCAGTTCCAGCGTGGCCAGGACCGTCGGGTGCAGCTCACCGGCGTGGCCGACGACGACGCCGTCGACCAGCAGCGCGGCGCACCGGCCGGGGTGCCAGGGCGCGTACTCGGCGGCCCGCACCTCGACCCGATCGGCCGGGACGCCCGCGACGGCCAGCACCTCCCGGCCGGCTTCGACGGCGTCGGCCCAGCCTGCCGCCCGACCCGCACCCCACCAGCCGGCCGGCTCGACGTCGCCGGTGAGCACCACCGCGACGTGCCGGGGCTGGTGCGGCACCACGGCGTCGGCCGCGGCGAACTCGACGTCGGTCGGCCGCCGGTCCACGCCCATCGCCGGTGGGGCACCGGCACCGGGACGCGGGTGGAAGACCGTGCCGATTTCGTACAGCGCCAGGTCGCGCAGGCCCCGGCCGAGGTTGCGCCGGACGGTGCCGAGCAGCGGACCGAGCAGCGTGGTGCGCAGCAGCGGCTCCTCCTCCGACAGTGGATTGGCCAGTCGCACCGCCTGCCGGCGCGGGTCGTCGGCCGGCAGGTCGAGCTGGTCGGCCAACTCGGCGGAGACGAACGGGTGCGCCACGACCTCGACGTACCCCCGCTCCGCCAGCGACCGGGACACCGCCCGGTGGCGACGCTGCTGCCAGGTCAGGCCGCGTCCGGGGGGCGCGGTCGGCAGCACCGACGGCACCCGGTCGTACCCGTCGAGGCGGGCCACCTCCTCGACCAGGTCGGCCGGGTCGGAGAGGTCGGGTCGCCAGCTGGGCGGGGTGACGACGAGCACCTCGTCGCCGCCGGCCGCGACACCCACCTCGCCGGCGTCCTCGGCCAGCCGGTCCACGCCCCGCGTCACGGTGCAGCCGACCCGCTCGAGCAGGGCGACGACCCGCTGGGCGGGATAGGCCACACCGATCCGGCGGCCCGGCAGGTCCACCGACAGGGTCACCGGGGTACGCGGCCGCACGTGGTCGACGTCCAGGATCTCCGTTCCGGCGGTGCCGCCACCGTGCACGGTGAGCAGCTGGACCGCCCGGTCGACCGCGACCAGCGGCAGCGCCGGGTCGACGCCCCGCTCCCACCGCTTCGCGGCTTCGCTGAACAGCCGGTGCCGGCGGGCGGTGCGCCCCACCATCACCGGATCCCAGTGCGCCGCCTCGAACAGCACGCTGGTGGTGCCGGCGACGACCTCGCTGGTCTCCCCGCCCATCACGGCGGCCAGCGAGATCGGGCCGGTGTCGTCGCAGATGACCATGTCCTCGGCGGCGAGAACCCGGCCGACCCCGTCGAGCGTGGTCAGCTTCTCCCCCGCCTCGGCGCGGCGGACCACCAGCGGGCCGGTGATCCGGTCGGCGTCGAAGGCGTGCATCGGCTGGCCGAGTTCGAGCATCACGTAGTTGGTGATGTCGACGGGCAGGGAGATGCTGCGGATGCCGGCGGTGGTGAGCCGCTGCCGCATCCAGGCCGGGGTGGTCGCGGTCGGGTCGACGCCGCGCACCATCCGCGCGGCGAACCGGTCGCAGCCGACGGTGTCGCGCACCTGGACCGGGTACGCCGGTTCGGCGGTGGCGCCGGGTGCCGCCGCCAGACCCGGGTCGCGGAACGGCACGTCCAGGGCGTGTGACAGCTCACGGGCCAGGCCGCGCAGGCTCATCGCGTACCCCCGGTCGGGGGTGATCTCCAACTCCAGCACGACGTCGTCGAGCCCGACGACGGGCCGCGCGTCGTCGCCCGGCCCGCCGGGGGCGTCGGCGGGCAGCACGATGATGCCGGAGTGGTCGTCGCCCAGGCCCAGCTCCTGGGCCGAGCAGATCATGCCCGCGGACATCCGGCCGTAGGTCTTGCGGGCACCGATGGCGAAGCCGCCGGGCAGCACACCGCCGGGCAGCACCACCACGACCCGGTCACCCGGGGCGAAGTTGCGGGCCCCGCAGACGATCTCCTGCAACTCGCCGGTGCCGTTGGCGGCGCCGACGTCGACCAGGCAGTGCCGGATCGGCTTCTTGAAGCCGGTCAGCTCCTCGATCTCGCGGACCTCGCCGACGACCAGCGGGCCGGTGACCGTGGCCCGCAGGTCCACGACGGAGTCGACCTCGATGCCGAGGTCGACCAGGGCCTGTTCCAGGTCGCCGGTGGGCAGGTCGGTCGGGATGTCGACGTACTCCCGCAGCCAACTGACAGAAACTCGCATGACTCAGACCACCGTCTTTCGTGACTCGACCCGCAACGTCCTACACCCCGGTCCCGAACGCGCGGGTGAACCGCGCGTCGCCCTCGGCCATGTCCCGCATGTCGCTGACCCCGTGCCGGAACATCACCGTCCGGTCGATGCCCATCCCGAAGGCGAATCCGGAGTAGACCTCCGGGTCGATGCCGCAGGCCCGCAACACCCGCGGGTTGACCATGCCGCAGCCGCCCCACTCCACCCAGCGGGGGCCGTCGCGGTGCTCCGGGAACCACACGTCGAACTCGGCCGACGGCTCCGTGAACGGGAAGTAGTGCGGGCGGAAGCGGGTCTTCGCGTCGGGCCCGAACATGGCCCGGGCGAAGTGGTCGAGGGTGCCGCGCAGGTGCGCCATGGTGATGCCCTCGTCGACCACCAGGCCCTCGACCTGGTGGAAGACCGGCGCGTGGGTGGCGTCCAGTTCGTCTGTGCGGTAGACCCGACCCGGGCAGATCACGTAGATCGGCGGCTTACGCGACAGCATGGTGCGCGCCTGCACCGGCGAGGTGTGGGTGCGCAGCACGAGGCCGCTGCCCTCGGGTGCGATGTGGAAGGTGTCCATCAGGCCGCGCGCCGGGTGGTCGGCGGGGATGTTCAGGGCGTCGAAGTTCGTCCACTCCAGCTCGACCTCGGGGCCCTCGGCCACCTCGTAGCCCATCCCGACGAACAGGTCGCTGATCTGCTCCATGAGCACGCTCAGCGGGTGCCGCGCCCCACGTGGACGCCGGTCGTGCGGCAGCGTGACGTCGACGCGCTCCTCGACCAGCACCCGGGCGGCCTGCTCCCGGTGCAGGACCTCGGCGCGGGCGGCGTACGCGGCCTCGACGGCCCGCCGGGCCTCGTTGACCCGTTTGCCGGCGTCGGCCTTCGCCGCCGGTGGCAGGGCGCCGATCTCGCGGCGCGCCAGGGACACCGGGGACCGGTCACCCAGGTGCGCCGGGCGCAGCGCGGTCAGCGCGTCCGGGTCGGTCGCGGCGGCGAACGCCGTCCCGGCCTCGGCGACGGCCTCGGCCAGGGCGGCCGGGTCGAGCAGGGCGACCTGCTTCGGGTCGTACGGATCGTTGCGGTAGCTCATGGCGTACGGGCACTCCCTCACGGCGGCACCGGCCCTCGTCGGGCGGCGAAGCGAGTCTACGGACGCGCGGCTGTGCCGCAGCCCGCCGGTGGGAGTTGCGCAGGGAGCAGGATCAGGCCCGCCGCCCGCCGACACCGGCGGGCTGGGTAAACGAACGCCGTGGCGCGTTCATGGGCGGTTGCTCTCCCCTGTCGTGTGCTGGCGGGACCTCGTGGAGGGTCACCGCTGCGCTCTCGCTGAAGCGTACAGGCAGACGGCCGCGGCCGCAGCCAGGTTCAGGCTCTCGGCCTGCCCGTGCAGCGGCACCCGTACCCGGGCGTCGGCGGCGGCGGTCAGCTCCCCGGGCAGGCCGTGGGCCTCGGAGCCGAACAGCCAGGCCGTCGGCGCGGCGAGCCGACCCGCGTCGGTCAGGTCGTCCAGGTCGTCGTCGCCGTAGCCGGTGGTGGCGAGCACGGTGAGGCCGGCGGCGCGCAGCCCGTCGACCACCGCCACCGGGTCGGCGGCGCGGACCACGTCGACGTGGAACAGGCTGCCGGCGGAGGCCCGCACGCACTTGCCGTTGTACGGGTCGACGGCGTCGCCGGCGAACACCACCGCCCCGGCCCCGGCGGCGTCGGCGGTGCGCAGGACCGTTCCGGCGTTGCCCGGGTCGCGGATCCCGGCGAGCACGGCCACCAGTCGCGGCCCGCGCTCCAGGGCGTCGTCCAGGGGTACGTCGAGGTGCCGGCAGACCGCGACCAGGCCCTGCGGGGCGACGGTCTCGGCGAGGGCGGCCAGGGCCTCGTCGGTCACCTCGGAGACGGGCAGGTCGGCGCCGGCCGCGCGGGCGGCCAGGTCGGCGTACCGGTCGAGGGCCGCCGGTGTGCCGAACAGCTCGGTGACCGTGCCGGGGCGGTGCAGGGCCTCACGGACCGCCTGCGGTCCCTCGGCCAGGAACCGGCCGGTGGCCTCCCGGTCGCGGCGGCGGTGCAGCCGGCGGGCGGCCACCACCCTGGGGGTACGCGGTGTGAACGGCATCGGTGTCCTCGTCACACGGCGAGGCGTCCCCCGTCGTGGACGGAGGACGCCTCGTCGTCGATACGCAGGGGATCAGGCGGCCTGGGCCGCGGCGCCACCGGTGCCCTCGGCCGCGACGGCGGCCCGGGCCAGCTCGACGATCGCCGCGAACGAGGCGGCGTCGTTGACGGCCATGTCGGCCAGGATCTTGCGGTCGACCTCGATGCCGGCCAGGCGCAGGCCCTGGATCAGGCGGTTGTAGGTCATCCCGTTGGCGCGGGCACCCGCGTTGATCCGCTGGATCCACAGCTGCCGGAAGTCGCCCTTGCGGTCGCGACGGTCCCGGTAGGCGTACTGCATCGAGTGCAGCACCTGCTCCTTGGCCTTGCGGTACAGCCGGGAGCGCTGACCGCGGTAACCGCTCGCGGTTTCCAGCAGGGTACGGCGCTTCTTCTGGGCGTTCACAGCCCGCTTGACGCGTGCCATCTCAACTCCTTCTTGGGCTCAGGTGGCGCGCGTCAGCGGCCGAGCAGCTTCTTGATGCGCTTGACATCGGCCTTGGCCACCTCGACCGTGCCGGTCAGCCGACGGGTCCGGGTGGAGGACTTCTTCTCCAGGTTGTGGCGCAGGCCGGCCTGCTGGGCAACGATCTTGCCCTTGCCGGTCACCCTGACCCGCTTACCCATCCCCGTGTGGCTCTTCATCTTGGGCATGTGAAACGTCTTCTCCCCTGTTACTCGCCGCTGTTGTCGGCGACGGTGCCGGTGTCACCGGCTGCTGCGGTCTCGCCGGCCGCCGGGGCCCCGCCAGCTTCCGGAGCGGCGGACTCGTCCGCCGTCCGGTCCCGGGCGGCGCCACGGGACGCCGTCGCGGCGACCGCGGATGCCTTCACGGCCCGGTGCGGAGCGAGAACCATGATCATGTTTCGGCCGTCCTGCTTCGGGGCGGCCTCGACGTATCCCAGCTCCGTGATCTCGGACTCGAGCCGGCGCAGGAGCCGGTATCCCAGCTCCGGGCGGCTCTGCTCCCGACCGCGGAACATGATCGTCACCTTGACCTTGTCGCCCGCCTTGAGGAACCGCACCACGTGACCCTTCTTGGTCTCGTAGTCGTGCGGGTCGATCTTCGGCCGGAGCTTCATCTCCTTGATGACGGTCTGCTGCTGGTTACGCCGCGCTTCGCGCGCCTTCAGTGCGCTCTCGTACTTGAACTTGCCGAAGTCCATGAGCTTGCACACCGGCGGGCGCGCCATCGGCGCAACCTCGACCAGGTCCAGATCGACGTCCGCGGCCAGCTGAAGGGCGCGCTCCAGCGGGACGATGCCCACCTGCTCACCCTCGGGGCCGACCAGTCGGACCTCACGTGCCCGGATCTGCTCGTTCACGCGTGGTTCGACGCTGATGGGGCCTCCTCGAGTCGAAAACTCCTGCACGGCCGACCCCGCGGCTCCCGGGTGGGAACCGACCCCGGAAAGCAGAAGGCCCCGGCACATGCCAGGGCCCGCTCGACCGGTCGGCACGATCACAGGATCGCGCATCCGGCCTCGGAGAGTATCCGAAACCGGTGACCGGACCCGGCCACCGTGGCGGCGACTACGGGTGGGAGCAGGCGCTCCACTTTCATGGCGGCCTTCGGCGCACGATTCCGTGCACACGGAGACAGCCTGGTCGACCCCACCACACTACACCCTGCCCGCCGGATCCTCGTCGCCGGGGCACGGACGAAGAGTTCACGCACCTCCGGCGACGACCGACGCGTGGGCCCGGTGCAGCCGGCGCAGAGCGCGCACGCCGTCCACGGCGTGGTCCTTGTCGACGGCCTGCAGCGCCAACACCGGCAGCAGCTCGTCGTCGTGCAGCTCCAGCGAGGCCCACGGCGCACCCCGGTCGAAGCGCACGCCCCGGACGACCTCCCACGGCACCTCGGACCAGCCGATCAGGTTCCGCACCCGCACCCCGCGCCCGTCGGCCTCCACCCTCGGTCGGGTGAAGGCCAGCACCCCGAGGGAGAACAGCACACCGAGCCCGGCCAGGGCGACGCCGTCACCGCGCTGGAAGGTGCCGTAGCCGTTGCCGGTGGACCCGCTCAGCGAGACGGCCATCGCACCGAACAGCACCAGCAGGGCGGCGGCCGACACCCAGCAGACCAGCCGGACACGGCGGGGCTTGACACGGACCGGCTCGACAGCGCTCACCCCACCAGTCTGCCACCCGCCGGGGGTCGTCCGTCGCCACCCCGCGGCACCGGGCACCGGTGTCACGGCCGGCAACGCGACAGCCGCCACCCCGACCCGGCCGGGCACCGGCGTCACAGCCGGCAGGCGTGGATGTTGGTCACCAGGATGGCGCGGGCACCCAGGTCGTACAGCTCGTCCATGATCCGGTGGACGTCGTCGCTGCGTACCATCGCCTGCACGGCCACCCAGCCCTCACGGTGCAGCGGGGAGACGGTGGGCGACTCGATTCCCGGCGTCAGCGAACTCGCCCGGTCGAGCAGGCCCGCGGGCACGTCGTAGGCGAGCATCACGTAGCGGCGGGCCACGAGCACGCCGTGCAGCCGGCGCAGCAACTGTGCGGACTGCGGGTGCACGGGGGCCTCGGTGCGGCGCACCAGCACGGCGGAGGACCGCAGCAGCGGCTCGCCGAAGACCACGAGACCGGCCTGGCGCAGCGTGGTGCCGGTCTCGACGACGTCGGCGACCACGTCGGCGACGCCGAGCCGGATCGCGTTCTCCACCGCGCCGTCGAGGCGGATCACGTCGGCCTTGACGCCGAGCTCGGCCAGGTGCCGTTCGACCAGCCCCGGGTACGCGGTGGCGATCCGGTGGCCGCCCAGCTCCCGCACGTCGTCGACGTCCTCGGGGCGGGCGGCGAACCGGAAGGTGGCCCGGCCGAAGTCGAGGTCCACCACCTCCTCGGCCGGAGCACCGGAGTCGATCAGCAGGTCCCGGCCGGTGATCCCGACGTCCAGGTCACCCGAGCCGACGTAGGTGGCGATGTCCTTCGGGCGCAGGTAGAAGAACTCGATGTCGTTGCCCTCGTCGCGGCAGACGAGGTCCTTCGGGTCGGTGCGCTGGCGGTAGCCCGCCTCGCGCAGCATCTGGGCGGCCTTCTCGGCCAGGGCGCCCTTGTTGGGTACGGCGACACGCAGCATGGTGGGAGTGCTCCTTCGATCAGGTCGGATCAGCGAGGGGCGCACTCACAGATGTCGGTAGACGTCCTTGAGGTCGAGGCCGCTGGCGAGCATCAGCACCTGGACCTGGTAGAGCAGTTGGGAGATCTCCTCGGCGGTGCGTTCCGGCCCCTCGTGCTCGGCGGCCATCCACGATTCGGCGGCCTCCTCGACGACCTTCTTGCCGATGAAGTGCACCCCCCTGTCCAGCGCGGCGACCGTGCCCGAGCCGGGGGTGCCGGCGGCGGCCTTGGCCTGCAGCTCGGCGAACAACTCCTCGAACGTCTTCACCCCGCGATTCTCCCAGCCGACCGTGGGCCGCTCACACCGGGTCCGCACCCGGTCAGCGGCCACGGCGACCGGCGTCGATGGGTCGCGTCGATGGACGGCTACCGTCGACATACTGGGAAGATCGTCGACGGCATCGAAGGGTGCCTCTACGCTGTCCGCCATGGCCAGCACATCCCGTACCGTCGCGCTCATCGTCGCCGGCGCCGCCCTGCTCGCGGCCACCGCCTGCACACCGCCGGAGGTGGCGACCACCGCCCCCGAGGCCACCGCGTCGTGCACCAAGGACAGCCTGCCCACCCGGACCCCCGGCACGCTCACCGTCGCCACCGGCGAGCCGGCGCAGCGGCCGTGGTTCGTCGACGACAGGCCCACCACCGGTGAGGGTTTCGAGGCCGCCGTGGCCTACGCGGTGGCCGCCCGGCTCGGGTACGCCCGCGACGAGGTCACCTGGACCCGGGTGCCGGCCGACGCCGCCCTCGCGCCGGGGCCGAAGACCTTCGACGTCGGTGTCGACCAGGTGGCCATCAGCGAGGAGCGCAAGCGGTCCGCCGACTTCTCCGCGCCCTACTACCTGGTACGACAGACCGTCGTCGCCGTGAAGTCCTCCCCGATCGTCGGGAAACGGTCCCTGGCCGACCTGCGGGACGCCCGCCTGGGCGCCCGCGCCGGCAGCACCGGCGAACAGGCGATCACCGACCTGGTGGAGCCCACCACCCGGCCCCGCCTGTTCGACAGCGACGAGGCCGCCGTGCAGGCCCTGCGCGGCGGCCAGATCGACGGGCTGGTCGTCGACCTGCCCACCGCCTTCGCCCTCCCCGACACGGTCGTCGTCGGGCAGCTGCCCCAGGTGGGTGCCCCGCAGGCGTTCGGGCTGCTGCTCGACCGGGACTCCCCGCTGACCGGCTGCGTCAGCGCCGCCGTCGGCCAGCTCGCCGCGGACGGCACGCTCAAGCAACTGGAGCAGACCTGGCTGGTCGAAGCGGCACGGGTGCCCGAGCTGCGGTGAGGCGGCCCGGTCAGCCGCCGAAGCCGAGGCGCTGGGCGGGGCCGGCGGACACCGTGCGGATCGCCACGGCGGCGTCGAGCGCGGCCACCGTCGCCGCCCAGCCCTTGTCCTCCGCCGAGCCGGGCAGCCCGGCCCGATCCCTGGCCTGCTCGATCGTGTCGACGGTGAGGACCCCGTGCGCCACCGGCCGGCCCTCGTCCAGCGCCACCCGGGTCAGGCCGTCGGTGACCGACCGGCACACGTAGTCGAAGTGGGCCGTCGCCCCGCGCACCACCACGCCGAGAGCCACCACCACGTCGCAGCGGCGGGCGAGGGCCTGCGCCACCACCGGCAGCTCCACCGAGCCGGCCACCCGCGCCACCACGGTGGCGGCACCGCACGCCTGCGCGGCGGCGACGGCACGGCCCAGCATGTGGTCGGTCAGCTCACCGTGCCACCGCGCAGCGACCACGCCCACCGTCATCCCGGTGGCGTCGACCGTGCTCACCCCCGGTTCGCCGAAACCCGCCATCGCTACGCTCCGATCTCGTCGCCGGCGACCGGGCGGCCCATGGGAGCCTCGGTCACCTCGTCCAACTGCTCGATCAGGTGACCCATCCGGTCCCGCTTGGTGCGCAGGTAGCGCACGTTCTCCGGGTGCGGTCGCACCGGCAGGCCCTCCCGCCCGGTGACGGTCAGGCCGTAGCCCTCCAGCCCGGCCCGCTTCGCCGGGTTGTTGGTCAGCAGGCGCATCGAACGCACCCCGAGGTCGTAGAGAATCTGCGCGCCGGTGCCGTAGTCGCGGGCGTCGGCGGGCAGGCCGAGGTCGAGGTTGGCGTCGACGGTGTCGCGGCCCTGGTCCTGGAGCTGGTAGGCCTGCAACTTGTGCAGCAGGCCGATCCCGCGCCCCTCGTGGCCGCGCACGTACAGCACCACGCCCCGGCCCTCGGCGGCCACCCGGCCCAGGGCCGCGTTCAGCTGGGGGCCGCAGTCGCAGCGCACCGAGCTGAACACGTCTCCGGTGAGGCACTCCGAGTGCACCCGGACCAGCACGTCCCGCCCGTCGCCGAGGTCACCCATGACCAGCGCGACGTGCTCGGCCGGGTCGTGCGCGGCGCGGTAGCCCAGCGCCCGGAACACGCCGTGCTCGGTGGGCATGCGGGCGTCGGCGACCAGTTCGACCTGCTTCTCCGTACGCCGCCGGTAGGCGACCAGGTCGGCGATGGTGACCAGGGTCAGGGAATGCTCGGCGCAGAACTTCTCCAGATCCGGCAGCCGCATCATGGTGCCGTCGTCGTTGACCAGCTCGCAGAGCACCCCGGCCGGGCGCAGTCCCGCCAGCCGGGTCAGGTCGACGGCGGCCTCCGTGTGCCCGGGACGGCGCAGCACCCCGCCCTCGCGGGCGCGCAGCGGCACCACGTGCCCCGGCCGGGCCAGGTCGACCGGGCCGGTGGCGGGGTCGGCGAGCAGCCGGATGGTGTGCGCCCGGTCCGCGGCGGAGATGCCGGTGCTCACCCCCTCCCGCGCGTCCACGGTCACCGTGTACGCCGTGCCCCGCCGGTCCTGGTTGGTGTGGTGCATGGGCGGCAGGTCGAGCCGGTCGCACTCGCTCTCGGTGAGCGGCACGCAGATGAAGCCGGACGTGTGGCGCACCGTGAAGGCGACCAGCTCCGGCGTCGCCAGTTCGGCGGCGAAGATCAGGTCGCCCTCGTTCTCCCGGTCCTCGTCGTCGACCACGACGACGGGCCGGCCGGCGGCGATGTCCGCCACCGCCTGGTCGATGCTGGCGAACGCTGTCATGCCGGTACTCCGTTCCGCTGTGCGCCACCGTGGGCCGCACGTCCTGACCTGATGCTCCGCTCGCTCATGCGACGGCCTCCGAGTAGGTCGACGGGATCGGGGCGCGGGTCGTCGCCACGAGCCGCGAGGTACGCCACCAACTGGCGAGGCCCCAGGCGCAGAACGCGCCGTAGACGAGGTACATCACCGCCGAGGGATAGAACCCGCCGCGCAGCAGCAGCGGCACCCCCACCGCGTCGACGGCGATCCAGATCAGCCAGAAGTCCACGAGGCCGCGCGCCATGCCGTAGGTGGCCAGCAGGCTGCCGGTGAGGATCCAGGCGTCCGGCAGCGGACCCCAGGAGCCCAGCGCGGCCAGCACCGGGTACGCCACGGCGGTGCCGGCGACGGCGGCGACCAGCAGACCCAGTCGTTCCCGGCCGGTGGCCCAGCGCGGCGCCACCGCCGCCCCGTCGGGTGCCGCGCCGAGGCGACGGGTACGCGACCACCGCCACCAGCCGTAGAGACTGACGGCGAAGAAGAACAACTGCCGGCCCGCCTGCCCGTACAGGTCGTGTGCCTGCGGGGTGGCGAACGCGCCGCCGAGGAAGACGGTGAACAGCAGCGCGTTGCCGACCATGCCGACCGGCCAGGCCCACACCACGCGGCGCAGGCCGAGCAGCGCGGACCCCAACCCGAAGACGTTGCCGACGACCTCCCGGACCAGCACCGGCGAGCCGGCGACCTCGACCTGCGCGGTCAGCAGCCAACCGAGGGGGCCCATCAGGCCGCCCCGCCCGCACCGTCGAGTCCGGCGACCGCCGGTGTCCCGGCGGTGACGCCCGGCAGGTCGACGGGCGGACCGGCGGCATCGGCGGACCGGGCGCCGAGCAGCCGCTCGACGTACTTGGCCAGCACGTCCACCTCCAGGTTCACCGGGTCGCCGACGCGGCGGGCACCGAGGGTCGTCAGCGACAGGGTGGTGGGGATCAGCCCGACGGCGAACCAGTCCGGGCCGACCTCGGCCACGGTGAGCGAGGCCCCGTCGACGGTGATCGAGCCCTTCTCCACGACGTACCGGGACAGGGCGGCGGGCATCCGGAAGCGGACCGTCTCCCACCGCGCGGCCGGCTCGCGGGACAGCACCTCGCCGACCCCGTCGACGTGCCCCTGCACCAAATGGCCGCCGAGGCGGCTGCCCAGCGCGGCGGCACGCTCCAGGTTGACCCGGTCGCCGGGGCGCAGCCCGCCGAGCGCCGAGCGGCGCAACGTCTCGCCCATCACGTCGGCGGTGAACACCCCGGCGTCGACGTCGACGACGGTCAGGCAGACGCCGTTGACCGCGATCGAGTCGCCGTGCCGGGCGTCCGAGGTGACCAGCGGGCCACGGACCGCGACCAGAGCCGAGTCCTGCGCCGTCGGGGTCACCCCGACGACCTCACCCAGTTCCTCGACGATGCCGGTGAACATGCCTAGCCCTCCCTCTTCCGGGGCAGCGCGGTGATCCGCAGGTCGGGGCCGACCTGCGTAACGTCGGTGATCTCCAGGTCGATGGCCTGGGCGATGGTGCTCACCCCGGCGTCGACCAGGGCGGTCGGACCGGCACCGAGCAGCCGGGGCGCGACGTAGCCGACGACCCGGTCGACCAGGCCGGCGGCGAGGAACGCCCCGGCCAGGCGGGGCCCGCCCTCCAGCAGGACCGCCCGCACGCCCCGGTCGTGCAGGGCGGCGAGCAGCGCCGGCAGGTCCACCCTGCCGTCGGGCCCGGCACCGACCTGCGCGGCGGTGGCGATCCAGGTGGGGGCGGCGGCGTCGCGGACCCGGGCGTCGGCGGGGGTACGCCCGGCCGAGTCGACCACCACCCGCAGCGGCTGCCGGATGGCCAGGGTGCCGTCGCGCAGGTTCCGGGCGGTGAGCCGGGGGTTGTCGGTGAGCACGGTGCCCACCCCGGCGACCACGGCGTCGACGGTGCCGCGCAGGGCGTGCACGTCCATCCGGGCCGCCTCGGAGGTGATCCACATGCTGGTGCCGTCGGCCGCGGCGGACCGGCCGTCGAGGGTGGCGGCGTACTTCCAGATGACGTACGGCCAGCCCCGCCGCGTGGCGGTGAGCCAGGCCACGTTGCCGGCCTCCGCCTCGGCGGCGCGTACCCCCAGTTCGACCTGGATCCCGGCGGCGCGCAGGGTGGCGGCACCGCCGGAGGCGACGGGGTTGGGATCCGGCACGGCGATGACCACCCGGGCCACCCCGGCGTGGACCAGCGCGCTGCTGCAGGGGCCGGTGCGCCCGGTGTGGTCGCAGGGTTCCAGGGTGACCACGGCGGTGCCGCCCCTGGCCCGACGGCCGGCCTGCGCGAGGGCGACGATCTCGGCGTGCGGGCCACCGGCGTAGGCGTGGAAACCCTCACCGACCACCTCGCCGTCGGCGTCGAGCAGCACGCAGCCCACGACGGGATTGGGGCTGGTCGTGCCGAGTCCCCGCGCGGCGACGTCGATCGCGCGCCGCATCGCCTCGTCGACGGAGACCATGCCCTGCCCTGCCCTCTCGCTCGCCGGCCGGCGCGCGGGCGGTGGGAGTCGTCGGCCATAGGGGCCGCGGACACGCGGCGGCGGAGATCCGGGTACGGCGGGGCCGCCCCGGCGGGCGTGGGCACGCTGGGGTCAGCGGCCTGGGCACGGCCCGTCCGTCCCGCGCGCTGTCTCCCATCCGGACTGTCTGGGGCGGGTAGGCCCGCCCCAACCGTCGGCCCCGGAGTTTCACCAGGTCCACCGGGCGGACGAACCGCTCCCGGGTCGCGGGCTTACCACGGTCGGACCGTGGATCACCGCCGGTTCGGAATTACACCGAGTCCCGCCAGCGCGTGGTGGGTACTACCCGAAGTCTTGCACGATCGCAGCGGCGTTTCATCTTCCGAACGGGCTACTTCACATGTCGGTGATGTGGATCACCGACACCGCGCCGCCGATCGACGGCCACGTACGAGCCGGGCTGGCTCTTGGCCACCGTCTTCATCTCGGAGGCGACCGTCATCGCGTCCAGCGGATCGGCGATGCGCTTGTCGGTGTTCGACACGGCCACCCCGATGGACAGCGTGACCAGGGCCGCGCGACGGATGTTGCCCCGGCGGTCCTTCAACTCGACGTAGCCGCGTTCCCGGTCGACCGGGTCGTACAGCGCGTCGGCGGCCTTCTCGAAGTCGGCCGACACCCGGGAGGTCAGCGGGAGCACCTGGTCGGGGGTGCAGACGAAGACGAAGTCGTCGCCGCCGACGTGGCCGAGGAACGCCGGCGGCAGCCCCACCGAGACCACCGCCCGGTGCAGACTGCGCGCCAGGGCGGAGATGTAGTCGTCGCCGCGGACGAAACCGTACCGGTCGTTGACGCTCTTGAACCGGTCGATGTCGATGTAGCCGACCGCGTAGTCCGAGCCGCTGCGGACCCGGTCGGCGATCTCCCGCCGGATCCGGCTGTTGCCGGGCAGGCCGGTCAGCGGGGAGACCTCGCGGAACTCCTTGTTGCGGCGCAGCGTGGAGCTGACCCGGGCCACCAGTTCGGCGGTGTCGAAGGGCTTGACCAGGTAGTCGTCCGCGCCGGCGCTGAGGCCGTGCACCTTGTCGACCGTCATTCCCTTGGCCGTCAGCATGATCACCGGCAGAGCCGCGGTCATCGGGTCGGCGCGCAGCCGTCGGGTCAGTTCCATGCCGTCGACCCGCGGCATCATCAGGTCCACGACCGCCAGATCCGGCCGCTGCCGCTCGATGAGGTCCAGCGCCTCCTGCCCGTCGCCGGCGATGACCACGTCGAAGCCGTGCAGGCGCAGGTTGAACTCGACGAACCGGGCGATGTCCCGGTCGTCGTCGACGACCAGGATGACGTCCTTGCGGTCGTCGGCCGACTCCACCTCAGGCCCCGCCGGCCGCACGTTCCGCGAGCGCCCGCAGCTTGCGCACGGCCTCGGCGGGGTCGTCGGCACCGTAGACGGCGGTGCCGGCGACGAACGCGTCGGCGCCCGCCTCGGCGGCCTGGGCGATCGTGTCGGCCGCGATGCCGCCGTCGACCTCGATGCGCAGTTCGAGGTGGCCGGCGTCGGCGTGCCGGCGGGCGGCGCGGACCTTGTCCAGCAACTGCGGGATGAAGCGCTGCCCACCGAACCCGGCCTTGATCGTCATGACCAGCAGCGTGTCGAAGCTGGGCAGCAGGTCCAGGTACGGCTCGATCGGCGTGTCCCGGTCGATGGCCAGCCCCGCCTTCGCGCCGGCCGCCCGCAGGTCCTTGGCCAGGGCCACCGGGTCGTCGCACGCCTCGGCGTGGAACGTGACGTTGTACGCCCCGGCGTCGGCGTACCCCGGAGCCCAGCGCCGCGGGTCGTCGATCATCAGGTGCACGTCGAACGGCAGCCGGGTCGCGGCACGCAGGCTCTGCACCACCGGCAGGCCGATGGTCAGGTTCGGCACGAAGTGGTTGTCCATCACGTCCACGTGCAGCCAGTCCGCGGCGTCCTCGACGGCACGGACCTCTTCGGCGAGGCGGGCGAAGTCGGCGGCGAGGATGCTCGGCGCGACGATCAGCGGCGGTACGGTCACCGGGCCAGTGTACGAACGTGGTCACCCACCGCCGGCAGCCGGCACCATCTGGGACGCCCCGTGACCCGGCGGTGACCAGTGGTGCAGAATGAGCCGTCTTGAACGGGAATTCCGGCGATGAGGCATCTGCGACTGGCCGAACGCCCGAAACCCGACAAGACTCCATCGGGGACGGTGACGGAGGTAGCAGGCCCCAGGGCGGGTACGTCGCGCGGTCCGCGACGACCGGGGGCCGTCAGCTCCGGAGAGGGCGGACGATGCGACGGTGGCTCACGGCGTTGGCACTGGCCGGCACGGCGACGCTCCTGCTGACCGCCTGTGTCCGGCCCGGCGGCGCCGACGGCGACCTGGTCGACGACTGGCCGGCACTGGCCGCACCGCAGATGTTCGTCCCCGTCACCGACGTCTGCCTGCCGCGGACCACCGCCGTCGTGCAGGCGGCGACGTACGAGACGGTCGACTGCGCCCGCAGTCATCTCGCCGAGACGGTGCACGTGGGCTTCTTCACCGGCCCCGAGGCGGCGGGCCCCCGCCCCGAGCCGGGCACCCCGACGCTGCGCGGCGCCCGCGCCGAGTGCGACCAACGGGCCCGCCTGCTGCTCGGCGGCGACTGGCACACCGCCCGGCTGACGCTGACCATCGCCCTGCCGTCCGGGCCCGCCTGGAAGGGTGGGGCCCGATGGTTCCGCTGCGACCTGAGCGAGACCGACAGCATCGACAACACCCGCCCGGTCAACCGCACCGGCAGCCTGCGCGGGGCGATGATCGGCGACTCGCCACTGCTGCACCGCTGCTTCGATCCGAAACTGATCGGCGAGAACCTCAACTACATGGCCCCGGTGCTGTGCACCGAGCCGCACCGCGCCGAGTTCGTGGGCGTCTACCTCGAACGGGACATGAGCTGGGAGGAGTTCACCCGCTCCGCGGCGCAGGCCCACCGGCGGTGCATGACGCTGATCGCCGCGTTCGCCGATGTGCCGGACAACCGTGAACTGCCCTACCGTGCCGGGTCCATCTTCTACCCCCCGTCGCAGCGCGAATGGGAGGAGGGCGACCGTGGGGTCCGGTGCTTCCTGTGGAGTGACGACCGCAAGCTGACCCGCTCCGTGCGGGGCGTGGGGCCGAAGGGACTGCCCATCACCTGAGCCCCGTGCCGTATGCTGCCGCTCCGTGGCACACATCGACCGGCGGGGGCGGTGCGGCCCGACCACGGGAGGTCGACGAGGATGCGACGCTGGTTGAGGGGTCTCGCGCTGGGCGCGGTGGCGGCACTGGCAGCGACCGGCTGCTCGACGACGCCCACCGGCACCGACGGTGACCTGGTCGACGACTGGACGGCGATCGGCACGCCCGTGGCCTTCGTACCGGAGGCCGGGGTCTGCCACTCGCACGCCCAGGAGGTCGGCTACCTCAGCGCGTACACGCCGGTCGGCTGCGACAGCAGCCACCGGGTGGAGACCCTGCACGTCGGCACCCTCAGTGACGCGCACGCCGCCGGCGGCACTCCCCCGGCGGTCGACTCGAAGGCCATGCGCGCCGCGCGTGCCGAATGCGACCGGGAGGCCGGCAGGGCCCTGGGCGCGGACTGGCGTACCGGCCGCATCGGCCTGGCCGTGGTGTTCCCCTCCCCCGACGCCTGGACGGGCGGCTCGCGCTGGTTCCGCTGCGACGCCTCGGAACTACGCGCCTTCGACGAGTCGGGGGTGGTGCTGCGCACCGCCAGCCTGAAGGGCGCGTTGACCGGCGACTCACCGCTGCGGCACCGCTGCTTCAACCCGAAGCTGAAGGCGAGCGACATCACGGAGATGGTCGCCGTCTCCTGCACGAAGAAGCACACCGCCGAGTTCGTCGGCGTGTGGCAGGCCCCCGACACCAGCTACGCGGCGTTCCGCAAGGCCGGCGAGCGGACCCACAAGGCCTGCCTGAAGGTGATCGCCCGCTACGCGAAGGTGCCCGACGACGGCAACATCCGGTACCGCGCCGGCACCATCTACTACCACCCCTTCGAGCGGGAGTGGAGCAGCGGCAACCGCGGCGTGCAGTGCTTCCTGTGGCTCAGCGGCAAGAACCTCACCCGGTCGGTGAAGGGCGCCGGCACCAGGGGCCTGCCGATCAACTACCGCTGACTTCCGCTCCGATCGGCTACCGGCCCTCGGGACGACGGCCGACGACGTGTGCGGTGCGGGCCGGCGGCCCGCACCGCACGTCGACTCAGGTTCGGCGCAGGACCGCCAGGAACATCGCGTCGGTGCCGTGCCGGTGCGGCCACAACTGCACCGTCGGCCCGTCACCCAGCCCCGGCATACCCGCCGGCAGCAGCGGGCGGGCGTCGACGAAGTCCACCGGCACCCCGCAGCGGCGGGCCGCCTCGGTCACCGTCACATGGGTCTCCACCGTGTGTGGCGAGCACGTCACGTAGGCCACGACACCACCCGGGCGGACCGCCCGCAACGCGGCGGCGAGCAGTTCGCGCTGCAACCGGGTCAGTGGCGGCAGATCCGACGGCTGCCGCCGCCAACGCGACTCGGGCCTGCGCCGCAGCGAACCCAGACCGGTGCACGGGGCGTCGACCAGCACCCGGTCGAAGTGCGCCTCCGGCAGCGACGGATCCCGGCCGACACTGCGGCCGTCGGTGTTCAGCACGGTCACCGGCAGCCCCCGGGTGGCCTGCTCCACCAGGCGGGCCCGGTGCTCGGCCACCTCGACGGCGGTCAGCCGGGCGCCGCGCCGCGCGGCGAGAGCACCGAGCAGACCGGACTTGCCGCCGGGCCCCGCACACAGGTCGAGCCAGCTCCCGTCCGGACCCTCGACGGGGGCCGCGGCGAGCGCGTCGGCGACGAGTTGGGAACCCTCGTCCTGCACGTGGGCGCGGCCCTCGGCCAGGGCCGGGAGGTCACCGGGCGCACCCCCGGCCAGGTAGACGGCGTACGGCGAGAACGCCCCGGGTACGCCACCGACCTCGTCGGCCAGCTCCACGGCATCGGCCAGCCCCGGTCGGGCGCACAGGTGCACCGGGGGGCGCTCGTTGTTCTCGATCAGCAGGCGGGTGGTCTCGCCCAGGTCACCGCCGAGCGCCTCGGTGAACGACCGGACGATCCACTGCGGATGGCTGTACGCCAGGGCCAGGTGCCCCGTCGGGTCGGTCTCCATCGGCGGGGCGAGGTGCGCCACCCAGGCCTCGGAGTCCCGGCCGGCCACCTCGCGCAGCACCGCGTTGGCGAAGCCGGTCGCGCCCGGCCCCACGGTTCGCACCAGGTCGACCGTCGAGGAGACCGCCGCGTGCGCGGGCACCCGCGTGTGCAGCAGCTGGTAGGCCCCGATCCGCAACGCGTCGCGTACCGGCGGGTCGATGCGTTGCACGTCGCGCCCGGCGGCAGCGGTCAGGATCGCGTCGAGGGTGCCCAGATGACGCAGGGTGCCGTAGGTCAGCTCGGTGGCGAACGCCGCGTCCCGACCGACCAGTCCCTCCTCCCGCAGGATCGACGGGAGCACCAGGTTGGCGTACGCGTCGTCGCGGTGCACCGCCGCGACCGCCTGGTACGCCGCGTACCGGGGCAGGTCGACGGCGGGGCGCCGCGGGCCGCCCCGGGGCGTACGCTCGCCGCGCCGGTCGCCCGTGGGCCGCTCGCCCCGGCCGAACCGGTCGCCCCCGGCGGGTCGGCCACCCGGACGCCCGGCTGACGACGCGTCGGCGGGTCGGAATCCGTGACGCTCCCCGACGGGCCGTTCGCCGCGCACACCACCGGCGGGCCTGTCGTCGCGGCCCGTCACGCGAACTGCTCCCCGCCCGCGACGCGGACGCCCCGCGCCCAGTCGGTCGCCGGCATCGCCTTCTTGCCGGCGGCGCGCACCTCGCCGAGCCGGACCGGACCGGTGGCCGTTCCGGCCAGCACCTGCGCCTTCTCGACCCGCAGCTCGCCGGGCTTGAGGCCGGCGTCGTCGTCGACGGGGGTCAGCGGGCCGAGCTTGACCCGGTCGCCCCGGAAGGTCGTCCAGGCACCGGGAGCCGGGGTGCAGGCCCGGACCCGGCGGTCCACCGCGAAGGCGGGTTCGCTCCAGCGCACCCGGGCGTCGTCCACGGTCAGCTTCGGCGCGAGGGACACCCCGTCGGCGGGCTGCGGCTCGGCCCGGGCGGTGCCGGCCTCGATCGCGTCGAGGACCGCCACCAGCAGCCCGGCCCCCGAGTCGGCCAGCCGGTCCAGCAGGTCTCCGGAGGTGTCGGTGGGACGGATCGCGTCGGTCAGGGTGCCGTACACGGGCCCGGTGTCCAGGCCCTCCTCCAGCTGGAAGACGCTGGCCCCGGTGAGCTCGTCGCCGTGCAGCACCGCATGCTGCACGGGCGCGGCACCCCGCCAGGCGGGCAGCAGCGAGAAGTGCAGGTTGATCCAGCCGTGCCGGGGGATCGCCAGGGCGACCGGCGGCACCAGCGCCCCGTACGCGACCACGGGCACACAGTCGGGGGCCAGCTCGCGCAGCCGGTCGAGGAACTCCGGCTCCCGAGGGCGGGCGGGGGTGAGCACCTCCACGCCGTGCTCGTCGGCCCACGCGCCGACCGGTGAGCGGGACAGCCCCCGGCCACGCCCGGCGGGGGCGTCCGGCCGGGTCACCACGGCCACGAGTTCGTGGCGGGAGGCGGCGACCGCCGCGAGGGCGGGGACGGCGACGGCCGGCGTACCGGCGAAGATCACACGCACCGGCGGCTCACCCACCCAGCCCGAAGGGACTGCCGACGGAGTGCGGGCTCACCTTCACCGTCGGTGGGGCGGCGTCGTCGTACCACTCCGCCTGGCGGATCGCCTTCATGGCCTCCTTGCGGCCGGCCGGGTCGAGCCGGTCGACGAAGAGCACCCCGTCGAGGTGGTCGGTCTCGTGCTGCACGCAGCGGGCCATCAAGCCGGTGCCGACGATCTGCACCGGGTCGCCGTAGCCGTTGAACCCCTTGGCGACCACGTTCTGCCGTCGCTTGGTGTCGAAGTAGAGCCCGGGGATGGACAGGCAGCCCTCCGGGCCGTCCTGTTCCTCCTCGTCGGGGAACTCCAGCACCGGGTTCACCAGGTGGCCGAGCACGTCGTCGACGTCGAAGGTGAACACCCGCAGGCCCACGCCGAGCTGCGGCGCGGCCAGGCCGGCACCGTTCTGCTCGCGCATCGTGTCGGTCAGGTCGGCGACGAGCTTGCGCAGCTCGACGTCGAAGTCGACCACCGGGTCGGCCGGCGTGCGCAGCACCGGATCGCCGAACAGACGGATGGGCTGAACGGTCACGCGGGGTGGCTCCTTCGATCGAAACGAGCTGGGCCGTTCCAGTCTACGGAGTGCCCCCGGACACCTGGGCCGGCGTACCGGCCCGGGACCGGTCGTGGATGGGGTGCCGGGCGGGGACGGAAGGACAGCCGCCGGGTCAGGCCGTCGCGCCGGGCTCCCCGGCCAGCACCGCGTCGCCGCCGAGCAGGGTGTGCGCCGGCAGCGGCAGGTCGATCCCGTGGGCGGCCTCCCAGTCGTGGATCACGCTCGGGCTGGCCTGGCGGGCGAAGTAGTCGACCGCGCTGATCCCGCCGACCACCGGCTCGTCGACCTCCGCGACCAGCAGGCCCGGCACCAGCCGGAACCCGCTGCGCAGCGCCGCGCTCAGCCGGCGGTGGCCGTCGACGACGAAGAAGTACTCGCCGGTGTAGCCGATCCGCAGCGGTTCCAGTGCCTCGTCGCCGGCGGCGGCGACCTCGCCCACGAAGTCCGACTCCCACAGGCCGCGCAGGGTCGCCACGTCCTCGGTCGGGTAGACGCGGGCGGGATCGAGCAGCAGCAGCGGCGGGCCGTCACGCAGCACCTCCGCGCCGAGGCGGCCCTCGTACGCGTCGATGATGTGCGTGATCACCTCTTCGGGGTTCGCCCGGGTGGTGTCGCAGACGAGGTCGTAGTTGCGCAGCCGGGCCTTGTCGACGCCGTAGCGGATGATGAACCGGCCGCGCTCGCTCTCGCTGCGCTCCCGGAGCCTGGCCTTCGCCTCCTCCAGCGAGGTGTAGCTCTCGGCCGGGCCCGAGGGGCGCAGCAGCACCCGGCGGGCCGCCTCGCCGGGCTCGGTGATCATGTGCACCTTGAGCGCGTCGGTGAAGAAGTGCCAGGCCAGGCGAGAGTCCATGACCAGGCGCTCGCCGGAGGCGGCGATGTCGCGCTGGAGCTGGTCGACGTACCCGTCGACGGCCTGGTCGAGCTCGGCGTGCAGGTTGAGCTGCAGGGCGGTCATCTGCCGTTCCTGCGCCATCTGCCGGTAGAGGTCACCCACGCTGACGCGGCGCAGTCCGAGCCGCTCGGCGATCTCCACCGACACCGTGCTCTTGCCGCTGCCGAGGTCGCCGTTGAAGACGATCGATTGACGGTCGGTCACGACTGGTCCACCCCTGATCACCGGCTGATTGACATCATCGACATCGCGCCGCACCGACGCTTCCCCGCCCTCGTCGCGCAGTCCGTGCGCCCGGCTTGACGGGCGATGCTATCACCTCCGCGTCGCCGCCATTCCCGACGCGGCCGGCACGTCAACGGCCGGTGACACCCACCTCACCGGGCGTGCCACCGCTACGGCGACCCGCCACGGCGGCAGTCAGAACAGGGCGAGCGGGTCGACCTGAAGGCGGACCGGGTCGGCGGCCTTGCGGGCGCTGCGGGCCGCCGCCGCCGCGCGCAGCGCCCCGGCCAGTTCCGCGGCCCGCCCCCGGGGAACCCGCACCAGCATCCGTTCCCGCTCACCGTCGGCCGGCACCGGGCCGAGCACCTCCGCGCCGTCGGGCAGCCGGGCCCCGGCCAGCAGATCGGCCACCGCCGCCGGTGCCCCGGTCACGCTGGCCATCCGCACCGCCGGGGGGAACCCCAGCTCACGGCGCTCCGCCAGCTCACGGGCCGCGAACCACGGGGCGTCCCAGCGCAGCAGTGCCTGCACCGGGGCGAGTCCGCCGTCGGCGACCACCACGACCCGGCCTCCCGCCGAGGCGGGCCGGGCCAGCGCGGCGGCGGCCAGCCAGCGGCGCAGCGCCTCCTCACCGGCCCGCAGGTCGGCCCGGGTGAGCAGCGCCCACGTGTCCAGCAGCAGCACCGCGCCGTAGCCGGACTCCGCGACCGGCTCGGCGCCGGGCGTGGCGACCACCAGGCCCGCGCCCGCCGGCACGGCCGCCAGGACCTCCTCTCGGCCGGAGGTCCGCACGGGCACCCCCGGGAAGGCGCGACCCAACTCCTCGGCCGTTCGGCGGGCACCGGTGACGGAGGCGCGCAGCCGCCGCCCGCCGCACTGCGGGCAGGCGTACGCGGCGGCCACCCGGCCGCACCACCGGCAGATCGGCGCACCCCCCGCCGACGGCAGCGCCAGGGGGCCGGCGCAGTGCGGGCACCGGGCGGGCGTCCGGCAGTCGGCACACGCCGTGGAGGGCAGGTAGCCCCGGCGGGGCACCTGCACCAGCACCGGCAGGTCGGCCCGCAGCGCCTCCCGGGCGGCCGTCCAGGCCAGGCTGGGCAGCCGGGCCGTCGCCGCACCCGGATCCCGGGCCAGTTGCGGATCGTCGCCGGTCGGGGCGACGGCGGGGGTACGCGCCCGCAGCACCGCCCGGTCGGCCACCACCTCACGGGCCCAACCCGTCTCCACCAGCAGGTGTGCCTCGGCGGTGCGGGTGTACCCGCCGACGAGGGCCGCCGCGTCGCCGAGCTGGGCGCGGGTGAGCAGCACCTCGCGGGCGTGCGGGTAGGGGGCCCGGGGTTCGGCGTGCAGGTCGTCCCCGTCGTCCCAGATGGCCACCAGGCCGAGCCGCGCGACGGGGGCGAACATGGCCGCCCGGGTGCCGATCACCACCGGCACGTCGCCGCGCCGGGCGGCGAGGAACGCCCGGTAGCGCCGCGCGGGCCCCAGCGCGGCGGACAGGCAGACGTGCCGGTCCGGTCCGAGGGTGACGGTCAGGGCCGCGTCGAGCCGGTCCAGGTCGCGGCCGTCGGCGACGACGACCAGCGCGCCGCGCCCGCCGGCCACGGCGGCGGCCACGGCGGTCGCGTACCGTGCCGCCCAGTCCTCCCCCGGCAGTGCCGACCAGACCGCGCGGGGGGCCCGCCCGTCGACAAGCGCCCGCAGCAGGGCCGGCCCGGTCGGGTAGTCCTCCCACCCCTCCACGTCGACCCGACCGCGCCCGACGGCGACGGAGGCGGCGGGTTCGGGGTCGGAGGTGGGTTCCTTCTCGACGCGGGCGTGCCGCGGCGGGACGGCCAGCCGCAGCACGTCGGCGAGACTGCCCGCGTACCGGTCGGCGACCGCCCGGGCCAACCGGGCCACCTCCGGGGCGAGCACCGGGACGGGGGACACCACCTTCTCCAGGTACGCCAGCCGGGGGTGGTCGGACCCGTCGACGCGCTCCAGCAGCCAGCCGTCGACCAGTTGGCCGGCGAAGCGCACCTTCACCCGCACGCCCGGCGTCGCCTCGTCGTCGAGCGTCGCCGGCACCAGGTAGTCGAAGGGCCGGTCCAGGTGGGCCAGCGGGACGTCCACGCAGACGCGAGCGACCGGCGACCCGTCAGCGGGTCGCCGGTCGCCTCGCCTGGTGCCGGTCAGGCTCCCGCGACCGACTTGAGGTCGGCGGCCCGGTCGGTGTTCTCCCAGGTCAGCTCCGGCAACTCCCGGCCGAAGTGTCCGTAGGCCGCGGTCTGCCGGTAGATCGGGCGCAACAGGTGCAGATCCCGGATGATCGCGGCCGGTCGCAGGTCGAACACCTCCGACACCGCCTTCTCGATCGACGCCACCGGCACCGTCTCCGTGCCGAACGTCTCGATGAACAGGCTCACCGGGTGCGCCTTGCCGATCGCGTAGGCGACCTGCGCCTCACACCGCTCCGCCAGGCCGGCGGCGACCACGTTCTTCGCCACCCACCGCATCGCGTACGCCGCCGACCGGTCGACCTTCGACGGGTCCTTGCCCGAGAACGCCCCACCACCGTGCCGCGCGTACCCGCCGTAGGTGTCCACGATGATCTTCCGGCCCGTCAGGCCCGCGTCACCCATCGGGCCACCGATCTCGAACCGGCCCGTCGGGTTCACCAGCAGGCGGTACCCCTCGGTGTCCAGGCCGAGGTTCTCCAGCTCGGGGGCGATGACGTGGTCACGCACGTCCGGGGTCAGCAGCGACTCCAGCGAGATGTCCGCCGCGTGCTGGCTGGACACCACCACCGTGTTCAACCGAACCGGGCGCAGCCCCTCGTACTCGATGGTCACCTGGGTCTTGCCGTCGGGCCGCAGGTAGGGGACGGTGCCGTCCTTGCGGACCGCCGACAACCGGAGCGCCAACCGGTGCGCCAGCGCGATCGGCAGCGGCATCAGCTCGGGCGTCTCCGAGCAGGCGAACCCGAACATCATGCCCTGGTCGCCCGCGCCCTGCGCGTCCAACGCGCTCTCCGACGCGCCCGTGCGCAACTCGAAGGCGTTGTCGACACCCTGCGCGATGTCCGGCGACTGCGCGCCGATGGAGACACTCACGCCACACGAGGCGCCGTCGAATCCCTTCTTCGACGAGTCGTAGCCGATGCCCAGGATCGTGTCCCGCACGATCGTCGGGATGTCGGCGTACGCCTTGGTGGTGACCTCACCGGCCACATGTACCTGACCCGTGGTGATCAACGTTTCGACAGCAACCCGGCTGTGCGGATCCTCCGACAGCAGGGCGTCCAGGATGCCGTCGCTGATCTGGTCGGCGATCTTGTCCGGGTGGCCCTCCGTCACCGATTCGGACGTGAAGAGGCGGCGTGTCACGGCACTCCTAAGTTTTCGGAAAGTCGTTCGGCGGCAGTGTAGTCACTTCCGGCTGAACCCAGTGCGACGGTCGAGACACGGTCCACCCGTCAGGAGGGGGTCGTCAGCCGGGACACCACGAGGTCCCAGACCCCGTCGGCAAGGTCTTCCTTGGACCGTTCGGGCAGGTGGGCGACCGTGCCGTCCGCGCCGATGACGGTGGCGGCGTTGGTGTCGGCCCCGAAGACCCGGTCGGCGCCGACCTCGTTGACGACGACCAGGTCCGCACGCTTGCGGACCAGCTTCGCCCGGCCGTTGGCCTCGGCGTCGCCCGTCTCCGCGGCGAAGATCACGAGCAGCTGTTCCGGGCGGCGCCGCCGGCCGAGTTCGGCGGCGATGTCGGGGTTGGTGACCAGCGCCACGGTGGGTGCGCTGCCGTCGTCCGACTTCTTGATCTTGCCGGTCGCGTAGGTCGCGGGACGGAAGTCCGCGGGCGCCGCCGCCATCACCACGACATCGGCGTCGTCGGCCGCCCGCAGGGTCGCGGCCCGCAGTTCCTCGGTCGTGCCGACGCGGACCACGTCGACCCCGGCCGGGTCGGCCAGCGACACGTTGGCCGACACCAGGGTCACCCGGGCCCCACGGGCCACGGCCGTGCGGGCGAAGGCGTAGCCCTGCTTGCCGGAGGACCGGTTGCCGAGGAACCGCACCGGGTCCAGCGGTTCGCGGGTGCCGCCAGCGGTGACCACCACGTGCCGACCGGTCAGGTCGGCGGGGGCGGCAGGGCCACGGCTGAGCGCCCGGCGGGCCACGGCGAAGATCTCGGCGGGGTCGGGCAGTCGTCCCTTACCCGTGTCGGCGCCGGTGAGCCGGCCGACCGCGGGCTCGACCACCCGGACCCCGCGGGCGCGCAGCGTGGCGACGTTCGCGGCCGTCGCCGGGTGCTCCCACATCTCCGTGTGCATCGCCGGAGCCAGCAGCACCGGGCAACGGGCGGTCAGCAACGTGTTGGTGAGCAGGTCGTCGGCGAGACCGTGGGCGGCCCTGGCGAGCAGGTCGGCGGTGGCCGGCGCGACCACCACGAGGTCGGCCTGCTGGCCGAGCCGTACGTGCGGAACCTCGTGCACGTCGGCCCAGACGTCGTCGGCGACCGGCTGGCCCGACAGCGCGGCCCAGGTCGGCGCGCCGACGAACCGCAGCGCCGACGCGGTCGGCACCACCCTGACCTGGTGGCCCGACTCGGTGAACAGCCGAACCAGTTCACACGCCTTGTAGGCGGCGATGCCACCACCGACGCCGAGGACGATCCGGGCGGGCATCGGGGGCGGGGACTACGGCTGGTCGGTCGGCTCGGCGGTGAGCAGACCCGCGTTGATCTCGCGCATGGCGATGGAGAGCGGCTTCTCCTGCGGGGTGGTCTCGACCAGCGGGCCGACGTACTCCAGCAGGCCCTCACCGAGCTGGCTGTAGTAGGCGTTGACCTGACGCGCCCGCTTGGCGGCGAAGATGACCAGCGCGTACTTCGACGTCGTCTTCTCGAGGAGCTCGTCGATCGGCGGGTTGGTGATGCCTTCGGGGTTGGCGATGGATCCCACGAATTAACCTCTGCGTCTTTCGCACGGACCGCGTGAACGCGGTGCTGGCGCTCAACCGCGCGGACGCGGTCGGGCCGGAGCCAGAAAGGAAGAACCGAGAAAGCCTATCAGCTCCGCCGCGGCCCGCTCGGTGAGGTCGTGCGGCACGGCGTGGTCGAAGCCCGCGTCCCGAGCCGCCCGGGGGATCCGGCCGGGCGGGTGCAGCAGCACCAGACAGGCGTTCGGCAGGGCGGCCCGCACCAGCAGCGCCCCGGTGAGGTCCAGCGGCAACAGGACGGGCTGCGCGACGCGGAGCCGCTCCCGCAGCGGCCCGACGGGGGTGCCCCGTCGGTGGGTGCCGAGGCGGCTCCACTCCAACAGCTCGCCAGCGGCCAGCCGGCGGTCGAACTCGACCGGGGTGAGGAAGTGCCGGTGCACCCCGTCCACCTCGTGCGGTCGCCGGGGCCGGGTGGTCACCGGCACGGACGTCCACACCGACGGAGAACGCGCCCGGACCAACTCGACGACACTCTCCGTGCCGGCACCGGAGGCACCGGCCAGGACAGTGAGCCGAGCCGCCGGGCGCGCCTCGTCATCCAAGCTCACTGCTTGTTTCTACACGCTGCCGACCTCAGTTGGCGGCGAACTCCCCAAGCAGGGCCTTGCGCTGCTGCTCACCGAGGCCACGCAGGCGACGGCTGTCGGCGATCTTGAGCTTCTCCATGATCTGGGTGGCCCGGATCTTGCCGATACCCGGCATCGCCTGCAGCACGGCGGACACCTTGAGCTTGCCGACGACATCATCGGACTCGGCCCGCTCGAGGACGGCTCCGAGGGTGGTCTTGCCCTGCTTGAGCTGCTCCTTCAGCTCGGCACGGGCTTTGCGGATCTCCGCAGCCTTCTCCAGCGCGGCTGCGCGCTGCTCGGGGGTCAGTGACGGGAGCGGCACCAGTTCTCCTCAGGTCCCTATCGCGACGGGCGGGACGCACCGCCGCATCTGTGAAACGTGGTGTCGCTGTGAACCAAGGGGTTCCCAGCGCGGGGAAAACTAGCGGTAGACGGAGATTTCGGCAACGTGGACGCGCGATGATCACCACAAAGTGACCGAGCAATCAGTCAGGAGGAACCGCCGAGAACGGCCCGGCACTCGCCCGCCGCGCGGTGGGCGGCGGCCCGCAGGGCCTGCGGGTCGGGGCCCGCGGAGAGGATCTCCCGGGAGTACGAGGGCAGCACGGACGGCAGGCTGGAGCCGAACACCACCCGAAGGTCGGCCGCGGTGGCACCCTGTGCGCCGAGCCCGGGAGCGAGCAGCGGACCGTTGACGGCGGACAGGTCGTGCCCGGTCTCGCCGATGGTCGCCCCGACCACCAGGCCCATGCTGCCGAGCGGATCGGCACCCGCGTTGAGCTGCGCAATCTCGTCGATGACCGTCTGCGCGACAGTGCGTCCGTCCGCCCCGTGCGCCCGCTGCACGGCGGCGCCCTCGGGGTTGGAGGTCAGCGCCAGCACGAACACCCCGCCGCCGTGCTCGGCCGCCAGTTCGAACATCGGGGCGAGCGACCCCACGCCCAGATACGGGCTCGCGGTCACCGCGTCGACATACAGGGAGCTGGATGGGTCGAGGTAGGCCGAGGCGTACGCCCGGACGGTCGATCCGATGTCGCCGCGCTTGACGTCGAGCAGGACGAGAGCGCCCTGATCTCGCAACTGTCGGATAATTGACTCAAGAACGGCCACTCCTCGGGAGCCGTACCGTTCGAAGAACGCCGACTGGGGCTTGATCACGGCGACCTGGTCCCCGAGGGCCTCCACCACCGTCCGGGCGAACCGCTCCAGCCCGTCGACGTCGTCGTCGAGCCCCCAGCGGGCCAGCAACCCCGGATGCGGGTCGATGCCCACGCAGAGCGGACCCCGTTCGGTCACGGTCCGGTGCAGCCGGGCGCCGAAGCTCTCCATCGCAGTGCCTCTCTCTGTCTGACGGAACGGCGGTCGCCGCCCGTGGCCGGGGCCGCCCCGGGCGTCAGCCGGCCCCGACGGCGGCCGTGACGCCCGCGGCGATGCGCGCCAGGTCGGCGTCGTCGGTGACGTACGGCGGCATCGTGTAGACCAGGTCGCGGAACGGGCGCAGCCAGACCCCGTGCGCCACCGCTGCGGCCGTGGCCGCCGGGAGGTCCACCTCGTGGTCCAGCTGCACCACACCGATCGCGCCGAGCACCCGCACGTCCCGCACCCCGGGAGCCCCGCGCAGCGGCTCCAGACCAGCCCGCAGGCCCGCTTCGATCCGCCGCACGTCCCCGGGCCAGTCCCCGACCGCCAGCAGCCCCAGGGAGGCGTTGGCGACCGCGCAGGCGAGCGGGTTGCCCATGAAGGTCGGCCCGTGCGCCAGGACGCCGTCGGCGGAGATCCCCCGGGCGACCTCCGCGGTGCACAACGCCGCGGCGAGGGTGAGGTAGCCGCCGGTGAGCGCCTTCCCGACGCACATCACGTCCGGGGCGACCCCGGCGTGCTCGGCGGCGAACATCGTGCCGGTGCGACCGAACCCGGTGGCGATCTCGTCGAACACCAGCAGCACGCCGTGCGCCCGGGTGACCTCGCGCAGCACCCGCAGGTAGTGGGGGTGGTGGAAGCGCATCCCGCCGGCGCCCTGCACGACCGGCTCGACGATCACCGCGGCCAGCTCGTGCGCGTGCCGCTCGACGGCGGCCTCCAGCGCCGCGACGTACGCCGCGTCGGGCGGGGTGTCGAACCCGGCGGGCGGGGCCGGTGCGAACACCTGCCGGGGCAGCACGTCGCCCCACAGGTGGTGCATCCCGCCCTCCGGGTCGCACACGCTCATCGGGTGGAACGTGTCGCCGTGGTAGCCGCCCCGCCAGGTGCCCAGTCGGCGCCGCTCAGGCCGGCCGGTGGCGCGCTGGTACTGCAGGCACATCTTCACCGCCACCTCGACGCTGACCGACCCGGAGTCGGCCAGGAAGACGTGCTCCAGGCCGTCGGGGGTCAGCTCCACCAAGGCGCGGGCCAGGCGCACCGCGGGCTCGTGGGTCAGCCCGCCGAACATCACGTGGCTCATCCGGCCGAGCTGGTCGGTGACGGCCGCGTCCAGCACCGGGTGCCGGTAGCCGTGGATCGCCGCCCACCACGACGACATGCCGTCGACCAGTTCCCGGCCGTCAGCCAGCCGCAGCCGCACCCCTTCGGCCCCGTCGACCACGTACGGCGGCACGGCCGGCGGCACCGCCGAGTACGGATGCCACACGTGGGCGGCGTCAGCCGACTCGATCTGTTCCGGGGTCACCGGCGCTCCTTCCCCGAGCCGTCGCGGGCCCGGCGACCGGGCGGGGCCACGCGGGGGTACGCCACCGGGGCCGGCGGACGCCGACCGCCCGCCGGCCCCGTGTCGCGCCGGGGGCGGCGCTCACCGGCCCCCGACCCGGTCCGGCGCCGCACCCGCGGCCGCGCGGGCCACCGCCCGGGGCAGGGCCGGGCCCCGGTAGATGAAGCCGGTGTAGAGCTGCACCAGGCTCGCTCCCGCGTCGAACATCCGTGCGGCGTCGTCCGGGTCGAGGATCCCACCGACCCCGATCACCGGCAGCCGTCCGCCCGTCTCGCGGTGCACGAACGCGACCACCTCCCGCGCCCGGCCGGTCAGCGGCCGACCGGACAGCCCGCCGGTCTCGGCGCCGCGCCCCCGGTCGGCCGTGGCCAGCCCGTCGCGGCCCAGCGTGGTGTTGGTGGCGATCACCCCGGCGGCGCCCCGGGCCAGACACACCTCCAGCAGCTCCGCGACGGCCGGTTCGGTCAGGTCCGGGGCGATCTTCACCAGCACCGGCTTCTCCCCCACCAGTGCCGCCAGGAGGGCGTCCAGGTGGGTCCGGTCCTGCAACGAGCGCAGCCCCGGGGTGTTCGGCGAGGAGACGTTGACGGCGAAGTAGTCCCCGTACCCGCGCAACGCCCGGTACGACGCGAGGTAGTCCTCGACGGCCTCGTCCAACGGCGTCACCTTGGACTTGCCCAGGGAGATGCCCAACGGCACCCCCAGCGGGCGCGGCAGGGCCGCCAGCCGGGCCGCCAGGGCCTGCGCCCCGGCGTTGTTGAAGCCCATCCGGTTGACCACGGCCTCACTGGCCGGCAACCGGAACAGCCGGGGGCGCGGGTTACCCGGCTGCGGATGGGCGGTGACCGTGCCGACCTCCACGAAGCCGAAGCCCAGCGCCGGCCAGGCCGGCAACGCCGCCCCGTCCTTGTCCATCCCCGCGGCCAGCCCCACCGGGTTCGGGAACCGCACCCCGAACACCTCGCGCGGAGCCCGCACGGCGTAACGGGCCCGCAGGGCGGCGAGCGCGGCCGGTCGCCGCGACAGCGCGGCCAGCCGGTGCAGCGTCCACTCGTGCGCCGCCTCGGCGTCCCCACCGCCGAGGCGGAACAGCCGCGGACGCACCACCCGCTCGAAGATCACCGTCGGCACCTCCGCCGGCGGGCGGCCCCGGTCACCGGGCGGCCCGCAGGATGGCGTGCAGGTCCTGCAACGGGCGGACCTGCATGTCGCCACGGATACGCGCCTCGATGCCCATCACCGCGGCCGCGGCACCCGGCACCGTGGTGACGCACGGGATGTCCGCCGTGACCGCCGCGCTGCGGATCTCGTAGCCGTCGGAGCGGGCACTGGCACCGGAGCCCTGCGGAGTGTTGATCACCAGGGCGACCTGCCCGCCGAGGATCAGCGACACCGCGTCGTCGTCCGCGCCGGCCTCGTAGTGCTTGCGGATCTGCTCACAGGCGATGCCGTGCCGGCGCAGCACCTCGGCGGTGCCGCTGGTCGCCACGATCTCGAAGCCCAGGTCCGCCAGGCGCTTCACCGGGAAGATCATGCCGCGCTTGTCGCGGTTGGCCACCGAGACGAAGATCTTCCCGCTGGTGGGCAGCGAACCGTACGCGGCGGACTGGCTCTTGGCGAAGGCGTGCCCGAAGGACGTGTCGATGCCCATCACCTCGCCGGTGGACTTCATCTCCGGGCCGAGCAGCGAGTCCACGCCCTTGCCGGCCGGCGTGCGGAACCGCTTGAACGGCAGCACCGCCTCCTTGACCGCGATCGGGCCGCCCGGCGGCAGCGAACCGCCGTCCCCGGTCGCCGGGAGCATGCCCTCGGCACGGAGCTGCGCGACGGTCGCGCCGAGTGCGATCCGGGCCGCCGCCTTGGCCAGCGGCACGGCCGTGGCCTTGGACACGAACGGCACGGTCCGCGACGCGCGCGGGTTGGCCTCCAGCACGTACAGCACGTCGTCCTTCAGGGCGTACTGCACGTTGAGCAGGCCCCGCACGCCGATGCCCCGGGCGATCGCCTCGGTGTACCGACGGACCTGGGCCACGTGCGAACCGGCCAGCGTGATCGGCGGCAGCGCGCAGGAGGAGTCGCCGGAATGGATGCCGGCCTCCTCGATGTGCTCCATCACGCCACCCAGGTAGACCTCGCCCTCGGCGTCGCACAACGCGTCCACGTCGATCTCGATGGCGTCGTCGAGGAAGCTGTCCACCAGCACGGGGTGGTCCGGGGAGATGTCGGTGGCCCGGCCGATGTAGTCACGCAGCGTCGGGTCGTCGTAGACGATCTCCATGCCGCGCCCGCCCAGCACGTACGACGGACGCACCAGCACCGGATAGCCGATCTCCTCGGCGATCGCCCGCGCCTCCTCGTACGAGGTGGCGGTGCCGTGCGCCGGGGCGCGCAGCCCGGCCCGGCCCAGCACCGACCCGAACGCGCCGCGCTCCTCGGCCAGGTGGATCGACTCGGGGGAGGTGCCCACCACCGGCACCCCGGCGTCCTTGAGCCGCTGGGCCAGCCCCAACGGGGTCTGCCCGCCCAGTTGCACGATCACCCCGACCACGCCCGGCCCGCCGGCCGCCCGGCCGGAGGTGTCCTCGGCGTGCCAGACCTCGATGACGTCCTCGAAGGTCAGCGGCTCGAAGTAGAGCCGGTCAGCGGTGTCGTAGTCGGTGGAGACGGTCTCCGGGTTGCAGTTGACCATCACCGTCTCGAAGCCGGCATCACCCTCGGCGCCCGGCGCGGCGGCCGTGCCGAGCGGCGCTTCCCGCAGCGCCTGCACCGCGTGCACGCAGGAGTAGTCGAACTCGATGCCCTGTCCGATCCGGTTCGGCCCCGAGCCCAGGATCAGCACCTTGGGCCGGGTCGAGCCGGCGACCTCGGTCTCGGCGTCGTACGACGAGTAGTGGTAGGGCGTGGTGGCCTCGAACTCGGCGGCGCAGGTGTCCACCGTCTTGTACACCGGCCGGATGCCCAGCCGGTGGCGCAGCGTCCGGACGCCGTCCTCGGCGGCCAGCTCAGGGCGCAGCGCGGCGAGCTGCCGGTCGGACAGGCCGGCCCGCTTCGCCCGCCGCAGCAGGCCGGCGTCGAGCACCGGGGCGGCCACGATCTCGGCGCGCAGCTCCACCAGGGCGGCGATCTGGTCGAGGAACCACGGGTCGATCCCGCCGGACGCCTCGGCGACCTCGGCGATCGAGGCACCCAACCGCAGCGCCCGCTCGACGGTGTACAGCCGACCGTCGTGCGGGACGCGCAGTGCGGCGAGGGTGTTCTCGCGCGTCGCGTCGGCCGGATCCGGCACCGTCCAGAAGCCGGCGGCCTTCGTCTCCATCGAGCGCATCGCCTTGTTCAGCGCCTCGGTGAAGTTGCGCCCGAGGCTCATCGCCTCGCCCACCGACTTCATCGTGGTGGTCAGCTCCGGGTCCGCGCCGGGGAACTTCTCGAACGCGAACCGGGGGATCTTGACGACCACGTAGTCGAGGGCCGGCTCGAACGCCGCCGGGGTCTTCAGGGTGATGTCGTTGGGGATCTCGTCGAGGGTGTAGCCGATGGCCAGCTTCGCGGCGATCTTCGCGATCGGGAAGCCGGTCGCCTTCGACGCCAGCGCCGAGGACCGCGACACCCGGGGGTTCATCTCGATGACGACGATGCGGCCGTCGGCCGGGTTCACCGCGAACTGGATGTTGCAGCCGCCGGTGTCCACGCCGACCTCGCGCAGCACCGCGATGCCCAGGTCACGCAGGCGCTGGTACTCCCGGTCGGTCAGCGTCATGGCCGGGGCCACGGTGACGCTGTCGCCGGTGTGCACGCCCATCGGGTCGACGTTCTCGATCGAGCAGACCACCACCACGTTGTCGTGGCGGTCGCGCATCAGTTCGAGCTCGTACTCCTTCCAGCCGAGCACGCTCTCCTCGATGAGTACCTCGTGCACCGGGCTGGCCGCCAGCCCCGCGCCGGCGATGCGCGCCAGGTCCTCCAGGGTGTGCGCCATGCCCGAGCCGAGACCGCCCATGGTGAACGACGGCCGGATCACCACCGGCAGGCCCAGCTCCGCGACGGTCGCCTCGACCTCGGCCATCGAGTGGCAGACCCGGGAACGGGGCACCAGGCCCGACGGGTCGGCCAGGCCGAGCCGTACGCCGGCCTTGGCGACGATGTCCTTGAACAGCTGCCGGTCCTCGCCCCGGTTGATCGCGTCGATGTTGGCGCCGATCAGTTCCACGCCGTACTTGTCGAGCACACCGGCGGCGTGCAGGGCGACCGCCGTGTTCAGGGCGGTCTGCCCGCCGAGGGTCGGCAGCACCGCGTCGGGACGCTCCTTCGCGATGACCAGCTCGACGAACTCCGGGGTGATCGGTTCGACGTAGGTGGCGTCGGCGAACTCCGGGTCCGTCATGATCGTCGCCGGGTTGGAGTTGACCAGGCTGACCCGGATCCCCTCGCTGCGCAGCACCCGGCAGGCCTGGGTGCCGGAGTAGTCGAACTCGCAGGCCTGGCCGATGACGATCGGGCCGGACCCGATGACCAGGATGTGCTTCAGATCGGTCCGCTTAGGCATTCGCGCGCCCCTCGGTGTTCGTCCGGCCCTCGATGAGCTCGGCGAAGCGGTCGAACAGGTAGTCCGCGTCGTGCGGGCCGGCCGCCGCCTCCGGGTGGTATTGGACGGTGAAGGCGGGCACGTCCATCGCCCGCAGTCCCTCGACCACGTTGTCGTTGAGGCAGACGTGCGACACCCGGACGCCGCCGAACTCGGTCTCGATCACCTGGTCGGGGACGACCACGCCGGGCCCGGCCCCGGGCACCTGCACGGCGAAGCCGTGGTTGTGGCTGGTCACCTCGACCTTGCCGGTGACCCGGTCCAGCACCGGCTGGTTGATGCCCCGGTGGCCGTACCCCAGCTTGTAGGTGCCGAAGCCCAGGGCCCGGCCGAGGATCTGGCTGCCGAAGCAGATGCCGAACAGCGGCACCCTGCGGCTGAGCACCTCGCGCGCGAGGGCCACCGGGGCGTCGGCGGTCGCCGGGTCACCCGGGCCGGGCGAGAGGAAGACCGCGTCGGCGCCGGTGGCGAGCAGGTCGTCGATGGTGGCGGTGGCGGGCAGCACGTGGGTGGTGACGCCGCGCGCGGCGAGCCGGCGCGGCACGTTGCGCTTGATGCCCAGGTCGAGGGCCGCCACCGTGAACCGGTGCGGGCCCTCGGCCTCGACGACGTACGGCTCGGTGGTGGTCACCTCGGCGGACAGGTCGGCGCCGACCATCTGCGGCGAGCGGCGCACCCGCTCCAGCAGGGCCTGCGGGTCGTCGTCGACGCTGGACACGCCGACGCGCATCGCGCCGCGCTCGCGCAGGTGCCGGGTCAGCGCCCGGGTGTCCAGCCCGCTGATGCCGACCACCCCCTCGGCGGCCAGCCGGTCCTCCAGCCCACCGGTGGCCCGCCAGTTCGAGCTGATCCGGGCGGGGTCGCGGACGACGTAGCCGGCCACCCACATGCGGCGGGACTCGTCGTCGTCGCCGTTGACGCCGGTGTTTCCGATGTGTGGGGCCGTCTGCACCACCACCTGGCGGTGGTAGGACGGGTCGGTGAGGGTCTCCTGGTAGCCGGTCATGCCGGTGTTGAAGACCGCCTCACCGAAGGTCTCCCCGATGCTGCCGTACGCCTCGCCGTGAAACGTCCGGCCGTCCTCCAGAACCAGGATCGCCGATCTTCTGCGGGTCACTTGACTGCCTTTCCGTCCAGGACCGTCGGCTCACCGCGCAGGAAGGTCGCCACGATGCGACCCGGCAGCGTCATGTGGGCGTACGGGGTGTTGCGACTGCGGCTGGCCAGTTCCGCCGGTTCGACGACCCGCCGCACGGACGGGTCGACCAGGGTCAGGTTGGCCGGCGTGCCGGGGGCGGGGTCGTGGCCGTGTTCGGTCAGCCCGGCGATGAGGGCGGGCACCCGTGACATCCGCTCGGCGATGAGGTCCCACCGGGGGCCGAGCACGTCGAGGGCGATCGACAACGCCGTCTCCAGGCCGAGCATGCCCGGTCGGGCGTACGCCCACTCGCACTCCTTGTCCTCCACCGCGTGGGGGGCGTGGTCGGTGGCGATGATGTCGATCACACCGTCGACCAGGGCGGCCCGCAGCGCCGCGACGTCGGCGGCGGTGCGCAGCGGCGGGTTGACCTTGTACACCGGGTCGTAGGTCTCCGCCCTGGTGTCGGTGAGCAGCAGGTGGTGCGGGGTCACCTCGGCGGTGACGCGTACCCCCCGGGCCTTGGCCTGACGCAGCACCTCGACGCTGCCGGCGGTGGACACGTGGCAGACGTGCAGGCGGCTGCCCACGTGCTCGGCGAGCAGCACGTCCCGCGCGATGATCGCCTCCTCGGCGACCGCCGGCCAGCCGGTCAGGCCCAGCCGGGTCGACACCTCGCCCTCGTGCATCTGCGCGCCCTCGGTGAGCCGGGGCTCCTCGGCGTGCTGGGCGATGATCCCGTCGAACGCCTTGACGTACTCCAGGGCGCGGCGCATCAGCTTCGGGTCGGCGACGCAGTGCCCGTCGTCGGAGAAGATCCGCACCCGGGCGGCGGAGTCGGCCATCGCGCCCAGTTCGGCCAGTCGCTCACCGGCCAGGCCGACGGTGACCGCGCCGATCGGCTGGACGTCGACCAGACCGGACTCGCGGCCGAGCCGCCAGACCTGCTCGACCACGCCGGCGGTGTCGGCGACCGGGGAGGTGTTGGCCATCGCGCAGACGGCGGTGTAGCCGCCCAGGGCGGCGGCCCGGGAGCCGGACTCGACGGTCTCAGCGTCCTCCCGGCCCGGCTCGCGCAGGTGGGTGTGCAGGTCGACCAGGCCGGGCAGGGCGACGAGCCCGGTGCCGTCGACGACGGTGGCGTCCGGCGCGGTCAGGCCGGCGCCGGTCTGCGCGACGACGCCGTCGCGGATCAGCAGGTCGGTCGGCGCGGCGCCGACGACGCTGACGTTGGTGATCAGGTACGGGCTCACAGGTTGTTCCCCCGAGCAGCAGGTAGAGGACGGCCATCCGCACGGAGACCCCGTTGGCGACCTGTTCGACGATGGTGGAGCGGGGTGAGTCGGCGACCTCGGGCGTGATCTCCATGCCCCGGTTCATCGGGCCGGGGTGCATGACGATCGCGTGCTCCGGCAGCCGGCGCATGCGCGGGCCGTCGAGGCCGTAGCGGCGGGCGTACTCGCGCGCCGAGGGGAAGTAGGAGTCGCTCATCCGCTCCCGCTGCACCCGCAGCATCATGACCACGTCCGAGGTGGGCAGCACCGCGTCGAGGTCGTAGGAGACGTCGGTGCCCGGCGCGAGGGCGGTGACGACGTCGAGCGGGATCAGGGTGGGCGGCCCGACCAGGGTCACCTTGGCGCCGAGGGTGGACAGCAGCAGCACGTTGGAGCGAGCCACCCGGGAGTGCAGCACGTCCCCGACCACCGCGACCGACAGGCCGGCGAGCCGGCCCAGCCGGGACCGCATCGTGTACGCGTCGAGCAGCGCCTGGGTGGGGTGTTCGTGGGTACCGTCACCGGCGTTGACCACCGAACCGTCGACCCAGGCGGCCAGCCGGTGCGGGGCACCCGAGGCGGGGTGCCGGACGACCACCGCGTCGGCACCCATCGCCTGGAGGGTCAGCGCCGTGTCCTTCAGGCTCTCCCCCTTGGTGACGCTGGAGCCCTTCGCCGAGAAGTTGATCACGTCGGCGGACAGCCGCTTCGCGGCGGCCTCGAAGGAGATCCGGGTGCGGGTGGAATCCTCGTAGAAGAGGTTGACCACGGTGCGCCCGCGCAGCGCGGGCAGCTTCTTGACCTCCCGGCCGGCGACGGTGGCCATCTCGGCGGCGGTGTCGAGGATCCGGGTGGCGGTGGCGGCGTCCAGGTCGGCGCCGGAGAGCAGGTGACGGATCATGAGGTGGCTCCCCCGTAGAGCTTGACCTCGTCGACGCCGTCGGTCTCGGCGAGGGTGACCTTCACGCTCTCGGCCAGCGCGGTCGGGATGTTCTTGCCGACGTAGTCGGCGCGGATGGGCAGCTGCCGGTGACCCCGGTCGACCAGGACGGCGAGTTGCACCGACGACGGCCGGCCGACGTCGTTCAGCGCGTCGAGGGCGGCGCGCACGGTGCGGCCGGAGAAGAGCACGTCGTCGACGAGGACGACCCGCCTGCCGTCGATGCCACCGGCGGGGACCTGGGTCGGGCCGACCGCGCGGGTGGCGTGCCGGCGCAGGTCGTCGCGGTAGAGCGTGATGTCGAGCACACCGACCGGTACGTCGATGCCCTCGAAGGCGCTGATCCGGGCGGCGAGGCGTCTGGCCAGGGGCGCGCCCCGGGTGGGGATGCCGAGCAGGACCGTGTCGGCGGCACCCTGGGTCTTCTCCAGGATCTGGTGGGCGATCCGGTCGACTACGCGGTGCACGTCGGCCTCGGTCAGGATCATCTTCACCGAGGGTTGTCGCGGCGACGATGTGGGGACAGCCGGTGGGCAGGCCACGGCGGACCTCCTTCCCCGCCTCACGGGACGGGTCGTTAAAGGACGTCGGATGCTCCGGGGCGGCCGCGGACGACCGGCGGAGGGCTTCATGCCACGTTACCAGTGGTGGCGGCGCGGTCCGACGTCGGCCGCTGATCCCACGGTCAGCCCGGCGAAACGGGACATCTCACTCCGCGCTGACCAACAGGAAGGTCACGACCACTTGACCAGGTGTCGCAATCCCCGTACCGTCACGCTCCGTAGCGATCGCTGGGAGAACCCCGAGCAGCACTGGGAGTGTCCGAATGCCCTCTGAATACGCGAAGTCTCTGGGCGCCCGCCTGCGCTCCATCCGCCAGCAGCAGGGCCTGTCCCTGCAGGGTGTGGAGGAGAAGTCGAACGGGCGCTGGAAGGCGGTGGTGGTCGGCTCGTACGAGCGCGGCGACCGGGCCGTCACCGTGTCCCGCCTGGCCGAGCTGGCCGACTTCTACCGGGTTCCCGTCTCAGAGCTGCTGCCCGACGGCAGTGGCGTGCGGCACGAGCCCACCAGCAAGATCGTGCTGGACCTGGAGCGCCTGTACGACGAGGCCAGCGAGGACCTCGCCTACGTCGCCCGGTACGCCCGCGCCATCCAGCAGCAGCGCGGCGACTACAACGGCCGGGTGCTGTCGATCCGTGCCGACGACCTGCGCGCCCTGGCGATCGTCTACGACGCCTCGCCGTCCGGCCTGATCGAGCGGCTGACCGAGCACGGCGTGCTCGTGGCCGACCCCCGGGCGTTCTTCGCCTCCTGAACACCGACGACGCGAAGGGCCCGTGCCGGACGGCACGGGCCCTTCGCGTCGCTGGTCGGTCGGCAGCCGGCGCGGCCGACAGCCGGCGCTGCCTCAGCGGGTGGCGTACTCGGCGATGCGGCCGAGGATGCCGTTGAGGAACCGTGGCGAGTCGTCGGTCGACATCTGCCGGGCCAACTCCACGGCCTCGCTGATCGCCACCGCGTCGTCGATCTCGTCGACGTAGAGCAACTCGTACACGGCGATCCGGGCGAGGTTGCGGTCGACGACCGGCATCCGGTCCAGCGTCCAGCCCTCGGCGTAGCTGGCGATCAGCTCGTCGATCCGGTCGAGGTGGCCGGCGACGCCCTCGACCAGGCTCACCGCGTAGTCCAGGTGGTCGGGATGGGGCCTGGAGATGCGCCCGAGGTAGCCGGCGAGCACCTCGACCGGCGGGTGGTCCCGCAGGTCGGCCTCGAAGAGCACGTCCAGCGCCCGCTTGCGCGCCTTGCGACGCGCCGGCATCTGCTGCTTGGGCCCCTCGGCCATCAGGCGCGGCCGAGGTAACGGCCGTCGCGCGTGTCGACCTTGATCTTCTCGCCGGTGGTGATGAACAGCGGCACCTGCACGGTCGCGCCGGTCTCGACGGTCGCCGGCTTGTTGCCACCGGTCGAGCGGTCGCCCTGCAGGCCCGGCTCGGTGTAGGTGATCTCCAGCACCACGGAGGTCGGCAGCTCGATGTAGAGCGGAACACCCTCGTGGGTGGCGACGGTGGCCTCGGCCTCGGGCAGCAGGTAGTTGGCCGCCTCGCCGACCGTCCCGTCGGGGACGGTGATCTGGTCGAACGTCTCCAGGTCCATGAAGACGTAGTCCTCGCCGTCGGCGTAGAGGTACTGCATCGTGCGCTTGTCCACGGTCGCGGTCTCGACCTTGGTGCCCGCGTTGAAGGTCTTGTCGACCACCTTGCCGGACAGCACGTTCTTCAGCGTGGTACGCACGAACGCACCACCCTTACCAGGCTTGACGTGCTGGAACTCGACGACGGCCCACAGCTCTCCGTCGAGGTTGAGTACCAGGCCGTTCTTCAGGTCGTTGGTGGTGGCCATTTCCTGCCTTGATCATCAATTGGCGGACAGACCTGGCAAGTCTACTAGCCACCGCGCGGCACACCGTAGCCACCGCACGCCGCACCGTCCGCCGCCCCCGCCGGGCCGGTCGGGCAGCCTCCCGAGCACACCGGACCGCCCCCGGTGCAGCCGCGCGGCGGGCGAGCAGAGGTGGACCGACGGCAAGAAGTCGATCACACACGGTAACCATCACGAGGGGGTGGCCGTCGGCGCGGAAGCCACCGAGCGCCCGGCCCGGCCGCGACCTCAGGCCGACTGGTCCCGAATGGCGGCGAGGTGATGCAGCGCCAGGCGGTAGCCGTCGGGGCCGAGGCCGCAGATCACGCCGGTCGCCACGGCGGAGACCACCGAGTGCCGCCGGAACTCCTCGCGGGCGTGGATGTTGGAGATGTGCACCTCCACCAGCGGGCCGCGCAGCAACGCGCAGGCGTCCCGCACCGCGATCGAGTAGTGCGACCAGGCCGCCGGGTTCAGCACCACGGCGGCGGCCTCGTCGGCGGCGGAGTGCAGCCAACCGATCAGGTCGTGCTCGGCGTCGGTCTGCCGCACGACGACGTCGAGGCCGAGTTCACGCCCGGTCCTCTCGCAGAGGGCCACCAGGTCGGCGTAGCTGGTCGTGCCGTACACGTCGACCTGCCGGGTGCCGAGCCGGCCCAGGTTCGGCCCGTTGAGCACGTACACCCTCATCCGGTCACCTCCCGGTAGGCGGCGTGCAGCAGCTCGTCGTCGGGGCCCTCCAGGATCGCCGGACGGGCCGGCCCGTCGAGCACCACGAAGCGCAGCCGGTCACCCCGGGTCTTCTTGTCGACCCGCATCGTGGCCAGCAGTTGCGGCCAGGCGTCGGCCCGGTAGCCGGTGGGCAGGCCGAGCGCGGTCAGCACCGTGCGGTGCCGCTGCGCGGTCGCCTCGTCCAGCCGCCCGGCGAGCCGGGCGAGCGTGCCCGCGTACACCAGGCCGACGGCGACGGCGTCGCCGTGCCGCCAGCGGTAACCCTCGACCTTCTCGATCGCGTGGGCCAGGGTGTGCCCGTAGTTGAGCATCTCCCGCTCCCCCGACTCCCGCAGGTCACCGGCGACGACGTCGGCCTTCACCCGCACCGCCCGCTCGATCAGCTCACGGGCGACCGGGTCGGTGGGGTCGGTGGCCGCCGTCGGCGCCCGCTCGACCAGGTCGAGGATGACCGGGTCGGCGATGAACCCGCACTTGACGACCTCGGCCATCCCGGCGGCCAGGTCGGCCCGGGGCAGGCTGTCCAGCGTCGACAGGTCGGCCAGCACACCGACCGGCGGGTGGAAGGCCCCGACCAGGTTCTTGCCGACGGCGGTGTTGATGCCCGTCTTGCCGCCGACCGCGGCGTCGACCATGCCCAGCAGCGAGGTGGCCACCGGCACCCAGCGCACCCCGCGCAACCAGCAGGCCGCGACGAAGCCGGCCAGGTCGGTGACCGCGCCGCCGCCCACACCGACCACCGCGTCGGTACGCGTGAAGCCCGCCTCCCCGAGTCGGTCCCAGCAGCGGGCCGCCACGTCGGCGTGCTTTCCGCCCTCGGCGTCCGGCACCTCGACCGGCAGCGGCGTCATGCCACCCGCACGCAGCCGCTCGGCCACGGCACCGGCCAGCGCCGCCAGCGGGGGCGCGTGCAGCACCGCCACCCGCGCCGCGCCGGGCAGCAGCCCGGGCAGGTTGCCCAGCAGGTCGCGTCCCACCAGCACGTCGTACGGCCGCTCACCGCCGACCGGGATCCGGGTCGTCTCGTCCATCGCCGGCAGCCTAGTCCAGCAACCGCACCCGACCCGGTCCACCCACTCCGCGTGACCACTCGGTGGAACGCGCGGTTTAACCCTCGACAGCCCGGGCACGAGAACTCCGCCCGACCGACGGGATCGTGCGCAGCTGACGGGATCTGGAGGTCCGCCCATGGCGGAAGGAACCATCGACGGCGCGGACATCCGGCTGCCCGCCACCATCCTCGGCGTCGGCCTCGGCGGATTCGTCGACGGGATCGTGCTGCACCAGGTGTTGCAGTGGCACCACCTGCTCAGCAGCACCGACAGCGACAACATCGGAGTCCGTGACTACCCGGTCGACACCGTCGCGGGGCTGGAGATGAACACGCTCTGGGACGGCATCTTCCACGTGGTCACCTGGGTGGCGGTGCTGACCGGGCTGGCCCTGCTCTACTCCCGGGTGACCCGGTCCCGGGGCCGGCTCTGGCGCTCGCCGATGCTGTGGGGCTGGGCGTTGATCGGCTGGGGGCTGTTCAACCTGGTGGAGGGCGTCGTCGACCACCACGTCCTGGCCATCCACCACGTCCGTGCCGGGCCCGACCAGCTCTGGTGGGACCTCGGCTTCCTCGCCCTCGGCGTGGTGTTCATCGTCGTGGGTTGGCTCGTGCAGCGCCGGGCCCGCGCCGTGGACCTCTGCGCGGCCGACGAGCAGGCAACCACGCCGACCACGGACCGGTGAACACCGCGCTGGTCGCCGGGCACCACGCCGGTCACGCGACCGTCGGGCCGGCGCTGCTCGTGCCCCTGGCGGCCTGCTGGGTCTACCTGGCCGCCGCGCTGCGCCAACGCGGCCGGGACGGAGCCGGTTGGAGCCACTGGCGAACGGCGGCCTTCGCCGCCGGGTGTGCCCTGCTCGCCACGGCGCTGATCCTGCCGGCCGACGACTTCGTCGGGCACATGTGGCAGCATCTCCTGCTCGGCATGCTGGCCCCCCTCGGGCTGGTCCTCGGTGCACCCGGCACGCTGGCCCTACGCACGGTCGACCGGCGGGCCGGGCGGGCGGCGGTCCACGTGCTGCGGCACCCGGCCCTGCGGCCGCTCACCCATCCGGTCACCGGGCTGCTGCTCACCGCCGGCGGGCTCTGGTTGCTCCACCTCACCCCGCTGTACCGGGCCACCCTAGTCGACCCGCTGCTCCACGACCTGGTCCACCTGCACTTCCTGGTCAGCGGATGCCTCTTCACCTGGTCGATGGCCGGCCCGGATCCCGGCCCGCACCGCCCCCGGGTGCCGGTGCGGCTGGTGGTGCTCGGGGCGGCGGTGGTCGCCCACGCGTCCCTCGCCCAACTGCTGTACGCGGGCCTGCTGGTCGACGTCCCCGCCCCGCCGGAGCAGCTGCGTGCCGGGGCCACGGTGATGTACTACGGCGGCGACCTGGCCGAGATCCTGCTCGCCCTCGCCCTCCTGGCCGGCTGGCGCCCGGGGCCCCGACGGCCGGCGGCAACGCGCACCGCCGGGCACCGGCCGCGGCCCGGCCACCGGGCCGACCTCAGTGGCCGAGCAGGGTGACGACCTCGGCGGCGACCTCCTCCGTCGTCCGCCCGTCGGTCACGACAGTGGCCGTGGCCACTTCCGCGTACAACGGGCGACGCTGGTCCAGCAGGTGTTTCAGCGTGGCGCGCGGATTGATCGCCAGCAGCGGCCGGCCGGCCCCCAGGCCGATCCGCTTCACCGCGTCGGGCAACTCGACGGACAGGTGCACCACCCGGTGCCCGATCAGCACGGCGCGGTTGTCCTCGGCGAGCACCGCGCCGCCGCCGAGGGCGAGCACCCCCGGGCAGGAGGCCAGCGCCGCCGCCACGGCCGCCCGTTCGAGCGTACGGAAGTGTTCCTCGCCCTCGTCGACGAAGATCTCCGGGATCGGCTTGCCGGCGAGACGCTCGATGTCGGCGTCGGTGTCGCGGAACTCGACGCCGAGCGTGGCGGCGACGGCCTGCCCGACGGTGGTCTTGCCCGAGCCGGGTGCGCCGACCAGCACACAGACCGGGCGGGTCGGTGCGGTCACCGGATCACCAGGGCGTCGAGGTAACCGGCGAGGTTGCGCCGGATCTCGGCGACCGAGTCGCCGCCGAACTTCTCGGTGGCCGCCTCGGCCAGCACCAGCGCCACCATCGCCTCGGCGACGACGGCTGCGGCGGGCACCGCACACACGTCGGAGCGCTGGTTGATCGCGGTGGCCGGCTCTCCGGTGGTCACGTCCACGGTCGACAGGGCCCGGTTCAGCGACGAGATCGGCTTCATGGCGGCCTTCACCCGCAGCGGCTCACCGGTGGTGATGCCGCCCTCCAGCCCACCGGCCCGGTCGGTGATCCGCCGGACGCCGGTGGCGGTGGGCACGATCTCGTCGTGCGCCTCCGAACCACGGGAGCGGGCCTGCTGCCAGCCGTCGCCGATCTCCACCCCCTTGATCGCCTGGATCGACATCAGCGCGGTCGCCAACCGGGCGTCGAGCTTGCGGTCCCACTGCACGTGGCTGCCCAGGCCCGGCGGCACCCCGTACGCCAGCACCTCGACCACGCCGCCGAGGGTGTCGGCGGCCTTCTTCGCGGCGTCGACCTCCGCGACCATCCGGGCGCTGGCCTCGGGGTCGAGGCAGCGCAGCGGGTCGGCGTCGATGCGCTCGGCGTCGCCCGGCACGGGTCGCAGCCCCGGCTTCGCGGCCACCGGCCCCAGCTCGACGACGTGCGAGACGATCTCGATGCCCAGCGCCTGCTTCACCAGCGCCTTGGCGACGGTGCCGACGGCCACCCGGGCCGCGGTCTCCCGGGCGCTGGCCCGTTCCAGGATCGGCCGGGCGTCGGTGTGGCCGTACTTCTGCATGCCGGCCAGGTCGGCGTGGCCGGGCCGGGGGCGGGTCAGCGGGGCGTTGCGCGCCTGCCCGGCCAGCTCGTCGGCGTCGACCGGGTCGGCGGCCATCACGGTCTGCCACTTCGGCCACTCCGAGTTGCCCACCCGGATCGCGACCGGGCTGCCCAGGGTCACCCCGTGCCGAAGGCCGCCGATGAACTCGACCTCGTCCTGCTCGAAGGCCATCCGGGCGCCCCGGCCGTAGCCGAGGCGACGGCGGGCCAGCTCCCCGGCGATGTCGGCGGAGGTCACCTCCACCCCGGCGGGAACCCCCTCCAACAGGGCAACGAGGGCGGGACCGTGCGATTCACCTGCAGTCAGCCAGCGCAACACAGCGCTCAGTCTGTCACGTCCGGTGGCCGCCACCGCGCGGTGCCCGCGCCGTCCCGCCCTGCGGACGCGGAGCCGGTCGGCGCAGCAGCGTCGACAGGCGATCGGGCGGTGGCGGCCGTACGATCAGGCGCGGCGCACTGGCGGGATCGCCGGGCAGCCGGGCCGGTGATCACGAAGTCCGGGAGTCGGAGTGTTGCTCTTCGCGTTTGCGGCGGTGCTGCTGGTCGCCGTGCTGCTGTCCAGCCTCGCCCACCGGACGGTCCTGTCGACAGCGGTGGTGTTCCTGGCGGCCGGCTTCGTGCTCGGCCCGGAGACCACCGGCGTGCTGGACGTCACCGCCGACGCCCCCATCGTGGCGACACTTGCCGAGTTGGCCCTGTTCACCGTGTTGTTCACCGACGGGATGCGGGTCGGGTGGTCGGACCTGCGCACGGCCTGGCGGCTACCCGGTCGGGCGCTCGGCTGGGGGCTCCCGCTGACCCTGCTGATCACCGCGGGGCTGGGTCACTTCGTGGCGGGTCTGGACTGGCCGGAGGCCTTTCTACTGGGCGCGATCCTCGCCCCCACCGACCCGGTCTTCGCCGCCGCACTGGTAGGCAACGAGCGGGTGCCCGCCCGGTTGCGGCACCTGCTCAACGTCGAGTCCGGCATCAACGACGGTCTGGCCCTGCCGTTCGTCATCCTGTTCCTCGCGGTCGCCGCCGGCTCGGACGACCTGCACCTCGACGAGCTCGGGACGGAGCTGCTGCTCGGAGTCGTCATCGGGGTGGCGGTCCCCTGGCTGGCGCTGCGGCTGGAACGGAGCCGCTTCTTCTCCGCCTCCACCCAGTACGAGCCCTTGAACGGGGTCGCGATCGGGCTGCTCGTCCTCGCGCTGGGCCAGGTGACCCACGCCAACCTGTTCCTGGCCGCGTTCGCCGCGGGCGTCACGGTGGCGACCTTCGGCGAGCGGCAGCGGGAGAGCTTCGCGCACTTCGGCGAGGTGCTGGCGGAGCTGTTCAAGCTGGCGGCGCTGCTGGTCTTCGGCGCACTGATCTCGGTCGAGTTCCTCGGGGAGATCTCCTGGCCCGGCTGGGTCTTCGCCGTGCTGGCCATCGTGCTGGCGCGGCCGGCCGCGCTCGCGGTGTCCTTCCTCGGCTCCCGGCTGAGCCGCACCGAGCAGTTCGCCGCCATGTGGTTCGGGCCGAAGGGATTCGCCTCGGTCGTCTACGGACTGCTCGTGCTCCAAGCCGGCATCCCCGCTGCGGATGCCATCTTCCACCTGGTGGCGTTGACGATCGTGCTGTCGATTCTCGCGCACTCCTCCACCGACATCGCGATCGCGCGGATCTTCGACCCCGTCACCACGCCGGCCTGGTACGAGCGGCTGCGACAGGCGTCCGCCGAACGGCGCGAGCGACGCATGACCGGACCGGACGGGACCGAACCGGACGGGACCGAACCGGACGGGACCGGACCGGGCGAAACCGGACCGGGCGAAACCGGACCGGGCGAAACCGGACCGGACGGGACCGTGCGGGAGTGATCCCCGGGGCAGCCCCGCCGACCGGGGTCGTTCCGGTCGGCGGGGCGGACAGTCCACGCTGGCCCCGGCCGGGGTGTGCCGGCCGGCGGCCAGCCGCGGCGTCGCAGTCGTGCGCCGCCGTCAGATGCCGCGGCCCCGCTTGTGCAGGGTGCGCAGCACCGCGTCGGCCCGGACGACCCGCCCGGCGACCGCCAGTGCCAGGTACGCGCGGGGTTCGCGGGGATTGCGCCGGATGGTGCGCCGCGCCCACCGCACCGCGCCCCGGCGGTCCCCCGAGGCGGCTCGGGCGAACGCGATCTGGCCGGCGACCCGGGCCTCCCCCGCCGGCTGGGTGACGAACTCCGGATAGCGCTCCAACAACCACTGCAACGCCTCGGAGATGGTGTCCCACCGCTGCGCGAAGTACGACCGCTTGTGCCACCGCACCAGCACGTACGGGGTGGCCAGGTTGACCAGTGGGGCGCTGCGGGCGGCCCGCAGGAGGAACTCGTAGTCCTCCGCGTAGCTGCCGGGAATCTCCTCGTCGACCAGCCCGAAGCCGTCCCGCAGCGCGGCGGCCCGGATCAGGAACGTCGACGGGTGCAGCTCGGTCATCCGGTCGCGCAGCAGGTCGGCCAGGCTGATCGAGGCGCGCGTCAGCACCCGCTCGACGGTGTGCCCGTCGTAGCTGACCCGGATGCCGCAGCTGACGAACTGCGCACCGGGGGCGGCGGCGAGCGCTCCGGCCTGGGCGCGCAGCTTGCCGGGCAGCCACTCGTCGTCGTCGTCGCAGAAGGCCACCAGTTCACCCGTCGCCGCCAGGACCCCCGAGTTGCGGGCCCCGGCCAGGCCGGGGGTGCGGGTGTTGCGCACGACCCGCACCGGCCGTCCCGGCGCGGACAGCTCCGCGACGGAGTCGTCCGGCTCGGACTGGTCGTACACGACGACCACCTCGACCTCGCCCGGATAGTCCTGGCCGACGATCGCCCGGACCGCCGCCCGCAGCAGTTCGGGGCGGTCCCGGGTGGGCACCACGGCGCTCACGCTGGGGAAGGTCGTCATCGGCTGTGCTCTCCGTTCCGGCCGGCCCGCGCCCGCCACCAGGGTCGACGGCGCCGCGACTCGGCGGCGGCCACCAGTTCCTCCACGATCGTGCCCACCCGGCGCACCGCCGCGTGCCGGCCCGCCTCGGTGGCGGCGTCGACGGTCACGTCGAACCGGGCCGGGTCGGCCAGCGCGGTGGCGAGGGTGTCCAGCAGCGCCTGCCTGGTCTCGCAGAGCGCCACCATGCCGGCCTCGCCGAGACGGCGGGCGAACAACTGCTGGTGGTCGTCGACATGCTCGCCGTGCGCCGGGTCGCGCGGGACCACGATGGGCAGGCGGCCGTGCCGGCGGGCCTCCAGGATGGTGGCCGGGCCGCCGTGGCAGACCACCAGATCGGCACCCGCCATCGCCGACTGGAGTTCGTCGTGGCCGAGGAAGGGCACCGCACCGGGCAGGCCGGGGGCCGGGGTGTGGCCGTGCTGCACGGTGAGCGCCACCCGGTCGGCGACCGTCGGATGCCAGCCGCCGAGCCAGTCGACGAGTCGGACGAAGGGGTGCTTGTCGGTGCCGACGGCGACCAGGACGCTGGTGCGGGTCACTCCGTCGGGGCCCCGCTGGGCCGGCAGGCGCGGCGGCTGCCCGGCGGCGTGGGCCTCGCGCCGGGTCGTGGCCTCGCCGTTCACAGCAGCGTCCCCACGACGGTCGCCTCCGGGTACTGGCGACGCTGTTCCTCCCACTGCACGAGCATCGCGGACAGGAACGGCCGGCAGAGTCGGGCGGTCAGCGTGGGAGTGTCGATGCGGTCGTAGACCTCGATGTAGACGGTCGGGACGCCGCGCAGCCGGGCCAGCACGACGAAGGGCACCGCGACTCCCGCGCCGGTGGTGACCACCGCGGCGATCCGGCGCCGGCGCAGCACCCGCCAGGCCAGCACCGCGTTGCGCAGCAGGTTCGGCACGTTTCGGGTGGTCGGGTGGTGTGCCGGAACCAGTTCCTCGCCGGCCAGCAGCGACACCGCCTCCGGGGTGTCGAAGGTGACCCAGCAGCGCGGATGCCTCTCGTACCAGGGCCGCAGCGCCAGCAGTTGGGCCAGGTGCCCACCACTGGACCCGACCAGCAGCAGGACCGGACGGTCCCCGGGTTGCTCGTTGTTCACGTCCACGCGACTCCCCACGTTCGCTTGGCCTTCAGGTCGGTGCCACGCAGCAGCAGACCACACGTTCCCCGGCCGGTGGACACTGGTGACCGGCCGGCGGGTCGAGCTCCGTTCGTGGCGGGTAGGTGCGCCGCGCGGCCGCCATCCATCGACGCCCGTCACGACCAGCAGATCTGTCGTCACTCTCCGGCAGCGGGTCGCCCCGCGCCGGGATGCCTCACCCGTTATGTCGTTTCTCGACGACGTCCAACAGGGCGGGATGCAGGGCGGGATTCCAGCCGGCACCCGCGGCGGCCAGCCGCCACGTCCGCAGCCACATCTCGACCAGGTACGCGTCGACCACCAGTCGGCACGCGGCCTCGTCGAGCCCCAGCCGGCCACCGAGCCGGGCGAGTTGGGCGTCCGCCGCCCCCGCCGCCGTGGCGGCCGGTTCGCCGCGCAGCACCAGGGACCGCTGGAACGCGTCGTGCGCCAGGTCGAAGCCCACCGGCACGTCCGGCCCGCTGTGTTCCCAGTCCCAGGCGACCAGCCGGCCCGCGTGCCGGCCGAGGTTCCACGGCACCCAGTCGCCGTGCCAGTGTCCGAACTCCACGGCCGTTGCGCCGTGCCGTCGCGCCAACGCTGCCACGGCGGCGACCACCCGGGCCCCGGCGGCGCCGGCTCCGTCATCGCGCTGCGCCCCGGCGGAGTCGGCGGCGCCACCGTCCTGCCTTCCGGCGGAGTCGGCCCCGCCATCCTGCTGCCTTCCGGCGGAGTCGGCCCCGCCACCCTGCTGCGCCCTCGCGGGATCGGCGGCGCGCTGCGCCTCGGCGGCCAGCCGGGCCAGGAACGGCGACCCGGCGAGCGGCCGGGCCGGCGCCGGCGGCCGGCCCCGGCGGGCCACCGCGAGCAGCGCCCCGGTGTCGGGCGGTTCGGTGACCGGCACTCCGCGCACCGTCGGCGGCAGCGGCTCCACCACCGCCACCGCCCGGTCCCGCTCCACGACCTCCGCGAGCAGCCGGGGCGCGACGGGATGGTCGGCCACCCCGGACACCCCGGGCAGCTCGCGCAGCGCCGCGGCCTCGGCGGTCACCAGGGCGCGGGTGGCGTCGTTCCAGCCGATCTTGGCGTAGCCGCGCGGGCGGCCGGTCGCGTCGAACAGTTGCAGGGTCGGCTTGTGGTTCGGGTCCGGCGGGCGCACCCCGCAGGCGGCGTGCAGCGGCCCGGCGGCGAGCCGCGCCGCGAGCCGGCCCGCCAGCAGGGCGTCGGCGGCCGGCACCCCGGCGGGCAGCGACACCGTCAGGGTCGGAAACGGCGCCAGGTCGACCAGGCCGACCCGGGCCGCCCCGCCGAGCACCGCCCGCATCGCGCGCACCTTCGCCGGGCGCAGCGCGTTGTACGCCAGCAGGGCCGCCGCGGTGACCCGGGGTGCGCCGAGCGGCAGCAGGAACCGTGCCCGGTCCAGCGACGGGACCACCGCGTACCGGGCCACGGCGGTGTGGCCGGCCGGCGGGGGCCCGCCCACCGTCAACGTGATCCGCTCGTCGCCGAAGACCGCCCGCGTCACCCAGCCCAGCCCGTCGGCCCGCGACCGGGGATCGGTCGACGTGGTGGCTGCCGCCGTCACGCCGCCCGGTCCGGCCAGTCGAGGTCCATGCCCAGCCGCTGCCGCAGCGCGTCGTTGTAGGGCCGGTAGTACCCGGTCAGCTCGGCGCGCAACTGGGGCTCCAGCGGCGCGGAGCGCCGGTCGTTGTAGACCTTGAAGTCGGGCAGGTCGTGCGGGGGCAGGCCGAGGAAGTCCAGGGTGCGCTGGTAGGTGGCCCGCGCGTCGCGGTACAGCTCCTCGCTGGGCAGGAACAGGATCTGGGACCGGTCGAAACGCTCCAGCCACGGCTCCAGGTGCTCCAGGTAACGCCCCCGGGCCCGGTAGGTGTACCAGTCGTACGCCTCGCTGAAGTACTCCGGCTCGGCGATCAACCGCTCCCGTTCGCCGGCCGTACGCTCCGGCTCGGCGGCCAGGGCGGCAGCGAAGTCCAGCGGCTCGACCCCGTTGGTGCGCCGCTCCTTCCAGTGCGAGTACGCCCTCTCGACCGGGTCGCGCAGCAGCACGATCAGCTTCACCGAGGGCATCAGCGCCGAGACCCGCTGTGCCGCCAACGGGTGGAACATGTACAACGGGGCCGCCTCGCCGACCCGCGTCGCGCCGCCGTGCCGGCTCTCCAGCGCCGCCCGCTGGCGCTGCGTCGGGAAGTGCGAGCGGTACCACGCCTCGCCCCGCCCCCAGTTCTCCTCGAAGTAGTGGGAGGCCTTGGTGTTCCAGGCCGGGAACAGGCGCGGCACCAGCGGATGCTGGATCAGGTAGTTCCACAGCGACGTGGTGCCGCCCCGCTTGGTGCCGATGATGAGGAAGTCCGGCACCGGCCGGCGGTCGCTGGTGCGCACCCCGTAGTCGACGAGGCTCTCCTTCACCCGGTTGGTCACCTGGGTCGGTACGAGCTGCTTCACCCGGTCCCGGATGGACGGCACGACGACCTCACCTGCCCTTCATCGACTGTCGTGGGCCCGGTCGGCGGCTAGGCCACCGGGGCCGCGCCCACGGATCTGCATCATGGTCACCCGGATGCCGCGCCGCACCCGGGCCAACGTCAACAAGCCGACGCAGCCGGCGGCGAGCACGCCCAGCGCCACCGCCAGGCCGGCGATGCCCCGGCCGGAGGCCAGCAGCCCGGCCGTGGCCGCCGTGCCCACCCCGGCGACGGTGGCCGCGGCGGCCCGCGCCAGCGCCGCGTCGAGCAACGGCTGGCCCACCACGACCCGGGCACAGCCGAACGCGGTGAGGTTCTCGGTGGCGATGCCGGCCGCCCAGGCCAGCGCCGCGCCGGTCGCGCCGTGGGCGGGAATCAGCCACAGCCCGAGGGACACGGTGACCAGCAGCCCGGCCGACGCCCCGGCCAGGTGCAGCCCGCTGCGCCCACCCATCAGCAGCAGGCTCTGCACGTTACCGACCCCGGTGTTGACGAGCATCGCCAGCGCCAGCACCGTCATCGCGCCCGCCCCGGCGGAGAACTCCGGGCCGAACAGCTCCAGGAACGCCGGCCCGAACACCGCCAGCAGCAGGTAGACCGGCCACGACAGCACCAGCCCCCAGGTGGTGAGCTGCCGGTGCACCGCCGCCGCGGCGGCCCGCTCACCCCGGCCGAGCAGGCGGGACAGCTGCGGCGACACCGCCACCCGAAGCCCCTGCATGGCTAGCTGGCCGGCGAGGATGTAGCGGCCCACCGCACCGAACACGCCGGCGTCGTCGGGGCCGGCGAGCGCCGAGGTGAGCAGCACCCCCACCCACATGCTGCCGGCGTCGATGGCCGCCGAGGCGGCGCGGGGCAGAGCGAACCGCCAGAACGCCGGCCAGTCGGCCCGTTCCGGCCGCAGCCGGGCCCCCGCGCCGAGGCCCAGCGGCCCGGCGACCAGGCCGAGGCAGACCAGCAGCGCGACGGCGGCCGGCACCAGCCAGCCGGTCATGCCGGTCAGCAAGCCCGCGCCGGTGAGCACCGCCGCGCCGACCAGCAACGGCCGGGCCACCGGCAGCAGGAAGAACTGCACCGCCACGTACGCCCGGATGGGCCGCACGCAGCGCAGCGCCGCCAGCAGCAGGTTCATCGCGACCACCGCCGGCACGGCGGCGAAGGTGACCGCGAGCAGCGGCCCGCCGGCCGTTCCCGCCCCACCCAGCAGGTCCGGCGCGACGGAGTCCGCGACGAGCGCACCGGTCACGGCCACCGCCACCGCCGCGAGCAGCGGCGGCAGCAGGGCGACCGGCAGGATGCGGGCGGCGTCGCCGTCCGCGCCGGAGCGGCGTCTCGGCAGCGCCCACATCAGTCCGGTCTCCGCGCCCAGGGTGCAGACCGCCGCGGCGACGGTGACCACCCCGATCGCGGCGAAGAAGGCACCCGATCCGGCTGCGCCGTAGCCACGGGTGATGACGACGGCCAGGACGAACCCGAACAGGCCGCTGGTGGCCGCGCCGACCAGCCCGGCGACGCCGCTGCGGGCGCTGCGCCGGGTCTCGGCCGCGCCGTCGTCGGGCGGGCCCACGGGCGGCGCGGTGGGCGGGCCGTCCCCGGCCGGCGGGCGGGTGGCGGCGGTCACGCTGGCACCGCCGTCCTCGGCCGGGCGGTGGCCCGCAGCCGGGTCTCGCGTTCGGTGAGCGCCATGGCGAAGCAGACCGCGAAGAACGCGACCGCGAGGTTCTGGTTTGCCATCCCGTAGAACGGGATCTGCACCAGGCAGATCACCGGCACCACCGACAGCCACTGACCGGCGGCCGAGGTCGCCCGGGCACAGACGAACGCGGCGGCGACGAACCAGCCGAGGAAGCACAGCAGAGCGGGTACGCCGTGACTGAACAGCACCATCCACAGCTGCCCCTGCGTGCCGATGGGTGCCTGGGCGGTGACGGTGTCGACGTTGACCGGCGCCCCGTAGCCGAGCCAGGGCGAATCCTGCACGCGACGCAGCACCTCCGCGTAGAGGGAGAGCCGGTCGGTGTTCGTGTCGCTGGACTCGACCCGGTTGCCGATCAGCTCGGTGATCGGGATGAACAGGGTGGCCAGACCGCCGAGCACCACCACCCCGACGATGGACGCGGCGACCCGCACGTTGCCGCGCAGTGCCGCCCGCACGCCGAGCACCGCCAGCCCCGCGCCGAGGCTGAGGAACATCGCCCGGTTGAGGGTGAGGAACGCCGGAGGCAACGACAGCGGCAGCGACACCAGCAGCGCCAGGCGCAGCGGACCGCTGCGGCGCAGCATGGTGAAGGCCACCACGCAGGGCAGAGTCATCGCGTACGCGCTGCCGTAGTTGTTCGTGTACGCGAACGGCGCGGCCGGGCGGTAGATCGGGTTCAGCGAGCGTTCGCTGTACTCGGCGGTGGTGAGGTGGACCATGTCCCGGATGAACGGGGTGTTGGCCACCCCGCCGGGCAGCAGCACCTCCACCGGGGTGGTCAACGCGAAGCGGGGAACCAGCACGCCCAGCCAACCCAGCACGACCAGTCCGAGCCAGAAGGCGCACAGCGGCAGCAGCACCGTGACCTGGTCGGGGCGCTCCCGGGCCACCGTCCAGACGTAGACACCGACCACGATCGCGGTCAGGTAGAACGCCAGCCGCAGCGCGAAGGTGAGCAGCGAGGCCGCGGACCCCAACTGGGTGGCGCTGACCATCACGACCGCCAGGAACAGCAGCCAGATCCCCGCGGCCGGCGGCAGCGGCACCCGGCCCCGGACGACCAGCAGCGCGAACAGCAACGCGCCGAGCAGCGGCCAGCCCAGGTAGAACGCCCCGGCCAGCCACCACAGCGGCACCAGCCCGAACATCAGGACCAGCGGCCACAACGGCAGGCGGGGCGGGGGCGGGGGTGCGGGCGGGGCGGGCGGTGCGGGACCGGCCGGTTCGGTGGTGGCCGGCGCGCGGGTCGCGGGCACCGATCAGCCCTTGCCCGCGCGGGTCAGCACGAAGCCCAACGGGTTGACGCCGGCGGCGCGCAGCCGCTCGGCGAGGCGACGCAGGTCGCCCTGGCGGGTCCGGTCGCGTTCCACCACCACCACGGCGGTGCCCTGCCGGGCCATCGCCACGCCCCGCTCGTCGGCCTCGGCGGGTGGGGCGTTGTACAGCACCAGCTTGTGGTCGGCGCCCTCCCGCCAGGTGCCGAAGCGGACGCTGCCGACCCCCACGGCGACCGCGCCGGCGACCTGGGCGACGCGGCCGTTCCCGCTGGACGCGCCCGACTTCACCCGGGGCAGCGTGATGGTGGCGTCCGGGTCACCGGACGGTCGGGGCAACGCGACCGTGGTGTCCACCTCGGGGGCGGGCCGGGGCACCGGGTGCGGGGACGGCCTGCGCGGTGCCTCGCCACCTTCGGCAGCCGCCGGCCCCTCGGCCACGCGGGGCTTCGGCACCGTCGGCCGGGTGGGGTCGACGCTGGCCGGCAGCCGGTCGCGGTCGGCGACGACCTGGGCGCGCAGCTGGTCGACCCGACCGCTGTCGTCGGCCACGAACACCTCGCGGCCGGCCACCGCCAGGGCCACCGCGAGCCCGGCGGTGACCACGGTGGCGTCCTCGCGGGCGGTCAGCACCGACACCCGGGCGGGCTGGCGCACCCGTTCCGCCACGGCCATGGCGACGTACCGCACGTCGGCGTCCACGGCCCCGCGCCCCCGGAACCGGCGGTAGCGGACCGTGCCGAGCAGTGGCAGACCGGTGGCGTCCCGACCGTCGGTGACCGACCGGACCCGCCGGTCCATCGACTCCCAGACGAAGGCCAGCACCAGGCCGACGAGCGCGCCCCCGAGCAGCCCCGCGGCGATCAGCAGGGGGGTGTTGCCGGCGGAGGCGGCGAGGTTGCGGTCGGCGGTCTGGGTGATCCAGCCGGGGCTGACGTCGACCGCGGCGATCTCGGTCCGCGCGGCGTTGAGCTGGGTGAGCTGGTTGTTGATGCCGCCCAGTTCGGCGACGGCGGCGTCGGCGGCGGTGCCGGAGTTCCGGGCGCTGTTGATCCGCTTCTGCACGGCGGTCTGCTGGGCCACCACCTTGCTGATGCTCTCGTCGTAGGAACGCAGCATCTCCTCGCGCTGCTTCTCGTACATGGCGCGCCGGACGTCGAGGTAGCTCCGCGCGGCCAGGTTCGCCCCCTCGACGGCGCGTTCGGCGTCGTCCGACCGGTAGAGGAAACGCAGGATCTGCCCGCCGGTCGGCACCTCGACCTCCAGGGCGTCGCGGATCTCGCGCTGATCCTTCCCGAAGGCGTCCACCAGGCGACGCACCACGTCGGTGCCGGTGGCGATGCCGGTCTCCACGTTCATGTTCACCGCCCGGTCGGCGGCGGCGCCGCTGGGGGTGAACGCATCGGTCACCACCGGGCGGATCGCCACGACCGCGCTGGCCGTCACCGCCGCCGGCACCACCAGCACGTAGCCGAGGGCGCCGAGGAGGCCCACCGCGGCGACCGCGCCGATGAGCCGGATCCGGTGCAGTGGCACCCGGAGCAGGTCGGTGAACGTCACGGTACGGGTGGCCGGCGGGCCGGCGGGACCGTCGGGGGCCCAGGGACCGGGGGCAGCATCAGTCATGGAACTTCTTCACTGTCTGTTGGGGATTGCCGACGACCACGACACCGGGGGGCACGTCCGACCGGACCACCGTCGCGGCACCCACGACGCTGTCCCGGCCGATCCGCACACCCTTCATGACCAGCGCGTGCGCCCCGATCCAGACATTGTCCTCGACGGTGATGGGTGCCCGGGTCGCCGGGGTCGGCGCGTCGTGCCGCTGCGCGGGGGGCAGGTTGTGGAAGTCGTTGTCGAGCAGTTCGCAGTCCGACAGCAGACATCGATCACCGACCGTGACCGAGGTCCAGGTGCCGATCCAGGTGGCGTTGAGCAGGCAGTCGGCACCCACCCGGACCTCGCCCGGCCCGGCGAAGCGGACCAGCTTGTTGATCCGGGTGCGGTCACCGATGCTGACGCGCACGCCGCGGCGCAGCCGGATCCGGCCCCGGATCTCCACGCCCCGGCCGAGGCTCAGCCGCGGGTAGCGAAGCTGGTACCAGCGCCGCTTCACCGCGAAGACGGCCCGGACCGCGAGCGAACGGCGGATGCCGACCAACGATCCTCCCCACGTCGTGGGGCCGGCGACAGTGGATCCGCCGCCGGCCCAACGTGAACAATCTACCGGTGTTCCGTTACGAACGGTCGACCGTCACTGTACGGAGAAGAACATCGACGGGGTGGACCAGGTGAGCGCCGGCGTCGCCGGGGCCAGCACCGTCGCGTCCGCGCCGTCGACCACCACCGACGGCGCCGCCGTCGGATCGAACGGCACGCTGCGTAGCGTACCGTCGGTGGCACCGTAGACGATCTTGCCGTCCACCCAGGCCATGCCGCGCACGGCCGACCAGGTGACCCCGGTCGTCGGCAGCGAGAACTCGGTGGCACCCAGGTAGTTGCCGTCGATCTCGAAGTAGCGGTAGTAGAGGCCGTTCGCCCCGGAGCGGGTGTAGTAGAGCCGGCCGTCGAGGTAGAAGCCGCCGGTCAGCAGCGCCGGGTTGTACCAGTCGTTGTACCCGGACGCCTCCCACGACCCACCCACGGTGGTGCCGTTGAACAGCGACACGTCGATCCGGCTTCCGGTGGGGGTCTCGGCCACCAGGTGCGACCAGTAGATCCGGTCGTCCACCCGCCAGGTCGCCCCGGCGCCGGTGTACGCGGGCTGGGCGTCGGTCGTCGGCGTACCGAGGGCCGTACCGTCGAACGGCACCTTGGTCAGCTCGCCCTCGGCGGTCTTCAGGTACAGGTGGCCGCTGGCCGCCGTCGGGGCGTTCTTCGGGGTGATGCTGCGCCCGCCGGCGAGCGGGAACATACCGAGCCGGCCGTGGTACTCCTCGCCCATGCCGTCGGAGTTGTGCCCGAAGTACAGGCCGTCGGTGCCGCGCCAGAGCACCGGCACGGAGGAGCCCCAGGCCGCCGTACCCGCCGGCATCGAGGCGCTGCCGCTGCGGCGCGGGTTCCAGTTGACCGGCATGCCGGTGGCCGGGGTGACCGCGGCGACACCGAGCCGGTCGATCGCACCCTTGCCGGCCTTGTCGCTGGCGTTGGGGTTGTTCAGCCACCGGAAGTGCCCGCCGAGGTAGATCACGTTGTCGGCCACCTCGACCGAGGTGATGGTGTCGTTGCCGGTGAAGTTGATCCAGGTGGCGAGCTGGCCGGGCCCCCGGGCGGCGGTCTCGAAGCGCACCAGCGCGTCGCAGTAGGCGGCCGGCCAGCCCGAGCCACCGTTGGTGCCGACGACGAACCAGCTGCTGTCGGCGCCGAAGCGGATGTCCTGCACGTAGTGCACGAAGGTCGCGGGGCTGGCGCACGGGGCGACGAACTTCTCGCTGCTCCAGTCCAGCACCTCGGGGGTGCCGGTGAGGTCGACCAGGGCGATCTGGTTGCGGGGCAGGTCGTTGACGAACGTGAAGTTGCCGCCGACGGCGAGCGTGGCGCCGTCGGGCGAGACGTCGATGGTCCAGACGTACGACGTGGTGGTGTGCCGGCCGACCGTCGCGTTGATGTCGAACGTCGGGTCGATGGCGCCGGTGGTGGCGTTCAGCCGGCCGAGCCCGGCGTGCGCGGTGCCGTTGAGCCAGTTGAAGGCACCCGCCACGTAGAGCCAGTTGCCGTGCAGCACGAGGTCACGCACGGTTCCGCCGTCGGAGCGACCCTCCCAGCCGTCGACGATCGCGCCGGTGGCCGGGTCGAGGGCCACCAGGTTCTTGCGGGACACCCCGTTGACGTTCTTGAAGACGCCGCCGACGATCAGCGTGCCGCCCGGACCCGCGATCAGGGCGTTGACCGCGCCGTCGAGCACCGGCAGGAAGGTCGTCGAGATCGTCCCGGTGGTGCGGTCGTACGCGAACAGGTAGGGCCGACTGATCCACGGATCGGCCGCCGTCTGCCGGAGCTGGGTGAAGCTGCCACCGACGTACACCATGTCGCCGACCTGGGCGAAGGCCCGGCTCTCGCCGTTTCGGGCGTGCGGCGTGGTGTCGGCGGGATTCGTCGAGACCAGGGTGGCCGGCTCGGGTACCGGCACCACCGCCGCGGACGTGGCGGTGGGTACGGCCAGCACGGCCGCGACCGTCGCCACCGCGACCGCCCCGGCCCAGGCGCGGTGTCGTCCGGCGGAACGCCGCAAAAGGGAGAGTTTGGGCACGCTGCGCCTCCAAGATGGATGAGATCGCCGGTAGCGTCTCTCGTCCATCCCGGGGGCGGCATCCGCCGATTGGGCGGTCAGTGAATCCGCAAGGCGACAGCAATGGACGGAGTCGGATGTCCGACCTCGACCGTCACCGCCTGTCGCCAGACGGAAACCTCAGGTCAGCGGGCCCCTCCGGTCGGTTGCCGCAGGTAGCTGTCGCGCCCGGCGGCGGTGAACCCGGCCAGTGACGCCGCGTCGTGGTTCATCGTCATGTTGCAGGACTTCGTGGTCTTGGTCATACCCGGCGAGTTGAAGTAGATCGCCGCCTTGATCTTCGGGTGGGCCTTCAGGGCCGCCGGGAACTCCTCGAACCAGCGGCGCTTCGCACCGGGGTCGTCGGCGTCGAAGTTGGTGCCGAACTCGGCCAGCATCCGCGGCTTGCCGGCCCCGATGCCGTGCTCGTCGAGCCAGCGGTAGAAGCCGCCGACCGTGGTCGCCGGGCTCTTCCAGACCGTGCTGCCGTTGCAGACGTGGAAGTTGTACGGGTCGTAGGCCACCCAGTCGACGTAGCGGTCGCCCGGGTAGAGGCCCGCATACCGGTCGTAGTGCCCCGACCAGCCCATCATCGTCCACACCCACACGGCGTTGTCCGCCCCCGCCGCCCGGAACCGGTCGTGCACGTACCGCCAGGCCCGGACGAAGTCCGCGTCGCTGCCCTTGGCCGGCTCGTCCTCCGGCTCGTGGTCGAAGCCCATGAACACCGGCACCCCGGTCGCCCTGATCCGGCCCGCCACCGCGTCGATGGTCGCGTCGTGCCGGCCACTGTAGACGTCCTTCCAGGTCAGCACCGTGCCCGAGGAGAAGATCCGGGACTCCCAGGCGAAGAACATCAGCCGCCCCTCGCGCATCTGCTGCTGCTCGTACGCGTCGGGGAAGGCACCGTTGCTGCCGGCGTTGGAGAAGTCGTGGTAGCGGTGCACGACGTCGAACTTCCGCCCGACCTGCGCCTCCACGTCCGCCACGGCCTTGCCGTGGTTCCAGCCGGCGGCCGCGCTGGTCGGGGAGTACATACCCCACCAGGCGCCGCAGGACGGCACCAGCTTGTCCGACACCCGGCCACAGCGACCGGAGCCGGCCGGCATGGTCGGCGTCGGGCTGGGCGCGGCCGGGGTGGGGCTCACGCTCGGCGTCCGCGACGGCGTCGGCGCGGCGCTGGTCGGCGCGACGGCCCGGGTCGGCGAGGCGCTGGTCGGGCCGGGCGTCGGGCGGGTGCGCACCTCGTAGGTGAGGTCGAGCCGGGGCCGCAGGTCCGGGTTGCGGTTCTCGCTCGAGGCCCAGTAGATGCGGGTGTGCAGACCGGACTGGGCCAGCGCCACCGTGAACGTGCCGTTGCCCGTCACCAGAGGAGAGACGTCCCACTCGTTGACGCCCCTCGCGACCGTGCCGACGGTGTCCAACGCCGCGCCGAGGGCCACGGGCGACGGGCGGGCCACCCCCGCGTCGACCGGGGAGGCGTGGGCGGTCACCGTCGCGTCGAACGCCTTCCAGGAATGCGCCTTCAGCGTGGCACGCACGTTGACGGCGTTCGCGGGCAGCGTCCGCACGTCGAACCGGACGACCGCCTCCCGTGCGCCGCGCGGGTTGCCGTCGCAGGGTGAGGGGCAGGTCGCCAGCGTCGTCTTGAGGCTGTTGTCCCCGTCCTGCGGCACCGCGGTGGCGGTCGTGTCCGCCGCCGCCCGGATCGACATGTCGTCGGCCGCCAGCAGCGGTACGACCGTGACGGCCAGGCTCACCACCACGGTCGTGCCGAGGACGACGAGGCCGACCGCCTTGCGGCGGGGGCCACCCGGCGGGCGCAGTCGGTGCAGTCCGTGCCTGGTCAAGGAGACTCCCTGTGTCTGATGCGGTGACGGTCAGCAGCGTATCGACGGCCACGACGCCGCGTGGGCAGGACAGCGGGACCTAAGCGCGTCTTAACCCTCTCCTAAGACACGCCTCGGGGTTCCGATGACCATTGTGGCCGGTCCGGCCGGAGTGGGCGGCCCGAGCGGACAATCCGAGCGGGCGGATCGGGCGGCGCGGGCGGCGTGTAGTGCCTCAGCCGACGCGGGCGGCGCGGGGGTGGCGCTCAGCCGACGCGGGCGGCGCGGGGGTGGCGCTCAGCCGACGCGGGCGGCGCGGGGGTGGCGCTCAGCCGACGCGGGCGGCGCGGGGGTGGCGCTCAGCCGACGCGGGCGGCGTGCAGTGCCTCGGCCATCGCCGCTCGGGGCGCGGGGACACCGGTGAACTGCTCGAACTGGCCGACGGCCTGGGCGAGCAGCAGGTCCAGCCCGGACACGACGCGGCAGCCGGCGACGAGGGCGGCGGCGGCCAGCGGGGTGGGCCAGGGGTCGTACAGCGCGTCGAACAGCACCGTCGTCGGCCGCCAGCGCACGGATCCGACCAACTCGTCGGCCGCGCCCTTCGGCACGGTGGAGACCACCACGTCGGCGTGCAGGTGCGCGACCGCGTCGGCCCACCCGGCGCCGGTCAGCGGCACGCTGGGCATGCCGACTGCGGCGGCCACGGGACGCAGTTCGTCGACCGCCTCCGGGCGGCGGGCCACCACGGTCACCGACCGGGCGTCGAGCCGGGCCGCCGCCGCGACCGCCGCCCGAGCGGTCCCGCCGGCACCGAGCACGGTCACCGTCACACCGGGGCGTACGCCCGCGCCGGTCAGCACCTCCACCATGCCGACGACGTCGGTGTTGTCCGCGTACCAGGAGCCGTCCGGCCGGCGTACCAACGTGTTGGCCGCACCGACGGCGGCGGCGACCGGCGACGACGCCGCCGCCACCGCGAGCGCCGCCTCCTTGCCCGGCATGGTCACCGACAGCCCGGCCCACTCCGGGCCCAGGCCCGCGACCAGGGCCGGCAGCTCCGCCGCCGCGCACTCGATCCGGGTGTACGACCACCCGTCGAGCCCGGCGGCGGCGTAGCCCGCGTTGTGGATCACCGGAGAGAGCGAGTGGGCGATCGGCGTGCCGAGCACCGCCGCCCGCCGAGGGGCCGCCATCAGATGATCCCGGCCTCCCGCGCCTTGGCCTCGTTGCGCAGGTGCTGCTCGTAGGTCTCGGCGAAGGCGGAGTTGCCCTCCTTGTCGATGGCGACGAAGAACAGCCAGTCGCCCTGCGGCGGGTCCATCGCGCCCTGCATCGCGTCCCGGCCGGGGTTGTTGATCGGGGTCGGCACCATGCCCCGCAGCTTGCGGTTGTACGGGTTCTTCGGGTTGTCGAGGTCGGACTGGGTCATCTGCCCGGAGGTCTTCGTCTCCTGGCCGGTCCGCTCCAGGTAGTAGTTGACGGTGACGTCCATCTCCAGGCAGCCGCACGGGAAGTTGCCCTTGTACACCCGGTTGTACGCCACCCTGGCGACCTTGCCCAGATCCTTCTTGTTGCCCGCCTCGGCCTGGGCCAGGGAGGCGACGATCAGCGCCTCGTAGGGGCTGATGCCCTGACGCTCGGTCTGCACCACGTCGGCGAACTTCATCTCCCCGGTGACGGTGAGGAAGTTGTCGACCATGAGCTTGAGGATGGCCTCGGCGTCGGCCTTCGGCGGGATCTCGTACGTGTCCGGGTAGAGGAAGCCCTCGATCGACTTGTCGACCTTCCTGCCGTCCTCCCGCTTGAACCACCAGTCCGGGACGCCCAGCTCCAGCGGGTCCTTCGCCGCGGCCTCGAACTCCTCGACCGGGATCTCGGTGTGGTCCGACAGCAGCTTGTAGACCTGCTTGGCGGTGCGCCCCTCCGGGATCGTGACGCCGTTGACCACCCGGTTCTTCGGGTCGAGCATCGCCGCGAGGGCGTTCTCGCCACTCATCTGGAGGCGCAGGGTGTACGTGCCCGGCTGGATGTTGCGGCTGCGGGAGTTCTCCTCGGCCGCCTCGATGAACGCCTTGGTGCTCTTCACCACACCGGCGTCGTGGAGCGCGACGGCCATGTCCGCCAGCAGGGCACCCTGCTTGATCTCGACCGTCACCTCCTCGGTGCCGGTGCCGTCGTAGTCGGGGGTGACGAGGTAGTTCTGGATCCGGTCGAAGCCGTAGTACGCCCCGCCGCCGATCCCGCCGAGCAGCAGGAAGGCGAGCACCAGGGCGAGCGCCGTCTTGCCGCGCCCGCCGGAGCGGCCGGAGCTCTTGCGCAGGCCACGGCGGTGCTTGCCCTTGTCACCCCTCCCCTGCTCGTCGAATCCGAGGTCAAGATCGTCCATCATCTCGTCCGCCTCCGCTGCGCATCCAGCCAGCTCTGCAGAATCTCCACCGCGGCGGCCTGGTCGACCACCGCGCGTTGTCGTCGTCCTCTGACGCCGCGCTCGGCAAGCCTACGAGATGCGACGACGGTAGACATCCTCTCGTCGGTGAGCGTCACCGGGACGGGCGCTGTCACCTCGGCCAGCCGGGCGGCGTACGCCTTGACCCCGACCGCCGCGGGCCCGTGCCTGCCGGCCAGGTTCACGGGCAGGCCGACCACCACCTCGACCGCCTCGTGCTCGGCGATGAGGGCGCTGAGCTGGGCAATGTCGCTCGGTACCGTGTCGGGGCCGGCCGTGAGGTCCCGGGCCAGGGTCACCAGCGGGGTGGCCAGCACCCCGTGCGGATCGGACCGTGCGACCCCCACCCGCACCTGACCGACGTCGACACCGAGCCGGACTCCACGGGGCGATTCAGTCACCGACAGTCACCCCCGGCGAACGAGCCAGGGCGGACCGTCGCCGGTCCGCCCTGGCTGGTGACGCTGACACCCTCACGCCTCGGCGATCGCCTTCTCGACGGTGAGCAGCAGCGTCGGGGCTTCCGCCGCCGGCAGGCCACCGCCCTGCGCCAGGTCGGGGCTGCCGCCCCCGCGCCCGGAGAAGGCCGCCTTCACCAGGTCGGAGGCCGCCAGGCCACGACCCCGTGCCGCCGGGTTCACCGCCACGACCAGCGAGGCCTTCCCGTTGGCGCGGGCCGCCACCGCGACCACCGCCGGTCGGGCGGGGTCGATCCGGCCCCGGATCTCCTGGGCGAGGGTCCGCACGTCGTTGCCGGCCGCGCCCTCCGGGGCCTCCGTGCCGACGTACGCGACACCCTGCACGTCCCTGGCCTGGGCGGCGAGCGCAGCCGCGCCCCCGAGCACCAGTTGGGCGCGCAGCTTCTCCAGCTCCTTCTCGGCGTCGCGCAGCTGGGTCACGGTCTGCTCCACCCGGTCGGCGACCTGCTCGTTGGGCACCCGGTACAGCTCGGCGAGCCGGGACACCAGCAGGTGCTCCCGGGCCAGGAAGTGGAACGCGTCCATGCCGACCAGGGCCTCGACCCGTCGCACGCCCGAACCGATCGACGACTCCGAGAGGATCTTGACCAGGCCGAGCTGGCCGGACCGGGCCACGTGGGTGCCGCCGCACAGCTCCCGGGCGTAGTCGCCGACCTCGACGACCCGCACCTGCTCGCCGTACTTCTCACCGAACAGGGCCATCGCCCCGATGCGTCGCGCCTCGTCGAGCGAGGTGATGAAGGCGTGCACCTCCAGGTCGGCCAGGAGCACCTCGTTGACCTGCTGCTCGACGTCGCGCAGCACGCTCGGTGCCACCCCCGTCGGGGTGTTGAAGTCGAACCGCAGCCGGCCCGGGGCGTTCAGCGACCCGGCCTGGGTGGCCGACTCCCCGAGGAAGTTGCGCATCGTCTGGTGCACCAGGTGGGTCGCGGTGTGCGACCGGGAGATGGCCCGCCGCCGGGACGTGTCGATCTCGGCGAACGCGGTCTCGCCCGCCCGCACCTCGCCCCGGACCACCCGGGCCCGGTGCACGATCAGACCGGGCACCGGCTGCTGCACGTCGAACACCTCGACCTGCCCGCCACCGACGGTGATCATGCCCAGGTCTGGCTGCTGCCCGCCGCCCTCCGCGTAGAAGGGGGTGGTGTCGAGCACCAGCTCGACGGTGTCCCCCTCGACCGCCGCCGACCGGGAGCCGTCGCCGCCGAGCACCGCCCGCACCGTCGACTCGCGGGACACCTCCGTGTAACCGGTGAAGCTCACCGGACCGCCCTCGTCGAGCACCGCCCGGTACGCCGACAGGTCGGTGTGGCCCGTCTTGCGCGCCTGCGCGTCGGCCTTGGCGCGGGCCCGCTGGTCGGCCATCAGCCGGCGGAACCCCTCGGCGTCGACCTGCAGGCCCTGCTCCGCGGCGATCTCCAGGGTCAGGTCGATCGGGAAGCCGTACGTGTCGTGCAGCTGGAACGCCTTCTCCCCCGACAGGGCCGACCGTCCCGCCGTACGGGTCTCGGCGATGGCCGTGTCCAGGATCGTCGTCCCAGCGCGCAGGGTGGACAGGAAGGCGTCCTCCTCCGCGTACGCGTAGTCGGCGATCCGGTCGAAGTCCCCTGCCAGCTCCGGGTACGACGGGGACATGCAGTCCCGCGCCACCGGCAGCAGTTCGGGCAGCGCCCGCTCCTGCCAGCCGAGCAGCCGCACCGCGCGGATCGCCCGCCGCATGATCCGGCGCAGCACGTAGCCGCGCCCCTCGTTGCTCGGGGTGACCCCGTCGCCGATCAGCATCAGCGCCGTACGCACGTGGTCGGCGACCACCCGCAGTTTGACGTCGTCGGGGTGCGACTCGCTGGCCACGTGGCCCGAGTGGGCGCCGTAGCGCTTGCCGGTCAGTTCGGCCGCCCGGTCCAGGATCGGCCGCACCTCGTCGATCTCGTACAGGTTGTCGACGCCCTGCAGGATCGAGGCCATCCGTTCCAGGCCCATGCCGGTGTCGATGTTCTTCGCCGGCAGTTCGCCGAGGATCGGGTAGTTCTCCTTGCCGGTGCCCGGCCCTCGCTCGAACTGCATGAAGACGAGGTTCCAGAACTCCATGTAGCGGTCCTCGTCGACCGCGGGCCCGCCCTCGCGGCCGTAGGAGGGGCCACGGTCGTAGAACAGCTCGGAGCACGGGCCGCACGGGCCGGGGATGCCCATCGACCAGAAGTTGTCCGCCTTGCCCCGGCGTACGATCCGCTCGGCGGGCACCCCCACCGAGCGCCAGATGGCGAACGCCTCGTCGTCGTCGAGGTAGACCGTCGGCCAGACCCGATCCGGATCGAGCCCGAAGCCACCCTGCTCCTGGGGCTTGGTGACCAGGTCCCAGGCGAGCGGGATCGCCCCGTCCTTGAAGTAGTCACCGAAGGAGAAGTTGCCGTTCATCTGGAAGAACGTGCCGTGCCGGCTGGTCTTGCCGACCTCGTCGATGTCGGGGGTGCGGATGCACTTCTGGACGCTGACCGCGCGGGTGTACGGCGGGGTCTGCTGGCCCAGGAAGTACGGGACGAACTGCACCATGCCGGCGTTGACGAACAGCAGGTTCGGGTCGCTGATGGCGGGCAGCGGAGCGGACGGCACCACGGCATGGCCGTTCGCCTCGAAGTGGGCGAGGTACCGCCGCTTGATCTCCGCCGTCTTCATCGCTGGTGGTCCTCCGGAAAGATCTCTCGGTCGCCGATGCGCGGGTCCTCCCGCAGCTCGGCGAACTGGTCGTCGAACGCCTCGCCCCGGGCGAACGCCTCGTGGATCTCCTGCTCGCGTTCGGCCATCCCGACCCGGACGTCCGCCACGAAGCTACGCAGTTCCTCGATGAGCCCGCCAGCGGATTGCGACACGCTGCTGGCGATGCCGGCCGGCGTGTACGCGTGCGCGGTGCGGGTCGCCTTGCGGACCACCACCACGCCGACCGCCAGTCCGATGCCCAGCCAGAACAGTCGCCTCATGCTTCGTACCTCCTGGTCGTCGGCGGGTCAGCGGTTGCCACGTCGGGCGGCGCGACGCTGGGACTTGATCGTGTCGCGGACCTCGCGCTCGGTCTCGGCGTGCCGTCGGGCGGAGGCGGCTTTGCGTACGCCGTAGCCGAAGGCAGCGACCTTGACCAGCGGGTTCGCGGCAGCGGCGGAGACGACGGTGGCCAGGTTCGCGACGTTGGCGGTGATGTTCTGCGCGTGGCTGGTCATCGTGTCGACCTTGGCCAGTTGGAGATTCACCCCGTCCAGGGAGGTCTGCACCTGTTCCAGAGTGACGTTGACGTTGCGGACCGTGGTGTTGACGTCACCGAGCAGCGGCGCGGTGCGGTCGTTGAGGTCGTTGATCATGCGGGTGGTCGCGTCCACGGTGTGCCGCAGCCGCAGGATGGGCAGGGTCAGGATCAACACCAGCATCGCGAACGCGATCGCCGCGATCAACGCCGCGACCTCGAAAAAGCCCACGCCTGTCCTCCTCAAGCCAGGTCCGTGGACCGGACGTCCACGAACGACGCGCGCCCGTCACCCACACCACCGCACACGACCCGGCGGGGTCAGCGGAAGCTGGCGGGCCCGCCAGCCCCAGACCCTACCGTCCGTGATGGAAATCGGCTCAGGACGGTGAGGGTGTCACCTCACCCAACGGGTCCTCGCTCACCGTCGGATACGGGTCCTCACCGGTCAGCGACGGGTCGGTGCTGGGCTGGGGCCGGGTGCGCTCGTCGTCGATCGCGTTGCGGATCTTCACCGACACCAACGAACCGGTGCACTCCGCCGCCGCGGTCGCCGGGTCGGGCGTGGGCACCACCGCCGGCTCCCCGTCCACCGGCGGCGGGACGCAGGTCGGCTCGCGGACCCACAGGTCGAGGGTCAACTCGTCCCGCCGCCAGCAGGTGTAGCTGCCCTTGGCGGGCTGCTCGGGGCACAGGTTCGGCTTCCACGACTGCCAGCCGCCCGCGCTCAGCGCGCCCTCGTAGGCGCGGGCGGTCTCCTCCGGCGACCGTTGCGAGGTCACGGTGCGTTCCCGGAGCCGGCAGTCGAGGAAGCACCAGCGGCTGCCGCTGACGTCGTCGACCGGCTCGACCGCCGCCCAGCCGGGCACGTCGAGTTCGTCCAGCGTGTCGAAGGCCGGATCCCGGTGCCACGTCTGCACCCCGAACACGGTCGGGACGATACCGAGCAGCACCACGCTGACCAGTGTCAGCAGGCCCGTACGCAACCGGTGCCGCTCGCGGAGGCGCCGGCCGAGTGCGGTGCGGGCAGCACCCCGGTCGGGCTCGTCGGCCGCCCGGCCCTCCTCTTCGACACCGGGGGCGCGCAGCGGCGACCCGCTCACCTGGCCGGACGCGGTACGCGCCGCCGAGGGGTCCGTCGGGGGCACGACCGCCGCGGCCCGCGCGACGACCGGCTTCTCCCCGGGACGCGCCGGCGGTGACACCGCTGCCGCGCCCGAGGGGCCGGGACGCACCGGTTCCCGGTGCGGCGGGGTCGCCCGTGCGGCCGTCCGCTCGTCGGGACCGGGTCGGGGGCCGGAGACTGCGCCGCGGGCGGCCTCCGGGGGCGGGGCCGGTGGGCCGGCGCGCCCGACGGTCGGTGCCGGCCGGTCGGTGCCCGCCGGTGGCCGCCCCGGTGGGGGCGGACCGGCCCCGGGGCGGGCCGCACCCTCACCGGGGACCGTGCCGTCGGGACGGGCTGCGCCCATGGTGACGCCGCCCGCGGCTGCCCCGGGGGCGACGGGTCCGCCCACCGGATCGCGGGGCACGCCGCCGGGGCGTGCCGCTCCTCTGGCCGGGTTGGGCCCCCCGTCGGGGCGCGCCGCGCCCCGCACGGGACCCGACGGACCGCCCTCGCCCCGCACGGGACCCGACGGACCGCTGTTCTTACGTGCCGCACCTCGCACGGGACCGGTCGGCCCCCCGTCGCCACGGACCAGGCCCTGCGGCCCGGTGGGGTGCGACAGGCCGGGCCCGGTGGGCGGCGGCCCGTCGGCGGCACGCCCTCGCTCGCCGGGCGCAGAGCGCCCCGCCGGCCGGGATCCGGGGGGCGTGGACGGATCGTGGACGTCGTCACCGGGGCGGGGCGGCACCGCGACCGGTCCACCCCGGCCGTCTGCCCCGGGGCCCCGCCGCGCAGGTGCCGGCGGGCCACCGGCCGGCGCCGACGGCGGCCCGGCCGCCGGCGTACGGCCAGGCGTCTCGCCGGGGGTCTCCGCGGCCCGCCGGCGACCGGCGGGTGCCGCCCCACCGGCGGGTGCGGCCGGAGCACGGTTGATCGTCGGTAGGGCGGGGTCGGTGTGATGGGTCCGGCCCGCCTGCCGCAGCCAGTCCGCCGGCCGTTCCGGACGGCCGGGACGGGCCTCGCCCGCCGGCACGCCGGGGGGCACGGAGGGGCCGGTGCCGCTACGGGGCACGGCGGGACTGGTGCCGCTACGGGGCACGGACGGATCGGTGCCACGAGGGGACCCACCCGGCCCGGACGACGCGCTGGTGGTGGACACGGCGGGCAGCGACGGGGCGTTGCCGCTGCGCGGCACGTCGGGCACGGGCGGGGCGTTGCCGCTACGCGGCACGTCGGGCACACCGCCGCTGCGCGGCCCGACCGCCTGTTCGTCGCCGTTCTCGGCAGCACGTCGGCGTCCGGCCCGTCCGCCCGGGACGGGACCGCCACCGGCCGGACCGACCCGCGCGGCCCCGGTGGCCCGGGGACCGGTGCCGGTGTCGCCGAACCCGCCGTCGGTGCGTGGACGGGGCGGGCCCTCGCCCGGCGGGGTGGCCCGCCGATCGGTGCCGGGGGCGACGCGCCGGTCCACAGCGGGCGGCTCGCCCACGGGACGCGGCCCTCGGGGAACCGGCTCCCCCCCGGGCCGGAGCCCGGGGGCGGGGACCCCGGCGGGATTCATCCCCGGGGCGGGTGGCTGACCGGGGAGTCCGCCGCGGGGCACCGTGACCCGCCGGGAGTCAGGATCCGGGGCACGGTGACCTGCACCCGCGGCGGACTGCGGAGGCGACGCGCCGGGCCGGCCGTCGGGCCGGGAGACACGGGCCGCCGGGTCGTCGGGATGCCCGGCTGGTGGCGGACTCCCCGGCGTGCGCCCCCGGCCGGTGGGCGGCGGACCGCCACGCCCTGCCGACGGCAGGTCGGCCGGCGCAACGGAGGGCGGCCCCATGGCGACGGACGGCGGGCCTGCGGCACGGCCGGACGGGACGACCCCGGGGCCCCCCACCCGACCGGCCGGCGGGCCGGACACGGGCCCGGACGGGACCCCGGACACCGGCCGCCCGGAGGCGGCGCCGGACACCGGCCTGGGCGGGCCGGACACGGGGGGAGCGGTCCCCGGCTGACGGAACGGCCACTCCCCCTGCGGGCCACCCGGACCCGGGCGGTCCGGGTGACGCCCACCGGTGGGCGCGCCCGCCGGTGGGGCCGGACGGCGCGGGGGCGGACCACCCGGCGCGACACCCTGCGGAGGTCGGGGCGGCTCGGGATGGCCGGGCCACGGCCCGTCGACGGGCCGGGAACGCGGTGACTCGGACTCACCACGCCGGACCGGAGGGGCGGCGGAGGGGCCGCCGGCCGGGCTCGGCGCCGGACCTCCGGCTCCGGCCGGCACCGCGCCGGGGGCCGGCGGTACGGCGTTGTGCGGCGGCGGCACCGCTCCGGGGGCCTTCATGGGGGTCGACGGGCTCGCCCCCTGCCGAGACGGGCGGGACGGGGTCGTACCCGGCGCAGGCGGACCCGGACGCTGGGGCGGTGCTCCCGCGGGGCCACCGTCGGCCGGGGCGGCAACGCCCGGTGCGGGACGGGACGCCGGGCCGGGGGACGCTGCCGGGGGACGCCGGGCGGGAGGCGGAGCGGTCGGGTCGCCGTCGGGGCCCAGCTCACCGCCGGGGCCCAACTCACCGCCCTGCTGCTTGGCCGTCCGGAGGTCGTCGATCCAGCCGAACTCCTCGCCGGGCACCGGCTCGGGCGCGGCGGCCTCGGCCTTTCCCCGGCCCCAACGCCGGGCCCGGGGGCGCTGCTCGCGCCGCTCGTCCGGGCCGTCCTCCGGGTGCTCCGACCCACGCGATCTCACTGTCGTTCCTCCCCGTCGGCGGTTTCGCCGCCCTCTCGCGCCGCAGCGGCACCCGTGCCCGTCGCGCCGTCGGTCTTCGCCGCGGTGCCCACGGCGGCCAGCGCATCCGGCCGGGCGGCTGCCGGTTCCGGGCGGACCGGCGGGGCGGGCAGCCCCCGGACGATCCGACGCAGCAGGGGCAGCCGGCTGGCCACCGCGCGCTCCGCGCCGTGCTGGCTGGGCCGGTAGTAGTCGGTGCCCACCAGGTCGTCGGGGGCGTACTGCTGGGTGACCACGCCCCGCTGGTCGTCGTGCGGGTAGCGGTAGCCGGTGCCGTGACCCAGGCCCCGGGCACCGGAGTAGTGCGCGTCGCGCAGCCCGCGCGGCACCGGACCGCCGCGCCCGGCGCGCACGTCGGACAGGGCGGCACCGATCGCGGTCGTGGCCGAGTTCGACTTGGGCGCGGTGGCCAGGTGGATGACCGCCTGGGCCAGGTTGAGCTGGGCCTCCGGAAGGCCCACGTACTCGACGGCGTGGGCGGCGGCGGTGGCCACACCGAGCGCGGCCGGGTCGGCCATGCCCACGTCCTCGCTGGCGAAGATCACCAGTCGGCGGGCGATGAACCGGGCGTCCTCCCCGGCGACGAGCATCCGGGCCAGCCAGTGCAGGGCGGCGTCCACGTCCGAACCGCGCATGCTCTTGATGAAGGCGCTGGTCACGTCGTAGTGGGCGTCACCGGCCCGGTCGTAGCGCACCGCCGCGGTGTCCACCGCCTGCTCGGCGGTGGCGAGGTCGATGCGGTCGGCGCCCCGGGCCGACGCCGACGCGGCGGCCGCCTCCAGCGCGGTCAGTGCCTTGCGTACGTCGCCACCGGCGAGGCGTACCAGGTGGTCCTCGGCCTCGGTGTCCAGGGCCAGCGCGCCGCCCAGGCCGCGCTGGTCGGCCACCGCGCGGCGCAGCAGGCCACGCACGGCCGCGTCGTCCAGCGGGTGGAGGGTGAGCAGCACGCAGCGCGACAGCAACGGCGAGATGACCGAGAAGTACGGGTTCTCGGTGGTCGCCGCCAGCAGGGTGACCGTCCGGTCCTCGACGGCGGCGAGCAGCGAGTCCTGCTGGGTCTTGCTGAACCGGTGAACCTCGTCGATGAACAGTACGGTCTGCGGGCCGCCGGAGCGGCGCTGCCGGCGGGCCGTGTCGATGACGGCCCGGACGTCCTTCACCCCGGCCGACAGGGCGGACATGGCGACGAACCGCCGGTCGGTCGCCCGGGCGACCAGGTTCGCGATGGTGGTCTTGCCGCTGCCGGGGGGTCCCCAGAGGATGACCGACATGGGCGCGCTGCCCGTGACGAGTTGCCGCAGCGGGGCACCGGGGGCGAGCAGGTGTTCCTGGCCGACCAGTTCGTCCAGGCTCGTCGGGCGCATCCGGACGGGCAGGGGGGCGTCCGCCCCGGCGTACGTGAGGTCGTCGACGCCGCCGGAACCCGCCGCGACACGGGGTGCGCTGGCGGGTTCACCGAGGGTGAAGAGGGCGTCGGACTCCATCACGGGAACAGTACCGGGCCCGGTCCGCAGCGCCAGAATCGCGCCGCGGGCCGGGCCGGTCGTGATCGTTTCCGGTCAGCCACGGCCGGGGCGACGGCCCCGGTACCAGCGACCGCCACCACCCCCGCGCGGACCGCTGCCCACGCCGGCGAGGTAGAGCGAGAGCAGCAGCAGACCGATCAGGACGAGGGTGTTCCAGTTGAACAGGTCCGGTGCGCCGAAGTTGGTGTCAAGAAGGTCGATCAGCAGGGCGAAGCCGAAAACGATAGCCGCGAGTATGGCGAGCATGTCGTTCCTCCGGTGGGGGGTTCCCAGTAGGTCGGCGCGGGATGTACCCAATCGGTCCGTTCGTCAATCTCTGGAGTCGGCGGCCCGTCCCGGGGTGGACGCGGCCGACACGCGGCCCACGATGGTCCTAGGCTGACCGCATGATCATCGCCGACGAGGCCCTCGACGGGCGGGACACGATCCTGGCCGCCACGGGCCACCATCCGTTCTCCCGGCACGCGCTGCGCCCCGGCGGCCGGGTACGCGGCTGGCGGCGGGACGCCACCGTGACGTGGCTGCCGCTGGGCGAGCCGGATCCGCCGGCGGGCGCCCTCGGCGCGCCCGGTCCGGCGCTGGGTGCGGTCGTGGGCCTGGCCGCCGACCGACTGCTGCGCCCCGGCCAGCGGCTGCACCTGCCGCGCCTCGACGCGGCCACGCTCGCCCAGAGACCGTCGGTGGCCGCGCACGCCGATTGGGACTTCCTCTGGACGACCACGCCGCCGCCCCGGCAGCCCGACGAGGAACGGGTGGTACGCCTCGGCGAGGCGGACCTTCCCGCGCTGAGCGCACTGATCGAGCAGGCCTTCCCCACCACCACGTCCCGGCCGGGCGACCCCCGGGTGGTCGGCTGGTACGGCGTGCGCGAGGGCGACCGGCTGGTAGCCTGCGGGGCGGATCGCAGCCGCGGCGACGTGGGCTTCCTCGCCGGCCTGACCGTGGCCCCCGACCGGCGCGGCCGAGGGCTCGGGGCGACCCTGACCGCCGCGATGACCCGGGCGGTCGCGCCGGCGCACGGGCTGGTGGCCCTCGGGGTCTACACCGTCAACGTCGCGGCGATCCGCCTCTACCAGCGACTCGGCTACACCCACCGGCTCGCGCTCAGCTCGGTACGCCTCCCCGACTGAGTGGGGCGGGCACGTCGTCGGCCGACTGCGCGGGCACGCCACCCGGCGACGGAGCGGACCCTTCGCTGGCCGACTGCGTGGGCACGCCACCCGCCGGTCGAGCCGACCCCGCGGTCTCGGCAGCGACGGACGCCGGCCCGGTTGCGGCCGGGGACGGCGCACCGCGCCCCGCGCGCCACGCCGGCAGGTACAGCGGGGCGGCGGCAGCCAGCACGACGGCGCCGACCAGCATCGCGACGCTCACCCCGACCCGGTCCGCGACCAGGCCGAGCAGCACCCCGCCGGCCGACGCGGCCGGCATCGCCACCATCGAGTTCAGTGAGATGACGCTGGTCCGGTACGGACCGTCGACCTGACGGTGCAGCAGGCCCATGTGCAGCGGGTTCGACGCGCCGTGCACGGCGTAACAGGCGAAGTAGGCGACCAGCACGCCCACCGGGCCGGCGAACAGGCCCATCCCCACCACCGTGACACCCTGCACGACGCGCAGCAGCACCGCCGCCGGCGCCGCACCCAGCCACCGCATCAGCAGCGGGGTGAGCGCGGCCCCGCCGGCCGACGCCAGCCAGGCCACGGTGCTGCCGGGACCGAGGATGGCCGCGGCCCGGTCGGCGTCACCGACGACCTCGGCGAGGCGCACGGGCAGCAGGTTCTCGAACGTGACCATGCCGAAACCCCAGAACAGTTCCACCGCCACCAGCGCGAGCAGCACCCGGGATCGGCGCAGCAGCCCGAACGCCCGACCGACCATCCGGGGCGCCTCGGCGACCGAGGCCCGCAGCGCACCCGTGCCCGCCGCGGGTCGCGCCTCGACCAACAGGAGCGACAGGGCCACCAGGTACGCCACCTGCAGCACCACGGCGGCGAGCACCGGCGTGGTGAGGGCACTGACCGGACCGACGGGGCCGAGGGCGACCAGCCCACCGCTGAGCAGCGCGCCGGCGGCGATGCCCAGGCCGAGCACGGTGCCGCCCTGACCGAGCCCCTTCTCGTACGCGGCGTCGGGGTCGGCGGCGAGGGTCGCGTCGACGTACCAGGATTCCAGGGGGCCGCTGTCGAGGGCCCGGAACACGCCCTGCAACGCCCACACGGTCACCAGCAGCGCGAACGAGTCCGCCACCACGAGCAGTGCCAGCGAGGCGAGGTTGACCGTGGCGGCGACCAGCAGCACGGGCCGGCGGCCCAGCGCGTCGGCGAGACCGCCGGTGGGCAGTTCCAGAGCCAGCACGATCAACCCCTGGACGGCGACGGCCAGGCCGATCTGGGTCAGCGACAGCCCGCGCTCCTGCATCAGCAGGATCGTCACCGGGATCAGCAGGCCGACGGGCAACCAGCGCAGACCGTGCAGGGCCAGGAACCGCCGCCGGACCTGGCGGGCGTCGGGCGGGTTCACCGGCCCTCCTCCACCCGTGGGTAGGCGGCCAGGAAGACGTGGACGGCCTGCGCGCCTGCCACGCCCGGCTCGGTCTCGTCGCGGTAGCGCATCAGCACCTGCCACAGTTCGTCGTTGAGCGCCCGCAGCCGGGCGGCGTCGAGGGTGAGCACGGCGTCACCCATGCCTGCGGCGTCCCGCCACGCCCGGTCGTGCCGGTGGGCGACGGCCGTCCAGCGTCGCGCCTGCTCGGCCAGGTGCCGCACCTGGTCGGCCTGGATCCACTCGACGGCGGCCCGCGCGTCGGGGTCGTCGTCGAAGTCGGTGGGCTCGAAGTCGCTGATCTCGTGCACGGCCCGCCACCAGCGCTGCCGGCGGGTGCCCAGCTCGGGTGCCTCGGCGACCAGCCCCACCTCGGCGAGCTGCCGAAGGTGGTAGCTGGTGGCACCGGTGTTGGTGTCCAGCGTGCCGGCCAGGGCGGTGGCGGTGGCCGGGCCCTCCAGCCGCAGGGCGCCGAGCAGGCGCATCCGCAGCGGGTGGGCCAGGACGCGGACCTGCCGGCCGTCGAGACGGACGGTGCGTGGCGCGGGCCGGCCACCGGCGGGAGTCTTCTTGTCCATGGATGCACAATAGCTGTGCACACTTCCCATGCACAAGAAGTGTGCATGGGAAGTGTGCATGACGAGGGTCGAGGCGAGGCTGGCTCAGGCGAGAAGTTCGCGCACGTCGCGCAGGCGTGCCCGCAGCAACCGGCGGCACCAGGATGAGGGTGTCCACCCCGCCCAGCGGCACGGGTGGAGTCGAGGCGCACCTCGGTGGGACGCAGCACCCCGGCGGCGACGCCGGTGGTCGTCCGCAGGCCGGCCGGATCCAGGCCCGACCGGTGCGCCACCAGCAGACCCGGCTCCGCCCGGCCCTGCCCCACGATCAGCGAGGTGCGCACCAGCGCGGCGGCCGGGTCGACCGCCCGCACCGCCGTCTCCGCCGGGTCGGTCAGGTCGGGTCGGAAACCGGGGCGGCCGGGCCGGCGGTGCCGGTGTGGGAAGCCGCAGGCGGCTTGGGCTTGGCGTCGATGCCGGCCTCGGTGCGCTGCTGTGCGGTGATCGGCGTCGGCGCGCCGGTCAGCGGGTCGAAGCCGCCCCGGGTCTTCGGGAAGGCGATGACCTCACGGATCGAGTCGGCACCGGCCAGCAGCATGCACACCCGGTCCCAGCCGAACGCGATGCCACCGTGCGGCGGCGGGCCGTACGAGAACGCCTCCAGCAGGAAGCCGAACTTGTCCTGCGCCTCCTCGGGGGTGATGCCGAGGAGGTCGAAGACCCGCTGCTGCACGTCACGCCGGTGGATACGGATGGAGCCGCCGCCGATCTCGTTGCCGTTGCAGACGATGTCGTACGCGTAGGCCAGCGCCCGGTCGGGGGCCTCCTCGAAGCGGCCCTCCCACTCGGCGTTCGGGGAGGTGAACGGGTGGTGCACGGCCGTCCAGCCGCCCGCCCCGCCAATCTCGTCCGACGTCCGTTCGAACATCGGGGCGTCGACCACCCAGCAGAACGCCCATGCGCTCTCGTCGACCAGGCCGGAGCGCTTGGCGATCTCGATGCGGGCCGCGCCGAGCAGCTCCTGCGCCTCCCGCGTCTGCGCACTGGCCGCGAAGAAGATCGCGTCGCCCGGCTTCGCGCCGACCGCATCGGCCAGGCCGGCAAGGTGCTCGGCCGACAGGTTCTTCGCCACCGGCCCGCGCGGCTCGCCGGTCTCGGCGTCGAGCACCACGTACGCCAGGCCCTTCGCGCCGCGCGCCTTGGCCCAGTCCTGCCAGCCGTCCAGTTCCTTGCGGGTCTGCGCCGCACCGCCCGGCATCACGACCGCGCCGACGTAGCCCCCCGCGTCGATCGCCCCGGCGAACACCCGGAACGTCGTGCCGCGCAGGTGGTCGGTCAGCTCGGTCAGCTCGACGCCGTAGCGCAGGTCGGGCTTGTCGGAGCCGTACCGGGCCATCGCGTCGTGCCAGGTGATCCGCGGGATCGGGCGCGGGATCTCGTGACCGGCCAGGTCCTTCCACAGGGTCGCCACGATCGCCTCACCGAGGTCGATCACGTCGTCCTCGGTGACGAAGGACATCTCGATGTCGAGCTGGGTGAACTCCGGCTGCCGGTCGGCGCGGAAGTCCTCGTCGCGGTAGCAGCGGGCGATCTGGTAGTAGCGCTCCATGCCGCCGACCATCAGCAGCTGCTTGAACAGCTGCGGCGACTGCGGCAGCGCGTACCAGCTGCCGGGCTGCAGACGCACCGGCACCAGGAAGTCGCGGGCGCCCTCCGGAGTGGACCGGGTCAGCGTCGGAGTCTCGATCTCCAGGAAGTCTCGCTCGTGCAGCACCGAGCGGGCGAGCTGGTTGGCCCGCGAGCGCAGCCGCATGGCCCGCGCCGGGCCGCCGCGGCGCAGGTCGAGGTAGCGGTAGCGCAGTCGAATGTCGTCGCCGGCCTCGACCTGGTCGTCGACGGGCAGCGGCAGCGGGGCGGCCTCGGAGAGCACCACCAGCCCGCTGGCGGTCACCTCGATCTCGCCGGTCGGCAGGTCGGGGTTCTCGTTGCCCTCCGGGCGGCGGGTCACCTCCCCGGTGACCTTGACGCAGAACTCGTTGCGCAGCGCGTGCGCGTCCTCCTCGCGGAACACCACCTGGACGACGCCGGAGCCGTCGCGCAGGTCGACGAAGATGACACCGCCGTGGTCGCGCCGGCGGGCCACCCACCCGGCGAGCGTCACCGTGGTGCCGGCGTCCGTCGCGCGCAGGCTGCCGGCGTCATGGGTACGGATCACGACGTGCGTCTCCCTCGTCTGGCTTCGTTCTGCCCCCGCATTCTGTCAGGACTGCCCGGTCGGCGTTCCACGGGTGCGGCAAGCCCCCGCCGTCGGGGTCGTCCGGGGTCACCGTCGGCGGCGCGACGGGCGGCGCAGGGGTACGGCGTACGGTGTGGTGCGTGCGACGCGTACCCCTGTGGGCCCTGCTCTCCGCCGTGGCCGCGCCCCTCCTGCTGATCGGCGGCTGGACGCTCGCCGAGGCCCGCCAGACCGGCGGGTACGACCCGGTGACGGACACCATCAGCGCACTCGCCGCCGTCGACGCCGACGACCGTTGGATCATGACGCTGGGTCTGGTCGGTCTGGGTCTGTGCCACTGCGTGACGGCGGCGGGGCTGCGGCCGCTGGCTCCCGCCGGGCGGCTCCTGCTGGCGCTCGGCGGGGTCGCGACCGTGGCGGTGGCGGCCACTCCGCTGCCCGCGGGGGCCGGGAGTTCGACGGCCGGGGCCGGGAGTTCGACGCCGCACGCCCTGGCCGCCGCGATCGCCTTCGGCGCATTGGCGCTCTGGCCGGCGCTGGCGACCCGTGGTGCGCGGCCACGGTGGCTGGCTCTGACCGGCGTCCTGGTGCTGGCCGTCGGATGGTTCGTCGTCGAGTTGACCGTCGGCGGACCCCGCGTGGGACTGTCCGAACGGGTCGCCGCCGGAGCGGAGGCGCTGTGCCCCCTGGTGGTGGTGCTGCGGCTACGGCTGCGGCTGGCAGACGCCTGACGCACCCCGATCACGGCATGTCGCGGCTTCCCGAGGCCGTGATACCGCGACGCGCCGCAGGTCGTGGCCGCCCGGTACGCGGACGGGCCGCCGGCGACCGGGTACGCGGACGGGCCGCCGGAGGAGGAATCCGGCGGCCCGTCGGTGCGGTGCGGATCAGAAGACGTTGACGCCGTAGCGGTTCAGCACCTCGAGGACCGGCTGGAAGTAGGTGGTGCCGCCGGTGGAGCAGTTGCCGCTGCCGCCCGAGGTGAGGCCCAGGGCGGTGGAACCGGCGAACAGCGGGCCGCCGCTGTCACCCGGCTGGGCGCAGACGTTGGTGCGGATCAGGCCGGAGACGGAACCCTCGGCGTAGTTGACCGTGGCGTTCAGCGCGGTGACCGAACCGCCACGCAGGCCGGTGGTGCTGCCCGAGCGCTGCACACGCTGGCCGACGTAGGCGTTGCCGGCGGTGGTGATGTCCTGGTAGCGGCCGTTGTAGAGGTAGACGTTGCCGGCGGCGTTCGCGGGGTTGCTGTGCCGCACGATGCCGTAGTCGTTGCCCGGGAAGCTGCTGCCGGTCCGGCTGCCGAGCAACGAGGTCAGGGAGGAGTTGCTGTACCAGCTCGACGAGATGTTGGTGCAGTGCCCGGCGGTGATGAAGTAGTAGGTGCTGCCGCTGCGCACGTTGAAGCCGAGCGAGCAGCGCCCGCCGCCGCCGGCGTAGATGGCCTGGCCGCCGGAGATGCGCAGGCTCAGCGGGGCGGCCTCCTTCTCGATCCGCACGGCGCCGTTGGCGCGCGCGGCGGCGGCCTTGACCCGCTCCAGCTTCGCGCCGGTGACGGTCGGGTCGACCGAGACGACGACCTGGTTCGTGGCCGGGTCGGTCCACCAGGCGGTGCCGGGGATCTTGGCGGAGCGCTCCAGCTCGGCGGTGGCGCTGTTCAGCTCGGCGGCACCCCGCTTGACGATCCTCGGGGTGGCCCCGGCCGCGGCGACCTGGCGGGCGGCCACGGCGTCGGTCACGGTGACCACCATCTTGCCGGTGGCGTCGGCGTACGCGCCGGCGGAGCGGGCGCCGAGGCGCTCGGACAGCGTGGCGGCGGCGTCGGGGGACGCCGACGAGGGGGCCGCCTGGGCCGGCGTGCCGAGCAGCGAGCCGGCGACCAGGGTGCCGGCCACGGCGATGGTGGCGGCGCGGCGCAGCGATGACCTCGTGGGTCGCATGTAACAGCCTCCCGGATGGGGGTGGAGGGTCCCGTCACGACGACGGCGCCCGGGGCAACTCGGCCGACCTGGGGAAACCGGCGAGCGAGGGAAAGTATTCACATATTTAAGATCGTAAACAAGACCCCCGTTTGCCCGAGTTCATCCGACGGCCACCCGTAACAGGCACGCCACATTGTGGACACAGACCGTCATCTATACGCTCTGGTCACCACCGTTTCCCGGCACCGCGATCCGGAGGCCCCCATGACCCTCGTCCGACGCGCGCTGGCCACCCTCGCCGGCGTCACCGCCCTCGTCCTGCTCGCCACCAGCCCCGCCGCGGCCGACCCCGGTCCGCCACCGTCGTCGATGGCCAGCCTCGGCGACTCCATCACCCGCGGCTTCAACGCCTGCGGGTGGTACGTCGACTGCACGTCACGCTCGTTCAGCACCGGCGACAACTCCACGGTGAACAGCCACTACCTGCGCATCCGGGCGGTGAACCCGGCCATCGGCGGGCGCAACGTCAACGCCGCGAAGACCGGCGCGAAGTCGGCGGACGTCTACGCCCAGGCCGGCACCGCCGTCAGCCAGGGCGCCGGCTACGTCACCGTCCTGATCGGCGCCAACGACGCCTGCACCAGCTCCGAGGCCTCCATGACCCCCGTGTCCACCTTCCGGTCGAACATCGACGCCGCCCTCAACCGGCTCAGGGCCGGCCTGCCGAACGCCAAGGTGTTCGTGATCAGCATTCCCGACATCCACCGGCTGTGGTCGGTGGGTCGGGGCAGCGGCAGCGCCCGTACCGCCTGGTCGCTGTTCGGCATCTGCCAGTCGATGCTGGCCAACCCGACCTCCACCAGCCAGGCCGACGTCGACCGGCGGACCCGGGTCCGGCAGCGGGTCGTCGACTACAACACCCAGCTCGCCCAGGCCTGCGCGGCGTACGGCGCGAACTGCCGATTCGACGGCAACGCCGTCTTCGGCTACCCGTTCAGCCTCAACCAGCTCTCCGGCTGGGACTACTTCCACCCGAACACGAGCGGCCAGCAGGTTCTGGCGAACGTCTCGTACGCCGCCGGCTTCCGCTGGTGACGATGGCGCGTGACCGGCGCGCGGGCGGCCCTCCGGGTCACCGCGCGCCCCCGCCCGCCCGGGCGGCCCCCCGCCACGCGAGGGGCACTGCGACGCTCCCGGTCACTCCGCCACGGGCGGGGGCCCTGCGACGCTTCCGGTCACTCCGCCACGGGCGGGGCGGACCGCCGCGGGCGGGCCCTGCGGCGCGGGCGGGTCAGGAGACCGCCAGGCGGGCCTGGCGGGCGGCACGGCGCTCCTCGAAGCGGGTGGCCGAGCGGTCCAGGTCGTCGAGATGGCGGGCGAGCTGGTCGCGGGCGGCCTCACCGTCGGCGTCCAGGCCGGTGACGTCGAAGACGTCCCACTGGCGCAGCACCGGCAGCACCACCTCGTCGCGGTGCAGTCGCAGGTCGTAGATGCCGGCCAGGGCGATCGCCACCGACTTGCGGGCGAAGCCCTCGATGCCGACGCCGGGCATCTGGAAGTCGGCCACCACGTCGGCCACCGCCCGCATCGCCTGGCTCGGCGCCAGCTCGAAGGCCGCCGCGAGCAGGTTGCGGTAGAAGACCATGTGCAGGTTCTCGTCGGCGGCCACCCGGGCCAGCAGCGACTCGCAGACCGGGTCGCCGGTCACCCGGCCGGTGTTGCGGTGCGAGATCCGGGTGGCCAGCTCCTGGAACGAGACGTACGCCAGCGAGTGCAGCACCTCGTCGCCGTGGGCGTTGACGTAGCCGGCCGACATGTGCGTCATCCGGGCCCGCTCCAACGCCACCGGGTCGACCGCGCGGGTCACGCTGAGGTAGTCGCGGATGGCGGTGCCGTGCCGCCCCTCCTCGGCGGTCCACCGGTGCACCCAGGTGCCCCACGCCCCGTCCCGGCCGAACAGGGTGGCGATCTCGTGGTGGTACGACGGCAGGTTGTCCTCGGTGAGCAGGTTGACGATCAGCGCGGTGCGGGCCACCTCGGGAATGGTGGAGTCGTTCTCCTGCCACGGCGCACCGCCGAGCGGCCCGTCGAAGGTCCGCCCCTCGCTCCACGGCACGTACTCGTGCGGGAACCACTCCTTGGCCATCGACAGGTGCCGGTCGAGGTTCCGCTCGACCACGGGTTCGAGTTCGAGCAGCAGCGCGGTCTGGCTGAGTGTGGTCACGAGCGTCTCCCTACGGTGGCGTAACTTACGCCACCGTAGGTCGCTTCGGCCGTACGCGCCAGTAATGAGCCCGAACCGCGCGCCCTGGTCACACCGCCACGGGCGGTCCGACGGCCGGTTCACCGGCGGTTCGCCCGTCGGCGGGTGGGCGGCGGATCGCGGTGAGCAGCGCCAGGACGACCGCGGTCGAGCCGACGTCGCCGACGGTCAGCAGCACCCGGCTCAGCGCGACCACGGTCACCAGGTCCGGACCGCCGACGAGGGAGCCCAGGGTGACCGCGAGGGCCACCTCGCGCACGCCCAGCCCGGTCGGCATGACCACTGCCGCGATGCCGGCCACCACCGACAGGGCGAACCCGCCCACCCCGATGCCGACCGCGCGCACCGGATCGGCGCCGAAGGCGAGCGCGAGCACGGTGATGTGCAGCCCGCTGATCAGCCAGCCGAGCAGCATCAGCCCGGTCGCGGCGAGCAGCACCGGCCGGGTGGGCAGCACCGGCCCGCTGCCCGCGCGGCCCGGCTCGTCGGTCGGCGCGCCGCGTCGCAGCAGCCGGGCGGCCGCGCCCAGCAGACCGGCCAGCAGCCGGGGAGCGAACACCGGAACCAGCGCGGCCCCGGTCAACGGCAGCAACAGCAACCACCAGGGGTTCCCCGTGACCAGCCAGGGCAGCGCGAGCACACCCACCACCAGCCCCGCCACCACGCCGAGGCCCTGGCTGGTCAGGAACGCGGCGGCCAGCCGGGCCGGCGGCTGGCGCAGCGGGCGGGCCAGCGCGGCGTGCGCCACCGTCGGCCAGACCCCACCGGGCAGGTAACGGGTGAGCCCGGCGAGGAAGAACACCCAGGCGGAGTCCCGCAGCGACAGCCGGCTGCCGAGGCCGGCCAGCAGCAGCCGCCAGCCGAAGAACCCGGGCACCCCGCCGACGGCGGCGAGGACCCCCGCCGCGAGGGCGGTGCCCCATCCCACCGAGCGCAGGCTCTCCCCCAGCCCGTGCCGGACCCGCCACACCTGCCAGCCGAGGAAGACCAGCACGGCGGCGTACCCGACGACGCGCAGCACCGTCCACAGCCGCGCCCGGGTCACCGCGCGCCGCCCAGCGACAGGGTCAGCTCCTGCACCCGGTGGTCGGACATGCCTGCCGGGTCGCGCAGCCGGTAGCCGTGCACCGTCCACTCCGGGGACACGAACGACCAGTCCAGCCGCCACCAGCGCTGCCCGGCGATGCTCCACGACGTCGGGTAGAGCGATTCGGACGCCCGGCCGGCGTCGGTCAGCCGCGCGGTGAGAGCCGCCAGGTCGCCCATCGCCGGGCTGGTGTTCAGGTCGCCGGCCAGCAACGTGGGCAGCGGATTCCGGTCGAGGTCGGCGACCAGCGCCCGATACTGCGTCTCCCGCCGGTGGAAGAACTCTCGGCGGCGGTCGTGGAAGTGCCCGCGCAGCGGACTGCTGAGATCCAGCGGCACCAGGATGTGGGCGTTGTAGACCGACACCGTGCGCGAACCGACCAACAGGTCCGTCCGCAGCGTCTTGACCTCGCGGTACTCGGTCTGCCAGTCGGCGCCCGGCGGCGGGTCGGCCGGCAGCGCGAACACCCCGACGATCGGGTGACGGCTCAGGGTCACCAGTTCGCCCCGGGCGACGATCTGGTAACCGGGGAACTCCCGGCGCAGCCGGGCCAGGTCGGCGTCCCGCGCGGCCGGGTCGTCGGCCGGCTTGTACTCCTGGAGCAGGTACACGTCGGCGCGGCGGGCGGTCAGCGAGGCGTAGAACGTGTCCGGGTCGTCGTCGTGGTTCCAGACGGTGGTGTTCCAGGAGACCACCCGCAGCGCGTCCGGTGGTGGTGGCGGCGGGGTGCGCAGGGCCGCCGGGTTGAGGCCGCCCAGGTCGGCGCCGAGCAGCAGCCCGGCGGCGCCGAGCAGGGCCACCCGGCGCCGGGCCGGTCCGGCGACCAGGGCCAGGGCGAGCAGCAGCAGCGGCACGGCGACGAAGGCCAGCGGCGGGACCAGTTCCGGCAGCAGCCAGCGCCACCACCGGCCGCTGAGCAGCCGGTGCAGCACCAGGAAGACGAGCCACGCACCGGCCAGCGCGACCGACGTCGCACCGAGCCGGCGGCGCCAGGGTGCCCGGACCGGACCCGGGGCCGCCGGGGTGGCGGGTGGGGCCGTCGCCGGGGCGGCCCGCTGGGTGACCGCGCTCATGCCGCCACCGCCTGCTCCTCGTAGAGCCGCCGGAACCGTCGGGACACCAGCCACTGGACGAGCCCGGCCGCCACCCCGACCCCGATGGTCAGGTTGACCAGCAGGTGCAGCGCGGCGTACACGACGGTGAAGGGCAGGCCCCGGGTGCGCAGCACGAAGCGGTACATCCGGGCGTCCGACAACAGCCAGGCCAGCAGCAGCAGCGCCGGTAGCGCCGCCCACACCGGGCCGGCGACCAGCGGCAGCGGCGCCGTGGCGGCGGCCAGCCAGGACGCCAGGCCGGTGCCGGACTCGGCCGAGGTGACCACGCCGACGACCCGCCTGCGGTGGAGGAAGAACGGAATGTGCACCCGGGTGCGGGTGAACACCTTCGACAGGGCGATCCGCAGGGTGGCGTCGTCGTCGTGCCGGCCGAGGACGGTCGAGGTCATCCGCACCTCGTAACGGGCGGTGAGCCGCTCGACCACGTCGGCGCCCTCGCTCTGGGTCAGCCGGGGGTTCCACGGACCCACCTCGTCCCAGACCCTGCTCGGCACGGCGACGATCGCGGTGGACATGAAACCGGTGATGCTGCCCTCGGCGATCCGGAACCACCAGTGCCGGTAGAGGTTGCGGTAGTCCCGGACGACGCCGCCGGGGGTCATCGGCACGGTGTCGTAGTTGCCGCAGACCGCGCCGACGCCGGGCTCGGCCGCGAGGATCGCCACGGCGTTGGCGACGGCGTCGGGGGCGAGCGCCACGTCGGAGTCGACGAACATCAGGATCTCGCCGCGGGCGGCCTCCGCGCCGATGTTGCGGGCCACCGACGGGCCGCTGTTGACCGGCGTACGCAGCACCCGGACGCCGAAGGAGTCGGCCACCGCGACCGAGTCGTCGGTGCTGCCGTCGTCGACCACGATCACCTCCAACGGCCCGTGGGTCTGCGCGGCCAGCGCGGCCAGGCAGTGACGCAACGGCTGGGCGTAGTTGTAGTTGGGCACGATCACCGAGACCAGGGGTGCGGTTCGCACGGGTTCACCAACCTTTCGAGTCGACCGGCCGGGCGGCGGGTCGGGCGGAGCGGCCCGACGGGCCGAAGGACGGGTCCAGGACGACGCGGACGGCTCCCACCAGCGCGCCGGCGATCATTGCCAGGTTGACCAACAGGTGCACGCCGGTGGCGAGGCCGAGGAACCGCCAGCCGCCGGTGCGGCGTAGCAGCCGGAACAGCGGCCGGTCGGCGGCGACGAAGCCGACGAGGCACAGCAGTGGCAGCAGGGCCAGCACCGGGTGCAGCAGCACGGCGGGCACGGTGAGCGGGGTCAGCCCGGCTGCCAGCACCCCGAGGGTGGGGTTGAACACCAGCCCTCGGCTGCGGTACCGGTTGCGCAGCGAGAACGGCATCAGTTGGGCCCGGCGGAACTGCTCGTCGAGCAGGGGCAGCAGCCGGTCGGCCTCGTCGTGCCAGCCACGCACGGCGGTGCTGATCCGGATGTCGTGGCGGGTCAGCAGCCGCTCGCTGTACTCGTCGTCCTCGGCGCTGCGCAGCTTCTCGTCGAAGCCGCCCAGGGTGTCGAGGACCCGGCGGGGCACCGCGGCGAGGGCGAAGATCGCGCTGTCCACCGGTCCGGCCGCGCGGCTGAGCGCATGGTGCAGGTGCAGCACCCGGTAGCGCTCGACCGGGCCGTCGTCGATCAGCGGCTGCGGGGCGTACACGCCGTACACGCAGCCGCAGTCGGGGTGGGCGGCCAGCTCGGCGAGCGCGGCGGCGACCGCGTCGGGAGCGAGGGCCACGTCGGAGTCGACGAAGAAGACCACCTCCGAGGTGCTGGCGGCCACCCCGGCGTTGCGCGCCGCCGACACCCCGGCGTTGACCGGCTGGACGACCAGCCGGCAGCCGAACTCGGCCGCGACGGCCGGGGAGCCGTCGGTGCTGCCGTCGTCGACGACGACCACCTCGACCGGCGGGTGGGTCTGGGCGTACACCGAGGCCAGGCACTGCCGCAGCGTCTTCGCCGCGTTGTAGACGGGGATCACCACCGCGACGGTGGGCGCGGCGCTCACGACGTCTCCGCCAGGGAGACCACGACCTGCTGGAGGCGGTGGTCGGAGAGCCCGGCCGGCTCGCGCAGCGCGTACCGGTGGACCCGGACCGACGGGCTGGTCAGCGTCCAGTCCAGCCGCCACAGCGCGGGCCGCGCCCCGGCGGGCCAGGAGGCGGGATGGCCGGCACGGGAGGCGTCGGCGGCGTCGCGCAGCCGGTCGCGCAGGGGCCGCAGGTCACCCATCGCGGGGGTGGTGTTGAAGTCGCCGCCGACGAGCACGGGGTGCGGGTTGGCGGCGATGTCACCGGCCAGGGCGTCGAGGTGGGCCCGCCGGGCGGCGTCCCGCTCGGCGACGAAGTCGAGGAAGCCCTCGGGTGCCAGGTTGACCTGCACCGGCAGGTGCACGTTGTACGTCGACAGCACCCGCCCGCCCACGGACAGGTCGGTGCGCAGCACCTTGGCGGCGGTGAACACCTGCCCGAAGTCGGCCTCCGCGCTCGCGGGCAGCGCGGCGTCCGGGCCGACCGGCGGCCGGGCGAGCACCGGGTGGCGGGACAGGGTCAGCAGTTCCCCCCGGGCGACGACGGTGTAGCCGGGGAACATCTCGCGCAGCCGGGTCGACGCGGGCGCGGGCCGGGCCCCGGCCAGCCCGGCGGAGCGGTCCCAGTACAGGTGCTCCTGGAGGAGGTAGACGTCGGCCCGCTGGGCGGCGAGGAAGCGCAGGAACGCCTCCGGGTCGTCGTCCTGGTCCCAGTAGCCGGTGTTCCAGACGACGACCCGGACCGCGTCCGCCGACGGTGGGTCGACCCGGCCGCCGGTCAGCGCGTACCGGTTGAGCCCGGCGTCGGGCAGGCCGAGCGTGAACGCCACTATCGCGCAGACCAGCACCACGACGCGGGGACGCGCCGGCACCGACCGCCGGAGCAGTCGGGCGGCCGGCACGGCGAGCGCCAGCAGCACCGGCACAACGGCGTACGCCAGCGGCGGCAGCAGGTCGGGCAGCAGCCATCCCCACCAGCGGCCGGTGAGCAGCCGGTGCAGCACGGTGAACAGCAGCCAGCCGACCGAGGCGGCCACCAGGAGCCGGGTCGCCCGGCACCAGCGGACGCCGACGACCGGCGGACCGACCGCGCCACCGCCGTTGGTGTCGTCGCGGCTCGCGCCGCCGGTCGACCCGGGCGCGGCGGTGGCACCGGGCGCAGCGGTGGCACCGGGCGCGGCGGTGGCACCGGGCGCGGCCGGGACACCGCCGGGGGTTGGCACACCCGGCGCGGCGGCCAGGTCGGGACCGGCGGGCGACGGGGACGGGCTCACGCCGGCACCTGCCGGGGCTGAGGGCCGCCGTCGTAGAGGCCACGGAACGAGCGGGAGGTCAGCCACTGCACGGCACCGGCCGCCGCACCGGCGGCGATGGCGAGGTTGAGCAGCCACTGCACCCCCAGGAAGGCCGGCAGCAGGCCCGGCCGGCGACGCAGCACGAAGCGGTACATCCCGGCGTCGCTGGCGACGAAACCCGCGCCGAGCACCAGCGTCGGCAGCACGCCGAGCGGGCCGACGAGCAGCGGCAGGGGCAGGGCCAGGGTGGCGAGGAACGCGGTGACGCTGCCCCACATCCGGGCGGCGGTCTCGAATCCCCGGGCGGCCCGGCGGCGGCGCGCGTACAACGGCATCCGCAACCGGCAGCGGTGGAAGACCTTGCGCAGCAACGGCCCGAGGCGGTCGTCGTCGCGGTGCCGGCCGTGGATGGCGTCGGTGAGCCGGATCGGGTAGCGGGCGCTGAGCCGTTCGCCGTACTCGACCTCCTCGGTCTGCCGCAGTCCCTCGTGGAACGGGCCGAGTTCGGCGAAGACCTTCGCCGGCATGGCGCAGATCGCGGTGAACAGGAAGCTGACGTCGCCGAGCGAGCTGATCCGCCAGTAGTGCGCCTGTAGGCAGCGGCACTCCTGCACCAGGCTGTCGCGGACGAGGGGGTGGCGTCGAGGCTGCCGCAGATCGCGCCGGCGGCCGGGTCGTCGCGCAGCAGCCGCACCGCGCGGGCGACCGTGTCCGGCGGGAGTTCCACGTCGGAGTCGACGAAGAGCAGGATCTCGCCCCGGGCCCGGGCCGCGCCGAGGTTGCGGGCGGCGGACGGCCCGCTGTTGCGCGGGGTGGACAGGACCGGCACGCCGACGGACCGGGCCACCGCGACCGAGTCGTCGGTGCTCCGGTCGTCGACGAAGATGACCTCCGCCGGGGCGTACGTCTGGGCCAGCAGCGCGGGCAGGGTGAGCCGCAGCGAGTCGGCGTGGTTGTAGTTGGGCACGATGACCGAGACCATCGGACCGGGCGTCGTCATGGTTCTCCTCTGTGGTGGATCACGGGGTCAGGACAGCACGGCGGCGACCGCCGGGAACTGGGTGACGGCCAGCAGGGCGACGAGGGTGGCGCCCCAGAGGACCCCGGTGACCAGCACCGCGCGGTCGCGCAGGAGCAGCCGTACGGGATCGCCGCCGGCCCGGCGGACCAGGGCCAGTTGCAGGTACCGGGACATCAGGTAGAGCAGGAACGGGGTGGACAGCAGCATCGCGGCCTCCCCGTACGGGGCGAAGGGCGCCTCGGTGCGCAGCCACACCAGCCCGGCGGTGACGGCCAGGACGCTGGTGAGCTGCACCAGGTGCCCGGCCAGTTCGACGGTGTAGCCGCGCAGGGCGGGGCGGTGCGCCGTCCCGCTGTCGAGCAGTTCCTGCCGGCGCTTGCCGATGGTGAGCAGCAGGCACGCGGCGAAGACGGTCACCAGCAGCATCCCGGACACGGCCGCACCGGCGGCGAGGGCGCCCTGCACGACGCGCAGCACGAACCCGATGGCGACCACCCCCACCTCGACGAGGGGGACGTGCTTGAGTCCCCGGCTGTACCAGACGTTGAGCACGAGGTAGGTCAGCACCGGCCAGGCGGGGCCGGCCAGCCCGGCGCGCAGCAGGACGGCCAGCAGGGCGAGCAGCAGCAGACCCCAGGCGTACGCCACCGGCACCGGCACCCGGCCGGCGGCCACCGGTCGGTGTCGCTTCGCCGGGTGGTGGCGGTCGCGGTGCCGGTCGGCCACGTCGTTGCCGACGTACACGGCCGAGGCGGCCAGCACGAACGCGAGCACCGCCCCGGCGAGGCGGCCCAGCACGGCCGGGCTCCACACGCTGACGTCGATCAGGGCGACCGGCACCACGAGCAGGCTCTTGGCCCAGTGCGCGGGTCGCACCAGCCGGACCAGGTCGGCGGCCAGGCGCAGGGGACGGTGGGACGGGTCGTGGCGGTCGGCGGTGACCGGGGAGCCGACCGCGGCGGGTGGGGCGGCGGAGTCGACGACGGGCATGGCGGCACCTTCCGTCCGGGCTAGAAGAAGACCTTGGCGAGGGAGAGCGCGCCCTGCCGCCACGGTTCCCGGCTGGTCCGGCCGCCACCGCTGGCCGGGGCGGCGCCCCGGTTCGCCCGCCACCAGTGGAAGGTGCCGAGGATCGCGTCCCGGTTGGACAGCCGGGGGGTGAAGCCGAGTCGCTCGCGGGCCTTGTCGATGCTGACGTACGAGTCGGCGCGCAGCTTGTGCAGCAGCCGTCCGTACACCGGGGACAGTCCGCTGCGCTCCAGGCCCCGCAGCGCGGCCAGCGCCGGTGCGGCGGGCAGGCCGACGACCCGGCGGCCGTGCCCGGCGGCGTCCAGCACCGCCTGGAAGTCCTCGCGCAGCGTGCCGAACTCGGCCGCTCCCAGGTTGTAGGTGTCGCCGGCCACCCCGTCGGGGGCGTGCAGCACCGTCACCAGCGCGTCGACCAGGTCCTCGACGGCGAACATCTGCACCCGCACGTCGCCGCGACCGAGCACCGGGAAGTGCCGGCCCTCCTCGGCCCACTCGAAGAGCATGGCGAACAGGCCCATCCGTCCCGGGCCGAGGAAGGTCTTCGGCCGCAGCACCGGCACGCACAGCCCGTCGGCGCGGTACCGCTCGGCGATCACCTCCGCCTCGGCCTTCGCCCGGGTGTAGGGGTCCACCGGCTCGCGGGGGTGCGTCTCCGGTGTCGGCACGGTGCGCGGCAGGCCGTACACGGCGGTGGAGGACACGTGCACCACCCGGGGCACCCCGACGCGGTGGGCCGCGCCGAGGACGGCCGCCGTGCCGTCGACGATGATCGAGCGGATCATGTCGGCGGGATAGCTGGGCAGGGCGGCGGCGGTGTGCACGACGGCGGCGGCACCGGCGAAGACCCGGGCCAGCAGCGCCGTGTCGCGGATGTCGCCCTGGCTGTGGTTCAGCGCGGGGTGGGCGTGCCGGGCGGGCAGCAGGTCGACGCCGTGCACCCGGTGGCCGTCGTCGAGCAGCCGGCGGACCAGGTGCGCGCCGAGCATGCCGGACGCTCCGGTCACCACCACGTGCCCGTCGCCCGGGTGCCCGTCGTGGGAGTCACCGTGGCTCACCACCGCGACGTCACCCGCTCCCGGACGAAGGAGGCCAGCAGGCGCGGCAGCCCCCGGGACAGGGTGGCGTCCAGGGCGGTCAGGAAGCGCTCGACGTCGTCGGCGGTGGCCACCAGGCTGGGGGCCACCATCAGCGGGTTGTCGGCGTTCGGGCTGTAGTAGGTCATGATGCCGTGCTCGCGGAACAGGTGGGCGATCACCGACAGGGTGATCAGCTTGGTGCGGAACTGCGGGTCGTGCCGGAACCCGGGCATCAGCCGGCCGGCGAGGTCGAGCACACCCGGCCCACCGTCGAGGAAGACCCCCCACAGCGCGCCGGCCCCGGCGACCCGGCCGACGACGTCCGGGTGGGCCTTCGCCAGTCGTTCCAGGCCGGGCCGCAGCACCGCCTCCAGGGCGCGGGCGCGGGCCGGGTAGTCGTCGCCGACCACGACGTCGATCGCCGCCACGGCGGTGGCGGTCTCCTCGCCGAAGCCGTAGTAGGTGGTGCTGTGCAGGATCACGTCGGCCATCCGGTCGTACGCGCGCCGGAAGATCGGCTCGCGGGCGGTGTAGCCGGAGATGGAGGCCTTGCCGCCGCCGAGGGACTTCGAGTACGTGAGGATGTCCGGCAGCAGCCCCTCGTGACGCATGAAGTAGAAGAGGCTGCCGGTCTTGCCCCAGCCGGTGTAGATCTCGTCGAAGATCATGATGATGTCCCGCTCCCGGCAGAACCGTTGCAGCGCGAGCAGGTCCTCGGCCGACCAGTGGCGCATGGTGGAGGCGCTGAACGGTTCGACCATGATGGCGTAGACGTCGCAGCCGCCCTCGGGGGTGCGGGCGGCGTCCACCGCGGCGCAGACGGCGGCCAGGTCGCCGTAGGGGTACACCACGATGCCCGGCAGGCCGGGGAAGCGGAACGAGTTCTCCGACGAGCCGGTGAGGCTGCCCGCGCCGAGGGTCTTGCCGTGGAAGCTGATGTCGGCGCGCAGGATCGTGTTGCGTCGGCCACCGTGGAACTTGTACGCCATCTTGATGGCGCCCTCGTTGGCCTCGGCCCCCGAGTTCGGGAAGTACGACACCGACAGGTCCCCGGGCAGCAGCGCGGCGACGTTGTGGCTGAGCGCGGCCAGGTACGGCGAGAAGAACCCCTTGTGCACCTCCATCCGCCCCTGTTGCGCGTACCGCTGCCGGGCAGCCAGGATCCGGGGGTGGTTGTGCCCGTGGTTGAGCACGCCGACGCCGCCGGAGAAGTCGAGGATCCGCCGCCCGTCGCGCAGGTGGATCCACACCCCCTCGGCGCATTCGACGAGTTCGCGACCGAACCCGAAGGTGGTCATCAGCGAGACCTGACTGCGGCTGACGTGGGCGCGGTACAGCTCGTGCACCTGCGCGGTGCTGAGCTGCTCCGCCTCGTCGAGGCCGATCAACTGGGGCATGGGGGCTTGCCTCTCCTCGGGCGACCGGGTGGGACCGCGCTGACGCGACCGCGAGGGCGGCGTCCACGGCGGATCGATAGCGCCTGATGGGCGCGCTCCCACGCTAGCCAGCGGGCCCGGCCTGGTCATGCCGCGCGTGCGGGGGACACCCGGGCCGCCCGGACGCCCCCCGCAAGGGGGGCACCCACGAGCATGAGCAGGGCGGGGACAACCGGGATCGAACGGGGTGCGGGCCCGGACCAGACGGACAAGCTGTGACGGCGGTCACGTTCAGCCCGGCTGGTCGGCGACGGGAGCCGGGAGCGGCGACGGCCCCGCCCCGGTGGCGCGGGCCGGGAGCGGCGACGGCCCCGCCCCGACAACAGGGGCCGGGAGCGGCGACGGCCCCGCCCGGCGCGACGAGCCGTCAGCCGACGCCGAAACGGTCCTCCCGGACCCGGTCGGCCAGGTCGAGCTTGGTCCGGGTGGGCCGACCGAGGTCGTGGTACTTCGCCTTGACCCGGTCCAGGTAGGTGCGGGCCGTCTCGTGCCGGATCCCCAGGTGCCGGGCCGCCTGCTTCAGCGTCATGCCGGAGGCGTACGCCAGCAGCACCTCCCGTTCCCGCGCCGAGAGCTGGGGACGGGCCGGGCGGTCGTCGCGCAGGCAGGCGAACGCCAGCTCGGTGGAGAAGACCGGCTGCCCGGCATGCACCTGACGGATCGCGACGGCCAGCGCGGACAGGTCGTGGTCCTTGGTGACGTACCCACTGGCACCGGCGGCGAAGGTGGCGATCACCTGGTCGGGCTGCGCCCACACGCTGAGCACCAGCACCCGGTGCCCTTCGGCGGTGAGCCGACGGACGTTGTCGGCGGCGCTGCTGCGGTCGCGCAGCACCAGATCCAGCAGGATCACGTCCACCGGCTGGGCCAGTTCCCGCAGCAGCTCGTCGACGGTGGCCCCGGTGCCGACGAGACGCAGGTCGGGCACCCCGGCCGCCCAGTTGGCGAAACCGTCCAGCAGCATCCGGTCGTCGTCGACCGCCGCCAGCCGGATCACCGTGGCCACGCCAGCTCCACACAGGTGCCGGCGCCGGGTTCACTGGAGACCCGGACCCGGCCCCCCACCTCGGAAACCCGGTCGACCACCGAGTTGCGGAACCCGAACCCGGGCGGCACCGCGACCAGGTCGAAGCCGCGCCCCCGGTCGACGACCGTCACCCGCAGCACGTCGGACTCGCTGGTCACGGTGACCCACGCCTCGTCGACGCCGGCGTGCTTGACGACATTGTTGAGCGCCTCCCGGGCAGCGTCGCGCAGGGCGTCCACCACGGACGGCGGGACGTCGGGCGGAGTGAGGTCGCTGCGGTAGCGGACCCGCAGGCCCAGCAGCGACACCCCGCCGACCACCTCTCGCAGGGCCTCGCCGAGGGTGCCGAAGCGAGCGTCCGCACGGTCTGCCAGCAGGCCCCGGATGTAGTCCGCGTCGCGGGCGCACCGCTGGCGCACCGGTACGGCCCGGTGGTCGACCCCGCCCCGGGCGATCAGCGTCAGGGTGGTGAGCACGGTGTCGTGCAGGGCCCGGTGGTGGGCCACCCGCGTCACGTACCGGGCATGGTCGGCGGCCCGTTCCGCCTCCGCCACCAGCCGCTGGGCGTTGACCCGGTCGAGGTGGCGGCCCTCCTGGCGCAGGTACCGGATGCCGAACCCGGCAGCCAGGGCGAAGCAGGCCGTGGCGTTCGCCGCGTACACCAGGTCCACCGCCGAGGCGCCCCCGGCGCTCCAGCCGGCGGTGACGACGGTCTCCGCCACGACGAGCGCGCCGACGACCGCCACCGCGGCCACCGCGCGGCCGATCGCCGCGGCGGCCAGCGACGCACCGGCCTGCGCCGCCCAGATGCCCCAGTTCGCCGACACGTCGCCGGTGGGGAGGTTGGCGGAGACCAGCGCCACCAGTCCGGCGGCGAATGCGACGTCGAGGTAGACCAGCGGAGGCGGGAACCAGCCACGCCGGCAGGCGACGCGGAACAGCGCCAGGTTCCAGGCCACCGCCGCGCCCAACAACACCAGGTTGGCCAGCGGGCTGCGGTAGGGGCCGTGCGCACTGCTCGCGATCGCCGGGACGAGGCATCCGAGCCGATGGAGCGCGACGAACACCACCATGAGGCGGTTGGCTCGGCTCTCCCCCGTCAGTGCCACCCCGGTGAGCGGACAGTGACCAACCAACGACACGATGGTCATTCTGGCACGCAGATCAATGATGACCATCGCTGGACGACCGACCCTGCGACACCATCGGGTCACGCTTGGTGGCCACCCGGCCGGGCCCGACCAACCGGTCCGCCGGTTGACGGCTGGTCAGGCCCGACCGAACGATGGTTCAGCTGACCAGCGGCGTCAGGTCGGCCCGGGGTGGCGTCCACTCCCCCGCCGCCGCGCCGACCTGCTCGCCGGAGCGGATGTCCTTCACCTCGTCGCCGTCCTCGCCGGGGAACCAGACGTACGGGATGCCGCGCCGCTCGGCGTAGCGGATCTGCTTGCCGAACTTCGCCGCGCTCGGCGACACCTCGGTGGGGATGCCCCGCGAGCGCAGCGCCTCGGCCACCCGGTTGCTGGCCGGACGCAGCTCCTCGGCGGTCACCGCCACCAGCACGCAGGTCGGCACGGACCGGGACACCGACAGGGCCTCGGCCCCGAACAGCAGCCCGAGCAGCCGGGTCACCCCGATCGAGATGCCGACCCCGGGGAACCGGGCGGCACCGGAGCTGGCCAGGTTGTCGTACCGGCCTCCCGAGCAGATCGAGCCGAACCGCTCGTAGCCGAGCAGCTGCGTCTCGTAGACGGTGCCCGTGTAGTAGTCCAGGCCACGGGCGATGCGCAGGTCGGCGACGCACAGCCCCGGGGAGTGCGCGGCGGCGGTCTCCACCACCGCGACCAGCTCCTCGACCCCGGAGTCGAGCAGCGGATCGCTCACCCCGAGGGCGCGCACCGCGTCGGCGAACGACGCGTCCGGCGCGGAGATCTCCGCCAGCGCCAGGCACGCCTTGGCCTGCGCCTCGCTCGCCCCGGCGGTCTGCGCGAGCAGCTCCGCCACCTTCGCCGGGCCGATCTTGTCGAGTTTGTCGACCGCCCGCAGCGCCGCCTCGGTGTCGGTCAACCCGACGCCCCGGTAGAAGCCCTCGCAGATCTTGCGGTTGTTGACCTGGATGCGCACCGGCGGGATCGGCAACGACCGCAACGCGTCGCCGATCACCAGCGGCATCTCCGCCTCGTGGTGCGGGGCCAGGGCGTCCCGGTCGACGATGTCGATGTCGGCCTGCACGAACTCGCGGTAGCGGCCCTCCTGCGGGCGCTCGCCGCGCCACACCTTCTGGATCTGGTAGCGGCGGAACGGGAACTGGAGCCTGCCGGCGTTCTCCAGCACGTAGCGGGCGAACGGCACGGTCAGGTCGAAGTGCAGGCCGAGCTGGTCGTCGCCGCCGGGCGCGTCGGCGTCGGCCTGCAACCGGCGGATCACGTAGACCTCCTTGGAGGTCTCCCCCTTGCGCAACAACTGGTCCAGCGGCTCGACCGCGCGGGTCTCCAGCGGCGCGAAGCCGTACAGCTCGAAAGTGTGGCGGATCCGGTCGAGGACGTACTGCTCGATCATCCGCTGGGCGGGCGTCCACTCCGGGAAGCCGGAGATGGGCGTGGGCTTGCTCATGGGTACTCCTTGCGTCCCGCGCGGACCGCGCGGGTGGTCACGGGTCGCGGCGGCTACAGGCCGCGGGTGGGGGCCGCCGGTCGCGCGTCGCCGGAACCCGCCACCTCGATGAGGTACGGGTTGGTCGCGCGCTCGCGGCCGATGGTGGTCGCGGGGCCGTGGCCGGGCAGCACGACGGTGTCGTCGGCCAGCGGAAGGATCTTGCTCCGCAGGCTGGAGAGCATCGACGGCATACTGCCGCCCGGCAGGTCGGTGCGGCCGATGGACCCGGCGAAGAGCACGTCGCCGGAGAGGCAGATCTCGTCCGCCTCGAAGCGCGAGCCGGCGCCGGGCAGCCGGAACAGCACCGACCCGCCGGTATGGCCCGGCGCGTGGTCGACGGTGATCTCCAGCCCGGCGAGGGCGAGGGTCGCGCCGTCGGTCAACTCGGCGACGTCCTCGGGCTCGGTGTAGGGCAGCCGCCCGCCGAACAGCGCGGTCAGGTCGGCCGACAGGCCCTTGGTCGGGTCGGCGAGCATCTCCCGGTCGCCCGGGTGCACGTACGCGGTGATGCCGCGAGCGCCGCAGACGGGGGCGACGGAGAAGGTGTGGTCGAGATGACCGTGGGTGAGCAGGACGGCGGCCGGGTGCAGCCGGTGCTCGGCGAGCAGCGCGTCGAGCCGGTCGAGCACCCCGATGCCGGGATCGACCACCACGCACTGTTCCCCCGGCGCGGCGGCCACAACATAGCAGTTGGTGCCGAAGGCGTCCGCGGGAAAGCCGGCCAAGAGCACGTCCGCTCCCCTTCCGTCGAGCTGGGTGTCGTGGTCAGCCTAACGGGCGGCGCGAGCGGGTTCGGCAGCCGATGCGGGGGCGACCCGCTCGTGTCCGGGCCACCACGGGGACCGACCCGGGGCGGTGCCGGGGCCGACCCCGGGACGGTGCCGGGGGCCGGTGCGGGACAGTGACGGGGCCCGATCCGCCGCGGCACGAACCTCGTACCCCACTTTCCCAGGCCGTGGCCGTACACTCTGGCGGGCATGTGGCGCGGCGCACGCGACGCCGGGGGCACGGACGCCACGCCCGCCCGCCGCGACAACCACGGTAGAGGAAGGGGAGCACGGGTGGCTTCCAGCAGGGACCGGCAGCGCAAACTGGCGCGGGCCAAGCTCGACCGGCAGATGGCCCGCCGGGCCGCTCGGGCCACGCGCCGCAGGCAGATCCAGGCCGGCGTGGGCGTCGCCGTGATCCTCGTCCTGATCGTGGCCGGCTCCGCGTGGGCACTGGGCGCCTTCGACCGCGACCCGGCGGTGAACACCGCCGCCGACGAGGTGTGCCTGTGGACCCCGCAGAACGCCGACGGGAACCCCAACCTGAAGGACGTGGGTCAACCCGCGGAGACGGGGCTGCCGGTCACCGGCACCCGGCCGATGACGATCGTGACCAACCAGGGCGCCCCGATCACCGCCGAACTCGACCTGGCCGCCGCCCCGTGCGCCGCCGCGAGCATCACGCACCTGGCCGGCCGTGGGTTCTACGACAACACCAAGTGCCACGAGATCACCGCCGAGGGGGCGGTGCGCTGCGGCGATCCGAGCGGCACCGGCCAGGGCGGCCCGACCTACTCGTTCTACGACGAGAACGTCCCCGACGCGCCGCAGGCGTCGCCGTCGGCCAGCCCCGCCCCGGACCAGCCGCCGACGTACCCGAAGGGCACGGTCGCCCTGATCGGCAACGCGCCCGGCGCCAACGGCAGCCAGTTCCTGATCTTCTTCGAGGACTACACCACCGCCGAGCCGCGTTACCCGATCATCGGCCGGGTCACCGACGGGATGAAGACGGTGGAGAAGATCGGGGCCCTGCCGACCGTGGACAATGGGACGGGAGCCAAGGTCAAGCCCAAGGACGACGACGTGGTCATCCAGAGTCTCACCGTCGGTGAGTCGGCCCTCGACCCGACATCGGCCCCGGAGCCCACGCAGTCGGCGGCGGGGTCGCCGTCGGCCACCCCGAGCGCCGGCTGACCCGGCCACCCAGCTCAACGGCATCGCCCGTGACACAGTCCAGGAGGATCCAGGCGTGACGTCCACCAGAGAGCGGCAGCGCGCGGCGGCCCGCGCCCGGCTCGAGAAGGAGATGGCCGAGCGGGCCGCGTCGGCCCGCCGGCGCCGCCGCATCCAGGCGATCGTCGGAGCCGGCGCGGCCCTGGTGCTCGTGGTCGCCGGCACCGTCTGGCTGGCCACCACCCTGGCCGGGGACGACGACGACACGACGCCCGCGGCGCAGAACGGCAACCTCGTGCAGTGCGGCTGGACGGACATCCCGGCCGAGCAGCGCAGCCCGGCGATCAAGGATGTCGGGGTGCCGGACACCCAGCAGGAGGCGGTCGGCGTCCAGACCCTGACGATCGACACCAACCTGGGCCCCATCACCGCCCGGGTCGACCGGTCGCTGGTGCCCTGCACGGCTGCGAGCTTCACCCACCTGGCGGAGAAGGACTTCTTCGACAACACCAAATGTCACCGGCTGGTGACTCAGGGCATCAAGGTGCTCCAGTGCGGTGACCCGAGCGCCACCGGCAAGGGGTGGCGGGAGACCGACGGCACCGGCGGGCCGAGCTACCGGCTGCCGGAGGAGAACCTGCCGACCGACAAGCGCCCCCCGTACCCGGAGGGCGTCATCGCGATGGCCAACTCCGGGCAGCCCGGCAGCACCGGCAGCCAGTTCTTCATCGTGTACGGCGACTCGCCGCTGGACCCGAACTACACGGTCCTCGGCACCGTCACCAGCGGCATGGACATCGTCAAGCAGGTGGGTGCGGCCGGCGACGACGGCGCGTACGCCCAGCAGGCCGGCGGCGGCCACCCGAAGAAGGAGGTCGTCATCAACGACCTCACCATGGGGCCTGTCGAGCGCTGACCCGACACCCGCGAAGCGCCCGCCGGAACCCTCCGGCGGGCGCTTCGCCGTGACGCGGCGGAGCGTCAGGCCGGCACCCAGCGGCACCGCGACAGGCACCCGTGCCGCGAGGGGCCGGGCCGCGACAGGGGCCGGGTCACGACAGGGGGCCGCGTCGCGACAGGGGCCGGGTCGCTACGGAGGCCAGTTCGCTACGGGGGCCGGGGCGCCGCCCGTCCGTGGAGCGGGCGGCGACGTGTCAGGCCCCGGAGGTGACGCGGTAGGCGTCGAAGACGCCGTCGACCTTGCGGACGGCGGCCAGCAGGTGGCCCAGGTGCTTCGGGTCGGCCATCTCGAAGCTGAACCGGCTCACCGCCACCCGGTCGCGGGTGGTGGTGACGGTGGCGGACAGGATGTTGACCCGCTCCTCGGAGAGCACCCGGGTGACGTCGGCGAGCAGCTTGTGCCGGTCCAACGCCTCGACCTGGATCGCGACCAGGAACGTGGAGGCGGAGGTCAGCTTCCAGCTCACCTCGACCACCCGCTCGGTCTGGGCGCGCAGATCCTCGGCGTTGGCGCAGTCGTCGCGGTGCACGCTCACCCCGCCGGAGCGGGTGACGAACCCGAACACCGAGTCCGGTGGGACCGGCGTGCAGCAACGGGCCAACTTGATCCACACGTCGCTGACGCCGCGGACCACCACACCGGGGTCGGCGCTGCTCTGGCGGCTGCGCGGCGGCCGGGTGGCCACGGCGGTCTCGGCGATGTCCTCCGCCGCGCCCTCCTCGCCGCCGTACGTGGCCATCAGCTTCTGCACCACGGACTGGGCGGAGACCTGGCTGTCGCCCACGGCCGCGTACAGCGACGCGACGTCGGCCAGGTGCAGGTCCCGGGCGATCGCCATCAGGTTGTCGGAGGTCAGCATCCGTTGCAGGGGCATGCCCTGCTTCCGCATCGCCTTGACGATCGCGTCCTTGCCCTCCTCGATCGCCTCCTCGCGCCGCTCCTTGTTGAAGTACTGCCGGATCTTCGTACGCGCCCGCGGGCTCTTGACGAAGCCCAGCCAGTCCTGCGTCGGGCCGGCCGTGTCGGACTTCGAGGTGAAGATCTCGATCACGTCGCCGTTGGACAGGGTCGACTCCAACGGCACCAGCTTGCCGTTGACCCGCGCACCGATGCACTTGTGCCCCACCTCGGTGTGCACCGCGTACGCGAAGTCCACCGGCGTCGACCCCGTCGGCAGCGGGATCACGTCCCCCTTGGGGGTGAAGACGTACACCTCCTGGCTGGACAGGTCGAAGCGCAGCGCGTCGAGGAACTCGCTCGGATCCGCCGCCTCCCGCTGCCAGTCCAGCAACTGCCGCAGCCAGGTCATCTCGTCGATGTGGGCCGGCGGGCCGACGATCTGGGTGCCCTTCTGGTCCTTGTACTTCCAGTGCGCCGCGATGCCGAACTCCGCCGTGCGGTGCATCGCGAACGTGCGGATCTGCATCTCCACCGGCTTGCCGGTGGGCCCGATGACCGTCGTGTGCAACGACTGGTACATGTTGAACTTGGGCATCGCGATGTAGTCCTTGAACCGGCCCGGCACCGGCTGCCAGTTGGCGTGGATGACCCCCAGCGCCGCGTAGCAGTCCCGCACCGTGTCGACGAGGATCCGCACCCCCACCAGGTCGTAGATGTCGTTGAACTCGCGACCCCGCACGATCATCTTCTGGTAGATCGAGTACAGGTGCTTCGGCCGACCGGTCGTCTCCGCCTTGATCTTGGCGGTCTTCAGGTCGGTCTGCACCTTCTGCGTCACCTGGCGCAGCAGGGCCTCCCGCTGCGGCTGGTGCTCCCCGATCAGCCGGTTGATCTCCTCGAACCGCTTCGGGAACAGCGTCCCGAACGCGAGGTCCTCCAGCTCCCACTTGATCGTGTTCATACCGAGCCGGTGGGCCAGCGGGGCCAGGATCTCCAGGGTCTCCTTGGCCTTCTGCTCCTGCTTGGGGCGGGGCAGGAAGGTCAGGGTGCGCATGTTGTGCAGCCGGTCGGCCAGCTTGATCACCAGGACGCGCGGATCCTTCGCCATGGCCACGACCATCTTGCGGATCGTCTCCGCCTTCGCCGCGTCGCCCAGCTTGACCTTGTCGAGCTTCGTCACGCCGTCGACCAGCAGCGCGACCTCGCCGCCGAAGTCGGCACGCATCTGGTCGAGCGTGTATTCCGTGTCCTCGATGGTGTCGTGCAGCAGCGCCGCCACCAGGGTGGTGGTGTCCATCCCGAGGTTGGCCAGGATCGTCGCCACGGCGAGCGGGTGCGTGATGTAGGGGTCACCGGACTTGCGGTACTGGCCCGAGTGCCACCGGGCGGCCATGTCGAAGGCGCGCTGGAGCAGCCGCGCGTCGGCCTTGGGGTGGTTCTCCCGGTGGGAGGAGATCAGCGGCTCAAGCACCTCGCTGACCTGGGAGGTCTGCCAGGGGGCGTTGAACCGCGCCAGCCGGGCCCGCACCCGGCGACCTGTCGGGGCGTTGGAGAACCCGAACCCGCCGCTCGACGAGGGGTCGTCGGAGCCGTCGGTGACGGCGCCACCGGCCGGCGCACCCGCCTCGACGGCGGACGGGACAGTCGCCGGGCCACCGCCGGCAGCATCGCCGCCCGCCGGGACACTGCCGTTCCCCGCCGGGGCACCGCCGTTGCGGTCGGTAACCGAGCCGTCCGCGTCGCCTGTCGGGTGCACCGTGCCCTCCACCGGAGGGACGACATCGTGGGACACCGGCCTCCTCACCGCTCGCCGGAACTGCACCGACCGTGCGCCGGCCGGTCTGGTCTCGCGCCACCGGCGGGGTCACCTGCCGGTCAGCAATGGGCAATGCTACCCGCACCCAGGGTGCCCTGCCGCTCCGCCGGACGGACCGTCCGGTCTCCGCCCGGCGGGCCGGGGGATCAAACGGTCAGCAGGGCATGCACGGGACGCGGGGCCAACCGCTCCCGGCCACCGAGGAAGGCCAGCTCCATCAGCACGGTGAAGCCCGTCACCGTGCCACCGGCCCGCTCCACCAGGTCCAGCGTCGCCGCGGCCGTGCCGCCCGTGGCGAGCACGTCGTCGACGACCAGCACCCGGTGCCCGGCCGTGAACGCGTCCTCGTGCACCTCCAGGGTCGCCTCGCCGTACTCCAGGGCGTACGAGGCCGAGTAGGCGGGGCGGGGCAGCTTGCCGGCCTTGCGCACCGGCACCACGCCGACCCCCGTGGCGTACGCGATGGCCGCCGCGACAACGAAACCACGGGCCTCGATGCCCACCACCGCGTCGAACGAGTCCCGCCCGTGGTGGGCGACGATCCCGTCGATGACCTCCCGGAAGGCGGCCCCGTCGGCGAACAGCGGCATCAGGTCCTTGAACAGGACGCCGGGCTTCGGGAAGTCGGGCACGTCCAGCACCCGGCTGGCGACCAGCCGGGCGGTCTCCGGGCCGCTGTCCCCGCGTGCTGCGGTGCTGTGGGTCTCCGTCACGGCTGTTCCGTTTCCTTCCACGACGACGGCGTCCGGCATGCTGCTCGCACAGCATGCCGGACGCCGTCGGGTCGACTTCCGTCGGGCCTCGCGGCCCGGATCAGCGCCGCTTTCCGCCGCCCGGGCGGTTCCCGCCGCCGCCGGAGGGACGGCCGGCCCGGGCCCCGGCGGACCGCTTGCCGGCCGGTCGGGCGCCCACCTTCGGCGCCGCCGCCGCGAGGGCTGCGGGCTCGTCGTGCCCGTCGGAGTCCGCCGGCTCCACGGACTCCGCCGCCCGCTGCGCCGGCTTGCCGGGGGTCTCGCCCCGGCCGACGGCGGCCCGCCGGGCCTCGACCCGCTTGTTGTGCGCGCGGATCCGCGGGTCGCGGTTCTTCAGCAGCACAAGCAGCGGCGTGGCCAGCATGATCGACGTCAGGAAGGCCACCGCCATGCCGACGAAGAGCACCAGGCCGAGGTCCTTCAGGGTGCCCGCGCCGAGCAGGAAGGCGCCGATGAACAGGATCGAGCCCACCGGGAGCAGCGCGACGACCGAGGTGTTGATCGACCGCATCAGGCTCTGGTTCAGCGCCAGGTTCGCCGCCTCGCCGTAGGTCTGGTTGTTGTTGGCGGTGATCCCCCGGGTGTTCTCCTGCACCTTGTCGAAGACCACCACCACGTCGTAGAGCGCGAAGCCCAGGATGGTGAGGAAGCCGATGACGGTGCCCGGGGTGACCTCCAGGCCGACCAGCGAGTAGATGCCGGCGGTGAGGATGAGGTTCATCACCAGCGACGCGATGGCCGCGACGGCCATCTGCCACTCGAAGCGCAGCACCAGGTAGATCGACACGACCACGAGGAAGATGACCAGGCCGAGCAGGGCCCGGTCGGTCACCTGGTCGCCCCACGCCTTGCTGACCCGGTCGCCGCCCACCTCGTCGCTGTCGAGGCCGTACGCCTGCGCCAGCGCCGCCCGGGCGGCGGCGTCCTGCTCGGCGCCGAGCTGGGTGGTCTTGAGTTCGTAGAACTCGCCCTCCGTGCCGCCGCCGACCTGCTGGGCGGTGACCACCCGGGCACCACCGGCCTGGTCGGCGAGGATCGCGTTGGCCCGGGTCTCGACCTCGTCGAGGGTGGCCACGCTGGCGGGGACCCGCAGGACGTTGCCGCCCGCGAACTCGATGCCGGGGTTGAAGCCCCGGATCAGGAAGCTGGCGAGGGCCAGCAGGACCAGCACCGCCGCCACGGTGAACCACACCTTGCGCCGGCCGACCACGTTGAGACCGGCCTCGCCCCGGTAGAGGCGACTGGCCAGACCACTTTCCGCCATCTCAGGCCTCCTTCACGCGCGAGTCGCGGGCGGCCTGCTGTGCCCGAGCCGGTAGCACCCGGCCCAGACCGCTGACCCGTGGGGACAGGAACGCCCGGGTCCGGGCGAACATCGTCATGATCGGGTGCCGGAAGAGGAACACCACGACCAGGTCGAGGACGGTCGCCAGGCCGAGCGCGAAGGCGAAGCCCTTGACCGTGCCGACCGAGACCACGTAGAGCACGACCGCCGACATGATGGTGATCGCGTTCGCGGAGATGATCGTGCGACGGGCCCGGATCCAGGCGCGGGAGACCGCACTGCGCGGGCTGCGCCCCTCCTGGATCTCGTCCTTGAGTCGTTCGAAGTAGATGACGAACGAGTCCGCCGCCACACCGAGCGAGACGATCATGCCGGCGATGCCGGCGAGGGTGAGGGTGAAGCCGATCTGCCGGCCGAGGAACACCAGCGCCCCGAAGACCAGCAGCGCGGACAGCACCAGGCTCAGGAAGATCACCGAGCCGAGCAGTCGGTAGTAGAAGAACGAGTAGATGATGACCAGCAGCATGCCGATGCCGGCGGCGAGCAGACCCGCCCGCAGGTGGCTGGCGCCGAGGGTCGCGGTGACGTTCTGCTGCTCGGCGGCCTCGAAGGTCAGCGGCAGCGCGCCGTAGCGCAGCTGGCTGGCCAGGTCGCTGGCGGTGGCGTTGGTGAAGTTGCCGGAGATCTGCGAGTTGCCGGTGAGCACGCTGAGGATCTGCGGCGACGAGATGACCTCGTTGTCGAGCACCACGGCCACCCGGCACTTGCCCTCGTCGCCCAGGGCGCTGGCGTCGCACTCCTGGCCCTCGTTGTTGACGGCCTCGCGGGTCAGCGCCGTCCACTTCTCCTGGCCCTCGCCGGTGAAGTCGAGGCTGACCACCCACTGGCTGGTCTGGTCGAGCACCGCGCTGGCGTCGTCGACGTCCGTGCCGAGCACCTTGGCCTCGTCGAGCAGGTACTTGAGGGTGCCCGACTCGCAGGCCACCACCTGCTGGTTCGGGTCGGAGATCGACGCCGGCGGCCGGTCGTCGAGCTGGTCGCAGCCGATGGTCGGCACGTTGAACTGCATCTGCGTCGGCAGCACCGCCACCTCACGCCCACTGAGCTCGGCGAACGGCGCGAGCTTCTCGGCCAGCGACGGGTCTGCGGTCAGGTCCGCCGGGGCCTGCAGGGCGCTCGCGGCGGCCCACGCCTCCGCGCCGACCTTCCGTTCCACGGCCTTGCGCTGCTCCTCGATGCCGGCCGGCACGGGCTCGGCGCTGGGGCTCGGCGAGGCGGCGCTGGGGCTCGGCGACGGGGTGGCGCTCGGGGCCGGTGCGCCGCCGCCCTGACCGCCGGCGGCGGGCGACGGGGTCGCGTCGGCGCCGGGCGTCTTCGTCGGGGCGGGGCTCGCGTCACCCGACGGGGCGGGGCTGGCGCTGCCGGACGGGCTGGGGGCCGGTGACGGCAGCGTGCCGCCGCCGTCGGCGACCTTCAGCACCTTGCGGAAGCGCAGCTCCGCCGCGCTGCCGACCTCGGTCAGGTCCCGGTTCTCACCGGGCAGGGAGATCACGATGTTCCGGTCGCCCTCGGTGACCACCTCGGCCTCGGCCACGCCGTAGCCGTTGACCCGGTTCTCGATGATCCGGCGGGCCTCCTCCAGGTTCTCGGCGGTGGGGGCCCGGCCGTCGACGCTGTTGGTCGCCTCCAGCGTGAGCCGTGTCCCGCCGACCAGGTCGAGGCCGAGGCGCGGCTCCAGCCGATCCTTCCAGCCACCGCTGGCGCCACCCGAGAAGAACACCAAAAGATAGAGGACGACGAAGATGGCCCCGAGCACGGCCAACTGCCGTCCGGGGCGCATCTGTCCCTGAGGTGGTGCCACGGCTGTCCTGTCTCCCTGTAGGTCGCCGCCGTCACGGCGGCGAGGTCGGGCCGGTCGCCCGGCCGACGGTCTGTCGAAACCGGCGTCGGAGGGCGGCACCGCCGCCGGTGGGCGTGGGGGTGCCGACCGGTCCTGCTGACGTGCCGACGCCCGCGCGCCGGCCCCACTATCCAGTTCTGTCGTCGCGCCCGCTGCCCCGTGCCCGTGCGGAGGACCGCACCGGGGCGGCGCGACGATCACTCCTTGACGGTGTCCGCGTCCTCGGTGACCGGTTCGGCGGGACGCTCCGCCTGGCTGACCACCCGGGCGATGGCCGGGCGGGCGTAGCGGCTCTGCACTCCGGGAGCGACCTCGAGCAGGACGGTGTCGTCGTCCACTCCGATGACACTGCCGTAGAGACCGCCGATGGTGACGACTTCGTCTCCCGGGGCGAGCGCCGACTGCATCGCCTCGGCCTCGCGGCGGCGCTTCTGCTGCGGTCGGATCATCATGAAGTACATGACGCCGAAGAGCAGAGCGATCATGAGGATCGGCGTGAAGCCGCCGGCCCCGCCGCCGCCGTCTGCTGCGTAAAGCACGTTGTCGCCTTCCCATTGGCCTCCGCCGCGGCACGAAGGCGCCGGAGCGGAGGCGGATTCTCACGTCCTGTACAGACCGCGGCGATTCTAATCCCTGTAACTGGGAACGCCGAATGCGGCAGAGATCACGAACGGATCACGGCTCATCGACGTCGATCGAGAAGAGATCGGGCGCGGGAGCGTTGTCGGCGGCAAATGTACCATTCGGGGGCGTACGCCCCAGGTGGTGCCAGGCGGCCCCGGTGGCGACGCGACCCCTGGGCGTACGGGCCAGCAGCCCCGCACGCACCAGGAACGGCTCGCACACCTCCTCCACCGTGTCGGGCTGCTCGCCCACCGCCACGGCCAGGGTGGACAGGCCCACCGGCCCGCCCCGGAACGAGTCCACCAGCGCGGTCAGCACCGCCCGGTCGAGCCGGTCGAGGCCCAGCGCGTCGACGTCGTACACCGTGAGGGCCTCGCGGGCGGTCGTGACCGTGACCACGCCGTCGGCCCGGACCTCGGCGTAGTCCCGCACCCGGCGCAACAGCCGGTTGGCGATCCGGGGGGTGCCCCGGGACCGGCCGGAGATCTCGGTCGCCCCGTCGTCGGTGATCGGCACCCCGAGGATCCGCGCCGAGCGGTGCAGCAGCGTCTCCAGGTCGGCCGGGGAGTAGAAGTCCAGGTGGGCGACGAACCCGAACCGGTCCCGCATCGGCCCGGTCAGCAGACCCGAGCGGGTGGTCGCGCCGACCAGGGTGAACGGCTCGACGTCCAGCGGGATGGCCGTGGCCCCCGGACCCTTGCCGACCACCACGTCGACCCGGAAGTCCTCCATGGCGCTGTAGAGCAGTTCCTCGGCCGGCTTGGCGATCCGGTGGATCTCGTCGATGAACAGCACGTCACCCTCGGTGAGGCTGGTCAGGATCGCCGCCAGGTCGCCGGAGCGCTCGATGGCCGGGCCGCTGGTCACCCGGATGCCGGCACCCAGTTCGGCGGCGACGATGTTGGCCAGGGTGGTCTTGCCGAGGCCGGGCGGGCCGGACAACAGGATGTGGTCGGGCGGGGAGCCGCGCCGCATCGCGCCCTTGAGCAGCAGGTCAAGCTGGTCGCGGACCCGGTGCTGGGCGATGAACTCGTCGAGCCGCTTCGGTCGGACACTGGCCTCGGCGTCGAGTTCGGCGTCAGCCACGTACGCCGAGACCAGGTTGTCGTCCGTCATCGGGTGCGACCCAACAGCCGGATGGCCTGCTTGAGCAAGACCGGCACGGGCGGGGTCGCCCCGTCGACGGTCTCCGCCACGGCAGCCACCGCCTGGTCGGCCTGCCCCGCCGTCCAGCCGAGCCCGACCAGGGCCTGGCGGACCTGCTCGGGCCACGCGCCGCCGGTGACCCCGGCCGCGCCGTCCGGGCCCACCGCCACCGGGCCGACCCGGTCGCGCAGCTCCAGCACCAGGCGTTCGGCGCCCTTCTTGCCGATGCCGGGCACGCGGGTCAACGCGGCGGTGTCGGCGTTGGCGATCGCCTTGCGGACCGCGTCGGGGGTGTGCACCGCCAGCACCGCCTGGGCCAGCCGGGGGCCGACCCCGCTGGCGGTCTGGAGCAGCTCGAACAGCGCCTTGGCGTCGTCGTCGGCGAAGCCGTAGAGGGTGAGCGAATCCTCCCGGACCACCAGGCTGGTGGCCAGCCGGGCGGACTGCCCCACCCGCAGGTCGGCGATCGTGCCGGGGGCGCACTGCACCGCCAGGCCCACCCCGCCGACCTCGATGACGGCATGGTCGGGGCCGGTCGCGGTCACCGTGCCGCGCACGCTGGCGATCATCTCGCTCCTCCTCGTCTCGCCCGGTCGGCCGCCGCGGCCAGCTTCGAGCGGGTGCCGCCGCGCCACACGTGGCAGATGGCCAGGGCCAGGGCGTCGGCGGCGTCCGCCGGACGCGGCGGCTCCGGCAGGCGCAGCAGGCGGGTGACCATCGCCGTCATCTGCGCCTTGTCCGCCTGACCGGAACCGGTCACCGCCGCCTTCACCTCGCTCGGGGTGTAGGTCTGCACGGGCAGCCCGGCGCGGGCACCGGCGAGGACCGCGATCCCGCTCGCCTGGGCGGTGCCCATCACGGTGCGCACGTTGTGCTGGCTGAACACCCGTTCCACCGCGACCGCGTCGGGCCGGTGCTCGGCCACCAGGTCGGTCAGCGAGCGGTCGATGTGCAGCAGGCGCAGCGGCAGCTCGTCGTCGGGGTCGGTGTGCACGACGTAGTAGGCGACCAGGCTGCACTGCCGCCCCGGCACCCCCTCCACCACACCCACCCCGCACCGGGTCAGCCCCGGGTCGACGCCGAGAACCCGCACGACGCCTCCTCCCCCAGCCGCCGGCAGTACGTGTGTTCGACACCCTACCGACCGCCTCCGACGCCCGTCCCCGCGGACACGCCGCACCGCCGCCGCGCCGCCCGGGACACCTCGGGACCACACTCACCGGACGGCGAGTATGTGGCTCCGGCCCATGTGCGCCCGCGTACACAGCTCGTAACTTCATGCGCCATGACGGCAGAACCCGTGGCGGTCCCCCATGTCGTACACGTCGACCTCGCCGGTCGTACCGCCCTGGTGACCGGGGGCGGCAGCGGCATCGGCCGGGCGTGCGCCCTGCGGCTCGCCGCCGCCGGCGCGTCGGTGCTGGTGGTGGACCGCAACGTCGAGGCGGCGAAGGCGGTGGCCGCCGAGGCCGGCGGTCGGGCCGAGGGCCTCGACCTGGCCGACCCGGTGGCGGTGGACACGTTGGACGCCCGGGTGGACATCGTGGTGAACAACGCCGGACTCCAGCACGTGGCGCCGGTACCGGAGTTCCCGACGGAACGGTTCGCCTACCTGCACCGGGTGATGGTGGAGGCCCCGTTCCGCATCGTCCGGCGGGCGCTGCCGCACATGTACGCCAACCGGTGGGGACGGGTGGTCAACATCTCCTCCGTGCACGGGCTGCGGGCCTCGCCGTACAAGGCGGCGTACGTGTCGGCCAAGCACGCCCTGGAGGGGCTGTCGAAGGTGGTGGCCCTGGAGGGTGCGGCGCACGGCGTGACGGCCAACTGCATCAACCCGGCGTACGTGCGCACCCCGCTGGTGGAGAGCCAGATCGCCGACCAGGCCGCCACCCACGGCATCCCGGAGACCGAGGTGGTGGAGACGATCATGCTGGCCCGGGCGGCGATCAAGCGGCTGATCGAGCCGGCGGAGGTGGCGGAACTGATGGCGTACCTGTGCTCCGACGCGGCGGCCTTCATCACCGGCACGTCCATCGCCCTCGACGGGGGCTGGACGGCGAGCTAGTGACAGCGCGCACAATGTCGGTTGTGTCCTCACCGGTGGAGTTCCTGGAACTGCTCGCGCGGGAGGCGGCCGCGGTCGAGTTCGAGGGGCCGCTGGTCGCCGCCCGCGCGGCCGGGCTGCCCGCCGACCGGATCGCCGAACTGGAGCAGGCCAAGACGGTGGCGTTGCGGGTCCGCGCGCTGCTGGAGCGTCGCCGCCGCCGGGAGAGCGAGCTGTCCGGCCTGTACGACACGGTCAGCGACCTGGCCGGGCTGCGGGACCTCGACGACGTGCTGCGGGCGATCGTGCACCGGGCCCGGCACCTGCTCGGGGCGGACGTCGCCTACATGACGCTCAACGACGACGCCCGCGGCGACACGTACATGCGGGTCACCGACGGTTCCGTCTCGGCCCGGTTCCAGCGGCTGCGGCTGCCGATGGGCGCGGGCCTCGGCGGTCTGGTGGCCCAGTCCGGCGCGCCCTACGTGACCGCGAACTATCCGCAGGACGAGCGGTTCCACCACACCGGGGAGATCGACGCGGGGGTGGGCGAGGAGGGCCTGGTGGCGATCCTCGGGGTGCCGCTGCGGCTCGGCTCGACCTCGATCGGCGTGCTGTACGCGGCGAACCGCTCGGCCCGGCCGTTCGTCCGGGAGGAGGTCGCCCTGCTGGTGTCCCTCGCGGCGCACGCGGCGGTGGCGATCGACACCGCCCGGCTGCTCGCCGAGACCCGCGCGGCGCTGGAGGAGCTGTCCACCGCCAACACCACCATCCGGGCGCACAGCAGCTCGGTGGAGCGGGCCGCCGCCGCGCACGACCGGATGACCGCCCTGGTGCTGCGCGGCGGCGGGGTGGAGGACGTGGCGGCGGCGGTGACCGACGTGCTGGGCGGCGCGCTGCTGGCGCTGGACGCGCAGGGCCGACAACTGGCCCGGGTCGGTGAGATCACCGCCCCGGACCGGGCGGACATCGTGGAGGCGGTGGCCGCGTCGCGGACCGAGGGACGCAGCGTGCGGCGGGGGCCGCTCTGGTACGCGGCGGTGGTGGCCGGCGCGGAGAACCTGGGTGCGTTGGTGCTGCGGCCCGACGACGAGCTGGTCGACGCCGACCAGCGGATCCTGGAGCGGGCAGCACTGGTGACGGCGCTGCTGCTGCTGTTCCGGCGCACGGTCGCCGAGGCCGAGGGCCGGGTCCGGGGCGAGTTGCTCGACGACCTGATCGCCCGCCCGGTGCGCGACGCGGACGCCCTGCGGGAACGCGCCCGTCGGCTCGGCGTGGACCTGGACGCCCCGCACGTGCTGGTGGCGGTGGGCGACGACGCGATCGGCGCGACCGGGTCGGCGCGGCAGCGGGTGCTGTCGTGGGCCATCACGTACACCTCGGCGCGGGGCGGACTCGCGGCGGCCCGCGACGGCCGGGTGGTGCTGATGCTGCCCGGCGGCGACGCCGGCGGCAGCGCCCGCGCGGTGGCCCGGGACCTGGCGCGCGTGACGAAGCGGCCGGTGACGGCGGGGGCGAGCGGGCCGTCGGCCGGGCCGGGGACGCTGGCCGTGACGTTCCGGGAGGCGGACCGGTGCCTGACCGCGCTCGGTGCGTTGGGACGGGCGGGGCAGGGGGCGAGCACCGCCGAGCTGGGTTTCGTCGGGCTGCTGCTCGGCGCGGTCGGCGACGAGGGGGACGCCGACGTCGCCGGGTTCCTCACCGCGACGGTCGGGCCGGTGGTGGAGTACGACGCGCGGCGGGGCACGGCGCTGGTGCGGACGCTGGAGGCGTACTTCGGTGTGGGTGGCAGCCTCGCCCGGGCGGCGGAGCTGCTGCACGTGCACGTCAACACGGTGACCCAGCGGCTGGAACGGGTCGGCCAACTGCTCGGCGCGGACTGGCAGAAGCCGGAGCGCGCCCTGGAGGTGCAGCTGGCCCTGCGGCTGCACCGGCTGCGCAGCCCGACGACCTGACCGGGGCGCCCGGCGCCGGCTGTCGGGACGGCAGGCGGGCCGGGCCGCCACGCGGACCCGGGCGGGGCCGTCAGGCGGCCGGGGTGGCGCAGGCGGCGACCGCGCCGGGCAGCGTGCCCAGCCGCTCCGCCGGGCCGGCCAGGGGTTCGATCCAGCCGGGTCCGGCCGCGTAGACCCGGACGCCGGGGAAGTCGCGGGCGAAGCGCACCATGCGGTACGCGCGCCCGGTCAGCGGCGTCTGCGACCACACCACGGCGGTGTGCGGGCGGACCCGGCGCGCGGCGCTGGCCAGCGCCGTCCAGGGCAGGGCGGGGCCGAGCAGCAGGCAGCCACGGTCACGCTCGCGCAGCGCGGCGGCCAGGGCGTGCAGGCCGAGGCAGTGCGCCTCCTGCTCGGCACCGGCGAGCAGGACACCGCCGGGGGGCAGGGCGCGGCCGGGCCCCCGGCGGAACACGTCGAGGCCGCTGCGTACCCCCTCGGAGAAGGCGTGCTCGACGGCGACCTCGGTGGCGGTGTGCCCGCGCAGCGCGGCCAGCAGCGGCACGCAGACCCGCTCCCACAGCGCCGGGACGCCCCACTGCTCGGCCAGCTCGCCCACCAGCGCGGCGACGCGGTTGCCGTCGAGGTCCTCGGCGGCCAGCAGGAGGCGCTTGCGCGCGGTCTCCACGGCCTCCGCCGGCATCGACTCGGTCACCACCAGACGCACCCCCCGGGTAGACGGTCTCCACCGGGGGTTCGTCGCGGGGGTGCGCCACGGATGCGGCCCGGATCGGATCATCGTCGGCGGGACGGCGGTCGGTGTCCTACGACGGGGGCCGCAGCTCCGGATCCCGCGCCGGCCCGGCAGCCCGACGAGGACGAAGATACCGCCGGTGATCGGGCCGAGGGTTCGATTCGGCGGAACGCCCGACCCGTCCCGGGCGCGGCCGGCCGGGGGCGTTGCCGCCGCGCTACGGGGTCAGTCGGTCAGGGCGGCCAGGGCGAGGTCGACGTCGTGGGTCGTGGTGTAGAGGTGGAAGGAGGCCCGCACCCGGCCCGCGCGGACGGCGGCGCGCACTCCGGCCCGTTCCAGCCGCCGCTGCGCGTCGGGCACCTCGACGGTGACGATCGCGCTGTCGCCGGGCGGCCGCCCCAGACCGGCCAGGAACCGGTTGGCCAGCGCCACGTCGTGGGCGTGGATGGCCGGCGCCCCGATGTCGGCGAGCAGTTCCAGGGCGGGTGCCGCACCGACGTAGCTGAACCAGGCCGGGGAGATGTCGAACTTCCGGGCGTCCTCGGCCAGCCGCAGCGGCGGGCCGTAGTAGGAGGCGTGCGGGTCGGCCCCCGCATACCAGCAGGCCGCGTCGGGGCGCATCCGGTCCCGGAACTCGGGGGCGAGGTAGGCGAAGGCCACCCCGCGCGGGGCGAGCAGCCACTTGTAGGCCGCGGACACGACGACGTCGGCCCGGGTGGCGTCGAACGGCAGCCAACCCCAGGCCTGGGTGGCGTCGACCACGACGGCCGCGCCGTGGGCCCGGGCCGCCGTGACGACCTCGTCGTACGCGGCCACCGCGCCGTCGGCGGACTGCACCAGGCTGAACGCCACCAGGTCGGTGTCGGCGTCGATGGCGTCGACGAGCCCGGCCAGGGGCACCGTGCGCACCCGCACGCCGCGCGGTTCCTGCGCCAGCCAGGGGAACAGGTTGGAGGTGAACTCGACCTCGGGGACCACCACGGTGGCGCCGGCCGGCAGCGACGCGGCGACCGGGGCGAGCAGCTGCGAGGCACTGGCCCCGACGCTGACGTCGGCGACCGGCACCCCGACCAGGCGGGCCAGGGCAGCGCGGGCCTGCTCGGTCGCCTGCGCCCAGGTCTCCCATGAGGTACGCCCCACCCGCCAGTCGGCCAGCGCGTCCTGCAACGCCGTCCAGGCCGGCTCGGGGGGCAGGCCGTACGTCGCGGTGTTCAGCCAGCCCGGCTGGGGCTGCCACAGCTTCTGTGCGATCTCCAACTCCACGCACCCGACGCTAGCCACGCCGGCGGTACGCGTCGGCAGCCAATTCGCCGGTCGCGGCCCGCACGCCGGCCGCCGCTCCCCCGGCGGGGGCCACCGCGCCCGGCGGGTCAGCTCACGTGGCGGGTCAGCTCACGTCGGCGGGTCAGCTCACGTTGGCGGGACCGAGGACGCTCTTCAGGTCGCCCATCAGCGCGGTGGTGGGCGCCACCCGGACCGGGCCGAGGCGCAGCAGCGTCGTCCGGCCGCCGTTGAGCAGCTTGACGTGCACCTCGGTGTCGCCGGGATGCAGCACCAGGGTCTCCTTGAGGCGTTCCACCAGCGGCGGGGTGCACCGGGTCACGGGGATGGTCAGCACGACGGGCTTGGTCGCCGCGCTGGTGCTGACGTCCGGCATGGACATGTCCATCGCCATGATGCGCGGGGTGTCGTCGCGCCGGTCGACGCGGCCCTTCACCACCACGATGGCGTCCTCGGCGATGTACTGGCCGATCACCTCGTAGGTGTTGGGGAAGAACAGCGTCTCCACGCCGCCGGCCAGGTCCTCCAGGGTGGCCGACGCCCAGGCACGGCCCTGCTTGGTGACCCGACGCTGCACGCCGGAGAGGATGCCGGCGAGGGTGACCACCGCGCCGTCGGGCACGGTGCCCTCCTCGGACAGGGCGGCGATGGTGCAGTCGGCCGCCGCGCCGAGGACGTGTTCCAGGCCGAACAGCGGGTGGTCGGAGACGTAGAGGCCGAGCATCTCGCGTTCGAAGGCGAGCTTGTCGCGCTTGTCCCACTCGGTGTCACCGATGGTGGGCATGACGGTGGTGCTGCCCCCGGTGTCGGCCTCGCCGAAGCCGGCACCGAACAGGTCGTACTGGCCGACGGCCTCCTTGCGCTTGACGTCGGCGTACGCGTCGATGGCGTCGGCGTGCACGATGAGCAGGCTCTTGCGGGTGTGCCCCAGGGAGTCGAACGCGCCGGCCTTGATCAGGGATTCGATGGTCTTCTTGTTGCAGACCACCGCGTCCACCTTGGACAGGAAGTCGTAAAAGTCGGCGTACTCGCCCTTCTCGTCGCGGCACCGCATGATCGCGGCGACCACGTTCGCGCCGACGTTGCGGATCGCGCCGAGACCGAAGCGGATCTCCCGGCCGACGGGGGTGAACGGCCCGGCGGAGGTGTTCACGTCGGGCGGCAGGACCTGGATCCCCATCCGCCGGCACTCCGACAGGTAGAGCGCCATCTTGTCCTTGTCGTCGCCGACGGAGGTGAGCAGCGCCGCCATGTACTCGGCCGGGTAGTGCGCCTTCAGGTACGCCGTCCAGTACGACACCAGGCCGTACGCGGCGGAGTGCGCCTTGTTGAAGGCGTACCCGGCGAAGGGCACCAGGACGTCCCACACCGCCTTGATGGCCTCGTCGGAGTAGCCGCGCTCGCGGCAGCCGTCCCGGAACGGGATGAACTCCTTGTCGAGGATCTCCTTCTTCTTCTTGCCCATCGCCCGGCGCAGCAGGTCGGCCTGGCCGAGGGTGTAGCCGGCGAGAATCTGCGCGGCGCGCTGCACCTGCTCCTGGTAGACGATCAGGCCGTGGGTGGGCTCCAGGATCTCCCACAGCGGCTCCGCCAGCTCCGGGTGGATCGGGGTGATCTCCTGGAGGCCGTTCTTGCGCAGCGCGTAGTTGGTGTGCGAGTCGACGCCCATCGGGCCGGGCCGGTAGAGCGCCAGGACGGCGGAGATGTCCTCGAAATTGTCGGGCTTCATCATCCGCAGCAGCGACCGCATCGGCCCGCCGTCGAGCTGGAAGACGCCCAGGGTGTCGCCCCGGGCGAGCAGCTCGTAGGCGGCCTTGTCGTCCAGCGGCAGGGCCAGCAGGTCGAGTTCCCTGCCGTGGTTGAGCTGGATGTTCTTGACCGCGTCGTCGATGATCGTCAGGTTGCGCAGGCCGAGGAAGTCCATCTTCAACAGCCCGAGCGACTCGCACGTCGGGTAGTCGAACTGGGTGATGATCACCCCGTCGGAGTCGCGGCGCATCAGCGGGATGTGCTCGATGATCGGCTCGGCGGACATGATGACCCCGGCGGCGTGCACGCCGGTCTGCCGGATCAGCCCCTCGATGCCCTTGGCCGTGTCGATCACCTTGCGCACGTCCGGGTCGGACTCGTAGAGACCCCGGATCTCGCCGGCCTCGGCGTAGCGGGGGTGCTGCGGGTCGAAGATGCCGGTCAGCGGGATGTCCTTGCCCATCACCGCCGGGGGCATGGCCTTGGTGATCCGGTCGCCGACCGCGTACGGGTAACCGAGGACCCGCGCCGAGTCCTTGATCGCGGCCTTCGCCTTGATCGTGCCGAAGGTGGCGATCTGGGCGACCTTGTCCTCGCCCCACTTGTCGGTGACGTACTTGATCACCTCACCGCGCCGACGCTCGTCGAAGTCGATGTCGACGTCGGGCATCGAGACCCGCTCGGGGTTGAGGAACCGCTCGAAGATCAGCCCGTGCGGGATCGGGTCCAGGTCGGTGATCCCCAGCGCGTACGCGACCAGCGAGCCGGCCGCCGAGCCACGGCCCGGCCCCACGGCGATGCCCTGGCTCTTGGCCCACTGGATGAAGTCGGCGACCACGAGGAAGTACGACGGGAAGCCCATCTCGTTGATGACACCCAGCTCGTACTCGGCCTGCACCACGTGACCCTCCGGGATGCCCCCGGGGAACCGCCGGGCCAGACCCGCGAACGTCTCCTTGCGGAACCAGGACTCCTCGGTCTCGCCGTCGGGCACCGGGAAGCGCGGCATCAGGTTGTGGAACTCGAACATCCCGGTGGGGTCGACCTTCTCGGCGACCAGCAGGGTGTTGCGGCAGCCCTCCAGCCAGACGTCGGAGCCGTCGACGCCGCGCATCTCGTCGGCGGACTTGATGTAGTAGCCGCTGCCGCCGAACTTGAACCGGTTCGGGTCGGCGACGTTGCTGCCGGTCTGCACGCACAGCAGCACGTCGTGCGCCTCGGACTGGGCCTCGTGGGTGTAGTGCGAGTCGTTGGTGACCACCGGCGGGATGCCGAGCTTGCGGCCGATCTCCACCAGCCCGTCGCGGACCCGCTTCTCGATGTCGAGGCCGTGGTCCATCAGCTCCAGGAAGTAGTTCTCCCGGCCGAAGATCTCCTGGTACTTCGCTGCCGCCTCCAGGGCCTGCGCGTCGTGGCCGAGCCGCAGCCGGGTCTGCACCTCGCCCGAGGGGCAGCCGGTGGTCGCCATCAGGCCCTCGGAGTACTCGGCGAGCAGCTCGGCGTCCATCCGGGGCCACTTGACGAAGAACCCGTCGGTGTACGCCTTCGAGGTGAGGGTGAACAGGTTGTGCAGGCCGGTCTTGTTGCGCGCCCAGATCGTCTTGTGGGTGTAGCCACCGCTGCCGGAGACGTCGTCGCTCTTCTGCTCGGGGCGGCCCCACCGCACCCGGGACTTGTGGAAGCGCGACTCCGGCGCCACGTACGCCTCGATGCCCAGGATCGGGGTGACCCCGGCGGCCATGGCCTGCTTGTAGAAGTCGTTCGCGCCGTGCATGTTGCCGTGGTCGGTCATCGCCACCGCCGGCATCCCCTGCCGCTCGACCTCGGCGAACAGGTCCTTGAGCCGGGCTGCTCCGTCGAGCATCGAGTACTCCGTGTGCACGTGCAGATGCGCGAACGAATCGCCCATGCGGAAGCGCCCCCCGGGTCTGGATCTGGTCGGACGGCCTACCCTATCGCCGGCTCCGTCGGCGGACGCATCAGCCGCGCGGGCGACGCGCGCCCGGTGGCGTGGATCATGGGAAGCCGGCCGAGTCGGCTGCCGGACTCGACCCGGACACCCCCGGTCATCCCGTCCTAGCCTGGACGTGCACCGCACCGACAGGCGAGCGCGGGGACGGCGGCAGGAGCCTCGCGGACGGGATCGAAGACCTCGCCGGGGCAGCCGCGCACGACGACCGGGCGGCGGCCCTCGACGCGCTCTCGCGGTCACCGGAGCAGCACCCGTTTCATGGCGTTCGCCATTCACACCTGGCTGTTCCACAGGAGGAGATCCCCGTGCACCGTCTCACGTCCGTCGCACTCGCGACCGTCCTGGTCCTCGCCGGGGGCACCCCGGCGATCGCCGGACCGGCCCCCCACCGTCCCGCCCGGTCGCCGGTGACCCCGGCGCAGCCTCCGGCCACCCGGCCCGCCCCCGCACCCGCCGCCCTGCCCGCCCACGCACCCGTCGCCGGGCCGGCGGACACGGACGTGCTGAGCGTCCGGGGTGCCGGCCCGTTCCGCATCGGCGCCCGCCTGGACCGCCTGTCGGCGGCCGGGCTCATCGACTGGACCGCCCCCACCTGCGACGGGGTGGTGCGCGCCGGGGTCACCGGTGACTGGGCGGGCGTGCTGCTGCTGGCCTTCCGCCACGGCCGGCTGGTGGAGGTGGGTACGGCCACCGCCCCGCCCCACTCCCCCGCGGGCGCGGGGGTGGGGATGACCTTCGCCGAGCTGGCGGAGACCTACGGCCCCAGGGGAACGACGATCAGCAACGACGCCGGGGACGCCACGGCCTACCTGGTGCGGGTCGGCTCCCGGGTGGAGCTGTTCACCGGGCACCCGATCCGCCCCGGGGTGGGCTACTTCCAGGTCGGTCCGGCCTCGTTCGTGGAGCGCAACTTCCGGGAGGCGCAGGCCTGTTGAGCGCCGGCGCGGGGCGTCCGGGTCCGCCGACCCGCCCCGCGCCACATCATCGTCCAGTGGACATTAGTGTGTGGCACACAGTATGGTGTGACGCATGGTCAGCGACGACATCCTGCGGACACACCTCCAGGAGCTACGCCGGGGCACGGTGGTGGTGGCCAGCCTGGTCGCCCTGCGCCGTCCCGACTACGGCTACGCCCTGCTGCAACGTCTCACCACGCACGGCTTCCCGGTGGACGCCAACACCCTCTACCCGCTGCTGCGCCGCCTGGAGGACCAGGGGCTGCTCACCAGCGAGTGGAACACCGAGGAGAGCCGGCCGCGCAAGTTCTACCGGACCAGCGCCGAGGGCGAGTCGGTGCTCGACCGCCTGCTCACCGACCTCGCCGCCGTCCAGACCGCCCTGACCGGGCTGATCGAAGGAGCCCCCCGATGACCTCCCTCACCGATCGCTACCTCGCCGCGACCCTCCGCTCGGTGCCGGCCGCGCGTCGCGAGGAGATCGCCACCGAACTCCGCGCGTCCATCGCGGACATGATCGAAGGACGGACCGCCGCCGGGCAGGACCCCGCCGCCGCCGAGCGGGAGGTGCTCACCGAGTTGGGCAACCCCACCCAGCTCGCCGCCCGCTACGCCGACCGCCGGCTCCAGCTCATCGGGCCGGCCTACTACCTGGTCTGGCAGCGGCTGCTGATCACCCTGCTCAGCATCATCCCCGCCGTCGTCGGGGTGATCGTGGCCGTGCTGGACGCCACGGTCGGCGACAACCCGGGCGGCGCGATCGGCAAGGGCGTCGTCGCCGCGTTCCAGACCGCCGTGCAGATCGCCTTCTGGGTGACCGTCGTCTTCGCGGTCATGGAACGCCTCGGCACCCCCCTGAACCTCCCGGCGTGGAACGTCGACCAGCTCCCCGACGAACCCGTCGAGCGGGACGCCCGACTCATCGACACCTGCGCCGGGATCGCCTTCATCGTGATCACCATCGCGTTCCTGTTCTGGCAGCACTTCCAGTCGGTGGTGCCCGGCGAGGGCGACGGCCTGCCGTTCATCGACCCCGCGCTGTGGTCGTCCTGGCTGCCGGTGCTGCTCGCCGTCCTCGTCGCCAGCATCGGGGTGGAGATCGCCAAGTACCGGGCCGGCAGGTGGACCTGGCCGCTGGTCGGGGTCAACGCCGTGCTCAACCTCGCGTTCGCGGTGCCGCTGGTCTGGCTGCTGCTCACCGACCGGTTGATCAACCCCGACCTCGTCGACCGCTTCGAATGGCTGCGCGAGGGCGGGTCCGACACCGCCGTCCGGGTCGCCGTGGTCGTGGTCGCCGTGATCGTGGTCTGGGACGTGATCGACAGCGTGATCAAGGCTCGCCGCGCGGCGGTCCGCTGATCTCCGAGTAACGTCCGGCCCGGCACCCGTCAAGGTGCCGGGCCAACGCCGGCCGGGTCGCGGGGCAACGCCAGCCGGGTCGCGGAGCAACGCCGGCCGGGTCGCGGAGCAACGCCGGCCGGGTCGCGGACTGCTCGCCGACGGCGACGCCCGGCGGGCGGACCTGGTTGTCCGTACGATCACCAGCAGGACGGACGGCGACAGGGAGCGGTCATGGAGTGGATCATCGGGCTGGCGTGTCTGGCGCTGATCGTCGTGGCGGTGGTCGGCTTCGGCGTCTCGATCTACAACGGGCTGGTCCGCGCCCGCAACGCCTACCGCAACGCGTTCGCCCAGATCGACGTGCAGCTCGTCCGCCGGCACGACCTGATCCCCAACCTGGTCGAGGTGGCCAAGGGCTACCTCAGGCACGAACGGGAGACCCTGGAGGCGGTCGTCGCCGCCCGGACGGCCGCCGTGGGCGCGCAGGCCGACGCCGCCGCGAATCCCGGCGATCCGGCCGCCATGCAGAAGCTCAGCGGCGCCGAGAACATGCTCACCGCCACCCTCGGCCGGCTGTTCGCGCTGGCCGAGGCATACCCGGATCTGAAGGCCAACCAGAACATGATGCAGCTCTCGGAGGAGCTGACCTCCACGGAGAACCGGGTGGCCTTCGCCCGGCAGGCGTACAACGACGCGGTGATGACCTACAACAACAAGCGCGAGGTGTTCCCCTCCAGCGTGGTGGCGGGCATGTTCTCGTTCGGGCCGGCGGCCCTGTTCGAGCCGGACGACCCGCAGCAGCGTCAGACCCCGCAGGTCTCCTTCTGACCCGCCGCTCCGGGCCAGGTCGTACCGGATGAACTTCTTCGAACGCCAGCGCCGGGTGCGCCGCCTGTCGGTGCGGCTGGTCGCGCTGTTCGTGCTGGCCGTGGTGGGCATCGTGCTGGTGGTCGACCTCGCCGTGGTGCTGGCGTTCAACGCCACCGACGCGCCGCCGCGCGAGCTGGCCGCGCTGCTCGGCGTGGTCACCGCCGGCACCGTCGCGGCGATCGGCGCGGCAGCCCTGTTCCGCACGGTGGCGCTGCGCGGCGGCGGCGGCAAGGTGGCCCGTGAGCTGGGCGGCGTGCCCGTCCCGGCCGACACCACCGACCCGGAGCTGCGCCGGTTGCGCAACGTCGTCGAGGAGATGGCGCTGGCCTCCGGCGTGCCGGTGCCCGAGGTGTACGTGCTGCCGAACGAGTCGGCGATCAACGCGTTCGCCGCCGGTTGGACGCCGTCGGACGCCGCCGTCGCGGTGACCCGGGGCGCGTTGCGGCGGCTCAACCGGGACGAGTTGCAGGGGGTCATCGCCCACGAGTTCAGCCACGTCGTCAACGGCGACATGCGGCTCAACATCCGCCTGATGGGTTTGCTGTTCGGCATCCTCTTCCTGGCCGTCATCGGCCGGGGCCTGCTGCGCGCCGGCATCCTCGGCGACGGACGCAACCGGGGTGGAGGCGGCGGGGCCAACCCGCTGCCGCTGGTCGGGATCGCCATGATCGCCGCCGGCTACGTGGGGGTCCTCGCCGGGCGGCTGATCCAGGCGTCGGTGTCCCGGCAACGGGAGTACCTGGCCGACGCCTCGGCCGTGCAGTTCACCCGCCAGACGCGGGGCATCGCCGGGGCGTTGAAGAAGATCGGCGGGGTGGCCGAGGGATCGGAGCTGAAAGCGCCGAAACGCGACGAGGTGGGCCACATGCTCCTCGGCGAGGCCACCGGCCGGGCGTCCTGGTTCGCCACCCATCCGCCGCTGGTCGACCGGATCAGGGCCCTCGAACCGTCGTTCGATCCGGCCGAGCTGTCGCGCCTGGCGAAACAGTGGTCGGCGGCGCCACCGTCGGGCCGGCAGGAGGACGTCGCCCTCGGGCTGGCCCCCGCCGACCAGCCCGGGGCTGCCGAACCGGCCAGGGCTCCCGACAGGGCCGGGGCTCCCGATCCGGCCGGTGCCCCCGGGTCGGCCGCCGCGGCGGCCACCGCTGGGCGGGCGCTGCCGGTGGAGGGGCACCAGGTTTCCGTCGCGCCGGCCGACGTGCTCCGCGGGGTGGCCAACCCGACCGAGGCCGCGTACGCCCACGCGACAGCGCTGCTCGAGCGGATCCCGCCCGACCTGCTGGACCGGGCCCGCCACCGCGACGCCGTCGTACCGCTGGTGCTCGGCCTGCTGCTGAGCCCGCAGCCACGGGTCCGGCAGGCGCAGCGGTCCGCGCTGGCCGACCGGCACGGCACCGGGACCGCCGACGCCGCCACGCGGGCGGCCGACGCCCTCGCCGACCTGCACCCGGCGCTGCGGCTGCCGCTGGCCGAGCTGGCCTTCCCGGCGCTGCGCGACCGCCCGGAACCGGAGCTGGAGGCGCTGCTGGCGACCGTCTTCAGCCTGATCCACGCCGACGGTGCGATCGACGTCTCCGAATACTGCCTGTCGCGGCTGCTGCTGAACGAACTCCAGGAGTCGCTGCACCCCGACTCGCGGTGGCGCACCGACCGGCGCAGGCTCACCGACGCCCGGTCGGCGGCGGCGTTCCTGCTGGCCGTCCTCGCCCAGGCGGGGCACACCGATCCGGCCGCCGCGCAGCGGGCCTTCCAGGCCGGGGCCGCCACCCTGCGACCCGGCGCACACCTGCCCTACGCGCCACCCGAGAACGGCGTCCTCGCCCTGGAGACCGCCTGGCCGGTGCTCGACGGGCTCCGGCCGGGCGACAAGGAACGCCTCGTCGCGGCGACCGTCGAAGTGATCAGTCACGACGGCACGATGACCGTGCCCGAGTTCGAGCTGCTGCGCACCATCTGCGGCCTGCTGCACTGCCCGCTGCCGCCGGTGGTGGCCGCCGGAGCCGGCTGAGGATCAGCCGCGCTGTCGCAGCCCGCCGGTGGTGGCCGCGGCGAGGAAGCCGGTCCAGGCCGTGGGGCCGAAGGCCAGCGCCGGCCCGCCACGATCCTTGCTGTCGCGTACGCCCACCACGTCGGCGAGGTTCGTCGCCACCTCCACACAGGTGGACCCGCCGTTACTGCTCCTGGTCGACGTGCGCCACACCGCCCCTGTCAGATCCATTCCTGCGCCGCCTTCCGTATCAGCTCCCGGGAAGCCTTCCTCGGCAACGCCTCGCTCCGGATCCGCTCCCAGGCCCGTTGAAGGTTATCAACGTCGTCGACGCGATCCGTGACGTGTGCGCGCAGTTGGTTGTCGAGGTGGGCCACCTCGCCGCCCTCGGGTGTGCGGGCCAGGATGAAGGAGCCCGCCAGCCCCGCGTGCATCCCGGCGTCCGCCGGGACCACGAGGACGTCGACGTGGGGGAGCTCGGTCACGGTGAGCAGGTGGGTGAACTGCTCCGCCATCACGTCCGCTCCGGCGATGCGGCGGCGCAGCACCCCCTCGTCCACGATGAACACCGCCTCCGGCGGCGTCGCCCGGGACAGCACCGCCTGGCGGGACAGCCGCGACCCGATCCGCTGCTCCACCTCACCCTCGCCGAGCATTCCGCCCCCGGCGAGCACCGCCCGCGCGTACGCCTCGGTCTGCACCAGACCCGGCACCAGCGACGGCTCGAACCAGCGGATCAACGTCGCCTCGGCCTCCACCTGGATCCACTCGCGCAGCCACGGCGGCGCGGCGTCGGCGCGCACCAGGGTGAGCAGCCGTTCGAAGAAGCCGCCGGACTCCAGCGCGGCGTCGACCCGGCCGACGAAATCCTGCGACGGGGTGCGGTGGCCGATCTCCACCATCCCCACCAGCGACGCCGAGTAGTTGATCCGCTGGGCCAGGTCGTCGCGGCTGAGCCCCCGCCCGCGACGGGCCCGGCGCAGCTCACCGCCGAGGAACTCCAGCGTGGACGTCTGCCCCATCACACCTCCGCCACACATCCCTGGACGGCGTCACCCCGGCGAGGTGACACGCCCACACCTTCCCGACCGTAGTGGGTGCGGCGCAGAGTGTGAACCATCCACGACGGAGGAGGTCACATGAGAGGCGTACCCCTGGCACCCCGGCACCGCCGCGACTGGCGGCGGTGGGGCATCTGGTGCGTCTGCGGGCTGCGCTGGCGGACGTGCCCCGACCGGCGGACCCCCGTGCCCGTGGAACCGCACGCCACGCGGTCGCTGGCCCGCCGCCCACGCGCCGCCGCGACCTGCCGCCTCCGGGCGGGACGACGCAGGTGACCAGGCGGGTCGGGCCGCAGCCCGGCGGCACTCCGGCGGCCCGCGACCCGGCGTCCGGAGGCACGGCCGGTGGGCTGCGGACGGCCGGCGGCGGGTTGCGGCGGCACGAGGCGGCGCGGCCGGCGTGGCGCTGCCGGGTCTGCGCCGCGCCGTGGCCCTGCCAGCCGGCGAAGCTGGCGCTGCGTGCCGAGTACGCGCACGACCCCGTCGGGCTGTCGATCTACCTGTGCACGCTGCTGCACGACGCCGTCGCCGACGAGCTGCGGCTGCACCGCCGCCCTCCGGACCCGGCGGAGCTGTTCACCCGCTTCGTCGCCTGGACCCGGCCCCGACCCCACCCAGCGTCGCCGACGATCGAATCCCAGCCGTGACCAGGACCGACAGGCTGTCACCCGCTCGACTCGGGTGACTCCGCCGCCGTGGTCAACCATCGCCGTTCATCGCTCTCGCCAGTGCTGTCCCGGTGTGGAAGCGTTCAGCAGGGCACGGCGTGCCAGCCGGTGGGCAGGCGCGGCACCGGCCATGCAGGGTCGGGTCGCCAGGACGCCCATCCCTCGTCCCACCAGCGCTCCCCCGCGTCGAGCCGGGCCGCGATCCGGTCCCCCTCGGCCCGGATCGCCTCGGCCATCCCGGGGTAACGGCCCTCGACCAGGCGCTGCGCGAACATCTCCACATCCTTGAAGACGTACCGCTCGTCGCCGGCCGCCCACCACAGGTCCAGCTCGTGGTCGAGGGTGTCCACCCCGAGGGGCGTACGCCGGAACGGGTCCTGGAGGTTGAAGTACCAGCCGGCGAAGGCCCGGTCGGGGCCGGCCCAGAACACGTCGACCGAGTGCGCCTCGCCGGGGCGCTGGAGCATCAGCTTGCCGTGCCCCGTCCAGGCGGTGTGGCCGGCGGTCTGCCAGGGGTGCCGGCCGCAGGGAAATGCTCCCCGCTCGGGGAAGCCGAACTCGGCACCCGGCGGCAGGTAGAGCGCGAGCAGGTCGGGCGAATCCTCGACGCAGATCGTCGGGCAGCCGAACCACACCTCGCCGCGCAGGATCTCGCGCCGGACGACCACGTCGCCCGGCGCGAACCGCTCCCGCATCGACACCTCAGCCGACCGCGGCCAGACCTTCGAGGCGAGTCGGCTGCGGCATTCAGGTGATCCGTTCCTGACTCAGTTGCGGTACGAACCTGGCCACGGTCTCGAAGTCGGCGTCCTGGTGGAGCACCACCAGCTTGAGACGAATCGCGGCGGCAATCACGAGGTGATCCGCCACGGACAAGCCCTGGTGGGCGCTCTGGCTGGCGAGTTCCTGCCGCACCGCCCGCACGACCTGCCAGGCATCGTCCGGAACCGGCACCCAGGGATACACGTCACGAAGCCCGCGCTCCACCCGGTCGTACGCCTTGGCGTCCGCGATGGTGAGGGTCTCCACGAGCACCGGATCACAGATGGCGATCAGGCCACGGGCCGCCAGGTCGAACCACAGCGGATCGACCTGGCGACGGACCATCCGGACCAGGGCGCTCGTGTCGACGAGGTACTTCATCGATCGAGATCGTCAAGCTGGTCGAACTGGAAGCCACCTTCGTCGGCAACCTCCTGGAGGTCCGCCAAGGCCCGCTGCCGACGCTCGCGGCTGGACTCCACCGCCTGCCGGAGGGCTTCCATCACCGTCTCCTTCTTGGTGGCGGTGCCCAGAGCGGCAGTCGCCTCCGCCAGAAGATCCTCATCGAGGTCCAGCAGGGTCTTGGCCATGAGATACACCTCCCGAACAACAATATATCCGGGAGGTGCGTGTATCCAGGCCGCCTGGGTCGACCGTCAGCCGACGGCGGCCATCACCTCGTCGCTGACGTCGAAGTTCGCGTAGACGTTCTGCACGTCGTCGCAGTCCTCCAGCACGTCGATCAGCTTGAAGATCTTGCGTGCGCCCTCCTCGTCCAGCGGCACGTTCACGCTGGGGATGAGCGAGGACTCGGCCGACTCGTACTCGATGCCCGCGTCCTGCAGCGCCGTGCGCACGGCGATCAGGTCGGTCGGCTCGGAGATCACCTCGAACGCCTCACCCAGGTCGTTGACCTCCTCGGCACCGGCGTCGAGGACGGCCATCATCACGTCATCCTCGCTGGTGTCCGACTTGGGGACGATCACCACGCCCTTGCGGGAGAACATGTACGACACGGAGCCGGCGTCGGCGAGCGATCCACCGTTGCGGGTCAGCGCGGTGCGCACCTCGGTGGCGGCGCGGTTGCGGTTGTCGGTCAGGCACTCGATCAGCATGGCCACGCCGTTCGGGCCGTAGCCCTCGTACATGATGGTCTGCCAGTCGGCGCCGCCGGCCTCCAGGCCGGAGCCGCGCTTGACCGCGCGGTCGATGTTGTCGTTGGGAACCGAGTTCTTCTTGGCCTTCTGAATGGCGTCGAACAGGGTCGGGTTGCCCGCCGGGTCACCACCGCCCGTGCGAGCCGCCACCTCGACGTTCTTGATGAGCTTGGCGAACATCTTGCCGCGCTTGGCGTCGATGACCGCCTTCTTGTGCTTGGTCGTCGCCCACTTTGAGTGGCCGGACATCTGTTACCTCCGTTGCTACCCGCCGTCTGCATCGACCGCGCACGCCCCGCTCCCGACGGCGCACGCGGAACGGTGCCGGTCAGCCCGGTGGAAGCCGTGGCGGGCAGATGGCCCTGCCGAATCTCGGCAATCCTACCGACGCACCCCCGTGACCGGGCACCCGCCGCCCTGAGCCCGTCACGAGAGCGGGTCAGGCGGCGGCGCGGACCAGGTCGACGAAGTACGCGTGCAGGCGCAGATCGCCCGTCAGCTCCGGGTGGAAGCTCGTGGCCAGCAGGTTGCCCTGGCGGACCGCCACCACCCGGCCGGCGGCCGGGCCGTCGGCCACCGTGCCGAGCACCTCGACGCCGGCGCCGACCCGCTCGACCCACGGCGCGCGGATGAACACCGCGTGGAACGGGCCACCCCCGACGCCGGTGATCTCCACCGGCGCCTCAAACGAGTCGACCTGGCGGCCGAACGCGTTGCGCCGCACGGTCATCGCGATGCCGTCGAAACCACGCTGGTCGGGCCGGCCGTCGAGCACCTCGGTGGCCAGCATGATCATGCCGGCGCAGGAGCCGTAGACGGGCATTCCCGCCGCGATCCGCTTGTCGACCGGCTCCCGCATGCCGAAGATGTCGGCCAGCTTGCTGATGGTGGTCGACTCGCCGCCCGGGATCACCAGGCCGTCGACGGCGTCCAGTTCCTCGGGCCGGCGCACCGCCGTGGCCCGCGCGCCCGCGCCGGCCAGGGCCGCGACGTGCTCGCGGACGTCGCCCTGCAGGGCGAGCACCCCGATGACGGGTACGTCGCTCATGTCACCGCTCCTTCCCGGTCGGCCGCGCCGGGGCGGTTCGCCGCCCCGGCGGGGCCTGGCTCACCAGCCGCGCTCGGCCAGCCGGTGCGGCTGCGGGATGTCGTCGACGTTGATGCCGACCATGGCCTCGCCCAGACCGCGGGACACCTTGGCCAGCACGTCGGGATCGTCGTGGAAGGTGGTGGCCTTCACGATCGCGGCGGCCCGCTGGGCGGGGTTGCCCGACTTGAAGATGCCCGAGCCGACGAAGACGCCCTCGGCGCCGAGCTGCATCATCATCGCCGCGTCGGCCGGGGTGGCGATGCCGCCCGCGGTGAACAGCACGACGGGCAGCTTGCCGGTCGCCGCCACCTCCTTGACCAGCTCGTACGGGGCCTGGAGCTCCTTGGCCGCGACGAACAGCTCGTCCTCCGGCAGCGACTGGAGTCGACGGATCTCCTGCCGGATCCGGCGCATGTGGGTGGTGGCGTTGGAGACGTCGCCGGTGCCGGCCTCGCCCTTCGAACGGATCATGGCCGCGCCCTCGGTGATCCGGCGCAACGCCTCACCCAGGTTGGTGGCCCCGCAGACGAAGGGCACGGTGTACGCCCACTTGTCGATGTGGTTGGCGTAGTCGGCCGGGGTCAGCACCTCGGACTCGTCGATGTAGTCCACGCCGAGGGACTGGAGGATCTGCGCCTCGACGAAGTGGCCGATCCGGACCTTGGCCATCACCGGGATGGAGACGGCGGCGATGATGCCGTCGATCATGTCGGGGTCGCTCATCCGGGACACGCCGCCCTGGGCGCGGATGTCGGCGGGCACCCGCTCCAGCGCCATCACGGCCACGGCACCGGCGTCCTCAGCGATCTTGGCCTGCTCGGCGTTGACCACGTCCATGATCACGCCACCCTTGAGCATCTCGGCCATGCCGCGCTTGACGCGGGCCGTGCCGACGACAGGGCTGGCGTCGCTGTTCGAAGCAGTGGTTTCGGGCACGGGTCATCGCTCCTCGACGTGCTCGGGGGGTGGCTGCGCACATGCTACGACGGTGTCGACGCGGCTCCGACAGCCAATTCGACCCACGGTGGACTGCACTGTGGCCGCCGTCACGCGCAGCCACCGGTCGGCGACGCAGCCGGCGAGGCGGCCGGGGCAGCCGGGCAGCCGGCGACGCGACCGGGGCAGCCGGGCAGCCGGGCAGCCGGCGAGGCGGCCGGGTCAGCCGGCGGGCACGTCGGCGGCGGGGACGCTCAGCGTGGGGTCGTCGATGTCGAAGTAGCGGGGCCAGGAGCTTCCACGCCCCATCCGCAGCAGCCGCACCAGCGGGCGACTGCGGGCCGACCGCGCGTCGCGAACCAGGTCGGTGTGCACCTGGCGGGCCAACGCCAGGCGCCGGCTCGCCGCGATCACGGCTTCACAGTCCGGGTCGGTCGGATCCAGCCGCACCGCGCGCAACTGCCGGGTGAGGTCGTTCTCGGCGGCCTCCCGCTCCTCCGGTCGGGCGTCGAGGGCGATGCGGGCCGCCGCGTACAACTCGACGCCGTAGCGGCGCTCGGCCAGCACGGCGGCGGCCGCCGCGCGGCGCAGCAGGTGGGCGTCGAGGGCGCGGGCGGCAGACTGCGCGCGGGACTGGAGCCGCTCGACCCGGCCGGCGGTCCAGATCAGGTACGCCACCACCAGGGCGACGACCACCGTCGCGCCCACCACCCACCACATGCCCGGCATCGTCGTGCTGCTTCCGTTCGTCGCGGTCAGGCCAGCCCCACCCACTCCTGGTCGATCACCCGCCCGTCGGTCGCCTCGATCGCCGCCGCGTAGACCTCCACGACACGGCGGGCGACCACGGGCCAGTCGAAGTTCGCCACCACCTGATCCCCGCAGGCCGTCAGCTCGGCCCGACGGGCGGGATCGTCGAGCAGCTCGGCGACCGCCGCGCGCAGAGCCGGCGCGTCCCCGGTGGGGAACAGCCGCCCGGCCCGTCCGCCGTCGAGGACCCGACGGAAGGCGTCCAGGTCACTGGCCACCACGGTCGTCCCGGCGGCGAGAGCCTCGGTGAGGATCATCCCGAACGACTCCCCGCCGGTGTTGGGCGCGACGTACAGGTCCACGCTACGCAGCATGCGCACCTTGGTCGCCTCCGGCACCAACCCGAGGAAGGTCACCCGGTCGTGCAGGTCGGTCGGGAACTGCCCGAACAGGTCGTCGGGGTCACCGGGGCCGGCGACCAGCAGCCGCAGGCCGGGGCGCTGCCGGGCCAGTTCGACGAAGGCGTCGCGCAGGATCGGGAAGCCCTTGCGGGCCTCGGTGAACCGGCCGAGGAAACCGACCGACCCCCCTGTGCCCGGCCCGCACTCCCCCGGCCAGCCGGGCAGCGGCGCGACCCCGGCGAACCTGGCCACGGTGACGCCGTTGGGAATCTCCACGGCCCCGCCGTCCATGTGCTCCACCTGCACCTTGCGGGCCAGCGCGCTGACCGCGATCCGGGCGGTGATCCGCTCCAGCACGATCTGGAGCACCCCCTGGGCGGCGGCCAGCACCCGGGACCGGGTCATCGCCGTGTGGAAGGTGGCCACCACCGGGCCCCGTGCCGACAGCACCGCCAGCATCGACAGGCTGAGCGTGAGCGGCTCGTGCACGTGCAGCACGTCGAAGTCGCCCCGGGTGATCCAGCGCCGCACCCGCGCGGTGGAGACCGGCCCGAAGGCGATCCGGGCCACCGACCCGTTGTACGGCAGCGGCACCGCCCGCCCCGCCGGCACCACGTACGGGGGCAGGTCCGACTCCTCGTCGGCGGGGGCGAGGACGCTCACCTCGTGGCCGAGCCCGATCAGCGCCTCCGCGAGGTCCATGACGTGGTTCTGCACCCCGCCGGGGACGTCGAAGGAGTACGGGCACACGATGCCGATCCGCACTGCGCCCCGCCCCCTCAGACCTGTCCGTCGACGGACCCGGACGGCGGGCGGTCGTCACCCGGGCCGCGCTGGTCCAGCCACATCCGTTGCAACATGTGCCAGTCTTGCGGATTGCGGGCGATGCCCGCCGCGAGACCGTCGGCGATCCGCTGGGTCAGCGACCGGACCCGCACGTCGAGCGGGCCCTGCGACTCGTCCGGCAGCGGCAGCGGCCCCTCGATGGAGGCACACGCGGCGTCCGGTTCATACCACATCGAGGCCACGTACAGCGGCGCGCCGGTGCGCAGTGCCAGCAGTGCCGGCCCGGCGGGCATCCGGGTGCGCCCGCCGAAGAAGTCGACCTCCACGCCCCGGGCGGACAGGTCCCGGTCGGCCAGCAGCGGCACCACCGTACCGGCACGCAGCCGGTCGACCAGCACGTCGAACGTCGGCCGCTGGCCCCCGTGGGTGGGCAGGATCTCCATGCCGAGGCCCTGCCGGAAGGCGACGAACCGCTCGTAGACGCCCGCCGGCTTGAGCCGCTCGGCCACCGTGGTCAGCGGCCATCCCGTGGCGGCCACCCACGCGCCGGCGGCGTCCCAGTTGCCGGCGTGCGGCAGCGCCACCACGGCACCCCGTCCGGCGGCCACGTCGGCGGCGAGCACGTCGACCTGCTCCAGCCGGAACCCGGCGAGGATCTGTTCCCGGCTCAGCGCGGGCAGCCGGAACGCCTCCATCCAGTACCGGGCGTACGAACGCAGGCCCCGGCGGACCAGGTCGTCCAGCTCGGCCTCGGGCAGCTCGGGGCCGACCACCCGGCGCAGGTTGGCACGCAGCCGGCGGGTGCCGGCGCCGTCGCCGCGGTGGGCACGGTCGGCGCCCGCCCGGAAGGCGGCGGCCACGACGGGCCGGGGCAGCGTGCGGGCGAGCTTCCACCCGGCGGCGTAGCCCAGCTCGGTGAGGTTCACCGGTGCCCGTCCCGACTCACGGTCACCCCTGCCCGCCGGGGGCGGTGGGAAGCTGCCGTGCCTGGCGGTGGACGTGGGCCATCCGCTGCCCCACCGTGAAGATCGACACGGCGGCGAGCAGCCACAGCGCGATCGGCAACGCCACGTCGAGGCCGAAACCGGCGAGCAGGCCGCCGACGCCGACGATCAGCAGCCGCTCGGTGCGCTCGGCGATGCCCACGTTGCAGGTCATGCCGAGGCCCTCGGCGCGGGCCTTCACGTAGGACACCAGACCACCCGCCGCCAGGCAGACCAGCGCGGCGGCCACGCCCGCCCGGTCGCCCTCGGTGGCGAGGTAGAAGGCCACCGCGCCGAACACGGCGCTGTCGGCGACCCGGTCCATACTCGAATCGAGGAACGCGCCGAACCGGGTGGAGCCGCCGCTCATCCGCGCCATCGTCCCGTCGAGCAGGTCGGTGAGCGCGAAGGCCGTCACGATCAGGGCCCCGGCGACCAGGTGACCGCGGGCACCGAAGCCGAGCGCGCCGACGAGCACCCCGAGGGTGCCCGCCACGGTGACCGCGTTGGGGGTGACGCCGGCGCGGAGCAGACCGCGCGCGACCGGCTCGACGACACGGGTCATCCCCGCGCGGGCCGACACTTGGAAGATCTTCGCCATGGCGGTCCCACGATAACGGTCGGCACCACGGGCACGACACAGCCGGTCAGGCGAGCCGTGCGGGAGGCTTGTGCGGGTCGCACATCCGGTGTGAGATCGGTGCGGGAGGGTGAGCCAGCTCACCCGGCCGCCCGTTGACCGTCCGGCTCTCGGCAGACCACCGGAGGATATCGCCGCGGGAGGGATCCGGGCCGCTCCCCGACGCGCGGCGGTCGCCACCCACCACCGGCTGAGGGAGGTGCGCCCCATGGCGCAGAAGAGTCACGACAGGCAACCCGGCGGCACGCCGGTGGTCAGCGACCCCGGCGCGGTGCGCAACGTGGTGCTGGTGGGGCACTCCGGGGTCGGCAAGACGACGCTGGTGGAGGCGCTGCTCGCGGCGACCGGCACGATCAGCCGTCCCGGCGCGGTCGCCGACGGCACCACCGTCTGCGACCACGACCCCGCCGCCGTACGCCAGCAGCGCTCGGTCGCCCTGGCCTGCGCCCCCCTGCTGCACGACGGCGTCAAGATCAACCTGCTGGACACTCCCGGCTACGCGGACTTCGTCGGTGAGCTGCGGGCCGGCCTGCGGGCCGCCGACGCCGCGCTGTTCGTCGTATCCGCCGTCGACGGCATGGACGCGGCCACCGCCGCGCTGTGGGAGGAGTGCGCCGCCGTCGACATGCCCCGCGCGGTCGCCGTGTCCCGGCTGGACCACCCGCGCGCCGACTTCGACGAGGCCGTGGCCCTGTGCCAACGGGTGTTCGGCGACAACGTGCTGCCGCTGTACCTGCCGATGCTCGGCGACGACGGCGTCTCCACGGTCGGCCTGCTCGGGCTGGTCAGCCGCCGGGTCTTCGACTACACCGCCGGCCTGCCGGCCGACGTGCGCGACCCCGACCCGGAGCACCTGCCGGCGATCGTCGAGTCCCGCAACGAGCTGATCGAGGGGATCATCGCCGAGAGCGAGGACGAGACCCTGCTGGACCGCTACCTCGCCGGTGAGGAGATCGGCACCGACATCCTGGTGGAGGACCTGGAGAAGGCCGTGGCGCGGGGCCACTTCTACCCGGTGGTGCCGGTGTGCGCCACCACCGGGGTCGGGCTGGACGTGCTGCTGGAGGTGCTGACCGCCGGGTTCCCGTCGCCGCTGGAGCACGACCTGCCCGCGGTCACCGGGGTGGACGGCTCCCCCCGGCCGCCGCTGAGCTGCGACCCGGGCGGCCCGCTGGTCGCCGAGGTGGTCAAGACCACGATCGACCGGCACGTCGGGCGGGTGTCCCTGGTGCGGGTCTTCTCCGGCACGCTGCGCCCCGAGCAGACCGTGCACGTCTGCGGGCACGGCATGGCCGACCGCGGCCACCCCGACCACGACGCGGACGAACGGGTCGGGCACCTGTACTCGCCGCTGGGTGCCGTCCTGCGCGAGGTGACGGCCTGCGTGGCTGGCGACATCTGCGCCATCACCAAGTCCGGCAGCGCGGAGACCGGCGACACCGTCTCGGCCAAGGACGATCCGCTGCTCATCGCCCCGTGGGAGATGCCCGAGCCGCTGCTGCCGGTGGCGATCGTGGCGAACACCCGCGCCGACGAGGACGCCCTGGCCCGCAACCTGGCCCGGCTGGTGGCCGGCGACCCGACGCTGCGGCTGGAACGCAACCCGCAGACGCACCAGCTGGTGCTGTGGTGCATGGGCGAGGCACACGCCGACGTCGTGCTCGACCGGTTGCGCGCCGGCGGGGTGGAGTTGCGGACCGAGCCGGTGAGGGTGGCGTTGCGCGAGACGTTCACCGGCCCGGCCTCGGGTCACGGCCGGCACGTCAAGCAGTCCGGCGGGCACGGGCAGTACGCCGTCTGCGACATCGAGGTGGAGCCGCTGCCCCGCGGGGCCGGGTTCGAGTTCGTCGACCGGATCGTCGGCGGGGCGGTGCCGCACCAGTACGTCCCCTCCGTGGAGAAGGGCGTCCGCGCCCAGCTGGAGCGCGGCCTCGTCGCCGGGTACGAGGTGGTCGACCTGCGGGTGACCCTGGTCGACGGCAAGGCGCACAGCGTCGACTCGTCGGACGCGGCCTTCCAGACGGCGGGCGCGCTGGCGCTGCGGGACGCGGCCGGGAAGGGCCAGCCGACCCTGCTGGAGCCCGTCGACGAGGTGCTGGTGCGGGTGCCCGACCACAACGTGGGCGCGGTGCTGGGCGACCTGTCCGGCCGGCGGGGCCGGGTGCTGGGCACCGAGGCGGACCCGGCCGCCGAGGGCCGCAGCCTGGTGCGGGCCGAGGTGCCCGCGACGGAGCTGCTGCGCTACGCCGTCGAGCTGCGGGCCCTGACCGCCGGCGCCGGCACCTTCCGCCGCCGGTTCGTCCGGTACGACCCGATGCCGCCCCACCTCGCGGACCAGCACCGCCACGACCACACGCCCTGACCTCCACCCCGGGCACCATGGAGGACCGGCCGGCGGCGGACGGGTCGGCGGGGCCAGCTGCCCGGGACCGGCCGGTTGAACAGGGCCCGGGACCGGCCGACGGGGTCAGGGGCGGGCGGTGGGGAGCATCGGGCTGGGCCAGTAGGGGCGGTCCACCTCCCGCAGGGCCGCCGCGCGCAACCCGGCGAGCTGCCGTTCCACCTCGACGAAGTGGTCGGCTGCCAGCGGTCCCAGGGCGAGCGCGGCGGCGTTCTCCTCGACCTGGGCCACCGTGCGGCAGCCCGGAATGGGAACGGTGCGGTCGCTGCGGGCCCAGATCCAGCCCAGCGCCCCCTGGGCCAGGGTGCGCCCGTCGGCGGTCAGCGCGGCCCGGACCGACTCCACCCGGCGCAGCCACTCGGGGGCGGGTCGGCCGCCCCGGAACCACTCCAGCCAGCCGGAGGTCAGCCCCCGCACGTCGTCGCGCGGCAGCGTCGAGCCGGGCGGGTACTTGCCGGTGAGCAGCCCCATTCCCAACGCGCCCCGGTTGACGCTGGCCAGGTCGTACTTGTCGCAGACGGCCAACAGGCCGGGGGCGTCACGCAGCACCGACAGGGCGTGCTGCACGGCGGCGGCGTGCGGGGCGTCCTGTCCGAGGACGGCCGCCCGGTCGACCCGGTCGGTGCTCCACCCGTAGGCGCGGACCAGCCCGTCGGCCACCAGTTCCTCCAGGGTGCCGATCAGGGCCTGCGCCCTGGGCACCGGCAGGTCGGCCAGGTGCAGCTGGTAGAGGTCGATCCGGTCGGTGTCGAGCCGCCGCAGCGAATCCGTCACCGCCCGCCGCAGATACTCCGGTGAGGCGTCCATGCCGGTGGCCTGGCGGGCCTGCTCGTCGAACGTGTAGCCCCACTTGGAGGCGATGACCGCCTCGTCCCGCCGGCCCGCGAGGGCCCGCCCGAGGATCCGCTCGCCGTGCCCCGCGCCGTAGGTGTCGGCGGTGTCGAACAGGGTCACGCCGAGGTCGAGCGCCCGGCGGACGGCCCGTACGGACTCCTCGTCGTCGACCGCGCCCCCGCCCAGCGGGGTGCGGCCCTCCGCCCAGGGCCCGCTGATCGCCCAGCAGCCCATCCCGAGGGCGCTGACCTCGATCCCGCTGCGGCCGAGCGGGCGCGTCGACATCACCATCGACGCATGGTGCCACGTCACGGCGGTCCCTACGGGCGAACGGGCCCGGGATCGTCCGGGCCGGACGGTCGGCGTGGCGGGTCAGGACGGCCAGGCGCCGGCGAGCAGGTCGCGGGTGTCGGCGAGGAGTTGGGGCAGCACCTTCGTCCGGCCGATCACCGGCATGAAGTTGGCGTCCCCGCCCCAGCGGGGCACCACGTGCTGGTGCAGGTGCGCGGCGATGCCGGCCCCGGCCACCCCGCCCTGGTTCATGCCGAGGTTGAACCCGTGCGCGCTGCTGACGGCGCGGATCACCCGCATCGCCGCCTGGGTGTAGGTGGCGAGCTCGGCCGTCTCCGGCTCGTCGAGGTCGGTGTAGTCGGCGACGTGCCGGTACGGGCAGACCAGCAGGTGGCCGGGGTTGTACGGGTAGAGGTTGAGCACCACGAAGACGCGCTCGCCCCGGGCCACGACCAGGCTCTCCCCGGCCGGCCGCCCGGGGGCCAGGCAGAACGGGCAGCCGCTGGGTTTGTCGTACCCGCCCTCCGGTCGGTCCTCGCCGGAGATGTAGGTCATCCGGTGCGGTGTCCAGAGCCGGTCCAGGCCGTCCCTCATCGTCTTCACGCTGTCCGTGTGCCGTTCCTCCCCTGCCACAGCAGCGATCCTACGTCCCGGGCCCGGTCACCCGCTCCTTGCCGCCGGCAGCGGACCAGGCGGCGGCGGTCCGGCCCGACCGCCGCCGCGTAGAGGATTGACGAATTCCTGTTGATCGATGAAACTTTCATCCCATCGAGAATGATGATCACCGATGGGAGCTGATCGTGACACGACGTAACCGGATCCTGCGGGGCCTCGGCCGGGCGCTCACCGCCTGCACACTGGCCGCCGTCGCGACCGTGGTGGGCGTGACCACCACGGGCGGAGCCGCGTACGCCGACGGCTGCTACACCTGGGGCCGCACCCTCTCCTCCGGAATGAGCGGCGAGGACGTCCGGCAACTCCAGATCCGGGTGTCCGGCTATCCCGGATACGGCGGGCGGATCACCATCGACGGGGTGTTCGGCCCGGCGACCCGTTCCGCGGTGATCCGCTTCCAGCAGGCGTACGGCCTCGGTGCCGACGGCATCGCCGGCCCGCGCACCTTCAACCAGATCTACGCGCTCCAGGACAACGACTGCACCCCGGTCAACTTCAGCTACGCCGAGTGGAACCGGTGCAACAGCGACTGGTCCGGCGGTGCCGTCCCGGCGAGCACGGCCCGGTTCAACGCACTGGTCTCGATGTGGAAGCTCCAGGCGATGCGGCGGGCGCTCGGCAACGTGCCGCTCTACATCAGCAGCGGATTCCGCAGCTACTCGTGCAACAACGCGGTCGGCGGGGCGGCCGGCAGCCGGCACCTCTACGGCGACGGCGTGGACCTGGTCGGGTCGCCCTCGTTCTGCCGGCTCGCCCAGCAGGCCCGCAACCACGGCTTCACCAACATCCTCGGCCCCGGCTACCCCGCCCACAACGACCACACCCACCTGGGCAACACGCCGGGCCGGTCCTGGTCCGCGCCCAGCTGCGGGATCTGACCCGACCGGGACCCGCCCGCGCAGCGTGCCGACGCACGCGGACCGACCCACCCCGACGCGCCCGGACAGCGGCCCCGGCAGGGCCCCCCGTCACGCCTGACGAGGGGCCCTGCGCGGGCGTCAGGCTGCGGCGGACGGGCCGGAGTTGGCGCGGGAAGCGATCACGTCCAGTACGTGCGCGACCGCCTCGGCGACCGGCACCCCGTTGCGCTGTGAGCCGTCCCGGTAGCGGAACGAGACCGTTCCGGCGGCCACGTCGTCGTCGCCGGCGATCACCATGAACGGGACCTTCTGCTGCTGCGCCGTGCGGATCTTCTTCTGCATCCGGTCGTCACCGGCGTCGACCTGGGCCCGGACCCCCTCGGCGCGCAGCGCCGCGACGAAGCCGTGCAGATAGTCGGTGTGGTCCTCGCGGATCGGGATGCCGACCACCTGCACCGGTGCCAGCCAGGCCGGGAACGCGCCCGCGTAGTGCTCGGTCAGGATGCCGAAGAACCGCTCGATCGACCCGAACAGCGCCCGGTGGATCATCACCGGCTGCTGCCGGGTGCCGTCGGCGGCCTGGTACTCCAACCCGAACCGCTCGGGCAGGTTGAAGTCGACCTGGATGGTGGACATCTGCCAGGTGCGGCCGATGGCGTCCCTGGCCTGCACGGAGATCTTCGGGCCGTAGAAGGCCGCGCCGCCCGGGTCGGGCACCAGGTCCAGGCCGGACTCCTCGGCGGCCGAGCGCAGCGCCTCGGTGGCCCGCTCCCAGTTCTCGTCGGTGCCGACGGACTTCTCCGGGTTGCGGGTGGACAGCTCCAGGTAGAAGTCGTCCAGGCCGTAGTCGCGCAGCAGGTCCAGCACGAACGCCAGCAGCGACTTCAGCTCACCGGCCATCTGCTCGGTCGTGCAGTAGATGTGCGCGTCGTCCATGGTCAACCCGCGCACCCGGGTCAGGCCGTGCACCACGCCGGACTTCTCGAAGCGGTAGACGGTGCCGAACTCGAACAGCCGCAGCGGCAGTTCCCGATAGGACCGCCCGCGAGCCCGGAAGATCAGGTTGTGGAACGGGCAGTTCATCGGCTTCAGGTAGTAGTTCGCGCCCTCCATCTCCATCGGCGGGTACATGCCGTCGGCGTACCACTGGAGGTGCCCGGAGGTCTCGAAGAGCTGCCCCTTGGTGATGTGCGGGGTGTTGACGAACTCGTACCCCGCCTCGGAGTGCCGGTGGCGCGAGTAGTTCTCCAGCTCCCGGCGGATGACGCCGCCCTTGGGGTGGAAGACCGCGAGGCCCGACCCGATCTCGTCGGGGAAGCTGAACAGGTCCAGGTCCGCGCCGAGCTTGCGGTGGTCGCGCCGGGCCGCCTCCTCCAACAGCTTCAGGTACGCCTTCAGCTCGTCCCGGGTCGGCCAGGCGGTGCCGTAGACCCGCTGCAACTGCGGATTCTTCTCACTGCCCCGCCAGTACGCGGCGGCCGACCGCATCAGCTTGAACGCGCCGATCAGGCGGGTGTTCGGCAGGTGCGGGCCACGGCACAGGTCGGACCAGCAGACCTTGTCCTCGGTCGCGGCCAGGTTGTCGTAGATCGTCAGCTCACCGCCGCCGACCTCCATCACCTCCGAGGAGTCCAGCCCCTCCCCCTTGACGTCGATCAGCTCCAGCTTGAACGGCTCGGCCGCCAACTCGGTCTTGGCGTCGTCGAGACTGTCGAAGCGGCGGCGGCGGAACCGCTGGCCGGACTTGACGATCTCCTGCATCCGCTTCTCGAGCCTGGCCAGGTCGTCCGGCTGGAACGGCTTGTCGACGGCGAAGTCGTAGTAGAAGCCGTTCTCGATCGGCGGGCCGATGCCGAGCTTGGCCTCGGGGAAGACGTCCTGCACGGCCTGGGCGAGCACGTGGGCCGTGGAGTGGCGCAGCACGTTCAGCCCGTCCGGGCTGTCCAGCGCGACCGGCTCGACGGTGGTGTCCTCGGCCGGCGCCCAGTCCAGGTCGCGCAGCTGGCCCTGCGGGTCGCGGACCACGACGACCGCCTTCGGGCCGTTCGCGGGCAACCCGGCTGCGGCCACCGCGTCGGCCGCCGTGGTCCCGGCGGCGACGACGACGGGGTCGGCCACGGCGGGGGTACGGGGTGCGGACACGGGGGTCTCCTCGCAGCAGACGGTACGGATGCTGCCGACACGCGGCTCCTGCGATGCTATCGGCCCGCTCCGTCACGGCGGTCGGCGACACCTGTGCCGGGTGGTCGTGCCGGCCACCGATTGAACCTTTCCGCCTCCCGATCCGAACTACCCCGTGTGGTCGGAGCCGGTTCCGGCCGCTGGGCACGCGGTTCCGGCCGCTGGACACGAGGGGAACGCACAGATGGCGATGACGCGCGACACGGGCCGTCGGCGCCGGGCCGCAGCGGTGGCCGCCCTGGCCACGGCCACGGTGCTGGCCTGGCCCGCCACGGCGTACGCGGCGGACGTGACGGCCACCCCGACCGAGGCCCGGCAGGGCGAGGCGGTACGGATGGAGTTCACGGTGCCGCAGGAGCGGCCGGGTGTGCCGACCGACCAGGTCGAGATCCGGTTGCCGGCCGACGCGCCGATCGCCGAGGTGTACCCGATGTCCACGGACGGTTGGGCGCCCCGGATCACCACCCGCACCCTCGACCGGCCGGTACCCGGCATCCACTCGTCCGCCCTGGACACGGTCACCAGCTCGGTCACCTGGGTGCGGATGCCCGGCACCGGCGAGGGCCCGGCGCGGCTGACCCTGTCGATGGGGCCGCTGCCGCAGGCGGACCGGCTGAGCTTCGAGGTTCTCCAGACGTACGCCGACGGGCTGGTCGTGCGCTGGGGCGGTGCCGGGCAGCGGCCCGCGCCGACGCTGGCCCTGCTGCCGGACGACCCGAACGCCCCGGTCGGCCACGCCGGGCACGGCGGGGCCCCGGCGGCGGGCGGGGCACCCGCCCCGGCGGCGGGCGGGCCGGCCGCCGAGGGGAACGACGACAGCCTGCTCGCCGCCGGCCTCCTCACCGGGCTGGGCGGCGGCGCGGTGATCGGTTGGCTGGTCAGCCGGCGACGTGGCCGGGCCCCGGCGGAGCCGGCCGACCCGGCGACGTGACCCGGTTCACCACTTGCCCGGCAGTCGACCCGCGGCGTCCCGGCGGGACGGGCGTCGCGGACACCGCGCCGTGCCGCACCCCGAGTGCCGGCGTCGCCGGCAGCGGACCGGATCGCCGGCGGGAGACGGGGCCCGGCACGGGACGGGGCCCGGCACGGGACGGGGCCCGGCACGGGACGGGGCCCGGCACGGGACGGGGCCCGGCACGGGACGGGGCCCGGCACGGGACGGGGCCCGGCACGGGACGGGGCCCGGCACGGGACGGGGCCCGGCACGGGACGGGGCCCGGCTGGAGACGGGCGCCGCCGGTCAGCCTGACCAGGCGGGCAGCGGTTCGCGGGCGGCCAGCCAGTCGCCGGGCACCCCGCCGGGGGTCCCGACCCCGGTGTGGGCGGCCACCACCGCCCCGACGATCGCGGCGGTGGTGTCGACGTCGCCACCCGCCTCGACGCAGGCCCGGATCGCCGCCGGGTAGTCGTCGAGGTGCCGGGCGGCCACCCAGAGGGTGAATGCCGCCGTGTCCTGCGCGGTGACCCGGGACCCGTTGCCGAGTGCGTCGACCGCCTCCGGCAGATCCCGGCCGAGCAGGTCGGCGGCCCGGCGTACGCCCCGATGCACCTCGGTGTCCGGGTCGAGGGCGGCGGCGACGGCCGCGAGCAGCCGGTCGGGTTCCGGCCGGTGACCGTCGAGGCGGCCCCGGGCGGCCAGCGCGGCGGCGACCGCCACGGCCACCGCTCCGGCGATGCCCTCCGGGTGGGCGTGGGTGACCTCGGCGGACTCCCGGGCCTGGGCGGCGGCGCGGGCGGTGGAGTCCGCGTGCCAGGCACCCAACGGGCCGACCCGCATCGCCGCACCGTTGCCGCAGGAACCCTGCCCGTCGAAGGCGGAGGCCGCCGCCACCGGCCACGGTGTGCCGGTCCGGATGAGTCGCAGGACGGCCACCGCGCCCGGCCCGTAGCCACGGTAGGGCTCGCAACGCTCGGCGAAGGCCAGCGCCAGCGCGTCCCGCTCGATCCGGCCGTGTTCGGCGAGCGCGGCGACCACCGAGCACGCCATCTCGGTGTCGTCCGTCCACTGCCACGGCGGCGGCGGCAGTCTGCCCGCGGCCAGGTCGGCCGGGCGTCGGCCCGGAACGAAGAACTGCGACCCGAGGGCGTCGCCGACGGACAGGCCGGCGAGGCTGTCGCGGGCCAACGCCAGCCGGGTGTCCGGATAGAGCGTGAACGACATCGTCGTACCAGCTTGCCGGTTCGGCGGGGTGAGCCGCAACGACGATCAACTTGCCGGGCCGAGTACGGTGCGTGGGTGGCCACCGTCCTCCTGGTCGAAGACGACCACGTCGTCCGCGGCGCGATGCTACGATCCCTCGCCGACCGGGGGCATGCCGTGCACGCGGTCGGCACGGCGCTGGAGGCGCTGCGCCGGGTCGCCGCCGAGACCCCCGACCTGGTGGTGCTCGACCTGGGGCTGCCCGATCTGGACGGTTCGGACGCGCTGCGCATGCTGCGCGGCATCACCGACGTGCCGATCATCATCGCCACCGCCCGCGACGACGAGCAGTCGGTGGTCAAGCTGCTGCGCGCCGGGGCCGACGACTACATGGTCAAGCCGTTCACCGGAGCGCACCTGGACGCCCGGATCACCACCGTGCTGCGCCGGGCGGGGCGGGCCAGCCGCAGCGTGCCGCCCGCGGTGCACGCGGTCGGCGGCCTGCGGGTCGACGTCGGCGAACGCAGCGCCCACCTGGACGGGGAGCCGCTGGCGCTGACCCGCAAGGAATTCGACCTGTTGGCGTATCTCGCCGCACGCCCCGGCCGGGTAGTGTCCCGGCGGGAACTCTTGGAGGAGGTATGGCGGCAGCCATCGGTCGGCGAGGATCAGACCATCGACGTTCACCTGTACTGGCTGCGCCGCAAAATGGGCGAGTCCGCAGCGAAGCCGCGCTACCTGCGCACCGTGCGGGGGGTCGGGTTCCGGCTGGTGGCCCCGGACTGAGGGTCTCGTTGGCCCTGCTGACGGCCGGCATGGGCGTCCTGCTGGCGCTGGCGTTCCTGGTGCCGCTCGGGGTGAGTCTGGGCGACCGGGCCCGCGAGGAGGCCATCGCCGACGCGGCCCGCCGCAGCGCGCTGGTCACCGGCGCCCTCGCCGTCAGCACCGACCCGGAGGTCGTCCGGCGGGCCGTCGAGGCCAGCGGCGACGACCCGGACACCCGGCCGGTGGTGCACGGGCTCGACGGGGCGTCGACCGTCGGTCGGGCCGACGCCGCCACGTTGGACCGGGCCCGCGCCGAGGGCCGTTCCCTGCTGGTCGACGTCGACGGCGGCGTGCTGCGCCTCGACCCGGTGGTGCGCGGCGACCGGACGGCCGTGGTCGAGGTGTTCGTTCCCGCTGGCGCGCTGTCCGAGGGCGGTGGCAGCCGGTGGCTGCTGCTGGCCGGGGTGGCCGTGGCGCTGGTCGGGGCCGCCGTGGTGGTGGTCGACCGGATCGCCGCCCGCGCGGTCGAGGCCACCCGGGGGCTGGTCCGGGCGGCGCTCGCGGTGGGCGACGGCGACCTGGGGGTACGCGTGGAGCCGTCCGGTCCGCGGGAGCTGGCGGAGGCCGGGTACGCGTTCAACCGGATGGCGGAACGGTTCGTGGCGGCCCGTACCGACGAGCGGGAACTCGTCGCGGACCTGTCGCACCGGCTGCGCACCCCCCTGACCGTGCTGCGGCTCGACGCGGAGGCGTTGGAGTCCGACGACACCAGCGTCGGCTCGTTCAGTGAGGCGGAGCTGGACCGGCGGCGGGGCATCCGCCGGATCCGCCAGGCGATCGTCACCCTGGAGGGTGAGATCGACGTGTTGATCAAGACGACCCGCAAGGCGGTCGCGACCGAGGCCGGGCCGGCGATGTGCGACGTCAGCGAGGTGGTGCGGGACCGGATGGTGTTCTGGGCCGCCCTCGCGGGCGACCAGAACCGTCCGCACCGGGTGACCGGGGCGCAGCTGCGCATCCCCGCGCCGGTGCCCCGCGCCGAGCTGGCCGCCGCGCTCGACGCGGTGATCGGCAACGTCTTCCGCTACACGCCCCAGGGCACCGCGTTCGAGGTGGCGGTGTCCCGCCGGGACGGCTACGTGGCCATCCGGATCGACGACGCGGGGCCGGGCATCGCCAACCCGGACCGGGCGTTGCGCCGGGGCACCAGCGACCAGGGCTCCACAGGGCTCGGCCTGGACATCGCCAAACGGGTGGCGTTGCAGGCCAACGGCTCGGTGAGCATCGACCGGGCCCGGCTCGGCGGGGCCAGCGTCGTCATGCTGCTCGCCGACCCGGAGGCCACGCCCCGGCAGGTGAGCCGCTTCGGCCTGGTCGGCCGGATGGCCCGGGAGGCCCGGGAGCAGAAGGGCGGCGGCCGTCGCTGGCCCCGGCAACGGCCCACCGACGGCTGACCGGCGGGCGGTCTGTGCGGAGGCGCAAGTCTTCCTTAGATCCGGCTTAACGGTCGCTCGGTCGGGTCGTCGGCCTGTCATGATCGGTGCCGACACCAGCAGTTCCACCGGCCAACCGCCCTGTGCCCACCCCGGCCGGTGGAGCCGTGCGCGCGGCGGGAGCAACGGTCCCCCACACCTCCTCTCCCGCCGCGCGCCACTTCCGCCGGACGCCCCTCAGCTGACGTGGGCGGTCAGGTACGCGTCGATCTCGGTGATGATGCGCCGCTTTCCGGCCGGGTCGAGGAACGACGCGGTCACCGCGTTGCGCGCGAGGTCGGCAACCCCCTCGGGGCCCACCCCGAGCAGTCGGGCGGCCACGGCGTACTCGTCGTCGAGGGTGGTGCCGAACATCGGCGGGTCGTCGGAGTTGATCGTGACCAGCAGGCCGGCCCCGACCAGCGTCGGCAGCGGATGATCTTCGATGCGGGCCACCGCCCGGGTCCGCACGTTCGACGTCGGGCAGACCTCCATCCCGATCTGCCGCTCGGCGAGGTACGCGAGCAGCTCCGGGTCCTGCGCGGCCGCGATGCCGTGCCCGATCCGCTCCGCGCCCAGGTCGCGCAGGGCGTCCCAGACGGTCTGCGGGCCGGTGGTCTCCCCGGCGTGCGGAACCGACCGCAGCCCCGCCGCCCGCGCCTGGTCGAAGTACGGCTTGAACTGCGGACGGGGCACCCCGATCTCGGGGCCGCCCAGGCCGAAGCCGACCAGTCCGTCGGGGCGCTCGTCGAGGCTGATCCGCAGGGTCTCCTCGGCGGCGGGCAGGCCGGCCTCGCCCGGGATGTCGAAGCACCAGCGCAGCTCGACGCCGAAGTCCAGGGCGGCCCGCCGACGGGCGTCCTCGATGGCCTCGCAGAACGCCGGAGCGGGGATGCCCCGGTGCACGTGGGAGTAGGGGGTCACCGTCAGCTCCGCGTAGCGGACCTGCTGGCGGGCCAGTTCGCGGGCCACCTCGTGGGTGAGGATCCAGACGTCCTCCGGGTCACGGATCAGGTCCACGACGCTGAGATAGATCTCGATGAAATGGGCGAAGTCACGGAAGGCGAAGTAGTCGGCGAGGGCGGCCGGGTCGGCCGGCACGGGGCTGCGCCCCTCGTGCCGGGCGGCCAACTCGGCGACGATCCGGGGCGAGGCGGAACCGACGTGGTGCACGTGCAGTTCCACCTTGGGCAGTCCGGCGATGAAGGTTGGCAGATCCACCTCCGCAGTGTCCCAGGCGGCGATCGGCCGGCACGCGCGCCCTCACGTCGCGTCGCGAACCGTACCCGGGTGGTGGCGTGCCCGGCCCGGCGCGCGAGCCCACAGCCGGCTCACTAGGCTCTGCGGAATGGAACAGCGCACCTTCTCCCGGCTGAACCGCACCGTCGGCGTGATCGGCCTCGGTGCCTGGCAGCTCGGCGCCGACTGGGGCACGGTCACCGAGGACGACGCCATGGGGGTGCTGTCGGCCGCCGTCGAGGCCGGGGTCACCTTCCTCGACACCGCCGACGTCTACGGCGACGGCCGCAGCGAGCGCCTGATCGGCCGGTTCCGCGCGGCCCACCCCGACGCCGACCTCACCGTGGCGACCAAGATGGGCCGCCGGGTGCCGCAGACGCCGCAGGCGTACACCCTGACGAACTTCCGCGCCTGGACCGACCGGTCGCGGGCGAACCTCGGCATGGACACGCTCGACCTGGTGCAGCTGCACTGCCCGCCCACCGCCGTGTTCGCCGACGACGCCGTCTTCGACGCCCTCGACACCCTGGTGTCCGACGGGGCGATCGCCGGCTACGGGGTCAGCGTGGAGACCTGCGACCAGGCGCTGACGGCGATCGCCCGGCCCGGCGTGGCCAGCGTCCAGATCATCCTCAACGCGCTGCGGCACAAGCCGCTGGAACGGGTGCTGCCGGCCGCGTCGGCCGCCGGCGTCGGCATCATCGCGCGCGTCCCGCTCGCCTCCGGGCTGCTCTCCGGCCGCTACGACGAGCACACCACCTTCGCCCCCGACGACCACCGCACCTACAACCGCGCCGGCGAGGCGTTCGACGTCGGGGAGACCTTCTCCGGCGTCGGGTTCGACCTCGGCCTCGACGCCGTGCGGCGACTGGCGCCCCTGGTCGGTGACGACCGCACCATGGCGCAGTTCGCGCTGCGCTGGGTGGTCGACCAGCCGGGTGTCACGGTGGTCATCCCCGGCGCGCGGGACGCCGGCCAGGCCCGGCGCAACGCCGACGTCGCCGGTCAGCCGTCCCTGACGGCGGCGCAACTCGACACCGTCGCGAAGGTGTACGACGAGTTGGTCCGTCCGCAGGTGCACGGCCGGTGGTGAGGCGGACGGGGACACGGCGGAGAGGACGGCGATGAGCGGCTGGTTCCGGCTCACGCTCGGCTTGGCGGCCGTCGTGCTGGGGGCGTTGTGGACCGTGCAGGGGCTCGGCCACGTCGAGGACAGCGTGATGACCGACCAGCAGGCCTGGGTGATCCTCGGCCCGGTGCTGATGGTCGGCGGCCTGGTGTCGCTCTGGCTCGGGATGCGGGCCCGCAGCCGCCGTTGACGCGGAAAAGCCCCGCATCCCGGACGGGATACGGGGCTTCACGTCGATCCGGGGACCGGACCGCCCACTGGCCGGCGGCTGCCGACCGGCACCGGTCAGATGGGGCGGACCTGCTCGGCCTGCGGACCCTTCTGGCCCTGGGCGATCTCGAACTCCACCCGCTGGTTCTCCTCCAGCGTGCGGTAGCCGCTGGTCTGGATGGCCGAGAAGTGGACGAACACGTCAGCACCCCCGCCGTCGACGGTGATGAAGCCGAAGCCCTTGTCAGCGTTGAACCACTTCACGGTTCCCTGCGCCATGTGTATCTCCTTCTAAAACTGGCGGCCGAGCACGCCGTGCGGCCGATTGGCCGTTTCCGAGCAGCGGCGCCTGAGGCGGCCCCCGGGGAAGGAGACTTCTCTCAGCCCACGCTGTCGCAACAGCGTGGAACAGCAAACCACGTACGCAAAAACTCTGCACAGCCTAGCCGACGAAATTTTCCGACATGTGACCTGACGGACGCCTGAGATCCGCTCGGCGGGCCGGGGGAACGACGCGTTCGACCCCTCGCCGCGGGGGCGGCGAGGGGCCGAGGAGCTGCTGTCCGAGGGGTCAGTCCGGCCACTTTCCGGTCATCCGACGCACGCCGACCGCGCCACCGCGGTCGACGGCGGCGCGCACCGCCGAGAAGATCGCGCCCTGTATCGCCGCCGCCGCGAGGACCTCGACCCAGCCGCGGTCCTCGTCGGTGGGGCTGGGCGCCTCGCCCTCCGGGTCGGCGAGCTTCCAGACCTGCCGGAAGATGATTCCCGCGACCGCACCGGCGGCGAACCCCATCAGCACGCCGACCGGCTTGTAGGCGGCCTTGCCGATACTTCTGCTCACCGACGCCTCCCACGAATGATCATCAACACCACGACCGCCACCACCGCACCGGCGGCGAGGGCGGCGAACGGCGTCGGGTCACGCCGGACCACCTCGCCGCCCTCCTGCGCCCGCAGCCGTGCCGTCTCCGCCTGGCCCCGCACCCGGGCCACGGTCGCGGACGCCTGCTCGCGCATCCGCTCCCGCGCCTGGTCGGCCGACGAACGCAACCGCGCCTTCACGTCGGCCTTGGCGGCCAGCGCCTCCACCGTCTCGCCCAACTCGACCCGGGTCCGCCGGATCTCCTCGCGCAGCGCCTCGTTGTCGCCGCCGCTGCCATTGCTCGTCATGCCCGTCCCCTGTCCTTCACCGCGGCGCTGACCACGTCCACGTCGGCCCGCACGCTCTGCACGGCGGCAGTCGGCACGGGCGGACCTGCCTGGTTGACCTGCTTCTTGCCCACCAGGGCCAGGATCCCGGCCACCAGGAACAGCGCCACCGCCACGATCAGGGCCGCCGCCCAGGCCGGCATCACCAGAGCCAGTAGCAGGATCGCGGCGGCCACCAGGGCGCCCAGGCCGTAGAGGGCCAGCGCGCCTCCGCCGCCGAACAGCCCGATGCCGATACCGGCGTGCTTACCCTTCTCGGTCAGTTCCGCGCGCGCGAGTGCCAGCTCGTCGCGGACCAGGCGGGAGACCTGTTCCGTGGCCCGCTGGACCAACTCGGCGGTGGACGGTTCGTCACCGGCACGGGTGGTGGTACGGGCGTTCGCCACGTCAGCCATGCTGTCCTCCTTTCCTCATCACCGCGCTGTATGCCCGGAGTCGCCGCCCGCCAATCCTGCGCGCGGCGGTCGGCCGACCGTCGCGTGCGCCGCGCCCGGACCGGGCACTGCGGCGGAGGAGCAGAGGCGTCGCGCAGCACGTCCCGCGAATCGGCCCACCAAACCTCCACCCGTCCCACCGGCTGCGGGATCCGGGCGGTCACGGGCACCGCTGACCGGTCGTCGACGAGGCCCCGGCGACCGTCCCGGTCGCCGGGGCCTCGTCAGGGCGGGTGGGGGCGAGGCCCCAGCGAGCCGGGACGCTCGCCGGGGCGGGTGGGGGCGGCTGCGGGCCGTCAGCGCCGGGCGTCGGCAGGCTCGTCGGGGCCGACGAACGCCTCACTGCGGGCGTTGCCGTCGTCGCCACCGCCGAACAGCCGGGCGTCGTCGGGCATCCCACCGTCGGCGCGGGGGCGGGCGGCCCGGCGGGGCTGTACCCACTGCCAGGCCAGGTTGCTGCCGGCGTCGCCGACCTCGGCCCGCATCCGGGGCATCGCGGTGGGCCGGTTGTCCCGTACCCACGCCACCAGTTGTTCGCGCACCAGGCACCGCAGATCCCACAGGCTGCCGGCGTTGGCGGCGCTGACCAGCGCGCGCACCTTGATCGCGCCGCCGGTCGCGTCGGTGACCTGGAGGACGCAGACCCGGCCGTCCCACAGGTCGCTGCCCTCCGCCAGCCGGCGCAGCTCCTCCCGCATCGCCTGCACGGGGATGGACCAGTCCACGTCGAACTCGGCGGTGCCGAGCACCGCCGACTCGGTGCGGGTCCAGTTCTGGAAGGGCGTGCTGGTGAAGTACGACGTGGGCAGGATCAGCCGCCGGTCGTCCCAGACCTGCACCACCACGTAGGTGAGCGTCAGCTCCTCGATGCGGCCCCACTCCCCCTCGACGACCACCACGTCGTCGAGGCGCACGGCATCGCTGAACGCCAGTTGGAGGCCGGCGAAGACGTTGCCGAGCAGGCTCTGCGCGGCCAACGCGGCGACCACACCGACCAGACCGGCGCTGGTCAGCACGCCGGCGCCGATCCCGCGTACGGCGGGGAAGGTCATCAGCATCACGCCGACGGCGAGCACGACGATGACCGCGATGGTCACCCGCCGCAGCATCACCACCTGGGTACGCACCTGTCGGGCGTGCCGGTTGTCCGGCACGTCCACCCGGAACCGGGCCAACGTGGTGTCCTCCACCACCACCAGCAGCGACGCGACGAACCAGGCGCTGGTGGCGATGACGGCCAGCACCAGCAGGTGCAGCAGCACCTGCCGGGCGGTGGTGCCCACCGCGTACCCGGTGCTGAACCGCACGGCGAACTGCACGGCGAGCACGGTGGTGGCGACCTGGAAGGGCCGGTGCGCGTGTTCGGTCAGCTCGGTCATCACCAGGGAACGGTGGCCGAGGCGACGCATCAGGCGGTGCGTCGCCTCGACCGCCACGAGAGCGACCGCCGCCGCGGCGAGCGCGGCGATGATCGTCACCAGGTAGCCAGGCACGGTGCAGTGTCTCCCTCCGACGGCAGCGTAATCCGGGCAAAAGTGTAATCATGCGCGGATCAGCCTCCGCCGACCACCTCACACCTTGCGGTAGCGGGACTGGAGGAAGCAGTAGACACCGAAGGCGATGATGCCCAGGGCCACGATGGTGAGCAGGATCGTCCCGTAGGCCTGGTCCCTCAGGGTGTGCAGGGCGGCGTCCAGACCACGCGCCTTCTCCGGGTCGTAGGTGTAGGCGGCCAGGACGACCAGCAGCCCGGTGATGCCGAACGCCACGCCACGGGCGGCGTAGCCGGCCATGCCGAGCCGGCGCGCGAGCTTGCTGGTGTGCGCGTTCATCTCGCCGGTCTTGAGACGCCTCATGAACTTCTTCTTGAGGCCGTAGAAGATCATGCCGACGCCGAGCCCGGCGAGCGCGAGACCGGCCAGCCCGACCAGCCACCGGCCACCCGTGGATTCCATCAGCCGGGCGGTCAGTTGCTTGGACTGGCTGGCGCTGTCGGAGTTGGCGTCGGAGAAGACCTTCCAGGCCGTCCAGGCCAGCCACAGGTAGATGACCGTCCGGGCGGCGGAGAAGACCCGCTCCTTGACACGGTCCTTGCCCCGCTCGACGCGGTGGCCCACCGCCGCCTCCAGCGCCTGCCAGACGGCCATGGCGAGCATTCCGACGGCGATGGCGATGACGACGAACCTGCCCATCGGCTGCGCCGCGAGGGTACGCAGCGCGCCGGTCTGGTCCCCGTCGCTGGACGGGTTACCGAAGGCGATCTGCAACGCGAGCCAGCCGAACAGCAGATGGACGATGCCGTAGCCGATGAAGCCGGCACGGGCGAGGAGTTCGAGCCACCGGCTGTTGGCCGTGCGGGCGGCGGTGGCTTCGGCGTTCCGGGTGACAGACATGGCGCCTCAATCTCCGGATGGGGAGATTTCCAAACCCACCCCGCAGCCGCCTCAGCCGTTGGCGGTGCGCGCCACCCGGATCCTGACCTCGGTCTCGGTGACGCTGTCGAGGGTGACCGCGAGGCCGCCGACGTCGGCGGCCTGCTGGCCGACGGTGAGTGACAGCTGCTCGCCGGCCACCTCGACCGTCACCTGGTCACCGTCGGCACCGATCAACCGGGCCTCGACGCCGAGGATGTTGGCCCGGGCGTCCACGCCCCGGTCGAAGGTCACCGTGCAGGCGTCCAGCCCGCAGTCGGTGGAGGCGCCCTCCGAGCTGCAACCGGCGAGCAGGGCGGCACCGAGGGCCAGCCCGGCGAGCAGGCCGGCGGCGCGGCGGGTGGGGGTCCGGCGGGGGTCAACGCGTCGCATCGTCACGGGGCCAAGGGTACGAGACGCGCGCGACACCGCCACCGGGCGACATCGGCGGGGGCCGGGGTTAGGGTCGCCGTCATGCCGTTCGACGTCGCCCGTACCCGGGCCGCCTATCCCGCCCTGACCGAGGGCTTCGTCCACCTCGACGGTGCCGGGGGCACCCAGACCGCCGCGCCGGTGATCGACGCCGTCGCCGGGGCGATGCGTACCGCGCTGGGCAACCGCAGTGCCGCGAACCTGCCCGGTCGGCGGTCGTTGGAGCTGGTGGACGCCGCCCGTTCGGCGATCGCCGACCTGGTCGGCGGGCGACCGGAGGGCGTGGTGCTGGGGCCCAGCGCGACCGCGCTCACGTACACCCTGGCCCGGACCCTCGCCACGGCCTGGCGGCCGGGCGACGAGGTGGTGGTCTCCCGGCTGGACCACGACGCGAACGTGCGGCCGTGGGTGCAGGCGGCGCAGGCGTCCGGCGCGACGGTGCGCTGGGCTGAGGTCGACCTCGACACCGGCGAGCTGCCCGCCGACCAGTACGCCGACCTGGTCGGTGAGCGCACCCGGCTGGTCGCGGTGACCGCCGGCAGCAACGCGGTCGGCACCGTGCCGGACGTGGCCGCGATCGCCAAGGTCGCGCACGCGGCCGGCGCGCTGGTCTGTGTCGACGGGGTGCACTCGGTGCCGCACGGACCGACCGACCTGGCCGCGCTGGGCGCCGACGTCCTGGTCACCAGCGCCTACAAGTGGTCGGGTCCGCACCTGGCGGCGATGGTGGCCGACCCCGCGCTGTGGGCGGACCTGCGCCCGGCGAAGCTGCTGCCGGCGGCCGACACCGTGCCGGACCGCTTCGAGTACGGCACCCCGAGCTTCCCGCTGCTGGCCGGCGTGGCCGCCGCCGTCGACCACCTGGCCGGGCTGGACCCGGACGCGACCGGCGACCGGCGGACGCGGGTGCGCGCCGGGCTGGCCGCCGCCGGGGCGTACGAGCAGACGCTGCTGGCGCGCCTGCTGGCCGGGCTGGCCGCACGGCCTGCCGTCACGGTGCTGGGCGCCCCGGCCCGGCGCTGCCCGACGGTGTCGTTCCGGCTGGCCGGGCACTCCCCGGCGGCGACCCAGGCGGGGCTCGGCGCGGCGGGGGTGTGCCTCACCTCCGGCGACTACTACGCCTACGAGTTCTTCGAGGCGACGGGTCTGCGGGCCACCGGCGGGGCGGTGCGGGCCAGCATCTACCACTACAACACGGTCGAGGAGGTCGACCGGTTGCTCACCGAACTGGACCGGCTCGCCGCCGACGGGGGGACAATGGCCGGGTGAGCACCCTGGTCGAGGACAATCCCGCCAAGAACCGGTTCGAGATCCTGGTCGACGGGGCGCTGGGCGGGTTCACCGCCTACCTGCCGCGCGGCGAGGTGCTGGTCTTCACGCACACCGAGGTCGGGTCGGAGTTCCGCAACCTGGGTGTGGGCGCGGCGCTGATCCGCGCCACGCTGGACCAGGTTCGCGAGCGCGGCGGCCGGGTGGTGCCGCGGTGCCCGTTCATGGCCTCGTTCATCGACCGGCATCCGGAGTACGCCGAGCTGGTCACCACCCAGCCCTGACGGTGCCGCTGAGCAGTTCGGCGGCGGCCCGGGCACCGGCCCGGGTGGCTCCGTGGGTGGCCACGTGGCGTGCCCCGACGACCAGTTCCGGCACGCCCAGTTCGACGACGACGGCATCGGGACGGGCGGCCAGCGCCCGGACCACGGCGGCACGCATCCAGTCGTGCCGGTGCAGGTCCCGCACGACCAGCACGACGGGGCGGCCGGCGGCACCGGCGGTCGGGTCGGCCGGCACGCCGGAGCGGGCGTACCGCACGCAGGTGGTCGCGGGCAGCAGCGCGGCCAGCGGCTCCCCGATCCCCCAGGGCGTCTCCGCGCCGATGGCGATGTTGCGGGGCGGCTCGAACTCGACGACGTGCGCGGGGCCGGGCAGCGGCAGGGGCGGTGCGCCGGGGGCGGTGGTCACCCGGATGGCCCGCCGGGCGGCGGCCAGCCCGACGGCGGACGCCCCGGCCGGCGGGCCGCCGCGCGTGGGTCGCAGGTCGGCGCGGGCGGCGGCGCTCCAGGCGGCGAGTTCGCCGACGCGCTTGGCCGCCTCGGCGAGCCGTTCCTCGGGCAGGTCGCCGGAGACCACGGCGGCGACGACGGCGTCGCGCAGGTGCCGGGCGGTCTCCTCGTCGGCGTGCTCGCCGCCGACACAGATCGCGTCGGCCCCCGCCGCGAGCGCCCGGACGGTGGCCCCGGCGAGGCCGTAGCGGCCGGCCACGGCGCGCATCTCCACGGCGTCGGTGACGACGACGCCACCGAAGCCCAGTTCCTCACGCAGCAGGCCGCCGAGGACGGGTTCGCTGAGGGTGGCGGGCAGCGCCGGGTCCAGCGCCGGGACCAGCAGGTGGCCGGTCATGACGGCCTGCACCCCGGCGGCCACGGCGGCCCGGAAGGGGGCCAGTTCCACGGCGTCGAGGCGGGCCCGGTCGGCGGTGATGCGGGGCAGGTCGTGGTGGGAGTCGACGCGGGTGTCGCCGTGGCCGGGGAAGTGCTTGGCGCAGGCCGCCACGCCGCCGGCCTGGAGGCCGCGTACCCAGGCGGCGGTGTGCCGGGCGACCAGCGCGGGGTCGGCGCCGAAGGCGCGTACGCCGATCACCGGGTTGTCCGGATTGGAGTTGACGTCGGCGTCGGGCGCGTAGTCGAGGGTGATCCCGCAGGCGGCGAGTTCGGCGCCGAGGTCACGGGCGACCTCCTCGGTCAGCGTCGGATCGTCGATGACGCCGAGGGCGAAGTTGCCGGGCCGGGAGCTGCCCCGGACGGACTCGATCCGGGTGACGTCGCCGGCCTCCTCGTCGATGGCGACGACGACGTCGGGCCGTTCGGCGCGCAGGGCGGCGGTGAGCGCGGCGACCTGTTCGTGGTCGACGACGTTGCGGGCGAACAGCACCACCGAGCCGAGCCCTTCGCCGAGCCAGCGGCAGATCCAGGGCGGCGGGACCGTGCCGACGAACCCGGGCTGCAGGACGGCGGCGGCCAGCGCCGCGAGGTTGCCGATCGGTGCGCTCATGCGGTTGTCGTACCCCCGTCTCGTCCCGCCGCGGGCGGCCCGCCACCGGCGGCGGTGCTGACATGGTCACACCGCGCCACCCAATTAGTCAATAAACCTTACAGTTGCCCTCGCGGGGGTGGGCGGACAGAGTGCGGGCATGGACACCTCGCTGCTGGCCGACGCCACCTCCCCCGCCGACGTGCCCGGCGTCCGGCTGCTCGGGCTGGTGGTCGGCGGCCTGCTCCTGTTCGCCGCCATCCGCGCGATGTTCCGGCGCTGACCGCCCACCGCGTGGCCCACCACCGGCGCCGCCCCGCAACGTCGACCCGGCGGCGGGGGTGGCCGGGCCGGCCGCGTGGTTTCGCCGGTCGGGACAGGGGGTACCTGCGGCCCTCGATGAAGCTGACGACGGACTCCCGCAACCTGCGCCGCGCGGCGCGCAGCCTCTTCGGCTGGACCGCGCTGCGGCCCCACCAGCTCGCCGCCATGCGCGCCGTCATGAAGCGCCGCGACGCCCTGGTGGTGTTGCCCACCGGTGCGGGCAAGTCGGCGATCTACCAGATCCCGGCGAGCCTCATCCCGGGCCCGACCGTGGTGATCTCGCCGCTGCTCGCCCTGCAACAGGACCAGATCGCGGCGCTCAACGAACGACAGCGCCCCGAGCTGCGGGCCGTGCGGGTCAGTTCCGACGAGTCGCCCGCCCAGCAGGCGGAGGCGATCGCCGAGGTGGCCGAGGGCCGGGCCGAGTTCCTCTTCATCACCCCGGAGCAACTGGCCAACCCGGACCGGATGGCCGAGGTCAAGTCGCTGAAACCGGCCCTGGTGGCGATCGACGAGGCGCACTGCATCTCGGCCTGGGGGCACGACTTCCGGCCCGACTACCTGGCGCTCGGCCACCTCATCGAGGGCATCGGCCGGCCACCGGTGGTGGCGCTGACCGCCACCGCCTCCCCGCCGGTACGCGACGACATCGTCGCCCGGCTGCGGCTGCGCGAACCGGAGATCGTGGTCTCGGGCCTGGACCGGCCGAACCTCTTCCTCGAGGTGGCCCACTGCCCCACGGAGGACTACCGCTGGCGACGGCTGGTGGCGCTGCTGCGCGACGACGAGCGGCCCGGCATCATCTACGTACCCACCCGACGGGCGGCCGAGGAGCTGGCCGAGCGGCTGACCGCCGCCGGCCACCCGGCGCAGCACTACCACGGTGGGATGCCCACCGGCGCACGTCACGCGCTGCACGAGGCGTTCCTCGCCGACGAGGTACCGATCATGGTGGCCACGTCGGCCTTCGGCATGGGCATCGACAAGCCGAACATCGCCTGGGTGGTGCACATGGCGCTGCCCGACTCGCCGGACAGCTACTTCCAGGAGATCGGGCGGGCCGGCCGCGACGGGCAACCCGCCCGGGTGTTGCTGCTGTGGCAGGCGGAGGACGTCGGGTTGCAGCGCTACTTCAGCGGTGGCCTGCCGGTCGACACCGAGCTGCGGGACCTGGCCGCCCTGCTGCGACGCAAGCCGACCACGAAGAAGGAGCTGCGCGAGGTGACCGGCCTCGGCCCGCGCAAGCTCGGACAGTACCTGGCGCTGCTGGAGCAGGTCGGCGCGGCGGAACCCCGGGCGAGGCAGCGTGTCGGCGCACCCCGCTACTCCCCCACCCCCGTCGACGCGGCCGCCGCGGCGCTGGCCGAGGCGGAGCGGCAGCAGACCGTCACCCGTTCACGTACCGACATGATGCGCGCCTTCGCCGAGACCACCGCCTGTCGCGGGCAGACTCTGCTGGCCTACTTCGGCGAGCAGATGACCCAGATCTGCGGGCACTGCGACAACTGCCACGCCGGCACCAGCGTCGCCGCCGACGGCGCGGTCGGCCCGTTCCCGGTGCACAGCCAGGTCCGCCACCCGGAATGGGGGCACGGCCTGGTGCTCAGCTACGAGGACGACCGGATGACGGTTCTGTTCGACGAGGTCGGGTACAAGACGTTGTCGGTCAGCGTGGTGTCCGAACAGGGCCTGCTGACGCTGGACTAGCCTGGGGCGGCCCGGCACGGGGCGCGGGGCAGTGAACGTGGACGACGAGCAGGAGGCGTTGCCGTGATCGAACAGCCGGCGTACACCGATTTCGGTTTCACCGACGAGGAGTGGGGGCTGCTGGTCGGGCTACCGCAGTCGGTGCTGACCGCGGCGAGCGCCGCCGAGTCCGACGGCACCCGCCGCACCATGGCCGAGAACGCCGCCGGGCTGGAGACCATCTCCGCCGGCCGCGAGTCGGCCAGTCCGATCGTCGCCGCCGTCGCCGGGGAGATCGTGTCCCGGGTCGGCGACCCGGAGGCCGGCGAGGAACTGCCGGCCATCGAGCCGCCGGACCCGCGCGGGTACGCCGAGGACGTGCTGGGCCGGGCCGCGCAGGCGGCGACCCTGCTGGCCACGAAGGTGGACGAGGGCGAGGCCGGGGCGTACAAGCACTGGCTGGTCGACATCGCCGAGCAGGTGGTGGGCGCGGCGTCCAGCGGCGGCATCCTCGGCCTCGGCGGCGACGTGGTGAGCGACTCCGAGCGGCGTTTCCGCGACCGGCTCTCCCAGGTGCTCAACGACTGACCCAGCCCCGGGACGGCGTCGTAATTCTGGTGACGCACCGCTTCTGCTCGCCTACCGTCCGAGAGCGCCCCGTGCAGTCGACGGTGGCGTTACCGGCGACGGGGGGCGACGATGAACACGCTGCGGTACGAGACACTGGACACCAGGACGGTGCCGCCGGCCGACCGCTTCGCACTGTGGGTCGCCACGGCCAGCCAAGCCTCGGCTCCCACAGCGATCACCAGCGAGAACGCCCACGACTTCCGGGGCCGCGCCCGGCTGGTCACGGTCGGCGGCATCCAGTTGAGCCGGTTCCACTACCAGTCGTTGGTCTGCCGGCGCACCCCCACCCTGATCCGTCGGGCCGACCCCGAGGTCTACCAGGTGGCGCTGACCCTGGCCGGCGACAGCGCGATCAGCGCCCGCCGACGGGACACGGCCGTACCCGTCGGCGACTTCACCCTCATCGACTGGGGGCGGCCCCACGAGATCCAGCACGCCACCGAGCGGCACGGACGCCCGCCCGCCGCGCTGACCGTGACCGTTCCCCGCGCCCTGCTGCCCCTCGATCCCGACCGGGTCGACCAGCTCACCGCCGCCCGGCTGCCCGGCACGACGGGCCCCGGTGCGCTGCTGGCCCAGCACCTGCACCACCTCACCCGACACCCGGAACAGTTCCCCGAGGCCACCGGCCCACAGCTCGCCGACATCCTGCTCAGCCTGGTCTCCACGATGATCGCCACGCAGCTCGACGCGGAGGACCTGCTCCCGGCCGAGATCCGGCAGCAGGCGCTGCGGACCCGGATCCGCAACTTCGTCGACCGGAACCTCTCCGATCCCGACCTCGCCCCGCGGGCCGTGGCCGACGCCCACCACATCTCCGTGCGTACCCTGCACCGCCTGTTCGCCGCCGAAGGCGAGTCGGTGGCCGGACTGATCCGGCAGCGCCGGCTGCGCCGCTGCCGCATCGACCTGGCCGACCCCGCATGGCGGCACCAACCCGTGCACCGGATCGCGCGGCGGTGGGGTTTCCCCGATCCCGCGCACTTCAGCCGGGTGTTCCGCGCCGCCCACGGGATGGGGCCCCAGGCATACCGGGACCTGCACACCGGGTCGGGCGTGGCACGCATCGACAACCCGACGGCGCCCCCGGTCAACCTTCCGGCGGCAGACTGACAGCCGACGCGGTCGACCACCTGCGCCATGGTGCGTCAGGTCGCCCGCGAACGGGGGCCGTGGCGAGCGTCCGCCGCAAGGGTGCGGCGGGCGACCGCCCGGTGCGTGACGCGCCGGTCAGGATTCCTCCAGCAGTTCCAGCACCACCCGCTCCGCCGTCTCGCGGGGCGTGCCGGCGGTGACCGGCGCGACCACCCCGTCGTGGAACAGGTCGACCACCCTCGGGTCCACGTAGGACGTCCGGGCCACGGTGGGGGTGTTGCCGAGCAGCTCCGCCACCTGACGCATCACCCCCGCCACGGCCCGCCGGCGGGCCGTGGCCGACCGGGCCGTCCCCGCCCCGGCCAGCTCCGTGGCCGCCAGCACCGTGGCGTGCCAGGTCCGGAAGTCCTTGGCGGTCATCTCCCCGCCGCTGGCCTCCCGCAGGTAGTCGTTGATCTCGTCGCTGCGCACGTCGCGCCAGTCCCGCCCGTCCCAGTAGCCGAACAGTCGCTGCGCCGTGCCGCGCCGCCGGCGCAGGTTGGTCAGCACCTGGCACAGCTCCGGATCCTCGATCCGCCGGACCTGCTCCACGCCCCCCTTGGCCGGGAACTCGAAGACCACGCAGCCGGCGCGGGAGCGGGCGTGCTCGGGTCGCAGCGTCGCGACGCCGTAGGTGGGGTCGTCGCCGACGGCGTACTGGTCGCTGCCGACGCGGAACGTGCCCATGTCGAGCAGCCGGGTCACCGTGGCCAGCACCCGTTCCCGGCGCAACCCCCGGCCGGTCAGGTCGCGGCTGACCCGGTCGCGCAGCACCGGCAACCTGCGGGCCACCTCCAGCACGTGGTCGAACTTCGCCTCGTCCCGCTTGCGACGCCACTGCGGGTGGTACAGGTACTGCTTGCGTCCCGCCGCGTCGACGCCCGTGGCCTGGATGTGACCGTTCGGGTACGGCGAGATCCACACGTCCCGCCAGGCCGGCGGGATCACCAGCTCCCTCAGCCGGGTGAGCTGGTCCGGGTCGCGGACCGGCTCGCCGTGCGGGTCCAGGAACGTCCAGCCCCTGCCCCGCCGGCGTCGGCCGTACCCCGGCCCGCCCGGATCGCTGCGCCGTAGCCGCACGGTCAGACCCGCACCGTTCGTTCCACCTCGTCCACGGCGGCCACCACCCGGTCCACCCCGACCGCCGCCACCGTGGGATGGCTGCCCACCCCGTCCCAGCCGGGTTCGCTCGCCGGCCCGGCCCAGAGCACCCGGTGCCACGGCCGGTCCGGCGGCGGGCCCCACAGCTCCGGCGGGACCGGCCCGAACAGCACCACCGAGGGGGTGCCGTAGGCGGTGGCCAGGTGCGCCACGCCGGTGTCGGCGCTGACCACCAGGCGGGCGTCCGCGACCAGGGCGGCCAGGCCGCCCAGGTCCGTGCGACCCGCCAGCACCGCCCCGGGCGGCAGCCCCGCGTCCCGGGCCACCCGCGCGGCGACGGCCCGCTCGTCGGCGGTGCCGGTGAGCACCACCCGGTGCCCCCGGTCGGTCAGTGCCCGGGCCAGCGCGGCGAACCGGTCGGCCGGCCAGCGCTTCGCCGGCTCCTTCGAGCCGGGATGCAGCACGCTCACCCCGGTCGGCAGTGCCACCGGCGGGGGCCGGCGCAGACCCAGGTCGGTCGGGTCGGCGACGATCCCGTACGCGCCGAGCAGCCGGCACCACCGGTCCACCTCGTGTTCGTCGTCGCGCCACATCGGACCGTCCGCGTGGCCGGCACCGGGATGGGCGAAGGCGAGCAGCCGTGCCGGCCGGGTGGCGGCCAGCAGACGGTGGGACCGTGGACCGCGCCCGTGCAGGTTGACGGCGACCTCGGGGGGCCGACCGGGCCGGGGCACCCGGCCCAGCCCGTCGGTGGGCAGCAGCCGGTCCACGCCACCGACCAGGTCCACCAGCGGGGCGAGCCAGCGCGGCGCCGCCAGCACCAGTTCCCGGTGCGGGTGGGCGGCGCGCAGGGCACGCAGGGCGGGTACGGCGGTGGCGAGGTCACCCACGCCGAGGGCGCGCAGCACGAGAATCACGGGTAGGAGGTCTCCTGCTCGGCGCAGACCACCATCTCGCGGACAGCGCAACCGGGTGGCTGGGACAGGGCGAACATGACGGCGGCGGCGGTGTCGGCGGGGTCGTTGAGGGCGGCGTCCGGGCCCGGCCGGTACTGCGGGTCCCGCTCGTCGAAGAAGTGGGTGCGCATGCCGCCGGGGACGAGCAGGGTGACGCCGACGGTGCCGGCGAGTTCGGCGGCGAGGGCGCGGGTGAACCCGACCACCCCGAACTTGGCGGCACAGTAGGCGGTGGCGTCGCCGACCGCCTTCATCCCCAGCGTGGACGCCACCGTCACCACCGTACCGTGGCTGGCGGCCAGGAACGGCAGCGCCGCGCGGACGACAGCCGCGGTGCCGAGCAGGTTCACCGCGACGATCCGGTCCCAGGTCTCGCCGGGCAGGTCCGCCAGCGGCGCGGGCACGTCCGTACCGGCGGCCGTGACCACCGCGTGCAGACCACCGGCCCGCTCGGCGAGCTGGCGGGTGGCCGCCTCGGCGGCACGGGTGTCCGACAGGTCGCACTCGACCCACGCCACCCCGTCGGCGGGGGCCTGCCGGTCCAGCACCAGCGGCCGGCCCCCGGCGGCGGCGACCGCAGCGACCACCGCCGCGCCCAACCCGCTCGACCCGCCGGTCACCAGGACGGTGCGGCCGACTCCCGGCGCGTTCACCGCACCGGCCTGTCGTCCGCGACGGCGGTGCCGGCCAGCAGCGGCGACGGCCCGGGCGGCGGCGGGTCCGCGCCGACGGTCGATGCGACCGCGCAGGCGTCGCCGGAGCGTCCACCGGCCGAGCGGGCCGCCGCGATCATGTCGGTGGTGGACCGCCCGTCGAGGTACGGCACCACGACGGTGTGCCCGCCCCAGCGACGCAGCACCTCGACCTCCGGCAGGGCCGAGCCGGCACCGCCCGTGGCGTAGTCTCCGCCCTTGACCCAGATGTCGGGGCGCAGCCAGGACAGGGCCGCCACCGGGGTGGGCTCGTCGAAGATCATGACGGCGTCGACGCAGCTCAGGGCCGCGAGCAGGCGACTGCGGTCACCCTGGTTCATGACCGGCCGTTCGGGACCCTTCAGTCCGGCCACGCTGGCATCGGAGTTGAGGCAGACGACCAGGCAGTCGCCGAGCTGCCGGGCGGCCTGCAGGGTCGCCACGTGCCCGGCGTGCAGCAGGTCGAAGCAGCCTCCGGTGGCGACGACCGTGCCACCTCCGGCCCGGATCCGGGCCACCACCGCCGCAGCCGCCGCCACCCCGACCCGGTCCCCGGCCGCCCCCGCGTGCACGGTCACCGGTGCCGGTCGCACCGGCGGCGGCAACGCGGTGGCCACTCCCCCGTCGGCCACGTACGCGGACGCCTCCGCGACCGCCTCCTGGACGGCCTCCGACACCAGCGCCCCCCGTGCCAGGGCCAGGCTGGCGGTGGCGGCGAACCGGTCACCCGCCCCGCAGGTGTCCCCCTCGGCGGTCACCGGGGCCGGCACCACCAGCGGTGTCGATCCCGAGTGGCACAGCAGCGCACCGTCGCCGCCCAGGGTCACCGCCACCGCGCCGGCCCGCCAGCGCTCCCGCAGCCGCTGCGCCCCCCGGGCGGCGGTGGCCACGCGGGTCGCCCCCGTCGGTGCCTCCACGAGTTCCCGCACCTCCGACTCGTTCGGCGTGACCAGGCGCACCCCGGGTGTCGCGGCGGGGCCCCGCGGATGGGGATCCCAGACCACCGGGGCGCGGGTCGCCGCCAGCGCGGCCCGCAGCACGGGCTGCCGGGCCACCCCCCGCCCGTAGTCGCTGACCAGCACGGCGGACGCACCGGCGACCGCCCGCAGCACCGCCTCGGCCGGCGCACCGGGCGTACCCGCCGGGCCGCCCCGGTCGTGGCGCAGCAGCACCCGCCCCCGGGCCCGCAGCCGGACCTTCTCCGGCGTCGCCCCCGCCAGCCCGAGCGCGTACACCTGCACCCCGGCGGCGGTGAGCAGGGCGCTGAGCCGGGCCCCACCGGCGTCGTCGGCCAGCCCGGTCACCAGCACCACCTCGGCGCCCTGCGCCGCCGCGAACACCGCCGCCAGGCCCGCCCCGCCGGGCCGGTCGACGTGCGCCGTCTCGTCGAGCACGGGCACCGGGGAGTCCGGACAGAGCCGGTTCACCACCCCCTCGACGTCACGGTCGAGCAGGGTGTCGCCGACCACCACCACGGGTCCCCTCACGCTGTCCTCCTCACGCCTCGACCGGGCGACCGGCCCCGCCGTCCAGCACCACCTCGACCCCGGTGCGCACCGGCCCGGCCGGCGCGGCGGGCACCGCCGGCACGGCCTGCGGGTCGGGTCCGGCCGGCAGGGCCGCCTCCACGTACTCGCAGAGGAGGTGGCTGGAGACCAGGTGCAGCTCCTGGACGACCTGACTGTCCGGGGAGTCCACCGCGAGGGCCTCGTGGCAGGCGTCGGCGAGGGGGTTGGGGGTGGGGCCGGTGAGGGCCCAGCAACGCAGCCCGGCCTCCCGACCCGCGCGGGCGGCGGCGAGCAGGTTGCCGCTGGCGCCGCTGGTCGACAGCAGCAGCAGCACGTCGCCGGGGCGGCCGTGGGCCCGCACCTGTCTGGCGTAGACCTCGTCGTAGCCGTAGTCGTTGCCGATGGCGGTCACCGCGGAGGTCTCGGCGTGCAGGGCGATGGCCGACAGTGGCCGGCGGTCCTCGCGCAGCTTGCCCACCAGTTCGGCGGTCAGGTGCTGTGCCTCGGCGGCACTGCCGCCGTTGCCCGCCACCAGCAGCCGCCCACCGGCGGTCAGCCGCTCGGCGAGCGTCGTGCCCCACCGCACCAGCAGGTCGGCGTGCCGCCGGTACGGCAGCAGGGCGGCGGCCAGGTTCGCCAGGTGGGTCTCCAGCAGGGTGTCCGCCGCCATCAGGCCACCACCCGCGTCGGCCGACGCACCGACGCCACCTCGTCGTACACCTCGGCCAGCCGCTCCGCCGTCACCGCCCACGAGTAGCGCTCACGGGCCCGGCGGCGGGCCGCGTCCGCGTAGGCGAAACGTCGGATCCGGTCGTCGAGCAGCCGCTGGACGGCGGTGCCCAGGGCCCGCGGATCCCGGGCCGGCACCAGGTCCCCGGTCACCCCGGGCACGACGGTGTCGCGCAGCCCGCCCACCGCCGTGCCGACCACCGGCACACCGCACGCCATCGCCTCCAGCGGGGTCAGCCCGAACGGCTCGTACCAGGGCGCGGCCACCAGCACGTCGGCCGAGCGGTACCAGCGGCCCATCTCCTCGCGGGGCACCGCCCCGACCAGACGGACCCGGTCGGCGACGCCGCAGGTGCCGGCCAGGGCCCGCAGCCGGCGGGCGTACGGGTCGGTCTCCAGCAGCCCGGCGGGCGGGCCGCCCACCACCACGCACTCGGCGCCGGGCACGTACGCCATCGCCCGGATCACGGTCTGGAAGCCCTTGCGTTCCACCAGGCGGCCCACGGTGAGGATCCGGGCCGACCCGGGTTCCCGCTCGGCGGCGGGGCCCAGCGGCGCGAAGGTGCCCAGGTTGACCCCCGACGGCACGACCGTCATCCGCGACCGGGGCACCCCGAGACGCACCAGTTCGCCCACCTCGTCGGAGCACTGGGCGATCACCCGGTCCACCGCGCGACCCAACTCCCGCTCGTAGCCGATCCGGCGGGCCGGGCTGGTGTCCTGCACGCCCTGGTGCCGGCGCTTGACCACCCCCAGGGCGTGGTAGGTCTGCACGACCGGCACGCCGGTCTGCCGGCTGGCGGCGAGGGCGGCCAGCCCGCTCATCCAGAAGTGCGCGTGGATCACCTCGGGCGACCAGTCCCCGCCCCGCCACCGGTCCACCAACCACCGGCTGAACTCCCGCATGTGCGGCAGCAGCGCGTCCTTGACCATCGGTTCGGCCGGCCCGGCCGGGACGTGCACCACCTCGTACCCGCCGGGGGCCCGGACGGTCACCGGCAGGTCGACGGCGTCGCGGCGGGTGTAGACCCGCACCTCGTGTCCGGCGGCCGCGAGCGCGGCGGAGAGCTCGGCGACGTGCGTGTTCTGCCCGCCGGCGTCCTCGCCGCCCAGGATCGCGAGAGGGCTGGCGTGCTCCGAGATCATCGCGATGCGCATACTTCCTCCTCCAGCAGCCGGTCCCAGTCGGTGAGGAAACGGTCGAGGCCGTACCGGTCGCGGGCGGCGACCCGGGCCCGCTCGCCGGCGGCGCGGGCGGCCTGCGGGTCGGCGACGAAACGGGCGGCGGCGCTCAGCAGGGCGTCGGTGCGGGTGTCCAGCGCGCCGGCGTCCGACGGCACGGCCATCACCGCCTCGGTGGCGGCCAGCGCGACGACCGGCATGCCGATGGCCATGGCCTCGACGAGGCTGAGGCCCAGCGAGGTCCACCGGCACAGGTGCAGGTACGCCCGCCGCCTGGCCAACTCGGCGTGCATCCGGTGCTGGGGCACGTCGTCGTGGCTGGTCAGCCGGTCCGGTGGCAGGCCCAGGTGCTCGGCCAGCCCGGCGACCCCGAGACCGAAGACGTCCAGCGGAGCGATCTCGGCGAACCGGGGCAGCAGGTCGGTGCCGGTGACCCGCCACCGGCGTACCGGCTCGTTGACGACCACGGCGAGCCGGTCCAGTTCCCCGGTGTACGACGCCGCCGGCGCGACGATGCCGTGGTCGACGACGGTGGTGCGGGTCGTCCCGGTGTCCCAGAACAGTTGGTTGAAGGCGGTGACGTGGACGACGAGCAGGTCGTCGCGGTCGGCCAGCGGGTGGCGGCTGTTCGGGACGTCGCCGTCCTTGGGGGTGTTGTGCTCGACGTAGATCGCGGGCAGGTCGCGGCCGGGCCGGCGGCCGAGCCACTCGGCGGCCAGGTCGATCTCCTCCGGTCGTTGCAGGACGACCAGGTCGACGTCGGCGGTGCGCAGGTGCTGCGGGGTGACCTCGGTGGCGCTGTCCGGCCAGGGGTACGTGCGGGCTCGGCCCAGGCCCCAGGGGCCACGGTCCGGGGTGACCGGCACCAGGTACCGGTGCTTGCCGTGCACGAACGCGGTGGTCCAGGAGCCGTGCACGTGCCAGAGCAGGATGTTCATCGACCGCCACCGCCGCTGGTCACGGTCGCCCCGCCGACGCTGCCCACGCGGGCCACCGCCGGGGCCACGGACCGCACCACGACGGCCGGGGTCGGCGTCCCGGCCGGCGGTACGCCCAACAGTCGCAGCGCGTCGAGGACCTCCTCCGGGTCGATCCCGCTCACGCACGGGTGGCCGGGCACGGGGCACCGGGCGGCCCGGGTTCCCCGGCAGGCGGCGGTGGCGTCGCCCAGGCGGACCGTCGGCACCCGCCACGGGCCCCACTGCCCGAACGGAACGGTCGGTGCGAACAGGCTGACCACCGGCGTCCCGTACGCGGCGGCCAGGTGCGCCGGTCCGGTGTTGCCGACGACCACCGCTCCCGCGCCGGCCACGACGGCGGCCAGCTCCGCCAGCCCGGTCCGGCCGCCCAGGTCCACGGCGTGGGAGCCGGCGACCCGGCCGGTCAACTCCCGTTCGTCCGGGCCGCCGGTGACGACCACCCGGTGCCCGGCGGCGACCAGCGTCCGGGCGATCCGCTCGGCCAGCTCGGGCGGGCAGCCCCGGGCCTCGGCGGCGGAGCCGGGGTGCAGCACCACGTAGCCGGGTCCGCCCGTCTCGGGTGGCGGCGGCGCCGCCGGCCGCAGCCGCAGGGCGGTGCCGTCGTCGGCAGGCGGTGGGTAGCCGGCGGCGGCGGCCAGCGAGAGGGCCCGTTCGGGCTCGGGCACACCGACCGGGACGCGGTGGCGCACGTCGAGGAGGGCACCCGGGTAGTCGTCGCTGATCGCGGCGACGCGGGTGACGCCGGCCAGGCGCAGGAGCAGGGCCAGGGGCAGTGCCGACTGGTGGTAGGAGGTGAAGACCACCGCCTCGTCGGCGCCGACGGCGGCGAGCCGCTCGGTGAGGGCCCCCATCTCGGCGGGGTCGACGGGGTCGGGGGCCGGGTCGATCCAGGGCAGCCGGTGGGTGATGATCTCGTCGACGTCGGGCAGCAGTTCGGCGGCGGCCCGGCCGCGCGGCCCGCACAGCAGCACCACCCGGCCGGCACCGGCGGCGACGGCGCGGATACCCGGCCCGGTGACCAGGACGTCCCCGGCGGAGTCGGACCGCACGACGAGCACCGTCCGGCCGGGTACGCCACGGGACGCGCCGCCACGCCCGTCCCCCGGGGGACGGGCGGCGGGCAGGTGGGTGGCGGGATCCACCGCCGCCTGCCGGCGCAGGATCTGGGTCACCGCCGCCGGCAGGTCGGCGGCGACGTGCGGGGCGGCGGCGATCTCCGTGGCGCGGGTGACCGGGGTGGGCACCAGGACGCCCGACGCCCCGGCGGCCAGGGCGGCGGTCATGTCCCGCCCGATGTCCCCGACCACCAGGCACCGGGTGGGCACCGTGCCCAGCGTGCGGGCGGCGGCGTGCACCAGTCCCGGCAGCGGCTTGCGGCAGGCACAGCCGTCCCCGTCGTCGTGCGGGCACACCAGCCACGCGTCGAACCGGCCGAGCAACTGCTCGATCCGGTCGTGCACCGCCCGCATGTCCGACTCGGTGAACAGGCCCCTGGCCAGGCCGGACTGGTTGGTCACCACCGCCAGCCGCAGGCCCGCCGCGCGCAGCCGGTCCAGTGCCGCCCGCGCCCCCGGGACCGGACGCACCCGGCCCGGGTCGCCGTTGTACGGCACGTCCTCGACCAGCGTGCCGTCCCGGTCGAACAGCACCGCGTCGAACAGGACAGGGCCGACCAGGCCGGCGCAACCCCCGGCTGACCTGCGCTGATCCGGTTTCCCCTGGTCCTGTCGCACGGGCGGCGGGTTCCCTGCGCCCCGGGGAGTAAACGTCGCCGCGACGCGCCCCGGCGCTGCCCGCGTTCGGCGGCGTCACCGTAGCCCCGGGTGCGTTACCCGGCGCTGCGGAGAAGCTAACCCGGCGCCGCTGTTAGCCGTCGGTGGGACGGGGGTATGGGGTACACGTGGCGGTTGTGGAGACAGTGATCGCGGCTCCCCCCGATCGGGTCTGGGCGGTGCTGGCCGACGGGTGGACGTACAGCGACTGGGTGGTCGGCACCGCGCACGTGCGCGACGTGGACGACGCGTGGCCCGGGGTGGGCGCCCGGCTGCTCCACCGGGCCGGGCCGTGGCCGTTCTCACTGGAGGACGCCTCGACCGTGCTGGAGTGTGAGCCGCAGCGCCGGTTGGTGCTGCGCGCCCGCCTGTGGCCGGCGGGCGAGGCCGTCGTGGTGTTCGTCCTGGAGCCGGTCGAGGGCGGCACCCGGGTGTCGCTCGGCGAGGACTTCGCCGCCGGGCCGCTGCGCTGGATCCGCACCAAGGTCAACGATCTGGTGCTGCACCTGCGCAACCGGGAGACCCTCGACCGCCTCGCCGACATCGCCCGACGACAGAAGGACCCGCAGTGACGCAGACCGTGGTGGTGACCGGTGGCAGTGCCGGCGTGGGTCGGGCCGTGGCCCGCCGCTACGCCGAACGGGGCGCCCGGGTGGCGCTGCTGGCGCGCGGGCAGGCCGGTCTCGCGGCGGCGGCCCGGGACTGCCGGGACCGGGGCGCGACGGACGTGCGCACCCACCAGGTGGACGTGGCCGACGCCGGGGCGGTGCAGCAGGCCGCCGACGAGGTGGCGAACCGGTTCGGCGGCATCGACGTGTGGGTGAACAACGCGATGGTGTCGGTCTTCGCGCCCACCTGGGAGGTGTCCGCCGCCGAGTTCCGCCGGGTGACGGAGGTCAACTACCTCGGCACCGTGCACGGCACGCTGGCGGCGCTGCGGCACATGCGGGCCCACGGTCGGGGTGCCATCGTGCAGGTCGGGTCGGCGCTGGCGTACCGGGGCATCCCGTTGCAGGCGGCGTACTGCGCGAGCAAGCACGCCGTGCAGGGCTTCAACGACTCGCTGCGGGCCGAGCTGCTGCGGGACTGCCCGGGGGTGCGGTTGTCCATGGTGCAGCTGCCGGCCGTCAACACGCCGCAGTTCTCGTGGGTGCGTACCCGGTTGCCCCGGCACCCGCAGCCCGTCCCGCCGATCTTCGCGCCCGAGGTGGCCGCACGGGCCATCGTCTGGGCGGCGGACCACGGGACCCGCGAGCTGAACGTGGGCGGCCCGACCTGGCGGGCGCGGCTGGGCGACGTGCTGTTCCCCGGCCTGCTGGACCGGAAGCTGGCCCGCGACGGCTGGGACAGCCAGCAGACCGGGGAGCGGATCGACCCGGTCGCCTGGCGGGACAACCTGGACCGGCCGGGCGACGACGAGCGGGACCGGGGCGCGGCGGGGGTGTTCACCGACCGGGCGCGTGACCGCTCGGCGGCGCTGTGGGTCGGCACGCACAAGCCGGCCGTGTCGGCCGTCGCGCTGGCCGGCGTCACCCTGGCGGTCGGGGCGCTGGCCCGCCGGTTGCGCTGAGGTGCCGGTCGGGCGACGCCGACCGGGCGGAGGCGGATGCTGGTCCGTCCGCCGGGGAGCCGTTTCGCCCCGGATGGGACGACTGGCTACGCTCTGAGGGAGCCCTGTCCGCAGACCGAGGATGTCCGCCATGATCGAACCCGTCCAGTTGCCCTCGCCGTGGCGGGACGCACGCCTGACCGTCGTGGTCCCGACCTACAACGAGGCGGGCAACCTGCCGGTGCTGGTCGAGCGGCTGTTGGCCCTGCCGCTGCCCGGTCTGCGGGTGCTCGTCGCCGACGACAACTCGCCCGACGGCACCGGCGAGGTGGCGGACAAGCTGGCCGTCGAGCACCCCGAGCGGTTCGAGGTCGTGCACCGGGCCGGCAAGGAGGGCCTGGGCCGGGCGTACGTGGACGGGATCGGCCGGGCCCTCGACGGCGGCGCGGAGTACGTCGCGCAGATGGACGCCGACCTGTCCCACCCGCCGGAGGCGTTGCCGGGGATGCTGGGCGCGCTGCTGTCCACGCAGGCCGGTGTCGTGATCGGCTCCCGGTACGTGCCGGGCGGCGAGCTGGACGAGAACTGGCCGCTGTACCGGCGGGCGCTCAGCGGCTGGGCGAACCTCTACGTGCACACCCTGCTGCGGGTGCGGATCCGGGACCTGACGGCCGGGTTCAAGATCTGGCGGGCGGACGCGCTGCGCGACATCGGGCTGGGCCGGGTGCAGTCCAACGGCTACAGCTTCCAGGTGGAGATGCACTACCTGGCCACGAAGCTGGGGCACACCATCCTGGAGGTGCCGATCCGGTTCGAGGAGCGGCGCGACGGCGCGTCGAAGATGACCACCGCCACCAAGATCGAGAGTGCGTTGATGCCGTTCAAGCTGCGCACCCGGCACCGCAACATCGAAAGCTGAACCGCGGCCGGGCCCCGGTGCCGGGTCAGCGGTAGACCGCGCGGTGGCCCGCGTCGATCAACCGGTGGTAGACCGCGCCGGTGACGGCGCGGTCCCGGGCGAGGGCGGCGCGGGCGGCGTTCGCGCCCGGTGCTCCGTGCACCCCGCCGCCGGGGTGCGCCGAGGCGCTGGCCAGGAACAACCGGTCCACCGGCGTGTCCGCGCGGCCCAGGCCGGGAATGGGCCGCAGGAACAGCTGCTGGTACGCGGCGGCGGTCCCGCCGCCCAGCGCGCCGCCGACCAGGCTCGGATTGGCGTCCTCCAGGTCGGCGGGTCCGGCCACGTGCCGGCCCACCACCAGGCTGCGGAACCCCGGCGCGGCGGCCTCCAGCACGTCCTCCATCCGGTCGACGTGTGCCGCCACGTCCTCGGTTCGCCAGGTACGGCGGAACGGCAGGTGCGTGTACGACCACAGCGACTCGGTGCCCGGCGGGGAGTGGCTCGGATCGGCCAGGGTCATCTGCCCGACCAGCAGGAACGGGTCGCGGGGCACCAGCCCGCGCGCCAGGTCGGCGGCGTAGCCGGTCAACCCGTCGAGGTCCGCGCCCAGATGGACGGTGCCGGCGGTGGCCACGGCCCGGTTCGTCCACGGCACGGGGGCCGACAGCGCCCAGTCGACCTTCAGCGTGGAGCCGTCCCAGCGGAAGTGCGCCAGGTCCTCCACCAGCCGGGGCGGCAGCGCCGCCGCACCCACCAGGTCCAGGTACAGCGCGGGGGCGGGCACGTCGGCCAGGATGGCCCGCCGGGCCTGCCACCCGCTCCCGCCGACCGTACGCACCCCGACGGCCCGACCGCGCGCGGTGAGCACCCGGTCGACCTTCGCGCCGTAGAGGATCCGCCCACCCCGCGCGGTCAGCCGGGCCACCAGGGCGTCGGTGATCCGCTGTGCCCCGCCGTCGGGCACCGGCCAGCCGACCTGCTGGCCAAGCATCGCCAGCAGCCAGCCGTACACCCCGGAGCCGGCCTCCTCGGGCGACAGGTCGGTGTGCAGGGCACAGCCGGCCAGCAGTGCCGGCCCGCCCTCGCCGGTGAACATCTCGTCGCCCAGCTTCCGCACCGGCACCACGAGGCGGCGGGCCAGCCGCAGCGCCCCGCCGACGCGCAGCCGACGCACCAGGTCCAGTCCGCCGCGCACCGGCGGGAACGGCCGGGTGACGACGTCCAGCATCGGCCGGGAGACCTGCCGCCACTCGTCGTACGCGGTCAGCCAGCGCCCGCCGTCGCCGGGCGCGAACGCCTCCAGTGAGGCGGCGGTGGCGTCCGGGTCCCGGTTGAGCACCGCCGCCCGGCCGTCGGGCATCAGGTGGGCCAGGACGTCCGGCGCGTGCCGCCAGCGCAGCCCGTGCCGGTCCAGGTCGAGGCCGCGCAGCACCGGCGAGGCGTAGCCGAGGGGGTAGAAGGAGCTGTACAGGTCGCTCAGGTAGCCGGGGGCGGTGACCTCACCGGAGCGGACGGCCCCGCCGGGCACCTCGGTGGCCTCCAGCACCAGCACGTCCCAGCCGGCGTCGGCGAGCAGGTTGGCGGCGACGAGCCCGTTGTGGCCCGCCCCGATGACGATGGCGTCGGCCCGCTCCGGGCCGGTGGAACCGGGCGAGATCATCCGATGACGCTACCCGGCGGGTGGCCGGGCGAAACGTTTGTCCCGGCGGGGCCGGGGCATCCACCGCCCATGCACACGGTTGCGCAGCTCATCGGCGGGGTGTGGGGGGCCGGCGGCGACGGCGGCGAGTTCGTCGTGCACGACCCTTCCGACTCCTCGCCGGTCACCTCGGCTCCGGTGGCCACAGCCGACGAGGTCGGCAAGGCGGTGGACGCGGCGCGCGGGGTCGCCGCGCAGTGGGCGGCGACCCCTGCGGCGCAGCGGGCGGCGGCGCTGCACGCGGCGGCCGACGCGGTCGAGGCAGCCGCCGACGAACTGGCCCGGGTCACCACCGCCGAGATGGGCAAGCCGCTCGGTGACGCCCGGGGCGGCGTCGAGGCGGGCGTCGGCACCCTGCGGCAGTACGCCGAGCTGGCCCCGCTGCGCGGCGGCCGGACCCTGCTGGGCGAGCCGGCCGCCATCGACTACCTGATGCCGCAGCCGCGGGGCGTGGTCGCCGCGATCACCCCGTGGAACGACCCGGTCGCGGTCTCCTGCGGGTTGCTCGGCGCAGCCCTGGTCACCGGCAACGTGGTGCTCTACAAGCCGAGCGAACGCACTCCCGCCACCGGCTGGCTGCTGGCCAGGGCCCTGGACCAGGCGCTGCCACCGGGGGTGTTGTCGCTGCTGACGGGTGGGCCGGAGGTGGGAGCGGCGCTGGCCGCGCAGGAGGTCGACGTGGTCGCGCACGTGGGCTCGACCGCCACCGGCCGGGCCATCGCCGCGGCGGCTGCCCGCACCGGCGCGAAGCTGCTGCTGGAGAACGGCGGCAGCGACCCGCTCGTGGTCGACGGGGACGTCGACCCGGGCTGGGCGGCGGCACAGGCGGCGCTCGGTTCCTTCGCCAACGCGGGGCAGATCTGCGTCGCGGTGGAGCGGATCTACGTGCACCGGGACGTGGCCGAGGACTTCGTGGACGCGCTGGTCGAGCGGGCCGCCACGCTGCGCGTCGGGCCGGGGCTGGAGCCGGGCACCGAGCTCGGCCCCCTGGTCGACCGGCGGCACCGCGACCGGGTGCACGGTCAGGTCACCGCCGCGGTCGCCGAGGGCGCCCGGCTGCGGGCCGGCGGGACCCTGCCGGACGGACCCGGCGCGTTCTATCCCGCCACCGTGGTGTCGGACTGCCGGCACGAGATGGCCCTGGTCCGGGAGGAGACGTTCGGGCCGGTCGCGCCCGTGGTGGTGGTCGACTCGTTCAGCGAGGGGCTGCGCTGCGCGGCCGACTCGCCGTACGGGCTGGCGGCCACCGTGTTGACCGGTTCGATGAGTCACGCCCAGCGGGCCTGCCGGGAGCTGCCGGTCGGCACCGTCAAGGTCAACGCCGTGTTCGGTGGGGCGCCCGGCGGGGCGGCGCACCCCCGGCGGGCCAGCGGCCAGGGCTACGGCTACGGCCCCGAGCTGCTCGACGAGTTCTCCGCCACCAAGATGGTGCACGTCGCCCCGCCCGGCGGCGGCCACTGGTGAGGGCGGCCTCGACCGGCCGGGCACGTCCGCCCGGGGCGTGATCGTCCCGATCGCGGCGGTTCGTCACCGTAGACCGATCCCGCGTCGACGAACTCGGCCCCGGTTTGCCGACGCCCGCCGGTCGGGTACCACCAACCGCACTGGAAGCCGGACGCCGCCCGGGCGGCCGGTGGGCACCCTGGAGCGGCCATGACCACGACGGACCCCGCGACGCCGACCGCCGACCGCACGTCCCTGCCGGTACCCGGCCTGGTACGCCAACTCAGCTGGTCGACATGGCGCGGGGTGGTGGTCCGCAGCGGCCGCAACTACCTGCGGGACAACTGCACCGACTGGGCGGCGGCGCTGACCTACTACGGGGTGCTGGCGTTGTTCCCGTCGACGGTGGTGGTGGTCGCCCTGGTGGGGCTCGTCTCCGACGGCGAACGCACGGTCGACACGGTGCTGGACCTGGCCCGTGACGTCGGGGCCGGCTCGGTGGTGGCCGACGAGAGCTTCGTGGGGGTCGTCCGCAACGTGGTCGACCAGAACAGCTCCGCCGGCGTGCTGCTGAGTTTCGGGCTGCTCGGCGCCCTGTGGTCGGCGTCGAACTTCATCGGATCGTTCACCCGCGCCTCCAACGCCATCTACGGGGTGACGGAGGGCCGACCGTTCTGGAAGCTGCGCCCCCTGCAGATCGCCCTGGCGGCCCTGTCCCTGGTGCTGCTGGCGGTGGTCGCCACCGGCCTCATCGTCAGCGGGCCGGTCACCGACGCGGTCGGCGAACTGGTGGGCGCGGGCGGGGCGGCCCGCGCCGCGTGGAGCCTGCTGAAGTGGCCGGTGCTGGCGCTGGTGGCGATGATGCTGATGTCGCTGCTGTTCTGGATCGCCCCGAACGTGCGCCAGCCACGGTTCCGCTGGCTCACCCCGGGCGGGGCGGTGGCGCTCGTGTCCTGGGCGGTGGCGTCGTTCGGATTCGGCCTGTACGTCGCCAACTTCGGCTCGTACGACACCACCTACGGCAGTCTCGGCGCGGTGATCGCCTTCCTGGTGTGGCTCTACCTGTCCAACTCGGCGCTGATGCTGGGCGTGCAGATCAACGCCGAGCTGCAGCGCGGCCGGATGCTTCAGGCCGGTGCGGCCGACACCGAGGAGCCGGTGCTGCCGCCGCGCTCCCCGGCCGCTTCGTGACGGCTTGCCGGGTTTACCGGCGTTCACGTCGGGTAGCGCAGAAGGCATGGAACGTGGCAGCAGCAAGCACGGACCCAGGCTCGACGACCAGATGAGCCAGGAGGTCAGCGGCCTCGTGCAGGGGCCGGGAGCCGGTGGCTCCCGGGTCGACGAGTTCCGTCAGGCGGAGCCGGCGGGCGAGGACCAGCCGGAGCCGACGACGGCACCCACCGGTGACCTGCGCACCGGTTCGCCGCAGGGGATGACCTCGGAGGACGTCGAGGCGCGCAGCCGGCTCGGGCGGTTCATCACGATGACCGCGTTGCCGGGCGACCGCGCGACGTTGATCGCGAACGCGCAGGACAACGAGGCGCCGGCCGACGTCCTCGCCGACCTGGAGCGCCTGCCCGAGGGCACCCGGTACCAGACGGTGTCCGAGGTGTGGGCGGCGCTCGGCCACACCAACGAGACGACCCGCTGGTGAGGCGGACCGGTTGCGGTCCCGCCGTCCCACCGCCGGAGGAGAGAGGAAGCTGATGAGTGGCGTTACCGAGCACGTCGATGTCGCCGTCCCGGTGCGGACGGCCTACGACCAGTGGACCCAGTTCGAGGAGTTCCCCCACTTCATGGAGGGCGTCGAGGAGGTTCGGCAGCTCACCGACAAGATGACCCACTGGACGGTCGAGATCGCCGGGGTGAAGCGGGAGTTCGACGCGGAGATCACCGAGCAGCTGCCCGACGAGCGGGTGGCGTGGCGGTCGACCGGCGGCACCCAGCACGCCGGGGTGGTCACCTTCCACCGGCTGGACGAGAACAACAGCCGGGTCACCCTCCAGCTCGAGTTCGAGCCGCACGGCGTCGTCGAGAAGGCCGGCGACAAGCTCGGCATCGTCGACCGGCGGGCCAAGGGCGACCTGGAGCGCTTCAAGACCTTCATCGAACGACGGGGCGTGGAGACCGGCGCCTGGCGGGGCTCGGTCGACCGGCCGACACCCTGACCACCCCGAACCCGTCCGACGGCCGCCGGCTTGCGCCGGCGGCCGTCGCGCGTCGGGAGAACCGGCTCCGTTTGCACCCCACCGGCCCGGGTACCGCGAAGGCATGACCAACGACGACGACAGGGCATGGCGCAACGAGGAACGTACCCCGCTGCGGGACCTGGACCGCGCGGTGGCGCGTTCGACCATCGACGGGCAGGCCGACGACGTGACCGGCAACGACGCCGGCGAGGAGGCCGCGTTCGGGCACGGCCCCCAGGCCGTGGACCGGGGCGGGCAGGCCGCCGGCGACGAGCCCACCGACCCGGAGCGCGCCTACCGTCCCTCCACCACCGGCCGGACCGGCCCCGACTCGATGTGACCCCCGCCGCGCTCCGGCCGGCGCGTCGTCAGCCGACCGGCGGGAAGGACTGCCCGGGCGGACGGGAAAGCGGACAGCTCAGCCAGAATCGGCCGTTCGGCTGACGGCAACGCCGCCCGCACGCGCAAGACTTTCGGGATGCATCAGGGCTCCGGCTTCCTCACCACGCGCCAGCGCCGCCTGGCGTGGCTCGGCTTCCTGCTCGCCGCCGCGCAGGCGCCCGTCTCCGCCCGGTTCTCCGCCGACAGCTCCTGGCTGTTCAGCCTCTGCGTCGCGGTGATGGTGGCGACCGTGATCATCGCCGACGACGCGGCCCGCCGACGCCCGGCCGACGCCACCTCCACCGACTAGGTGTCGACACCCGGGCGCGCCTCGTGCCCGGGGCGCCCCCGCGTGCGTCGGCGTTCCTTCATCTCCGCCTCGTACAGGTGCCGGCGGCCCGCGACCAACTCGTCGCGGGCCGCCGTCTCCAGCTCCCGGAACAGGGCGTAGTAGCCGTCGTCGAAGTCCTCGACGATCTGGAAGGTCCACCGGCCGGCGATCACGTTGCGACCCAGCAGTTCGGTGTCGATCCGCTCGGCGATCCGCGGGTGCCCGGCGGCGCGGAACATCTCCACCGCGTCGTCGAGCATCAGGTCGGCATGCCCCACGAGCTGGTGCAGCGAGTACAGGTGGCCACGGACGCGCTCCACGCACTCCAGCGCCTCGCTGAGCTTGCCCAGTGCGGCCACCGTGTCGTCGCTCACCCCGTCGGGTCGCCGGTGCCGCTCGTCGGGTCCGTCCGCCTCGCCCATCCGTGCCTCCCTGGTGTCGGTCCTGCCCCTCCGGGCGGTTCTCCTGTGCCCGGTCCGGTCCGGCTCAATCCCCACGGCCGGTCCGGGCGACCCGCTGGACGACCCCCGACCGGCCGAGCGGCCGAGGCCGGCCGGCCCCCGGGTTGGCTAGCGTCGGTCCTCATGCGCGTGTCGTCGAACCGGGTCGCCACCCGAACCGCCGTCGAGTCGGCGCGGTCCAGCCTCACCGCCCTGGCGACGTCCGTGGGTGCCGGGGGCCTCGCCGCCGCCGCCGTCCGGCCGGAACTGCTCGCCCTGGTCGACCAGCACGCGGCCGCCGTACGCGACAGCCTGGGCGGCGACCGCCGGCCGCTGTGCGCCGCCGCGTTGGCCGGCTACGCCAAGGGGGTACGCGACGCCGCGGCCGAGCACGGCTGGCCGCTGCCGACCGACGCGGTGGACTGGTCCGCGCCCGACTGGGTGGCGGTGCGCCTGCTGGCGGTCTGCGCCCTGGCCCGCTCCCTCGGCTCCCCCGCACCGGCACCGCCCCCGCTGTAGGACCACGAACAGGGGCGCCCGCCGCAGCGGACACCCCTGTCGTGACGGACGGTCTCAGCGGCCGAACTGCTGCGTCTCGTCGCTGGCACCGCCGGAGCGGTAGGTGCCCCGGCCCCCGGACATGGCCTGCTCGGACTCGGGGGTGCTGGCGCGCACCACACCGCCCCGGTCGGCCATCTGCCGCTCCGTGTCGCTGCGCCCGGCCCCGGTCGCACGCCGGTGCTCCCGCACGGCCCGCGACTCCTCGGCCATCCGGTCGAGCCAGCCGTCCCAGCGCTGCTGCATCGGCTTCACCAGGCCACCGCCGACGCCGATGATCAGGATGCCGGCGATGGTGGCGAGCACCGCGATCAGCACCGGAGTCGTCACGGTCGTGGCGATGCCCACCTGGTTCAGCGCCGCGATCACCCCCAGCGCGAGGATGAACACGGCCGCCACGTTGGCGAGGACCTTGCCGTACGACAGTCCACCCAGCGCCCCGCTGACGATGTCGCGTACGGCGTTGGCGATGGCGGCGGCGACCACCACGATGACGATCGCCACGAAGGCCCGTGGCAGCCACGCCACCACACCGCTGATCAGGTCGCTGATCGCGTTGGGCCCCCAGACGCCGAAGGCGAACTGCAGGGTGAACAGCAGCACCGCGTAGTAGGCCAGCTTCGCCAGGATGTCACTGGCGTCGTACTTCGTGCGTTCGAGCGCGCGCTTGATGCCGCCCCGTTCGACCCAGCGGTCGAATCCCACCCGTTCCAGTACCGCGTCGACGACCTTGAGTACCGCTCTCGCGATGAGCCATCCGACCACGAGGATCGCGATGAACGCGATGGCCCTTGGCACGAACAGCAGCACCGACCTCCACATGTCGGCCGCGGCATCGCCGATGTCGACCTGCCTGACCGCCAGGGTTTCCGGCATGATGTCCCTCCTGTCGCATGGACTGCCCCGCGCGCATACCCTCTTGCTCCGGTGGCACGCCGCGCCGGACGCCACGTTTTTCCCGACATGGCGGCACGAAGCCACCCGGACCGCTTCCCCGGAGCACGGCACGCAGGCGACGCGAGCATGATCGGAACGCGGGCGAGAGCGCTGCGGCTAGGCTGCGGGCATGCCAGGTACGGTCGGCCGAGTCCCCACGCCACCCGCCCCGGTCTCGGGTGCGCCCAGCGGTACGGGAGCCGCGGCACGCGTGCTCGGGCACCCCTGGGCCGCCACGGAGCTGGGCCCGCTGCCCACCTGGGATCCGGCCGTGCGCGCGGCGACCGACCTCGTGCTCGCCTCCCCGGTTCCCATGGCGCTCACTCTCGGCGACGAGCTGCTTCTGCTCTACAACGACGCGTACGCCGAACTGATCGGCGACAAGCACCCGGCGGCGCTCGGCCGACCGGCGGCGGAGGTGTTCGGCGAGGTCTGGAGCATGCCCGGCGTCGGGGACGTGATCGAGCACGCCTACCGCACCGGGGAGCCGTTCCTGGAGAAGGAGGCGACGCTGCCGATTCACCGCCGGGCGGACGTCGCCGAGCAGAGCGTGTTCACCCGCGGCTCCTGCGCGGTGCGGGACAGCGCGGGACGGGTCGTGGGCGTGCTGACGGTGGCGGCGGAGATCACGCAGGTCACCCGGCAGTTGCAGAGCCTCGGCGACTTCGCCGCCGCGTTGGCCGGCACCCTGACCCTGGACGATGTCGCCCGGGTGGCGCTGCGGTACGCGCTGACGGTGTTCGACGCCGACCGGGTCTCGTTCGCCGTCGACGAGGGCGGCGGTGGATGGCGGATGGTCCGGCGCGTCCGGGGCGAGCTGATGGACGAGGCCGACGAACGGTTGCCGCCGCTGTGGCGGCGCGGGCCGGCCGACTGGCCGGCACCCGCCGTGGAGGCCGCCCGCCGGGGCGGGGCCTCGTACGTCGACGACGGGGAGCCGTTGCGCGGCATCGCCGTCGACCGCCACGACCAGAAGGTCCGGGCGCTGGCCGCGGTGCCGCTGCGGGCCGCGGCCGTGCGGGGCGGCATCACGGTCGGCCACCACGACCCGCACTCCTGGTCGGCCGCCGACCGGGCGCTGCTGGCCGCCTCCGCCGAACTCATCGGCCAGGCCGCGGAACGGGCCCGCCGGTTCGAGACCCAGCACGGAACGGCCCAGCTGCTGCAACGCAGCATGCTCCCGGAGCACCTGCCCGACCTGCCCCGGCTGCGGATCGCGGCCCGCTACGACCCGGGCGTCGACGGTAACGCCGCCGGCGGCGACTTCTACGACGCCTTCCAGCTCCCCACGGGCGAGCTGGGCATCGTGCTCGGTGACGTGGCGGGGCACGACGTGCAGGCCGCCGCGCGGATGGGGCAGGTACGGGCGGCCCTTCGGGCGCTGGCGCTCAACGATCCCCGTCCCGACCAGGTGCTGGCCGGGCTGGACCGCCTGGTCACCAGCCTGGGTGCCGAGGGGGCGACGCACGAGCTGTTCGTGACGGTGGTGTTCGGGGTGATCGACGCAGACCGTTCGCAGGTCACCCTGGCCAGCGCGGGTCATCCGGCCCCGCTGGTCCGCCGGTGCGCCCCGGACGGGCAGGCCCGCGCCACCTACGTGGACGTGCCGGCCGGCGCCCCACTGGGGCTCGGTTCCCGCCCCGTCACCCGGACCGTGCCGTTCCACCCCGGCGACACGTTGCTGCTGTTCAGCGACGGGGTGGTGGAGCGCCGTCAGCAGGGGCTCGACCGAGGGTTGGCGACCCTGGCCGAGGCGGTCGCGGGGGCGCACAGCGGCGATCCGCGTGCCCTCTGCGCGGCGGCGACGGCCGCGGTGCCGGGCGCGACGGAGGACGACGTGGCGGTGCTGGCGGTGGAGCACGCACTGCGGCCGAGCCGGTCGGCGAGCATGGAGGTGCCGGCCGAACCGACCGCGCCGAGCCGGGTGCGGCACTGGCTGACCGGCCAGCTCACGGAGTGGCAGGTGCCCGAGACGGTGGTCGGCGCGGCCGTGCTGTGCACCAGTGAGCTGACCACGAACGCGTTGCTGCACGCGGGCACCGCCGCCCGGGTCGAGATCGACCTGAGCCCGGAGCGGTTGCTGGTGTCGGTCGCCGACTCGGGGACGCGGGGCACGGTCACCCGGGCCCGCACGGACACGCTCAGCAGCCGGGGCCGGGGGCTGGGGCTGATCGAGGACCTGACCGACGCCTGGGGCACCGACCCGACGGTGCGCGGTTCGACCGTCTGGTTCGAGATCCTGCTCCCGGCGGGCTGACCGGCCCGGCTCCGCCCGACCGCGCCGCCCGACCGCTCCGCCCGACCGCTCCGCCCGACCGCCGACCGCCCGCCACGGGCAGGAATACGAAGAGTCTTCCGGGGGCACTGTGGGCTCCACCTGTCCGCGCGCGCGGGCGAGGCGGAAGGTGGTGGCCGTGGAACCGGTCGACGTAGCGTTCGCGGTGGTGGGCCTGGGGGCCCTGCTGGCGGGCATCCTGCCCCGCATGTTGGAGCGTCGGCCGCTGTCCATGCCGATCGCCTTCCTGGGGCTGGGCATGCTGGTGTTCCTGCTGCCCATCGGGCTGCCCATGCCCGAACCCCTCGAACACCGGGTCTTCGCCACCCACCTCACCGAGATCGGCGTGATCGTGGCGCTGATGGGGGCCGGGCTGAAGATCGACCGGCCGTTGAGCTGGGCGCGCTGGTCGTCCACCTGGCGGCTGCTGGCGATCGCGATGCCGCTGTGCATCGCGGCGGTGGCCCTGCTGGGCTGGTGGTGGGCGGGCCTGGTGCCGGCCGCGGCCCTGCTGCTCGGTGCGGCCCTGGCCCCCACCGACCCGGTGCTCGCCGCCGACGTGCAGGTCGGCGAGCCCAACGACGTGGAGGACGCCGAGGACGAGGTGCGCTTCGCGCTCACCTCCGAGGCCGGGCTCAACGACGGCCTGGCGTTCCCGTTCGTCTACGCGGCGATCGCGATCGCCACCACCAGCCTCGCCCCGTCGGACTGGCTGCTCCGGTGGCTCAGCGTCGACGTGTTCTACAAGGTGGCCGTCGGGGTGGCCGGTGGGTGGGTCATCGGCTGGCTGCTCGGCAAGCTCTTCTTCCGGGCGCCCAGCGAGTTCCGGCTGGCCCGGCACTCCGAGGGGTTCCTGGCGTTGGCCGCCACCTTCCTGGCGTACGGGCTGATCGAGCTGGTGGGCGGGTACGGCTTCCTGGCCGTGTTCGTGGCCGCCCGGGCGATCCGCGCGGCGGAGCGTACCCACGAGTTCCACGCCGTGCTGCACGACTTCGCCGAGCAGGTCGAACGGCTGCTCACGGTGATGTTGCTGCTGCTGTTCGGCGGTGCGGTGGTGAACGGGCTGCTGGTGCCGCTGACCTGGCCGGCCGCCCTGGTCGGGCTGTCGCTGGTGTTCGTGGTGCGACCGCTGGCCGGCTGGTTGGCGCTGCGCGGCGCGCCGGGGCGTCCCGCCGAGCACTGGGTGATCGCCGTGTTCGGCATCCGCGGCGTGGGGTCGTTCTACTACCTGGCGTACGCCACCACGAAGGCGGACTTCCCGCAGGCGAAGCTGGTCTGGGCCACGGTCGGCCTCGTGGTGATCGTGTCGGTGGTCCTGCACGGGGTGGCGGCGACCCCGGTCATGCAGTTGCTCGACCGCGCCGGCCAGCGCACGGTCGACCCGCCACCGCCCTCCGCCCCGGACCGTCCGGCGGTCACCTCGGCCTGACGGTCAGGTCAGCCGCTCGGCGAGGGCGCGGCCGAGGTCCCGGCCGGAGCGCCAGGCGCTCTGCACCCGGGGGGTGCCGTAGGCGTCCCCGGCCAGCCCGACGCCGTCCGCGTCGAGGTGGAACCCGCCGCCGGGTCCGGCGGTCGGCTTGGCGTACGTCCAGCGGTGCACGTGCGTGTGGACGGCCCGATCGGGCAGCCGCAGCAGGTCGCGTACGGCCTCCTCGATCGCTGCGGCGGCGGCGCTGGGCTGGGCGAGGTGGCCGGCGGCGAACTCCGGTGTGGTGTGTGCGACCAGCACGGGGGCACCGTCGCCGCGGCGGTCGCCGTCGTCGCAGACCAGGGTCAACAGCGGGTGGTCGTTGACGAACGCGCCGGCGAAGTCGGGCCAGCGTCGGGACGGGAAGCGCAGCACGGCCGCCAGCGAGGCGGCCCAGGTCTGCTCCTGGACCGCCCGGGTGGCGGCCGTCAGGGCGGGGTCGAGCACCAGCGCCGCCTGGGGACCGGGCATCGCGAGGACCACGGCGCGGCAGGGGTGACCGTCGACCACCGGCCCCGGCTCCACGGCCAGGACCAGCCGGTCGACGGTCACGGGCAGGTCGGCGGCGAGGTGTTCGACGAGCGACCGCAGTCCTCGCGGGGCGGCCCAGCGGGTCGGGCCCGGCACCACTCGGCGACCGTCGGCACCGTACGCGACGAAGGTGTCGGTCCAGGGCCGGGCCAGCCCGGCGGCCCGCCAGCGGTCGACCACCTCGACGAAGTCGGGGTCACTGACGGTCAGGTAGGCCGCGCCGATGTCCGTCGGCCGGCCGTCGAAGCGTCTGCTGGCCATCCGGCCGCCGGGTACGCGGCCGCGTTCCCGGATCTGCACCGCGACGCCCGCCCGGGCGAGTTCGACGGCGCAGGCCACCCCGGCGATGCCCGCGCCGACCACCACGACGCCACTACGGTCCGCACCCATCCGGTGATCATATGCGCCGGCCGGCGGCGGACGACTGGGGATCGCCCCGGCCCGACGTGCGGTCAGCCCCGCCCGACGTGCGGTCAGCGGCGCGGGAGGCGGTGCAGCTCGACGTCGTCGAGTCGGCCCGCCGCGACCGTGGCGGTGAGGTAGGTGGCGTGCGGCTGCGCGCGCCGGTCGGTGGGCGAGCCGGGGTTGATCAACCGCAGGCCGCCCGGGGCGACGGTGTCCCACGGGATGTGCGAGTGGCCGAACACGAGCAGGTCGCAGTCGGGGAACCGGGCCGCGCAGCGGTGTTCCCGCCGAGTCCGGGGGCCGGTGTCGTGCACCATCGCCACGCGCAGTCCGTCGAGGTTGATCCGGGCGATCTCGGGCAGCCGGGCCCGCAGCGCCGGCCCGTCGTTGTTGCCGTGCACCCCGACGAGCCGGGCGGACCGCGCCGACATCGCGTCGAGCAGCGGCTCGTCCACCCAGTCTCCGGCGTGCAGCACCACGTCGGCAGCCTCGATCTCCGCCCACAGCTGCGGCGGCAGGTCCCGGGCCCGTCTGGGGACGTGGGTGTCGGCCGTGATCAGCAGTCGCATGGCGTCATTGTCCGCCGCCGGGATGCCGAGGGCTTCACACGACCGCAACGAGCCCGTAGTTTGTCGTCCAACGATGGGAGCGCTTCCAGTGGCGCTCTTGAATGAACTGGAGACGCCATGCGAAGCAGACCGGCGCTCGCCGCGGCAGTCGCCGCGACCGCGCTCACCGCTGTCACCACCGTCGCCCTGGGCATCGCCCGGACACCCGCGGCCGCCGCCGCCGAGTCGGCCTTCTACGTCGACCCGAGCACCTCCGCGGCGCGCTGGGTGGCGGAGAACCCCGGCGACCCGCGAGCCGCCGTCATCCGGGACCGGATCGCCAGCGTGCCGCAGGGCCGCTGGTTCACCCGCACCAACACCTCGACGGTACGCGCCGAGGTCGATGCCCTGGTCGGCGCTGCCGCCGCAGCGGGCAAGATCCCGATCCTGGTCGTCTACAACATCCCCAACCGGGACTGTAGCGGTGCCAGCGGCGGCGGGGCACCCGACCACGCGACCTACCGCCAGTGGGTCGACCAGGTCGCGGCGGGCCTGGCCGGGCGACCGGCCACCATCGTCCTGGAACCGGACGTCCTGCCGATCATGACGAACTGCCAGAGCGCCGCCCAGCAGGCCGACACGGTGGCGTCGATGGCCTACGCGGGCAAGGCGCTCAAGGCGGGCTCGGCCGCGGCGAAGGTCTACTTCGACGCGGGACACTCGGCCTGGCTCTCACCCGGCGAGGCGGCGGCCCGGTTGAACCGCGCGGACATCGCCAACAGCGCCGACGGCATCTCGCTCAACGTGTCCAACTACCGGCGCACGGCCGACGAGGTCGGGTACGCGAAGGCGATCATCGCGGCGACCGGCGTACCCGGACTGACGGCGGTCGTCGACACCAGCCGCAACGGCAACGGGCCGGCCGGCTCCGAGTGGTGCGACCCGCCGGGTCGGGCGATCGGCACGCCGAGCACCACCGCCACGGGCGACCCGGCGATCGACGCGTTCCTCTGGGTGAAGCTGCCCGGCGAGGCCGACGGGTGCATCGCCGGTGCCGGTCAGTTCGTCCCGCAGCGCGCGTACGACATGGCCGTGGCCGCCGGGCCGGTCCCGACCACCGCCCCGCCGACCACCGCCCCGCCGACCACCACTCCCCCCACCTCCGCTCCCCCCACCACCACTCCCCCCACCACCACTCCCCCGACCACCGCTCCCCCCACCACTCCGCCGGCCGGGGGCTGCACGGTGACCTACACTCCGAACTCCTGGTCCGGCGGTTTCACCGCCGAGATCCGGGTGACCAACCGCGGGGCCGCCCTCACCGGGTGGACGCTCGCCTTCACGCCCGGCAGCGGGGTGCGGCTGACCAACGGCTGGAACGGTGAGTGGAGCCAGTCGGGCGACCGGATCACGGTCGGCAACGCCGCCTGGAACGGCAGCCTGCCCTCGGGCGGCACCGTGTCCGTCGGCTACCAGGGCACCTTCAGCGGTGCCACGCTCCCCACACCCGGTTCCTTCACCCTCAACGCCACCCCCTGCACCTGACCCACCCACCCGTTCCTCTCCTCCACCCCACCCCTCCCGCCCCACCCCGCTCGCGTCGGTCACGACGTTGACTCGCCGACACGCCGATCCGGCCGGCCGCAACGTGGTGATCATGCCGTTCGCAGGGTGGGGCGGGAGGCGAGGGGTGGGGTGGGTTTGGGGTCGGGTCCCGGGGAATGCGGGAGGCTGACGAAGGAGGAGGACCATGACCACACCGTCCAGTCCGACGTCGGCCTGGCGACCGGACATGTCCGGTGGCGACACCCTCCCGTCCGGCCCCGGGGGCCGGCCCACCGCACCGGGGCACGACGGCCACGGCCCGCCGACCGGGCCGCCGACCGTGACCATCGGGTCGTACCCGGACTATCCGTCGGCGCAGCGGGTGGTGGACCACCTGGCCGACAACCGTTTCCCCGTCGAGCACGCCGCCATCGTCGGCACCAACCTCACCCTGGTCGAGACCGTCCTGGGTCGGATGACCACCTTCCGGGCGGGTCTGGTCGGTGCGGGTACCGGAGCCTGGTTCGGGTTGTTCATCGGGCTGCTGTTCGGCATCTTCACCGTCGGCAACTGGCTCGCGGTGATCCTGGTCGGCCTGGTCATCGGTGCGGTGTGGGGCGCGGTGTTCGGGGCCGTCGCGCACGCCATGACCGGCGGCAAGCGGGACTTCACCTCGGCCAGTTCACTGCGGGCCGGGCAGTACGCGGTGATCGTCGACGCGCACCTCGCCGAGCAGGCCAGACAACTGCTCGGGCGGCTACGTCTCGAGGCCGACCAACCGCACTCCGGCTGACCGGCGGGGCCTCGCGGGGGCGGCTGCGGGGCACCGACGCCGCCACCCCCGCAGGTGGACCGCGGGAACCGTCATCGTGCGGGTCAGTCGTCCGTGGCGAGCCGGGCGTGCAGGTGCTCGTCGTGGCGCCGCCCGTCGCCGTAGCGGTGCGACTGGCGCAGCGTGCCCTCAGCGGGGAAGCCGGCCCGCTCGGCGACCCGGCACGAGGCCCGGTTCGCGACGGCGTGGCACAGCTCGATGCGGTGCAGCCCGCGCGCGGTGAACCCCCACGTGCTCAGCGCGCGTACCGCCCGCGTGGCGACGCCTCGCCCCCGAGCGGCAACGACGGTCCAGTAGCCGATTCCCGCGTCCTCGTCGACGATCGAGTGCAGCGCCACCGCGCCGAGCAGGGTGCCGTCGTCCGCGTCGGTGACCGCCAGCGAGACGTGTCCCCCGTCGGACCAGTCGGCCCGGCGGCGGATCCAGGCGGCGGCGTCAGCCACGGTGACCAGGTCGCCCTGCGGGTTCCACCGGGCGATGTCCGGCTCCCGCAGCGCGGCGTGCACCGCCGGCGCGTCCTGCGCCCGCCACGGACGCAACAGCAGGCCGGGGGCGGCCAGTTCCACGCGATCCACGAGGCGGAGTCTGGCACAGGTCCGCTCATCGGACCGCAGGGGTCAGGCGACGGCACGGGTCAGCGGACAACCACCCGGGCTCGCCACGCTTCGCCCCGCGGCACGTCTTTCAATCCTGGACGAGATGCTTCGTCAGGTTGTACCTCCGGTGTCCCAGACCACTCTTTCAACTTTGAAGTAGTGCTACTGTCGGGGGCGTGACCGAAAGTCTGGACAGCGTCCGCCTCGCCGCCTGGCGCGCCTACATCGAGGGCAGCCAGCGGTTGTTCACCCAGCTGGAGGACGACCTGCGCGCCGCGAGCGACCTGAGCTTCGCCGACTACCACGTGCTGGTGCTGCTGTCCGAGGCACCGGGCCAACGACTGCGGATGGGTGAACTGGCCGGCCTGCTGGTCTTCTCCCCGAGCCGGCTGACGTACCAGATCTCCTCGATGCAGCGGCGCGGCCTGGTCGCCCGGCAGTCCTGCCCGCAGGACCGCCGGGGCAGCGAGGCGGTGCTCACCGCCGCCGGTCTGCTGGCGCTGCGCGAGGCCGCACCGCACCATCTGCGCTCGGTGCGGGCCCACCTGATGGACGACCTCGACGACGCCGAGGTCGCCTGTCTCGATCGGGTCTTCACCCGACTCGGTCGGCGGCTGCGCACCGGCGAGGCCACAACCGGCCAGGCCACGACCCACGAGGCCACCGCCGGCCCGGCCGCCGGCCAGGCCACCGCCGGGCCCGCCGCCCCCGCCGCCACCTGACCCCGCCGGCCACCTGACCCCGCCGGCCACCTGACCCCGTCCGGCAGTTCGTCCGAAGCGCCAAGGAGCCCGAGATGCCCGCGATCACCGTCGACAACGTCCTCGTCCTGCCCCGTCTGCCACAGCTTCCGGAGACCACCGCCTTCCGGCCCGTCCGCCGGCTGAGCACCGCGCCCAGCGGCTACGAGGGGGAGGGCTTCCCGGTGCGCCGCGCCTTCGCCGGGGTGCCGGTCAGCGACCTGGACCCGTTCATCCACCTCGACCAGATGGGCGAGGTGGACTACGCGCCCGGCGAGCCGAAGGGCACCTCGTGGCACCCGCACCGCGGGTTCGAGACCGTCACCTACATCATCGACGGGGCCTTCGACCACCAGGACACCCACGGCGGGGGCGGCACGATCACCAACGGCGACACGCAGTGGATGACGGCCGGCAGCGGCCTGCTCCACATCGAGGCACCGCCGGAGCACCTGGTGACCAGCGGCGGCCTGTTCCACGGCACCCAGCTGTGGGTGAACCTGCCCCGGGCCGCCAAGATGAACCCGCCCAGGTACCAGGACATCCGGGGCCGGGAGGCGGCGCTGCTCACCACCCCGGACGGCGGTGCGCTGATCCGGGTGATCGCCGGTGAGGTGGCCGGGCACCGGGGGCCGGGCTCGACGTTCACCCCGATCACCATCACCCACGTGACGGTGCAGCCGGGGGCGCAGGTCGACCTGCCCTGGCGGCCGGACTTCAACGCCCTGGTGTACGTGCTCGGCGGACGGGGCACCGTCGGCACCGAACGGCGCCCGGTGCACACCGGGCAGCTCGCGGTGCACGGCCCCGGTGCCGCGCTGCGTTTCACCGCGGACGCCCAGCAGGACGGCAACGCCCCGGCCCTGGACCTCTACATCATGGGCGGCGAGCCGATCCGGGAGCCGGTGGCACACTACGGCCCGTTCGTGATGAACACCCGTGACGAGCTGATCCAGGCGTTCGAGGACTTCCAGGCCGGCCGGCTCGGCGTCATCCCGGCGGCACGGGTGCCGCACACCGGCGGTCAGGGACCGCGCCCCTGAGGTACCGGCGGGTGGGCTCCTGCGTGACCGGGGAGGGCGTCCACCCGCCGGGCGGTCAAGACACGGCGAAGATGCCGGCGACGCCGAGGACCACCATCAACAGGAGGGCCACCAGCGCACCCCGCTCACCCTCCACCGCCTGCTCACGGTGCTCGGTCACGGGGTTCGTCGTCTCGCCGGACATGGTGTGGCCTCCTCGGTGCTCGGGTAAGTGGTGGGCAATGGCGCCCCCGGTGCGGTCACCGGCGTGCGGGCCCGCGATCGGGGTCGTGTCGCGAGGCGTCGGGACCTCGGGAGGGATGGACGTTGACGATGCGGGACTGGTTTCTCACCGCGCCGGAACGCGCCAACCCGGCCTCTGACTTACCCGTCTGGACCAGCGGAAACCTCGCCGAGCCGCTGATTCACGGAGCGGCCTACTTCGACCGGCTGGTGCGCGAGGTCGAGGCGATGAAGGCCGGTGACCACCTGTTCTTCCTCGACTGGCGGGGCGACCCCGACGAGCGGCTGCGCCCGGACGGCCCGACGGTGGCGCAGTTGTTCTCCCGGGCCGCGCAGCGCGGGGTGGTGGTCAAGGGACTGATCTGGCGCTCCCACCTGGACGTGCTCTCCTACAGCCACCAGGAGAACCGCAACCTGAGCGAGACCGTCAACGCCGCCGGCGGCGAGGTGCTGCTGGACCAGCGGGTACGCCGCGGCGGCTCGCACCACCAGAAGCTGGTCGTGCTGCGCCACCCGGACTCGCCACAGCGGGATGTCGCCTTCGTGGGCGGCATCGACCTGTGCCACAGCCGGCGCGACGACGACTCCCACCGGGGCGACCCGCAGGCCGTGGTCATGTCCCACCACTACGGTGACCGGCCGCCCTGGCACGACGTGCAGCTGGCGGTGCGCGGGCCGGTGGTCGGGGCGCTCGACACGGTGTTCCGCGAACGGTGGACCGACCCGATGCCACTGGATTCGGAGAACCCGCTCGCGTACCTGCGGGACCGGCTGCGCGGCGCGGACCTCCGACCGAGCCGGTTGCCCCCGCAGCCGGCCGACCCGTCGCCGTGCGGCCCGCACCACGTGCAGGCGCTGCGCACCTATCCGGCCGTGCGCCCGCGGTACTCCTTCGCCCCCCGGGGCGAACGGACCGTGGCGCGCGGGTACACCAAGGCGGTCCAGCGGGCCCGGCGGCTGGTCTACCTGGAGGACCAGTACCTCTGGTCGACGGAGGTCGCCGACCTGTTCGCGCGGGCCCTGCACGACAATCCGGATCTGCATCTGGTGGCGGTGGTGCCACGCCACCCGGACGTGGACGGCCGGCTGGCGCTGCCTCCCAACACGGTCGGCCGGGAACAGGCGCTGGCGTTGTGCGAGAAGGCCGCGCCGAACCGGGTGCACGTGTTCGACGTGGAGAACCACGAGGGCACCCCGGTCTACGTGCACGCGAAGGTCTGCGTCGTCGACGACGTGTGGGCGAGCGTCGGCAGCGACAACTTCAACCGCCGCTCCTGGACGCACGACAGTGAGCTGTCCTGTGCGGTGCTGGACGACACCCGCGACGACCGGAGCCCCGTGGACCCGGCCGGGCGGGGCGACGGGGCCCGCCGCTTCGCCCGGGAGCTGCGGCTGCGACTGTGGCGCGAGCACCTCGACCGGGACCAGGCCGACGGCGACGACGCCGACCTGATCGACCCCGCCGACGCCGTCGCGACGATCACCGCCTCGGCGGAGGCGCTCCAGCGGTGGTACGACGGCGGCCGGGTCGGGCCCCGTCCGCCCGGCCGGCTGCGGCCCCATCGGGCACGGCGGCTGCCGTGGTGGACGCGGGCCTGGGCGCTACCGGCCTACCGGCTGGTCTACGACCCCGACGGCCGCCCGCTGCGGGCCCGGCGTGCCGGCACCTGGTGAGCGCAGGACCATCTCCCGCTCCCCCAGCACGGTCAAGCCGCCGGGGTACGCGAACGACGCCCGGGGTGAGTAGTAGCCCCACGCGATGGTCAGCGGGTTCTCCGGGCGCAGCGCGAAGATCGGATGCTCGGGCTCCAGGAACTCCACCGATTCGATCTCGAAGCGGGTGACCGGCTCGGCGACCACCGGGTAGACGCTGCTGACCAGTCGCCCCGACACGGCGGTGACGTAGCGGTGGTGGCCGGCGTGGATGGTGTGCCCGGTGTCGCCGGCCCGCACCCGGGCGCGGATCACCGGGACGCCGTGCATCTCGGTCTCGGTCTCGATGCTGTCCCGCGGGTGACGAAGGTGGTGCGGCCGGGCAGGACGGGGGCACCCCGGGCCCCGGCGTAGTCGCGGACCCGGTCGCTGGAGGTGACGTAGTGGGTCCACCAGCCGGCGGGGGTCACCCCGTCGGGGGCTTCCAGCCCGGTGAGCGTCACCCCGAGGTAGGTCAGCGAGTAGGCGCCGAACCCGGAGGTCTGGCTGGCGTCGTCGACGACGTACTGGTTCATGAAGACCTGGCGGTCGGGGTGGGCACGCAGCCCGTCGGGCACCAGCGCCGCGACCGCGTCGGGGTCGGCCGGTATCCAGCTGAAGTACAGCGTGCGGCAGTCCACCACGAGCTGGGGTACGGCGGGATCGAGCACGGTGCCTCCGAACGGGTGACGTACCCGCGACGCTACGGGCGGTCCCGTGGAGTGGACAACGACGGAAAGGCGACAGTCCGGGTCGGTCTTCGGGGTCGGGCGGGGACGCCCCGCCACCCGGACAGCCGCGCCGAGCCAACCCGCACGGCCGCCCGCGCCGCCGGGCAACCCGGACGCCCGCCCGCCGACGCCGCCAGAGCGGGTGTCGAGGGGGTGATCCGGGTCACCAACAGACCGCGATACGTCCGATTTGCTACACACATGAGGAAAGGTTGCTTAAGTACATCGTACTTTCGGCTAGATTTCCACGAGCCGATCAGGTTAAGGTGACTCCCGAACGGCCCATCTGGAACTAAACCAAAGCGTCACGTCTTTATCCGCGGACGAGGTGCAGGGAGGACTACCCATGACCGCGCCAACGATCAGCGAGCAGGCCAGCACCACCGAGGCCGCCCCCGCGAAGCTCGACCCGCGGGCCCTCACCGACAGCGCCGCCGACCTGCTGAACGCGATGGCCGCCCTGCCGGCCAACCATCCGTCGCGCGCCGCTCTGCGCGACCGCGCCATCGAGGCCTGGCTGCCGCTGGCCAACCACCTCGCCCACCGCTACAGCGGTCGCGGCGAGCCCACCGACGACCTGGCGCAGACCGCCGCGGTGGGCCTCATCAAGGCCATCGACAAGTTCGACCCGTCCCGCGGCGTCGACTTCGCCGGCTACGCGATCCCCACCATCATCGGCGAGCTGAAGCGACACTTCCGCGACCGTACCTGGGACATCCGCGTTCCGCGCCGGCTCCAGGAGCTGCGGCTGGCGATCTCCGACGCCAACAGCTCCCTGCTGCAGACCCTCGGCCGTTCCCCGACGGTCGCCGACATCGCCGCCCACCTCAAGCTCACCGAGGAAGAGGTCCTGGAAGGGCTGGAGGGTGCCCGCGCCTACAACGCGGTGTCGCTGTCCACCCCGACCGGTGACGGCGACCGGGCGACCGAGCTGGGCGACATGCTCGGCGGCGAGGACTCCGAGTTCGAGCTGGCCGAGCTGCGGGTCGCGCTGGGCCCCGCCCTGGCCACACTCGACGAGCGGGAGCAGAAGATCCTGACCCTGCGCTTCTACGGCAACCTGACCCAGTCGCAGATCGCCGAGCAGATCGGCGTCTCGCAGATGCACGTCTCACGGCTGCTGGCCCGGGCGCTGACCAAGCTGCGGGGGCAGCTCGACGGCACGTACTGACGGCAGGGGGGACAGCCGGGGGGTACGGCGGCGGGGCCGGGTCATCGACCCGGCCCCGCCGCCGTGTCATGCCGGCCGGCGTCCACCGGCCGACGACCGGGCGGCCGAACACACCCCTGGGCCCGGCCGCCCGGCGACTCAACCGGCGGACGGCTCCCGCCACATCGGCCAGAACGGGGTGCCGTCGGGCAGCCGGAACGGTTCGTCCACCCGGTACCCGTGCCGGGCGTAGAGGTCGCGGCTGCGCGGGCAGCTCGCCTCCAGGTAGGCGGGCATCCCCTGGGCGTCCAACACCGCGTGATGGTGCCGCAGCAGGGCCGTCCCCAACCCCTGCCCCTGCCGCGCCGGATCCACCGCGAGGAACGCCAGGTGGTGGTGGTCGTCGTGCGGGTGGTGGTCGGCGAACAGCTTGTCGAGGTGCACGAAACGCTCGGTCCACTGCCCGCACGCCGCCGAAAGTCGCGCGTCGTAGTCCGGCGGCGGTGGTGCGGGATCACCGACCGAGGGGAACCAGACGGCCACCCCCGCCCGGTCGGTAGTCGCGTACACCAGGCCGTGCCGCACGGCGTGGTCGACCATGATCTCGAAGTGCGCGGCCATCACCGTCGGGCGGCTCGCCTCGTCCGGCACCAGCCAGCGGGGCTGGTCGAGCACCAGGAACGCCTCGGTGATGCGCTCGGCGACCAGGCGGATGTCCGCCGACCCGAGCCGCTCGACCGGTGGCCCGCTCACCGTCGCGCCTCCGCGCCGACCGGGACCGGCTCGCCGTGGCGCGGCCCCGCCGGCCCCGCCGGCGCGGTCATCGCCGTCACGCTCTCCGCGCCCAGCCCGATCCGGGCGTACGTGTCGGGGCGGTTGCGCCGCAGCATCACCCCCCACAGCGCGCCGAGTGCCGCCGCCACCGGATACGCCAGCGGGATGGCCCAGCGCAGCGGCGAATCCGGCGCGACGCCCAGCAGGTTCGCGAAGTTCTGCACCGCCAGCACGATGATCACCGTGAGGGCCACCGCCGCCAGCGCCGGCGCGACCAGCCGGCGCCACAGGCTCTCCCCCTGCCCGTTGCGGGCGAAGTACGCGATCACCGCGACCGAGGTGGTGGCGATCAGCAGCAGCACGCCGAAGCCGCCACTGGTGCCGCCCCAGAAGAACAGCTGCAGCACCGGGTCCCAGCCGTTCGCCGCGTACAGCACGATCACCAGCAGGCCGAGGCTGCTCTGCGCCATCGAGGCCACCCGCGGCGCGCCGGTCATCGGCGAGGTGCGCCCGAACGCGGCCGGCAGCACCCGCTCGCGGCCGAGCGCGAACGCGTACCGGGCCGTGGTGTTGTGGAAGGAGATCATCGCGGCCAGCACCGAGGTCAGGAACAACGCCTGGCCGATGGTGACGACGGTGCCGCCCAGGTGCGCCTCGGCCAGGTTGAAGATCAGCGCGACGCTCTGCTCACCGGCCGCCTCGGTGATCCGGTCCGGTCCGACGGCCACCGTCATGCTCCACGACGACAACGCGTAGATCGCCGCGATGATCGCCACCGACAGGTAGGTGGCCATCGGCACCGTACGCTTCGGGTCCTTGCTCTCCTCGCTGAACACCACACTGGCCTCGAAGCCGACGAAGCCCAGGATGGCCAGCACCAGCACCGCGCCCGCGCCCGGCACGACGAGGTTGTCCGGGGACAACGCCGCGAAGCTCACCTCACCGGCGGCCGGGTTGGCGAGCTGCCCGAGGTCGAAGACCAGGATGACGACGATCTCCGCGCACAGCAGCGCCGCCAGCACCAGACCGTTGATGTCCACCCGGAGCAGGCCGAGCACCGCCACCAGCGCCCACGCGACCAGGGCCACGACCCACCACTGCACGGTCACGTCGAACAACCGCGCCAGCACGGGTTCGGCGGCGGCGCCGATGGTGCCGTACAGGCCGACCTGAAGGGCGTTGTACGCGATCAGCGCCACCCAGGCCGCGCCGACGCCGGCCGGCCGGCCGAGCCCCCGGGCGACGTACGCGTAGAAGGCACCCGCGTTGGTCATCCGGCGGGCCATCGCCACGTAGCCCACGGAGAAGACGGTCAGCACGACCGCCACGGTCAGGAAGGCCAGCGGAATGCCGAGCACCCCGATCACCCCGTAGCCGGTGGTCACCACGCCGGCCACCACGGTCAGCGGCGCGGCGGCCGAGAGCACGAAGAAGATCACCGAGGGGACGCCCAGCCGGCCCCTCGCGAGGGCCTCGGAGACGTTGCTCGGGCGGGGGGTTGTCGCTGTCGGGGGCATGCGCTACTCCGGAATGAGGGGGGGAAGGGGTAGGGGTGCCGGTTCAGATGCCGCGCAGCACCGCGGCACCGACGGCGGCCTCGGTGTGGGCGACCAGTTCCTTCAGCGGTGGGGGCAGCGCGGGGATCAGCAGGTTGAGCCGGTGGTGGGCACGCGGCCCCGCGCTCCACAGCACCTCGCGGGTCAGCCCCACCGCCGCGACGAGACCGAGCAGCAGGGCGTCCGGGACGCCGGGCGGATCCGGCCGCTCCAGCACGGCGCGCAGCCGGGTCGCCGGCCAGGCGACCACGTTGAGGTCGAGCGGCACGTAGCTGACGGTGGTCTTCAACAGCCGCCGGCTCTCCTGCCGGCGCAGCACGCCGCCCCGGGCCAACCGTTCGCCGACCGCGGTCACCGCGGTCTGCCCGAGGAAGCTCAGCCAGGTGCGCACCGACTGGTGCTGGGCCTCCCCGACGAGCTGGTCGAGGACGGTGTGCGCCAGCGCGTCGGCCGGGGGACGTCGGTCGACCACGGTGACCGTCCCGTCGATCACCGTGACGTGCCCGTACAGGACAAGCTCGCCGAGCAGCCCGCCCGCCAGGCCCAGCCCCGCCGCGGTCGGGTGGAGCTTGGCCTTGCCTCGGCTGTCGTTGTGCGCGATCAGGAAGAACTCGTCGGCGATGAGCAAACGTCCTCCCCAGACCGGTTGTCCCAATGATCGCAACCGGGAAAGGATGCACCGAGCGCAACTGCAACGCAACTCCCGTTTTCGATGGTTGCACTCCGTGCTGATGCGACCTGCGGATCTTGCCGTGACAGACTCGGAGGGTGACCGCGAGCCCCACCGTCCGCCGACGCCGCATCGCCCGGGAACTACGCCAGTTGCGCGAGCGCGCCGGAATGACCCTCGACATCGCCGCCCGCCAATTGGACATGTCCAAAAGCAACCTGTCCCGTATCGAAAACGCACAGATCGGCATCAAGCCGCGCGACGTCCGGGCCGCGTTGGCGCTCTACCAGGTCACCGGCCCGGACGCCGAGGCGCTCATCGAGATCGCCCGTGGTGCGCAGCAGCGCGGCTGGTGGCAGCACTACAGCGACGTGCTGCCGGAGTGGTTCGAGTTCTACGTGGGGCTGGAGGCCGAGGCGGCGACCCTGCGCACGTACGAGGCCGAGGCCGTGCCGGGGCTGTTGCAGACCGAGGCGTACGCCCGGGCGGTCTACCGGCTGACGGCCGGCGAGGAGGGCCTGGACCGCAAGGTCGCCGCGCGGCTGCGCCGGCAGGAGGTGCTGCGCCGCGACGATCCGGTGGAGTTGTCGGTGGTGCTCAACGAGGCGGCGCTGCTGCGGCCGGTGGGTGGCCGGGCCGTGATGGCCGAGCAGGCAGCCCACCTGCACACCGTCGCGCAACTACCGAACGTGACGGTGCAGGTACTTCCGTTCGCCGCCGGCGGACACCCGGCGATGAACGCGCCGTACGTCGTGCTCACCTTCCCCGATGCGGCCGACGCGGCGGTGGTCTACCTGGAAAACCTCACGTCAGGCCTGGCTCTCGAAGAAGCCGGCCAGGTCCGCGGGTATAGCCTGGTGCACGAGGAGCTGCGCCGGATGGCGCTCGATCCGGTGGCGTCGTTGACCCGCCTGGAGGAAGCTTCTCGTTACTTTACGTGACCGCATCGGCGGCGCGTCGGCACAGACGAGAGGTACCGCGATGACCGCGCTCGACCTGACCCGGGCGGAGTGGCGCACCAGCACGCGCAGTGTGGGCAACGGGAACTGCGTGGAGGTGGCCGGCACCGGCGGTGGGATCGCGGTCCGCGACAGCAAGGACCGGCAGGGCCCTGCCCTGGCCTTCGCTCCGACCGCCTGGCACGCCTTCGTCCGCGGCATCGACGGGGTACGCCCCGACTAGACCGGGCGGGCCACGGCCCACGCCCCCGGGGTCCCGGTGCGAGACTGGGCCGTGCTCTCCGACGTACCGCTGGACCTGCCCGTACGGCCGGCCCTGCCGGCGCTGGTCGCAGCCCTGCGGTCGGCCGGTGCGGGGGTGCTGGTCGCCCCGCCGGGCACCGGCAAGACCACCCTCGCCCCGCTGGCGGTGGCCGACGGGGTACGGGGGAAGGTGCTGGTGGCCCAGCCCCGCCGGGTCGCCGCCCGCGCGGCGGCACACCGCATCGCCGCGCTGCTCGGCGAGCGGGTCGGCGACCGGGTCGGCTACGCGGTCCGCGGCGAGCGGCGGGTCGGGCCCCGCACTCGGGTCGAGCTGGTCACCACCGGGCTGCTGGTCCGTCGGTTGCACCACGATCCGGAGCTGACCGGCGTCGGTGCCGTGCTGCTCGACGAGTGCCACGAGCGGCAGCTCGACGCCGATCTCGCGCTCGCCTTCACCGTGGAGGCCCGCGCCGCGCTGCGTCCCGACCTGTGGCTGGTGGCGATGTCGGCCACGGCGGAGGCGGACCGCTTCGCGGCGCTGCTCGGTGGCGACGGCGACCCCGTGCCGGTGGTGCGGGCGCCGTCCGCGCTGCACCCGGTCGAGCGGGTGTGGGCCCCACCGCCCCGGCCGGTGGCCCCACCCGGAGCCGGCCCCGTGGACCGCGCCCTGCTCGACCACGTCGCCGCGACCGTCCGGCGGGCGCTGCGCGAACACGACGGTGACGTGCTGGTCTTCCTGCCGGGCGCGGGTGAGATCGGCGCCGTCGCCGGCCGGCTGGCCGACCTGCGCGACGGCGTGGCCGTCCTGCCGTTGCACGGCCGCCAGCGCGGCGCGGAGCAGGACGCCGCGCTGCGCCCGGCCGAGGGTCGCCGGGTGGTGCTGGCCACCGCCGTGGCGGAGACCAGCCTGACCGTGCCGGGGGTGCGCACGGTGGTCGACGCCGGGCTGTCCCGGGTGGCCCGCCTCGACCTGGCCCGAGGGCTCGGCGCCCTGGTCACCGTGCCGGTGTCCCGTGCGGCGGCCACCCAGCGGGCCGGCCGGGCCGGCCGGGAGGCCCCCGGGCGGGTCTACCGCTGCTGGTCGGTGGCGGCCCACGAACGGCTGTCCGCGCAGCCGGAGCCGGAGATCACGACCGCCGACCTGACCGGCCTGGCGCTGGACCTGGCCGCCTGGGGGTCGCCGGACGGCGCCGGGCTCGCCCTGCCCGACCCGCCGCCCGCGGCGGCCCTGACGGTGGCCCGGGACACCCTGACCACCCTCGGCGCGCTGGATGCCGCCGGGCGGATCACCGCGCGGGGCCGTGCGATCGGCGCTGCCGGGGCGCACCCCCGGCTGGCCCGCGCCCTGCTCGACGGTGCGCCACGGGTGGGCGCCGACCGGGCCGCCGAGGTGGTCGCGCTGCTGGCCGAGCAGACCGTGGCCGGTCCGGGTGACGACCTGGTCGCCGCATGGCGGCGGCTGCGCGCCGGCGCCGACCCGGCGGCCACCGGCCGCTGGCGGGCCGAGGTGCGCCGGTTGCGCGCCGCCCTGCCCGAGGCCGCCCCCCGGGCCGGGGAACCCCGCCGCGACCACCTGCCCGACGATCTCGCCGCCGGGCTGCTGGTCGGTCTGGCGTACCCGGAACGGCTGGCCCGGGTGCGGCGACCCGGCGGGTCCGCGTACCTGATGAGCGGCGGGACCGCGGCGCAACTGGCACCGGCGTCGCCGCTGGCGGGGGTCGACTGGTTGGCCGTCGCGGTGGCCGACCGCTCCCCCGGCACGCCGTCCGCCCGGATCCGGCTGGCGGCCGCCGTGAACGAGGCGACCGCCCGGGAGGCGGGCGGGCCGCTGCTGCGCACCGAGCGGGAGGTGGGCTGGTCGGGCACCGACGTGGTGGCCCGCGAGGTGTGCCGGCTGGGCGCGATCGAGCTGGTGGAGCGTCCGCTGACCCGGCCCGACCCGGCGGAGCTGACCGCTGCGCTGCTGGACGGGCTGCGCCGCTGCGGCCTGGACCTGCTCGGTTGGACCCCGGCCGGCCGGGCGCTGCGGCAGCGGCTGGCGTTCTGCCGGCAGGCACTCGGCGACGACTGGCCGGACGTGTCCGACGAGGCGCTGCTCGCCGCCGCACCGCACTGGCTGGGCCCGGAGTTGACCTCCGCCCGCCGCCGCGCCGACCTGGCCCGGGTGGACGTCGTCGCCGCACTGCGTCGGCTGCTGCCGTGGCCCCTCGCGGGGCGGTTGGACGAACTGGCCCCGGAGCGGATCACCGTGCCGAGCGGTTCCCGGGTCCGGGTGGACTACGCCGACCCGGCCGCCCCGGTGCTCGCCGTCAAGCTCCAGGAGACGTTCGGCTGGGCGGACGCGCCCCGGATCGCCGGCGGCCGGGTGCCGGTGCTGCTGCACCTGCTGTCCCCCGCCGGTCGGCCGGTGGCGGTCACGGCCGACCTGGCCTCGTTCTGGCGGACGGGCTATCCGCAGGTGCGCTCCGAGCTGCGGGGACGCTATCCGCGCCATCCGTGGCCGCAGGACCCGGGCACGGCCGTGCCGACCCGGCACACCACGGTACGCCGCCGGTAGGGCTCAGTCCTCGTCCAGCACGTCGGCGATGATCACGGTGACGTTGTCCGGGCCACCGGCACGCAGCGCCAGGTCGATCAGCCGGCGGGCGCACTCGGCCCGGTCCGGGTGCTGCGCGAGCACCTCGGCGAGGGTCTCCGGGCCCACCACGTTGGACAGGCCGTCGCTGCACAGCAACCAGCGGTCGCCCGCCCAGGGCACCATCGTGGCGTACGTCGGGGAGACCTCGTCGCCCTGCAACGCCTGGGTGACCACGGCCCGCCGGGGGTGGCTGCTGGCCTCCTCCGGCGTGATCATGCCCTGGTCGACCAACATCTGCACGAACGTGTCGTCGCGGGTGATCTGCTTGAGCACCCCCTCCCGGAACAGGTAGGCCCGGGAGTCACCGATGTGGGCCAGCGCCAGGCAGCTGCCGGTACGCGCGAAGAGCAGGGCGGTCAGGGTGGTGCCCATGCCCTGGCGCTGGGGGTCCTCGGTGACCGCCTGCCGGATCCGGGTGGTGGCGACCTGGATGCCCCTCTGCAGGGCGGCCACCAGGGCGTCTTCGGGCGTCTCGGCGTCGAGGGGGGCCACCGCGTCGATGGCGATGGCGCTGGCCAGGTCGCCCGCGGCCATGCCGCCCATGCCGTCGGCGACGGCGACGAGCCAGGTGCCGGCGTGCAGGGCGTCCTGGTTCCCGCTGCGGATCAACCCGCGGTCGCTCGTCCCGATCGAACGCAGCTTCAGGGTCATGGGAGGCAGCCTGCCAGGAAGTGGGTGGGATTGTCTCTAGGAGATCAGGACGACGGGCGTGGCGCGGCGAAACTCACTGACGACGGGCCCGCGCCACCATCGGGACAGGTCGATTGACAGGGGACGACACCCCTGGAAACATGCCCGATACCTGGGAGCGCTCCCAGGTTCGCCACCACCGCACGTGCCGTCCCGTCCGCCCGTCCGGAAGGAACCCCCCGTGACGCCATCCCGACGTCGCCTCGCGGTGCTCGCCGCAGCGACCACCGTGGCACTGACCGGCGTGAGCGCCGGCGTCGCCCACGCCGACCCGCCCCCCGGCGCCCCCGAACAGATCACCAACGGCGACTTCAGCGCCGGCGTGGCCCCCTGGTTCTCCTTCGGCACCGGCCCGCTGGGGGTGACCGACGGCCAGCTGTGCACCACCGTCGCCGGTGGGCTGGCCAACCCGTGGGACGCCGGCGTCGGCCAGGACGGCGTGCCGCTGATCGCCGGTGCCGAGTACACCCTCGGCTTCGACGTCTCCGCCGCTCCCGGCGGCGCGGTCCGGGCCGTGCTGCAACTGGGTGCCGCCCCCTACACGGCGTACGTCACCGTCGACACCACGGCCACCGGAACCACCCAGCGCGTCGAGAAGACCTTCGTCGCCTCCGACGACAACTCGGCCGCCCAGATGATCTTCCAGATCGGCGGCAACGCCGACGAGCAGAGCATCTGCCTGGACAACGTCTCGCTGCGCGGCGGCGAACCGCCGGAGCCCTACGTGCCGGACACCGGGCCCCGGGTGCGCGTCAACCAGGTCGGGTACCTGCCCGGCGGGCCGAAGAACGCCACCGTCGTCACCGACGCCACCGAGGCCCTGCCCTGGCAGCTGCGCTCGGCCGCCGGGGCCGTGCTGGCCAACGGCACCAGCACCCCGCGGGGCGTCGACGAGGCGTCCGGGCAGAACGTGCACACGGTCGACTTCTCGTCGTACGACACGCCGGGCAGCGGGCTGACGCTCACCGTCGACGGTGAGACCAGCCACCCGTTCGACGTCTCCGGCACCGTCTACGACCAGCTCCGCTCGGACGCCCTGCAGTTCTTCTACATCCAGCGCAGCGGCATCGCCATCGACGGCGACCTGGTCGGCGAGGAGTACGCCCGGCCGGCCGGGCACCTCGGCGTCGCGCCCAACCGGGGCGACACCGACGTGCCGTGCCAGCCCGGCGTCTGCGACTACTCCCTCGACGTGCGCGGCGGCTGGTACGACGCCGGCGACCACGGCAAGTACGTCGTCAACGGCGGCATCGCCACCTACCAGCTGCTGAACACCTTCGAGCGGACCAAGACCGCCGCCACCGCCGACGGCGGGGCGGCCCTGGGCGACGGCAGCCTGCGGGTGCCCGAGCGGGGCAACGGGGTGCCCGACATCCTCGACGAGGCGCGCTGGGAGCTGGAGTTCCTCATGCGCATGCAGGTGCCGGCCGGCGAGCCGCTCGCCGGGATGGCCCACCACAAGATCCACGACCAGAACTGGACGGGGCTGCCGTTGCAGCCGGAGGACGACCCGGAGCTGCGCGAACTGCACCCGCCGTCGACCGCCGCCACCCTGAACCTGGCGGCCACCGCCGCGCAGTGCGCCCGCCTGTTCGCCCCCTACGACGCGGCGTTCGCGCAGCGCTGCGCCACCTCGGCCGAGCGGGCGTACGCGGCGGCCAAGGCCAACCCGCAGCGGTACGCCAGCCCCACCGACGGCAACGGCGGCGGCGCGTACGACGACAGCAACGTCACCGACGAGTTCTACTGGGCGGCCGTCGAGCTGTGGCTGAGCACCGGCGAGCAGGCGTACCTGACCGACCTGCGGGCCTCGGCGCACCACACCGGCGACGTGTTCGACCCGCGCGGCTTCGGCTGGCAGGGTGTCGCGGCGCTGGGCCGGCTCGACCTGGCGACCGTGCCCAACGGGCTGCCGGCCGCCGAGCTGACCCGGATCCGGGAGTCGGTCACCGATGCCGCCGACGCGTACCTCGCCGAGATCGACCGGCAGGCGTACGGGCTGCCGCTGCCGGGCGACCCGGGCAGCTACTTCTGGGGCGGCAACGGCAACGTCATCAACAACGCGGTCGTGCTGGCCACCGCCTTCGACCTGACCCGGGACGCGAAGTACCGGGACGGGGCGGTGCAGACGATGGACTACATCCTCGGCCGCAACGCCCTCAACATCTCGTACGTGACCGGGTGGGGTGAGCACGCGGCGAAGAACCAGCACAGCCGCATCTTCGGCAACCAGTACGACCCGGAGCTGCCGAACCCGCCCGCCGGCTCGATCGCCGGTGGCCCCAACGCCGCCCTGCAGGACCCGTTCGTGCAGCAGCTGCTGGCCGGCTGCAAGCCGATGTTCTGCTTCGTCGACGACATCGCCTCGTACTCGACGAACGAGGTGGCGATCAACTGGAACTCGGCGCTGACCTGGCTCGCGTCCTTCCTGGCCGACCAGGCTGACGCCGCGGCGGTGCCCGCGCCGACCTGCGCGGTGCGCTACACCACCCACGGCAGCTGGTCGGGCGGGTTCACGACGCAGGTGACCGTCCGCAACACCGGCACGGCGGCGGTCGACGGCTGGGCGCTGCGGTTCGCCTTCGTCGGCGACCAGAAGGTGAGCCAGTCCTGGCTGGCCGACGTGACCCAGACCGGGGCCACGGTGACCGCGACGAACGAGCCGCACAACAAGCGGATCGCCCCGGGCGCCACGGTGACCTTCGGCTTCAACGGGGTCAGCGACGGCGGACCGAACCCGGATCCGGGTCTGGTCACCCTCAACGGGGGGGCCTGCACCAGCTACTGAGTGCGGTGGGGCCGCCGGCCGGCGGCCCCACCCACCCGGGCGCTCGGGTGGCCCTCCCGAGATCCGGCTCGGGACCCGACCCGGCGGGCCGGCCGCCCTGCCGCACGCGGGTTGGCCGCCCTGCCGCACGCGGGATGGCCACCGCCGGCCGGTCGCCCGCCCGCCGCTCGCCCGCCCGCCGGCACCGGGTGGTCGGTCGCCGGGTGGCGACCGGCGTGGGCCGCTCAGCCGGCGGTGCGCAGCTTCGGCAGCACCTGGTCGCCGAATGCGTCCAGGAACGCCCGCTGCTGCTGCCCGACGTGGTGCACCGCGATCTCGTCGAAGCCCAACTCGACGTACTCCTGTAGCCAGCCGACGTGCCGGCCCAGGTCGGCGGAGACGTTGACCACCTCGGCGACCTTCTCCATCGACACGTCCGCGGAGACGACGTCGAAGTGCGCGACGCTGTCGAGGTCCCAGCAGACCGGCGGGGCGAAGACGTTGCTGCGCCACTGGTCGTACGCGATGGCCTCGGCCTCGGCCTGCTCGGGCGCCCAGCTCACGTGCACCTGCAGGTGCAGCGGGCCGCGGCCCCCCGCGCCCCGGTAGGCGTCGATCATCTGACGCAGGTGCGCGACGGGCGCGTTGACGGTGATCAACCCGTCGGCCCACTCCGCGCACCATCGGGCGGTGGCCACGCTGACCGCCGCGCCGACCAGGGCGGGCGGCTGCTCGGGTCGGGTCCACAGTTTCGCCTGGTCCACCCGCACCAGGCCGTCGTGGCTGACCTCCTCGCCGGCCAGCAGCGCCCGGATCACGTCCACGCACTCCCGCAGCCGCGCGTTGCGGACGTCCTTGCGCGGCCAGGCGTCGCCGGTGATGTGCTCGTTGCTCGCCTCACCGGTGCCGAGCGCCGCCCAGAACCGGCCCGGGTACATCGCCCCGAGGGTGCCGATGGCCTGGGCGATGATCGCCGGATGGTAGCGCTGACCGGGCGCGTTGACCACGCCGAAGGTCAGGCCGGTGGCCTCGAGAGCGGCACCGAGCCAGGACCAGGCGAAGCCGGACTGCCCCTGGCGTGCGCTCCACGGGGAGAAGTGGTCCGAGCACATGGCGGCGTCGAAGCCGACCCGCTCGGCGTGGACCACCGCGTCCAGCAGCTCGCGGGGGTGGATCTGCTCGTGGGAAGCGTGGAAACCGATCGCCGTCATGCCCCGTGTCCCTACCCACTCGGCGTGGTGGGTAAGCGGGTGCCCGGCCGGCCCGGCTCACTCGGCGTGCGCGCCCGCCCCGGCGGAGGCCGCGCCCTCGCCCACCCAGACCGTCTTGGTGTTGCAGAACTCGCGCATGCCGAGCGCGGACAGCTCCCGGCCGTACCCGGAGTTCTTCACCCCGCCGAACGGCAGCTCCGGGTGGGAGGTGGTCATCCCGTTGACGAACACGTTGCCGGCGTCCAGGTCGGTGGCGAACCGCTCCTGCTCGTCGGGGTCGCGGGTCCAGGCGTTGGCCCCCAGGCCGAAGGCGGTGCCGTTGGCCACCTCGACCGCCTCCGCGTAGGACGAGACCCGGTACAGGCCGGCGACCGGCCCGAACACCTCCTCGTCCCACATCCGCATCCGCGGCGTCAGGTCGGTGACCACCGTCGGCGGGTAGAACCAGCCCGCCACGTCGGGCAACTCGCCGCCGCAGAGCACCGTGGCGCCGTGGTCGACGGCGTCGCGCACCTGGGCGTGCACCTCGTCGCGTCCGCTCTCGCTGGCCAGGGGGCCCATGTCGGTGCTCTCGTCCATCGGGTCGCCGACGCGCAGCGCCGCCATGTTCGCGGCGAACCGCTCGGCGAAGGCGTCGAACACGTCGGCGTGCACGATGAACCGCTTGGCGGCGATGCAGGACTGCCCGTTGTTCTGGCAGCGGGCGGTGGTGGCGACCTCGGCGGCGCGGTCCAGGTCGGCCGACGGCATCACCACGAACGGGTCGCTGCCGCCCAACTCCAGGACCGTCTTCTTCAGCTCCCGGCCGGCGATCTGACCGATGGACCGACCCGCGCCCTCGCTGCCGGTCAGCGTGGCGGCGCGTACCCGGCGGTCGCTGAGGATCCGGTCGACGGCGTCGGAGCCGACCAGCAGGGTGGTGAAGGCGCCCTCGGGAAACCCGGCCCGGCGGAACAGGTCCGCCAACAGCAGCGCGGTCTGCGGCACGTTGGAGGCGTGCTTGAGCAGGCCCGTGTTGCCGGCCATCAGGGCCGGGGCGGCGAAGCGCAGCACCTGCCACAGCGGGAAGTTCCACGGCATCACCGCCAGGACGGGGCCGATGGGCTGGTAACGCACGTACGCCCGGGTGGCCCCGACGGCCGCCGCGTCGGCTGGTTCGTCGGCGAGGAACTCGGCCGCCTTCGTCGCGTAGAAGCGGCAGGCGGCGGCGCACTTGGTCACCTCGGCCTTCGCGGCGGTGTACGTCTTGCCCATCTCGGTGGTCACGATCCGGGCGATCTCGTCGCGTTCGGCCTCCATCAGGTCGGCAGCCGTCCGCAGCCACCGCCCGCGCTGGACGATCGTGGTCCCCCGCAACTGCCGGTACGCCAGGTCGGCGCGCTCGATCGCGCGGTCGACCTGCTCGGCCGACATCGCCTCGTACGTCTTGAGGACCCGGCCGGTGGCGGGGTCGGTGGTGGCGATGGGCATGGGCTGACCACTCCTGTCACTCGAAGAGTGAGTGCCGCGTGCCCGGCTCCTCCCGGCGGCGGGCGGCGCGGCGCCGCTGGATGACGACCAGATCGACCACGGCGACGACCGCGAAGACCACGCACAGCGCCCCCAGCCACGCCAGGTCGGCGCGGAAGGCGAGGACGGCGAACAGGACCATGGTCACCAGACCGAAGCTGGCGAGCACGAGCCGGAGGTTCAGCGCGCTGTAGGCGTGGCCGACCGTGCCACGGGCACGCCGGGGCTGCGATCTCATCATTGCCCCGACCTACCCCCGGCGGCGACGACTAACCCTCGGCGACGACCAACCCGCGGCGACGACACCGGCCGGGTCAGCGGCACTGTGACGGAACCGTCGTCGTGGCGTGGGCAACACCGGCCCGTCGCGGACCTGCCCGTCGGGACCCGAACGGGGACCATGGGGGCATGAGCCTGACCAGTACCGCACCGGTGACCGTCGCCGTCGCCCGGCGCACCGACCCCGCCCGCACCGACGAGATGGTGGCCTGGATGCGGGCCGGAACCGCGCTGGCCGAGGCGTTCCCGGGGTTCCTCGGCGCCGGCTGGGTGCGCAGCGCCCCCGGGTCGGGCGAGTGGCACATGCTCTACCGCTTCGCCGACGACGAGACGCTGAGCCGATGGGAGGAGTCGCCGCAGCGGCGCTGGTGGCTGACGTCGGCCCAGGGCATCGTCGAACACACCCGGGTCGAGCGGCGAACCGGGGTGGAGGGCTGGTTCGACCCGCCGCGCCCCGATACCGGTACCGCCGGGCGGGGTGCCGACGGTGCGGCGGTCGTGGCGATCGACGCCACCCCGGCCGGGCCGCCGCCGTCACCGCCGCGCTGGAAGCAGGCGGTGACGATCTGGTTGGCCTTCTTCCCGCTGAGCCTCACCGCGACACTGCTGACCGGCCGGTTCCTGCCGGATCTGCCGACCGCCGCACGGGTGCTGGCCATGACGCTCACGCTGACCCCGTTGATGACCTACCTCGTGCTGCCCCGGCTCACCCGCGCCCTCCAGTGGTGGCTGCACGGGCAGCGGGCACCCTGGCGCCTACCACGCTGAGCGGTTCGGCGGCAGTCGTCTGCCGCATGTCCGACAGCAGGGATCGCCTCTCGCGCACTCCGCGCGTAGAGTCATCGCGCCCTCGCTCTGCGCTCGCCTGACTGGGGACGTCATGCCTCGACGCTGGACCACCGCCGCGATCTGTCTGCTCGCCCTCGTCGCCCTGGCGTGCGAGGGCGGCGGGGAGCCCGCGCCACGACCGACCGGCGGGAAACCCGCCTCCGGCGGCCTCGCCGCCCTCGGCGACTCCATCAGCACCGGCTTCGGCTCGTGCCTGTTCCTCAACTCGTGCGAGCGCAACTCCTGGTCGACCGGGAACGGCCTGCGGGTGAACAGCATCTACCAACGGCTGCTCGACCGGGATCCGGCGTTGCGCGGCGAGGCGCACACCCACGCCCGGCCGGGAGCCCGCGCCGCGGCGTTGGCGGACCAGGCCGAGGCGGCGGTACGCGACCGCGTCGACCACGTGACGGTGCTGGTGGGTGCCAACGACGCCTGCCGGGGCGGCATCGACGCGATGACCCCGGTGGCGAAGTTCCGCGCTGACGTCGACCGGGGCCTGCGGGTGCTGCGGGAGGGCCGCCCGAAGGCACGGGTGCTGGTGGTGAGCATCCCCGACCTGTACCGGCTGTGGGAGGTCGGGCACACCGACTCCCGGGCGGCGCGGGCCTGGCGACGCGGGATCTGTCCCGCCCTGCTCGCCGAGCCCACCTCCGACGCGCCGGCCGACCGGGCCCGCCGGGCGGCCTTCCGCGACCGGGTGGACGCCTACAACCGGCAGCTCGCCGCCGCCTGCCGGGCGTACGGCTCCCGCTGCCGGTACGACGGCGGAGCGGTGCACCGGGTCCGCTTCACCCTCGACCTCGTCAATCGGCTGGACTGGTTCCACCCCAACGCGGCCGGCCAGTCCCGGCTCGCCGAGGTGACCTGGCGGGCGTGGCGGCGGGCCGACTGACCCGCCCACCCCGCCGAGGGTCAGGGCTGGCGCTGCTGCGGGACTCCGTGCTGGCGGTACAGCTCGCGGGAGCGCCGGGCGAGATCCTTGGTCGCCGAGGAGTTGGCCCAGGTGCCGAGGACGATCGCGGCTCCCGGCACGACCTTGGCGAACATCCGTTTGGCCGCCCGCACCCCGGCCATCTGGGCCAGCCGGATGCCCAGGCGGAGCATGACCCGGCCGATGGGGGTCTGCCCGCTGCCGCCGAACAGCGCACCGGCGCGTTCCCGGCCGGCGGCCACGCCCAGCGCGAGCCGCGCGCTCGCCGCCACCTTGTGCACCTTCTGCAGGACCAGCAGGTCGGCGGCGCGGTCGGCGTGCACCGGGTCGACCCCGTACGCGGCGGCGACGTGCAGGACCATCCGCGCCTGGGTCCAGGCGAGCACGCCCACGTCTATCACCGCCCCGGGCAGTCCGGCGGCACCCGAGACGGCACCGGAGAGCCGGGCCCGGTTGACGAACCGGCGTACCGCCTGGTCGGCGAGGTCGTCGGGGGTGACCCCCGGCTGCTCGGCGCGGGCCTGCCCGGCCCACCGGGCGGCCTCCGGCCCGAGCCGGCGCACCGCCTCCAGCGCGAGGTGCTCCGGGGCGTACTGCGGGTCCTCCCGCATCCGGTCCCACAGGGTGGCCGGCGGGGCCTCGGTGGCCTCCCCGGTCGCGCCCGGGGGCACGCCGGGGGGCCGGGGGGCGGGGGTGACGGGCTGGCCGTCGACGGGCGCGGGATCGGTCACGGAAACTCCTGGGAGGTCGCCGGAGGAGCGGGGGTCAGCGCCGCTTCGACAGCTTGGCCTTCAGGCCGCGCAGTTTCTGCTGGTTCGCCGGCTTGGCCAACTCGCGCCGCCCCCGGTCGACCAACTGCTGACCCTTGGGCGAGCGGAGGAAGGTGGTGAGCTTGTGCATCAGTGACATGACGTCCTCCTGTCGGTGGTGCCTCATCCATGTGTACCTCGGCGTGGCAACGCCTGTACCCGGAACGCCCACCCCGCAACCGTCCACTGTGGTCGCCGGGAGACTACCCAACCGACGGGAGGAGGGCGTCGACGACCTCGGTGGCCAGCCCCTCGTGCCGGGCGTAGTGCCCCGGGTACGCCGAGACCTGCACGGCCTGGGCGGCGTCGGTGAGCCGCATCCGCTGCCACCCCGGCACCCTGAGCAGCGCGGTGAGGAACTGACGGGTGGCGAACTCGGGATCCATCAGCCGGCCGACCGGCCCCCAACCGCTGCTGGACCGCTGCTGGAACAGCCCCACCGAGTCGTGGTCCCAGCCGACGCCCTGGTGCGGGTGCCGCTGGGACTCGGGCAGCACGCCGCTGGCCACGTTGTAGAGCGTGCTCTCCTGCATCGCGGTGGCCACCGCGATCACCAGGGCCCGGCGCGGGACACCCATCTCGCGACCGGCCCGCACGATCGCCTCGGCGTTGTCCATCTGCGCCCGGGTCAGGCCGGCCACCGGGGCCGGGCGGGTGGGTTCCGGCCGGGCGGTGACGGTGTCGGGGTCCTCGTCGGTGGCGGAGCGGGCCGGGCTCGCGGAGGCGCGGGCCCTGGCCCGGGAGGCCACCTCCGGTTCGACCCGCCCGGAGGCGTCAGCGGCGGCAGCCGGGGCGGGCGGCGCGGGGTCGGCGACCCGGGGTCGGGTCTGGGCGAGCACGGTCAGGCCGAGGCAGCACGCCACGCCGGCGGCGAGCAGCGCCCTGGCCCGGAACGCGGCCCGCGAGGCGACCTGCTGGCCGGAGGAGTCGAGGTCGTCCGAACGGCCAGCGGGGTCGTCGTGGGGGATCCGGTCGTCGGGGATGCGATCGTCGGGCATCAGCCGAGGCTAGGCAGGCGGAAACCCCGACCACCCCTGGTGATCTCGTGGTCCTGCTCACCCACTGACGGACGAGTCGGTCGACGGCGGGAGCGTCCGGGGCGAACCTCGCGTAACCAGCGGACCTCGCCCCGGTGACGGCCGGGTCGGGGGCAGCCCAGGACAGGACACTCCACCGATCGCCCGTTCGGCGGGTACGCTGGTCATCCTTTCGGACGTGGATCATTCGGCGGCCCTCCGACGGGCGTCCGCAGGAATGCACCAGGATGGCGGATACGTTCCCCGAACCGGGGCCGCCGTCCGCAACACGGTGCCCGTACGCACGACCAGGGAGGTCCGCACCGGTGCTCGACCCACACGAGCTCTACCAACTCACCGACGATCTGCCCGACCTCGGTCAGCCGGTCCTCGTCCAGGCCCTCACCGGCTTCGTCGACGCCGGCAACGCCAGTCGGCTGGCCCGCGAGCAACTGCTCACCTCGCTGGACGCGACGCCGGTCGCCCGCTTCGACATCGACCAGCTCTTCGACTACCGCTCCCGCCGGCCGGTGATGACCTTCGTCGAGGACCACTGGGAGAGCTACGACGCGCCCGAACTCGAGCTGCACCTGCTCCGCGACGACGACGAGACCCCCTTCCTGCTGCTCACCGGCCCCGAGCCGGACCTGCAGTGGGAGCGGTTCGTGGCCGCCGTGGCCGGGCTGTCCCGGCGCCTGGACGTCCGACTCACCGTCGGGCTCAACTCGATCCCGATGGCCGTGCCGCACACCCGGCCCACCGGCGTCACCGCCCACGCCACCCGGCGGGAGCTCATCGCCGGTTACGAGCCCTGGCTGCAACGGGTGCAGGTGCCCGGCAGCGTCGGCCACCTGCTCGAGTACCGCCTGGGCGAACAGGGCCGCGACGCGCTCGGCTTCGCCGCGCACGTGCCGCACTACGTCGCCCAGACCGAGTACCCGGCCGCCGCCGAGGTGCTGCTCGCCTCCGTGTCGCGCAGCACCGGGCTGCTGCTTCCCCGGGACGGGCTGCGCTCGGCCGCCGAGGTGGTCCGGGTGGAGATCGACCGGCAGGTCGCGCAGACCGACGAGGCCGTCTCGCTGGTGCAGGCCCTGGAGGAGCAGTACGACGCCTTCGCGCGCGGCCGGGGCGAGAAGAACCTGCTGGCCACCGAAACCGGACCGCTGCCGACGGCCGACGAGCTGGGCGCGGAACTGGAACGGTTCCTGGCCGAGCAGCCCCGTCCGGGCGACACCCCGGGGAGCTGAACCGGGCGCGGGCGGGCGGCGATGCGGCAGGCTTAGGGTATGCGCCTGGCGACCTGGAACGTGAACTCGGTGAAGGCCCGCCTGCCCCGTCTGCTCGACTGGCTGGCGGGCACCGGCCCCGACGTGGTGTGCCTCCAGGAGACCAAGTGCCCCGACGGCGCCTTTCCCGTGGCCGAGGTGGGCGAGCTGGGCTACACGGTGGCCAGCCACAGCGACGGCCGGTGGAACGGCGTGGCCGTCCTGTCGCGGGTCGGCCTCGCCGACGTGGCGGTCGGCTTTCCCGGCGAGCCGGGCTTCCCCGAACCGGAGGCCCGGGCGATCTCCGCGACCTGCGACGGGTTACGGGTCTGGTCGGTGTACGTGCCCAACGGCCGCGCTCCCGCCGACCCGCACTACGCCTACAAGCTGGCCTGGCTGGCCGCGCTCCGCGACGCCCTCGACACGGAGTTGGCCGGCGGGCTGCCGCTGGCCGTGTGCGGCGACTTCAACGTCGCCCCGACCGACGCCGACGTGTGGGACCCGGCGCTGTTCACGCACTCCACCCACGTCACCCCGGCCGAGCGGACGGCCCTGGCGGCACTGCGCGATCTCGGCCTCACCGACGTGGTGCCGACCCCGATGAAGGGCCCGCACCCCTACACCTACTGGGACTACCGGGCCGGCATGTTCCACCAGAACAAGGGCATGCGCATCGACCTGGTGTACGCCTCGGCCCGGTTCGCCCGGACGGTGCGGTCCGCGTACGTCGACCGTGAGGCACGCAAGGGCAAGGGCCCAAGTGACCATGCCCCGATCGTGGTCGACGCCGATCTGGTCCCCGTGGTCGAGTCGTTCTGACCCGCGCCGAGGCCCCCTCGTCGTAGGCGTCACCCTCGGTGTGGAGCATCATCACCCGCAAACCGTCATAGGAGGCTAGCCTCTTTGTGGCCGCCGGTCGGTTAGGGTGAAGACATGGCAGTCGTGAAGATCAACGCGATCGACGTCCCGCCCGGTGCCGGCGAGGAGCTGGAGAGACGTTTCGCGGCCCGGGCCGGCGGGGTGGAGAACTCTCCCGGCTTCCTCGGCTTCGAACTGCTCCGCCCGGTCGCCGGAAAGAACCAGTACTTCGTCTACACCCGCTGGGAGACCGAAAGCTCCCGCCCGCGTGGCTATAGTCCTAGGCATGTCCCCCTTTCACCAGTACCGGGCGGGTGGGTACGGCCGGCAGTCCAAAGCCCGCGCGAACCGCAGCGAAGTGTCTACCGCCTCCCAGCACGAGGCCGCACGGGCACGGTCCGACCAGATGGGCGCGACGTGGGTAGGTTGGTATGAAGACCTAGGGATCAGCGCGTTTAGCGGGGTTGAGCGACCCGACTTCGACCGCCTGATTGCTGATTGCCACGCCGGGCGGATCAACCTGATCATCGTCTACTACATTTCGCGGCTTTCCCGCCTCGACCCGCTCGACGCGATCCCGGTCGTGACCGACCTCCTCAACCGTGGCGTGACCATCGTCAGCGTGACCGAGGGGGAGTTCCGGCGCGGCGACATCATGGACCTTATCCACATGATCATGCGCCTTGACCAGGCACACGGCGAGTCGAAAACCAAGAGCGTTCACGTGCGCGGCGCGAAGGCACTTGCGCGCGAGCTGGGCGGGTACGTCAGCGGGAAGCCCCCGTACGGCTTCGCGCTGCGGCCCGAGGTCCGGGCCGCCGCCGACGGCAGGCCGATCGCCGTACAGCTACTTGACCCGCACCCCGCAGAGGCCGAGGTCGTCCGGCGCATGTTCGCCCGGATGCTCGACCCCGACGACCCCGCCAACATTAACCGCCTCGTCGCCGAGTTGAACAACGACCAGGTACCGACTCGCGGCGCGACCGTCGGCAAGATGCACGCCAACAGCGTGTGGAGGCCCCGCACGGTCGACCGGATCCTTCGTGACCCCCGGGTCGCCGGTTATGGGGCCGAGATCGTCTACGTCCCGCGCCCGGACGGCAGTCCGAGCAAACGCATTGACCACTACCGGATCACGCGCGACGCCGACGGCATCCCGGTCACCGCGCATCCCGCGATCGTCGCCCCTGTGCAGTGGTTCGAGGTTCAGGCACGCCTCGGCCGCCGGCCCACCCCGGCCGCCCCCGCCCCGTCTCTGCTCTCGGGGCTGGGCGCGCTGGCGTGCGAGTGTGGGTCGCCGATGCGATCCCACCGAAACGAAAAGCTTGCTTACTATTCCGTCTACGTCTGCTCTCGCGTTCACGGGCTGAAGCTCCCCGGGCAGCACGCGGGCGGGTGCACGATCTCACAACGTGCGTTGGACGACTACGTGGCACGGCGCATCTTCGCGCTGATCGCCACCGCCGAGGACGACCCGGACACCCTCGACGTAATCGCCGAGGCAACCCGCCGGTTCGGCGTCGCCAGCGCAGACCCGGCGGCGGTCGCGGCGCGCGGGACCATGTCGGGCGAGCTGGACGAGGCCCGGCGGGCGCTCGACGAGTTGTACGACGACCGGGCGGCGGGCGCGTACGCGGGCACCATCGGGCAGGCCCGATTCCGCACCTCGGCGGCGGCCCTGAACGGCCGTATCGAGGCCCTGACGGCGCAGCTCGACGCCCTCGACGCCGCAGCGTCGCCAACCCTGCCCATTGAGCAGTGGCTTGCCGAGCCTGGGGAAGACCCGATCGGGCCCGGGTCGTGGTGGGACCGGACGGCGCTCCCCGAGCGGCGGGCGTTCGTGGCGCTCTTCGTCGCCCGGGTCGAGGTGCGGAAGGCCCCGGCCCGGGGGCACCGCGCGCCGGTCGACACGCGGGTCTCGCTCACCTGGGCGGGGGTCGACGCCGACGGCTGACCGTGTAAACTCGGCCTCCGCACCGCCCGACAGCGCCCCCGGTTCCGATCCCGGGGGCGTCTGGGTTCACGGGGCGTGACGCCGGGGTGACGCGCGGTGCGCAAGAGCGACGCGGGAGTGACGGAGTGCTCCCAGTTGCTACACTCCCCTATTTACTACTACTGTGCTTCTTCTTCTTCCTAGAACGGAAATAAGCGAGTGTAGCAACTGGGGTCACTTCGTCACTCCCGAATAACCCTGCCGCTCCCGGGGTAACGGCCACGTTAAACACCCCCGCAAGGGAGGCACGAAATGCGCACCGCAGCCCTGGCCCTAACCCTGGCCCTCGCGCCGACCCCGACCCCCGCGGACGGCGGTCTCCTAGGCCGTGTCGTCGAGGACGTGACCGACACCGCAGACGACCTCCTCGGTACGGGCCCCGCCCCCGCCCCGTCAACGACGCCGACGACCGCCCCGCCGCGCACCGCGCCCTCGCCCGGCGCTACGCCGCCCGCGGTCCCCACGCCCGAGCCCCCACGCGCCCCCGCTAGAAACTCGCCTGACGGCCTGGCAGAGCCGACCCCCACCCGAGGTACCCCCGAGCCCTCTGCGCCGGTCCTAGACGCAACCCCTGCCACCGCGCGGCCCGCTGTCGCCGCGCCCTCCCCGCCGATCGGCACCCGCGAGCGCGAGCGGGTCGTCTACGTGGTCGGTCTCGCCGCGCTGGTGCTGCCCGTGGTCTGGGTCGTCCGTCGCCAGCGCAAGCCGCGCCCTGCCGCCGCGCCGTTGTCCGCCGAGGAGTACGCCGCCGCGTACGAGCTGGGCCGTGAGGACGAACGCGCACGCGCCGCCCAGGCCGACCGGTCCGCCGCCCGTGTGCTGCCGTTCGAACGCCGGAAGCCCCCGACCGGGTAGACGGCCGAGGGCTTCCGGTGGCGTGCGGGTCAGCCGGTCGGGCCGCCCGTCTTCGCCATGCTGACGAAGCCTGCCCAGGCCGCCGGCCCGAAGGCCAGCGTCCCGCCGTCACGGTCCTTCGTGTCGCGGACGAGGACGACACCCGCGAGGTTGTCGGCGACCTCGACACAGGCCCCGCCGTTGCTGCCGCTCTTGCTGCTCTTACGCCACTTCGCGCCGGTCATGTCCATGATGCTGCCACTTTCCTGACGAGGTCTAGGGACGGTGCCCAGGGTAGGGCCTCCCCTACTATGCGCGCCCAGCGGTCCTCAAGCGTAGTTATTTCGGTCGCGTCGTCGGTGATGCTCGCCCGGACCTGGCTGTCTTGGTGCGCCACCCGCGTGCCGTCGGGCATCTCGGCGAGGATGAACGGGCCGCCCATCCCGAGGTACATCGGCGTGTCACCTGGCACGACGTGCACCCGCACGCCTGGCAGTTCGGCGCACGCGGCGATGTGCTCGCACTGCTCGCGCATGACCGCCCCGTCGCGGCCGACGCGCCGCCGTAGGGCCGCTTCGTCGAGGACGACGACGACCAGCGGGGGCCGCGTCCGGTGCAGGATCGCTTGCCGCTGCACCCGCGCCGAGACCAACTCGTCGACCTCCTCTTCCCCTAGGTTCGTCATGGCGAGCGTTGCCCGCGCGTATGCCTCGGTCTGGAAGAGGCCGGGGACCCACGCGAGTTCGAACCACCGCAGGGCCGCCGCCTCGCGCTCGACCTCGGCCCATGCCCGGAACCATGCCGGCTCACGCCGCTTCAGTACGTCCGGCCAAAGGTCCCCTACGTCCCGCCCGAGGAGTGCGGCGACCTGGGAACGGTGGCGGGGGCGTGGTACGCGTCCGGGGTTCACCCAACGCTGCGCCGTCTTCGGATCTACGCCGACCTGACCTGCAAGACTGTCGGCAGTTTCTCCCGCTTCCGCCATCGCCGCGACGAGTCCGTGATTCACAACGCCTCCTGTGTGGACGTCCGGAACGTCCCACGACCGTAACAAACGCTGTGTATCGGTCCCAACACCTTCGGCAGTGTGGGTTTCGTCGCCACGACGGAAGGGGAACACCGTGCCGGACAAGCCGAAGCCCGCAACGCCACCACCGCCGCCCCCGCCCCCGCCCCCGCCGCCGGCCCGGCCGGTGGTGCCCGGCCCGATCGGTCCGTTCATTCCGCCGTTCCGGGGCCCGGGTCGCGCCAACGCCGTTCCGGCGTCGCGGTGGTCATCACGCCGCAACGTGGGGCCGGTCCGGTGACCGCGCCCCGCCCCGGCCCGACCCGCCGACAGACGATCGCCCCCGGCGTGTACCGGCTGACCCGGTCGGCGTCCCCGCAGTTCGTCGTCCCGATCACGGTGCGGATCTTCAAGCAACTCCTCGACCGGTTCCCGCCGTGGGGCTGGGAGTGGGTGGAGTGTTACCAACTCGACCACTGGGGCGTGGCGACCGCACGGCGGACGTTGTTCGTGCGTACGGCGGGGTTGGAGGCGATTCCGGATCCCGCCGTCCGCCGGACGGCCCCCGTACGGCGTGCGCCGGTCCGGCGTGGTCCCGTGGTGGCGGACGCATGACCTACTACCGGCGTCGGCGGCGTGGCGTTGCCGAGCACAACCCCGTCCGTCCGTCGTGGCGCTGCCGGGCGTGCGGGCGGTTCTGGCCGTGCGCGGTGGCGAAGTTGTTGTTTCTCGCCGCGTACCGCGACCGGCGGGCGGCGCTGCTCGACCTGCTGAAGGATTTGCAGGCGCAGGCGGCCGAGGACATGGCCGAGCAGGACGGGAACCTGAAGCCCCCTGACCTCGACGACCGTTTCACGAACTGGGCCCGCGCCCGATGAGCTACCGCCCCCGGACCGGCAACCGGGGGCGGTTCCATTTTTGGGGTGAACACCTGGCGCACTGCTGGCCCACTCCCCTTGTGTCCAACCGAGACACGAGGCCCGAGGAGGCCAGAGTGACGCAGGAAATCAAGGTCAACGTCTTCGACCGCGCCAGCGACACCACCCGAGAGATGCGGGTCGAGCCGAGCTGGCGGGACGGGGGCGAGGGTCACACGTTCTTCGGTATCGACTCGAAGAGCGTCTACATCGACCTCGCCCCGGCGGCGGTCCGTGAGCTGGGCGCGTGGCTGGTGGAGCGGTACGGGCTGGCCGGGTGGTCGCCGAAGCGGGGTGACCGGGTGCGGATCGCGTCCGGGGCCGTGGACGCGTTCGGCGACACGCCGGCCCTGTACGGCGCAACGCTGGGCGAGGTCACCGCGGGTGTCGACTCGGACGGCGACGTACAGGTGAAGTTCCTCGACGGGGCGCACCCGGGCGTGGAGCGGTACATGCTGCCGAAGTTCCTCACGCTCGACGTGAAGGACGCGGCCCCGGCTCCCGCCCCCGCGCCGGTCTTCGCCGCGGGCACGCCGGTCGTGATCGTCACGGACGACGCCCGCGGCTGGGCGGGCACGCCGGCCCGGCTGGCGAAGGGTACCCCGGCGGTCGTGGTCGAGCTGTCCGACGACGACGCGACCCGCGGCTACGTCATTCACGCGATGCGTGACGGCGCGCTCGTGCGGGCGCACGTCCGCCCGTCGGACGTGGCGCTGACGTTGCCGGCCGAGACCGCGACGCCGTCCGCCCCGGCCGCGCTGAAGGTGGGTGACGTCGTCGAGCTGAAGCCGGGGGCGGAGACCGAGCACGGGGGCGGCGTGTACTTCAAGCCGGACGTGACCCGGGTCAAGGTCGAGGAGGTTCCCAGCTACCCGGGTGGCAACTTCATCGTCAGCAACGTCAACGGGTCCGGCACCGAGTTCAACCCCGGTACCGGTAAGCGCCAGTACGTCAGCCGCGAGTTCCTGGGCGACCCGATCCCGGCCGCCGAGCGGCCCTGGGCGGTGGGTGACGAGGCGATCGTGACGGAGGGCGGGGTGTACGCCGATGGTTTCCGCACGGGCGAGCGTGTCCGGCTGACCTACATCAGCGAGCGCGTGGACCCGCGCGACGGTTCCCGTCAGGTGCGCGCGGCGTCCGCCACGCGGCCCGACGCGGGGTGGTACACCCGTACCTCCGTGCTGCGCCGCCCGTAACCCCTCACTGAGAAAGCCCGTCCCCGCCCGGGGGCGGGCTTTTTCTTTGCCCGCGCGGTGAACACCTCGGCCTGCGCTGGCCCACTCCCCTTGTGTCCACGCAAGACACAACCCGAGGAGGGGCCTTGACTCAGGTCTTCGACCACGCCGACAGCTGCGGCGACCGGCTGGTGATACAGCGCCCGGCGGGGCGCGCTCTTTTCGCACTCGTGCGTCCGCGCTTCGGCGCGAGTTCCGTCGGCGTGCACCTCACCCCCGCCGACGTCGACCGCCTGCGCGACGCGCTGGCCCCGCACGGCGCTCGCCGCGCTGCGTCGGCGGCGGTCGCGGACGGCTCGGCGGTGCTCGACTACGTCGACCCCGACGACGACACCCTGACCGTTTACACGCGGACCAACCCCGGCGAGCCGCTACAACTGGTGATCAACGCCGACGAGGACAACGCGCCCGCCGTCAACCTGACCCCGGATGGCGTGACCCGGCTGCGGGCGGCGCTGAAGGCGTTCGACCCGGCCGAGGCGGACCCGGTCCCGGCGGCGGACCCGGGACGGCTGTACACGCTCCCGGCCGTGACGACCGTCGGCCAGTTCGACCCGGCGCGGGTCGCGGCGCTCGACAAGGCCCGGGAGTACGTCAAGCCGGGCAGCGACACGTACGACCTCGTCCGCGTCGCCGAGTTCCTGGCCGGGACCGAGTCGTGAAGCGCCTCCTCCCCTACGCCGTCGGCGGTGCGCTCCTGGGCACCGTCGGCGGGCTGGCCTTCGGGCTGGGCAACTGGGCCGCCGCGTGGCTGGTGTGGTTCGCGTGCTTCGCGGTCGTCGAGCTGGCGGCACTGTTCAACTCGCGCGACGGGGACACGCTCAGCGAACACGTGTGGCTGTGGTTCGGCACCGCCCGGCGTAAGCCCGGCGAGCCTGAGCGTGTGGTCACGGGGTGGGTTCGGCTGCGGCGGTTCGTGTTGCTGGCCTTCGTGGGCTGGCTGAGTGTGCACTTTCTGACTGGGGGGTTGTTCTGATGGCGACTTTCGAGGACTACCGGGGTGTCGATCGCTTCGCGGCACACAACTTCGACGACGACGGAGACCTCTCGATCTTCGGGCACGGCTTCCCGCGCGCGGAGGTCGTGAAGCTCCGTGACCACCTGACCGCCGTTCTCGGCGACGAGCCGAAGCCGGCCCCGAACCCCGCGCGGACGCTGGTCGAGGTCGGCCGGGAGTACCGGCTGTTGCCGGACTCGCGGTACCGCGACGGGGGTCGGACCACGGTCGCGAGCGAGGGCACGACCCGCGTCCGGGTGGCCGCCCCGCTGGACGACGACGGCGACGCGCCGGTCACTCCGCTCGACGGACGGCACGGCGGTAACCCGCTGATCACACGCTACGTCGACCCGAAGTACCTCGTTCCGATCGACGACCCGCAGCCGACCCCGGCGGCGGTCGACGTCGCCCAGGCGGCGCGGGAGGTGGCCGACTACTACGGCGTAAGTGGGTCGTTCGTGGACGGGGAGATCAGCGGGGCGTTCCGGCGCTTCGTCGACAAGCTCGAAGGCCGCGCCTAGTGATCCCCGACGCCCTCGCCGCTCTCGGCGGTGTGGCCCTGGCCTTCACCGTGCTGTACGCCGCCGCTCGCTATGTCGGTCTCGGGAAGTGCGTCCCCTGCAGTCGTTCGCTCCCGCCCTGGTCTGCCGTCTGTTCGTCCTGCCTGAAGGAGACCCCGTGACCATGACCCCCGAAGAGGCTCTTGCCAAGGGCCGCGAGTTCGCCGTTTCGTTCGGCAACCACGCCCCCGCCGACGACATGGCGCGGGTCGCGCTCGACACGGCGGCGTGGATGTTGGAGAACGCCGACCCGCAGCCGGCCGAGGACACCCGCGACCCCGGTCCGCTGGGCCCGAAGCGGGAGGTCGCCTGCGCGGACACCCCGACGGACAAGGCGACCGTTCAGGGCGGCGTTTCTGCCGTGCACGGCCCGTCGGTCCGGCTTTCCGTCGCCAGCGGCACGACCGGCGGCGGCCTGGTGATCCTGACGACCGCCGACGCCCGGCGGTTCGCGGCCGGCATCCTCGACGCCGCGGACGAGGCGGACGGCGGGAACGGACCGCTGCTGTTCGGCCTCGCTGACCTTCCGTCGCCCGCCTGACCCCTAGGAGACGCTGTGAAAAACTTCGTTGCTGGTGCCCTCGCCGCGCTGGCCTGGGCGGCGGTGCTCGGCTGGCTGTTCATGCTGACCGTCGGTGTGATCCGCAGCGAGTGGTTGCCCGACCTGCCGACCATCGGCTACGGCCCCGCGGTTCTCGTCGTGGGCCTCGTGTCCGGCGTTGTCGGCATGATGCGCGGCACGCCGTCCGTACCGTCCGACTGACCCAACCCCCCTACCGAGGGCCCGCCCGGCTGCGCGCTGGGCGGGCCCTCTCGTCGTGAAAGGCACTCCCATGTCGGACCCCCTCTCCGACCTCGCGCGCTCGCTGGCCGAGCGCCACGGCGTCGACCCGGACGAGTTCGCGGCCCGTGTCCGCCGACAGCGCGACCTACGAAAGGCCCGTGCGGCGCGGCCGTTCAAGCGCTGCCCGGCGTGCGAGGTCGAGTTGCCGGCGCGTGCGTTCGCCGAGGACGCCGCAGCCGGCGATGGGCTGAGGCGCACGTGCCGCGGCTGCGACAGCGCCCGTGCTCGCCGCAGCCGCGCGTCTCCGGGTCCCGGCCCACTACCTATGTAGAGGGGGAGATCAGTCTCCCCACCTCGACCGCACGCACCCCGCTTTCCGACGACCTGCGCGCCCCTGGGGGCAGGCTCGGAGGCGGGGTTGCTGTGCTTCTAAACCACGCCCCCGGCGTGCGCCCTGCCCTGTGGCTTCAGCCCGGGGAGGTGGATGCGCACCCGGGGGTGTCTCTTTCTACCTGGGGGGTCGCTTTGGCCTGGGAGGGGTCAGACCGAAGGGCCCGCCTTCCGCATGACTGGGCCCTGCGCAGAGTGCGGGTACTACGGCGTGACGGCTACCGCTGTAGGCAGCGCTTCAGCACAGGCGCTCTGTGTGGTGAGCCTGCGTCGCAGGTGGACCACATACAGCGTGGCGATGACCACGACCTGAGCAACCTACAAGCGCTGTGCGCGCATTGCCACGCACGCAAGACCGCAGGCGAGGCCGCCCAGGCGCGACAGCCGCGACCGAAACGAGCGCGCAAGCCCGAGCGTCATCCTGGCTCACTCTGAGTGTTGTAACGCTGCGTAACCCCTGGGGGGGGGGGGTGGCCCCCGCCCGGATCCCCTGCTCACCGAAGCGGCATAGCGCCTCGGGCTGCGTACGGGCATAGAGGTCGTGACTGGGCGTAGCCAATTCACGCAGCGTCACGCTTACTTTGAGGAGTATCAATGTCCGGCTTGACCTCCGTCGAGATCGCCCGCGTCTGTCACGAAGCGAACCGCGCTCTTCAGGTACTCGAAGGTGACCCGGCCCCGTCGCCCGCGTGGGACGACGCGCCGCACTGGCAGCGCGCCTCGGCGGTCGACGGTGTCCGTCAGGCCCAGGCCGGCGCGACCCCCGCGCAGCTTCACGAGGCGTGGTGCGAGTTCAAGCGCGCCGAGGGCTGGACGTTTGGCCCCGTGAAGGACGCCGACGCGCGCACTCACCCGTGCCTGATCCCGTACGCCGACCTTCCGCAGAGCCAGCGCGAGAAGGACGCCGTCTTCGCCGCGATCGTCGCCGCCCTGAGCTGACCCGGACGCCTCGCTCTGACCACGGGGAAACCGCACGGCCGAAAGCGCCAGCGGGAGAAACGGCCGAGCAGGGCCGAAGGTGCGTTCCCGCCGAGGTGGGAGAGGCGTCCGACAACTACCCCTACGCCTGAAAGGAGGTCCGCCCGTGGCCCGCGGCACCATGCACGCCCCGAAGTCCGACGCCGCGCGCCGTCGGCGCAACGCCCCGACGCACGGCGAGACCATCCTTCCGGACGATGACGTGGTCCGCGGCCCCGAGCTGGCGACGCTGACCGCCGGCCGTGAGTTTCGCCCCGAGACCGTCGCGTGGTTCGACACCTGGCGGCGCTCGCCGCAGGCTGCGGTGTTCATCGCGACGGACTGGCTGCGCCTGGCGACCCTCGCACCGATCGTTGACGCCTACTGGCGTCGCCCGTCGGCGGCTGCACTGTCAGAAATCCGGATGAACGAAGAGCGCCTAGGCGCGACGGTCGTCGACCGGATGCGCGCCCGGATGCGAGTCGAGTCCGGCGACGAGACCGCCGAGGGCGACCTTCCGGCGGGCGTCTCGTCCCTCGCTGAGCGTCGCGCCGCGCTGCGCGATCGGCTCGCGTGATCGCCGAGGTCGCCCGCGCCGCCGAGTTGGAAGAGCTGAAGCGCCTCGCCACCGAGGAGGCCCGGAAGGCTGTCGCCGCGCACGCCCTGACGACGGTCGAGGCGTTCCCGCTCGACGGCAGCGTGAAAACGCTCGGGTGGGGCGTCGTCGAGTGGGTCGAGGGCTGGCTACTTCAGCCCGACGGCGACGAGGCGGGCGAGCCGTACCGGCTGACGCGCGAGCAACTGAACTTCGTCCTTTGGTTCTATGCGGTCGACGACCGCGGGCGCTTCGTCTACCGCCGCGCGGTATTGCGCAGGGCAAAAGGGTGGGGGAAGTCGCCATTTCTCGGGGCATTGGCGCTGGCCGAATTGTGCGGCCCGGTCCGCTTCTCGCACTGGGAGTCCGCCGGCCGCAATGAAGACCCCCGCCGGGACTTCGAGCCCGTCGGCAAGCCGCACCCCGCGCCCTGGATTGTCATTGCGGGCGTCAGCGAGACGCAGACTGAAAACACCATGGCCGCGATTCGCGCCATGGTCGAGCAATCGCCCCTGGTCGAGGCCGAAGGTCTGGACATCGGGAAGACCCGGATCTTCACGCCCTCGGGCGGAAAGATCATGCCGGTTACCGCGTCCAGCTCGACGCAGGAAGGCGCTCGTCCGTCCTTCGCGATCATGGACGAGACCCACCATTGGACCGAGTCAAACGGTGGTTACGCCCTCGCCCGCGTGATCCGGCGCAACCTGGCGAAGTCCCGCGACGGTATGGCACGTGCAATCGAGACCACGAACGCGCACGCGCCGGGGCAAGACAGCGTCGCCGAGATTTCCTATCTCGCGTATCTCGCGATGAAGGAAAAGCGCACCCGCGCGACCGGCATTCTGTACGACTCCCGCGAGGCCCCGGGGCATATCGACCTGAGCGACCGCGACGCCCTAATGGACGGCCTCGCTATGGCGTACGGCGACTCGCTCTGGGTCGACCTCGAACGGATCGCCGAGGAGGTGTACGACCCGGCGACGCCGCCCGAGGAGGCCCGGCGGTTCTACCTGAACCAAATCGTTGCTGCCGCCGATAGCTGGCTCGCGCCGCATGAGTACGACGCGAATCTTCGCGGCGACCTGGTCCCGCTGAAGCGCAGCGAGCCCGGGAAGTGGCGCAGCGCCGACACGGTGACGCTCGGCTTCGACGGCGGGCGTACGGACGACTCAACCGCACTGGTTGCGGTCCGCATGTCCGACGGCGCGGCGTTCCTGCTGGGCCTCTGGGAGAAACCCGAGGGCCCGTCCGGCGTCGGCTGGGAAGTCAATCAGGACGACGTGCGCGGCGTGGTCGATCACGCTTTCGCGACGTTGGACGTCGTTGGGTTCTTCTCGGACGTCGCGTACTGGGAGACCGACGTCGATCGCTGGCGCGAGCTTCACGGGGAACGCCTCCTCGTTAAGGCCACGACGAAGCACACGATTGCGTGGGACATGCGTTCGCACCAGGGCGACACGGTCCGGGCGGTCGAGGCACTTCACCGCGCCTTCATCGACGGCGAAGTGCCGCACGACGGTGAGCCGCGCCTACGTCGACACGTCCTGAACGCTCGCCGCCGGCCGAATCGGTGGGGCGTCAGTTTCGGCAAAGAGACGCGCGAGTCCCCGAAGAAGGTCGATGCGCTGGCCGCGCTTCTCCTCGCGGTGATGGCGCGTTCCCGTGTGATCGCTGACGGCGTGCTCGCGAAGCGGCGCAAGCCGACCGGCCGCCTGCTCGGTTTCTGATCCCCGTTTACACGCCTCGGAAGGGGGCCCGTCTATGCCGACTGACGGCAGTGTCGTCGGCCTCGCCGAAGAGCTAATCGGGGAGCACAAGGCCGCAACCGACAACCCTCGGAAGGGGGCAGGGCGGGTCGCGCGCTACCTGCGCGGTGACCATGACCTCCCGTACGCCCCGCGCGGGGCCCGTCAGGAGTACCGCGAGCTGGCGCGCAAGAGCGTCACGAACTGGCTACCCCTGATCAGCGAAACGTATGTGAAGGGCCTCTTCGTGGACGGCTTCCGGGCCGCGAAGAGCACGGAGAACGCCCGCCCCTGGTCGTACTGGCAGGCGAACCGCCTCGACGCCCGGCAGACCATCGCGCATCGCGGCGCGCTCGACTTCGGCGCTGCGTACACGCGCGTCCTGCCGAGCGCCGGGGTGGCCCCGAGCATCCGCCCCCTGCCCGCGCTCGACACGTTCGCGCGGTACGAGGACGACGGCGACGAGTGGCCGCTTCACGGCATCCACAAGTTGCGGCAGACGACCGGCGGGGCCCAGCTATTCGACCTGTACGACAGCGGGGCTGTGCACAGGCTGGCGCTGCCGAAAGACGGCGGGAAGTTGACGGTCGTCAGCTCGGACCCGCATGGGTTGGGCGTGACGCCACTGGTCCGCTTCCGCGACCGCCTCGACGGGGAAAACCGCGGCATCGTCGAGCCGTTGATTGTCCTTCAGGACCGGATCAACGAAGCGGTGTTCTCGCTGCTGATCGCACTTCAGTACGCGAGCTTCCGACAGCGTTGGGCAACGGGCCTGGCTATCCCGACGGTCGACGACGAGGATTCGCCGCTGTACGGCCAGCCCGTCGAGCCCTTTCAGGCTGCGGTTGACCGACTGTGGGTCACGGACAACCACGAAGCTAAGTTCGGGTCGTTCGATCAGACCGACGTAACTGGGCACCTCGAAACCTACGGGTCCGGCGTGCGGACGCTGGCGGCTATCGCTCAGCTCAGCCCTCACGTCCTGCTCGGCGACCTCGTCAACCTCTCGGCTGACGCGCTGGCGGCGGCCGAGGCCGCAACGCAGCGCAAGATCGGCGAGTACGAAACGATCTTCGGCGAGTCGTGGGAACAGACGCTACGGCTTGCCGCGCTCGCAGCCGGCGACGCCGAGGCCGCGCGGGACGACTCCGCACAGGTCCGCTGGCGCGACACCGAGGCGCGCAGCATGGCCGCGGCGGTCGACGCTCTCGGCAAGATGGTCACGATGCTGGCTGTCCCGGCCGAGGCCGCCTGGGAGCGTATCCCGGGGGTCACGGATCAGGACGTCGTCCGCTGGCGCGAGATGGCGAAGTCATCCGACGGCCTGACGCAGCTCGCCGCGCAGCTCGCGCGCCGGTCCGAGCCCGCGCCGGGCGACGCCGGGGCCGCCGATGCCAACGGCTGAGCAGGTCGCAGACGAGTACCGCCGCCTTCAGTCGCAGCTCAGCGGGGAGGCGGCGGCGCGGGTCACGGTGGCGTACGAAACGCTGCTCGACCCGCTTCGCCTTGACGCGACGTTCCCCGTGTACGCCGAGGCAGTAGCCGAGATCATCGCGCAGGCGCGGCGGTCGTCGGTGCTGCTGGCCGGATCGTTCTACATCGCGCATCGCGAAGCGCTGCGGGTGTTCGACGAGGTTCCGGCGCTGGCATACGCAGGCGCGATCCCGCGGGCGCGGCTGTGGACGTCGCTGCTCGTGACGGGCCCGGTCCGCGTGAAGCGGATGGTTGCGCGTGGCGCTTCGCCCGCCCAGGCGGCGGCGGGGGGTCGGTCTGCAACCGAGCGCGCCACTATCCGGCACGTCACCAGCGCAGGTCGAGACACGGTCCGAGGCACCTCCGGGCGCGATCGGCTGGCGCTCGGCTGGGCACGGGTCACCGACGGCGACCCCTGCTATTTCTGCGCGATGCTCGCCAGCCGCGGCCCGGCCTACAAGACCGCGCAGACGGCCGGCGAGGACGACCCGTATCACGACGGGTGCGGCTGTGTGGTCGCGCCCGTGTATCGCCGTAGCGACCCGTGGCCGGGACAGGCCCGGGAGTACGCGGCCCTTTGGAAGGACGCGACCGCTGGCCTGTCCGGCAGGGACGCGGTCAACGCCTTCCGTCGCGCGCTCGAAGCGCGCCGCTCCTAGCTCGCTCCGCGAGCGCTCACGCGGGCAGGCCCCGCGCCCTCTCTACCGGCCCAGGAGGTCGACCCACCATGCCCGACGAGGTTCCCGGCACCACGCCCCCGGCTCCCGCCGCACCGCCCGCCCCTGCCCCCGCTCCCGCGCCCCCGGCCTCCCCGCCGGCCGCGCCGCGGTGGGACGGACCGTACGACGAGGCACGCGCCGCGTCGTTGATCGCCAACCTTCGCGCCGAGCTGGCCGAGGTGAAGGCACGCCGGACCGAGGCCGCTCCCGGCCCCGAGGTCGCCGAGCTGAAGACGCAGCTCGACGCGCTCACGGCGCAGATGGAGCAGACGCGGACCGCGGCTGTCGAGGCTGCGAAGCGTGCGGCCATCGCAGAGGCGGGGATTCCGGCGGCCCTCGCGGGCTTCGTCACCGGTTCGACGCCCGAGGAGATCAAGGCGAGCGCGGATGCGCTGGCTGCGGGTCTCGGTGCAGCGCAGCCGGCCCCGAGTCCGCTCCCGGGCCTGCCGCGACCCGCGCCCGCGTCGGGCCGAGCGCCGAACGACGCCACCCCCGCTTTCGACCCCGACGCCGTTGCCCGGAAGGCGCGGCGCTACTGACCCCTGGGAGGGGCTAAATGCCTCACGATTTCGTCATTCCCGAGCAGGTGTTGCAGACCGCGATCGCGCTGGTCCGCGACGACCTGGGCACCGCCGGTACCTTCAACCGCGACTACGAAGACAACTTCGGCGGCGGTAAGGGCACCGTCGTGAACGTCCGCGTCCCGGCGACCCTGAACGCCCGGCGGCGGCTGCTGTCGGCGGACGGTACCGCGATCACGGTCGACACGATCACCGAGGACACCACGCCGGTCGAGATGACCCACCACGTCTACAGCGCGGTCGACGTCTCGGACGTCCAGATGCGCATGGATATCGAGAACTTCGCGCGTCAGGTCGTCGCGCCGCAGATCCGCGGCATGGTCGAGGATATCGAGAACTTCGCGGTCGAGACCATGCAGGCCCTGCCCGAGTCGACCGGTCTCGCGTACGACCCGACGAAGCCGCAGCTCCTGTTCACGCAGGCGCGGAAGGTCCTGCGGGACCTGGGTCTGTCCCCGAACGGTCTGTGGGCCGCGGTCGGGACCGGCGTGTACGCCGAGCTGGTCGACGCGAGCGCCTTCACGGACGCCTCGCAGTCGGGGTCGAGCGACGCCCTGGTCAACGCCGAGGTCCGGCGCGTGCGCGGGTTCAACACGATGGAGAACAACCGCCTGGCGGATGACGAGATCGTGTTCTACGGCCGCGATTCCTTCACGCTGGCAATCCGGGCCCCGTTCCCGCCGGACGGCGCGGCCTTCTCGGCGTCCGAGGCCGCGAACGGCTTCGCGATGACCTGGGTGAAGGACTACGACTCCCAGGTCCTGAAGGACCGGTCGGTCTTCCAGACCTACATCGGTGCGAAGGCCATGCAGGTCAAGCGGCTGGCCGCGGACGGCACGACCTCGCTGGTGACCCCGGCGCTGCGTGTGCTGACTTCGACCGACCCGGCCTGATCGGGGTAGCCCTATGTCCCTGCCCCCGCTCGCCCCGGTCGCTGAGCTTGAGCGGCGGCTAGGGCTGGCCCCGGGCACGCTGGCCGGGTCGGACCTCGTCCGGGCGGGGGTGGCGCTGGAAGATGCGTCCACCCTCGTCCGGGCCGAGGCCGGTACCGACTGGCTCGCCGAGGACGGCGTCACGGTCACGGCCCCCGCCGTGGTGCTGACGGTCGTCCTCGGCGCTGCCCTGCGGGCCTACCGCAACCCTGACGGCTACTCCGGCGAGTCCGTCGGCGAGTACAGCTACCAGTACGCCCGGGAGGCGACGTCGGGCTACCTGACGTCGGCCGAGGTGGCGATAGTCCGCCGGGCTGCCGGGAAGCTGGCTGGCTCAGGCGTTTACACGGTCCGGACGCCGTCGGCGTACGTGAACCCCGACGCACCCGAGCCCTTCCCGCTGGCGGTGGTCGAGTGAACTACCCCGACACCGTGACCGTGCTGCGGCAGACGACCGCCGACGAGTACGGCAACCCGGGCGCGGGCCCTCACGCCCCCGTCGCGACGCTGCGGGGGTTCCTGTCCGGGTCGGCGGTGTTCATGCCGCCCGGCGCGGACGTCGAGCGCGGCGACCGCCTCGTGATCGGGGCCGAGACGTACGACGTCGAAGGCGACCCGAAGCGGCTGCGGTCGCCCACGCGCGAGGTCATGACGCGCGTCAGCGTCCAACTCAGACGGAGGTGACCGCCCGTGAAGGTCAGAATCGACTATGACGGCGTGCGCGAGATCCTGAAGAGCGCGGGTGTCGGCGCGCTGATCGACGGCGCGACCTCGGCGGTCGCTGCCCAGGCCGCCACACATCAATCGGTGGTCCGCCATCGGATGCCGGTCGAGTCCGACCGTTACCAGACCGACCGTGAGGCCGGCGCGGTGACGATCGCCCACGCGGGCGGGCTGGCCGTCGAGGCGAAGTATGGGGCGCTGGCCCAGGCTGCCGCTTCGGTCGGGCTGGAAGTGACCGAGCGGACGGCGGACGACGCCTGATGATCCGTCACCCTGACCCGCGTACCGCGACGCTGGCGGTCCTGCGGGGTGCCTTCCCCGCGGTGACCTTCGGCACGAAGCGCCTCGACGACTTCGCACAGGGCGACGTCCCGGCCCTGCCGTACGCCCGGGTGTCCTGTGACGGCACCTTCAGCCGCCTGCGGGTTAGTCAGCGGGCGACGGTCCGGGTCACGGTCTGGGCCGAGAGCGACGCCGCAGGGTACGACCTGGCGGCTAACGCCCACGCCTCGCTGATGGCCCATGAAGGCAACGCCGACGTGCACGGTTTCGGACCGCTGACCGGCCCCCTACCGACTGACGACCCGGACACGGGCCGCCCCCTCTGCTCATTCACTGTTTCCGCGCGGCTGCGTCCGCGCGCCACGTAAGGAGGCCCGATGGCGGGCGACCCGACGAACGCCGGTCAGTGGGCCGGCGCTGACGTTTTCATCGCTCCGGTGGGCACCGCCGGCCCCGCCGACCTCACGACCCCGTGGGGGGTGGACTGGGAGGTCGCCGGTCTCCTCGACGGTGAGGAGGGGTTCACCTGGGAGCGCGACATGGACGAGTCCGAGCATTACGCCTGGGGCGGCATCCTCGTCCGTAAGACCCGGTCGAAGCACAAGCGAACCGTCAAGTTCGTGGCCCTCGAAGACAACGACGTCGTCTTCGAGCTGGCGAACCCCGGCAGCTCGCGGACCACGACGGACGGGGTTACCACGTCCGTCGTGAAGGTGCCGCAGTCGGCAGACTTCGCGATCGGCTTCGAGCTGCGTGACGGCGACAAGGTGAAGCGCCGGTGGGTCGACCGCGCGACCGCCGATGTCGACGGCGAGGTCAAGGAAAACGAGACCGACCTGACCGCGACGTCGTTCCTCGTGACCCTCTACCCCGAGGCCGACGGGACGCTCTACACGGAGCTTTCCGGCACCGTCGTGTGACGTTGAACGTTCACCGCTGATCCACCCGGGCCCCGGGACCGCCGCGCGGACGGTCTCGGGGCCCTCTTCCGCGCCGTCCGCGTCAACTCCCCGAGGAGACCCCGTGTCCAACCCTGCCCAGGCCGAGGCAACCGGCCAGCCGATCACCTTCGAGTACGCGGGTGAGACCTACAGCGTCGCACCGACCGACGAGTGGGACGTGGACGCCATGGAGGCGTACGAGGCCGGGAACATCGTGACCTGCGTCCGGCTGCTGATCGGCGAGGCCCAGTACCGGAAGTTCAAGCCGGCCGGCGCGAAGCGCACCCTCGCGGACCTGCGCGGGCTGTTCGACGCAATTCAGACGGCGGCCGACGTCCCAAACTGACGCAGCTCGCCGCGCTACTGCGTGACCGTGACCGCCGCCGGGCGCTGGAAGCCGACCTTCGTCGGTATTACGGCGTCCGGCTGGCGGACCTCTGGCGCGGCGGGCTGACCTGGCGCGAGCTGGGCGTCTACGTCGAACACCTACCGCCCGGGTCGGCGACCTGGGCCGCTGACCACGGCGTCACGTTCGGCGCTGACCCGGTCGTCGCGTTGCTGGCCGACGTGTACGGCGCGCTGACCGGCGAGCCGCATCCCCTGCGCCCGACCGCCGTCGCGAAGCCGGCTGCGTCCGGAGTCATCGCGCGCCTGAAGGCGCAGCGCGAGCGAATCGCCCAGCAGAGAGCGAGACACCATGAGTACCCGCGTCGGTTGGGCGACGATCCAACTCATTCCGAGCGCGAAGAACTTCGGGAAGAACACCCGGCGTGAGCTGAAGCAACCCCTCACCACCGCTGGTGTCGAGGGCGGGTCCGTCTTCGGACGGGCCTTCGCCCGGTCTGCCGACGGCAGCACCCGCGGCGGCGGTCTGACGGCCGCGCGGAACTTCGTCGGGGGCTTCGGGGGTGTCCTCTCGTCCGGCGTGACGTCGGCGTTCTCGCTGGCGTTCAAGGCGGGCCCCATTCTGGCGATCGTCGCCGCCGCGGGCACGGTTCTCGGCGCTGCCCTGACGGCGGGCCTGCTCGCCGCTGTCGGTGGCGGGGTGGTGGCCGCTGGCGTCGCGCTGGCGGTCCGCGACCCGGCCGTGAAGCAAGCGTGGGCGGGGTTCGCGTCGACCGCGAAGACGGCCCTCTCGGGTTTCGCGCAGCCGTTCGAGGCCCCGCTGATCCGCGCGGCGAAGACCTTCGGCGACACGATGAAGGGCCTCGCGCCTGAGTTCAAGGGTCTGGGGAGGGCTGCGGCCCCCCTGGTCGACATCCTGGCTCCGTCGCTGGCCGACATGGCGAAGAACCTCATGCCGGGCCTGACCGCGGCGGTCAAGGCCATGGCCCCGGTGTTCGAGGGCCTGGACTTCGGCGCGCTCGGTAAGGGCCTGGGCGGCATGTTCGCCACGCTCGCCGAGGCCGCGCCCGAGGCGGGTCGGTTCCTCGGCGGGGTGTTCCGCGGCCTTCAGGACTGGCTCCCGGGGCTGGCCCGGCACCTCGTGTCCCTGACCCGTCGCTTCTTCCAGTTGGTCGAGGTTGGGCGGCAGATCAAGGCGGCTGTCGCCCCGGCGTTCGCCCGGGTGCGTGACGCCGTGACCAGCCTCTTTGGTGCGGTCAAGGGCAGCGGTGTGTTTGACCGGCTGCGCGGCTACTTCGCCACGCTGCGCGAGCCGCTGTCGCAGCTTGGCGCGACGTTCCGCGAGGTCGGCGGGCGGATCGGGGGTGTGTGGCGCTCCCAGCTTCAGCCGTTCTTCGCCGAGCTGGGCGCGAAGGCCATGCCGCTGTTCCGCGAGTGGGGCGAGACCGTTCGGTCCGTGTTGGGGAACCTCTCCCCGATCATCAGCGGCGTAGCCGACGTGTTCGGTTTCCTCTGGACGAAGCTGGGCCTCGGCTCGGTCGTCCTCGGGGTCGTCAAGGGCGTGTTCGGCGGCATCGTCGGCGTGATCACGGGCGCGGTCCGGATCATCCGAGGGCTGTTCACCCTCCTGGCCGGCATCTTTACCGGCGACTGGGGCAAGATGTGGGAGGGCGTGAAGACGATCGCCTCGGGCGTCTGGTCCGCGATCGTCGGCGCGTTCAACATCCTGATTGTCGGCCGGCTCGGGGGGGTCGCTAAGGGCCTGCTCGGCAAGCTGGGCGGCTGGTTTGCCGGCATGTTCAGCAAGATCAAGGGCTGGGCGCTGTCGTGGGTTAACACGCTGCTGGCACGTGCGCTGTTGCTGCGTGGGCGGATGATCAGCGCCGTTTCAGGGCTGGTCGCGCGGGTGGTCGGGTTCTTCCGGTCGATGTTCTCCCGCGGCGTGTCCGCGGTGACGTCCGGCGCGGCGCGGGTCGTCAGCGCCGTCCGCAACATGGCGACCCGCCTACTCGCGCCGGTCCGTGAGCTGATCGGCCGTTTTCGCTCCATCGCGGGCGACGTCATCGGTGGCTTCATCAACGGTATCCGGGCCGGCGCTGGCCGGATCATCGCGGCAGTTCGTGACACCATCACGAACGCGCTGCCCGACTACGTAGCGAAAGCCCTCGGGATCCGCTCCCCTTCGCGGGTGTTCATGGCCCTCGGCCGGAACGTGTCCGACGGCATGGCACGGGGCATCGGCCAGCGGGCCGGCGCGGTGACGAAGGCCGTCGCCGCGCTGACGAAGGTCCCCGACGCCGCGACGGTCAACGTTGGTGCGGTTACGGCACGCGCGGGCGGCGCTCCCGGCGCGGCCCCGCTGATCGGGTCTCTGACCCTCGCCCCGTCGGGCGAGCGGGTCCGCGACCAACTCGACGAGGTCACCTGGGCGCTTCGGCGCATTAGCCGAGGGGGTGTCTATGCGTGACGGCGAGTGGTCGCTGACGTACCCCGGGGTCTCGCTGACGTGGGGCCCTGCTGACCTACCGGTCGTCAACATGGTGGCCCCGGACCTGGGCGACGTCGAGACCCGGGCCGACGACGCCGACCGGCCCCGAGAGGATGGCCGGGCCTTCGGCTCGGACTTCCGCGGGGGCCGGTCGATCACGTTCGAGCTGGGCGTCTTCGGTGCCGACGAGGCTGACGCCCGGTCGACGTTGGCCGACCTGGCGCGGGCGTGGCGCGGGGACGCTGTCCGCCGGTCGCCCGGCGCGGTCGCTGAGCTGGCAATGCGCCACGCGGGCCGCGAGCGGGTCGTCTTCGGTCGCCCCCGCCGGTTCGCATCGAGCGAAGCCGAGATCAGCGAGGGCGTGGCCCTCGTCGGTTGCGACTTTGCGGCGGTCGACGACGTGTTCTACGGCCCCGCCGAGGACTCCCGCACGATCGGCCTCGCCCCGCCCCTGGGCGGCGGGCTGACGGGGGCCCTCGCCGCGCCGCTGACGACCACGGGCACGTCGGATCGTTCGGCGGTGCTCGACATCGGGGGCGAGCTGGACGCCTGGCCGGTCCTGACTATTCAGGGCCCGGTCACGAATCCCGTGGTCGAGGTGCTGGGCCTCTGGCGGTTGGAGCTGCGCACGACGCTCGCGTACGACCGCTCGGTCACGGTCGACCCTCGGCCGTGGTCGCGGTCCGTGCTGCTGAACGGCGGCGGGTCGCTGGCCGGCGCGCTCTCGCGCACGTCGCCGCGGCTGGCCGCGATGGGTCTCCCGCCCGGGTCACACGAGGTCGCGTACCGCGGCACCGACGAAACCGGCACCTCTTCCGTTCGCTTCGCCTGGCGCGAGTCGTATCCGTCCCCTTAGGAGCGTGTAAACGTGGCGTTCGATCCTGTTCCGTGGTTCATCGGCGGCGGCGCTGAACACTCGCCCGAGGTCGCCCGGATGATCGCCTATTCGGCCTTCCGAGGTAACGAGGGCGTCATGGCCGCAGGCGACCTCGCGGTGAAAGCGCTCGACGTGCCGGGCACGTCCGTCCGGGTCATGCCTGGTGCGTGCGCGATCAACTCCCGCGCGGTGGGCGGCGCGTACCAGGCTTACGGCGGTCGGGCCCCGTCCGAATCCCTCGTCGAGATCGGGTCGACCGGCTCGGGCGCGGGTCGGTCGGACCTGATCGTTGCCCGCGTCGAGGACCCGTTCATGCCGGGCGAGCCCTGGTCGGAACCCCCGGACGTGACCGCCGGCCCGTACATCTTCCCGCGCGTCATCTCGGGCGTACCCGCAGGCACGACCACTGTCGACGCCCTGGGCCTCGGGTACAGCGCAATCGCGCTCGCACGGATCGACCTCCCGGCGTCGACCGGCACGGTCACGCAGGCGATGATCACCGACCTCCGGCGGGTCGCCAACCCGCGCCGGGAGCGGCGGCTGATCGTGTCGTCGCCAGCCAGTAACCACGACATCGCGCTTTCGACGTTCGCTGACTGGCCGTCGGCGGCGGTCAAGCCCGTCACGGTGCCGACCTGGGCAACTCAGGTTCGGATTGTCCAGACCATCGCGGGCTGCCTGGCGTTTTGGGACAAGGTCAACGGAGAGACCCGCGTCCGCCTGGGCACGCTCTACGGTCAGCCGACCCTGTACGACACCAACTCGGTCGTTGGGGGCGACGCCCTCGACAAGACGATGGTCACCGCCGACACGCTGGCCGTGCCGTCGGCAATGCGCGGGACGACGCAGGATGTCGCGCTTCAGGCCCGGACGACGTACCGAGGCGCGACCGGGACCGCGATCCTGCGCGCCACCGTGGCGACAACGATCGTGACCGATATCGAGTTCGTCGAGGTACCCGAATGACGTGGCGGTACATCGCCCAGCGGGCCCTAACCGGAGAGTGGCTTGATTGGGACATACCACTCAGCCGCGACGAGCTGACCTGGGCGTTGTCCGGGCCCGGGTCGCTGCGCGGCACGGTCACACCGGACGTGGGCCGGCTGCGCGGGCCGGACGGGCGTCCCTTACTCGACGAGTGGGGGACGCTGCTGTATGCCGAGGCTGACGGCGAGATCCGCTGGGGCGGCATCGTCGTGCGGTCTGAGTTCAACGGCGCGGCGTGGGCAGTCGAGGCGTCGGGGTTCACGTCGTACCCGGCGGGCCTCCCGTTCGGCGGGAACATCTCGGCCGTCGGTATCGACCCGGCGGACGCCTTCCGCGCGATCTGGTCCTACGTCCAGACGAACGAAGACGGAAACCTCGGGCTGGTCATCGACCCGACGACCACGCCGGTTCGCCTCGGGAAGCCTGCCGAGAAGGCATACCAAGAGGTGCAGATCGGGGGCGATTGGGTTCCGAAATCTTCGGTCCCCGCGTCACAGATCATCCCTAACGCTGCCGCGAAGCTGAAGGACGGTATAACGGCGTCCGCAACGTCGCTGACGCTGCTCACGATCGGCGACTTCGACAAGATCGACGCGCCGTACTTCGTCACGATCGGATCCGAGACCGTCCGCGTCGCCGGTCGCTCGGGGAAGACGTTGACGGGCCTGACCCGCGGCTACGGGTCGTCGAGCGCGGCCCCGCACAACGCCGGGACGTACGTCCGGTTCACGGGCGGCACGCCCGAGCGCACGGCCCCGGCGAAGCCGGCCGAGCCGTACGCGCTCGCGTGGTGGGACGCCGCGGACTGTGGTAGCGAGCTGGGCAAGCTTGCGCAAGAGACCCCGTTCGACTTCGCCGAAGAGCACACCTGGGCCGGCGACGAGGTCGCCCACCGGCTACGGATCGGGTACCCCCGTCTGGGCCGGCGACGCGACGACCTGGCTTTCGAGCAGGGCGTGAACATTGTCGCCCCGGTCGTCGTCCAACGCGACGGGGGCGAGTTCGCCAACGCCATTCACGGTCTCGGCGCGGGCGAAGGCCGAAAGGTCGTTGTCACGGACCTTGTCGAGCGCGACGGTCGGCTGCGCCGAACGGCAGTGTTCACGGACAAGACGATCACGACGACCGAGCGGCTGACCGCGCTCGCTCGCGCTGAGCTTGCCACCCGCCGAAACGTGGTCGAAATCGAGTCCGTCGAGGTCGCCAACCACCCGCACGCCCCGATCGGTTCGTGGGCGTTGGGGGACGACGTCCTGATCCGCGCGTACGTACCGTGGCTCGGCGACGTCGCAATCTGGCACCGGATTGTGGGCTGGTCGATGACCAGCGACGACCGGGCCGCCCTTTCCCTACGGCGTTCCGACGCCTTCACCTACGCCGGGAGGCCCGAGTGACCTCAGCCCAGACCATCGCCCGCCAGCTCGCAGACTTCGACCGCCGGCTGTCCGCCGTCGAGCGGACCGCCCAGGCCCCGCGTACCTCGATCGAGGGCGGCGCGTTGACGATCAACAACGCTGACGGCTTCCCGGTCGTCGTACTCGGGGACCAGGGCGACGGTACGGCCGGTCTGACCGCCTACAACGGCGCGACCGTCGCCGCGGGCCCGGGTGCGCTGATCGTCGCGAACGACCTCGACCTCCCCGAGGGGTCGATTACTGAGACCGACATCGCTGACGACTCGATTTCGACGCCGAAGCTGCGCGCCAACTCGGTCACGGCGGACACCCTCGCAGCCGGCGCGGTGACGGCGGACGCGATCAGCGCCGGGGCGATCGACGGGCAGACGATCACGGGCGCGACCCTGGTCGGTGGCGAGGTCATCATGGAGGGGGCCGACGGTAGCCGCGTCCGGCTTTACGAAGACCCGGTCGACGGCGCGGTGGTGTCCATGCTGCCCGGCGACGCCCCCGCGGGCATGACCCCGGCGGCCCTGGCGACCTGGCGGGCCCCGGACGGGTCGGACGTCGGTACCGTGCTGCGCGGCCCGAAGGTCGACAACGGGGTGGGCACCCCGGAGACCGCCGCTGAGATCATCCTGACCGGGCGGTCGTTCAACGGGACCATCGACATGAACGCCGACTACGTCACGGTGACCCCCTACTTCGGCCTGACGGTCGCCGGACCCTCGGGCCTCTACGTCGAGGCCGGCGCGACGATCGACGAAGACCTGACCGTCGAGGGTGACGCTGCGGTGACCGGCACGTTGACCGCCGACGGCCCCGCCCTGTTCGCCGAAGGCCGACTCGCCTCCGCCCAGTACCACGCCGCGTCGACTTCCGCACGGTCGCTGACCTCGACGACGTACAACGATCTGACGGGCGCGGCGGTCACGGTGACCACGCTTCGTCCCGGCGCGATGTACCTCGCGCTCTGGTCGGCGGACTGCGAGCTGACCGCGACCGGCTCGGCGACGGCCACGGTCCGGCTGGACGCTGCCGGCACGGTGCTCCCGCAGCTCGCGCTTGCCAACTTCGCGAACGTCACGACCGGTGCGCGCATGTCGGCGGCACAGTTCGCGATCGGCACGCTCGGCGCGGCCGGCGAGCACGTCATGAAGCTTCAGGCCAGCCGCGCCGTCGGCACCGGGACCGTGCGGGTGAACGCCACGCACACGACCTTGACCGTGATCGTCTTCGAGTGAGGAGGCCAGCGTGACGCGCGCCCCGTCGAATCTGCTCGCCGTGCGGCGGCTACTGCTCGACCACCTGAACGTCGACACGTCCCGCGTCCGCACTGACGACCTCGAACCGGCAGAGGTCGGCATCGTGGGTGACGCCGACCACCGCGGGGGCTACCACTGCGGAGAGGACCGGGTCGTCCGCAACGACTATTCCGTGGTCGAGTCGTCCCGCGACCGGGTGGGGCTGAGCGACTTCGCCTCTGCGCTCGACGTCGGGAGTTTCAGCTACCGCGACGCCCTGGGCCGCACGCACACACTTCACACCTTCTCAGTTTGGCTGGTGAAGCAATGCGCGGCCGGCACCGCCGACACCCGCGACGTTCGCGAGGTGATCTATTCGCCGGACGGGAAGGTCGTCCGGCGGTGGGACCGCCTCGGCCGCCGGACGTCGGGCGACAGCTCGCACCTCTGGCACACGCACATCAGCTTCTTCCGTGATGCGACGAGGGCCGGGCGCGACTTGACGCCGGTCTTCCGCCGGTATCTCGTCCACATTGGCGCTATCAAGGGGGCCCCTGACATGGACACCACGCAGGCCCGGCAACTCGCCGAGGTGCACGCCGCGCTGCCGCTGATCAAGGCCGTACACGCCGCGCTGACGCGCCTCGACGGGCGGGAGCCGATCGGGCAGGCGTATCTACGGCTGGCGGTCGGCAGGGACCACGCTGCCAACGCGCAGCCTGTGATGCACCCGACGCTGACCAGTCTCGCGGCCCAGCTCGACGAGGTTCAGGCCCAGCTCCGCCAGCCGGCCCCGGTCGTGGTCGACGCCGCCCAGGTTGCCGCCGCGCTGGCCGGCGACGAGGGCTTCAGGTCCGCGCTCGCGCAGGCCGTCAACGACGACCACGCCCGCCGCATGTCCGCGTAAGGAGGCACGATGGCCGTGCACGTCACCGCCACCCCCGAAGGCGGGTCGCCGCACGACGGGACCGCTTCCATGCTGATCATCCTCGCCCGGCTGGAAGGGAAGGTCGACGTCGTGACCGCGCAGCACGGGGCGCAGCTCGACGAACACGCCCGCCGGCTGAACGACGTCGAGCTTCGCCTTCGCGCCGAGGAGGCACGCCCGGCGACCGCCCCCGAGGTTGACACCCGCCTTCGGGCGGTCGAGTCCCGCCCGGTCGTCACGCCCCGCGCTGTCTGGGCGGCGGTCGGCACCGTGGGCACGCTCGCCATCGGCGCGGTGGGCGTGCTGATCAACCTCGCCCAGTGACCACCCACCCGCCCGGAGGTACGCCCATGTCCCGCCATCCCATCCTGTCCCGCGCCCTGATCGTCTCGGGCGTGGTGCTGGTGCTCGCCATTCTCGCCCACTTCGGCATCGTGCTCCCGCCCGAAATCGCCGAGCGGGTCGAGGAATTCGCCATCGTCGCCGGTCCGGTCGCCGTGGCGTGGTGGGCCGCCCGCCGGACCACGCCCATTTCCGACCCGCGGGACGCCGACGGCACGCCGCTCGTTCCGGATCCCGCCGCAGGTCACGAGACCTCGGGCGGGGCCGGGGCGGGCAGCGAGTCGCCCGAGGTGGACGCTTCCGCCGGCCCGTTCCTGTACTGATCCGCCCAGCGCCCCGCCCGTCGCCCACCCGGCGATCGGCGGGGCGCTTTTGGCGTTGGTGGGCGGGTCGCCCGGCGGCGGTGGGCGGTGCCGTGGCGTACGCCCGTGCCCGCCTGGCGGATACTGGGCGGCATGGGCGACCCGGAATGGTGGACTACGGCGGACGTGGCGGCGTTCCTGGGCGTCCGCCCGTCGACCGTCTCGCACTATCGGGCGGACGGGCGGATGCCCGCCCCGGATCAGACGATCGGGCGTACGCATATGTGGCGTCCCGCCCGGGTACGCGAGTGGCACGCCGGGCGTCCGCGGCCCGGCGTGGGCGGCCGTCGGCGGAAGGTGTAACCCCGCCCCGCCCGCAGTTGCGTTAAACGTTTAACGCGGGTATCGTCAGGCGTGTAAACACCGCACCGCTTGAGGAGCGCCAGTGAGCTACGTCAGCAACCACGAAGACACCATCACGACCGACGCCGCCGAGTTTGCGATTGCTCAGCGCAACATCGGGTTTGCCGATAACGACGGCCGGTGGATCGTGAGTCAGCTTCCCGATCTCTACTGGTCCCCGATCGGGGTACTCCGCCAGCGGCGGCCGGGGGCGTTCCTGGGTGCGTTCGACACCCGGGAGGTCGCCGAAGCGGCTATCTCAGCGGCGCAGCCCCTGCCCGAACAGGACGCGATGGTGCCCAGCATGGGGCGGGTGAGTTGCTGACGACTCGCGCACGGAACTGACCTCGGCAACCGCCGGGGTCTTTTCTTTCCCCCGCCGCGAACACCTGCCGCCCACCTGGCCCACTCCCCTTGTGTCCAACCCCGACACGAGGAGGCCCCGCGTGGCACTCAGCTATCACGACGCCTACGGCTCGCCGTGGGTGTACGAGCAGGAGAAGCCGCCCACCCGCGCCGCGCTGCGCGACCCGTTCCCGCCCGGCACCCGCGCCCGGCTGCGCGACGACCTGGGCGGCGGGACCGTACGGATCGTCGACCGCTACGGCGGCGGGCTGCGTCAGGTCCGCCCGGACAACGGCGGGAGTGACTTCGTCATCAGCGGTCACGCCCTGCGGCGACCCGCCCCGATCTGGAAGCCGGGTGACGTGGTCGTGGTCCGCTACGGCCCGCGTGCCACGCCGTACACGTACGTCCGCGGCAACGGCGGGTGGCTGGTCGAGAAGGGCCGCGAGCCGAAGGCGGACGAGTGGATGACCGCCCAGGTCGACGCCGGCCGCGCGACGCCGGTTCTTCAGGCTGGCGGGGAGCCGTTCGACGGGGGGCGGCTGTGACCGCTTCCTTCGACCGCGCAGCCGACGCGCTCGATGAGCTGGCCGACCTTCCCGGCCCCCTCCCGCCCCTGGTCGGCATGATGGGCCGGGCCCGCGCCGGGAAAGACACGGTCGCCGCCCGCCTGGTCGAGGCACACGGCTTCCGGCGGTACGCCTTCGCTGACGCGCTGCGCGAGGCCGCGCTGATCGCTGACCCCCTGGTCATTCCGATAGGGACCGTCGGCATGTCGGTCCGGCTGTCCGAGCTGGTCGCCGAGGTCGGCTGGGAGGGGGCGAAGGCGCACCGCGAGGTGCGGCGCACCCTTCAGCAGTTCGGCATCGGCATTCGCCACCTCGACCCGCACTTCTGGGTCAATGTGGTGATGGACGAGGTCCGGCACCGGTCACAGCCCGTGGTCATCACCGACGTGCGCTTCCCCAACGAAGCCGATGCCGTCGAGATCATGGGCGGCGCGCTCTGGCGGGTCGTCCGGCCTGGTCAGGACGAGTCGGACCAACACGTGAGCGAGGTCGCGCTGAGCGACCGTCGGGCGGACGCCACGCTGACGAACGACTCCGACGTTCACTCTCTGATGAAAGAGGTTGACGCCTTGGCACTTCGCTTGTAATACACGTCACGTCTTGATCAAGCCCCTAGGCCCCTGCGGTAGGTCGGCATACGCTGACCCGCCGTGGGGGCCTTTCGGCGTTTCGGGGGCGCGCGGGTAGACCGTAAGGCAACCCTAAGACAGACTTAAGGGAACGGGTCAGCGTTGGACGTTCAACGCGGATAGGCTGGCCCCATCACTCCGACACGAGGGCGGAAACATGGACCCGACGCGCACGCCGGACGAGATTCGAAGCGCGCTGGTGCACTCGCTGCGTGCCCTGCGCCGCGTCGGCGACAGCCGCGAGCAGCGGACGGCCCTCTTCCGCGACATCGCGGCGTGCCTGGTCGAGGTCCGCGCGCACTTCGAGGATAAGACCGCCCGCCAGCCGGACTGGAAGGGCCGCACGCGGGATTACAAAGAGTGGGTACGGGAGAGCTACGCGAAAGCCCAGTACACACACGACGAGATGACCGCGACGCAGAACGCGGTGCGGTATCACGTCTCGGCGCACCTGCGCGAGCGGTTGCCGCGGGCGCAGCTCGAAAGCCTGGGCCTACGGGCTGAGCCGATCGCCGAGCGGGTCCGTGAGTTCCGGTCAGCCCAGGGAGCCGAGCTGAAGGCCCTTCGCGGGCAGGACAGCAATCCTGACGTGGCGCGGGCGCTGGCAGGCGCGCTGGTCGTGCTTCAGCGGGTCACGCCCGAGTCTGTCGCCGAGCTGCAGGGTACGGCGCGGACGCAGGCGCGGGCGGTGCTGGCGCGTCTCGCGCGCCGAGCGAGCGAGCTTCGCGCGGTGGCAGACGCCGAGGAGTGACGAAGTGACCGACGTTTCTACACTTCCCTATTACTTTTATAGAGGCTTCTTCTCCTCCTAGAAGAGTAATAAGAGAATGTAGAAACGTACGTCACTTCTACACGCGGCCCCACCGCCAACCCGGCGTGAACACCTAGCCCCCGACTGGCCCACTAACCCCGTGTCCCACTCTTTCCGGGCACGGGAGGCCAGCGTGACCACGCCCAAACTCCATACCATCAGCCGGGGCGGATCCCGGTTCTACGTCAATCCGGAGACCGGCGAGAAAGCCCCCGGCGTGACGTCCATCCTCGGCATGCTGCCGAAGCCGTTCCTTCAGCACTGGGCCGCGAAGACGGTCGCCGAGTACGCGACGGACAACCTCGGCGAGCTGGTCGGGCTGCGGCTGCGCGGCGAGCGTCAGGGCGTCATCGACTTTCTCAAGGGTGCGCCGCGCCGCTCGACCGCTTCGGCCGCCGAGACCGGTAGCGCCGTGCACGACCTGTTCGAGCGGGTCGCGAAGGGCGAGCCTGTCGGCCGCGTGCATCCGGAGTACCGGGTGTTCCTCGACCACTTCGACGAGTTCCTGAAGGAATTCGAGCCCGAGTTCGTGTTCCTCGAAGAAACCGTCTGGTCGGAATCGCTCGACTACGCCGGGTCGTTCGACGCCTACGCCGTCATTGACGGCGAGCGCGTGTTCCTCGACTGGAAGACGACCCGGTCCGGTGTTCACCCCGAGGTCGCGCTTCAGCTTGCCGCGTACCGGTTCGCGGACTACATCATTCGCCCGGACGGGTCGCGCGTGCCGCAGCCTAGCTCGACCGGCGGCGGGGTGTTGCACGTCCGCCCGGAGGGGTGGGGGTTCTTCCCGGTCCGTGCCGACGCCGAGACGTTCGAGTACTTCAAGGTGCTGCGGCGGGTGTTCGACTGGGAGCGCACGGTGAAAGAGACCGTGGTCGGGAAGCCGATCAACAAGCGCCCCGGGTCGCTCCCGGCGCGTCGGACGGCTGCGCCGCGGAAGGTGGCGGCGTGATGGCCGGCAACCTACCCAATGTCGACGTCACGGACGTTGTCGAGTCCCTGGCGATCAGCGCGGACGGGACGTACGACGACGAGATGGACGCTTGGTGGTCCGTGTCCCACGACGGAACCGCGCTGGTCGCCAAGCTCACGAAGGGCGGGCGGACCCGCCACTTCCGCGGCGAGTTCGTCGAGGTCGAGGGGGCGTCATGATCAGCCAAGCCACCCGCGAAGACGTGATCTGGCTCGCGGGCGTCGCCGAGGGCGAAGCGTGCATCGACCTTCACCGCGGCCGGTACCCGCGTATCCGAATCGGCATGACCGACCGGGACGTGGTCGGCCGCGTCGCGACCCTCATGGGCGTGTCGGTCCGGGTGTCGTTTCGCCCGGCCCCGCACGCGGCGATGTTCCACGCCGAGGCCCAGGGCCCGAAGGCCGAGGCTGTCCTTCGCGCGTTGCTGCCGCACATGGGTGCCCGCCGGTCGGCGCGTATCGCTCAGGTGCTCGGCCACGCCCCGAAGACGTCGAAGACCCCTGTCCCGATCTCCCGCCCGCCGGGCCTGCCGCTCGACAAGGCCGCCTGAACACCTCGGCCCCTGCTGGCCCACTAACCCATGTGACAGCCCCTTACGCGGGGCCTGGGCCTGCCGCCTGGGCCCCGCGTGTTGACTCGAAGGGAGGCCCGTACATGGGCCTACGCATTTGGGAGACCGACCCCGAGGCCGAGCCGAAGCCGCGGCAGTCGTTCGCGCGTGACCTCGTCGGCCGGTTCCGCTCCGGTCATCAGATCGGCGGACGCCCGGCCAGTCTCGAACAGTGGCGGGTGACGACCGGTGACCCGGCCGTCGCCGAGGAGGTCCGCCGGCTACTGGGCGGGGACAAGCCGCAGGCGTGGGAGACCACGGGCGAGGACAAGTTGGAGGTCTTCACCGCGGCCGACAAGGTGAAGGTCGTCCTCGACGGTCCCCGCGCGATCCGTCAGGAGATGGTCCTGTGGGGCCGGTCCGGCGCGATCCGGCGCTGTGACGGCGTCGACCAGACCGGCACCGACGCCGACGACCCGGCGAAGGGTCAGCCGTGCGAGTGCCCGGCGAGCTTCCAGGACCGGAAGGACGCCGCGCGGGCGGGCCGCGGGTGCCAGCCCTCGACGACCATCTACTTCACGCTGGCGGACGCCCCGGACCTGGGCCGGTTCAAGTTCAACTCTGCCTCGTGGTCCCTGGTCCGCGACCTGGTGACGGCGGAAAAGGCGCTCGCCAAGATCGACGGTCCCGCCTTCGCCTGGCTGTCGTTGGAGGTCGTGAAGTACGACGACAAGAAGACCGGCAAGACGAAGCAGTTCACGAAGCCGGTCGTCGAGGTCATCGGCGCGGCCCCGGCCGCCGTCGGCGACGACGAGATCCCGTTCTGACGTACGACGTTGAACGTTCAGCGCGAGGGGAGCGCCATGCGCGGTATCGAGTGGCACTGATCAGTTAGTCGAATGGCCCCGGGGCCGGTACTGCCAAAGGGCTGCCGGTCTCGGGGCCCGCCTCGTTTGGAGGGATTGTGAACGAGCTGTATCTTCCGCCGGTCGTGTGGCGGGTGGCTATCCCGCGCCGGTCGGGCTACCAGACCACGCCCGCGGGCCGGACCTACACGAGCGAGCGCGGAGCCCGCGACTACGCGGCGCGATACCCGGGCGCACGTGTCTTCCGCGCCGAACAGACCTGGGTCGAGGTGACCGAATGACCATCCGACAGACCACCCACGCCCTGACCGGGACCGTCAACAACGGCGAGGTCTCGACCCGCTTCGGCTTCCGCCCGGGTGGCGAGGTGCGCGCCGCGTCGTTCTACTTCCACCCCCGGACGGCGTCCGGCGCGCTGTCCATCACCGATCCGGCCGTAGCCGACGCGCTGGCCGACGAGCTGCGCCAGGCGGCGGCATACCTGCGTGGGGAGGGCACCCAGTGAGCAGCCACACCCGGGCGTACGTCGCCCCAAACGGCGCAATGTACCGCGCTGCCGCATACGACGCCGCCGGCAACTGCGTCCGGTCGGTCGGTCCGTACACCACGAAGGGCGCAGCCGCGAGGCAGCGACCCCGGCCGCCGCGCGGGGGCTTCGTCCGCGTCGAGGTCTGCCAGCCGGTCTGGAACGTCGTCCCGGGAACGCAGGTGGAGGCGTGACGGACATCGACCTCGCGTATCTCGGGCGGGGCGCGCTCGACGCCTTCGCGGCGGGTATGTCGCAGGGTGGCGACCCCGGCGCACAGCAGTACGCCGCCCGCGCGCAGGGGCAAATCGTCTGCGACTTCCCTCACGACACACTCGACCCGGCGCACCCGGGCGGGGCGTTCGCGGCGTGCCCGATGTGCGGGGCTGCGTTGTGAGCGCCTATCGCTGCGCGGTGCTGGTCGCGCTGAACGAGGACGACGCCCAGCACTGGCGCGGGTACGTCGCCGCGGATCGGGTCGTGCTGACCGTCGAGCAGGGTCCGCGCCTTGTCGAGGGCCTTCGGGTGACGGTCGTGTTCGTCACGCCCGACGCCCAGCGGGGCGAACGGTTCTGCGAGGTACGCGCGGCCCTGCGGCGAAACCTCGCCATGATGCGCGGCGCGTCGCGGGCGTTCCACTACCTGAGTGCGGAGCCACGGTGAGCGCGGCGAAAGCGAAAGGAACTGCGTACGAATCCCTCTGCGTGCGCGCCCTTCGCGCCTTCGGTATCGACGCCCGGCGGGTCGCCCAGGAGGGCTACACAGACACGGGTGACCTGCACGGGGTTTCCCCGTGGGTCGGGCAGTGCAAGGCGTATCGCTCGTGGGAAGACGCGATCCGTCTCGGCCTTGACGGCGCAGAGAAGCAACGTTTACACGCCCGCGAGTCGTACGGCGTGGCCTTCGTCAAGCGGGTCCGCCGGTCGGTTGGCGAGTCGTACGCCGTTCAGACCTTCGCGACCTGGGCCCGCGTGTACGTCCGGCTGCGGCGTGCGGAATCCCTGCTCGCCGAGCACGCGCCGGATGCGTTCGCCGAGCATGTCCGGGCGACGGCCGCCGAGCTGGCGCAGCCGTTCCCGTCGGGCACCGAGCGGGTCTAGATCCACCCGAGGTCGAACACCAGCGACGCCACGACCATGAGCGGCACGCAGACGCAGAGCGAGAACGCGCCCGCCGCCATCATGGCGTATCCGAACCTCATCGGGTCGTCGTCGATCGGCTGAATTAGAAGGTTGATCCACTCTCGCAGGTGGACAGTCATGTGGACAGTGTAGCGGTCACGTTGAACACCTGTCGCCCCGCTGGCCCACTAACCAAGTAACCCCGCCCGCCCAGGGCACCGACCGAGCATGGGAGACCCCGTGAGCGAGACCGTCGAGACCGCCGCCACCGACACCCTGACCGCGAAGCCGGCGACCATCCGGGCCTGGGCCCGCGACAACGGCCACGCGATCGGCGAGCGCGGCCGGATCCCGGCCAGCGTGAAGGCCGCCTTCGAGCAGGCGACCGGCAACAAGGCCGCCTGAGTCGACGTTCCGCAGACAGCCCCCGGCGTGATGCCGGGGGCTTTTCTGTGCCCGCTGAACACCCGCCCCGCCCTCGGCCCACTCCCCTTGTGTCCCTGCCTGCTCGACGGAAGGCCGCCCCTGTGACCCTGACCGAATTCCTCGACCGCCTGAAGGCGACCGACGACGCCGACGGCTGGCTTGCCGTCTGCCCGGCCCACGCCGACAGCCGCCCGTCCCTGCGGGTCGCCGTGGGCGAGTCCGGCGCGGTGCTGCTGAAGTGCCGGGCCGGCTGCTCGACGGTCGACGGCGAGCCAGGCCGGCTGCGCCCCGGCGCGGTGCTGCTCGCGCTCGGTATGTCCGTCGCCGAGCTGCACAACATCGACACCACCGACGCCCCGACGCGCGCCCGGTCGACGTCGACCCCGGCCAGCCCTGCGGCGGTGGCGGCGCTGGCGGCGCAGCTCGACCGGTGGGCGGCGGCTGCGGCTGAGCCGACGGACGACGCTCGCGCGGCTGCGGAGTACGCGGCGACTCGCTTCGGCCTGTACGCCGCCGACTTCGCCCGCCTCGGCCTGGGCCTCGCGACCGACCTCGGCGGCGGCCCCCGCCTCGTCGTGCCCTTCCGCGACCGGGACGGCGTCCCGCGCGGCTACCAGGCTCGCGCGCTCGACCCGAAGGCGAAGGTTCGGTGGCTGGGCGCGAAGTCACCCGAAGGCGAATCCTGGGCGAAGGTCGGCTACCTCCCGGGCGAAGCCGGCTGGGCCGAACTGGTCGTCACCGAGGGCCCCGGCGACGGGCTGACCGCGTGCGCGACCGGCTATGACGTCGCGTTCGTGCGCGGCGCGGGGCTGGCCGCGTCCGTCGCGGACGAGGTCGCCGCGCTGGCCGACGGCCGCCCGGTCGTGGTGTGCGGCGACGCCGACCCGTCCGGCGACCGCTTCGCCCGGGTGCTCGCGGCCGAGCTGGCGAAGCGGGGCCTCTCGGCGCGGACGGTCCGGCCGCCGGTCGACGGCGACGACCTGACCGACTGGCGGAAGCGGCACCCGGACGGCTTCGCGACGGAGTTCATCCGGGCGGTCGTGTCGGCCCAGGATCCGGGCGGGCTGAAGAACCGCCTCGACGCATGGACGGACGCCGACCTGACCGAGGTCGCGTCCGCCCGCCGGCTGCGGGACCACCTCGAAGAGACCGGGTCGGGCGTGCGGTTCTCGCCCGAGGCGGGGTTCTTCATCCTGCGGGACGGCGTGTGGAGGGCGGACAAGCTCGACGAGGTCCGGACCGCCGCCCAGGACGTCGCCGCGTCGATCTGGGCCGAGGCGTTCGAGCTGGCCGAGGCGCTGAAGGAGGTCGCCCAGGCCGGCGACAAGGCCGACGCGAAAGAGCTGGGCGCGCGGGTGGCGAAGCTGAAGGCGTTCGCGAAGGCCGCGAATAGCTCGAAGGGCATCGACGCGATGGTGCGGGAGCTGAAGGCCCTTCGCGGCGTGGCCGTCGACTTCGAGGCGTTCGACCGGCATCACCACCTGCTCGCCGCGCGTAACGGTGTGATCGACCTGCGGACGGGTGAGCTGCGCCCTCACGACCCGGCGCTACTGCTCACCCGCATGGTTGACCTCGACTATGACCCCGCGGCGTCCGCGCCGAGGTGGGAGGCGTTCCTTCGCGAGGTGTTCCCGCACGCCCGTCACTCGGGCCTGCCCGGGTACCTGCGCCGGCTGGTCGGGTACGGCATCACGGGCGAGACCGGGGAACAGTGCTTCGTCGTGCACTGGGGACAGGGCGCGAACGGTAAGAGCGTTTACACGGACACGCTGACGGAGGTCTTCCGCGAGCTGGTCGTGACGACGCCCTTCGCCACCTTCGAGGAGAAGCCGTCCGGTGGCATCCCCAACGACCTCGCGGCGCTGAAGGCCGCGCGGTTGGTCTTCGCCGCCGAGGGCGAGCAGGGCAAGCCGATGGCCGAAGCGGTGCTGAAGCGGGTCACGGGCCGGGACAGCATTTCGGCGCGGTTCATGCGGAAGGAGTTCTTCGAGTTCCGGCCGACGTTCCTCTTGCAACTCGCGACGAACTTCAAGCCACAGTTCCGCGGGCAGGACGAAGGTCTGTGGCGGCGCGTGAAGCTGATCCCCTGGGAGCGGTATTTCAAGCCCGAGGAGCGCGACCACAAGCTAGGGCAAAAACTGCTCGCTGAGGCCCCGGGCATCCTCGCCTGGGCGGTGCGCGGCGCGGTCGAGTGGTACCGGGACGGCCTCGGCGACCCGGACGCGATCCGCGACGCCACCCGCGAGTACCGGGAGACATCCGACGCGCTGGCAGGACTGTTCCCGGGAACGTTCGTCATGGAGGCCGGCGCGAAGATCACTGCCCGGGTGGCGTGGGACGCCTACCGCCAGTGGTGCGAAGACGAGGCCCTTCCGGCGCGGGAGCGCTGGACGCGGCGTGCGTTCTTCGGCGAGTTGGAGGCCCGGAAGGCGACGAAGAAACGCGCCAACATCGGCGTCGTCTTCGAGGGGATCCGCCTCGCGCGGCCGTCCGACCACACGGCCGAAGAAACCTCGACCGAGGAAAGAACACCTGCGGGTCCGCTGGCCCACTCCCCTAGTGACACCCCTTCCGCCGGGCCGAGCCTCGACGACGTTTTCTAGGAGTACCCGCATGGAACGCAAGCCGTATCGGATCTTCGTCGCAGGCGACGACGTCGCCGAAACGATCGTCTCGCTGACCGAGGCCGAGGCCGACGCCTTCGCCTTCGTGGCCGACCTCCTCGACGAGGCGGGCCGCAACCGCCCGGGAGCGCCGTCGCTGGTGGTCGAGGAGGTGGCCGCGTGACCACCCCCGCCGACGACTGCGGCGTCACGGGCGGGTGCCAGGCGTGTCCACTGTTCGCCGCGAACGTGTGCGGCGACCCGGGGCCCGGTCTTCCGGACCACGCTCCACGGCTGGCCGAGCAGGCAGCACAGCCACGAGCATTCCGGCGGGCCGAGCCCGACTGGGGGGCGCTGGTCGACGCCTACCTGACTCGCGAGCTGGCGCGGCTGCTGTACCCGGCCCGCTTCTCGGTGGCTGGCGACGGCACCGCGACCGACCGGCACGCGCCGCCGGCCCTGGTCTGTCGGAACCACGGCGACCCGTGGCAGTGCCCGAGCGCCCCGCTGGCGTACGGGTGCGGTCCGGTTCCCGAAGGACAGCAATGGCCGGATCCGTGCGGAGTGTGCGCGGGCCGGGGGTGCCCGGACTGCCCTGCCAACGACCTGACCGCCGTCGCCGAGGCGGCGGGGGTGCTGGTCGACCCCGACGCCCCCGACGTCGACCCGGCCGAGCCGACGCCCGAGGGGGCTGGGTGCTGCGGGGGTGGGTGCGGTGGCTAAGCCGGTCATCCGCGTGACGCTGGTCCGTCGCCGATGGGTGGCGTGGAACGGCCGCACGGTCGCGCCGGAAACGATCGTCCGCGAGTTCGACGACGAGGCACGCGCCGCGTCGTGGTTCACCGAAGATTCCTACTTCGCCGAGGGCTACACGGAGTCGGCGACCTGGGAACGCCTCGACTAACCCACCCCGACCCGCTGAAGGGCCGGCTCTCCCGTGCGGAGGGTCGGCCCTTCCGCCGTACCTGAAGGGAGTCCCATGCGGACCCTGACGCACACGGTTGCCGGCTCGACGGTCGGTATCCATTTTCCCGAGCGGCGCGAAGACCTCGACGGCTTCCGCGCGTTCCTGGCGGGCGGTGACAAGGTGCTCGCCTTCGACACCGAAGGAATCGGTCTGGACGTTTACACGCCCGGTCACCGGCTGCGACTCGCCCAGTTCGGTAACTCGCGGGAGGCGTGGGTGCTGCGGACTGACCTCTTCGCCGAGGAGGCCGCCGCCGCGCTGCGCCAGCCGCGCCCGTTCGTGATGCATAACGCCCCGTTCGACCTCCTGACCGTCGACCGGCACCTAGGCGTGCGGCTGGAAGACCTCGGGGCCCGGACGTTCGACACGCGGGTTCTGGCTCACCTCCTCGACCCGCGGGCCCCGCAAGAGGGCGGGATCGGCCTGGGTCTGAAGCCGCTCAGCGCGGTGTACGTCGACCCGGACGCGCCGGACACGCAAGAGGGCCTGACGGCGGTCTTCCGGTCGCTCGGGCTGACAAAGGCGACCGGCTGGGCGGGCATCCCGGTCGATAACGAGACCTACGTCAGGTATGCGGGCCTCGACGTGATCCTGACGCACCGCTTGTTCCGCGAGCTGGGCCCGATGGTTCGTGACATCGGCCTCGACCGGCTGAGCAAGTTCGAGCATCACCTTCAGGTGTTGCTCGCGATCCTGCAACGGAAGGGCTTCCGGCTGGACGTCCCGTACGTCGAGCGGCTGAAGGCCGACCTCCTCGGCGAGGCCGAGCGGGGCCGGGCGGTCGCCCGCCGGTACGGCGTCGAGAACGTCAACTCGACCGCCCAGGTCGCTGCGGCGCTCGAAGCGATGGGCGAGAAGCTGACCGAGCGGACGGCGTCCGGCGCGACGAAGGTCGATAAGGGGGTGTTGCTGCCGCTGGCGGACCTCTCGCTCAGTTGGGAACGCCTCGACGTACGGACGCCGAACCCACTCGCGGATGCGGTGCTGCGCTCGAAGCGGGCCGAGAAGTGGGCGGTTGCGTACGCTGACGCGTTTCTGACTCTGCGGGACGCCAACGACCGGCTTCACCCGTCGATCGGCGCGCTTCAGGCCCGGACCGCGCGCATGTCGATCAGCCGGCCGCCGCTTCAGCAACTCCCGTCGTCGGACTGGCGGGTACGGCGCGCGTTCGTTGCGGACCCGGGGCAGAGCATCATCGCGGCCGACTACCAAGCGGTTGAAATGCGGGTGCTCGCGGCGCTGTCGGACGACGAGACGATGAAGCGGGCTATCGCCGAGGGCGTCGACCTGCACAGCTTCACGGCTGAGCGGGTCTTTGGCCCGGACTTCACGAAAGCGCATCGGAAGATCGCTAAAGCCGTAGGTTTCGGCAAGGTGTACGGGGGCGGTGCGGCGACGATCTGCCGGCAGACCGGCGCGGATCTGGTGAGCGTGAAGCGGGCGCTCGCGGCGTATGACGCGACGTTCCCAGGGATCAAGCGGTATTCCCGCCGACTGATGGAGCGCGCCGAGTTCGGCAGGCGCGAGGTCGTGACGCCGTCCGGGCGTCACCTCCCGCTCGACCGTGACCGTCTGTACGCGGCGACAAACTACGTCGTTCAGTCGACCGCTCGTGACCTGCTCGCGCAGGCCATCGTGGACATCTTCGCGGCGGGTCTCGGCGACCACCTGTTACTGCCCGTGCATGACGAGTTGATCGCCCAGGCCCCGACGGCGGACGCCGAGGAGGTCATTCGGGAGGTCGGCCGAGCGATGGAGAGCACATTCTACGGCGTGCGCATCGCCAGTGACCCCGAGGTGTACGGCCCGAGTTGGGGCCACGGGTACGGCGCTCCGGAGTGACCCGCGACGGGTCGAACACCTGTACGATGCTGACCTTGACGAGAGCGGGGAACGATGACACCTGCTGAACTTGACACCGACCGCGACGCCGTCCGGATGGCTGACCTCGTGTCCCGCTTACGGGACGAGCTGGACGCGTTGACATCCGTCCTCCCGGCTGCGATCGACGCTCAGTGGACGGCCGCGCCGGTCGCTCGGCCGAGAGATGATACGTCCGAAAGGATGAAAAACACTCGGTCTGACCCTACGGCGGCGGTCGTGCTAGATCCGGACCGCTTGCGCCTGCGGGAACAGGTTGTACGCTCGGCCCGAGTGCTTCACGGTGGGACTATTGCCCTACGGGAAGCGCGGCGGGCGCTGGTCGACGCGCTCGCGCCGTGGGACGGGGAGGACACCGGAAATGGCTAGCCGCTCAGAGGTCCCCGCGCCGGTCCCGCCAGCGGGACTCACCCCGCGACGGGCCTACCTCCTGGGGCCCTCCCACGGCGCTCACGCCGACCGCGCGGCACGGTTCCGGGCGGCGGTCGGGGCACTCACGGCGGCGGGGTTCACGGTGCACGCCCCCGGGGCCTCCGCGCCCCCGGACGACACTGCGGCGTTACTCTCCGTTGTAGACGCCGACCTTGACGCCCTCGCGGCGGCGGACGTGGTCGTGACGCTGCCCGGGTCCGCGGACCTCTGGGAGCTTCCGATCGCTGGGGCGCTCGGCATCCCCGTGACGTCCTTCGATGCGTGGGCGGGCCGCAGGCAGTCAGCCTGACCTAGCAGCGCAAACAGGCCCCGGGGACTGCCTCGGGGCCTGTTTGCTGCCCACTGACTGACCGATCAGCCTGGGCGGGTCAACCGTCCGGTCAGGACGCACCCACCAGTCAGCCTGACATCGCCGAATCTTTTCGCGTTAAACGTTCAACGTCGTAGTGTCGTTGACAGAGCGCAACTCGCACACCCGTTCGAGGCAGGCCGGCGCACGCCCGGCGGTCTCCGCACGCCCTAGGAGGGCACCGAATGTCCACTATCGCCCAGCTTTGGACTGGTACGCCGAAGCCGATCCGCGACGCCGCCGAGGAGGCCGCCGCGATCCGCGACGCCCAGGCAGGCGACAACGCGGCGACGCTGCGCCTGTTCTCGGCGTATCAGCCCGCGCTGCGTGCCGCCGTCCGGGCGGTCACGTCGATCCCGGCCGACGACGCCCGCCAGGCCGCGACGGTCGGCTTCCTGCTGGCGGTCCGGGCGTGGCAACCCGACGCCGACGGCGGGGGCCGGCTGGCGGGCATCATGCGCCAGCACATCGCGGACGCACTGGCCGAGGCGACCGGGGCCGCGAATGGAGGCTTCAGCGTCCCCGACCGCACCCTGAAGCGGTACTTCGGGATCCTGCGCCGCGCCGGGGGTTGCGCGGTCGCGGCCGCCGAGCTGGCCCCGTCGTTCGAGATGGCGTCCGACACGTTCTGGGCGGTGTGGGCGGCGGTGAAGGCTAACGGCAGCCTCGAAGAGGCGCTTGCCCACGAGCAGGAAACCTACGTGTCCCCGATCGGCGACCTTCCTGCGCCGCGCGGGGTGGCCGACGCCGAAGACCGGGTGTTGTGTGAGGCCGCGTTCCGCGCGGTGACGGACGTTGAGCGCGACGTCTGCCGGCTGGCCTACGGCTTCGCAGACTTCGACCCGCAGCCTGACGCCGAGATCGGCGCTCGCCTCGGCGGAATGCCGCGTCTGAAGGTGCAGCGGACCCGCACCCGTGCGCTGGCGAAGATGGCCGACGCTTTGGGCGCGTGACGTTGAACGTTCAACGCTGATACCCGGGCCGAGGAATTTCTGAACACCTCGGCCCGGCCTGGCCCACTCCCCTTGTGTCAGCAAGATCCCACGAAAGGCAGTGCACAATGGACGTCTTCGAGACCGACAGCTTCCCCACCGCGCCGGACGCCCGCGCCGACTATGACTGGCTGGACTTCGACGCCCGCGACGTACTCGACGAGTCGTACGCCGACGACCTGCGGGCGGCCCTGACCGGTCTCCCGGCACGTCCGGGGACGCTGCGGTGATCCGCACAGCGCTCGCGCGCCTGCGCCGCTACTTCGCCGAGCGGCGCGAGGCCGCCCAGGTGCCCGCCGGGTGGGACGCCCCGCAGATGCGCGACGAGTTGGCACGGATCGTGCGGGAGCACACCGCCGAGCGCGCCCAGGTCACCCCGCGCACCCTGCCCGAGCCCCCGCCGTACACGCCCCGGCACGCAGCCGGCGAGGAGGCCAGCCCGACGCCCGGCTACCAGCCGCGCCGGGACGGGTCGCAGTCCGTCGAGGACACGGGGCACCTCCTCGACTTCCCGGCGTACTACCGGGCCCACGGCCGGCAATCGCTGCGCCAGTGGCAGGCCGAGCGGATCGCCGAACCGTGGGGGTTCCTCGTCCAGTACCCCGAGAGGCCGACCCGTGACGACCGCGACTGACCACGTCGCCCGGCTCGACCCGCTCATTCGCATCATGGCGGCTGAGCGGGTCGCCCCGTCTCTGCGCGCCGACGCCGAGCAAGAGGCGCGTATCGCGGTGTGGCAGGCCGCCCAGGCGCACGCCGACGACCCGCGCCCGCTCGGGCCGCTGCTGACGGTCGTTGCCCGGCGGGCGGTGCGGGCGGTTGCGGTTGGCCGTCCGATGACCGGCGAGCAGGGCCGGCGCGGGGTGACGCGTGACCCCCTGCGGGTCGGCGGGTGGGCCGAGGTCGACGCCGACCGGGACGGCGACCCGCAGGCAGACCACGCGGACGCCGTCGCGCTGCGGGTCGAGGTCGCCCGGGTGCTGGCGACGTTGGCCCCGTGGGAACGGGCCTTCGTCGTGCGCTGGCTCCTCGACGACCGGCCGATGGTCGAGGTCGCGGCCGAGTTGGGCATGAGTCCGGGCGGGTTGGCGAATGCCTGGTCACGGCGGTTGCGGCCGATGTTGGCGGCGGCGCTGGCGGATCTCGCAAACTCGGACTTGCGTTGAACGTTTAACGTGGCCTAGACTCTGTTTACACGCCCCGCCGAACGAAGGAGCCCCCCGAATGACCACGAAGCGCCCGACCCCCGCCCAGGCCCGTGCGATCCTTGCCCTGATCGAGGCCGACCGCCCGGTTAACCTCGCGGGCGTCGCACACCGAAACACCCGCCGGTCACTGATCCCGAACGGCTGGGCCGCTGATGTCGACGGCCTGTACACGGTCACCGACGCGGGTCGTGCGGCGGTCACCCGCCAGGTGGTCGCCGAGGTCGCCGAGCCCGCCTCGACCGAGCAGCCCTTGGCGACCACTCCGGCCCGTAAGCCGACCCGGGCGCAGGCCAACGCGATTCGGTGGGCCGCGCGGATCGACCACACGATCTTTCCGCCCCGGGGCGACGTGCTGGACAAGGTCGAAGCTGCCGGGTGGGTAACGGCAGAGGACCGGGGCGGGGCGTCGCTGCACTGGTCGGCGACCGCCGCCGGCCTGGCCGCGATCGGTGCCCGCCCGGAGGACGCCGGACGGGGGCACGACGTCGAGCAGGCGCACGTCGAGGCCCGGATGGAGGACGCGCTTCGCACGAACCGGCGCGAGCGGGAAGCCGGCGCACGTATCGCCCCGGACATGATGCGCCGTTCCGGTCGGACGGACCTTCCGGCCCCGACGGGCGGCATGGCCGACGGCGTCGCCGAGCTGCGGCGGGGCCTGGCGTGGCTCGGCGAGCGTAGGGCCGAAGCCTCGGCGGACCTGGTCGCCGAGGTCGCCCCGGCCCCACTCACCGAAGAGGTTCCCGCCGCCACGATCGCCACCCGCGAAGCCTGGCTGACCGGCGCGGTCGACGCCCTGCGCCCGATCTTCGCCGAGCACAGCGCGACGATCCCGGCCGTGCGGGTCTCCGTCGGCTGGCCGGGTGTGTCCAGCCGGAAGGGCCTGAACAAGGTCATTGGTCAGTGCTGGGCTTCGCACACCACGGCGGACAAGACGCCGCAGGTGTTCGTGTCGCCCGTGCTGGCGGACGCCGGTCAGGTGCTCGAAACCCTCGCCCATGAGCTGATCCACGCATGGGACGACTGTAAGAGCGGCCACAAGGGCGACTTTCGCAAGCTGGCGAAGCGGATCGGTCTGACCGGCAAGATGACCTCGACCGTCGCGGGCGACGACCTGAAGGCGAAGCTCGACGAGATCGCCGCGCAGCTCGGCCCGTACCCGCACGCCCGGCTGTCGGCTGGCGACCGGGCCGGGCAGGGCGAGAAGAAGCAAACGACCCGGATGATCAAGTGTGAGTGTGCCTGCGGCTACCTTGCCCGGACCTCGCGGAAGTGGCTGGACGAGGTCGGGGCCCCGATCTGCCCGCGCTGCCAGACCGAAATGCCGATCTGCGACTGACGCCCGCGCGGGGGCCGGGCCTTCCGGTCCCCGCTTCCCTTTCCTGAAAGGACCATCCCCACGATGGAGATGACCACCGCAGGCAAGCTGACGCCCGGCACGCGGGTGTACGTCACGATGGACCTGCACACCCCGGCAGCGTTCGCCAGCGGCCCGGACGGGGGCCGTGCGGCCGTGGTGACCGCGAACGAGAAGGCGGGTCGCCGCCGGCTGATCCGGACGGACCTGGGCGACATCGAGGCGGGCGCGACGACGAAGGTCGTCCTCGCCCCGCCGGTCGACCCGGATCCCACGCCGGACCCCGACCCGGTCCCGCCGCCGGCCGCGCCCGAGACCGCGACCGTGACCGCGACCGTCAACCTCGACGCCGCGGGCCGGCTGACCGCCGACAGCAGGGTCACGGTGTGCGAGCGGTCAACTGTGGTCCCTAAGCACGCGGGTTACACCCCTGACGGCATGCAACCCGTCCCCGGGGCTGCCCTCGCTCCGGTCCGTCTGCGCGCAGCGCTGACCGAGCTGGGTTACGAGCCCGCGTCCCGCTGGACGCTGAAGGACGGCACCGCTGTCTGCCAGGTCCGCCCGGCAGCCTGACGGCGCACGTAGACGCCCCTGACCTGCGGGTTCGTGGTCGGGGGCGTTTACACGTTGCGTTAAACGTTCAACGTGGTGTACCGTTCTCCTCGTAAGCGAGACCACCCCCACCGAGGAGGACCAAAAATGACCACCATCATCCGCGACCAGGCCGGTTTCACCTTCGTCGCCATCGCTGGCGACCTCACCATCACCCACGCCGAGCGGGGCGGGATGGTCACCGTTCGCGGCGGGGTGTCCCCGCAGGACGAGCAGACCTGCGACGTCCTCGACTCCGCGCACCGCGTGGTCGCCCGGGTCGTCTACTGCGCGCCGTGGGCGGGCATGCGCGCCGCCTGGCACCTCTTCAGCCTGACCGGCGAGTTCGAGGGGGTCGCCTACGGCCCCGAGCTGGCCGAGCGGCTGTTCCCGCTCGCCTGACCCCTCCCCTGCCGGGGGCCCCGCCGCCCCCGGCTTGCTGACCCCCGAGAGGACTCCCCGCGGAAAAGCACTTCGCCCACCCGAAGGGTTTCGGCTCGGTCACCGTTCGCGAGGTCGTGACGATCGCAGCCGACGGCGCGGTGCCCGTCCGCTTCGAGGTCACGACCCCGACCGGGTACCGAGCGATTCTGCCCGCGTGCCCGTGCGAGATCGAAGACCCGCGCCGCAAGCCGTGCGCCCTGCGGTACGGGCACGGCAAGAGCGTGAAGGGTGCCGACGGCTGCGACGGGTCGAACAGTGTCGCGAACGGACGCTGCCACGACTGGCACTGGCCGAGCGCCGAGCGCTTCGCGCGGGACGTCCTCGCCACCTTCGGCACCGGCACGAAGACCCGCACGACGCAGACCGTCGGCGTCGCCCGCGGGTCGCTGTACATCGAATCGTCCCTCCTCGCCTGGCCGTCGGCCTGACCCCGAAAGGACTCCCCATGTCTCCCACCCCCACCGGCCGCGGCTGGGCCTACTTCGGCGCGATCCTCGGCGGCGCGCTGTCGATCGCCGCGAACGTCGCCCATTCCTACATCGCTGGTGACCCGTCGTGGCTGAAGGTGGTCTTCTCCGTCGCCTGGCCTGTGCTGCTCTTCGTCGGTATCGAGGTGTTGGCGCGGGTGGTGTTCCCGCGCGGTATCGGGTACGCCGCGCTGCGGTTCGTTGGCGTCGGCGGTGTGGCCCTGGTCGCCGCAGTGGTGTCCTACCGGCACATGTCGGGGCTGTTCGAGCATTACGGGGAGGATCCGGTGACCGTCGCGTACGGGCCGCTGGCGGTAGACGGACTGCTCGCGGTCTGCTCGGCGGCGCTGATCCTGACTGCGAACAAGCGCGGGCGGGTTGCCGAGGAGTCGCCCACCGAGGCCGATTGGGACGAGTGGGCCGAAGAGCTTCGCGTGCCCGCTGAGACGAATGCTCAGCCCATCGTCGAGCCAGCCCCAGCCGACGCCACCCCCGAGCCGGTAGAGCCCGTCAGCAACTCACACAGCGGGCAGGACGAGGCCCCGGAGCCCGAGGCCCCGACTGACCCGCGCATGGTGACCGCGCTCAACAACTTCGCTCCCCTGCCCGAGCCCGGCGACCCGAACCGGTACCCGGAGATCCGCCGTCGCGCCGAGGCGTTCAACGCCGAGAACCCCGCCCGGTCGCAGGCGAATATCGCTGAGCTGATCGGTGTCCCGCGCCGGACGCTGCGCGATGCGCTCGCCGCGACCGCCCCGAAGCCGGCCGACCCGCCGAAGCTGCGGGTGCTGACCACGCAGCCGAGCTGACCCACCCCGCCGGCCCCGTTCCCTGCCTGGGAGCGGGGCCGGCTCGCGTTGGACGTTCGCTGTGACCGGGCGACGTACAGAGCCCTGGGCGGACTACCGCCGCATGGGCGGGAGTTGGAGGAGGCGTACCAGGCCTGGGCCAGCGGCCCGTCCCGCGCCGCCCACGCCTCCGCGCCCGGTGAACAGCAGCGTCCCCCGGTCGCCTCCGGAGCCACCCTCCTGGAGTTCGAGGTCGTCCAACAGGTCACTCCCGCTCGCGACCGGAGCTAGATCCTCCGCCCCGGCGTCGCACCACCACGCCGACAACCGCCCCGACCCGGAGCGGGCCGCGTCGATCCGGGGCTGACCCCGAGACCACCGCTGGTCCCGACATAACGCGCGCATGCTACCCGGCGATCAGCCGCGCCACCGTCACACCTCGACGAGGTGGGGCCAGCGGTCGGGATCGGCCCGCATCTCGGCGAGGAGTTCCGGACGGATGTCGGAGAGGCGGCGGACGTGGGAGTTGCGCAGCCAGTGGACGATCCGGTGGGCGACGTCCGTCGCGGTACCGCCGCGTCGCCAGCCGACGGTCACCCGCACCTCGACGTCCTCGGCCAGTCGCACCGCGTGCACGGCCGGACCAGGGGCGAAGGTCGCGCTGGTCAGGGCGACCGCGAGGCCAGCCTCGAGGAGGCGCCGGGCGTACATGGTGTGGGGAGAGGTGAACTTCACCGCGGGTTCGAAGCCCGCCGCCCGGCACAGTGCCAGTACCGAACTGTGGTTGCGGCTACCCACCGCACCGGTGATCCAGTCCTGGTCTGCCAGCTCGCCCAGCCCCACCGACGACCGCCCGGCGGCGAGTCCCGCCGGGAGGAAGGCGTACACCGGGTCGGCGAACGCGACGGTGGTCTCGTGGTCGGCGGGCACCGGCAGGCGAACCATCGGAAGATCCAGATAGATACAGATGTCGGCCTGACACATCGCCCGGGTCCACACTCGGTTGGGTATGTCGATGACATGCTGGCGAACGTTCAGACCATCCGCGGAAAGCGCGTCGATGAGGCCCAGGAACCCTATTTCGACGGCCAGTTCGAAACCCGGCACGGTCACGGGTCCGTCCGGAACGTCACCCGGCCGGCTCCTGGACAACCGGGCGACCGCCTGCTCAAGCAGAGCCATCTGCGGCAGCAGTTTGGCCAGCGGCGCCGTACAGAGCACCCCGGTCGGATCCCGGACGAACAGCGTGGTTGCCCACCGTTCCTCGACGCGGGACACCTTGGCACTGACCGAGGACTGTGGCAGCTGCAGTCGACGGGCGGCCCTACTTATCGACCCGGCCGCGACCACCGCCATGATCAGCTCGACGTGGGCCAGTGACACCTCGTCGACGCCGAGGGACCCGGCGATCCGGTCCAGGGCTGTGACCGCCTTCTTGGCCGGGCCCACTGCGGCCTGGCCCCGATCGGTCACCGCGTAGCCATCCGTTTCGGAGTACCGCAGCCATCCGGCTGCCCCCGGACCGCACAGGCGCCTGAGTCGCCGACGCACCGTGGTCGCACTCACTCCCAGGTCCTCCGCGAGGGCCGGTACGTCAACGCCCTCCGCCACCCCGAGCAGCAGCCGCAGATCCCCACTGTCCACGACTGGAGACTGTATGCCGAGCGGCCTGCGCCCTCCACCCACTCGGAGCGGGGTCCGACCGGGCGGAGGGCGCTGATCCGTTTGCCGCCCCGGGCACCGAGCGGCCATGCGCCCCCGGCAAGGCCGGCCCGGCCCGGCGCCACCACGGTTGGTATGGGCGCCGCACCTCTTTGGTATTCCCTCCGAGCAACCGGGATCTGCTCCAATAAATCTGGCAGCAGGTGACGCCGGCAAATAGTCAGAGCGTCCGGCCCGGCACTTGTTGAATCACCACTCCGGTAGTTCCATCCCGGTGCCGCCGAGGCTCGACCGAGCCGGTGGCGAACCCTCCCACATCTCCGAAGGGATCCTCCATGTCAGGAAGGCTGAGTGGCAGAATTGCGGCCCTCGCGATTCTGGGGCTCTTGTCCACGCTCGTCGTGGCGGTGGCGCTGCCGGCGGCGAAGCCCGCTGCCGCCAACGCCATCACCCGTACCTGGACCGGCGTCGTCGACTGCTTCGGCAATGTGAAGAGCACCGGCCTGAAGGTCTACAAGAATGAAAAGGTCTCGGTGAGCGCGTCCGGCCTCTGCTACTTCTACAGCGGCCGGCCGTCGAACCGGACGCCGGGCGAGGGCCTGCACTCGAGGATCGGCACCACGGACTTCACCTACGGCGCCCCGGTCGCCAAGACCGCCACGACCTGGGGCACGCTCGCCTTTTTCTTCGGCGACAGCCTCTACAGCGACAACTCCGGGTACGGCTACACCGTGACGGTCACCATCACCTCCCCCACCTCACACAACTGCGGGGGCTCCACCAACCTGAGCAGGGCGCAGGCCAGAAGCCTCGCGAGCAGTTTCGGCCTGACCGGTGACAACTACTGGCGGTTCGTCAACGACCCGTGCAACAGCGTCACGTTCGTTGCGGGCACGACCTCCAAGTACATCGCCGACGACCCGCGCGGCAGCGCACCGATCGCCTCCGCCGGAGGCACCATCTACGCACCCTGCAAGATCGCCACCTACACGTTCCCAATCCTGGCTGCCTTCCTCGGCAGCTACCGTGAAGTAGCGCGCTACGACATGAAGACCGACTTCTGCTACCACAACTCCAAGGTGTTCAAGCGCTCCGGAGGAGCGCCGAACCCGGCGGTCGTCCAGAACATCCGCCTGACCGTTCTCGGTGAGGCGTTCGGCATGGAGCACGTGAGCACGAGCCCTCCTCTGGCTGGCTACCGCACCTGGAACAACCAACCCGACGGCCGGTTCTTCACCCAGTTGTCGACCACCTGGAAGACCGCCGAGTTGCCGATCGTGAGCTGGTTCACCGCCGACCGGGCCTACCGGACCTCGACCCAGGTGGTCTACGGCAACGGTGACAGCCGGGGCTACTTCGGCAACTACGTCAGCTGACCCCGCACGTGTACCTGATGGGTCCGGGCGAACTGCCCGGACCCATCGTTCGTCTGTCACTGTCACCTGTCACCATCGATGCCGAACCAGTCCGCGATGGCGGCAGGTGGGAGACGCTCAGGGAGCGCGCGAGGAGAGCAGGCTGGCGAAGGCGATGACGTTGTCGGCGTAGCCGGTGCCTCCACCGACCCAGTCACCGCCGCAGGTGATCAGGCGGAGGCCGGGCGGACCCTCGTCGCCGTACACGCGCTCGGCGGGGAGCCGGTCCTTGGGGAAGTGCTCCACCGAGTCGACGCTGAACACCACGACCGATCCGTCGGCCCGGGTGACCTCGATCGGGTCCCCGGGGCGCAACCGGCCCAGGTCGTGGAAGACCGACGGCCCGCTCCTGGTGTCCACGTGCCCCACGATCACCGCCCAGCCTGGCTCGCCCGGGGTCGGCCCCCGGTCGTACCAGCCGGTCTCGTGATGCCGCTCCAACGGCGGGACGGCGATCGAGCCGTCCCGGGCCTGCCCCACCGGGGCGACCGGAGCGCGTACGTCGATCGCCGGCACCGCGAGGCTCACCGGTCGGCTCGCGGCCATCGTGCCCGCCCCGCCCGAACCGCCGGTCTGCGCCCGGTGGCCGCCGGAGGCCGCCCAGTCCAGTGGGCCGACCGAGCGGCCGAGGCCCGCCCCGGTGGCGAAGACGCCGACCAGCACCAGCAACACGGCCAGCGGCACCGACCAGGGGCTGCGCCCACCCTCCCGCCGTCGTCGCGCGGCCACGCCCGGAGCCGGGGTTCGGGAGGTGTCCATGTGGCCCCTCAGCCCCTGGCCGCGCCCCGGGACCGGCGCGAGGCCGCCACGCCGAGCACCACGCCGGTGATGGTCAACGCCAGTCCGCCGGGTACGAGCAGGCCGCCGGTGACCCCGCCGGCCGCGCCGCCGAACCCGGTCGCCGGGCCCCGGCTCGGCTTCACCTGGCGGACCACCTGCACCATGGTCGAGGCCGTCTCCCCGCCGCGGCATTCCAGCTTGACCCGGTAGTTGCCCGGCAGGGTCCGCTCGTGCACCTGGGCGGTGCCGGTCAGCAGCCCGCGCTGCGGATAGACGGCCACCCGGCCGAAGGCGTCCGACACGACCGTCGCGCCGACGGAGTTGTCCCGGCAACTGGCCCGCAGGCCGACCAGGTAGCCGGGCTCCACCATGCTGGGGCTCACCTCGACGAAGACGTTCGGCCCGGGGACGGGCTGCGCGGCGGGGGCCGCGAACCGTGCGGCGCCGGCCAGCGCCGGGGCCACGGGCAGCGCGGCGGCGACGAGCGGACCGGTGAGCAGGGCGGCCGCCGTCAGCGCCAGGCGTACGCGGGTCACTGGCACGATGCCCCCTTCCGGCGCGCCGGAGCTGTGGCCGGACGCCGCCCGGACGCCCGGTCTGCCGTACGGGGTGGATTCTCCCACCCCTCGTCGTACATCACATCCGATCGGCTCCGGCCGTGGCGTACGCTCGGTTTGCTGTGACCTCCACCGACCCGAGCCCCACCGCCGTCCGCGCGTCGCACCCCGCGCGGCCGATCCGCACCTTCCACCCGCGCCGCGGCCGGATGACGACCCGGCAGACCGACGCGTTGGCGCGGCTCTGGCCGCTGCACGGGCTGACCGTGCCGGGCGGCGACGCCGCACCTGTCGACCTGGCCGGGCTGTTCGGCCGCCGGGCACCGGTGGTGTTGGAGATCGGTTCCGGAATGGGTGACACGACCGTCGCGATGGCCGCCGCCGACCCGGGTCGAGACTATCTGGCGGTCGAGGTGCACACCCCGGGAATCGCGAACCTGTTGGACCTCGCCGAACGCCGGGCCCTGACCAACGTCCGGGTCGCCGAGGGGGACGCGTTGGACCTGGTCGCGGGCCTGCCGCCCGGGTCGCTGGACGCGGTGCACGTGTTCTTTCCCGACCCGTGGCCGAAGTCCCGTCACCACAAGCGGCGGATCGTCCAACCCCGGCACGTGGCACTGCTGCGCTCCCGGCTCGCCGCGGGCGGGGTCCTGCACTGCGCCACCGACTGGGCCGAGTACGCCACGGCGATGCGCATGACCCTGGACGCCGATCCGGGCCTGGTCGCCACCCACGAGGGCTTCGCCTCCCGCCCCCCGCACCGTCCGGTCACCAAGTTCGAGCGTCGGGCGATCGTCGCGGGGCGGCCCGTCGCGGATCTGATCTACCGCCGCGCCTGATCCGGCGCGGCGTGCCGGCGCACCGCCCGGTGCCGGCGCCGCCGACGAGCCCGCCCCGGTCGACAGGCGGCGGACGGGTTGGCGCGTAAGGGTGTGCGCCAGGCACGATGGGGGCGCCATGACTCTCACCGCCGCGCTGCCGAAGAGCGCCGACCCCGACACCCTGTTCGACGCGTTCGCCGGCTGGGCGTCCGAGCGCGGCCTCGACCTCTACTCCCACCAGGAGGAGGCGGTCATCGAGATCGTCTCCGGCGCCAACGTGATCATGAATACGCCGACCGGTTCCGGCAAGAGCCTGGTGGCGATCGCGGCGCACTTCACGGCGCTGGCCGACGACCGCACCACCTTCTACACCGCGCCGATCAAGGCGCTGGTGTCGGAGAAGTTCTTCGCCCTGTGCGAGGTGTTCGGGGCGGAGAACGTCGGCATGCTCACCGGCGACGCCAGCGTCAACGCCGACGCCCCGATCATCTGCTGCACGGCGGAGATCCTGGCGAACCTGGCGCTGCGCGAGGGCACGCGGGCCGACGTCGGCCAGGTGATCATGGACGAGTTCCACTTCTATGCCGAGCCGGACCGGGGCTGGGCGTGGCAGGTGCCGCTGATCGAGCTGCCGCAGGCGCAGTTCGTGCTGATGTCGGCCACGCTCGGCGACACCACCCGCTTCGTCGACGACCTGACCCGGCGCACCGGCCGGCCGACCGCCGTCGTCCGCTCGGCCGAGCGGCCGGTCCCGCTGCTCTTCTCGTACGCGATGACGCCGCTGCACGAGACCCTGGAGGAACTCCTGCAGACCAAGCAGGCCCCGGTGTACGTCGTGCACTTCACCCAGGCCGCCGCGCTGGAACGCGCGCAGGCGCTGATGAGCGTCAACGTCTGCACCCGGGCCGAGAAGGACATGATCGCCACCGCGATCGGGAACTTCCGGTTCACCTCCGGCTTCGGCAAGACCCTGTCCCGACTGGTCCGGCACGGCATCGGGGTGCACCACGCGGGCATGCTGCCCAAGTACCGCCGCCTGGTGGAGACCCTCGCCCAGGCCGGCCTCCTCAAGGTCATCTGCGGCACCGACACGCTCGGCGTCGGCATCAACGTGCCGATCCGCACGGTGCTGTTCACCGGCCTGTCCAAGTACGACGGCGTCCGGACCCGGCTGCTCAAGGCCCGCGAGTTCCACCAGATCGCCGGGCGGGCCGGCCGAGCCGGGTTCGACACCCTCGGCCGGGTGGTGGTGCAGGCACCCGAGCACGTCATCGACAACGAGAAGGCCCTGGCCAAGGCCGGCGACGACCCGCGCAAGCGCCGCAAGGTCGTCAAGAAGAAGCCGCCGGAGGGTTCGATCGGCTGGGGCGAGCCGACCTTCCAGCGCCTGGTCGAGGCCGAACCGGAGCCGCTGACCTCCAGCTTCCAGGTCAGCCACTCGATGCTGCTCAACGTCATCGGCCGCCCCGGCGACGCGTTCGCCTCGATGCGGCACCTGCTCACCGACAACCACGAGGACCGCGCCGCCCAGCGCCGGCACATCCGCCGGGCCATCGCGATCTACCGGGCACTGAAGGCCGGTGGCGTCGTCGAGCAGCTCGACGAACCGGACGAGGCCGGCCGGCGGGTCCGGCTCACCGTCGACCTCCAGCTCGACTTCGCCCTCAACCAGCCGCTGTCGCCACTGGCCCTCGCCGCGATCGAGCTGCTCGACGTCGAGGCCCCCTCGTACGCGTTGGACGTGCTGTCGGTGATCGAGTCGATCCTCGACGACCCGCGTCAGGTGCTCTCCGCCCAGCAGTTCAAGGCCCGCGGCGAGGCGGTCGCCGCGATGAAGGCCGAGGGCATCGAGTACGAGGCCCGCCTCGAACTGCTCGACGAGGTCACCTGGCCCAAGCCCCTCGCGGAGCTGCTGGACGCGGCGTACGAAATGTACCGGCAGGGCCACCCGTGGGTCGCCGACCACCAGCTCTCCCCCAAGTCCGTCGTCCGGGACATGTACGAGCGGGCGATGACCTTCACCGAGTACGTGCAGTTCTACTCGCTGACCCGCTCCGAGGGCCTCGTGCTGCGGTACCTCGCCGACGCGTACAAGACGCTGCGGCAGACCGTTCCCGAGGACGCCAAGACCGAGGAGCTGGTCGACCTCATCGAGTGGCTGGGCGAGCTGGTCCGGCAGGTCGACTCCAGCCTGATCGACGAGTGGGAGCGGCTGCGCAACCCGTCCGACGTGGCGGACGTGGCCTCGTCGCTGGACGACCGGCCGGCGGCGGTCACCCGCAACGCCCGAGCTTTCCGGGTGCTGGTGCGCAACGCGCTGTTCCGTCGGGTCGAGCTGGCCGCGCTGCGCCGCTGGGACCTGCTCGGCGAGCTGGATGCCGCGTCCGGGTGGGACGCCGACGCGTGGGCCGACGCGCTGGAGCCGTACTTCGAGTCGTACGACGCGATCGGGGTGGGGCCGGACGCGCGCGGGCCGGCGCTGCTCATGATCGAGCAGGGCCGGGAGCGCTGGACGGTGCGGCAGATCCTCGACGACCCCGACGGCGACCACGACTGGGGCATCAGCGCCGAGGTCGACCTGGCCGCCTCCGACGAGGCCGGCGCGGCGGTCGTGCGGATCACGGACGTCGGGCAGCTGTAGGAACTTCTTCGAAGGGGCCGTCCGGGATGCCCGGACGGCCCCTTTCCTACCCTGGGCGATGTCAGGCCCGTCGATTAGAATGTATGTACTAATCAGGTTCCTGACCTGGGAGGAAGCCCGTGACCACGCCCGCCTCCACCCCCCTCACGCCGTACGCGACGCTGCTCGGCTTCACCCGCTACGTCGACCGCACCGGCCCCACCAAGGCCACCTTCGTCGGTGGCCTGCGCCGGCAGCGGGCCAGCCGCTCCGGCTTCAACCCGCACGGCCAGTTCGTCAAGGCGCTGAAGGCCGACATCGCCTTCCACACCGGCGGCACCCACCTGGAACAGGTGGTCGATGTGGTCAAGCCCCGCTGGCGTCCGCTCTACCAGGCCCTGGTGCCGGGCGCGACCGCCTGGCTGCGTTCCCTCGGCGAGCCCCGCGGCGTCGACCTGGCCCAGACCCGCGATGCGATCGCCATGCTCGGCGATCTGCCCGTCAAGATCAATCCACACTTCGGCGTCCGGTACGCCGACGGTCACGCCGAGGCCGTGCGGCTGCACTTCGACGAGGCGCCGCCGAGCGGGGAGGCGGTGCTGGCCACCCTGCACCTGATGGCCCGACACATGGACGCGATGCTCCCGCACGCCACCCCGGTGCTGGTCGACGTGCGGCGCGGTCAGGCCCACCGCACGCCGGCCGGGGCGAAGACCGACGAGATCGAACGCTGGCTCGCCGGCGAGGCCGCCGCCTTCCGCTCCATCTGGTCCACGGCCGCCTGACCAGTGCGAACGGTCGGCCCCCGGCCCGGTCCGCGGCTCCACGCCGCGTGCCGGGCTGCGGGTACGCCCACAGGTGGTGACAGGACCGTCCTCCCTTGGACGGTCCCACCCCGCCGGTCGCCTAGCGTTTCAGGCATGACGGTCGCTGACGGCGGGTCCCGCCGCACCCTGTTGTTCTCGGCGCTGATCGCCGGCGCGCTCGGGCTCGGGCTCGTGGCGGTCGGCTGGTGGCTGCGCGACTGGGAGTGGAACACCGACCGATGGCGCTTTCTCGACCCGTCGTGGTTGGGCGGGGTCGTCATCACCGGCCTCGGCCACCTCGCCATCGGCCGGACCGGATTCAAGATCGGCCTGTTGGTGCTGGGGGCGGCAGCCGGCGGCGTGGTGTGGCTACGCCAGCGCCGGGGCTCGGGGGCCGAATCCGACCAGGATCCCCCGTCGGGCGGGTGACGAGGCGGGTCGCCCCGGTCAGGGCGTCGGCGTCCCGGCGGCGGGCACACCCGTCCCGGGCGACAGGTCGGCGATCGGCGCGACGCGCAGCGCGTCCAGCGGGCCGACGATCAACCGCAGCGACGGGAAGTGGTCCCGCAGGAGTTGCCGGCACCGGTGACACGGCGCAAGCACCTCCCGCCCCCGGTCCCCCACGGTGACCATCGTCTCCAGGTCGGTGACGCCCTGGGTGGCGGCGGCACCCACGGCCACCAGTTCCGCGCAGGCCCCGCCGCTGGCGTGGCGGACGTTCACCCCGGTGAAGACCCGCCCGTCGGCCGTCCGCGCGGCGGTGGCCACGGTGTGCCGGTCGCTGCGGCAGCGCAGCTTCACCACGGCGGTGGCGGCCTGCACCAGCGCCCGATCGGTGTCACGCATCGTCATCGGCGTCCCCGTGTCCGTTCCTGGCCCGTCGGTCAACATTAGACCGCCGAGCATCGGCCCCCGACCGCCGGCAGCCGCCCGACGACCGCCGAACCGCCGAACCGACCGACCGCCGGACCGCCGGACCGACCGACCGCCGGACCGCCGGACCGACCGACCGTCGGACCACCCGAGCACCCGAGCACCCGAGCACCGTCCGCCGGATGCCGACGGGCCGGGCACGGGCGGGTAACCAGGAGGCGGCTCGACCGGCGGCCTGCCTATCCTTGGCACGCCATGCAGAATCCAGCCACACCCGCCGCGGCCGATCCCGTCCGCGAGGTGCACCGCCGCCTCTCCCCGTTGCTGTTCCGCGACCAGCGCCACCTGCGCCGACGGCTCGACGGGCTGCGCCGGCTGCGTGACCCCGACCGGCGCGCGGCGGCGCTGGGAGAGATCGTGGCCGACGTGGCCGCCGCGGAGGCCCGCCTGGAGCAGCGTCGGGCGGCGGTCCCGGCGATCACCTATCCGGCGGGCCTGCCGGTCAGCGACCGGCGGGACGACCTCGCCGCCGCCATCCGCGACCACCAGGTCGTCATCGTGGCCGGCGAGACGGGCTCCGGGAAGACCACCCAGCTACCGAAGATCTGTCTGGAGCTGGGTCGGGGCGTGCACGGGCTGATCGGGCACACCCAGCCCCGGCGGCTGGCCGCCCGGACGGTGGCCGACCGCATCGCCGAGGAACTGGGCACCGAGCTGGGCGACGTGGTCGGCTACAAGGTGCGCTTCACCGACCAGGTCAGCGACCGCAGCCTGGTCAAGCTGATGACCGACGGCATCCTGCTGGCCGAGTTGCAGACCGACCGGATGCTGCGTCAGTACGACACGCTGATCATCGACGAGGCGCACGAACGCAGCCTGAACATCGACTTCATCCTCGGCTACCTTCGGCAGCTGCTCCCCCGCCGACCCGACCTGAAGGTCGTCATCACCTCGGCGACGATCGAGACCGACCGGTTCGCCCGGCACTTCGCCGGCCCGCCGACCGAGGAGCACCCCGAAGGTCGGCCGGCGCCGGTCGTGGAGGTCTCCGGGCGCGTGTACCCGGTGGAGGTGCGCTACCGGCCACTGGTCGAGGTGGCCGACGGCGAGGAGACCGAGGAGGCCGACGAGGAGAACGTCCGCGACCAGATCCAGGCCATCGGCGACGCGGTCGAGGAACTCGCCGCCGAGGGGCCCGGCGACATCCTGGTCTTCCTCTCCGGCGAGCGGGAGATCCGGGACACCGCCGACGCGCTAAGCAAGCTGGTGCAGTCGAAACGGTCGCTGCTGGGCACGGAGATCCTCCCGCTGTACGCCCGGCTCAGCACCGCCGAGCAGCACCGGGTCTTCGCCCCGCACCCGGGACGCCGGGTGGTGTTGGCCACCAACGTCGCGGAGACGTCGCTGACCGTGCCCGGCATCAAGTACGTGGTGGACCCGGGCACCGCCCGGATCTCCCGCTACTCGAACCGGTTGAAGGTGCAGCGCCTGCCCATCGAGCCGGTGTCACAGGCGTCGGCCAACCAGCGCAAGGGCCGCTGCGGGCGTACCTCGGACGGCATCTGCGTCCGGTTGTACGACGAGCAGGACTTCCTGTCCCGGCCGGAGTTCACCGACCCCGAGATCCTGCGCACCAACCTGGCCTCGGTCATCCTCCAGATGACCGCGATCGGGTTGGGCGACATCGCCGCGTTCCCGTTCGTCGACCCGCCGGACCGGCGCAACGTATCCGACGGCGTCAACCTGCTGCACGAGCTGGGCGCGCTGGACCCGACGGAGCCCGACCCGGCGAAGCGGCTCACCCCGCTGGGGCGGCGGCTGGCGCAGTTGCCGGTCGACCCCCGGCTGGCCCGGATGGTTCTGGAGGGCGAACGCAACGGCTGCGCCACCGAGGTCATGGTGATCGCCGCCGCCCTGTCGATCCAGGACCCGCGGGAGCGTCCGGCCGAGAAGCAGGCCCAGGCCGACCAGGCACACGCCCGGTTCGCCGACGCCGAGTCCGACTTCGTGGCGCTGCTCAACCTGTGGCGGTACCTGCGCGAGCAGCAGCGCGCCCTGTCGTCCAGCGCATTCCGCCGGATGTGCCGGGCGGAATACCTCAACTACCTGCGGGTCCGCGAGTGGCAGGACATCGTCAGCCAACTCCGCCAGGTGCTGCGTACCCCGGAATCCGGTGGCGGGCGCGGCGGGCGACCGGCGCGCGACACCGCGACCGGCACGGAGGCCGGCCGGGGTGCGGGCCGGCGGGCCGGCGCGGACCTGCCGGAAGAGATCGACACCCCGAAGGTGCACCAGGCGCTGCTGGCCGGGCTGCTGTCCCACGTCGGGATGAAGGATCCGCAGAAGCACGAGTACCTGGGCGCGCGGGGGCCAGGTTCGCCCTGTTCCCCGGCTCGGCGCTGTTCCGCAAGCCGCCGCGGTGGGTGATGGCCGCCGAGTTGGTGGAGACGTCGCGGCTGTGGGGCCGGGTGGCCGGCCGGGTGGAGCCGGAGTGGGTGGAGCCGCTGGCACAACATCTGGTCAAGCGCAGCTACAGCGAGCCGCACTGGGAGAAGAAACAGGCGGCGGTGATGGCGTACGAGAAGGTGACGCTGTACGGCATCCCGCTGGTCACCTCCCGCAAGGTCAACTTCGGCCGGATCGATCCGGCGCTGAGCCGGGAGCTGTTCATCCGGCACGCTCTGGTCGAGGGCGACTGGCAGACCCACCACCGCTTCTGGCAGGACAACCGGGCGCTGCTGGCCGACGTCGAGGAGTGGGAGAACCGGGCCCGGCGGCGGGACATCCTGGTCGACGACGAGACGATCTTCCAGTTCTACGACGAGCGGATCCCGGCCGACGTGGTCTCCGGGCGACACTTCGACGCCTGGTGGAAGAAGACCCGCCGGGAGCGGCCCGACCTGCTCACCTTCACCCGTGAGCTGCTGGTCAACGCCGGCCGGGGCGGTGTCGACGAGAACGACTACCCGGACGAGTGGCGGGCCGACGGGGTCACCCTGCCGCTGACGTACACGTTCGACCCGGGCACCCCGACCGACGGCGTGACCGTCGACATCCCGCTGCCGCTGCTCAACCAGGTGCCGGCGGAGAGCTTCGACTGGCAGGTGCCCGGCCTGCGCGAGGACCTCGTGATCGCGTTGATCCGGTCGCTGCCGAAGGCGATCCGGCGCAACTTCGTCCCGGTGCCGGACTTCGCCCGCGCCGCCCTCGCGGCGATGCCGGCGGGGCAGGAGCCCCTGCTCGACGCGCTGACCCGGCAGTTGCGCCGGATGACCGGGGTCACCGTGCCCCGTGACGCGTGGGACACCGCGCGGCTCCCCGCGCACCTGCGGGTGACCTTCCGGGTGCTCGGCGAGGACGACAAGCCGGTCGCCGAGGGCAAGGACCTGCCGGCCCTGCAACGCCGGCTCACCACCCAGGTACGGCAGGTGGTGGCCGCCGCCGCGCCGGACGTGGCGCGTACCGGCCTGACGCAGTGGGACATCGGCACCCTGCCGCGCACCATCGAGCAGGTGCGGGCCGGGTACGCGGTGACCGCGTACCCGGCGCTGGTGGACGAGGGCGCCACCGTGGGCGTGAAGGTGTTCGACTCCGCGGCGGAGCAGGAGGCCGCGCACTGGGCGGGCACCCGGCGGCTGCTGCGGCTGACCGTGCCGTCACCGGCGAAGTTCCTCCAGGGGCGGCTGTCCAACGAGGCGAAGCTGGCGTTGAGCCGCAACCCGCACGGCGGGGTGCAGGCACTGATCGAGGACGCGGCGGGGGCGGCGATCGACAGGCTGATCGCGGACGCGGGCGGGCCCGCCTGGGACGCCGAGGGCTTCACGGCGCTGCGGGACAGGGTCCGCGCCGACCTCGTGGACACCATCGTGGAGGTGATGGACCGGGTGCGCCGGGTGCTCGCCGCCGCGTACGCCGTGGAGCAGCGGCTCGGCGCGACCCGGAACCTGGCGGTGGTGGCGGCGCTGGCGGACATCCGCGGCCAGCTGTCCGGCCTGGTGCACGCCGGGTTCGTCACCGAGGCCGGGTACGCCCGCCTGCCCGACCTGCTGCGCTACCTGACGGCGATCGAGCGTCGCCTGGACCGGCTGCCGGGCAATCCGGCGCGCGACAAGCAGCAGCAGGACCGGATCGCGGTGGTGCAGAAGGAGTACGACGACCTGCTGGCCGCACTGCCGCCGGCGCGGCGGCGGTCGGCGGCGGTGCGGCAGATCCGCTGGATGATCGAGGAACTGCGGGTGAACGTGTTCGCGCAGGCGTTGGGCACCCCGTACCCGGTGTCGGAGCAGCGCATCTACCGGGCGATGGACGACGCGGAGGGCCGCTGACCCCGCGGGGCGGCGGCGGGGCGGGGGCCGCGCAGCACCCGCAGCAGCACCCCGGGCGTGAGCAGCCGGGTCGGCGGGTCGACGAGGTTGAGCACCCGCAGGAAAGCCGCGCCGAGCGCCGGGTCGCGGGTCGCGGCGGCGTGCAGCCGGTGGACGTACGCGTTGACCAGCCGCACCCGCGGCGACCGGCGACCGGGCACCTCGGGGAAGCGCAGATCCGTGCCGACCGAGATGGCCCATGGCCCGTCGATGATCCGGGCGGCGCCGCGGAAGAACCGCCGGGCCAGCCGGTCCGGGGCCTGCTGGGCCAGTAGCCGGCGCAGCAGCAGCGCCTCCAGCGCGGCCACGGTCATTCCCTGCCCGTACAGGGGGTTGAAGCTGCACAGGGCGTCGGCGACCACCAGGTAGCCGGCGGGGAAGCGGCGCAGCCGTTCGTAGCGGCGACGGACGCTGGCCGGGAAGCGCATGACGGCCCCCGGCCCGGCCGGCTCGGCGGTGCGCAGCAGCTCGGCGATCTGTGGCGCGGCGAGGGTGTCGGCGAACTCGACCATGCCCGCCTCGTCGGCCGGGGGTTCCTCGCCGAGCATGCCGCTGAGGGCCACCGCGAAACGGTCGTTCTCCTGCACGGCGACGATGCCCCCGCGCGGTCGGCCGGGTGTCGCGTTGGCCAGCGTCCCGAGCAGGCCGTCGAGGTGGTGCGGTTCCCGGTGGTAGGTGCGGGTCAGGTAGGTCACGTCCACCCGGACCTGCTCCTCGGGGGCCGGTCGGTGACCCAGTTCGGCGAGCCACCGGGGGCTGCGGGTGCCCCGCCCGGCGGCGTCCACCACGAGGTCCGCGTCGACGGTCTCCGGCTCGCCGTCGCGCGGGTGCAGGCGTACGCCGGTGACCCGCCGCCGGTCGGCGGTGCTGGTCAGCCCGGTCGCCTCGCACCCCGTCCTGATCCGCAGCCCGGGCAGGGCCGCGACGCGGGCGCGGACCACCTGCTCCAGCAGGGGTCGGCTGACGCCGAAGCCGGTCAACGGCGACGGGGCACGGCGCATCGGGAAGCCGTCGTTGTACCAGTGCACCTGCCCGTGCAGGTCGACGGTGGGGACGCCGCGGGCGGTCAGTTCGCCGCCGACGCCGGGCAACAGTTCCTCCAGGGCCTGCCGGCCGCGCGCCAGCAGGACGTGCAGTTGCCGTCCCTGTGGGACGCCCCGGCGGCTGGTCGCCTGGTCGGGGACGGTGTCCCGGTCGACGAGCAGGACCTCGTCGTACACCTCGGCGAGGACGCGAGCGGTGAGCAGGCCACCCATGCTGGCGCCGATCACCACGGCGCGCTGCGACGTCATGCGCGCAAGCGTAGGCGGGGCGGCGCAGGCGGTCGTCTTCCGGCATGCTCAGCTTCAGAGTGGTTCGACGCCGGGCGGGAGGTCGTCGGTGGCGGTCGCCTCGTGCACGTACTCGAGCAGGATGCGACGCAGTTCCCGGCCGGCGTGGGTGGGCACGGCGTCGCGGCGGCGGGCCACGGCGATGGTGCGCCGCACGCCGGGCGGAGCGAGGCGGGTGACCCGGATGGCGGGTCGCCGGGCGACCACGATGCCGGGTACCAGGGCGATGCCCAGCCCCGCCTCGACGAAGCTGAGGACGGCGTCCATCTCGCCGCCGTCGACGGACAGGGTCGGTTCGAAGCCGGCGTCCCGGCACGCCTGGAGGGTGGCGTCGCGCAGGTCGTAGCCCTCCCGGAACATCACCAGTGGCTGGTCGCGCAGGTCGGTGATGCGCAGGTCGCCGCCGGGCGCGACGGTGGGCACCGGGTCGACGGAGGCCACCACGAGGCTCTCGCGCAGGATCGGGTCGGCGCGCAGCCCGGGGTCGGTGCCCTGCGCCGGCATGATGATCAGTGCCAGGTCGAGGTCGCCGTGCAGCAGGTCACGGACCAGGTCCTGGGAGCCGCCCTCCTCGACCCGCAGGTCGATGGTGGGGTGGGCGTCGCGGAACCGCCGCAGCACGGGCGGGGCGAGCGAGGTGGCGAGGCTGGGGGTCGCGCCGAGCCGGACCCGGCCACGCCGCAGGCCCACCAGTTCCTGCACCTCGCGGGTGGCGGTGTCGACGTCGGCGAGGATCCGGGTGGCCAGCGGCAGCAGCACCTTTCCGGCGGCGGTGAGGGTGATGTTGCCCCTTACCCGTTCGAACAGGGGCGCCCCGAGGGTGCCCTCCAGGGCGTGAATTTGCTTACTCAACGAGGGCTGGGTTATGCCGACGATATCGGCCGCCTGAGTGAAATGTCGCACTTCGGCCACCGCGACGAAGTACCTGAGTTGGTGGAGCTGCATCCAGATAGCTTACGGCTATCAAGACTGCGAGGTCGATGCATTGGACGACTGATCAAAGTGCTCCTAGCGTCGATCAGGTGGTAGTCACGACGAGAACCCGGTCGCCCATCCGCTCCAGCGTCGGCCTCAAGGCCGTCATGGCGGTGACGGGCATCATCCTGGTGCTGTTCCTCATCGCGCACATGCTCGGCAACCTGAAGATCTTCGCGGGCGCCGGGTCGTTCAACCACTACGCGGAGTGGCTGCGCGAGCTGGGGGCCCCCGTGCTGCCGGGCGTCTGGGGCCTGTGGATCCTGCGGATCGGGCTGGTGGTCGCCGTACTCGGTCACATCTGGGCCGCCACGGCCCTGGCGCTGCGCGCCCGCGCCGCCCGCCCGGTGCGGTACGCGCACCGCAAGAAGGTCCGGGGCAGCTACGCGGCCCGCACCATGCGCTGGGGCGGCGTGATCATCCTGCTCTTCGTGATCTACCACATCCTGGACCTGACCACCGGCACGCTGAACCCGGTCGGCGACCCGACCCGCCCGTACGCCAACGTGGTCGCCGACTTCGCCCCGGAGCGCTGGTACGTCACGCTCTTCTACACCCTGGCGGTCGTCACCCTCGGCTTCCACCTGCGCCACGGGCTCTTCAGCGCGCTGCGCAGCCTCGGCCAGCAGACCCCGCGCGGCGAGCAGCGCGCCCGGCTCGTGGCGCTGGGCTTCGCCGTCGCGCTCTGCGCCGGCTACCTGGTGGTCCCGTTCGCCGTACTCACCGGATTGGTGTCCTGACCATGGATCTGTTCACCGAGGGCGACCCGATCGCCGACACCAGGGCCCCCGACGGCCCCGTCGAGACCCGGTGGGAGCGCCGCCGCTTCTCCGCCAAGCTGGTCAACCCGGCCAACCGCCGCAAGATGACCGTGATCGTGGTGGGTACCGGCCTGGCCGGCGGCTCCGCCGCCGCGACCCTCGCCGAGCAGGGCTACCAGGTCAAGTCGTACTGCTACCAGGACAGCCCCCGCCGCGCGCACTCGATCGCCGCGCAGGGTGGCATCAACGCCGCCAAGAACTACCGCAACGACGGTGACTCGGTGCACCGGCTGTTCTACGACACCGTCAAGGGCGGCGACTTCCGCTCCCGGGAGTCGAACGTGCACCGGCTGGCCGAGGTGTCGGTGAACATCATCGACCAGTGCGTTGCCCAGGGCGTGCCGTTCGCCCGCGAGTACGGCGGCCTGCTCGACACCCGCTCCTTCGGTGGCGCCCAGGTGCAGCGCACCTTCTACGCCCGCGGTCAGACGGGCCAGCAGCTGCTGCTCGGCGCGTACCAGGCCCTGGAACGGCAGATCGGCCTGGGCAACGTCGAGATGAACGCCCGGCACGAGATGCTGGAGCTGGTCGTCGTCGACGGCCGGGCCCGCGGCATCGTGGTGCGGGACATGGTCACCGGCGAGATCACCACCGAGATGGCCGACGCGGTGGTGCTGGCCTCCGGCGGGTACGGCAACGTCTTCTACCTCTCCACCAACGCCAAGGGCTGCAACGTCACGGCCACCTGGCGGGCGCACCGCAAGGGTGCGTACTTCGCCAACCCCTGCTACACGCAGATCCACCCGACCTGCATCCCGGTCTCCGGCGACCACCAGTCGAAGCTGACCCTGATGAGCGAGTCGCTGCGCAACGACGGCCGGGTGTGGGTGCCGAAGACCAAGGGCGACGACCGCGACCCCCGCGAGATTCCCGAGGACGAGCGGGACTACTACCTGGAGCGGATCTACCCCTCGTTCGGCAACCTGGTGCCCCGCGACATCGCCTCCCGGGCCGCGAAGAACGTGTGCGACGAGGGCCGCGGCGTCGGGGCGACCAAGCTCGGGGTCTACCTGGACTTCGCCGACGCGATCACGCGGCTCGGCCGCAAGGCCGTCGAGGCCAAGTACGGCAACCTCTTCGAGATGTACGAGCGGATCACCGGCGAGGACCCGTACGAGGTCCCGATGCGGATCTACCCCGCCGTGCACTACACGATGGGTGGCCTGTGGGTCGACTACGACCTCCAGTCGACCATCCCCGGCCTGTTCGTGATCGGCGAGGCGAACTTCTCCGACCACGGCGCGAACCGGCTGGGCGCGTCGGCCCTGATGCAGGGACTCGCCGACGGCTACTTCGTCCTGCCCAGCACCATCGCCAACTACCTGGCGTCCGGGCCGTTGGAGAAGGTCGACGCCAGCCATCCGGCGGCGGTCGAGGCCCGCGCGGACGTCGAGGACCGGATCCAGCGGCTCCTGGCAGTCGACGGCGACCGGACCGTCGACTCGTTCCACCGGGAGCTGGGCCAGATCATGTGGGAGCACTGCGGCATGGAGCGTAGTGACGCCGGCCTCCGCAAGGCGATCGACGAGATCCGGACGCTGCGCGAGGAGTTCTGGCAGCGGGTCAAGGTGCCGGGCTCCGGCGAGGGGCTCAACCAGTCGCTGGAGAAGGCCGGCCGGGTGGCCGACTTCTTCGAGCTGGCCGAGCTCATGTGCATCGACGCGCTGCACCGCGAGGAGTCCTGCGGCGGTCACTTCCGGGCCGAGCACCAGACCCCCGACGGCGAGGCGCAGCGCGACGACGAACGGTTCGCCTATGTCGCGGCGTGGGAGTACACCGCCGCCGGTACGCCTGCCGTGCTGCACAAGGAAGACCTGACCTTCGAATACGTCCACCCCACGCAGCGGAGCTACAAGTGAACCTGACCCTGCGCATCTGGCGTCAGTCCGGTCCCGAGGACAAGGGTCGGATGGTGACCTACCAGGTCGACGACGTGTCCCCCGACATGTCCTTCCTGGAGATGCTCGACGTGCTCAACGAACGGCTCATCCTCGACGGGGACGAGCCGGTCGCGTTCGACCACGACTGCCGCGAGGGCATCTGCGGCATGTGCGGTCTGATGATCAACGGGGACGCGCACGGGCCGCAGCGCGGCACCACCGCCTGCCAGTTGCACATGCGACAGTTCTCCGACGGCGACACGATCGACATCGAACCCTGGCGGGCCCGGGCCTTCCCGGTCATCAAGGACCTGGTGGTCAACCGCGGCGCGTTCGACAAGATCATCGCTGCTGGCGGGTACATCACCGCCCCGACCGGCAGCGCCCCGGAGGCGCACTCCGTGCCGGTGGCCAAGGCCAACGCGGACACCGCCTTCGAGTCGGCCGCCTGCATCGGCTGCGGCGCCTGCGTGGCGGCCTGCCCCAACGGTTCCGGCATGCTCTTCACCGCCGCGAAGATCACCCAGCTCTCGCTGCTCCCGCAGGGCCAGCCGGAGCGGTTCACCCGGGTGGTCGGCATGGTCGACGCTCACGACGAGGCCGGCTTCGGCGGCTGCACCAACGCCGGTGAGTGCACCTCGGTCTGCCCGAAGGGCATCCCGCTGACCACCATCGGCCGGCTCAACCGCGACTACCTCCAGGCCACCTCGAAGCGGGGCGACAACACCCCCGGCTCCTGAACCGGCCCACCCGCACGTGACCGCCCTGCCCCGCCGGCAGGGCGGTCACTCTCTCCCCGACGCCGGCACCGGGGCTGGGGCCCCGACCTGCCCGGCGGCCCGACACGTTTCCCGATCGCCGGTTCAACCGGGCGTCGCCGGGTAGCAGAGCCCGGAGGACAGCACACGGAGGGGGAATCCGGCATGAGGGCACTCACCTGGCAGGGCAAACGGGACGTACGGGTCGAGGAGGTGCCCGATCCGCGGATCGAGGAGCCGACCGATGCGATCGTCCGGATCACCTCCACCGCGATCTGCGGTTCCGACCTGCACCTGTACGAGGTTCTCGGGCCGTACCTGAAGCCCGGCGACGTGCTCGGCCACGAACCGATGGGCGTCGTCGAGGAGGTCGGCACCGGGGTGACCCGACTCAAGCCGGGCGATCGCGTCGTGGTCCCGTTCAACATCTCCTGCGGCACGTGCTGGATGTGCCAGCGGCAGCTCTACGCGCAGTGCGAGACCACCCAGGTCACCTCCGAGGGCAAGGGCGCGGCGCTGTTCGGGTACACCTCGCTGTACGGTTCGGTGCCCGGCGGGCAGGCGCAGTACCTTCGGGTGCCGCAGGCCCAGTTCGGCCCGATCAAGGTCCCGGACGTCGGCCCCGACGAGCGCTGGCTGTACCTGTCGGACATCCTGCCCACCGCCTGGCAGGCGGTGACGTACGCCGACACCCCGCCCGGCGGCACCCTGGCCGTCTTCGGGCTCGGCCCGGTCGGCCAGTTCAGCGCCCGGATCGGCAGGCACCTGGGCGCGGGCCGGGTGATCGGGCTGGACCTGGTGCCGGAGCGCCTGGAGATGGCCCGCCGGCACGGCATCGAGGTGCTCGACGTCTCCCAGCTCGACGACGTACCGGGTGCCCTGATCGACCTGGTGGACGGGCGCGGACCGGACGCGGTGATCGACGCGGTCGGCATGGAGTCGCACGGGGCGCCGCTGGCCAAGGCGGCCCAGGCCGCCGTCGGGCTGCTGCCGGACAAGCTCGCCCAGACCTTGGTCGACAAGGTCGCGGTGGACCGCCTCACCGCCCTCAAGGCCGCCGTCAAGAGCGTACGGCGCGGCGGCACCGTGTCCGTCTCGGGCGTGTACGGCGGTGAGGTCGACCCGATGCCGCTGATGGAGATGTTCGACCGGGGCATCCAGTTGCGCATGGGGCAGTGCCATGTGCGGCGCTGGGTGGACGAGATCATGCCGCTGCTCTCCGGCGACGACGACCCACTGGGCGTGGCGGACCTGCGGACCCACCGGGTGCCGCTGGAGCAGGCCCCGCAGGCGTACGAGATGTTCCAGAAGAAGCAGGACGGCTGCGTCAAGGTCGTCCTCGCGCCGTGAGTCGCGTGGTCGTCCTGACCGGCGCGACCAGCGGGATCGGACGGGCGGCGGCCAGGGAGTTCGCCGGGCGCGGGGACCGTTTGATCCTCGCCGCCCGGTCCCCCGCCACCCTCGCCGACGTCCGCGACGAGTGCGTCGCCGCCGGCGTCGAGGCACTGGCCGTGCCGACCGACGTCACCGACGACGGCGCGTTGGACGCCCTCGCCGCCGCGGCGCTCGACCGGTTCGGCCACATCGACGTGTGGGTGCACAGCGCGGCGACGATGGCGTACGGCCGGTTCACCGACCTGCCTCCACGGGTCTTCGACCAGGTGGTGCGCACCGACCTGCTGGGGGCGGCGAACTCCGCCCGGGTGGCGTTGCGACACTTCGCCCGCCACGGCGGCGGCACCCTGATCCTCATCGGCTCGGTGCTGGGGCACGTCACCGCCCCGTACATGAGCGCGTACGTGGCCAGCAAGTGGGGGCTGCGGGGGTTGGTCCGGGCGTTGCAGCAGGAGGCCCGCGACACCCCCGGCGTGCGGGTGAGCCTCGTGACCCCCGGCAGCGTCGACACCCCCGTCTACCAGCAGGCGGCCAACTACCTGGGTCGACTGGGGCGCCCACCGCTGCCGATCGCCACCCCGCAACGGGTGGCACGGGCCGTCGTGGCCTGCGCCGACCGGCCCCGGCGGGAGGTCTCCGTGGGTCGGATCAACCTGCTGATGCGGGCCGGTTTCACCGCCCTGCCCACGGTCTACGACCTGCTGGTCGGCCCACTGATGCGATGGGGCGGACTGACCGGGCAGGCGGTGGAGCCGCACGACGGCACGGTCTTCACGCCGAACCCGACGGGCGAGGCCGTGCGGGGCGGGTGGTTGCCCCGGTTGCCCCGGTTGCCCGGAGCATCTCGGCTGCCCTGGGGCGACGGCGGCTGAGGCCGCCGCGACCGCCGGGTCCCGCCCGTGACCGGTGGGTTCGCCGCGCCCTGGCGGGTTTCGCCCGCGAGCGCCAGGTCCCGCTCGCGCACCCGGCGGGCGGTCGGGGCCCGTCGGGGCATCCGGGTCACCGCCGCCCAGGGCGGGCTACGGTGGAGCACGGACACGGCGGGAGGACAGGTATGCGGGCGGAGCAGGAGCCCACGGGGCGGCGGACGTCAGGCGGGCGGATCGGCGGCATCGCCGCGGTGGCGGCCCTCGCCGGGCTGGCGTGGGTGGCCCGGGACGTTCCGGCGGCGTTGGGCGGCCGGCTGACCGGGGCCAGGGCCGAGCGGGTCACCCGATCCCCCCAGTTCCGCGACGGCACGTTCCACAACCGGGCGAGCACCCGCACCATGGTCGCCGACCCCGGTCGCAACCTGCTCCGCGAGCTGATCTTCGGCAAGCAGAAGCGACGCCCGAGCGCGGCGGTGCCGCTGGTGCGCCCAGGGGACACGACCATCGGAACCAGCCACGACCTCAGCGTCGTCTGGTTCGGTCACGCCTCGGCGCTGATCGAGGTCGAGGGGCGTCGGGTGCTGGTCGACCCGGTGTGGAGCCAGCGGTGCTCCCCGTCGGCGCTGGTCGGCCCGAAACGGCTGCACGAGCCGCCGGTGACGCTGGCCGAGCTGCCCACCGTGGACGCGATCCTGATCTCGCACGACCACTACGACCACCTCGACATGGCCACGGTACGGGAGCTGGTGGCCCGCCAGCGGGCCCCGTTCGTGGTGCCGCTGGGCGTCGGCGCGCACCTGGACCGCTGGGGCGTGCCGGCGGACCGGATCGTGGAGCTGGACTGGTCCCAGACCCACGACCTGGGTGGGCTGGCGCTCACCGCCACCGCCGCACAGCACTTCTCCGGGCGGGGGCTGCGCCGTGACGGCACACTGTGGAGTTCCTGGGTGGTGGCGGGTGCACACCGCCGGGTGTTCTACACCGGCGATTCGGGCTACTTCGACGGGTACGCCGAGATCGGCGAGCAGCACGGCCCGTTCGACGTGACGCTGATGCAGATCGGCGCGTACGACCGGGCCTGGCCGACGATCCACATGTTCCCCGAGGAGGCGGTCGCCGCCCACCTGGACCTGCGTGGCGGGCTGCTGATTCCGGTGCACTGGGCGACGTTCAACCTCGCCCTGCACGACTGGTCGGAGCCGGTGAACCGGCTGTGGGCCGAGGCGAAGGCACGCGACGTGCGGCTGGCGGTGCCCCGACCGGGTGAGCGGGTGGTGGTCGACGATCCGGTGCCGGTCGACGGCTGGTGGCAGGCCGTGGCGTGAGCACAGCCGTGGCGTGAGCACAGCCGTGGCTGAAGGGCCGACCGTTGCGGAGGGGCCGCCTCAGAGCACGAAGGCGTCGGTCCACAGGGCGCCGGAGCGGCCTGACAGCGCGTCCAGCATGGCTACCGCCTGCCCGTCGGTGAGCTGGGCGACGAAGTCCACGATGGCCCGGCCCCGGGCCCGGCCGATCCGGTCCGGGGTACGGGGGTGCAGCTCCGCCTCGGCCAGCTCGACCAGGTCGTGCAGTCGACGGGGCAGGCGGGACTCCTCCTCCGGGTCGAGCAGCCAGTCGAGCAGCGCCTCGACCAGGGTGCCCAGCAGCCGGGCCTGGCCGCGCTGGTGCAGGGCCAGGTCGGGGCGGGCCAGCACGAACCGGTGGTGGACGAACTTGAGCACCTGCACCTCGTGCCACTGGGGACAGGCCAGCAGGACGTGCCCGGAGCGCAGGTGCGGCTGCTCGACCACCGTGATGGCGTCGACGAAACGGGTGGTCCACCGGGCGCTGAACCGGGCCACGTACTGCTCGGACTCGATCGAGCCGTCGAACGGCAGCGCCAGCAGCCCCTCGACCAGTTCCTGGCGGACGTGTTCCACGGCGGCGGCGAACGCCTCGTCGTCGGCGATCCAGCCGTCCTTGCGGTGCAGGTGGCGGCGCAGCCGCTCGATCGCCGAGCCGGGCCGGCGGGCGGCGGTGGCCAGGGCCGCGTCGGTGACGGCCCGCAGGTGCCCGCTCTCGCGCTGCCAGGCCATCAGCTCGGCGGCGACCGTGCCCTGCTGGAGCACCCCGACCCGGTAGAAGTCCTCGACGTCGTGGATGGCGTACGCGACGTCGTCGGCGGTGTCCATCACCGACGCCTCGACGGTCTGCTGCCAGTCGAGGATCCGGCCGACGAACGGCTCCCGGGCCTGCCGCAGGTCGTCCAGTTCGGTGCGGTACGCGCCGAACTTCGCCGAGCCGCTGTCCGGGTCGTCCGGCGGGACGGCGGCCCCGCGCGGGGCGGGGTCCAGCAGCCGGGGGTGCGGGTCCGGGTGGTCGAGCCGGGTCCACGGGTACTTCAGCATCGCGGCCCGCACCGCCGCGGTCAGGTCGAGGCCGGTGGTGGCCGCGCCCCGGATCTCGGTGGAGGTGACGATCCGGTACGACTGGGCGTTGCCCTCGAACCCGTCGGTGAGACCGAGCCGCTGCCGGGCCAGCCGGTCCAGCACCCGCTCCCCCAGGTGCCCGAACGGCGGGTGACCGAGGTCGTGGGCGAGGGCGGCGGCCTCCACCACGTCCGGATCGCAGCCACCCAGCTTCTCCAGCAGCTTCCGGTGCGTGTCGTCGGCGGTGAGTCGTTCGGCGATCGCCCGGGCGACCTGCGCCACCTTGAGGCTGTGGGTGAGCCGGTTGTGCACCAGCAGGCCCGACCCGCCCGGGCTGACCACCTGGGTGACCCCGCCGAGGCGGGTGAAGAACGGCGAGGCGACGATCCGGTCCCGGTCGGCCCGGAAAGGGCTGGCGGCCAGGTCACCGAGGGTCCGGGCGCTGCCGCCGAAGAGCCGGCGGGCACGCGGCTCGGCAGGTGGTTCCATGATCGCCACGCTAGCGGGGCACAATGCACGGCGTAACCCGGACCCGGAGGCGGAGCGAGATCGTGACCCAGTCTGTTCACCAGCGGATCGCCGAGGAGCTCGGCGTAGCCGAGCGGCAGGTACGCGCGGCCGTGGAACTGCTCGACGGCGGCGCCACCGTGCCGTTCATCGCCCGTTACCGCAAGGAGGCCACCGGCCTGCTCGACGACACCCAGCTGCGCACCCTCGAGGAGCGGCTGCGCTACCTGCGCGAGCTGGACGAGCGGCGTGCGGCGGTGCTGGAGTCGATCCGCGCCCAGGGCAAGCTCGACGAGACGCTGGAAGCGCAGATCATGGCGGCCGACTCGAAGTCCCGCCTGGAGGACATCTACCTGCCGTACAAGCCGAAGCGGCGGACCCGGGCGCAGATCGCCCGCGAGGCGGGGTTGGAGCCCCTGGCGGAGTCGCTGCTGGCCGACCCGACGCAGGATCCGCGCACGGCGGCCGGGGCGTTCGTCGACGCCGACCGGGGGGTGGCCGACGCCGCCGCCGCGTTGGACGGCGCGCGGGCCATCCTGATCGAGCGGTTCGCCGAGGACGCCGATCTGATCGGCACGCTGCGCGAGCAGATGTGGTCGCGGGGTCGGTTGGTGGCCCGGGTACGCGACGGGCAGGAGACGGTCGGGGCGAAGTTCGCCGACTACTTCGACTTCGCCGAGCCGTACCCGAAGCTGCCCTCGCACCGGATCCTGGCCATGTTCCGGGGCGAGAAGGAGGGCGTGCTCGATCTGACCATGGATCCGGAGGCCGAGGGCGACTCCGACGCGACGCCGGCCGGGCCGACCCGCTACGAGGCGGTGATCGCGGGCCGGTTCGGCGTCGTCGACCGGGGGCGGCCGGCCGACCGGTGGCTGGCCGACACGGTGCGGTGGGCGTGGCGGACCCGGATCCTGATCCACCTCGGTGCGGATCTGCGGATGCGGCTGTGGCAGGCCGCCGAGGAGGAGGCCGTGCGGGTCTTCGCCACCAACCTGCGGGACCTGCTGCTGGCGGCACCCGCCGGCAGCCGGCCCACGATGGGGCTGGACCCGGGCCTGCGTACCGGCGTGAAGGTGGCCGTGGTGGACGCCACCGGCAAGGTGGTCGCCACCGACACCATCTATCCGCACGAGCCGCGCCGGCAGTGGGACGCCTCGATCGAGACCCTGGCCCGGCTGGCCGCCGCGCACCAGGTGGAGCTGGTGGCGATCGGCAACGGCACGGCCAGCCGGGAGACCGACAAGCTCGCCGGTGACCTGATCACGCGCTTCCCGCAGCTCAAGCTGACCAAGGTGGTGGTCTCCGAGGCCGGGGCGTCGGTCTACTCGGCGTCCGCGTACGCCTCCCAGGAACTGCCCGGCCTGGACGTCTCCCTGCGGGGAGCGGTGTCGATCGCCCGGCGGTTGCAGGATCCCCTCGCCGAGCTGGTGAAGATCGACCCGCGTTCGATCGGCGTCGGCCAGTACCAGCACGACCTGTCCGAGGTGAAGCTGTCGCGGTCGCTGGACGCGGTGGTGGAGGACTGCGTCAACGCGGTGGGCGTGGACGTGAACACCGCGTCGGCGCCGCTGCTGACCCGGGTCTCCGGCATCGGGGCGGGACTGGCGGAGAACATCGTGCTGCACCGGGACGCCAACGGCCCGTTCCGCACCCGGTCGGAGCTGAGGAAGGTGGCCCGGCTGGGCCCGAAGGCGTTCGAGCAGTGCGCCGGCTTCCTGCGCATCCCCGGCGGCGACGACCCGTTGGACTCCTCCAGCGTGCACCCCGAGGCGTACCCGGTGGTGCGGCGCATCCTGGCCAGCACCGGCCAGGACCTGCGCTCGCTGATCGGCAGGTCGGCCATTCTGCGCGGGCTGCGGGCGACCGACTTCGTCGACGACACGTTCGGCCTGCCCACCGTCACCGACATCCTCGCCGAGTTGGAGAAGCCCGGTCGTGACCCGCGTCCCGAGTTCAGGACGGCGACCTTCGTCGAGGGGGTCGAGAAGATCGGCGACCTCACGCCGGGCATGGTGCTGGAGGGGGTGGTCACGAACGTGGCCGCGTTCGGGGCCTTCGTCGACGTCGGGGTGCACCAGGACGGCCTGGTGCACGTGTCGGCCATGTCCCGCACCTTCGTGAAGGATCCACGCGAGGTGGTGAAGTCCGGCGACGTGGTGAAGGTCAAGGTGCTGGACGTGGACGTGCCCCGCAAGCGCATCTCGCTGACCCTGCGTCTCGAGGACGAGGCCGAGCCGGGCGGCGGACGCGGCGGCCGGGGTGGCGGCGAGCGGCCGGGACGCGGCGGGCCGGGAGGCCAGGGACGCGACGGGCAGGGCCGCGGCGGAGGCGGCGGCCAGGGCGGGCAGGCACGCGGTGGCCAGGGCGGGCAAGGGCGCGGCGGTCAGGCTGGCCAGGGGCGCGGTAGTCACAGCGGCCAGGGACGCGGCGGCCAGGGCCGGGGCGGCGCGGGCGCGCCCGCCGACGGGGCGATGGCCGACGCGCTACGGCGTGCCGGTCTGCTCTGAGCCGAGGGTCGTCGGGCATCACCACCGGTGACTCGCAGGCTGACGCCGCGCGGAGGAAGGGGCGAGGACGGGGGCGAGGGCAGGTGGGCCGGCGGCGGCGGGCCGGCGTACCGTCAGGGTCGTGGTCACCGACGACGGCCCGGACTGGCGGGAGACGCGGCGGCACGCGGTGCTGGCGCACGCGGCGGCCCAGGAGCGGCGCCGGCATGCCGAACAGGCCGAGGCGGCGCGGCTGGTCAGCGCGTTCGTCGCCGAGGCGCGGCGGCGGGGCCTGCCCACCACCCGGCTCGTCGCCCGGTCACACGACGGCCGGGCCCGCTACCGCACCCGCCTGCACGGCTGGTACATCGACCGGGCCCGGACCCGGGCCGTGGACGTGGACGGCCGGTTCCACCTGCTGACCGTGCCCCGCGCGCTGCGCGCCCGGTTCCTCGGGGCCGACCCGCAGCCCGGCCCGGCGCCGCTGGTGGTCGGCGAGGGCGGTCGCGACGGTGAGTCGGTGCCGCTGCGGGTCCTGCTGCAACGTCGGCTCGACGCCGACTCCTGAGGCGACGCCGCCGGCGGGTCGGCCCGCCCGCTGACGCGACGCCCTCGGCCACGTGTCCGGGCTGACCAGCCACGACGACACTCCGGCCCGCACGTGGCGCGCCCATGCGCCGTGTCCTTTCCGTGCCCTCGCGAGTTGAGGTGTCGGGTTTCGTGTGACTGTCGCCGCTTCCACCTGCTGGGAGGGGATCACGTGACACGACCCGTTGGTCTGCTTCGACGGTCGACTCACGGAGGTCAGAACGGTGCCCGCAACCTCGTTGACCGCGCCCGTACGCCCGACCCCGCCCGCGCGGCGGGTCGATCCGGTCAAGCGGTTGTTCGACGTGGTCCTCGCGGCGGCACTGCTGCTGCTGACCGCGCCGCTGATGGCGGCGGTCGCAGTGGTGGTCGCCGTGGGCCTGGGCCGGCCGGTGCTGTTCCGGCAGCGCCGGGTGGGCCGGGACGACCGCCTGTTCGAGTTGGTCAAGTTCCGCAGCATGCGCGAGCCGGACCCGGCCCGCGGGCTGGTCAGCGACGCCGACCGGCTCACCCCGCTGGGCCGCTGGCTGCGCGCCTCCAGTCTGGACGAGCTGCCCACCCTCTGGAACGTGCTGCGGGGCGACATGAGCATCGTCGGCCCCCGACCGCTGCTGCCCGAGTACCTCGGCCGGTACTCCCCCACCCAGGCCCGCCGGCACGAGGTCCGTCCGGGCGTCACCGGCCTGGCCCAGGTACGCGGGCGCAACAGCCTCGACTGGGACGACAAGCTCGCGCTCGACGTGGAGTACGTCGACCGGCGCAGTCTCCGCCTCGACCTGTCGATCCTGGTGGCCACGGTCCGTACGGTGCTGGGCCGGGAGGGCATCTCCGCCACCGGCAGCGCGACCGCGCCGGAGTTCCTCGGGAGCCGGCGATGAGCGGCGTCATCCACCTGTCCGCGCCGGACGTCGGGCCGCTGGAGGAGGCGTACCTGATCGCGGCCCTGCGGTCCGGGTGGGTCGCGCCGGTCGGGCCGGACCTCGACGCGTTCGAGCGGGAGGTCGCGGCGCGCGTCGGCACCCGTGGCGCGGTGGCGGTCAGTTCGGGCACCGCGGCGCTGCACCTGGCCCTGTTGGGGTTGGGTGTCGGCCCGGAAGACGTGGTGCTGGTGCCGACCCTGACGTTCGTCGCCACCGCCAACGCGGTCCGCTACACCGGTGCGCGGCCGGTCTTCGTCGACTGCGACCCGCACACCGGCAACATCGACGTGGCGCTGGTCGCCGAGGTGCTGCACCGACTGCGCTCGCGGGGCGAGCGGGTGGGTGCGGTGATCCCCGTCGACATGCTCGGCAGCTGCGCGGACTACCCGGCGCTGCTGCCGGTCTGCGCCGCCGCCGACGTCCCGGTGGTCGAGGACGCCGCGGAGGCGCTGGGCGCGACGCACCTCGGCCGTCCCGCGGGTTCCTTCGGCCGGGTCGCTGCCCTGTCGTTCAACGGGAACAAGATCATGACCACCTCGGGGGGCGGGATGCTCGTCGGCGACGACGTGGCCCTGCTCGATCGGGCCCGGCACCTGTCAACCCAGGCGCGCGAGCCGGTGCCCCACTACGAACACCGGGAGACCGGCTACAACTACCGGCTGAGCAACCTGCTCGCCGCGCTCGGCCGCGCCCAGCTCCTGCGGTTGGACGGGATGATCGACCGCCGCCGGCGACTGCGCGACCGGTACGCGAAACTCTTCGCCCCGGTTCCCGGGGTCGACCTGATCGGCGCCGAGGACACCGGCTCGAACTGCTGGCTCACCAGCATCCGGGTGGACCGGCACCGGTCGGGCTGGTGTGCCGCGGACCTCGCCGCCCACCTGGCCGCCCGGGACATCGAGACCAGGCCGGTGTGGAAGCCGATGCACCTGCAACCGGCGTACGCCGACGCCGAGTGCCTGCTCACCGGGGCGGCCGAGCGGCTCTTCGCCGACGGGCTGACCCTGCCCAGCGGCAGCGTGCTCGGCGAGCGGGAGGTCACCGCCGTGCTCTCCGCGATCGACGAGTTCCTGACGGCGCGCACGGGGGCTCCGGCGGCGTGACCGTACCCCTGGTGATCGTCGGTTGTGGCGGGCACGGCCGGGAGGTCCTGACCATCGCCCGTGCCATGGACGCGGGGACCGGACCGCCCCGCTGGCGGCTGCTCGGCTTCGTCGACGACCGGCCCGGCGAGGAGAACCTCAAGCGGGTGCACCGGCTGGACGTGCCCTGGCTGGGTGGCGTCGAGTGGCTGCGGGACGCCCCCGGCGACACCCACCACGTCATCGGCATCGGTGACCCGCGGGTCCGGCGCGCGGTCGCCCAGCGGATCGACCGGTACGGCGTCCCGGCGGCCAGCCTCGTGCACCCTGACGCGACGCTCGGCGACGACCTGCGGCACGGCCCCGGCTTCGTCGCGTTCCCGGGTGCCCGGGTCACCACGAACGTCACCGTCGGCCGCCACGTGCACCTCAACCAGAACTGCACGGTCGGCCACGACTGCGTGCTGGCCGACCACGTGTCGGTGAATCCGCTGGCCGCCGTCTCCGGGGACTGCCGGCTCGACGACGGGGTGCTCGTCGGCACCACCGCCGCCGTCCTCCAGGGGCTGCGGGTGGGCCGGGACGCCACCGTCGGCGCGGGCGCGTGTGTGGTGCGGGACGTGCCCGAGGGCGTCGTGGTCAAGGGCGTTCCGGCCCGTTGAGGTTACCCAACCCCGGCACGGAGCACGAATCCTCCCACCAATGGTGAAAGCGGCACATAAGGCCCCTAAAGCATGTAACAAGGACAGAGGTGTAATTCCCCCTTTCGCTCGCCCCGGGCGGAGGTGGTCGACCGGAACAGGGAGCCGCACATGTCGCGGGACACACAGAGCACCCGAGGAGCCGACCCGAGGCGACGCCGAACCAGGGCCCGGTACCGCGCCCTCGCGTTCCTCGCCCTCGACACCACGGCCTGGGTCGGCGGGTTCGTCGGGGCCGCCTGGACCCGCTACGAGTTCGCCCTGACCACCGCACAGCTGACCCGGGCGGCCGGCTGCGGCCTGCTCGCCGCCGGCCTGCACGTGGCGGTGGTGGCGGCGCGGCGGGTGCGCTCCGGCCGCCACCCGCTCGGCAGCCTCCAGGAGGTGCAGGGGCTGGCGGGAACCGCGCTCACCACTGCCGCGGTGATGCTGCTCGGCGTACTTCCGGTCACCGAGCGGCCGGTGCCGGCGAGCACCCCCCTGGTCGGCGGCGCGCTCGCCCTGCTGTCCATGCTCGTCGTGCGGGTCGCCTACCGGCACCACCGGGACCTGCGCCTGCGCCCGGACGTCCGCTCGTCGACCCCGGTCCTGCTGTTCGGCATGGGTAGCGCGGGGCGAGGGCTGCTGCGCGCCCTGCTCACCGACCCGCGCGGCCGGTACCTGCCGGTCGGTGCCCTCGACGACGACCCGGACAAGCGCAACCTCGCCGTCGACGGGGTGCGGGTGCTCGGTGGGCGCGACGACGTCGCCGAGGCGGTGCGCCGCACCGGCGCCGCCACGGTGATCTTCTCGGTGGCCAACGCCGACGCCGCCCTCATCCGGCAGATCCGGGAGAGCACCTTGAACGCCGGGGCGGCGTTCAAGGTGCTGCCGCCGGTGCGGGACCTCGTCGACCATCGGATCACGGTCACCGACGTACGCGACGTCCAGATCAGCGACCTGCTCGGCCGCCGGCAGGTCGTGGCCGACATGGCGGTGCGGACGAACAGCCTCACCGGCCGGCGCGTCCTGGTCACGGGTGCCGGCGGCTCGATCGGCTCCGAGCTGTGCCGGCAGGTGATGAAGGCGAACCCGGGGAGCTGATGATGCTCGACCGCGACGAGTCTGCCCTGCACGCGTTGCAGATGTCGCTCGACGGCCGGGCGTTGCTGGACGGCCCCGAACTGATTCTCGCCGACCTGCGCGACGACGAGGCGATCCGGCGGATCGTCCGGGAACGCCGCCCTGAGATCATCTTCCACGCCGCCGCACTCAAGCACCTCACGCTGCTGGAACGGCACCCAGGCGAGGCCATCAAGACCAATGTCTGGGGCACGCTGACGGTGCTGGACGCCTGCCGCGACGTGGCGAAGTTCGTGAACATCTCCACCGACAAGGCCGCCGACCCGACCAGTGTCCTCGGCTACTCCAAGCGGATCACGGAGCGGTTGACCGCCCACACCGCCTCGCGTTTCCCGGGCACCTTCCTCAGCGTCCGCTTCGGCAACGTGCTGAGCAGCCGGGGCTCGGTGGTCACCGCGTTCCAGCGGCAGATCGAGATGGGCAAGCCGTTGACTGTCACCCACCCCGAGGTGACCCGGTATCTGATGACCGTGCAGGAGGCGGTGCAACTCGTCCTCCAGGCCGCCGAGATCGGCCGCGACGGCGAGGCGCTGGTTCTCGACATGGGCGAGCCGGTACGCATCGCCGACCTGGCCCGGCAGATGGTGGAGCAGGCCGCCAGCACCGTGCCGATCGTCTACACCGGGTTGCGCCCCGGCGAGAAGCTGCACGAGGACCTGCTCGGCACCGGTGAGACCGACGTCCGCCCGCTGCACCCGCTGGTGTCGCACGTCGCGGTGCCCCCGCTCGACCCGATGGAGGTCAGCGGTCTCGACCCGTTCGACGACCCGGCCAAGGTCATCGCCGCGCTGGCCCGCATCTGCGCCCAGCCCGTCGACCACGTCGACGACAGCGTCCCCGACGGCCTGCCGCTGCCCCGCTGACGCCCCGCGACCCACGGGCCGGTGCCCCCGCCACGGGGTCACCGGCCCGTCGCGCTGTTCAGCGGCGGATGCCGGCCCAGTCGTGATGCCGGCGCACCGTGGACAGGATGAAGTTGACCACCAGCCGGGAGGTGTCGGTGACCTGGTAGTCGGCCGGGCAGGGAACACCGTCCACGGCCACCTGGTCGATCGCCACCCGGACGGCCTCGACGACGCCGTCCCGGTCCAGGCCGGTCATGATGATGCCGCCGGCGTCGAGCGCCTCCGGCCGCTCCATCGAGTCCCGCAGGGTCACCGCGGGGAAGCCGAGGATCGCCGCCTCCTCGCTGATGGTGCCGCTGTCGGACAGCACGCACCGGGCCCGGGTCTGCAGGTGGACGTAGTCGAAGAAGCCGAAGGGCTCGTGGAAGGCGATGCCGTCGAGGTCGGTGGCGTCGTCGGTCAGCGACTCCAGCCGCTTGCGGGTGCGGGGGTGGGTCGACACCAGCACCGGCAGTCCCCACTCGCCACGGACCGCGCGCAGGCAGTCGAGCAGCCGCCGCAGCCGGGCCGGATGGTCCACGTTCTCCTCCCGGTGGGCGCTGACCACGAAGTAGCTCCCGGCGTCCAGTTCCACCTGGCGCAGGACCGACGACGCCTCGATCTGGGGCCGGTAGTGCTCGATCACCTCCCGCATCGGTGAGCCGGTGTGCAGGATGCGCCGGGGGTGCAGGCCCTCGGCGAGCAGGTTGCGCCGGGCGTGTTCGCTGTAGACGAGGTTGAAGTCGGCGACGTGGTCGACCAGGCGGCGGTTGGTCTCCTCCGGCACGTTCAGGTCGAAGCACCGGTTGCCCGCCTCCATGTGGTAGACCGGCACCCGCATCCGCCGGGCCATCAGCGCCGCGATGGCGCTGTTGGTGTCCCCGAGCACGAGCAGCGCGTCCGGTCGCAGGTCGCGGACGGCCTCCTCGACACCGACGAGGACACCACCGAGGACCCGGCCGAGTGAGGACGTGTCGACCCGCAGGAAGCGGTCCGGTTCCCGCAGGCGCATCTCGGTGAAGAAGACGTCGGACAGGGACCGGTCCCAGTTCTGCCCGGTGTGGACGAGCACGTGCTCGACCGTCCGGTCCAGTCGATCGGTGATCCGGGACAGCCGGATGATCTCCGGCCGCGTTCCCACCACCGTCATGACCCGCGTCATGGCCCCACCCTTCACACGGCCGGCTTTCGACGATGCGCCGGCAACGGACCAGGGTCCAACGATTCGGAGCGAACCTCGGTAACGCCACCGATAAGTGCGAGTAATTGTCGCGCCAGAGCCACCAGGCCCATTTCCGTGTTATCCGTACGCCGTCACCCGGCGAGTTGTATGGTCCGATTCGACGTGAATCGACAGCTCCCCTGGGAACAGTGGGGAAAGGCAGGAGGAGACGTGATTTCCTCACTTTCGGGCCGACGTTTCCTGATCACCGGCGGCACGGGTTCCTTCGGGCAGACGATGGTGTCCCGGCTGCTCGACGCCGGTGCCGCCGAGGTACGCGTCCTCAGTCGGGACGAATCGAAGCAGGACATGATGCGCCACCGGCTGCGCGACGACCGGGTGCGCTACTACGTGGGGGACGTCCGGGATCTCGACAGCGTCTTCAAGGCCGCCCGCGGCGTCGAGTTCGTGTTCCACGCGGCGGCCCTCAAGCAGGTTCCCTCCTGCGAGTTCTTTCCGCTGGAAGCGGTCCGCACCAATGTGCTCGGCAGCGCCAACGTGGTCGACGCCTGCGAACGCAACGGCGTCGAGACCCTCGTGCTGCTCAGCACGGACAAGGCCGTCTACCCGGTCAACGCGATGGGCATGACCAAGGCCCTCATGGAGAAGGTCGCCCAGGCACACGCGCGCAACAACCCGGCGGCCCGTACGAGGGTCTGCTGCGTGCGCTACGGCAACGTGATGTGCTCCCGCGGTTCGGTCATCCCCCTGTTCGTCGAACAGATCCGCAACGGCCTGGCACCGACGGTGACCGAACCGACGATGACCCGGTTCCTGATGTCCCTCGGCGAGTCGGTCGACCTGGTCGAACACGCCTTCCGGCACGGCCAGCCCGGCGACGTCTTCATCCGCAAGGCCGACGCCTGCACGGTCGGAGACCTCGCGACGGCCCTGTGCAACCTGTTCGGGGTGCCGGCCAAGTTCGACGTCCTCGGCATCCGACACGGCGAGAAGCTGTTCGAGACCCTGGCCAGCCGGGAGGACCTGGCCCGCGCCGAGGACTTCGGTGACTTCCTGCGGGTACCGGTCGACAGCCGCGACCTCAACTACGCCCTGTACTTCGACGAGGGCGACATCCGCCAGGAACACGTCGCCGACTACCACTCGCACAACGCCCGGCGGCTGGACGTACCGGAGATCATGTCGCTGTTGCTGACCCTGCCGGAGATCCGGGCGCAGCTCGACGGGATCGGCCAGCCGACCGCCACCCGTCGCGCGTGACCGGGCCCGGCGGGGCCAGCCGGGACGGCGACCCGGCAGCCACCAGAGTCACCCTGGTCAGTCAGTTCTTCCCGCCGGAACCGGTGCCCATCCCGCTGGGCCTGACCCGCTGCCTGCGCCGGCTGGGGTTCGCGGTGGACGTGCTGACCGGGGTGCCCAACTATCCCACCGGGACCGTCCACCCGGGCTACTCGCACCGGCGGCGGACGGTCGACGGCCTCGACGGCGTCCGGGTGCTCCGTACCCCGCTGCACCCCAGCCACGACCGGTCCACGGTCGGCCGGGTCGCCAACTACCTGAGCTGGGCGGCGTCCTCGACCCTGCTGGGCTCGCCGCTGCTGCGCACGGCGGACGTGGCGCTGGTCTACTCCTCCCCGGCGACGGCGGCCTGTGCGGCGCTGACGGCGCGGCTGCGCTGGGGTACCCCGTACGTGCTGATGGTGATGGACCTGTGGCCCGACTCGGTCTTCGCCACCGGATTCCTCACCCACGGCCCGGCCCGCCGGGCGGCACAGGCAACCCTGGGCCGGTTCACCGACCTGACCTACCGCTGGGCCGACCACGTCACGGTCCCCTCCCCCGGCCTGCGGGACACCCTCGTCGCGCGCGGTGTGCCCGCCGGGAAGGTGTCGGTCGTCTACAACTGGGCCGACGAGAAGATCATGCAGCCGGCCGAACCCGAGCCCGGTTTCCGGGCCCGCCTCGGCCTGACCCCCGACGACTTCGTGGTCATGTACGGCGGCAACCACGGCCCGGCACAGGGCCTCGACGTGGCGATCGACGCCATGGACGGCCTGCGTGACCTGCCCGACGTGCACCTGGTGCTGGTCGGCGACGGGGTGAGCCGCAACGCCCTGCGCTCCCGGGCCGACCAGCTCGGCCTGCGGACGGTGCACTTCGTCGACCAGGTCACCCCGGAACGCATGGTCGCCGTGTCGGCCGCCGCCGACATCCAGCTCGTCTGTCTCGCCGACGAGCCGCTGTTCCGGATCACCATGCCGAGCAAGGTCCAGACGATCTTCGCCTGCGGGCAGCCCGTCCTGTCCTGCGCGCCGGGGGACGCGGCCCGGGCGGTACGCGACGCCGACGCCGGATTCACCTCCCCGCCCGGCGACCCGGCGCGGCTGGCCGAGACCGTCCGGCTCGCGCACGCCACCCCACGCGCCCGGCTGCGGGCGATGGGCCGGGCCGGACACGACCACTACCGGCTGCACATGAGCGAGTCAGCCAACGCGAGGCTCCTCGCCGACCTGCTGGCCGAGGCCGCGGCGAAGGGCCGCGGGAGACCACGCCGAAACCGGGAGCAACGATGAGCCGACGGATACTCGTCCTGGGCGCCACCGGCATGCTCGGGCACACCCTCATGCGGGAACTGCACGACGTCGCCGCCCTGGACGTGCACGGCGCGGTGCGCGGAACCGGCGCGGCCGGTCTGCCGCCGGAGCTGGTGGAGCGGATCACGACCGGCGTGGACGTGCGCGACCCCGGGCGCGTCGGCCGGTTGGTGGACGACGTCCGGCCCGAGGTGGTGGTGAACTGCGTCGGCGTGATCAAGCAGCGTCCCGAGGTCCAGGACGCGGTGCACACGATCACCGTCAACGCGCTCTTTCCCCACCAGCTGGCGCAGGAGTGCGCCCGCCGGGACGTCCGCCTCGTGCACGTCAGCACCGACTGCGTCTTCTCCGGCGACCGGGGCGGCTACGTGGAGACCGACATCCCCGACCCGCCGGACCTGTACGGCCGCTCGAAACTGCTCGGCGAGGTCCACCGCCCACCGGCGCTGACGCTGCGTACCTCGATCATCGGGCACGAGCTGACCGGCCACCGGTCCCTCGTCGACTGGTTCCTGTCCCAGGACACGATCGTGTCGGGCTACACCAAGGCGATCTACAGCGGCGTCACGACGGTCGAGTTCGCGCGGCTGCTGAGGTCGGTCGTCCTGTCCCGGGAGGACCTCACCGGCCTGTACCACGTCGCGGCGATACCCATCTCGAAGTACGAGCTGCTGAAGCTGGTCGCCACCGCGTACGGGTGGGCCGGGCGGATCGTCCCCCACGACGGCTTCGTCTGCGACCGCTCGATGTCGGCCGAGGCGCTGGCGCAGGCCACCGGATACCGGCCGCCGTCCTGGTCGGAAATGATCTCCCAGCTGGTGGCGGCGCGGGCGCGGTGGGCGCGCGGCGGCGTCCCTCCCGTCTACCCGGGAGCCGTCAACCGCCCCCGGTCACCGGGCGGGCCATCCGGTTCACCCCCCGCACCTCGATCGCGGAGCTGACACAGATGATCACCCTGTTCCTCCCGGTCCTCGTCCTGGCCGCCGTCCACTACTCGGTGGCGATGCGCCGGTACGGCCTGCTCACCCCGGACGGCCTCTTCGTGGTCTGCCAACTGCTGATGCTCTACGGCACCGTGCGCCTGGTCGACACCGACTCCGACACGGAGGTGTTCTACGCACGGCTGATGGCCGCCGCCGTCGCCCTGTACCTCGTCGCCAGCATGACGACCAGTGTGGTCATGCAGCGCACCTCGCGCCGACGTGGCGTCCGGGCCGCCTACTCCGACTACTCGGTCACCCTGGTGGCACCCACCGGTGCGATCCTGTTCGTCATCGCGGTCTCGGCCGTCGTGACGGTCGCGTACTTCACCGCCGTCGGCTACAGCGCCTTCTTCCTCGGCCTGCAGGGCCAACTCGACGGGGCACCGGCGGACATCGCCAACCTGCGCCTGGACTCGTACGCCGGCGAGGACTACCTGTTCCCCGGCTTCGTCAACCAGTTCAAGAACGCGATCCTGCCCGCGCTGACCCTCGTGGTGGCGGTGTGGTCGTTCAGCCGGGGCGGTCTCTTCGCCCGGGCCGGCTCGATCGTCCTCATCGCGCTGTCGGCCGTCGCGCTGCTGGGCACCGGGCAACGCGGCGCGATGGTCGTGTTCCTGACGACCGCGATCGTCTACGCGTACCTGCACAACCGGCGCCGCCTGCCCCGGGCGGCCGTCCTGCCGATCGTGTTGGGGCTGCCGCTGGTCATGCTGTCGACCTACGTCCTGGCCCGGCGCGACGGGCAGGCCGACAGTCCGCTGCGCGCGGTGACGAACGACCTCGTCGACCGCTTCGTGCACGACAACCAGGCATCGGGTATCGCGGCGTTCAACTACACGTCCATGCTGCCGGTCCGCAACGGCGGCGAGTGGTTGGAGGGGCTGCTCAGCATCCTGCCCGGCCACCGGGGAAGCACGCTCAGCTCCGAGATCTTCTACACGGTCTACTGGTCCACCCGGGGCACCTCCCCGCCGTCGCTCTGGGGCTCGATCCACTACAACTTCGACACGGTCGGTCTGATCTTCCTGGCCGTCCTGTTCGGTGTCCTGCTCCAGATCCTCACCCAGCGGTCCCTGCGCAGGGGGCGGTACAACTCGCTGCAACTGGTGGGGTTCGCGGGGATCACCGTCGTTCTCGGCACCTGGATCGCCGGGGGCATCGAGACGCCCATGAACGTCGGCCTGTTCAGCTATCTCGGCCTGTGGTACTGGGGCGGACGGATGGGCGGCCCCGGGCGGCACTCGGTCGTCCGCGCCGACCCGGCGGCGGCCACGGCGCTACCGGCCGGCCCGCGCACCTGGGGGCCGCTACCCGAGGGCCGCCGGCCAGGGCACCGGGTACCCGGACAGCAGGTCGCCGGGCGGGTCTGACCGGCATGCGAGCGCGGTCGGGCAGCGACACCGGCAACGACACGACGTCCGACGACACGACTCGCCGGCGGCACCGGGCCGCCCCCCGCCACCGCCGTCGGGTGGCCAGCAGCCGACGGGGGGTGTTGAACATCGCCGCCGGAAGCGCCGGGGGACAGGTGCTCCTGCTGCTCGCCGCACCGGTGCTCGCCCGCATGTACAGCCCGGCCGACTTCGGGGTCTTCGCCGTGCTCGGCACGCTCGCCGCCACCCTCGGCGCGGTGGCGTCCGGCCGCTTCGAACTCGCGGTGCCGCTGCCGGAGCGGGACCGTGAGGCCCACGACCTGGTGGCGGTGGGTCTGGTGACGGCCCTCGGCACCGCGCTGGCCGGCACGGTCGTGGTCCTGGTTGCCAGGGACGGGATCGCGGCACTGTTCGACCAGCCGGCACTGTCGTCGTGGTTGTGGCTGACACCGTGGACGGCGGCGGCGATGGCCGCCGTCCAGGTGCTCAACCAGTTGGCGATCCGGTACCGGCGGTACTCCGCGATCGGCCGACGCAACTTCCTCCAGGCCGGTGCGACCCTCCTGACGCAGCTCGGCGCCGGCCTGGTGGGACTGCGTTCCGGGGGCATGGCGTTGGGGTTGGGCGTCGGCCAGGCCGTGGGCGCGCTCAGTCTGCTGCCCGGCATGCGCCGGCGGGGGGCGGACGAGGATCCCGGCACCCACCGCCGCAGCCTGTGGCGGACGGCCCTGCACCACCGTAGGTTCCCCCTGCTGCTCGCCCCGTCGGGGCTGATCAACGTGCTGGGTCTGCAACTGCCCGTCCTGCTCATCGCCTACTTCTACGGAAGCGCGGTGGCCGGATGGTTCGGCCTGACCCAGCGGGTGCTCGCGATACCCGTCGCGCTGCTCGGTCTGGCCGTCGCGCAGGTGTACCTGGCCGAGCTGTCGCGGGCCGCGCGCACCGGCAGCGGACGGGCAGCGGCGCTCTTCCTCCAGGCCAGCCGGCAACTGGGGATGGTCGCCGCGGCCGGGGCGCTGCTCATCGTCTTCGCCGCACCACCCGCCTTCGCGATGGTGTTCGGACCCGAGTGGAGCACGAGCGGCAGCTACGTTCAGGCGCTGGCGGTCTTCACGGCGACGCAACTGGTCGGCTCACCGCTGTCCCAGACCCTGATCGTCTTCGGTAGGCAGGGTCTTCAGCTCGCCTGGGACGTGGGACGGATGATCCTGGTCGCGGCGGCGGTGACGGCCACCGCCCTGGCCGGCGGCTCGGCCCTGGCCGCGGTGTGGGCCTTCGGCCTCTCCGCCGCCGCCGCCTACGGGGTGTCCTGGCTGCTCTCGTTCCACGTCGTCACCACGGCACACCGGCACGGGCCGCCACGGAAACCCGAGCCCGTGCCGCCGACTCTCGCCCACAGCCGGTGAGCGCGATGGCTGCGGACACCCCGGCGGCCGGCCGGCCGCACCGGGCGAGGCTGCACGCAACGCGGGGACCCTCTGGTTCGTTGAGCCAGGGGCCCCCGTCGCCGGCCCGGCTGGCCGCGCGACCGCCTTCCGACCCCGTTCCCCACCGGTGCGGCCGCTGCGCACACCAGCGCGGCGGACCCAGAAGAATAGGTTCTCGCATGACGACCGACACAAGTCTCATCTTGTGTGACCTCTCCCCCTTCCGGCACTCCACCAGGACGCGGAAGATCGCCGTGACGGCCGCGCCCCACCTGCCCGGCACCGTGCGGGCGGTCACGCTCGCCCAGGTCGGCCGCAACGGCGCGGCCGACGATCCCGGGCTGTCACGGATCGACGGCATCGAGGTGGAGCAGCTACCGGTGGGTCGCATCGACCAGCGACGCCGGCTGACCGCCTCGATCCGCAACCTGGCCACCGTCTACCTCCCCGCCCTGTGGCACCTGCGGCGGCGGGTCCTCGCCACCCGGGCCAGGACGGTCTTCGTGGGGCACATCGCGCTGTTCTGGATCGGCCTGGCGCACCGTCGACGCTGGGGCAGCCAGGTGATCCTGAACGGACGCGAACGCCCGGGTGGCATCCGCACCAGGGGCTCGCTCGCCACCTGGTTCTCGCGGGTGGAACCCGTCCTGCTCCGGCTGGTGGCCCGACGCGCCCCGGTGACCGTGGTGGCGGTCTGCGAGAGTCACGCGACGCAGTTCCGCAGGCTGGGCCTCGACGACGTGCTCGTCATCCGCAACGTCCCGCTCGCCGCGTTCGCGCCGGATTTCGTACCCCCGCCACCGGGGCCGGACCTGGTCGTCGCCTGCGTCGGCACCCTCTACCCCGGGCGCGGCATCGAGGCGCTGATCGACGCCACCGTCACCGCCCGGGCCGCCGGGGCTGCGGTACGCCTCGAGGTCACCGGCCCGGCGAGCCAGGAGTACCGGACGGCCCTGCTGGACCGGATCCGCGACGCGGGTGCCGAAGCGTACGTCTCGCTGCCCGGGCCGTGCCCGCCCACCGAGGTGGCCGCTCGCATCCAGCGCGCCCACGTCGCCACGGCGCTGTACGAGGCGGTGGACCCGGCCAACGACTCGCTGTCCAACAAGCTGTTCGAGGGGGTGGTCGCCGGGCGTCCCGTCATCGCCGGTGACCTGGCCGAGAACCGGGCGTTGATCGAACGGTTCGCGGTCGGCTGGTCGATCCCGGTCGAGCCCGCCGCGCTGGGTGCGCTGCTGTGCGAACTCGCGGCGGATCTTCCCGGCGTGCGGGCGATGGCTGAGCACTGTTACGTGACCGGCCGGTCGGAGTTCGTCTGGGAGGCGGAGACGTCGGTGTTGCAGAAGCGTCTCCTGACCGCCGCCGGCGAGCAGCCGTCCTCGCCGGTTCCTTCGAGCCACTCCAGGGGGCTGCTGTGAACTCCGACGTCCCGGTCCAGGTCGTCCACGTCACGGGTGCCCGGCCCAACTTCCCCAAGGCGGCGCCGGTCGTGCGGGCGCTCGGCGCCCGGGGGGTGCGGCAGCGCCTGATCCACACCGGGCAGCACTACGACGAACGCATGTCGGACGTCTTCTTCCGGCAGCTCGGCCTGCCGGAGCCCGACGAGAACCTCGCCGTCGGCTCGGGCAGCCACGCCGGTCAGACCGGCGAGGTCATGGTGGGTCTCGAACGGCTCTTCGTGGCGTCGCGCCCGGGCCTGGTGGTCGTCTACGGCGACGTGAACTCCACGCTGGCCGCCGCCCTGGTGGCCACGAAGCTCGGCATCCCGGTGGCGCACGTCGAGGCGGGTCTGCGCAGCTTCAACCGGTCGATGCCGGAGGAGATCAACCGGCTGGTCACCGACCGGGTGTCGGAGCTGCTGTTCGCCACGAGTCCGGATGCGCTGGTCCACCTGGGCAACGAGGGGGTGGACCCGGCACGGGTCCACTTCGTCGGGAACCCGATGATCGACACGCTGCTCGCCAACCTGCACCTGTTCGACGTCCCGCTCGTCCGCCAGCAGCTCTCCCTGCCCGAGCGGTACGTGGTCGCCACCCTGCACCGGCCGGCGAACGTCGACGATCCCGGCGACGCGGCGGAACTCACCAAGGCGCTGCACACGGTGGCCGACCAGGTTCTGATCGTGCTGCCGTTGCATCCCCGGGGCCGCGCCAGCCTGGCCGCCGCGGGGCTGTTCCCCCACCCGCGGATCCGGGTCGTCGAGCCGCAGGGCTACGTGGAGTTTCTCAGCCTGGTGCGCGGGGCCCGCGCCGTGGTCACCGACTCCGGCGGTGTCCAGGAGGAGACGACGGTGCTGGGCGTACCGTGCCTCACCCTGCGCGCCGAGACCGAGCGTCCCGTGACCATCAGCCACGGCACGAACCGCCTGGTGACCCGGGAGGAGTTGGCGGAGGCGGTCCGGGCGCTGCTGGTGACGCAACGGCCCGCCGCGGGCTGGCCGACACCGCCACTGTGGGACGGTCGGGCCGGCAGCCGGATAGCCGAGGTGATCGCCCGGTTCGTCGGCGCGGGCTGAGGGCGGGCACGACTGCGGCAGACGAAACGTTCAGCTCATCAACGTATTGACATGCTTGCCTCACCCCCGGAAGGCTCGCGCCGACAGGTCCTTCCACGAAGGGGGCGCAATGAGGCGCACACGGCTGGCGATCGCCGGCGTGTTCACTCTCGTCGGCGCGTTGGCGCTGACCACACCGGCGACTGCCCGGCCACCGTCCGATCCGGGCGGCCGCGACAACCTGGAGGTGTACGTCGGCACGGTCGACGCGGGGCAGCTCGACGAGCTGCGCCGGGTGGGCGTCGACCTCGGTCACGACCACGGCGGCACCGACAGCTCCGGCAGGACCGAGATCGAGACGGTGCTCAGCCGGGGGCAGGCGGAGAAGCTGAGCCGCGCGGGCGTCGAGCTGAAGGTCAAGAAGGTACGCGGCAAGGCCGCCTCGCAGGTGCTGCGGGAGCAGGCCGCGACGGGCTGGACGGCGTTCCGCTCGTACAGTGCGCCGGGCGGCATCCGCGACGAGATCACCGCGACGGCGGCCCGGCACCCGAAGCTGACCAAGGTGGAGACCATCGGGAGGTCGTGGCAGGGCAAGCCGATCCTCGCCGTCAAGGTCACCAGGAACGCGAAGAACGTGCCGGACGGCCAGCGCCCCGCCGTGCTCTACGCCAGCACCCAGCACGCCCGCGAGTGGATCACCACGGAGATGACGCGGCGGTTGATGCACCACGTGCTCGACAGCTACGGCACCGATCCGGAGATCACCCGCATGGTCAACACCACCGAGCTGTGGTTCCTGCCGGTGGCCAACCCGGACGGCTACGACCACACCTTCACCCCCGGCAACCGGCTGTGGCGCAAGAACCTGCGGGACAACGACGGCGACGGTCGGATCACCTCCGGCGACGGCGTGGACCTGAACCGCAACTTCGCCTACAAGTGGGGCTACGACAACGAGGGTTCCTCACCGGATCCGGTCAGCGAGACCTACCGGGGCCCGGGCCCGAACTCCGAGCCGGAGACGAAGGCGCTCAACCGGCTGTTCAAGCGGGTCGGGTTCGAGTTCCTGGTCAACTACCACTCGGCGGCGCAGCTGCTGCTCTACGGCGTCGGCTGGCAGGTCTCCACCCCCACCCCGGACGACGTGATCTACGAGGCGATGGTCGGTGACGACGCCAACCCGGCGGTGCCCGGCTACGACCCGGACCTGTCGGCCGAGCTGTACACGACCAACGGTGACACCGACACGCACGCCACCGTCCGGCACGGCACGCTCGGCTTCACCCCGGAGATGTCCACCTGTCAGGCGGCGGCGGCCTCCGACCCGGACGACGAGTGGCTGCCGGAGGACTGCGTCAGCGGCTTCATCTTCCCCGACGACGAGAAGCTGATCGCCGCCGAGGTGGCGAAGAACCTGCCGTTCGCCCTGTCGGTGGCGACGTCGGCGCGCACCCCGGACGACCCGGCGTCGGTGGTCGGGCGCGACACCGCCGACTTCGTGGTCGATGCGTTCGACACCTCGTACGGGCGCAGCCAGCAGGTGGCCACGATCGCCCGCAGGTCGCTGACGAACGTGCGGATGCACTACACGGTCAACGGTGCCCGGCCGAAGACCACGTCGGTCCGCCAGTGGCGCGGCGGTGAACGCTACGGCGACACCCACAACGACTACTACGCCGAACTGCGCGGCAAGGTCACCGGCACCCGGCCCGGGGACCGGGTCGAGGTGTGGTTCACCGCCCGCAAGCGCGGCGCGGGGGTGGTGGCCAGTGAGCACTTCACCTACCGGGTGCACGACGACATCGGTGGGGACGTGCTGGTCCTCGCCGTGGAGGACGTCACCGGGCCGAGCCCCACCCAGGACGCGACCACCGCGAAGTACGCCGACGAGATCGCGGCGTCGCTGGCCGCCGCCGGGCACAGCAGCGACGTGTACGACGTCGACGCGATGGACCGGACCGCACCGCACCACCTCGGGGTGCTGTCGCACTACGACACCGTGGTCTGGGAGACCGGCGACGACATCATCATGCGCGCCCCCGGGCAGGTGCCCGGCACGGTGGCGAAGGCCGCGCTGGACACCGAACTGGCGGTGCGGGACTACCTCAACGAGGGCGGCAAGCTGCTGGTCAGCGGCAAGTACGCCCTGTTCGCCCAGTCCGCCAACGGCGCTTACGGGTACCGTCCCGACGCCCCGCCGGAGTGCACGGACGCGGCGGACCCGACCTGCCTGCCGTTGTTCAACGACTTCCAGCAGTACTGGCTGGGCGCCTACGGCTACGTCAGCGACGGCGGCACCTCCCCCGAGGGGCAGCCGTACGGGGTGCGGGGCGACGACGGCCCGTTCGGCGGGTTCGCCGGTGAGCTGAACGCGCCGGGCTCGGCGGGCAACCAGGACCACACGGCGTCGTTCCTGACCACGTCGAGTTTCCTGCCCGTCGACCAGTTCCCGCAGTTCAGCAGCTCGGCGCCGGCGGGCTGGGTGCGCCCTGGCGGCGCGCCGTACGATCCGCGCACCGGGGACTGGTACCTGTTCAGCGGGCAGTCCGACGAGACCTACAAGCGGCTCACCCGGACGGTGGACCTGACCGGGGCCGACAGCGGGGAACTGCGGTTCCACACCTCGTTCGACATCGAGGCGAACTGGGACTTCATGATGGTCGAGGCGCACGAGGTGGGCAGCGACGACTGGACCACGCTGCCGGACGCGAACGGGCTGACCACCCAGGTCACCGGGGACAGTTGCGAGTCGGGCTGGGTGGCGCAGCTGCACCCGTTCCTGGCGCACTACCAGGGCGCGGACTGCTCCCCCACGGGCACGACCGGGCAGTGGCACGCGGCCACCGGCAACTCCGGTGGCTGGAAGGAGTTCGTCGTCGACCTGTCCGCCTACGCCGGCAAGCAGGTCGAGGTCTCCATCTCGTACGTCTCGGACTGGAGCACCCAGGGCCTGGGCGTGTTCCTGGACGACACCCGGGTGGTCGTCGACGGGGTGACGGTCACGCAGACCTCGTTCGAGTCGGACGATCTCGGTGGTTGGACGGTGGCCGGTCCGCCGACCGGATCGAGCCCGGCGGCGGTCGACTGGTCGCGCAGCCAGCAGGCGTTCGAGGAGGGTTCGGTGGTGGTCACCGAGGACACCGTCTACCTCGGCTTCGGGTTGGAGGGGCTGGCTCCGGCGGCGCGTGACGACCTGGTCGCGCGGGCGCTGACCCACCTCTCCGGCGGTCCGCGCCGGTAGTGGTGCTCACGGGTGCGCCGGCGGTGTCCGCACCGCCGGCGCACCTTCGCGTACGCCCCTGACGGGGCGGGGCGATGTGGTGTGCTGTAGGCATGGACCATCGACGTCTCGGGCTGGTGCTCCATCCCACCCGGGACGTGTCCCCGGTGGTGGACACCATCGTCGACTGGGCCGGTCGGCAGGGGGTGGCCCTGGCGGTCCGTGCCGAGGACCGGCACCGCGTGCCGCCGGGCGTCGAGGCGCTGCCGCCCGGAGCACTGGCCGCGGCCTGCGACGCGCTGATCAGCATCGGCGGTGACGGCACGATGCTGGGGGCGCTGCGCTCGGCCGTCGCCGACCCGAAACCGGTGCTCGGCGTACACCTGGGCAAGCTGGGCTTCCTGGTGGAGGTGCAGGCACCGGAGCTGCCCGGGGCGCTGGACCGGCTGGCCGCCGGGGACTTCACCGTCGAGACGCACAGTTGCCTGGCCTGTGACGTGTGCGGCGACAACATCGTCGCGTTCAACGACGTCGCCCTCGTGCGGCGGCCGGGGCAGGGCTTCGTCGCCGCCACCCTGGCCGTGGACGGCCAGCAGTACGGCTACTACCGGTGTGACGCGCTGGTGGTGAGCACGCCGATGGGCTCGACGGCGTACAGCTACGCGGCGGGTGGGCCGCTGGTGTCCCCGGCCACCCAGGCGGTGGTGGTCACGCCCTCGGCACCGATGGCCGGGATCTCCCGGTCGGTGGTGCTCTCCCCCGGCGAGGCGGTCCGGTTGGAGCTGCGCCCCGACTCCGCGCCAGCGGTCGTGGAGATGGACGGCATGGTGATTCGGGAGGCGGCGACGGAGGGCGAGCTGCACATCCGCTACCGTCGCGACGCCGGCCTGGTGGTCCGTCTGGACGCGCGGCGCTACCAGGAACGCAACCAGCTCAAGCTGAGCCTGCTGGACCTGCCCCTGCTGCCGGAGCAGCTACGCGAGCTGCTACCGGAGAACCTGCGTCGCCAACTCGACCGCCGAGATCTGCCTCCGCCCCGCTGAACCGGCATGGCCCGATGCCACCGGCATGTCCCACGCCGGTGTTCCCGCTGTCACCCGTACCGCTCACGCGCCGCCACAGGACGGTGTGGGTGCCCGCGTCCTAGCGAGCGTTTTGTCCAGTGCCGCCGGGCGGATCGCCGTCGGCCACCTACGACGCGGCACTACCGAGAACCTCCGAGACGAGGTCCTGCGCCTCGGACTGGATGCGGGCCAGGTGGTCGGGGCCCTGGAACGACTCGGCGTAGATCTTGTAGACGTCCTCGGTGCCGGACGGGCGGGCCGCGAACCAGCCGGAGGCGGTGGTGACCTTCAGCCCGCCGATCGAGGCGTCGTTGCCCGGCGCGGTGGTCAGCGTCGCGGTGATCGGCTCGCCGGCCAGTTCGGTGGCGGTCACCTGCTCCGGGGAGAGCTTGCCGAGCACGGCCTTCTCGTCGCGGCTGGCCGGGGCGTCGATGCGGGCGTAGGCGGGGGCGCCGTAGCGCTCGGCCAGCTCGGCCCAGTGCTCGCTGGGGGTACGTTCCGTCGTGGCGATGATCTCGGCGGCGAGCAGGCAGAGCAGGATGCCGTCCTTGTCGGTGGTCCAGGTGCCGCCGTCGCGGCGCAGGAACGACGCACCGGCGCTCTCCTCGCCGCCGAAGCCCACCGTGCCGTCGAGGAGTCCGGGCACGAACCACTTGAAGCCGACCGGCACCTCCAGCAGCGGTCGCCCCAGGTCGGCGGCGACCCGGTCGATCATCGAGGAGGAGACCAGGGTCTTGCCGACGGCGGCGGCCGGGCCCCACTTCTCACGGGTACGGAACAGGTGGGCGATGGCCACGGTCAGGAAGTGGTTCGGGTTCATCAGCCCACCGTCGGGCGTGACGATGCCGTGCCGGTCGGCGTCGGCGTCGTTGCCGGTGGAGACCTGGAAGTCGGCGCGGGCGGCGATCAGCGACGCCATCGCGTTCGGCGAGGAGCAGTCCATCCGGATCCTGCCGTCGCCGTCGAGGGTCATGAACCGCCAGGTCGGGTCGACCGTCGGGTTGATCACGGTCAGGTCGAGGCGGTGCCGGTCGGCGATCTCCCCCCAGTACGCCACGCTGGCCCCACCGAGCGGGTCGGCACCGATGCGCACCCCGGCGTCGCGGATCGCGTCGACGTCGATCGCGGCCGGCAGGTCGTCGACGTAGCGGCCGAGGAAGTCGTACGCGCCGGTGGTGTCGGCGGCGCGGGCCCGCGCGTACGGGATGCGTTCGACCTGCGTGAGCCCTGCCGCGAGGATCTCGTTGGCCCGGTCCTGGATCCAGCGGGTGACGTCGGAGTCGGCGGGCCCGCCGTTGGTGGGGTTGTACTTGAAGCCGCCGTCGTCGGGCGGATTGTGCGAGGGGGTGATCACGATCCCGTCGGCGAGGCCGGACGTGCGGCCCCGGTTGTGGGTGAGGATCGCGTGCGACACCGCCGGGGTCGGGGTGTAGCCGTCCCGGCTGTCCAGCAGCACCGTGACCCCGTTGGCGGCGAGGACCTCCAGGGCGTCCACGGCGGCCGGCGCGGACAGCGCGTGGGTGTCCCGGCCGAGGAACAGCGGGCCGTCGAGGCCCTGCGCACGGCGGTAGTCGCACAGCGCCTGGGTGACCGCGAGAATGTGGTCGGAGTTGAAGGCGTTGCGCAGGCTCGACCCCCGGTGCCCGGAGGTGCCGAAGGACACCTGCTGCGCCGGGTCAGCCGGATCCGGGTGCTCGGCGTAGTAGGCGGTCACCAGCCTCGGCACGTCGACCAGGTCGGCGGGCTCGGCGGGCTGGCCGGCACGGGGGTGGGCCACTGCGGGAACCTCCTCGGGTACGGGTGGATGCACTGTTTCCCGGCGGGCGTCGGGTCACACCCGGCTCAGGGTTCGACGCGCTGCTCAGGCTTCGACGCGCTGCTCAGGGTTCGACGCGCTGCCCCTTGCCGATGACGACGATGCCGTTGTCGGAGACGGTGTAACGCTGCCGGTCCTTCTCCAGGTCCACGCCGATCTCTGCCCCCTCGGGCACGTGGACGTTCTTGTCGATGATGGCCCGACGCACCACGGCGTGCCGCCCGATGTCGACGCCCTCCATGAGCACCGCGCCGTCGACGTGCGCCCAGGAGTGGACCTTCACCTTCGGTGACACGATCGAGTTCTCCACCAGGGAGCCGGAGACCACCGCGCCCGGCGAGATCATCGAGCCGACCGCCCGCCCGACCCGCTCCCCCCACTGGTGGACGAACTTGGCGGGCGGGTAGGGCGGCTGTTCGGTGTAGATGGGCCACTCGAAGTTGTAGAGGTTGAACACCGGGTGGACGTTGATCAGATCCATGTGGGCGTCGTAGAACGAGTCGAGCGTCCCCACGTCCCGCCAGTAGCCGCGGTCGCGGTCGGTGCTGCCGGGCACCTCGTTGTCGCGGAAGTCGTAGACGTTGGCCTCGCCGCGCTCGACCAGCATGGGGATGATGCTGCCGCCCATGTCGTGCTTGCTGGTGCGGTCCTCGGCGTCGCACTCCACCGCCTCGCACAGCGCCTTCGTGGTGAACACGTAGTTGCCCATCGAGGCGTAGATCTGGTCGGGGGCGTCGGGCAGGCCGACGGCGTCGGTGGGCTTCTCCCGGAACGCGCGGATGCGCCGGCCGTCCTCGCCGACCTCGATCACCCCGAACTGGTCGGCGCTCGACAGCGGCTGGCGGATGCCGGCCACGGTCACCCCGGCGCCGGAGGCGATGTGGTCCTCCACCATCTGGCGCGGGTCCATGCGGTAGATGTGGTCGGCACCGAAGACGATCACATAGTCCGGCTGCTCGTCGTTGATCAGGTTGAAGCTCTGGTAGATCGCGTCGGCGGAACCGGCGAACCACCAGGGGCCACGGCGCTGCTGCGCCGGCACCGGTGTGACGTAGTTGCCCAGCAGGGTCGACATCCGCCAGGTCTTGGTGATGTGTCGGTCCAACGAGTGGGACTTGTACTGGGTCAACACGACGATCTTCAGATAGCCGGCGTTGGCCAGGTTGGAGAGCACGAAGTCGACCATGCGGTACATCCCGCCGAACGGGACGGCCGGCTTGGCCCGGTCCGTGGTGAGCGGCATGAGGCGTTTGCCTTCTCCGCCGGCCAGAACGATCGCGAGCACCTTGGCAGCCATGACCAGACGCTATCCATCCCGGTCCCACTTCACCACTCGTACGGGCACTTTGCACTAGGGTGCCGGGCATGACCGACTCCGCCCCCCTGCGCGTCGACCTGCTCACCCGCGAGTACCCGCCGGAGGTGTACGGCGGGGCCGGCGTACACGTCGAGTATCTGGCCCGTGAGCTGCGTCGGCTCGCCGACGTGCGGGTGCACTGCTTCGGCGGGCCGCGCACCGAGCCGGGCGTCGTCGCGTACTCCGAACCGGAGAGCCTGACCGGCGCGAACGCCGCGCTGCGGACGATGGCCGTCGACCTGGAGATGGCGGCGGGCTGCGCCGGCACGGACGTGGTGCACAGCCACACCTGGTACGCGAACCTGGCCGGGCACACCGCGAAGCTGCTGCACGGGGTGCCGCACGTGGCGACCGCGCACAGCCTGGAACCGTTGCGGCCGTGGAAGGCCGAGCAGCTCGGCGGCGGGTACGCGCTGTCGTCGTGGTGCGAGCGCACCGCCTTCGAGGCGGCCGACGCGGTGATCGCGGTCAGCGAGGGGATGCGCCGCGACGTGCTGGCGGCGTACCCGGCGGTGAACCCCGACCGGGTGAGGGTGGTCTACAACGGCATCGACACCGCGCAGTACGCCCCCGATCACGGCACCGACGTCGTCGACCGGCTCGGGATCGATCCGGCGCTGCCCAGCGTGGTCTACGTCGGGCGGATCACCCGGCAGAAGGGCCTGCCCTACCTGCTGCGGGCCGCCCGGGACCTGCCGGCCGACACCCAGCTCGTGCTGCTGGCCGGGGCACCCGACACGCCGGACATCGCCGCCGAGGTGGAGGGGCTGGTCGGCGAGCTGCGGGCCAACCGTTCCGGGGTGGTGTGGGTGGCGGAGATGCTGCCCAAGCACGAGGTGATCCAGGTGCTCACGCATGCCACGGTGTTCGTCTGCCCGTCGGTGTACGAGCCGATGGGCATCGTCAACCTGGAGGCGATGGCCTGCGAGACGGCGGTGGTCGCGACCGCGACCGGCGGCATCCCCGAGGTGGTGGCCGACGGCGAGACGGGGCTGCTGGTGCCCATCGAGCAGGCCACCGACGGCTCGGGCACCCCGCTGGACCCGGCCCGGTTCGAGGCCGACCTGTCGGCCCGGCTGAACGAGTTGCTGGCAGACCCGGCGCGTACGGCCCGGTTCGGCACGGCGGGCCGCCAGCGCGCGGTGGAACACTTCTCCTGGGACGCCATCGCCCGCCAGACCCTGGACGTCTACCGATCGGTGGGCGCGACCGGCTAACGGCTGTTGTTCAGCCCCGCAGCAACTCCATCAGCTCATCGGTGGACAGGCCCTCGGTCTGCTTCGCGCTGCCCCGACCGCGCATGTGCCGCACCAGGCGTTGTCCCCTGGTTTCGCCACCGCCAGACTGATTCCCGGTTCCTGACACGTCGCGCATGGCTGTTGACCTTACGTGACGTGGAGGGTGGCGGCGAGGCGGTGCAGGTCGGCCGGGGCGGTGGCCGCGCGGGCCACGACGCCGACGACGCCCCGGGCTACCGGCCGGTCGTGTATCTCGGCGTGGGCGGTGCGTTCCGCGTCGAGCAGCGCCCGGCCCGCCCGCGACATGTCGCCGGCCGTGGCGCAGGCGCGGGCCACGTCGAGCAGGTGCGCGGCCCGGTGCTCGACCGGCAGCCACCGCCACCGATCGCCGGCCACCAACTGCTCGTGTCGTGCCGTCGCCAGCGCCACGTCGCCGAGGGCCGCCTCGACGACCACCCGGGCCGCCTCCACCGACGCGGGGCCGAAACCCGCGCCGCCCGGCAGTTCGTGCGCGCCGCCCGGCACGTCGTGGTCGACCGCATCGGCCTGGTCGAGGAACGCCAGGGCGCTGTCACGGTCTCCGAGGCCGCCCGCCGCGAGCGCCGCCTGGAGCAGCAGCGTCCCGCGCAGCGGCGCGTCGGCCGCGAGGCCGCACCGTGATGGCACGTCGGCCGAGAGACCGCTCCGGGGTGGCGGGTCGGCCGAGGCGTCTCGCCTGGGTGGCCCGAGGCGCTGCGCGGCCAGCATCGCCGCCTCCATCGCGGACCGCCGCCGGCCCACCGCCCGCAGCGCCTGGCTCAGCGGCACGGTGGCTGCGGCGGCCAGCCGCGCGTCCGCTGCGGCCAGCGCGACGGCGATCCCCCGGTCGGCGGCCAGCCACGCCGACTCGCCCTGACCGACCTTCACCAGCGCCAGGGCGACCAGCCCGTACGCCGACACCAGCAGTTCGTCGGCGGCCCGGCCGGGGCGGGCGGCCTGCGCACGCCGGACGGTGTCGAGCAGGCCGGGCAGCAGGTCGCGCAGCGCCGGGTACCGGGCATGCCGGTAGGTCTGCTCGGCGTGGTCGAGCCCGGCCCGCACCCGCGCGAGATCCGGCGGCCGGTTCGGTGGCTCGACGTGGTAGCGGGCCAGGGCGACACGGATCCGCTCCACTCCGGCGGCGGGGGCCGGCGGCCCGGCCCGCTCCGGCAGCAGGGTCGCCACGTCGATCCGCAGCGCGTCGGCGACCTCCCGCAGACTGGACAGGCGTTCCAGCCGGCGCGCCCCGCGCTCGACCTTGTCGACCCAGCTCTTGGACTTGCCGAGCCGGTCGGCGAACTGCTGCTGGGTGAGGTTCCGCCGCACCCGCCACTGCGCGACCCGCCGGCCCACCGGCAGCGCGCTCACCGCCGGCCCCTCGCGCTCACCGGAACACCCCGGCCACGAACAGCAGGAGTACGACCACCGCGACCACGATCCCGTAGGCGTACTGCCGCCGGGTGGGTCCTGCACGACCGGGCCGGGGCGGGCAGGGCACCCGGTCGCCGTCGGGATGCCGTGGCCCGGCCCCCGGCGACGGGTGCGCCTGCGGCAGCGGCCCGTCATGCGGACGCTCACGCATCGAAGCCTCCTTGCGAGGGAAGGGAGGTGCAGGTCAGAGCGGGGCAGCACGGGAACCACCCCGCCCCGGTCGGAGGCACTCCGCTGCTGACGAGAGGCCACTGACACGAGGGAACTTAGGACCCTAAGTAGCCAGAGTCAACACAGGATCCACACCGTGTCGCGGTTGGTGAGAATCTTGAGGGGCTGACGAGAGGTGGTCACATGCCCCGCAAGCCCGTGTACGAACAGGTGGTCGACGACATCACCACGTCGATCCGCAGCGGGACGCTCAAGCCCGGCGAGAAGCTCCCGACGATCGCCGAACTTGCCCGGCAGTACAACTCATCCGACAACCCGATCAAGCGCGCCCTCTGGATCCTCGACGAACGGGGCTGGATCGAGGTGCACCAGGGCAAAGGGTCGTTCGTCGCAACGGAACCGCCCCCCTGAACAGCAGCAGTCGTACCTATCGCGCGAAGGCCCGCCATCATGTCGCGAACAACGCTCTACGAACGGATCATCAATGACGTCGTGGCTACGGTCCGCGCTGGCACGCTGAAGCCCGGTGACAAGCTGCCGTCCATCGCGGAGATGCGCGAGCAGTATCAGTCGAGCGCCTGGCCGGTTCGCTACGCCCTACGGATCTTGGAGGAGCGGGGCTGGATCGTCACCCGGCAGGGCAAGGGGTCGTTCGTGGCGGCCGAGCCGCCCGCCTGACTCACCGCGCGCGGAGCGATCTCGCACAGTAGGTTGGACCGGTGAGCGGACGGATCCCGATCGAAGACGTCTCCCCCTCCGTCTCCTGCGGTCGTTACCCCGCGAAGGCGGTGGTCGGCGAGTTGGTGCCGGTGTCGGCGCGGGCCTACCGGGAGGGCCACGACGCGTTGGGCTGCAACGTGGTGTGGCTCGGCCCCGACGGGCGGGCCCGCCCGTTCACCCGCATGCGGCCCGGTGAACCCGGGCAGGACCGCTGGCACACGGTGATCCGCCCCGACGCGGTCGGCGACTGGGCGTTCACCGTGGAGGCGTTCTCCGACCCGTACCTGACCTGGCAGAACGCGGTCACGAAGAAGATCGATGCCGGGCAGGGCCCGCAGGAGCTGGCGAACGACCTGGCTGAGGGCGTACGCGTGCTCAAGGCCGCCCGCAAGCTGGTGCCGGCGGCCGAGGTCGCGCGGGTGCGCGCGGCGGTGGCCGCGTTGCGGGACGACAAGCTGGAGCTGCCCCGGCGGGTCGCCCCGGCGCTGGAGCTGGCCGAGCTGCTGTGGGACCACCCGGTGCGGGAGCTGGTCACCACCGGCGAGCAGTATCGGATCTGGGTGGACCGGCCGCGCGCCCTGTTCTCCGCCTGGTACGAGTTCTTCCCCCGATCCGAGGGCGCGATCCCGGCCACCGCCGACGTGCCGGCCCGGTCCGGCACGTTCGCCACCGCCGCCGAGCGGCTGCCGGGCGTGGCGGCGATGGGCTTCGACGTGCTCTACCTGCCGCCGATCCACCCGATCGGTCGGGTCAACCGCAAGGGCCCCAACAACTCGCTGACCGCCGGGCCCGACGACGTGGGTTCGCCGTGGGCGATCGGCGCGGCCGAGGGCGGCCACGACGCCATCCACCCCGACCTGGGTACGCCGGAGGACTTCCGCGACTTCCTCGCCGCCGCCGCCGAGCAGGGCCTGGAAGTGGCCCTCGACCTGGCGTTGCAGTGCGCGCCGGACCACCCGTGGGTCACCGAGCACCCGGAGTGGTTCACCACCCGGGCCGACGGCAGCATCGCGTACGCGGAGAACCCGCCGAAGAAGTACCAGGACATCTATCCGCTGAACTTCGACAACGACCCCGAGGGCATCCGCGCCGAGGTGCTGCGGGTGGTGCTGCACTGGGTCGGCGAGGGCGTGAAGATCTTCCGGGTCGACAACCCGCACACCAAGCCGGTCGACTTCTGGCACTGGCTGATCGGCGAGGTGAAGAAGGTCGACCCGGACGTGCTGTTCCTGGCCGAGGCGTTCACCCGGCCGGCGATGATGCACGGGCTGGGCAAGGTCGGCTTCACCCAGTCGTACACCTATTTCACCTGGCGCACGTCGCCCGCCGAGATGCGCGAGTACTGCGCGGAGCTGGTGGCGGCGGCCGACTACATGCGGCCGAACTTCTGGCCGAACACGCCCGACATCCTGCACTCCTCGTTGCAGCACGGCGGCCCGCCCATGTTCAAGATCCGGGCGGTGCTGGCGGCGCTGCTGTCCCCCTCCTGGGGCATGTACGCGGGCTTCGAGCTGTTCGAGCACGTCGCCCGCCCCGGCGCGGAGGAGTACCTCGACAACGAGAAGTACGAGCTGCGCCCCCGTGACTGGGCCGGCGCGCAGGCGCAGGGCCGCAGCCTCGCGCCGTTCATCACCACCCTCAACCGGGTTCGCCGCGACAACCCGGCCCTGCACCGGCTGCGTAACCTGGTCTTCCACGACATCGACAACCCGGCGCTGCTGTGCTGGTCGAAGCACGACCCGGACACCGGCAACACGGTGCTGGTGGTGTGCACGTTCGACTCCCACACCGTGCAGTGGGGCAACACCACCCTCGACATGCCGGCGCTGGGCATGGACTGGCACGACCGGTTCACCGTGCACGACGAGCTGACCGGGGCCAGCTACGACTGGGGGCAGCACAACGCGGTGCGCCTCGACCCGTACCTGCAACCGGCGCACGTGTTCACGGTGCGCCGGCCGGGCGCGACCCCGCCGGCCCCGACCACTCCCGCTTCGAAGGACGACACCCGATGGACCAGCTGATCGCCGGCCGCCACCACGACCCGCACGCCGTGCTCGGCGCGCACCCGGCCGACGGGAAGACGGTGATCCGCACGCTGCGCCGCGGAGCCCGGGACGTCGCCGTCCTCGTCGACGGGGAACGGCACCCGATGAAGCGGGTGCACGACGTGGGCGTCTTCGAGGCGACCGTGCCGGGTGAGGTGCTCAACTACCGGGTGGAGGTTGACGGGCAGCCGCACGACGACCCGTACCGCTATCCGCCCACCCTCGGCGAGCTGGACCTGCACCTGATCGGCGAGGGCCGGCACGAGCGGCTGTGGGAGGCCCTCGGCGCGCGGGTGTTCGACGAAGGCGTCGCGTTCACGGTGTGGGCGCCCAACGCGCGCGGGGTGCGGGTGGTCGGCGACTTCACCGGCTGGTCCCCCGACGACGGCTGGCCGATGCGCTCACTGGGCTCCAGCGGCGTGTGGGAGATCTTCGTGCCCGGCGCGCGGGTCGGAGCCCGCTACAAGTACCGCATCCTCGGCGCCGACGGGCACTGGCGGGACAAGGCCGACCCCCTGGCCGCGTACGCGGAGGTGCCGCCGGCCACCGCGTCGGTGGTGCACCACTCGACGTACGAGTGGGGCGACGCCGACTGGCTGGCGGGCCGGGCGAAGCGGCAGGTGCACCAGGAGCCGATGAGCGTCTACGAGGTGCACCTCGGTTCGTGGCGGCCCGGCCTCGGCTACCGGGAACTGGCCGAGCAGCTCACCGCATACGTCACGGAGCTGGGCTTCACGCACGTGGAGTTCCTGCCGGTGATGGAGCACCCGTTCGGCGGTTCCTGGGGCTACCAGGTCACCGGCTACTACGCGCCGACCTCCCGGTTCGGTGACCCCGACGACTTCCGGTACCTGGTGGACCGGCTGCACGCCGCCGGGATCGGGGTGATCCTCGACTGGGTGCCGGCGCACTTCCCGAAGGACGAGTGGGCCCTGGCCCGCTTCGACGGCACCCCCCTCTACGAGCATCCCGACCCGCGCCGGGGCGAACACCCCGACTGGGGCACGTACGTGTTCGACTTCGGCCGCCGCGAGGTGCGCAACTTCCTGGTCGCCAACGCGCTGTACTGGTGCGACCAGTTCCACGTCGACGGGCTGCGCGTCGACGCGGTCGCCTCGATGCTCTACCTGGACTACTCCCGGCAGGACGGCCAGTGGGAGCCGAACGTGCACGGCGGCCGGGAGAACCTGGAGGCCATCGCCTTCATGCAGGAGGTCAACGCCACCGTCTACAAGCAGCACGCCGGGGTGGTGATGATCGCCGAGGAGTCCACCGCCTGGCCGGGCGTGAGCCGCCCCACCAGCGACGGCGGGCTCGGCTACGGGTTCAAGTGGAACATGGGCTGGATGCACGACACCCTGCTCTACACCTCGAAGGACCCGATCTACCGGCAGCACCACCACCACCAGCTCACCTTCTCGCTGGCGTACGCGTGGAGCGAGAACTACGTGCTGCCGATCAGCCACGACGAGGTGGTGCACGGCAAGGGCAGCCTCGCGGCGAAGATGCCCGGCGACACGTGGCAGCGGCTGGCCACCGTACGGGCGCTGCTGGCGTACATGTGGGCGCACCCCGGCAAGCAACTGCTGTTCATGGGCTGCGAACTGGCCGACGACCGGGAGTGGAGCGAGGAACGCGGCCTCGACTGGCACCTGCTGCACGACCCCGCCCGCGCCGGCGTGCAGCGCCTCGTCGGCGACCTGAACCGGGTCTACCGGGACACCCCCGCCCTGTGGGCGCAGGACACCACGCCCGCCGGGTTCCGCTGGCTCGCCGGCGACGACGTCGCCAACAACGCCATCTCGTTCGTCCGGATCGCGCCCGACGGGGCCACCCTGGTCTGCGTGGTCAACTTCTCGGCCCGGCCGCTGGACGACTACCGGATCGGGCTGCCGGCCGGGGGCGCGTGGGCGGAGGTGCTCAACACCGACGCCCACCACTACGGCGGTTCGGGGGTGGGCAACCTCGGTGGTGTGCACGCGGAGAGCGTCCCGTGGCACGGCCTGCCGGCCTCGGTCGCCCTTCAGGTCCCGCCGCTGGGCGCTCTCTGGCTCCGTCCCGCCTGACCCTCCTGCACGCCTGGGTGCGCTGTACCCGCAGGTGGTCGACGTCAGGCGTCGCCGCGGGCAGCGAGGTCTGCGATGAAACGGACGATCTCTGCGGGCTTCTCCTCGGCCATGAAGTGGCCAGCCTGGATCGCCTGGTATGTCAGGTCGGGAGCCCAGGCTCCCCAGAGTGACGCTGCGTCGAACCCGAGCTGCGAGCCCCAGTCCTGGGAGATGACTCCGACCGGCATGGTCAACCGCCTGCCTGCGTCGCGGTCGGCCTGATCCATCTCCAGGTCTATGCCCGCAGTGGCTCGGTAGTCGGCGACGATGGAGTCGACGGCGTTGACCGAGCTGTCGATGTAGTGCCGGCGCGCCTCAGGAGTGAAGGTCGTGCCGTCGGTGTCCCACGCGTCGAGGAACGAGCTGAAGAACTCCGGGGCCACTGCGGTGATCATCTTCTCCGGCAGGCCGGCTGGCTGCGCCATGAGGTAGAGATGCCAGGCGACCTTGGCGTTCACCCCCTGGAGGACCGCCCACGTGTCCAGAGTGGGGAGCACATCGAGGACGCCGAGGTATGCCACGGCCTGCGGGTGGTCCAAGCCGGCTCGGACCCCGACGAGGGCGCCCCGGTCGTGCCCGACGAGCCCGAACTGCTCGTGTCCCAACTCCCGCGCCACGGCCAGCACATCGCGGGCCATGGCCCGCTTCGAGTAGGTCTCGGGACCGGCGGCGGCAGGTTTGGCGCTCTCGCCGTAGCCCCGCAGGTCGGGCACGATCACGGTGTGTCGCTCGGCGAGTTCCCGTGCGACGTGCCGCCACATGTAGTGCGTCTGGGGAAACCCGTGGAGCAGCACGACCGCGGGGCCGTCACCGGAGACCGCGACGTTGATGGCGACACCTTGCTCCCCGGGGAGGAGCTGATAGCGGAATCCTTCGATGGTCATCGGCTTCATGGTGTTCCTCCACTGTGTCTGGGGATCGGCTGGGTTGCGGGCCGTCCGGAGAAGATGCCGGCTGGCATCGGGGGGCCGGTGGTCGTCGTGGCGTGCAGGGCTGGAATCAGGACGACATCGATCAACGTTTCGAGGTAGTGGTCGTCGGCCTGCAGCCCGTTGACCCGACGGAGCAGGAGCACCGCGCCGGTGACCTCTTCGTAGGGGAAGGGGTCGACACCTTCAGGCAGCTCTCCTCTGCGGACGGCTGCCTCGACCACGCTCGCGGGTAGTCGCGCACCCGTCGGCCCCACCGACCTCTCGATCTCCTCACACAGGTCGGGGTCCTCCAGGCCCGCCTGGAGCAGGAGCATCGCTGTCTGGCCGTCGGCAGAGCGCATGGTCCGGTCGAGTCGCTGGCACAGGGCCAACAGATCGCCTCGCAGGCTGCCCGTGTCGATCTCGTCCGGGCCCTCCCGGTACGCCGGTCCTGCCTTGAGCGCGGCGATCACCATGTCTCGCTTGGATTTCCAGCGCCGGTAAAGGGTCGCTTTTGACGCGCCCGCGCGCCGGGCGACCTCCTCGAAGGTGACGCTTTCGTAGCCCGACTCCGCGAGCAGAGAACCAACGACCGCGAGAATCTCGCGCTCCCGCCGCTCGTCTCGTGGACGTCCCCCACGGGCACCAGCAGGGGGATCCGAGGCACCGGGCCGGTTTGGATACGACACGTTCCGTACCGTATCAGAGAGCTGCTGCGCAGACACCCGAGGAGACGGGATCAGCGCCGTACTCCCCCGGGAGCAGCGAACCGCCCCGGGGGAGCAGCGGCCTCAGAGGCGGGTGATCCGGACGGCGTCGGCGATGACGTACCCCTGGGTGCTGGTCCAGCGGCTGACCCCGACGACCTGGCGGGTGCCGGCGGCGAGGTCGTAGGTGCCCAGCACCCGCCACTGCCCGCCGCCGACGCGCTGGTCGACGGTGGCCGTCACGGTGCCGTTAGCCGTCGCCACCAGGAAGGGCGTGGCGCTGTTGTAGCCGGGGTCGGACGGGTACCAGACCTCGACCCGGTACGAGCCGGTGGCGGGCAGCGTCGCGCTGAACCAGGCCGGGTCGCTGATCGCCTGCGGCTGGGCGAACCGGTAGTTGGCGCCGTACCGGGTCGGCAGGTAGGACGACGTGCCCCAGGTGGCGGCGGCGGTGAAGCCTCCGGTGGTGGCGTTGTCCACGACCACGCTGAATGTGCCGCCGCTGCCGGTGACCACCCGCACGTTGCTGGCCGGGCTCTCGTGGTGCCGCCGGTCCAGGGCGGTCACCAGGTAACGGTAGGTCGAGCCGGCTGCGGCGGTGGCGTCGGTGAACGTCCCGCCGCTGCCCGAGGCGCGCACGGTGCCGAGCAGGTGCCGGGCGTCGGCCAGGTCGCAGGGGTCGACCGTGCCGCTGCCGGGCAGCCGGTACACCGCGTACGCGGTCGTGCTGCCGGTGGTGCCGCGCTGCCAGGTCAGCGTCACGCCGCCGGTGCCGCGTACCGCCGAGGTGAGGTTCGGGGCGGCCGGTGCCGCGCCGCCGGTGCCGGCCGGTGCCAGCGCGGGCCGGCGGTAGTGGTCGGTCGCCACCCGGCTGACCGCGCCGATCCGGTCGGCGCGGACGTCCTTGGCGCTGAAGTGGATGTCGCCGACGACGCGCGGGTGGCTGCGGTTCAGCGTCAGGTGGTCGGTCAGCTCGGTCGGGTCCTGCCAGGCGGCGTCCTGCCCGGCCGCGCCGGCACGGTAGGTGGCCTGCCCGACGAGCAGGTGCACGTTCGTGCCGGTCACCGTCTCCGACCACCAGCGGACCAGCTCCGCGTAGTCGGCGGCGGAGTGGCCGATGTGCCAGTAGATCTGCGGGGCGATGTAGTCGACCCAGCCCTGGCGCACCCAGCGTCGGGTGTCGGCATAGATCGCGTCGTACGACTGGAGGCCGTTGGTGCGTGAGCCGAGCGGGTCGGTGCCGGCGTTGCGCCAGATGCCGAACGGGCTGATGCCGAACCTCACCCACGGCTTCGCCGCCCGGATCTTGGCCCGCATCTCCTGCACCAGCAGGTTGACGTTGTTTCGCCGCCAGTCGGCGATGTTGCTGAAACCACCGCCGTACTGCGCGTAGGTGGCCTGGTCGGGGAAGGCCACCCCACTGAGCGGGTACGGGTAGAAGTAGTCGTCCCAGTGCACGGCGTCGATGTCGTAGCGCCGGACGGCGTCCATCATCGCCTCCTGCACGAAGGCGCGTACGGCCGGAATGCCGGGGTTGTAGTAGAGGTGCCCGCCGTAGGCGACCGCCCAGCCCGGGTTCCTGCGGGCCGGATGGTTGGCCGCGAGCTTGCTCAGGTCGGTGTGGTTGGCCACCCGGTACGGGTTGAACCAGGCGTGGAACTCCAGGTTGCGGGCGTGCGCCTCGGCAACCATGAAGGCCAGCGGGTCGTAGCCGGGATTTCCGCCCTGGGTGCCGGTGAGCCACTGCGACCACGGCTCATACGTCGACGGCCAGAACGCGTCGGCGGCGGGCCGGATCTGCACCACCACGGCGTTCATCCGGCGCTGCTGGGCCAGGTCGAGCCAGCCCCGGTACTCCGCCTGCTGGGCGGCCGGGGTGAGCCCGGTGCGGCTGGGCCAGTCGATGTTGGCCACGCTGGCGATCCACATGCCCCGGATCTGTCGTTTCGGGGTGGCCGGATCGGTCACGCAGGTCGCCTGGGCGCTCACCGGCACGGGGTCCGGTCGGGTGTCGGGGTGGGTGTCCGGCGCGGCGGGTCGGGAGGTGGGGACGGCCGCGCCGAGCAACAGCGCCACCGTCAGCGCCACGCCGGGGAGGAATCGACCAAGCTCTCTGGGCATGAAGGTATGTTCAGCCCTGTCGAGCCGCTGCGCAAGTAACCTTCAAGAGGTGGCCGGCGCACCACCGGCCGAGCGGCCACGCTGGGCGGCCACGTTCGGGCTGCCAGCGGTCAGACCAAGCCCGCAGCGAACGCAAAACCCTAACTGTGACTCGGGTTGCCCGTCAGAAGCGATTCACCGAGAGGTGGCCGCCCGTGATCAGCGATCCGGCGCCCAGCAACACAACTACGAGACCGAAGGCCCGGTCGAGGGCAACGAATCGAGCGCGACGCCTCACGAGGCGAGCATTGGACCAACTCATCTTCTTGGCAGCGCTCAATGGGCGCACCAGATGCGAAGCAAGATGGATGTGTTTCGTCGCGACTCTTCGATAGTCAGCCGCAAGGGCTGACCCGACCGCAATCAGCAAGACGCCCCCACAGGATCCCCACCACGCCTCGCCACATCGCGACATCTCCGCCACCTATCAGAGTCATTCGACGATCTTCTAAGGAAGAGCAGAAAGATCAACCGCGAAACATGTGGCTGAACTCAGGACCTGCGCAGTACTGTCGATAAAGCGGGTCGGCGGACCGGTGTAGATCTGGGGATTGATGGCGACGGGCGGCACGCGAAAGCCGTCAGAGTTTTTCGAGCACCACTCGCTGGTTAAGGTCTGGGTCATCAACGAACCAGAAAAGTAGCACTTCCCCGCGCACCCGGTCCGACCGCAGTCTTGCCGAGAAGGGGGCTCTGAACCCACCTCCCTCTAATGAGTCGAAGCCAAGCCTCACTTGAGTGGTCCTGCCAGAACTATCGCCCAAGGCTGCGGTTAACTCCCAAGTCCCCGCTCCGGAGATCGTGGTACGGGTGGCATTCGCGGTCTGCGGCGGACTGAAGAGCGAGACCGGAATCTGCGTCCCGTGGAAAGTGCCATCACTATTGAATGTGAATTCACAGCCGCCGCCCATGCCGCGCCAGGAGCCTTCCACCATCTCGCTCGATAGGACAGGACGATTATCCTCAAAAAACTCGCTGACCGCATAGCCCGACGCCATAAGCACGAGACACGCAACTCCTGCGGCGGCTGCTCCGAGCGTCCATCGGCGCCGCATTTACTGGCCACCCCCGCTAATTGCACGAGTAGGCCCAGTGGCCTTGACTGCGTCTACCATGAATAGGCCCTGAAGCGGTAGCTCTGGATCAGGTAGTGCTCGCCCTTGCGGGCATCTGCGCCACTTCCCGCTCTCCCATCGCCGCGCGGCGGCGAAATTCCTGGTACACGAGTTCCAGAGTAGATGGTTGTGGCGTTTCGCACCCTGTATTCAATGACGGGCCCCCTACCCTTCGCCTCCCAGCCGATGTATTCCCAGCTGACGTCATAGGATCCGGTGACCGCTGTCCACTGGTCAGCCTCACTGGGGCTTCCACCCAGGACAGTCAGGCCATGAACACCCATGTCTTTCATGATTTGTTGGTAGGAGTAGGCATTCCCCTTATCCGAGTAGTGCCAGTCCGCGCTTCCGCTGCGCCTACCTCTTGCAATTTCCCGCCTTACATCGTTCTGCACGATGGCAAACGACTCGGTCGCCAGTAGCAACTGGGTCATCCGGTCTCCATCGCGGAAGTACTCGATGTGCCTACAGGCCGGGGCGTACATTTGACACAGCTTCCGCTTCTGCGGATCCAGGTAGCCCGTCGCGAGAAGTTCAAGCCACATGCGGAAGATGTCGTACGGCCCCTCGCTGCGTGTACCTGGAGCATGGCAGTACTCAGGGGTTCCGGTGCCGCAGGCTCCGGGAATCGGCTTGTTTCCTCCCTTACCCTTCTTCGGGCTCCGCTGCCCACGCTTATTGCCATTTTCATCATAATCGGTTTTCTTGCCGCCCGGCTCATGGATGGTCCGGCCGCCGTCGGAGTTGGGGGTGGAGTACGTGCTGCACTGGTCGTCCGCGCAGTCCTTCAGGCCGGTCGGGTCGCTGTAGTGGATGGGGCTGTTGTGGCCGTACGAATACGGGTTCCACTGCTGCGGGTCCTTGTTGTCGATGATCGGGTCGACCGAGATGAACCGACCGATGACCGGGTCATAGGCACGAGCTCCGATGATGGTCAGCCCGGTCGGGCTCATCGGCTTGTTCAGGAAGCCACGGTTGTCCGGAGCCGTCACGGCAGCGCCACGCGGCCCGCCGTACGGCGTGTACTGCCGCCAGGTGGGGTTCTGCGCCGTGTTGTCGAGGTAGAGCGTGGGCGTGCCCTGGTGGTCGGCGATGGCGAACGTGTAGTTGGCACCGCTGCCGGAACGGATGCACGTCCCGCCGCCGGGCAGCGCGTAGTAGCGGTCACCGTCGATCACACCGGTGGCGGTGTTCAGGGTGAGCTGCTGCCCCGGCAGGTAGAGCGTCGTCCTACCGGGTTCCTTCTGGAGCAGCAGGTCACCGGTGACGTCGTACACGAAGGTGTTGTTTCCGCTCGTGCCGCCGGTGACGCTGGCGAGCTTGCCGGCGTCGTCCCAGCCGAGGGTCTGGTTGCCCTCGGCGGCGTCACGCCCGGTCATGTTGCCCGCCGCGTCGTACGTGTAGCTGGTCGTGCCGGTGGCACCGCCGGACCTGGTGGCGGAGGTCAGGATGTGCGGCTGCCCCTGGCCGTTGCCGTCGTAGGTGTAGGCCGTGGTGATGTCCGCGCCACCGGTCAGGTTGCGCTCGACCTGCTCCGTGCGGTTGCCGATCGTGTCGACCTTCCAGCTCGTCCAGTAGGCGCTGCCGCCACCCGCAGCGTTGCCCACCATGGCACGGTTGCTGCTGGTCGGAGCCGTGGCGCACTCGTCGGTCGCGGTCCACGCCTCGGCCAGCCGGTTCAGGCCATCGTAGCCGTAGCACTGGGTCTCGGCCGGCGTGGCAGTGCCGTACCGCGTGCTGGTCTTCCGGTCGATCTTGCCGAACAGGTCGTAGCGGTACTCCTGCTCGTCGACGCGGGTCGGCGTGCCCGTGTTGCGGTCGACCACCTGGTTGGTGATCCGACCGGTGTGGGGGTCGTAGACGTTGGTGACCGTGGCGAAGCTGGTCGACGAGCCGACGCGCTGCCCGACGACCCGGCCCCACGCGTCGTAGGTCACGTTCTGGGCGTAGCCGGCGGCACCGCCGAGGCGGTTGGGCAGGTCGAAGGCACCCTGGTAGCCGTGGATCACCACCTCGGAGGGCAGGCTGCCCTTGGCCGGGTAGGTGTCCATCAGCGGCAGGCCCAGCACCGAGGTGTAGGAGTGGCCGAAGACGTACGAACCGCCGAGGGCACCCTCGCTGGCGGGGATCGTCACAGTGGACCCGAGTGACTTGCCGAAGACGTTGAACGCCTTCTGCTGGGTCGTGAACGACTGCCCACCCCGGTAGGCAACGGTGGTGGTCAACTGCCCGATCGGGTTGGTGACACCGGCGACGCCGTTGCTGTTGTCGTAGACCCACGCGGCCCGCTGGTTGGCGGCGGACTGGTTGGCCACCGTCGAGGCGTACTCACCGGTCTTGCGGTTGAGCGCGTCGTAGGTGAAGGAGAGGGTCTTCCCGCTGCCGTCGGTGACCTGCACCAGGTTGCCGTTGGCGTCGTAGCCCAGCGTGCTGTCGCCCGCGTCCGGGTCCGACTTCGCCTCCACCCGGCCGAGCAGGTTGTAGGTGCTGGTCCACACGTTGTCCTGAGCGTCGGTCAGCGTCGACTGGTTGCCGCGCGTGTCGTAGCCGTAGGAACTGGTCACGCCCTCGCCGCCGGCCACGGTGAACGTGCCGGTGAACGTGTCCGCCGGGGTGGTGACGGTCGGCCGGGCCTTGTACTCGACCAGCTGCGTCTTGCGGTCCAGGGCATCGGTCACGGTGGTGGTGACGATGCCGCCGTCCGGCGGGACGACCGTCGTGCGGTCGCCGTGGTGCACGGTGGTCGTGCTCGACACCGTCACCCCGTTCTTCGCCGCCTCGACGACGATCGGCCGACCGAGACCGTCGTACGTGGTGAACGTCTGGTTCGGCACCTGCTTGTTGAGGTTGGCCGCCGACACCGGCGCGCTCACCGTCGGCAGGGTGCCGTCGTCCCACCAGCCGTTGTACGACGCGCGGGTCCAGCCCCGGGTGTCGTAGAACGTGTCGGTGATCATCCGGCCGCCCTGGGGCGTCATCGCCTGGGTCTGCCGGCTGCGCAGCATCGCGTCGTAGAGGGTGACCGACGTCAGGTAGCCGTTGGAGTTGTTGAGTTGCCGGCTGGTGACGCCGGTGACGCCGGTCTTCGACACCGTGTAGTCGAACACCTGGTTGGCGGCGCTGCTCGTCGGCCGGGAGTGCAGCCACACCTTCGTGCTGCGGCCCAACGCGTCGTACTGCTGACGGGTCACCACGTTGTTGGCGTCGGTGCTGGTCAGCGTGCTGCCTCGGCGCGGGTTCACCGTGGTCGAGGCGGACTGCTGCAACGCGTTGGTGCTCGACGTGCCGGTCACCAGGTGCACGCTGTTGGTCGTGTAGCCGGCCGTCGACTTGTTGCCCCGGGCGTCGTAGCTGTCGACCACCCGGCCGTAGGAGTCGTACGTGCGGCGGGCGGTGGTCTGCCAGGTGTAGCTGCCGGAGGTGTGGTCGGCGGCCTGGCGGGTCATCGTGACGGTGCCCTTCGTGGGCGCCGGCTGCGGGAACGTCGTGGCGAAGGCGTGGTCGTCGTAGTGGGTGCGGGTGGCGCTGACGACCTGCGCCGGCCGGTTCACCGACGTCGGGGCCGTCAGCGTGTTCACGCTGCCCGGCTCCGAGGCCGGGCTGCCCTGGGTGAAGCCTCCGCAGGCCACCGCCACGGTCTCGACCTGGCTGACCAGGCCGACGAGGTTCTTGCTGGCGTTGGCGGGGGCGAACGTGTAGCTGGTGCACCGGTCGTGGCTCGCGTTCACCGGGACCGTGTAGCTGTAGGTGTGCTTCAGCGAGCCGAGGGTGGCACTGGCCGTGTCGGCGTCGTAGCTGTGGTCCGTCGCGGTGTAGCGCCACGTCGGCGACGCGCCGCTGGTCACCGCCTGCCGGGTGTACGTCTTCACCGGTTGCGTCCACTGCGCGGTCATCGCCGGCAGGCCCGTACGCGACCGGGTGGCGGTGGCCCCGGACACCCAGTACGAGGTGATCGTCGAGGAGTCGACGCGACCACCCTCGCCCAGGTACCCCGTGGACTCCAGTTCCCGGCCGGCCAACTCGTCGACGTCCTCGTGCACCCCGCCAGCGGAGTCGGTGACGTTCACGACGGTGGTGTTGTTGTTCTTCGACATGCCCCGGTAGTAGGCGACCTCGGAGAGGGTGCGGCGGTCGTTGACGCCGTCGCCGGTGAGGGTCTGCACCTTGCCGTAGCCCCGGAACTGGCCGTACGTGCGGTACTTGGCCTTGACGACCTCGTTCTCGTCGTACCGCCAGGCGGCCCCGCCCAGGTAGCTGTAGCTGGTGGTGGCGGCGGGGGCGCCGCCGGTGGGGTCGGTGGAGGTGATCCGGGTGACGGCGTACTTGTGGAACCAGTCCCGGAAGGGATCAGTGAAGCCGTCGGGCGTCCAGTAGACGGGGTAGCACGACTTCGTGTTCGAGGCGGGCGACCCCGACACCGGCGCGGTGCACGGCACGGGCAGCTCGTAGCTCGGTGCGATCACCGACCCGGTCTCGGTGGTGACGGCCGAGATGCGTTGGCGGTAGAACGACGGGAGACCACCGGTGACGTCGACCCGGTTGGGCAGCTTGATGCCGCTGAAACTCACCGACGGCAGGCTGATCGCCGCGGTCGACCCGCCGGCGCTCAGATCGTGCCCGGTACGGGTGATCGACGACAGCCACAGGGTCGGCGCGGTGCCGTCCCCGGTGGCCGGCATCGTGTGGGCCAGGGCGTAGGAGTCGACCTTCTCGTGCTGCGTCGTCGCGGTGTCGTACTGCTGCGTCTCGATCGACGTGAGTCGCACCGTGGAGAAGAAGGAGGGGCTCCAGGCGTCGCAGTCCGTGCCCGAGTTGCAGATCAGGTCGAACGGCACGTCGGGCCAGTTGGCCTTGTTGGCCGAGTTGAGCGGCTGGCAGGTGCCCGCGAGGCAGCGATCGCCGGTGTGGAACAGCACCCGGTTCGGCACCGTCCCGTACGCTCCGCCGTCGCGGAAGCCGTAGTCGATGCGGGCCAACCAACTGTCCCGCACGTAGGACACGTCCGAGGCACCCTTGTTCCGGCCGTAGTGGTTGCTCGCCTGACCATAGTAGTAGGCCATCGCGTTACCGTGCACGTCCACGACGTGGTCGAGGTTCCACCGGTACGCCATCGTGCAGACCGACGCCGAGAAGCCCGCCGAGTCGTAGCACGGGTCGCCGGAGTGCGGCGAGTACACGGGAACCGTGTCCACCGACTTGGTCTCCGCCTTGCCGGTCGCCCAACCGGGCAGCCGGTTGCGGCCGAACTCGTAGACGGTTCCGTCGCGCAGCTTGACCCGCCAGTAGTAGGTGTCCTCGGTGCCGGTGCCGTTGGCGCCGGTCGGCACCTTGGTGACCACCTCACCGTTGTCCGACTCCGGCTTCCACACGGACTTCGCCTGGTCCCACACCAGGGAGGTGGACGACCCGTCGAGCGACATCGTCAACACCGGGCCGTCGTAGCAACGGTCGTAGGTCTTGACCGGCGATGCCGTGCCCCCGGGGTCGTCCTGGCAGGACGCGAACGACTGCTCGATGAACGAGCGGGGCGACGACCAGCCGTCGCCCACCCACGACGCCTGCGCGTTCGTGGCCACGGTCTGGCCGTCCACGCTGCTCGAGTCGTAGGACAGCGCCACCGAGGGGGCCAGCCCCGAGGCCGCCGGCGGCAGGGTGATCGGGTACGAGTAGGTGAACGCCCCGGCGCTTCCGCCGCCGGACCAGGAGCCGGAGGGCTTCAGGTCGGTGGCCGCGTAGGTGCCGCCCTCGCCGCCTTCCTCACCGGCGCCCGCCACGGCGGCGAGCACCAGCGTGGTGCCCCCGGCCGACCGCGGCGTCGCGCCGGTAGCGGTCAGCGGCACCTCCGCCGACACGGACTTCGACGCGACGTCGTTCGTCGACACCAGCGGGACGGGTGTCCGGCAGGCCGCCGCCTTCGGCGTGCTCAGCGCACAGGCCGGCAGGCGCACCAGCCGCAGGCGGGCACCGTAGTTGCCACCGTAGGCCTCGGCGAAGTCGGCGTAGTCCACGCCGACGCGGACCGTGCCGCCGGCCTCCGCCGCGTCGGGCCGGACCGACAGCAGGACACCCTGCACACCGGCGGCCTCGGTGGTCGCACGGTCGGCCACCTGCACGTCGACGCGCTGCGGGCCCCGATAGCCGGCGCTGGGCTGCACCCACACGGGACTGTCGGCGTCGCGGGCCTTCGCGGGCGAGGCCGCTCGGGCCGTCGTGGCGGCGAGGTCGAGCGTGGAGGAGGCCGCCTTCGGCCACCGTGTCCGGTCGGGGCGGTGGGTGCCCCGGGCCGCGTCCGGCGGCGTCACGAACTTCGTGGGCAGCGGCTTGACGCCGTTGACCGAGGGTCCCGGTGACGGGCGGGCCGGTGCCGGCGAATCCGCTGGTCGGGCCTGAGCCGGAACGGCGGTCAGGAGACTCGCCGCCATCGCCCCGGTGGTGAGTGCGGCGGTCGTCGCCCGCGCCAGAGTGGTCAGACGCAATCGGCCGTGCCTGTTCATGCAACCTCACTCAAGCGATGATCGACAACAGACCACGCTCAGTGTTCGGTTGCACACCCCCGTGGCGCTGACAATCTTTCACGTTCAGCCGTCAACTCAGGTCACGGCGAGGTAACGATGATCGACGATCTTGCCGTCCAATTCGGTCGCAGTGGGTGCCAATGGGGCGACCAGGAGTCACCGCGACGTTCCCTCCCGCCGGGTCGCCCTGCTTCACTGTGGCCGCCGAAAGGCGCGACACCCGCGCTCGGTGGCACCACACACGGGGGAGGCACCTCGCATGTCCAGATCCAGATCGTTCCGAAATCCGCGCAAGCAGAGCGCCGTTGGAGCCGGCCTCACCGCGGCCGTCGTCCTGGCCGCCAGCCTGCCGTTCGGCGCCACGCCGGCCAGCGCAGCACCGGCGACGCCGTCGTCCGCGCCGAAAGCCCGGGCCGGCACTGTGGACTCGGCGATGGCCGAGGCGCGGCGGACCGGCAAGCCGGTCGAAGCGACCGCCGCCGGCACCGCCACCTCCGTCGTCACGGCCCGACCGGACGGCACCGTCGAGCTGACCCAGTCCGCCACGCCGACCCGGACCCGGGTCGACGGGAAGTGGAAGGACCTCGACCCCACGCTGACCCGGCGACCGGACGGCAGCATCGTCCCCGCCGTGACCGCCAACCCGGTCAGGGTCTCCCCCGGTGGCACCGGCCCACTCGCCGAGATGACCAGCGGCGACCGCGCCGTGAGCTTCACCGCGCCGATGCCGCTGCCCGCGCCGACCCTGGACGGCGCCACCGCCACCTACCGTGAGGTCCTGCCCGGGGTCGACCTGACCGTCCGGGTCACTGCCGAGGGCGGGTTCTCCCACGTGTTCGTGGTGAAGTCCCGCAAGGCCGCGACGCAACCCGCCCTCGCGACCCTCGACCTCACGACCACCACCAAGGGCGTGAGCCTCGCGGCGGACGCGGCCGGCAACATCACGGGCCGTGACCGGCTCAAGAGGACGGTCCTGACCGCGCCGGCCCCGATCATGTGGGATTCCAGCACCACCGCCGCAGCGGCCCCGTCGGGCCGTCAGCGGGCAGAGTCGACGACGGCAGCACCGGGTCGCGCCGCCCGCACCGCCCCGATCAAGGTGAAGGTGGGTCGCGGGAAGTTGGGCCTCACGCCCGACCGGACGTTGCTCACCGCGGCGGACACCGTCTACCCGGTCTACATCGATCCGACGTTCACCTGGACACCGGTCGGGCCGAGGATGTCCGGCTGGGCCACCATCTCGTACCAGCACCAGTCCACCAACTACTGGAAGAACACCCCGGACCCGCTGGACCGCATGCAGGTCGGAAACTCCGGCGTGCAGCGCTCCAACACATTGATCAACTTCGCGGTCCCGCACGGCACCCTGACCGGCGCCGTCATCCACGACGCGATATTCAAGATCACCAACACAAGATCGTGGAACTGCACCCCCAGGACCGTCCACGTCTACGGTCCCGGCACCACGCTGTCCGCCGCCAACGCCACCTGGAACCACTGGGAGGGTGTCAGCAAGGGCAGCGCGATCGCCTCCAAGAGCTTCGCGTACGGCTACAGCGGTTGCGCAGCCGACGACGTGTCCTTCAACATCACCAACAGGATCAAGGATGACGTAGCCGCCAAGCGGAGCGTCCGCACCCTGTGGATGGTGGCCGCCAACGAGGCCAGCGACACCCAGAGCTGGAAAGAGTTCCTGGAGACCAGCCCCACCCTGACCATCCGGTACAACCACACCCCCGCCACCCCGACCGGGCTCAAGACCTCACCGTCGACCTCGTGCCCCGCCGCCACCCCGACGATCGTCGGTGACACGGGTGTGACGCTGTTCGCGCCGGTCTCCGACCCGAACAGGGGCACGCTGGGCGTCCGCTTCACGCTGTGGAAGGACGACGACGCGACGCAGACCGCGCTCGCGTCCTCCGACCCCGACCTGCTGACCTACCCGTCCGGCAGCACCGCGGTCTTCCTGGTCCCCCGCGGCGTCCTTGCCACGGCAGCCGGGGTCGTCGGAACCAGCAAGGGTGTGCCGACCACCTTCGCGTGGAAGGTTCAGGCCACCGACTTCAACCGCACCAGCAGCTGGTCGGTGACCTGCCGCTTCACGTTCGACGCGACCCGGGCCGGCCCGCCCGTGCTCTCCGAGCCCTCAGGCCCGGCCGTCATCGGCCAGCCGGTCACCGTGACCGTCACGCCGCCCTCCGGCCCGGTGCCGACCGCTTACACCTACCAACTGAACTCCGGCTCACCGCAGACGGTGACGGCGGGCAGCGGCGGAACCGCATCCATCACGGTGGCACCCACCCGATTCAGCAACACCCTCGCGGTCACCAGCGTCACGGGAGGCGGGCAGAACTTCGGCGAGACCTCGACCGTCCTGTTCACCGCCTCGGCGCCACAGACGCCGGCCCCCGACGGCGACCTCACCGGCGACGGCGCAGCCGACCTGCTGATCCCGGGCGGGGCGCACAACCTCTCGTCCGGTCTCTGGCTGGGGCGCAACGACGGCACCGGGACCGTCAATCCGGCGGTCACCAACATCGGCACCCGAGGCAACGGGTTCAGCGGTACGACGTCGCCCTCCGACTTCGACGACACCCAGGTCGTGACCGGCCAGTTCACCGGCAGCGGTCTTCAGGACGTCCTGGTCTACCACCCGAACGACGGCACTGCGGCCATTCTCGCCGGCAACGGCGACGGCTCCGGGCTGATGGCCGACCAGAGCGGCATGCAACACGACGTCATGGCGGAGCTTCTCCTCGACGACCAGGCGCGACCAGCACTTCAGCTCGCCAACGCCGGCAACAGCCGCGGTCTCGACCCGGTGAGCTACCCCGACCTCATCGGCATCACCGGCGACGCCAACGGCTACCAACTGACGTACTACCCGAGCTACGGCGACATCATCGGGGTCTACTACGGAGCCACCTCGACCGGAGCGCTCACCCCCACCGGCGGCACCGACTGGAACAACTGGACCATCACCACCACCCAGCTGGCCGACGGCACCGCCATGTTCCTGTGGAACCGCACCACCGGGGCGCTGCATCTGTGGTCCGGGCTCTCCTACGACGAGGGAAGCAGCCAGCTCAGCTACACCGCACGGACGCTGGCCACCTCCGGTTGGAACACCGGCGCGTCACTACGCCTGCGGGCCGGCGACGCCGACGACGACGGCATCCCGGACCTGTGGGCCGTCGGAGCGCAGGCTGCCGTCACCACCTGGCTGGTGAGTGACCTGCAGACCGGCACCGGCACCATCAGCGCGCAGCCGAAGCAGACCCTGCTGACCGCCGACCACACCTGGCTTTTCGACGACCAGGGTGACGGAGCGGTCGCCACCGCCCGGGACATCTCCGGCAACAAGCCGCTCGCCGTGGAGAACTCCAACGTCATCTGGCGTACCGGAGACCTCTACAGCCCTGCCGTGATCATGAACACGAACGCGGCCGGGACGGACGTGGACACGTCTCAGCAGGGTGCCCTGTCGATCAATGAACCGCTGGTCGACACCTCGAAGTCCTTCAGCATCTCGGTGTGGGCCAAGCCCACCGCCGCCGGTGGTGTCATCGTCAGCGAGGACGGGGCGAACGCGTCGCGCTTCCTGCTGTGGAACAACGCGAGCGACAACACCTGGCGGTTCGGGCTCGGCAACGCCGACAGCGGCTGGTCCTACACACAGGTCATCGCATCGGCTGGGACGGCGCTCGGCGTGTGGACGCATCTGGTAGCCACGTACAACGTCGACACCCGAACGATCTCGCTCTACGTCGATGGAGCCCTCAAGGGCAGTGCCCAGTACACGGCGACGCCGACCTGGCCGACCGGCGGGAAGTTCGTCGTCGGGCGGTACCTCTATCAGGGGGTGCCCACGGCACACTACGCCGGCATGGTCAGCAACCTGCAGGTGTGGAAGCGGGCGCTGACGCCGACCCAGATCGGTGCCACCAATGCCGAAACGACGGGCACCCTCATTCCGTTCGGAGCCACCACGTGGACGCCGCCAGGAACCGGCACCACGCGAACGGAGATCTACGCCGCAGACGGAAGCGGCAACCTGTGGTCGCACCGCAGGCGAAACCTCGCTCCGGGAACGCCGCTCCCGTCGAATCCGCTCGAGGCGCCACGGTTGATCGGAACCGGCTGGAACCAGTTCACCGCGTTCGGCGTGGCGGACTGGGATCACGACGGCTACCCGGACCTTGTCGTCAGGGACAACATCTCCTGCAAGCTCCTTGTCTTCCTCGGAATGGCTGACGATCTCAGCCCGACGCCAACCGCCCTCGGCAACCAGTGGTGCAGTAACCGTCCCTTCGGCCTCGCTGATTACAACCAGGATGGATACCAGGACGTCATCACCGCCGGTGCGACCAACGACCTATGGGTCTATCCGGGTGACTTGCAGGGCGGCACGCTGCCCCGCATCGATGTCGGCGACGGCTGGACCACCGACTATGTGCCCTACGGCGCAGCCGACGTGAGGGGCGACTCGACGCCGGACGTCTACGCTCGCCGGACGAGCACCGGCCACCTGCGACTGTACGACTTCCCGGCCGGATCGATCACCCTGGTGGGCGATGGCTGGGCCACCCTCACATCATTCGGACTGACCGACCTCGACGGGGATGGCAAGGTCGATGTCCTCGCCCGGTCGAACTCCACCGGCATCCTCTGGATGTATCCGGGGGCGTCGGGCGGGATGTTGAACTCGCGAACGCAGATCGCCTCGGGCTGGTGAGCTGACGACGGGTGGGTCGAGCCGCCAGGCTCGGCCCACCCACGTTCGAGAATCCTCTCGACTTGCGATCCCTTGACGGACGTCAGGAACGATTCAGAGATTGCCGCCGGCGATCAGACCACGACCCCGGGCCGAGGCCGGCGAAGGCGCTCCCGCCGCGTCCGATGGTGTCCGGGCACAGCGGAGGGTCGTCCGTCAGACCAGGCCCGCGTCCCGCAGCAACCGCCAAAGTCCTGCCCCGTCCGGGGCGGACAGCCACTTCTGCCCCACCGGCCCCTCGCGGTTGTCGTGCGGCAGCAGGCTGCCCGCGAGAACCGCCTGAGCAGGCGAGAGTCTGCGGATCGCGACCGCGGCCACGTTGTCCGGGTGGTCGGCGACGAACTCGCGGTAGATCTCCGGGTCGTGCTGCCCGTCGTCGCCGACCAGCAGCCACTTGACCTCCGGGAACTCCTTCGCCAGCCGGGCCAGGGTGGCACGCTTGTGTTCCCGCCCGCTGCGGAACCAGCGGTCCTGGGTGGGACCCCAGTCGGTCAGCAGCAGCGGCCCGGCCGGGTAGAGGTGCCGGGACAGGAACCGGGTCAGGGTGGGTGCGACGTTCCACGCGCCGGTGGAGAGGTAGAACACGGGCGCGCCGGGATGCGCGGTGACCAGCCGCTCGTACAGCACGGCCATGCCGGGGACGGCGGCGCGGGCGTGCTCGTCGAGCACGAAGGTGTTCCACGCGGCGAGCAGCGGCCGGGGCAGCGCGGTGACCATCACGGTGTCGTCGATGTCGGACAGGACGCCGAACCGGACGTTCGGGTCGAGGATGCGCACCGGGGCCTCGACGGGTTCGGCGTCGGGCACACTGATCCGCACCGAACCCCAGCCGGGCGGCAGGTGTGCCTCCACGACGGTGTCCACGAATCCGCTGCGGTCGGCCCGCGCCTCGCACCGTACGCCACCCGTCTCGATGGTGACGGTGGCGTGCTTGGCGGGCAGGGTGGTGAAGCTGCGCCAGCCGCGTACCTTCTCCAGCCGGCCCTTCTGGCGGGTGTCCGGCCGCCCCAGCAGCACCCGGCACATCACCCGCACCCAGCCCGGGGCGCCGTAGCCGGTGTAGGCGATCACGTTCATCCGCCAGCCGGTGCGCCGCAGCCGACGCTCCACCAACTGGTGGACCGCGTCCTCGATCCGTGCGGCCCGGTGCAGGGTGGGTACGGCCAGCTGGCCTGCGGGAGTGGGTGGCACGCTGCAACCCTGCCACAGGTCGGCGACCTCGGCCACGCGAGCCGGACGCCCGACCGGCCCCCAGCCCACCGGCCGACCGGTCCGGCTGTGCCGATCGGCCCCGGCCGTCTGTCGGGGCGTGCGAGACTGCGGGCGGGACGACGACGGGGGCGATGGTCGTGCCGCAACCAGGTACGCCGCGACCAGCGCGGCGACGAGGACTCCGGCGTCCACGGCTCGACCGGCCGGCGCTGGTGGCGCTGGTCGTCGGCGTGCTCGGGGTCGGCTACCGGCTGGTGCTGACGTGGTACACGGTGCCGGCCTCGAACAGCGACGAGGCCACCTTCGGGCTGGCCGCGCTGCACATCGCGCAGGGTCGGGAGCTACCCGTCTTCCTCTACGGGCAGCGGTACATGGGGACGCTGGAGTCTTACCTCGCCGCCCCCCTGCTGGCGGTCACCGGGCCGAGTTGGCCGGTGCTGCGGCTGCCGCTGCTGGCGTTGTACGCCGTCTTCCTCTGGCTGATGTACCGGCTGACCCGGCGGATCTGCTCGCCGTGGTTCGCCGTACTGGTCGTCGGCCTGCTGGCGCTGGGTTCGGAACGGGTGGTCCGCGACCAGGTGATGGCGGTCGGGGGCCGGCCGGAGGTCAAGGTCGCGGTGCCGTTGATGCTGCTGGTGGTGGTGGGGTTGGCCCGCGGCACGATCGCTCGCCGGTGGCTCGCGGTGGGGCTGTTCGGGCTGCTCGCCGGCCTGGCCCTGTGGTCGGACTGGCTGATCGTGCCTTATCTGGCGACGGCCGGGGTGGCGCTGCTGTGGGCGGTGCGGCGGGAACTGCTGGGCTGGGCGGGTGCGCTGCTGGTGGCCGGGTTCGCCGTGGGGGTCGCCCCGATGGTGCGGGACAACCTGGTGGCCCCGCCCGGGCAGGACTCGTGGTCGGTGCTGCGGCAGATCAGCACGACGGACGGGCCGGTGCCGTCGTGGTCGCGCCGGCTCGACGGCAGCCTGCTGGAGGGGGTCCCCCTGGCCACCGGGCTGTGCCCGGCCGACGGCTGCTCCGGGTGGCAACGGTGGTTCGGCCTGGCGTACCCGCTGCTGCTGCTGGCCGCCGCCGTGGTCGCCGTGGTCGCCTACCGGCAGTCCGCCGGCCGGGGTGGGCGGGTCGGGCCGGTCGTGCACCTCGCGCTGGTCGCGGGGGCGGCGTTGACTCTGCTGTCGTACGCGCGCAGCCCACTCGCCGCCACCGATCCGCTGGGCAACGCGCGGTACCTGTCGGTGCTGAGCCTGTCCCTGCCGGCGGTGCTGTGGCCGCTCTGGTCGGCGGCGGTCGCCGGCCGGCGGCGCACCACCGGGGCGGTGCGCCGGGTGACCGGCGGGCTGGCCGGGGCGGCCCTGACGGCGCTGGCCGCGACGGCGCTGGCCGCGACGGTGGCGTTCGCCACCGGCGGATACGTGCCGGGGCGGGTGGAGGAACGCGACGCCCGCCGGTTGGCCGCCGCGCTGCGGGACGCCGGACTGCACGAGGTGTACGGCGAGTACTGGACGTGCAACCGGCTGGTGTTCAACACCGCCGAGGAGGTGGTGTGCGGGGTGCTCGCCGACGACCTGTCCCCCGGCCGCAACCGCATCCCGGCGTACTGGTGGCGGCTGGCCCGCGCCGAGCGACCGGGGTACGTCCTGGTGGCTGACGACCCCGCCGAGCGCCGGCTGCGCGACCTGCTCGGCGCGGAGGCCGACGCGGCGCTGCGCGCCGAGATCGGCGGGTATCGCGTGTACCACCCGGCGGTGCCGCCCCGGCCGTGGCGGTAGGGCCGGGTCGTACGCTGGCCGGATCCGACGCGCGGGCGTCGGTGAGGTCGAGGAGTCACCACATGCTCATCCTGTTGCCGCCCTCGGAGGGCAAGGCCGACGCCGGTGCCGGCCGGCGGCTCGACCTGTCCCGGCTCAGCCTGCCCGAGCTGACCGCCGCCCGCGAGGAGATCCTGGCGGCGCTGGTCACGCTGAGCGGCGACGAGGAGGCGGCCCTGGCCGCGTTGGGGCTGGGCGCCGGTCAGCGCGGCGAGCTGCGGCGCAACGTCCGGCTGCGGGAGGCGGCGTGCGCTCCGGCCGGGCGGATCTACACGGGGGTGCTGTACGCGGCGCTGGATCTGGCGTCCCTGCCCCCGGCCGCCCAGCGGGCCGCCGGACGGCAGGTGCTGGTCGCCTCGGGGCTGTGGGGGGCGGTGCGGCTGACCGACCGGATCCCGCCGTACCGCTGCCCGATCGGGGCGCGGCTGCCCGGTGTGGGGGCGCTGTCGACGTGGTGGCGTCGGGCGTTGCCGGCGGCGATGGCCGGGGCGGCCGGCGACGGGCCGGTGCTGGATCTGCGCTCCGGGGCGTACGCGGCGACGTGGACCCCCCGGGATGTGGCGGCGGCCCGGACGGTGACCGTGCGGGTGCTGCACGAACGGGACGTCGACGGGGTGCCGGTGCGGTCGGTGGTCAGCCACTTCAACAAGGCGACCAAGGGCCGGCTGGTGCGCGACCTGCTGCTCTCCGGTGCCCGGCCGCGCACCGCCGACGCGTTGGTGCAGGCGCTGCGCGACCTGAAGTACCCGGTGCTGGAGCAGCCCGCGCCAGCCGGTCGGCCACGCCAGGTCGACGTGGTGGTCACCGAGCTGTAGGACAGTCGCAAGATTTCCTCAAGGTCGGGCCGGATCGGTTTCGCGGCGGGGCGCAGGGGGTCACCGTAGGGGCACCCGACGCCGCAAGGAGCGCTGAGTTGGTTGCCGAACCGATCATGCTCGACCGGCCCCGCCTGCCGTCGACCCCGCCGCCGCTGGACTGGCTGACCCTCGGCGACGCCTTCGAGGCCGCCTGCCTGCTGCGCTGCATGCCGCCACCGGCGGGCACCGGAACCCGGCAGGCCACGCCGCCACGCCGGTCCGCCGCCGTGGAGTTCAACCGGGAGGACGCGGCGCAGCGCATGCGTCAACTCCTGGCCCGCCTCGACGTGCCCGTGGTGCACGAACGGGCCGTCGGCGGGCTGCGCCGCCGTTACGAGCTGCACCGGCTGCACGTGCCCGGCGAGCACCGGCCCGCGTACGCCTCGATCGTCGAGGCCGGCTGGCGGCAGGGCCGGCGCGAGCTGCTCGGCGGGCCGGTGCCGGGGGCCTCGGCGGCCCGCCGGTTGTGGCGTACCCGACTGGCAGCCGCGGCCTGGCGGGCCGCCCTGCTCGCCGGGGGACGGCACGTGCGCCGGCACATCCTCGGGGTGCGGCTGACCGACCGTGAGCTGGCCGCGGTGCTGGTGCGCGGCGCGGCGCTGCTGGACGTTCCGGCGCTGCTGCGGCCGGGCACCGGGTGTTTCCTGGTCAGCGTGCCCAACGGGCCGGAGCGGGACCGCATCCTCCAGCACGCGGCGCTCGCCCCCGCCACGGACCGGGACGCAGCCGCCAGCTGATCCGGTCGTCAGGGCCGCGCTCGCGCGGCGGTCCCGCACGGTCGGCACCGCCGGTGCCCCACACCGACCGCCCGGGGGTTGCGGTCGACCGCCCCGGACGCGCAGAGTGCAGGCCGTGATCCGCACCAGGTCCGCCGCAACACGCCGGTGGCAGCACACCGTGGCGGCGCTGCTGGCCGTCCTGGTGGCCGCCGCGCCCACCCTCGTGGGCTGCCGCGAGTCGCCGGGCGAGCCGGTGCGCATCCGGATCGCCACGGGCAGCCCGACGGCGGTCTACCACGCCATCGGGCAGTCGCTGGCCGGCATCCTCAACCGGGAACTGCCGGGCGTGCGGGCCGAGGTGGTGGTCACCGCCGCCTCCGCCGAGAACGTCCGGCTGGTCGGCGCCGGCCAGGCCGAACTGGGCTTCACCCAGGCCGACGTGCTGGCGGCCGACCCGGGTCCGGACCCGCCGGTGGTGGCGGTGGCCCGGGTGTACGACGACCTGCTGCACCTGGTCACCAGGGCCGACGCCCCGGTGCGGTCGCTGACGGACCTGCCCGGCCGGCGGGTGTCGGTGGGCGCTCCGGGCTCGGGCACGGAGATCACGGTGAACCGGCTGCTGGCCGCCGCCGGGCTCGACCGGGTGCGCCGGGACCGGCTCGGGCTGGACGACTCGGTCGTCGCGCTGCGCGAAGGGCGGATCGACGCGTTCTTCTTCTCCGGCGGCCTGCCGGTGTCCGCGGTCGCGGAACTCGCCCGGGTCACCCCGATCCGGATCGTGGATCTGGGCGAGTGGACCGAACCGCTGCGCCGGGGCAACCCCGAGGTGTACGTCTCGCGGGACGTGCCCCGTTCGGTGTACGGCGTCGAGCCGGTCACCACCGTGGCGAACCCGAACTACCTGGTGGTGCGCGCCAACCTGCCGGAGTCGCTGATCCGCGAGGTGACCCGGCTGCTGATGGAGCGCCGGGCGGAGCTGTCGGCCGCGCACCCCGCCGCCGGCCGGATCAGTGCCCGCGCGGCCATCGTCACCACCCCGCTGCCGCTGCACCCGGGGGCCGCCGACTGGTATCGGGCCAGCAAACCCTGACGGTCAGGTCCGGCCACCGTCGGGGGCCGGGAACCACAGGGTGGCGACCAACCCGCGCGGGGTGTTCGGGCGCATCGTCAGTCGGCCCCCACTGGCGTCGACCAGCACGGCGGTGATGGTCAGGCCCAACCCGGCCCCGTCGACGTTCTGCACCTCCGGGGCGCGCCAGAACCGTTCGGTGGCCTGCCCCAACTGGTCCGGCGTCATGCCCGGCCCGGTGTCGCTCACCTCCAGCACCGTCCCGTCGTCGACGACACCGACGGTCACCGTCACCGCCCCACCGGCCCCGCTGAACTTCACCGCGTTGTCGATCAGGGCGTCGAGGGCCTGGTCGACGGCGGTCGGCACCGTCCGGGCGTACACGGGCCCGTCGCGGGCCGCCAGGCGCAGGATGACCGCACGGTGACGGGCCAGGGGTTCCCATGCGGCGACCCGGGACGCGGCGGCGGCCACCACGTCCACCACGACCAGTTCGTTGTCCCGCCGCTCGGCGCGGGCCAGGGTGAGCAGCGCGTCGAGCACCTGCGCCAACCGGTCGGTCTCCTCCAGCGCGAGTCGGTGCTCGGCGCGGCCGTCGAGGTCGGTCAGGCTCGGGCCGAGTTCCTCCACCCGCAGGCGCAGCGCGGTCAGCGGGTTGCGTAGCTGGTGGCTGGCGTGCGCCACGAAGGCGCGCTGCCGCTCCACGAGGTCGGAGACCACGTCGGCCATGTGGTTGAAGCTGGCCGCGAGGCGGCGCAGCTCGGGTGGGCCGAGGCTGTGCTGCACCCGGGCTCCCCGGTCGCCCTCGGCGATGTCGTGGGTGACCGAGTCCAGCTCGGTGACCGGACGCAGCACCCAACCGGCCAGCCCGAACGCGGTGAGCACGCAGGCCAGGACGGCGAGCAGGCCCAGCGCGGCCAGCAGCAGCCACCAGGTGGTGACGGTGCGCCGCACGTCCCCGGACGGGGTGGCGGTGACCACCGCGCCGAGCACCTCGCCGCCGTCGTTGATGGGTACGGCCACCACGATCGGTGCGTCCACCCAGGGCCACACCGAGGCCGGACCGCTGGACTGCTGACCGGCCAGCGCCGTGTCCAGGGCGGCGTCGGTCCCGGAGCCGGGACGCCAGCCCGCGGACGCCACCACGGTACGCCGGTCGCGGTCGATGACGGCCGCGCTGATGCCGTACAGCGCGTCGTAGCTGCTCAGCTCCCCGTCGAGGGGGCCGGGGGTGCCGCCGCGCAGGGCGGGTCCGGCCAGCGACGCGAAGCGGGTGGCGTCGGCCAGCCGGTCGGCGCGAACCCGGTCGGTCTCCCGGGTGGCGAGGGTCGCCGCCAGCGGAGTCTCCAACGCCACCAGGACCAGCACCATCAGCAGCAGGTAACTGATCACCAGGCGTCGTCGCACCCCGGCCCCCTCATTCGGTGCGCAGCCGGTAGCCGACCCCGCGCACGGTCTCCACCAGCCGGGGGTCGCCGAGTTTGCCGCGCAGCGAGCCGATGTGCACGTCCACGGTGTGCCGCTCGTGCTGGACTGTGCCCCAGGCGTCCAGCAGGATCCGGTCGCGGGAGACGACACCGCCGGGCTGGCGGGCCAGCGACAGCAGGATGTCGAACTCCTTGCGGGTCAGCGAGACCTCGTCATCGCCCACGGTGACGGTGCGGGCGGTCACGTCGATGCGGACCGGCCCGGCCACGACCAGGTCCTGCCGGGGCATGGTGTACGCCGCGCGGCGCAGCACCGCCTCGATCCGGGCCTGGAGTTCCGCCATGGAAAACGGCTTCACGACGTAGTCGTCCGCGCCCTCCCGCAGACCCTTGACCCGGTCGCGTTCCTCGCCCCGGGCGGTGACCGCGATGATGCCGAGCTGCGGGTCGCGTCGACGCAGTTCACGACACAGCTCGGTGCCGTCGCCGTCGGGCAGGGTCAGGTCGAGCAGCACCAGGTCACAGGGGGCCGCGGCCAGCGCTGCGGCCCGCGTGCCGGCGTGCTCGACCTGGTAGCCCCGCCGGGTCAGCGCGGACGACAGTGCGGCGGCCACCCGACGGTCGTCCTCGACCAGCAGGATGCGCACCCTGGGCCTCCCGTCCGTCGCCTGCGTTGCCCCCGAATGGTGGCAGAAGAGCCGGCCGGGCGGGAGCGCGGGTGGCCGCAGCAGCCGGAGACCTCCGCGGCGGTGGCATCGCGGCGGCCGTCGCCGAACCCCCCGCAACGCCGGGTCGTCGCGGTTGGCGGGCACACAGGTCGGCCTTCTCCGCCGGAGTGTCCGGGGCTGCCGCCCACCTCCGCGCTCACGGGGTGCAGGCCCTGCCGACCTGCATCGTTCGCGCTGGCCGGGCAGCGAGCGTCAGCGACCGCAGAGGCGGCTGATCTCCTCCTGGAAGCGGTCCATCGGGTTGGCCTCGGCGGGGCCGAGGAGGTAGGTCTTCAGCTCCCGGCGGGCCTCGGTCAAGGGGTCGTTTCCGGCCCGGGTCACCGCGACGATCTTCTCCAGTTCACCGCAGTCGGCGGTCAGCAGGTACGCGGCGCGGGAGGTGGGGAAGTCGCGGCGGAACTCGTCCTCCGGCATGCCGCTCGGGTTCGCCACCACGTACGGGCGCTGGCTCTGCACGAAGTCGGACACCACGCTGGACACGTCGCTCACCAGCAGGTCGGTCTGGTTGAAGCAGTCGAACAACGCCGGGGTGCGGCCGGTGACCACCCGGTGGCGTGGGCCGGCCAGGTCGCGGGCGTCGGTGTCGCCGCCGGCCGCGCGGATCAGTTCGACGATCCTGTCGTGGACGGACTTGGCCTGCTTGGACCGGGATCCGGTCAGCGGGTGGGGCTTGTATACCAGCCGGACGGCGGGGCGGATGGCCAGCAGACCCGACACGATCTTCACACCCATCAGCATCAGCGAGGTGTGGTACGGGTCGTCCTCCAGCCAGCCCTCCCAGGTGGGCGCGTAGAGGACGGTGAACGGCCGGTCGGCCTGGGCTGCCTCCGAGCCGAAGGTGTGCACCCCGGCGAGTTGCGGCCGGCCGATCTCGACGATGTCGGCGTCGAGCACGCCGACACCCGCACGGGCGTAGCGCTCCCGGCCGGCGAGTCCGGCGACCCAGACCTCGTCGTACACCTTGCTGTAGGGGTTGACGCTGGCCGCCTTGTCGCTGTCGCCGTGCCCGACGAAGACGTGCTTCATGCCCGGCTCGCGGAGCATGTGGATGTTCGCGCCGACGTTCGCGGCGTACAGGGCGGTCCGGATGCTGCTCTTGTCGAGGTTCATGAAGTCCGGGCCGGCCGGCACGCAGATCACCGGTAGCCGGGTGTCGGCCAGTTCCTGCAGCGAGTCCTTGCTGCGCAGCAGCACCACCGCCCGCTGGCCCAGCGCCTCGATGGGGGCGAGCCACATGTTGGCCTGGTAGATGTCCTTGGCGGACGCGGCGAAGTAGAGCGCCACCTCGGGACGGTAGTCGTTCAACCAGCGCTGAACCGCCGGCAGTTGCGGGCCCTGGCCGGTGCCGCGCCCCCGCAGCCAGGTCAGGGCGATGACTCCGCCGACCACCGCCGCCACCGCGACGGCGATCCCCCCGGCGAACAGCACCGGCGTGACGTCGTCGCCCAGCACGGCGATCACCGCTCCGGCGACCAGCACCACGTTGACCAGCGGCAGCCGGTCACCGGCCAGTTCGTTCGCCCAGCCGGGCGGGGTGGGCGCGGACCGCAGCCGGCCGAGGTCGATGTTGCGCACCAGCGCCGAGGTGGGGTTGCGCCGCTCGATCATCTTGGCGAACGCGCCGGAGAACACGGCGACCACCCAGACCGCGGCCGGCAGGAGGAGCAGCAGGCTCAGCTGCGAGCCGGTGAGCGGCACCTCGGCGACCACCAGCAGGACGGCGGCGAGGTCGCGGGTGAGCTGCCGGTACCCCAGGTTGAGGCCGACCTTGTGGAGCAGGACCGCTGTGGCCGGCGACCAGCGTTCCAGGGCGAACTCCCCGACCACGGCCGCCAACCCGGCGACGGCGAACAACCCGACCCAGCCGAGGGCTCCCGCGGCGAGCATGACCAGGTAGGACAGCACCAGCAGGGCACCGCGCGGGGCGACACCGATGCGTCCAGTCAACGAGGCGAACAACGAAGTACGTCTCCCTATGAGATCGATCAGGGGGATCTCCGCGGTGTCAGGCCGTCCGCGCGTGTCTGCGACCTTAACGCGAGGGGTCGCCCGAACGGTGCTCGGGTGTCGAGCATCCTCACAGCCAGAGCGCACCCGGCACGGAGCCTGGTGCGCCTGGCCCGTCAGCCGCGTCGGAAGCAGACCATCGCGCCCGGTCGCCCCCGCTCGGCGAACTGGGTGAAGCCGAGCTCCGGCACCAGTTCACGGGCGTACCGGTTGCCCCGGTAGACGCAGATGGTGCCCACCTCCAGGCGGTCGAGAGCCGCCGCCACGTCGCTGCGGTGGGAGATGTCCTCCACCCGGCCGTCGGCGAACGCGGCGAGCAGCAGACGGTCCTTGGCGAACTGGGACTCCAGGTCGTATTCCACCAGGTAGAAGTCCCGGGGCAGCACCACCCGGACCTCACTGGTCACCATCAGTGAAGCCCGCATGATGGTGGAGGGGGCCAGCAACAACCCGTCGGGGCGGTCCTGGCGCTTGATCCAGAAGGCGATCGCCTGGCGCTGTTGCGGCATCTTCCATACCGGCCGGTCGTACACCTCGACGTAGCTGCGGGGCGACCACATCGGGGTGGCCCACACCGCGAAGACGGCCACCGCCGCCGCCGCGACGAGCCCACCGGTCGCGGCGCGCAGAGTCCGGGACCGGACGGGTAGCTCGACGGTGCAGAGCAGGCCGATCAGTGTCGGCAGGGCGAGCAGCCACGGCACCCGCCAGAGCACGACGGAGATCCCGCTGAGCGCGCTGATCAGTTCCAGCACCCCCGGTACGAGCAGCACGCTGAGTGCCAGAGTGCCACCGGCCGCGAGCAGTGCCGGGGTGCCGCGACGGGCCAGCAGTGGCCCACACCACAGGGCCAGCCCGCTGACGACACCCACGATTCCGATCTCCAGGGTGCGGCGGTAGGTGTACTCGGCGTCGTAGAACGCGGCGTCCGCGCCAGCGGCGGTGCCGCCGCCGAGGATCACCTGGGTCAGCACCACCGAGCCGACCGGGTACGCCAGGGCGACGACCCCGGCTGTCAGCGCCGCCTTCCAGTGGCCGACCGTCAGCATGGCGAACGCCGCCGCACCCACGAGCATCGGCAGGATGATCGCCGCGGTGGTGGTGAGCCCGATCGCGGTGATCGAGAGTGCCCCGATCAGCGCCAGGTCGGTCCGGCGCCGCCCGTCGAACCAGCGGGTGAGGTACAGCCACATCAGTGGGATGACCGCCGAGACGAACATGCCCTTGCCCTCGTGCAGTCGGGGCAGGTGAAAGGTGCCGAGGGCGGCGTCGGCACCAGCCACCAGGTAGAGGTAGGCGACGGCAAGGCTGAAGGCGAGCAGTGGCCGGCGCGGGGCCCAGCGGTGGGTCAGCCGCCACAACGCCAGCACGGCGAGCGCCGCCATCACCGGCAGCATCAGGAAGAACAGCGCCGTACCCGCGTGGACTCCGAGGAATCGGGCCAGCGCCCCGGCGAAGACCTCGATGGAGGCGGTCGGCGGCAGCGAGGCCATCCCGGGTAGGACGTTCTCACTGAAGAGGAAGTCGTTACGGGGAACGATGTCACGCTCGGCCACCCACACCGACTTGCCGACGTAGTACACGTCGTCGGGGGTGTTGCGCGCCAGGAAGAGGGAGGAGAGCGCGACCAGACCCGAGACGACCAGTGCGTAAGCCGACTGGGCGGCGGTGGGGCCACGGTCGGGGCTGACTGGCGTACCGGCGGTCCAGGCCCGTCGGGTCAGCAGCATGACCCCCACCCCCGCCACGGCTCCCGCGACTGCCGGGATCCACCAGGACATGCCCTCCCCCGCCGGGGTGTTGGCGAGCCCGGCGGTGACGGCGGCGACGGTCGCCGCGGCGAGCACGACGGCGAGCCACCGACGTGGGTGACCCGGCGTCCTCCGCTCCGCGCCGGCCGCGACGGCACCCGCGTCGTCGCCCGCGCCACCGATGACGCCGGTCGCCGCGCGGCTGTTTCGGACGACCCGGACAACCGCGACGCCGGCCAGGGCGACTCCGACCACCAGCCAGATCAGGAAGGTCACCGACGGAGCCAGGTGCAGGGGCAGCGCGACGTGGTAGAGCACCGTCCAGAGCGCGAAGGCCAGCACCGCGCTGTCGGTCAGGACGGCGGGCGTCGCCGCGAGGGCGGCGGCCAGCCGACTCGTCCGGCCTGGCGTCGGTCGCAGCCCGGAGTCACGGGTCGGGGGAGCAACGGCGACGTGGTCCACAGTCGGCAACGGATCATCCTTGTCGTCGTACGGTCACGGTGGGGCTGGCGGGTCTGCGGGCGCGGCGTACCGCATTGTCCGGTCGGTGCCCGCACCGAGGTTAGCGGCAGCACCCGGGGGTCGGACGTCGCGCGGCAGGTCAGCCGGTGGACGGGACCTCGCGGGGGCGGGGCAGCGGCTTCGGGGTGGTCGCACCCAGGCCGGCCGCGACCGCCTCGACGAGGGCGTCGAGGTAGCTGTCGGTGAGCGGGCTGCGGGCGATGGCCAGGCGCCAGTAGAGGGGCCCCACGATGAGGTCGACCGCCGTCTCCGGGTCGGTGTCGGCGGGCAGTTCGCCGCGCTGCACGGCCCGGCTGACCAGGCGCCCGCCGACCTCCTGCTGGCGGGCGCGCAGCACCCGCTGGAGGGTCTCGTCGATGGTGGGGTTGCGGGCGGCCTCGGCGAGCAGGTCGGGGATGATCTGCGAGGCCAGCGGGTGGCGCAGGGCGTGGGCCACCCCCTGGAACAGCAGCGTGAGGTCGCCGCGCAGGGTGCCGGTGTCCAGTACGGGCAGCTTGCCGCCGGCCGCCGCGGACACGATCTCCAGGACCAGGTCGAGCTTCGAGTTCCACCGGCGGTAGATGGCGGTCTTGCCGACCCCGGCCCGGCGGGCCACCGCCTCGATCGAGAGCCGGCCGTAGCCGACGGCGGCGAGTTCCTGCATGAGGGCGCGGCGGATCGCGGTGGTGATCTCTCCCCGGAGCACCGCCGCCCCGGCGGGTGCCCGTTTCCCGGTCGTCACCTGGGGCTCTTCTCGACAGTCACGGGCACCAGGGTAGCGCAACGACGATACGGTTGCGTCCCGACGTATTTCCGACTACTGTCCACCCAGCGATGCGGCGGCGCTCCACGCCCCGGCCCACGCTAGATTGCATCGTCGCGACACAATCCGTCGGCACGAAAGATCGGAGCGCCCATCCCCATGGCCAACACCGCGCTGGCCGACCCCGACTCCGGCCTGTCCCAGGCCCAGCTGGCCGCCCGGCACGGGCTGCGCGTGGCCGGCGAGCGGCCCTCGCTGGCCGGGTACAGCCAGGCGCTGTGGCGCTACCGGCACTTCGTCGCCGCGTACGCCAAGGCCAAGCTGGCGGCCTCGTTCAGCAACGCCCGGCTGGGCCAGCTCTGGCAGGTGCTGACCCCGCTGACCAACGCGGCGGTCTACTACCTGATCTTCGGCATCGTGCTCGAACAGAGCCGGGGGGTGCCGAACTTCATCGCCTACCTCACCACCGGCCTGTTCATCTTCAACTTCACCCAGACCACGGTGCAGAACGGCACCCAGGCGATCAGCGGCAACCTCGGCCTGATCCGGGCGCTGCACTTCCCCCGGGCCTGCCTGCCGCTGGCCATCACCGTCACCCAGTTCCAGCAGTTGCTCGGCTCGATGGTGGTGCTGATCGCCATCGTGCTGTTCACCGGGGAACCGATCACGTTCATGTGGCTGCTGCTGGTGCCGGCGGTGCTGCTCCAGACGGTGTTCAACGCGGGGTTGACCATGGTCGTCGCCCGGCTGGGCGCGAGGGCCACCGACCTCAAACAGGTCATGCCCTTCGTGCTGCGCGCCTGGATGTACGGGTCGGGCGTGCTCTACAGCGTCACGCTGTTCTCGGAGAACCTGCCGGCGTGGGCGGCCCGGGTGGTCGAGTTCAACCCCATGCTGGTCTACATCGAGATGGCCCGGATGGCGCTGCTGGAGGAGGCTCCGGTGCTGAACTCGTCTGTGACCCAGCTGTGGCTGGTCGGCGCGGGCTGGGCGGTCCTGGCGGGTCTCGGTGGCTACCTCTACTTCTGGCGCGGCGAACAGGAGTACGGCCGTGGTTGAGTACTACGCGACACAGCCCCACCCGACCCAGCCTCCCGCACCGGACGCGGCGCGGCACGACTCGAACGCCAACGACGTGACGGTCACCCTGCCGCGGATCCAGGAGCGCGTTCCGACGGTGGTGGTGGACGACGCGCACGTGGTCTACCGGATCCACAAGGGCGCCGGCGGCGGCGGTGGACCGGTGGCGGCGGTCAAGCGGATGGTCACCCGCACCGAGGCGCCGAACGTGCGTCAGGTGCACGCGGTCCGGGGGGTGAGTTTCACCGCGTACCGGGGTGAGGCGATCGGACTGATCGGCACCAACGGCTCCGGCAAGTCGACCCTGCTGCGGGCGATCGCCGGTCTGCTCCCCGTCGAGCGCGGCGCCGTCTACACCCAGGGGCAGCCCTCTCTGCTGGGGGTGAACGCGGCGCTGCTCAACGACCTGCCCGGCGAGCGCAACGTGGTGCTGGGCTGCCTGGCCATGGGCATGCCCCCGGCCGAGGTGCAGCGCAAGCTTCCGGAGATCATCGAGTTCTCCGGGATCAACCAGCGCGGCGACTTCGCCTCGCTGCCGATGCGGACGTACTCCTCCGGCATGTCGGCCCGGCTGCGCTTCTCGATCGCGGCGGCGAAGCAACACGACGTGCTGCTGATCGACGAGGCCCTGGCCACCGGCGACAAGGCGTTCCGCAAGCGCAGCGAGCGGCGGGTCCGGGAGCTGCGGGAGAGCGCCGGCACGGTGTTCCTGGTCAGTCACCAGCTCTCCTCCGTCCGGGACACCTGTGAACGGACGATCTGGCTGGAATCGGGCCTCATCCAGATGGACGGCCCCACCGACGAGGTGCTGCGCGCCTACGAGGCGTTCACCAACGCCAAGTAGCCGCCCGGCGGGGTGCGAGCCACGCCGTGACGACCGCGTCGTCCCGTTGGGGCGGCGCGGTCCGCGCGTTAAGGTTCATCCCGTCGCCGCCTCGGCGGAACCCTTCGTTCACGTACCTGAGATCCATGCACCCCAGAGAGCCACGCACCCCGAGAGTGAGGACCGGCAATGACGCAGGACCAGACCACCTCCCAGGACGCCGCACCGGAAACCCCGGCGCCGTGGCGGCCCTCGCGGACGGTGGCGGTGGTGCTGGCGGGCGGCACGGGCACCCGACTGGGCCTCGGCATCCCGAAGCAGCTGCTGAAGATCGCCGGTAAGCCGATCATCGAACACACCCTGGCCGTCTTCGAGCACGCGCCCGAGATCGACGAGATCGTCGTGCTGATGGCCACCGGGCACGTGGCCGAGGCGCAGCAGATCGTCGACAAGGCCGGCTTCCGCAAGGTCACCAAGGTGATCGAGGGCGGCGACACCCGCAACGCCACCACCCGCATCGCGCTGGACGCGGTCGGCGAGGGTGACGTCAACATCCTCTTCCACGACGCGGTGCGGCCCCTGGTCAGCGGCCGGATCGTCCGGGAGTGCGTGAACGCCCTCTGGACGTACTCGGCGGTGGACGTGGCCATCCCGTCGGCCGACACGATCGTCCAGGTCGACGACGACGACTGCATCACCGACATCCCCGTCCGGTCCTCGCTGCGCCGGGGGCAGACCCCGCAGGCGTTCCGCTCGGGCACCATCCGGGAGGCGTACCGGCGGGCCGCCGGCGACCCCGACTTCGCCGCCACCGACGACTGCGGCGTCGTGCTGCGTTACCTGCCCGGCACGCCGATCAAGGTGATCGACGGCTCCGACGAGAACATCAAGGTCACCCACCCGGTGGACGTGCACCTGGCCGACAAGCTGTTCCAGCTCGCCGCCGCGCAGGTGCCCCGGCTCACCGACCACCGCTCCTACAGTGACGAGGTGGCCGGTCGCACGATCGTCGTGTTCGGTGGCAGCTACGGCATCGGCCACGACCTGACGGAGCTGGCCCGTCGCCACGGTGCCCAGGTCTTCCCGTTCAGCCGCTCCACCACCGGCACCCACGTCGAGCGGCCCGAGGACGTCGAGGCCGCGCTGAAGACCGCCTTCGAGGCCACCGGCCGGATCGACCACGTGGTGGTGACCGCCGGCATCCTGGAGAAGGGCAAGCTGGCCGAGGTCGACCAGGAGACCATCGACCGGGTCCTCCAGGTCAACTTCGTCGGCCCGGTCACCGTCGCCCGGCAGGCCCTGCCCTACCTCCAGCACACCAAGGGCCAGTTGCTGCTCTACACCTCCAGCTCCTACACCCGGGGTCGGGCCGACTACGCGCTCTACTCGTCGAGCAAGGCCGCCCTGGTCAACCTGACCCAGGCGCTGGCCGACGAGTGGGCCGAGGTCGGCGTCCGGGTCAACTGCATCAACCCGGAACGCACCGCCACCCCGATGCGCACCAAGGCGTTCGGGGCGGAGCCGGAACACACCCTGCTGGCCGCCGAGACCGTCGCCCAGGCGTCCCTGGACGTGCTGATCTCCGACCTCACCGGTCAGGTGATCGACGTGCGCCGCGCCCCGGGCGAGGGGGCGCCGGCCGCCGTACCCGTCCAGGCCGACCGGTCCGCCAGCGCGGCGACGGCCGGCTGACAGCACGCGACGACGGCGGGGAGCGACACCACCATGCGCGGTGATCTGGTCCGGAAGCTGGCCGTCCGGGGGTTGACCACCGGCGGGGCGGTGCTGGCCTTCCTCGTCCTCGCGCTCACCGGCGCGACGGTCTGGGGGCTCGGCCTCGCGCTGCTGGCGCTCGCGGCGGCGGCCTGGGAACGCCGGGTCCGTCCCGGCGCCGACGGTGTCGCCGAGACGACGCTCGTCGCGGCCGGCGTCCTCGTCGGGTACGCCCGGCGGCTCGACGCCGGCGTCGACCCGGCGCTGGTCGCCACCGCCCTGGTGCTGCTGGGGCTGGTGCTGCTCGTCGGGCCCCTGCGGGACGCCGGCAACCTGGAGATCCGGGCGGCGAACCTGCCAGTGCGCACCTGGGTGCCGGCGGTCGCCGCCCGCCTCGGCGACGCCCTCGCCGGGCTGCTGGCCCTGGTGGCGCTGGCCGCCGTGGCGGCCCTGCCCGCGGTGGTCGCCCTGGCCGTGAGCCTGCTGGTCGCCGGGGGCGCGGGGGCGGTCGCGCTGGACCTGGCCCGACGCCGGTTCCGCCCGGCGGCCGGCGGTTCGGCGGTGACCCGGGCGCTGCGTCGCCACCAGCCCGAGTTCGTGCTGCACTTCTCCGCCCCGCCCGGCTCGGAGTACCAGGTCACCATGTGGCTGCCGTACCTGGAGCGGATCGGCCGGCCGTTCCTGGTCATGGTGCGGGAGCCGGAGTTCCTGCCGACCGTGGCGGCGGCCACCCGCGCGCCGGTGCTCTACTGCCCCACCACCAGGACCATGGACGAGGCGCTGGTGCCGAGCCTGCGGGCCGCGTTCTACGTCAACCACGGCGCGAAGAACAGTCACTGCATCCGCTTCACCCAGCTCACCCACGTGCAGCTGCACCACGGTGACAGCGACAAGGCCCCCAGCGCGAACCCGGTGTCCGCCATCTTCGACCGGATCTTCGTCGCCGGGCAGGCCGCGATCGAGCGGTACGCCCGCGCCGGGGTGGACATCCCGGCGGAGAAGTTCGTCGTGGTGGGCCGCCCCCAGGTCGAGGCCATCGAGGTGCGCCCCGAACCGGCGCGCGGGCTGGCGAACCCGACCGTGCTGTACACGCCGACCTGGACGGGGCACCACGCCGACGCGAACTACTGCTCCCTGCCGGTGGCGGAGACGCTGCTGCGGCGGCTGCTCGACCGGGGCGCGACGGTGATCCTGCGCGCGCACCCGTACACCACGCAGAACCCGACGTCGGCGCGGCAGCTCGCGCGGCTGACGGACCTGCTCGCCGCCGACCGGGCCCGCACCGGCCGACCGCACGTCTTCGGGGCGGCGAGCCGCGCGCTGACCCTGACCGAGTGCGTGAACCGGGCCGACGCGCTGGTCTCGGACGTGTCGGGGGTCATCTCCGACTGGCTCTACTCGGGTAAGCCGTACGCGGTCACCGACATGGGGGTCGACGGCGACCGGTTCACGGAGCGGTTCCCGCTGGCCGGCTCCGGCTACGTGCTGCGCCGCGACATGGCCGACGTGGACGGGGTGCTGACCGGCCTGCTGGACACCGATCCGCTCGCTCCGGCCCGGTGGGAGACCCGCCGCCGCTACCTGGGCGACTTCCCCGTCGAGTCGTACGCCGAGGCGTTCCTGTCGGCCGCGCGGCGGGAACTCGACGGCCCCTCGACGCTACCCGCGCCGCGCGGGCAGGCCGACGCCGGGCGACCCGCGGCCCCCCTGTCCCCCACCGCCTGACGCTGTCCCTCCTTGGCCCGGCAGCCCCCGCGACCTGACGCGTTGTCACCGCGGCGCCCACGACCTGACGCGCTGTCCCCGCGGCGCCCGCGACCTGACGCGCTGTCCCGGCCCGATGGGGGCCGCGACCGGGCGGGACACGACGGCGGGCGCCGGCCCCTCGCGGAGCCGGCGCCCGTGACGTCGTTCGGCGGTCAGGCGGAGTAGCCGCGGGTGGCCGCCCAGTGCGCCAGGTCGATGGTGGTCAGCCAGTACGACGGGGCCGCCGGGTCCGCCGAGTCGGCGATCTTCACCAGCCGCCCCTCGTCGGAGTAGCCGATCACCGCGACGTAGTGGCCGCCCGGGAACGAGTGCCAGCCGCCGTCGGTGTCGGTGGCGGTGCCGGCGACGTTCACCACGACGCCCCGGCCGCCGGTGATGGCCTTGACGACGTCGGCCTGGAGCCGGTCCATCTGCTCCGCGGTGGCCGCACCGCCGGGAATCGTACGGGTCCGGTACGGGCCGCCCTTGACGACGGCGTTGAGCACCCGGGTGGTGTCCTCGGCCGAGTTCGTGCCGGCCTGGGTGGTGCCGAGCTGGACTGCCAGCTCGTTCTGGGTACGGGCGATGCCGGCGGCGCTCAGCGCGTGCCGTACGGCGGCCGGACCGCAGTTGTAGAACGTGTTCTGGGTCTCGTGGTCGTAGTCCAGGCTCTTGGCGGCCGGGGGCTTCGGTTTCCGGGTGACGTCCGGTTCGGCGGTGGCCTTGCGGGCCTTCGGCGACGGTGCCGGCGTGGTCGCGGCGCTGCTCGGCGCGGCCGTCGACGCCGAGCTGCCCGGCTCGGCCGCTGGGGTGGCACTGCCCGCCGGGACGGTCGGCTCGGCGGGGCTGGCCTGGGCGCGGGAGGCGAGGGTGTCGCCGCGTACCTCGGCTGCGACGGCCGGTGCCTCGTCGGCGGTCGCCAGTGCGGCGCCGGTGCCGGTGGCCAGCATGAGCGCGGCGGCGGCACCGGCGACGACCTGGTGGGGACGCTCGGTGACGAGCCGACGGAGTTGACGCTTGACGTGGTGCTTCACAGGGGGTTCCTCCACGGGTTCGGGGCGAGTGCCGCCGTCACCGGCCAGGCGGGGACGCCGCGCGGACGAGGTCCGCACGGTCAGGTGCACTCGGGGATTCGCCCGGGGTGCCGGGCGGGGGCGGTGGCCGGGATCAGCCCGCCGACGAGTCGACGGGTGGGGGCACCGCGGTGCCGTGGAGGCGGGGGAACAATGCGGGGGCGTGATGGTGCTGCACGGGTTGGAACTCCTTCCGCAGCCGCCGACCGGGTTAGCTGACGGATTCGGGCGGGAAGATCGCCCTACCGCGGCCGTGGCTCGCGGATTCACCCCAGTGGTGCAGTGGGTCCCCGGTTCGTGTTTCCACGATTGAGCGGGTCGGTGCGGCGTCGCCATCTGCGATCGGTTACCGCACCGGACGCGCCGACCCTACTGGCCGGGTTCGGACCCTGCCAACCCCTGCTGAGCTGCGTAAACATCTTTCCGGCCGGCAATTTTCCGGACATTGGCGCACTGCCGGTGCTCGATGGGGCCAGACCCGGTGACGGCACCAGAGGGCGACATCCGGAACGGTCGCCGGAAAGGGTGCGCAATCCCCGGGCGCGATGTGCCGGAACGAGCCCGGAATCCGTTTCGCCGCCACGTGACCGGGCTCACCGGATTCCGGTCGGTCAGCCCACCCCGGCCGGCCGCCAGCGGGCCGCCGCAACGGGACGGCGTTGCGCCCCGGGAACCCGCACGGCCGGCACCGGGGCGGGCCGCAGCCGAACGGCCGCGGCGTACGCCTCCGTGGTCAGGGCGCGGGCCGCGTCGACGGCGACCTCCGCGGCGCGCCACGCCGCCCGCTCACGCTCCGCCGCGCTCCGGTACGCCGCCGACAGGTGGTCGCGCACGGCGCGGGCGAGGACGACCTCCTGCTCGGCGGGGTGCCGGCGCGGGTCCCAGCCGGCCCGCCGCCCGAACACGTCGCTGAGCTGGCTGGCTGACAGGTCCCCGCGCCAGTGGGCGGCCATCGCGGCGTGGTGCAGCCACCGCTCCCGGGCGGCGTACTCGGCGGGGGTGTGCGGGGTCCTCGGGGTGGGCAGCGCGGTGGTCCCGGCGAGGCGCCGGGCGGCGGTCTCCGCCCGGTCGTAGGCCCGCCAGGCCCGGTCCAGGTCCTCCTGGGCGGCCCGCCAGGCGTCGCGCCGTCGACGGGCGGTCCGGGCCGCCCCGGCAGCGGCGACGGCCACCTCTCCGGCGTACCGGCGCAGGTCTGCGGCCTCCTGTGCCGCCTCGTCGGCGCCGGCGGTCGGCTCGGCCGGTGTGGTGGCTTCGGGGCGGGCGACCAGGGCGGTGAGCACGCCCAGCGCGACGACGAGCAGGGCCGACCAGATGGCGGCGGCCTGCGGCACCTCGATCAGGAACTGGTAGAGCACGGTCTCCATGGCGATACCTCACGGACGGGTGGTGCGGGTGACGACGGCGACGCCCCCGGCCCGGCGGCGCCGGTGGGCTCGGCCGGGTGGGTGCGGGTGAGGTGCGACGGAACGCGGCGGTCAGGCGGCCCCGGAGGCGGGTGACCGAGGTCGGACGGCCGGGGGTCAGGCAGCCCGGGGGGTCAGGCCGCCCCGAAGGTCAGGCGACCCGAAGGTCAGGCTGCCCGGGGTCGGGTCAGACCGACCGGCGGGGCGCGCGGACCGGGGACCGGCGGACCCGCCCCGGCGGGCGGCGCGTCGACCCGACCGGCGAGCGCCGCACCGGCGCCGGCGGGCCGCATCGCGGCGGGGGTGGGCGGTACGGGGCCGGCGGTCAGCCCGTCGTGCGAGTCGGCCGGGCAGACGTCGGACGGGCAGACGTCGGACGGGCAGACGTCGGACGGGCAGACGCCGAACGGAAGCGCCGGCACGACGGGCGAGTCGAGCCCTCCGGGAGCAGCCTCCCGGAGGGCGGGCAGGGGCCCGTCGACCGGGGGCCGGATCTCGACCGGGGCGGGATGACCGGCGGCCCCGGAGGGCAGCACCCCGATGCCGAGGGTGCAGGTGGCGGCGACGGCGAAACCGGCCAGCAGCCGCACGGCCCAGCGCGTCACCCACCACAGGGGAACGCGCAGAGCGACAGGCAGCACACGGCAACGCTACCGCCGACACCGCCAACGCGCACCGCCACCGGGCGTGTCGGCGGTGTCGATCGTGGACCGGCCGGCGTGGACGGTCGCGGGTCAGCGGCGTGCGGTCAGCAACCGCATCATCGGCGTCTCGACGTACCGGTGCAGCAGCGCCGCCAGGGCGAGGGTGAGCAGCAGGAAGCCCACCACGGCGAGCGGCCCCCACCACCCGGGCAGGCCGGTGCCCCAGTCGCCGGTGAGCCGGAGCAGCGTCATGATCACGAAGACGTGCACCAGGTAGAACGCGAACGACACCTCGCCCAGCCAGACCATCGGCCGGGCGCGCAGCGGCGAGCGGTCACCGCGCACGTCGGCCCGCGCCGCCGCGGTGATCACCAGCAGGTACGCCGCCGACAGCACCGCCGCCCACAGCTCGGCCCGGACCCACTGGGACGTCACCACCCAGACGCCGACGAAGATCACGCCGGCCAGTGGCAGTCCCGGCCCCCGCCAGTGCCCCCGGCGCATCAGTTCGGCGGCGGCCACGCCCATCCAGAACTCCGTGGAGCGCACCAGCGGGAAGACCTGGGTGAACCACCAGCGGCTCTCCTCCGGCACCAGCACCTGCCCCGGCCACAGGGCCAGGATGACCAGCGGCACCGCGACCACCACGGTCCACAGCACCGCGGAGCGGGTGCGGTGCAGCACCGGCAGCACCAGCGGCAGGCACAGGTAGAAGAACAGCTCACAGGACAGCGACCAGCTGACCGTGTTGATGCTGTAGAAGTAGCCCGGGCGCGGGTCCCAGGCCTGCACCAGCAGGAGGTTCTCCAACGCGGCGACCGGGTCGACGGGGTCGGCGAACCACCACGCCACCGCCAGGGCCAGCGCCCACAGCAGCAGGTGGTTGGGGTAGATCTTGGCGAGCCGGCGGCGCCAGAACCGGCGCCGGGAGTCCCCGGGCCGGGCGGACCAGACGAGCACGAAGCCGCTGAGGATGAAGAAGAACTGGACACCGGACAGGCCGAGGGTGAAGACCGCGCCCAGCGCGGCCTGCGGACCCGGGTCCGCGATGATCCGCATGGTGCCCGCGTGGAAGCCGAACACCAGCAGGGCGGCGATCCAGCGCAGCCCGGTCAGCGACGGCAGCCGACGGGCGTCGGACCGCCGCGCCGGAACCGGTTCGGCGAGGGCGAGGGGGGCGCTCGTCATTCGCGGCACCCTACCGTCGGTGGGGCACGCCCGATCCGGTCGGGGACAGCAGGGGCGGACCGGCAGGTGTCAGCCGGGCGGCCGGTGGCCTAATATTCCGGGGCCCGGAGAAGACGGGACCTCGCTCGGCCCAGGCCGCCCGGGGTGCCGGCGCGGACACGCCGCGCAGGACGGACCCGGACGACGGACGAGAGGCGGAGGCACGATGCACCAGCGGATCCTGATGCGGGCTCGGAAGGGCCCCTTCGACGTCAACTCCCCGGAGGAGACGTTCGAGCGCAACCTCATCGGGGAGAACGCCGGCAACCTCGTGTTCAGCCATGCCGCCCACAAGCTGCTGGGCACCCGGGCGGCCACCATCACGCCCAACGGCTTCACGGTCAACATGCGGGACTCCGACAAGATCAACGAGGAGTACGACGTCTTCGTGGTGCCGCTGGCGAACGCCTTCCGGCGCAGCTACGCCCACCGCCTGGACGTGATGAGCCGGCTGATCGAGCGGCTGAAGATCCCGGTGGTGGTGCTCGGCGTCGGGGTGCAGACCAACGTCGACGGCGACCGTGAGTACCTGCGCCCGATCGACGAGTCGGTCACCCGGTTCTGCCGGGCCGTGCTGGACCGCTCGCACAGCATCGGCGTGCGGGGCGAGATCACCGCGCAGTACCTGAACACCCTGGGCTTCGCGAACGTGGACATCATCGGGTGCCCGTCGATGTTCCTGCACGGGGACACCCTGCCGGTGGAGAAGCGCAAGTCCTTCATCGGCCCGTACGACCGGATCGCGCTGACCGTCTCGCCGTACGTCAAGTCGATGGCGCAGATCATCGGCACGCACCACCAGCGGTACGAGAACCTGCGGTACCTGCCGCAGGACCTGAAGACGTTGGGCACCCTGCTCTACGGCGACGCGCCGGAGGACCGGGGCAAGTCCAGCCCGATCCCGATCCACACCACGCACCCGCTGTTCACCGAGGACAAGGTGCGGATGTTCGTCGACCCGTGGACCTGGTTCGACTACCTGTCCAGCTTCGACTTCAACTTCGGCACCCGCATCCACGGCACCATCGCCGCGCTGCTGGCGGGTACGCCGGGCTACCTGTTCGCGCACGACTCGCGCACCCTGGAGCTGGCCCGGTACTTCGACATCCCGCACCGGGTGATGCGGGACGTACCGGCCGACGTCGACGCGGCGCACCTCTACGAGGAGGCCGACTACAGCGCGATGGTCAACGGGCACAAGGCCCGGTACGAGACGATGTGCGCCTTCCTGGCCAAGCACGACCTCGGCAACGCGTTCGCCGACGGTGACAGCGCCGCCCGGTTCGACGCCCGGGTCCGCGAGACCGTGTTCGCGCCCGCGGTCAGGCCCGCCGCCGCCACCTCGCCGCAGGTGCTGGTGGAGCGCATCCAGTGGCTGCGCGACCAGAACGTGATGTTGCAGGAGCGCAAGGAGAAGAGCATCGTGCGCTCGGAGCAGATCCGTACCCGCCTGAAGAAGGCCGTCGGTGGCCCGGTGCGCCGCATGCTGAACCGTTAACCTGACGCTCGGCGGCTGTTCAGGCACTCCACCACCGTCGGCCACGTGAGGTTCCGGGTCCGGCCACCCGGGCCGACGAGGGTGTCCGGGTGGTCATTGAGCCGACGCGGGCACCGCTGCTGAGCATCGTCGTGCCGGTGCACGCCGTGGAGCCGTACCTCTACCAGTGCCTGGAGTCGATCCGGGCGGACGTGCCGGCCGGCGAGGCGAACGCCGTGGAGATCGTCGCCGTGGACGACGCGTCGCCGGACCGGTGTGGTGAGATGCTGCGCTCGTACGCGGCTGGCCGGCCCGGCGTCCGCACGGTGCACCTGACCCGCAACGTCGGCCTGGGACTGGCCCGCAACGCCGGCCTGGACGTCGCCACCGGGCGCTACGTCTGGTTCGTCGACAGCGACGACTGGCTGCCGCCGGGAACCCTGCCGGCCGTTCTGGACCGGCTGCGCGGCGACCGTCCCGACGTGCTGATGCTCGACCACCTGCGGGTGCACGAGGGCGGGCGGCGGGAGGTCGACGCGAGCAGTCACCTGCTGCGCGGGGTGCCGGGCGTGGTCCGCCTGGCGGACCGGCCCCAGTTGCTGCGGGTGCAGCACACCGCGTGGAACAAGGTGGTACGCCGCGACTTCATGGCCGAGTTGGGCCTACGGTTCCACGCCGGCTGGTACGAGGACATCCCGTTCAGCCATCCGCTGTTGATCGGGGCGCAGCGGATCGGTGTGCTCGACCGGGTCTGCTACCTGTACCGGCAGGGCCGGCAGGGGGCCATCACGTCGACCCGCAGCGACCGGCACTTCGACGCGTTCGCGCAGTACGACCGGTTGCTCGACTGGGTGCGTCACCGGCACCCCGACCCGCGCCTGGAGGCGGAGCTGTTCGGGTTGATGGTCAACCACATGCTGGTGGTGGTGGGCAACGACGACCGGCTGCACCCACACCTGCGGCGGGCCTTCTTCCGGCGGGTGGCCGAGCAGTACCGTCGCTACCTGCCCGCCGACGGCTACCCGCGCCCGGACGGGATCGCGGGCCTCAAGCACCGGCTGGTCGGCCGGGACAGCTACCTGGCGTACGCGATGCTGCGGCAGGCACACCGGCTGGCCGCGCGGCTGCGCCGACCGGCGGCGGTGACGGACGGGGTACCGGCCGGCGGGGCGAACCGGACGGACGGGCCGGGAACCATGACGGCGGACCGCACGCTGGTGCGGACGAACGGGAACGGTGGGACGCAGTGACGACGATGAAGATCGGGCCGCACGTGGTCGGGGCCGGGGAGCCGCCGCTGGTGGTGGCCGAGATGTCCGGCAACCACGACGGCGACCTCGGCCGGGCGCTGGCCATCGTGGACGCCGTCGCCGCGTCCGGCGCGCACGCGTTGAAGTTGCAGACGTACCGGCCCGACACGCTCACCATCGACGTCGACGCGCCGGCCTTCCGCATCTCCGACGGCCACGAGCTGTGGGGTGGGCAGAACCTGTACCGGCTCTACGAGCGGGCGCACACCCCCTACGAGTGGCACCGGCCGATCTTCGAACGTGCCCGCGAGCACGGGCTGACGGTCTTCTCGTCGCCGTTCGACGCCACGGCGGTCGAACTGCTGGAGGAACTCGACGCGCCCGCGTACAAGATCGCCTCGTCGGAGCTGGTCGACCTGCCGCTGATCCGGCTGGTGGCGGGCACCGGGAAGCCGCTGGTCATCTCCACCGGAATGGCCACGGTTGCCGAGATCGACGCGGCGGTCCGTGCCGCCCGCGCCGGCGGTGCCGCCGGTGTGGTGCTGCTGGCCTGCACCGCGTCGTACCCGGCGCCGCCGGCCGACAGCAACCTGCGGCGGGTACCCGTGCTGGCCGATGCGTTCGGCGTGCCGGTGGGGCTGTCCGACCACACCCCGGGCATCGGTGTGGCGGTCGCGTCGGTGGCGTTCGGCGCCTGCCTCATCGAGAAGCACGTGACGCTCGACCGCGCCGACGGCGGCGTCGACGCGGACTTCAGCCTCGATCCCGCGGAGTTGGCGGCGCTGGTGGTCGAGTCGGAACGGGCGTACGCCGCACTCGGTGGCACCGCCATCGGCCCCACCCCCGCCGAGCGGGAGGGCCTGCGGTTCCGCCGGTCACTGTTCGTCGTCGAGGACGTCCGGGCCGGTGACCCTGTGACGGCCGGCAACGTCCGCTCGATCCGCCCCGCCGGCGGGCTGCCCCCGGTCGAGATCGACCGGGTCCTGGGCCGCACCTTCTCCCGCGACGTCGCCCGGGGCACCCCGCTGAGCTGGGACCTGATCTGACGGCAGCGCCCCGGCCGGCGGAGGGGCCGGATGGTGTCCGCGTGGACGCTCCCGAGCTGCATCGTTGATGCGTTCACCGTGGCCCGCGACGGCTGGCCGGTGAGCGCTCCGGATGCGCTGTCAGCTCGACAGCGACCGAGCAGGAGACTCCCTGACCGCCGCAGGCCACCGCCGGGCCGACTTCGAAGCCCCGCGCGGGAAGGGTTCGTCGTCGGCCCGCCGACCGGGGCGGGTCGGCGCGAAGGCGACCGTGACCACCAGGTCGGCCACCCGCAGGGTCCGCCACACGGCGACGGTGCCGGGCGGGATGCCCAGGCCGTGCCGCCGCCACCAGACGACCACGGGCACGTCGGCGAGCTTGCACAGACACTCGGTCCGGGTCCAGCGGGGCCAGAAGTCGGCGGGACCGAAGCGGCGGGCCAGCGCCTCGGGCACGGGGGCGTCGGCGTGCTCCGCGTCGACCGCCACCTGCCAGCCCACCGTCGGCGGGCCGTACCAGCCGACGCAGCGGCCGTCTCCGAGGTGGCTGCGGGTCGTCGCGGCGGCTGATCCGGCCGGCGTGTCGACCCGCAGGTGACGCTCGGCGGCGGCCAGCAGCCCCGGTACGGGGCGGGGCGGCCGGCCGGCGGGATCAGACGGAGGCGGCACCGTCCACCACGATCACCTGGCCGTTGATGTTGGTCTGCTCGCACAGCAGCATCCGCACCACGGGAACGACCTCCTCGGGTTCGGTGAGGTGACCGGTGGGCGTGCGTCGCACGATCTGGTCGAGTTGGGTGGGGCCGAGCACCGCCGACATCTCCGAGGCGAAGAAGCCGGGCGCGACCGCGTTGACCAGCATCCGGCCGCCCAGTTCCCGGGCCAGCGACCGGGTGGCGGCGTCCATCCCGCCCTTGGTGGCCGAGTACGCGACCAGGCCCGGGAAGCCGCGCTGCGCGCAGATCGAGGTGACGTTGACGATCCGGCCGCGCAGCCCCCGGCCCAGCATCCGGCGCACCACGAGGCGGGTGAGCTGCAACGGCGCGGTCAGATTGGTCGAGACGATCCGGGCCACGTCGGCGGTGGCGGTGTGGGCGTGCAGCGAGTCCTGCCCGACGGCGGCGTTGTTGACGAGGCCGTCGACGGGGCCGAGCCGCTCCTCCACCTCCCGCAGGAACGCCTGGGTGGCGGACAGGTCGGTGACGTCCACGGCACCGGCGTACGCCCGGTCGGGTTGCGCCTCGGCGAGCTTCGCCAGTTGCGGGGTGACGGTGCGGGCGAAGGCCGCGACCCTCAGCCCCCGGTCGAGCAGGTCGGTGACGATGGCGAGCCCCAGCCCGCGCGAGCCCCCGGAGACGAGGACCACGGAGGCGGGCGGCACGGGCGGGACGGCGGCGTGGTCAGACATCGCTCTTCAGAGTCTCCTTGACGGGGATCTCGGTCAGCAGCCGGATCCGGCGGGGCACGGCGTGGTCGGGCAGCCGGTCGGCGCACCAGCGGGTGAGGGCCGCCTCGTCCAGCGGCCCGGCCGACGGGGCCGCGACCACGTCGGCGGCGACGAGCTGCCCCAACAGCGGGGCGCGGCGGCCCGTGACGCGGGCCCACGCCACCGCCGGGTGGGCGGCGAGGACGTCGCGGACCTGCCCGGCCGACACCTTGCTGCCGCCCACGTTGATCTCGTCGGTGTCGAGCCGGCCGGTGACGAGCACCCGGTCGTCGACCACCCGCACCCGGTCGCCGGTGTGCACCGGCCCGGCCAGCCCGACCCCGTGATGGGGTGAGGTGACCACCAGTTCCTCGCCGCGCACGGAGAGGGTGGGGCGGTCGGGTGCCGCCCGGTCCAGCCAGTCGACGGGGAACCCGGCCCGCCCGTCGTGAACCACGATCGACGCGCCCACCTCGGAGGACGCGTAGATCCAGGAGATCCGGGCCGCCGGGAACAGCTCGGCCAGCCGGTCCAGGATGGCCTGGTCGACCGGCTCCCCGCCGAGGGTCACCTGGCGCAGCGGCACCCGTGCCAGGGCGGCCGGGTCGGCGTGCAGGGTACGCCGCCAGAAGGTCGGGGTGCCGGAGGCCGCGTCGACGCCGTGCGCGGCGGCCAGCGCCGGCCAGTCGTCCAACTCGTCCGCGTCGACGACCACGAGGTGCTGCCCCGGCTGGGTGAGCGACAACGTCACCACCTGCCACCAGGCGTACGTGCCGGGGGCGTACGGGCACAGCCAGGTGCGTTCGGGCTGGTGCCCCCGCACGGTGGTCAGCGAGGCGAGGGTGTGCCCCACCCGCTTGGGACGGCCGGTCGAGCCGGAGGTGAGCAGCCACAGCCGGCCCGGTTCGGCGGGGCGCGACCGGGTGGGGGCCAGCAGGGCGTCGTCGCCGGTCACCGCCCCCCGCGCGGCCGGGTCGGCTGCGCCCGGCCCGACCACCGTGAACCCGGCTGCGCGCAGCTCGTCGCGCATCGTCGCGTCCACCCGGCCCGGGGAGCCGATCAGCAGCTCGGTGCCGTGCTCGGCGTGGTGGCGGGCGGCGGCGAGGGCGTCACCGGCGCGGGCGGCGAGCACCACGGCGGGGGCCGGCAGGGTCGAAGCCGGCAGCGCCCGCCAGGTCAGCGGCACTCCGCCGACGACCAGACGGTTGTCGAGCCCGGTGGGGCGGCTGGTCGCGACGGTCACTGGTGTTGCAGCTCGACGAGCAGGTCCAGGACGTCGCCGACCGTGGCGATGCGGCGCAGCCCCGGGGCGTCGAAGTTCAGCTCGTCGCCGGTGGCGTCCTCGACCCGCAGGGCCAGTTCCGAGAAGTCCAACGACCGGAAGCCGATCTCCCGCAGGTCGGCCGCGTCGTCGTCGGGAAGGGAACGCCCCTGATTGTCGAGCACCTGCGCCATGAGATCGCGGATCTGCGCACGACTCAATTCGTTCATGCGGCGGAGTGTACAGCCCGGTAATTCGACATTAGGGTCCCCGGTGGCCGTTGCGACAATCGGAAAGCGAGCGCCCCGTGCTACGCGAAGCGACCACCGACGACGTTCACCTGATGTTGTCCTGGCGTAATCAGGAAACCAACCGCGAGGTCAGCAAGACCAGCCACGTCATCACCGCGCAGGAGCACGCCCGGTGGTGGGCGGCGACGCGCGAGGACCCCACCCGGCGGTTGCTGACCTACCTGCGCGATGGTGTCCCGTGCGGGGCGGTCACCTTCTTCGACCTGCGGCTGGACGGCCCCCGTACCGGCTCGTGGGGCTTCTACCTGGACGCCGACGGGCTGGCCGCCCGAGGTGAGACGCTGTCGGCCTGGCTGGAGGTCATGCGCGAGGCGGTCGACCACGCCTTCGACGAGCTGGCGCTGGACCGGCTCGACGGCGAGGTGCTGGGGCACAACACGGTGGTGCGGCAGATGAACCGGCGCTTCCGGTTCGTCGAGGGCACTGCCCGGCGGGAGGTGTCCGACGGCCGGGAGATCATCCTCATCCCCATTTCTCTGGAGCGGGCAAACCGCCGTCGGCGCTGAGTTCCACAATTGTGCACACGGCGTTCACCGGTCGTGCGAATGCGCTACATCGGGCGTTAACCCGACGACGGAACTGCGGGGATCACAAGCGTCGCCAGGCCGCCCAGAACTGTTCGGGGTCGCCGCCGAGGCGCACGAAACCGTGGCGTGTGCCGTCCCAGTCGTCGGTTTCGCCGGGTGCCCACCGGGTGAACACCACGTCGGCGCGGGCCGGTGGCCGCTCGGTGAACCACCGCACGTCGGTCCAGGTGACCTGGTGGCTGAGGTTGAACCGGATGACGTACGGCACCCCGGTCGAGGCGTACACCCGGTCGCCGGGGCGTACCCCCAGGTCGGCGACCGCGACGGACGGCGTGTACGCGGCGGCCATCGGGCGGACCAGGCGCTGCGTGATCACCTGCATGGTGGCGACATTGACCACGACGACGACGGCGACCACGGCGGCCCGCAGCCGGGGCGCACGCGCGGCGACCAGCAGCGACGCGCAGCCGGCCAGGCCGACCAGCGCCGCGGTGAACGGACGCAACTCGCGCCAGCCGCCGGTCAACGCCATCAGGTCCGGGGCGCTGAACCCGCCGTAGCGCAGCTCGGTGCCGCGGGCGCGGGCCCAGTCCAGCCGGGCGGCGACCAGCGCGGCCCCGACGGTCAGCAGACCCGCCGCGACCGCGAGGCGCCCCCGCACCACCCGGACGGTGACGCCGCACAGCGCGGCGGCGCCGACCAGCAACCAGAACGGGGCGAGCATCTGCACGTACCGGGCGTAGATGGCGTCCGGTGCCTTGTGGGTGATGCCGGCGAGGATCACCGACGCCCCGGCGGCCACCCCGACGGTGGTCGCCAGCGCCACACCCAGGGTCCACCGGGTGGCGTCGCCGTGCGCGGGGCGGCGCAGGTTCCGCAGTGCGGCGGCCCAGGCCACCCCGGCCGCGCCGAAGGTGACGACCACCAGGTACCACAGCTGCGTGCCGACCGCCGCCGCCACCCGCAACAGGCCCGCGCCCGACGCGACGGCCGCGACGGTGTCCCCACCGGGCGGGTCGCCGAGCAGGTAGACCCGGTCGCCGAGCAGGCGGATGCCGGCCTCGTTGACCAGCGCCAGCGCGAGCACCGGTCCGACGGCGGCCAGCACGCCGGCGGGGGTGACGCGGCGGCGGGCGAGCAGCAACAGGACCAGACCGGCGTGCACCGCCACGACGACCAGCCCCCGGGAGTGCAGCAGATGGAACGCGCCGACGCAGGCCCCCACGGCGGCGGCGGTCACCAGCCCCGGCCGGTCCACCCAGCGGTGCACGGCCAGCAGCCACACCACCAACAGCGGAGCGAGCACCGCGTCGATCATCGCCACCTCGGCGTAGAACGCCGCCGCCGGCAGCGTCGCGGCAGCCGCCGCGATCCCCAGGGCGAACGGACGCGGCAGCCGCAGCATCCGCCGGCCGAGCAGGTACGCCAGCGGGAACAGGGCGGCGTTGACGGCCGCGTTGATCAGCTGGACGAGGCGGTAGGAGTCGGCGAAGTCCCGCTCGCCGACGAAGGCCGGTGAGATCAGCATCGGGTAGCCGACCCGGCGCAGCGGCCCGTTCTCGCTGCTGAAGCCACCCGGTCCGCCCGCCAACGCGCGGGCGGTGTTGAGGTAGCTGTCCTCGTCGGTGTGCGCGATCGGCATGGTGACGTGCCGGGACAGCCACATCCGCCAGGCCACCCCGAGCAGCCAGCCGAACAGCAGCAGCGCCGGAACGACCCAGGCCCGCCGCCCCGCCGGGATCACCCGCCGTGGGGCGTCGACCCGCTCGACCACCTCGCCGCCGACGGCCATCGCCGCCCCCCTTCCCCCTCGCCGCGGCCCGCCCGCCGGTCGCGCGCCGGCCACTGTATCGGCCGTGACCTGCCTGATCCGTCCGCATCGGACGGGTACGACAGGTGTTCGCCTGCCCGGCGCACGGCATTCACGGAGCGCGCCTGAGTGGTTCACCCGGGGGCGTCGGGGCGTTAACCCGCCGGGTCTAGCGTTCCCACCCGGTCGGCCGGCCGAGGCCCGCCGGACACGCCACGAACACGGGAGCACCAAATTGAGCGAGTTGAATGGGTCGTCCGTTCTCGTCACCGGGGGGACCGGGTCCTTCGGCAGGACCTTCCTGCGGCACCTCCTCGCCGAGGCGGACCCGACCCGCGTGGTGGTCTTCTCCCGCGACGAACTGAAGCAGTACGAACTGCGCCAGCAGCTCGGCGACGATCCCCGGCTGCGCTGGTTCATCGGTGACATCCGCGACCGGCACCGGCTGACCCGGGCGATGCACGGGGTCGACCACGTGGTGCACGCCGCCGCCCTCAAGCAGGTCGACACCGCCGAGTACAACCCGTCGGAGTTCATCGCCACCAACATCACCGGGTCGCAGCACGTCGTCGACGCGGCGATCGAGGCGGGCGTGAAGAAGGTCATCGCGCTGTCCACCGACAAGGCGTCCAGCCCGATCAACCTGTACGGCGCCACGAAGCTGGTCGGCGACAAGCTCTTCGTCTCCGCCAACCACTACGCCGCCCACCACCCGACCCGCTTCGCCGTGGTGCGCTACGGCAACGTGGTGGGCAGCCGCGGTTCGGTGGTGCCGCTGTTCCGTCGGCTCGCCGCCGAGGGCAGGAGCCTGCCCATCACCGACAAGCGGATGACCCGGTTCTGGATCACCCTGGACCAGGCCGTCCAGTTCGTCATGGACTCGTTCGACCAGATGCAGGGCGGGGAGCTGTTCGTGCCCCGCATCCCCAGCATGCGCATCCTCGACCTGGTCGAGGCCGTCGCCCCGGACGCCACCACCCACGAGATCGGCATCCGGCCGGGCGAGAAGCTGCACGAGGAGATGATCGCGCCGGACGACAGCCGGCGGACGCTCATCGCGAAGGACCGCTACATCGTGCAGCCGACCATCGCCACCTGGGGCTACCAGCCGCCGGTCGGCTGCGAGCCGGTACCGGACGGGTTCGCGTACCAGTCGGACACCAACGACGAGTGGCTCGGCGTCGGGCAGCTGCGCGACATGCTCGGCATCGCGGCATGACGGGTCTGCTCCCGTACGGCCGGCAGTCGGTCACCGACGACGACGTGGCCGCGGTGGTGGCCGCCCTGCGCAGCGACTGGCTCACCACCGGCCCGCAGGTCACCGCCTTCGAGGCCGACCTGGCCGGGTGGACCGGCGGGGCCGGCGTCGCCGCCGTCTCCAACGGCACCGCCGCGCTGCACGTGGCGTACGCGGCGGCCGGGGTCGGCCCCGGCGACGAGGTGATCGTCCCACCGATGACGTTCGTGGCGACGGCCAGCAGCGCCGTCGCGCTGGGAGCGCAGGTGGTGTTCGCCGACGTCGAGCCCGAGACGTTCACCCTCGACCCGGCGGCCGTGTCGGCGGCCACCACGGGACGCACCCGGGTCGTCGCCGCCGTGGACTACGCCGGCCACCCCGCCGACTACGACGCCCTGCGCGCGGCCGGCGGGGACACCCTGCTGCTCGCCGACGCCGCCCACTCCATCGGCGCCCGCTACCGGGGCCGGCCGGTCGGTTCCCTCGCCGACCTGACGACGTTCTCGTTCTTCCCCACCAAGAACCTCACCACCGCCGAGGGCGGCGCGGTCGCCGCGCTCGACGGGGAGCTGCTCACCCGGGCCCGCCGGTTCCGCAACATCGGCCTGGTCCGCGAGCGCGACGAGCAGCGCTGGCCGGACGAGGGGGGCTGGCACCAGGAGGTGCACGAGTTCGGCCTGAACTACCGGCTGCCCGACGTGCTGTGCGCGCTGGGCCGCAGCCAACTGCGCCGCCTCGACGACTTCCTGGCCCGCCGGGCCCGGCTGGTCGCCCGCTACGACGCGGCCCTCGCCGACCTGCCGGGCGTGCTGACCCCGGGCCGCCGCGCCTGGGCGGAGCCGGCCTGGCACCTGTACCCGATCCGGGTGCTCGACGGCCGCCGCCGCGAGGTGTACGACCGGATGCGCGCCGCCGGCATCGGCGTGCAGGTCAACTACATCCCCGCCCACTGGCATCCCGCCTTCGCCGACCTCGGCTACCGGCGCGGGTCCTGCCCGGTGGCCGAGGCGTTCTACGCCGAGCAGCTGTCGCTGCCGCTGTTCCCGGACCTGAGCGACGCCGACCAGGACCGGGTCGTCGACGCGCTCGCCGCCGCCCTGCGGGGCGCACCGGCCCGCCCGGCCGCCGCCTGAGGACGACTCCATGCACCACGCGAACCACTTCTACGGCCACGCCCACGTGCTGGCCCGCTACGCGGGGCTGGGCGACGGCCACCCGCCGCGCATCAACGGGTACGTGCAGCACGGCTGGAACATCGGCGACGGTCTCGCCCCCGGCCACCCGTACGCCGAGCGCACCCCCAGCCTGCTGTGGTCGGAGCAGACCCGCCGGCGGGCCTGGTCGGTCGGGCGACGCAACGTCACCGTGATCGGGGCACCGTTCGTCTACCTGCTCTCGCTGCGCGCGGACGACCCGCCCCCCGAACGCCGGGAGGGCACGATCTGGTACCCGTTCCACGGCTGGGAGGGCCAGCACGTCAAGGGCGACCACAAGGAGCTGATCGCCCGGATCCGGGACACCGAACCCGGGCCGGTGACCGTCTGCCTGTACTGGCACGAGCACCGGATGCGCCGGGTCCGCCGGCTCTACGAGGACGCCGGCTTCCGGGTCGTCTGCCACGGCTACCGGGGCCACTGGTGGAAGGACACCGACCCGCTGTTCCTCGACAAGCAGCTCACCGAGCTGCGCCGCCACGCCCGCGTGGCGTCGAACCGGCTGACCAGCGCCATCTTCTACGGCATCGCCGCCGGCTGCGAACCCGCCGTGTACGGCGACCCGATGGTGCTGGCCGACGAGGATCCCACCTTCGGAGGCACCGCCCGGATCCGCCGGCAGTGGCCGCAGCTGCACGGCGCGCAGGTGGACCTGCCGACCGCCGTGGAGATCGCCCGCGCCGAGCTGGGCACCGACCACCGCTGCACGCCGGCCGAGCTGCGTGAGCTGCTCGGCTGGGCGCACCGCCAGGAGGACGAGAGTGACGACTGAGACGGCCCCGGCGCTGACGCTGCCCGGCGGGGAGATGCTGGCCTGGTCGGACCTGCCGACCGAACGGCTGGCCGACGGCGGTCCGCTGGCCGCGCTGGCCGCCCGGTTGGCGCCCGCCGGCGCCCGGGTGCTGTTGGCCGGCCCGCACGACCCGGCCCTGCTCGACGCGCTGGCCCACGCGCAGGTCACCTGCCTGCTGCGCAGCCACCCCGACGCGGTGGCGCTGGCCGACCGGGCGGCCCGGGTGGTCGTCGGCGGCCCGGCGGGGCTACCCGACGACGAGACGTACGACCTGGTGGTGGCCGGGGCCGGTCTCGACGCCGTGGAGTCGGTCGAGGGAGACCGTCTCGGCTGGGTCGGGGTACTGGAGCGGCTGGCCGCCGCCGTACGGCCGGGCGGTGACCTGCTGCTGCGGCTGGACAATCCGCTCGGGGTGCACCGGCTGGTGTCCGTCACCCCCTGGTACGCCGGCCGCGACGACGCCCAGTGGACGGTCGGCGGGGTGCTCGACGTCGACCGGCCGGCCAGCCTGGACCAGGCCGCGCTGCGGCTGGCCGGGGCGGGTCTGCGGGCGGACACCTGCTATGCCGCGTACCCGCGCCCGGAGGCGGCCACGGCGCTGCTGGCCACCGGGCCGTTGCGCCGGCACACCACCTCGGGGCTGTTCGACGCGGTGCTGCACGGCGCCTGCGCGGGCGGCTTCACCGGCCGGGACGTGCTCGCCGACCCGGCCCGGCTGGCCGTCGACGCGCTGCATGCCGGCCGCGCGGTCGAGGTGGCCCCGGCCTGGCTGGTGCTGGCCCGCCGCGACAGCCGCGCGGCGGAACCCGACGCCCCCACCGGCGGCGGGCCGGTCTTCGGCACCGCGGCTGTCGGCACGGCAGGTCCCGACCCGGCAGGTCGTGACGACGCCGACGGCGTCCGGGCGGGGCTGCCCGTGGCGCTGGTGCAGACCGGTCCGCCCGCCGTCGGCGTCGTCGAGGTGGCCGACGGCCCCGACGGCTGGAACTGGCACACGGGCGTGACCCGGGCGGCAGCGCCGGCCGACCCGTACGACAGCCGCCCCGCCGCCGACCGCGACCCGGAGGCGCTGACCGGCCCGGTGCCCGAGGGGCGGCTGCTGCGTACCCTGCTGCTCGACGCCTGCCTGCGGCGCGACACCGCCACCCTGCGCCGGCTGCTGCGCGGCTACGCGGCCTGGCTGACCGGGCAGGCCGGCGAGGGCCGGCTCGCCGGGGCGGTGGCGCTGGCCGGCGCGGACAACCTCGTCGTCGACGACACCGGATTCGCGGTGCTGGACCCCAGCTGGCGGGCCGCCGCCCCGCTCCCGGTCGACGTGGTGCTGGCCCGCACCCTGTGGCGGTTCGCCGCCGAGTTGACCACCGGCGGGTACGCCCACCCGTGGACGTCCACCCTCGACGTCGCCGGGCTGACCGTGGTGCTCGGTGGCGTCGCCGGGCGGGACCTGGACCGCGCCACCGTCGACGCGGCCGTCGAGACCGAAGCGGCGGTCGGCGCGTCGGTGCGCGGACTGGACGCCGAGGGCCGGGGCCGGTTGGCCGCCGAGCTGCGCGCGGTCACGCCCACCGACCCGCCCGCCGGGCCGCGCGCCTATCAGCAGTTGCACCAGGCGTGGCTGCGCCAGCGGGAGGAGAACACCCGGCTGGCGGCGCTGCTGGCCTGGACCGAGGACCTGCTCACCTCCCGGGAGCGGGCGCTGCGCCGGGCCGAGGCCACCATCAACCTGCTCAGCGGCTCGCTGAGCTACCGCGTCGGCCGGCTGGCCATCACCCCGGCGCGGTTGGCCAAGCGCGGTGCCCGCGCCGCGAAACGCCGGGCCCGACAGGCCCTGGCCCCGAAGCAGGAGGAACAACCGTGACCGACCGTCCGACGACCCGATCCGGCACCGCGGGCACCGGAGCGGACTGCCGGATCGTCGGGATCGTGCAGGCCCGGATGGGCTCGGCACGACTGCCCGGGAAGGTGCTGCGGCCCCTGGCCGGGCGCAGCGTGCTCGGCCGGGTGGTCCGCGCCGCCCGGGACAGCGGGGTGCTCGCCGACCTGGTCGTGGCCACCAGCACCGACCCCGTCGACGACGCCGTCGCCGCCGAGTGCGCCCGGCTGGACGTGGCCTGCCACCGGGGGCCCGTCGACGACGTGCTGACCCGCTTCGTGGGCGCGCTCGACGCCCACCCCGGCGACGCGGTCATGCGGTTCACCGCCGACTGCCCGCTGCTCGACCCGGAGATCGTGGCGCTGGTCGCCACCGTGTACTGGGCCGTGCCGGGGCTGGACTACGCCAGCACCTCCATCGCCCGCACGCTGCCCCGGGGGCTCGACGTGGAGATCGTCCGGGCCGACGCGCTGCGTACCCTGGACCGGCTCGCCACCGGCCACCACCGGGTGCACGTCACCTCGTACGCGTACGCTCGACCGGAGCTGTTCCGGGTGCTCGGGGTGACCCTCACCCCGGACCGCTCCGACCTGCGGCTCACCCTGGACACCGAACAGGACTGGGCGCTGCTGCGCGCGGTGACCGACCACTTCGGCGACGTCAGCGTGCCGCTGGCGAAACTCGCCGACTGGCTGGACGGGCAGCCCGGGCTACGCGCCCTCAACGCGGGCGTACGACAGAAGCGGCTGGAGGAGTCCTGAGCACGGTACGGGTGGGCCTGCGCTGCGACGCTGGTCCGTGGCGCGGGGTGGGCCACCTGGTGCGTTGCCTGGCTCTGGGCGAGGAACTGCTGCGCCGGGGCGTGCCGGTCGAGGTGTTCGGCTCGGTCGACGGGGTCGACTGGGCCGTCGACCAACTCCTCGACCGTGGCATCGGGCTGTGCCCCGGGCCCGACACCCCGGCCGGGCTGGTCGACGCCGCCCGCCGGCACCACCTCGACGCGGTCGTGCTCGACTCGTACGAGCTGGACCCGGCCGGGGCGGGCGCGCTGCGCGCGGCGGGCGTGACGACGCTGGCCATCGTCGACGGCGACCCCCGCGGCCAGGACGCCGACCTGTACCTGGACCAGAACGTCGGCGCGACGACCGTCGTGCCCGGCGGGCGGCTGCTCGCCGGCAGCGCGTACGCCCTGCTGCGGGACTCGGTGGTCGCCGCCCGGCCGGCCGCGCCCCGCCCCGCCACGGACGTCGACCGGCCCCGGGTGCTGGCGTTCTTCGGCGGCACCGACGCCGCCGGGGCCGCAGCGCCGCTGGCCCGGCTGCTGCTGTCGACCGGGCGGCCCATGGAGCTGACCGTCGTCGTGGGCCGCCCCGAGGTCGCGGCGGACCTGGCGGCGCTCACGCCGGCGCCGGGGCAGTCGCTGCGCCCGGTGCCGCCGACCGGTGGGCTGCCCGCCCTGATCGACGCGGCCGACCTGGTGGTCAGCGCCGCCGGCACGTCGACCTGGGAGCTGTGCTGCCTGGGGGCGCCGTCGGCGCTGGTCTGCGTGGTGGACAACCAGCGTGAGGCGTACCACCGGGTGGTCGGGGCCGGCCTGGCCGCCGGCCTCGGCGAGTTGCCGGCTCTGACGGCGGACGGGGACCGGGCGCGGGCGGGCGCCGGCACGCTGGCGCGGCTGCTGGCCTCGGGCCGGGACCGGGCGGCCCTGTCGGCACGGGCCTGGGCGGCGGTCGACGGGCTCGGCCGGGTCCGGGTCGCCGACGCGCTGCTCGACACCGTCGCCCGACGCGGGATCGAACGGGTGTACTAACATCCTGGTCATGTCGCAGGCCGCCTACCAGCCGTCGATGCTCGACCTCACCGACACCGCCCCGTGCCTCGGGCCACTTGGCGGTGTCCGCCGGCACCCGCTGGGCCGGGGCGCCTGGGTCGACCACCTCCCCGCCTGGGTGCGGGGCTCCGACGAGGTGCTCGACGTGCTGCTGCGCGACGTGCCGTGGCGCGCCGAGCGCCGCACCATGTACGACACCGAGGTCGACGTGCCCCGTCTGCTCTGCTGGTACGCCGACGGCCGCCCGCTGCCACATCCGGTGCTCACCACCGCCCGGGAGGCGCTGACCCGGCACTACGCGGCCGAACTGGGCGAACCCTTCGTGACGGCGGGGATGTGCCACTACCGCGACGGCCGCGACAGCGTCGCCTGGCACGGCGACACCCAGGGCCGCTCCGCGCACGCCGACACCATGGTCGCGATCGTCTCGTTCGGGTCCCCCCGACCGCTGCTGCTGCGCCCGCGCGGCGGCGGGGCCAGCCTGCGCTTTCCGCTCGGGCACGGCGACCTGGTGGTGATGGGCGGGTCCTGCCAGCGCACCTGGGAACACGCGATCCCGAAGACCAGCCGACCGGTCGGCCCCCGCGTCAGCGTCCAGTTCCGTCCCGTCGGCGTGGCCTGACCGCCCACCACCCCCGGCGTGGCCCGACCTTCACCCGCCCCACCGGTGGTCTGACCGTCCACCCCGTCGGGCCACCGGCCGTCGGGTCAGTCGCGCTCGATCTGGTGGCCGACCACGGTCGGGCCGAGCATGACGGCGAAGCCCGAGCCGTCGCGGCGCGGATCGGCCGCCGGCAGCTCGACCGGATCCCCGGTGGCGGTGCAGCCCACCGGTCGCGGGCCCACCCAGGCCACGGCCACGTCCGTCTCACCCCTGAGGAGCCGCTGGGCGCGCACACCGCCCGTCGCCCGGCCCTTCGCCGGGTACGCCGCGAACGGCGTCACCTTGACCGTGGCTCCCGTCGAGGTCACCACCATCGGCTCGCCGTGCTTCGGGTCGTCGGTGCGGACCGCGCCGAAGAACACCACCCGCGCACCGGCCGGCAGGTTGATGCCGGCCATGCCGCCACCCTTCGCGCCCTGCGGCCGCACCAGCCCCGCCGGGAACCGCAGCAGGGACGCCTCGCTGGTGATGAAGGTCAGCACCTCCGCACCGTCGGTCAGCCAGGTCGCCCCGACCACCTCGTCGCCCTCCCGCAGCCCGATCACCTCGAACTCGTCCGACCGCACGGGCCAGTCGGGGGCACACACCTTCACCACGCCCTGCCGGGTGCCCAACGCCAGCCCCGGGGACCCGTCGGCCGTCGGGCCGAGCGGGGCCAGGCCCACCACGGTCTCGCCCGGCTCCAACGGCACCAGTTCCGCGGCGGACATGCCACCGCGCAGCGACACCGTGCCGGCCTGCTCGGGCAGCACCGGCAACGGCAGCACGTCGATCTTGAACGCCCGGCCCGCACTGGTCACCAGCAGCACCCGACCCCGGGCGGTGGAGTGCGCCATGGCGCGTACGGCGTCGTGCTTGACCCGACCCTGCCGGCGACGGCCCTCCGCGGCCTCCTCCGACTCGGCCGCCGTGCGGGCGACCAGGCCGGTGGCGGACAGGATCACCTGGCACGGGTCGTCGGCCACCTCCAGCGGACCGGCCGGCGCGGACGCGGCCAGCACCTCCTTCAGGTCGCCGTCGACGAGGGTGGTGCGGCGCGGGGTGCCGAACTGCTTCACCACCGCGGCCAACTCGTCGGAGACCACCTTGCGCAGCACCTTCGGGTCGTCGAGGATCCGCGACAGGGCGGCGATCTCACCGCGCAGCTTCTCCTGCTCGGCCTCCAGCTCGATCCGGTCGTACCTGGTGAGCCGGCGCAGCGGAGTGTCCAGGATGTAGGTGGCCTGGATCTCGGAGAGCGCGAACGTACGCATCAGGCCGTCCTTGGCGGCCTGCGCGTCGTCGCTGGCCCGGATCAGCCGGACCACCCGGTCGATGTCGAGCAACGCGACCAGCAGGCCGTCGACCAGGTGCAGCCGTTCCTCACGCTTACGGCGGCGATAGGCGCTGCGCCGGGTCACCACCTCGTAGCGGTGGGCCAGGAACACCTCCAGCAGCGCCTTGAGCCCGAGCGTCTGCGGCTGCCCGTCGACCAGCACCAGGTTGTTCACACCGAACGACTGCTCCAGCGGCGTCAGCCGGTAGAGGTCGGCCAGCAGGGCCTGCGGGTTGACGCCGACCTTGCACTCCACCACCAGGCGGGTGCCGCTCTCCCGGTCGGTGAGGTCCTTGACGTCGGCGATGCCGGTCAGGCGCTTGGTCTTGGTGACCTCGTTGGTGATCGCGGCGATGACCTTCTCCGCGCCGACGCCGTAGGGCAACTCGACGACGGTGATGGCCTGCCGGCCCCGGCTGCCCTCCACCGGGCCGATCTCCACCTGGCCGCGCATCCGCACCACGCCGCGGCCGGTCTCGTAGGCCCGACGCACCTCGTCGAGGCCGAGCAGCAGCCCACCGGTGGGCAGGTCGGGACCGGGAACGAACTCCATCAGCCTGTCGAGCGTGGCGTCCGGATGGTTGATCAGCCAGCGGGCCGCGGAGACGACCTCGCCGAGATTGTGCGGGATCATGTTCGTCGCCATGCCCACCGCGATGCCGGAGGCACCGTTGACCAGCAGGTTCGGGAACGCCGCGGGCAACACCGTGGGCTGGGTGAGCGACCCGTCGTAGTTGGGCTCGACGTCGACCGTGTCCTCGCCCAGCTCGCCGACGAGCAGCATCGCCTCGCGCGACATCCGGGCCTCGGTGTAACGCGCCGCAGCCGGGCCGTCGTCCTGAGAGCCGAAGTTGCCGTGCCCGTCGATGAGCGGCACGTTCAGGGAGAAGTCCTGCGCCATCCGCACCATGGCGTCGTAGATCGCCGTGTCGCCGTGCGGGTGGTAACGGCCCATCACGTCGCCGACCACCCGGGCCGACTTGACGTGCGCCCGGTCGGGACGGAAACCGGACTCGTGCATCGCGTACAGGATGCGCCGGTGCACCGGCTTGAGCCCGTCGCGGGCGTCGGGCAACGCGCGGGAGTGGATGACCGAGAACGCGTACTCCAGGTAGGAGTCGGACACCTCGGTGACCAGCGGGTTGTCGAAGACCCGCGCGCCGGCCTGGTCGAAGGCGGAGTAGTCGACCTTGGATTCCTTGCGGCGTGCCATCGTTCAGCTTCCTTCCCGGCTGGTGGCGGCGGGCGTGCTCACGCGTCGATCGCTTCCCGGTCGACGCGGTCGGCGGACTCGATCAGCCAGTTGCGGCGCGGCTCGACCTTCTCCCCCATCAGCAGTTCGAGGATGCGTTCGGCGGCCTCGACGTCGTCGAGGGTGATCCGGCGGACCGCCCGGGTCGCCGGGTTCATCGTGGTCTCCCACAGCTCCTCGGCGTCCATCTCACCGAGACCCTTGAAGCGCGGGATGGGGGTGACGATCTGCTTGCCGGCCTTCTCCAGCCGGCGGACCGTGGTCTCCATCTCGGCCTGGGTGTAGGTGTAGATCGTCTGCGGACTACGCCCCCTGGTGGTGATCTTGTGGAGGGGCGGCATGGCGGCGTACAGCCGGCCGGCCTCGATCAGCGGGCGCATGTAGCGGGCGAACAGGGTGATCAGCAGCGTCCGGATGTGGGCGCCGTCGACGTCGGCGTCCGCCATGATCAGCACCCGGCCGTAGCGCATGGTCGACAGGTCGAACGTCCGCCCCGAGCCCGCGCCGAGCACCTGCACGATCGCCGCGCACTCGGCATTGTCCAGCACCTGCTGGAGGTTGGCCTTCTGCACGTTGAGGATCTTGCCGCGGATCGGCAGCAGCGCCTGGTACTCGGAGGAGCGGGCGAGACGCCCTGTTCCGAGTGCGCTGTCGCCTTCCACGATAAACAGTTCACTACGTTCGATGCCTGCGGCGCGGCAGTCGACCAGCTTGGCCGGCATGGCCGCCCCCTCGAGGGCGGTCTTGCGGCGGGCCGCGTCCTTCTGCTGTTTCTGGGTCAGCCGCACCCGGGCCGCGTCGACGATCTTCTGGAGGACCGTGCGAGCCTCGGCCTTGGTGCGGCGGTCGTCCAGCCAGGACCTCAGGTGCTGCTCCACGAGGCCCTGCACGACGCGGGTGATGCCGGCGGTGGAGAGTTCGTCCTTGGTCTGCGAGGTGAACTGCGGTTCGGGGATGCGCACGTGCACCACGGCCGTCATGCCCTCCAGGACGTCGTCCAGGGTGGGCGGGTCCTCCTTGGCCTTGAGCAGCCCCCGGGCGTTGCGGACGGCGTCGGCCAGGGTGCGTGCCAGGGCCCGCTCGAAGCCCTTGCGGTGGGTGCCGCCGTGGGCGTTGCGGATGGTGTTGGTGAAACACTCGACGGTGCGCTCGTAGCCGGTGCCCCAGCGGAAGGCCACCTCGACCTCGGCGCGGCGCTGCACGTTGGACTGCATGACGCCGTTGGCGTCGGCGGCGTTCTCCCGGTAGGTGCCCTCGCCGGTGACCAGCAGCATGCCGGAGACCGGCCGGTCGCCGGCCGGGGCGAGGAACTCCACCATGTCGGTCAGGCCGTTGGGGTAGTGGAAGCGTTCCTCGGCCGGCTCCTCGCCGGTGAGGTCGCGCAGCGTGTAGCCGACCCCGGGCACCAGGAACGCGGTGTGGCGCAGCTTCGCGCGCACGGCCTCGTGGTCGAGCCGTGCCCCGGTCTCGAAGTAGCGCGTGTCGTGCCACCAGCGGATCGAGGTGCCGGTGCGCTGGCCGCGCTTCATCGCGCCCACCACCTGCAGGCCGGGGCCGGGGGTGAAGGGCGCGTCGGGGCCGTCACCGTCGAAGACGCCGGGGACGCCGTGGCGGAACGACATGGCGTGCACCTTGCCGCCCCGGCGCACGGTGACGTCGAACCGGCGGGACAGGGCGTTGACGGCGGACGCGCCCACGCCGTGCAGGCCCCCGGAGGTCTTGTAGCCGGAGCCGCCGAACTTGCCGCCGGCGTGCAGACGGGTCAGGACCAGCTCGACGCCGGAGATGCCCGACTTGGCGTGCACGTCGGTGGGGATGCCCCGGCCGTCGTCGTCGACCTGCACCGAGCCGTCGGCGTGCAGGGTGACCTCGACGGTGGTCGCGTGGCCGGCGACCCCCTCGTCGGTGGAGTTGTCGAGGATCTCGTTGACGAGGTGGCCCACGCCACGGCTGTCGGTGGAGCCGATGTACATGCCGGGCCGCTTGCGGACGGCGTCCAGCCCCTCCAGGTGGGTCAGGTCGTCGGCCCCGTACAGGGTCTCAGGCTCTGCGGTCAACTGGTCGTACTCCCAGGTCTCGGCGGTGTGCCACCGCTCACCGACGGGCGTGTCCCGGCGCGGCACGCCGCAGCGAGCCTAGCCGTACGTCCCGACATCTCCGTGGACACCCGCGCGGCACGCCGGGGGCGAGGGGTCCCTGGGCTCCACAACGGTTCCGGCCGCCGCCGTATGCCCGCCCGTCGCGCCGGCCGTCCCAGCCGCCTCGCACACCCCATGGGCACCGCCGTTCCCCGCAGCCCCGGATGTTTCCGGTTGTTGACGTACGTCACATTCCCGTGATGGGATCACGGCCCTAGAGGATCTTTCACATTTCCATGACCGAATGGAGATGCCCATGCCCCAGATCCGTCGTACCGCCGCCGGCGCGGCAATCGCCCTCGCCGTCGCGGTCCTCTCCCCCACCCTCACCACCAGCGCCCCCGCCGCAGCCGCCCTACCCACCGCCGCGGTGGCCCTCGGCGACAGCTTCGTCAGCGGCGAGGGCGCCGGGGCCTACCAGCCCGTGGTCGACGCGGGCGGGGTCGCCCGGGGCTTCCCCGGGTGGACCGCCCCGAACAGCAACGCCTACTTCTGCCACCGCTCGGCCAACGCCTCGCTGCACCAGGCCAACCTGCCGGGCATCCAGAACCGGTTCAACCTGGCCTGCTCCGGCGGGCAGCCGCACGACATCGCCGCCCCCTCGTCGGCCCGCACCAGCGGCCGGCAGGTGGCCGCCCAGCTCGACCAGCTCCGCGCGGTCGCGCAGACCCACGACATCGACCTGGTGCTGGTCGGCCTCGGCTCGAACAACAGCTCCTTCACCTTCGGCAAGGTGGCGGAGAAGTGCGCCAACCGGTTCATCGCCGACGCCTGGACGGGCTGGTGGGAGTTCTGGGCGTACCTCGGCGGGCCGGTGGAGCAGAAGCCCTGCTCCGACGCCGACCTGGCCACCGCCGCCCAGTTCGCCGCCGCCACGGCGGAGACGACCGCGGCCGTCCGTCAGGTGCTCACCACGCTGCGCGAGGTCGACGCCGACGGCCAGCACCGGGTGGTCTTCCAGGACTACACCAACCCGCTGCCACCGGACCTGCTCCCGGCGTTGCACACCGAGGACCGCCGGTCCGACACCCGGGACAAGTTCCGCGCGCTGGGCGCCGAGCGGTACGCGGCCGGCTGCCCGATCCACCGGGCCAGCCTCGCCCCGGGGCACCGCTTCTCGCAGGGCCTGGGCACGCTGGTCAAGTCCGCCCGGGACACCCTGGCCGCCGAGTTCCCCGGGGCCGACCTGGTGCACCTGAACGTGCAGCGGGCCTTCGACGGTGCCCGGCTGTGCGAGGCATCGAGCAGCCCCGCCAACGCCCTGGCCACCCCGATCCGGCTGATGGACAACCCGCCGAACGGCACCTTCGTCACCAGCCTGTCCGGCAAGGACAAGATCGCCATCCAGCGGATCGCCAACACCTGCGTGTCGTACTTCCAGACCTGTCAGGAGTCGTGGCACCCGAACGCCGCCGGTCACGGGGTGCTCGGCCAGTGCCTGTCCGGCGCGGCGACCACCTCGGCCCGCTCGGTCGCCTGCGTCCGTAACCCGGACGGCTCGCTCACGCTCTCCTAGGGCACGTCTGTTCCGACCGCCGGCTCAGGGCCCGCCGTCGCACACCCGGCATCACCGGGTGACGGCGGGTCCTGGGCCGGCGCGGTCGTCGGCGGCGGGATCGTCGGTGTCGTCAGCGGCGGCGGTGCGGTGAGCGTGAGCAGCAGCGGGCCGGCCGGCCCGTCGACGAGGTCGGCCAACCGCACGTCGTCGAGGACGGCGAGGAACGCCGCCTGCGCCCTGCGCAGTTCGCCGCGCAGCCGGCAGGCCGCGCGCAACGGGCAGGCCGGGCCGTCGCAGTCGACCACCTCGTCGTCGCCCTCGAAGGCCCGCACCACCTGCCCGACGGTGTACGTGCCGCCGTCGGCGGCGAACGCCACCCCGCCGGCCCGGCCCCGGATGGTCACCAGCACTCCGAGGCGCTGCAGACGTTGGACCACCTTCGCCGCGTGGTTGCGGGGCAGCGCGAGCTGCCCGGCCAACTCGTCCACCGTCGTCCGCCGGGGGGTGGCGGCGGCGAGCATGGCGATCCGCAGCGCCATGTCGGTGGACCGGTTGAGCTTCACGACTCCGACCCTAGCCACGGCAGTGCCGGCCGGGACACGGCCCGGTGACCCGAGCCGGACGGCCCCGCACCCGGGACTTTCGACCCTGAACAGGTATCCAGGAATCCTGTTTAGCTGTGGGTGCCCGACAGGTCGGAACAGAAGGAGAACGGACGTGCTCACGGAGTCCTCGGCAGCGGTGGTGACGGCCACCCTGCCCGCGGTGCAGGCCCACGGTGAGGCCATCACCCGCCGCTTCTACCAGCGCATGTTCGACGCGCACCCGGAACTGCTCGACCTGTTCAACCGGGGCAACCAGGCCACCGGCGCGCAGCAGGCCGCCCTCGCCGCCGCCGTGGTCGCCTACGCGGAGCACCTGACCGGCGCGGGCACGGTGCCGTGGGGGCCGATCCTGGACCGCATCGCACACAAACACGCCTCGCTGGGCATCACGCCCGCCCAGTACACCATCGTCGGGCGGCACCTGCTCGCCGCGGTGGGCGAGGTGCTCGGCGAGGCGGTCACCCCGGCCGTCGCCACCGCCTGGGACGAGGTCTACTGGCTGCTCGCCTGCGAGCTGATCGCCCGGGAGGCGCGGCTGTACGCGGCGGCCGGGCTGGCCGAGGGGGAGCCGGTGTGGCGGGACTGGCAAGTCACCGCCCGGCGCCAGGAGACCGTCGACGTCGTCTCGTTCACCCTGGTCCCCGTCGACGGCGGACCGGTGCCGGCGTTCGTTCCCGGCCAGTACACCTCCGTCGCGGTCGACCTCGACGGCGGGCGCGGCCAGCAGATCCGGCAGTACAGCCTCTCCGGGCGGCCCGGCGCCGACCACTGGCGGATCACGGTCAAGCGGGTACGCGGCACCGGCGGCGCCCCCGACGGCATGGTGTCCACGCACCTGCACGAGCACGTCGCGGTCGGCGACACCCTGCGGCTCAGCCCGCCGTTCGGCGAGGTCGACGCGGTGGCCGGGGACGGACCACTGCTGCTGGTCAGCGCCGGCATCGGGCTGACTCCGGCGATGGCGGCACTGGAGCACCTGGCGGCCACCGCGCCGCAGCGCCCGGTGGTGCTGGTGCACGCCGACCGGGCGGGCGCGACCCACGCGCACCGCGACGACCTGCCGCGCCTGCACGCCGCGCTGCCGCAGCTGCGTACCGCCCTGTGGTACGAGGACGCCACCGACGCGAACCTGGCGGGCCTGACCGCCGAGGTGGCGGGCGGACTGGTCGACCCGGAGCTGATCCCGCTGTCCCCCGAGGCGCACGTGCACCTGTGCGGGCCGCTGCCGTTCATGAACGTCGTTCGGGGTGGGCTGCTGCGTCGGGGCGTACCGGCGGAGCGGATCGCCTACGAGGTGTTCGGGCCGGGCATGCTGCGCGACGACCGCGGGTGACCGGCGTCGTCGCCCCGGCGGCCCGGGGCCGGGGCGACGACCCACCCGTACCTACCGGCGGGTAACCTGGGCGGGTGAACGCGACGGGGAAGTACGCGCAGGAGTTCGTCGAGGTCGACGGGGCCCGGATCGGGGTGCAGGTGTACCCGGAGCCGGAGGGCGTGACCGACGCCCCGGTCGTGCTGGTCTACCCGGCCATGGGCGTGCCCGCCCGCTACTACCGCCCGTTCGCCGCCGCGCTGCGCGGGGCCGGCCTGGCCGTGGCGGTGGCCGACCTGCGCGGCACCGGGGAGAGCACCCCACCCCCGGGTCGGGCCTGCCGGTACGGCTACGCGCAGCTCGCCGCCGACCTCGGCGCGGTACGCGAGGCGCTCAAGCCCCGGTTGGACGGCCGGCGCACGCTGCTGCTGGGGCACTCGCTCGGCGGTCAGGCGGCCGTGCTGCACCTGGCCCTGCACGGTGACCGGGACGTCGACGGGCTGGTCCTCGTCGCGAGCGGAATCCCGTACTGGCGGGACTTCACCGGCCTGCGCGGCTACGGAATCCTGCCGTTCACCCACGGGATCGCCGCCACGGCCCGGGTGCTGGGCTTCTGGCCGGGCTGGGGATTCGGCGGCCGGCAGGCACGCGGGGTGATCCGGGACTGGGCCCACACCGCCCGCACCGGCCGCTTCCCGTTGCTCGACGGCGTGGACGCCGAGGCGGCCGTCGGCGAGGTCCGCACCCCGGTGCTGGCGATCAGCGTCGACGGCGACCAGTACACGCCGCACGCCACCCTGGATCGGCTCTGCGGGAAACTCACCCGCGCCACCGTGCGCCGCGAGCGCCTGACCCCCGAACAGACCGGGGTGGCGGTGGACCACTTCACCTGGGTCCGCGCGGGCACGCCGCTGGCCGACCGGGTCGCCGACTTCGCGGCCGGCCTGCCCGACCGCTGACCGCCCCGACCGACACCCTGCTCCCCCACGCCCCGCGGAGGGTCGACGCACTGCTCCCCCGTGCCCCGCAAACGGCCGACGGACGCGGGATTAGCCGCGCGGACGGTGGGTAAGCCGCACCGCCCGACACGGTGGAAGGGGATCAGATGTCCGAACGGCACACCGCACTGCGTTCGATGCACGACCTGGGCCTGGCGGCCTGGTTCGGGGGCTCCCTGATGGGGGCGTTCGGCGTCAACGGCGCGGCGGCGAAGATCAGCGACACGTCCCAGCGGCTGCCGGTGGCCTCGGCGGGCTGGGCGAGGTGGACCCCGGTCAACGCGGCGGCGATCGGCGCGCACCTGGCGGGTGCCGTCGGCGAGCTGGTGACGGAGAGCCCGCGGATGGCGACCCAGGCCGGGGTGGGCCGGGCGAGCGCGGTGAAGACCGCACTGACCGTCGGCGCGCTCGCGGTGACCGGTTACAGCCGGCTGCTGGGCATGCGGCTGGAGAAGGCGGGTGGCCCGTCGGTGCAGGGCACCACCGAGCCCAATGCGCAGACGCCGTCGCACGTGGCCAAATCCCAGCGGCAGCTCAAGATGCTCCAGTGGACGATCCCGGCGTTGACGGGGGCGCTGATCGTGGTGACGGCGTACATGGGCGAGCAGCAGCGGCCGGGGCAGGTCTTCCGGGGGATCCTCGGCCGGGCCCAGGGCCTGGCCGGCTCGCCGATGAAGATGAGCAGGCTCGCGGCGATGGGGTCCGCCAAGCGGCACTAGGACGCCGGGGCGGCACCGCGCAGCGCCCTCGGCGTCGCGTCACCTCGGCGGCGACCGGCGGTACGCCACGGCACGGCACGGCTGACGGGACCACCCAGGGCGGACAGCGAAGAGGACAGGCGACGACCCGACCAGGCGGTCGGGTCGTCGCCTGCACCCGGTCACGTCCGGTCCGTCCCACCCCGCCCGCTCCACTCGCTGCACGCCGTCCGCGCCGCCCACTCCACCCCGCCCGCTGTGGGCACGGTGGTGTCAGGACGCCGGGCTGCCCGCCGCCGCCTCCACCCCCAGCAGGTCGGCCATCCGCTCGGCGTCGCGCTGCGCCTGCCCGGCGCAACAGTTGTTGAACAGCACGTGCAGCTCGTCGGCCTGACCCGCCAGCTCGGTCAGTAGCTGCGTCCAGCGGCGCAGCTCCTCGTCGCCGTAGGCGTAGCGGAACTTGTCCTCCTTCCCGCCCGTGCCCCAGGCGGTGCTGTGCCCGTGGAACCGCACCATCGCCAACCCCGCCGTGGCCGTCAGCACCGGCGGTACGGACGAGGGATGCCCCTGTGGCATGTCGACACCGCAGAAGGTCAGCCCGTGCTCCCGCAGGAAGGCCAGGGTGTCCAGCGCCGCCGGGCCGTCGAACCAGGAGCCGTGGCGCACCTCCACCGCCACCGGCCAGGGCCGGCACCGCGCGGCCAGCTCGGCGATGCGTCGTCGGGCGGCGTCGCCCCGCGCCAGCCACGGCGGGAACTGCAACAGCACGGCACCGAGCCGGTCAGCCACCGCGACCGGCTCCAGCGCCGCCCGGAACCGGTTCCACAGCTCGTCGTACGCCCCGGCCGGCAGGTCCCGCCGCCGGACCCGATCGGGGCCGCCCGCCGGACGCAGGTCGGCGGGCAGGGTGGCGACCGGGGTGGGATGCCCGGTGAACAGGCTGTACGCCTTGACGTCGAAGGTGAATCCCGCGGGTGTGGCGTCGGCCCACCCCTGCGTCGTCTCCGGTGCGGGCACCGCGTAGTACGACGTGTCCACCTCGACCAGTCCGAACCGCTGGGAGTAGAAGTCGAGTCGCCCGGCCGGTGTGTCCACATCGCGCGGATACCAGCCGGACCGCAGCAGGGTCCGGTCGGCCCAGGACGACGTACCCACCTTGATGACACCCATGTCATTCAGTGGAACGCCGCCGAGACGGATCGGCAACCGGTGGGCGGTCGAGGCGGAACTGTCGGTGGTCGGCCCTACGCTCGGCGCGCGTACCGGACCTCGCACGAAGGGCGACCACGATGACGGATCCCATCCGGCAGACCGGTGAACGGGCCGACCTGGCCGAGGCGCTGCGCCTGCACCGCCGCCTGTTCCGCACCACCGTGGCCGGCATCGACGACGAACAGGCGGCCCGCCGCAGCACGGTCAGCGCGCTCTGCCTGGGCGGCCTGGTCAAACACGTGACCACGGTCGAGCAGCGGTGGGCGTGGTTCATGGCGGGCGGCGCGGCCGCGATGCAACGCGAGCCGGTCGACTGGCAGGGCCAGTTCCGGATGGTCGAGGGCGACACCCTCGCCGGGCTGCTGGAGCGCTACGACGCGGTGGCGGCGCAGACCGACGAGCTGATCGCCACGCTCGACCTGGACGCCACCCACGAGCTGCCCGCGGCACCCTGGTTCGAGCCGGGGGCCATCTGGTCGGTGCGCCGGGTGCTGCTGCACCTGATCGCCGAGACGTCCCAGCACGCGGGGCACGCCGACATCATCCGCGAGTCGATCGACGGGGCACAAACGATGGCCTGATCACGCCGGTTGTTCCACGTCACATCGCGTCAATGTGACATCAGCACGCCCGGCGGCGCTGAGCGACACGAGATGACTGCACACCGGATGGACGAGGAGACTCTCGAGCGCCTGCTCACGGGGCTCCGCCCGCACTCCGGCCCCGATCCGCTCGACGCGCTGCTGACCGCCGTGCGCGCCGCCCCCCGGGACGGCGAGTTGGCGGGCGAGGCCGCGGCCTTGCACGCGTACCGACAGACCCGCGACCGCCCGACGGCCGCCGCACCGCAGCGCCGGCGGATCGGGCTCACCCGCTCCGGGATACGCGTCGCGATCGTCGCCGCCCTGCTGGGCGGCACCGGGGGCGTGGCGATCGCCGCCCTGGGTGGCGCGCTGCCCAATCCCCTGCGCCCACCGGCACCGGCCGCCACGTCGGCACCGGCGCCCGACCCGGCTCCGGAGCCCGTCGGGCCGTCGGGGTCCACCCCCGGCCGGTCGCCGGCCGGTCCCGACGGAACAGCCGGCACCCCCGGCGGCGACGCCACGGTCTCCGACCTGTGCCGGCGGTTGCAGGCGGAGACCAGCGGTCCCGGCCGGCTCCTCGACGACCCCGACGCCGCCGACCTCGTCGAGGCCGCCGGAGGGCGGGGCAAGGTGGCCGACCACTGCGCCGACCTCCTCGGTGCCGGGGCCGGGCAGAGCCCGGCGGCACCGACCGGCCGGCCCGACCCCGACCCGACCGCCCCGCCGAAGACGCGGCCAGACAACACTCCCACCGCTCCGCCCACCCCGGCCGACCGGCCCACCCCGGCCGACCGTCCCACCCGGGCCGGCCGGCCCACCACCTCGACCACGGGCGCCCCGCTCTCGACCGACCCAGCCTCGGCCGCCGGCCCGTCCGCCCTCTCCTCCCAGGGTTCGCCGCGCTGACCGGTACGGCCCCGCCACCTGCGCGGATGGCGGTTGGTACCGTTCGCCGATGAGTCTGCGACGTCGACCCGCGGCGGTGGCGTTCCGCCTGGCGATCGTGGTCAGCGTGCTGGCGGGCGTCGTGCTGACCGCCCTCGGCCCGGCCACGGTCACCGGTCTGCTGCCCTACTTCACCATCCAGAGCAACGTCGCGGTCGCCCTGTTCGCCACCCACGCCGGCTGGCGGGCCTGGCAGGGCCGGCCCGAGCCCACATCGGCGCTCAAGGGCGCGGTGACCCTCTACATCACCATCACCGGGGTCGTCTACCACCTGGTGCTGGCCAACCCCGCCAGCCCCTTCGCGATGGCGCAGCCGGACCGGGCGTTCGGCGAGGCGCTGGGCAACCAGTTCCTGCACACGATCGTCCCGCTGCTGGCGGTCGCCGACTGGGTGCTGTTCGACCGCCGTGGCCGGTTGCGTCCCCGGTACGCGGCCTGGTGGCTGGCGTTCCCGCTGGGATACCTCGGCTTCGCGCTCGTCCGCGGATTGGTGGTCGACCGCTACCCGTACCCGTTCATCGACGCCGGGGAGCTGGGCTACGACGGCGTGGCGGTCAGCGCGGTGTTCTTCGCCGCGGCGTTCTGGCTGCTCGGTCTGCTCTTCGTCGCCGTCGACCGGCTCCTCGGCCGACGCCCCGCCGGCCGGCTGGTCGCGGCGACGCCAGCCACCTCCGCCACCGGTGCCAGCGGCAGCGCCAGGTCTGCCGGCACCGCCGACCCTGCGAGCCCCGGCACCGCCAGCCCCGATCCCGCCGCGAGCCCCGGCGCCGGCGGGTCGGTGCTCCCGACGCCGCGTCGACCGGCCGACGACGCCGAGGGCGCGTCCACCGGCTTGCGCTGACGTCCGCCCGCGTGGCCGGCTGCCCGACCGGGTACCGACCGTCGGCGAGGAGGCGAGCGATGAGGACCGGGCGATGACGGACCGAGCGGTGACGGACGACGAGCGGGCCGGGCGGGTGCTGACGGCGCTGCTGACCATGCAGCGGCAGTCCTGGGAGCAGGGCGTCACCGCACAGGCGGCGCTGGACCTCGGCCGCGACGACCTGACCGTGCTGCTGGCCGACGCCGCCGTGACCCGGCAACACGCCGACGGCCGACTCGCAGACGTGTCCGGCGAGGAGGGGGCGGTCAACGGGGCGGCCTGCGGTGAGGCCGTGCGGCTCGCCGCCACCGGCACCGGCGACCCGCGCTACGCCACCGCCCTCGACGCCCAGCTCGACTGGCTGCTCGACCGGGCACCCCGGGCCTCCGACGGCACACTGTTCCACCTGCTCGGCAGCCGCCAGGTGTGGGCCGACACCGTGTACATGGTGGTGCCGCTGCTCGCCCTGACCGGGCACCCCGAGCGGGCCGCCGCCCAGGTACGCGGGCACCGCGCCCGGCTGCACGACCCGCGCAGCGGGCTGTACGCCGCCCGCTGGGACGAGGAGCGTGGCGTCCTCACCCACCCCGAGCACTGGGGCACCGGCAACGGCTGGGTGCTCGCCGGGATCAGCCGCGCGCTGCGGCTGTGCGGCGGGTGGCCGCCGGGTGTCCGGGCGGAGCTGGCCGCGCACGCCCACGAGGTGCTGGACGCCTGCCTGGCCCACCGGGGTCGGGACGGCCTGTTCACCGACGTGCTGGACGACCCGGCCACCTTCAGCGAGGCCAACGCCGCCCAGATGGTCGCCTACGCCGCCCTGACCGGGGTCGCCGACGGCTGGTTGTCCCCGTCGTACGCCGAGGTGGGCGCGGACCTGCTGGCCGCCGCCGCCCGGCGGGTGGACGCCCGAGGGTTGGTCACCGGGGTCAGCGGGCACCGGACTTCACCCGACCCGGCACCTCGCCCGAGGCCCAGGCGTTCCACCTGCTGGCCCACGCCGCCCTGCGCCGGGTGGCCGGCAGCGGCCCGAGGGGCGACCGGCGGCGGTGAACCGGGCGGAACGGTCCGTCCGGGTGGATGTCCGGCGGCGACCGTCACCCTCGTTTGTCATGACGCCCAGCGGGCAGGCCACCCGCAGGAGACCACCTGCGGAGAACAGGAGAACCGGATGCGTGCGTTGCGCCTGCCCGCCTGGAAGTCCGAACCCGAACTGGTCGAGATCGACCAGCCGGTCCCCGGCCCGGGCGAGGTGGTGGTGCGGATCGGCGGGGCCGGCGCCTGCCACTCCGACCTGCACCTCATGCACGACTTCGAGGCCGGCGCGGTGCCCTGGAACCCGCCGTTCACGCTCGGCCACGAGAACGCCGGCTGGGTGCACGCCCTGGGCGACGGGGTGACGGGGCTGGAGGTCGGCCAGCCGGTGGCCGTGTACGGACCGTGGGGCTGCGGCACCTGCGAGCGGTGCCGGGTGGGCGTCGACCCGTACTGCGAGAACCCGGCCGGGGCACCCGTGCCCGGCGGTGGTGGCGGCCTCGGCCTCGACGGCGGCATGGCCGAGTACGAACTGGTGCCCGACGCCCGGCACGTCGTCCCGCTGCCCGAGGGGCTCGACCCCGTGGACGCCGCGCCGCTGACCGACGCCGGCCTCACGCCGTACCACGCGGTCCGCCGGTCCTGGCACAAGCTCGCCCCCGGCAGCACCGCCGTGGTGATCGGCGTCGGGGGCCTCGGGCACGTCGGCGTGCAGATCCTCAAGACCACCACGGCGGCCCGGGTGATCGCCGTGGACACCCGAGAGGAGGCGCTCGCCCTGGCCACCGAGTGCGGGGCGGACCTCGCCCTGCCGTCCGGTGCGGGCACCGCGGAGGAGATCCGGCGGGCCACCGGCGGCCGGGGCGCCGACGTGGTGCTCGACTGCGTCGGCACCGACACCACCCTGCGGCTCGGCGTGGCCGCCGCGCGGACCGTCGGGGACCTGACGATCGTCGGCCTCGGCGGCGGCACGCTGCCGGTCAGCTTCTTCGGCGTGCCCTACGAGCTGAGCGTCCAGACCACCTACTGGGGCAGCCGGCCGGAGCTGGCCGAGGTGCTCGACCTGGGTGCCCGGGGGCTGGTGCGTCCCACGACCACGACGTTCGCCCTTGAGGAGGCACCGGCGGCGTACCGGCAGATGCGGGACGGGACGCTCAGGGGCCGGGCCGTCGTCGTGCCCTGACCGACGCGGCCCCTGGAGTGCCTGACCGGAGCGGCCCCTACAGTGATCGCGTGGTCGCCGCGCTGGAGCTCTACCTCGACCCGGTCGCCACCCGCAGGATCCGGGTGCTGTGGGAGGCGTTGGAGGGCGAGGGCGTGCAGAGCATGCGTTCGCTGCTGGAACAGCGGCACCGGCCGCACGTCTCCCTCGCGGTCGCGCCCCGCTTCGACCCGGACCGGGTCGCGGCGGCGCTCGCGGGCACGGTGGTGGCGGCCCCGCTGCGGTTGACGTTCCAGCACGCCGGCCAGTTCGTCGGCCGGGTGCTGTGGCTCGGGCCGACCCCCACCGCCGAGCTGCTGGAGCACCACCGGCTGGTGCACGCCCGGCTGGCCGAGGCCGGGATCTCGCTGGTGGAGCACTACCAGCCGGGGCGGTGGGTGCCGCACTGCACCCTGTCGATGCGGGTGCCCAACGTGCTGATGGCCGCCGCCGTGCGCCGCTGCCTGGAGGTGCTGCCGATGGCGGCCACGGTGGTGGGGGCGGCGCTGACCGACCACGCCCGCGGCATCGCCCGGCCACTGCCCTGACCATCGCCGCCCCGGCAGGCTCGGCTCAGACGCGGTTCGGCTCAGACGTCGTGGGAGCGGCCGAGTCGCCAGTAGCCCATGAAGGCCACCGCCCGCCGGTCGACGCCCCGCTCGGCCACCAGGTGTCGGCGCAGCGTACGGATCATGCCCGCCTCGCCGGCCAGCCACGCGTACAGCGGCGACGGGGGCACCTCGTCGGGCACCTCCCAGAGGATCTCGCTGTCCACGTCCACGTCCACGTCGGTGACGGGGGCGGTGACGGGCGGGATGGCGACGTCGGCCAGCAGTTCCCCCGCCACCGTCGCGACGGCGGCGACGAGCTGGCTGCCGTGGTCGCCGGTCCCCCGGGACAGCCAGGTCACCTCGACGCCCGGCGGGGCGAGCAGCGGCTGGGCGTCGGCGGTCTCCGGCACCTCCAACAGCACCCGGCCGCGCGCGTCGAGCGGGAGCCGTTCGCAGATGGCACCGATGGCGGGCACGGCCGTCTCGTCCCCGGCCAGCAGCAGGCACCCGGTCGACGGGGGGCGGAACTCGACTCCGCCGTGGTCGCCGCCGTAGCCGGCGTCCGGGCCGAGGATGGCGATCTCGTCGCCGGGGCGGACGCGCCGCGCCCACCGGGTGGCCGGCCCGCCGTCGCCGTGCAGCACCAGGTCGACGTCCACCTCGGCAAGGTACGGCCGGACCGCTCGCACCGTGTAGGTGCGGATCGGGTTGCGGCGGTGCTCCGGCAGGTTCCGCCACCGGGCGTACCAGTCGGGGCCCTCGGGCAGGTACACCCCGCGCTGGCCGGGCAGGGGCAGCGCCAGCTTGATCCGCTGGTCGTAGCCGTTGTCGGCGAACCGGTCCAGGTCGGGTCCGGTGAAGGTGACCCGCACGAACGACGGGCTCAGCCGACGTACCGCCCGGACCTCGACGGTGAACAGGCGCCAGGGCGCGATGGGCAGGGTGTGGGTCATGGTGCCTCTCCGGTGTCGGGCCGACGCGGTGGGTGGGCCACCGGGCGGTGGTGGGCTAGCGGGCGGTGGCCGCCGCGGCGCGCGAACGCCACAGCAGCCAGACGAAGTACGGGGTGCCGATCATGGCGGTGACCAGGCCGGCGGGGATCTGGGCCGGGGCGATGACGGTGCGGCCGAGGGAGTCGGCGATGCTGACCAGCGCCGCGCCGAGCAGGGCGGCCACCGGCAGGACCCGGGCGTGCCGGCCGCCGACGAGCGCGCGGGCGGCGTGCGGGGCGACCAGGCCGACGAAGCCGATCACCCCGACGGCGGAGACCGCGGTGGAGGTGAGCAGGGCCGTCGCGCCGAGCGCCACCAGCCGGGTGCGTTCCAACCGGACGCCGAGCACCCTGGGTGTGTCGTCGTCCAGGGCCATCAGGTCCAGCTCACGCCGGGCCGCGACCACCGCCGGGACGAGCACCAGCAGGGCGATCGCCACGGGCAGCACCTGGCCGGCGGTTCGCCCGTAGGTGGAGCCGGACAGCCAGGTGAGGGCCTTGCCGGTGTTCCACGGGTCGAACGCGACGATCAGGAAGGTGATGACGGCCGTGCCGCCCTGCCAGGCCCCGAAGCCGATCAGGACCAGCCGGTCGGAGCTGAGCCCGCCGCGCCACGCCACGCCGTAGACGAGGGCGAAGGCCAGCATCGCGCCGAGGCCGGCGACGCCGGAGACGGCCCACACCCCGGCCAGTGGCACGAAGGTGAGCAGCGAGACGGCCCCCAGGCCGGCACCGGCGGTGATGCCGAGAATGCCAGGCTCGGCGAGCGGGTTGCGGCAGACCGCCTGGACGGTCGTGCCGGCGACCGCGAGGGCCGCGCCGGCCAGGACGGCGGCGGCGACGCGGGGCCAGCGCTGGTCCAGCACGAAGGTGTACGCCGGCCCGGTGGTGCCGTTGATCCAGTTGACGACGTCACCGAGCAGCACCCAGGTGTCGCCGACGAGCATGCCCACGGCGACGGCGGTGACGGCGACCGTGGCGGTGCCGGCGACGACCAGGCGGTGGAAGCCGGCGGAGCGCACGGCGGCGTGACCGCCGGGTGGGCGGCGGGTGGGGCCCGCGTCGCGGTGCCGGCGGGCCAGCCAGATGAGGATGGCCGCACCGAGCAGGGTGGTGACCACGCCGGTGGGGATGTCGACGCCGGCCTGGGCGCCCATGACGGCGCGCAGCAGCACGTCGGAGCCGAGCACGACGACGACCCCGGCGATGCCCGACAGCGGCAGCAGGACCCGGTGCCGGTGCACGCCGGGCACGAGCGGGCCGAGCAGCCGGACGATGACCGGCGCGCAGAGGCCGACGAATCCGACCGGCCCGGTGAGGGTGACGGCGGCCGAGGACAGCAGCACGGCCAGCACGGTGACGATCAGCCGGGTGCGCCGCACGTCGAGGCCGAGGACGGTGGCGGTGTCGTCGCCGAGGGCGAGGATGTCGAGGCGGTGCCCGAGCAGCATCAGGACGGCGACGGCACCGACGATCACCGGGGCGAGCTGGGTGAGGGCGGTCAGGTCGCTCTGCACGAGCGAGCCGTTGCCCCAGGCGAACAGCCCGATGGTGGCCTGCTCGAACAGCAGCAGGAGCAGGGTGGTGACCGAGCTGAGCGCCAGGGCGGTCGCCGAGCCGGCCAGGATGAGCCGGGTGGTGCCGGCCTGTCCCCCGGCCGACATGGCCATCACCAGTCCCGCGGCGGCGAGGCCACCGACGAAGGCCAGGCCACCGGCGGGCAGCGCGGGCAGCGCGATGCCGAACGCGGCGACGCCGACGATGGCCAGGTGGGCTCCGGCGTTGACGGCGAGGGTGTCGGGCGAGGCCAGCGGGTTGCGGGCGATGGACTGGAGGGCGGCACCGGCGAAACCGAGTGCGACGCCGATGGCCAGCCCGGCGAGCAGGCGGGGCAGTCGGGAGGCGACCAGGACGCGGGCGGCCTCGTCGTCGGTGCCCACCACGAGGCGCAACAGGTCGAGGGCGCCGATGGTGGAGGTGCCCTGGGTCAGGTGCACGGCCGCGACCACGAGCAGCAGGAGGGTCGCGGCGAGGAAGACCCCGACGACGCGGGGTCGGGAGGTCCGCCCGCCCGGAGCCGGCGCGGTGGCCGGCTCCGGGCGTGGGGGTGCGGTCAGCACGGTCACGCCGTGTAGGTCTTGACGAACTGGTCGATGTACTGCTTGCCGGACAGCGGGCCGCCGAAGGTCCAGATCCCGTCGGGCATGCGGTGCAGGTTGCCCTGCTCGACGAAGGGCAGCGACTTCCAGATGGCGTTGCCGGCGAGGCCGTCGGCGAAGACGTCGGTGCCGTCGGAGGCGTTGTAGAAGAAGTGCAGGTTCGGGTCCTTGAGCCCGGTCAGGCCCTCGACGTCGGTCTGGCCCAGGCCCCACGCCGCGTCGGTTTCGCCGTTCCAGGCGTTGGTGAGGCCGAGTTGGATGCCGATCTGGGAGACCAGCGCGCCCTGACCGAACATGCGGATGCTGACGGTGCTGCCCTCCTTCCAACCGTCGGCGATGGCGAACGGTCGGCCGGCGGATCCCGCGTCGGCGATCTTCTTCTTCCCGTCGGCGAGCGCGGCGTCGAAGTCGGCGAGCACCTTCTCGGCCTCGGCGGTCCTGCCGACGGCCGTGGCGATCATGTTGAGGTCGGCGCGCATCCGGCCGAGGTTGTCGGCGGCGTCGGTGCCCTTCGTGACCACTACGGGGACGTACTTCTCCAACTGGCTGACCAGGTTGGCGCCCCGGCCGTCCTGCATGATCACCAGGTCGGGCTGGAGGGCGACGATGGAGTCGACGCTGGGCTCGGCGCGGCTGCCGACGTCCTTGACCGACGGGTCGAGCTTGGCCGCGCTGACCCAGGTGGCGTACCCCGTGGTGTCGGCCACTCCGACGGGCATGACGCCGAGGCCGACCAGCATCTCGACCTCGCCCCACTCGAGGCCGACGACCTTGGTGGCGGGGGCCTTGAGGGTGATCTCCTTGCCGCGGCTGTCGGTGACGGTGACCGGCCCGCCGGCGGCGGACGCGGACGCCTCGGGGGCGGCGGTGTTCTCGGTGGTGCCGCAGGCGCTGAGCAGCAGTGCTGTCGCGGCGGCGAGCAGGACGGTGGCACGGGTGCGGATCATGACGTTCTTTCTCTGGATGGGGTGTTGCGGGCCCGGTCAGACCGGGACGCGGGTCAGGTGACGCCCCACGGGGCGGGTGGTGACCAGGCCGCTGACCGGGTCGGTGCGGACCTCGATGCGGATGCCGTAGGTCTCGGTCAGCGCCGCCTCGGTGAAGACCTCGGCCGGGGTGCCGGTGGCGCGGACGCGGCCGTCGTGCAGCAGCACCACCTCGTCGGCGACGGCGGCGGCCTGGTTGAGGTCGTGCAGCACGACGCCGACGGCGACACGGTGGTCGTCGGCGAGGTCGCGCATCAGGTCGAGGATCTCCACCTGGTAGCGCAGGTCGAGGAACGTGGTGGGTTCGTCGAGGAGCAGCACCGGGGTGTCCTGGGCCAGGCAGGTGGCCAGCCAGACCCGTTGCAGTTCGCCGCCGGACAGCTCGTCGACGGGTCGGTCGGCCATCGTGGTCACGCCGGTGACCGCCATCGCGCGGGCGACGGCGGCGGGTCCGTCGGGATCGTCGGCTCGCCAGCGTCCCCGGTAGGGGTGGCGGCCGTAGCCGACCACGTCGCGCACGGTGACCCCGCTGGGCACGGGCCGGCTCTGGGCGAGCAGGGTGACCCGGCGGGCGAACTCCCTGGCGGGCAGGTCGGCTGCGGCGGTGCCGTCGGCGAGGTGCACCGCGCCGGCGTCGACCGGGTGCAGCCGGGCCAGCGCACGCAGCAGAGTGGACTTGCCGCTGCCGTTCGGCCCCACCAGGGCGGTCACGGCGCCGGGGCGCAGGGCGATCGCCGCCCCGTGCACCACGGGGATTCCGTGGTAGCCCAGGCGCAGGTCGACGCCGCGCAGACATGGCGACTCAAATCCACTCGACATATGGTTAGGCTAACCTAACTTAGGTGCCTGTCAAGACGCGGGTACCGGGTCACGTCCGGACCCGGCCGGACGGTGAAGCCGCAGGTCGATGCGCGGTGACGGCAGGTGCCGGGCCCGTCGCGGGACGCCGGTCATGCGGACGGGATGGCCGCAGTGGACGGCCGGCGGCCGGCATCGCCCTCCCGCGGGCGCGGAACTGTACCGGGGTGGGACGACAGGCAGGTGGTGACGGCGGTAGCGTTGCGCGTCATCACCGCCGGGGTCCACCGGCGAGGCTCGCGATCGTACGGAGGATGGCGGCATGTCCAACGGCGAGGAGCCGTTCGCAGCACGCGACGACCTGGCCTCCCGGCCGAACTTCGAGGTCACCCTGCGCGGCTACGACAAACGGCAGGTGGAGCGCTACGTCGACCAGGTGGACGGCCAGCTCGCGACGGTCAGTGCCGAGCGCGACCGGGTGTCGGCCCGGGTCCGGGAACTGACCGGGCAGCTCCAGGCGCTCCAGGTCGAGGTGACCGAGTTGCGCCAGCGCCCCGCCCAGATGGACAAGGCCTCGTTCCGCGACCTGGGGCCGATGGTCGACCAGATCCTCAACCTGGCCGAGAAGCAGGCCGGGGTCATCACGGAGACGGCGAACCAGCGGGCCGGCAAGCTCCAGGCCGAGGCGGAGAAGACCCTCGCCAACGCCCGCGAGCGCACCGTCAAGTCGCTGGCGGACCTCGAGGAGGAGCTGGCGGGGCGACGGGCCGAGCACGACCGGACGTACGAGGAACTGCGGGCGGCGGCCGACGCGGAGCTGGCCGAGCAGCGGGAGCGGGCCGACAAGCTCCGCGCCGAGGGTGAGGCCGCCCACGACCGCGCCCAGCAGGAGGCGCAGCGGATCACCGAGCAGTGTCGTCAGCAGGTCGAGCAGGCCCGCTCGGCGGCCGAGGCGCTGATCAGTTCCTCCCGCACCCAGATCCACCAGGAGATCCAGGCCGCCCGGGCGAAGTGCCAGCAGGAGCTGGCCCAGTGGCGGACGACCGTCGAGGAGGAACTGGCCGAGCGGCGGGCCGCCACCGACGAGGACCTGGCCGAGCAGCGGGCGGCGGCCGAGCGTGAACTGGCCGCCCAACGCGCCGCCGCCGAGCAACGGGTCAGTTCCCTCATCGCCGAGGCGCAGCAGTACTCGACGGAGGTTCGCAAGCGCACCGACGAGCAGGCCGCCGAGGTCCGCAAACTCAGTGACGAGCAGGCCGCCGCAGCCCAGGAACAGCTCGCCGCCGTGCAGGGGGAGATCACCGAACGGCAGGCCGCGTTGGCCCGGCTGGAGGAGGAACTGGAGACCGCCCGGCAGCAGCTCGACGAGACCCGCCGGGAGAAGGAGTCCACCGACGAGGAGGTCACCCAGCTGCGTCAGCGGCTCGACGAGACCGGCCACGAGCTGGCAGCCGAGACCCGGCGCCTGGACGAGGCCCGCAAGGCCGCCGAGGCCACCGAGCGGCACGCCAAGGATGTCCGGGCCCGGGTGCAGCGGGAGGCGAAGCGGGTCGCCGACCTGGCAGCCGCAGCTGTCATGGCCGCCGCGGCGGGCGGTGTCGAGACCGCCGAGTACCCGATGGTCGCGCCCCGCCCCGACGGGCACCGGACCGAAGCGCCCCGGCCCGACGCACACCGACCCGACGCGCACCGGCCGAACACCGTCGCGGTCGGCGGACGCGACACGACGGCGGCCGCCGGGCGGCAGGGACAGCGCAAGGAGAGCGACGGCCGGGCCACCGGTGCCGGGCCGCGCGACGACGAGTCGGAGCCCGACCCGGCGGACAGACCACGAACCGGGGCCGACCCGACCGACAGTCCCCGCGCGGAGGCCGACCCGACCGACAGCCCCCGCACCGGGCCCGGCCCGGTCGGCGCACCCCGCGCGGAGGCCGAGGATCCGGCTGCCACGGGTGCCCGGTCGGCGGGTGCCGAGGTGGGCGCCCTGCTCGCGGAGGATCCGGTCGCGCGGGCCGCGGCGGCGATGGCCGCCGGCGGTCCCGGGGGCGTCAACTGGTTCGCCGGTCAGGTGCCGCCCGGTGACGACCCCGACCAGCCCGCCGTCGACGTGTCCGCCGCCCGCACCCCGGAGCCCGCCCCGCAACCCTGACCGGTCAGGTCACCGGGCGGTGCGCCGGCGGCCCGCCAGCAGCAGGGTCGTGCCGACGGTCAGGGCCACCAGGGCTGCGGCGACCAGCGGGAGCAGCAACGACCCGCCGGTGACCGGCAGCTTGCCCTGCACCCGGACGGTGGCCGTCGACTCCGGCGACACGGGTGCCGGACCTGACGGCGGGACGCCCGTCGCGGTGGCCGTGTTGGTGATCCGGCCGGCGGCCACGTCGGCAGCGGTCACCCGGTAGGTGGCCGTGCAGGTGACGCTGCCACCGGGGGCGAGGGTGACGCTGCCGTTGGGCACCGGCGGGGCGCCGCAGGTGACAGCCGACAGCTCACCGGTGCCGGAGAAGGCGGTCTCGCCCACCCTCACCTCGTTCAGCGGGGTGTCGCCCGTGTTGGTCACCTGGAACCGGTAGGCGAGGGTGTCCCCGGCCGCTGCCACCACCGTCGGGGTGACGGACTTGACCACGGCGATCGACGACGTCGGCTCCCCGCCGGGGATGGTCAGCGTCGACGGCGGCGACACCACCGGCGTGGTCGTGCCCGGCGGCGTACCGGAGGCGGTGGCGGTGTCGGTGACCCCACCGTTGTCCAGGTCCGCCTGCGCCACCGTGTACGTCGCGGTACAGGTGGTGTTCTCACCCGGCGCGAGCACCGTCGCCGCACACGTGACCGGCCCCAGGTCGTCGTTCGACGCCGGCGGCGCCTGCACGTCCGTCACCGACACCTCCGACAGCGTCACCCCACCCGTGTTCGTGACGAGGAACCGGTACGGCACCTCCTGCCCCACCTCGGTGATCTCGGTGGTCGTGGACGACTTCACCACGGTGATGGACGGCGTCGCGTCCCCGCCGCAGGACAGGGTGGTGTCGAACGGGAAGTAGTGCACCTCACCGCCGCGGTGTTCGAACGTGCGGGTGATGATGCTGCCCTCGGTGTTGCTGGCCGAGAGGTCGACCAGGTCGGCGCTCGGGGCGTAGATGGTGCCCTCGATGGTGGCCGACGATCCGGGCAGGGTGATCCGGGTCGCGGTCGGGAAGTTGAACAGGATGTAGCGGGCCTGCTCGCCGCCCACACCGGCGAAGTTGCCGGCGTTCCAGGTGAAGTCGTCGCCGACCCCGGTGGTGTCGACGTTGACCAGCAGCGGCGTGCTCGCCGTGGGCTGGTCGGCGAAGGTCAGGATCGCGATGTTGTTCAGGTCGGTGGCGCTGAGGTTCAGCACGTTGGTCTCGCCGGGAGCGAGCGTCACGACGGCGTTGCTGCCTGGCGGGATGGGTCGCGGCAGCTCGTCGCCGTTGGGCGTTCGCAGGACCACCGTGTTGTCGCAGGTGGCGAGGTCGTTGGCGGTGCCGCGGAAGGATTCGAACGCGGCGGCGAAGTCGATCGGCGAGGTCGGGCCGACGCTGCTCGGCGCCTGCCGGGTCGTCAACTCCACCCGCGGGGTGGCGTTGTAGTCCGCGTTCGGCAGGATGCGGGTGTTGACCTGCGCTCCGTTGTTGTCGGTGTCCCGCACGACGGTGCCGGTCAGGTCGCCGACCTTGGCATAGGTGCTGCGGAGCACCTGGAGTCGGGAGCCGGGCACGCTGCCGGCGAAGTCCACCCGGCCGCCGACCACGAGCGAGGTCGGAACGGTGTCGCCGGGAGCGACGAACGAGCCGGAGGAGTTGAGCGCGAGCTGGTAGGTGCCGAAGCGCAGATCACCGCCGACGGCCATGGTGCCGTCGTTCTCGGCGCTGATGACGGTCGCGTCGCCTTCGGTCATCACCCCGAAGCTCAGTGCGGGTGCCACCGGGTTGACGGGACCGACGGCGGCGGCGAGCCGCATCCGGTCCGGTGCGGGCGGTCCGGCGGTCGTGGCCGCCGACCCGGTGAGGAGTACGGCCAGCGCAGCCAGGCACGCGCGGACCTGCCCGCCCGATCGACGACGTAGACTTCTTCGCATTTATGCCCCCGTTTGAAGCGAATCGTCCGAATCATAACCACAGTCGGGGGCGTGAAGATTCAGATGTCCGAACAGACGGGTGCCGGGAGCCCGGCACCCGGGCTCAGCAGTTGTTGCTCCTGCGGTTCAGCACGTACTCGCGGTCGTCGGTGGTGATGCCCGACGGTTGCCCGTCGAACCAGGTCTCCACCTTCGTCCAGCCCTGGCGCTGCTCGTAGTGCAGGTGTGGGGCGCCGGAGTTGCCGGTGCTGCCCACCCTGCCGATCTGCTGGCCCCGGGTGACCCGCTCGCCCTCCCGCACCAGCGGCGGCTCCAGCAGGTGCAGGTACTGCGTCTCCCACCGGCCCCCGTGGTCGATCTTCACCCAGTAGCCGCCGCCCCGTCCACGCGGACCTTCCGGCTCCTCGGGGGTACGCCCACCCAGCGAGCCGTTGATCCCCGCGACCGTGACCGTGCCCTCGTAGGAGGCGAGCACCGGCTGCCCCCATGCCTCGCCCCGGGTGGGAACGAGGTCGACGTCGTAGTCGTCGTGGCCGGGGTAGGTGCTCAGCCGCCACGTCTCGCCGCAGGGCACCGGCATCTGGAACAGCGGACGCGGGCCCGGCGGCAGCAGCAGCGGCACCACGACCACGGCGACGGCGACGAGGGCCACGATCGCGGCGATGGCGAGCACGGCGTGCGGCGTGCGGCGTCGGGAGGGGCGACGGGTCGTCACCTTCCCGATCATGACAGACCCCGGCACGAAGCCGCCACCACGCCCGCCGAGCCATGGTGATCCGACCTGCCCGTCTCCGAACCAGCATGATCGACATCGATTCGGGAACAGGACGGACATGCACCGGCCTCCCGCCATCCGGCTGGCCGTCGTCGACGACCATCCGCTGTTCCTGCGCGGCCTCGAACTGCTGCTGCCGGCCGCCACCGACGGGCGGGCGCAGGTGGTGGGTTCCACCGGCGACGCCGCAGCCGCCGCCTCCCTGGTCGGCCGGTGCCTTCCCGACCTGGCCCTGGTCGACCTGCACATGCCCCCGCCGGGTGGCATCCGTGCCGTCGCGGCGATCCGGCGGACCACCCCACGGGTACGGGTCGTCGCGATGTCCGGCGACGACGACACCGCACCCGCGCTGGAGGCGTTGCGGGCCGGCGCCGAGGCGTTCCTGCCCAAGACCGCCGAGCCGGAGGAGTTGCTGCCCCCACTGCTGGCTGTTCTCGACGGCTGGGCGGTGCTACCCGGTGCTCTGCTCCGCGCCCTGCTGCGCCCCGGCCGGGCCACGACCGTCGACCTCGACACCGAGGAACGCGCCCTGCTCCGTTCCATCGCCGCCGGCCGCAGCACCCTGGACATCGCCGACCAGATGCACGTCTCCGAACGCACCGTCAAGCGGATGACCGCCGCGCTCCTGCGCAAGCTGCGGGTGTCCAGCCGGGCGGAGGCCGCGGCCCTCGCCGGCCACGCCGGGCTGCTCGCCGACTGAGCCGCCGGACGTGGGGGCCGGGGCCGGTGTCAGCGCCGCCGTCCGGGCGTGGTCACCACGCTGCTCGCGGCGGGTCCGGGCAGCAGCAGGTCCCGCAGGTGGGCCCCGCCGCCGTCGAGGGCCACGGCGACGGGAATCGCCAGGCTGGTGGACACCAGGGCCGCGACGGTCCAGGCCGGCGACCCGACCACCACCGCGACGACCGCCAGCACGGCGAACGCCACGAGTTTGCGCCGGGTGCGCGACAGCGCGGGATCGGACACGGTGACGCGGGACATCGGTTCGCTCCTTCGGGCCGGATTCACAGGAGGACGAGCAGGGCGGCGCCGACGGCCAGGGCGGGCACGGTGGTGATCACGGTGGCGGTGACCGCGGAGCGCCGGCGCAGGGCGGCGAGCGGGATGAGCGCGTCGCCGTCCTGGCTGATCGCGTTGGCGACCAGGGTGGGCAGCGGCAGGCCGCCGCTGGTGTACAGGCCGGTGAAGACGATCTGCACGGCGCAGCCGGGGATCAGACCGACCAGAGCGCCGACCAGCACGCCGGCCAGCCCGGCGAGAGCCAGTTGCGAGCCGTCGAAGCCGGTGACGCCGGTGACGAGCTGCCAGCCGAGGTACGCCACCGCCACCCAGACGGTCACGAAGGACGCCTCGTGCGCGCTGTGCCGCAGCGTCGCGCCGACCGAGCGGGGCTGGGCGGTCTCCAGCGTTTCGTCGGCCAGTCGGCCCCGACCGGCGGCGAAGATCAGCGCGGCGGTCAGCGTGCCGAGCACCCCGAGGGCCAGGTAAGGGTCGAGGCCGCCGAGGGTGCGGGTCAACGCGGTCGGATCGACGAGTTGGAAGACCACCGGCACGGAGACGGCGAAGGCGGGTGTGGTCAGCCCCCAGAAGGCGGTCGACGCCGGCACCCGGGGCAGCAGGGCGCCCCAGTGCAGGTCAGCGGCGGCAGCCGTTCCCGCCGGCCCGCCGCGACCGGCGGCCCTGGTGGGGCCGCAGCAGGCGGGCGACGCCGGTTGCGGCACACGGGCGGACCCGGCGGCCACACCGGTGCCCGACCGGGCGACCACGCCGGTGCCCCACCCGGCGGGGCGGGCGGTGCGGGCCGGGTCGATGCCGAGGGCGTCCACGACGTATCCGGTCACCAGCCCGACGACGAACAGCAGCACGTGCAGTTGGAGGGCGAACAGGGGATTCCAGGCCAGCACCACCCAGGACGAGTCGCCCATCGTAGCGACCAGGGCCCCGACGACGGTGCCGAAGGAGACCCGGCCGCGGGCGTACAGGGGCATCAGGATGATCGCGCCGCCGCAGCCGGGGGTGACCCCGAGCAGGGCACCGACGAGCGGGCCGAGCCGGGGCCGGCGGGTCAGGGCGCTGGTGACCCCGTCGCCGTAGCGCCAGCGTAGCCAGCCGAAGAACGCCACCATCACGGCGACGTAGACGCCCACCTGCATGAACGCGTCCGCGAGCGGGCGCAGCACGAGATCGGTCACGGTACACCTCCTGGGGCGGGTGGTGCCGCCGGGCCGCCCGCGACGGGCGGGCGGCCCGACGTACGGGCGTCAGGTGACCTTGCTCTTGACCTTGTTCACGACACTGCCGGCCAGGCCCGGGTTGGTGCCGTAGAGACGGGGGTCGCCCGGAGCCAGGACCGGTTCGGGGGCGTGGGCGCGCGGACTGTGGTCGTAGCGGAACTCGCCCTTGCCGTCCGGGGTCGGCCCCGACGCCCAACGCCCCTCGGCGGCACCCTGACCGGGCGAGAAGTCGAGGTAGGTGTAGCTGAACTCGTCGTTGAACTCCTTCGAGTCGGGGAAGGCGTCCGGCACCGGCATTTCCTCCAGGCCGTCCTCCTTGAGCTGCTCGATGGCCGCCATCCACATGTTCTGGTGCATCGTGTCGCGGGCCAGCAGGAAGCGCAGCATCTGCTTGACACCCGGGTCGTCGGTCATGTTGAACAACCGCGCGACCTGGAGCCGACCCTGCGCCTCGGCGGTCACGTTGAGCTGGAAGTCGGCCATCAGGTTGCCGCTGGCCGTGACGAAGGATCCGCTCCACGGCACGCCGTTGCTGTCGGTCGGCATCGCCCCGCCACCACCGTGGATGAGGTGCGCCGGGTTGGACCCCCCGTAGACCGCGCCGACCATCGGGTTGTCGTCGGCGGCCTCCTGGAGCGACAGCGGAGCGTTCTCGAGCAGCCGGGTGATCATGGTGGCGATCATCTCGACGTGGCCCATCTCCTCGGTGCCGACGTCGAGCAGAAGGTCCTTGTACTTGCCGGGCAGCCGGCAGTTCCAGCCCTGGTAGAGGTACTGGTTGGCGACGGTCATCTCGCCCCACTTGCCGCCCAGGATCTCCTGGAGGCGACGGGCGAAGGCGGCGTCCGGCCCGTCGGGCTTGGCCTCGAACTGCAGGTCCTTGATGTGGCTGAACACGTGGTCCTCCTCGGCCGTGAACTGGTACCGAGGGCGTTCCCGCACCGGTGACCCATCCGGGCCAACCGGCGGCCCCGCCGGGTCAACCCGCCGGCAGCGCGTGCGGCAGCACCACCTCCACCGCGACTCCCCCGGGCCGCAGCCGGTGCAGCCGCACCGCACCGCCGTCGGCGGCGAGGAGTTGACGGACGATCCACAGTCCCAGCCCGGACAGTCCGGCGCTCGGGACGGACCGACCCAGCGCCTCCAGCAGGGTGTCGTCGACGTGTCCCTCGTCGGTGACGGTGATGCTGAGCCCGCAGCGGCGTCGCGTCGCGACGATGCCCACCGCTCCCGCCGCGGGGCCATGTCGTAGAGCGTTCTCCACCAGGTTGGTCAGCACCTGCCGCGTGCGGCGTTGCGGGACCCGGCAGTGACCGGCGTTCCTGGTCACCTCGATCCGTCGGCGCTCCGGGGGCACGAGGGTCGCGACGGCCGGCAGGATCTCCGCCAGCGGGACGAGACGGTCCTCCCAGCAGGTCGCCAGGGCCAGGACGCCGGTGCTGACCGCCACCTCCGCGAGCAGGCCGTGCAGGTGTTCCGCCTGCTCACGGGCGAGGGCGGAGATGGCACGCCGGTCGTCGCCGGCCAGTGGCCGCGCCTCGTCGGCGAGCGCCCGGGTCAACGAGGTGAGCGTGCTGACGGGCGTACGGAGTTCGTGGCAGAGCACGCGCAGCAGGAGGTCCGCCGAGGCCGCGTGGAGCACCGGCCCGCCGGGGACCGGGACGGGGGCGGGACCGGTTCGGCGCAGCGCCCCCAGCAGCGATCCGATCGCGTGTCGTCCGCCCATACCAGACCCCCGTTCGACGCCGGCCGCAGGACCGGTACCCGCTCGGGCGGCGAACAGGCGTCCGGTGGCGACACGGGCTCGTCCACCGGCGGCCCTCGCCCCACGGCGGCTGCCCTGCCGCCCACGGCTCGGCTCGCGCATTCCCGCTTCTCGGCATGGACGGCCGCAGCCGGGGTAGGTGGGGGCAGCCAAACGACCTGGTGAGAAACGACCTGGTGAGATGGGACGACGAGTCCGCCCAGATGAAGGTGGAGGAACGATGGCAGGCAGATCCGGCACGACGACGGCACGCAAGCATCCCGTCCGCACGGCCGCCCAGGTCGTCGGGATCGCCTTCCTCCTGATCGGCGCGCTCGGATTCGTTCCGGGCATCACCACCAACTACGACGACCTGCAGTTCGCGGGGCACGAGTCCGGGGCGGAACTGCTCGGGCTGTTCCAGGTGTCGATCCTGCACAACCTGGTTCATCTCGCCTTCGGCGTCGCCGGGCTCGCGCTGGCCCGGACGGTCTCCGGCGCCCGGGCCTTCCTGATCGGCGGCGGCGCGATCTATCTGCTGCTCTGGCTGTACGGCCTGGTCGTCGACCACGACAGTGCCGCCAACTTCGTACCCCTCAACGACGCCGACAACTGGCTGCACCTGTTCCTCGGGGTGGGCATGATCGGTCTCGGGTTGGCCCTGACCCGCCGGCCCGGCGGCCGTCGCTGACACCGGAGACCCGGTTCCGCCCTACCGCGCGCACGGGTGCACGGGCCGGGGCTGGGGACGCCGCCGACGTGCCTCCCGGCCCGCCCACACTGCCACAGCAGGGTGAGCGGGCCGGAAGGTGCGGCTCAGGCGAAGTCGAACACGAGCGGGAAGACGAGGACGACCGTCCAGGCCCAGACCGCGTACACCGTGACGTAGCGGGTCTGCCAGCGTTCCAGGCGGGCGAAGGGCATCCGGCCGCGGACGAAGCCGAGGAACAGCCACGCCGACCAGGCCAGGTTGGCGAGCAGGATGACGTTCTCCCCCAGCGCCGCGCTCTTGTTGGGGCTGAGGCCGAACTCGGTGATCCTGCCCGTGATCGCCAACAGCACGATGACGTCGATGATCAGCGCGATGACGACGAGCGCGAGCTGCACGCGGTCGAAGAGACCGGGTCGGGTCGCCACGTCGCGGGCGGAGATGGCGTACAGCAGCAGGCCGAGCACGATGACCAGCAGCAGGTCGAAGAGGATGAGCACGTCCCGCTCGACGTCGATGCCGTTGTTGGTCCACACGAAGGCGACCAGGAAGGCCAGCAGGGTGGCCGCGAACAGCGGGGTGAACACGCGGGTCAGCACCGGTGCCATGTTCTCGATGACGCTCTGCTTGGCCTCCACCAGCCAGGCCGCCACGACGATCCCGGCCATCGCGCCGCACGGCAGCAGCCACTGTTGCACGAACCCCTCGGCGTCGAGGCCGATGGCTTCGAAGGTGCCCAGCGTGAAGGCGGTGAGAACGCCTCCGCCCAATCCGAGGAGGACGAAGTAGATCAGCCACTCCCCGGTGAACCGGATGAAGTCCATCCGCCGTCGGTCCGAGCGCCAGTCGCCGCCGGCGTAGGCGATCCCGACGACCAGCCACAGTGCGAGCGGCAGGTGGATCGCCGTGAGCACGATGGACTGCGAGTCGTCGTCCAACGGGTACGCGTTGACGGCGACCGCGCCGAGGACGAACAGCGCCGCCAGCACCCCGATGACGCGCGGGCCGACCCGGCGTTGCCACGCGAAGTAGGCGGCCAGCACCGGAAGCGCGAAGAGGCTGAGGTTGCGGGCGTAGAAGCTGGCGTCGTTCTCGTCGGTCAGGTGGAGACCGAACAGGCCCGGCACCTTGATCGCGAGGGCCGCGACGGCCGCGCAGAGCACCATGACCGGCAACTCGCGACGGGAGCGGGCGGTGGGCGCCTCGGGCTCCCCGGGTAGCACGAGCTGCTTCCACAGCCGCTCGGAGTGTTCGCGGGCGAACTCCCGCGACAGCTCGTCGAGGGTGCCCATGCGCTTGACGGCGATGAGGAAGGCCTCGTCGGCCCGCAGGCCCGCCTCGGTGAACTCGGTGATGCGGCCGCGAAGGTGGTCTTCCAGCTCCTCGGCGTCGGTGTGGCTCAGCTCCCGGCGGCGGTGCATGTAGGCCCGCCACTCGGCGATCTGGGCCTCCAGGTCGGTGTCGCTGTCGGTGGTCATCGAGTCATCCCTCCCATGCCGGCGCCGGGATCGGCCGGATGGACTGTGTCGCGTTCCAGACGCCCCGCAGGGCGTCGACGACCGTGGCCCACTGGCGGCGCTGCTCGGCGAGCTCGGCCCGGCCCTGGTCGGTGATGCGGTAGTACTTGCGGCGGCGCCCCCCGGGCGGGGTCTGCCAGGTCGCTTCGACGTGACCGAGCCGCTCCAGCCGGTGCAACAGCGGGTAGAGCAGACCGTCGGTCCACTCCAGCTGCCCGCCGGACAACTCGTTGACCTGTTTGAGAATCGCGTAGCCGTAGCTTTCGCCGTCGGCGAGGATCCCGAGCACCAGCGGCGTCGCCGATGCCGCGACGAGGTCCTTGGTGATGTACATCCACCCCCCTATCCCTAGAACTGCAATGCATAGTAGTTCTAGGTATGACGGTCGCGCAACGTCAGGTCGGACGGGGGCCGGACGGGCGACCGGGCCCGGCGGGGTGGCGGGCCGGGCGGGGTGGCGGGCCGGGCGGGGTGGCGGGCCGGGCGCGGGCCGGCGGTGGGGTCGCGGGCCGGTGGGTGGCGCGATGGGTGGGCGACGAACCTTCTCAGTCGGTGGCCGACCGGTTGCCGACGCGCGTCACCAGGTAGCCGAAGGCGGCGGCGGTGAAGAACATGACGATGCCGTAGACGGCCCCCGGAATCGCCATCCGGGTGCTGTCGAGCAGCGCCGGACTGAGCGCGATCGTGATGGCCAGGGTGCTGTTGTGGATGCCGATCTCGAACCCAGTCGCCGTCGCGGCGCGGCGGTCGACCCCGGCCAGCCGGGGCACCCCGTAGCCGACCGCGAGACTCAACACGTTGAACGCCAGCACCGCCAGGCCGACGGCGACGAAGTAGTCGGCGATGTTCTCCCGCTCGCTGAGCACGGTACCGATGATCACCGCGACGAGCACGACGACGGACAGGACCCGGACCGGCCGGTTGAGGCGTTCGGCGACCCGGGGCACCCGCCCCCGGACCAGCATGCCGATCGCGACCGGGACGAGCACGATGGCGAACACCTGCAGCACCTTGTCGAACTGCAGGCCGATGCTCCCCGCATCGGGCAGGAAGTACGCCGCCGCCAGGTTGACCACGACCGGCAGGGTGAACACGGCGAGCACCGAGTTGATCGCGGTCAGGGTGATGTTCAGGGCGACGTGCCCACCGAACAGGTGGCTGAAGAGGTTGGCGGTGGTGCCGCCGGGAGAGGCGGCCAGCAGCATCATGCCGACGGCCAGCTCCGGCGGCAGGCCGAAGGCGAGCACCAGGCCGAAGCAGAGCGCCGGCAGCACCAGCACCTGGCACACCAGCGCGATGACGGCGGCCTTCGGATGCTGCGCCACCCGACGGAAGTCTTCCAGGGTCAGCCCGAGACCCAGGCCGAGCATGATCACGCCGAGGGCGACGGGCAGTCCGACCAGGGTGAGAGGGGAGTCCATGGCACGACATCGTTACCAACCGGTAACGCGTTCACAATCCCCGAGCGGGCGGGTATGGCGCGGGATGCGCCGCGGGACGTGCGGTGCGTACAGTTCCGGGTCGGACTTGGGGTGGCCGGGCAACTCCGGCGCGGGACACGGGATGAGACAGCGACGGCATGACGGCGGACAACGATAGCGAAAACGGTCACCAGGGCATCGACCGCGGCCGGTTGGAGATCTGCCTCGGTGTCTTCGAGGCGCTGGAGGACCTCCCGCACGACCACCCCGACGTGGTGCGGGTGCAGCGGGCCACCGCGCGGCTCTACAAGATGATCAAGCAGCGGCGGCGCGAGGAGCGACGGGATCTGATCGCGACGGCCGACCGCGCGGTGACGGAGGCAACCGCCACCGGCGCCCCCGGGCGGATCGACGACGAGACCCAGGGCATCCCACTCGCCTCCCCCACCGAGGGCGCCACGGCCGGCTTCCTGCACAAGCCGCGTGGCTGTTACGTCTGCAAGCAGCGCTACCACGAGGTGGACGCCTTCTACCACCAGCTCTGCCCGCCCTGCGCCACCCTCAACCGGCAGCGCCGCGACGCCCGCACCGACCTGACCGGCCGGCGCGCCCTGCTCACCGGCGGCCGGGCGAAGATCGGCATGTACATCGCGCTGCGGCTGCTGCGCGACGGCGCGCACACCACGGTCACCACCCGGTTTCCGCACGACGCGGTCCGCCGGTTCGCCGCCATGCCGGACAGCGGGGACTGGTTGCACCGCCTGCGCGTCGTCGGGATCGACCTGCGCGATCCCGCCCAGGTCATCGCCCTCGCCGACTCGGTCAGCGAACAGGGTCCACTCGACATCCTGATCAACAACGCGGCGCAGACCGTCCGCCGCACGCCCGGGGCGTACGCCCATCTCGTCGCCGCGGAGGCCGCGGCCCTGCCGGACGGCCCGCTGCCGGAGATGATCACATTCGCCGCCCCGGCCGGCCGGGGCGATGCGGCGGGCAGCCTGACCATCGGGTCCCAGGCAACCCCGATCACCCCGCAGGCGCTCACCGCCCTGGCGTTGACCACCGGCTCCGCCTCGCCCGAACGGATCGCGGCGGCCACCGCCATCGACGCCGGCGGGTTGGTGCCCGATCTCGACCCGGTCAACAGTTGGGTGCAGCGGGTGCACGAGGTCGACCCGGTGGAGCTGCTCGAAGTGCAGCTGTGCAACGTGACCGCGCCGTTCGTGCTGGTCAGCCGGCTACGACCCGCGATGGCCGCGGCCCCGGCCCGGCGCAAGTACGTGGTGAACGTGTCGGCGATGGAGGGTCAGTTCTCGCGCGGCTACAAGGGGCCGGGGCACCCGCACACCAACATGGCCAAGGCCGCGCTGAACATGCTGACCCGCACCAGCGCCCAGGAGATGCTGACCGACGGCATCCTGATGACCAGCGTGGACACCGGCTGGATCACCGACGAGCGACCCCACCCGACGAAGATGCGACTGGCGGACGCCGGCTTCCACGCCCCGCTGGACCTGGTCGACGGCGCGGCCCGGGTGTACGACCCGATCGTCCGCGGCGAACAGGGTGAGGACCTGTACGGCTGTTTCCTGAAGGACTACGCCCCCTGCCCCTGGTGACCGGCGCGTCCACCGCCTCGGCGGGACACCTACCGCCCCGGCGGGACGCCCACCCCTCGGCGGAAGGGGTGGGCGTCGACCGTCCTCGACCGTCGCGGTGTGGTCAGCCCGTCCTGCAGGAGACCGACGGCCAGGTGTAGTTGCCGTTGTGCTGGATGGTCAGGCCCCAGTTGTTTCCGTTGCCGTTCGGGCTGGCGGTCAGCACCTGGGCGCTGGGGTAGCTGGCGCTGACGTTCCAGGTCGCGAGGACCTTCGCGGGGGACGGGACGTTCATCGTCACCGTCCAGTTGCTCGCGCCCGACACGGAGACGTTGAGGTTGTACCGGTCGCTCCACTGCTGCCCCGCCGACAGGGTGGCGGTGCAGCCACCACCGCCACCGCCACCACCGCCACCGCCGCCGCCACCGGAGCTACCCACCGTGATGTTGGAACTGCCGCTGCTCTGGTAGCCCTCGGTCGCCATGATCATGTAGTTGTGGCTGCCCATGTTCATGCCGTTGCGGGCCCAGGCGTCGAAGTGGTTGCCGCTGGTGATGGTGCCGCCCGTGCGCCTGGCCTGGCGTACGCTCCAGAACTGCTTGAAGGTCGCGGTGCCGATGATGGACGGGGCGTTGTAGCGGGTCGTCTCGTAGATGTCGTACGTGCCGCCGTCGCTGGTGACCGTCCCCTTGTACGTGCCGGTGGGCCGGTAGGTGCCCCAGTTGTCGACGATGTAGTACTCCACGAGCGGGTTGGTCGTCCACCCGTAGAGCGTCAGGTACGCGTTGCCGGACGGGTTGAAGCTGCCCGAGTAGGTCACGCTGCGGCGGCCACCGGTGCTCCAGCCCTTGCCGGCGACGAAGTTGCCGGTGTTGCGCCACGAGGTGCTGTAGTTGCCGCCGGAGCCCAGCTCCATGGAGACCGTTCCGGCGCTGTCGGTCCAGAACGAGTAGAAGTAGCCGCCGTGGTTTCCGGTCTGGTTCGACGTCACGGCCGCGTGGGCGGTGCCGGGCAGCAGCACCGAACTGGCGACCAGTGCCACGGCACTGACGACGGCGGTGAGCAGCCTGAGACGGCCGCGCCCGCGACGCCTCGGGACGGGTTCGTCGGTCATGGGGTCTCCTCCTCGTGAGGATCGGTGGGCCGGTTGCGGGCCCGACGCGACGGGGCGAGGCACGCCGCGCGGTTCGTGCCGCCCGGCGGGTTCGGCCGCCCGTCGTCCCGGGGCCGGAGGACCGGGCCGGTGGTGGCGGTCACCCGGATCGACATCAGTCGACGAATGTCGATGGCGACAGCATCCGCGGACCGGCATTCGGGTGTCAACACCTTCCGGAAACTATCGGCGACTATCGATCTTGTCCGTCCTGCCTCCCCGCCAGCCCGGTCGTGCCGGACGGTCATCCGACCACCCGCCCGACGTGGGACCCGCCGGCACCGCCGGGTGGGACCGACGCATCCGAAACTCTCGGACACAGTTCCGGAGCGCGGTTGCGAATCACGGGACCCGTGACCGGGAGATCGGCGGTGCTACGGTCGCGCCATCACCTGACGACACGGGAGGCCAGATGGAGAAACGGCACCTGGGCACGCTGGCCTTCGTCGCGGTGCTGGCCCTCATGGCGATCGTCGGGGCGGTCGGCGGCTTCCACCTCGCCGGCCCCGGTGACCCCCGCTCCACCGACTCCCCCACCCGCGCCGACGGCGGGCCGGCCGGTTCCGACGCCGATCCCGACGCCGCCGATCCCGACGCCGCCGACCCCGACGCCGCAGATCCCGACACCACCGGTTCCGACGCCACCGGCTCCGAACCACAGGAGCCCGACCGGCCCCGCACGTACCCCCTCGACCGGCCGGTGTACGACCAGGCGTCGATGCGGGTGACGCTCGTGAACGCCGAGGTCAGAGGCGGATCGTTGCGGCTGAACGTCACCTACCGCAACGACTCCGCGGTGCCGTGGCCGCTGAGCTGCCCCACCGCGGAGGACGACCGCACCTCCTCGCGGATCACCCTGGCCGACGGCCGGTCCGTGGGCCCCGACAACAGCTGGTGCGCCACACACCGGCCCGGGGAGTCCTTCCTCCTCGCGCCCGGCGCGCAGGCCACCTCCTGGGGTGACTTCCCGGTGGTGCCCGAGGCCGGTTCGGCCTTCCGGCTGTCCTGGTACGGCTTCCCCGAGGTGGCAGATCTCCGGCTACGGTAGCCGCCGCGTGCAGTGGCGGGCCGTCCGCGAACGCGGGTGGCGGCGACCTGGGTGACGGCGGTGGCGCTGCGGCCCTCTCCGGGCCCGGCAGCAATCGGCAGTGGCCTCAGTCCGTGCCGGGCGTTGCGGCACCCGACGGCGACAACTCGGCTCCGGTCCGTGCGGCGGGCACCGTCGCGGCGACCAGGCGCAGACCACCGGGCAGGCCGGTCAGGGTGGCGGCTCCTGCCGAGTCGACCGTCACGGTGACCGGGCTGCCCGCCACGCGCAGCCCCTGGGCGGAGACCGCACCCAGGTCGGGGCCAGCCAGCGGGGCGAGGCGGACGGTGCCGGACGGGACGTCCGGGTAGAGGCCGGTCGCCGCCTGCAGGAGCAGCACGGCGGCAGCCGCCGACCACGCCTGGGGCCGGCAGGCGGCCGGATACGGCACTGGGCGGCCGAGCAGGGCCCGGTCGTCACCGCCGTACAGCTCCGGCAGCCGGTAGTCGAACGCCTCGGCGGCGGCAAGCAGACCATCGGCGAGGCCGCGCGCCTGCGGATGGAAACCCGCGCGGGCGAGGCCGGCGAGCACGATGGCGCTGTCGTGGGCCCAGATCGAGCCACAGTGGTACGACAGAGGGCTGAACGCGGCGTCGTCGGTGGACATGGTGCGCAGACCGAAGCCGCCGGCCAGCGCGTCCGTGGCCAGCAGCCGGGCCACCTGGCCCTCCTCCGCCGCGTCGAGCAGGCCGGTGCCGAGGAGGTGACCGATGTTGCTGGTCAGCGCGTCGACCGGGTGCTTGTCGCGGTCGAGGGCCAGGGCTGGCTGGGGCCCGTGTGGCCCGTCGACCCAGAACGTGGCGCGGAACCGATCGGCCAGCCGACGGGCGTAGTCGCGCCACCGGTCGGCGCCGGGGCGGCCGAACGCGTCGAGCAGAGCGGCGCCGTTCGTCGCGGCCTCGTGGGCGTAGCCCTGCACCTCGGCGAGCACGATCGGCGCGGCGGCCAGGCGACCGTCGCGGAAGCGCACCGCGTCCCCGGAGTCCTTCCAGCCCTGGTTGGACAGGCCGTGGCCGGTGGAGTCGACGTACTCGACCAGGCCGTCGTCGTCGGCGTCGGCGTGCTCGGCGAGCCAGCCGAGCGCGGCCTCCAGGTGCGGTAGCAGCGGCGTGACCTGATCGGCGGGCAGACCCCAGCGCCAGGCGTCGTGCAGCAGGTTGATCCAGAGCATGGTGGCGTCGACGGTGCCGTAGTAGGCCGGCGGCAGCCGCAGCCCGGTGTCGGTCAGGGAGAACCCGTCCCGGCGCAGCTCGTGCAGGATCTTGCCGGGCGCTTCTGCGGTGACCGGGTCGGTCTTCCCGCCCTGCCGGCGGGCCAGCGTGCGGAGCGTTCCGGCGGCGAGGTCGGTGCCCAGCGGCAGCATCATCCGGGCCGCCCAGAGACTGTCGCGACCGAAGAGGGTGAGGAACCACGGCACGCCCGCGCCGAGGAAGACGTCACGCGGATCGACCGGGTCGGCCAGGCGCAGCCCGGTCAGATCGGCCAGGGCACGGTGCAGGAGCCGGGTCAGCCGGCGGTCGTCGGCGTGAACGGTCGGTTCGGCCCAGGTCGCCGCGGCCGCTGCCCGGGTGACCACGGCACGGGGGTCGGTAACGGTGAGCCGCCAGCGCAGGGTGGTCGTGGCACGCGGCGGCAGGTCGATCCGCCACCGCAGGCGCGCGGGGTCGGGGCGTACCTCCGCGTCCTGCGCGACGACCCCGACGGCGACGCCGTCACCGGACCACGCCAGTTCGTCGACGGCACCGGCCTGCGCCGGCACGGGCGTGGTCGCCGCCCCTGACTTCACCCGCTCGATCGGTGCGAGGTCGCAGGCGAGGTGCAGGTCGACGGTGGCCCGGACGGCGACCGACGCGGTCGAGACGACGCGGATCTCCTCGTACAGTCCGTCGGATCGCAGATGACGGGTGCGCTCCACGCGGACGCTCGGATCGGGGCCCGGGTCGCCCAGCCGGCGGGCGAGGCCGACGAACCGTACGCCGTTCGGCCCGGCCGCGCCGTGGGTCAGCGCCTCCGGCTCATGGTCGTCGACGCGCAACTCGGCCCGGGACAGCACCCGGGTGTCGGCGTGGAAGGCGCCCTGGACGCCGACCGGGCGGATCTGTCCGGCCGCGTCCCCCAGCACACTGGCCGGGGCGAGCACCAGCCCCACGAGGTCGTGCAGCAGGGGTTGCAGGCGTTCGGTCACGTCGGCTCCTCGGGCTGGGGTGGGGGGCCGGTGCCTTGACAGACGTTCGGCGGGGGGTGCAGAGTGCGAAACAATTCAGCAACTTGAACGTTCCAATCCTGCCCCACTCCGATGGGATCGTTCAAGAGTGCGAGTGCGAGAGGTGAGGAATGGCTGGGAAGGTCACCATCGCGACGGTGGCCCGGCACGCCCGGGTCAGCAGACAGACCGTGTCCAACGTCCTCAACGCCCCGCACATCGTGCGTCCCGAGACCCGGCAACGGGTGCTGGAGGCCATCACCACCCTCGGCTACCGCGCCAACCAGGCCGCCCGGCAGATGCGTACCGGCCGCTCCCGGCTGATCGCCGTACGGATCGAACCCACCCGCGACGGCATCAACGGCTCCGTGCTCGACCGGTTCCTCCACGGGCTCACCGAGACCGCCGAGGCGGCCGGCTACCGGGTCATGATCTACACGGCCGGCGACGACGATGGCGAGATCGCCACCTACGAGGACCTGCTCAGCGCCTACGACCTCGACGCGTTCGTGCTCACCGGCACCAAGCACGGCGACCCGCGCACCGCCTGGCTCGCGCACCGGGCGGTCCCCTTCGTCACGTTCGGCAGGCCGTGGGACGACCCGGACGCGCACTGCTGGGTCGACGTCGACGGCGCCGCCGGCACCGAGCAGGCCACGGCACACCTCGTGCGGGCCGGTCACCGCCGCATCGGGTTCATCGGCTGGCCCCGTGGCTCCGGGGTGGGCGACGACCGGCGCAGCGGGTGGCGACGCACCCTGCTCGCCAGCGACCTCGACCCCGCCGGGCTCGACGCCGAGACCGACGACGGCATCACCCAGGGCGAGCGGACGGCCCGGGAACTGCTCGCCCGGCCCGCCCCGCCCACCGCGCTGGTCTGCGCCAGTGACTCCCTCGCCCTCGGTGCCGTCCAAGCCGCCCGGGACAGCCGCGTCGACCGGGACAGCGGCGTCGACCGTGCCGCCCGGGACAGCGGCGCGCATCCGCATGTGCCGGTGATCGGTTTCGACGACACCCCGGTCGCCGCAGCGGTCGGCCTGACCAGCGTCAGCCAGCCCCTCGGCGAGGCCGCCGCCCGCTGCGTCGACCTGCTCACCGACGTCCTCGACGGGCCGCAGCGCACCCCCCGGAACCTCCTGCTGCGCCCCGACCTGGTCCTGCGACACACCGCCTGACTCCCCGTCCCCCTTCCCCAGGAGAATCAGATGGCACCCCACGTCCTCGTCCGGGCTGCGACGGCCGGCCTCACCGCCGTCGCGCTGCTCACCGCCTGCGGCAGTGGCTTCGACGACCCCACCGCCGACGCACCGCAGAACACCGGGCCCGCCGACCTGCGGATCCTCATCGGCTCGTCCGGCGACGCCGAGACGAAGGCCGTCCGCGACGCCGCCGCCGCGTGGGCCACGGCATCGGGCAACCAGGCCACGGTCACCCCGGCGCAGGACCTCACCCAGCAACTCGGGCAGGCCCTCGCCGGCGGTACCCCACCCGACGTGTTCTACGTCGACGCGGCCCGCTTCGCCGACTACGCCAGCGTCGGCGCCCTCGAACCGTACGGGGACCGGATCAGCGACCACACCGACTTCTACGACAGCCTGCGCACCACCTTCACCTACGACGGCACGTTCTACTGTGCCCCGAAGGACTTCTCCACCCTCGCCCTGCAGATCAACACCGACCTGTGGGCGAAGGCCGGGCTGGGCGAGGCCGACATCCCCACCACCTGGGACCAGCTCACCGCCACCAGCCGCAAGATCAAGGCCGCGGGGTTGGTGCCGCTCGCCCTCGGCGACACCCGGGACCGGATCGGCGCGTTCCTGGTGCAGAACGGCGGCTGGCTGCTCAGCGACGACGGCCGTCAGCCCACCGCCGGCACCGCCGAGAACGTCGCCGCCCTGACGTACGTCAAGTCGCTGCTCACCGAAGGGTTGGCCCGCTTCCCGAAGCAGCTCGACGCCGGCTGGTCCGGGGAGGCCTTCGGCAAGGGTGCCGCCGTGATGACCATCGAGGGGAACTGGATCAAGGGAGCCCTGCAGAACGACTTCCCGACCGTGAAGTACCGGATCGTGGAGCTGCCGGCCGGGCCCAGCGGCAAGGGAACGCTGTCCTTCACCCAGTGCTGGGGCATCGCCGCCAAGTCCCGGCACAAGGAGCAGGCCGTCGCATTCGTCGAGGCGATGACCAGGGGCGATCAGCAGTTGACGTTCGCGAGGGCCTTCGGCGTCATGCCGTCACGGCAGTCCGTGCGGGACCGCTACACCAACGAGTTCCCTGCCGACAGGCCGTTCATCGACGGCGCCGCGTACGCGCAGGGTCCGGTGAACGCTCCCCGGATGGACAGCGTCCTGGCCGAACTCGACACCGGACTCCAGGGCCTGGCCAGCACGGACCCGAAGGCCATCCTGGACAGCTTCGACCGCAACGCGCGGGCGGCGCTCGGCGGCTGAGTCACCGGAGCGAGGGAGAGGGTCATGGCACTCGACACCGGGACCGCGCCGGCCACCTCGTCACCCCGCACCCCGCGCCGGGGCCGGCTCGGGGTGCGGGGTGACGAGGCCGTCGCCGGGTGGCTGTTCGTCGCGCCCGTCATCGTCATCCTCGGCCTGTTCCTGCTGCTGCCGATCCTGATGGCGCTGTGGGTCAGCCTCACCGCCTGGAACGGCCAGGGCAGCCCGTTCACCGGCGACGTGCCGTTCGTCGGTGCCGACAACTACACCCGGCTGTTCACCGAGGACGGGCTGGCCCGCCGGGACTTCATGACCAGCGTGCGCAACAACCTCTACTACGTGGTGATCGTCGTTCCGGCGCAGACCCTGCTCGCCCTGGGGCTCGCGCTGGTCGTCAACAACCGGATGCTCAGGGGGAAGGCGTTCTTCCGCACCGCCTTCTACTTCCCCTCGGTCACCAGCTCGGTGGCGATCAGCGTGGTGTTCCTGTTCCTGTTCGCCAACTCCGGCGCCGTCAACGCCCTGCTCGGCCTGTTCGGCATAACCGGACCGCAGTGGTTCGCCGACTCCCGTGGCGTCCTGCACATCCTGCTCGGCGCAGTCGGTGTCGACGCCGCGCCCGCCGCCCTGACCGGCGGCGGGCCGTTCGGCCTGAGCTGGTGGGAATGGCTCGCCGGGCCCAGCGTCGCGATGGTCTCCATCATCTCCCTGGTGGTCTGGACCACCAGCGGCACCTTCATGCTGATGTTCCTCGCCGCGTTGCAGAACGTGCCCGCCACGCTGGACGAGGCGAGCACCCTCGACGGCGCCACGCGCTGGCAGCGTTTCCGACACGTCACCCTGCCGCTGATCAGGCCGACCACGTTCCTCGTGCTCACCCTCGGCCTGATCGGCTCCTGGCAGGTCTTCGACCAGGTGTACGTGATGAGCCAGGGCGATCCCGCCAAGACCACCCTGACCCCCGCCTACCTGTCGTACCGCACCGCGTTCCGCGACTTCGACTACGGCTCCGGGGCGGCGATCTCCTTCGTCCTGTTCCTGATCATCATCGGGTTCACCCTGATCCAACGCCGGATCGTGGCCGAGCGGGACGATCCGACGCCGCGACGGGGCCGGTGGCGACGCCGCCCGCCCGGCCTCGATGACGCGGACTCCGCCCGTCGACCCGGGCGTGCGGAAGGATCCCCCCGATGACGGCCCCGCACCCGGTGCCGCCACGACGGCGGGCCGGTGCCGAACTGCGCATCCTGACCAGCCGGTTCCTCGGCTACGCCACCCTGGTCTTCTTCGGACTGGTGTTCCTCTACCCGTTCGTGATCCAGATCGGCAACTCCCTCAAGACCGAACCGGACGCCGCGGCCAACCCGCTCTCCCCCGTCCCGGATCCCCTCGTCCTGGACGGCTTCGAGCGCATCTTCGCCGGCACCGCCTTTCCGCTGTGGCTCGGCAACTCGCTGCTGGTCACCGTCCTGGTCACCATCGGGCGGGTGTTCCTCGACTCCCTCGCCGGCTACGCCCTCGCCCGGCTGCGCTTCCGGGGCCGGGCGGGGGTCTTCACCGCGATCATCGCGGTCATGGCCGTGCCCGGCGTCGTGCTGCTCATCCCCAAGTTCCTGGTCCTCAACCAGCTCGGCCTCTACGACAGCTACGCCGGTCTGGTTGTTCCGCTGCTCGCCGACGCCGCCGGGGTGTTCATCATGAAGCAGTTCTTCGAGTCGATCCCGGTCAGCGTCGAGGAGGCCGCCCGGGTCGACGGGGCGAGCATCTTCCGGACTTTCTGGTCGGTGGTGCTGCCGATGGCGAAGCCGGCGCTGATCACCCTGACGATCCTGTCGTTCCAGGGGTCCTGGAACGAGTTCCCGCACAGCCTGGTCGCCGTGCAGGACCCGGACCTGTTCACCCTGCCGCGCGGGCTCGCCGACCTGGTCAGCGGCTCGCTCGGCCAGGGCACCCAGTACCCGCTGAAGCTCGGTGCCGCGCTGCTCGCCACCATTCCCGTGGCGATCATCTTCGTGATCTTCCAACGGCACTTCGTCCGCGACGCGGCCGAGGGCGCGGAGAAAGGCTGAGAGTAGGACGTCCCCACTGGTGGTGTTACCATCGGTATATCCGTTTCCATCAACCATGGGGTATTTAATGAATATTACTCCTCTTCCTGCACCGCCGCACGAGGTTCCGCAGGGTTACCAGCCGCCGCAGCTGCGGCGGCTCGGCACGCTGGCCGAGCTGACCAAGGGTGGCTTCCCCGGCGTCACAGACGCCGACGGCCAGTCCGGTGTCGAGGGCTCGATCTGACCCTCCCCGTCGACCACTGCCCCCGACATGCTGCGACTCGACGGTGCCGGACGGGCCTTCGGACGACGCCCGGTCTTCTCCGGGCTCGACCTGGAGGTCCCGCCCGGCACCCGGTTACTGCTGGCCGGCGGCAATGGTGCCGGCAAGACGACCCTGCTGCGTTGTCTGGCCGGCACCCTCGCCCTGAGCACCGGCCGGGCGACCATCGCCGGGCAGTCGGCCGGCACACCTGCGGCCCGCCGCCTGGTCGGCGTCGCTCTCGCCCCGGAGCAGACCCTCTACGGCCGCCTCTCCGGGCACGACAACCTGATGCTGGTGGCCCGGATGCGGCTACCCACCCGGCAAGCGGCGGCGGCCGTCGCCCGAGTCGAGGACGAACTAGCCATCTCCGAGTACGCCCGTACACCCGCGCAGCGGTGCTCCGCCGGGATGCGGGCCCGGATCAGCGTCGCCCGCGCCCTGCTGGGTGACCCGCCGGTGCTGCTGCTCGACGAGCCCGGGCGGTCCCTGGACGCCGCAACGCGGGCACTGTTCTGGGCCGCACTGGACCGCCGCCCCGGACTGACCTGCGTGCTCGCCTCGCACCTGGAATCCGACCGAGCCCGGTGCGACCAGACACTGCCCATGCCGGTACGCCGATGAGCAGTGACCTGCACGCCGCATCCGCCAGCGGCACCCCGGTCTCCGGGAGCCCGGCCGGCGGCCGGACGAGACGGTCTGCAAACCCCGGCGGGCCCGGTCGGGTCGACGTCCCCGGCACAGCCGACGCGGCCCGTGGTGCACCGGGGCCTTGGTGGGCCGGCGGGCGCGCGGTGCTGGCCCTGCTGCGCCGGGACCTGGCCGAGCGGCGTGGGCTGCGGCTGTCGTTCCTGCTGGACCTGCTCTTCGGGCTGCTCAACCTGCTGGTCTTCCTGTTCGTGTCCCGGGTGCTCATGCCGGCCCCGACCGTCGACTTCGCCCGCTCGGCCAGCTATTTCGACTTCGTCGCGGTGGGCATCGTCTTCCTGCTGGTGATCCAGGCCGCGACAGTTCAGGTGGTCGCCCGGGTAACGGCCGAGCAGCGGGACGGGATGCTGGAACTGCTGGCCGCACAGCCGGTGCCGGGCTGGGGGCTCGGGCTCGGGCTGGTCGGGTACCCGTTCGCCTTCGCGCTACTGCGCGCCGGGGTGTACCTGGCCCTGCTGGCCGGGTTCTTCGGCCTGCACGTCGGCGACGCCGACTGGCTCGGGGTGGTGGTCGTGCTGGCCCTCGCGGCGCTGTGCACGCTGCCGTTCGGGATGGTGCTGATGGGATGCGCGGTCGCGGTCGGCCACGGCGACCCGGCGGCCCGGCTGCTCGTGGTGGCCCTGTCGTTCCTGTCCGGCACCTACTTCCCGATCTCGGCGCTGCCCGACGTGCTGCACCCGGTGTGCGCCGTGCTGCCCACCCGGGTGGCGCTGGACGGGCTGCGGCAGGCACTCACCGGGGGCGGCTGGGCCGGGGCGGCGACGGTGCTGGCCGGCACCGCCGCCGTACTGCTGCCGGTGTCCGCCTGGATGTTCGACCGCGCGTTGTGGTTCGCCCGACGCAGAGGGGTGCTGACCCGTGACTGACCCTTTACCCATGCGCCCCACCGACCGCGACGTGGCGTGTGGCATCGTGCTCGGCCTGGATCCCGTCGCGCGCCCGCCGGTCGCCCGGCCCGGCCCGGCACCGGCGCCGCTGGTCGCCCTGGAGCAGGCGGTGCTGCCGGCGCTGCGCCGGCCGCCCTGCCTGGTCAGCTTCTCCGGCGGGGTGGACTCCTCGCTGGTGCTGGCGATCGCCGCCCGGGTGGCGCGGCGGGAGGGATTGCCGGACCCGGTGCCGGTCACCTGGCGGTTCACCGACGCACCCCGCGCCGAGGAGTCGCCGTGGCAGCACCGGGTTGTCGACGAGCTGGGTCTGGCCCGGCAGTGGCAGATCCTCCAGGCCGGCGACGACCTGGACCTGGTCGGGCCCGTCGCCCGCCGGTTGCTGACCCGGTACGGGCAGGTGCACCCGCCGAATCGGCACCTGCACCTGCCGATCGTGGAGCTGGCCCGGGGCGGTGCGCTGCTCACCGGGGTGGGCGGGGACCAGATCCTGGCGGGTTGGCGGCGGCGTCCCAGCTCGGTGCGGGTCCGGCTGGGCCGGCTGCGGGCCCGCCTGCGGCACCGGGAGCCGGCCCCGTTCCCGTGGCTGCGCCCGGAGGTGGCGCGGCAGGCCCGGCGCGCGTTCCGGGCCGAGCAGCGCGCCGAGCCGCGCCGCCTGGCCGGGCGGATCGCCTGGCACCTGCGCCGCCGCGACCTGACGATGACCCGGGCCAGCCTGGCCGCGGTCGCCACCGACAACGACGTGCTGGCGGTGACGCCGCTGCTGGACGACGGGTTCGCCGCCGCGCTGACCGCCCACCACGGCGGGCTTCGGTCACCGTCGCGGCGGGAGCTTCTCGCCGCGATCACCGACGCCTCCCTGCCGCCGCTGATCGTCGCGCCCCGCCGCAAGGCAACCTTCGACGAGGTGTTCTTCCGGGCGGCGACCCGCGAGGTGGTGCACGCCTGGGACGGCGGTGGGGTCGACGATTCGCTGGTGGACGTGGCGGCGCTGCGCCGTGAATGGTCGGGCTGGCCGGTCAACCCGCGGACGGCGGCGCTGGTGCAGCAGGTGTGGCTGGCCGACCGGCCGGCTCCGACGCGAGAAGACACCCTGGAGGTGCCGAAGTGAACACCGACACCGCGCCCGTCTACCGGGTCCGCAGCGACCGGGTGGCCTGGCGGGCGGCCGGCGACGAGGCGGTGCTGCTGGACACCCGGCAGTCGGTCTACTTCGCGCTGGACCGCTCGGCCGCGCTGCTGTGGCCGCACCTGCTGGTCGGAGCCACCGCCGCCGAACTGACGGAGGTGCTGGCCGGGCAGGCCCCGGTCGGGCGGGAGCGGGCCGACGCCGACGTGCGAGCCTTCCTCGCCGACCTGGAGGCCGCCGACCTGCTCGACCGCCTCTGACACCAGCCGCAGCGGAGCGCCATCGGGCCGGCGGCGACGGTGGGGCAGCAGCGCGGTCGGTGGCGAGGTCAGGGCAACCAGGACGACGGGACGGGGCGACGCAGAATCTCCGCCAGCTCGTGCCGGTGCGGGTCCGGGTCACCGTCGAGCCAGGCGTGGGCGTGGAAGCCGTCGCCCGGCGCACTGACCCCGATCACCACGGTCCGCGCCACCCGTCGCCGGGCGAACCAGCGCTGGAGCACCAGTGCGCTCTCCAGGCAGTTGCCGCCGCCCCGGCGCAGCGCGCCCCGGACCAGGATGTCGGTGCCGCCGGGCGGGGGCGCGGGGAGGCGTACGGCGTCCAGCCCGCCCCGGGCGAGTTGGCGGCGTACCCGCCGGCAGGCCAGCAGCGTCCACACCGTCAGGGCAAGGCCGAGCGGCCCGTGCCGGCGGGTCACCCGGGCCAGGGCGCGCAGGGCGCGTACGGGGTCAGTCATGGTGCCGCCGCCGCGCGGTCCGCAGCTCCGACAGCGCCCGGGGCAGCTGCCGCACGTGCCGGCCGGCCCGTTGGGTGTACGCCCGCAGCAGGCCCCACCGGCCGCGACGCGCCCCTGCGTAGCCCTGCCGCAGGTATGCCGGTGACGGCAGTACCAGGCGGGCGAGAAGCCGGAGGCGGTCACGTGACCCGGACACTTCCGCCATCCGGGCCAGAGTGACCGCGGTGGGAGTGGCCCCGTGGGCGGAGAGCCACGTGGACGACGGGCCGGGCGTCGACGACAGACCGAGCCGCGTCGCGACCGCCGCGCCGGTCGGCAGCACCCGGAGCCCGACGGTGAACGCCGGCCCCGCGTCGCAGTCCGTGGCGAGCCGACCGGCAGCCTCCCAGGCGTGCGGAGGCAGCACTTCCAGCGCGCGGGCCAGGTCCCGGGCGGGTTTGCCGACGCGTCCGGGGTGAGCGGCGTGGAGGGCGGCAAGCAGGGCGGTGCCGGCGTCGTCGGGCACCAGCACCCACCCGCCGGTCAGGTCGAGGTGCTGCGCTCCGGCGCGCAGCGATCGCCACAGCTCGTCGTGGTCACCGACCCCGGCGAAGCCGCGGTGCAGGTCCACGGTCAGCGACGCCGGCCCGGGCGTGGTCCAGGGTTGCTCGTGCCAGGAGGCGTCGATGTCGTACAGGTCGGGGGGCCGGGCCGGCCGGTATCCGGCGGCACGGAGGGCGACCTGTGCGGCGACGATGGTCGCCGGCGCGACGAGCAGGTCCACGTCGGCGTAGAGCCGGTCGGTGCCGAGCCGGCGGGCCAGGCCGGCACCCTTGAGCAGCACGCTGTCGACGCCGTGGCGGCGCAGCAGGTCGCTGGTGGACACGGCCAGGTCGTCGAGGGCGAGGCAACGCAGGGCGAGACCGGGGGCGACGGTCACGGCCGGGCTCCGGTAGGAGCGAGCGCGACACAGAGTAGCCGGCGGGTGGCGTCGAGGGCTGCCCAGTCCCGGGGGCGGGTCAGGTCGTAACCCGGCTTGCCGGCAAGCGTGAGCAGCACGGCCGGGTCGGAGGGCAGTTCGGGCAGGGAACGCCGCGCGGCGAGGCGGCTCAGCAGGTCGGCCGGGCCGACCGGGGTCAGCGCGGGCGCGTCGCCCCAGCGTAGGAAGATCCAGCCGCCGAGCGGCAGCCGGGGCGCGACGGCGGGGAGGGTGACCCGCAGCCGGGTGGCGTCGCGGACCGCCCGGGTGGGCAAACCGAGGCCGGGGACCGGTTCCCGCAGGTCGACGCAGCGCGGCCCGGCGAGCACGTCGCCACCGTCGCAGACCACGATGTCGTCGGCCAGCACCGGCACGTCCCGGGCGGCGAGCGCCGCGAGCAGGGTGCTCTTGCCGGCGGTACGGCCACCGAGCACCACCCAGGCCCGGCCGGCGTGGACGAACGCCCCGGCGTGGAAGGTCTCCCGCCCGGCCCAGCGGTTGACGACGACGGCGACCGGAGCGAGGTACGGGTGGGCGAGCACGTCGGCCGCGAGGGCTGGTCCGTAGAACGTGGCGTCACCACTGCGCCGCTCCAGTGCCAGGGTGCGGCCGTCGGTGAGCCGCCGGACGAGCCGGTAGCCGTCCAGCGGTGTCGGTGGCGGCGGTGTGGCGTGGCGTTGGCGCACGGTCACCGGGTGGCTGCCTGCCGGTGGCCGGGCGACGGTGGGCAGTTCGGCGACCTCGTCGAGACCCCGGATGTGCAGCCCGTAGGCGGATCGTGCTGGCATTTCATCCCTCGTGCGGGAAGGGGCGCGCGGAGCGCGCCGTACAGGGGCGAACGGACGACGCCGGCTGGCCGGCTCCGGCAGGTCGTGGATGCCGTGCCAGCAGGAGTGCGCGGACGGCGCCGGGTGGGGGCGCGACCCCCCACCCGGCGCATGGTCCTGCTCGGACAGGTCAGCGGCTCAGCGCAGGCCGCCCTGCAGGCTGGTCAGCTTGCGGCTCTTCGCCGCCCGCTGGTCGGCCTTCTTGGCCGCCTTGGCCTTGGTGGCGGTGACGGCCGCCGTGGCTACCGCGCCCGGCGGGAGCACCGGCCCGCCGCCGATGGCCTCGACGTCCCAGCCGACCCAGAACCTGCCGCCCTGGTCCACCTCGAAGGCGAGGGCGACGTAGACGGTACTTCCAGGGGCCAGGCCCCCGAGCGGCAGCGACACGGTCAGCGTGGTGGAGAGCCCACCTCCCGGCGGGTCCTGCGCCGGCGCGTCCATCCGGAGGTTCTGCACCGTCACCGACCGCCCGCCGACGATGAACGTCGAGGTCGGAGTGTCCGGGTTGACCAGCCGCAGTTGCGCCGGGTTGGGCGGGTCCGGCAGGCCCGGCCTGGGCGCGCCGTTGGGTTGGCTGAGCGTGGAGATGCGCAGCCGCACCAGGGTTGCCGGCGTGACGCCCCGGTTGGTGATGCCCCGCCGGATGATCAGCCGTCTCGGGCTGGCTGGTGTGGCGTCGACGACCTGCTGGTTCGGTGACTCGTTGACGGCCTTGCTCGGGTCGAGCAGGGTGGTCTGGAGGAGGGCGCTCTGCTCGAACGGCCCGACCTGGCGCAGTGGTGACGGTGAGCCGAGGGCGGACGGTACCCCGTTGATCGGCCCTAGGACGGTGGACACCAACCGGAAGTCGGTCAGGTTGTCCGGGGTGTTCTGCGGCGTGCCGCGGACCCGCAGCCGCACCCAGGCGTTCGGGACCGTCGGCGGGCTGCTGAACGCCGGCAGCGGAGTGCCGGTGAAGTAACCCGCTATGCTGCCGGCCGCGTCGGTGACGGTGCCGGCGGCATCGGGCACCCGCAGCCGCAGGCCGGTGCCACCGGTGTTCGGCACCGGCCCGAGGGTGGGCACCAGCAGGTCCGGCGGGATGGCCGGGATGGCGACGCTGTATCTCGCGGTGCCGATCAGGTAGCCGACCCGGGGTCCGATGGTGGTCTCGGTGTCCGGGATCTCGACCACGACACCGCCGGGGGCCTCCACCTTGATCCCGGGCAGCTGCATCGGGATCGAGGTGTTGTTGTAGAGCACCACGTACTGGTCGTACTGGCCGGGGATGTTGGCGACGCCCGACTGCCGGAACTGGTCGATGAGCAACTGCCCGGGTAGGCCGTTCACCTGCACCGGCACGGTGTTGGAGGTGGCCACGGCATTGGTGTTGGTGCTGTCGTACGTCACGAACAGCTGGTTGAGGCCGAACGCGGGCAGCTTCAGGGTGAAGGTCGCCCGGTTGAGCCTGACGGTCTCGGTGCCGAGGTTGGCGGTGATCCCGGTGCGCTGCCGGTCGAAGATGGCCACCGTCCCCTCGGCCTCACCGGGGCCGAACTGGGCGGTCAGGGTGATCGGGCTGTCGAAGTTGACCGCGGCGGCGCTGGCGGTCAACGTGATCACCGTCTGCGGTTGCACCACCAGACGGACCTGCTGGACGTCGCTGAGTCCGGCGCTGTCGGTGACCCGCAGGTCGAAGCCGAAGGTGCCGACCGTGGTGGGTCGGCCGCTGATCTCGCCGGTGTTCGGGTTGAGGCTCAGCCCCGGCGGGAACGAACCACCGGCGGTCGACCAGGTGTACGGGGCGACCCCACCGACCACCACGGGCCGCAGCGAATAGGGCGCACCCACCTCGCCCAGCGGGACGGACGGAATGACGATGTCCGGGGCCGGGGTGACCGGGATGGTGATCAGCCGGCTGCCGATCTCTCCGGTGCTGCCGACCACCCGGACCACGAAGGCGAAGCTGCCGGCCGCGGTCGGGATGCCGGAGATGTTGCCGGTGTTCGGGTTGAGCAGCAGTCCCGGCGGCAGGGCGCCGTAGGTGATCGAGAACGTCCACGGGGCCCGGCCCCGAGAGACGGAGACACGGTGGCTGAAGGCCACGCCGACTGCGGCGGAGGCACCGGTCCAGAACACCCACGGCGACTCGTTCGGGATGACCGGATGCGACGGCGCGGACTCTGGCCCGAGCCCCTCGGCGGTCAACGCGGCGATCCTGAAGGTGTACGTGGTACCGGCGGTGAGGCCACCTACGGTGGCGGTGAGCGGCGCGGCCGGCACCGTCTGCGACGGCTGCTGCACCGCGCCGATGTAGGGAAAGATGACGTAGTTGATGATCGGCGAGCCGCCGTCGGAGATGGGCGGGCGCCAACTGACCACCGCGGTGGTGACGTCGGCGGTTGCCGCGATGAAGCTCGGCGCGCCGGGTAGGGCGAGCAGTTTCGGCGGGGCGGAGCGCTTGCTGGCCGGCCCGACACCGGCGGCGTTGCGCGCCGCGACCGTGAAGGTCCAGGTGCCCTTCGCCGACGGGAGCTTCAGCGTGGTGCTGGTCTTCGCGGCGTCGACCGACCTGGCCTTGGCCTTCTTGCCGTTGCGGTAGGGCGTGACCACGTAGCCGTCGATCGGGCTACCGTTGGCCTTCGGCGCCTTCCAGGTGACCACCGCCTTCGTGCCCTTGCGGGCCGCCTTGGGCGCGGCGGGAGCGGATGGCCGGCGCAGCTTGGCCGGCGCGGCATCCCTGTCGTCGATGTCGAGAGGCGCCAGCTGCCGGGCCGGGGCCTGCGGCACGGCAGCGGCTACGGGTTGGGCGGTCAGGTCGGGGGCGCGGGCAGTGGCGGTGCCGGGCACCGCGAGCACCGTCGCGACCAACAGGCCGGCGAGCGCCGATCCCACCAGCGCGCGGAGACGGGACGAAGGTGACATCGAACCTACCTTTCGGGGTGGGTGAGGCACGGGGCACGGGGCACGGGGAAGCGACGACGAGCCATGATCGGCGCGCCACGGGGCCCGGCCGGTGACCGGGCACTGTGGGGAACGAATCCGAAATAGAATCGTTTACATCGATTTAGAGCTATCCTTGTTATACCACAAATCCGCAGGTCAGAGGCCTACCGGTCGCCTTGTGGACGGTGGCACGCCGGGCCAACCTGCCGCTCCTCGGCGGGGACGGCGGTCCGTTCACGGCACACCCCACAGCGAGGCGCGCGACGCGATCTGGGACGCGGTGCGGTATCAGCAGCACCTGCGGGACGTCCTCGTGGACGAGGCCGCGCTGCCCGGCACCGCACGGGACCGGCTCACCGGTCCGTTCGCGCACATCGTCCTGCGCGAAGCCCAGGAACTGACCGACGCGCGGCGGCGGAAGCCGAGCCCGTCATCCGGGCCGTACTTTCGGACACCAACGTGCCGACCTCCATCCGCAGCAGCGATCTCGCCGTCGTACACGGATGCGTTTCTGATCTGAGCTCGATGCCCAGCCAGCGGTCGACCGCCATGTCGCGATGACCCGAGCGACCCAGCAACTGGTCGCCCCGACCAGCGCCTGACGTCTCTTCAGCAAAGGGCGAGCCCCGGTCGATCACTGCGGATCGACCGGGGCTCGCCGGGTGGGATCAGGAGAGGTCGAACCGGTCGAGTTCCATGACCTTGGTCCAGGCCGCGACGAAGTCGGCGACGAACTTGTCCCGCGCGTCCTGGCTGGCGTAGACCTCCGAGAGGGCCCGCAGCTGGGAGTTGGAACCGAAGACGAGGTCGACCGCGGTGGCGGTCCACTTCACCTCGTCGGTGGCCAGATCCCGGATCTCGTACACGTGCTCCTCGGACTCCGACACCTTCCACCGGGTGCCCGGGGAGAGCAGGTTGACGAAGAAGTCGTTGGTGAGCACGCCGGGCCGGTCGGTGAGGACGCCGTGCCGCGCGCCGCCGACATTGGCCCCGAGGGACCGCAGGCCGCCGACGAGGACCGTCATCTCGGGCGCGGTCAGGTTGAGCATGTAGGCGCGGTCGACGAGCAGCACCTCCGGCTGGGTCTTCTCCCCGGCCCGCAGGTAGTTGCGGAACCCGTCGGCGCGCGGCTCGAGGACCCGGAAGGACTCGACGTCGGTCTGCTCGGCGGTGGCGTCGGTGCGGCCCGGGCGGAACGGCACGGTCACCTCGACGCCCGCGTCGCGCGCCGACTTCTCGACGGCGGCCGAGCCGGCCAGCACGATCAGGTCGGCGAGCGAGATCTTGGCGCCGCCGGCGTCGTTGAACTCCCGCTGGATGCCCTCAAGGGTCTCCAGCACCGTTGCGAGCTGCTCGGGCTGGTTGACCTCCCAGCTACGCTGCGGCTCCAGACGGATCCGGGCACCGTTGGCACCGCCACGCTTGTCGGTGTACCGGAAGCTCGCGGCGGAGGCCCAGGCGGTGGAGACCAGCTGGGCGGTCGTGAGGCCGGACTCCAGCACCTTCGCCTTGAGGGCGGCGATGTCGGCGTCACCGACGAGTTCGTGGTCGACGGCCGGCACCGGGTCCTGCCACAGCTGAGGTTCGGCGACCCACGGCCCGAGGAAGCGGCTGACCGGACCCATGTCGCGGTGCAGCAGCTTGTACCAGGCCTTGGCGAACGCCAATGCGAACTCGTCCGGGTTCTCCAGGAAGCGGCGCGAGATCTTCTCGTACGCCGGGTCGACGCGCAACGACAGGTCGGTCGTGAGCATCGTCGGCTTGTGCTTCTTCGCCGGGTCGTAGGCGTCCGGGATGATCGCCTCGGCGTCCTTGGCGACCCACTGCTTCGCGCCGCCGGGGCTCGTGGTGAGCTCCCACTCGTAGCCGAAGAGGATCTCGAAGAAGCGGTTGCTCCACTGCGTCGGCCGGTCGGTCCACGTCACCTCGAGGCCGCTGGTGATCGTGTCCGCGCCCTTGCCGCTGCCGTGGGTGCTCAGCCAGCCCAGGCCCTGCGACTCCAGCGGGGCGGCCTCCGGCTCGGGGCCCACGTGGTCGTCGGCGATGCCGGCACCGTGGGTCTTGCCGAAGGTGTGGCCACCGGCGATGAGGGCGACGGTCTCCTCGTCGTTCATCGCCATCCGGGCGAAGGTCTCCCGGATGAAGTGCGCCGCCGCGAGCGGGTCCGCGTTGCCACGGGGGCCCTCCGGGTTGACGTAGATGAGACCCATCTCGGTCGCCCCGACGCCAGCGGTCATCTCCTTCTCGGAGGCGTAGCGCTCGTCGCCGAGCCAGGTGTCCTCCGGGCCCCAGAAGATCTCCTCGGGCTCCCACACGTCCTCGCGACCGAAGCCGAAGCCGAACGTCTTGAACCCCATCGACTCCAGGGCGACGTTGCCGGCCAGCACGAGCAGGTCGGCCCACGAGATCTGCTGGCCGTACTTCTGCTTGACCGGCCACAGCAGCCGGCGGGCCTTGTCGAGGTTGGCGTTGTCCGGCCAGCTGTTGAGCGGAGCGAACCGCTGACCACCGTCGCCAGCCCCGCCACGACCGTCCTCGATGCGGTACGTGCCGGCGGCGTGCCAGCTCATCCGGATCATCAGGCCGCCGTAGTGGCCGAAGTCGGCCGGCCACCAGTCCTGCGAGGTGGTGAGGACCTGGGTGATGTCCTGCTTGAGCGCCTCGACGTCGAGCTTGGTGAACTCCTTGGCGTAGCTGAAGTTCTCCCCCAGGGGGTTGCCCTTGGACGAGTGGGCGTGCAGCACCGACAGGTCGAGCTGGTTGGGCCACCAGTCCCGGTTGGTACGCGGACGACCGCCGGTCTTCGCGGTCGGCGAGTCGATCGCCGGGTTCTCGCTCTCACTGCCGTGCGCGGTCACGGAATCGTGCGCGACCGGGCAGCCGGCCGCCGCCTTCTTGTCCACGCCCTGGGCGCTGGACGACGCGTTGTCCTGTGGTGCGTTGCTCAATGTGCTTCCCTTCCGACCTGGATCACTGGGTGGTGCGTTCGGTCGCGCAGTCGGGGCAGGTGCCCCAGTAGACGACCTCCGCCTCGTCGACCACGAACCCGTGGTCGTCCGAGGCGGTGAGACAGGGGGCACGGCCGACGACGCAGTCCACGTCGGCGATCACGCCGCAGGAGCGGCAGACGATGTGGTGGTGGTTGTCGCCCACCCGGGACTCGTACCGGGCGATCGCGCCGGCGGGCTGGATGCGCCGCACCAGACCGGCGTCGGTGAGTGCCCGCAGCACGTCGTAGATCGCCTGGTGGGAGACGGTGGGATGGCCGGCCCGGACCAGCCTGATCACGGTGTCGGTGTCGACGTGCGGGTGGTCGCGAAGCGCCGCGAGCACCGCCAACCTGGGCCGGGTCACGCGCAACGAGACAGCCCGTAGCTGTGCCTCGAAGTCGCCCGTCATGCGACGAACCTAGCCGACTCTTCTGGAACGAATCAAGTTTTCATGCGGCGCGTTCCGGATACCTTCGACACACTTCCGGCTACCCGGTGTGACGGACCCGATCACCCGGACACGCGAACGGCCCACCGGCGGGGGTAGCCGCCGGTGGGCCGCGCGAGATGCGAGAGCCGGTTTCAGCACCAGTTCAGCGACGAGTTGACCCGCGTCACGTTGCTGATCGTGTTGTTCGCCCCACCGCAGGGGCTCTGGGTGATGTTCGTGTTGGTGACGGTCAGGTTCTGGAACCGGATGCCGGAGGACAGTGGGAACTCCGACCGTGCGGCGATCCGCACCTCACCCCCGCCCGTCACCGTGCCGGACACCCCGGCGATGGTCACGTTGTAGCAGTTCTCCACCAGGATGGCGTTGTTCCCCGTGTTGGAGATCGTCACCCGGTCGATGACCGCGCCACCGGACTCCGAGACACAGAAGATCCCCCGCGCGCCTCCGGAGGCGATCACGTTGCCGACCCGGATGTTGGTCGGGTACGAGTTGCCCACCCTGCCGTTGCGGTTGGCCATCCGGAACGCCGCGTACCCGGTCCCGGTTCCGGCACCCTGCGCGTCGACCGTGCCGACCGTGGCGTTGATCGTGTCGTTGAGCAGCAGCCCGGAATAGCCGGTGTTGCGCGCGGTGACCGTACCGACCGTCAGGCCGTCCACCCCGTAGGTCTCCACCCCGTGGGCACCGGTTCCCGAGACGTAGACGTTGTCGATGCGCACGTTGCGCACCTTCACCGCCCGGTCCCCGCCATGGTTGTCGACGCGCACCCCCAGGCCACCGGAGAGCCGCATGTCGATCTGCCCGAGGGTCAGGTTGTTCACGTTGCGCATGAAGATCCCGTACAGCGGCGACCCGGTCAACGTCAGGTTCTGCACCTCCACGTCGGTGGTGCCCCGCGAGTACACCGGCGCGTAGTCACCCGAGCCCGACCCGGTCACGTTGATCGTGCCGCACACCGCGAGCGTCGTGTACGACGGCAGGGACAGGCGGGAACCGGCGCTCATCGACCCGGAGCCACGGACCACCACCCGCTGCTTCGACGTCCGCCCCGCCGACAGCGAGTTCACCGCCGCCTGCATGGCCGACAGCATGCTCGATCCCGAGTACACGGTCGACGACCCGTTACGAGCCGTCCAGGTGCTCCCGTTCAGCACGGCCTCGGCCTGGTACGAGCCGCTGCCGCACCCGGTGCCGGGTGGCGGCGTACCGCCGGTGCCCAGGCGGACCAGCTGCCACTGCTGGTTCGCGCCGTCGAGATCGGCGTACTGGCTGATCCGGGCGCCGTCGGCGGTCGACCACTCCCAGACCTCGAGGGCCTTGGCGGAGTGCCGGTTGATCAACCGGACGTAGCCACCGGCGGAGTCGAGTACCTGGAACTGCTGGTTGGTGGCGTTGAGGTCGGGCCACTGGCGGTACTCGGCGCCGTCGGCGGTGTTCCACTCCCACAGGTCCACGACCTTGCCGCTGTGCCGGGCCTGGAGGCGGTAGTAGCCGCCGCCGGAGGGCACGAACCGGAACTGTTGCCACTCGCCGTCGTTACGCGACCACTGCTGGATCGCGGCACCGTCCTCCGTGGAGGTGTCCTGTACGTCGAGGACCTTTCCGCTGTGCCGGTTGACCAGGACGTAGTAGGCGTCGGTGTCGATGGTCGCCGCCTGCGCCGGGGACGACGCGACCAAGGCGACACCGGCCATGACTGCCAACGCGGTCAGCATGGCCAGGATCGAGCTCCTGCGTGGACCCGGCGGGATCGACCTGCCGTCGGGGGGTCCTTCGGTGGTGGTGAGGGTCATCGTTCCTCCTGATCAGGTCGGTGGGTGTGGCTCGGATTGCGAGACCGGGCGCCGGCGGCGACACCCCGGTCGACACGGCTGGCCGATCACTCCAGGTGGAAGGTGGCGGAGGCCCGCTCGGCGGTCGAACTCACCGACTCCAGGTGGAGCAGCCCGCCGCGGTGGCGCACGTACCGGCCGGGGAAGTTCTGCGACTCCAGCGACAGCCCGGCAGCGGAGGCCAGGCCAGCCCGGCGGTGGAAGCTCGCGTCGCCGTCGAACAGGGCCGAGCCGTCGTCGCGCTCGACATACAGGACGTAGTTCCGGTGCCGCAGGTAGTAGCCGGGGAAGTTGGTCGACTCCAGCGACACCGTTCCGGCACCGGCGAGACCGGGGACGATCCGGAACTGCGAGTCGGCCAGGTTCGACACGTTCGACTCGAGCCGGGCCTGGTAGTCGTAGTGCCGGACGTAGCTCGTGGTCAGATCGTGTGACCGCAGCCGGACCGGCGTGGCTCCGTCCGGCACCGGGATGCCGAAGTTCGGGGTGCCGTCGGCGTTCCAGTACAGCTTCTGGATCCTGGTTCGCCGGTTCGGATCGTTGAGCGGGTCACCGCTGATGTCCCGGTAGTTGCGGTCGTGGTAGACGAGGATGTCGCTCTGCCCGTCCTCGGAGACGGTGAACGAGTTGTGGCCCGGACCGTACTGGCCGGTGGCCTCGTTGCTGGTGAACACCGGGGTGGGGCTCTTGCTCCAGGCGGCGGGGTCGAGCAGGTTCGCGGTGGCGGAGGCGGTCAGCAGCCCGAGGCAGTAGTTGGCGTCCGTGGCGCTGGCCGAGTAGGTCAGGAAGACCCGGCCGTTGCGCTGGATCACGGCCGGCCCTTCGGCCACCCGGTAGCCGCGGGTCTCCCAGTCGTACGTCGGAACGACCAGCCGGGTCACCGTGCCGGTGATCTGCCACGGGTTGGCGCCCATCCGGGCGATGTAGACGTTGGAGTTGGTGGAGATGCCGGGCTCCTGCTGGGCCCAGGTCAGATAGCGGACGCCGTTGACGACGAAGGTCGAGGCGTCGAGGCTGAAGGTGTCCCACGGCGTCGTGATCCGACCGCGTTCGGTCCACGAGCCGTTCAGCGGGTTCGCGCTGGCGTTCTCCAGCACGTACATCCGGATCCGCCACACGTCGTCCGTCCGGCCCGCGGCGAAGTAGATGTACCACCGGTTGTTGATGTAATGGATCTCGGGCGCCCAGATGTGCGCGCCCATCTCCCCCGTGGTGTGCCGGGACCAGATCGTCTTCTCGGCCGCCGTCGACAGGCCCTGCAGCGTGGTGGCGCGACGCAGCACGATCCGGTCGTACTGCGGGACCGTCGCGGTCATGTAGTAGTAGCCGTCGATGTGCTTGACGATGTGCGGGTCGGCCCGCTGGTTGACCAACGGGTTCGTGTAGTTCACGGCCGGTGCGGCGTGGGCGGGCCCGGCCGCCGGCAGGCCGGCCGCCACGGCGAGCAGCACCAGCACCGCGGCCAGGGTCGACCGCAGCAGGTACCAGCGGATGCGGTCGACGGGCCGGGTGCCGGCCGGTCGACGGTCGACAGACTCGGGGCCGGCCGTCGCACGGGTGGCGGTATCGGACGCACGGGGTGGTGGCATGTGTCCTCCAGAAGGGGCGGCCTGCGGCCCCACTCCGCCGGGAAGGGGGCAGGCGAGCGGAAAGCGTGACGGTGACGTTGCGAACATGTGACGCAGTCATGTTTGCGTTAACATTCACACCTGTCAAGAGATGGCCGCCGCGCGCAGACACCCACCCGCGACCGCAACCTCTTGGCGGAGGTGGGGATCTCGCGGAGAATCCGGCCTGAGCGACCGGCGCCCCGGCATCCATCCGGCCCTGTTATCGCTCACAGCTAACCCTGCGTGCCCGGACCACTGACCGACGGTGGTCCGGTGGCCGGAAGGCTCACCCGGCCGGAGAACCCGGGGTGTCCGCCGACGGCGGGTGGGGGGAACGCTGCCAGCGCACCGTGACCTCGAACTGGCCCTGGACCCCGGTACGCGCGATCACGGCGCCGGCCTCCGCGGTCAACTGCACCCCGAACTTGATCTCCACCTCGTCCGGCCGGTGCGCCATCGCCTGGAACTGGGCGAGCGCGACGGAGGCGGCGTCGCGTACCTCCTCCAGTGCCCGGTCGAACGTCGCCCGCGCCTCCCGGACCACCTTGCCCGCGTTGGCCGCCGGCGTCATACCGCGCCTGCCGTCCACCTCGATCACCACCGAGCCACCCGATTCGAGGGGGAACCTCTGCAGTTCGGTCATCCGTCACGTCCCTTGTCGTCGGGTCACCGGCGCCGCCCGATCGCAGCCCAGGTCCATCCATTCGGCGCGGGGAACCGCGCTGCTGACCGCGTCGAGCTCCTTGAGCAGGGCGTCGAGGCGGTCCGGCTGTTGCACGTAGACCAGCACCGCCCGCTCGAAGGCCGTGGCCATCGCCGCCGGCATCAGGTCCGACCCGTCGCGGCACAGCGTGCCGGTGCCGAGCCGGGCCGCGACCTTGTCGATGACCGGGGTGGACGGGGCGTCGGCGGGCCCCCGCCGGCTGAAGTGCAGCCCTCCGCTGGACCGGCGCCAGATCTCCTGCGCCTCCTGCGAGGCGAGGTACGCCATCAGTTCCCGGGCCGGCGAGCTGTCCCGGAACATCGCGGCCACGTCGTCGGAGACCTCCTGAAGCGACGAGGTGTCCGACGAACCGACCGGCGGGGTGGGGAAGAAGTCGAACCGTCCCGGGGCGGCGACGCCCGGCAGGGATCGGTAGCTGTGAATTGCGAAGGAGCCCTGATGGTCCAGGTGACAACCAGCCGGCGAGGTGAAGAGCCCTGACCCCGCCTCCACCCAGGTGGAGAAGAGGCCGGTCCGCGCCAGGTCCCGGGACGACCTCAGTCCCAACAGCTCACCCCAGGCTCGCCAGGAACGCTGCACCTCCGGCGAGTCCCACTTCAGGTCGCCCCGGGTCCACTGCTCGTAGACCTGTTGCCCCCACTGGTGCAGCAGAATGTCCTCGATCCAGTCGGTGCCCGGCCAACCGGAGACCGGCGGTGAGCTCAGTCCGAGACACCACGCCACCCGCCCACGGGCCTCGATGGCCCGGCTCTGGGCGACCAGCGCCTCCCAGGTCAGCGGAGGGCCTGACTGGCCGAGTTCCGCCAGCCTGGCCGGGTCGTACCAGAACACGCTCTTGAGGTGGGTGGCGATGGCGACCGCGTACACCTGTTTCGGGCCGACCGGCTCGCCGGCCGGCCCGGACCGGGGGGCGACCCGGATCAACTGCGGGGCGGCACCGGCGTCGTCGGTCAGCCCGGCGATGCCGTCCAGCGGGCGTAGCGTGTCCTCGTTGACGTACCGTTGCAGGTCGTTGAGGCGCGGCACGACCGCGACGTCAGGTGGCCGCTGCCGCTCGATCCCCGCTTGCAGCACCTGACTGACGTCCCGGTGCCCCTGATACTCGGCGCGGATCCCGGTCTTGAGCTCGAATCTGTGGAGCACCGTGCGGAAGACGGCCTCCTCGTCACCGGTCCAGGAGCCGAAGACGATCACCGGCCCGGCCGGCTCCGCACGGGAGCACCCGACCGGTCCGGCGCCGGCCAGCAGTGCCGTGACCAGGGTCAGCGCCGTTCGTGCGGAACCTCTGCGAAGAGTCATGTCGACCGGTATCCGTATTCCGCCAGGCGGGGCTGAAGACCCGCGAGCACCAGGGCCGCGATGCCGAGCGCGAGCAGCGGCAGAACGAACTCCACCGAGCGGCTGTCGGCCGCGCTGTCCGCGCGAGCCGCCACGTCGACCTCCGCGTCGGCGTCGGCCCGCGCCTTCTCGTCCGGGTCGGCGGCCGGGGCCGGCGAGGCCGCCGGGACGGGCCGGGCTTCGGCGTCGATCGCCGCCAGCGCGGTGTCGCATGCCCTCGGGCACTGTTCGCGCACCTCGGCGGCGAGCTGCCCGGCGGCCTCGACACGTGCCTCGTGGAGCTGCTCCTGCCGGCTGGTGCCGACAACCTGGAGGTCCTCCCGGACCGCATCGAGTTGCGCGCCCGACCGCAGGCTCAGCGAGGTCATCGCCACCATCGCCACCGTCGCCACCGTCGCCAGCAGGAGCGGGAGGTTCACCACCCGCCGGAACCGGCGGGCCAGGTAGCGCTGCGCCACCAGCAGCAGCACGCCGAGGGCCACCAGTGGCAGCAGCCAGGCGAGCGCGGTGAACCAGTTCGTCCAGCCGGTCTCCACCTGCGCGTCCAGGACGGCCAACTGCTTGTGCCGCAGGGCGTCGAGCAGCTCCAGGATGTCGTCCAGCAGACTCGCCGCGTCCCGTAACGCGGCGGCCCCGAGCGCCCGCAGACCGGCGTCGCGGTACCGTGCGTCGGCCTGCCCGATCAGACCGGTGTAGGTGACCAGGAGCGCCTCGACCGTCTGGATGTCCCGGGTGCCGGCGTCGCCGGCTGCGTTGTTCTCCGCCACCAGGGTCAGATACTGGCCGGCACCGGCGATCTGGCGCTGGTACTCCACCCCCGGCTCGCCCAGGACCAACCCGCCGTCGGAGAGGTTGCGCACCGCCGCGGCGTGGGCGCTGCGCAGCGCCTGTTGCGCATCGTGGACGGCGAGAACCGCCGGCACCGACCGGCCGGCGGCGGCGTCGGCCGTCCGGGCGACACCGAGGAAGACCGCCAGGGACCCGGCCAGGGCCAGGGCGGTCGCCACGAGCAGGGTCGTCCGCAGCCGCAACAGGTCACGGCGGGTCGTGCTGACCCGCCGCGAGGGCGGCCGGGAGGTGTCGACCGTGGTCACGTCCCGACCCGTCCGGCCGCGCCGGTGGCGTCCAGTTCGGCGCCGCACTGCTCGCAGTAGACCGCGTCCGGGGGCGACGACCAGCCGCACTGCCCGCAGAGTCGGTCCGCCTCCGTCGGCTGGTGCTGCTGCGGTACGGGCGGCGGGTCGTCGAACCAGGTCCGGCTGGACATGACGGAGCTGACGATCACGTCGGTGCGGCTGAGGTTCGGCTTCAACCGGACGAGGCCACCGGGGTCGATCTGCACCAGGTAGCGCAGCTGCTCCAGCGCCCCCTCGTCCTTCGCCTTGGTGGCCAGCTCGACCGCCCGGGTCCACTGGGCGTGGGCCTCGATCCGGTCGCCCCGGTCGTACGCGTCACAACCGGCGTTGATGGCCTGTCGCACCTCCTCCTGCCCCGTCACCTGGGAGACACCGGGGTCGAGTCGTGCCGACTTGACCAGGTCCTCGGTCCAGTTCACCAGGACGGCGGCGGTGGCGGGCCGCGACTTCCCCTCGACCACCAGGTCGATCTGTGCGGCCAGCCGGTCCTCGTCCAGGATGCCGTCCGGCGGCGTGACGTCCAGGCGGAGGTGGAACTCGCGGCGCTCCGCACCCCAGGATCCGGTGGTGAACTCGACCGTCCGGTCGTCGATCCGGTCCGCGTGATCGGTCAGGTCCATGATGGCGGGTCTGACCTGCTTGAAGAAGCCCACCCGGCCGTACGGTACGGTCCGCACCCGGATCCGCACGTCGGGTTGCAACTTGGCCAGGGCGGCGCGGATGGTAGCGCGGAAGCCGGCTTCCAACTCGGCCGGCCGCCGCACCGCCTCGGCGGTGCCGCTGAGCGCGGTGGCGATCCGGACCAGGTCCCGGGGACGCCATCCGTCGCCGATCCCCCGCGCGTCGCAGACGAACCGACCGACGCAGGTGCCGAGCACGCGGTCGAGTTCCTGCGGGGTCTCGTGCTGGTTGATGCCGTCGGTGAGCAGCAGCGTGTGGCAGATCGCCGACGGCTCGTCCGGCAGCAGATCCCGGGCCGCGGCCAGCCAGCTGCCCATGGCCGTCCCACCGCCGGCGCTGAGCCGGGCGACCACCGCCTTGGCCTGCTTCCGGCTGGCCGCCGACGCGATCCCCAGCCCGGCTCCCGGGGGATAGACCACCCGGGCCCGCTCGGTCCCCTCGACCACGGCGAACCGGACCCCGTCGGGCAACACGTCGATGGCCGCGGAGGTGGCCCGGACCGCCGCCGCGATCTTGGTGGGCGGATCCGCCATCGACCCGGAGCAGTCGATCACCAGGACCTCGGCCAGCCGGGGCGGCCCCGGCCGGGACGGCTGGCCGTCCCCGTCGGCGGTCCGCCGGCCGGTGACCGACCGGACGGCGTGCATCTCCCGCCCGTCCGCCGGCAGGTACCTGTTCTGGTTGACCTCCAGGCTGAACTCCACGACGTCCACTGATCCGCGCTCCGTTCCAGGTCGGTCGTTCACCATCGGGTCCGTGGCCGGACCGCGTTCGCCCGGTCGATCAGCACGTTGTGGTCCTCGGCGTGGTGCGCCTGCTGGGCGAGGGCCCGGTACGACCTGCCCAGCAGTTCGCGGACGCCGCGCTCGGTCGGCGGCTCGCCGAACAGCGGGCCCCGGGCCAGGTCGGCGGCGTCGGCGTCGGCGGAGGACCGGACCAGGTCGAGCGCCACCTCCCGGATCGCCGCCGTCAGCCGGTCGCGGGCCTCGCCGTGCCGCTCGCCGCCGTCGAGGTGCAGGGTGGCCAGCCGACGCACGGCGTGGTTCAGCTCACTCGCGGTGGGCAGCCCACCGGGCAACCGGGACGAGAGCACCCGCACCGCGGCGATCCGCGCGGTGTCGTGGTGTCGGGACAGTGCCGGAACCTCGTCGAGGATGGCCACGGCTCCCGCACGGTCGTTCGCCCCCAACCGCAGCCGGGCCAGGCCGAAGGCCGCACCGGCCTGGAACGCGTCCCGCCGCCAAACCGCGGCGTAGTAGCGGGCCGCGACCGGCGCGTCGCCGTTGCGTTCGGCGCAGTAGCCGAGCGCGAGCTTCGGGGCGATCTCCCCCGGGATGTCGGCGTAGACCGCATCGAACTGGCGGGCGGCCTCGTCGATCCGGTCGCCGGTGAGCGCGAGCAACGCCCGGTGCCAGGCGAGCCGCCAGTCCGCGTCCGCCCGCACGTCGAGGATCCTCGCGGCGGCGGCCAGCGCGGCGGCGGCCGAGCGGGGGTCGGCCAGTTCCAGGTGGGCCCGGCACCGGCTGAGTTCGACCTCCACCGACGTCTGCACCACGGTGGCGAGCTTGTTGAGCAGGCTCTGCGGGTCCGGCGCCTCGACCGTGCCGAGTTCGCCGGCGGCCGGATCGTCGGGGTCGGGGCGCGGCACCGGCAGACCCAGCGCCACCAGCCGGGCGGAGGGGCGACCGTCGTCCCACACCGCGCGGTCCTCCTCGGCGATCCACGTGTGCAGCGGCGGGACCAGCCCGAGGCCGGCGTCGAGCAGCCGGGCGGAGGGCAGGAAGAGCGAGACCGGCTCGGGCTGCTGCCGATCCGGTCCACCGGAGAGGATCTCCCGCAACACGCCCAGAAGCTGTTCGGACATCTCGCCGGCGGAGGCGAACCGGCGGTGCCAGTCGAGGTGGGTGGCGCGGGCGACGAGACGCCGGAACGACTCGACGCCCAGCGCGTCGTGCGCCGCGCCGGGGGTGTCCGGTCCGGGGGTACGGTGCCGGAACAGCTCCGCCAGCGTCTTGCCGAGGGCGAAGAGGTCGGAGCGCGCGCTCGCCCCCTGGGTCTGGAGTTCCTCCAGGCTGACCAGGAAGTCCGGGGAGCCGACGAGGCCGGCGAAGCCACGGTCGTCGCGGCGGACCCCACCCAGGTCGATCACCTTGATCCGGTCTGCGGTGCGCATCACGTTGTCGGGTTTCATGTCCGTGTAGAGCAGCCCTCGCCGGTGCAGGTAGTCCAGCGCGGCCAGGATCTCGTGGCCGTAGGCGAGGATGTGGTCCAGCGGCAGCGAGACGTCCGGCTGGGCCGGGTCCTTGGCGGCGGTCAGCAACCTGCGCAGCGACATGCCGTCGAGGTAGTCCATCACGATGTAGCCCGTCGGACCGGCGACCGGGTCGTCGTGGGTGGCGAAGTCGATGCTCCGGACGATGTTGGGATGGTCGAGCGAGTTGAGGAACTGCCGTTCCTGGACGGCCGCCGCGAGAGCCTTCTCGTCGTTGGCGTGCAGCACGCCCTTCAACGCGACCTCGATGTCGTCCTGGTGGCCGTCCCTGGCCAGGTAGATCCAGCCCTGACCGCCCCGGGCCAGGCAGCGAACCACCTGGTAGCGGTCGGCGACGACATCGCCGGGACGCAGGCCGGGCAGGAAGCTGAACCGGGTGCGGCAACGCGGGCAGGAACCCTCGTCCAGACCGGGACGCCCGGCCCGGCTCCGGCCGACCGGGTGGCCCTGGCCGCAGAAGCGTGCCTCCTCCGGCACCCGCAGCAGGTGCGTCGTCGCCCGGTCCGGAGCGAAGGTCAGCACCGGCAGGGAGACCAGACCGGCCACGGTCCAACTGTCCCGTAGCATCGCCCGCGAAGCCGCCGCCGGCCGCTGCGGCCCGCCGCCGGGGACCGACGTCCCGGCCTGCAACCGCCCACAGTGATCGCAGAAACCGGCCCCGCCGACGGTGCCGGTGCAGCCCACCGTCCGGGTACAGCGTCTCAACGGTCACCCCCTCGTCGCTCGGCCTCGATCCGGTCGACGACCGCCTCGCTGTAGCGGCGCACCGCCGCCTCGGCCATCACCAGGTCACACGGGCCGTCGAGGAGCAGCTTGTGCGCTTTCCGGTGGATCGGGCTCAGTGCGGGTTCCTCCGAGAACCCGTGGTGGACCGCCATGGCCAGGTAACCGGCAAGCCGACCCCGCAGGTCGGACCAGCTCCGGTGCAACGCGACGAGCCGTTGCCGGACCGACTCGGCCTCGCGCAACGCCCGGTCGGTCGCCCGCTCGGTGGACGCCAGCCGGTCGGCCAGCGTGTCGTCCACGGCGTCGCCGGCGATCGCGGCGCGCAGCGCGGTGAGCCGTACCCGCAGCCTGGTCGCCCGGTCCGGCACCGGCGGCACCCCGGCGACCCGCGGGGCGACCGCCTGGTACGCGAGGCGGGCCGCCGCCTCGGTGCCCTGGAGACTGGCGACACGGCTCGCCAGCAGGGCGAGGCGGAGCATGACCGACTCACCGCGGAAGGTCAGCAGCATCCGCAGGTCCCGCGCGGGAGCCTGGTCCACCAGGGGCAGCACCACCTCGGAGAGCAACTTCTCGGGCTCGTCCGCCTCGTCGATGTTGTTGATGATCAGAGCGCGCGGCGGCGGGCCGGCGGCCGGCCCGGTGGTGGTGCCGTCGAACACGCCCGCCCAGTCGGCGATCCGCTGGGTGATGTCTCCCGTGCTCCGGCCGGCCGCGTCCACGGCCAGGTCGATGCTGCCCACGGGCGGAGCGCCGGGACCGTCGTCCGGGCCGTCGTCCGGGCCGGTGGAGGGGCGGAACTCGCGACTGGAGTGCACAGCGACGCGACGCACCGCCGCAGCGGTGCCGGACCCCGGGTGGACGGTCACCATGACCAGCACGTTCGCGGGTAGCTGACGGTCGAAGAAGGCCACGAGCCGGCGGGCGACCGACAGGTCGACCGGAGAGTGGTCGGGCACCAGGAAGTCGAGGTCGATCGATGGCTCGCCGGGCACCCGGTCGCGCAGCGACGGGAGGTGGTTCAGGATCGCCTCGACCGGGATCATCCAGGACAGCCCGCCGGCCGGGCCGACGGCGACGGCCTCGTCTCCGTAGGTGCTGACCACCATCCCGACGACGTGACCGGTGAGCTCGTCGACCACCGCTGCGCCGCTGAAACCCTGGATGATCTGGGGACCGGTGGCGAGGGAATCCATCTGGACCCGTTCCCGTCCCGCACCGGACGGCCCGGCGAGCCTCGCTCTGACGTACGCGCCGTGTTCCAGCGTCTCCGGGAAGCCCTGCACCAGGACGCGGCGACCCCAGGGGCGCACCCGCCGCAGCGGCGCGAACGGACCGTGCGCCAACGGCACCGCCAACTCAAGCAGCGCGACGTCTCCCCGCCCGTCTTCGGTGGGTGGCACCCAGCAGTCCGGCACGACCCGGGCCGACACCGTCGGAGCGCCCGGTTGGCCGACGAGGTCGACGCCGACCGGCCACGTGGGCACGCCGTCGAGGGGTTCGGTCCCGCCAGCCGCACCGACGACGTGGGCGCAGGTCAACACGTGCCGTTCGTCGATCGCCATGCCGGTGCCGAGCACCGCCCGATGTGGACCGAGGATGCGGACCGGCCACGGCTCACTGCCATGGTCGACCATCACCTTGCTCAGGGTAATCGATCCGATACCGCATCCGCTGCCCTCGATCCGGTGCAGTTCACGCACCCCGAGTCGGACTTCCGACCCTGCGGACCGCTACCGGTCGGCACCACTGTGGAGCTCCCGGTCGAATCCGGTCACGCCCCGTCCGGCGGGTCGGCCGGCTGCTGTCCCGGCCAGAACGGCCACTCCTCGAACGACCGGCACCGTCCGTCGTCGGCGAATCGCATGACCCACAGGTCGCGGTACTCCTGGTCGACCGGATCGCCGTAACGGACCTCGTGGCGCGACACCGCGGTGTCACCGTCGACCGCGACGATCTCCCTGGTCATCTGGAACACCTCGTCGGGGCCCTCGCGCTGCTCCTCCCACATCCGGGCGATGGCCGGCAGGCCGACGACAGGCGTCCAGTACGGTCCCTGTCGGTAGCTCGCGTCCTCGGTGAAGATCGTGACCAGCGCATCCGTGCCCGGCGTCCGCCATGCCTGCTCGTAGGCCGCGATCCAGGCGTCGACCTGCTTCCTGTCCATGACACCACCCTGCCATCCGCCGGGGTGGCAGGCGGCGGCCCCGGCCAGCGCGCCCCGACCTTCGCGTACAGACGGCGACGAGCAGGTCAGGGCGGACAGCCCGGTGGCCGGGGCCACCGCTCCGCCTCCGGGTCGGGCCGGTAGCCCGGTGGCCGCTCGGCTGGGGGGCGGCGTGACGGCCCCGAGGGCGGAGGCTGCGGAGGCTGCGCACCGGACCAACCCGGACCTGGTGGTGCCCCAGCCGGTGCGGCCACAGCGGGTGGGGCCGCACCGGGTACCGGTGGTGCGGGCGGTAACGGTGCTGCGGGCGGTAACGGTGGTGCGGGCGGCGCCGGTGCTGCGGGCGGTAACGGCGGTGCCGCTGCCACGCCGGGTGGCAGGTGCCCCGCGGCCTGCGGGGCGGAGACCGACGCCGCCGCTCGGGGCCGCCAGAGCTGTCCCCCATCGACCAGCGTGCGAAAGTCGAACTGACACTTCGAGCAGGTCCGCAGCGCGGTTTCGGCACGTCGGTCGCCGCACCGCTGGCAGTAGGTCACCACCGTCTCGTCGGCGTCCATGCCCTGACAGCGGGGGCAGGCGAAGTCCGGACCCTTGCTGTTGAGCTGCACCAGCCGGCCGGCGAGCACGTAGGGCGTGATCAACCCGCTGATGCTGGTGGCCAGGTCCCGGGTACGCCGGGTGCGCTCCTGCAGGCGTTCCATCTCCGGATTGGTGACCTTCTCCAGCCGGCAGGTGGTGCAGGTCCGCAGGGTCCGCACCGGCAGTACGCCGCGCAGCCGCGCCTGCTGGTACAGGAAGGTAACCGCGGGCACGTCCGACGACTCCACGGTGATTCGGTCGGCCGCACCGGCCGCGTTGGCCGCGTTGGCCGCCAGGTGCTCCTCGACCCGGAAGACCAGCGACTGCACCTGCGCGACGAGGTTCGGCGGCATGCCGCCCGGCCGGCTGACGATCAGCGTGCCGACCATCAGCATGCCGTCGGCCAGTTCGGCGGGCACCTCGGCGACGGCGTCGGCCGTCTCGAAGGTGAAGGTCGCGCCGCCGGTACGGGTGACAACGGCCTGCCGTTGCGCCTGCCCACCGCCGTCGAGCAGACGCCCCGCGTGCCGGGAGAGGGCGGCCTGCGCTCGGTTGACCAGACCGGCGGCGTGCTGCATCACCGCCACGTCGCCCGGGCCGGTCTGCCGCCACCACGGTGCGAACGAGGTCGCAGCCGCCGGATCGAGCCGCCCGAGGACGGCGTCGAGCGTACTTAGCACGGACTCGAAGAGGCCGACGTACACCGAGGTCACGCCCCAGTTTCGTCCCGTCCTGCCGGGCCAGCGATCGACCAGCAGCACAACCACCCGTACTCCCGGGCCGTCGGCCTCGAAGGTGATCCGCAGAGTGACCGGCACCTGGGTCTGCGAGAGGGTGACGCCCCCGAGACGGGAGCCACGGACCGCCTCAAGGAGGCTGAACTGCTCGGTCTTCAGCTCGAAGGCGAGTTCACGGACGCTGCGCAGCAGCTGCTGTCGCGCCACGCTCGGTGCGGCACCCAGCCGCCGCTCGGTGCCCGCGGCCAGCCGGCCAGGCTCCAGCCCAGCCGCGACGGCGGGCGGTGTGGTGCCGGTTCCACCGGCGTCGGCCCAGCTCATTCCGCTACGTCGAAGGAGGTGCCACTGTCGTAGGAGGTATCGCTGTCGAAGCTGGACACAGTCGTGTCGAAGCCGCCTCCGGCGTCGTAGGCGGTGGTGGTCTGGTATGCGTCGGTGCCGCTGGTGGCCCAGTCGATCTCGGCGGTGGCGGTCTCCAGGTGGTCGACGGCGGCGGCCGAAGAATCACCGGCCACCGTGTAGTTACTCTCGGCGATGGCCGCGTGGTCGGCCGCCAACGCCATGGCACCGTCGGCGATCCCGGTGTTGCCGGCCGCAGCGTTCTCCTGGGCGTAGTCGACCCAGTCCTGGGCGGAGGCGGCCCAGTCGGCGCTGCTGTCCGTGTGCCAGTTCGACCAGTCCTGGTCACTGACCGCGCCGTTGATCTCGTTCTCCACGATGGTCGCCGACGGCTCCGGCAACACCGCGGGGGTCTCCGGCACCGCCGCCGTGTCGAAGGCGTCGACGGCGTCAGCCACGGTCGTGTCCACGACCGGAGTGTCGGTGCTCAGATAGTCGCCCCAGCCCGAGTCGGTACTCATGCTTTGATCCCCAGATTCTGCTGACGTCGCGGCAAACGGTCGTCGCCCGAGCGGTCCGAACGACGATCAGCACTGTCCCACGCCCGCGCCAGGGCCCGCACCGCCGTGACGGGTCCGGCGGGAACCATTACGCGAGGTCGTGCCAGGGCGCGGCCGACCGCGCACGGTTGCTGTTGTCAACATGACGACAGTTGACGTCCGAGGGATCGCCTCCGCGCGGTGACTCGCTTCTTGACCTACGGGCGGTACGCGTCGACGCCGTCGGGCGTTCCACGCCGTGCGGCTAGATGGGGAAGCGGCCGCGTCGCCAGCGCCAGTGGCGGCCGGCCTTGAGATGCCGCCAGGCGGGGCCACGTTCGCGCGGTAGCGCAGGACCGGGCGACAGCCAGCCGTGGCCTCCGAGATCGGCGCGGACCAGCGCGATCGAGCAGCCAGCGTAACTCCGGGGTCCACAGCGGAGAATCGGCGTCGGGCCGACCCGCCATGATCTCGTTGGCATCGTCCGGCAGCACCGCGAGCCGGTCGAGGATCGCGGGCGCGTCAGCCTTGGCGGGCAGCGGAGCCGACGGCCGGTCGCCGGCGAGCCGGTGCACGCGGTCGACCTCCTCGACGGGAACTCCGAGCCGGGTGGCGATGTCGTCCAGATCCACGCGGAGACCCTACCGACCTGCGGAGTCACCGCACCATGTCCGATCGTGTGACCACTCGCAAGACCCTGCCGACGACCTCCGAGGGCATCGGGTTGAGCACGGTGGGTGGCCGGTGGGTGCATCACTGCGCCGTCGGCAGGGTCGGGTGGTCGGAGGGATAGATGCCGATGGCGAACCCGTACATGGTCTCGCCGGACCTCGGCATCCGGTCGAACTCATCAACCAGTTTCGCCATCCGGTCCCAGAACTGGGAGGCCTGATCCTCGGAGATGCGCGCATGCCGGATGAAGCCCCAGAGCTTTCCCTGCTCGAACGCCTTCGCGGACTCGCGTGCAGCCACCTCGAAGTCGTTGAAGTCGCCCGGCATCTGTTCGCCAGCGGGTGACGGCTCCGCTGCCACGTGGAACAGGCGCGCGGTGCGCCCGTAGAAGCGCTCCTCGATCGCCCGCACCTTCCGCGTACGCACCACCTGGAGCAGGCCGTTGCGGGTGAGCACGTCCACGTGGTGCGCGACGGTGCTCTTGGGGCGCTCCACTGCCTCGGCCAACTCGGTCACGGTCGCGGCCCGCTCGTGGAGGAGCTGCAGGATCGTCGTACGGAGCGGATGGCCGATGGCCTTGACCTGGTCCGGTCTGGTCAGCGCGATCCGATCGGCCAGCTCGTAGTCCGGAGGGTTGTCTGCCATGGCACCACAGACTAGCATCACGGAACGTTCCAGAAACTTCGATCGTTCGCGGGGGTTCACTGTCATGACCCATGTGCTGCTCTACCACCACATCCAGGGCCTGACCGACGGGGTCCGAAGCTTCGCCGACAGCCTGCGACAGGTCGGGCACACCGTGCACACGCCAGACCTGTTCGACGGCCGCACGTTCGACAGCATCGAGGAGGGATTCGGATTCGCCCGGAAGGTGGGGTTCGACGCGATCCGGGAACGCGGAGCCGCCGCGGCCGACGAATTCGGCACCGGGCTCGTCTACGCCGGATTCTCCTTCGGCGTGACGATCGCCCAGCGGCTCGCGCAGACCCGACCCGGTGCCCGCGGGGCACTCCTCATAGAGTCCTGCCTCCCGGTCGCGGAGTTCGGAGAGACCTGGCCCGAGAGCGTGCCGGTGCAGATCCACGGCAAGGAGGGCGACGAGTTCTTCGACGAGGACCTGCCAGCCGCCCGCGAACTCGCCGGCTCCACGGCTGCCGCCGAGCTGTTCGTCTACCCCGGCGACCAGCACCTCTTCGCCGACTCCTCGCTCGACGCATACGACCCCGAGGCGTCCGCGCTGCTCATGGAGCGGGTGCGGGCCTTCCTCGCCGCCGTCTGACCGTCGCCGCCCAACTGACAGAACGCGAGGTCGCGTCCGGGGCGGGGTGGGGCGCCCGGGTGGGTGGTCGTGGTTTCGGGTCGCGTCCACGGGAGTCGTCCGCAATTCGGTGGCGGCAGCGTAACCTGCCGGTCACGGGCCCGACAGAACCTCGTAGAAGTCGTAGACCAGTTGGACCTGGTTGTCGTCCTGCGTGGCGACGAGGTGCCGTTCGTCCCCGCAGAAAGTGCCGACCGGGGCGAGCCGGTCGTCCGGGTTGTTGTCGTGTTCCTGCACATCGAGGTAGAAGCAGGGACGTGCGTCCACGTTGACCCGGGTGGGTGCCGGCACCTCCGGCACGACGAAACCCACCGGCACCGTCGGCACGTGGCTGGAGTGCGGCTGGTCCCAGATGGCCCGGAACGGGCCGGCGCGTCCGGGGTCGACGCCGACGATGCCGTAGGGCTCCGGGTCGCCGCCTTCCCCGGGGTTGACGAAGGAGATCGTGGTCACGTGGTAGAGGTAGTCACGGCCGGCGACGTCGCAGGTCGGGACGGCGATCCAGGACAGGCATGCTCGCACGAGCCGCTGGACCGAGTAGTAGAGGTAGACGTTGCCGTCTGGCCCGGAGAAGGTGATGGTGCCGCCGGTTCCGCAGGCGAAGTTGACGGTGGAGGTGAGGTTGTCGTCGCCGTTGGTCTGGTCGGATTCCCGGACGGTGGCTTCGAAACAGATCGGCCCACTCGCACTGTCGACCACCAGTCGAGCGTCGGGGAACACGTTGTTCACGTGGGGAATGTCCTGGTTGCCCTGCTCCCAGACAACCATCGGCCAGTGTTTGTCACTGTGGACCTCGATGACCCCGTACGGTTCGAGATCCGGTCCGGCGTCACCGGGGTTCTCGAACGACACCTGCGTCACGGTTACCAGGAACCGTCCACCGGCCACCGAGCAGTCGTCCGCAGCGCTGACGGCGGTCGTGGTTCGCCACGCGTTCCGGTCGCAGTTGAGGTGGTGCACCACCATGAGAGCCGCCAGGATGTCGGTCAGCGCCGTGTAGACATAGCCGTCGCTGACCCGCAGGGGCGGGAGCCCCGAGTTGTTGCTGGAGTTGAGTTCCTGCCACGCCCGTCCGGACAGGGCACCCCAGTTGTTCTGCAATTCGACCAGACCGGCACCCGGTGGTGCGTACTCGTCGTAGTGGTGGACGAGGTGCTCGTAGAGCGGCTGGAGCCGGGCGGCCTCCAGGGCCATCTCGATGATCACGACCGCGTGCTTGTAGTACGCCTCGAGCGCCGCCGGATCCTCGCAGAGGCTCTCCAACGCGTTCTTCAGCATTCCGCCGCCCAGATCCAGCTGCGCCCGCTTCTCCGCCGGATACCCCAGGTCCTGGTACGAGTACGACTTTCCCAGGCTCTTCTGCGTCGTCTTGCTGTCACGCGCGAACCCGTACAGCTTCAAACCGTTGTCCGGTTTGAAGGAGAAGTACGTGTTGCCCTTGGTGCGGTACCAGCCCATCAGGTAGAGGTCGGACCGTCGGATGACCAGCTCCACGACGCAGTTCGTGGATGCCTGCAACTCGACGGAGAAGTACCCCCGAGCGTCGGTGCTGTCCGGCTTCGGCTGCGGAGTCACCGGTCTGTTCAACCTGGTGTCAGATGACGATTGTCTGCGAATTGCATCAATCAGGTTCCGATACTCCGTCACACCTCCGGAGATGACGTCGAACTTCCCGATCGCCGGCGGGGCGAACCCCCCGCCGGCGGCCGTCGCGACGGACCCGCCACCCGGCGTGACCACGAGTGTGACCATCACCAGTGCCACCACCACCACGACGCCGATGACTCGCCGTCGAACCGACCCGTTGGCCCCGTACCGTCGCACCCGTGTCATGCCTTCACCCATCAATCGACTTATCTCGATCTCGAAGCGTACGGGCTGTCGCCGTACCCGACTGTCTGGTATGAGGCGCCGCAGTGTCGGGAATCCTCGGAGAGGACACCACATGACCTTCACGGCATCGGGACCAGAGGCAGTGCATCCGGCGCCGCCAACCGCTCGACCCGGCGCCAGTCACGCCGTCTGTCCTACGGGAGCGGCTGCTCAGGGCACCCACCGGGCGCGAAGCCGACCGACCCGGACCTTGAACAGCGTCGCGGCGAAGAGATCCGCCCCATGCCCCGGTCCGGGTGGGAAGCAGGTAACCCAGCACCAGCCGGCTGACCTTATGCTCACCGATGACTGTCAGTACCGCCGCCGCGTCGAAGCCATGATGCAGCACGACGAGGCCGCCGGTGACGACGGTGTCGTCGGCCGACGATCCGCCGGAGTGCGTCAGCGGTGCGGTGATCAGCAGGGTGACCTTCTGACCGTGCGCCGCCTGTGCCTGCGCCGTCTCGTTCTTGACCCGGAAACTCCAGCTCACGCCCTTCGGCCCGGCCGGTTGATCCACTGGTGAACGTCACGACGGCGATGTCACCTTCGCGCACCGCGGCCGGGTCGAGGGCGTCGGCGGCGGTGAGGTCGACCGTGTCCCCGGCAGCCCAGAGCACGGCCACGAGGGGTGCCTCGGCGAGTGGCTCACACAGTTGGCGGGCCCGCTCCACGTTGGCCGTGTCGACCGCCAGCATCGCCGGCCGGGTCGAGGTGAGGATCTCGCGCTGAACGGTGAGCGGCAACTCCTCGTCGGGGTTGACCGCGTTGACGCCACGGATGTGGACCACCGTGGCGCCGAGCAGGTTGGCCGCCCAGCGCAGCCGCAGGTCGGCCGCGGTGTTGGGATCAGTCAGTACGGCGACGAGGCTGCCGGGCCCGATACCGTGCCGGTGCATCACCGGCGCCGCCGTCTCCACCGCGGAGGCGAGGACTCCGGCATGCACAGGCTCACCGCGCGAGATGAGAGCAGTGCTGCCGGGGTCCGAGTGCAACGTGGCGAGGATCTGGCGTACGTGGTGTTCGGGATGTGGCAAGGTGCTCCTCCAATGCCGACGCCTGACCCGTCTGGTCAGGAACGTGACGGCGGGGAGCGTCGTGCCCTATCCCCCGGGTTGACTGACGTGTGGGCGTCGCCCGATGGCGACGGTGCAGTACCACTCGTCGGACGTGGCGGTGTGCGCCTCCAACCCGTGGGCCGACATCGCGGCGGCTGTCAGGGCGGCCTGGCTCTCGCCGGTCTCGATGAGCAGGTGCCCGCCGGGCGCGAGCCACCGCGCGGCGTACTCGGCGACCCGGCGGTGCACCTCGACGCCGTCGGCGCCACCGTCCAACGCCACCCGGGGTTCGTGCTCGCGTGCCTCGGGTGGCATCATCGCGACCTCGTCGGTGGGCACGTACGGGGCGTTGACCGTCAGGACGTCCACGGTGCCACGCAACTCGGCCGGCAGGGCGCCGTACAGGTCGCCCTCGTGGACCTGACCACCGATCGGCTCGACGTTGCGGCGTGCGCACCGAACGGCGGCGGGCTCGACATCGGCAGCGTGCAGCCGGAGGCCGGGCACCCGGGACGCGACCGCGACGCCGATCGCTCCCGTACCGCAGCACAGGTCGACCACCAACGCGCCGGGAGACGTGACGGCCACGGCCTGCTCCACCAGGTAGGCGGTGCGCTGGCGGGGCACGAACACACCGGGATCGACGGCGATGCGCAGACCACAAAAGTCGGCCCAGCCGAGGATGACCTCCAGCGGCTCGCCATCCACCCGCCGCCGGGTCATGGCGGCGAGTTCCTCCGGCGTGCGGGCGGCCTCGACCAGCAGGTGAGCCTCTTCCTCGGCGAAGACGCAGCCGGCGGCGCGCAGCGACAGAACGGTGGCCCCGGCGGGGTCTGTGATGGTCATCGTGGGGCTCCCGTCGTGGTGGCGGTGGTCAGGGCGGCGCGGACCGCGGGCACGACGTCGCGGCCGAGAAGTTCGATGGTGCGGGCGACGTCCTCGAAGGGCAGCCCACCGGCGTCGACCTGCAGCAACAGCCGATCCTGGCCCAGCAACCGGTGTTGTTCCGCCATCTTCTCGGCAACCTGCGCCGGGTCCCCGCCCAGCAACGCCTCCGCACCGGCGGCGTGCCGGTCGAAGCCCTCCCGGTCGAGGATGATCCGCCCGCGCGAATGCAGGTCGAGGTACTCCGCGCAGTACGGGTAGAACGCCTCGGCCTGGCCCGGCTCCGGTACGACATACGCCTGACTCGTGGTCGCCACCCGCAACGCGGCCGGATCGTGACCGTACGAGGCCGCCGTCCCGCGGTACGCATCGAGGTTCTCGGCCAGCCGCACCGTGGACCCCGGTGTGACCGCCGTGACCACGGGCAGCCCGAGCGAGCCAGCGCGCACCAGGCTGCCGCGGTTACCGCCGGCACCGACCCAGACGGGCAGTGGTCGCTGCACCGCGCGGGGGCCGACCCAGGAGCCGAGCAGCGGCGCCCGGTGCGCACCCTGCCAGCTGACGGAGGACTGCCGAGTGATCTTCAGGAGCAGGTCGAGATGGTCGGTGAACACGTCGTCGTAGTCGTTCATGTCGTATCCGAACAGGTCGAACGGTTCGGGGAACGCGCCGCGCCCGACGGTGATCTCGGCCCGGCCGCCGGACAGCGCGTCGAGGGTGGGAGGCCCTCGTAGACCCGCACCGGGTCGAGGACTCCGATCAGGGTGGTGGCGCTGGCGAGGCTGATGCGGCGGGTGGCCCGGGCAACAGCGGCCAGCACCACGGCGGGCGAGGACACCTCGTAGTTGGGGTGGTGGTGCTCCCCGACCGCGAAGACGTCGAGGCCGGCCTGCTCGGCGAGCTGCCCGAGCCGCACGATGCGACGGATCCCCTCGTCGGGTGCCACCGAGCCCGCACGCGGATCGGAGGTGAGGTCTGCGAGGCTGATCAGCCCGATTTCCATGAAACTGCCTCAGAGGGACGGCTATGACGACCCACCGTATCGTGGGTCGTCACGCCCGGTTCAGCTGCCTCCTCAGGTCCTCCAGCAGGGCGGGGACCAGCACGAGGTCCCCGACCGGGCCGAAGACGTGGTAGTCGGGGGTGGACCAGGACCGCGGCGGTGCCGAGCCCGGCCAGACAGCCGAGCCGTCGCTCACTACCTGACGGGCAGGTCGTGGAGACTGAACACCGGCGTACGTGTGCGCAACCGAACCTCACCGAGGGGCACGTCCAGCGCCACCCCTGGCAGGCCGGTGACCAGGGTCCGCAGTGCGATCGCCAGCAGGGTACGGGCAGAGGCGCTGCCCGAGACAGATGTGCACGCCGTAATCGAACGCGAGATGCCCGGAGGGGTCCCGGCTCAGGTCGAGCAGGTCGGTGTGCGGGAAGCGGGCCCCGTCGCAGTTAGCGGGCGGGAGGGATCTCGTGACGGTGTCACCGGAACGAATCAGGTGGCCGCCAACCTCGACGGCGTTGTCCATGCCGGTCCCCGCGGCGCAGGCGGCAAGAAACGCGTCCAGCTGTTTCCGGTGGTGCGCGAGCGCCAGGCTGGTGGCCGCCAGCGCCCCCTCGCAGGTGGTGAGGCCGGCCGCGATGACGACGCGGAGCATGTTGGTTATCTCCCGGTCGGTGAGCCCGGGCACGGCCGTCAGCCGGCCGATCATCGAGTCGCCGGGGTCAGCGCGCTCCTTCTCGACGCAGTCGCGCAGGTAGAGGAAGGCATCCTTCGACGCGGCACGTTCGTCCTCGACAGGAACGGCGTCGTCGTTGGAGGTCTCGGTCAGTCGGGCGAGGATCGCCCCGCCCTAGTCCGACACGCCGAGCAGATCGTTGAAGACCCGGCGGCACAGCGGCTGTACGTAACCGCGACGAGATCGGCGGGCGGGCCCAGCGTGCGCAGCGCGGTGAGCTGCTCCGCGGCTGCCACCTCGATGCGCTCACCGAGCACCGCTACCCGATGCGTGGTGAACTCGCCGGCCAGCATGGCACGATAGCGCTTGTGTTCGGGCGGGTCCGTGTGGATCAACCTGCCCGGGATGATCGGCATCGGCGGGAAGGGTTGGCCCTTCTTGGTGACGGGAAAGTGCGCCGAGTGGAAGTTGTGACTGAAAGCCGGGCTGCTCAGGACCTCCTTGGCCGCGTCGAGCCCCGTCGCCAACCAGCCGACGTGCCCGTCGGGATAGACCATCCTGGGCAGCGGCTGCTCTGCGCTCAGGTCGCGCAGCACTGCCGGAGGGTCGAAAGCATCCGTGCAGTCCTAAATATCCAGGCACGTGATTGGTTCGGACATGTCGAACCCTTCCTCGAGCCCACGGGCGTCACCCGGACGAATCGACGCTAGAAAAGCGCATGCCGCCCGCCATCCCCCACTCTGGTAAGTGCGCCACGCACCCGTTGTTCCACCGTCATCGATGCATCTGGTCTTCGCGCACACGGGAGGTCGGAACCTGGCCACGATCCGGCCTCGTGACGCCGTCGGCAAGGCCCGACGCCGAGTCACCGCGGAGCTAATCGCTGACCTCGAACGGGTCTACCGGCCCGCCCTGAGTCAGGGTGACGTGCATTGCGCCCGCTGTCACAGGCCGGCTCCGTCGAGGATCCGGTACATCCACACGACCGGCAGCGCGTCGCTCGCCGCCGCATTCGCGACGACGTCAGCGTCCCCATCGGTGAGCAAGACCTGTAACAGCTCTTCGTCCAGTCCCGGGTGCTCCGCCGCAGCCCGGCGCACGTGCGCATCCGGGTCGGCGGTAAGGCGGGCGAGTAACGGCCGCGGCAGGTTCGTGTCGTGCAGGGCCAGCCGGCGAACGCGGGCGTCCTCGGCGTCGGTGAAGGTGGGCAGCACTTCGCGCGGGAAGTTGGGATGCTCGACCATTCCCGGGCGGAACGGGCCACCGTCGCCGTGTTCGCGGACGAGGCGTTCCAGCACCGCCGGGGGTACGTCCGGGCGCATGGCCGCGTAACGGCGTACTCGCCAGTCGCAGTCGGCGTCAAGCCGCTGCCATGCCTCCGGTGGTAGGTCCCGGCTCCGGGCAAGGGCTCGGCGGAACACCACGTGCGGGGACTCGAGGTACGCCAAGCGGTCCGGCGGAGGCTCCTCGCACACCCAATCGGGCTCGAGAAAGTTCCACTCCAGCGCAACTTGCGCCTCGACACTGCCGGCCTTCGACTCCTCGGTCAGCTGCGCGTAGAGCCGGTCGCGGGTCTGCGTATCAACGAGCCGGTGCTGCGCAATGTTGCCCCGCACCCCGGGATCGGCATCGGCCACCAGCCGCGCGACCGCCTCGGCTGGCAGTGCGGGGTTTCGCGCCGCGGCCTGGCGAACCTCCTCGTCCGGATCCATGGCTAAATCCATACCAAGTGCGGGTGTCAACTGCGCATAGCGGGCGACATGTGCACGAGTGGCCGGATCGGCCAGACACCTTGGCTGCAGGTCCATCGGCACGGATGGGTGCCCTCGGCGAACCGCAGCCGCCCGAACCGCCGGTACCGCGTCGGTCAAGAGCGCAACATGGACATCAGCGGGCCGCTCCCACCACGCGTCAGCCACGGCGGCACGGACAGCCGGATCCGGATCGGCAGCCAGTAGCGCCCGTGGCCGACCGAGCGCCTCCTCGAGATCGTCGATAGGCAAGGAGACAGCCCGTTCAATCATCGAGCGGACGAAGTCCAAGTGAGCGTCGCGGATGCGCGCATCGGAATCAGCCGCGATCCGCCTTACAACCGCCGACGAGACCCGACTCCGACGCAGGTGCAGCACTGTGGATGGATCACGATGCGCCAAGATCTCGACAGCCACCGGATCCAGCAACATGCCACGCCGCCACGACATCTCGTGCGCCGCTCGTGCGTGACGTGCCAGCCGCACGAGGACATCCTGAGGCGCCCGCCGATTACGCGCCAACCCCCGCAGCTTCGCCACTCCGCCATCGGCCACACCACACGCTAACCTGAGCGAGGCGATACGAGGGCGCGTCCGCGCGAGTGGTGTAAGAGACGGCCATCGCGTGATCCGGTCTGATGTCATGCGGCGATCGGGGTGGGGTCGGGCTGGTCGGTGTCGTGTTGGTCGGTGTTGATCGCGACCATGCGGGCTTTGGTGAGGAGTTCCAGGCCCATGTAGCGGCGGCCTTCGGTCCATTCGTCGGTCTGCTCGGCCAGGACGGCGCCGACGAGGCGGATGATCGCTGGTCGGTTGGGGAGAATCCCGACGACGTCGGTGCGGCGGCGGATCTCCTTGTTCAAGCGCTCCTGCGGGTTGTTCAACCAGATCTGGCGCCAGATCTCACTCGGGAAGCCGGTGAAGGCGAGCAGGTCGTCGCGGGCGGCGTCGAGGTGCTCGGCCGCAGCCGGGAACTTCGCCTCGATCGTGGCCACAACACGCGGGAACTGGGCCCGGACGGCGTCGGCGTCGGGCTGGTCGAAGATCGTGCGGACCAGGGTCGCGATCCAGGGCTGCGCCGACTTCGGCACCTTCGTCAGCAGGTTGCGCAGGTAATGGGTCCTGCACCGCTGCCACGATGCTCCGGGCAGGGCCGCGCCGATGGCGGCCACGAGGCCGGCGTGGGCGTCGGAGATGACCAGACGGACGCCGGACAGGCCGCGGGCGGTCAACGACCGCAGGAACGCCAGCCAGCCGGCGCCGCCTTCAACGGAGGCCACGTCGAGGCCGAGGACTTCACGTTGTCCGTCGGCGTTGACCCCGACAGCGATCAGCGCGTGGACGTTGACGGTCCGGCCGGCTTCGCGGACCTTCATCGTCAGGGCGTTCATCCACACGAACGTGTAATGCCCTGAGTCGAGGGGCCGGTTGCGGAACGCCTCGACCTGCGCGTCGAGGTGGGCGGCCATCTCCGACACCTGCGACTTCGACAGCTGCCGGATCCCGAGCTGCTCGACGAGTTTCTCCACCCGCCGCGTCGACACCCCCAGGAGATACGACGTCGCCACGACCGACACCAGGGCCTGCTCCGCCCGCCGCCGATGCGTCAGCAACCAGTCCGGAAAGGAACTGCCCTGCCACAGCTTCGGGATTGCCAGGCCGATCGTCCCGGCCCGGGTGTCCCACTCCCGCTGCCGGTAACCATTGCGGGAGTTCGCCCGCTCATCGCTGCGCTGCCCATAGCCGGCGCCGCAGATCGCGTCCGCCTCGGCGGACATCACCGCCTGCGCGAACGTCCTGATCATCGCCTGCAACACATCCGGCGACGTGTCCGCGATCTGCTCGCACAGCAGGTCAACAGGGTTCACACTCTCAGATGCGGCCATCGCGCATCACTATCCTTCGCTCGATTAAGACGTTTCCGACCCGACCCGGAGGCAGGCTGCGTCGTTCCTGGCCGAGACGGAAACGGCGATCAGTCGGGGTGGCTACGTCGACCCGCACGCTGGTCGCCTGCTGTTCGGGAGGTACGCGCAACGGTGGCGGGAGTCCCGCAACGACGAGCTGACCACTCGTGCCCGAGACGCGTCGATCCTGCGGACCCACGTTCTGCCGCGCTGGTCGGACGTGCCGCTGTCCCGCATCGATCACCTCGCTGTTCAGCACTGGGTCACGGACCTCGGCACCCGCCGTTCCCCGGCTACCGTCGCGGAGTGTTACCGGCTGCTGTCGGCTGTTCTCCGCTCGGCCGTTCGTGATCGGCTCATCGGCACGAATCCGTGCGAGGGCGTCAAGGTGCCGTCTCGGCGGAAGAAGGCCACCGACGGGCACGTCCTGTCCCGTGCGGATCTGGTCGCTCACCTTCTCCCGGCCGTTCCCGACCGGTATCGCGCCCTGGTCGCCCTGGCGGGCGGAACCGGTCTGCGGTGGGGCGAGTGCACTGGGCTTCGTTGGGAGTCGCTCGACCTGGCCGCGAAGACCGTCGAGGTGGTCCGGGTCGCGGTGGAGGTAGCCGGCACGGTGACCATGAAGCCCTACCCGAAGTCGCGCGCTGGTCGGCGTACCGTCCCGGTGCCGGACTTCGCCGCCGAGCTGCTGACCGCCCATCGTGAGGTCTTCCCCGCCGGCCCTCGCGGTGAGGTCTTCACCAACTCGTCCGATGGTCCGCTGCGCCGGACGTTGTTCCGGGCTCGCGTATGGCGGCCGTCCTTGGTGCGTGCCGGGTTGCTCGGGAACGTGGACCGGCTGGACCACTTCAAGTGGCGGGGGCGCTGGGTCGACTCGGAGGGCGTCGAGTGGTCGGCGGAGTTCACCACCGAACGGGAAGCGGTCACACACGTCGCCAAGATGGCCTCGGGCGGTCTGCGTTTCCACGACCTGCGGCACTCGTACGCGACCGAGCTGGTGTCGCGGGGAGTTCCGGTCAACGACGTCCAGGCGGTGATGGGCCACGAGAAGCCGTCGACAACGCTGAACCTCTACACCCACCGGTCGGACGGACGGGATCAACGCATCCGTGACGCGTTCGCTGACGATCCGCTGACGCCCAACGACAACTGACGATGGAATCAGCAAGAGGCACCCTCTTCCCGAGGGTGCCTCTTCTGGCTATTTCGATGGTGGGCGATACTGGGATCGAACCAGTGACCTCTTCGGTGTGAATGAATGCCCGGCCAAGGCCCTGACCTGCCGAAACAGGCCCTGACCTCGGTGGACCACCCGACGAGACGTAGGCAGTTTTACGCGCTTTCAACATGGCATCTCATGATCGTGACTCACCGCTGACTCATGAGCCGGGGCGTTCTCCTAACTTGGGAGCAACTGGTAGCAGCGTTAGGAGGAAGCTGTCCGGGCCCGCCGGAGAGCGTCGCGGGCCCGCTCGAACCGGGCCTCCCCCGCGTGCAGGTACCGCTGCGCCGACCGCAGGTCCTCGTGCCCCATCAACGCCATGATGTCGTGCACCGGCACACCCTCGTCGGCGAGCCGCGTACCGAACCCGTGACGCAGATCGTGCGGTGTCGGCTGCGGGTCGGCCAGCTCGGCGCCGGCGACCGCCGCCCGGTAGGCGTGGCCCTTCACCTTCGGCCGCTCCGGCAGACCCCGCAGCGCCGGCGTCCACACCCGCCGGTGCCAGTTCGAGTACCGCAGCGCGTCGCCTTTCTCGCTGGTGAACACCAGCCGCGTCGGCCCACCCTTCGGGAACACCCCGGTCACCTCCACCGCGGCGAGCTTCGCTGCGGCGATCCGCTTCACCAGCTGCTCCCCGTAGGTCACGGTCCGGTTCCCGGCGGTGCTCTTCGCGTACGGCCGGCAGGTGCCGTCGCGCTCCATCACCCACGCAATGTGGATGCGGTGCTTGCGGGTGTCGATCATCTCCGGCGGGATCGCCGCCGCTTCCTCCCAGCGCATGCCGGTGTCGGCGATCAGCTCCACGAACAGGCCGGCGTCCACCCTGCCGAAGAACATCCGGTCGAGCGCGTCGACGAGCCGCCGCTCCTCCCCCGGGTCGAGAATCCGGTCGACGTGGGCGCGGCGCTTCGGCTTCTTGATGTTGCGAGCCGGGTTGTCGCGGATCAGCTTGCCCTCGACGGCCAGGTCCAGGACCGCGCGGAGCACTCCGACGGCGCCCTCGATGGTGGCCGCGCCGACGGGCGGCTTGCAGCCGCGGCAGGTGTCGCGCTTGCGGCAGCTGGGCTTGTGGGTGCTCTCCATCTCGACGACCCACGCGGTGACGTCGGGTTTGAGTATCGACCCGACGGGCGTGCCCGCCCAGCGGGGGGCGACGTGCACCCGCCAGTGCGACTCGTCGCGCCGCCGGCTGGCCTGTTCCAGCCGGCGGCCGGTGGCACCCCACTTCTCCCAGCACTCCCCCACGGTCTTCTTGCCGGCGCGCGGGTCGATCCAGTCGCCGCGGCGGATGTCGGCTTCCAGGTCGGCGGCCCACTTGGTGACGGCGCCCTTGAGCCGGTCCGTCTCGGTGACGCGGTCGGGGTCGCTGCCCTTGGGCAGCCTGACGGTGGCTGCCCACAGTCCGGAGGGCAGCTGGCGAATCCAGGCCATCGCCCTACATCCCCTTGGCCTGGTTGACCCACCAGCGGACCTCGTCGACGTGCCGTTCGGCGTCGCGGGCGCGTAGCTCCTGCAGGCGCTGAATCATGCGCTGCTGAACGCGGGGCGGAACGTCGGCTTCGAGGATGACGCGCATGGCCGGGTCGTCGGCGGCGATCTGGGGGGTAGCGCTGGCGGTGGCGATCTCGGCGGCGTCGTAGAGACCGACGCGGACGAGCAGGTCGGCAGGCTTGATGTGCAGGGCGCGGGCGACCTGGCGGAGGCTGTCGTCGGAGACGTCGGTCGTCTTGGTGAGCCAGCGGCGGACGGTCTTGTAGGTGACGCCGACGAGCTTGGCGAAGGCGCTGGTGTTGCCGTTGGCCTCGTCGCGGATGAGCTGGGTGACGACGGCGGCCCATGCCTCGCGGTCGACGGTGCGCTCTGCCACCCCGTCACCGTAGCGGACATGCGTGTCCGGGCGGGATAGGCGGCTGCCTCGGAATGCAACCAGCAGGGGTGGTCGGGGTGGTTGCGGGTGGCTCCGTTTCTGGGACGCGCGATGGTCGCGCAGCGACTGGGCGATTGCGGTTCGCCGGTTGCGGCGTGCCTGGAGCGTGGACATGGATGACAGTCTAAGGACATGCGTGTCCTACGTTCAACCCTGCGCCACCACCCAAACACGGAGGCAAGTTCCCCCGTTCCGGCACTTGCTATGACGCGCATGTCCTACTACCTTGACCCTCATGAGTACGGACATCCATGACACAGTAAAGCCGGACACGGCTGGGATACGTCTGGACGTCGCGCGTCACACCGAGCTGTTCGCCGCCATCGGCTGCGACTCCCCGGCCAAGATCGCGGCAGAGACCGGGGTTACCGAACGGACCGTCCGCCGAGCCCGCCAGGGCGTCATCGGTGAGGTCTTCATGGCCCAGACCGTGGCCGCCCTGCAGCGCCACGAGAAGACCCTGACCGCCGCCGGCCTCAAGCCCCCCACCCTCGACGAGCTGTTCACGGTCGTCGTCCCGCCGGCGGCGGCCTGACGTGGACCGGCTGCTCAAGGTCACCGAGGTCGCCGCCCTGTGGGGCGTCGACAAACAGACCGTCTACCGGGCGCTGTGGGCGAAGGACCTGCCGTTCGTGGACCTGGCCGCGCCGGGCGCGAAGAAGGCCCGGATCCGGATCCGGACGTCGGCCGCCGAGGCGTACATCGCCCAGCGCGAGAGCGCGGCTGCCGCGTGACCCACCCGTCCACTCCCCCGCCGCCGCCCGGTCCCGGGCGGGATGGCACCGAACCTCCGGCCCGTCGGGATCCCGCCTCCGTCTCGGGGCCGGCGATCGCTACACCCGGCGGGCCGGCCTGACCGGGTGGCCGGCCGCGACGTAGGGCTCCGGCCGGCCACTCGGACCGCAAGACGCGGGCGCCTCCGACAAGGCGACCCGCGCGATGACCCACTCATCCGCTTCACGAACGGAGCAGGTCGATGACCGAGACTACCCGCCCCACCACCACCGCCGGTGAGCTGCACACCGGTCAGCACTTCCTCCGCCGCGTCGGCGCGGCCGTCGTCGAGGACGTCGTGGTCCGCGTCGAGCACGTGCTGCCGTACGTGGCCCCGCAGGACGAGGTGCCGATGGTGGCGCTGACCGTCACGCCGATCGGCGGCGGGCTGCCGTTCCTGCTGAACTGGTCGGCGAGCGCGGAGGTGCGGCTGGCCACCGACGCCGAACTGGCCGCCGTGCACGAAACGGCCGCACGTGACGAGCTGCACGCCGACCTGGCCGCGTTGCAGGCGCTGATCGATTCGGTCGCGCCCCGGCTGCGGCCGTACGGCCGGGACGTCAGCTTCAACGTGGCCGACGGGGAGGTCGAGCGGATCGCCGCCGCCCTGTCGCAGCCGACCCGGCAGTTCGGCAACAACGGGCACATCGGCGTCGCATGGACCGCGCCGGGCAGCGACGACCGAGGCCCGCGCTTGAAGGTGGAGTTCTGGGGCCGTACCGCCCCGAAGCCGGCGGCCGACGACCTGTGCGCGGATCCGTGGCACGAGCAGCCGACGGAGCCGACCGAGGCGTGCCCCGCGTGCGGCGACCAGCCGCCGGCCGCCCCGGAGCTCGCCGACGACCCGGACTGCCTGGCCTGCCGGCACGCCACCGGCCAGCACGTGGAGGACCACCTCGGCTGCCGCGTCGAGGGATGCGGCTGCCCGTTCGCGCAGCCCGCGAAGACCGGGGAGTGACCGGCCATGCGTTTCCCGCTGACCCCCGATGAGCGGACCTACCTCGACGAGCTGTGGCGCAGGATCCGCAACGCCACCCACCAGGCCAACCTCGCGTCCGCGAAGTGGAACCGGATCAACGACGAGCTGAACGACCTCGCCGAGCGGTCCGACTGGGACGACCTGGCCACCGACCGAGTCAAGGGCGTAAACCAGCGGCTGGCCGGCGCGTACGCGGGCTGGAACTTCTGGCAGCAGGAGGTGCGCCGGCTCGCCGGTGCGATCCAGGCGGAGCGTGCGTTGCGGGAGTTGCTGGGTGTGGTCGACGCCGACCCGATGGGCCTGGGCTACTCCCGTACCGACGACGAGGACGACGACCTGGTGCCGCCGCCGCTGCCGGACGGCGTCGACGGTCTGTCCATCACCGGCCGCCCGCCGAGGCGGCCCCAGAGTTCCCCGACCGGGCCGGCCCATCCGGGCACCCCTCATCAGTTCTCGGACCGGTCGGGGTCCAAGCCGGGCGCGGCGGGCGCGGGGGTGCCCGCCGCGCCCACCCGGGGCGGTGCAGCCGCATGAAGATTCACTACGAGGCGTGGACGCCGGGCCCTGACGCCCGCGTCGACATCCGGCGTGCCGAGGCCATCTGCTCCGAGTACGCCACCCAGGGCTTCGACCTGACGCTCCGGCAGCTCTACTACCAGTTCGTCGCCCGCGACTGGATCCCCAACACCGTCCAGTCCTACAAGCGCATCGGCTCCATCATCAACAAGGCCCGCATGGCCGGCCTGCTCGACTGGTCCTACATCGTCGACCGCACCCGCAGCGTCGCCGCGAACAGCCACTGGGAGACCCCGGCCGACATCATGCGGTCCGCCGCGCACAGCTTCGGGATCGACAAGTGGGCCGACCAGCCTCGACGCGTCGAGGTCTGGGTGGAGAAGGAAGCACTGGCCGGGATCGTCGGCCAGATCGCCGCCCAGCTCGACGTCGCGTACTTCTCGTGTCGGGGATACGTGAGCCAGTCCGAGCTGTGGCGGGCGGGCCGCCGGCTCGGCAGATACCTCGACGGAGGCCAGGCCATCACCGTCCTGCACCTCGGCGACCACGACCCATCCGGCATCGACATGACCCGGGACATCCGGGACCGCCTGGAGCTGTTCATCGGCGAGGACCACGGCGAGTGGGCCTTGCACGACGAGGACGCGCTCACCGAACCGGACGGGCTGCCGAACCTGGAGGTCCGCCGGATCGCGCTCAACTTCGACCAGGTGCGCCAGTACAACCCGCCGCCCAACCCGGCCAAGGAAACCGACTCCCGCTCCGGGGGCTACAAGGCGAAGTTCGGTAGCCAGTCCTGGGAGCTGGACGCACTGGACCCCACCACCCTCGCCGGCTTGATCCGGCAGCACGTCGAAGGCATCCGGGACGACGAGCGGTACGCCGTGCAAGTGGCCGCAGAGCGTCGGCATCGTGAGCTGCTGACCGAGGCGTCGTCGCGGTGGCAGGACGTGGCCGCGTTCCTGGGTGGTGCCGCATGACGGCCGGCGAGGTCGCCCTCTTCTACCTGGCGGTGCTGCTCGCCGGCAGCACCCTCACCTTCGGACTGCTGTGGGGCCGGCGCACGTCGTCGGCCCCCGGCCCCGCCGCCCCTGGAGCCCCTGATGAGCATCACCCGTGACCTGATCGAGGGTGCCGCCCTCGTGTCCCCGATCGCCCTCGGTGTCGGCCTGCTGCTGCTGGTCCGTCCCCCGGCCGACGCCGACCAGCACGACCTGTCCGACTACATGGCCGACACCGTTCAGCCCGAGCCGGGCGGTCCGGCGCTGCGGCTGCGGATGCGGTCCACAACGACGTACACGGCGGACATCCTGCCGCCGGCTCCGCCCGGCACGCAGGTGCACCTGCCGGCGTACGCGGACACGGTGGTGGCGCAGTCCCTCGCGCGGTACGGGGGCTGCGCGGAGGACATCGCGGCGCGGTGGCTGCGGGAGCTGGGCGAGCAGGCCCGTGCCCGGATGGCGGGTGTCCGGTGATCCGGGACCGCCACCCGCTCGCCGGGCAGACCGTCCGCCTCACCGCATCCGACGCCCGGCTGGCCGGCAAGGAGTACCGCGTCGAGGACTGGTGGCAGAACGTCACCGGCGGGTCGTGGATGGACGCCACCGGCAACCCGGCCGCCCTCACGTACGCGATGCGGTCGGCGCTCGCCGGCCTGCCCCTCGACAACGAGGTCCTGTACGGCAAGGTCGCCGGGCGCGGCCACCTCGTGCACGTCAGCGAGATCGAGACGGCCAGCCGATGACCAGCAGCACCACCCCGGCAGCCGCACGGCGGGTCACCCCGACCGCCGTGCGGCCGCTGCCTGCCCAACACCCGGCACGGCCGGCTCCCAGAAGAAACGAGCACCGACCATGAAGATCGTCAAGAAGAGCAACGGCCGCAACCACTGGTACGTCGACGCCGACGCCAACGACGCCCGCGTCCAGGGCGTCACCACCACCACCGGCAACGGCCTGCCCAAGCCCGCCCTCATCAACTGGGCCGGCGAAGCCACCGCCGAGTACGCCGTCGACAACTGGGACACCCTCGCAGCCATGGGCCCGGCCGCCCGCCTCAAGGCCCTCAAGTCCGGCCGGTACGCCAACCGCGACGAGGCCGCCAACCGCGGCCGGCAGGTCCACAAGCTCGGCGAGCGCCTGGTCCTCGGTGAGCAGGTCACCATCCCCCCGCTGCTGGAAGGCTACGTCCGCTCGTACGTGCAGTTCCTCGACGAGTTCCAGGTCGACCCCGTGCACGTCGAGGCCGTCGTCTACTCCGAGACGCACCGCCACGTCGGCACCCTCGACCTCATCGCCGACCTGCGGTTCCCCGACATGCCTGAGTACGACGACCTGGAGCGCACCGCCGACGGGTTCGTCCGGTCGCTGATCGACATCAAGACCACCCGCACGGGCATCTTCGGCGACACCGCCGTGCAGCTGGCCCCGTACCGGTACTCCGAGTTCCTGATCGCGAAGGACCCGGAGTCCGGCGACGAGGAAGTCATCGAGATGCCGGAGGTGGCGTGGACGGGTGCCGTGCACGTCACCCCGAACGGCTACGAGCTGCGGCCGGTGCTGGCCGGCCCGGACCAGTACCGCGACTTCCTCTACATCCAGCAGGTGGCCCGGTTCGTCGACACGTCCAGGGAGCTGGTGGGCGAGCCGGTGATCCCGCCGACCACCGGCCGCTTCGAGCTGCTGCGCGTCGACGTCGACCCGGCGGCCGAGGCCGACGCGACCGAGATGGCGTTGTACTGATGGGCGAGCAGCACGAGAGCCTGTCCGAGGCGCTGGCGGCGTTCCAGGTCGACCCGCCGGTGCTGACGAAGAACCGTGACGGGCAGGTCGGCAACCAGCGCACGAAGTACGCCGACCTGGTGCAGGTCAACAAGCAGGTGCTGGCCCGCCTCAACGAGCTGGGCATCATCTACACCACCGCGCCGACCCTGCTCGACGACAACAGGTTCGTGCTCCAGTACGAGCTGCTGCACGTGCCGTCCGGCGAGAAGATGGGCGGCCGGTACCCGCTGAAGCTGTCGGAGAACCCGCAGCAGATGGGCTCGGCGATCAGCTACGCCCGCCGGTACGTGCTGCTGGCGTTGACCGGCGTGGCTGCCGAGGACGAGGACGACGACGGGCAGGCCGCGTCCGGGCGCCGGTACGCCCAGCGCGCCCAGCAGCCGCGCCAGCAGGCCGGACCGGGCGAGGGCCGGCCGGCCGCGCAGCGCGCTCAGCGTTCGTCGCGGCCGGGCCCGGCGCTTCCCGGCGAGCAGGCGCCGGCGGCCGGCGGCATCTCGGAGGCGCAGTCGCGGAAACTGCACGCCTGCCTGCGGGAGGCGGGCATCACGACCCGCGACGAGGGGCTGCTCTACATCGCCGAGGTGGTCGGCAGCCCGGTGGAGTCGACGGCGCAGCTGTCGAAGTCGCAGGCGGCGCGGGTAATCGACGCCCTGGAGCGGTTCATCGCCCAGCAGGAGCCCCCGGCGGGCGGTGAGGACCGGTGAGCGGCTACGTGGTCGTCGACGTCGACGGCACCCTCACCCACCACCCGGCCACCCCCACCTCCGACCTGATCCGTGAGGCCGTCGGCAACTGGTGGGCGATGGTCCACCTGCCGTCCGGGCTGATGGGCTGGGTCGACGACGACGGCCACATCAAGGCCCTGGACTACAACGTCGTCGGCTCGGTGCTGCTGATGGCGCTCGGGGCGGGGCACATGCCGTACGCGGGTCCGGTGGTGATCACGGGCTGGCATCCGGCGGTCGAGATCGTCGAGCTGGACGCCGACCGTGAGCACGTGGTGAAGGCCGTGCACGCCCGGGTCTGTGCCGCTCTCGCCTGTTCGGCGGGCGGGGACGAGTTCGCCGATGCGGTGCGGGAGACGGCTGCCCTGGTGCGGTCTGCGCCGCGGCCCACGATCACCGTGGCGGTGCCGGGCGGTGAGCCGTCGTGACCGAGCTGCGGATCGTCGCCCTGGATTTGTCCTTGGCCGCTACCGGCGTGGCCGCGACCCACGATCACCACGGCCGGGCCGGTCTGCTGGCCCGCACCGTCCACACCGCCCGCACCGCGCACGGCGCGACGGACATGGATCACCAGCGGGTCAACGCCGTCCTGGCCGACGTCGCCGCCGCCGTGAAGTGCCGACCTCACCTGGTGGTCATCGAGTGGCTGCCCCTGTTCGACGGCAAGGGCGCCACCACGCTGCGCTTGGCCGAGCTGCACGGCGTGATCAAGCACTGGCTGCACCACCAGGGCATCACCTACGTCGACGTGCACCCACCCGAGGTGAAGACCTGGGCCACCGGCAAGGGCAACGCCAACAAGACGCAGGTGTTGGAGGCGGTCACCGCCACGTACGGGCGGCTGCTGCACGTCGACGGCCACGACCAGGCCGACGCGGTGGCGTTGCTGACGATGGCGCTGGCCGCGTACGGGCAGCAGCTGGTGCCGCTGCACAGCCCGCACCACCGGCGGGCGATCGGCAACGTCCGCTGGCCGGATCTGGCCACCGAAGCCGGGCCGGTGGTGCCGGTATGACCGGGCCGATCCCGCCGCACATCGCGGCCGCCACCGACCAGGACCGGGCCGAGCTGCGGCAGCTGGTCGAGTCGGCCCGCCACCACACCGACGCGATGGCTTGCGAGCACGCCGGCACGTGCGCCGGCGGGACGGTGGCCCTGGCACTGGAGGACATGCCGTGGCAGCGCGTCGAGGTCCTGCTGAACCTCGCGATCGCTGAGCTGGCCGTCCTGGGCTACGGCCTGCCGCTGCACCTGACGGACGCCGCGTGCGCGGCCCTCGAGGAGCCGGCCCCGCCGGCCGCGCCGGCGCCGTCGCGGAGGTGGCGGAGGTGATGCCTGACGCCGGTCTGTGCCGGTGGTGTCCGCACGGCCAGTGGTCGCACAAGCGGGGCCGGGGCGGCTGCCGGGAGCTGGACTGCGCGTGCGGTCAGTACCAGGCCGACCCGGCCGCGCCCGCCGTGGTGCCGGCGGCCGGCGTTGTCGAGGCGGACCCGGCCAGCCCGGTGCCGGGTGTGGCCGACGTGCGGCCGGACGATGCGGACCCCGGCGTGCAGGTGGCCGGGGTCGAGCCGGCCCAGCCGGGCGACGTCGACCTGCCGGTGCTCCGGGCCACGCACCCGACGCTCGCCGAGGTGCTGGCCGAGCCGGAGCCCGTCGGCGAGCCCGAGCCGGCCCCGCCGGTCGTGGTGGCCAGCCCGGCCGCGCAGGCCGCCCACGCCCGCCAGGTCGCCGCGACCGACGCGCAGCTCGCCGTCGACGACGACCCCACCCCGCCCGCCCCGGCCGCCGACGTCGATCCTGAGCCGGCGGCCGAGCCCGAGCCCACGATCGTGCTCACCCAGGCCGAGGCCGCCCGGCTCCACGCCGAGCTGGAGCAGCGCCGCGCCGACGAAGAGCAGATCCGCCAGCTGACCGCCGAGCGGGACCGGCTGGCCAGCCGGCTCGACATCATCCGGCAGGAACGCCGCCGGGAGCACCTTGCCCACCAGGTGATGACCCTGACCGCCGAGCGGGACGAGGCGCGTGGGCGTGTCGTCGAGCTGGAGGAGCACGTCGGCCGGCTGCTGGACCACATGGGTCCGGGTGACCCGGATCGGGCGCTGGTCCGCTACGACGCCGATCAGTGCGAGGCGTGCGGGTTCCGCACGACGGTGCCAGGGCTCCGGCACGAGCATCCGCTGATCCCGGTGACCGTGCTGGTCGTGCGTCGGGAGGTGCCGTGATCACCCCCGCTGACCGGCTGCCCGACGACGAGGTGTCGCGCATCGACCGCACGGACCGGCTGGTCCTCGCTGCGATCGCGATCGGCTGGCCCCGGCCACGCCTGGAGAGGAAGTGGAGCCGGCGGCGGGTGTCTCGGATGGTCGCGGTGTGCGGCGGCCGGCGGCGGCTCGCGGCCCGGCTGGTCCGGGACTGGGACCGGCTGGCGTCGCGGCCGGTGCAGGAGCTGTCGCCGCTGCGGCCGGCGGACTGCCGGGTGGTGGCCGATGCGTAGCTGGCTGGCGCGGCTGGCGGCCGGCGAGGTGCGCCGGCTGCGCGCTGATCTGGCCCGGGCCCGGGCGGACCGGGATCGGGCGACGCGGGCGGCGGTGCGCTGGCACAACGCCGCCCTGATCCACAAGGCGAGGGCGGACGCCCTGGCCGACCAACTCATCGAGGAGAACAAGCGACGTGGCAGTGAAGATCAGCGCCCAGCTCACCGGGACGAACCGGGAGTGGAACGGGCTGAACCGGATCGAGGAGCAGCTGGTCGACCAGCCGCGCGGTGACCGGTACGCGGTGGTCCGGTACGGGGTGAAGCGGGTCGCGGACGAGATCAGCGAGGGCGTGAAGATCCCGACGGCGGAGATCGTGCACATCGAGCCGGTGGAGGGTGAGCTGGCGGATCGGGTGCGGGAGATCCTGGCGCAGGAGTACGAGGACCGGACGGGCAAGTCGATCGAGCCCGAGCCGACGCTGTTCGACGTCGCACCCGGCGGAGAGGGCGGCAACGGCGGTGGGGTGCCGGAGGAGTCGGCCGACGAACTGATGGCGCGGCGGGCCGAACGCAAGGCAGCCGGGCAGCCGGCATTCTCCGGGTCGGGTGAGCCGCTGTGACCGGGCCGGAGCACTACCGCGAAGCGGAGAAGCTGCTGACCGACGCGGCGATCCCCCCAGGTGAGCGGGACTACACCGCGCCATCGCTGGAGGTGCTGCTGGCCGCGCAGGTGCACGCCACGCTGGCGCTGGCAGCCGCGACCGCGATCAACGACCCCGACCCGAGCGGCAGCGGCCAGCCGTCCTGGGCCACGGAGGACTGGGAGGCGGTCGCCTTCCCTGGCCCGTCCGAACTCCCGTCGTGACCGCCCCGACCCACCTCGCCGGCGACCTGCCGATCCGCGTGGGTCGGGGCGTCGCCTGGCTCGACCAGCACCACCCCGGCTGGCACGACCTCGTCAACCTCCGCGAGCTGGACATGGACGACTCGTGCGGCTGCGTCCTCGGTCAGGTGATCGGCGACTTCTGGGCCGCCCCGCTCACCTGGGCCGAGGCCGTCAGCCACGGCTTCCAGGCCCGCAACGGCGAGGAGTTCGACGCCGAGGTGGAGGTCTTGGACCGGCTGTGGCGCGACGTCATCGAGGAGCGCCTGGACGCGGCCGACCAGGCCGCGCCGCTGTGGCCACCCGAGCGGCCGTCATGAGCGAACGCCCAGACCGGCTGCTGCGGCAGCTCGTCGGCGAGCGGTTCGGGCCGCCCGTCGACGAGCGCCGCCCCACCACGACCCGCGACCGCGACGCCGCCGTGCCCACCCGGGCCGGCGGCGTCGCCCGCCCTCACCGAGGAGACAGATGAGCATCGACGCGCCACCCCGGGTCCGCTCGCCCCGGACGTACACGACCAGTGGTGTGCAGCGGCGCGAGCGGGCCGCCGCCCTGCCGCTGCCGGCGCTGGGCGCCCTCGCCGGCACCTTCGAGTGGCACCCGTTCACGCCGATCGCCCCGGTGGTGGGCCTGCCGCAGTGCCGGCACTGCTTCGGCTTCGTCGACGACGTGCGGCACCCGGTGGTCGCACGGCAACCCTCACCCGACCTGCCGAAAGAGGAAGACCAACCGTGAGCCGTATCGAGATCAACGACGGACGCCGGCACATCATCGTCGACCACGACGGCGAGCTGGAGCCCCTCAAGCAGGCTGCCCTGACTCTGTGGGAGGCGGCCGGCGCGGCACCGGCCGGATCGGGCCCGGCCACCGGGTTCCAGCTCACCGAGCGGCGATGGTCGCCACCGGTCGCGCCGACGCTGATCGGTCAGTACGGCCGTCCGCCGATCGAGCCGGTGACTGCGGCCGACAGCGGGCCGGTGGTGGGCCGATGACCCCGACGTACCCGACGGAGCAGTGCCGCTCCTGCCCGGCCCAGATCATCTGGACAGTCACCGACCGGGGCCGCGACATGCCCGTCGACGCCGAGCCCGACCCGGCGGGCAACGTGGCGCTGTCCGTCAACGACAAGGGCCAGATCGTGGCGTCGGTCGTCAAGCCGCACCTGGCGTTCGGTCGGAAGGACCTGCGGCTGTCCCACTTCGTCAGGTGCAAGGACGCGGCGAAGTGGAGGCGGAGGTGACGGGCCTGCTGATCGCCAGCCACGACCACGCGGTCCACGCCATCCGTGAGCGCCTGGAGCAGCCCGGCACCGACGAGCTGCTGCGCGGCGTGGTCCTGGCCGTCCTGCCGGTCCACGCCAGCTACCCCTCGTCGACGGGCCGTCCCGATCCGGACTGCCCGTCCTGCGAGGGCCGTGGCTGGTTCACGACCGAGGAGCGCGACCGAGAGCACTGCCACTGCCGGTGCCCGTGGTGCACGGGGTGCGAGGAGCCGCTGTGCGCGGGCCCCTGCCCGACCGTCGGGGCGATCGCCGGCCGCCTCGACCTGTTGCACTCCGCCATCCCCGAGCGATGTGACCCATGACCGATCCGTGGGTGCGGCGGCACGTCCTGCTGTACGCGTGGCCGCACGTCATCCGCCGGCTGCGTACCCGACCCCTGCGAGCGCGTCTGCTCGCAGACCTCCTCAGAAAGGCCAACCGACGATGACCGACACTCCGTACACCGACGCCGACGTCAAGCTCGTCACCAGCGTCGTCCGAGATGCTCGCCTCAGCGGCGACAGCTGGCGGGAGATCGCTACCGCAGCCCTGGACATCCTGGCCCGCGCCGGCCGGATCAAGCCGCCGACCGCCGACGCGCAGGTCCGCGCCGGCGCTGACGCTCTCGTGCGGCTACGAACCCTCGCTCCCAGCCTGTCCGAGCTGGGCGAGGAGGAGCAGTCGTTCTGGCTGCGCGACGCCGCTGCGGTGGTCGAAGCGGCCGGGCCGGCCGCACCCACGCCGCCCTACGTCCACCACCTGCTCGACGCGTTCCTCACCGGCCAGCCCCTCAACTTCCGGCGCGACCCCGTGCCCCTCGACGTGCAACGGCGGCTGGAGCACGCGGTGGCCACCGGGCAGATGGGCACCGTTCCCGCGCCCACCCCGAACACCCAGCACGAGACGACCAGCGAGACGCACCACGTCCTGGCCGTCGCCAACGATGGCGCATGGGAGATCGCACACCCCACCACCTGCACGGTGCACACCCCGACCGGCCCGGCCGTGATCTGCCTCGTGCACGACCTCGCCATCGAGCAGTTGCCCGCCGATGCGAGCGGTCTCCGCGCCGGCCGGTACGAGATCGCCGCCAACGACCTCGGCGACCGGCTGTCCATCGGCGACCGCCTCGACCCGGCGGAGGACTGAGGCGTGGACGTGCCCCAGGTCCCCACCGACCTCGAAAACGCCATCGCGGGCGGCCGGTACGTCTCCCGCGACTACCACCAGCACTCCATCGCCTACGCCCGCGAAGAGGAGCAGCGCAAAGCCGCCGCCGCCATCAACCGCCTCAAGGGCCTCCTGGAGATCGCCAACGCAGATCGGGTCGCCCGCGTCTGCGCCACCCTCCGCCAGGTCACCCGCCAACGCACCGGCAAACACGGCCCCGACTGCTGGCAGCGGCACGCCCGCTGCCTCGCCGACCGCATCTACGACCTGCTCGACGGCAACGACCCCGACAGCAAGCAGGCCCGGCCGTGACCGACGAGCAGCTGCGCCGGGTCGCCGCCACCAGGCCCGGTTTCGCCACCTACCCGACCAGCCGGCCCGGGACGCCGTCGTGGTGGCGGCGGTCCGTCGACGGCGTCCCACCCGGACGGACCGTCACCGGCCGCGACGTCGCCCGCTACGCCCGCCAGCTCGGCATGCCCATCGAGCCGTGGCAGGAGCAGGTGCTCGACTGGGCGTACCGGGCCCAGCCCACCGCAGCCATCATCCCGGGCCGCGCCACCTGCTGCGACGACTGCGCGTACTGGAAGCTCACCGCCCGACAGGCGTACGACTACCACCGCCGGATCCACGCCTACCACGGCCGCCGCCACGAACAGTGGCGGACGAAGGCCGACCGGATCGGCCGGATCGCGGTCGGGTTGTGGATAGCCGTGGCCATCCTGCTGGCCGTGTGCCTCGTCGCGGTGGCCGGCACCGCCCTGATGGCCTGGATCACCCGAGGTATGACGTGACCGCGACCATCCCCGCTGATGTCGCCGACTGGATCCGCGACGCGGCCCTGCCAGCCAGCCTGCGCGGCGAGGTCGAGGACAGGCTGCACCGGACATGCCCCTGCCTCGGCTCCGTCAGCGGCCACTGCGGCAAGGGCAGCCACGAGCAGTGCCCGCGCACCCAGGGCTGGCATCGCCACGGCGAGCCGTCCCCGGAAACGTGGATCACCAACAGCCGCGGCCTGGTCGCCGCCGCCCGCGGCATCAGCACGGCCGTGTGGCGCACAGGACGGGCCTGCCGGTGGCTGTGTCCCTGCAACTGCCACACCACCGTCATGGCGCTGTTCACCGCGCCGGCCAGCGAGGCCCCACGGCGGATGTCGGTCAGCGGCGGCAACAACCGCATCGCGACCACCGATCGCCTACGCGCCGACGATGAGCCGCAGCCCACCCTGTTCGATGCAGCTCCCGGGAGCCAGCCGTGACCCACCAGGCCCCGCTCATCCCCACCCGCCACGGCCCCGACATCTGGCGCCGCTACCGCCTTCCAGGATCCCGCGCCATCAACCACGCCTCCTGGGAAGACGCCCGCGTCCAAGGCCACCACGTCGGCACCTGCCGCCACACCGCGCCCAGCGGCAGCGGCAAGGCCTGCGGCGGCTGCCTCCGCCCCGGCCGGCCGTACACCGTCGGCGGCCGACACATGTACCCCACCACCTGCGGCACGTGCGGCCACGAAGCCGCCGCCGGAGGCCCCACCGTCAAGCGGAGTCGCCGATGAGCAAGACCGGACCGGTGAACGTCGGCGAATACCCGCGCTGGCTCGACACCGCCACCGAGACGCCCGCCTGCCGAGGCGAGGACACCAACCTGTTCTTCCCCGCAGAAGGCGAGCAGTGGAAGGTGCCCCGCGCCCGCGCCATCTGCAACCGCTGCCCGCTCTTCGACACCTGCCGCGACTGGGCGATGGCGCAGACCGCGCAGCACCTCGCCGGCATCTGGGGCGGCACCACATTCGACCAGCGCCGAAAGCTCAAGGCCGGCACCGGCAGCGGCAACCAGCCTGTCCAGTTCCGCAAGACCAAGCCCAGCACCGAAGGAGAGCAGTGACCCCCATCCACAACGGCCCCGCCCGCACCCGCCCCAAGGGCCTCACCCGCGACGTGGCGGCCACCGTCGCCGGCCACACGCCCCGCTGCACCTGCCCCAACGGCCGAGGCATCCCCGTCGTCACGTTCGTCGACCAGCGCGTCACCCGCGTCGAGCGGCGGCACCTCACCGGCCTGCACGGCTGCCAGGTGCCCACCCAGCACGAGCAGCCAGCGACGTACCTGGCCGACATCTGGACCCGCAGCCGCTGACCCGGCCGGCCCCGGCCCGCCACCACGGCAGGCCGGGGCCACCCGCGCATCCGAACCAAACGGAAGGCCCCCGTTGAAGTCCTACAGCGACCGCGGCGCATCGGCCCACACCTGGACCGAGCTGGTCAGCCGCATCCGCTTCGGCACCCAGAAGGCCCTCGGCAAGTCCGTGTCCGGCGCACGCGTCCACGCCGTCGCCGAACGCCTCGCCCGCTACGCCACCCACAAGACCGGCCGCGACATCCGGCCCGGCCTCGCCCGGGTCGCCGTCGACCTGGAGATGGACTACCGCACCGTCAAGGCCGCCGTGGCCGTGCTGGTGCGCACCGGTCTGCTCCACCTGGTCGCCGAAGGGGAACGCCGTGGCGACGCCGACGAGTGGCAGCTGGTCATCCCCGAGGACCTCATGGACCGCGAAGACATCGACGTCTGGTCACCCGGACGGCACCACCTGGAGGTCGAGCGGTGCCGCGACAAGGTCCGCGGGCGCTATGTTCCGCGCCCCGATCTGCGGGGGCCAGACGGGCCGCAGAACGGCACATCTGCGGGGGCCACAGAGGCCGCAGAAACGCCGTCTGCGGGGGCCTCACGGGCCGCAGATTCGGACAACACGGATACGTCTGCGGGGGCCACAAGGGCCGCAGAATCCTCGTCTGCGGGGGCCACAAGGGCGAATCTGCGGCCCTACAGGCCCCTGCCACCTACCAATGACCACGTAGGTAACTACGACCTGGCAAACCGTGGAGATCTCCGTACGGCCGTGACAGGTCCGCGCGCGAGCGACGCCACCGATCCGATTCCCGACGAGGGCGAGGGGTCGAGCCACGGACCGGACGCGCCGACCGCGGCACCCGATCCCGATCCCGCCATCGAGGAGACCACCGCGCCACCGCCAACGCCGCCGACGCCACGCGGCTGCCCGAGCCACGGCCGCGCCTTCGCCGCCGGCCGACGACCCGACGGCCACCCCGCCTGCCCCCTCTGCCGCCGAGGAGCACCACCCAGCCCACCACCCGACCACCTCGCACCCGTCATCCCGATCCACCGCCACACCGCCTGAACCGGGAGACACCCGTGCACCCCCACCACCTCCACGCCACCCGAGCCGCCACCACCCTCGCCACCACCCGACGCCACCTCGACCAGGCCGTCGACGACGAGTACCTCGACCGCCGCCAGGAGGCCCGCACCATCGCCGCCGCCGCCAGCCTCCAAGCCTGGCGGCCCATCCCCGGCCCCTCCGGCAAAGGCGGCCACGGCGACCCGTCCGGACGGTCCGCCGTCGACCAGCTGGAACCCGAGGTCCGCGCCGGCCGGCTCGCACGCCTCGCCGCCAGCACCACCGCCACCCTCACCTGGCTCACCACCGCGCTCAGCATCACCATCACCGGCGACCCGCTCCCCGCCCTCACCGCCGCCATCCCGATACTGCGCCCAGCCACCAGCCGCGAACTCACGCTGTGGCTCGACGAAGCCGACCAGCAGATCCGCGACCGCCTCGGCCTCGACCCCGCCGGCGTCGACCTGCCCCGCGTACGGTGCCCACGCTGCGCCCGCCGAGCCCTCACCGCCCACACCCTCGGCAGCCGCCACACCTGGACCATCGTGTGCACCACCAACTGCGTGTGCCTCGGCCCGACCTGCCCATGCCAGATGCCCATCCGGACCATCGGAGTACGGCACGTCTGGGGACCAGACCACCCACTCGTCGCCAGCCTCACCACCGCCGCGTGAGAGATGATCGATACGTGACCGACCAGCCCAGCGAAGCACCAACCGCCGCGCGAATCGCTCTCACCGGCCGGTACGTGCCGACGGTCTGCGCCTACCCCGGCTGCGGATTGCCGCCGCACACGACGTGGATCGTCCGCGAACCCGGCGAGCTGTACGGAACACTCCGCAGCAAGGGCGACGTGATCGACCTCTGCGGCAGCCACGAACACGACACCGGACAGCCCGTCCACACGCCCCGCCCACCACGCCAGCGGCGTCGACGACCGGAGGAAGACGAGTGATCCGCATCAACGGCCGCCGCTACGGCACCGCCCTCCAGATCGCCGCCCACCTCGGCCCAGACGTCACCACCGACATGATCCGCAAATGGGCCGACCCCGACCGCGAAGCCAAGCCACTAACCGCCATCCGCGCAGGCCGCAACGTCTACTACCCCCTCGACGAAGCGACCGACATCGAAGCCACCAAGCACCTGTCCGGACGCGGCCGCCCCCGCCGACTTGACGAGAAGATCATGGCCGCTGCATCATTTGTCCACTGACCCGACGTGGACAGAAGCTGCCCAAAACCCGACGACGGCCCGGTCGAGCACCCCGCTCCCGGGCCGTTCGCGCACCCGGGAGGCGCGCGTGACCCGCACCGTCGTCCTCGTCACCGGCCCACCCTGCGCAGGCAAGAGCACCTACGTCGCCCAACGCGCACAGCCCGGCGACCTCATCCTCGACCAGGACCAGCTCGGCCCCCGCACCATGGGCCGCCGCCTGCGCACCGTGGCCACCATGACCACCGGCACCGCCTGGGTCATCCGCTGCCAGCCCGACCCACGGCAACGCGCACGCCTCGCCAACCGGATCCGCGCCACCCACCACGTACACCTGCACCCCGGCCCCCAGACACTCCTGGCCCGGGCACGCACCCGCCCCCACCCCGAGCGACACCTCGCCGCCATACGCGACTGGCTCGACCGTGAAGCCCACGCACGACGTGCCGTCACCGCAATCCAGCGCACCACCACCGAGCAGGGCCTCGGGTGGGAGCACCAGCAGGCACGGGCCAAGGCGCTACCCAAGGCGTGGGGTCAGCCCTGCCCCTACTGCGGCCAGCCGATGCTGCAAGGACAAGACCTCGACCTCGACCACGCCCAACCCCGCGCCCTCGGTGGCCACCACGGCCCACGCCGCATGGCACACGCGCACTGCAACCGCGCAGCTGGCAGCAGGCTCGGCGCACAGCTACGCAGAGCACGACGAGCCACAACCACGCAGCGTCACTCCCGGCGATGGTGACGGAGGGTGACCAGGGGGAGGGGTCCCGGACGGATCATGAGGGGGGCCTGACCCGCCCCCGCCTCAGCCAGATCTCCCCCCGTAACGCTGATCTTGCGAGGTGGCCCTGTGAAGGACCCGACGGTAGCGGAGCGTGTTCGCCGCCATCGGGCGCACAAGTCCGGTGATCACAGCCTGTGCCTGCCAGGCCGCAACGACTGCGTGCCGCCGCCGGTCGAGGTGCCGGAGACCGCGCCGGACGTTACGGGTGCCGACCTTCCGCCGGCGCCGACTGGCCTGCGGAAGCGCGGGGCGCGGCTGTGGTCGGCGACGGTGGCGGAGTTGCCCGGCATGACGGTGCGGGACCAGGTGCTGCTGGAGGAGGCGTGCCGCACGGTGGACCGCCTGGACCGCCTGGACGCGATCCTCGACGGCCGCGACGCGGTGTGGGCGCGGCTGCGCAAGGCCAAGGGCGAGGGCCCGGTGACGCTCGTGGTCGACCAGGTGCTCACCGAGTCGCGCCAGCAGCAGGCAGCGCTGACGCGGATGCTCCAGCAGCTCGGCCGCGGCCGACGTCCAATGCCGACCGGGCAGCGGCCGGCGGCGGCCGATGCGGGGAAGGGCGGTGACGGTCGTGCCCGTGGCGTCACCGATCTCACCGCTCGGATTGAAGCCGCGCGGCGCTCGCAGGCCGCGGGTTGAGACCCACCCGGAGTACGTCGACAGCTTCGGGGCCGAAGCCGCTGAGCTGATGGCCCGGGCGGGCCGGCCGCTGGACGAGTGGCAGCAGGACTCGGTGTCGCTGATGCTGGCCACCCGCACGGACGGCCGGTGGGCGTGCTTCGAGTTCTGCGAGTGGGTGACCCGCCAGAACGGCAAGGGCGGCATCCTGGAGGCCCGGGCGTTGGCCGGGTTCTTCCTGCTCGGCGAAGAGCTGATCATGTGGTCGGCGCACGAGCTCAAGACCGCCATGGAAGCGTTCCGGCGGGTGAAGGCGCTGATCAAGGCGCTGGGCGCGATGGTCGGCGACGACGAGAACCTGTGGGACGTCGACGGGATCCGCGTCAAGATCACCAGCAGCCACAACGAGGAGGGCTTCGAGCGCCTCGACACCGGCGCGCGGATCCGCTTCATCGCCCGATCGAAGGGCTCCGGCCGAGGATTCAGCGGAGACTGCAACATCATCGACGAGGCGTACGCCCTGACCGTCGACCAGCACTCGGCGCTGCTCTACACGGTGTCGGCCATCCCGAACTCGCAGATCGTCTACACCAGCTCGCCGCCGCTCACCGGCGGCACCGCGGCCGTGATGTACGCGCTGAGACACCGCGGCGATCCGGCTGCACCCCGCACCCGCGAGGACGGGCCGTGGAAGCAGGACCCGTCGCTCGGGTACCGCGACTACGGGCTGGCCGGCGACCTCGACAACCTCGACGGCATCGACCTCGCCGACCCCGCGAACTGGGCTGCGACGAACCCGTCGCTGGAGGTCCAGCGGTCCAACGGCACCGGTCAGACGGTCGAGGGCATCGAGCGTGAGCTGCGGGCGGCGGCGGCCGACCTGGCGGGCTGGGCGCGGGAGCGGCTGGGCATCTGGCCACGGCGGATCGACGACAGCAACCCACGCTGGCAGCTGATCACCGAGGATTCCTGGCTGGCGCAGCTCGACACCCGGGCGGTGATGGGCGAGCCGCTCGCCCTGGCCGTCGACGTCACCCCGGACCGGACGTGGGCGGCGATCGCCGCGTGCGGGCCCCGGCTCGCCGGCGGCCGGGTCGTCGACGTCATCGACCACCAGCCGGGCACGGCGTGGATCGTCGACCGACTCAAGGCGCTGGCCGAGCGGCACAAGCCGCTGGCCATCGTGATCAGCGACAAGGCGATCGCCGACGCGGCGGACGGCGCCGAGCTGGGCGACGGCACGAAGCTGCGGGTGCTGCGCGCCGGCGTCAGCGACCTGGTGGCGGCGGCCGCGAGCCTGTACGACGGCGTGACCGGCACCCGGGACGCTCCGCCGGACCTGTGGCACCTGGCGCAGACGCCACTGACGAACGCGGCGGCCGGCGCGACGAAACGGGTCGTGGGCGACGGTTGGGCGTTCAACCGCCGCGACGTCGTGACGGACATCTGCCCGCTGGTGGCCGCGTCGCTGGCGGTGTGGGCGCTGGGCACCGTTCGGATCCACACCGCGGCACCGAGGCCGTTCGCGCTGACCTGACGAGAGGGGGGCCGGCTGAGTGACCTCCTACGAGCAGCAGCGTGGTCTGTGGGTGCCGGACGGCGCCCAGTCGAGCCGTAGCAGCCTGTCGATGCAGGACTTCGCGGACATGTTCTCGTTCGGCGGCACCTCGTACCCGCTTCTGCAGACGTCGATGGGCTCGCTGAACGAAGAGGCGATCGGGGCGACGCTCAGCCAGGTGGCCCGGTCGAACGGGCCGGTGTTCGCGCTGACCGAGGCGCGGATGCAGTTGTTCGCGCAGGGCCGTTTCCAGTGGACGCGCTTCGAGCGGGGTGCGCCGACGGACCTGTTCGGCTCGCCGGAGCTGGGGGTGCTGGAGCGGCCGTGGCCGGGGGCGACGACGGCGGATCTGCTGGCGCGCATGGAGCTGGACATCACGACCGCCGGCAACTCGTACACCCGCCGACTGCGCCGCAATCGGCAGTCGCGGCTGGTGCGGCTGCGCCCGGAGTGGATGTACATCATCCTCGGGTCGGAGGAGGACGCGGAGCGGCCGGAGGAGGCGGCGGACGTCGAGCTGCTCGGGTACGCGTACCGGCCGCCGAACGGGCAGATGACGGTGCTGCTGCCCGACGAGGTGGCGCACTACGCGCCACTGCCCGACCCGGACGCGGTCTACCTCGGCATGTCGTGGTTGACGCCGGTGATCCGGGACATCTCCGGTGACAACCTGATGACGGACCACAAGCGGGCGTTCCTCAGGAATGCGGCCACGCCGAACATGGTGGTCCGCTTCGACCCGGGGATCAGCGTCCAGGCGGTGAAGGACTTCAAGGAGGTCTTCGAGGCCGAGCACCGGGGCGCGTGGAACGCGTACAAGACGCTGTACCTGGGCGGCGGTGCGGACGCCAAGGCGGTCGGCGCGGACATGAAGCAGCTCGACTTCGCGGTGGTCCAGGGCAAGGCGGAGAGCCGGCTCGCGTCGGCCGCCGGCGTGCCGCCGAGCTGGGTCGGCTTCTCCGAGGGCCTCCAGGGTTCCGCGCTCAACGCCGGCAACTTCACGGCGGCCCGCCGGCGGCTGTCCGACGGCACGCTCCAGCATCTCTGGGGGTCGGCTGCGGCGTCGTTGGAGGTGCTGCTCGACCGTCCGGATGACGGCGCGAGCCTGTGGGTGGCCACGAAGGGCATCCCGTTCTTGCACATGGACGCCCAGGACGCAGCCAAGGTGCAGAGCACCGAGGCGCTGACCATCACCGCGCTGGTCCGCGACGGCTTCACGGCGCAGAGCGCGATCGCCGCGGTGCAGACCTCGGACTGGTCGCGGCTCGTGCACACCGGCCGGGTCTCCGTCCAGCTCCAAACCCCCGGCGAAGGTGGCGACGGCGGGTCATCCGGCAGTGACGGCAGCGCCGGGGAGGCGCCGCAAGGAGGTAGCGCGACATGACCACGGTGGCCGAGATGGATCCGCGTCAGGTGATGCGCTCGCAGGTGCGGGCGCACTTCTTTGAGTTCCGGGCGGCCGAGCCCGACGGCGGCGGGCCCTCGGACGGGCGGACGCTGGAGGGCTACGCGGCGGTGTTCGACCAGCCGACCGTCATCGAGTCCTACGCCGGCACCTTCGAGGAGACCGTGGCGCGCGGCGCGTTCCGCAAGACGCTGCGGGAGCGCAAGCCGGTCATGCAGTTCGACCACGGCAACGACAAGCGCGTCGGGTCGGCGCCCATCGGCTCCATCGACGAGCTGTACGAGGACGACGAGGGCCTGTTCGTGCGGGGCCGGCTGCTCGACACCGAGCGGGTCGAGGACATCCGGCAGGCCATCGCGGTCGGCGCGATCCGCGGCATGAGCTTCAAGTTCCGGGTGATGCAGGACCGCTGGGTCGACCGGGACGGCAAGAAGATCCGCGACGACGAGCTGTCGGCGCTGCTGGAGGATCCGGGCGAGCGTGGCCCCATCCGCCGGGAGATCACCGAGGTGCAGCTGTTCGAGCTGGGCCCGGTCGTGTTCCCTGCCTACGAGCAGACCAGCGTCGGTGTCCGGTCGGCCCCGGCCGGCTCGCCGTTCGACCGCAACCAGGTGGCCCTGCGCGGCGTGATCGCCCAGTTCGGCCTCGACGCCCGGTGCATCAAGCGGCATCTGGGCGTGTTCGACGCCGATGCCCGCCGCGCCCTGGCCGAGGAGATCGCCGGGACCTTCCCGGAGCTGCTGGAGGTGCTGGCCGCCCGCACCGCCACCCCGCCGCCCGCCGAGGGCGGCACCGAGACCACTGCGGAGCCGGCCGTCGAGGCCACTCCGCAGAGCAAGACCACTGTCGAGCCGGCTCCGGCCACTCGGCAGCGTTCCACCGAGCCGGTAGCGCGCCACTCGGGCCGACCACTGCGAGAGGCCAGCTGGTATCTCGCGCCCCGACACTGACAGGAGATGACGATGGCGGAGGAGATCCGCAGCATCGAGGACCGCGAGGCGCGCATCAAGGAGATCGACCAGCGCCTGGCGGAGATCGACGAGGAGTACGCGAACGTCCTCATGCCGGAGAGCACCCGGCAGGAGTGGAACGACCTGAACGCCGAGCGCGACGAGCACGCGGAGACCGTGCGCGAGCTGCGGGCCCGCCGGGAGCGTCTGGGCCGGCTGGCTGCCGCCGAGCGCGGTGTGGAACGCACGGTCGTCGACACGCCGGACTTCATCCGCCGGCGCGGCGACGACGAGATCTTCGACCTGACCGCGGCGAGGTTCTCGTCCCGCTCCGACGAGGAGTACCGGGACCGGCTGCACGACAACGCCCGCCGCGTCATCGAGCGCAGCGCGTTCCCCGGCCAGCGGCGCGACCGGTGCCAGGAGCGGGCGACGGAGCTGCTCGACACGGTCGACGACTCGCGCGGCACCCTGGCCCGCCGCATCATCGCCACCGGGTCGCCCGTGTACGAGCGGGCGTTCGGTAAGGCGGTGATCGCCCGGAACACGAACGGCCTGACCGGCGAGGAGCAGCGGGCCCTGTCCCTCGGGTCGGACGCGGACGGCGGGTACGCGGTGCCGTACCAGCTGGACCCGACGGTGATCCTGACCGACGGCGGCAGCAGCAACCCGCTGCGGCAGATCTCGCGGGTGGAGCGGATCGTCGGCAAGGAGTGGCAGGGCCTCACCTCCGACGGTGTCGTGGCCACTCGTACGCCGGAGGTCCAGGAGGCCACCGACGACGCCCCCGACTTCGACCAGCCGGTCGTGCGGCCGTCGGCGGTGCACGTCTTCGTGCCGTTCTCGATGGACCTGGACCAGGACTGGCCGCGGCTGCGCACGGAGCTGGCCAGGATGTTCCAGCGGGCGAAGGACAACGAAGAGGCCGACAGCTTCATCAACGGCGACGGCGAGCTGATCTCCGGCGGCGGGCACAACCCGGAGGGCATCGTGGCGGGCCTGCCGGCCGGCTCCGAGGTCGACGACGGCGGTTCGTTCAGCTCGGACACGCTGTACGACATGGAGGCCGGCGAGGACGGCCTCGACCCGGGCTGGCGGGCCAACGCCCGCTGGCTGGCCAACAAGGCGATCTACAACCTGGTCCGCCAGTTCGGTGACACCGACGGCGCGGACCTGTGGGTGCGCCTGGCGGCCGGCCAGCCGTCGGAGCTGATCGGCTACCCGACGCACGAGGCGTCGCGGATGTCGACCACCCCGACGGGCCGGTACCTGGTGTTCGGCGACTTCCAGGAGTTCCTGATCGTCGACCGGGTCGGCATGAACGTCGAGCTGGTGCCGCACGTGTTCGGTGCGTCGCGGCGGATGCCGACGGGTCAGCGGGGCATCTACGCCCGCTGGCGCAACACCACGAAGATCCTGGTCCCGGATGCGTTCCGGGTCGCGGTCGCCGGTTCCTGATCCTGATCTGCTCCCGGCCGGCGCTCCCCGAGAGTGCCGGCCGGGTCTACCTGGAGGGGGTTCGCGGTGAGCGACCTGGTGGTGGCCCGTACGTCGGGCGTGATCATGTACGAGGGGCGGCGGCACACGATCCGTCGTGGGGTGACGATCGCCCGCGCTGGGCATCCGCTGGTGGGGAGGAATCCGCGCATGTGGCAGCCGCTGCGGGTGCACTACGACCTCGACAGCGCTGGCGGCGGGGCACCCGGCGGCAGCGGCATCGAGCAGGCCACGGCGGCACCGGGCGAGCTGCGCGGCGCTCCCATCCCGACGCCGGAGGGCAGCGGGCGGCCGCCGATGTCGGGGCCCGGGTCAGGCGCGGATGCGTGGCGGAAGTACGCGGCCGAGGTGACCAGGTCTCCTCTGGAATCGTGGTCTGCCCTCGGCCGTGACGCGATCATCGCCACGCTGCGGGAGCAGGGCGTCGAGCCGGCTGGCGACAACGAGTGACCAACGGGCCGACCTGGTCGATCCTGATCCCGACCATCGGCCAACGCGGCGACCTGTTCCGCCGGCTGCTGGACGTGCTGCTGCCGCAGCTCGACCCGCACGAGGGTCGGGTGCGGGTGCTGGCCTGGTGGAACAACGGCACACCCCGCCTGACCGACATCCGGCAGACGCTGATGCTGGACGCCGGCACCGACTACGTCAGCTTCGTCGATGACGACGACCTGGTCGTCGAGGACTTCGTCGACGCGATCGTGGCGGCGCTGGCCAGCCGGCCGCATCACGTCGGGTTCCGCGTGGCCTACCACGTCGACGGCGAGCTGCGTGAGGTGTGCGACCACAGCCTGCGGCACCGCCGCTGGCACCGCGACCGCGTCCGGGGCCTGCTGCGCGACGTCACGCACCTGGATCCGATCCGCCGGGACCTGGCCCTGCGGGGCGACTTCCGCAAGACGCGAAAGGGCTGGGCGGAGGACCGGGTGTGGGTGGCGCAGGTACGCCGGCACCTACGCACCGAGGAGTACATCCCCCGGGTGCTCTACCACTACCTGTACTCGCCGGCCGGGTCGGCGTGGCAGCACCCGGAGCGGCTCCAGTCGGTCGGTTCCCGGCCGGTCGTCGACCATCCGCACTTCGCGTGGCATCCGGAGTCGTCGTCGTGAGGTTCGTGGTCACCGGGTCGGGTCGCTGCGGCACCAAGTACCTGGCGACGCTGCTCACGGCCGCCGGGGTGCGGTGTGGTCACGAGCAGGTCTACAACGCCGACGGCCCACCGATCTGGCCAGCCGGCCTCAGGGCGGACTCGTCGTGGATGGCGGTGCCGCACCTTCCGCTGCCGCTCCCGGTGGTGCTGCTGGTGCGGCATCCCCTGGCGGTGGTCCGGTCGTGGGTGGAGATCGGGTTCTTCACAGTCGACGTCGACAACCCGACGCACCGGCCGCTACGCCAGTGGGCGCCGCAGGTGTACGAGGAGGCGACGCCGGCGGACCGGGCGCTGTCGATGTGGCTGCACCTCACCCGGGCGGCGCTGCCCCGCGCCGCGCGGGTGGTCCGCATCGAGGACCTCGACGCCCGGCAGGCGTACCGGCTGCTGCGGTGGGCGGGTGCCCGTAGTCGTCCGGCCCGTGAGGCGGTCCGGTCGGTGCCGCAGCGGCTGAACCGGCACGAGGAGATGCGGCAGGTGGTGGGGGTCCGTCACGAGCCGGTGTGGGCGGTGCATCGGCCGGCCCTGGCGGATGCGGCCCGCCGGCTGGCGGTGGATGTCGGTATCGACCCTGACGAGGTGGTGTCTGGTGGCTGACCTGCTGGTGATCGTGCCGTCGCGTGGCCGCCCGGAGTCGGTTGCCCGGCTGGTGGAGACGTGGGAGGCCACCGACGCGTACGCCCACGCACGGCTGGCGTTCGCTATCGACGGCGACGACCCCCACCATGCGGCGTACGAGAGGCAGGCATCGGCCCAGTCGTTGATGCTGACGATCGTTCGCTGGCTGCCGATGGTCCACAAGCTTGACCGGGTAGCGGTCGGCTTGGCAACGGACTACCTCGCCCTGGGATTCGCCGGCGACGACCACCTGCCGCGCACTCCCGGTTGGGCCAAGCGGTACGTCGACGAGCTGCGGCAGATGGGCACCGGCATCGTCTACGGCGACGACGGCTACCAGGGCGAACGGCTACCGACGCAGTGGGCGATGACCGCCGACATCGTCCAGGCGCTGGGCCGCATGGTGCCGGCACCGGTGGAGCACCTCTACTGCGACAACGCGGTGCTGGAACTGGGCCGCGCCGCCGGCTGCATCCGGTACCTGCCGGACGTCGTCGTCGAGCACATGCATCCGGTGGCCGGCAAAGGCGTCGACGACGAGCAGTACCGGCGCGTCAACGGCCGCGCCCAGTACGACCGGGACCGCCGGGCCTACCAGCGGTGGCGGCGCGGCGGGCTGCGGGCGGACGCCCGGCAGGTCCGGGAGCTGAGGAGGCAGAGCTGATGGTCGACGTGGGAGGGACGGTCCGGCTGCGGCACCTCGTCCGCGACGCGGCCGGCGACCCGGCCGACCCGGCGACGGCGACGCTGCGGATCCAGCTGCCCGACGGCACGGTGGTCACGCCGGGGGTGACGCTGCCGTCGGACGACTCCGGGCTGCTGGAGCACGACTTCGTCACCACCGCGCCGGGCCGGCATGTCGTGTCGTGGACGACGACCGACCCGGCCACCGCGTACGCCGACGTGGTCAACGTGGTCGACTCGGAGTGGACGGCGATCGTGGGCCTGGCCGACGCGAAGCGGCACCTGAACATCCCGGCGACCGACACCACCGATGACGAGGAGCTGCGGGGCTTCATCCTCTCGGCCAGCGCGGTGGTGGAGGACGTGGTCGGGATCGTGGCCCGCCGCACCGTCACGGAGACGGCGTCGGGTGGCGGCCGGCACATCATCCTGGAGCGGCCTCCCGTTCTCGAGGTGGCGGAGGTGCTCGTCGACGGGCAGGCGGTCGACGCCGGGGACTACACGTGGTCGCCGTCGGGTCTGCTGGCCCGCCGGTCCGGTGTGTGGCCGTGTGGGCTGCGCAACGTCGAGGTCATGTATGTGGCGGGCAAGTCGGTGGTGCCGCACAACATCGTGGACGCGACGCTGGAGCTGATCCGGATCAACTGGCGTCCTCAGGCCGGCGGCAACTACTCGGCGTTCGACGGTGGCGGCGGGGACGACTTCGGCAACGGCGGCCTGGAGGCGAGTCTCCAGGGCAACCTGCGGCTGGGGTTCTTCGTACCGAACACCGTGATTCAGCGCCTCCAGCCGGACCAGCGCGGGCCGGTGGTGCTCTGATGGGCAGCAGCATTCCGGCCGCCCTGGACTACCTCGCCCGGGAGATCCCCCTGCTGGAGCCGGTCCGCGAGGCCAGCGTGGCCGTGTCCGACGGCTGGCCCACTCAGCGCTCCGACCGGATGATCGCGATCGGCGTGCTGCCCGAGGACGAGGACACCAGCGTGGTCGTCTCGTACGCGGAGCTGTCCCGGCAGGAGTACGAAGACGTCGAGGTGCCGTGCATCGTCGTGGTCCGCTGCGGCGGCAGCACAGCCACTGCCGACGCCCGCCGGGGGGCGTACGCCCTGATCGACGCGATTCAGGAGTTGGTCCGGTCCGACCGTCGTTTCGGTGGCGCGATCGAGCCGGGCCTGCCGGCGCGGATCGTCCGGTCGGCGGTGTCGCAGACCGCCGACGTGCGTCAGGCCGGTGAGGGTCGGGTGTGTGAGGTGAGGTTCACCCTCGCCTGGCGTCACCGGGGCTGAGCCACCAGATCGCCGTCGCGACGCAGACGACGGTGAGGATCCAGCCGAGCACCTCTGCCCCGCAGACGAAGGACAGGAAAGCGGCCAGCCCGGACAGCAGGCAGGCGGCGGCCAGCGGCGCGTTGGGAATCCGGCGTCCGGTCGGCTCGGTCATCCGCTGGACGGTAGCAACCTGACGCCAGGAGGTGACTGATCGTGCCTGCTGTTGGTCGAGATGCGTTCGGCCGGGTGGTGGTCGACCTGCGGCAGATCCCCCGTGATGTCCGCCGTGACCTGCGGCCGGCCCTCAAGGCGGTCGGTGAGCGGGTCGCCCAGGATGCCCGCGGGCGCGCCTCCTGGTCGTCGCGGATCCCCCGCGCCATCAAGGTCAAGGTGCTGTACGGGCGCGGCGCCCAGGGCGTGGTCATCACCGTCAACCGGAAGAAGGCGCCGCACGCCCGCCCGTACGAGGGCATCACCGGCAGCAACGTCTTCCGGCACCCGTTTTTCGGCAACCGGGACCGCTGGTATGCGCAGCGGACCAGGCCGTTCCTGGAGCCGGCCGCCCAGGCCAAGCGGGCAGCGGTCCGCGAGGAGATCGTCAAGGTGGTCGAGGCTGCGGCCCGACGCCACGGATTCAACTGAGGAGAGAACATGGCCCCGCAGCCTCTGCCGACGACGCAGCGCTACATCAGTCCCGAGGTCACCGCCGTCTACCTGGTGCCGGACATCGTCGACCTGGCCGCGCCCGAGCGCGACGAGCTCGACCACGAGACGTCGGTGGACCTGACGCCGGAGATCGCCGCGCTGACCGGGTGGGAGGTGTCCACCGACCGGGTTGCCGTGCCGGACCTGGGCACCCGCAAGACGGGCAGGATCTCCGGCCGCATCAACCCCGGCGACGCGCAGATCAGCTTCTACGCCTCGCAGGACACCGAGGACGTGCGGACGGTCATCCAGCGCGGCGACCGCACGCACATCGTGATCCTCGACGGCGGCGACGTCGCCGGCCAGTCGATGCGGGTGTTCGCCGTCGAGGTCAGCGCGGTGACCCCGTCAGTGGACGTCGCCGGCAGCGAGGGCGCCCGCGTCATGGTGGACTTCGCGATCAACGACTGGGCCGAGGACGTCGTCGTGCCGGGCCCGGCGTCCTGATCGTGGGCAAGAGCAGGCAGCGGGAGCGGCTGATGGGCCGCTCCCGCCCCACGTTGCCGTACCGGCTGCTCGTCGACGTCGACGGGGCCGAGCAGGCCCGCCAGCGGCTGGAGCGGGCGGCGGCGGCGGCCCGGCAGGCGCGGCTCGCCGAGCGGGGCCTCGACGAGGCCCTGGCCGAGGTCGACGCCGCACAGGCGGAGCTGGACGGCTGCTACGAGACGATCGTGCTGCGGGCGCTGCCGCTGTCCGGCACGGTGACGGTGGAGACGCTGACCGCCGAGCATCCGCCGACCGAGGCGCAGATGGCGGAGGCGAAGGTGGCCCGGGAGAAGGCCCGGGCGGCGGGTGATCCGGTGCCGCCGTGGCCAGCCTGGAACGTCGAGACGTTCCAGCCGGCGCTGCTGGCCGCCTCCGCTCCGGACGCCGGCATGTCGCCGGACGACTGGGCGAGCATGCTCGGCACCCGGATGTCGGCCGGCGAGGTGCGCGGCCTGTGGGCGGCGTGCATGGCGATCAACCTGACCGGCCGCGCGGCGGAGCCGGTGGTGCTCCCAAAAGGTTGGACGACGACCCGCAGCTAGCGCTGGAGCTGGACGTCTGCCGCGCCTACCAGATCCCGCACTCGACGTTCCTGGCCTGGTCGAAGGACGACCGGGACAAGGCGATCTGGCAGTACGTGCGGGACCGGACGCGGTGCCGGTCGTGCGGCACCAGGCCCGACGAGTGGTCGGCGGAGCACGGCGGCCACCAGCACGCGTACACCGCGGCGGTTGCCCGCTGTCGGGGCTGCGAGGTCCTGGAGGCCGAGCGGGACCGGATCAAGGACAAGCCGCTCGGTGGCGGCACGTACGTGCGCCTGGAGCGCCGCGACTGACCGAGGGGGGCCGCTGCGTGGACAAGGATCTCAGCTACAGGCTCAGCGCCGACCCGCGCCAGTTCGAGAAGGGTTTCAAGTCGGCGGAGGCCAGCGCGAGGGCGTTGGAGCGGGAGCTGGTCAGGCTGGAGGCGGAGCAGGCCCGCGTCGAGGCCGCGATGGACGAGGTCGGCACCACGTTCCTCGCGGCCGGTGCCGCCATCGGGGCCGGGCTCGTGATCGCCACCCGGGCCGCCATCAGCTGGGAGTCGGCGTGGACCGGCGTTGCGAAGGTCATCGACGGCAGCCCAGAGCAGCTTGCCGAGCTGGAGGGCGAGCTGCGGCAGCTGGCCCGCACCCTGCCGCAGACCCACGAGGAGATCGCGGGTGTCGCCGCGGCGGCCGGGCAGCTGGGTATCGCCCGTCAGGACATCGTCGACTTCACCCGGGTCATGGTCGACCTGGGGGTGGCCACCAACCTGACCAGCGAAGAGGCAGCGTTCGCGCTGGCCCGGCTGATGAACATCATGCAGACGGCGCCCGACGACGTCGACCGCCTGGGCGCCACGATCGTCGAGCTGGGCAACAACAGCGCGACGACCGAGCAAGAGATCGTCGACATGTCGCTGCGGATCGCCGGCGCCGGCAAGACCGTGCGGATGTCCGAGGCGGACGTGCTCGGCTACGCCGCGGCCCTGTCGTCGGTGGGTGTGATGGCCGAGGCGGGCGGTAGCGCGATCTCCCGGGCGTTCATCATCATCGAGGAGTCCGTCCGGTCCGGCGGTGACCGGCTGGAGACGTTCGCGCAGCTGGCCGGCATGTCGGCGGAGCAGTACGCGCAGGCGTACCGGGAAGACGCGGCCGGCGCCACCGCCGCCTTCATTCAGGGCCTGGGCAGGATGCAGGCCGCCGGCGGCGACGTGTTCAAGACGCTCGCCGACCTGGGCATGTCGGAGATCCTGCTCCGTGATGCGCTGCTGCGTCTCGCCGGCGCCGGGGACCTGGTGACCCGCTCGCTGAGCATCGCCAACCGGGGCTGGGACGAGAACACCGCCTTGCTGGAGGAGGCGGAGCGGCGGTACGCGACGGTCGAGTCGCGGATGCAGATCGCCCGTAACCAGCTCAACGACTTCGCGATCGACATCGGCAACGTTTTCCTACCGGCCGTCGGTGAGGCCGCTGACCTGGTCGGGAACCTGGGTGGGCTGCTGGCGGACCTGCCCGGCCCGGTCCAGGCGGTCCTGGCCATCCTGGCGGCCACCGCGGCGACGCTGCTGCTGGTGGGCGGTGCGGCTCTGCTGGCGGTACCGCAGATCGCCGCGTACAAGGGCGCGATCGACACTCTCGCCGCGTCGCAAGGCCGGCTGGCCGCGACCGCCGTGGCGGCGAACAGCGCGCTGGGCCGGGTCGGGTCGTTCCTCGCCGGGCCGTGGGGGCTGGCGATCGGTGGGGCGATCGTGCTGCTGACGAGCTTCGCGCTCACGCAGGCGGAGGCGCGGGGGCGGGCACGGGAGCTGACCGACACCCTCGACGAGCAGTCGGGGGCGGTCACACGCGACACGGCGCTGTGGGTGGCCAACGAGCTGACCAAGCGCGGCGTGATCGACCAGGCGCGAGAGCTGGGCATCTCGGCGGCGGATCTGACGCAGGCGGTCCTCGGTGAGGCCGACGCGGTGGCCCGGGTCAACGCGAAGCTGGACGAGCACAAGGTGACCGGGTCGCTGGTGTCGGACCTGATGAACGACCAGACGAAGTCGGCCACGTCGGTGCGGGAGGCGATGCGGGAGCTTGGCGGCGACCTGGACAATGCCCGCGAGCTGCACGACCAGCTGGCCGAGTCGATGCAGGGTCAGGTCAAGACCGTCGATGATCTGGACCCGGCAACGCGGCAGCTGGCGACCAGCCTCGGGTTGACCGCCGGTGCGGCGGAGGATCTGACGGCCGGTGTCGACGAGCTGGACAAGGCCCTCAAGGCGGCCCTCGACACCATGTTCGGCTTGGAGGAGGCCGAGGACGCGGCTGTGCGGGCGATGAGGCGCATGACCGAGGCGGCGAAGGAGAACGGCGGCAGCCTCAAGGGCAACAGCGAGGCGGCGCTGACCAACCGGGACAACGTGCGGAGCCTGATCAAGGCGCACACGGAGCAGATCGTCGAGTACGCCAAGACCGGCGCGACCACAGACGAGCTGGCCACCAAGACGAAGCAGCTGCGTGACCAGTTCGTCCGCCAGGCCACGCAGGCCGGGCTGACCAAGTCCGAGGTCCGCGACTACGCCAAGGCGTATGACGACGTCCCGTCCCAGGCGGCGACGCACATCAAGACGCCTGGCCTGTCGGGGGCGACGTCGCAGATCCGCACGTACGTGGACTGGCTGCGGCAGATCCCCCGCGAGGTGCGGACCCGGCTGATCACTGAACAGCAGACCGCCAGGGGTGGCCGGCGCGAGTTCAACGCTCTCGGCGGGCCGGTCGGTAACCGGTACGCCGGCGGCGGGGAGATCGTGGGCCCTCACGGGTACGACGCGGTGCCGCTCTGGGGCACCCGGGGCGAATGGGTGTCGACGGTGGAGGCAACCCGCCGCAACCGGGCCGCCCTGGAGGCAGCGAACGCCGGCGCCCGCCTGGCGGTGGTCGGGTCCTCGGCGGCGGCGGGCGGTGCCGGCGGCGGCCGGGGCGGCGTCACCGTCGAGTCGATGACGGTGCAGGCGTGGACGGACCGGTTCAGCCTGCGGCAGGTGGAGCAGGAGCTGGCCATGCATGGGGCGGTGTGATGGCGCTCGACGAGAGGCAGTGGCAGCTCCGGGACCTGGTCCTCGGGCCGGGCACGGTCTACCGGGTCATGGACGACACCAACCCGTTCGCGACCACGGTGCGCGCCGACCAGGGCGGCGCGCGGGCGTGGGCGCACGGCGGCTGGTCCGGGGTGGAATGGCAGGCCGAACGGGTGGTGCCGATGACCGTCCTGATCGACGTCGGCGCGAACGACGTCGGTGCGGTGATCGACGCCCGCCACCAGTTGGCGGCAGCGTTTCGGGCGTCGCACACCGACTTGCCGCTGACGTTCCGCCTGGGCGGCCGGGAGTACCTGCTGTGGGGGCGGCCGAGGATGGCCGAGCCGCGCACCGACCTGCTCGGCCTCGGCCGGGCCTTCGTGCGGTGCGCGTTCGTCGCCCTGGACCCGATGATCTACAGCTCGGTCGAGCACGAGGTGGGGCCAGTCGGGCTGCCGACGTGGACGGGCGGGCTGACCCTGCCGTTCACCGCGCCGTTCACCATCGGCGCGACGCAGACCGGCGGGATCGACGAGCTGACCAACGCGGGCACCGCCGAGGTGGGGCTGAGGCTGCGGGTCGACGGGCCGGTCGTGCAGCCGCGTATCAGCATCACCGACCCGGACGACGTGACCACGTCGCTGCGGATCGATCTGACGGTGCCGGACGGGCAGTGGCTGGACATCGACACGCAGGCCCGCACAGTCCTGCTGAATGGCGACCTGGCCGCCAGTAGGCGCGGCCAGGCGGTGGGTGATTTCCCGCTGCTGCAACCAGGGACAAGCTCGCTGCGGTTCGCCGCGGCGGAAGAGGGCGACGGCACGGTCACCGTGCTGTGGCGGGATGGGTGGTGGTGATGGCAGCCGATCCGCTGTGGATCAACGAAAGTGGGGGCTCACCGTCGTACACCGCGGCGGAGCTGCGTCGCGCCCAGGGCGTGGTCCTGTCGCATGCTGGCACGTCCGACCGGTTCGGGGCCCGCTCCGGTGTGCATCCGGCGGGCGCGGACGCCCTGTCCCTGTCGGGGACGACGCTGACGGTGCAGCACCTCCAGGCGGTCGCGTACCCGGCGTCGTCCACGACGCAGGGCCCGTACCTGGTGCAGCTGCCGTCGCACACGCACACGGTGCCGGCCGCCAGCGCGCAGCCCCGCAAGGACATCGTGGTGCTGCGGGTGCGCGACAACGACGAGGACGGTTCCGGTGAGCGGGACGCCGACACCGTGTACCTGACGGGTACGGCCGCCGGATCACCGGTGGAACCGTCCGTCCCCGCCGGCACGTTCCGGCTGGGCACCATCGACGTGCCGGCGACCGGCGGCGGTGACCCGGTGCTCACCTACAGCGCCCCGTTCGTCGTGGCGACGGGTGGGATTCTGCCGGTGCGGGTGTCCGGCGACCTGCCCACCACCGGCCTGCATGAGGGTGCGTACGCGGACCGGTGGGACAACGACACCCTGTACCGCTGGTCCGGGTCGGCTTGGGTGGCGGTGGCGTCGGCTGCCGCGTACGCCGCAGCGTTCGAGCCGTACGCGCTCGGCTACGCCGGGTCCGGCAGCAACGTTACCGGGATCACGTCGACCAGCTTTGAGACCGGCACGTCATTCGGCACGTCTTTCGTGGCCCCGGCGTCGGGGGCGGTGCTGATCACCTGGGGTGGGCTGGTCCGCATCTCCGCCACGGGCGATGAAACGATCTTCCTGGGGATGCAGGTGCGGGACGGTAACGTTGTCGGCTCCGGCAACCCGATCGTAACGGCCTCCGACGCGGAGACGGTGCGCTACCGCAAGCCCACCACCTCGTCGACCAGTATCGGCGAGACGCAGGGCGACTACCACACCCGCGTGACCGGGCTGACGGCCGGCGCCGCCTACAACGTGCAGCTGTTGCACAGGGTGACTGCCGGCACGGGCACCGTGTCCAACCGCAGGGTCAGCATCACGCGCTGGATCGCCTGACATGCCGGTCATCAACGCCTGGGTGGGTGCGGTCACCCCCTCGTCGGCGTGGGTGCGGGCTCGGGTGTCGGGTGTGTCGTCGGTGCGGCTGATCGTCGCCGACAACGCAGGTTTCGGGTCGCCGGCCTACTACGGGCCGGCGGTCCCCACCGCTGAGGGTGTCGTGTCGATCGCCGCCACGGGACTGGCCGCCAGCACGCAGTATTGGTGGCAGCTGGAACTGGACGGAGCGCCGGACGCGCCGACGGGCAGGGTTCGTACCCACCCGCCGTTGGGTGAGCCGGCAACGATCACGTTCGCGGCGATCGGTGACGCGGGCCTGAGTCCGGCGAGTCCGGGTGTCGGTGCGGTCCTCAACAGCAACAAGCAGTCCAACCACCCGGCGTTCGCCAACGTGGACGGCCACGATCCGCTGTTCACCGCGCACCTGGGCGACATGCACTACTACGACTTGGGCAGCGGCAACCACGGCATCACCGGCGGGGCGAGCCTCGCCAACTACCGGCGCGGCTACGACGACGTGCTGCTGCAACCCAACCAGGCGTCGTTGTACCGCAACCGGCAGCTCGTCTACATCTGGGATGACCACGACGGTGGGCCCGCTGACTGGGACACCACCCACGCCAACAAGAGCAACGCGGCGCAGGTGTATCGGGAGCGGGTGCCGCACTACGACCTGCCCGAGTCCGGCGCGATCTACCACTCGTTCCAGGTCGGCCGGGTGCTGTTCGTGGCCACGGACTCCCGCTACTACCGCTCCCCGGCCAGTGACCCCGACACCTCCTCCAAGACGATGCTCGGCCAGGCGCAGAAGGACTGGCTGGCCGGACAGCTCGCCGACTCTGACGCCGAGCTGCTCGTGGTGCTGCACCAGATCCGGTGGGCGCAGCACCCCGCCGAGGGCGTGCAGTCGTGGGGCGGCTACTCGACCGAGCGGGCCGAACTCGTCGAGATGTTCGGCGACTACGGGTGGCTGGACCGGATGCTGATGCTGGGCGCGGACACCCACGCGATGGGCATCGACACCGGCGCGTCGAACCTGTGGGGCGGCTTCCCCATGTTCCTCGTCGCGCCGGTCGACGCCACCCCGTCGCCGTCGAACTTGTCCCAGTTCTACGACCTCGGCTACTCGGCGACGCGCGGTCAGTACGGCCTCGTGACGATCGCCGACATCGGGTCGCAGATCGATGTGACGTGCGCCGGCTACATCAACTCGGTGCGCTGGCGGGCGCACACCTTCACCGTCCTCACCGGGTCGGAGCCGGAGCCACCACCGGACCCGGGTGGGGAGCCGGTCCCACCGCAGACCCCGTCGTCGATCGCCGACCAGGTGCGGTGGCTGGGCTGCGACCTCGTCACCGGTCAGGTCATCGCCGAGCTGCCCGACGTCACCGGCCGCGTCTCCCGCGTCCTCGGCGCCTACACGACCACGTCCCTGTCCATCCCCATCCCGGTCGGCGGCCCGGCCGCGATCGGTGCGGTCGCGGTCGAGGCCACCCAGCCGGGCGTCACGATGGTCGTCGCGGTGGTCAACGACGTCCCCGAGTGGGCCGGCGCGGTAATCAGCCGGCGGGGCGGCACCGATGGGCGGCTGGACCTGTCGTGCGCCACCCTTGAGGCGTACCTGGACCGCCGGTACGTGGGCGCGCACGAGTGGATCCAGGAGGATGAGGCGGTCATCGCCGCCGGCCTCATCGCCGACGCGCAGGTCGACGGCATCGGCCTGGCCGTGGACGCACCGCTGACCGGGGTGTTGCGGGACCGCACGTACACGTCCGACGCTGATGCGACCGTGTACTCGCGGTTGCGGGAGTTGATGGCGGTGGAGGGTGGACCGGAGTGGACGATTGACCTCGACTGGGTCGACTCCACCCGCACCGCCGTATCCAAGATCCTGCGGCTGAGAACCCGCATCGGCGCGGAGGCGTCGAAGCCGCCGGTCTGGACGTCCGGCTGGTCGTCGCAGGGCGCATCGGATGCCCGCTACACCCTGGTCGAGGACTACTCGGATCGGCGCGGCGCCAACCACGTCATCGCCACCAGCAGCGGCGAGGGTGATGCTCGGCCCGAGTCGACGCCGGCCGTGGACATCTTGGCCGGCTGGCCACGCTACGAGTACCGGTACACCCCCTCCACGTCGATCACCGACACCGACACCCTCGACGCGCACGCCGTGGCTGAGCTGGCGCTACGGCGGGATGGGGCGCTCACCTGGCAGATCGATGCCCGCTGGGACGCCTACCCGCGCCTCGGTGTGGACTGGCGGCTGGGTGACGACGTGGGTTGGGAGCTGCGCGGCCACCGCCACCCCGACGGCACCACCGGATCCGGGCGCGTCATCGGCTGGGAGCTGGACATGCAAGCCGGGCGGGTGCGGCCGGTCCTGTGGTCACCAGGAGGGAGCTGAGCGGTGGGTGTGATCGGCGACAACGCGGTCTCGTCCGGCGACATCATGCGGCGGCTCCGTGAGCTGGAAAAGCAGGTCGAACAGCTCAACGCAGCCCGCCGACTGGAATCCGCATCGATCGGGCGCGGCGGCCTCGTCATCAAAGATGGCGGGGCCCTGCGGGTGGTCGATGAGGATGGCCGGTCGATCGCCTGGTTCGGGCTGAACGCGGACACGGGCCAGCGGGGCGTTGTCCTGCGGCGGGCTGGTGGGGCCTTGGCGTTCGCGGCGTATGGCACTGGCGAGGGCGGCGATACCGGCTTCGTGGCTCTGTACGACCTGGCCGGTCAGTACATCGTCACCGACGATGTTGCCTCCGGACGAGGCTTGGCCAGGCCGTACATCCCGGTGCCGATGGGGGAAGTGGCGGTACCCACCGCCACCACCACCTCGTCGACGTTCGTGGACCTGGCATCGGGCCTGTGGCCGGTGCAGCATCCGGCACTGCACGCCTACCTGCTGGTGCGCGCCGATGACGGCTCCACCACCGGTGAGGTACGGCTGACGCTGGACGGCGTGCAGGTGGGCGATGTGCTGTCGGTGACGGCAGGGCAGTACACCTACGCCACCATCGGTCCAGCCCCGACGCCGGGCATCTACCCGTTCGGGTCGCTGCGCACCCTGGCCATGCAAGCTCGCCGGACTGCCGGCAGCGGCAGCATCGGGGTCCGGGTGCTGACGGTCGTCGGCGTGGAGTCGGCGCTTGCGGTCTAGCGGGTGCAGGGAATCTCGGCACCCTGGCCGTCGTAGCAGCGGCGTAGCTGCGGGAACGGCGTAGGCAGCGGGTCGGGCTGAATGTCGGCGGTGCCGGTGCCCGTGGTCCGCCGCGTCGGCGTGGGTACCGGCTCAGTCTCGTCACTGCTGCTGGTGGTGTCCTGCTCGGTCACGGTGGTCCTCCCGCTGGTGGGCTTGGCGGCCGGCGTGCGGGTGGGCAACGGGATGCTCGTCGCGGTGACCGTCGGCTCGGCCGGGGCCGTCTGCTCGACGCCCTCGTCGGACACGGTACGCACCACCACCTCACCCCGGTCCGGCTCCGGAGCGGCCAGCCGCGCCCCGACGAATCCGCCGGCGACGGCGGTGACGGCCAGGCCGGCCACGAGGGCCGCGATGCTGCCGCGTTTCATGAGTGTCCTTCCAGGTCACGGGGATTTCGGGTCGACAGTAGAGGGTCGATGCCCGTCAAGTCCGTGGCCAGTCGTGATCCCGACCGGAGGTATGAGCATGGCTCGACTGACATGGCTGGCCGATGTGCTCCGCGCTGACGGCCTGGCCGTGGCCGAGGTGGCCGGCTGGCGTGCCCTCGGCTCGGCCACCTTCGAGCCGAGGGGTCTGATCTGCCACGCCACCGCCGGCAGCCGCAGCAGCACCGACGCTGGGGAGATCCGGGTTCTGCTGACCGGGTCGACGTCCGCGCCGCCGCCGATCGCGCAGCTGTACCTGTCCCGGTCCGGAGTGTGGCACGTGATCGCGGCTGGCCGCTGCAACCACGCCAAGGTCGGCTGGGCCGGCCCGCTGCGCGGCCTGGGCAACACCAACTTGATCGGCGTCGAGGCCGCCAACGACAACCGCGGCGAGCCGTGGAGCCGGGTGCAGCTCGACTCCTACCAGCGTGGTGTCGCGGCGATCTGCCGGCGCATGGGCTGGGCGGCGTCCCGGGTCGCCGCGCACCGCGAGCACCAGCCGTGGCCGGCACCCGCCGGCGAGACCAGCACCAAGTCAGATCCGCACGGGGTGGACATGGACGCGTTCCGCACGCGTGTGGCCGCCCTGATCGCGGGCACCGACACTGGGGGGTACGACATGTTCTGCAAGAAGGGCGACCGAGGGCCAGCCGTCGAGGCGCTCCAGCGACTCCTCGCCGAGCTGGGCCACTCGCCCGGCCCGATCGACAGCCACTACGGAGACCAGACGGCGGCGGCGCTGTCGGCGGCCCGTGCCGCCGCCGGCAACCAGGTGACCTCCGGCGACAGCTACACCCCTGCGGCGTACGTGACGCTGCAGGTGCTGCTGGCCAAGCGGCACGCCTCCGGTCAGCCCGGCCCGCAGGGCCCGGCTGGACCGGCCGGGCCTGCGGGTCCAGCCGGACCGGCTGGTCCGCAGGGTGAGCCCGGGCCCGCCGGGCCGCCCGGTGCGACCCCGACCCGGATCGCCATCACCGGCGAGGTCATCGCCGCCGTCCCGCACCAGGTGTAGGCGGCGGTGCTGGATGCCCCCCTCGCCGCGCTCGTCGCCCAGGGTGGACCCGTCGGACTGCTCAGCCTCGTCGTCGTGCTGATCCTCCTCGGCCGGCTCATCCCCCGGTCGGTGCTGGAGGACCGCATCCGGGACAAGACGGAGCGGATTGCCTTCCTGGAGGCTGCGCTGGAGACTCGTGACGCCGAACTTCGGGTACGTGGTGATCAGGTCAGCCGGCTGCTCGGCCAGGGCGACATGTCGGTGCAGGTGCTCCAGTCCCTGGCGAGGGAGGCGGGCGGCGATGCGGTGGTGGAGTAGACGCAGTCGGCGGCCGTCGCCGGAGACCATCGACGCGCGCGGCAAGCTGGAGCAGGCACGCCGGTCCCTGGCTGCCGCCCGCGCCGACGACGCAGCGGTCGACAAGGTCACCGAGCGCGTCGACGCGCTGCGTCGCCGCAACCACTTCGGCCCGATGATCAACCGAGCACTGCGGGGGTCGAGATGATCCGTCACGTCGGCACCGCGCTGGCCGTCCTGGGCCTCGCGGCCTGCCTGTACTTCGTGGCCGCATACCAGTGGCTCACTGGCGGCGACTGGCGACACAACCCGGGCGGCCGGCACCTGATGGAGTTCACCGGCACCCTCGGGGTGCTGCTCGGGCTGATCGTGGCGGCGCGACTGTGGCCGGACTACCCGGGCCGCGACCAGGTCACGCTGCTGGTGTTCGGGCTGCTGGTCGGCCAGGTGGTGTGGCGGTCGGTGCTGCTGCACCGGGCCCAGCACGACGACCGGGAGCCCGCCGGCCGCCCGTAGCGGTCAGCCGGCCTCCGGGCCGACGATCTTCCACGTGCCGTACTCACGGCCGGCGGCGTATAGCCGCTCCAGCTCGGCGCGGGCCCCCGCCTCGTCGGGGTAGCGGACGTGCTGGCTGGGCCCGGACGCCGGGTCGGCGAGGTAGATGTCCCACCCGCTGCCGTCCATGCGTTCTTCCAGCCGCACATGAGCTAGCGGGACGTACGGGTCGTCCCCGTACAGCCACCCCGCTTCCCGCATCTGCGGCTGACCAGCCATGACTCAACCCTAGGAGACCTGATGGAGAAGTACGGCAAGGCGCTGGCCGCCATCGCTGGTGCGGTGCTCGTGGCCCTGTACGCCGCGCTCGGCGGCGACAACCGTGTCGACGCGGAGGAAACGGTGCAGGTGGCCATCGCCGCGGCGACGGCGATCGGCGTGTACCTGGTGCCGCTGGCGCCGCAGTACCGGTGGGGCAAGACGGCGGTGGCGGTGGTCCTGGCGGTGCTCCAGGCGCTGGCGACCACGGTGCTGGGCGGCTTGGACGCCGGGGAGTGGATCGTGCTGGTGCTGGCCGGGCTGACGGCGGCCGGTGTGGCGGTGGCCCCGGCGGTGTCCGGCAACGGTGTCGGCTCGCGTTCGCCTGCCGTACCGGCCCGGTAAGATCGTTCGCGCGGTGCTCCCGGTGACGTCCCGGGCGGCACCGACCAGACAACACAGCGCCCCCGCTCTGGCCTCACGGCCGGGCGGGGGCGCTTCTGCGTGTCTGGGCTACTCCTCCCGGGCCGCCCGGGCGTTCCGGATCGCGCGCCTGGCGGTCGAGTCGGACACCCCAAACTCGTCCTGGAGGTGCCGGACCACCTGCATGTAGCTCTTGCCGGCGGCCTCCATCTGGTCGACGACGTCCTCCATCGTGGGCTGCTCCTCGTCGTCGTCCTGGTCGTCGTCGTCGTCCTGGTCGTCGTCGTCGTCCTGGTCGTCGTCGACGTCGTGGTCGACCACGCGGACCCGCCGGCCGCCGACGGTGCGGATGCTGCCCCACCAGCCGGTGTCAGCGTCGGTGTCATCGGTGTCGACACCGCCGCTGACCTGCGGGTTGACACCGACACCGGCCACACCACTACCCGTGGGGGAGGGGGCGTCCCGGCCGCTGTTCCTCCACTCGACGGTGCCGACGATCAGCCCGAACACCACGAGCGCGGCGAGGATGGCGAGAGGGCCACCCCACCCTCGGGACGTCTCGGCGGCAGCGACGGTCATGCTCATGGTCGTGGTCATCAGGCGTCTCCGAACAGCCAGGCGGGCAGGGGCGCGACCAGAGCGGTCACGATGTCGAGGAGGGTGCGGGTGATGTCGCCGACGACCCCGCCGGGCAGGTCCGACATCAGGCCGAGCAGGATCGCCGCGATCCACAGCGGCAGGTTGAGCCGGTACAGCGGCGACGCCCGGAACTGGATCGTCGCGAAGCGGCCCAGCCGCTTGCCGAGCTTGACCGGCAGCATGCAGCCGATCACGTAGATCCACAGCAAACCGACCATCGCGCCGATGAGCAGGTTGATGCTGGCGCCGGCGATGCGGGCTCCGCCGGTGGCGTCGAGCAGTGTCTGGATGATGTCGCGCAGCCGCTCCACCGTCCACTCGTCGAGCGGCGACTCGTTGAAGCCCTCGCGGACCGCCGACACGGCGAGCAGGAACGCGATCCGGTCGCGGATGCTGTTCGGGCCGATGCTCATGTAATCGACGACCAGGGCGAGGAGCAGCACGATGCACACCGCCGTCGGGGACATGAGGTACTCGACGGCCGCCGGGGTGTGCGGGTCGGGCGTGGGTGAGGGCGTGGGTGAGGGTGAGGGTGCGAGCAGCATGGTCACATCCCCGCCCGGTCGATGACCACCGCGCCGGTGGCGACGTCGCACACCTCAAGACGCGGGGCGTCCATCGGTTCGTTGTCGGCGAGGGCCGCGCGGGTGAGCTGCTGGAGGTGCTGGTCGAGGATGCCGTCGATGCCGGGCGCGTCGAGGTCGAGGGTGACGAGGTGTTGGCGGTGGTGCAGTACCTCGTACCGGCCGTCGTAGATCCTGAGCCAGTATCGGCGCGGGCCGGTGGGGCTCGCGGGGTCGTGCGTCATCATGGTGGTCCTGCCTTTCTGAGGTGGGGGCCCGGGGCGCGGCGTGCTGTCCAGGCGTGAGCCGCGCCCCGGGGGCTACTTACTGAGTCGCGGTGCGCCGGTTCTTCTTCCAGCGGTTCGCGGTGGCCTTGCTGACTCCGGCTGCTGCGCCGAGCTCCGGGCCTTTCGGCTCACGGCCCAGATCGCGGGTGAGCCGCTCGTACGCCTCGCGGATCCGGGCGTCGTCGGCCGGCTCACGGCGCGGCGCGGGTCGGCTCACGGTGGTCGGCTCCGGGCTGGCCGGCGGCTGAGCCGGCGCGTCCGGGGCCGGGTCCGGCACCACGGCGGTGACCGTCACCGGGCGGGCCTGCTGGGCGGCGACGGCGCGGCGCACGTGAGCCGGCTCATCGGTGGCGTCGACCACGTCCCACAGCCCGCCCGCCTCAAGGTCGACCAGCCGGGCCGGATCGGTGTGGGCGATCCGGAACCGGGCCGCGCCGGCCGTGATCCGCTCGCGGGCGGCGCGAGCGTCGAGGCGGGCCTTCGCGGCGGCGAGCACCTCGGGGTCGTCGAGGCTCAGCGGCTCAGGCTCACGGTGCGCCGGCTCAACCGGGGCCGGCTCAGCGGCGGCCGGCTCGGCGGTGCGCCCGCGCAGAGCGGCCCACGCGGCGCGGAGCCGACCGGCCGGCGCTGAGCCGGCCCGACGCGCCTCACGCTCGGCGTGGTAGCCGTCCCACGCCCGGCGCGGATCACGCTCGTTGTGCTCGATCGACCAACGCGCCGCCTTCCACGTCCGGATCGGGAACGCCTTGCGCCGCTTCCGGTCGAACACCGCGCCGGTCTCGTCGACCAGATCCTTGCGCAGTAGCTGCACGTGCTGCTGCCGGCGGGTGTGTAGGCCCCACAGCCACGGGGACAGCAGCGACGCCATGCCGGAGCCGACAGCGAACGGGGTGGGCTCCCAGTTCTCGCCGTCGAAGTGGCTGTAGTTCATCGCGGCGACGATGGCGGCGATGCCGTAGGAGCGGCGGCGCATCTCGGCGGCCGTGCCGGTCGCGCCGTTCATCAAGGCGTCGTGGGCGTGCCAGTTGACGTAGAGGCTGATCGACTCGACGGTGGCGGCGTAGATCAGCGCGACGGTGAGCCGGATGGGGGCCGGCAGGCTCTCGGGAGTGCGGGTGAAGGCGTAGGCGGTCTGCCCTCCGACGGCGGCGGTGTTGACGAGCAGCAGCGGCCCGACGGTGCGGGCGGCCTCGGCCCAGCGGCGCAGCCGTGCGATGCGGCGGGCGCGGGCCTTCGCGGCGGCCTTGCGGCGGCGTTTCTCGGCGCGGCGCTGCTCGGCCTGGTCGGCGGCGGCCTGGTCCCGGGCGAACGCCACGGCGAGGCGGCGGCGCTCGTCCTCGGCGCGGGCGGCGGCGGTGATCTCCTCGGCGGTGGGCCGGCGGCGCAGCAGGTTCATCGCACGGCCCCGATCGCCTCGGCCCGGCAGGGGATGCACCGGTGGGCGGGCTGGCCGACGTGGCCGGGTCGGGTGCACCGGTCCCCGCCGGCCGGCGGAGGCAGGGCCGCACCGCGGCGCTCGCCCCAGGCGGTGCCGGGCTTGCTCTTCGGGATCCAGCGACGCCAGTCCCGCGCGCCAGCGCGCTTCCCCTTCAAACCCTCTTCACCACTTCGGGTGTCACCCTGGCTGTCACCCCCGGCGGCCGGTTCTGACACCCCGGTGCCTCCGTTTGTCACCCCCGGGCCCGTGGATGGCACCCCCTCGGTGGGGACGATCAGCCGGTAGACGCGGGTCGCGATGCCGGCGACCTTCCGCCAGGCGAGCCGGCCGAGGGTGATGAGCTTCGCGATGGCCCGCTGGGCGGTGCGCTCGGAGCAGTCGGCGTACTCGGCGATGGTGGCCACGGACGGCCAGGCGTCGCCGGCGGTGTTGGTGTGGGCGGCGATGGCGATGGCGACGGCGCGTTCGTTCTTGCCGAGGCCCCGGGTGGCCAGCATGGCGGCCTTGACTGCCTGGCTCATCGGGCACCACCGGCGTGGCTGTCCTGGGTCGCCTTGTCGGCCGTCTCCCACTGGGCGATCGAGCCCCGGATGAGTTCCACGGCCTGCTCCGGCGTGATCTGGCCCTTGTCGAGCATTCCGAGGACTGCCCCGATGCCGCCTCGGGCACCGGCCGCGTTGGTGGCCAGCTCGGCCCAGAGGTTGTACTGCTCGCGGTAGAAGTCGCTCATCGGGCACCACCGGCAGTGATCAGCGGGGCGCCGGCGGCCGAGCCGAGGGCGGTGCCGGTGAGGATGGCGGTGCGGAGGCCGGAGGCGGGGCCGACGTAGCCGGCGATGAGGCGTCGGTGCGGGGTGGTGTGCGTGCGAGGGCACACGTGCGCGATGATGTGCACGGGTCAGGACTCACTTCCTGATCAAGGGCCCGGAGCACAGGTGTTGGCGCACCTGCCGGGCCCGTCTTCTGTTGTGGGTAATCAGTCCGGCTGCTCGGTGTACTGCCTCAGCAGCCTGGTGACGACGTCGGCGAACTTCTCGCCGCGCTGCTCTGCCTTGGCGCGGGCCGCATCCTGCACGGTCTTCAGCACCCTGACGTTGAGCTGCGGGGTGAGGCCGGTGGCCGGTCGTCCCGGTCGGCGTCTTTCCTCGCTCACGGGGGTAAACGTACGACACTAATGCGGGCGGCGCAAGTCAAGATCGGGGGGTCCGGGCCCGGACCGTCGGTGGCCTGCTGACCGGGGCCGCCCCACCACCGCGCGGGTGTGGCCGGCAGCCCGGAGAGTGGCCGCGCCGACCCGTCCACCGTGCACGACGAAGGCCAGGCCCGGCAACCCGCCGAACCTGGCCCTGTGGACAACCCCGCCCCTGTGGACAGCCACCCGATCAACCCGCAGATGTGCTACCGCCAACCCTGCCCTTCCGTGCGTACGCCGTCCGCTCAGGCGGGTACTCGCCGGCCTGCGCACGCCGGCACAACGGCTGCGGGCAGTCGCAGTACCAGCCCAGCTCCTCCACCGGGATCCGGTCCCCACCGCACTGGTGCGGCAGATCGAGGATGTTGTCCGCGCAGCCCAGGCACTTCGACGCCTTCGCGGCCGAGGCCGGCCCCACCCTGGGAGCCGGCCTCGGTACGTGCTGCGGCGACGGGTCAGAACGTCTGGCCCGCACGGATCGAGCCCTCGAACGCCGACCACTCGTCTGCGGTGAACTCGAGCACCGGCCCGGACGGGTTCTTGCTGTCGCGCACCAGGCGGTCACCGGCGGGCGTGGCGGACACCTCCACGCAGTTGGGGCTGGAGTTGTCGCACCGCATCGGCCGCTTCCAGGTCCGCTGCTCCATCAGGTTGCTCCTCTCGTGCGCCGACCACGGGTTGCGGCCGGTCATCGGTGGGGGGTGGTCCGAGGTGGTACAGGTCGTGGGCGATCAGCTCGGTGAACGCCTCCACCCACGGCCGGCAGCGTCGGGTGCCGCAGTGTGGACATGACCGGCTGGCCCGGGGACGGTGCTCCCGCAGGGTCCGCCACCAGGCGTGCGTCTCGGCGGGGGTGGGCGCCAGGATCATCGGGTGCCGGCCGCGACGGCGGCGAGGACGTCGACGGACACCAGCACTTCCCAGCACCACGGCGCGGTGCAGTCGGCGGTGGGCCACGAGCAGTCGATGCCGTGGGCGCGCACCCACGCGAACCGGGAGTCGTCGGGGTTGTCGTGCACGGACACGACCTTGAGGTCGTGGCACGTCTGCCCCTCTATGCCGGGGGTGGGCTGCCACTCGTGAGGGCGCACGGACACCCGGGTGCCGGGCGTGATGTCGATGCTCACCGCGCGGTCCCGCCGTAGCGGTGCTCAGCGGCACGGGCGTGGGCGAGTATCAGGGCCTTGGCGGCTGTCGCCTCCCGGTCCTGGATCCGCTGCGCGGTGCCCGGCGGGACAGGCGGCGCGGGCCGGCGGGTGAGCCAGCGCAGCGCGGCACGGATGGTGCGCATGGTGGTGTCGCCTCCCTCCAAGGGGGGCGTCCCGGCCGCACGCCGTGTGCGGCGAGTGACGACGCCCTGACCTCAGAGTCGCGGGAGTGAAGTCAGGTACCCAGGTACCTCACGTACCACCATCACCAGACGGTCGCGACTGTCGTACGTTACGTACCAGTCAGGGGGTGCACCCCACCAGTGCGGCCAGCTCCGCCAGCTCCGACGACATCGCCCGCCGGCGGCCGTCCGCGATGGACCGCACGATCTCCCGTGCGTACCGCTGCTGCCGCAGCCACGCCGGAGCCCGGTCCCGCAACTCCAGCAGCACGCCGGTCGCGTCCGCGTACTGGCCCAGCTCTACGTGCGACCACGCCACGTCCAGGCGGTGCCGCTGCCGCGACGACGGGGTGACCTGCGGCGAGCGGTGCACCTCCTGCGCCAGGGCGAGCGCCTGGTCGGGCTGGCCGGCGATCACCGCCGCCTCGACCCGCATGAGGTGCACGCCCTCGGTCGAGAAGTCGTTGCCCATGACGTCGGCGTTGGGGTTCGGTCGGCCGCCGAGCCGGTGCGCGCCGGCCGCCGCCAGGTCCAGCATGTCGCGGGCGTCGTCGTGCCGGGCGTCGCGCACCGCCGCCGAGGCCGCCTTCATGAGTAGGAACCCCCACGAGGCCAGCTCGGCCGGCGACGCCGCGGACAGCCGCGGCTCCACCTGCTCGGCGGTCCGCACCGCCAGGGCCTCGGCCTCAGCGAAGCGGGCCTGACGCAGCAGCAGCCAGCACATCGGTGCGACGGCCGCAGCGCCCACCACCTGGTCGCCGCTGCGGCGCGCGTGATCGAGCGCCTGGGTGATGGCGACGTGCGCGAGGTCGACCTGCCGCAGCTGGATCAGCAGCCGCCCGACGAGCTGGTGGGCCTGCGAGGCCAGGGCGTATGCGGCCAGCTGCGCGTCGCCGTCGGTGGCGTCGACGAGGGCGCGGGCGTCGGCGAGCAGGCTGGGGACGAGGGTGATGGCGGCGGCGTAGTCGTTGGCGTGGTAGATGGTGTTCGCGGCGAGCACGGAGCGGCGCACCCGGTTGACGGTGGGCGGCTCGGCTGCGGTGGTGGCGGCGACCGGCTGTCCGTCGAGACCAGCGACGGGAGTGAGGGCACGCCGGACGCCGACGAGGCCGATCGGTGCGGCGTCGGGCTCGCGCCGGTCGACGGCCTGGGCGGCGTTGCCCATCAGCGCGGTGGTGGGCACGCCGAGCGCGCCGGCAAGGGACTTGAGCGTGGACATGCGGGCGGACGTGCGCTCCCCCTGCTCCAGCTTGCGGACGGTCTCCACGGACACACCAGCACGGTCGGCGAGTTGCTCCTGCGTGAGGGTGGACTGGCGGCGGATGCGGGCGAGGTGCTCGCCGATGGTCGGCTCCATGACGTCTCCCAGGTAGAGGGCTGGGCGGCGGCCCTGCCGGCCTCTACCCCGGCGGGCCGCCACTTCGGACGGTAACGCAAGGGTCAACGAAAAGCATCGGATACAGGTACTCGGGTACCTGTCCGGACAGGTCGAGATTGCTGTCTACCCTCCGCCCGTGGTGTACCCGGGGCAGGACCCTGTCGGCCGCAACGAGCTGGCCGCGATCCTGCGTGCCCGGATTACGTCTGAGCAGCTCAAGCCCGGCGACCGGCTACCGTCGGAGCGGCAGCTGTCCCAGGAGTACGGCGTCAGCCTGGTCACCGCTCGCGCGGCGGTGCAGCTGCTGCGCAGCGAGGGCCTGGCCGAGGCGGTCCGGGGCCGGGGTGTGGTGGTGCGGGTGCCGGTGGAGCCGGAGACGGTGTGGGTGGAGCCGGGCGAGTGGGTGTCGGCCCGGCAGCCGACACCGGAGGAGCGTCGGGTGTACGCGGTGCCGGAGGGTGTGCCGCTGCTGGTGGTCATCCATCCGGACGGGCTCATGGACCTGTATCCGGCGCACCGCTACCGCATGACATTCCGTCTACCCTGATGGGCCGTTCGGGCAGCTCGGAGGCCCGGAAGGTGAACGGCATGTTAACCGTTGCTCACTCAAGTTTCACTATCTGCGCATAGCGGCGAGTCACCATTGCCTCACGTCGCGTCCCATCCGTGAAACTTCCACGATGACAGTTCACAGGGGGACCACCAGCGACATCGAAGAGGACAGAGAACCGGCCGGCAGCAACGGCGCCGCACAGACCGTATTCATCATCATCGGCACGATCGCCGCAACCGGAGCGGGCGTGGCCTGCCTGTTCGACTCCACGACCCACATCGACCTGCCCCACGGCCTGTACGCCATCCTCGGTGCAGCGCTCGGCATCGGCGGCTGCGGCTGGACGACCTGCCACGTAGCCGACCGCGCCGAGGCGCGTGTGCACCGGGACTTGGGCGTGACGGTGCACCAGGTGCGCGAGGACCTGGCGGCGACGAACCGGAGGCTGGCGGAGCTGACCAGCTTCCTGGAGTCGCACGTCCGCTCGGCGTCGCGCACCTACTCCCCACCGCACCGGGCGACCGGCCACATGTACGCGTCGGCATCGAGTCAGGGTGCGACGGTGGGCATCCTGGCGACCACTGTGGACGCGGCGACCGACCCAGCCGTCGCCGCGGTGCGCAGGGCACGGGAGGACGGTATCGAGCAGGGGTTCGAGATCGGCTATCAGGCGCGGCTGGCGGATGTCGGGGTGACGCCGTTGGGACCGGCCCGTGCGCGGCGACTCACCGGCGACTCATGATCTCCGTCGGCGGTTAGTGGAAAGGCCGGTCGGGGACTCCCCCAACCGGCCTTTCAACTGCTGTTTCTTTACGTGGGCGATACTGGGATCGAACCAGTGACCTCTTCGGTGTGAACGAAGCGCTCTCCCGCTGAGCTAATCGCCCTCAGCGCCGCTGACTCTACCCGATCGCGGCACCGGACCAAAAATCCGGGTCCGCGTGCCGCCGACAGCGGAGCGTCGACCATCGGACAACGGGCCGGCCGCGACCCGACGGCTGACACACCCCGGCCGGCGATCAGTCCGGCGGCATCACGTCGTCGCCAGGTAGCGCAGGAACTGTGCGACCAGGTCGATGCCGAGGCTGTACTTCAGCGAGAGCCACACCACCACGCTGACGAACACCATGCCGACCGCACCGAGCACTAACCGCACGGAAAGCGACCGCTCCTTCACCCACTGCGTCCAACTCTGGACGTGTCGACGGGTGAAGGCGAGCAGGCGCCTGGCCCAGTGGAACTCGACGGCCCACACGCCGAGGCCGGCGATGACGAGCAGCCAGCCGGGGCCGGGCAACGGAATGAGGGCGACGCCGACGGTCACGACGAGAGCGCCGACGACCGCGACGACGACCTTCAACGCGACCCGCCCCGTGGGGTTGGCCCGGATCAGGGCGAGAGTGGTGGAGATGCGCTGCCGCCAACGGGACGGCTCACGGCGGTCGGCGACGGCGAGACTGCCCGGCTCGGCCTCGGTGGCCGTCGGGCCGTTCACTGTCGGGCCACTCCCCCGTCGGCCGGTCGGCCGTCCGGTTCGACCACGTTCGCCGCGTTGCTCGTTCGGCACCCCGTACCCCCGCTTTTCGGCCGTTTGTGCCGCGACGTTCGACCGGCGTGGCCTCGCCTTGGGATCCAATGAGGATCGCTTCGTGACCATTTCACCCCCCAGTGTCTCCCCGGCCCGTCACTGCAACGGCCGACTGGACGTTACCGGAGTAAGTCGACGACTGAAGCACACCCGATGCCGGGCGGCACCGAGGCACTGGGCAAAACCGGAAATCCTACATGAATTCTCACATTCATGCGGTAGTTCCGAATCCCTTCCCTCCACTGGGTGAAGTCAGCGTATGGCGGAGCGTAGCCAGAGGTAGCACCTGAGTATGGGAAAAGCGGGACACGCGCGTTCCGCAGCGGTGCCGGGGGGAGAACGTCCATGAGTGTCATCCGACCGACGACCGTAGAGGTCGAGACGTCGCTAAGGCTCGTCGCACCTGACGCCACCGCCTTGCCGGTGCGTGCCAGTCTGCGCTACGACCCTGCTGACCCGTATGCGGTCCATGTCCTGTTCCACGCCGAATCCGCCGGGGGCGAGGCCGTCAGCTGGTCCTTCGCCCGGGAGTTGCTGGTCACCGGTCTCGACGAGCCGGCCGGCATCGGGGACGTCCGGGTCTGGCCCTGGGCCACCCCGCGTGGCGACTTCGTCGCCCTGGCGCTGTCGTCGCCCGACGGCAACGCCCTGTTCGAGGTGCCGCGCAGCGTCCTGGTGCGCTTCCTGCGCCGCACCTACGTCGTCGTCCCGCGTGGCCGCGAGGCCGAGCATCTGGACGTCGACACCGCGGTGAACCGGTTGTTGGCCGGTCGCTGAACAGACCGGAGTCCGGCAACGCCGGGGCCGCGCGGATCTGCCGAGTCCGCGCGGCTCCGACGCACCAGGGGGTACGCGGGCAGCCCTCACCGGCAGGGCGGTGCTCAGCCGTGCGTGGTGATACCCCCGTCGACCGGGATCACCGCACCGGTCAGGTACGACCCGGCGCGCGACGACAGGAAGATCGCGGTGCCCGCCATGTCCTCGGGCCGACCGATGCGCCCCAGCGGCACCTGCCCCTCGATGGCGGCCCGGGAGGCCGGGTCGTTGAGCGCGAACGCCATCATCTTGCTCTCGAACGGCCCCGGGGCGATCGCGTTGACGGTGATCTGGTCGCCGGCGAGCTGGTGGGCGAGGCTGCGGGTCAGCATGTGCACGGCCGCCTTCGTCGCCGAGTACGCGTAGACCTCCATGAAGGGCACCCGCAGCCCGTCGATCGAGCCGATGTTGATCACACGGGCGGGGTCTTCGGGGCCGGCGGCGGCGCGCAGGGCGGGCAGCAGTGCGGTGGTGAGCCGGAACACCGCCTTGACGTTGACCGCCCACAACTTGTCGAACGCCGCCTCCGGGTATTCCTCCAGCGGCGCGCCCCACGTGGCACCGGCGTTGTTGACCAGGACGTCCAGTTTCTCGACGCGCTCGCGGACGGCGGCGGCGAGCCCTTCGGCGCCGGCGTCGTGGCCGAGGTCGGCGGGGATCGCCTCGCAGCGCCCCTCGGCGGACAGTTCCCCGGCCACCCGTTCACACACGTCGGCCTTCCGGGACGAGATGATCACATGCGCGCCGGCCCGGACGAAGCCCTGGGCGATCATCAGCCCGATACCCCGGGACCCTCCGGTGACCAGGACCGTCTTGCCTTGCACCGAGAACAGATCCGTCATGTCCATCCCATCGCCAGTCGCGTGCCGCCGCGACCGGTCACGGTGGCCGCAAGCGCGGCGGGTGGCCGCGGTCGTGCCGTGACCGGACGGCGCTACCGATCGGTAACGTAACCGCCGGCCCGCACCCCGACAAGCCCGCCACCCCGTACCGGCGCAGGTCGCCGGCGGCACCGGGGATGCGGACGGGCATGGCCGGGATGCGGACGGGCTGGTCACGGGCTACGGTCGAAGATGATGGTCTCTTCCGGTCAGCTTGCCCCGGCCCCACCCGGATCCGCCGCCCCAGAGCCGCCCGAGATCGACCCGGTGCCACCCGAGATCGACACGGTCACGCTCGGTGAACTGGCGTCCGTCCCCGGGTGGCGCCGACCGGTCCTGCTGGACCGGGACATGCTGGTGCTGACCACAGGCGGACACGGCACCGCCGAGGTCGACTTCCGCGTGCTGCGCTGCCGACCGGGCACGCTGCTGCGGGTCCGGTCGGGGCAGGTGCTGCGGTGCGCCGGCCCGCAGTTCGACGCGACCGTGGTGCGCTGGACCACGTCCGCGCTGGGCGGGCTCGACGTCGACCTCGACGCGGTCCCCACCTGGATGCAGCTCGCCGGGGAGGACGAGGACGCGGTGATCAGCGAGGTCAGCCAGCTGTCCGTGGACGCGCACCGGCACCGGGGCACCCCGGCCGCGCGGGGCCTGCTGCGGCACCAGCTCGCGGTGCTGCTGCTGCGCCTGGCGCTGCTGCCGACCGACCGGACGGGGCCGGCCCGGCCCGAGGCGGAGACCTTCCGCCGGCTGTGCCGCGAGGTGGAACGCGCCTACCGGCACACCCGCCGGGTCGAGGACTACGCCGACCGGCTGGGCTGTTCGGTGCGTACCCTCACCCGGGCCTGCCTGGCGATGACCGGGCGCAGTGCGAAGCAGGTCGTCGACGAGCGGGTCGCGTTGCAGGCGGGGCGGCTGCTCGCGGCGACCGACGAACCGATCGCCCAGATCGGCCGCCAGCTCGGCTTCACCGAGCCGACCAACTTCGGGCGGTTCTTCAGCCGCGAGGTCGGCGTGAGCCCGGGGGCCTTCCGCGCCGCCCGGGACCGGCCGGCACCCGCCCCGGTGGTGCGGCCCCGCTCGGCCGTGCGGCCGATCGACGTCGACCGGGCATGATGACGGGGTGCAGATCTCCGCGCGCGGCGACTACGCGGTACGAGCGGCGCTGAGCCTGGCCGTCGCGTACCCCGCCCTGCTGTCCACCCAGGTCATCGCGGCGGAGCAGGACATGCCGCGCAAGTTCCTGGAGGCGATCCTCGCCGATCTGCGCCGGGCCGGCATCGTCCGGGCCCAGCGGGGCGCCGAGGGCGGCTATGCCCTGGCCCGGCCGCCCCGGGAGGTGACCGTCGGGTCGGTGCTGCGCGCGGTGGAGGGTCCACTCGCGGGGGTGCGCGGGCTGCGCCCCGAGGAGACCCGGTACGTCGGTGCCGCCGAGAACCTGCCCGGCCTGTGGGTGGCGGTACGCGCGGCGGTGCGCCGGGTGGTCGACGAGGTCAGCCTCGCGGAGATCATCGCCGGCCGGTTGCCCGCGCACGTGCGGAAGCTGACCGCCCTTCCTGACGCCTGGGAGTCCCGCTGACAGTGGGACGGTCCAGCCCGGACCTGGGCAAGGTTTCGCGAATTGACGGTCCGGGCATGTTCGCGGTCGACACGGCAGGAAACGGTGATGAAGGGAGCCCACGATGGGCCTCATGTATCGCAGGCGTAAGAAGTACGGTCCGATCATCCTGAACTTCACCGAGAACGGTTTCTCTTCCTGGAGCATCAAGATCGGCCGCTGGTCCTGGAACTCCCGAGCCAAGGCACACCGGGTCGACCTGCCGGGTCGACTTTCCTGGAAGCAGGACAAGTCCCGGGCGTGACGTCCCGAGGTCGAGCGGGGTGCCGGTGGTTCACCGGCACCCCGCTCGACGTCTCGGCACCCCGCTCGACGTCTCGGCACCGTGGCGGCGGCCCGGTTCGCCGACCCCGACGGGGTACGGATGGCGGTGCGCACCGCCGCGACCCCGCCGATGGTGGTGGCCGTGGCCTGGCCGGTCACCAACCAGGTACGCCGGCAGCCCACCGCCGACCCGCCGCACAGCGCACGGGAGGTGCGCTCACTGAGCCGCCTGGCCGTGGCGCTGGTCGCCTGGCCGTGGCGCTGGTCGCCGGGCTGCTCACCGGGCGGCCGCGATGAGCACGTCCCCGCCGAGGCGGCCGTGCGCCGGGTCGCGGGTGACCGTGCCCCGGTCGAGCAGGGCGGTCACCGCCCGGGCGGCGTCGGTCGACCGGTAGGCCGTCGCGGTGAGGGCGTGGCGGCGCAGCTCGGTGAGCGTGCGGGGGCCGGACCGGGCCAGCTCGGCGAGCAGCTCCGCGCCCAGCGGCGCCAGGTCCGGCTCCGGGACGACCGGTAGGGGACGGCCAGTCGGGTCGCGCAGCACGACGTCCAGGGTCCACAGGGTCTCCTTGAACCGTTCGAGGCTGCGATCCGAGCCGGTGGCCAGCGCGATCCGTCGGGCCGGCCCCGCGTCGCCGCCGACCAGCACCTCGCCGACCAGCGGGAACCCGGCGTCGGACAGCCCGGTGGCGACGGGCGGCTCCGCGGGGCGCGCGGCGACCAGCAGCTCCGCGGGGCGTCCGGTGGCCGCCGCCGCCCACACCGGTGCCGCCCCGCCGGCCACCTCCACGTACGACAGCAGGGGCGCACCGGCCGCGCCGGCCGCCTTCAGCGCCACCGGCAGCCGGGCCGCGTCGCCGGGCACCAGGTGCACCGTCACCTCCGCCGGCAGGGTCGCCTCGACCGCGCCGAGCCGGGCGGGCAGGTCGGCGTCGCCGGCCAGCACCAGCACCGTGAGTCGGCAGCCGCGTAGCCGGCCCGCGTGCCGGGCGACCTCGCGCAGGGCGGCCTCGGCGGCGTCGTCGACGGGTTCGGCGTACGCCAGCGCGACCGCGGCCCGCCGGACGCGGGCCGCGGCGGTGGGCAGCCAGCTCTCCAGGTGGTGGACGAACAACTCGCGTGCGACGGTCGGCATCCTGCCGTTGTACCGCACGGCGGGCCACGGCTACGCCGCCCCTCCCGGCTCCGGCGGGTGGCCCGGCCGGGTGGAGGGTCATCCGGTGGTCGGCCAGCGCGGCGTGCGCCTCCGCGCCACCGTCGGCTGGCACGTCACGGGCTGGCCGAGGCGGCCTCAGCCCGGCCCGGGTCGACCAGGTGCGCCCCGTCAGCAAGGCCATGGTGGACCGGCTGACCGAATCCTGACCGGATCCTGACTAAACCGTTCCGGCGCGGGTCTTGTACATACCGTCGTCGGATGAGCACGATGGGGCGTGCCCTCCGGCTTCGGTGAACTGACTGATCAGGCGCACCACCTGGTGTCCGCCGGCGACCTCGCCGGCGCCCGGCGGCTGCTCGCCGACGCGCTGACCGGCGCCGACCCCCGCCCGGCCAACGCGACCGCCGAGCTGGCCGAGGCGGCCAGCCTCCAGGCGCGCGTGCTGGTCGCCCTCGGCGAGCCACACCCGGCGCGCGGCTGGGCGGCGTTCGCGTACGCGGCCACCACCCGACTGCACGGCCGCTCCGATCCCCGTACGGTGGCCGCCGCGGCCACCCTCGCGGCCGTGCTGCACCGGGTCGGCAGCTGGTCTCGGGCGGCGCGGCTCTACCAGGAGGTCATTCTCGAGCTGACCGCCTCGGACGGGCCGGAGTCGCTGCGGGTGCTGGCCGCCCACGCCGACCTGGCCACCGTCGAGTACGCCCGTGGCCAGTGCCAGGTCGCCCGCGACCGCCTTCTCGACGCCTGGGAGCTGCACCGCGAGGTGTACGGCGACGGCCACCCCAGCGGCATCAAGATGCTGGCCCGGCTCGGGGCGATGCAGCGCGACTGCGGCCGGTTCGGCGAGGCCCACGACAACCTGGCCCTGGCCGAACAGCTCTGCCGGGACAACCTCTCCCCCGACGACCCGCTCGCCGGGCAGGTGGCGGCGCTGGCCCGGGCGGCGGCCAGCCCCGACCACGCCTGCGCGGACAACGCGCCCGTGGGCCCGGAGCCTCCGCCCGTCCCCGCGGCGCGGATCCCCCCGGCCGGTGACGGCCTGTCCGGCCCGCCGGCCGGTCCGTTCGGCCCGGCCGGGGCCCCGTCGACCGGGTACGCCGAGCCGCGCCACCCGGCGGGCGGATACCACCCGTCGGGTGCTCACCCGTCCGGCGGCTACGAGGTGCCCACGCCCCGCCAGCCCCCCGACGATCCGGCGGACCACTGGTGGCCGCCCGAGCACGACACCGGCGCGCACGACACCGACGACCGGCCCGGGGCGTACGACCCCGACGGGCCAGGCGGGCACGACACCGGCGACCGGCCCGGCGGGCAGGGCCCCGACCGGCTCGGTGGGACGGCGCTGCCGCCTGCCGTGCTCGACCTGGCCGGCAGCCGCACCACCCCGCCCGGTACGCGACCGGTGGCGGACGCCGAGCCGTGGGGCCCGGCCGACGAGTGGCGGTCCACCACCTCGGACGACCGGTGGCCGTCGCAGACACCCGACGACCGGTGGCCGTCGGACACAATCGACGACCGGTGGCCGTCGGACACACCGGAGGATCCGTGGCGTACGACGGGGGCAGGCGACCAGTGGGACTCCGAACGCGACGCCGGGCTGCCGCTCACGGCCACCACCGCCGCCACGACCACCAGGGGCGGCACGGACACCACCGCCGCCACAGGCGGCACCCGGTGGGACGACGGCGACGGCTGGGCAGGCAGTGGCCGGCACCCCGAGGAGGCCACGGGCGTACACCGGGTGCGCCGGCACGCCGGGCCGGACGAGCCGTACCACCCGTCGCGGCTGCTGCCCGTGCCGGTCCCCCGCGAGCCCGAACCCCACAGGGCGCGCCGGCTGGTGCCGCTGGTGGCCGCCGGTGTGCTCGTGGTCCTGCTCGGCGCGGCGGCGGTGATCGCCGGATTCTCCGGGGTGGACGGGGACGGCGACCCGCCGGCCGCGCCGGGCACCCCCGCCCCCACGGGCCCCGCCGCCGCTACGCCGCCCGCCGGTGGCCCGAGCGCCTCCCGGAGCGGCGGGCCGTCCGGCGCGACGGCGTCGCCGGGCAGCCCGCCCAGCCAGGTGACGCTGCGCGACAACCGGGACAACGTGGCGCTGCGCTGGACGTACCCGGCGGGCGCGGAAGGGCCCGTGGTGATCTCGGGAGGTCGTCGGGGCCAGCCCCAGAGCGCCTTCGCCGACCTGCCCGCCGGCAGCACCAGCTTCGTCGTCCACGGCCTCAACCGCAGCACGGACTACTGCTTCACCGTGGCCGTCGCCTGGTCCACCGACACGGTGGCCCGCGCCGACGAGGTGTGCACGGCACGCCGCTGACCCGGTGGGCGCACCGACCGCAGGCCGGTGGGCGCACCGCTGACCGAGTGGGCACGCCGACCGCCAGCCGTGGCCGCGCGCGCGGCGGCATGGGCCTCCGGGCCCGGGTGACGGGTGGGCGGATCGGACCCGCCCGGCACGGCCGCACCTCGGCCGCCCGGCGGGTTCGGCTCGGCGGCGGGCTTGGCTCGGCGGTTTCCCGCACGGTATCTTTGCTCGTTCGGCGTAAACAGAAATAGAACGGCCGAAGCCGTTCTATGCAGATAATCTAACCAATGGGGAGACGGATTGTCAAGGCACTCCGCGGATTCGCCGTCCGACGACGACATCGGCCGCGAGCAGGAGTACGTCTCGATGCTCTACCAACGCCTCGACGGACTACGCGAGCAGGCCTCCCGTCGGCTGACCGAACAGTTGCGCTCGACCGGCGGCACGCTGCAGGCCCGGTCGCAGCGCGACAGCGCGGTACGCATGTACGCCGATCAGGTCGAGCAGTTCTCCGCCGTGGAGAGCGGCCTGTGCTTCGGCCGACTCGACCGCGACGACGGCAGCCGGCACTACATCGGCCGGATCGGCATCTTCGACAGCGGCGGCGACTACGACCCGCTGCTGATGGACTGGCGGGCCCCCGCCGCCCGGGCGTTCTACCTCGCCACCGCCGCCAACCCCCAGGGGGTCCGTCGCCGGCGGCACCTGCGCACCCGGCAGCGCAAGGTGACCGCCCTCCACGACGAGGTGCTCGACCTGGCCACGGCCGCCCCCGGCGGTCACGAGGAGCTGACCGGTGAGGCGTCGCTGCTGGCCGCCCTCGACGCCGGTCGCACCGGCCGGATGCGCGACATCGTCGAGACCATCCAGGCCGAGCAGGACCGCGTCATCCGGGCCGATCTACCGGGCGTGCTGGTCGTGCAGGGCGGGCCGGGAACCGGCAAGACCGCGGTGGCGCTGCACCGCGCGGCGTACCTGCTCTACACCCACCGTCGGGAACTGTCGACCCGTGGGGTGCTGCTGGTCGGCCCGAACACCACGTTCCTGCGCTACATCTCCCAGGTCCTGCCGACCCTCGCGGAGACGGGCGTGCTGCTGCGTACCCAGGCCGACCTGTTCCCCGGCGTCACCGCGCGGCGGACGGAGCCGGCCGCCACGGCGGCGCTCAAGGGCCGCCCGGTGATGGCCGAGGTGCTCGCGGCAGCGGTACGCGACCGCCAGTGGATGCCCGACGAGCCGCTGGAGATCGAACTACCCCAGCAGGAGGTGCTGCTGCTCGACCCGGCCACCGTGCGGGCGGCCCGGGACCGGGCCCGCCGATCGGGCCGGCCGCACAACCTGGCCCGCGCGTTGTTCGACGTCGAGATCGTGCACGTCCTGGCGGCGCAGGTGGCCGAGCGCATCGGGGCCGACCCCCTCGGTGGGGAGAACCTGCTCGACGAGGCCGACGTGGCCGAGATCCGCCGGGAGTTGCGGGAGGAACCCGAGGTCCGCGCGGTGCTCGACCGGCTCTGGCCGGTGCTCACCCCGCAGCGCCTGCTCGCCGACCTGTACGCCGAGCCCGACCGGATCGCCGTGGCCGCGCCCATGCTCGACGACACCGAGCGGGCCCTGCTGCACCGCGAGCCGGGCGGTTGGACGCCGGCCGACGTGCCGCTGCTGGACGAGGCCGCCGAACTGCTCGGCGAGGACGAGCGGGCCGCCACCGCCCGCCGGGAACGCATCCGCGCCCTGCAACGCGAGTACGCCGAGGGCGTGCTCGAGATCGCCCGGGGTTCCCGGTCGATCGACGTGGAGGACGAGTTCGAGGGCGGCGAGATCCTCGGCGTCGCCGACCTCATCGACGCCGACCGGCTGCTGGAACGGCAGGAGGAGGTCGACCGGCTCACCACCGCGCAGCGGGCCGCCGCCGACCGCACCTGGACGTTCGGGCACGTGATCGTCGACGAGGCGCAGGAGTTGTCGCCGATGGCGTGGCGGCTGCTGATGCGTCGCTGTCCGAGCCGGTCGATGACGATCGTCGGGGACGTGGCGCAGACCGGCGCGTTGGCCGGCACGCCGTCCTGGGCGGAGGCGCTCGCACCGTACGTGGCGGACCGGTGGCGGCTGGAGGAGCTGACGGTCAGCTACCGTACGCCGTCGGAGATCATGGCGGTCGCCGCCGGCGTACTGGCCCGCATCGACCCGGCGCTGCGTCCACCCCGCTCGGTCCGCGACAGCGGCGCCGACCCGTGGGACCGGGCGGTGCCGGCGGGACGGCTGGCGGCGGAGCTGGTCACCGCCGCGACGGCCGAGGCGGGCGCGTTGGCCGACGGGCGGCTGGGCGTGATCGTGCCCGACGGGCTGGTCGACGAGCTGGGCGCGGCGCTGGCTGCCGCCCTGCCCGAGGCGGCGGTCGGCGAGCATCCCGAGCTGGAGAGCCGGGTCGTGGTGCTCACCGTCGCGCAGGCCAAGGGGTTGGAGTTCGACGTCGTCCTGCTGGTCGACCCGGACGGCATCGAGGCCGGGTCACCGCGCGGGGCGAGTGACCTCTATGTCGCTCTCACCCGCGCCACGCAGCGCCTCGGCATCATCCGCCCCACCTGACCCGTCGTGCTCAGGTGCCCGCCCGGTCCTCCGTGAAGTTGCCGACCTGGGCGGCGGAGGCGGACTGGTCGCTGGTGGCGCCACCCGCCGGGGTGCTCATCCCTCCGGTGGTGGCGTCGCCGGTGGTCGTGGGGGCCACCTTCCCCGGATGACGCTCCGGTTGCCGCGCCAACCGGCGTACGCTCGCCGGCCCCGCGCTGCCGCCGGTGGTGGTCACCGCACCCTGGCCCCGGGTGGGGCCGCCGTCGCGCAGCACCGCCGGATCCACCGGCACGTCCGCCGGGTCGTCCGGGTCGGCGTCCTGGATGATGCGCTGGACGTCGACCTGGGGCACCGTCACCTCGTCCAGGGCGCCCTCGCCGTACACGCCGCCGGCGATGCGTTCCTCGGCCCGGCGGGCCGCGTCCTGCCGCATGTCGTCTTCACGCACGTTCGCTCACCTCGCAGAAGAGTCGTCGGTGTCCCGGTGCGTGCCCGGGGGCCCGGGGCGCAAACCCCGAAGGGCTCGGCGACGCGGCGCAGGGACAGCGGCCTCGTCTGCCGAGCGCCGTCCCCGGAACGACGAGAATCCGGCCGGCGGCGGGTGTTACCTGCTCAGGGGGCTCGGGTAGACCCAGGGTGCCCCCGCCATGAACGCGAACCGTGCCGTGGCCGATACGCGGTAGCGGGGCGAGGGATTGCAGGTACGACTCATCGCATCCGCAAGGAGGACCAGATGAGCACCCAGGCTGCATCCACCAGGCCGATGAACCGTCCGATGCAGGACGCACCGAACCGGGCCACCGTGAACGAGCCGACCCGGCCGATTCCGATGATCCACGACGGGCACCGGGAGCAGATGCCGTCGCCGGGTACGGAGACGAAGCAGTCGTTCCTGACGACGGAGTTCTGGATCTACATCGCGGCGGTGACCGCAGTGACGATCGCCGCGTTCTGGCGTGGCACCACCGAATTCGGGCTGAACCTGAACAACCCGGGTCAGGCGTGGTTCTTCATCACCCTGCTGACCCTGGGTTACCTGGGTAGCCGTGGCCTGGCCAAGGCCGGCAGCGCCCGGCGCTCCGGCGAGGAGCGCAGCAGGCGCGGCAAGAGCTGACCGGCTGACGGACGACAGGTGGCCCCGGGATCCGTCCCGGGGCCACCGTCGCGGCACGCCGCCGCGCCGGGGCTACTCCTCGAATCCGCCGAAGTCCTCGTCGCCGCCGTCGAAGGCGTCGTCCAGCATCTCACCGGCGATCATTCCGCCCGCGACACCCAGCGCGGCGCCCGCGACGACGCCACCCATCCCGGACCCGCCCCGCCGGTGCGGCACGCCATGGCCGTGCGCAGCGCCGAAGCCCTGCGCGCGCAGGCTGCCGTAGCGGCCGGTCGTCTCCCGCAGCCAGCCGTCGACCAGCTGAGTCCAGTCGACCCGGTCGGCGTCGGCGTGTGAGACGTGGTAGCGGCCGAAGACGTCGTGGCCGCCGGTGAGGAAGCCCCCGCGCTTGTCGCACTCCAGCACCACGTCGACGCCGTGCGGGCTGGTCACGAAGGTCAACTCGACCTCGGTGATGGTCTGCGCGTACTGCGGCGCGGCGAAGAACTCGATCTCCTGGTAGAACGGCAGCGTCTGGTGCACCCCGTGGATGCGGCCGTGCTCCAGGTCGGCGTTCTTGAACCGGAAACCGAGGCGGCTGAACGCCTCCAGGATCCGCTCGTGCACCGGCAACGGGTGGATGTTGACCTGGTCGAGGTCGCTCTTGTCCACGGCGCGGGCGATCGCCAGCTCGGTGCGCAGCCCCATCGTCATGCCGTGCAGCCGCTGGCCGTACACGTCGGTGATCGGGGTCTCCCACGGCACGGGAAGCTGGAACGGGATGCTGAACTGCTGCTTCGGGGCGAGCTGGAGCGGGCCGCCGACCACCTGACGGTGGAACTCCATGATGCCGGCGTACTCGCTGTCGCCGCCCTCGATCTCGACCCGGGTCACCAGACCGAGCACGACCTGCTCGATGTTGGCCGGCGCCTCCCCACCGAGGAGGTTGACCTGCCCGTCGAGGGTCAGACCCGGCCGGCTGTTCGGGTTGGTCAGGACCGTGTCCACACTCGGACCGCCGACACCGAGCGCGCTCAACATCTTCTTGAAGACCATCGGAACTCCCGCTGAGCTGGTGCCCACGCTCCACTGCGGAAGCGGGACGCTGACGGCGGCAATCTATCGTGCGCCGCTGTGAGGTCGCTGAGAAGCGGCGGCACAGCCGGCGTGTCGTCGGCTCGTGCGGGCGCCCGACACCGGCGGGCCACACGCCCTTCCAGTCACCGGCGGGCCACACGCCCTTCCCAGCACCGGCGGGCTCCCCGTCACCGGCGCAGGTGTGCCGCCAGGCTTTCGAGCTGCCCGGTCACCCCGACGGGCGCGGTCGCCCGGCAGACTTCCAGGTCGGGAAGGATCGGGCTGGCCGCCACCAATGTCGCCGCCGCGAGCAGCACGAAGGCGGTGAAGACGGAGAAGAGGGTTCCGATCCGCATGACGAACTCCAGCCGGGGTGGCATCGCCGACCGGCGGCCGGCACCTGTCACATCCTGCCTGGCCCGTGCAACCCGCCAGGTCACGGGAAGCCGCGTCAGACCTCCGCGACGATCAACTCCCCGACCTGCTCGCGAACCTGCGCGCGGGCCTCCGGCGGCAGGCCCGAGTCGGTGATCAGCAGGTCGGCCGCGTCGAGGGGGGCGATGGTGGCGATGCCGGTCGTCTCCCACTTGGTGTGGTCGGCCAGCACCACCAGCCTTCGGGACGCCTCGGTCAGCGCCCGGTTGACCGCCGCCTCCAACAGGTTGGGGGTGGTGAACCCGGTGCGCGGGCTCATCCCGTGCACGCCGAGGAAGAGCAGGTCCACGTTGAGCGAGCTGATCGCCGCCTCCGCGACGGGCCCGGTCAGCGCGTCCGACGGGGTACGGATACCGCCGGTGAGCACCACGGTCTGGTCGGCGCGCGGGTTCTGGTAGAGGGCGTCGGCGACCGGGATCGAGTTGGTCACCACGGTCAGGCCCCGCACGTCGGCCAGCAGCGTCGCCAACGCGGCCGTGGTGGTGCCGGCGGACAGGGCGATCGCCATTCCCGGCTCCACGAGCGCGGCGGCCCGCTCGGCGATGGCCCGCTTCTCGGTCTGTTGCCGGATCGACTTCGCGGCGAAGCCCGGCTCGTCGGCGGAGCCGGGGCCGGCGAGCGTCGCCCCACCGTGGACCTTGTCGACGAGGCCCCGCTCGACCAGCACGTCGAGGTCCCGCCGGATGGTCATGTCCGACACGCCGAACCGGCTCACCAGGTGGCTGACCCGCACCCCACCCCGCTGCCTGATCAGATCGAGGATGGCGCTCTGCCGTTGCTGAGCCAGCATCGAACCTCCTTTCCCCGGGCGAGGCGAACGGCGACCAGGTCAACGCACATCGGATGCTCCGCCGGCGGACTCCCGGACCACGGCCACCTCGCCGGCCGGCACCACGAGCGTTCCCGCGCAGGAGGCGCCGCTCAGCAACTCGACACCGGTCGCGGCGAGACGGGCCGCGTCGCCGGTGTGGTTGACGACGAACAGCCAACTCCGGTCGCCGTCGCGGCGGCGGACCACCTCCACCCCCGGCGGGGCCTCGGCGGCGGGACGGACCCCGGCGTCGGCGACCAGCCGGGCGACCAGCGCATCGGTGGCGGCGGTGTCGAGACGGGTGCCCACGTACCAGGCCGCTCCCGCGCCGACCGGGCGGCGGGTCAGCGCGGGCACCCCGGGCAGGGGACCGTCGGCGTACGCGGCCAGCACCTCGGCGTCCTCGGCGTGCAGCCACTCGGTCCACACGTCGGCGGTGGAGCCGTCGTCGAGGCGGACCGTCTCGCCGGCCCGCAGCGGGAAGAACTCCTCGGTGCGCACGCCCAGCAGGTCCCGGAACGCGCCGGGGTAGCCGCCGAGACGGATGTGGTCGTGCTCGTCGACGATGCCGCTGAAGTAGGTGACCAGGGCGGTGCCGCCGGCCTCGACGAACGCGCGCAGCGCCGCCGCGTGCCCGTCGCGCACCAGGTAGAGGGTGGGCACCAGCACCAGCCGGTACGCGGACAGGTCGGTCGACGGGTGCACCACGTCGGCGGTGACGCCGCGCCGCCACAGCGACTCGTACAGGGCGTGCAGGCGGTCGGCGTAGCTGACGTCGACGCTGGGATGGGAGTCGAGTTCGGCGCCCCACCAGGCCTCGTAGTCGAACAGGATCGCCACGTCGGCGTCGACCCGGCTGCCGCGTACCTCGGCCAGGCTCCTCAGGTCGGCGCCGAGCCGACAGACCTCCCGGAAGACCTTGGTGTCGGCGCCGGCGTGCGGGACGAGCGCGGAGTGGAACTTCTCCGCGCCGGCCCGGGAGGCCCGCCACTGGAAGAACAGCACGCCGTCGGCGCCGCGCGCCACGTGCGCGAGGCTGTTGCGGCGCAACTGCCCCGGGGTCTTGGCGACGTTGCGCGGCTGCCAGTTCACGGCGCTGGTGGAGTGTTCCATCAGCAGCCAGGGCGCGCCGCGGGCCACGCCCCGGGTGTGGTCGCCGGCCAGCGAGAGACCGACGTGTGACTGCGGGTCGGCGGCGGTCAGGTAGTGGTCGTTGGCGACCACGTCCACGTCGCCGGCCCAGGAGTGGTAATCCAGGTACTTGATCCCGGTGCCGATCATGAAGTTCGTCGTGACGGGCTGCTCGACCAGCCCCGCGAGCACCGCACGCTCGGCGCGCAACTGGGCCCGCTGCTCGTCGGAGGAGAAGCGCAGGAAGTCCAGCTGTTGGGTGGGGTTGGCGAAGGTGGGGGCGAGGCGGGGCGGGTTGACCTCCGCCCAGTCGTGGTAGCGCTGGCTCCAGAAGGCGGTGCCCCAGGCGTCGTTGAGACCGTCCAGGTCGCCGTAGCGTTCCCGCAGCCAGCGGCGGAACGCCTCGGCGCTGACGTCGCAGTAGCAGTGCACGTTGTGGCAGCCCAGTTCGTTGGAGACGTGCCACATGACGACGGCGGGGTGCGTGGCGTACCGGGTGGCGACGGCCTCGACCAGGGCCAGCGAGCGCTGCCGGAACACCGGCGAGCTGGGGCAGTACGCCTGCCGGCCGCCCGGCCACAGCAGCGCGCCGTCGGCGCGGCGGGGCAGGGTCTCGGGGTGCCGGTGGGCGAGCCACGGCGGCGGGCTGGCGGTGGCCGTGGCCAGGTCGACGCGGATGCCGCCGGCGTGCAGCACGTCGAGGGCCCGGTCGAGCCAGTCGAAGGTGAACCTGCCCGGCTCGGGCTCCAGCAGGGCCCACGAGAAGATGCCGACCGAGACCAGGTTGACCCCGGCGCGGCGCATCAGCTCGACGTCGTCGGCCCACACGCTCTCGGGCCACTGCTCCGGGTTGTAGTCGGCGCCGTAGTAGATCCCGTCGCCCTGCCAGCTCCGCATGACCCGAGAGCGTGCCCGGCCCGCAGGGAGAAGTCAACACATTCCAACATCATTGTTTCGGCGGGATGTCGTCCCCGCTCGGTCCCCTTGTCACGAGCAGATAGCGATCCCCATGACCCCCTTGACACGACCGTGGGGAGGGGTAGCTTGAGGCGCCACTGGTAGTTCATGTTGGGCCATGTGGGTTCTCGATGGATCCGGGTGGCGACAGTGAGCACCGGCCCCACCACAGACGGCGAACCGGCAGACCGCCGCACCCCTTCTTCCCCCAGGAGGAGCCATGCCCCGTCCCCGTACCGAGGCCGAGTACCTGGCCCGACTCGTACCGCCGTCCGTCGCGGGCATCGGCCGCCGACGGCTGCTGGCCGGCGCCGCCGGCACCGGCGCCCTGCTCGGCACCGGAGCCCTGCTCGCCGGATGCGGAAGCGACTCGGACTCCGGCGGTTCGGGATCCAACACCGTCTCGCTCGGGTCGAACCAGTCCGACCCGAACCCGAAGGACACCGTCGAGAAGGTGATGGCCGGGTTCAAGACCTCCTCCGGCATCGACGTCTCGATCAACACCGTCGACCACAACACCTTCCAGGAGAACATCAACAACTACCTGCAGGGCCGGCCCGACGACGTGTTCACCTGGTTCGCGGGCTACCGGATGCGCTTCTTCGCCGCGCGCGGCCTCGCCGGCGACATCAGCGACGTCTGGAACGACATCACCGGCTACAGCGACGCCTTCAAGAAGGCCTCGACCGGCGACGACGGCAAGCAGTACTTCGTGCCGACCTCGTACTACCCGTGGGCGATGTTCTACCGCAAGTCGGTGTTTCAGCAGAACGGCTACCAGGTCCCGACCACTCTGGACCAGCTCAACGCGCTGGGCGCGCAGATGAAGCGGGACGGCCTCAACCCGATCGCCTTCGGCGACAAGGACGGCTGGCCGGCGATGGGCACCTTCGACGTGCTCAACCTGCGCATCAACGGCTACCAGTTCCACATCGACCTGATGGCCGGCAAGGAGGCGTGGACCTCCGACAAGGTGAAGAAGGTCTTCGACACCTGGCGTGGGCTGCTGCCGATCCACCAGCCGGACTCCCTCGGCCGCACCTGGCAGGAGGCGGCCCAGTCGTTGCAGCAGAAGAAGAGCGGCATGTACCTGCTGGGCCTGTTCGTCGCCCAGCAGTTCACCGACGACGAGCAGGACGACCTGGACTTCTTCACCTTCCCCGAGATCGACCCGGCCATCGGGGCGAGCGCCCTCGACGCGCCGATCGACGGCTTCATGATGGCCCGCCGGCCGAAGGAGGAGGACAACGCCAAGAAGCTGCTGACCTACCTCGGCTCGAAGGAGTCGCAGGACATCGTGATCGCCAACGACCCCAGCCAGCTCGTGCCGCACAGCGAGGCCGACGTCAGCGGCTACACCGCCCTGCAGAAGAAGGCCGCCGACCTGGTCGGCTCGGCCACCGAGATCGCCCAGTTCCTCGACCGGGACACCCGCCCCGACTTCGCCTCGACCGTGATCATCCCGGCGCTCCAGCAGTTCATCAAGTCGCCGGCGGACATCGACGGACTCGTCAACAGCATCGAGAACCAGAAGAAGTCCATCTTCACCGACTGACGACGGCGAGAGGGGAAGGACTGATGTCCGACCTGCCCCTGGTCCAGGCGGACCACGCCGTACCCGCACCGGCCGCGACCACCCGCAGGGGTGGCCGCGGCCCGCGGCTGCGGCTCCTGTCCCGCACCGACCGCGTGATCATCACGCTGATGGTGGCCGTACCGCTGCTGCTCGTCGTGGCCCTGGTGTGGCTGCCGGCGCTGGCGACCGTGGCGTTGTCCGGCACCAACTGGGACGGCATCGGCCCGGTCAGCGAGATCGAGTGGATCGGCGCGAGGAACTACGACGACGTGGTGAACAACTACCCGCCGTTCGGCCCGGCGATGCAGAACAACCTGCTCTGGCTGGCCGCACTGTTCGTGGTGGCCACCCCGATCGGCATGTTCCTCGCGGTGCTGCTCGACAAGGAACTGCGCGGCACCCGGTTCTACCAGACCGCGCTGTACCTGCCGGTGGTGCTCTCGTTGGCCCTGATCGGCTTCATCTGGCAACTGCTCTACTCCCGCGACCAGGGTCTGATCAACGCCCTGACCGGGGGCAGCGTCGACTGGTACGGCGACCCGGACGTCAACATCTGGGCGGTGTTGGTGGCCGCCGGCTGGCGGCACGTCGGCTACATCATGCTGCTGTACCTGGCCGGCCTCAAGGGCGTCGACCCGTCGCTGCGGGAGGCGGCGTCCGTCGACGGCGCGTCCGAGGCGGGCACCTTCTTCCGGGTCGTGTTCCCGGTGATGCGCCCGATCAACATCATCGTGCTCGTCGTGACGGTGATCGAGTCGCTGCGCGCGTTCGACCTCGTCTGGGTGATCAACAAGGGCCGCAACGGGCTCGAACTGATCTCCGCGCTGGTCACCCAGAACGTCGTCGGCGAGGCCAGCCGGATCGGCTTCGGCTCCGCGCTGGCCACCATCATGCTGGTCATCTCGCTGGTCTTCATCACCGTCTACCTGGCCACCGTCATGAGGGAGGACCGGCGATGAGCACGGCGACGACCACCCCCGACACGACGACCCCGCCGCCGGCCGCCGCACCCCGGCCGACCCGCCGGCCGGTACGCCCCGCACGGATCGTCCTGCACGTCTTCCTGGCCGCCGTCGCCGTGGTCTGGCTCTTCCCGATCCTGTGGGCGGTGCTGGCGTCGCTGCGGTCCTACGAGTACACCGCCGCCAACGGGTACACCTCGCTCGGCGGCTGGACGTTCGACAACTACGTCCAGGCGTGGCGGGTCGGCGACTTCGGCCAGCACTTCCTCAACTCGGCGTACATCACCGTGCCCGCCGTACTGCTGGTGCTGTTCCTCGCCTCCTGCGTGGCGTTCGTGATCGCCCGGTTCAGCTGGAAACTCAACCTGGTGCTGCTCGGGGTGTTCACGGCGGCGAACCTGCTGCCCCCGCAGGCCCTGCTGATCCCGCTGTTCCGGATGTTCACCCGGGTTCCGCTGCCGGAGTTCATGAGCGACTCGGAACTGCTGTACGACAGCTACTGGGGGCTGATCCTGGTCAACGTGGCCTTCCAACTCGGCTTCTGCGTGTTCGTGCTCAGCAACTACATGAAGGCCCTGCCCCGCGAGCTGTACGAGGCGGCGATGGTCGACGGGGCCGGTATCTGGCGGCAGTTCTGGCGGGTCACCATGCCGCTGTGCCGCCCGGCCCTGGCCGCGCTGGCCACCCTGGAGGTGACCTGGATCTACAACGAGTTCTTCTGGGCCACCGTGCTGATGCGCACCGGCGACAAGTTCCCCGTGACCAGTTCGCTGAACAACCTGCGCGGCGAGTTCTTCACCGACAACAACCTGGTCTCGGCCGGCTCGGTGCTGGTCGCGATCCCCACCCTGGTGGTCTTCTTCCTGTTGCAGAAGCAGTTCGTCCGGGGTCTGACGCTGGGAGCCAACAAGGGATGACCATCGTCCACCTGCGCCGGGCGGGGACCAGCCTGGTGCTCGACGCGCGGGGGCCCGGCCTGCCACGGGTCGCGCACTGGGGTGCCGACCTGGGCCCGCTGCCCGCCGACGACCTGCCCGGCCTGGTCGACGTGACCACGGCACCCGTGGTGCCAAGCAGCTTCGACGGGCCCACCGTGCTGTCGCTGCTGCCCGAGGCCAGCGCCGGCTGGAGCGGCCGGCCGGCGCTGGCCGGGCACCGGGCCGGGACCGCCTGGTCCACCGCGTTCCGCCTCGACGACGTGACCGTGGACGATCCGGCGGCCGCCGTCGACGGCGGGCCACCGCGCACCGGCACGACCGGGCGGGGCGACATGACCGGGCGGGGTGACGAGCCGGGCGGGCCCGACGCGGCCCGGGTGACCGTGCGCGCCGTCGACCCCGACGCCGGGCTGGCGCTGACCGTCGAACTCACCCTGGACCCGGCCGGCGTGCTGCTGATCCGCCACCGGCTGCGCAACACCGGCACGGGCGACTACGAGCTGCGCGAGCTGACCCCGGTGCTGCCGGTGCCCCCGGTGGCCACCGAACTGCTCGACCTGACCGGCCGCTGGTGCCGGGAGCGCTCGCCGCAGCGCCACCCGTGGCCGATGGGCGCCTGGGTACGCGAGGGCCGGCACGGGCGTACCGGACACGACGCGACGCTGCTGCTGGTCGCCGGCACCCCCGGATTCGGTTTCGGCCACGGCGAGGTGTGGGCGGTGCACACCGCCTGGAGCGGCGACCACGTGACCGTCGCCGAGCGCCGGCCCACCGGCGACGCCACCCTCGGCGGCGGTGAGCTGCTCGCCCCCGGCGAGGTGGTGCTGGGCCCCGGCGAGGAGTACACCACTCCCCTGCTCTACGCGGTGCGCTCCGCAGCGGGGCTGGACGGCCTCAGCGACGCCCTGCACACCCACCTGCGCGCCCGCCCGGGACACCCGCGGACGCCCCGGCCGGTCACCCTGAACGTCTGGGAGGCGGTCTACTTCGACCACGACCCGGGCCGGCTGCGCGCCCTGGCCGACCGGGCCGCCGAGATCGGGGTGGAACGCTTCGTGCTCGACGACGGCTGGTTCCGGGGCCGACGCGACGACACCGCCGGGCTCGGCGACTGGTACGTCGACGAACGGATCTGGCCCGACGGGCTGCACCCCCTAGTCGACCACGTCACCGGGCTGGGCCTGCAGTTCGGCCTCTGGGTCGAACCGGAGATGGTCAACCCCGACTCGGACCTGTTCCGCGCCCACCCCGACTGGGTCCTGCGCGCCCCGGGCCGGCTGCCCCCATCCTGGCGGCACCAGCAGGTGCTCGACCTGGCCCACCCGCCGGTCTTCGCGTACCTGCTCGGGCGGCTCGACGCCCTGCTCACCGAGCACCCCGGCATCGCGTACCTCAAGTGGGACCACAACCGGGACCTGACCGAGGCCGGCGACCACCGGGGCCGACCGGGCGTGCGGGCGCAGACCCTGGCGGCGTACCGGCTGCTGGACGAGCTGCGGGCCCGGCACCCCGGGGTGGAGATCGAGAGCTGCGCGTCCGGCGGGGCCCGGGTCGACCTGGAGATCCTGCGCCGCACCGACCGGGTGTGGGCCAGCGACTGCAACGACGCCCTGGAACGGCTGTCCGTCCAGCGCTGGACGGGGCTGCTGCTGCCGCCCGAGCTGGTCGGCACGCACGTCGGGCCGGAGCGCTCGCACACCACGCACCGGGTCCACGAGCTGGGCTTCCGGGCCGCGACGGCGCTGTTCGGCCACCACGGCATCGAGTGGGACATCGGTGCGGTGTCCGACGCCGAACGCGCCGAGCTGGCCGCCTGGGTGGCGCTGCACAAGCGGCTACGCCCGCTGCTGCACGCCGGGCGGGTGGTCCGGATCGACCACCCGGACCCGGCCGTGCAGGCCCACGGTGTGGTCGCCCCCGACCGCTCCCGCGCCGTGTACGCGGTGACCCGGCTGACCACGTCGGTGGCGCAGGTTCCCGGGCCGGTGCGGCTGCCGGGCCTGGACCCGGCCCGCCGGTACGCGGTCACCCCGGCGCGTGGGGTGCCGGGGCCGGCCACATTGGCGATGACCGAGCCGGGGTGGGTGGCGGCGGGCGTGACGCTGGGCGGGACGGTCCTCGCCTCGGTGGGGTTGCAGATGCCGGCGCTGCACCCGGAGCAGTCCCTCGTCGTGGAGGTCACCGCGGTCGACTGACCCGCCTGCCGTGGCACTGGTGCGCCCGCCACCGTCGCGCGGTGGCAACTTGGGCCAGCCGCGCCCGGGGCGCATCCGTTCCGGTGGCCGGGTCCACCTGGACCCGGCCACCGGCGCCACGACGAGGATCAGCTCGCGGTGCAGGTCACCGCCGGGACGGAGTTGGTGCCGTTCCAGCTGGCGATGAAGCCGAAGCTGGTGCTGGCCCCGGCCCCGAGCCGGCCGTTGTACCCCACGTTGCGCGCGGTCACGGCCGACCCGCTGGAGGTCAGCGACGCGTTCCAGGACTGGCTCACGCTCTGCCCGTTGGCGTACGTCCAGTTGGTGGTCCAGCCGGTGATGGGCGAGGCCCCCGCGGTCACCTTGACCTCACCCTGGAAGCCGCCCTGCCACTGGTTGACGATCGTGTACGTGGCCGAGCACCCGCCGTTGGGCGGGGGCGTGCTGGTCGGGGTGGGGCTGGGGGTCGACGTCGGGGTCGGGGTCGGGGTCGGCGTCGGGCTGGTCGGCGTCGGGCTCGGGTCCGAGCCGAACACGCTGGCCTCCTGGGCCGTCTGCTTGATGCCGTTGGGGCCGTTGAACAGGCGCTCACCCCAGGTGCTCAGGTTGTTCGGGTCGAAGTTGATCGCCAGGTCGAGGTACTCGACGCCGCCGCCGTTGCCGCTCCACGACCAGCCCAGCCAGCCGATGCCGTTGGCCTGGCTGTAGGACAGGATGGCGTCCTCGTCGGGGTTGCCGTCGGAGTGGTCGAAACCGAACTCGCCGACCACGATGGGCAACCCGGCGGTGCGGAACCGGCCGAGGTAGTCGCTGATCTCGGCGGCGGTGTCGAAGACGCCGTACATGTGGATGGAGAACACCGTGTTGCGGTCCGGGTCGGACTCGAAGACCGCCTCGGCGTTGTCGCGCATGGTGAACGTCCAGTCCTGGCCCCAGTTCGGCGCGTCGACCATGATCGTGTGGTCGAGGCCGGCGTCGCGCAGCCGGTTGATGGCGTTCGACGTGTCGGTGGCCCAGGTGGAGTAGCCCTGGTTGCCGTACGGCTCGTTGCCGATGTTGACGATCACGTAGCGCTCCTGGCCGACCAGGGCCGGGGCGATGCTGAGCCAGTAGTCGACGGCCTGGTCCAGGGTGGCGGCGCCGCTCTGCTCGCCGTACCCGGTGGTGTCGTGCACCTCCAGAACGCAGATCAGCCGGTTGGCCTTGCACAGCGAGATGACGTTGGCGACGTCGTCGGTGCTGTTGCGGGTCCACCGGTCGCCACTGGACAGGACCACCCGCACGGAGTTCGCGCCGAGGGCCTTGATGTTGGCGAAGGAACTGGTCTGGTGGGTGTACCAGGTGTGCGCGTGGTTGACCCCGCGCATGATGAACTCGTTGCCGTTGGCGTCGTGGAGCTTGCCGTTGTTGACCGTGAACCCGGTGGCGGCGTACGCGGCCGGCCCGAAGGCGAACACGGCGGCGACCAGTGTCAGCAGGACGGCGCCGACACCCGCGAGTGCTTTTCTCATGACATTCCTCAGGGAGGTCTTCTCACCCCGTGCCCGATGGGGTGCGGGTGGTGTGACAGGTGGGGCGGCTGCTGCCCGGCAGCCGCCGGCCCGGGGCCCGGCGAGGCAGGGATCAGCGTAGGCCGATCTGCCGGGCGACGGCAACCGGTTCAGTGTCCGATCCGGTTGGACGGCGACCCGTGACGGCCCAGAAAGCCCGAGCCGCCACGGGGGCGGACATCCCCACCACAGGATGTGCACCACGCCGGCCTCTTAACCGGTTCAGGCAACGGTAGGCAGGGGGTGCGGACACGTCAAGCGGCATCGATGGTTGACCCACCCCGCCCGGGGTACCCCGGGATGACCGGGACACCCCGGGATGATCCGCCCCCGGGTCGGAAGGAGACACCATGGTCAAGGTCGGCTACACCCTCATGTGTGAACAGGCCGGTCCCAAGCAACTGGTCGACCACGCGGTCCGGGCCGAGGCCGCCGGCTTCGACCAACTGGTGATGTCCGACCACTACTACCCGTGGCTGGACTCCCAGGGCCACTCCCCGTACGCCTGGTCGGTGCTGGGTGCGGTCGCCCACGCCACCTCGCGGGCCGAGCTGATGTCCTTCGTGACCTGCCCGATCCGCCGCTACCACCCGGCGGTGGTGGCGCAGAAGGCGAGCACGGTGGGAGTGCTCTCCGACGGCCGGTTCACCCTCGGGCTCGGGGCGGGCGAGAACCTCAACGAACACGTGGTGGGCGGCTGGCCGCACGTGCAGCAGCGGCACGAGATGTTCGAGGAGGCGTTGCAGATCATCCGTCCGCTGCTCAACGGGGAGACGTTGACCTTCTCCGGCAACCACTACGACGTGCCCGACGCGTACGTGTGGGACCGCCCCGACACCCCGGTGCCCATGGCGGTGGCCGCCTCCGGGCGGCAGTCGGCGACCCTCGCCGCCGAGTACGCCGACGGCATCGTCGCCACCGAGCCCGACCCGCACATCATGCGCATGTACGACGACGCCGGCGGCATCGGCCGCCCCCGCTACGGTCAGGTGGCGATCTGCTACGGGCCGGACGAGGCCGAGTGCCGCAAGATCGTGCACGACCAGTTCCGCTGGTTCGGAATGGGCTGGAAGGTCAACGCCGACCTGCCCGGCCCGGAGTCCTTCGCGGCGGCCACCCAGTTCGTACGCGAGGAGGACGTGGCCGAGGGCGTCTCCTGCGGGCCGGACGTCGACCGGCACGTCGAGGCGTTCAAGCAGTTCGTCGACGCCGGCTTCACCCACGTGGCCCTCGTGCAGGTCGGCGGCGACAGCCAGCCCATGTTCCTGGACTGGGCGCAGGAGCAGTTGCTCCCCCGCCTGCGGGAGCTGTGATCCCGGTGCCCCGCCGACGGCCGTCGGGGCTCGGCACCCCGCCGGCACCCGCGAGCGGGCGGGAAACGTCGCCGTTGCGGCTGGCCACGCCGTGGCTCGTCCGTTCCCTCCTGCCCTCGACCGTCCCGACCAACTGACGAACAGGTGAGCACATGCGCATCGGCAACACGGAGATCCGTCCCGCCGGCGGCGGCCTCGGCTGCCTCCTGATGATCCTCTTCTCGATCGTCGCCTCGATCGTCCTCACGGTCCTGCTCAACCTGGTCGTCTGAGCACCGCCGCGGCTCGGCGCCCGGCAGCGCCGTGGCAGGTCAGGCCGGCGACAGGGCCAGGTCGGCGAGCACCGGGTAGTGGTCCGAGGCGTACTCGGTCTCGCCGCCGCGCAGCACCCGGATGTCCCGGCAGCGGGCGGCCAGGGCCGGGGTGGCCAGCAGGTAGTCCAGCCGCATCCCGGAGAACTCCGCGCCGCCACCGTGCCGGGTGGGCGCGGTCGGGCCCGCCGCCACCCCCAGATCGACCAGCCCGGCGTCGAGCAGCCGGGCCACCGCACGACTGTCCACCGTCCGCCCGTCGCGGCGCAGGTGCCGACGCCGGTACGGCTGCGGCAGCCGGGCGATCCGGTCGGCGTGGTCGGCGCCCGGCTCCAGGGTGTTCAGGTCCCCCGCGAGCAGCGCGAGGCCACCTCGGGCCGGTCGTAGGGCGGCGGCGGCCCAGCCCGCCTCCAGCCGGCGGCGCAGCCCCGAGTACGGATCGAAGTGGGTGCCGACGACGGTCAGCGGCCCGGCGTCGGTGGCCACCACCACCCGCGCGGCGGCGTGGTGGAACGGCCGACGCACCGGCCCGGACGCGACCATCCGCCACGGCGGACGCAGCAGCACCGCCACCGGCTGCCCGAAGACCGACCGGGCCAGGTGTCCGCGCAGGCCCGTCCGCTCGGCGAACCCGGCCAGCACGTCGGCGTCGACGCCGCGCAGCTCCTGGAGGGCGAGCACGTCGGGCCGGGCCTCGGCGACGACCCGCACGATCCGGTCCCGGCGGTCGGGGCCGCCGGAGCCCTGACCGCCGGTCCGGATGTTCCAGGTCATCACCCGCAGCATGGCTCAGCCGGGCTGGGCGGCCCGGGCCAGCTCGTCGTCGAGGGTGTCCACGTCCTCCGACTCGATGCTCGGCCGGTTGCCCTCACGCAGGTCCTCGTTGGGGCGCACCACCCAGTAGAGCAGGCCGATCCACAGGCCGGTCAGCAGGATCGCGCCCATGAAGTCGGTGGGGTGGTGCATGCCCCGGTACATGCGGGAGATCGCGACCCCGACCGGCATGACCACGGCGAGCGCCACGAACACCCACCGCCACCACCGGTCGGTACGCGGGAACACGATCACCGCGATCGCCACCCAGATGCACAGCGTCGCGGCGATGTGCCCGGACGGGAAGGACGAGGTGGGCATCGGCCCGTCCAGGTTCTCGATCGGGGGGCGGGGTCGGCCCACGGCGGCGGCGGAGGCCAGGAAGAGGCTCAGCTCGCCGAACATGGTCAACGCGACGAACAACACCGGACGCCAGCGCCGCCAGATCGCCAGGACCAGCGGGCAGAACACCAGCGAGATCAACAGGATGGCATGGGTGTTGCCCACCTCGCTCCACCAGGCGCTGAAATCGTCCCGCGCGGGGGTGCGCCGCGCGTCGAACCAGTTCGGCACGACCTCGTCGAGGGTGGCGAGGAAGGTGCCCCCGGCGTAGTAGCTGACGAACATGCCGAAGGCGTAGAGCGCGCCGAAGACCAGCACCCAGCCGGCGACCACCTCGAAGACGGCGGCGCGGGGGTGCGGCAGCAGTTTCTCCTCGTCGGGGGCGGGGGACACCTCGTGCGCCGCCTCCGGCTCCAGCCCCTCGGTCAGCCCGGTGGCGGGCCGGCCCCGCTCCAACCGCCACAGCCGGAAGGCGTACGCGGTCACGCCCAGCCAGGCCGCGCCGAGCAGCCACGCGCCCAGCACGTCGGACAGGAAGTGCACACCCAACGCGATCCGGGTGAACCCGATCAGGAAGACGAGCAGGGCGACGATGGCGATGGCGGCCTTGCGCCAGCGGGGCGCCATGGCCGGCAGGAACACCAGCAGCACCGCGCCGTAGGCGACCATCGAGCCGAGCGCGTGGCCGCTGGGGAAGCTCTGCCCGGCGTACGTGCCGATCTCCACGTCGACCTCGGGCCGCAGCCGGTCGACCAGGGTCTTCAGCGACGGGTCGAGGAGCAGCGCGCCCAGGCCGGTGACGATCAGGAACACCGCGAGCCGACCCTGTCTGCGGATCAGCAGACCGAGCACGGCAACCGTGACCAGCCAGATGAGCACCGCCCGGCCGCCGAGATCCGTGATCGCGGTGAGCACGGTGACCAGCGGGCTGATCGGCGCGACCCGGTCGTTGAGCCACTGCGCCACGCCGTGGTCGACGGCGTACAGGGGCGACCACTCGACCCGGACCAGCGTCAGCAGCAGCCCGAAGCCGACCCCGGCACCGAGAACCAGCGCCAGGCCGGCGAGGGTCCGCTCGGTGAAGTGCCCCAGGGGTCGTCGCAGGACATCCTTGACCGCGCCCACGGCAGCCTCCTTCCGTTGGCGGGCGCTGTACCCGATCGCCGTCCCGCGTACACCCGCAGCCGGTCAGAGCGAGGTCATCTCGCCGGTGTCGTGGATCGCATCCCGGTCGGCCTCCGGCTGCCACAGGTCCGGCTGGGCCGGCTCCCGTACGCCGATGCGCACCGCCTCCAACTGGGCGGCGAAGGACAGCCCGCCGAACAGCGCCATGCCGGTCAGGTTGGCCCACAGCAGCAGGGCCATCACCCCGGTCAGCGCCCCGTAGGTCTGCCCGAAACCCTCACTGAACTGCACGTACGCGGCGAGCAGCAGGCTCGCCAGCCACCACAGCGCGGTGGCGATGACGGCCCCGAAGAACAGCCAGGACAGGCCGGGCTGGTTACGCCGCGGCGCGTGCCGGAACAGCACCGCCACGGCGAGCACGGTCAGTCCGAGGCTCAGCGGCCACCGCACCACGTCCCACGCGCCGGCGGCGAAGTCGCCCCAGGCGTAGTGCCGCTGCACCGAGTCACCCAGCGGGCCACCCCCGACCAGGATCAGGAAACCGAACAGGGCCGGTACGCCGGCGGTGAACGCGAGGACGGTCGCGCGCAGGTACTTCCAGAGGGCGGGGCGGTCCCGTTCGACGCCGTAGATCCGGTTGGCGCCCCGCTCGATCTGGGCCATGGTGCTGGTCAGGGCGGCCAGCCCGGTGATCAGGCCGAGGGTCAACGCCAGTTCCCCCGCCTCCTCGGTGCGCTCTCCCTCACCGAGCAGGTCCCCCACCAGTTGGTCGCTGGCACCGGGGGTGAGGGCGAGGACGGTGTCGGCGACGACCTCGCCGCCCTCGCCGACGCCAAGCTCGGGGATCAGGCCGGTCAGGGCGATCAGGAAGGGCACCACGGCCAGGCAGAGCTGGAAGGCCAGGGCCCGCGAGTGGCTGAACCCGTCGCCGTACCGGAACCGGGTGAACGCGTCGTGCAGCAGCCGCCAACCGCCCTTCCGGCGCAGGGTCTGCCAGGCGTGGTCGGCGGACAGTTCCTCGTCGGCCATCAGCCGGGTCTCGGGAACGATCCGGGTGCTACTCACTTCGGGTCTCCTCGACCAGCCGCTCACCACGCTCGGCCGCCGCCTTCGCGTCGTCGGCCAGGTCCGGTGCCTGCTCCGGTCGCGGGACGCACAACCACAGCGCCCGGCGGCGGATCTCCGCCTTCAGGGTGCGGCCGGGGGCGATCAGGTCGCCGTCGAGTTCACGGGGCTGCGAACGGTTGCTGACGATCTCCACGCGCCGGGCCCGGAACACCTCCATCCTGGGCACCCGGTCCTGTCGGCGCAGCACCGCCCAGCCCAGTGCCAGCCAGTGCCGCAGGGTCCGCGGGCTGAGCACGGCGACGTCGAGGTAACCGTCGTCCGGCTCAGCCTCGGTGAGCAACCGGACTCCGCCCTGAAGTCGACCGACGTTAGCCACCAGCACCGACCGGGCTCGGCGGCGCAGCGGCTTCTGGTCGTCGAGGCGGATCAGGACCTTCATCGGCCGGTCCCGCAGGTGGCGGGCGGCCCCGACCACGTACGCGGGCCAACCGATCCGCTTCTTGGTGGTCTCGTTGGTGGCCTCCAACATCTGGGCGTCGAAACCCATGCCGGCCATCACGGCGAAGTGGTGCTCCTCGACCGCGCCGACGTCGAGCAGCCGGCGACCGCGCTCGATCGCCACCTCCAGCCCGGCGGCGAGGTCGGTCGACAGGCCGAGGTTGGCCGCGAGCAGGTTTCCGGTGCCCTGGGGCAGCACCGCGAGTGCCACTTCGGTGCCCACCAGCCCGCTCACGCAGGCCATCACCGTGCCGTCGCCCCCGCAGGCGAAGACCACGTCGACCCCGGCGGCGACGGCCTGCTCCGTCTGACCCCGGCCCGGGTCGTCCGCGGTGGTCTCGAACCACATCGGCTCGGGCCAGCCGGCGGCGGTGAGCGCGTCGCGGACCGTGCGGCGGAATGCATCGAGATCGGCCACCTTGACTGGGTTGACCACCACGGCGGAACGCAGCCCGTGCTCGTCCTGTCCTGAGTCCACGGCGCAAGTGTGCAGCACCCGGCAGGCTTCGGCGAGCCGGCGCGACCCCGTGGTCGGCAGGGCCACACGTACGTTTCGGCGCAGCCGGCGTCCGGTGCGGGTAGGCCGCTGGCCGGCACCCGGTTCGGGTGCCGGCCAGCGGCTGTCTGTGAGGTGGTTCATGGTCAGTTGTTCCAGTGTTCGGCGACGAGGTCGGCGGCCTGCTGTTCCCACTGGGCGTAGTGGTCGGGGTACGCCGAGACCTGGACGGTCTGCGCGGCCACGGTCAGCGGCATGTCCTGCCAGCCGTCGACCTGCTTGAGGCCCTTCAGGAACGCCAGGGTCGAGTACTCGGGGTCGGTGATCTGCTCGACCGTGCCCCACCCGCTGGACGGGCGCTGCTGGAACAGGCCCTGCGAGTCGTGGTCGTTGCGGTCGCCCAGGTGGCCCAGGTTCTCCAGCTTCGACTCCTGCAACGCGGTACCGATCGCCACCACGGCGGCACGCTCGTCCATCCCGGCCTTCTTCGTCGCCGCGACGATCGCCTTGGCGTTGGCGACCTGCTCGTCGGACAGGTCGATACGCGACTGGGCGCCCTGCACACCATGCGGCACCAGCTTGCCCATGTCCGGCTTACCCGCCTTCTCGGCCTGCACGACCGCCGTCACCGGGGCAGCCTCGGCCGGCGCGGCGACCGCACCCGAAACCGGACCAGCAACCATGCCACCGGCGAACGCCAGACCAGCAACACCCAACACACTCTTACGCAGCAGCTTCGACGTCATGACAACAGCTCCGTTCGGGGGTCGACACCCACCACAAGGGGGACACGGTGGGTGCAAGCACCGACAGGCGCTCAAAGAACCAAGGGGGATGTCCGGTACCGGGGGGATGCCCCTCACGGCGCCGGGACCATGTGTAACCACCGACCGGCCCGACCCATTCCCCGGAACCCACCGGGGGGTCGCGGCACCCGAGGTGGCACGGGCCCTGCTCGATCAGCCACCCCACACAACCACCCCCACCCACCCGCCATTCCCACCAGCGGGCGACCCCGACCACACCCCGAAACCGGACACCGGGCCCGTCAGGGCGATCACCGGACACGGACAGCACAGGCGACCAACTTTGACGATCTGACAGATCATGCAATAATCGTCAGCATGTCAAGCGACCGGCTGGAGACGATCCTGACGGCGGCGTACGCGTGCTTCACCCGGCACGGGATGCGCCGCACGACCATGGACGACATCGCCGCCGAGGCCGGCATGTCCCGACCCGCCGTCTACCAGTACGTCCGCAACAAGGACGACGCCTTCCGCCGGCTCGCCGAACGCCTCTTCACCGGATCCCTGCACCAGGCACGCCACCTCGCCCAGGCCCCCGACCGCACCCTGGAACAGCGGCTGTACGACGTGCTCGCCGCGAAGTTGGAGCTGACCCTCACCCTGCACCGGGACAGCCGACACGCGACCGAACTGCTCGACACCAGCGCGAAACTCACCGGCGACCTCGCCACGACGTACACCCGGGACATCACCGACGTGGTGGCCGGGGTGCTCGCGGAGACCGCCGGCCCCCGGGCCCGGGCCGTCGCCGACGTGCTCGTCGCCCTGACCCGCGGCCTGGAGGCCGACGTCACCAACCCCGACCTGCCCCGGCAACGACTGCGCGCCGGCGTCGCCCTGACCGTCGCCGGCCTGATGACACTGGGAGACCCCGCATGACCACCACCGTCCTGATCACCGGCACCTCCTCCGGCATCGGCCGGGCCACCGTGCGCCGGCTCGCCCGCCGCCCCGACCTGACCGTCTACGCCACCGCCCGCAAGGTCGAGGCGATCGCCGACCTGGCCGGGGCCGGTGCCCGCCTGGTCCCCCTGGACGTCACCGACGAGGCGTCGATGCGCGCGGCGGTCGCCGCGATCGAGGCCGACCACGGCCAGGTCGACGTCCTGGTCAACAACGCGGGCTACGGCGAGTACGGCCCGATCGAGGAAACCCCACTCGACCGGGTCCGGGCGCAGTTCGAGACGAACGTGTTCGGGCTGAGCCGACTCACCCAGCTCGTCCTACCGGGAATGCGACGGGCGGGTCGGGGCCGGATCATCAACGTCAGCTCCATGGGCGGGCGCGTCGTCTTCCCCGGCGGGGGCTACTACCACGCCAGCAAGTACGCCGTGGAGGCGATCTCCGACGCGCTGCGCCAGGAGGTGCGCCCCTTCGGCATCGACGTGGCGATCGTCGAACCGGGCCTGATCCGCACCGGGTTCGGGGCCGTCGCCGCCGGGTCGCTCGGCGCGCGGGAGCAACCCTCCGGCCCGTACGGGAAGCTGGTCGCCGCCGTCGATGCGACGATGACCCGCTCGTACGGCAACAGGCTGCTCGCCGCCAGCCCCGAGACGGTGGCCCGGGTGATCGAGCGGGCGGTGACCGTCCGCCGTCCGCGCACCCGCTACCTGGTGACCGTCGCGGCGTGGGCGATGGTGCACAGCCGCCGCCTCCTCGGCGCCCGGGTCTTCGACACGGTCAACAGACTGCAGTTCCGCTGAACCACCACGCCGACCGTCGCCGCCACGACTAGCCTCGACAGGGGAACCGGGCGCGACACCTGCGGAGGTGATGTCGGATGGCGGCAGCCGCCGACGCCGCGGTGTTGGTCGGGGTCTCCTCCGAGCGCACCTTCCCGGCGGTCCGGGTGGCCGCGCGGGAGGCCGCCCTGCACCAGCGACCCCTGCTCCTGCTGCACGCGTTCGACTGGGACTCCGCGTTCGAGGCCCCCTCGGTGGTCGGGCCACGGGCGCAGGCCGAGGAACTGGTCTCCCGGGCGGCGGCGGTCGCCAACGAATGCGAGCCGGCGCTACCGGTGGGCGCCGAGATCGTCGAGGGTTCGGCGGTGACGACCCTGGTCCGCAGGTCCGTCTCGGCTTTCCTCGTCGCCGTCGGGGACAGCGGCATGGCCGGCCACGACCACCGCGTGTTCGCCGACGCCCCGGCCGTGCAGATCGCGGCGCGGGCGGACTGCCCGGTGCTGGTGGCCCGTCACGAACCACCCCCGCTCGGCCCGGTGCTGGTGGGCGTCGACGGATCCCACCTCTCCCGGCTCGCCCTGCGCTGGGCGTTCGACTGCGCCTCGCGCCGCCGGTCCCGCCTGCTCGCGGTGCGGGTGGTCGAGCGCGGTGAGACCGACGAACAGGCCACGGACCGGCTCGCCCGGATCGTCGCCGACTGCGCGGGCCGACACCAGGACGTCGCCGTCGAATGCCACGCCATCCACGGCGAACCGGGGCACGTGCTCGTCGACCAGTCCCGCTCGGCGCAGGTCGCGGTGGTCGCCGCGCGGGGCGACGAGCCGCGGCGGGGGATGCTCGGGGCGGTGGCCCAGTCCCTGCTCTACCACTCCCCCGCGCCGGTGATGGTGGTACGCGGTCTGGTCAACGGGGCCCAGCAGCCCGGCTGACGCGGGACCATTGGCCCTGATCCACATCCGTCGACAGGACGATCCTGGACGTGCACCACCAGTTCGAGATGCGAAGTCCCCCGACCTGCGAGAGGCTCAGTCAGCATGGAAACCGCTGTAGACCTGCACAGCCCCCTGACCGAAGACGAGCTGCGCCGGCTGGACGCCTACTGGCGGGCGGCGAACTACCTCACCGTCGGGCAGATCTACCTGCTGGACAATCCCCTGCTGCGCGAGCCGTTGGCCCCGGAACACGTCAAGCCGCGGCTGCTCGGCCACTGGGGCACCAGCCCCGGCCTGAACCTGCTCTACGCCCACCTGAACCGGGTCATCGTCGCCCGTGACCAGCAGGCCATCTTCGTCACCGGCCCCGGCCACGGTGGTCCGGCCCTGGTCGCCAACACCTGGCTGGAGGGCACCTACAGCGAGCTGTACCACCACATCGGCCGCGACGAGGCCGGGATGGCCAAACTGTTCCGCCAGTTCTCCTTCCCCGGCGGCATCCCGAGCCACGTGGCACCGGAGGTGCCGGGTTCGATCCACGAGGGCGGCGAACTGGGGTACGCGCTGAGCCACGCCTACGGCGCGGCGTTCGACAACCCGGACCTCCTGGTGGCCTGCGTGATCGGCGACGGCGAGGCGGAGACCGGGCCGCTCGCGGGCAGCTGGCTGTCCAACGTGTTCCTGAACCCGGCCCGGGACGGCGCGGTGCTGCCCATCCTGCACCTCAACGGCTACAAGATCGCCAACCCGACGGTGCTCGACCGGATCCCCGAGTCCGACCTGGTCGACATGATGCGGGGCTTCGGCTACCAGCCGTACGTGGTGGCCGGCGACGACCCCGCCACCGTGCACCAGACCCTCGCCGCCACCCTCGACCGGGCACTCGACGAGATCGCCGCGATCCAGCGCAGGGCCCGCTCGGGCGGCACCGTGGAGCGTCCCCGCTGGCCGATGATCGTGCTGCGGACGCCGAAGGGCTGGACCGGCCCGCACGACGTCGACGGCAAGCGGGTAGAGGGCACGTACCGCTCCCACCAGGTCCCGCTGTCGGCGGTCAGGAACAACCCGGCGCACCTGGCCGAGCTGGAGCGCTGGCTGCGCAGCTACCGGCCGGAGGAACTGTTCGACGCCACCGGCGCACCCGTGGCCGAGCTGGCGGCGCTGCCCCCCACCGGCGACCTGCGGATGAGCGCCAACCCGGTGACCAACGGCGGCGTCGTGCTGCGCAACCTGGTCCTGCCGGACTTCCGGGAGTACGGCGTCGACGTCACCCGTCCGGGTCAGCCCGTCGCCGGGGCCACCGGCGAGCTGGGCAAGTGGGTCCGCGACGTGATCAGCGCCAACCCGCAGACGTTCCGCCTGTTCGGCCCCGACGAGGTGGCCTCGAACCGGCTCGGCGCGGCGTTCGAGGTGACCGACCGGGCCTGGGTGGCCGGCACGGTGCCCGGCGACGACCACCTGTCCCCCGACGGGCGGGTCATGGAGGTGCTCTCCGAGCACCTGTGCCAGGGCTGGCTGGAGGGCTACCTGCTGACCGGCCGGCACGGCATCTTCACCAGCTACGAGGCGTTCATCCACATCGTCGACTCGATGGTCAACCAGCACGCCAAGTGGCTGAAGGTGACCCGGGACATCCCGTGGCGGATGCCGGTCGCGTCGCTGAACTACCTGCTGTCGAGCCACGTGTGGCGGCAGGACCACAACGGCTTCTCCCACCAGGATCCGGGCTTCATCGACCACGTCATGAACAAGAAGGCCGAGGTGGTGCGCGTCTACCTGCCGCCGGACGCCAACACGCTGCTGTCCACCATGGACCACTGCCTGCGCAGCCGGCATTACATCAACGTGGTGGTGGCCGGCAAGCAGCCCGCGCCGAACTGGCTGACCATGGACCAGGCGGTGCAACACTGCCGTCGCGGGTTGGGCATCTGGGACTGGGCCAGCACCGACACCGGCAGCGAACCGGACGTGGTGCTCGCCTGCGCCGGGGACGTGCCGACGCTGGAGACCCTGGCGGCTGCGGACCTGCTGCACCAGCACCTGCCCGACCTGAAGGTACGGGTGGTCAACGTGGTCGACCTGATGCGCCTGCAACCGCCGTCGGAGCACCCGCACGGGCTGCCCGACTCGGAGTTCGACACGATCTTCACCGACGACAAGCCGATCATCTTCGCCTACCACGGCTACCCCTGGCTGATCCACCGGCTGACCTACCGGCGCACCAACCACGCCAACCTGCACGTGCGCGGCTACAAGGAGGAGGGCACCACCACCACGCCGTTCGACATGGTGATGCTCAACGACCTGGACCGCTTCCACCTGGTCATCGACGTGATCGACCGGGTGCCGGGGCTGGCCGCCCGCGCCGCCCACCTGCGCCAGGAGATGGTCGACGCCCGGCAGGCCTGCCGGGACCACACCCGCCGGTTCGGCGAGGACGACCCCCGGGTGGCGGAGTGGCGCTGGGTACGCGAGAGCGACCAGACCAACCGGTGAGGAGGCGAATCCGATGAGCAGCGACGAGATCCTGGTCGGCTACGACGGTTCCCCCGACGCGGCGACGGCACTGCGGTGGGCGCTGGACGAGGCGGGCCGCAGCGCTCGACCTGTCCGGCTGGCGTACGTCTTCGAATGGCTCACCGTGGCCGGCTGGATCGGCCCCGGCGTCGCCCCCGGCGTGTGGCCGGACGAGACAGCCCGCCGGCAGGTGGAGGAACTGGTGGCCAAGGCGGCCGGCGACGCCGCCGCGACACATCCCGACATCACGGTGCACGGCGAGGTGCTCGACGGGCCACCGGCCCTGGTGCTGGAGGAACGGTCCGCCCGGGCCGCCCTGCTGGTGCTGGGCAGCCGGGGGCACGGCGGCTTCGCCGGCCTGCTCGCCGGGTCCACCGCGGTGGCGGTCAGCGCGCACGCCCACTGCCCGGTGGTCGTGGTGCGGGGCGGAGCCGTCGAGGGTGGTCGCGCCGGCCACGTCGCGGTGGGGGTGGACGGCTCCGAGTACTCCCTGAAGGCGCTCGGCTTCGCGTTCGAGCAGGCCGCCTTCCGGAAGGTGCCGCTGCACGTGGTCCGGGCCTGGCAGCCGCCGAACGCGCCCTGGCAGCCGGAGCCCGACCCGAAGGTGGCATTGGCCGCCGAGGGTGCCGAGCTGGACGAGTCGCTGGAACGCTGGCGTACGGACTTCCCGGACGTGGAGCTGACCGTCGAGGTGGCGGTCGCCGCGCCCGCCCCGCTGCTGGTCGACGCCAGCCGCAACGCCCAGCTCGTCGTGGTCGGCTCCCGGGGCCACGGCGGGTTGAAGGGGATGCTGCTCGGCTCGGTCAGCCAGCAGCTGATCCAGCACGCGCACTGCCCGGTCGCGGTGGTGCGGGAACGCTGAACGGGTGTGACGCCGGCCGGACCACCTCCGGCCGGCGTCACGCGTTGCGCACCCCACCACCGAGCGCCCGCAGCGCGTTGAGGATGACCAGCACGTCGATGCCCTCCTGGAGGAAGGCCCCGACGACCGGCGGCAGGAATCCGGCCGCCGCGAACCCCATCGCCACGAGCGCCAGGCCCATGCCGATCGTGGCGCTCTGCACGGCGATCCGGCGGGCATACCGGGCGATCTCCACGGCGTCGGCGAGCGGGTCGAGCCGGTCCACGGTCAGCACCGCGTCGGCGACGTCGGCCGCCGCCGTCGCCCCGGTGGCACCCATCGCCACCCCCACGTGGGCCTCGGCCAGCGCGGGTGCGTCGTTCACCCCGTCGCCGACCATGACGGTCACGGCCCGTCCCGCCTCGGCGCGCACCCGGTCCACCTTCTCCGCCGGGGTGCAGCGGGCGAGCACGTCGTCCACCCCCACCTCCGCGGCGACCCGTCCCGCGACGACCGACCGGTCGCCGGTCACCATGACGATCCGGGTCAGCCCGGCCGCGCGCAGCCGACGCACCGTGTCCCGGGCGTCGGGGCGTACCGGATCCGCCAGCAGCACCGCCCCCAGCGGCCCACCGGCGTCGCTGACCCACACCACCGCCCAGCCGGCCTCCTCCGCCCGCGACCGGGCCTGCTCCGTCCACGCCGGTAGCTCGCCGGTGAGCTGGCCGACCCGGACGAGCCGCCCGTCGACCCGACCAGCGACGCCGCGTCCCGGCTCCTCGGTGACGTCCGTCGGCGTGACCAGCGGCAACCCCCGGTCGCGGGCCTGGCGCACGAGGGCGGCGGCCAGCACATGCGGAGAGAGCTGTTCGACGCTGGCGGCCAGCCGCAGCACCTCGTCCGGGTCGAGGCCGGGCGCCGTGACCTGTGCGGCGGCCCGGGGTCGGCCGGCGGTCAGCGTGCCGGTCTTGTCGACCAGCAGGGTGCGGGCCCGGCCCAGCAACTCCAGGGAGCCGCCGTCGCGGACCAGCACCCCCCGCCGGGCCACCCGCGACAGCCCCGACACGATCGCGATCGGGGTGGCCAGCAGCAACGGGCAGGGGGTGGCCACCACGAGCACCGCCACCGCCCGCACGAACTCCCCCGACAGCGCCCAACCCAACCCTGCCAGGGCGAGGGTGAACGGCACGAACGCCACCGCGTACCGGTCGGCCAGCCGCACCGTCGGGGCCTTGCGGGCCGTGGCCTCCTCGGCCAGCCGCACGATCCCCGCGTACGTGCTGCCGGCCGCGTCGGTGGTGGCCCGCAGCCCGAACGCTGCGCCAGCGTTGACCACGCCGCTGGCCACCGCCTCGCCCTCGGCGCGCTGGACGAGCCGGGACTCGCCGGTCACCACCGACTCGTCCAGGGTCGCCGCCGCCTCGGTGACCCCGTCGACGCCGACGACGTCGCCGGGACCGACGAGCAGCCGGTCACCGGCGGCCACCTGGTCCAGCGGCACCACCTCCACCCCACCGTCGGGAGTGCGCCGCCGGGCCGTCCGCGGGGCGTGGGCCAGCAGGGCACGCAGGTCCCGGGTGGCCCGCCGCTGGGCGTACACCTCCAGCGAGCGGCCGGTGGCCACCATCACCGCGATGACCGCGCCGGCGAGGTACTCGCCGACACCGAGGGCCCCGGCCAGCGCCAGCACCGCGATGACGTCCACCCCGAACCGCCGCCGCCACAGGTCGCGCAGCATCGACCAGACCGCCGGCAGCAGCGCCGCCGCCGTGGCCGCCGCCCAGACCGCGCCGGCAGCGCCGGGCCGGCCGGTGAGCCGCAGCACGGCCCCGCCCAGGACCAGCGCCGTCAGCCCGGCCAGCGGCATCCACTGCCACCAGCCCGTCCGGCCACGCCGCGCCGGCTGTTCCGGCACGCACTGTCTCGGTTGCGCCCCCACCAGGAGATCGTCGCAACCCCGGCCGGGGCACGGACGGTGGTCCGCGTAACCACCGAACCGACACACCGCCGCGCCGGGGACACACCCCGGGCCGTGCGGGACACCGTGGGATAAGCCAGGATGAACCCGACCCGCCCCCGCGGCCGTGACCGGGTGCGGCAGGATGGGGAGACACGGAAAGGTCGTGACGATGAGCCACCAGACGCCGGCGACGGACCACCCGCTGACCACCGCACTCGCGGAGGCCGCCGCGATGGCCGGCCACGCCCCGTCGGTGCACAACACCCAGCCCTGGCGGTGGCGGGTGCTGCCCGACACACTGGAACTCCGGGTGGCCGCCGACCGGCGGCTCACCGCCACCGACCCGGAAGGGCTGCTGCTCGCCCTGAGCTGCGGCGCGGCCCTGCACCACGCGCGGCTCGCGCTGGCCGCCGAGGGCTGGACGGCGACGGTGCACCGACTGCCCGAGCCGGGCGACCCGGACCTGCTGGCCCGGTTCACCGACCTGCGACACACCGGCGCCGAACCCGACGCGATGCACATGGTGCAGTGCATGCAGATCCGACACACCGACCGGCGGCCGGTCAGCGACGAGCAGGTGCCCGCCGTCGCGCTGACCGCCATCGCCGCGGCGGCCGGCCGGGAGGGCGCCCGCGTCCAGGTCCTCGGCCCCGACCAGATGCTCCAGCTGGCCGCCGCCGCCTCACAGGCGGCCACGGTGGAAGCGGAGGACCCGCAGCTACGCGAGGAACTGGACTACTGGACCAGCCGCACCGGCGGGTCCGGGCTGCCCCCGGAGGTGCTGCCCGAGCAGGCCCCGCAGACCACCGTCCCGGCCCGTGACTTCGGTCGTCCCGGCACCCTGCCCGTGGGGCCGGGCCACGACCGGGCCGCCACGTACGGGCTGCTCTACGGCGACGAGGACGAACCGGACAGCTGGCTGCGCGCCGGGGAGGCCCTGTCGGCGGCGTGGCTGACCGCCACCCGGCTCGGGGTGTCGGTGGTGCCGCTGAGCGGGGTGGTGGAGGTCCCCGGCACCCGGCAGACGCTGCGTCAGTTGCTGGCCGGCCTCGGTCACCCGTACCTGGTGCTGCGGCTGGGGATCGCCGATCCGGCACACGCCGGCCCCTCGCACACCCCCCGCCTGGAGCGCGCCCAGGTGGTGGACACGTCCGCCGTCGACGGTCACCGCGAGTAGCGACGGTGCAGGCCGGATCGCGCGGGCGATAGCATCCTCGGGTGGTCGCCAGCACACCGAACCCCCGCCAGCAACCGCCCGCCGCCCCCTCGCTGGGGCTGAGCCCGCTGTCCCGGGTTCGGCTCGACGAGCTGCTCCAGGAGATGCTGGACCGGGTGGGCGAGGTGGTCACCAGCCGGGAGCGGCTGCGGGCGCTGCTCGACGCGGTCGTCGGCATCGGCACCGACCTCGATCTGCGCAGCACCCTGCAACGGATCGTGGCGTCGGCGTGCGAGCTGGCCGGGGCCCGCTACGGCGCGCTCGGGGTGATCGGGTCGGACCGCCTGCTGCACGACTTCATCACCCACGGCATCGACCCGGAAGTGCACGCCAAGATCGGTGACCTGCCGCACGGCCGGGGCGTGCTCGGGATGCTCATCGACGACCCGCGCCCGGTGCGGATGCCAGACATCACCCAGCACCCGAAGTCGTACGGCTTCCCGCCGCACCACCCGCCCATGCACAGCTTCCTGGGCGTGCCGGTACGCATCCGCGACCAGGTCTTCGGCAACCTCTACCTGGCCGAGAAGCAGGGCGGCGCCGAGTTCACCGAAGACGACGAGGAGATCGTGGTGGCCCTGGCCGCCGCGGCGGGCGTGGCCATCGAGAACGCCCGGCTGTACGCGCTGGCCCACCGCCGGGAACGCTGGTTGGCCGCCACGGCGGAGATCACCACACTGCTGCTCGGCGAGGTGCGCCGCACCGACGCGTTGGCACTGGTGGCGCGACGCGCCCGCGAGGTGGCCGACGCGGAGCTGGCGCTGGTGCTGCTCTACGACGACGAGGCCGACCACTTCACCGTCGAGGTCGTCGACGGGCCCACCGACCAGGCGCGGGCGCTGGTCGGCACCGCCCTGCCGGCAGCCGACACCAGCTTCGCCGAACCGGTCGCGCAGGGCAGCCACCACCTGGTGGCGGACCTGGCACACGCCGCCCCCTGGCCGGCGGTGCTGCACACCGGGCCGGCGGTGGTGTCCCCGCTGGCCACGGCCGACACCCTGCACGGCGTACTCGTGATCGCCCACTCCCCCGACCACAAGGGCGTGACCGACGACGCCGTGGCCCTGCTGGGCAGCTTCGCCGGCCAGGCCGCACTGGCGATGGAGCGGGCCCGGGGGCAGGAGGAGCGGGAACTGCTGGTGGTTCTGGAGGACCGCGAGCGGATCGCCCGCGACCTGCACGACGTGGTGATCCAGCGGCTGTTCGCCACCGGCCTGCAACTACAGAGCGCCGCGCCGATGACGGCCAAGCCGGAGGTCGCAAAGCGGATCAACGCGGCCGTCGACGACCTCGACGCCACCATCAAGGACATCCGGCGCACCATCTTCGAGCTGCGCACCCCGATGAGTGCGGCGCTGCGCACCGAGATCCGCGAGGCGGTCTCGGTGGCCGCCGAGTCGCTGGGCTACCGGCCCCGGCTGGAGCTGAACGGGCCGATCGACAGCGCCGTGCCCGAGCAGGTCCGCCCCGACCTCACGGCCGTGCTCCGCGAGGCCCTGTCCAACGCGGTACGCCACGCCCAGGCGTCCCGGGTGTCGGTGACCGTGAACGTGGACGGCGGCCAGGTCTCGGTGACGGTGACCGACGACGGGGTGGGCTGCGACCCGGCGGCCGCGCGCAGCGGCCTGGTGAACCTGCGCGAGCGCGCCGAACGCCACGGCGGCGTGTTCGAGGTACGCCGAGCCGAGCCGAAGGGCACCGAGGTGCACTGGCAGGTGCCGCTGCGCTGATCCCGCCGCCCTCCTTCGCGGAGGCGGTGGGTCAGTGGGACTTACCGAGCAGGCGGGTCGCCAGCACCGCCGCCTGGGTGCGCCGTTCCAGGCCCAGCTTGGCCAGCACGCTCGACACGTAGTTCTTGACCGTCTTCTCGGCCAGGAACATCTTCCCGGCGATCTCCCGGTTGGTCAGGCCCTCGGCCACGTACTCCAGGATCCGCCGTTCCTGCTCGGTGAGTGACTCCAGCTCGCGGGGCTGCTCCACGCCGCTGCGGATGCGATCCAGCACGCGGGTGGTGATGGCCGGGTCGAGCAGCGACTGCCCGGCGGCGACGCGACGGACGGCGTCCACCAGGTCGGTGCCCCGGATCTGCTTGAGCACGTAACCGGACGCGCCGGCCATGATCGCCGCGAAGAGCGCCTCGTCGTCCTCGTACGAGGTGAGGATCAGGCCCTTGATCGAGGAGTCCACCGCCCGGATGTCGCGGCACACGTCGATGCCGTTGCCGTCGGGCAGCCGGGCGTCGAGGATCGCCACGTCGGGCCGCAACGCCGGGATGCGGCGGGCCGCCTCCTGCGCGGAGCCGGACTCGCCGACCACCTCGATGTCACCACTGTTGGTGAGCAGGTCGGCAAGGCCTCGACGGACGACCTCGTGGTCGTCGAGCAGGAACACCCGGATCATCCCTCGTTTCTACCCCGTCCGGCCCCCTCCCGCACGGGCCGAAGGTCCCCACCTCGCACACCCGACTGCGGAAACGGCCCGCCCGCGCGGGAGCCCCGGGTGACGATCGTGGCGGGTGGCACAACGCCATCCGGGACCTCGGGGGGCGTGGGGGCCCGGGGAGACGGGACGTCCGGCCCTGCGCACCGGGGGTGACTGAGGCGCACCGTGGAGGTGTAGCCAGGCGAGTCAGCCGCGAAGGAGCACGACCATGGACACCGGCTTCACCGTCGAGCAGATGCGGGCCGCCGCGACCGACGCGGTCCGCGCGCCGTCCCTGCACAACGTCCAGCCGTGGCGGTTCCGGCTACGGGACGGCGGCATCGAGGTCCTCGTCGACCAGACCCGGCATCTGCCGGCCACCGACCCGAGCGGCTGGGGTGCCCGGATCGCCTGCGGGGCGGCGCTGTTCAACCTGCGCCTCGCCCTCGCGGTGGCGGGCACGCCGGCCACGGTCCGGCTGCGCCCGTACCCCGCGGAGCCGGACGTCGTGGCCCGGCTGCTGCCGGACGTGCCGCGTCGCCCCACCCCCGCCGAACAGGCCCTGCACGCGGCCATCCCCCGTCGGTTCAGCAACCGCGCGCCGTTCTGGCCCGACCCGGTGCCCGCCGACGCCCGCTGGCGGCTCGGCGAGGCCGCCCGCGCCGAGCAGTGCTGGCTGGAACTGCTGATCGGGGTCAGCGCGGTCGCCGCGTTCGGCGAGATCGCCCACAGCGCCCACCGGGTGTTGGAACGCGACCCAGCCTACCGGGCGGAACGTGACGCCTGGGTACGCGCCGAGCAGTCCGCCGACGGGATACCCGCCGCCTCCGGGGGCCCGCAGACCGAGCCGCAGGACGTTCTGCCCTCCCGTGGCTTCGGCGGCCGGAACCGGGCACCCGGTCGGGACTTCGAGCCGGAGCCACTGGTGGCGGTGCTCGGCTCCCCCGGCAACACCGCCGTCGACCAGGTGGTCGCCGGCCAGGCGTTGCAGCGGATCCTGCTCACCGCCACCGACCTGGGGCTGTCGGCGTCGATGTTGTCCCAGCCGATCGAGGTGCCGTCGGCGCGGGACCAGCTCCGGCTGTCGCTGGGACGGTTCGGCACCCCGCAGATGGTGATGCGCATCGGCTACGGCCAGCCGGGCTGGCCCACTCCCCGCCGCGCCGTCGACGAGGTGGTGGACGTGCCGGTGCAGGCCTGACCCCCGCCGCAGGTCGGACTCTGGCCGCGGGTGCCGGCGACGGCCCCCGTACCGCCTACCCTGGCCCGTTCCCGGCGAGGAGCGTGGCCTCTCGGGTCGCGTCGATCCCGACGGCCGCCCGTCGTGGCCGTCCCGCGCGGGGTGGCACCCCACCCGCCGTGCGCAACCAGGTCCAGGTGTCGGCGACCGTCTCGGCCGCCGGCCGGCAGGACAGCCCCGCCGCGTACGCCCGCTCGACGTCGAGTTCCTGCAACCAGCGGTACGGGTGCCCCTCAGGGATCCAGATCGGCAGGTCGTTCCACGGTTCCACCCCGGCGTCGAGGATCGTCTGCGCGGCGGTCCAGCGCAGCCGGGCACCGGAGCCGGTGGCCGCGACGCACGCGTCGAGCACTCCGCCCATGGTGGCGTGCCCGGGTCGGCTCACCACGTTGAAGGTGCCGCCGACACCGCTCGCGCCGCGGTCGAGCAGGAAGACGGCCAGGTCGCGGACATCGACGTACTGCACCGGCAGGTCGGCGGGGCCCGGCGCGAGCACGTCGCCGCCACGGGCGATGCGGGTCAGCCACCAGGGCAGCCGGCCGATGTCCTCGCCGGGACCGAGGATCAGTCCGGCGCGGGCGATCGTCGCGCGGTCACCGAAGGCGTCCCGCACCGCCCGCTCGGCGCCGGCCTTGCTCCGCGGGTAGTCCACGTCCTCCGCGCCCGGGTCGGCCTCCACGACGGGCGCGTCCTCGTCGGAGCCGGGATGCACGGGCTCGGCGTACACCGAACCACTGGAGACGTACACGTGGTGGCCGACGCGGTCGGCGAGGGCCCGGGCGGCGTCGCGCGCCACCCGTGGCGCGCCGTCCCAGGTGTCGACGGTGACGTCCCACTCGCCGTCCGCGAGCGCGGCGAGGCCGTCGGGTGTCGTCCGGTCACCCCGCAACCGGTGTACGCCGGGCGGCACCCCGCCGTGCAGGCCCCGGTTGAACACCGTCACCGACCAGCCCCGGCGCACCGCCTCGGTCACCGTCGCCCCGCCCACGAATCCCGTTCCGCCCAGCATCAGCAGTCGCATGCAGCCACTGTGCCGGCCGTCGGTCGCGCCGTGGGTACCCGTCCGCCGACAGCAGATCTGCCCACGGCAGAACGGGTCCGGGTGGGGTGGGCCGCTCTCGGGCAAGGGCGGCCCACCCGGAACGCACGGTCGGAGCCGGACGACCGCACGGGTGTGGGTGAGGCCCACGCCGGGCACGCAGGCGATCACCTCGATCACCATCGTCGGCGTCGCCAGCGGCGACCGTCAACAACTTCCGGAAAACTATCGCTGTCTATTCCCGGTCGGATCACGCGGCCGACGGAGCTGACGGTCCGGCCGTACGAAGCCAGGACCTGGGCAGGGCGGGCCAGGTCAGGTGCGGGGTGGGGCGGCGCTGTCCCGCACCACCAACTCGGTGGCCAACTCCACCCGAGGACTCTCGATCTTCTCCCCGTTGGCCAACCGCAACACCGTACGCGCCGCCAACATCCCCATCTCCGCCAACGGCTGACGCACCGTCGTCAACGGCGGCGAACACCACCGCACCTCAGGCAGATCGTCGAACCCCACCACCGACACGTCATCGGCCACCCGCAACCCCCGCCGCCGCACCGCCTCGTACACCCCCAACGCCATCTGGTCACTCGACGCGAAGATCGCCGTCGGTGGCCCGGAGAGCCCCAGCAGATGCGTGCCGGCGGCGAAGCCGGCCTCGTGGTAGAAGTTCCCCGGTCGGATCAGCGCGTCGTCGAGCGGCAGGCCCGCAGCCTCCAGGGCGGCCCGGTAGCCGTCCAGCCGGGCCCGACTGCACATCAGCTGCGGCGGACCCGCCACGAAACCGATCCGCCGATGCCCCAACCCGATCAGATACTCCGTCGCCCGCAGACTCCCGACCCAGTTGGTCGCGCCGATCGTCGGCGCGTGCTGCGGGGGGACGCCGTCGGCGTCGACGAGCACGAGCGGCACGTCGAGGCGGCGCAGCTCGTCCTGCAGGGGCGGCTCGACCCTCGAGGTCACGAAGATGGCCCCCTCGGTGCCCCGTCGACGCATCCCTTCGAGCCACTGCGCGGCCGAGGACGTCTGGCGGTGGATGGCCGACACGACCGTGCCCACCCCCGCCGCGTGCGCCACGTCCTCCACCCCACGGATGATCTCCACCGCCCACGGACTGTCCAGATCGTTGAACACCAGATCCACCAGACCCGAACTCGCCCGCGTACTCTGCGGCCGACGCCGGTACCCGTGACGCACCAACAACTCCTCGACCCGCTCCCGGGTCTGCGGAGCCACATCCGAACGCCCGTTCACCACCCGCGACACCGTCGGCACCGACACCCCCGCCAGGTCGGCGATCGTCGCGATGGTGACTCTGCTGGTGCCTCTCGCGACCACGGACAGCTCCCTCGCGCATACCGGTACGGCGTCGAGGCGGGTGTGCTCGACGCGGCGCGACCGGCGGTCGGTCACCGGCGGCCCGCACCCAGCCTAGTACGAAACTTTCACCTGCCTACCGGTAGGTAGGCCCGGGGGCGATACCCGTTGGGCCAGGCGCGAGGTCAGGCGGTCAGGCGGGTACGGGGTGGGGCGGCGCTGTCCCGCACCACCAACTCGGTGGCCAACTCCACCCGAGGACTCTCGATCTTCTCCCCGTTGGCCAACCGCAACACCGTACGCGCCGCCAACATCCCCATCTCCGCCAACGGCTGACGCACCGTCGTCAACGGCGGCGAACACCACCGCACCTCAGGCAGATCGTCGAACCCCACCACCGACACGTCATCGGCCACCCGCAACCCCCGCCGCCGCACCGCCTCGTACACCCCCAACGCCATCTGGTCACTCGACGCGAAGATCGCCGTCGGTGGCCCGGAGAGCCCCAGCAGATGCGTGCCGGCGGCGAAGCCGGCCTCGTGGTAGAAGTTCCCCGGTCGGATCAGCGCGTCGTCGAGCGGCAGGCCCGCAGCCTCCAGGGCGGCCCGGTAGCCGTCCAGCCGGGCCCGACTGCACATCAGCTGCGGCGGACCCGCCACGAAACCGATCCGCCGATGCCCCAACCCGATCAGATACTCCGTCGCCCGCAGACTCCCGACCCAGTTGGTCGCGCCGATCGTCGGCGACTCCTGTGACGGTACGCCGGCCGGGTCGACGATGACGGCGGGGATGTTCAGCCGGCGCAGCTCGGCCTGCTGCGGTGGTTCGAGGGTGGACGTCACGAAGATGACGCCCTCGGTGGAGCGGGTCCGGATGTTGTCGAGCCACTGTTTGGCGGCGGACGTGCGGCGGTGGATGGCCGACACGACCGTGCCCACCCCCGCCGCGTGCGCCACGTCCTCCACCCCACGGATGATCTCCACCGCCCACGGACTGTCCAGATCGTTGAACACCAGATCCACCAGACCCGAACTCGCCCGCGTACTCTGCGGCCGACGCCGGTACCCGTGACGCACCAACAACTCCTCGACCCGCTCCCGGGTCTGCGGAGCCACATCCGAACGCCCGTTCACCACCCGCGACACCGTCGGCACCGACACCCCGGCAAGACGTGCGATCGCCGCGATGGTCACGGTGCGGTTGTCGTCCACGGCCACAGCTCGCCCTTTCCTCGTCACCTGAGCCTATCGACGGCGAGGTCGCGCGCCAGGGGCCCGAGGGCCGAGGATCCGGTCCACCGCACGACCGGTGGACCGGACCCTCGGCCCTCAGCCCTTGACACTGCCGGAAAGGCCGCCGATGAGCTGCCGTTCGGCCACGGCGTAGAAGCCCAGCGCCGGGACCATCGACAGCACGACGTACGCCAGCACCCGCGCCGTGTCGTCGGCGTACTGGCCCTGGAACGCCTGCACCCCGACTGGCAGGGTCCACCAGCTCTGGTCGGTGAACACCACCAGCGGCAGCATGAAGTTGTTCCAGCTGGCCACGATCGCCAGTACCGACACGGTCGCCAGCGCCGGGCGGGCCATCGGCAGCAGGATCCGCCAGAAGAACCCGAAGGCGGAGCAGCCGTCGAGCGTCGCGGCCTCCTCCACCTCGGCGGGGATCGTCCGGAAGAACTGCCGCAGCACGATGATGGTGACCGGCAACCCGAAGGCCGCCTGCGGCAGGATCACACCGAGCGGGTTGTCGAGCAGCCCCATGCCGCGCAGCAGGATGAACAGCGGCAGGATGGCCACCGCGAAGGGGAACATCAGGCCCACCGCGAACAGGGTGAACAGCATCTCCCGTCCCCGGAAGGCGAAGCGGGCGAAGACGAACGCCGCCATCGCCGAGGCGCCCACCACCACGAGGGTGGTCGCGACGGCGATGAGCGTGCTGTTGCCCACCTGCCGCCAGAACACGTCCGAGGCGAGGATGTCGACGTAGTTCGACGGCACCCAGGGGTCGGGCAGCCCCAGTGGGTTGACCGACAGCTGGCCGTTGTCCTTGAAGCCGCCCAGCACCCCGAACCCGACGGGAACGACGATGAGGGCCCCGATCACGACGGACACGACGTGCAGCAGCAGGTGTCGCGTCCGCCCGGCGGGGGTGGCCGGTCTGGTCATCGCTGGACCCCCCGGGTGGTGATGGCGCCCTCGACGTCGCGGCGCATGACGAAACGCTGGTAGAGCAGCGCGAAGACGAGACTGAGCAGGAACATGACGATGCTGATCGCGCTGGCGTAGCCGACCTCGAAGCGGCGGAAGCCGTACTGGTACATGGTCACCGCCATGGTTTCCGACGCGTGGATCGGGCCGCCGCCGGTGAGCACCCAGACCATGTCGAACAGTTGGATCGTGCCGATCACCGACAGGAACACGCTGATCCGGATGGTGGGGCCCAGCAGCGGCAGCGTCACGTACCGGAAGACCTGCCAGGTGCTGGCGCCGTCGGTGGTGGCGGCCTCGGTCAACTCCTGTGGGATGTTCTGCCGCCCCGACAGGTAGAGGATCATGTGGAAGCCGAAGTACTTCCAGGACACGACCAGGAACAGCGCGAACAGCACCGTGTCGGGGTCGGCGAAGACCGCGCCGCCGACGTCCACGCCCAGCCACCCCGACAGCGTGTCGCCCAGCCCCCGGTTCGGGGACAGCACCAGGGTGAACAGCACCGCGGTGGTGACCTCCGAGAGCACGTACGGGGCGAAGAACACCACCCGGTAGAGACTGCGGCCCCGCAGCGGCTGGTTGAGCAGCATCGCCAGCCCCAGCGACACGGGCAACTGGATGACCAGTGAGAGCCCGATCAGGACGGCCCCGCGCCACAGGTCGCCCCGGAAGACGGGGTCGCCGAAGGCGCGGGTGAAGTTGTCGAGACCGATGAACTCCTCGGGCAGCCCGAAGCCGTTCCAGCGGAACACACTGGCGTAGCCGGCGATGACGATCGGTGCGATCACCAGGAGCAGGAACAGCACCAGGGCCGGGGCCAGGAAGATCGCGATGGTACCGAGCCGGGACAACCCGCCCCGGCGGCCCCGCGTGGGCGGGATCGCCGGGGCGGCCGTCGGAGGCCGGGACGTCGGGGCGTCGTGGCGCAGCCCGGCGGCCGGTGACATGCTCATCGTGCCTGCTCCGTCCGGTCGTGCCCGGCCTGTCGGGTACGGGTGGGCGACATCGTTACTGGCTCTTCGCCACCGCGGTGATGTCCTTGACGATCTGCTCCGGGCTCTTCGAGCCGGCGATCAACTCGGCCACGCTGTCGTTGACCTGCTGGCCCACCGCCGGCGGGTACGCCTGGTCGAGGTAGAGCTGGAAGCCGGTGGCGCTGGCCAGCGTCGCGGCCACGACCTTGCTGTTCGGGTCTTCGATGGCGTCGGCGGCGGCCCGGTTGGTGGGCAGCACCGCGCCGGTCGCGGCGGCCTTTCGCTGGTTCTCCACCTCCAGCAGGACCCGCAGGAAGTCGACCGTGGAGGCGGGGGCGTTGCGGCCGATGGCGAAGCCGTTGCCACCGCCGAACACCTCGGAGACGGTGCCCTTGCCACCTTCGACGGCGGGGAACTGGAAGAAGGCCAGCCGGTCACCGAGGCCCTTCTTCCCGGTCGAGGCCGACGCCTGCACCGACGGCGCCCACTGGCCCATCAGTTCCATGGCCGCGCCGCCGTTGCCCATGATGGCGGCCTGCCCGTCCGGGGAGCTGTAGTCGGCGCCCAGGAAACCCTTCTGGAAGGGTGACAGATCGACGAGTTCCTTGAGTCGCTGACCGGCGGCGACGAAGTCCGGGGTGTCGAAGTTCTTGTCCTCGGCGGCGCGGCGCAGCGCGTCGAGGCCACCGATGCGCATGGCCAGGTACGCCCAGTAGAAGTGGGCCGGCCACTTCTCCTTCCCGCCGAGCGCGATGGGAACGATGCCGGCGGCCTTGATCCGGGTGACGGTGCCGAGCAGTTCCGCCCAGCTCTTCGGCGGGGCCTCGATGCCGGCCTTGGCGAACAGGTCGCGGTTGTACCAGAAGCCGACCATGCCCACGTCGAACGGGATGCCGTAGATCCTCCCGTCGACGGTGAACGGTTCGAGGGACACGGGCAGCAGGTTGCCGACCCACGGCTGCACGTCGTCGGTGATGTCCTTGACCAGCCCGGCGTCGACCTGCTGGCGGAGCACGCCGCCGCCCCACGACTGGAAGAGGTCCGGCGGGGACCCGGCCTGGGTTGCGGTGGTCAGCTTGGCCTTGAACGCCTCGTTCTCCAGCGGCTGGATCTCGACCGTGAGGTTGCCCTTGGCGGTCTCGTACTCCTTGGCCATGGCAGCCCAGACGGGCAGCATCGGCTCGGTGTTCTGGATGTGCCACCAGTCGATGGTCTGCGATCCGGAGTTCGAGTCGGACCCGTCGTCGCCGCAGCCGCCGAGCAGGAGCGCGCCGGCGCCCGCGCCGACCAGGCCCAGCAAGGATCTGCGGGAGAGGTGCGCTGTCATGTGCCATCCCTTCGAGGACGTCTGAGGTACGCGAAACGCCGACAGGTCGGCGGGTGGAGGCGGAAACGCGGTCCGAAACTTTCGGATCATTGCCGGTAGTTTCGATGTGATGGCGGGCACGTTACGACGCTTGCCCGGCCCCGGTCAAGGGGTGTCGAATCTCGACTTCACTCGATACGGTGAGCGCACTTCCGCCATCGACGGCCGATAAACTTCCGGAACACCGGAGCCAGAGCATCAAGGAGCCGAACATGTCGACCGAGATCGCGAACGTGGCCACGGCCCGGTCGATCCGCAACCCCGTCCTCACCGGATTCCACCCGGACCCGTCGATCCTGCGCGTCGGCGACGACTACTACCTGGCCACCTCGACGTTCGAGTGGTATCCGGGGGTGCGTGTGCACCACTCCCGCGACCTGGTGCACTGGCGACCGCTGGGTGGGATCGTCACCGAACGGCGTCTGCTCGACCTGCGCGGCTGCGGCGACTCCAACGGGATCTGGGCACCCGACCTCACCCACCACGACGGGCTGTTCCACCTCGTCTACAGCGACGTGGCAAGCTTCGCCAGCGGCTACTGGGACGCGCAGAACTTCCTCACCACCGCGCCCGACATCAGCGGCCCCTGGTCCGACCCGGTGCCGCTGCACTCGCGCGGCTTCGACGCGTCGCTGTTCCACGACGACGACGGCACGAGCTGGCTGCTGGCGATGAGCGCCGACTGGCGGCCGGGCCGCGACCGATTCGGCGGCATCGAGATCCAGCAGTACGACCGGGCGGCCCGAGCGCTCGTCGGCCGCCCCCGCATCATCTTCACCGGCACCGAGGCCGGGCTCACCGAGGGCCCGCACCTGTACCGCCACGACGGCTGGTACTGGCTGGTCACCGCCGAGGGCGGGACGAGCTGGGAGCACCAGGTCACCGTCGCCCGGGCCCGCCACCTGTTCGGGCCGTACGAGGTGCACCCGGGCGGTCCGCTGCTCACCTCCGTCGGCCGCCCCGACCTGACGTTGCAGAAGGCCGGGCACGGCAGCCTGGTCCGCACCCCGCGCGGCGAGTGGTTCCTGGCCCACCTGGTCGCGCGCCCCTACACCCCGCTGGGCAACTGCGTGTTGGGACGCGAGACGGCGATCCAGCGGGTCGACTGGCCCACCGGGGACTGGCCGCGCGTCGCCGGCGGCATTCCCGCCGACGAGTTCCTCGCACCGGACCTGCCGGCCCACCCGTGGCCGCAGGACACCGCGACCGACCACTTCGACGCGCCCGAGCTGGACACCTGCTGGTCCACGCTGCGCCGCCCGGCGTCCCCCGACTGGCTGGACCTGCGTTCGCGCCCCTCCCACCTGCGCGTCTACGGAGGCCAGTCACCGGTCGGCCGCCAGACGCCCAGCCTGGTCGCGCGGCGCGTCGGCGCACCCCGGTGCACGTTGGAGACCGTCGTGGAGTTCGATCCGGCCGACCACCGGCACCTGGCCGGCGTCACCGGCTACTACAACACCCTGAACTGGCACTACCTCTACCTCACCCGCGCCGACGACGGCGCGGTGGTGCTGGAGGTGCTCAGCTGTGACAGCGGCCGGCGGACGGCGTACCCCGCTCTCACCGTCGACGTCGGCGCGGCCACCCGGGTGGGCCTGCGCGTGGCCTTCGACGGGCCGACGCTGCGGTTCGGCTACGACCTCGGCGACGGCTGGCGACCCGTCCCCGTCGATCTGGACGCCACCATCCTGTCCGACGAGCACGCCGCGATGATCGTCGACGGCGAGCCCGCCGCCTGGGGGTTCACCGGCGCGTTCCTGGGCCTGTGGGTGCAGGACCTGGGCGGCGACGGGCGGTACGCCGACTTCGACCAGGCCACCTACCGGGAGGACTGATCCGGTTCTCCCGCCAGCCCGGGCGGTACACCGCCGCCCGCGACCGTCCCCCTGCGGAAGGACACCCAGATGAAGCTCAGACGGTGGACAGCCGTCGCCGCGGTCGCCCTCGCGACCGTCACGGCCCTGAACACCCTGCCCGCCACCGCCGGCCGACCGTACGACCCCACGGCGCAGAGCCTGGGCACCCTCGGACTGCGCCACGGCCTGCACGTCGGCACCGCCGTCGACATGGCCGCCCTGAACGACCCCGCCGACCCCCGCTACCGGGAACTCGCCGCGTCGGAGTTCGCCTCGGTGACCGCCGAGAACGTCATGAAGTGGGAGAGCCTGGAACCCACCCGGGGCAGCTACGACTGGGCCGCCGCCGACGAGCTGGTCGCCTTCGCCAAGCGCAACCGGCAGAGCGTGCGCGGGCACGTCCTGGTCTGGCACAACCAGTTGCCCGGCTGGTTGACCAGTGGCGTCGAGGACGGTTCGATCAGCACGCAGGAGCTGCGTGAGCTGCTGCGCAACCACATCACCACCGTGGTCAGCCGCTACCGGGGCAAGATCTGGCAGTGGGACGTGGTCAACGAGGCCGTCAGCGACCCCTGGGACACCCCGTCCACCCTGCACTACAAGGGCTTCTGGGCCGAGCATCTCGGCCCCGGCTACATCGCCGACGCGTTCCGCTGGGCCCGGGCCGCCGACCCGAGGGCCCTGCTGTTCTACAACGACTACAACATCGAGGCCTTCGGTTCCGGCGACCCCGCCGACGACAAGACCCAGTTCGTGTACGACATGGCGAAGCGACTGCGCGCCGAGGGCGTACCGATCGACGGCGTCGGCAGCCAGGGCCACCTGGGCACCCAGTACGGCAACTACGACACCCTCCAGGTCGCCGCCGCGCTGAAGAGGTTCGCCGCCCTCGGCCTCGCCACCGCCTTCACCGAGGTCGACGTGCGCAGCCGGCTCACCGACGGCGTCCAGGCCGGCGACTCCGAGGAGATCAACCCGCGGCTACAGGCGTCCGCCGCCAACTTCAGTGTCCTGATGAAGGCGTGCCTGGCCGTGCGAAGCTGCCTGTCGTACACGGTGTGGGGCTTCACCGACCGGCACTCCTGGGTGCCCGGCTGGTTCGACGACCCGCCGGAGGGCCTCGCCACGCTCTACGACGAGGACTACCAGCCCAAGCGGGCATTCTACGAGATCAAGTCCGATCTGATCTTCGCCGGCCCGCCGTACGTCCTGCCTCGCGCCATCCACAAGCCCCGCCGGGCGGGCTGACACCGATCGATCCCATGCCGGGTGGGGTGCGGCGAAGCCCGGAGCGCCGCACCCTACCCCTCGGCACGCGAACGACCGAACGGGGCTGGGCAGCGACGGGCGGGACGGGAGACTGCCCCGGGATGGTGGGCGATACTGGGTTTGAACCAGTGACCTCTTCCGTGTCAAGGAAGCGCGCTCCCACTGCGCCAATCGCCCGTGGTGACCGCCCGCACCTGGGGTGGGTGGTCGAGAGCGGACGACGGGATTCGAACCCGCGACCCTCACCTTGGCAAGGTGATGCGCTACCAGCTGCGCTACGTCCGCGTGCCCCCGGTGTTCCCGGCGACGGCACCACTGTACCCGACGGCAAGATCGCCCCGGGTGCACCCCCGTCGCGTGCGCGGTTGCGCTGCTCGACGGGTGGGTACTGACGAACCTCGACAGCACACCGCCCACTTCCCGAAGGAGGCTGTCGTGGGTATCGGCACCAGCATCTTCCTCATCGCGCTCGGCGCGATCCTCACCTTCGCCGTGGAAGCCAGCATCGGAGGCGTCAACATCGACGTGGTCGGATGGATCCTGATGGCGGCCGGCGTCCTGGGCCTGATTCTCACCGCGCTCCTCTGGGGTCGTCGCCGCGAGAGCGTCGCCACCACCGAGCAGCCGGTCGAGTACCGCCGGGTCGAGGAGAGCCGCGACGTCGCCCCGCCGCGTTGACCACCCGCCCGCCGCGGTGACCGCCCGCCCGGCGGCCGACGGGGCGGGACGGCCGCGCCGGGGCAGACCGGCCACACGGGGGACGGAGGGCAACGCCGCTCGAACTCGCGATCACGACGACAGGCCCGCTACCGGATACCGGTAGCGGGCCTGTCGGAACGTTCCGTGTGGTGGGCGATACTGGGTTTGAACCAGTGACCTCTTCCGTGTCAAGGAAGCGCGCTCCCACTGCGCCAATCGCCCGTGCTTGTTGCACCGAGGTGGGGACGGGATTTGAACCCGCGTACACGGCTTTGCAGGCCGTTGCCTCGCCTCTCGGCCACCCCACCGAGGTTGCCCCCGTCATGCGTGGCGGCAGCTCCGAGCGGACGACGGGATTCGAACCCGCGACCCTCACCTTGGCAAGGTGATGCGCTACCAGCTGCGCTACGTCCGCGTGCCCCCGGTGTTTCCGGTGACGGATGAGAACTTTAGCCGAGCCGGTGAACGGTTGCCAACTCGGGGTCGGCCGCGGCGCGTCCCACCCTGACACCACCGGGTGTGGCTGCTGCCACCGCAGCAGCCGGGGGGCCGCAGTGGCGCCACCACCGCCCGACGGGGCACCTTGCCGGGCCGGGCGGGAGGAACGAACCCGCAGGTGGAAAAGTGTCCGGCTTCCGACTGTCGCAAGGCGGATCACCCCGGCTGCGGTGACGGGCCGTGGTCACTCGGATGGGTTACCGTGACGGCGTGACGAGACGTGCGGCCGAGATCCGCCTGGATGCCCTGCTGCGCACCGCCTGTGATGTGATCGTGGAACGCGGCCTGGCGAACACCCGCACCGCAGACGTGGCGCAGGCGGCCGGGGTGAGCCAGGCGCTGGTCTTCTACCACTTCGCCACGAAGGAACGGTTGCTGGCGCAGGCCTTCGCGTACGCGGTCGAGCAGGACCTGGCCCGGTTGGACGCGGTGACCAGGTCCACCGCACCGCCGCTGGCCAAGCTGCGGCGGATCCTCAAGCTCCACACCCCCGCCGGCCGTCCCACCGCGTGGGCGATGTGGATCGACGGCTGGGCCGAGTCGTTGCGTACGCCCGAGTTGGAGAAGCTGTCCCGCAAGCTCGACCTGCGGTGGCGGCAGGATCTCACCACGGTCATCTCCGACGGGGTCGCCACGGGCGTCTTCGCCTGCGCCGACCCGGCCGGGGCAGCGTGGCGGATCAGTGCCGTCATGGACGGCCTCGCGGTGCAGCTCGCGGTACACGACCGGGTGATCTCGCGCCGCCAGTTCGCCGAGTGGGTCCGCCTGGTGACGGCTCGGGAACTGGGACTGGACCCGGCCCAGCTCGACTGAGCCCCGTCCAGGGCGCGGGCGACCAGGCGCGGCCCCGCGAGGGGTTCCCGGCGAGTGGTCCCCGGCGAGTGGTCCTGGCGAGGTCGGACGTCGGTCCGGGATCGGCGGGGAAGCCGGCAAAACGGCTCGCACCGGCGGGGCAGCCGGAACAATCGGCGGCATGGACCTGCTGGAGACGTACCGCCGCAGCCTGACCGAGTTCACCGAGCGGGTGGGTCAGGTCACCCCCGAGCAGTGGTCGGATCCGACCCCCTGCCCGGGCTGGGACGTCCGGGCGCTGGTCAACCACGTGGTCGCCGAGGACCGCTGGAGTGTCGACCTGCTCGACGGCGCCACCGTCGCCTCGGTCGGCGACCGGTACGACGGCGACCAGCTCAGCGACGATCCGGCCGAGGCGGCCCGGGACGCGGCGGCGGCAGCCGAGCGGGTGGCGACCCGGCCGGGGGTCCTGACGGCGACCGTGCGGCTGTCCGCCGGTGACACCCCGGCACAGGAGTACCTGCACCAACTGATCGCCGAGCACCTCGTACACGGCTGGGACCTGGCGGTGGCGATCGGCTGCGACCCCCGGCTGGACCCCGACGCCGTCGCCGAGTGCGCCCGCTGGTTCTCCGGCCGGGCCGCCGACTACCGACGCGACGACCTCACCCGTCCCGGGGTCGACCTTCCCACGGACGCCGACCAGCAGGACCGGCTGATCGCCGCCTTCGGCCGCAACCCCGACTGGGCTCCCTGACCCACCCACCCGCACGACCACCGGGGGTCCCTGACCCGCCCACCCCGCACGACCGCCGGGGCTCCGCTCCGTGGCCCCGACCGGGGCTCGGCAGTCGGTCGCGGGCAACCGACACCGCCGGGGCGCGGTCGCCTCGCCGCGCGTACCGGGGCGGGTTCTGTCAAGGGCACCCGTCGCCGCTGCGTCACGGCCGGACCACGGAGGGCGGTCGTCGGTCTTGTTCCGACCCGAGCCGCCTGGTATCCACAGATGCGCATGCATCAACGTGTTGCACGCGGGCCGGCGCCCACCCCGGCCACCCACTCCCACGAGGAGGTCCCGTGCCACATCCCCAGTGGACACCCGCGACGAGCCGGCGACGACGCCGGCTCGTCGCCGTCCTCACCGCGACCACGGCGGTGACCGCCCTGCTGATCGGCGGCCCCACCGCCGCGGCCCCCGCCGCCCCCACCGGCGGTGCGGATGGGCCGCGGTCCGGTCCGTTCACGGAGGGTCACCAGCACGCCGACGTCGACAACCGCGCCGGCAACGCCGCGCCCGACGCCCGCCAGCGCGGGCTGGCCCGCCGCGCCGACCCGGACGTGCGGTGGAACCGGCTGGGCACCCCGCACGCGCTCGGCCCCGGCCGGACCCCCCTCGCCACCGGCCTGCCGGCCGCCCCGGAAGCCGCCGCCCGCGCCTACCTGACCGCCAACCAGGAGCTGTTCGGCCTCGACGCCGCTGCGGTGGCCGGCATGGAACGGCTGCTCGTCAGGCCGATCGGCACCGGGGCGGTGGTCACCCTGCGGCAGCGCTTCGGCGACCTGCCCGCCGGGCACGACGGCCTGGTCACCCTCGCGGTCGCCGACGGCCGGGTCCTATCGGTCAGCTCCTCGCTCTCACGGGACACCACCGCACCGCAGCCGGCCACCCTCACCGAAGCGCAGGCGTACACGGCGGCGCTCGCCGACGCCGGGCTCACCGCCGGGACCGTCGCCCGGCACAGCGTCCGCCCCGTCGCCGTACCCACCCCGCTGGACGGGCCCCGGGCCGCGTACGAGGTGACCCTGATCGGCTCCGGCACCGACCACCCGGAGGCGTTCACCACCTACGTCGACGGGATCACCGGCCAGGTGCTGGTACGTGAGGACCTCGTCGACTTCGACTCCGACAACCCGAGCTGGGCGGTGTTCCCCGCCACCCCGCCGGTCGACCTCGCGCCCGGCGACGACCCCCGGGTGCGCTGGTGCGCCGACGCGGCACCGGAGTGCGCCGCCGCCTACCGCGACCCGGCGAGCGGCCGGCCCTGGGACGTCGACCTGACCACCGACGCCACGACGACCACGACCCGGGGCAACTCCGCCAACACCGTCGTCTCCTGGGGTGCGGGCAGCCCGATCCTGCCGGCCACCCCGCGTGCCGACCGTCGCTACGAGTACCCGTTCACCGACCAGTGGCACCAGGCCCGCTGCAACCCCGAGGTGTTCACCTCGGCGCAGCGCAACGACGCCGACGCGGCGGCGGCCAACCTGTTCGCCATGCACAACCGGATGCACGACTGGGCCTGGCACCTCGGCTTCACCGAGGCCACCTGGAACCTGCAGACCGTCAACCTCACCCCCGACGGACTGGGTGGCGACGCCGAGCAGGGCCGGGCCCAGGCCGGCGCGCTCAGCGGCAGCCGCAACAACGCCAACCAGGGCACCCCCCGCGACGGCCTGCCGCCGACGACCAACATGTACCTGTGGCAGCCCATCGCCGGCGGCCCCTACCCGCCCTGCGTGGACGGCGACTACGACATGACGGTGATCGGGCACGAGTACACCCACGCCATCACCAACCGGATGATCGCCGGCCCGGACAGCGGCATCGGCGGCCTCCAGGGCGGAGCGATGGGCGAGTCGTGGAGCGACCTGCTCGCCGCCGAGTACCTCGTCCAGCACAACCTACGGGCCCCCGGCAGGTCCCCCTGGGTCACCGGCGGGTACGTCACCGGGAACCTGGTCAGCGGCATCCGCAACCACGACCCGAGCCGCAGCCCGCTGAACTACTCCGACGTCGGCTACAACACCGGCGGGCCGGCCGTGCACCCCGACGGCGAGATCTGGAGCGCCACCAACCTGCGCATCCGCGCCGCCATGGTCAAGCGGTACGGCGCCGGCACCCCGCAGCGCCAGCTCGACTGCGCGCTCGGGAAGGTGGCCGTCGACCGGTGCCCCGGCAACCGGCGCTGGTCGCAGCTGGTGTTCGACTCGTTCCTGCTCCAGGCCGCGAGCCAGGTCAGCATGCTCGACATGCGCGACAACATGCTGACCGCCGACCTGCTGCGCTTCGGCGGGGCCAACCAGAAGCTGATCTGGGCCGAGTTCGCCCGGTCCGGGATGGGCCGCGACGCGGCCACCGCCGGCGCCACCGACTCCGACCCGACGCCCAGCTTCGCCACCCCGCTGGGCGACAACGCCACGCTCACCCTGCGGCCGAAGGGCGACAGCGCCGACGCGCCCGTCCGGGTGTACGTCGGGGCGTACGAGGCGCGGGCCGTGCCGGTCGCCGACACCGACCCGGCCACGCCGCTGCCGGACTCCGTCGAGCTGGTGCCGGGCAGGTACCAGTTGCTCGCCGTCGCGCCCGGCTTCGGCCACCAGCGGCTGAAGGTCGTGGCCCGGGCCGGTCAGGCGCGTCACCTCACCCTGCGGATGAGCCGGAACCTGGCGTCCACCGCCGCCGGGGCGACGGTCAGCGGCGACGGGGTGAACCTGGACCGGATCGCCGACGACACCGAGGCCACCAACTGGGCCTCCCTCGACGGGGTGGCCGGACGCCAGGTCACCGTCGCGCTGCCCGGGGACCGCGCCCACCTGGTGAAGCGGGTCAACGTCAGCGCCATGCTGCGTCCCGCGATCACCGGCGACGTGGACGCCGGTGGGCAGAACACGCTCAGCGCGTTGCGGTCGTTCGCCGTGGCGGCGTGCGACGCGACCCGTGCCGACTGTGCGGACCCGGCGAACTTCCGGCGCGTCTACACCAGCGCGCCGGACGCCTTTCCGGGTGGGGCGTTCCGGGCGTACGTGCCGGACCTCGTGGTTCGCGGGTTCCGGGTGCCCACCACCCGCGCCACCCACCTGCGCCTGGAGGTCTTGACCAGCCAGTGCACGGGTGGGCCGCACTACGCGGGTGAGCAGGACGACGACCCGGCCACGAGCACCGACTGCGCGACCAGCAGCCCGGCGCGCGACCAGGTACGCATCGCGGAGTTCCAGGCGTTCTCGAAGTGAACGCCTCCCGGGGGCCGGCAGACGGCCGGCCCCCGGGACTCCCCCGCCGACCGGCCGCGAGGCGACCCGAACGGCTTCGGCGGGCTCAGCGCAGGGGGACTGCCCCTGTCGTCAGCGACGTCCGGACCGCCAGCGCCCCGCCGGGGGATCCCGGCGCTCCCAGCGGTCGCCGGCCGCGCCGGTCGGTGCGCCGCCGTCCGCGGGTTGGGTGAGCTGCCGTAGCCGCAGCAGCAGTCCGACACCGAGGAACAGCAGCAGACCACCGAGCAGGAACGCGGCGTGCGTCAACCCGAATCCGCCGGACTGCGCGACGGGAGCTCCCGCCGTTCCGGCCGCCGGGGCCCCGGCGGCTTCCGTCGGCTCCGGATCCTCCTCGGCCGCCGGGTCGTCCGGGTCTTCGGTCGGCACCGGCTCCTGCGTCGGCACCGGCTCCACGGTCGGCGGCGGAGCCGCCGTCGTGGGCCGCGCCACGCCGACGACCGAGCGGGTGGCCGTCTGCCGGGACAGCAGTCGCAGGTTCGCGTCGTACGCCTCGGCGGCGAGCGTGACCCGTCCCCGGACCACGTCCTCGGCGAACGCCATCCGGTAGGTGGCCGTGACGGTGCGGCCAGGGCACAACGTGCCCGGGTCGAGTTGCCGGTCGGTCAGCCGGGCCGCGTCGCCCTCGGTGCGGATCTCCAGCGGGAACGAGCCGGTCTCCTCGACCCGGTCCACCTTCACCTGGTCGAGTCGCATGTTCTCCACCCGCAGCACCATCGACCAGCGCACCTTGACGCAGCCACCACGGTCGGTGCGGGACACCACCGCCGAGACCGTCTCGACCCGGTCACCTGCGGTGAACTCGTCGGGCAGGCCACTGAGTTCGGTGGCGAACGCCGCGTGCGCCGGGGCGACCATGGCGACCTCCACCCCGGTCAGGCAGGCCAGCACCGCCCCGACCCGTAGCGTGTACCGCCACAGCCTCTTCACGTTCGTCCTCCCGTCGGTCGCCTCCACCGAGCAACGCTAGGAGCGGGCGGGGCCAGCCGGTAGACGGGCGTGTTCGCACGGACCGTCACACCCGGGGGTGGCTTTCACCGACAGTGGTGAACCGGTCACCGGCGAACCGCGACACGCCGAGACGTACGGGCAATCGCGGGAACGCGGCACGCCCGGGGCGATCCACCCCCGACCCACCCCACCCCACCACGGGTGGAGAATCAGCGGATGTCCGAACTCTCCTCCGCCTTCGTCCGGCTGCATGCCCGGCTCGCGCCGGTCGCGTTCGTTCCCGAGGTGCGGCTGCACCAGGCCGACGAACCGATCGGGCTGTGGGAGTTGACCGAGGGCGAGTTCCGCAGTGACCAGCCGCCCCCGTTCTGGGCGTTCGCCTGGGCCGGCGGGCAGGGGCTGGCCCGGCACGTCACCGACCACCCGGACCTGGTCGCCGGCCGCCGGGTGCTGGACCTGGCCGCCGGTTCCGGTCTGGTCGCCATCGCCGCCGCCCGCGCCGGGGCCGCCGCCGTGCGTGCGGTGGAGGTCGACGAACTGGCCGTGGCGGCGGTCGCCGTCAACGCCGAGGCCAACGGGGTTCGCATCGACGCGCAGCGGGGTGACATCCTCGACGGTGACGCCGGCGACGCGCAGGTGGTGCTCGCCGGGGACGTCTTCTACAGCCAGGCGATGGCCGACCGGATGCTGCGGTTCCTGCTGCGTGCCGCCCGGGCCGGCGCGCAGGTGCTCGTCGGCGACCCGGGCCGGGCGTTCCTGCCCCGGGACCGTTTCGACGAGGTGGCCCGCTACGACGTTCCGGTCAGCGAGGCGTTGGAGAGCGTACGGGTGAAGCGCACCACGGTGTGGCGGTTGCGGGCCGGGCTGCCGGGGGCCGCCCGCTAGCGTGACGCCGTGCTGTTGCGGAGCTGGGCGGAACCGGTCGACGCGCCCTGGCCGGACGTGGCCCGCGTCGCCGACCACGTCGGCGTGGAACACCTGGTGGTGACCCGGCACGCGCTGGTCCGGCAGGTGCTCGCCGACCCGGTGACGTACCGTCCGGACAACGCGCTCGACGCGGTCACCCCGATGCCGGTGGCGGCGCTGCGGATCCTCGCCACGCACCGGTTCCGGCTGCCCCCGACGCTGGCCAACAACGGCGGTCCCCGTCATCCGGCGATCCGGTCGGTCGTCGCGGACGCGCTGCACCCGGCCCGGGTGGCCGCGCAACGACCCTGGCTGACCGCTCTCGTCTCCGACCGGGTCGCCCGCCTCGACGCGGCGCTCGCCGCCGGCCGATCCGTCGACCTGTACGCCGACCTCGCCGCCGACCTGCCGCTGCTGGTGCTGGCCCGGCTGGTGGAGCTGCCCGACGCCCCGGTCGACGCGGTCACCCGGTTCGCCCGTGCCGCGCTGGAGCTGTTCTGGGCCCCGCTGGACGCCGACCGGCAGCAGGTCCTCGCCGCCGAGGTGGGCCGCTTCCACCGGGTGCTGCGGGAGTTCGCCGCCACCGGCGGTGGCCTGGCCGGCGACCTGCGGGCCGCCGGGCACCCGCCCGACGTGGTGGTCGGAGCGTTGTTCTTCCTGCTGGTCGCCGGCCAGGAGACCACCAGTCAGTTCCTCACCCTGCTGCTGCACCGCCTCGCCGGTGAGCCGGCGGTGCGGGCCGGGCTGCGCGCCGGCACCGTGGCCGTCGCCGACGTGGTGGAGGAGGGGCTGCGGCTGGAACCGCCGATCGTGACCTGGCGGCGGGTGGCCGCGGTGGACACCACGCTGGGCGCGACGGCCGTTCGGGCAGGCACCAGCGTGGTGCTGTGGCTGGCCCGGGCGGGCCGGGACCCGGCGACGGTCGAGGCCCCGTACGCCTTCCGTCCCGGGCAGCGCGGCTCCCGCCGGCACCTGGCCTTCGGGGCGGGCGCGCACCGCTGCGTCGGCGACCAGTTGGCCCGGATGGAGGCGGCGGTGGTGGTGGAGCGGGTCGTCCCGCTGCTGGACGGGGTGCGGGTCGTCCGTGCCCCGTGGTGCCCTGACAACCTCACCTTCCGGATGCCCGACGCCTTCGTGGTCCGCCGCGCAGGCGCGCCGCGGGCTACCGCCGGGCCGGGCCTGACGGAACCATCGGCTGCGCCTGCGGCCAAGAGGTCGTCGGGGCGGGCCGCGTTGTTCGGGGCGGAGCAGCGGTCCGGGTCCAGTAGCTGACGGCGTAGCCCAACGTCAGGACGAAGTAGAACGTCCGGGCGTTGAGGTCACCGGACACGCTGACACACGTCGTCTCGAACACCAGCAGCGCCAGGCAGAGCACCGCCGTGGGTTCTGCGCCGGAAGCGCGCCACAACCGCACCATCACCCACGCCACGAGCGCGAGGAGCGCTGCGCCGGGGATCCAACCGGCCTCGGCGAACACCTCCAGGAACAGGTTGTGCGGGTAGCGGTGGAGCAGGATCGTGACGTGGTCGGCCCAGCTGCCGAAGCCCACCCCGCCCGGGTGCGCCTTGATCAGCTCGATCGTCGGCCGGGCGAGTTCGATGCGTTGCGATGCCTCCAGCTCACCACGCGGGTCGTAGAGGACCGCGCCGAGCCTCGACGTGGCGGGAACGAGCTGGAAGGCGAGCACGAGGTACAGGGCGGCGGCGGTGCTGAGGATGACGGCGGCGGCCCGGCCGGTTCGGGCCGCCGGCGACGACAGGGTGACCGTGATCAGGGTGGCGATGGCCAGTGCCACGACAGGGCCACGGGAGCCGGTGGCGTTCAGGCCCGCGCCGAGGAGCACCACGGCACCCACCACCGCCACCCTCGGTAGCGCCCGGCGGTAGGTCAGCCACAGCAGCGCGACCGCGGGAGAACCGATCGCCCTGGCGAGCCAGATCGGGTTGCTGTCGCCGTCGCCGATGGCACGGCCGGCCGGGTCCACCTCGCCGACCAGAGCGACGACCGCGAGGAGGCACCCGGACGCCACCCACACCTTCGCCCAGGTGGTGATGTCACGTCGGTCCCGGATCAGGACGACGGCAAGGGCGGTGGGCAGTGTGAACAGCAGGAAGCCCGTCACCTTGGTGGACCCGTAGTCGGTCGTGGGTGACGCCAGGACCGCCGGGACGGCCACCACGGCGGCGAGGATCAGCACGCACGGCACCGCCCGGTGCACCACCCGGAGATCCGTCACGATCAACCAGAGCAGGATCGGCACCAGGACAACTGCGGTCAGCGTGAAGACGGGTAGCCCTCCGCCCGGGAGGAGGGTTCCGACGAGCAGCAGCGCCAGCGCGACCGCCTGGACCCACGACCGGATGTTCCTGGTGGTGTGCACCCGCGATTCCTCTCGACCTCGACCCGCCACCGCTCGCGGTCGCGCCTTCCGTCGACATCAGGACGTGCACCGCCAGAACTCCGATGATGGCACCTATCCCACCACTTTGATCCAGATTGGACCTATATGAGGTGATTTCTGCCCAGCGGGTCCCGGCCGCATCCCGCCGCAACCGCCCCTGTCGGGTCAGCCGGCGTCCTCGGCCCAGGCACGCCAGTCGTCGAGGACGCCGTACAGCGCCGGGGTCAACCAGCCCGGCGCCGACCGGCGGAAAACCCCCGGATCCATCGCGCCGGCACCGGCCGGCAGGGCGCCCAGCAGGTGGGGCACCAGATCCGTCAGATTCGCCCAGTGCACCAGTTCCGGTTCGGCCGGCCAGGCGCCGATCACCACCCCGGCGGGCACCGCCCGGCGCTCCAGTGCCTCCAGGGTCAGCGCCGTGTGGTTGAGCGTGCCCAGCCCGGCGCGTGCCACCACCACCGCCGGCGCGCCCAGCGCCACCGCCAGGTCGGCCATCGTCCAGGGCTCACCCGACGGGCGCAGCCCCATCGGCACCAACAGCCCGCCGGCCCCCTCGACCAGCACCAGATCGTGCTTCCCGGCCTCCTCGCGGACGGCGTCGACGGCGGCGTAGAGCTCCAGCGGCTCCAACCCCGCCACCCGGGCGGCGGCCAGCGGGGCCAGCGGGTCGGGGAAGCTGGCCAGGGTCCGCGCGGTCAACGGCGCGGCGAGTCGGGTGACCGTCTCGGTGTCGGTCGGTTCGCCGGTGACCGTACCCGTCTGACCGGGCTTGACCACCCCGACCCGCAGGCCGGCGGCCTGCGCCGCAGCGGCGACCGCCGCCGTCACCACCGTCTTGCCCACCTCGGTGTCGGTGCCGGTGACCAGCACCGGACCCCGCCACGGCTCACCCGCCGCACTCACGGTGCCTGCTCAGTTCGCGACTGCGGGGCTCGCAAACCCGGCTCACTCCTCACGCTCACGGTGCCTGCTCAGTTCGCGACTGCGGGGCTCGCAAACCCGGCTCACTCCTCACGCTCACGGTGCCACCTCCACTATGACCTCCAGCGCCCGCTCGAAGTCCCACCTCGGCACCCCCGCGCCGATGGTCAGGCGCAGCCGGGACCGGCTGTCCGGGGTGGACGGCGGGCGGAAGCAGCCGACCGCCACGCCCCGGTCCCGACAGTCCGCCGCCCAGGCGGTGGCGGCCTCCGGGCCCGGCGCGGTCACCGAGACCACCGCCGCGTCGGGTACGGAGACACCGAGCCCGGCGGCACGCAGCCGGCGCACCGCCAGGGCCGCCCGGTCGGCCAGTTCGGCGCGCAGCGGATCCCCGGCACGGGCCAACCCGACGGCGACCTGCACCCCGGCGGCCACGGCCGGCGGCAGCGCGGTGTCGAAGATGAAGGTCCGGCCGGTCTCGACCAGGTGCCGGACGAAGGCCGCCGGGCCGGCGACCACACCCCCGGCCCCGCCGAGCGCCTTGGACAACGTCGCGGTGACCACGACGTCCGGCTGGCCGGCGAGCCCTGCGGCGGCCACGCCCCCCGCCCCGTGCGGACCCACCACACCGAGGGCGTGGGCGTCGTCGACCAGCAGCAACGCGCCGTGTTCGCGGGCGACGGCGTGCAGCCGGGCCAGCGGAGCCAGGTCGCCGTCGACGGAGAAGACCGACTCGGTGACCACCACCGCCGGTCGACCGGGGGCCGCGGCGAGCGCCGCCGCCACGGCGGCCACATCGGCATGCGGGGTCACCAGCGTCTCCGCGCCGGAGATCCGGCAGCCGTCGATCAGCGAGGCGTGGTTGTGGGCGTCGGAGACCAGCAGCGTACGCGGCTGCACCAGCCCCCGGACGGCACCGAGGTTCGCCAGGTAGCCGGAGGAGAACACCAGGGCCCGTTCGGCACCCAACCAGTCGGCCAGGGCGTCCTCAAGGGTGTGGTGGGTGTGCGTGGAGCCGCGGACCAGCCGCGATCCGGTGGCACCCAGCCCGTACGCCGACAGCGCCCGGGTGGCCGCGGCGGTGACCTCCGGGTGACCGGCCAGCCCGAGGTAGTCGTTGCCGGCCAGGTCGACCACTCCGTCGTCGGCGGCACGTGGGCGCAACCGGCGGGTCAGTCCCGCCTTGGCCCGCAGCTCGGCGCGACGGTCGAGCGCCGCCAGCCAGTCCGCCACCCCTCACGTCCCTCCTGAGCCGGTACGCCCCGACCGGGCCGGGGACCGTCGGCGGCGATCCGCCGCCGGGCGAAGTTACCACCCGGCAGGGCGGGGTCGGCGTGGCGCGGGCCACCGCACACCGGCCTTGTAGGGTACGAGCCATGCCAGAGATCCTCGACCAGGCCCGTGCCCAGGTGCTGGAGAACGGTGTCGGCCTCGACGAGGCCGGTGCCCTCGCCGTGTTGAACCTGCCCGACGAGCACCTGCCCGCCGCGCTCCAGCTCGCCCACGAGGTGCGGATGCGCTGGTGCGGCCCGGAGGTCGAGGTCGAGGGCATCGTCTCGCTCAAGACCGGGGGCTGCCCGGAGGACTGCCACTTCTGCTCCCAGTCCGGCCTGTTCACCTCCCCGGTCCGGGCCGTCTGGCTCGACATCCCCTCGCTCGTCGAGGCGGCCCGGCAGACCGCCGCGACGGGGGCGACCGAGTTCTGCATCGTGGCCGCCGTTCGCGGGCCCGACGCGCGGCTGATGAAGCAGATGCGCGAGGGCGTCGCCGCCATCAAGGCGGAGGTTGACATCCAGGTGGCCGCCTCGCTGGGCATGCTCAGCCAGGAGCAGGTCGACGAGCTGGTCGACATGGGCGTGCACCGCTACAACCACAACCTGGAGACCTGCCGCTCCTACTTCCCGAACGTGGTCACCACGCACACCTGGGAGGAGCGCTGGGACACCCTGCGGATGGTGCGGGACTCCGGCATGGAGGTCTGCTGCGGCGGCATCCTGGGTCTCGGCGAGACGGTGGAGCAGCGCGCCGAGTTCGCCGCGCAGCTCGCCGAGCTGAACCCGCACGAGGTGCCGCTGAACTTCCTCAACCCGCGACCGGGCACGCCACTGGGTGACCGACCGGTGGTCGAGGGCAAGGACGCGCTGCGGGCCATCGCCGCGTTCCGCCTGGCCATGCCGCGCACCATTCTGCGGTACGCGGGCGGCCGGGAACTCACCCTCGGTGACCTGGGCACCCGCGACGGCCTGCTCGGCGGCATCAACGCGGTGATCGTCGGCAACTACCTGACCACGCTGGGACGGCCGGCCACCGACGACCTCAAGCTGCTCGACGACCTGAAGATGCCGGTCAAGGCGCTGTCGGCCACTCTCTGACGGCGGGATCGACCAGATGACCACGAGCGACGCCGCGCCGGCCGGCCCGGCCGGCCGCACGGTGCCGGCCAGGAACACGGTGCCGGCCAGCCGCGTGGTGCCGGGTGCGGCCGGGACGCCCGCCGTGGTGCCGGGTGCGGCCGGGACGCCCGCCGTGGTGCCGGGTGCGGCCGGGACGCCCGCCGTGGTGCCCGCAACTGTCGCCGCCGGCTGGTGCGACCGCTGCGGCGAGCCGGCCGGTGCCGGCGACCACGCGCCCTGCGGGGTGGCCCGCGCGCTTGAGCCGCCCCGGTTCTGCGCGCACTGCCGACGCCGGATGAAGGTGCAGGTGCTGCCGGTGGGCTGGTCCGCGATCTGCGTCGAGCACGGCGAGACCCGGGGATGACCGGGATGCTGCGGGGACGGGCGGTGACGTTGCGGCCGGCGACGGCGAAGGACGTGCCCGCGCTCGCCGAGATCCGGGCCGACCCGCAGGTGCGCCGCTGGTGGCGCGGCGGTGATGACCTGGTCGCGGCCGTCGAGGCCGACCTCGCCGACGACGACACGACGGTGTACGTGGTCGAGCACGACGGGCGGGTGGTCGGCGCGATCCAGTGGTACGCCGAGGACGACCCCGACTACCGGCACGCCAGCCTGGACGTCTTCCTCGACCCGGCGGTGCACGGCCGGGGGCTGGGCGGCGACGCCGTACGCACCCTCGCCCGGCACCTGGTCGACGCGCACGGGCACCACCGCTTCACCATCGACCCGGCGGCGGCGAACACCGCCGCCATCCGCGCGTACGCGAAGGTCGGTTTCCGCCCGGTCGGGATCCTGCGCCGGTACGAGCGCGGCGAGGACGGACGCTGGCACGACGGCCTGCTGATGGACCTGCTCGCCGACGACCTGCCCGACTGACACGCGCGCCGGGGCACGCCGTGCCTGACCGGCTGGCCGACGAGCAGCCAACCGGTCAGGCGTTCAGGCGTTCAGGCGTTCAGGCGTTCAGGCGTTCAGGCGTTCAGGCAAGGGTGCAGAGGGCGCCGTTGAGGGTGAACGACGTCGGCTTCGGGTTCGACCCGGTGTGGGTGCCGTTGAAGCCGATGCCGATGGACGCCCCGGGGGCCAGGGTGCCGTTGTAGGACATGTTGGTGGCGGTCACCGCCGTACCGGTCTGGGCGTACGTCGCCGACCAGCCCTGTCCGACCTGCTGACCCGCGGCCGGGAAGGCGAAGGCGAGGGTCCAGCCGTCGATCGCCGTCGTGCCGGTGTTGGTGATCGTGACGTTGGCGGTGAAGCCGTTGCTCCAGTCGTTGCTGCTCCAGGCGACCCGGCAGGGGCTGGTCGGCAGGGGTGCCGAGGTCGTCACCGACACCTTCGCCGACGGCGGTGAGACGTTGCCGGCGGCGTCGGTCGCCACCACGTGGAACTGGTACGTGGTCTGCGGGTCGAGCCCGGTCGCCGCGTACGTGGTGCCGGTGACCGTGGCGACCAGGGTGTCGGTCGATCCCGTTGCGCGGTAGATCCGGTAGCCGGTGACGCCGACCTCGTCGGTCGACGGGGCCCAGCTCAGTGTCGCGCCGGTGGGGGTGATCGCCGACACGGTGGGCGTGCCGGGCCTGGTCGGCGCGGTGGTGTCCCCGTCGTCGACGGCCGGGGTGGTCACGGTCAGCTTCGCCGACCACGGTGAGACGTTGCCGGCCCGGTCGACGGCCCGCACCCGGAACTCGTACGTGCCCTCCGGGGTCAACGACGTGACCGTCAGCGAGTTGGTGGTGGCCGGGTGGTCGACGGGCTCGTCGCCGCCGAGCAGCTGCTCGGAGACGACGTAGCGGTCGAGCCCGCTGCCGGCGTCCGTGGACGCCGGCCAGGTCAGGCTGACCGAGCGGGCGCTGACCGAGGTCGCGACGGGCGTGCCGGGGGTGGTCGGCGCGGTGGTGTCCGGGGTGGGCGGCGCGGGTTCGGTGCCCCAGACCCGGGTGCCGCCGGAGTAGAGCGGCACCGCCGGGTTGGGCCCGGCGGCGGTCCGGTACGACGGGTCGTCGCTCGGGTCCCAGGTGCCGCCCTCGGGCACCCCGATCTTGAACTGCACCTCCATCCGGTGCTGTGACTGCCCGGCGGGGGCGATGGTGTGCCCGGTGCAGTCGACCTCGACGTACCAGATGTCGCCGCTGTGCTGCTTCGCCGTCGACGGCGAGGGGCAACCCTGGGTGTAGCCGGGGGTGACCGTCACCGGGCCGTCGCCGTCGGGCCGGAAGTAGTAGCGGAACCTGGCGTCGGTGAGCGCGCGGGCCGGGAAGGCCGACTTGTTGTAGATAATCGCCTTCAGGCCGGTGGCCCGGGGCTCGGCCTGCATCACCGTGGTCTCGACGGTCAACTCGTCGATGTCGGGCTCCTCGGCGGCCGGGAAGTTCGCCAGCGGGGTGCCGCCGTACTCCTGGGTCAGCCGCGCCAGGGCGGAGGTGAAGCCGGCGTTGTAGTCGGTGGCGACCTCGTTCATCACGTAGTCCGACCGGTTGTCGGTGTACTTGTCGTCGGGCGAGGACGGTCCGCCGACGAGCGCGCCGTAGAGGGTGTGCCGGGTCTCGGCGGGCACGGTCTGGCTGTCCCACCAGGAGCCGTGAGCCGTCCGGTGGTGCGGGTTCTTCGGCGGGTTCGCACCGAAGCCGATCACGTAGCTGGAGTCGCGCGGGTTGTCGCCGAGTGCGTAGTTGATCTGCCGGACCGCGAAGTCGTGGTAGCGGGCCTTGCGTACGGTGTCGGTGGTCTTGTCGCTGTAGACCAGCGCGGCGAAGGCGGTGTTGGCGGCGTAGCGCAACGCGCCCCAGGAGTCGAGCACGGCCATGCCGCCGGGCGAGTAGCGGATCCGTTCACCGCCCACGCCGACGGTCCAGTAGTCGAGCCACCGGTTGGCGTCGTCGACGTAGCGCTGCTTGCCGGTCAGGTTGGCCAGCAGCACGTACGCCCCGAACTGCTTGTTGTCCCAGGCCACCGTCCACTTGTAGGACCGGGTGGTGGACTGCGGCTCGGTGCCGAGCCGGTCGTACTCGCTCTCGGCCTTGGCCAGGTAGGCGGTGTCGCCGGTGGCCCGGTACAGCCAGACGGCGCCCCACACCAGTTCGTCCTGCCAGCCGCTCCAGGAGCGGTAGAAGCTGGTCGCGTCGGTGATGCACTCGTGGTAGGACTTCCGGACCGTGTCGGCGAAGGTGTAGAGCTGCTTCGCGTGGGTGAGCAGCTTGTCGGCGTACGCGGCGTCGGTGGGCCGGAACACCATCGACGAGGCGGCCATCGCCGCCGCCGTCTCCCCCGCCAGGTCCGCGCCGCCGCAGCTCGCGTCGATCTTGTACGCGGGCCGCGCCATCGGCATCACCTCGGCGGGACCCCACCACTTGTGGTCGTCGTCGCCGTTGCCGACCTGCCCGTAGAGGACGTTGGGCGAGGGGTGGGCCTTGACGAAGTAGTCGTTGACGAAGCGCAGGTTGTTGAGCAGGTGCGGAAGCTGGCCGGAGGCGGCGTAGCCGGCGCGGTACTCGACTGCGCCCCAGGCGAGCATGGTCGCGCTGAAGGCCATCGGGAAGCCGAACTTGACGTGGTCGCCGGCGTCGTACCAGCCGCCGGTGAGGTCCACGCCGACGTCGTCGCCGTCGGTGAGCGCGGAGTCGCCGCGCCAGGAGACGCGATTCCAGTCGGGCAGTTCGCCGGACTGCTGGGCCTCGTAGAACAGCAGGGACTTCTGCAACGCCTCCGCGTAGTTGAACGCGGGTTCGGCGGCGGCCGGTGCCGCCGGCACGGTGACCGCGAGGGCCAGGCCGGTGGCCAGGGCCGCTGCGCCGGCCAGCAGCCGGCGGGGCCAGGGCTGGTCGGCGGCGGGGTGCCGGGACCGTCGGGTTCGGTGCATGCCGTGCTCCGTTCGGTGACGTCGCGGACGGCGACGCTCCGACGCGCGGGACGCGTCCCGAGGCCCCGCCCGGCGGCAGGTGGTGGTGGGTGGACCACGGGCCGGGAGCGCTCCCATGGACATTCAGCAATGTAATGCTGGTGTTGCCGGTTTGTGAAGCCCGCCGGTCCAGCCCCGCCCCACCTGCGGGCCCGCTGCCTGACGGGCCGCGGTAGCGCCCAGGCCGAACCGCGCGTTACACCGACACGCCCGCCGACGGTGGACCGTCCACCCCCGTCGACGGGTCGGGCCGACCCGTCCGACCAGGTCAGGCCGTTCGTCCGAGATCAACGGAGCCGGCGCGGGTGCGAGCATGGGCCGTCCCCCCTCGACCAGCACCGGAGGAAAGCTCATGCCACAGCGTCGGCACGTGGCGCGCGCGGCCGTTTCCACCGCCGCCGCCACGGCGTGCCTCGCCCTCGCGACTCCCGCCTGGGCGGGCGGCGACGTTCCGCTCCACGCCGCCCACCGGGGCTCCACCGCGGCGGCCTTCCAGCAGGAGTGCGACGACGACCGGTTCGCCACGCGCCCCGACGACCACGACGGCTGGCACTTCGTCCTGCCGGGCGGCAATGCATCAGGCGGCTTCGAGTCCCTGACCCTGACCTTCAGCGACGGCGACGAGCAGGTCACCGTGACCGTGCCCGACTCCACCGACGCCTACCCGGATGCGCTGTACCCGGCCGGCAGGAACAGCGACCGCCTCATCCACGCCTACCTGTTCACCCCGGCGGGGTGGACGCTCGTCGACGGCACCGCCTCGGTCAGCGGCGCGGCCGACCGGTTCAACCTGAGCCACACGTGTGCCGGCGAGGGCACCCCGACGACCGCGACGCCGACCCCGTCGGAGTCGGTGTCGGCGTCACCGTCACCCTCGACCACCCCGGAGGCCACCCCGTCGGTCACCCCGTCGCCCAGCACCGGTGGCGGTGGCGGCGGGGACGACGACGGCGGGCTGCCGGTCACCGGCGCGGCCGCGACCACCATGGCCCTCGTCGGCGCGGGTCTGGTCGGCGGCGGCGCCGCCCTGGTGGCGGTGCGTCGCCGCCGCGACCGGGTCACCTTCACGAGCTGACACCCCACCACGACGACGGCCGCCGGACGAAGGTCCGGCGGCCGTCGTGCGCCCGGAAGCGGTCCACGACTCTACCGACGAGTAACATCGGGGCATTCATCACATCATCGATGCTTGCCAATGCGGGTGCGGTGATTCCGCAGGTGACAGCGGTCAGCGCGCAGCCGAAAGCTCACTCCACTGAGGACGTGGGCGCACTGTGCGTCCTGGCATACGAACGTACTGTTGCCGCCCCGATCGGCGACGGGTGACAGTACGGCCACGCCTGGCGGTGCCATCGACGCCGCCGCTCCCCCGGCCAACCTGAGGAGACCGCGATGGCTCTACGACTCGCCGACCACACCGCCTGGTCCGACACCCTCGCCCGGGCGGTGGCCGCCGCACCGGAGGCGTTCGCCGCCCCGGTCGACGGCGTCGCCACCCTGCACAACCTGGTCGAGGGCGACTGGCGGGCAGTGGGCACGCCCACCCCCGTACGCACTCCCGTCGACAACACCGTCCTGGTCAACCTGTCCCGACTGGACGCGCCAGCCGCCCGCGCCGCGGTCGCCCACGCCGCCGCCACCCACGCCACCTGGGCCGCCACCGGCCTCGCCGAACGCAAGGCCCGGGTCACCGACGCCCTGGACGCCCTCACCGCCCACCGCGACCTGCTCGCCCTGCTGCTCGTCTGGGAGATCGGCAAGCCGTGGCGGCTGGCCTGCGCCGACGTGGACCGGGCCCTCGACGGGGTGCGCTGGTATGTCGACGAGATCGACCGGATGCTCGCCGGCGGGCGGGAACCACTGCCCGGCCCGGTCAGCAACATCGCCTCCTGGAACTACCCGATGAGCGTGCTCGTGCACGCCGAGCTGGTGCAGTTGCTCGCCGGCAACGCCGTCATCGCCAAGACCCCCTCGCAGGGCGGCGCGGTCTGCCTCACCGTCGCGCACGCGCTGATGCACCGCGCCGGCCTGCCCGCCACCCTCGTCTCCGGAAGCGGCGAGGAACTGTCGGAGGTCCTCGTCCGCGCACCGGAGGTCGGGGCGGTGGCGTTCGTCGGCGGACGCTCCAACGGCGGCAAGGTGGCCGCCGCGCTGCTCGACTCGAACAAGCGGCACTTCATCGAGCAGGAGGGGCTCAACGCCTGGGGCATCTGGAACTTCTCCCAGTGGGACCTGCTGGCCACCCATCTGCGCAAGGGCTTCGAGTACGGCAAGCAGCGGTGCACCGCGTACCCACGGTTCGTGGTGCAACGGGACCTGGTCGACGAGTTCCTCGACATGTACCTGCCGGTGGTGCGCTCCGTCCGCCTCGGGCACCCCCTCGCCGTCGGCGACGACTGGTCGGCCGGTGACCCGCTGCCCGAGCTGGACTTCGGCCCCCTGATCAGCGCGGCCAAGGCCGAGGAACTGCGTCGCAAGGTCGAGGAGGCACTCCGGGACGGTGCGGTGCCACTGCACCGGGGCAAGCTCGACGGGGTGCCCTTCCTCGACGGGCAGGACACCTCCGCCTACGTGGCCCCGTCGGTGCTGCTCGCCCCGCCCGGCCGGTCCCGGCTCATGCACGCCGAACCGTTCGGCCCGGTCGACACGATCGTCGTGGTGGACACCACCGACGAGTTGCTGGCCCAGATGAACGCCTCCAACGGCGCCCTGGTCGCCTCGCTGGCCTGCGACGACACCGACGAGGCCGAGAAGCTCGCGGTCGACCTCCAGGCGTTCAAGGTCGGCATCAACCGGCCCCGTTCGCGGGGCGACCGGGAGGAGCCGTTCGGCGGTCGGGGCGCCTCGTGGAAGGGCGCATTCGTCGGCGGCGACCTGCTGGTGCAGGCGGTCACGGTGGGCGACGGCGACGACCGGTTGTACGGCAACTTCCCCGACCGCAGCAGCTACCCCGCCACCTGAGTCGTCCGGCGCGGGAGGTCCCGCCCCCCAGCCCTGGTCCCCCCGCGCCGGACATGGGCAGGGCCCCCGAACCGGGGGCCCTGCCGTTCCACCGTCCTCCGCACCGGAGGTCGGCCGTCTCGTCGGCCGCACAGGTGGCGGCCCCTTCCCTGGCGCGGGTGGCGGGCCGCCCGCTCGCACACCGGGCTCGGCGGCGGTCGTTCCGTGCCCGCCGCGGCCCGCGCCGCTCAGCGCGGTCGGGGAACCTCCGCGGGCACGCCGGTGGCCAGCGGCACCGTCAACGTCAGCAGGCCGCCGTCACGGTCGGCCACCATCGGACGTGACAACCGCCGCAGGGTCCGCAGCATCGGCGCGTTGTCGGCCTGCACGTGCAGCACCAGGGCCACGAACCCGACCGACTCGGCGTGCCGGACCAACCGGTTGAGCAACGCCGACCCCACCCCCCGGCGCTGCCAGTCGTCGCGCACCAGCAGCGCCACCTCGGCCTCGTCGCCCTCGCCCAGCAGGTTCGCCATCGCCACCACCGACTCCGGTGTGCCGGCGGCACCGACGGTCGTCGCCACCAGCGTCACCCCACGCGTCGGCTCCAGCAGCCGGCGCAGCCGGGCCGGCTGCGGCAGGCTGGCCCCACCCAGGTAGCGACGGTGCCGGCTCCGCGCCGAACAGCTCTCGTGCAGCTCCGCCGCGCCCGCCAGGTCGTCGGCGGTGGCCGGGCGCACGGCCAGGTCCGCGCCGTCGGGCAGGACCACGGTGACCTGGTCGGCGGAGCGGCGCGCGACGGCACCCGCCAGTTCCACCAGCGCCTGCGCGCGGGCGTACTCGGCCGGGGTGAAGCTGGGCTGCGCCCGGCGCAGCTCGTACGACCCGCCGTGCGGGTCGGCGACCAGCATCGTGGTGTCCCCGATCCCGGCCCGGGAGCACGCCGGGGCGGGCCGCCACGTCACCTCCTGCGCGCCGAGCAGGGCCCGCAGCGCCTCCCCGGTGCCGTCCGGGTCCCGGACCAGCCGGGCGGCCAGGCCGAGTACCCGGGTGGGCTGGTCGACCAGGCCCCGCGCCTCGCTGCGCGCCACCCAGCAGTCGCGGCCCCGCCCGCGCTCCACGGCCGCGACGAGATCCGCCTCGTCGAGGGTGTCCGGGGCGTCGACGAGGAAGTCGTCGACCGCGCCCCGTTCGGTGGTGTGCACCTGCACGGTCAGGATGTTGACCCCGCGCAACGCGAGACTCGCCGTGAGTACCGACAGGTAGCCCGGTCGGTCGTCCACGGTGGCTCTGATCCGCCACAGCGTCATGGCTCGCTCCCTTCCCCGGTAGTACCCTCGTCGGTGGCTGTTGCGGCCCGGTTGCCCCACCGTGACGGCAAGGGTTCGACCACTGCGGCCTGCGTCACCACCGCTGGCCGCGGGTCAGGGGTTCGCGGTCACCGACGGCCCGCCGACCAGGTCGAGCCGATCACCGAGGATCACCGCGCTGGCCCGGACGAGCTGCGCCAGCCGGTCCACCTCGGTGGAGTGGAACGCGGCCGGGGCGAGGGTCTCGCCGTGCCCGCGGGCCACCACCAGGACCAGCCCGGCCCGGCCGAACGGCGCGACGGCGAAGTGACCGCCGTCGGGAGCGGTCATCGCCCGGGCCCGCAGGGGGGTCACCTCCGGCAGCCGCGGCGGTACGGGCGCCCGCCAGCTCGCGTGCCCCACCGTCGCCCCGCCGGTCGCGCCGGTGCGGGAGGCCCAGTCCACCGGCACGACGGCGGCGACCGCCCAGTCGGCCGCGAGCAGGCCGGGCACCGCGTCGACCAGCGTGGCCACCCCGTCGACCGGGTTCCCGGCGATCTGGGCCAGCAACTCGGCGTCCTGCCCCGTGGTGGTGGGCGCGCCGATCGCCCGCCACACCCCGTCGACGCGTACCCCCGGAATGGCCGCCAGGCCCGCCAGCAGCCGCTCCACGCGGGCCGCGCCCGGCCACACGACCGTGAAGTCGTCGACCGCCCGCCCGCCGAGCCGTTCGAGGACCACCACCTGGACGATGTCCGCGCCCGACACACCCAGGGTGCGGGCGACCTGGCCGAGCGTGCCCGGCCGGTCCGGCAGGGTGACCCGAACGCGCAGCAACATGATGAACCCCTCCGCTCGGCGGGCCGGCGTGACGGCCGGCAGGCTGGGCCCCAGCCTGCCCCGTGACCATTTCGTCCCTGTTGCAGCGGCATGTCCCCGGCGGAAAACCTGACCTTGACAATGCGGTTGAGCTGCCATCAACTAGTCGGATGACCGATCCGGCCGACGACCCGCTCCGGCCGGAGACCCCGGCCACCCCCGCCCACCCCGGCCGCGGGCCCGCCGGCCTTGATCTCGACCGGCTCGCGACCTACCTGGCGTCGTCGCGCCCCGGGCTGGTCACCGGGCCGCTGCGCGCCCGGCTGATCGCCGGCGGCAAGTCCAACCTGACCTACCTGCTCGACACCGGCGGGCAGCAGGTCGTGCTGCGCCGCCCACCGCTGGGGCACGTGCTCGCCACCGCCCACGACATGGCCCGCGAGTTCCGGGTGATCTCCGCTCTGGCGCCGACCGGGGTTCCCGTGCCGGAGGCGCTGCTGCTCTGCACCGACACCGACGTCGTGGGCGCGCCGTTCTACCTGATGGAACGGGTGCCCGGCGAGGTGTTCCGCAGCCGCGCCCAGACCGACCCGCTGACCGCCGGCCAGCGCCGGGACCTGGCGATGGCGATGATGGACACCCTCGCCGCCCTGCACGCCGTCGAGCCCGCCTCGGTGGGGCTCGCCGACTTCGGCCGACCCGACGGTTACCTCGCCCGGCAGGTCCGCCGGTGGGCGGGCCAACTCGACCGCTCCCGCAGCCGACCCGTGCCGGGCATCGACGAGCTCCGCGACCGACTCGCCGCCACCGCACCCGAGGGGGCCAACGCGGGGCGCATCGTGCACGGCGACTACCGGCTCGACAACGTCCTCGCCACGGTGGAGCCGGTGACCGTGCGGGCGGTGCTCGACTGGGAGATGGCCACCCTCGGCGACCCCCTGGCCGACCTGGGGCTGCTGCTGACCTACTGGGACGTGCTCGGTGACAGCGACACCGCCGCCGACAACCCGGTCGCCGACGGGCTCGGTCCACGCGCCGGCTTCCCCACCGGCACCGAACTGATCGACCGGTACGCCGGCCGCAGCGACGTCGACGTCGGCCCGCTGCACTGGCACGTCGCGCTGGGTTGCTTCAAACTGGCCGTGATCTGCGAGGGCATCCACTACCGGCACACCCTCGGGCAGACCCTCGGCGAGGGCTTCGACCGGATCGGTGAGATGGTGACGCCGCTGGTGGATCACGGGCTGACCGCTGTGAGGGAGAACTGATGGAATTCGCGTACGACGCCCGCACCGAGCAGCTGCGCGGTGAGCTGACCGAGTTCCTCGAACAGCACGTGCTGCCCGCCGAGGCCGTCCACGCCGAGCAGGTGGCCGCCGCCGGTGACCCGTGGGCCCGTCCGCCGGTGCTGGCGGAGCTGAAGGCCGAGGCCCGACGGCGCGGCCTGTGGAACCTCTTCCTGCCCGACCCGCGTTTCGGTGCCGGGCTGACCAACCTCCAGTACGCCCCTCTCGCGGAGCTGACCGGCCGCAGCCCGCACCTCGCGCCCGAGGCGGTCAACTGCGCCGCCCCCGACACGGGCAACATGGAGCTGCTGGCCGAGTTCGGCTCGCCGCAGCAGCGGCAGCGGTGGCTCACCCCGCTGCTGGAGGGGGAGATCCGCTCCGCGTTCTGCATGACCGAGCCGGAGGTCGCTTCCTCGGACGCCACCAACATCGCCACCCGGATCACCCGCGACGGCGACCAGTACGTGGTCAACGGCCGCAAGTGGTGGTCGTCGGGGGCGATGGACCCGGCGTGCGAGATCTTCATCGTGATGGGCAAGACCGATCCGGACGCCGACCGGCACAAGCAGCAGAGCATGATCCTGGTCCCCCGGGACACGCCGGGCGTCACCGTGCGGCGGGGCCTGCACGTGTTCGGCTACAGCGACGGCCCGCACGGCGGCCACGCCGAGATCGACTTCACCGACGTCCGGGTGCCGGCCGACAACCTGATCGGCGCCGAGGGCACCGGCTTCGCGATCGCCCAGGCCCGGCTCGGCCCCGGCCGGATCCACCACTGCATGCGCCTGGTCGGCATGGCCGAGCGGGCTCTGGAGTTGCTCTGCCGCCGCGTGCTGGACCGCGTGGCGTTCGGTCGGCCGCTCGCCGAGCAGGGGGTGGTCCGCGAGTGGATCGCCGAGTCGCGGGTCCGCATCGAGCAGGCCCGGCTGCTGGTGCTCAAGACCGCCTGGCTGATGGACACCGTCGGCAATAAGGGCGCGCACGCCGAGATCCAGGCCATCAAGATCGCCACCCCGGCGATGGCGGAGTGGGTGATCGACAAGGCCATCCAGGCGTACGGCGGGGCCGGCGTCAGCCAGGACACCCCGCTCGCCGCCCTGTGGGCCCAGGCCCGCACCCTGCGCCTGGCCGACGGTCCCGACGAGGTCCACCGCGCCTCGCTGGCCAAGCGCGAACTGCGCCGCTGGTCCACCACCACCTGACGACGCCCACCCCGGACACCCGGAACGCGGGTGATCCACTCGACGTGCGGCAAGGTGGGGTGTTTGGCGGCCGGGATACCGCGACATGCCGCAACACGCGCCGGCAGAGCGCGAAGGCAGGACAGAGCGCGTAGGCAGGGCAGAGCGCGGCGGCAGAGCACGCCGGCAGGGCGGTTGGTCAGGCGGAGGCGCGCTGCACCAGCTGGGTGTCGAGGACGACGTACGGGGCCAGTAGTTCCTCTCCCCGGATGCGGGCCACCAGCAGCCGGGCCATCTGCCGGCCCATCTCCTCGACCGGCTGGAACACGCTGGTCAGCGGCGGTTCGGTCTGCCGGGCCACCGGGGCGTCGTCGAAGCCGATCACCGCGACGTCCTGGGGCACCCGCCGGCCGGACTCGCGCAGCGTCCGCAGCGCGCCGAAGGCCATCAGGTCGGACGCCACGAACACCGCGTCGAGGTCGGGGCAGACCTCCAGCAGCCGGCGCATCGCCGCCGCGCCGCTGCCCTCGCTGAAGTCGCCGTACGCGATCAGGTCGGGGTTCACGCCGAACCCGGCGGTCCGCACCGCCTCCCGGTAACCGGACAGTCGGGCCAGGCCGGCGCCCATGTCCTGCGGGCCGGCGATGGTCGCGATCCGGTGCCGCCCCCGGTCGGCCAGGTATTCCACGGCCTGCCGCGCACCGCCGGCGTTGTCGACGTCGACGAACCAGGCGGGCCGGGCGTCGGGGTGCAGCATGCGCGCCGGCCGACCGCCGAGCACGGTGGGCAGGCCGCGTTCCTCCAGCAGGGTGGGCAGCGGATCGGCGTCGTGCAGGGACAGCAGCAGCACGCCGTCGACGTGCTGGTTGGTGAGATGGTGCTCGACCCGTTCCCGCTCCACCGGCGACTGCGCCATGGCCAGCCACAGCTGCATGGGCGTCTCCACCAGGGCCGAGGAGATCCCGCGGACGATGCCCGCGAAGAACGGCTCGGTGAAGATCCGGTCACCGGACTCGGAGACCACCAGGGCCACCGAGTCGGTCCGCTGGGTCACCAGCGCCCGGGCGGCCCGGTTCGGCACGTACCCCAGCTCGGCGATGGCCTGCTGCACCGCGGCGCGGGCCTCGGGGCTCACCTGGGGAGAGCCGTTGACCACGCGGGAGACCGTCCCGCGGCCGACCCCGGCCCGGGCAGCGACCGCGTCGAGGGTCGGGCGCCCGAGCGACCGGGTGCGCTGCGTTGTCATCGTGTGCTCCTCCGACGTCGGGCGGACCGGCACCGACGGTGGGTGTCGGTGCCGGGCCGCCCGTTACTGGCTGGCCCTCGCCTATTGTGCGGCCAGACCGTTGCGTCGGATCACCTCGGCGTACCACCTGGCGCTGGACTTGGGGATGCGGATCTGGCTGTCGTAGTCGACGTAGATCATGCCGAATCGCTTCGTGTAACCCCAGGCCCACTCGAAATTATCCATGAGCGACCAGGCGAAGTAGCCCCGCAGGGGCACGCCCGCCTGGATCGCCTCGTGCGAGGCGCGCAGGTGGGCGTCGAAGTACGCCAGCCGGTCGACGTCGTCGACCTGCCCGTCGACGACCTCGTCGACGAAGGCCGAGCCGTTCTCGGTGACGTACAGGGGCAGGTCGGTGTACTCCTCGTGCACCCGGCGCAGCGTCTCGACCAGGCCCGGGGCGTCGATCTCCCAGTTCATGTCGGTGACGGGGACCCCCCGGGTGACGAACCGGACGTCCCCGCTGCCGGGCCAGCACGACGGCGACCGCCAGTACGGCTCCGGATCCGCGTCGGGCAGCGGCGCGGCCACCACGTGCCGGCTGTAGTAGTTGACCCCGACCAGGTCCAGCGGGGTGGCGATGGTCGCCAGGTCGCCGTCCTGGACGTGGTCGAAGTCGGTGACCGTGGACAGGTCGGCGACGAGGTCGGCCGGGTACTCCCCGCGCAGGATCGGGTCGAGGAAGAACCGGTTGGCCAGCCCGTCGATGCGCCGGGCCGCGTCGGCGTCGGCCGGCGAGTCGGAGGCCGGCGTGACCGGGTACAGGTTGACGGTCACCCCGATCTCGGCGTTCGGCCGGGCCGCGCGCAGCGCCTGCACGGCCAGGCCGTGACCGAGCATCAGGTGGTGTCCGGCGCGCACCGCGTCGGCCCCGTCGGAACGGCCCGGGGCGTGCACCCCGGAGCCGTAGCCGAGGAACGCCGAGCACCACGGCTCGTTGAGCGTGGTCCAGTAGTGCACCCGGTCGCCGAGGGCGTCCACGACGAGCTGGGCGTAGTCGGCGAACCGGGCGGCGGTGTCACGGGCGGGCCAGCCGCCGGCGTCCTCCAGCGGCTGGGGCAGGTCCCAGTGGTAGAGGGTGAGCCACGGCTCGATGCCGTGGGCCAGCAGGTCGTCGACCAGGCGGCGGTAGAAGTCCAGGCCCTCGGTGTTGGGCCGGCCCGACCCGCCGGGCTGCACCCGCGGCCAGGACACCGAGAAGCGGTACGACTTCAGGCCCAGGTCGGCCATCAGCCGGACGTCGTCGCCGACCCGGTGGTAGTGGTCGCAGGCCACGTCGCCGGTGTGCCCGCCCACGGTGCGGCCCTCGGTGTGGCTGAAGGTGTCCCAGATCGACGGGGTACGACCGCCCACCGCCGCCGCGCCCTCGATCTGGTACGCCGCTGTCGCGGCACCCCAGAGGAAGCCGGGCGGGAACGTCAGGGGCGCACGCTCGTCGAGGACGCCCACGGCGGGCGGGCTGCTGGGGTTGCTCACGACTTGACTGCACCTTCCATGATCCCGCCGATGATCTGGCGGCCGAACAGGAGAAAGACGAGCACCAACGGGATTGTCCCGACCGCCGTGGCGGCGAAGACCTGGGAGTAGTCGGTGTAGTACGCGTACGACAGGAACGAGAGCGACACCTGGAGGGTCGGGTTCTCCGGGGAGAGGATCGCGTACGGCCAGAGGAACGAGTTCCAGGTCTCCATGAAGGTCAGCAGACCCAGCACGCCCGCCGCCGGACGCAGCGCGGGCAGCACGATGTTCCAGTAGATCCGGAAGGTGCTGGCACCGTCGACGCGCCCGGCCTCGATCAGCTCGTCCGAGATCGCCTGGCTGGCGTACTGCCGCATCATGAACACGCCGAAGGCGCTGACCAGGAACGGCACCGTCACCGCGTAGAGGGTGTCGTACCAGTTGAGGTCCTGCATCATGCCCCAGAGCGGGATGAGGCCCATCTGGGTCGGGATCATCATGGTGATGACGATCGCCAGCAGCAGGATGTTGCGGCCCCGGAAGCGCAGCTTCGCGAAGGCGAAACCCGCCAGCGAGCCGGTGAGCACCACCGACACGGTGACCACCGAGGACACGATGATCGAGTTCATCAGGCCCTTGAGGAAGTTGGCCGCGTCGTTGTCGAGCACCCGGCCGAAGTTGTCGCCGAACGCGCCACCGGGGGTCATCGGCGGTGGCACGTCGTTGATGGAGTCAAGGCTGCGGGTGCCGATGACCACCATGTAGTAGAAGGGATAGATCGACAGCAGCGCCGCCAGGACGAGCGCCACGTAGGTCAGCGGACTGGTGCGCCACAGGCGCCGGGAAGCCGAGATCACCGATCTCTCCTTACTTGGCCGTGCGGCGGACGAGAAGGAAGTTGATCAGCGACACCAGCACGATGATCATGAAGATCGCCCAGGCGACGGCGGCTCCGTAACCCGCGGTGTTCAGGTTCGTGATGCCCTTCTCGTACATGTACATGGCCAGCGTCTGGAACTCCCGCTGGTTGCCGCCGATGATGTTGCCGTTGCCGAAGAGCAGGGGCTCGGTGAACAGTTGCATGCCGCCGATCGTGGAGAGGATGACCACGAAGATGAAGGTGGGCTTGAGCATGGGCAGGGTGATCTGCCAGAACTGCCGCCACTGGCTCGCCCCGTCGATCGCGGCCGCCTCGTACAGGTCCTTCGGGATGGCCTGCATGCCGGCGAGCAGGATCAGGGTGTTGTAACCGGTCCACCGCCAGTTGACCATGGTGGCGATCGCGGTCCAGGAACTCCACCGGTTGCCGTCCCAGTCGATCTGGTCGACACCGACGAAGCTGAGCAGCCAGTTGAACAGGCCGAACTCCCGCTGGAACAGCATGCCGAAGACGATCGCGACCGCGGCCACCGAGACCACGTTCGGGACGAAGATGGCCATCCGGAAGAAGGTCTTGGCGCGCAGGAAGGTGCGGTTGAGCAGGTTCGCCAGGAACAGCGCCAGCAGCAGCTGCGGGATGGTCGACAGGGCGAACATGCCGAACGTGTTGACCAGCGCGTTCCAGAAGTACTCGTCGGAGGCCAACTCGGTGTAGTTGTCGAGTCCGATGAACGTGTGGTCGCCGATCATGTCCCAGTCGTGCAGCGACATCCACGCGGTGCGCAGCATCGGGTACAACCCGAACGCGCCGAAGATCAGGAAGAACGGCGCGATGTAGAGGTACGGCGAGTACTTGAGGTCGAGGCGGTTGAGGAGATACCCCCGGCGACGTCGAGGGGTGACGTCGGGGGGTGGTGGTGCTGGCGACGGCGGCGCCGTCGTGGCCGACAGGCTCATGGGACATTCCTTTCCCGGCGAGGCCCGGGGGCCCTCGCGCGGGTGCTACGCGGAGGGGGGACCGACCGGTGGCGTCCGGGTCATCCCCGAACGCCACCGGAAGGGAATCACTCAGAAAGCACCCTGAGTCTGTGCGTCCTTCGTGAACTGCTCCCAGGCCTCGTCCTTGCTGGCCTGCCCGTTCTCGAACGCCCGCAGTGCCGGCTCGAGCGCGTTCTCCTTGACCGCCTGGTGCTTCGGGCCCAGGTGAATCGGCTCGATCTTGCTGACGCTCTCACCGAAGATCTTGCCGGTCGGCGCGTTGCTGAAGTACTCGTTGGTGTAGCTGAGGAACGCCTCGTTCTTCAGCGCCTCCAGGTTGGTGGGCAGCGGGCCCTTGGCCTTGAAGGCCTCGATCTGGCTGGTGGCGCTGGTCAGGAACTCGGCGAGCTTCGCCGCCTCCTTCTGGTACTTGCTCTGCGCCGGCACGGCCAGCCAGGAGCCGCCCCAGTTGCCGCCGCCACCCGGCATGGCCGCCACGTCCCACTTGCCCTTGTTGGCCTCGCCGGAGTTCTCCGCGACGATGCCCAGCATCCAGGACGGGCAGAAGGTCGCCGCGAAGGTGCCCTGCTTGAAACCGCCCGACCACTCCGGCGACCAGGTGGACGCCTTGGCCGAGATGTCCACCATCGAGGTCGCGGTGTCCCACGCGGCCTTCACCGCGGGGCTGGAGTCCGCGATGATGTTGTTCTCCTTGTCGTAGAACAGGTCGCTGCCCTGCTGGAACAGCATGCCGTTGGAGACGGCGGTGATCGAGTCGATGAACGCCTTGCCGCCGCTGCCCTGCTTGTACTTGCGGCCGGTCTCGTGGAAGCCGTTCCAGTCCGCCCAGAGCGCCGACACCTGCTCCCGGTCGCTGGGCAGGCCGGCGGCCTCGAACAGGTCCTTGCGGTAGCAGACGGCGAGGCTGCCGACGTCGGTCGGCAGGCCGACGAGCCGGCCGTCCGGCGCCTTGCCGAGCTCCCACTTCCAGGGCAGGTAGTCGTTGGAGTGGTCGGCGATCAGCGGGCTGAGGTCCGTCCAGTTGCGCGGGTTCGCCTTGAACTCGTTGAGGATGCCCTCTTCGAGCGCGGTCACGTCGGCCGCGCCCTTGCCGGTGGCGAGGTAGCGGACCAGCTTGGGCCGGTACTCGCCGAGCTGTGCGGTCTTGCGCAGCTCGACCTTGATGCCGGTCTGCTGCTCGTACTGCTTGACGAGCTCGTCGTAGCCGAACTCGCCGAAGGTGTCGACGACCAGCTTGGCGGGCTTCTCGCCGTCGGCCGGCGCGTCGTCGTCGTTGCCACAGGCCGCAAGACCGCTGACAGCGGTGATCGCGGCCAGGGTGGCAGCCGCCATGCGGGTACGCCGCGTGGGGAGGCTCATCCTGACCCTCTTTCGGTGTGAGGCTGGTGGGTGGTTGTGGTGGGGGGTGCCGCAGCGTCTACCGGCGCCGGGCCGGAGGGCCCGGTGTCGGCTCCCGGGCCCCCGGAGTGATCCGGGTCATGCCTGGGAACGCTCCCATGAGATTGCCGGCGAGTGTCGGGGGTGTCAATAGGCCTCTGGGAGCGTTCCCAGATCGTTACCGCGAGAGCGTTAACCCGTGACGTGGCCTGGGAATAGCGCCGCCCGAGCGGGCCGACGCCGACCGACGCCGGCAACAGCCGCTCGCGCGCGGCTCGCCGACGCCCCGCGGTGGGGTCCGGCCCGCCCGCCGCCCGAGCGGGTCGGGTGGCTCATTTCCCGGTCGGCGGTGCTGCCCCGTCCCTGCTCGGCATAGGCTGCGAGCATGATCTGCCGAGCGTGCCGGGCGAGGCGGCACGACGACTGCCCGGGCCGGACCTGGTGCGACTGCCAGCACCGCACCCCCCGCCCCACCCCTCCGGTCACCGGTCCGGCCGGCGAATGACCGCCGAAACTCCGATCACGGCCCTGTGGCCGACACCGTCGCCGCACCCCCTGGACGACGCCGCGCTGACCGCCCGCTACGGCCGGGCGGACCGCCCCCACCTGCGGGTCAACTTCGTCACCAGCGTCGACGGCGCGGTCAGCGTGGACGGCTACTCCGCCGGCCTGTCGGGTCAGCCGGACAAGCGGGTCTTCGGCCTGCTGCGGATGCTCTGCGACGCCCTGGTCGTGGCCGCCGGCACCCTACGCCACGAGGGCTACCGGGCGGTACGCCTGGACGAACGACGCCGCGCCTGGCGGCGTGATCACGGGTTGGCCGAGGTTCCCACCCTGGTGGTCGTCTCGGGCTCCCTCGACCTCGACCCGGCGCAGGCCGCGTTCGCCGACGCGCCGGTACGCCCCGTCGTGCTCACCCGGGCCGACACCCCGGCCCCGTCCGGCCTGGCCGAGGTCGCCGACGTGGTGCGCTGCGGCGACGGGGCGGTCGACCTGGCCGCCGGTCTCGCCCGGCTGCGCGAGCGGGGACACGACCAGCTGCTGTGCGAGGGCGGGCCGCGACTGTTCGGCGCACTCACCGCCGCCGACCTGGTCGACGAGGTCTGCCTGACGGTGGCCCCGCTGCTGGCCGGGGCGGGGCCGGGTCGGATCACCGCGGGCGGGGCGAGCCCGGTACGCCACCTGCCGCTGCGGCACGTGCTCGCCGCCGCCGACGGCATGCTGATGCTGCGCTACGCCCGCGCGTGACGGTACGGCGACTGTCCGGAACGGGATGACCGGGAAAGCGTGGCGTCCGCCGCGTCGCGTGGCAACCTGTCGTACTCCTCGGGCAGGATGCAGGGCGTGCCCGCCCACCCCACCGACCGCCGCGCTGCGCGAGACCTCCGGGTCGGTGCGGGTCGCCACCTACCGACCGGAGTTGCCCGATGACCGACGACGGTTTCGACGGCCCGGCCGAGAGTGTCGGCCGGGTGCTGGGCACCGCCGACGCCACGCCGTTGCAGTTCTGGACGGCGGTGTCCCCCGACAGCTATCTCCAACTCGACGACGTGGTGGTGACCCGCCGGGAACTACCCGACCGGGAGCCGGTGACCATCGCCGGCGTGGTCACCCAGGTGCGGGCGCGACACGAGGGCGCCCAGTTCGACTCCGACGTGTTCGCCATCGCCGACGGCACCCTGCCCGCCCAGGTGCAGGAGGCTGCCGAGATCACCACCACCCGGGTCGACCCGGAGTTCTACGTGCCGCCGCAGCCGGGTGCGGCGGTGTACCGGGCGCAGGGCGACGCGCGGGCGCGGGCGCTGCACTTCGACCGGATGGAGCGGCGCATCCCGATGGGCATGGGCCGCGACGGGGTGCCGGTCTACCTCAACGCCGACTTCCTCGACGGCAGCCGGGGCGCACACGTGTCGATCTCCGGCATCTCCGGCGTGGCCACCAAGACCAGCTTCGCCACCTTCCTGCTCTACTCGGTGTTCCGCTCCGGGGTGCTGGGCGGCGACGCGGTCAACGCCAAGGCGCTGATCTTCAACGTCAAGGGTGAGGATCTGCTGTTCCTCGACCACCCCAACGCCCGGCTCGACGACGCCACCCGGGCGTCGTACGCGAAGCTCGGGCTGACCGCCGGGGCGTTCCCCGACGTGCGGGTCTACGCCCCGCCCCGGGTCGGCGACTCCTCCGGCACGCCCGACGTGAGCAGTCGGTTGACGGGGGTGGACAGCTTCTACTGGACCCTGTCGGAGTTCTGCGCCGACCGCCTGCTGCCCTACGTGTTCGCCGACGCCGACGACGAACGCCAGCAGTACACGATGGTGGTGCACTCGGTCGCCGCCCACCTGGCCCGCTACGCGCAGCCCGCCGACGGCGGGGTGAGCATCGACGGGGTGCGCCTCGGCACCTACGCCGACCTGGTCGACCACGTCGTCGAGCAGCTCAACGACGACGAGACCCGCGGCGAGTGGGCCGGCAGCGCGGTGGGTCTGGGCACGGTCAACGCGTTCGCCCGTCGGCTGATCGGCAGCAAGAAGGACCTGGGCCGACTGATCCGGGGCGACCTGGCCACCCGCCGTCCACACTCGATCAACACCGCCGAGAGCGCCCAGGTGACCGTGGTCGACCTGCACAACCTGCCCGACCGGGCGCAGCGCTTCGTGGTCGGCGTGACGCTCAAGAGCGAGTTCGAACGCAAGGAGAAGGCCGGCACGGCCAAGCCGCTGCTGTTCGTCGTCCTCGACGAGCTGAACAAGTACGCCCCACGCGAGGGTTCCTCCCCCATCAAGGAGGTGCTGCTCGACATCGCGGAGCGGGGCCGCTCGCTGGGCGTCATCCTGGTCGGCGCGCAGCAGACCGCCAGCGAGGTGGAGCGGCGCATCGTCACCAACTCGGCGATCCGGGTGGTCGGCCGCCTCGACCCGGCCGAGGCGTCCCGCCCGGAGTACGGCTTCCTGCCGCCCGCGCAACGGCAGCGTGCCCTGCTGGCCAAGCCGGGCACCATGTTCGTCAACCAGCCCGACATCCCCGTCCCGCTCTGTCTGGAGTTCCCCTTCCCCGCCTGGGCGACCCGGGTGTCCGAGGCCGGTGCCGCCCCGTCGGGCACGCTGCGCTCGATCACCCAGTCCGCCGACCCGTTCGCGGTGGTGGGCTCCGGCGGCGGAGCGACCGACGACGACATCCCGTTCTAGGGGCCGTTGGTGGGGCTCAGCAGCCCCGCGGCGGCCCGAGGAGGACGACGACCGTGAAGATCCTGCACACGTCCGACTGGCACGTGGGCAAGGTGCTCAAGGGCCGGTCCCGGGCCGACGAGCACAAGGCGGTGCTGGCCGGGGTGATCGACGTCGCCCGCGCCGAGCGGCCCGACCTGGTCGTCGTGGCCGGCGACCTGTACGACACGGCCGCGCCGACGCCGGAGGCGACCCGGCTGGTGACCCGGGCGCTGACGGCGCTGCGCCGCACCGGCGCGGACGTGGTCGCCATCGGCGGCAACCACGACAACGGTCAGGCCCTCGACGCGCTGCGCCCGTGGGCCGAGGCGGCGGGGATCACCCTGCGCGGCAGCGTCCGGGAGGATCCGGTCGAGCACGTGATCGACGGCACGACGGCCGGCGGGGAACGGTGGCGGCTGGCCGCGCTGCCGTTCCTGTCCCAGCGGTACGCGGTCCGCGCGGTGGAGATGTACGAGCTGACCGCCGCGGAGACCACCCAGACGTACGCCGACCACCTCGGCCGGGTGCTCGCCCGGCTGACCGAGGGGTTCGACGAGCCCGACCGGGTGCACCTGGTCACCGCCCACCTGACCGTGGTCGGGGCGAGCACCGGCGGTGGCGAGCGGGACGCGCACACCGTGCTCGGGTACGCCGTCCCGGCGACGGTCTTCCCGGGCACCGCCCACTACGTCGCACTGGGCCACCTGCACCGGGCGCAGCGGGTGCAGGGGCCCTGCCCGATCCGCTACAGCGGGGCGCCGCTGGCGGTCGACTTCGGCGAGCAGGAGAACGTGCCGTCGGTGACGCTGGTGGAGGTCACGGCGACGACGGCGGCGCAGGTGCGCGAGGTGCCGGTGACGGCGGCGACGGCGCTGCGCACGGTGCGGGGCACCCTCGCCCAGCTCGCGGCGGTCACCCCACCGGAGGGCTGGCTGCGGGTGTACGTGCGCGAGCAGCCCCGCGCCGGGCTGCGTGAGGAGGTGCAGGAGCTGCTCCCCGGGGCGTTGGAGATCCGCATCGACCCGGAGCTGGTGCCCGCGCCGGGCAGCGGCACCCGGGTGGCGCAGCGGGCCGGCCGCTCGCCACGGGAGCTGTTCGCCGACTACCTGGGCAGCCGGGGCCACGCCGACGACGGCGTGCGGGAGCTCTTCGACGAGCTGTTCGAGGAGGTCGAGCGCTGATGCGGCCGATGCGGCTGGACATGGCGGGATTCACCGTCTTCCGCGACGAGACCACGGTCGACTTCACCGACGCCGACTTCTTCGCCCTGGTCGGCCCGACGGGTTCGGGCAAGTCGACGGTGCTGGACGCGATCTGCTTCGCCCTCTACGGCACGGTGCCCCGCTGGGGCGGGGCCCGGGGGCTGTCCAATGCGCTCGCGCCGTCGGCCACGGAGGCCCGGGTGCGGCTGGTGTTCGAGTCGGCCGGGGACCGGTACGTGGCGACCCGGGTGGTGCGCCGCGACTCCCGGGGCAACGTCAAGACCGCCAACGCGGGCCTGCAACTGATGCCGGCCGGGTTCGACGTGACCAAGCTCGACACGGGGCTGAGCCCGGACGACCTGGGCGAGGTGGTCGCGGGCACCCCGGCGGAGATGGACGCCGCGGTGCTGGCGGCCGTGGGCCTGCCGTACGAGCAGTTCACCAGCTGCGTGGTGCTGCCGCAGGGGCAGTTCGCCGACTTCCTGCACGCCAAGCCGGCCACCCGGCAGCAGATCCTGGTCAACCTGCTCGGGCTGGGCGTCTACGAGGAGGTGCAGAAGCGGGCGACCGCGCGGGCCGCGCAGGCGGAGGCGAAGCTGGAGGCCGTCGACCAGGTGCTCGCCGGGCTGGCCGACGCCGACGACGCGGCGTTGGCGGAGGCCGCCGGGCAGGTCGACCGGCTGCGCGGGCTGGCGGCGGCGGTGACGGCCGCCGAGCCGGAACTGGAGGCGGCGCGCACGGCCGCCCGGGAGGCCGCCGGCGCACTGGAGGCCCTGGACGCCGACCTGGCGGTGCTGGCCGGGGTGCGTGCCCCGGCGGGGGTCGCCGAGGTGGCCCGGGCGGTGGCCGAGGCACGGGAGGCGGCCGACGAGGCGGCGGCCACGGTCGTGTCGGCCGAGGAGCGGGAGGAGAAGCTCCGCGGCGAGCTGGCCTCGGCCGGCGACGAAAGCGCCGCACGGCTGTTGCTGCGCGCGTACTCCGATCGGGAACGGTTGGCCGCCGAGGCCGGCACGGTCCGTGCGGCGGCCGACACGGCGCAGACCGAACACGGCGTGGCGGTCGCGGCCCTGGCGCAGGCCCGGGCGGCGGCCGAGGCGGCGGAGACGGAGCTGGCGGCGGCCTTCCAGGTCCACGAGGAGGCCAGGGCCGCCGACCAGGCGGTGGCGTTGCGGACGCACCTGACCGCCGGTGAGCCCTGCCCGGTCTGCGAGCAGCCCGTGGCGCGGGTGCCGGCGATGCCGGCCGACTCGAAGGTGGCCGCCGCCGTGGCGGCGGGCCGCACCGCGCGGGCGGCGGTGGAGGCGGCGAACGCGGTGGTGCGCGAACGTGACGCCGCCGCGCGGGACCTCGAACGGGTCCTGGTGCGGGCCCGGACCCGGCAGGAGCAGGTGGACGCCCGGCTGGCCGAACTGGACGCGCAGCTCGCCGACGCCGCCGCCCCGGAGGCGCTGCGCCGTGACCTCGACGAGCATGACCGGTTGCGTCGGGTCCTGGAGGAGTCGGCGGCGGCGGTGCGGGCCGGCCGGGAGGCGGCCCGCCGGGCCCGCAGCGCCCGCGACGCCGCGCAGGAGCGGCTGCGGGCGACCTGGCGCGGCTTCGACGCCACCCGCGACACCCTGGCCCGCTTCGGCCCGCCGGCGGCGGACCGGGAGGACGTGGCGGCGGCCTGGGCGACGCTGGTCGGCTGGGCGGAGGCGGAGGCGGGTCGCCGGCACGCCGACCGGGTCCGCCGCGCCGCCGCGGTCGCCGAGGCCGAGGCGGCGGCCACCGCCGTGCGGGAGCGGGTCGCGGCCCTGTTCACCGGGGCCGGCCTGCCGGCTCCCGACGATCCGGTTCGCGCCGTCGCCGTCGCCGGGGAGCGGGCCGAGGCGGAGCTGCGCCATCTGGAGCAGCGTCGTGAGCAGGCGGCGGGGCTGCGCGGGCAGCGCGCGGAGCACGAGCGGGCCGCCCAGGTCGCCCGGGCCCTGGCGGGGCACCTGCGGGCCAACAACTTCGAGCGGTGGCTGCTGGCGGAGGCGCTGGACCTGCTGGTCGACGGCGCGTCGCGGATCCTGCGGGAGCTGTCGGGCGAACAGTACGACCTGGTGCACGACAAGGGCGAGTTCTTCGTGGTCGACCACCATGACGCGGGTCTGCGCCGGGGGGTGCGCACGCTGTCCGGCGGCGAGACGTTCCAGGCGTCGCTGGCGCTGGCCCTGGCGCTGTCGGAACAGTTGGCGGGCCTGTCCACCACGGCGGCGAGCCTGGAGTCCATCGTGCTCGACGAGGGCTTCGGCACCCTGGACGTGGCCACTCTCGACACGGTGGCCGCCACGCTGGAGAACCTGGCGGCCCGGGGCGACCGGATGGTCGGCGTGGTCACCCACGTGCCGGCGCTGGCCGAACGTATCCCGGTGCGGTTCGAGGTGCACAAGGACGCCCGGTCGGCGCGCGTCGAGCGGACGGGCCGGTGACCCGGCCGGCGGGCGGCGGGCAGGACGCGGCGCGGTTCTTCGTCGACGCCTGGGATCCGGCGTACGGGGCGTCGTTCGAGGCGTCCGCCGCCGGGCCGGCCGCACCCAGCAGTGCGCAGGTCGACGCCGACGTGGAGTGTCCCGCGGTCGACTGGCGGGCCGTCGGGCCGAAGGCGGGCGTCCGCGCCCCCGACGTGGTGCTGCTGGTCGACGGGGTACGCCGGATCGACGCCAGCGTGTGGACGGCCGAGGACGACGGGGGTTCGTTCCCCGGGCTGGCCGCCTCGTACGCGGCCGGGGTGGTGCGCTGCGACCTGGAGCGGGGCGCGGCGGGGCTGGCCGGCGCGAAGGTGGGCCGGGGCCTGTTCACCGCGAGCCCGTCGGCGGCGGACGTGGTGGCCGGTTCGGTGCGCTACCCGGTGCACCGGGTGGGCGGCACGGGTGAGCTGGCGAAGTTGCCCGCCGCCGTGCAGGGACCGCTGACCGCGTTGGAGGTGGAGGTCTCCGGCGCGGCCCGCTGCGACGGCGACCTGCTGGTGGTGGACGGGCCGCTGCGCAACCGGCGGCAGTTGCCGCGCACCCTCGGCTACATCAAGACCCAGCACAGCCAGTATCTGGACGCGCGGCTGACGGCCGTGGTGACGGGTCTCGCCGCCGGTGAACGGTCGCCGGTGTTCCGGCTGGGCACGGCGTGGGGCGGCTGGTCGTGGTATCTGCGGTTGCCGGTGGCCGCCGGGGCGCCCTGGGCGGGCATCGTCCGGCTGGAGTGCTCCGCCGAGCTGCCGGTGGAGGATGCGGTGGCGTTGGCCGACCTGTCGCAGGTGACGTTGCCGAGGTTCGCCTCCTCTCCCTACAAGGACCCGCGCGCCCCGCAGAACCTCGTGCCGATCGCCGGGTTGGAGCGGCGGCTGCGGGCGCTGCTCGGCGACGTGCGGCTGCTGCACCGGGCGTTGGCCACCGCCGCCCGGTCCCGCGGCTGATGGGGCGGCGGCGCGGCGCGGACCGGGTGACCGCGCAGGTCGACACCGGCGTGGCGGAGCTGGTGCCCGATCCTGACCGGCCGGGCTCGTGGACGCTGCTGCTCGACGGCGTGCCGCAGTCCCACGTGGACCTCGACGACCCCACCCACCTGGAGTTCGAGTACGTGCGCCGGTTCGCCGCCGCCGTCGACCTGGTCGCTGCCGCCGGGGTACCGCTGCGGATGCTGCATCTGGGCGGCGGGGCGCTGACCCTGCCCCGTTACGTCGCGGCCACCCGGCCGGGCTCCACCCAGCGGGTGTGCGAGGTGGACGGCGCCCTGGTCGACCTGGTGCGCCGGGAGCTGCCGTGGCGGCCCGACCCACGGTTGAAGGTGCGGGTGGCCGATGCGCGGGCGGTGCTGGAGTCCACCCCGGACGCCAGCGTCGACGTGGTGGTCGCGGACGTCTTCTCCGGTGGTCGCACCCCGGCCCACCTGACGTCGGTCGAGTTCGCCACGCACGTGGCGCGGGTGCTGCGGCCGGCCGGCTGGTACCTGGCGAACGTGGCAGACGGGCCGCCGCTGCGCCACGCCCGTGGTCAGGTCTCCACCGTACGCCGGGTGTTGCCCCGGGCCTGCCTGGTCGCCGACGCGGCGGTGCTGCGCGGGCGCCGGCACGGGAATCTGGTGCTGGTCGCGGGCCGGGGCGAGCCACCGGTGGCGGAGCTGACCCGGCGGGCGGCCGGCGACTGGTTTCCCGGTCGGGTGCTGGCCGGGGCGGAACTCGACCGCTTCGAAGGTGGCGCTCCCGTGGTGCACGACGGGGACGCCACCGGCTCCCCTCCCCCGCCGTCAGGGACTTTTTCCGTGCGCCGTTGATCCGTTCGCGCCGCCCGTGCGTATCCAGGGGCGGCCATGCCCTTGGGGGGACAGGGCTCGATCGGACACCCGGAGGTCTGCATGCATGCGGTGGCGGCCGGCTGGCACGGCGACAGGGTCCGCCCGGACTGGATGTCCGCGCGTTCCCAGTCGCGGCCGACCACGTCTGCCCGCGGGGTCGACTCCCGCACGGCGGCTCGCCAGAATGGCCCGGTGACGCCTCGACCGGCACCCGGACGCCATCAGGCGGCGTCCACCGAGGCCGCCCACTCCGATCAACTGGTCCGTCAGCTCTACGCCGAACACGCCGGCCCGCTGCTGATGTTCGTCATGCGGCTGACCGGCGGGGACCGGCAGCGGGCCGAGGACATCGTCCAGGAGACGCTGCTGCGGGCCTGGCGCAACGCCCACCGGCTGGGGGCGCAGGGCCAGGGTTCGCTGCGGCCGTGGCTGGTCACGGTGGCCCGGCGGATCGCGATCGACGAGCACCGTAGCGAGCAGGCCCGGCCGGCGGAGACCTACGACCGCGACCTGACCCTGTTCCCGGAGTCCGACAGCACCGACAAGGTGCTGCGCACGATGACGGTGGCGGACGCACTGCGTACGCTGAGTCATTCCCACCGGGAGATCCTGGTGGCGACGTACTTCCGGGGAAGGACGGTGCCGGAGGCGGCCGAGGAACTGGGGCTGCCGCTCGGGACGGCCAAGTCCCGCGTCTACTACGCGCTGCGCGCGCTGCGCACAGCTCTGCAGGAAAGGGGGGTGACGGAATGAGCCGGGTCGACCACATGGACGTCGCCGCATACGCGCTCGGCGTCCTGGACGAGCAGGACACGGAACGGTTCGAGGAACACCTCGCTTCGTGCTGGGCGTGTGCCGCCGAACTGGAGACGATGGTGCCGGTCGTCGGGCTGCTGTCGGACATCGACGGCGAGTCGATGGCGGCGATGGAGCAGACGCGCACGGATCCCCTGCTGCTGGACCGGACGCTGGTGGCGGTCCGGGCGCACCGACGGCGTAACCGGGTCCGGCAGTTGTTCGCGACGGCCGCCGCCGTGGTGGTGTTCGGTGCGGTGACGGGGATCGGGTTCGCCAACGTGGTCGGTGGCGACGGGTCGCCGACCGTGGTCGCCGAGCCGTCCACGGGTGCGTCGGTGGGTGAGCCGACCGTGGTGCGGTCCAGCGACCCGGGTGATCCGAACGTCGGTGGCCCCTTCGAGCAGGAGGGCGAGAAGAAGAACGTCACCGACCCGAGCACGGGCGTGCAGGCGACGTTCTGGCTGGTCAGCAAGGACTTCGGCACCCGTGCGGACTTCAACCTGGCCCGGTTGCCCGGGCCCCGGGTGTGTCAGCTGGTGGTGGTGCGGACCAACGGTTCCACCGAGATCGTCTCCACCTGGCTGGTGCCCGAGCAGGGGTACGGCACGACGGAGAACCCGCAGCCGTTGCAGCTGTCCGGCTCCACGGCGACACCGCTGGACGACATCCGGCACTTCCAGGTGCAGTCGGTGGACCGTGACGGGGTGGCGAGCCCGTTGGTGACCATTCCCGCCTGACCCTCGACGACAGGTCGGCCCCGGTTTCGCAATGACCGGTGCCGATCTGTCGTCGTATCCGCGTTCCGTGCGGAGAAAGCATTCCATGCGTACGTGCGGAACGCCGTTCCGGTTCAATGGTCCTCAGTGAAGTTGACCACCTCCGCACGTTCAACCTTGACAGCCCTCCTTTCCGTATCAATCGGTGAACTGCCAAGAATGAGGAGGGCACGTGGCACAGATGAAGCGGACCGTCATCGCCGTGAGTGCGATGGTCGCACTCACGGCCTGCGCTCCCGCGGGCTACGACGCGGCGAACCCCGACGCCGCCGAGCCGGTCGCCGTCGCCGCGGCCGAGCCGACCGTGGCACCGACACCCGAGACCACGGCGGAGCCGGAGGTGGAGGCCGACGACGCGCCGCCGGCCGACGTCGAACTCACCGAGAGCCTCACCGGCAAGAGCGTTCCCCGGATGGGCCGGGCGGTCTTCGACCAGGACGGGTTCATCCTGTACCGGTTCGACAAGGACACCAACGACCCCCCGGCGTCGAACTGCTCCGGCGAGTGCGAGGAGATCTGGCCGCCGTCGCTGACCGACGGCAACCCGAAGCTCAAGGGCGTCTCCGACGATCTCGTGGGCACCATCACCCGGGAGGACGGCACCCGCCAGCTCACCCTCGACGGGTGGCCGCTGTACCGCTACATCGGTGACAAGAAGCCGGGGCAGTGGAAGGGCCAGGGCGTCGGCGGCACCTGGTTCGTGATCCAGCCGGACGGCAGGAAGAACCTGGAGTGCCTGCCGACCGGCACCCCGAAGCCGGTGGCACCGCCGTCGAAGAACGACTCGGACTCGGACTCCGACTACTCGTACTGACCCCGGGCCCGGTGGTCGGTCGCAGCCGGGAGGGCACGGCCGGCCACCGAAGCGAGCAGGACGCTGGCGGACCGGCAACGCCACGCGTCCCGACCGCGACGCCGGCCCGTCGACCGGGCCGGCGTCGCGACTCGCGAACCGCCGGACGCGCACCACCTGTCCCGGTGCCCCCGGGACGGTCGAGGGCGGTGACGGCGCCGACGCCAGCAGGCGCCCACCGAGGTCCCCCCAGCCCGATCCCGGCCGGTCTCCGGCCGGGCCGTCCCGGTGCGGACGACACCGCCGACCCGTGTCGGCGGTGTCGTCGTGTTCGCGGTGCGGTCGGCTCTGCGGTGCGGTCGGGTCGGAGGCGTCGTGGCAGCATGTCGGGGTGACCGGCTCCGAACCCACCGCCCGCCGGGTGCTGCGCCCACCGCCCGGATACCGGCTGGCCGAGTCGGTCCGGCCGTTGACCTTCAGCCCGTACGACCCCTGCGCGCGGATCGTCGGGGGCACCTTCTGGTGGGCCGCCCGCACCCCGACCGGGCCGGGCACGCTGGGGCTGCGCCCGGCGGCGGGCGAGCTGCACGCCGAGGGGTACGGACCGGGCGGCGACTGGCTGGTGCACCGGGCCGACGCGGTGGCCGGGCTGCGCGACGACCTGACGGGGTTCGCCGCCCTGGCCGCGGCCCATCCGGTGGTGGCCCGGCTGGCCGCCCGGCACGCGGGGCTGCGGATGCCCGCCACCGGGCTGGTGTTCCCCCGGGTGTTGCGGGCGGTCCTGGAGCAGAAGGTGACCGGCAAGGAGGCGTACCGGGGGTACGCGGCCACGGTTCGCCACTTCGCGGAACCCGCGCCGGGACCGATGCAGCCGCTGCTGCTGCCGCCCGAACCGGCGGCGATCGCCGCGACGCCCTACTGGGTCTTCCACCCGTTCGGAGTGGAGCAGCGCCGCGCCGAGACGCTGCGTCGGGCCGCCGCCCTGGCGCAGCGGTGGGAACGCTGCGCGGACTCGGCCGAGGCCACCCGCCGGTTGACCGCCGTCCCCGGGATCGGGCCGTGGACGGCCGCCGAGGTGGTGCGGGTCGCGTACGGGGACGCCGACGCGGTCAGTGTCGGCGACTACCACGTGCCGAACACGGTCGCCTGGGCCCTCGCCGGCGAGCCGCGCGGTGACGACGCCCGGATGTTGGCGCTGCTGGAGCCGTTCCGGGGGCACCGGGGCCGGGTCTGCCGGCTGCTGGAGGCGGCGGGCGTCCAGGCCCCCAAGTTCGGGCCCCGCGCCCCGATCCGCTCCTTCGCCCGGTTCTGAGCCGACCCGCCCGGGGTCCGGGCCCGCCGGCCATCGCTGTCAGGCCCGCCGGCACAGGCGACGCAGCGTGCGGCCGAGCCACCAGGCGTACGCCCGTTGGAAGGCCCGCCCGACGGGGCCGGCGGCCCGCATCAGCGGGCTGGCGGGGCGGCTGAACGCCACCACCTCGAACCAGACCCGGCCGGCGTCGTCCCGGCTCACCACGAACGCCTCCTCGCCGCGGGCGGGATGCCCGGGCAGGGTGCCGTACCCGAAGCCGGTCCGCCGGTCGTCGTCGACGGCCCAGACCACCGCGCACGGCGCGGACATGCGCAGCGGCCCGACGCCGAGGCGGGACACCACGCACACGCCGGGGGCGGCCCGGTCGGCGTCGGCCCGGATCCCGATGCCCGCCGCCCGGTGCAGGTCGAATCCGAGCACCGCCGCGCCGGCCGTGGCATAGCAGGTGTCGGGCAGGCGGACGCGGTGTCGCACGTGCCGCCACCCGGCGGGCAGGTCGCCGGCACGGGTGGCGCCGACGTGCGGGTAGGTCAGCTCCGGCACGGCGCGCACCTCCAGGGCTCGACTGCGATGCCGCCAGCGTACGGCCGGGCCGCCGGGTGCCGGGTGGCGACGGTGTGGTGGGCTGGCGGCGTGACCACTGCGTTGATCGCCCCGGCGGCTCCCGTCGACGCTGGCGAGATCCTCACCGTGCAGCGCGCCGCCTACGTGGTCGAGGCACAGCGCTACGCCGACCCGTTCCTGCCGCCGCTGACCGAGACCCTGGAGGAGGTGCGGGCCGCGCTCGCCGACGGGCAGGTGGTGCTGGCCGCCCGACTGGGGTCACGTCTGGTCGGCTCGGTGCGGGCCCGCGTCGAGGGCGGCACCGCGCACGTCGGGCGGTTGTCGGTGGCCCCGGACCAGCAGGGCCGGGGCCTCGGCGGTCGACTGCTGCGCGCGGTCGAGGCCGCCTGCGCCGACCGGGTGTCGCGGTTCGCGTTGTTCACCGGGGCCGACAGCGGGCAGAACCTGCGCCTCTACCACCGGCACGGCTACCAGGTGGTGGGCCACCGGCCGGACCCGAACGGCATCCGGTTGGCCCTGCTGGAGAAGCGGTTGACCCCGGTGGCGGACCCGAACGGTTCCGCCTGCGGTTGACCGGACCGGGCCCGGTCGGTGACGCTCAGGCGGCCTCGCGCAGGTCGGCCAGCCCCAGCGGGGTACGCCTGCGCAGCAGGTCCTCCAGTTCCGCCACGGAACCGACCTCGCCGAGCACGTCCTTGCCGCCGCCGAAGCTCGGCGGGTACCGCCGCACCAGGCGGTAGCGGTGCCGGCCACGGATCAGCTCGACGGTCACCCGCCATCGCCCGCAACACCCGCACACCCACTCAGACACCCCGCGAAAGTAGCTCTGAGCAGCGGCTTTCTGATTCGCCCGGCGGTGACGGGCGGGGCTCCGCCGGACACGGCGCCCGTCCACCCACCGTGATCCTGCTCACGACTGTCGGTGGCGTCTGGTTGACTGGTCGCCGTGGAGCTGCCGATCACTTCGCCCGTCGAACCGATGCTGGCCAAGAGCGTGTCGAAGATCCCCACCGCGGCCGGCATGACCTACGAGCCGAAGTGGGACGGTTTCCGCTGCGTCGTGCTGCGCGACGGCGACTCCGTCGAGCTGGCCAGCCGGGGCGGCAAGATGATGACGCGCTACTTCCCCGAGGTGGTGGAGCAGGCCCGTCGACAGCTGCCGGAACGCTGCGCCGTCGACGGTGAGCTGATCGTCATCCGGCGCGACGGCCCGAGCGCCCAGCCTCGGCTCGACTTCGAGCTGCTGGCCCAACGCATCCACCCGGCCGCGTCCCGGGTGAAGCTGCTGGCCGAGACCACCCCGGCCGACTTCGTCGCGTTCGACCTGCTCGCCCTGGGCGACGAGGCGCTGCTCGACCTGCCCTACCCGCAGCGCCGGGCCCGGCTGGAGCAGGCTCTGGCCGGGGTGCGCCCGCCGGTGCACGTCACCCAGGTCACCACCGACGTCGACACGGCCCACCGCTGGTTCGACGTGTTCGAGGGCGCCGGGCTCGACGGCCTGATCGCCAAGCCCGCCGACCTGCCGTACGAGCCGGGCAGGCGGCTCATGTTCAAGGTCAAGCACACCCGTACCGCCGACGTGGTGGTGGCCGGCTTCCGCTGGCACAAGTCCGGTCCGGTGGTGGGTTCGCTGCTGCTCGGCCTCTACGACGACGAGGGGATCCTGCACCACGTCGGCGTGAGCGCCTCGTTCACCATGGCCCGCCGCGCCGAGCTGCTGGAGGAGCTGGCTCCCTACCGGGAGGTGGGCGACGACCACCCGTGGGCGCACGGCGACCACGAACGCGGGCAGCGCATCCCGGGCGGGGTGAGCCGGTGGACGGGCGGCAAGAACCTGGAGTGGGAGCCGGTGCGACCCGAGCTGGTCGTCGAGGTGGCCTACGACGCGATGGAGGGCGACCGGTTCCGACACACGGCCCGCTTCGCGCGCTGGCGCCCCGACCGCGACCCCCGCTCGTGCCGCTACGACCAGCTCGACCGTCCGGTCCGGTTCGACGTGGACCAGGTCCTGCGGGGCGATCCGGCGGTGCCCGTGGGGGCCTCGCGCGACCCCGCGTAGCCTGGCCGTCGACCCCACCACGGAGGCCCGCTCGTGACCCGTACCGCCGACCGGTTCAGCCGGTTCCGCCTCACCCTCGCCGGCCTGGTCGCCGGTGCGCTGGTCGCCGCCGGCTGCACGCTGCCGGCGTTCGCGCCGCGCACCGACGCCGAGAGCGAGGCCGCCGCGGTGGGCACGTCGCCGACCTGGCGGGCCTGCCCGGAGGTCCCCGAGCAGCTGGTCGGGCGAGGCGCACCGGGCATGCGCTACGAGTGTGCGCGGATCCAGGTCCCCCGCGACTGGGGTGACGGCGGCGGCGCGTCGGCCAGCCCCGGCGCCGGGGAGACCTTCGAGATCGCGTTGCTGCGGGCCCGCTCCACCAAGCAGCGCGACCGGATCGGCTCCCTGGTGGTCAACCCGGGCGGGCCGGGCGCCTCGGGGGTGGACACGGCCGTCTACCTGTCGTTCGGGCCGTCGTTCGGCGGGCTGCCCGACTCGATCACCGAACGCTTCGACATCGTCGGCTTCGACCCACGCGGAGTGGACCGGTCCAGCCCCGTGGAGTGCATCTCCGACGCCGACCTGGACGCCAGCTTCGGCTACGACCCCGATCCGGCCAGCCAGCAGGCGTTCGACGGTTACGTCGCACTCACCCAGCGGATCGGGGCGGGGTGCGGGGACAGGTACGGCGACCAGCTCGTGCTCTACAGCACCGAGCAGGCCGCCCGGGACATGGACGCCGTCCGCAACGCCGTCGGCGACGAGAAGCTGACCTACCTCGGCTACTCGTACGGCACGCTGCTCGGCGCCACGTACGCCCAGCTCTACCCGCAGCGGGTGCGGGCGCTGGTGCTCGACGGCGCGGTGGACCCCCGCCAGGGGCTGATCGCCGGCTCGGAGAGCCAGGCGAAGGGCTTCGAGCGGGCGTTCGCCAACTTCACCCGGTGGTGCGCCGCCAACGCGGGGCGCTGCCCGATCGCGCCCGACGCGCGGGCGGCGGTGACGTCGGCCATCGACAAGGCCCGGGTCTCCCCCGTACGGGCGGCGGACGGCCGGGAGGCCACCGCGGGTTGGGTCTTCTACGCGGTGATCTCGTCGCTCTACACCGAGTCGGGTTGGCAGGAGCTGGCGCGGGCGATCGACCGCCTGGCCGACGGCGACCCCGACGAGGTGTTCCGCCTCGCCGACGCGTACGCCGACCGGGACTCCGACGGCCACTACAGCAACCTGTTCGACGCCAACCTCGCGGTGAACTGCGCCGACGAGGAGGAGCGGCCGAGCCGGGAACGCATCCGCGAACTCCAGTCGCAGTGGCGGCAGAAGTACCCGCTGTTCGGCCCGGCGCTGGCGGTGGGCATGCTGTCGTGCACGGAGTGGCCGGGCGGGCGGGACCCCTACCCGACGGGCCGGGCCGAGGGTGCCCCGCCGATCCTGGTGGTGGGCACGACGGGCGACCCGGCGACGCCGTACGAGCAGACCCCCGCGCTGGCCGACATGCTCGGCGTGGGTCGGGTGCTCACCTGGGAGGGTGAGGGGCACACGGCGTACCCGCAGACGCGGTGCATCACCGAGGCCGTCGACGCCTACCTGATCGAGTTGACCGTTCCCCGGGAGGGGCTGCGCTGCCCGGCCCGTTGACCGCCGTTGTGACGACGCGCACCGCTTCTACCGGCGGCTCGGCTTCGTCGCCAGTCACGAGGGTATGAAGCTCGCCCTCTGAGCCGCCGGTGTCGTCACCGCACACGGGGCGCGGAGGCGCCCGTGGTTGTGGCCGCCCAGCGCAGCCCCGCCTCGTCGGCGGCGGCGCGCAGCCGCGCGGCGAAGCGGGCCACGCTGCCGTCGAGGGCGGCGAGGTCGGCCGGGCCGAGCAGCGGTACCGGGCCGGTGCCCGTCATGGCCAGCACGCACGGCGTGCGCCCTTCGCTGGCGGCGCACACCTCGGCGGTCCGCTCGTTGAGGTGCACCAGGTCGACCGGGACACCCAGTTGCGGTAGCAGCTCCCGCCACTCCCGCTTGCGCCCGAGGGCACCGTGGGTGATGTCGCAGAGCGCGCACTCGGCCGTCCCCCGCAGCTTGCCGACGACGTACGCCAGCTCGCCGCGTAGACCGCCGTCGGCGTGGTAGACGCCCACGAGCCCCCTGATCACCCCTGCCGTGGAAACCATGCCCGCCAGTCTGCCGCGCCGACCCGCGGCAGCGGCCGGTGGGCCGGTCAGCGCGGCCGGTCGCGGTCCTTCGACGGCTGCACCCGCTTCGGCTCACCGGGCATCTTCGGGTGGTCCGGCGGGTACGGCAGGTCGCCCTGACCGGCGGCGGCGTCCCGCTCGGCCCACTCCAACAGTGGGGTGATGTCCCACCCGGCGTCGTCGATGCCGGCGTGCGGGTCGCCCCGCTCGGCCAGCCGGGCCGGAACGGTGCGCAGGTCGAAGTCGTCGGGATCGACCTGGGCCAGCTCCTCCCAGGTGACGGGGGTGGAGACGGTGGCCCGGCCGTTGGCCCGGAGGGAGTACGCGCAGGCGATGGTGCGGTCGCGGGCCATCTGGTTGTAGTCGACGAAGACCCGTTCGCCGCGCTCCTCCTTCCACCAGGCGGTGGTGACCAGCTCCGGCCGGCGGCGTTCCAGTTCCCGGGCGAGGGCGATGGTCGCGCGGCGCACCTCGACGAACGTCCAGCGGGGCTGGATGCGCAGGTAGACGTGCACGCCCCGGCCGCCGGACGTCTTCGGCCAGCCGGGCACCCCCAGCTCGTCGAGGAGCCCGCGCAGCTCGGCCGCGGCAGCCGCCGCGTCGGCGAAGTCGGTGCCGGGCTGCGGATCGAGGTCGACCCGTAGCTCGTCGGGTTGGTCGGGCGCGGCGGCACGCACCGGCCAGGGGTGGAACACGACGGTGCCCATCTGGGCCGCCCAGGCCACGTGGGCCAGGTCGGTCGGGCACAACTCGGCGGCGGTGCGACCGCTGGGGAAGGTGATCTCGGCCGTCTCGACCCAGGGCGGCACGCCTCGCGCCGGCACCCGCTTCTGGTAGAACGCCTCCCCCTCTATGCCGTCGGGGAAGCGCTGCAGCGTGGTGGGACGCCTGCTCAGGGCGCGGACGATGCCCTCTCCCACCCCGAGGTAGTAGTGGAAGACGTCGGCCTTGGTGAAGCCGCGCTGTGGGAAGATCACCCGGTCGGGACTGCTCAACCTGACGGTGTGCCCGCCCACCTCGATCTGCTCGGCCGCAGCCTTCGTGCCACCCATGGCCGCGACCATATGCGATAGGTCCGACGTTCGACGTACCGTTGGTGGGTGAGTCTCGACGACAGTGAACTGCCCCGCACCGAGGACGAGTGGCGGGTCCGGCTCAGCCCCGAGGAGTTCCGGGTGCTGCGTGAGGCCGGCACGGAGCGCCCGTGGACGGGCGAGTACGTGGACACGAAGACGGCCGGCATGTACCACTGCCGGGCCTGCGGTGCGGAGTTGTACCCCAGCGACACCAAGTTCGACTCGCACTGTGGCTGGCCCAGCTTCGACGACGCCATCCCGGGCGCGGTCCGTGAGGTGGACGACTCCAGTCTCGGCATGGTGCGCACCGAGATCCGCTGCGCCCGCTGCGACAGCCACCTCGGGCACGTCTTCCGGGGCGAGGGTTTCACCCCGAAGGACACCCGGCACTGCGTGAACTCTGTCTCCCTCCGGCTGGAGCCGCGTCCCGCCTGACCGATCGGCGTCTGCCCCGCCCGCCCCACGGACACCGGGTCACGGCTCGGGCGACGGCAGTCCCGCCAACATGGCGACCTGGGCGGTACGGGACCGCTCGATCCGCCCGGCCAGGTCGAGCACCCGGGGGTCGGAGCCGGCCGTCAGGTGCGCCCGGGCCAGGTCGGCGGCGGCACGCTGATGCTCGGAGAGGACGCCGGCCAGCACGGCGTCGACCTCGCCGTCGGCGGCAGTACGCAGCCGGGCCAGGTCGTCGGCCGCGGTGACGTGCCCGCTGTGGTCGTGGTCGTCACGGCCGTCCCGCCCGGCCTCGCGCAGCCAGCCCCGCACGGTGTCGCGCTCGTCGGCCTCGGTCACCTCGACGGCGGCGACCAGGGTGCGCAGCTGCGGGTCGGCGACCCGGCCCCGGACGAGCGCGACGATCTCCAGCGTCTGCTCGACGTGGGCGAGCGTCATCGACAGGTACAGCAGGTCGAGTCCGCTCGGAGTCGACGCGGACGGGGCGCCGGCCGACGGCGGCGGCGCGGACGCCGGATCCGCCGGTGGCGCGGACGTCACGCAGCCGGCGGACAGCAGGACGGCCACCAGGGTCGGCAGCCACCAGCGGTCCCGCCGCCGCGCCGGGTCGCGGTGCGGTGCGCTGCGGGTACGGGGTGCGCGGCCGGGCCGAGTCCGGCTGACCCGGCCGCACCCGTCGCTCAGACCCGGCTCCACAGGGCGGGGGTGGTCGGCGGTTCCCAGCCGGCGAGAGCGGTGTGCGCCTGCCGGCAACGGTAGGCGGATCCGCCGTAGGTGACCTGGTCGCCGACGGCGTACGCCCGGCCCGCCGTCCAGGTGCCGCCCGGCGCGGGCGGGTTGGTGGCGGTGGGCGTGGGCGTGGGCGGGGGCGGGGAGGTCGGTGGCGGAGTCGGGCTCGGGCTCGGCGTGGGGCCGCCCCCACCACCACCGACCTGGAGGTCGACGCAGGAGTAGAACGCGTTGGCGGTGTCGGAGATGTTCCACACGGCGAGGACCTTCTGCCGACCGGGGTAGCCGCCCAGGTTGACGGTGTGCGAGACGGTGGCGCCGGGCTGGCGTCCGCCGCCGTCGAACACGGCCACCCGGGTGCCGCCCACGAAGTACTCCCAGTTGGCCGTGGAGTGCCGGGCGGTGTTCACCCAGGTGAAGGTGACCGAGGTGCCGACGGAGGTGGCGGGCCAGCCACGGCTGTCGTCGTTGAGGACGGCGAAGTGGGCGATGCCGGCGTGGCAGCTGCGCAGGCCCTTCGGTCCCTCGACGCTCTGCGGTTCGTAGCGGATCTGGCCGCAGTCGGGGACCCGGCCCTGCGCGCAGAGTGCCTGTCGGCTGGGCGGTGACGAGACGTAGCCGTGGGCCTGGGCCGGCGCGGCCACGGCGAGGGAGGAGACGACGGCACCGGTCGCCAGGAGTGGGAGGGTGATTCTTCGACGCATCAGCGGCACTCCTTCGGGAGAAAGCCTGGTGAGGTGCCACCAACATAAATTAAAGCTTGTTAACAGTAAAGACTCCTGTCGATAAGAGTGGTCTGGGACGCCCACCCACCCGCCGAGCGCCGCGGATGGTCACCACACCACCCCGGTCACAGCACCAGCAGGCTGCCCTGGTCGTCGACGCGGTCGGCCGACTCGTCGTCCAGCCAGAGGCCGCCCGCGGCCAGGTAGCGGAAGCGGTGCTCCCCCGGCCCGAGCCGGACCGTCACCGTCCGGGTGCCGTCCCGGCGGGGCACCAGTTCGTGCCGACCCGGCTCCCAGCCGTTGAACGACCCGACCACACTGACCGGGCCGGGCGGGGCGTCCCGGGGCAGGCAGAAGGTGACCCGGGTCTGCGTGCCGAAGAGCCGGTTGCGCTTGATCATCATGTTCCTCCCGGGGGTCACGGCGTCACCGGGTACAACGGCCGACACGCCGGTGCCGACGCGCCGCCGGAACGGGTCGATGTCGGCCGTTCCGCCCGCCCGGCCGCCCGCGCTGCCCCACGCTGGAGGAAACACGTTCCGGCTGGAGGGGTCTGTCGTGGCAACCTGCGAGGTCTGCGGAAACGACTACTGGATGGCGTTCGAGGTGCGCACGGTCAGCGGCGACGTGCACACCTTCGACTGCTTCGAGTGCGCGGTACACAAGCTGGCACCGATCTGCGAACACTGCCAGATCAGGATCGTCGGGCACGGGGTCGAGGTTTCCGGCCGCTTCTTCTGCTGCGCACACTGCGCCCGTGCCGAGGAGGGCGAGCAGGGCGCGCAGATCCGCGACGCCGTCGGCTCCCGCCCGGCCTGACCCGGGCCCGACCCGATCCGGCCTCCCCCGCATCGACCAGGACCGGGGCACGCCCTAGCCTGGCGGCATGCCGTCGCAGACCGCCGTGCTCCGGATCGCGCCGTTCACCGAGCTGGACGTCCGCACCTTCCACGACCTGCTGAAGCTGCGCATCGACGTGTTCGTCGTGGAGCAGTCCTGCCCGTACCCGGAACTCGACGGCCGCGACGTCGAACCCGGCACCCGCCACGCCTGGCTGGCCGAGGGCGGGATTCCCCTGGCGTACCTGCGGATCCTGACCGAGCCCGGCGGCGTGGCCCGCATCGGTCGGGTGGTGGTGGCACCGACGGCGCGCGGCGGCGGACACGCCGGCCGGCTGATGTCCGCCGCCCTCGACGAGGCCGGCGGTCGACCGTGCGTGCTGGAGGCCCAGTCGCACCTGGTCGGGTTCTACGCCCGGTACGGCTTCGTGGTCAGCGGCGACGAGTACCTCGAGGACGGCATCCCGCACACCCCCATGCGCCGGGACGGCTGACCGCCGGGGGGCGCGTCGCCGGCCGACTCGAAAAGGGTTTCCCCATTGACGCTCGGCAATACATTGTGTCATTCTTCGCACGGAGCCAGCAGCCACGCAGTCGGCGCGGGAGGGGGCAACTCCCCGCCGTCCGGGCGGTATCGCAGTCCGACAACTCCCCCTGGGGGCTTCGTGTCCACTCTGCTCCGATCATCCCGCGCGCTGTGGGCAGTGGCCGTCGCGGTCACCGCCACACTGCTGCTCACCACCGCCCTGGCCAACCCGGCCTCGGCCCACGGATCCGTCGTCGATCCCGCGTCGCGCAACTACGGTTGCTGGCAGCGGTGGGGCGGCGACTTCCAGAATCCCCGGATGGCCACCGAGGATCCGATGTGCTGGCAGGCCTGGCAGGCCAACTCCAACGCCATGTGGAACTGGAACGGCCTGTTCCGCGAGGGCGTCGGCGGCAACCACCAGGGCGCCATCCCCGACGGCCAGCTGTGCAGCGCCGGCCGTACCGAGGGTGGTCGCTACAACGCCCTCGACGCCGTCGGGGCCTGGCGGACGACCTCGGTCTCGAACAACTTCCGGGTCCGCCTGTTCGACCAGGCCAGCCACGGTGCCGACTACATCCGGGTGTACGTGACGAGGCAGGGCTACGATCCGCTCACCGAGCCGCTGGCCTGGTCCGACCTGGAGCTGGTCGGTCAGATCGGGAACACTCCGGCCTCCCAGTGGCGGCAGGAGACCGGTGGCGTCTCCATCGACATCCCGGCGAACGCGCCCGGCCGCACGGGCCGGCACGTCGTCTACACCATCTGGCAGGCCAGCCACCTGGACCAGTCGTACTACCTGTGCAGCGACGTGCAGTTCGGCGGGTCCAACCCGCCGCCCACCACGCCGCCGCCCACCACTCCCCCACCCACGACCCCGCCGCCCACCACTCCCCCGCCCACCACGCCACCGCCCACCACCCCGCCGCCGGCGGGGGCTTGCACGGCGACGTACCGGGTCACCAACACCTGGAGCGGTGGCTTCCAGGGTGAGGTGCAGGTGACGGCTGGCGGGTCGGCCATCAACGGCTGGTCGGTGACCTGGACGTACGCGGACGGGCAGCAGCTCAGCCAGGCGTGGAACGCCACCGTGACGACGAGCGGGAACAGGGTGACGGCCCGCAACGTCGGCTGGAACGGCAGCCTCGGGGCCGGAGCCAGCACCACGTTCGGCTTCCTCGGCAGCGGCAGCGCCAACGCGCCGATGCTGACCTGCACGACCGCCTGATACCCCGGTCGGGGCCGTCTCTCCCTCCCTCGGGCGCGGCCCCGACCGGCCCGGCCGTCGTAGCGCGTATCCTCGCCCGGCCGGCCCGGGTGTCACCCCGAGCCGGCCGACGGCGAACGGCTCCCGGCCGACGAACGCCGGCAGCCGGCAGCCGGATGCCGGATGCCGGATGCCGGCTCAGACCAGGCAGTTGACGATCTCGGCCACCGAGCGGCGACGGCCGGTGTAGAACGGGACCTCCTCGCGCACGTGCATTCGCGCCCGGGAGGCCCGCAGGTCCCGCATCAGGTCCACGATCCGGTGCAGTTCGTCTGCCTCGAAGGCGAGCATCCACTCGTAGTCGCCGAGGGCGAACGAGGCCACGGTGTTGGCCCGCACGTCCGGGTAGCCGCGGGCCATCTGCCCGTGCTCGGCCAGCAGTTCCCGTCGCTCCGCGTCCGGCAGCAGATACCACTCGTACGACCGCACGAACGGATACACGCACAGGTACGCCCGGGCGTCCTCGCCGGCGAGGAACGCCGGGATGTGGCTCTTGTTGAACTCGGCCGGGCGGTGCAGCGCCATCTGCGACCAGACCGGCGTCATGGCCTTGCCCAGGGTGGTACGCCGGAACCGCAGGTAGGCGTCCTGGAGCGCGTCGCTGGACGACGAGTGCCACCAGATCATCAGGTCGGCGTCGGCGCGCAGCCCCGACACGTCGTACGTGCCGCGCACCGTCACGTCCTTTCCGGCCAGCTCCTCGAAGAGCGACTCGACCTCACCGGTGACGTTGTCGCGCAGCGACGGCAGGGGCGCGCTGGCCCGGAACACCGACCACATGGTGTAGCGGATGGTCTCGTTGAGCTCGCGCAGCCGGGCCGCGTTGCTCTGCTCGGTCATGTTCCGGAACCTCCCAGTGCGGTGATGATCTCCTCGGCCGCCGTCTCGCCGGAGCGGACGCAGACCGGGATGCCGACGCCCTCGTAGGCGGCGCCGGCCAGGGCGACGGTGGGGTGGGCCGCCCGCAGGGCCGCGCGCGCGGCGGCCACCCGGTCGCGGTGACCCGGGGTGTACTGCGGCAGCGAACCGCCCCACCGCTGTACGTGCCCGGCCACCGGGGCGGGCAGTGGCACGCCGAGAACCGCCGACAGCTCCCGGTGCACGACGGCCGCGAGGTCCTCGTCGGGTCGCTGGAGCTGGGCCTCCTCGCCGTACCGGCCCACCGAGGCACGCACCAGGGCGAGCCCGTCCGGCCGGCGCAGGTGCCCCCACTTGACGGTGAAGAAGGTGGACGCCTTGATCAGCAGCCCCTCGGTGCCGGGCACCAGGAAGCCGGACAGCTCGGGCAGCGGCGGCTCGGGCAGCGCCAGGGTGACCAGGGCGACGCTGGCGTAGTCCAGGCCACCAATCCCGGTGGCGGCGTCGGGGGCGAGGTCCGTGAGCAGCCGGGCCGCCGGCCGGGCCGGCACGGCAAGCACCACCGCGTCCGCCTCGACGTGCTGGGGATCGCGGGTGGGTCCGACGGTGAGCCGCCAACCACCGCCGGCCGGGGTCAGCTCGCGGACCGCGGCATCGCGGCGGACGGTCGCGCCGCTGGCCGCGACGGCCGCGTCGACCAGGGTGCCCAACCCACCGGCGAGGGTGCCGAAGACGGGTTGGCCCGGGGCGCGCGGGGCGGCGGCCTGCGCGGCACGCACCGCACCCACCAGGGTGTGCTCGACCCGGGCGGCGCGGGCCAGCGCGGGCATGGTGGTGACCAGGGACAGGTCGTCGGCCCGGCCGGCGTAGACACCGCCGAGCATCGGATCGACCAGCCGGTCGACGACCTCGTCGCCGAGCCGGGCGCGGACCAGCGCGCCGACGGACACGTCGTCGTCCGCGCCGAGCAGCGGCCGGCCGCCGTCGCGGTCACCGTCCTCGACCGGCCGGGCCACCGTGGCCACCTGCTCCAGATCCCCGGGTACGCCCACCAGCGTGCCGCCCGGGATCGGCCGCAGGGCACCGTCGACCGCGAGCGCGGCCTGCCCGACGGTGGGGTGCACTATCCGGTCGGCCAGCCCGAGCCGGCGGATCAGGGCCACCACCGCCGACTCCCCGCCGGCCGGATCGCGCATCAGGAACGCCTCGGCACCGAACTCCACCGGGCCGCCGGCCAGCTCGCCGGTGCGCAGCTTGCCGCCGAGGGCGCCGGACTGCTCGTACACGGTGATCCGCGTGCCGGCGGGGGCGCGGTCGGCGAGCCGTACGGCGGCGGCCAGCCCGGCTATCCCACCACCGACCACCGCGATGCGCCACGGCGTTGACATCCCGGTCAGCCCCGGTCGGCCGCGCGGACGGACAGGTCGTGCACGAGCGCGACCACCCGGGTCAGCACATCCGGGTCGGTTTCCGGCAGCACCCCGTGGCCCAGGTTGAACACGTGCCCCGGGGCGGCGCGGCCCTGCTCCAGGATCCGGCGCACCTCGGCCTCCACCACCGGCCAGGGGGAGAGCAGCACCGCCGGGTCCAGGTTGCCCTGCACCGCCCGCTCGGGGCCGACCCGGCGGGTGGCGACGTCCAGCGGCGTCCGCCAGTCGACGCCGACCACGTCGGCGCCGGCCTCGCCCATCGCGCCGAGCAGCTCGGCCGTGCCCACCCCGAAGTGGATGCGGGGCACGCCCGCGTCGGCCAGCCCGGCGAGCACCCTCGCCGAGTGCGGCAGCACGAACCGCCGGTAGTCGGCCTCGGAGAGCGCTCCGGCCCAGGAGTCGAACAGCTGCACCGCCGAGACCCCCGCGTCGACCTGCACCCGCAGGAAGGACAGCGTGACGTCGGCGAGCCGGCCGGCCAGGGCGTGCCACAGGTCGGGATCGCCGTACATCAGGGCCTTCGTCCTGGCGTGGGTACGCGAGGGGCCACCCTCGACCAGGTAGCTGGCCAGGGTGAACGGGGCGCCGGCGAAGCCGATGAGCGGGGTGCCGCCCAGCTCCCCGACCAGCATCCGGACGGCCTCGTCCACATAGGACACCTCGTCGCGACCGATGGGCCGGATCCGGTCGACGTCGGCGGCGGTGCGCACCGGCTCGGCGACCACCGGCCCGGTGCCCGGCACGATGTCCAGGTCGATGCCGGCGGCGGCAACCGGCACGACGATGTCGCTGAACAGGATCGCCGCGTCGACGCCGTGCCGGCGCACCGGCTGGAGGGTGATCTCGGTGACCAGCTCGGGGCGGCGGCAGGATTCCAGCATCGCCACGTTGGCCCGGATCTCCCGGTACTCCGGCAACGACCGGCCGGCCTGGCGCATGAACCAGACGGGCGTGTGTGGCCCGGGCCGACGCCGGCAGGCCCGGACGAAGGGCGAGTCGGCCGGTCCGCCGGGGCGGGGTTCGTCGTCTCGGGCGGCGGTGCCCGTCGTGTCGGTGGTCATCGCGGCAATCGTGCCACGCGGCATGGTGACGACGACCGGCAGCGCCGCCTTTTGTGACGTGAAAGGACACGGACGAAGAAGGGACCCGCCGAGGCGCGGGACGACACGGGGCCCACCCGCCACCGGTGCCCGCCACCACCCGCCGGTCCACCTGCCCGCCGTCGGTCTGTTCCACCCCCCTCGGCCTGCCGCCCGGTCGAGTGCAACCCGTCGGCCCGCCGCGTCAGCACCCCCGCCGCCCCGCCGGTGTCTGCGTCCCCTCGGCCTGCCGCCCGTCGGCGTGCCGTCCCGGCGGGCTGGCCGACAGCGGCATAGGCTGCCGGCATGGCCCCCCCGATCCCGTTCCCGGAGACCTTCGCCCGCGCGGTCGCCGGGCTGCGGTCGGCGGTACCGCGGTCGGAGATCCTCCTGGAGGAGGTGGGCGCGCCGCAGCGGCTCGCCCCGTACACGTTCGCGCTGTCGGCGACCGTGCTGCGCGACGGCGACGAGGTGGCCACGGGTCGGTTGATCCTGCTGCACGATCCGACGGGACACGAGGCATGGCAGGGCACCCTGCGGCTGGTCACGTACGTGACGGCGGAGCTGGAGATCGATCTGGCCGCCGACCCGCTGCTACCCGGCGTGGGCTGGACGTGGCTCACCGACGCACTCGAGACCGAGGACGCCCGGTACCGGGCGATCGGCGGGACGATCACGCAGACCATGTCGACCCGGTTCGGCGACCTGGCGGGCCCCCCCGCCGCGGGCGACATCGAGATCCGCGCCTCCTGGACGCCCACCGACGACGACCTCGCGCCGCATCTGGAGGCGTGGTGCGTCCTGCTCGCCTCCACCGCGGGCCTCCCCCCACCCGGCGTCACCCCCCTGTCCTCCCGCCGTCCCGCCACCACCCCTGACCCGTTCCGGCCCCGGCTGGCCCCGAACCCGGCTGGCCCGGTCGGTGTGGCCCCCGGTCGGTCGACCCGGCCGGTTCATCATCTGGTTGTCCAGCAGAACGCCCGCCCCGTCCGCCCCAACTTCATGATCGACGCTCAGCGCGGAGGCCCGCGGGCGGCCGGGGGCCCGGGGTGAGGGGTGGGGGCTGGTCGGGTGGGGACACGCTACGGGGCGGGTGCGCGCGGGGTGATCCTCCGGCGCACTAGGGTTGTCAGGTGACCGACGAATCACCCCTGCACCGTCGGGCCGCCGAAAGCCGCACGGGAGACGAGATCAACCAGCCGCCGTCAGCCGCCTCGACCCCGGCCGACACGGGGACCGACCCGGGTGCGGGCGGCCCCGTGCCGCTGACCGCGCCCCGCGACGGCACCCCTGAGCCGGTGACCACGCCGCCCGAGTTCGACGAGGTGGTGGCCCGTTTCACCACCGGCACCGGCCCCGTGGCGCTCGACGCCGAACGCGCCTCCGGTTACCGCTACAGCCAGCGGGCCTACCTGGTGCAGCTGCGCCGGGCGGGCGCGGGCACCGCGCTGATCGACCCGCTGCCCCTGCCCGACCTGAGTGCCCTCGACGCGGCGATCGCCGATACCGAGTGGGTGCTGCACGCCGCCAGTCAGGACCTGTCCTGCCTCGCGGAACTGGGGCTGCGCCCGCGCCGGCTGTTCGACACGGAGCTGGCCGCACGGCTGGCCGGGTTCGAGCGGGTGGGCCTGGCGGCGCTCACCGAGCACCTGCTCGGCTATCGCCTGGAGAAGCACCACTCCGCGGCGGACTGGTCGAGCCGACCGCTGCCGGAGTCCTGGCTGACGTACGCCGCGCTGGACGTGGAGATGCTGGTCGACCTCCGGGACGCCCTCGACGCGGAGTTGCGCCGACAGGGCAAGTCGCAGTGGGCGGCCGAGGAGTTCGACGCGCTGGTCCGCACCGGGGCGCGCCCGCCCCGGGTACGGGCGGATCCGTGGCGGCGCACCTCGGGCATCCACCGGCTGCGGGGGGCGCGGGCGCAGGCCCGGGTCCGCTCGCTGTGGTACGCGCGGGACGAGATCGCTGCCCGGCGGGACGCCGCCCCGGGCCGGGTGCTGCCCGACTCCGCGATCATCGCCGCCGCCGAACTGGACCCGCAGGACGAGCGAACGCTGCTCACCCTTCCCGGCTTCGGTGGCCGTTCCGTGCGCCGGCTGGCCCGCACCTGGCTGTCGGCGCTGGACGATGCCCGGCAGCTACCCGACGAGGCGCTGCCCGTCGCCCCGGCGGTGGAGGGTCCGCCGCCGCCACACCGCTGGGCCGAGCGTGATCCGGTGGCGGCCGGGCGGCTGACCCGCAGCCGCGAGGTGGTGCTTCGGGTGGCGGGCGCACACACCCTGCCACCGGAGAACCTGATCGCCCCGGACTCGGTACGTCGGCTGGCCTGGCAACCTCCGGAGCAGGTCACCGAGGAGACGGTGGCGGAGACCCTGCGGAGCCTGGGCGCCCGCGAATGGCAGATCGGGCTCCTGCTGCCCGACCTCGCCGACGCCCTCGCGCCGCCGACCGCACCAGCCCCGCCGGCCCAGCCCACCCCACCAGCCCCGACCTCCCCCGCCCCCTAACCCCATCGCAACCGGCCGGCCTCCGTGATCCCAGCGGATCCGCTGGCCCGCCGAGTTCACCGGGTGGTTCGCCCGGGAGCCGTACCGGTCCGCCGGTACGGGCCGACCCGGACCAACTCGGCCGCCGGGCTCGGATGTGGGATGGGCCACAGCCGGGGGTGGGGACGCGCCTTATTACTGACGAGTAGCATCCGGGGAAACGCCCAAGTGCCGGCGACCGTGTTCGGCCGGAACGCCGCCCAGCGGTACGGAAGCCGGATCATGGTCGAAGAGGAGGCTCAAGTGCCCCGTGAAGTTAGGGATGTCGTGTTCGTCGACGGCGTCCGCACCCCGTTCGGCAAGGCGGGTGGCATGTACGCCAACACCCGCGCCGACGACCTGGTGATCCGCTGCATCCGCGAGCTGCTACGCCGCAACCCGCAGCTGCCACCGGAGCGGGTCGAGGAGGTCGCCATCGCCGCCACCACCCAGATCGGCGACCAGGGCCTGACCATCGGCCGCACCGCCGCTCTGCTGGCCGGGCTGCCCAAGACCGTGCCCGGCTACTCGATCGACCGGATGTGCGCCGGCGCGATGACCGCCGTCACCTCCGTGGCCAGCGGCATCGCGATGGGCGCGTACGACGTCGCGATCGCCGGTGGCGTCGAGCACATGGGCCGCCACCCGATGGGTGAGGGCGTCGACCCCAACCCGCGGATCATCGCGGAGAAGCTGGTCGACCCGTCCGCGCTGGTGATGGGCGCGACCGCGGAGAACCTGCACGACCGGGTCCCGCACATCACCAAGCAGCGCACCGACGCGTTCGCGTTGGCCTCCCAGCAGAAGACCGCGAAGGCGTACGCCAACGGCAAGCTCCAGGGCGACCTGGTGCCCGTCGCGGTGCGCGACCCCGAGACCGGCTGGGGCCTGGCCACCACCGACGAGGCGCCCCGCGAGACCTCGCTGGAGAAGCTCGCCACCCTCAAGACCCCGTTCCGCCCGCACGGCAAGGTGACCGCGGGCAACGCGGCCGGCCTGAACGACGGTGCCACCGCCAGCCTGCTGGTCGCCGAGGAGGTCGCCCGCGAGTTGGGCCTGCCGATCGGCATGCGGCTGGTGTCGTACGGCTTCGTCGGCGTCGAGCCGGAGGTGATGGGCGTCGGTCCGATCCCGTCGACCGAGAAGGCGCTGCGTATCGCCGGCCTGACCATCGACGACATCGGCCTGTTCGAGCTGAACGAGGCGTTCGCCGTGCAGGTGCTCGCCTTCCTCGACCACTTCGGCATCGCCGACGACGACCCCCGGGTCAACCCGTGGGGCGGCGCGATCTCCATCGGCCACCCGCTCGCCTCCTCCGGCGTGCGGCTGATGACGCAGCTCGCCCGGCACTTCGCCGAGCATCCGGAGGTGCGTTACGGCCTGACCGCGATGTGCATCGGCATCGGCATGGGCGGCACGGTCATCTGGGAGAACCCCCACTGGGAGGGAGACAAGTGAGCGCGAGGAACGAGCCGGGCCTGCGAGTCCCGCAGTCGCGAACGGAGAGCGTACGGTGAGCGCGCTCACGGCACCCAACGAGGTGGTCACGAAGGCGCTGCTGCGCCAGGTGGACGTACCGGGGCTGGACCGTCCGGCCGCCCTGATCACCCTGGACAACGGCTTCGACCACACCAAGCCGAACACCTTCGGCCCGGGCGGCCTGACCAGCCTGGACGAGGCGATCACCGCCGCCCTGGCGGCGAACCCGGCGTTCGTCGCGGTCACCGGTAAGCCGTACGTCTTCTGCGTCGGCGCCGACATCACCAGCCTGCCGGCCCTCGCGGACCGCGAGCAGGCGCTGGAGGTCGGCCGCCTGGGCCACCGGGTGTTCGCCCGGCTCAAGGACGCCGACGTCCCGACCTTCGCCTTCGTCAACGGGGCGGCCATGGGCGGTGGCCTGGAGTTGGCGCTGCACTGCCACTACCGGACGCTGTCGGCCGGCGCGGCGGCGCTGGCGCTGCCCGAGGTCTCCCTCGGCCTCATCCCGGGCTGGGGCGGCACCCAGTTGCTGCCGAACCTGATCGGCATCCCGGCGGCGACCCAGGTGATCATCCAGAACCCGCTGATGCAGAACAAGATGCTCAAGCCGAAGCAGGCCGCCGAGCTTGGCATCGCTGACGTCCTGCTGGAGCCGGCTGACTTCCTGGAACGGTCCCTGGAGTGGGCCGCCGGGGTCGTCCGGGGTGAGGTCACCGTGACCCGGCCCGAGGTCGACAAGGACATGTGGGCGGGCGTGCTCTACTTCGCCCGGCAGACCCTCGACTCCCGGCTGCACGGCGCGGTCCCGGCCGCCTATCGGGCGCTGGACCTGCTGGAGACGGCGAAGGACGCCGACTTCGCGACCGGCACCGCCGCCGAGGACGAGGCGCTGGCCGACCTGGTGTTCTCCGAGGAGCTGCGCAGCGGCCTGTACGCCTTCGACCTGGTGCAGCGGCGGGCCAAGCGGCCGGCCGGCGCGCCGGACAAGGGCCTGGCCCGCCCCGTGACCAAGGTGGGCATCGTGGGTGCCGGGCTGATGGCCAGCCAGCTCGCCCTGCTGTTCGCCCGCCGCCTCCAGGTGCCGGTCGTCATGACCGACCTGGACCAGGCCCGCGTCGACAAGGGCGTCGGCTACGTGCACGCCCAGATCGAGAAGGCCGTCAGCAAGGGCCGGATGGACAAGGGCACCGCCGCCAAGCTGTACGGCCTGGTCAGCGGTTCGGTCGACAAGGGTGTCTTCGCGGATGCCGACTTCGTCATCGAGGCCGTCTTCGAGGACCTGGCCATCAAGAAGCAGGTCTGGGCGGAGCTGGAGAAGATCGTCAAGCCGGACGCCGTGCTGGCGACGAACACGTCGTCGCTGTCGATCACCGCGATGGCGGAGGACCTGGAGCACCCCGAGCGGGTGGTCGGCTTCCACTTCTTCAACCCGGTGGCGGTGCTGCCGCTGCTGGAGATCGTCCGGGGCGAGCGCACCGACGACGCGACCCTGGCCACCGCCTTCGCGGTGGGCAAGCAGCTCAAGAAGTCGAGCGTGCTGGTCTCCGACGCCCCGGCGTTCGTGGTGAACCGGCTGCTGACGCGGTTCCTCGGCACCGTGTTCGCCGCCGTCGACGCGGGCACACCGCTGGAGGTGGCGAACCGCGCGCTGGACCCGCTTGGCCTGCCGATGCGCCCGCTGGCCCTGCTCCAGCTGGTCGGCCCGGCCGTGGCGTACCACGTGGGCGGCACCCTGCACGCCGCGTTCCCGGACCGGTTCGGCGTCAGCGAGAACCTCAAGCGGATCGCCGACTCGGGCCAGCCCATCGTCGTCGACGACGAGATCAACGCCGAGGTGGCGAAGCTGCTCGTGGTCGGCGACCAGCCGCTCACCGAGGAGCAGGTGCGCCAGAACGCGCTCGACGCGCTGGCGCAGGAGATCCGGCTGATGCTCGACGAGGGTGTCGTGGCCGAGGCGCAGGACATCGACCTGTGCATGATCCTCGGTGCCGGCTGGCCGTTCCACCTGGGCGGCGTCACGCCGTACCTGGATCGGACGGGCACCAGCGAGCGGGTCACCGGCCGGCGGTTCCTACCGCCCGGCGTGGCGAGCCTGAACGCCTGACCCCACCCGCTCCCCGACGACCGCGGTGGTCGCCCCCACGGGCGGCCACCGCGGTCGTGTCACGTCCACCGGGGTGTGGCTTCTCGGATCGGTGGATGTCGCCCGGTCTGGCTACGATCAGCCCTTCGCACCCCGCATCAGGAGCTGACCGAATGTCCCAGCCGTCAGGCCACCCCCACCCGTCCGAGCCCACCCCCGGTTTCCCGCAGCCGGGCGCGTATCCGCCCGCGCAGGGCGGGTTCCCCGCGCAGGGCGGGTTCCCCGCGCAGGGCGGGTTCCCGGCGCAAGGCGGGTTCCCCCCGCAGGAAGGGGTCCCCGCGCAGGGCGGGTTCCCGGTTCCGCCGGCTCCGCGGAAGTCGAAGGCCGGCAAGATCCTGCTGATCGTGCTCGCCGTGGTGCTGGTGCTCTGCGCCGCAGGCGCCGGCGTCACCTGGTTCGCGTTGAAGGACGAGGTCACCGAGGCGGTCGACGCCACGAAGACCCGCCTGGTCGCTCCGGAGACCCTCGCCGGCCGGCCGAAGATCACCGAACCGGAGCTTCAGGCGCTCACCGACCAGATGGTCCGCGAGATGAAGTCGACGGTGCAGAACGAGACGAGCGCGGTGGGCGCGTTCTACGGCGACCCCGCCAAGCAGGACCTGGTGATGATCGCCGGAGCGTCCGGGTTGATGGCAGACCCGAAGAAGGAGCTCGACGACGCGATCGGCGGTCTCTCGGCCGAGCTGACCGTCACCGGCATGCGGCCGGTCGAGCCGGGTCCGCTCGGCGGTGAGGCCCGCTGCGGCGACGGCAGGACCGACGAGGTCCCGCTGGGCGTCTGCGTCTGGGCCGACAAGGGCAGCCTCGGCATGATCGTGATGTTCTTCAAGACCGGTGCTCAGGCCGAGTCGGAGCTCGTGACCATCCGGGGCCAGGTCGAGCAGCGTTCCTGACCGGGGCCGCCCGGCCCCGTCGCACCAGTGCCGGCGGGGCCGGCGCGCCTCCCCGTGGCCGGGGCAGTGGCTGTGGCGCCGGCTGGCTACCATCAGCCCGCCTTCCACACCTGGAGTTGACCGATGTACCCACCCCCGGCCGACCCCCACCCGTCGCAGCCGGAGCCCGGCTCGCCGTACGGTTCCTACCCGCCCGCCGGCGGTCATCCTCCGCAGGCTGGCTGGCCGCCGCCCCCGCCGGCCGGCGGTTGGGCGCAGCCCGGCGAGCAACCACGCTACGGCGAACCGGCCGCCGGTGGTTGGCCCCCGCCAGCCGAGCAACAGCCGCAGTACGGCGAGCCACAGCCATACGGCGAGCCACAGCCATACGGCGAGCCACAGCCGTACGCCGGTCACCCGCAGCCGGCGGCCCACCCGGGGCCGGGTGGCTTCCCGCCGCACGGTGATCCCGGCTACGCCGGGTACCCGCCCGTGCAGCCGTACGCCCCACCGCCGAAGACGTCCCGCACCAGCCTCCTGGTGGGTCTGCTCTCCGCAGTGACCCTGCTGTTGTGCCTCGGCGGCGGTGGCGGCCTCGCCTGGTACGCCCTGTCCGACAACGATCCCGCCGACCCGACCGCCTCGGCGAGTGCCAGCCCGACGCCCGGCGCGTCCAACCCACCGGTGCCGAGCAGCTCCCCGCCGGCCGACCCCGACGCCTCGGCGGACCCCGGCACATCGACGGATCCGGCGCCGGCGGGGCGAACCCGACTGGTCGCGCCGACGACCCTCGCCGGGCGGCCGAAGCTCACCGAACCGGAGTTCACCGCTGTCGCCGACCAGATGGTCCGGGACATGAAGTCCTCGGTACGCAACGAGACCAGCGCGGTCGGCGCGTTCTACGGCGACCCCGCCAAACAGGACATGATCATGCTGGCGGGAGCGTCGGGGCTGATCCTCAACCCGAACCAGGAACTGGTCGACGCCATTTCGGCGCTGTCCAAGGAACTGGCCGTCCGCGACATCCGCACCATCGACGCGGGGCCGCTCGGCGGCGAGGCGCGGTGCGCCGACGGCAAGACCGACAACGTGCCCCTGGGCGTCTGCGTCTGGGCGGACCGGGGCAGCCTGGCCCTGTTCGTCGTCTACTTCTCCTCCGGCCCGGAAGCCGCCAGGGAGTTCGCGACCATCCGCGCCCAGGTGCAACAGCGGGGCTGACGCGACGACCAGACCGGGCCCCCGCCACCTCGACTCCACCCGCTGCCTGCTGCCGGAGGACGTGTGGCCGGGGGCCCGCCGCGTCCGGGCACCGACGGGGCGGTCAGCGGTAACCGAGGCGTGTCGCGGCAGGGGCCTTGTCGGGCCTGGGCATTCCGGCCCAGCCCGTGGCGGCTACGGTCCGGCTCGCCGTTTGGCGCTGGCGGCCACCGCCGGAAGGTTGTCGGCGCAGGGCAGGGTCACGGTGACCTCCAGTCCACCGCCCGGTTGGGCGAGCACCTTGACGGTGCCGCCGTGCGCGTCGCAGACCGCCCGGACGATGGAGAGCCCCAGCCCGGAGCCCCGGGCGCCCGTGCGTTCCTGCCCGCCCCGCCGGAACGGCTCGAACAGCCCCGGCACGTCGGCCTGGTCCACCTCGAAACCGGTGTTGCCCACCACCAGCCAGGACCGGGATCCGTCGGAGCCGGTCCGCACCCAGATCCGTCCGTGCAGGTGGTTGTAGCGGACCGCGTTCTCGACGAGGTTGCCGGCCAGCCGGTCGAGCAGTCCGGGATCGCCGACCACCGGCGCGGACTCCAACGAGGTCTGCACCCGCAGCTTGATCCGCTCCACCTCGCGGCGTACCGCCGACAACGCGTTGGCGGTGCCGACGGCCAGGTCGCATTCGGTACGCCGGCCGAGCCGCCGGCCCGTCTGCGCCTCACTACGGGCGAGTACCAGCAGCGCGTCGACCAGCCCGTTGGCCCGCTCGGAGGCGTCACGCACCACCGTGGCCATCCGGCGGTACTCGTCCGTGTCCGCCTCGTCGTCGCTGAGCGTCACGTCGATCTCGGTTCGCATGACGGCGAGCGGGGTGCGCAGCTCGTGTGAGGCGTTGGCGACGAACCGCTTCTGCGCCGCGAAGGCGGCGGTGATCCGATCCAGCATCGCGTCGAAGGTGTCGGCCAGCTCGGCCACCTCGTCGTCCGCGCCCGAGTAGCCGATGCGCTGGTCCAGCGTCGTCTCGCCGAGCCGGCGGGCGGTGGCGGTGACCTGGTGCAGCGGGCGCAGCGCCCGGCCGGCGACCGCGTACGCGCCGACCACCCCGACCGCGCTGATCGCCAACAGCGCACCGAGCCCCTTGGCCAGCAGTTCCCCCGACGCGGAGTCGGCCAGCTGCCGCTGCCACTGCGCGGCGTCCAGCGTGCGACCGTCGGCCAGCACCACCGTCGTGCCGGGCAGCAGCTCGTCTGTGGGGCGCAGGGCGTCGCGGACCAGCAGCCAGGCCAGCAGCACCAGGATCGCGCCCGCACCCACCAGCAGGACGCCGTTGAGCAGCGTGAGCCGCAGCCGTAACGTCGGCCGCAGCCGGGGCGAACCGGCCGCCAGGTCACCCCCGGTTCGCGACTGCGGGGCTCGCAACACCGGCTCACTCCTCACGCTCACGAAACCACCCCGGCTCGCGACTGCGGGGCTCGCAACACCGGCTCACTCCTCACGCTCACGAAACCACCCCGGTTCGCGACTGCGGGGCTCGCAACACCGGCTCACTCCTCACGCTCACGAAACCACCCCGGCCGTGCGGTAGCCCGCGCCCACCACCGTCTCGATCAGCTGCGGGTCGCCCAGCTTCTTGCGCAGCGTCATCACCGTAACCCGGACGATCGTGGTGAACGGGTCGGTGTTGGCGTCCCAGACGCGTTCCAGCAGTTCCTCGCTGGAGACGACCGCGCCGCGCGCCTTCAGCAACTCGCACAGCACGCCGAACTCCTTGTTGGTCAGGTCGACCGGCTGACCGCCCCGGGTGACGACCCGGCGGGCCGGGTCGAGTTCCAGGTCGGCCAGGGCGAGCACCGGCGGCGCGGCGGGGGTGGCCCGGCGGCCCAACGCCTGCACCCGGGCGACCAGCTCGTCGAAGGCGAACGGCTTGGGCAGGTAGTCGTCCGCACCGAGCTGCAACCCCTCCACCCGGTCGGCGACGGTGCCGCTGGCGGTCAGCATCAGCACCCGGGTCAGTGCGCCGGAGGCGGCCAGCTCGGCACAGATCTGGTCGCCGTGCATGCCGGGCAGGTCCCGGTCGAGCACCACCACGTCGTACCGGGTCACGAAGGCCATCTCGTGGCCGCTGTCGCCGTCGTACGCGACGTCCACCGCCATCCCGCGCTTGCGCAACCCCCGGACGATAGCGTCGGCGAGATTACGTTCGTCCTCCACCACCAGCACCCGCATACCGCGACCTCCTCGCCGTGACCATCCGACAACCTAGTGCCGGCCGCCAAACCGGAGTCACCCACCGTCGCCGGGGCGGCAACGCCGGCGAACGCGGTGTGGTCAGTCGAGCTGCCACACGCCGACACCCCCACCGGTGTCCTCGCGCAGCAGGCAGGCGACCGCGCCACCACCGGTGACGCAACCGCCGACGGCGTCGTGCATGACCTCGCGGATCCGCACCCCGCCGGCCGAGTCGATCACCTCGGCGAGCACCAGCCCGCCCCCGGCCGCGCCGCGGGTGACGAGCAGCGGCTGGTCACGGTCGGCCCACGGCACCAGCTGCCAGGTGCCGAGGTCGGCCGTGACCCGGCCGGTGGCCGGGTCGAGCACCTGGATCCGGTCGCCGTCGTCGCTCGGCCGGATCCCGACGAGCGGACCGCCGGCGACACTGAGCACCGCCCGGAGTTCGTCGGCGTACCAGCGCACCGCCCCGGTGGCGGGATCGAGAGCCCGCACGCCCCCGGTCTGCCCGACGACGCACAACAGCACACCGCACGGCGTGACCCGTCCCACCCTGGGCAGCGCCGTCGACCACCGCTGGCGCAGGCCGTCCACCTCGTACGCGACGAGGGTGGCCGGCCGGCTGCGGACCATCAGCACCAGGTCACCGGCCACCTGGACCTGATGGTGGATGGGCCGTTGCCCGGCCGACGGGTCGAGCTGGTGCAGCACCGATCCCGTGCGGCTGTCGAGCACCTCCACGGGGCCGCCGGGCAGCGCGCGTACCACGCGGTCGATCACGCCGTCGCGGAAGCGCTGGTCCACCCCCGTCATCGGCACCGGCACGGCCCACCGTTCGCGGCCCGTCGCCAGCTCCACCGCCCGCAGCGTCGGCTGGTTCGCCAGGGTCTGCAGCAGGACCTGGTCGGAGCCGTCGGTGATGGCGATCCCCGGGGCCGTCCACCGGGTCCGACCGGTGTCGGCGTCGAGCAGCAGGGTCGTCTGCTCCCGCCCGGACACCGACACCAGCACCCCGGCGGACACCACCTCGACCCGCCAGCTCCGACTTCCCGGGGGCAGCGGAACCCGCCACAGTGGTTCGGGCCGCTGCCAACCCGGCGCCGCCCGCTGCGGCACCGGGTACGTCACCAGCTCCGACCGGCCGTCGTCGGCCCTGGTGGGTGGCGGCTGCACGACGAACAGCCGCTCCCCGGAGAGGAAGACGGCCGCACCCGCAGCCGCCGGCACGGTCGCCCGGCTCTGGACCACCGGCCCGGCGGAGGCCGTCAACGTCACCAGCACGAGCAGCACCGTCAGTGCCACCCGCACGGGCCGGCCGACGGCTCGCGACGGCGGGGGCAGCGCACGCGCGTCGGTGTTGCCGTCCATGTCACCGAGGTCGATCAGCGTCACGTCGTCCTTCCCGTCGCCGCGCCCACGTTCGGCGGTCTGCCCGTCCCGCGACCAGCCAGCACCGCCAGGACTGTCCCGCCGCGCCCGCCACGGGCCAGCCGGACGGGACGGCGGACGCCTGTACGATGGCCCGTCGTGGCTGTGCCGGTGGTTGATCCCTCGCTGAAGACCGTCCCCGAGCCCGTCGCGACGCCGTCGTCGCGAGGGCCGCACCGGCGGGTGGCCCGCGCCGACGCGCTGGCCATCGGAGCGTACGTGCTCCTGGGCGTCTTCGTGTGCCTCAACTACTGGGCGGACGTGCACAACCGGGTCTCCTCCCACCTGCCGACCGACCACAGCTGGTTCGAGTGGCTGTTCTCGCACGGCGCGTACTCCCTGCGGCACCTGGAGAACCCGCTGTTCACCGAGCGGCAGAACGCCCCCGACGGGGTGAACATGATGGCCAACACCTCGCTGCTCGGGGTGACCCTGCCGTTGGCCCCGCTCACCTGGCTGCTCGGCCCGCAGGTGATGTACGCCCTCTACCTGGGTGCCGCGCTGGCCGCCACGGCCGGCACCTCGTACTGGATGTTGTCGCGGCACCTGGTGCGCTCGCGCGCCGCGGCGTTCGTCGGCGGCGCGTTCCTGGGTTTCGCGCCGGGCGTCGTGCACCACGCCAACGGGCAGCCCAACTTCGTCTCCAACTTCCTGCTCCCGCTGATCGTGGTGCGGGTGTTCCGGTTGGCGGAGCCGGGTCGCTGGCGGCGCAACGGCATCGTGCTCGGCCTGCTGGTGGCGTACCAGATCTTCATCAACGAGGAGATGCTGCTGCTCACGGCGATGGCCTGCCTGGTCATCGTGGTCGCGTACGCGGTCATGCGCCCGCGCGCCGCCTGGGCACGGGCCGGCACCTTCGCGGCGGGCCTCGGCCTCGGCGGGGCGCTGGCGCTGGCGCTGGCCGCCTACCCGATCTGGTTCCAGTTCAACGGTCCGCAGTCCTACCGGGGTCTACAGGGCGGGGTGTTCCACAGTTGGGGTGAGGACCTGGCTGCTTTCGTCACCTTCCCCCGCGACTCGCTCGCCGGGGACGAGGCGGTCGAGCGGACCATCGGGCTGACCGAGCAGAACACCTGGTTCGGCTGGCCGCTGGTGATCCTGGCGGTGGTGGCGCTGGTGCTGCTGGTCCGCCGGTCGCTGGTGGCCCGGATCCTGGCCGTGCTGGCGGTGCTGTTCTCCGTCGCGGCGCTCGGGCCGAAGATCCGGATCGACGGGGAGGTCACGGAGACCGACGGGCCGTGGGCCTACATCCCACCCGACGTGCCGCTGGTCGAGATGATGATGCCGACCCGGCTCGCCCTGGTGACGACCGCCGCGCTCGGCGTGCTGCTGGCGCTTGCCTGGGACGCGGTGGCCGATCTCCGGCGGCGGCAGGACGGACCGGCGGCCACCGGGGGCCGCGAGGGGCCGGCGACCGAGGACCGCGACGACACCGAGGCCACCGAAGGCCGCGACGACACGGCCGGCGAGGGCCGGCCCATCGAGGGCGGCCAGGACCGCGAGGGGGCGGGGCGACGGCCCGCCTGGCAGCGGGTCGTGGGGTACGCCGCCATCGCCGCGGCTCTGCTGCCGCTGTTCCCCCGGCCGCTGCCGGCCATGCCCGTCGCACCGCCACCGTCCTTCATCACCTCCGGGGCCTGGCGACCGTACGTGCCCGAGGGGCGCACCCTCGTGCCGGTGCCGATTCCCAGCAACGTGCACGGCCTGTCCACGCTGCGGTGGAGCGCGCTGACCCAGCACGCGTTCCCCATCCCGGGCGGCTACTTCATCGGCCCGAACCTCGACGGCGACGGCGTCTTCGGCGCGCCGAACCGGCCGACCAGCAGCCTGATCTACTCCACCATGGACGCGGGCACGGTGCCGCCGTTGACGGCGGAGAACCGCCGCCAGGCGGTGGAGGACCTGCGCTTCTGGCGGGCATCGGTGGTGGTGCTGGGCGCCCACCCGCGGGAGGCCGTGCTGCGGGAGCTGATGACCGGCCTGCTCGGCGAGCCGCGACGGGTCGACGACGTCTGGCTCTGGGACGTGCGCCCGCTGGTGCCGCCGGCCTAGCCGCCCACCGGCCAGGCCGCGCCGCCCGTCGGCCCGCTCCGGGCGCTCGGGCTGCCCGTCAGCCGACGAGGGGACGGACGTCCCAGACGAGCGCACCGTCGATCTCCCGGGCCGGGCCGAGCAGTTCCTCGACGGCCCGCCGGACGGGATCGCCGTGGTGCAGCCCGCCCAGGACGACCACCGCCGCGCGCCAGTGCCGCAGGTCCTGCACCGCCTGCCGGCGCTCGACGTCGGTGATCGGCGGCACCTGCCCCGTGTCGGCGACCCGGCGCAGCAGCAGTGAGGTGGGCCGGTCGGGAGCGCCCCAGCGGGCCGTCGGGTCGTCGGGGGCGCTCGGTCCGATGAAGTAGCCGCCCGGCGCGTCGAAGGCCAACCCCGTCCGCGCCGACCACAGCATCGCCGGGCTGCGTCCCGCGTTGGTCACCGGCGGCACGGGCACCACGGTGCGTCCCGGCGGCACGTGCGCCCGCCAGCCGCCGTCGGCGACGAAGGCCGGCACGCGCCACGCCGGCACGGTGCGGATCGGTGTGGGGATCAGCGGCAGCAGCGCGGCGGCCACGGCACCGGCCCACAGCAGCCGTACCGGCACCCCGCCCGGGTCGCCACCGGGTGCGACCGGATGCGCGGCCCGGGCACCACCGGGCGCGACGGGCTGCGCGGCCGACGCGGCGGCGCGGACCCGGTCCAGGGAGAGGGCGACCAGGACACCCAGCACCGGCACGCAGACCAGCGGGAACCGGGCCGGCACCGCCAGGTCGAGCAGCGGCAGGTCGGCCAGCAGCCGGTACGGTCCGGGCAGCCCCGTGTCGGTGCCGCGCACCCGCACCGAGGAGCCGAGGGACAGCAGGGCGAACAGCACCCCGACCGCAGCCAGCGCCCGCACCAGTGGCCGGTGCCACAGCCAGGCCACCACGACGACGGCCAGCACCAGCAGCCCGGGGCCGAAGAACGAGTTCTCCTCCGTGGGATTGGGTGCCAACAGCCCCGGCAGGTGGTCGTCGCCGAGGATGGTCTGCCGGGCCGGGACGACGAACGACACGACGTCGAGCGGGTAGGCGTGGGTGTGGAACGGCATTCCCCGGTAGTGGCCGGGCCCGAGGAACTGGAACCACAACGGGTACGCCAGCAGCACCCCGGCCACCACGGCCCCGACGGCGAGGCGGCCGGCCGTGGCGGGTGCCAACCGGCGGGCGGTGGCCGGATCGGCGAGCGCGTACGCCGCCACGAACACGGCCCCGGCGAGCGCCACGAAGACCAGCAACTCCTCGCCGAGGAACGCCTGGTAGGCGACGACCAGCCCGAGCAGCACCCCGTGCCGCCGCACCCGGTCGGTGTCGGGACGCAGCACCAGGCCCAGGATCACCGGCACCAGGAACTGGGCCGCCATGTGCAGGTGGGCCCCCGCCTGGGCGACCATTCCCGGGGCGAAGCCGCAGACGAGGCCACCGACAGCCGCGGCCGCCCGGGACACGGCGAGCCGGCGGCGCAGCAGCACGTACCAGGCGGTGGCGGTGCCGGCGAGGCAGGCGACCACCGCGACCAGGAAGGACACCTGCGAACCGAACAGCAGGGTCACCGGGGTCAGCGGCACGCCCAGGCCGAGCACCGACGTGTTGGCCATGAGGTTCACCCCGTCGGGGGCGTTCAGGGCGTCGCTCCACAGCGGATCGTCGGCGTCGACCACCGCGCGGGCGGCGCGCGCCAGCATCCACTCGAACAGGATCTGGTCGCCGGCCTGATGGAACAGCCGGTCGGGGCGGCCCCACTGCCCGCTGGTCAGCCACGCCGCCAGGGCGAGGTAGCCGCCGACCACCAGCGCGGCGGGTGCCCGGCCCGGCAGCCGCGGCGGGCGTCGCCGGGTCTCGACGTCCTCGTCGCTGGTGGTGGTGCCGCTGACCATCAGGCCGACGGGTCGGTCAGTGTCCGGACGTCCCACACCCAGACGTCCAGTTCCTGCCGGCCGGGGCCGACGAGTTGCTCGACGGTCTGCCGCAGCGGCTCGGCGTGGTGCTGACGCACAGGCAGCACCAGGATGGCGGCCCGCCACTGCCGCAGCTCGTCGAGGCAGCGGCGGCGCTGCCGGTCGTCCAGCTTCGGGGTACGCCCGGTGCTGGCCACCTCCTCCAGCAGCGCGCCCATCCCGCTGGGCCGGCCCCCGAAGCGCCCGGGGTCGCCGGTGTTGCCGTTGCGGGGGGCGAGGAAGTACCCGCCGGGGATCTTGAAGTCGAGGTTGGTGGCGGCCGCCCAGCGCATGCCGTGTGCGTTGCCCATGCTCGGCACCGGGATCGGCACCAGCGTCTGGTCCGGCCCGACGTAGGGCCGCCACCGGTCGGCGGTGATGAACTTCGGCACCGGCGGGCGGGAGGTCATCGGCAGCGGCATCGGCAGGATCGGCAGCAGGGCGAGCACCAGCCCCGCCACGGTCAACGTGCGCACGGCGGGCCGGGGCAGGTCGAGTTCGCGGGTGCGGTCGATGGCCAACGCCAGCAGCACCGCCACCACCACGCTGGTGATCAGGCCGAACCGGGTCGGCACCACGGCGTCGAGCAGCGGCAGCCGCACCAGCCACTCCCACGGCCCCGTCACCAACTCCCGGTCCCACCAGGAGATCCGCTCGCCCAACGAGAGCACCGCGAAGAACACCGCCGTCACGGCGAGGGCCCGCACCAGCAGTTCGCGGCGCAGCCACACCACGATGCCGACCACGATCAGGGCGAGACTCCAGCCGAAGAAGGCGTTCTCCTCCGAGTAGTTCGGCGCCAGGTTGATGTTGGCCCGCTGGTCGCCGCCGAGGGTCGGCGAACCGGGGGCGAAGAACGCCGCGATGTCGTTGCCGTAGTCGCGGACGGCGTCGCTGAGGCCGTGGTACGCCATCGGCCCGGCGAACTGGACGTAGAGGGGGTACGCCAGCAGCGACCCGGCGATCACCGTGCAGGTGCCCAGCGCCTTCGCCATCGGCCGCCACGCCGCCGACCACGTCGCCGGGCGTTGCGCCACCACGGCCAACAGGAAGATCCCGCAGGCCATGGCCGTGAAGAGCAGGATCTCCTCGTTGATGAACGCCTGGGTGGTGACCAGCAGGGCGAGCAGGGCCCCGTCCCGGTAGGGCCGGGTGGAGCGGGTGATGACCAGCACCCGCCACACGATGAACGGCAACAGGAACTGGCTGATGATGTTGGGGTGCCAACTGGCGTGCGACAGCATCGCCGGGGAGAAGCCGCACAACCAGCCACCGACGATCGCGGCCAGCGGGGTGCGGACGACGTGCCGGGACAGCACGTAGTACCACGCCGAGGCGGTGCCGGCGAGTCCGAGCGTCACCAGCAGCACGAAGGTCACGGCCGGCCCGAACAGCAGGGTCACCGGCACCATCGGGATGCCGAGCGCGAGGATGGCCGTGTTGGCCATCAGGTTCACCCCGTCGGGGTAGTTGAACTGCTCGGTGAAGAAGGGAAACTCCCCGTGCAGCACCACCCGCACGGAGTGGGCGAGGAAGAACTGCACCTGCGCCGGGTCGCTGCTGTAGAGCGAGGCCACCCGGCCGGCCGGATCCACCCAGATCTGGCTGGTCACCCACACCGCGGTCAGCAGGAATCCACCGAGGACGGCCAGGTCGCGGCGGCGGGGGGTCCAGCGGAACCGTCGCCACCTGGACGACCTGCCGTCGGCCGACGGCGTCGCCCCGCTGCCGTCCTGGCGTCCCACGGCGATGTCGTCTGCGGGGCGGGTGCCGTCGGTGACCGCGCCGGACTCCGCGACGGTCGCGGCCGGGGCGGTCGCGGCCGGGGCCGTCGCGGCGGAGGCCGTCCCGACGGGACGGTCCGAGGCGGCGGCCGTACCCTCACCACGAGTGACGGTGCGGGACGCGGTGCCGGCGGCGGCGTCGGTTGCCGGCGGGGAGTCGGCGCGGGTCTCGGCAGGCGTCACAGTCGGCGGAGTCTACCCGAATGGGTATATGCCCCAAAGTCGACGCGACGGTCCGCTGTGGCGAGTGGTGACCTGGGCGACGCAGCGTGAGGCGACGCGATCACGCGGCGGGACATCTCGTACGATGGCGCTTTCCGCACGACGGCCGAGGCGATCGGGAGGCGTACAGGTGGCTCCAGTCCGTCGGCGCGGTGTGACGGCCGCCGCCCTGCTGGCCCCGCTGCTGGTCGCCGCCGCCGGGTGCGGTCCGGTCGCCGAGCGTGAACCGGGAGTCCTCCGTACGGGCTTCGACAGCCTCGACGGCACGCTGCGGGTGTGGCCGCCGCGCGGCGACCTGGCCCGCAGCGACGACGCGGCGGCTGCGGTCACCGAGGCGGTGCGGGACTGGCGTTCGCCGGTCGACGACCGGGTGCACCTGCCGTCGTCCGGCATCCTCTGGTCGGGCGAGGTCGACGGCAGCCCGCTGGCGCTGGTCGCCGCCAGCGTCCCGGGTGAGAGCGCCTCCTGGCTGCTGCAACTCGCCCGGGACGGTCAGCGGTGGAACGTCGAGCGGGCCACCGAATACACCAACCCGGGCTACCTGGTCTACTCCGACGTGCTGCCGGTGCAGACCCCCGACGGGCGGCGGTACCTCACCTCGGAACGCGTCGAGCGGCTGCTCGGCCCCGACGGACGGGCACTGGCCGACGCGGAGGGCCTGACCGAACCGGTCGACGTGCCGGCCTGCCGGGCGGTTCCGCTCACGGTCACCCTGCGGGCCACCGAGTCGCTGCCCCGGGGGCGTGCCGCCGACCGCCTGCTCGACCTGGGCACCGGCACGACCGACCCGCGCTACCCGCTCGTCCGCGACGAGAGCAGTTCCGGCAGACGCGCGTTGCAGGGCCTGGACACCTGCCTGCTCGCCGGTGAGGACGGCCCGTTCGGCAGCATCCCGCGTCGCATCGGCGACCGGGACGCCCCCCACTCGGTACCCGCCTCCTGGCCGATGGCGGGCCTGAGCGTGAAGACGCTGGGCGAGGTGGCCCTGGGCGGCGGCGAGCCGGCCGAGTTGCAGCAGCTGAGCTGGGACACGGCCGACGGCACCATGAGCGCGGTGCTCTACCGGCCGGCCGACGGCGCGGCGGCGGTGTTCTCCCCAGCCGACCGCACCACGCCCCTACAGGTGTACGACCTGCCGGTCCCCGGTCAGCCGCTGGTGGTGCTGACCTGGCGGGCCGCGAAGGACAGCACGCTGTCCGCTCCGCCGGGAACCCTGCGCCTGGTGGACCGGCCCGGTCTGGTGGTCGTCCCGCGCCCCGAGCGCAGTGAGACCTTCAGCCTCGCGGCGGCCGAGAAGACCCACTACCGGTCCGCCGGCGGCTCCTGACCCCGGCCGGGGCCCGCGGGTGGACGCGGCGGGGCCGGCCGGCGTGGGCCCCGGACGGGGCCCACGCCGGGCGGGTCAGTTCTGGGGGACGCGGACCGACTCGGTCCGCTCGCCGTCGAGCTGGGAGATCCAGCCGGTGACGTCGCGGGCCACGTCCTGCGCGGTGAGGCCCAGGTCGGCCAGGATCTGCGTGCGGGAGCCGTGCGGGTGCCAGGCGGCGGGCACGCCCAGGTCACGCAGCGGCACCCGGACGTCGGCGTCGCGCATCGCCTGGGCGAGGGCGTCGCCGACCCCACCGACCCGGACGCCGTCCTCGACGGTGACCACGAGGCGGTGCGCGGCGGCCAGCTCGACCAGTTCGGCGGGGACCGGCCGCACCCAGCGCGGGTCGACCACGGTCACCCCGTAGCCCTGCTCGGCGACCCGGGTGGCCACCTCCATGCCGAGCTGCCCGAAGGAGCCGACGGCGACCAGCAGCACGTCCTTACGTGCCGACTCGGCCAGCACGTCGACCGGGCCGACCCGACGCAGGGCCGGCAGGTCGGCGGCGACCGCACCGGTCGGGAAGCGCACGACGGTCGGGCCGTCGTCGACGGCGACCGCCTCGCGCAGCTCCTCGCGCAGGGTGGCAGCGTCGCGGGGCGCGGCGATGCGCAGGCCCGGCACCACCCCGAAGACCGACATGTCCCAGATGCCGTAGTGGCTCGGCCCGTCGGGGCCGGTGATGCCGGCCCGGTCCAGCACGAAGGTGACCGGCAGCTTGTGCATCGCCACGTCCAGCAGGACCTGGTCGAAGGCGCGGTTGAGGAAGGTGGCGTAGACCGCCACCACCGGGTGCAGCCCGCCCAGCGCCAGGCCGGCCGCCGAGGTGGCGGCGTGCTGCTCGGCGATGCCCACGTCGTACGTGCGCTCCGGGTACTTGCGGGCCAGCTTCGCGATGCCGGTCGGCTCGGCCATGGCGGCGGTGATGCCGACCACGTCGGGCCGCTCGTCGGCGATCGCGACCAGCTCGTCGGCGAAGACGTGGGTCCACTTGACGGCGGACGCGGCGGTGGCCTTGCCGGTGGCGATGTCGAAGGCGCCGGGGCCGTGGAAGCAGTCCGCCTCGTCCTCCTCGGCGGGACGGTAGCCGTAGCCCTTACGAGTGACCGCGTGCACTATCACCGGGCCGCCGAAGTTCTTCGCCGCCCGCAGCGCCACCTCGACCGCGCCGACGTCGTGGCCGTCGACCGGGCCGACGTACTTGATGCCCAGGTCCTCGAACATCGCCTGCGGGGCGACCGCGTCCTTGATGCCCTTCTTGACGGCGTGCAGCACCTCGTACATCGGCCTGCCGACCAGCGGGGTCGAGCCGAGGGCCTCCTTGACGCTGTCGAGCACCTTCTCGTAGCCGGGGTTGAGCCGCAGCGACGACAGGTGGTCGGCCAGGCCGCCGATCGTCGGCGCGTACGATCGGCCGTTGTCGTTGACCACGATGACCAGGGGGTTGCCGGCGGTGGCGATGTTGTTCAGCGCCTCCCAGCACATGCCGCCGGTCAGCGCGCCGTCGCCGACCACCGCGACCACGCTGCGCTGCTCGCCGCGCAGCGCGTACGCCTTGGCCAACCCGTCGGCGTACGACAGGGCGGTGGAGGCGTGGGAGTTCTCGATGAGGTCGTGCTCGCTCTCGGCCTGGCTGGGGTAGCCCGACAGGCCGCCGCGCTGGCGCAGCCTGTCGAACCCGTCCTGCCGGCCGGTGAGGATCTTGTGTACGTACGCCTGGTGGCCGGTGTCGAACAGGAGCCGGTCGCGCGGGGAGTCGAAGACCCGGTGCATGGCCAGGGTCAGCTCCACCACACCGAGGTTGGGGCCGATGTGCCCGCCGGTGCGGGACACCTTGGCGACCAGGAAGTCCCGGATCTCGGCGGCGAGGATGCCCAGCTCGCCGGCCGTGAGCCGCTTGACGTCCTGGGGACCGCGCACCGTGGCCAGCAGCCGGCCGTGGACGGCCGTGTCCTCTTCAACACTCATGAACGAAGAGTCTATCGGCCTGCGCCCAGTCCGCATCGTGGGCCGAGAACCCCCCGGCGTTGACCCGACGGTCAGGTGGCGACCCGCATCCGGCGGGGCGGGACCGGCGTGGGGCCCCCGAACGCCGGCCCGGCGGGGGTCCAGGAGCCGAGCACCGACGCCCGGGTGGCGCCGGTCACCGAGGGCAGCGCGCCCGGCAGGCCGTGCCAGGACAGCCACCCCAGCAGCGCGAACGCGTACGCCTCCTTGGCCTGGGCGGGAATCCCCAGCTCGTCGGTGGTTCGCAGCCGCCAGCGGCCCGCACCGAGCGCGCCGAGCCGCCGCCACAGGGTCGGGTTGCGCACTCCCCCGCCGGCCGCCACCACCTCGACCACGCCGTGCCGGTCGCAGGCGTCGGCCACCACCCGGGCGGTCAGCTCGGTCAGCGTGGCCAGCACGTCGTCGACCGGCACCGGGCCACCGCCACCCCCGTCGGCCCCGGCGACCGGGCCGGCGGCGAGGGCGGCCAGCCGGGCGTCGAGGTAGCCGGCGTGGAACAGCTCCTTGCCGGTCGACTTGGGCGGCGGCACGGCGTAGTAGGGCTCGGCGAGCAGCTCCGCCAGCAGTCCGGGGTGCACCCGGCCGGCCGCCGCGCGGGCTCCGTCGACGTCGCAGGGGGCGTCGAGCAGGCGGCGGGCCGCCGCGTCGAGCAGGGCGTTGGCCGGGCCCACGTCGTACCCGAGCACGGGCGCGCCCGGCGCGACCACGGTGAGGTTGGCGATGCCGCCCAGGTTGAGCGCGGCTCGCGCCCCGCCCCGGGCGTCGGCCAGCAGCAGGGCGTCGAAGGCCGGCACCAGGGGCGCGCCCTGCCCGCCGGCCGCGACGTCCGCCGCGCGCAGGTCCGACAGCACCGGTACGCCGACCCGCGCGGCCACCCGTGCCGCCGACCCCAGTTGCAGGGTGCCCCGGGCCCGACCGCCGTCGATCCAGTGGAAGACCGTCTGACCGGGCGAGACCACCGCGTCGACGGTACCTCCGGCCAGCCCGACGCCGACCGCCGCCGCCTCGGCGAAGACCTCCCCGAGACGGTTGTCCAGCCGGCAGACCGCCTCGACCGTGGTGGCCGCCGGGGGCAGCACCGCTGTGATCTCGGCACGCAGGTCGGCGTCGTGGCGCAGCTCCCGGTGGCCCAGCGGGCGCAGCCACAGGGTGTCACCCTCGACCGTGAACTCGGCGGCGGCCACGTCCACACCGTCGTGGGAGGTGCCCGACATCAACCCGACGATCCGCACCGCGCCAGGTTACGCGCCCCCGCGCCGGTCGGTGCCGGCCGGCGGCCCGACACGGAACCGGGCAGCCCGACACGGGACCGGGCAGCCCCCGGAGACCGACACACCCCCCGGTGGCCGCGCGGCGGACGGCGAGACACCGGTCAGGCGGGCGGCAGCAGCAGCCCGACCAGCTCGACGTGCTGGGTCATCGGGAACAGGTCGTACCCGCGCAGCGCGGCGAGCCGCCAGCCGAGCCCGGTGAACGTACGTACGTCCCTGGCGAAGGCGGCCGGGTCGCAGGCCACGTACGCGACCGCGCGCGGGTCGGCCGCCACGATCTCGCGTACCACCCGGGCACCCGCCCCGGCGCGGGGCGGGTCGAGCACCACCACGTCGACCGGGCCGGTGATCCGGCGGCGGGCCAGCGCGGTCTCCACCCGGGCCGCGACCACCTCCACCCCGGGCAGGTCACGCAGGTTCTCCCGGGCTGCCGTGACGCCGTCGCCGGCCGCCTCGACCAGGGTGACCCGGCCGGCGTCGCCGACCCGCCCGGCGAGCGCGGCAGCGAACAGGCCCGCCCCGCCGTAGAGGTCCCAGGCGGTCTCCCCCGGCTGCGGGTCGGTCAACGCCAGCACCGCCCCGACCAGGGTGTCGGCGGCGGCCGGGTGGACCTGCCAGAAGGACGAGGCGGGCAGGGTCCACTCCCGGCCGGCGGCCCGCTCCCGCACCCGGTCCGGGCCACTGACGGTGCGCGACCGGCCGCCGGTGAGTGCGGTCACCGTGACGTCGCCACCCGTCGCGACGACCACCTCGACGGCCTCGGCGTCCGGCCAGCGCACCCCCGTCACCGCCAGCACGGGCAGGTCACGCCCGGCCGGGTGGGCGATCAGGCAGCGGTCGACCGGCACCACCTCGTGCGAGCGGTGCTTGAGCAGCCCCGCCCGGCCGGCCGCGTCCACCGCGTACCGGACCCGGGACCGCCAGCCCAGCTGGCCGCCGGGCAGCGCTTCGACCCGGACGCCGAGGGCGTCGCACTGCACGTCGGTGAGGCCACCGAGGCGGACGAGTTGCTCGCGGACCACCGCGGTCTTCCAGTCGAGCTGGGCTGCGGGGGCGACGTGTTGCAGATCGCAGCCGCCGCAGCGGCCGGGTGCCGCGTACGGGCAGGGCGGGGTGACCCGCTCGGGTGCCGCCGCCAGCACGGTCACAGCGTCGGCCCGGACGAATCCCTTGTGCACCTCGGTGACCTCGGCCACCACCCGCTCGCCGGGCAACGCGTGCCGGACGAACACCACCTGGCCGTCCACCCGGGCCACGCAGTGCCCACCGGGCGCGACCGCGTCGACGGTCAGCTCGACCCGCCCGGCCTCCTCCACACCGCCGGTCACCGGTCACCCCCGTCGACCCGGTCGGTCTCGCCGGACGGGGTGGACCCCACCGGCGGGACGCGGGGCGGCAGGGTGCTGCGCGGCACCACCCGGGGGCCCCGCACCGGGCTGCGGGTCAGCGTGGCGTCGAGCCGGTCGAGGTTCTTGGTGGCGGTCGAGGCGAGCTGCCACGGCACGCTGGTCACCATCACCCCCGGCTCGAACAGCAGCCGGCCCTTGAGCCGCAACGCGCTCTGGTTGTGCAGCAGGTTCTCCCACCAGCGCCCCACGACGTACTCCGGGATGAAGACGGTGACCACGTCGCGCGGCGACTCCCGGCGGACCCCGGCGACGTAGTTGAGGATCGGCCGGGTGATCTCCCGGTACGGCGAGTCGATGACCGTCAGCGGGATCGGCACGCCCCGGCGCTCCCAGTCGGCCTGCAACTGCCGGGTGTCCTTGTCGTCGACGTTGACGGTCACGGCGGTCACCGTGTCCGGCCGGGTGGCCTGGGCGTAGGCCACCGCCCGCAGGGTGGGCTGGTGCAGTTTGCTGACCAGCACGACGGCGTGGTTGCGGGCCGGCAGCACGGGCCGTCCGTCGTCGGGGGTCAGTTCGACGGCGACCCGGTCGTAGTGCCGGCGGATGGCCAGCATCAGCACGTAGATCACGCCCATCGCCGCGATGGCGATCCAGGCCCCGAGCAGGAACTTGGTGACCAGCACGATCACCAGCACCGTCCCGGTCATGGCCATGCCGAACGCGTTGATGGCCCGCGACCGCAGCATCCGGCGACGGACCTGCGGGTCGCGCTCGGTGCCCAGGTGTCGGTTCCAGTGCCGGATCATGCCCGCCTGGGACAGGGTGAACGACACGAAGACGCCCACGATGTAGAGCTGGATGAGCTTGGTCACCTCGGCCTCGAACCCGATGATCAGCAGGCTCGCGAACACGGCGAGGAACAGGATCCCGTTGGAGAAGGCCAGCCGGTCGCCCCGGGTGTGCAGTTGCCGGGGCAGGTAGCGGTCCTGGGCGAGGATCGACCCGAGCACCGGGAAACCGCTGAAGGCGGTGTTCGCGGCCAGGAACAGGATCAGGGCCGTCACGCCGACCACCAGGAACAACAGCAGCGAACCGGAGCCGAAGACGGTCTCCCCGAGCTGGGCGGTGACGGTCTTCTGCACGTAGCCCTCGGGGCCCCCGACGATCTGCAGCCGGGGGTTCTCGACGAACTGCAGACCGGTCAGCCGGGCCAGCCAGACGATGCCGACCAGCATGGTCACCGCCACGACCCCGAGCAGCAGCAGGGTGGTGGCGGCGTTGCGGCTCTTTGGCGCCTTGAACGCCGGCACCCCGTTGGAGATGGCCTCCACACCGGTCAGCGCGGCACAGCCGGAGGAGAAGCTGCGCAGCAGCAGGAACGCCATCGCCCAGCCGGTCGTGTCGTGCCACTCGGCGGCGATCACCAGGTCGGCGCTGGGGGCGCGCAGATCCTGCCCGAGCACGAGCACCCGGACCAGCCCGGTGGCGATCATCCCGATGATGACGATGATGAAGCCGTAGGTGGGGATGGCGAACGCCCGCCCCGACTCCTTGATACCGCGCAGGTTGACCGCGGTGAGCAGCACCACCGCGGAGACCGCGATGAGCACCTTGTGGGTGGCCACGAACGGGATCACGGAACCGAGGTTGGCCACCCCGGAGGTGACCGACACCGCCACGGTCAGCACGTAGTCGACCAGCAGGGCACTGGCCACCCCGACCCCGGCGCGCGGGCCGAGGTTGACCGTGGCCACCTCGTAGTCGCCGCCGCCGGACGGGTAGGCGTGCACGTTCTGCCGGTAGCTGGCCACCACCGTCAGCATCACCACGACCACCGCGAGGGCGACCCAGGGCGAGAAGACGAACGCGGACGCCCCGGCGATGGACAGCATCAGCAGGATCTCGTCCGGGGCGTACGCCACGCTGGACAGGGCGTCGGAGGCGAACACCGGCAGCGCGATGCGCTTCGGCAGGAGAGTGTGTTGGAGCCGGTCGGACCGGAACGGTCGACCGACGAGCAGCCGCTTCAGCAGCGAGGTGGATCTGGCCACAACCGCCAAGGGTACGGCCACCGGCCGGTGGAAGTGCCGGTGGCCGACCGCCGGCCCGCCGGCACGGCGGAGTAGCGTCGGTGCCCGCCCCGGGCCCGGACGTGACAGGCTCGCAGGCGAGGGACCGACGCAGCGGGTACGCACCGTGGGAGGGCAGCGTGCATGTGGTGATCATGGGCTGTGGCCGGGTGGGTTCCACCCTGGCCCACAGCCTGGAGTCCCGGGGGCACTCGGTGGCCGTGATCGACCAGGACGCCGACGCGTTCCGTCGGCTCCGACCGGAGTTCGCGGGCATCATCGTCACCGGCGCCGGATTCGACGGCGACGTGCTGCGCCAGGCCGGCATCGAGCGCGCCGACGCCTTCGCGGCGGTCTCCAGCGGCGACAACTCCAACATCATCTCCGCCCGGCTGGCACGGGAGACGTTCGGCGTGCACCGGGTCGCGGCCCGCATCTACGACCAGCGCCGCGCGCAGGTCTACGAGCGCCTGGGCATCCCCACCGTGGCCACCGTGCGGTGGACCGCCGACCGGATGCTGCGGCACCTGGTGCCCGAGGGCAACGTGGAGATCTTCCGCGACCCCACCAGCACCGTGTCGATCATCGAGGTGCCCGTGCACAAGGACTGGGTCGGCCGGCCGGTGCCCGCCCTGGAGACGGCCACCGGAGCCCGGGTGGCGTACCTGATCCGCTTCGGCATCGGCACCCTGCCCACCCGCTCGACGGTGATCCAGGAGGGTGACCAGATCTTCATGCTGGTGACCGACGACATCGCCGCGTCCGTGACCGGTGTCGCGGCGACGCCCGAAGGGGGGCACTGAGCATGCGGATCGCCATCGCCGGCGCCGGCAACGTGGGTCGCTCGATCGCCCAGGAGCTGATCGACAACGGCCACCAGGTGATGCTCATCGAGCGGCAGCCCCGGCAGCTGCGGCCGGAACGGGTGCCCGACGCGGAGTGGGTGCTGGCCGACGCCTGCGAGCTGACCAGCCTGGAGGAGGCCGAGATCGCCGGCTGCGACGTCGTGGTCGCCGCCACGGGCGACGACAAGGTCAACCTGGTGGTCTCGTTGCTGGCCAAGACCGAGTTCGCGGTGCCCCGGGTGGTCGCCCGGGTCAACCGGGCCGAGAACGAGTGGCTGTTCACCGAGCAGTGGGGCGTCGACGTCGCGGTCAGCAAGCCACGGGTGATGGCCGCCCTGGTCGAGGAGGCCGTGACCGTCGGCGACCTGGTCCGTCTGATGACCTTCCGGCAGGGCGAGGCCAACCTGGTCGAGATCACCCTGCCACCCACGGCCCCGTACGTCGGGCAACCCCTGCACGCGGTGCCGTTGCCCCGCGACGCCGCCCTGGTGGCGATCCTGCGCGGGAAGCGGGTGCTGGTGCCCAGCCCCGACGACCCGATCGAGGCCGGCGACGAACTGGTCTTCGTCTGCACGGCCGAGATGGAGGACGCGGTGCGGGCCGTCGTGCTCGGCCCCGACAGCGTCGAGCGGACCCGCGAGTCGCGCTGAGGCCCGTGTGCCGCTCAGCGGCCCGGGTGCCGCTCAGCCGGCCTGCGCCCGTCGTACGCGGCTCAGCCGGCCTGCGCCTCCGCCTGCTGCTCGCGGGTCACCCGACGCACCGTCCAGACCGTGATCAGCAGCAGCAGCACGTACGGCGGGTAGCCCAGCGCCAGCCGCGCGATGCCCAGAGCCGTGTCCTGCTGGGCGAGGTAGAGCGCGGCCTGCACGCCCACCTTCGCCAGCCACACCACGCCCCACAGCACGGTCAGGCCGGTGAAGGTGCGCACCAGACGCGGGTCGTCGCGCCACTCGGAGCGCCCCTTGGCCACCAGCACCGACCAGATCCAGCCCACCAGCGGCTGCCGGACGACCGCCGACACCAGCAGCGCCAGGCCGTAGCCGATGCCGTAGAGGATGCCGGGGAGGTAGAAGTCCCGTTCGTCGCCGGTGCGCCAGGCGATCGCCGCGCCGATGCCGATGCCGAACAGCCCGTTGACCGCGTGCCGGACCGGCCGCCGCTGGGCCAGCCGCAGCCCCGCGATGGCCAGGGCCACCGACACCGAGGCGATCACCGCCGGGCGCAGCTCCCCGACGATGTTGGCGACCACGAAGACGACGACGGGGATGCTGGACTCGACCAGGCCCCGCCAGCCGCCGAGCTGGTCGGCCATCTGCTCGGCGAGGGTGGGCAGCCGCTCGTCCTCGGCGCCGAGGCTCTCCGCCGGGGTGGCCGACTCCGAAGGGGTCATGGCCGGCCTGCCGTCCGCCGGGCCCACTGGCGTCACTTGGAAGTCTCCAGCTCGTAGTACGGGTTGTAGATGACCTTACGATCGTCGCGTACCGCCACCCGCCCCCGGGCGGTCAGGTGCCGCCCCGGCTCGATGCCGGCGATGTGCCGCCGGCCCAGCCAGACCAGCGTCACGACGTCACTGCCGTCGTAGAGGTCCGCCTCCAGCGTCGGCAGGTTGGTGCGGGGGGTGTAGACCACCGTGCGCAGCCGGCCGGCGACCGACACGACCTGGCCGCGCACGCACTGCCGGGCCGGCACGCCACCGCACCGGGCACTCTCCTGACGCAGCTCGTCCGCCTCGATCTCGGCCTCGCTCGCGGTCAGGCGTCGCAGCATCCGCCGCAGCGGTCCCCGGCCCTCGTCGGTCGTCATGACCTCCGTGTCACCCTCTCCACACCGGCCGGCCCGCGCCGGCTCCGCCGGCCCCGGCACCCGGGACCGTCGGAGCCAGCGTACGCCGACGGGCCCGGTCCGGGGTGGGCCGGTGACAGGGTGCCTGCTCAGACCTCGACCGGTCCGGAGGCGGCGTCAGCCGCCCCGCCCTGCTCGGCGACCTCGCGGGGCAGCCGCAGCGGCAGCGGCTCCCGCACGGGCTTCGCCTCCTGGCCCCGGTCGACGACCAGGCCCTCCAGGCACTGGGCGAGCGGACCGGCGGCGGCCGGGTCGGTGGCGGCGGCGCCCTGGAAGACGCCCCGGACCATCCAGCGCGGCCCGTCCACGCCCACGAACCGCAGGTCGGTCGGGCCGTCCTGGGTGCGTACCCGGGCGTGCAGCTCAATGCCGTACTCCCCGTCGACCTCCTGCGCGGCGGCACCGTCGCCGAGCAGCGACTGGCGGATCTCCTCGCGCACCTCGTCCCAGATGCCCTCGGAGCGCGGCGCGGCGAACACCCCCAGCTGCAGGGCGTTCGGGCCGTGTACCAGCACCACCTGCTGGACGACGCCCTGCGGGTCGGCCTGTACCCGCACCTCGACGTCGGCCACGGCGGGGATCTGCAGGCTGCCCAGGTCGAGCCGCTGGACCCCGCCCGGCGCCTCGCTGACGTCGTACGGCCCGCGTGCCGGAGCCGCCGCGGTCGCGCCGTCCGCGCCGGCGGTGTCGACGACCCCACCGCGCTCGTCACGGCCGTCGCGTGCCGCGTCGGCCCGCTTACGGGAGAAGATCACTGCGCCCACCCTCCGCTGTTCGCACTCACCCTGTCACCTCTTCCGTCCACCCGCCCGGCGACTGCGCCGACGGCGGCACCAGCCCGGCGTGCCCGCCGGTGGAACCGTGCCCGCCGGTGCCGCGCCGCGACGCCGGCAGCTCGGCCACCGGCTGGAACACCGCCCGCTCGACCCGCTGCACCACGAGCTGCGCGATGCGGTCGCCCCGGGAGATCTTCGCCGGCGCGTCCCGATCATGGTTGATCAGGTTGACCAGGATCTCACCCCGGTAGCCGGCGTCGACCGTACCGGGCGCGTTGAGCACCGTCACGCCGAGCCTCGCCGCCAGCCCTGACCGGGGGTGGACCAGACCGACGTAGCCCTGCGGCAACGCGACCGCCACCCCGGTCGGCACCAGGGCCCGCCCGCCGGGCGGCAGCTCCACGTCCGCGGCGGCCACCAGGTCGGCACCCGCGTCACCGGGCTGGGCGTACGCCGGCAGCGGCAGCTCGGGGTCGAGCTGCCGCACCGGCACGGTCACGACGTCGGTCACGGTTACCCACTTCCGTCCGAATTTTCCAGGGGTGACCCTGCCATCCTGCCCGGTGCCCGACCCGCGACGCGCCGTACCCTGGCAGGAGTGAGCCAGTCGCCGTCGAAGTCGCCGTCCGCGCCGTCCGCCGCAGTCCCCGCGGCGCACGCGGAACGCCTCTTCCTGCCCTGGTGGCTGTGGCTGGCGGGGTTCGCGGCGGCGACGATGCTCGCCGTCGAGGTGTGGATGGGCGCGCCCGGTGTGCGCGCCTGGCTGCCGTTCGTGGTGCTGCTGCCCGGCGCCCTGGCCGCGATGCTCTGGCTGGGCCGGATCCGGGTCTCGGTGCGCGACGGCGAGCTGTGGGTGGACGACGCCCGGCTGCCCGCGCGGTTCGTCGCCGACGTGATCCCGCTCGACGCCGCCGGCCGCCGCGAGGCGCTCGGCGTCGGGGCGGACCCGCTGGCGTTCGTGGTCCAGCGGCCGTGGGTCGCCGGGGCGGTCCAGGTGGTGCTCGACGACCCCGCCGACCCGACCCCCTTCTGGGTGGTCAGCACCCGCCACCCGGTCGAGCTGGCCGAGGCGCTGCTCGCCGCCCGCGACGCGGCCCGCTGACCCCCGTTCCGGTCCCTAGCTGGACGGGTCGCCGGGACCGGTGGGCAGGGCGGGCGGGCCGGGCGGGACGCCCGGCAGGGCCTTCGCCTGGCGGCGCAGGTCGGTGCGCAGTTCGTCGGCCAGCGCGCGGGTGGCCCGCCGGTTGAGGTAGCCGGCCACGGCCGCGCCGGTGAGGAACGGCCCCAGCGTGGTCAGGTTCCGCCCGAAGCGTTTGAGCAGAGTGTCCCGCAGTTCCTGGCGGGCGGCGGTGCCCAGCACCGCGCCGACCCCGACCCCCGGCATCATCGGGTTGATGCCGCGCTGGCTGGCCCAGGACTGCACCAGCGCCACGGCCCGCTGGCTGCCGCTGGTGGGCAGGGGTACGCCGTACACCTCGTGCAGCTCACCGACGAGTTTGAGTTCGACCGCGACCACCGCGACCGTCTCGGCGGCCAGCAGCACGGGCGCGGAGAGCAGGGCGGGCGCGACGGTCCACTGCACGGCGGAGGCACCGCCGCCGGCCGCTCCCACACCGGCGGTCGCCCGGGCCGCGTTGCGGGTCAGCCGATCGGCCAACTCGTCGCCGTCGAGCCCGGGGAAGTGCCGGCGCAGGGTGGCCAGGTCGCGGACGGGCACGTGCGGGGCGACCTCGGCGACGGTCTCCACCATCCACCGCACGACCCCGCGCGGCTTGAACAGGTCACCGACGCCGCGCGCGCGGGCCTGCCCGACCAGCCGGCCGAGCAGTTGCCGGCGCCGGGCCGGCGCGACGTCGTCGGCGGTCAACGCCGCGACGGTCTCGCCCAGTTGCTGCCCGGTACCAGGATCGGTGCCGCCCTCGCCCATGTCGGACCTCCCGGTGGTGGCCGCCCCCGCGGCCCAGGATCACGAGTCAAGCAGGAACACCGCCGTGCCGCACGACGAGCGGGCAGCGGCGGCTCCACCGGGGGAGCCGCCGCCGGTGGTCGCCTACGGGTTCAGACGCACTCGCGGCAGATCAACTCGCCGTTGCGCTGGGTCGCCAGCTGGCTGCGGTGGTGCACGAGGAAGCAGCGGGCGCACCGGAACTCGTCCTGCTGCATCGGCAGGACCTTGACCGTGAGTTCCTCGTCGGCCAGGTCGGCCCCGGGCAGCTCGAAACTCTCGGCCACCTCGGCCTCGTCGACGTCGACGGCACCCGACTGTGAGTCGACCCGTCGGGCCTTGAGCTCTTCCAGGCTGTCCTCGCCGAGGTCGACCTCGTCGCGACGCGGGGCGTCGTAGTCGGTGGCCATCGGTTCACTCTCCCATTTCGATGTTGTCGCTGCCGGTTGTAACGCCGGACGACGCTGTTTCGGTTCCGCTGGCCGGTCACCACAAGTGTCGGTCACCCGACCCGACGACCGGGCGGGCCGGTGCCGCCGGAGGATCTCCCCGGCGAGCGCGGAACCTTACCCCCCCTTTGGGCGAGGCATGTATACCGCCCTTGTGGCTGAGATGTACGCCCCTGCACGCGAAGTTGTTCCCAATGTGACTCAGGCGACACGAAGATAGGGGTAGTAGTACCCGCTTCCCGGATGGCGCGCCGGCATGTCCGACTGTTTCCACGCGTCCGCCGGACAACCGATAACCTCAGCGGCGTACCCGGCGGCCGTCGGGCGGCACACGACCGTCGGCCGCCCGCCGCCACCCAACACTGTCCGGGAGCGCCCTGATGAGCTTTGCGCGAGTGCGAGCACTCGTTGTCGTCGGCCTGCTGGCGGTGGTCGCTCTGGTCTTCGTCGTCGTCGCCCTGGTCCGCGACACCCAGGGCGAGGCGGTGGCCGAGAGCTGCCCCGCGGAGTGGCCACGCGCGGACGTCACCCTGCGCGAACCCAAGGACGTCAAGATCAACGTGCTGAACGGCACCGAGCAGAGCGGCCGGGCGCGCGGCGTCGCCGACGACTTCAGCAACCGCAAGTTCCAGGTGCAGAAGGTCGCGGAGACCAAGAAGAAGACCGACGACGTCGCGGTGCTGCGGTACGGCCCCAAGGGGGTCGGCTCGGCGCACCTGCTGCGCGCCTACTTCCTCAACAACGCCGTGGTCGAGTACGACGCCGAACGCGACGACGACGTGGTCGACGTGGTGCTGGGCGAGAGTTTCCAGCAGCTCGCCACCACCACCGAGGTCAACCAGTCGCTCGGCGACCTGGGGTCACCCGTGGCCCCGCCGGGTTCCTGCCCGATGCCGGTCGAGAACTGACCGGTCCGCAACTGACCGGTCCGCCCCGCCAGGCCGCGAGCCCACCGGACGGGGTCGCCACCGGACGGGGTCGCCGCCGGACGGGGTCGCGGCCCGGGCGGGCGCCCGCCCTGAGCGACACCCGCCGGAGGCGTCCCCAGGCCCCCGGGGGTGAGCCGCACGGCCCGGTCCCCGGCGGGTGAGCCTCACGGCCCGCCCGACGCGTCCAGGTCGACGAGGCGGGCGTGCAGGGGCCCGAACAGCGCCGGCGGGGCCGCGACCACCATGTCCGCCCCGGGCGGCAGGCCCGCCAGTCCGGCGACGCGCAGCCCCGCCTCCCTGGCGATCAGTCCGCCGGCCGCCAGGTCCCAGGGGGCGAGGCCCTTCTCGAAGTACGCGTCGACCCGCCCCTCCGCGGTGAGGCAGAGGTCCAGCGCCGCCGCGCCGAGCCGGCGGATGTCACGCACGTCGGCGATCAGCCCGGCCAGCACCCGCGCCTGGTGGGCCCGCCGGCCGGGGTCGTAGCCGAAGCCGGTGGCGACCAGTGCCTGACCGAGGTCGGTCTCGGTGGAGCAACGCAGCCGCCGACCGTCGCGCCAGGCCCCGCTGCCGGCCGTGGCGGTCCACTCCTCGCCGGTGAAGGCGTTGCGGACCACGCCGGCCACCACCTCGCCGTCGACCTCCGCGGCCAGCGACACCCCGCAGTGCGCCAGCCCGTACAGGTAGTTGACGGTGCCGTCGATCGGGTCGACGATCCACCGGACCCGATCCGGCCCGGCGGCAACGTGCTCCGCCGCGCCGAACTCCTCCCCCAGCACCGCGTCGTCCGGCCGGCGGCGGCGCAGGGCCTCGACCACCTGCCGCTCCACCGCCCGGTCGGCGGCGGTCACCACGTCGGTGACGGTGCTCTTGGTCGCGGCGACCGAGACCCCCTCGGCCCGCATCCGGTATGCCGTCGTCGCCGCGTCCCGGGCCACGTCGATCGCGATCTCCAACAGTTCCCGAGGCGGTGCCGCCGTGCGGTCCATCGTCCGTCCCCTTCCCGCACGACCGGGGTGTTCCGGGTCACGCGCGGGTATCATCCTTACAAAGTCCACATCTGCGCCGAATCGGCGGTCCCCACCGCCGGTCCGCCGTGCGGCGCAGGATGATCGCCGCAGACGGCGTTACAATTCACCCCTGCCCACGCGCCACGGGCGGTCGACCGACCGGCCGGCCCGGGACGCGGGGGTTCCTCAACCACATCGCCCGGCGTGACGCCCCACGCTGCGCCGGCACCCCGGCCGTGCTCGCTCTTCGCCTCCGGAAGGTCATTCGTGACAGAACCCCGCCAGAACGGCGCCGACGTTCGCTCGCTCACCGACACCCTGATCGCCCACGCGCAGAGCGCCGGCGGCCAGCTCACGTCGGCCCAGCTCGCGCGCACCGTCGAGTCCGCCGAGGTGACTCCGGCCCAGGCCAAGAAGATCCTGCGGGCGCTCTCCGAGGCCGGCGTGACGGTGGTCGTGGACGGCTCGGCCACCACCCGACGCCGGGTCGCCGCCGCCCGCTCGGCCACCCCCGCCTCCCGGGCCACCACCGCCAAGACGACCAGGAAGGCCGCCGCGCCCGCCCCGAAGCAGGCGCCCGCCGCGGAGGAGGCCCCGGCCCCCGCCCCGCGCAAGGCGACCGCCCGCAAGGCCACCGGCACCACGGCCGAGGTGGCGGCCACGGCCGCCGCGCCGGCCAAGAAGGCCACGCGGGCCACCAAGGCCACCGTCGCGGCCGCGACCGGAGCCGCGAAGACCACCAAGGCCGGCGGCAAGGCCAAGGGCGACGCCGCGGAGGGCGATGTCGACCCGGAGGAGTTGGCCGCCGAGGTCGAGGACGTGGTCGTCGAGGAGCCGGCCGAGCTGACCCGGGCCGCCGAGGCCGACGCCGCCAGCTCCGCCACCGACAACGACTTCGAGTGGGACGACGAGGAGTCCGAGGCGCTCAAGCAGGCCCGCCGGGACGCGGAGCTGACCGCCTCGGCGGACTCGGTCCGGGCGTACCTGAAGCAGATCGGCAAGGTCCCCCTGCTCAACGCCGAGCAGGAGGTCGAGCTGGCGAAGCGGATCGAGGCCGGCCTGTACGCGGCGGAGCAGCTGCGCGCCGCCGAGGAGGGCGAGGACAAGCTCACCCGCGAGATGCAGCGCGACCTGCTCTGGATCTCCCGCGACGGCGAACGGGCCAAGAACCACCTGCTGGAGGCGAACCTGCGGCTGGTGGTCTCGCTGGCCAAGCGGTACACGGGACGCGGCATGGCCTTCCTCGACCTGATCCAGGAAGGCAACCTCGGCCTGATCCGCGCCGTCGAGAAGTTCGACTACACCAAGGGCTACAAGTTCTCCACCTACGCCACCTGGTGGATCCGCCAGGCCATCACCCGCGCCATGGCCGACCAGGCCCGCACCATCCGCATCCCCGTCCACATGGTCGAGGTGATCAACAAACTCGGCCGGATCCAGCGCGAGCTGCTCCAGGACCTGGGCCGCGAGCCCACGCCGGAGGAGCTGGCGAAGGAGATGGACATCACACCCGAGAAGGTGCTGGAGATCCAGCAGTACGCTCGGGAGCCCATCTCGCTCGACCAGACCATCGGCGACGAGGGCGACAGCCAGCTCGGTGACTTCATCGAGGACTCGGAGGCCGTGGTCGCCGTCGACGCGGTCTCGTTCTCCCTGCTCCAGGATCAGCTCCAGCAGGTGCTCCAGACGTTGTCCGAGCGTGAGGCGGGCGTGGTACGCCTGCGTTTCGGCCTCACCGACGGGCAGCCGCGCACGCTGGACGAGATCGGGCAGGTCTACGGGGTCACGCGGGAGCGGATCCGGCAGATCGAGTCCAAGACGATGTCGAAGCTGCGACACCCGTCGCGCTCACAGGTGCTGCGGGACTACCTCGACTGATCCGCATTCGTCAACCGTACGTGTCGTTTTGATCACCTGGCGTGCATCATCAGATGGTGATCGCGTGGATGCACGATTGTGATCGTTGACGTGGCACCCTTGTTGCACGGCACACTGTCCGCAGCCATGTGTGACCTCGGTCCCCCGCGGGCACACAGGGAAGGCAAGGCTCGGTAAGGGTGTTGCACGATAGGTGAGTAACGACCGAAGAACGTGTTCATCGGTGACGACCAGAGGAGGAAGGCGATGACCCCGACCCTCACGCCGCCGCCCGAAACGGTGAGCCCCCCGGCCGCCGATGAACGGTGCGACCGCTGCAACGCTGCCGGCAAGCTCCGGATCACTCTGGCGGGTGGGAGCGAGCTGGTGTTCTGTGGGCACCACGCGAACAAGTACGCGGAGGATCTCGTGAAGATCACCGTGCGGTTCGCGGCGGACCCGGAGTTCAGTTGGCGTGGCGCCGATCTGATGGCGAACTGAATCCGCAACTCGACATAGCCGGCCGGAGACACCCGTGGGGGTGTCTCCGGCCGGCTTTCTCGCCTCGTCCGGCCCGTCCGGCGGGCCTCCGGGCGCGGCAGGCGACCGTCCCGGACGCCGGGACGGCCCCGCACAGCGGCGGGCCCCGGCGACCGCTGTGCGGCCGCCAGAAGCCCGCAGGATCCCGCTGTGGCCCGCTGTGGCCCGCAGGAGCCCGCTGTGGCCCGCCGGGAGTGTGAAGCCACCCGGTGGCCCCACCGGGCGCCCAGCGGGCCGGTAGGGGCATCCCACGGCCGGCAGCGCTCACCGTCGGCCCAGCCGGGCGACCTGGCTGCACCACGGGAACCGCGGACCCGGACCCTCCGGCCCGCCGTCAGAGCGTCTGGACGGTGGCGATGCGCTCTTCGAGTTGCTCGATGGTGGCCTGGGCGCTCGGCGGGCCGCCACACAACCGGCGCAGCTCCGCGTGGATCTTGCCGTGCGGTTGGCCGGTCCGATGGTGCCGCGCGGCCACCAGGGCGTTGAGCTGACGACGCAGCGCCACGCGACGCTGGGCGGCACTCATCGGCGCGGGCGGTGCCTGCACCGGGGCGGACGCCGCCTCGCCGGCGGCCCGGTCGGTCACCCGCCGACGCTGCGCCGCGAGCTGCTCGGCCTGCCGCTTGCTGAGCAGCATCGCCACCTGGTCGGCGGTGAGCAGGCCGGGAAGGCCGAGGTACTCCTCCTCCTCGGGGGTGCCCGCCTGGGCCGCGGTGCCGAAGGAGGCACCGTCGAAGATCACCTGGTCCAGCTCGGCGGTGGCCGACAGCGCCGCGAACCGCTTCTCCAGCTCACCGCTGGCCTGATCGTCACGCTGGGCGCGTTCCAGCAGATCGTCGTCGAAGCCCTCGCGGTCCTTCGGCTTGCCGAGCACGTGGTCGCGTTCGGCCTCCATCTCGCTGGCCAGGCCGAGCAGGTGCGGCACGCTCGGCAGGAAGACCGACGCGGTCTCCCCGGGCCGTCGGGCACGCACGAACCGGCCGATCGCCTGGGCGAAGTACAGCGGGGTGCTGGCACTGGTGGCGTACACCCCGACGGCCAGCCGGGGAATGTCGACGCCCTCCGAGACCATCCGCACCGCCACCAGCCAGCGCTGCTGTGACTCGGCGAACGCGGCGATCCGGGCGGAGGCCCCGACGTCGTCGGAGAGCACCACAGCCGCCCGTTCGCCCGTCAACTGCTCGATGAGCTTGGCGTACGAGCGGGCGGTCTGCTGGTCGCTGGCGATGACCAGCCCGCCGGCGTCGGGCATGCCGGCGTCGCGGAGCACGCTGAGTCGGGCGTCGGCGGCGCGCAGCACCTGCGGCATCCAGTCCCCGGCCGGGTCGAGTGCGGTCCGCCAGGCCTGCGCGACGAGATCCTGCGTCATGGGCTCGCCCAGCCGGGCCGCCAGTTCCTCCCCCGCGTTGGTCCGCCAACGGGTCTCCCCGGAGTACGCCAGGAACAGCACCGGCCGCACCACGCCCTCGCGCAGCGCGTCGGCGTAGCCGTACACGGAGTCGGCGCGGGAGCGCAGCAGCCCGTCCCCGCCCCGCTCGTAGGTGACGAACGGGATGGGGTTGTCGTCGGAGCGGAACGGGGTCCCGGTGAGCATGAGGCGGCGTACCGCGGGTTCGAATGCCGCCTTCACTCCGTCGCCCCAGGTGCGGGAGTCGCCCGCGTGGTGGATCTCGTCCAGGATGACCAGGGTGCGGCGGGTCATGGTGCGTCGCCGGTGCACCTGGGGCGCCATGCCGACCTGGGCGTAGGTGACCACGGCCCCGTGGAAGTCCGCCGAGGAGTGCAGGTCGGCGTTGCGGAAGGCCGAGTCGAGCTGAATGCCCACCCGCGCCGCCGAGGCGGCCCACTGGGTCTTGAGGTGCTCGGTGGGCGCCACGACCGTGACGGCCTCGACGGTCCCGTCGGCGAGCAGCTCGGCCGCGATCCGCAGCGCGAAGGTGGTCTTGCCGGCGCCGGGGGTGGCGACCGCGGTGAAGTCCTCGCTGCGTCGGCGGAGGTACTCCACCAGGGCCTTGCGTTGCCAGGCCCGCAGGGCCGGGAACGTGTCGAGCGTCGGCGTCCGGGCTGCCATGCGTTGGCTCCTCTCCGACCGCACGAATCGTCGACCGCACACTGCGGGCCGGGGCTGGGCCACGGGTTGGCGCCGCCCATGAAAACGCCTCCGCGCAGAAGGTGCCGCGAAGGCCGCCCCAGCATAACCAGCGCCGCTCTGCGCCCCCACCGACGCCACGCCCCCCACCCGCCCCGGGCGCCACGCACCGGGATCCGTCGAGCGGGTGGTCACGTCGGCACGGGCACGGACCAGCGGCGGCGTAGTGCCACCAGCCGGACCAGGAACACGAAGGCCGCCGCCACCGTCAGCCCGGTCGCGTCGGCGTGCCCGAACGCCTCCAGCACCGTCACCAGCACCGCGCCGACGAGCGCGGCGACCGCGTAGATCTCGCTGCGCAGCACCACGGGGATCTCGGCGGTGAGCAGGTCCCGGGCGAGGCCACCACCGATGGCGGTGAGCATGCCGACGAGACAGGCGCCGACCGCCGGCACCTGGGCGTCGAGGGCCTTGAGGGTGCCGGTGACGGTGAACAGGCCGAGGCCGGCGGCGTCCAGCACCAGCACGCAGGTGCGCAACCTCGCCAGTTGGGGGTGCAGCCAGAACACCGCGCCGGCGGTCACGGCGGCGGTCGTCACGTACCGCCAGTCGGCGAAGGCCAACGGCGGCACCTCGTCGATCACCAGGTCCCGCAGGATCCCACCGCCGAGGGCGGCGACGAACCCGACGAAGACGACGCCGAAGAGGTCCAGCCGCTTGACCACCGCGGCGGAGGCACCGGAGGCGGCGAAGACCGCCACGCCGGTGAGGTCGGCGAGGAGCAGGGCGGTGGAGGTGGTCACCGCCGCAGGCTACGCAGGCGACCGCGCGGGCCGCCCCGGCTCACTGCTTGTAGGAGTCGTAGATCTCCTTGCACTTCGGGCAGACCGGCGAGCCCGGTTTCGGGGTCTTCGTGACCGGGAAGGTCTCGCCGCAGAGGGCCACGACGAAGGTGCCCATGACGGCACTCTCGGCGATCTTCTCCTTCCGGACGTAGTGGAACATCTCGGGACCGGTGTCGGCGTCCTTCAGCTCCGGACGCTCGAGAACCTGTGCGCTCACGTCTGCACCTCCAACCCGCAAGTTTGGCAGGTCACCCGGTTCCGGTCCACCTGAGGCCGCCGGGCCGGCGGGCGTACGGTGACCACCGTGACCACCTTTCACCTTCACTACGGTTCCGAGGTCGCCGAGGCGCTGCGCGCCGGTCGTCCCGTCGTCGCCCTGGAGAGCACCATCGTCTCGCACGGCCTGCCCCGGCCGGACAACCTGCGGGTGGCCCGGGAGATCGAGCGGGCCGTCCGGGACGCGGGTGCCGTGCCGGCCACCATCGGCATGGTCGGCGGGCGGCTCGTGGTGGGCCTGGACGACGCTCAGCTGAGTCGACTGGCAACCGTCGATGGCGTGACGAAACTCTCCGTCCGCGACCTCGCGGTGGCGGCGGCGACCGGCGCGGACGGCGCCACCACGGTCGCCGCCACCAGCGCGGTGGCCGCCGCGGCCGGGATCACGGTGTTCGCCACCGGCGGTCTGGGTGGCGTGCACCGGGAGGCCGCGCAGAGCTTCGACGAGTCGGCCGACCTGGTCACCCTGGCCCGGACGCCGATCGCGGTGGTGTGCGCCGGGGTCAAGTCGATCCTCGACGTGGGCGCGACCCTGGAGCGCCTGGAGACCCTGGGCGTTCAGGTGGTGGGCTACCGCACCCGCCGGTTCCCCGGCTTCTTCGTCACCGACGGCGGCTTCGACCTGGACTGGCAGGTCGACTCCCCCGAGCAGGCCGCCGACGTGCTGACCGCCCGCGAGCAGCACGGCGTGCACCCCGGCGGGCTGATCGTGGCCAACCCGCTGCCCGTCGACGAGCAACTGGACCGGGACCTGCACGACCGTACGCTGGCCGACGGGCTGGCCCTGCTGGAGCGCGACGGGGTGACCGGCAAGGCGGTGACCCCGTACCTGCTGGCGCACTTCCACTCGACGACCGAGGGCGCGAGCCTCGCGGTCAACGTGCGGATCATCCTGCGCAACGCCGACCTGGCCGCCCGGATCGCGGTGGCGGCGGCCACCCGCCGCGCCGCCTCGGCATGACCGGGCCGGGTCGCGTCCTCGTCGTCGGCGACGTGATCACCGATGTGGTGGCCGTGCTGGCGGGGCCGCCGGCGGTCGGCTCGGACACCCCGGCGCGGATCCGGTTCACCGGCGGCGGCCAGGCGGCCAACACCGCCGCCTGGCTGGCCGCCCAGGGGGTGCCGGTGACGCTGGTCGGGGCGGTGGGCGCCGACGACGCCGGCCGTGACCGGGTGGCCGAGCTGACCCGCGCCGGGGTGGACTGCGCGGTGGCCCGGCTCCCCGGTCAGTCGACCGGCACGGTCATCGTGCTGGCCACCGACCGGGAACGGACCATGATCACCGAACGGGGCGCGAACCTGCGGTTGACCGACGCGCACGTCGACGCGGCGTTCGCCGCCGCGCCCGAGGCGGGGCATCTGCACCTGTCCGCGTACACCCTGCTGGACGCCGCGTCGCGACCGGCCGGGCTGCACGCGCTGGCCGTGGCACGCGGACGCGGGCTCACCACCAGCGTGGACGCGGCCTCCACGGCGCCGCTGCGGCGGGCGGGCTCGGCGGCCTTCCTGACCTGGGTACGCGACGTCGACCTGCTGCTGGTGAACGCGGACGAGGCGACGGTCCTGGCCGGCGGGCTGGACCCGGCGGCGCAGGGGCGGGCCCTGACGGCCACTGCGCGACGGGTCGTGGTGAAGCGGGGGGCGGCGGGCGCGGTGTGGGTGCAGCGGGACGGCCGGGTCGTCGACGCGCCGGCCCGGCGGGTGGCGGTGGTCGACGTGACCGGGGCGGGCGACGCGTTCGCCGCCGGGCTGCTCGCGGCCTGGCTGGCTGGCGCGCGGCCCGAGGTCGTGCTGGCCCGTGCCGGCGACCTGGGCGCCTCGGCGGTCTCCCAGTTGGGGGCCCGGCCGACGGGTTGACGGAACGGTCAGGGCCCGGCGGTGGGACGGTCAGGGCTCGGCGTCGATGACGCGGTGCGGGCGCTCCTCGGCGGTCAGGCTCATCGGCGGGGCCTCGTCGCGCCGCCGGGAAGCGATCTTGCCGGCCATGCGGTGCTGTTCCTTGGGCGGCCGGTCGTTGGCCAGCAGCACCGCCAGCCAGGGAATGAGGATCATGCCCAGGCCGACCAGCGGCAGCCACAGCCAGAGCAGCGGGGCCTTGACGCCGACCAGGATCGCGCCGACGATCACGCAGGCGACCCGGACGCCCATCATCACCACGTACCGCCGCTGGCGACTGGTGAGCTGGTCGTCCTGGCTGCGTGCGGCGTCGGTGATGAGGATCGGCTGGTACGCCTGACGCTTCACGCGGACCTCCTCGGGGTTGTTCCCATCCTGTCACCCGCACCGGGTGAGCGACGAGATTCGACGCAGCGATGCGAGAACCCCGGCGGTGCCGCCACCCGGCCCCCGACAGCGGCACCCCGACGGTCAGCCGCTCGGTCCGGCTGCCGCTGGAGACCTACGAGCGGGTACGCGCCGCCGCCGACGCCTGGCCCACTCCCCCGCCGTCTGACCGGCACTCAGGGGCTGAACCTGCCGCGAGGGCTGTCGGTACGCCCCAGCGGCGAGGCGGCCCGCTCGGGTGGCCGGCCCCGGCTGCGCACCGCGTCCGTCACCGCCACCCCGGTCAGCACCACCGCGACCACCGTCAGGGCGAGCATCGGCGTGCCCAGCGCCAGCACCGGGCCGACCAGCGCGAGCACCAGCACCGCGACCACCCGGGACACCGAGACCCGGTTGAAGATCTCGTACTCGAACCGGGCCCGCGCGAGCAGGAAGATGGCGGGCCCGCCGACGATGAAGACCAGCCAGGTCGCGTCGATCCGACCGAACGGGTGGACGATCACCAACTCGTAGCCCACGCCGGTGCTCAGCACCCCGAGGATGATGAACAGGTGGGTGCGCCCGGCCGAGGCGCCCAGGTGGCCCGGCGAGCGGGCCAGCCGCAACGCCTCGGCGAGCAGGTGACCGGCCCGGTGGAAGTAGATCCGCCACAGCAGGGCCGTGGTCACGAACGCCACGGCGAACGCCCCGGCGTGCGGCCCCGAGAACGCCCTGCCGCTGAAGGTCAGGCCGATGACCAGGATCGTCTCGCCGAGCGAGATGAGGAAGATCTGCTGGTACCGCTCGGCGAGGTGCTCCCCCGCGATCCGCCAGCCCGACGTGCGGGCCGGCCCCCACCGGGGCAGCGGCCAGCCGAGCAGCGCCCCGGTCGAGTCGACCGCCAGCGCCACCACCCACAACGGCAGGCGCAACTCCTCGGGGCCGAACGCGCCCACCAGCCAGGGCACCCCGCCGGCCGACGCCCAGGCCGCGAGGCGCAGCGGCACCTCCCGGCGCGGATGACCGCCCAGGGCCGCCGCGACGACCAGCGGACGGCCGATCATCACGGTCAGGTACGCACCGGCGAACCACACCGACCGTTCCTCGAACGCCCTGGGCAGAGCCACCGCCATCACCAGGGCACCGAACATGGTGCCGACCACGACACCCTGGATGACCAGGCGATCCGGCTCGTACCGGCTGGTCACCCAGGTGGTGATCGACCAGACCAGCCACAGCGCGAGGAGCAGCATCAGGGTGTGCACGACGCCGAGGAGGAAGGGCCCTCCGGCGATGTCGTCGATGAGCCGCTGGGAGACCCGGGTCAGCGCGAAGACGAACACCAGGTCGAAGAACAGCTCCAGGAAGGTGGCCCGGGGGTGGCTGCCCGCCGGCCGCAGCAACGCCGCGCCGCGTTCGCCCGCCATCACACCCCCGTACCGCCCCTGGGAGCGGGAGCGTCAGTCCGTGGCGGCGTTCGCCCTCGCGGCCGCCTTCACCTGCTGTTTGTACTCCCGCACGAGACGCAGCGACTCGTTATCGGTGACATCGGCGACGGAGCGGTACGCGTCCGGCTCGCCGTAGCCGCCGGCCGCCTCGCGCCAACCGTCGGGCCGTACGTCGAAACGCTTGCCGAGCAGCGCCAGCAGGATCTGCGCCTTCTGCCTGCCGAATCCGGGCAACGCCCCGATGCGGGCCAGCAACTCCCGACCGTCGGCCGCGTCGGACCACAGCCGCGCCGCGTCGCCGTCGTAGCGCTCCACCAGCACCCGGCACACCTCCTGCACCCGGGCCGCCATGGCCTTCGGGAACCGGTGCAGGGCGGGTGGGCGGGCGAAGATCTCGACCAGGGCTTGCGGGTCGTACGCGGCCAACTCCCGGGCGTCGAGGTCGTGACCGAGCCGCCGGGTCAGCACGTACGGCGAGGAGAACGCCTTCTCCATCGGCACCTGCTGGTCGAGGGTCATCCCGAGCAGCAGGGCGAGCGGATCGCGGTGCAGCAGGTCGTTGGCCGCGGGCTCGATGGGCAGCGACAGCGTCATGGCACCATCCTGCCGGCTCGGCGACGACCGGCGCCGCCGGCACACCGGATCCCCCCGGCGCGACCCCCGCACGGGCGGGGCCGGGAGCTGTGACCTGTGCCCGGCTCGCGTTAGCGGTGAGGTTAGCCTGTGCTAACTTCGGCTCGGTCGTCCGACCGTGGAGGAGAGGTCACCGTGTCTGTCACCCGCCGCAGCGCCGCCGCTGTGCTCGCCGCAAGCCTGCTCTCGTTCGGGCTGGTCGCCTGCGGCTCCGACGAGGACGGCGCCGCGGACCCCGGCAAGCCCGACGACCAGCAGATCACCGTCTACAGTGGGCGCAACGAGCAGCTGATCAAGCCACTGCTGGAGAAGTTCACCGAGCAGACCGGCATCACCGTCCGGCCCCGGTACGCCAGCACCTCGCAGCTCGCCGCGCAGCTGGTCGAGGAGGGCGACCGGTCCCCCGCCGACGTGTTCCTCGCCCAGGACGCGGGCGCGCTGGGCACCGTGGCCAAGCGGGACATGTTCGCCGCCCTGCCCGAGGCGACCCTCGCGAAGGTGCCGCAGACCTACCGGGCCGGCAACGGTCAGTGGGTGGGCGTCAGCGCCCGCGCCCGGGTGCTGACCTACCACGCCGACCTGGTGCCGGCCGACCAGTTGCCCGCGTCGGTGTTCGACCTGACCGGCCCGGCCTGGAAGGGCAAGGTCGCAGTCGCTCCGACCAACGCCTCGTTCCAGGCGTTCGTCACCGCGATCCGGGTGCAGCACGGCGACGCGAAGGCCGAGCAGTTCCTGGCCGGGCTGAAGGCCAACGACCCGCAGATCCGGGAGAACAACATCAAGATCGTCGAGGACGTGAACAGCGGCGCGGTCCCGGTGGGCCTGGTCAACCACTACTACCTCGGCGAGATCGCCCAGGAGCAGGGCACCACCCCGCAGGAGATGAAGGCGAAGCTGCACTTCTTCCCCGGCGGCGACACCGGCGCGCTGGTGAACGTCGCGGGCGTGGGCGTGCTCACGGGCTCCGCCGGCGACGGCGACGCGCAGAAGTTCGTCGACTTCCTGCTCGGTGCCGAGGCCCAGAAGTACTTCGCCGAGCAGACGTTCGAGTACCCGGTCGTGGCCGGCGTCACCGGCCCGGCGTACGTGCCGCCGCTGGCCGACCTGAAGGTGCCGGCGATCGACCTGAACGACCTGGACACGCTGGACGCCACCGTCACGATGATCAAGAACTCGGGGCTGGTGCCCTGACCGCTCCCACGACCACCGCAGGGCCGTCCCGTCCCGGGTCGGCCCTGTCCGGCGTACGCGGGCGGGCCCGACGGCTGGCGCCGAGGCCCGCGCTGCTCGCCGCCTCGACCGCCGCGGTGGCCGTGGCCCTGATCCCCCTGGCCTATCTCGCGGTACGCACCGCCGAGGCCGGCACCGACCGGATCGTCGCGGAACTGTGGACCGCCCGCGTCGGCCTGCTCGCCGTGCGCAGCCTCGGCCTGGCCACCGTGGTCACCACCGCCTGTGTGCTGCTCGGCGTCGGCACCGGGTTCCTGGTCACCCGCACCGACCTGCCCGGCCGACGCACCTTCGCCGTACTCGCCGCGCTGCCGCTGGCCGTGCCCACCTACATCGCCGCGTTCGCCTGGGTGTCCGCCGCGCCCAGGCTGGAGGGTTTCTGGCCGGCGGCCCTGGTGCTGACCCTCTGCTCGTACCCGTACGTGCTGCTGCCCGTCGCGGCGGCGCTGCGCGGCGCGGACCCGGCCCAGGAGGAGGTCTCGCGGTCGCTGGGGCGCACCGGGTGGCAGACCTTCACCGCCGTGACCCTGCGGCAGATCCGCCCGGCCACCGCAGCCGGCGCGCTGCTGGTCGCGCTCTACGTGCTCTCCGACTTCGGTGCCGTGTCGATCCTGCGCGCCGACACCTTCACCCGGGCCATCTTCGTCGCCTTCGACCTGGGCTTCGACCGCACCGGGGCACTGGTGCTGTCCTGTGTGCTGGTGGCGCTGACCGTGCTGCTGCTGACCGGCGAGACCGCCACCCGCCGTCGGGGGGCCCGGTACGCCCGCCTCGGCGGCGCCCGTCGACCTGCCCTGCGGCTGCGGCTCGGCGTGGCCCGCTGGCCCGCCGTGGCGGCGCTGGCCGGCGTGGCCGCGCTCGCGCTCGGCGTGCCCGCGCTCAGCCTGGCCCGGCGGCTCGCGACCGGGGTGTCCCGTCCCGGGGCGCTGCCCGAGGTGCTCACCGCCGCCGGCAACTCGCTGACCATCTCGCTGGCCGGCGCCGCGTTGACCATGCTTCTGGCGTTGCCACTGGGGCTGCTGACCGCCCGCGCCGCCGGGCCGCTGGCCACCGCGCTGGACCGGCTGGCGTACCTGGCCCACGCTCTGCCCGGCGTGGTGATCGGGCTGTCCCTGATCTTCTTCGGGATCACCGTCGCGTATCCGCTGTACCAGACCCGGTGGCTGCTGGCCCTGGCCTACGCCACGCTCTTCCTGCCCCTCGCCGTCGGCGCGGTGGCGGGTGCCGCGGCCCAGTCCCCGCCCGGCCTGGAGGAGGTCGCCCGGTCGCTGGGCCGGGGACCGTTGACCGTGCTGCGGACGGTCACCCTGCCGCTGACCCTGCCCGGAATCGGCGCGGGCGCGGCCCTGGTCTTCCTGACCGGCATGAAGGAACTGCCCGCCACCCTGCTGCTGCGGCCCACCGGCACGGACACCCTGGCCACGGAGCTGTGGACCAGCACGGCCGTGGGCGCGTACGCGGCGGCGGCCCCGTACGCGGCGTTGCTCGTCGCCATCTCGGCACTGCCCACCTGGCTGCTGGTGGCCCGCAGCGGCCTGCTCGACAAGGAGGACCGCTGATGAGCGAGGTCACGCTGACCGGCGTGGTGAAGCGGTACGGCCCGGTGACCGCCCTGGCCGGGGTGGACCTCACCGTGCCGTCCGGGCTGCTCACCGCCGTCCTCGGGCCCTCCGGCTGTGGCAAGACGACACTGTTGCGCTGCCTCGCCGGCTTCGAACGCGTCGACGCCGGTGAGATCAGCATCGACGGTGTACCCGTCGCCAGCGGCGGCCGGCACCTGCCCGCGCACCGCCGCCGGATCGCGGTGGTGCCCCAGGAGGGGGCGTTGTTCCCGCACCTCAGCGTCGCCGACAACGTCGGCTACGGCCTGGACCGGGCCGCCCGGCGCGGCGACCGGGTCGAGGAGGTGCTGGCCCTGGTCGGCCTCGCCGGGTACGGCGACCGGATGCCGCACCAGCTCTCCGGCGGGCAGCAGCAGCGGGTCGCGGTGGCCCGGGCTCTGGCGCCCCGGCCGTCGGTGGTGCTGCTCGACGAACCGTTCAGCGCGTTGGACGCGGGGTTGCGGGCCGGGCTGCGCCACGACGTCCGGGAGGCGCTGCGCACCGACGGGGCCACCGGTGTGCTGGTCACCCACGACCAGGGTGAGGCGTTGTCCGTCGCCGACCGGGTGGTGGTGCTGCGCGCCGGCCGGGTGGTGCAGTCGGCGCACCCCACGACCGTCTACCGGGAGCCCGTGGACGCGTGGGTGGCCAGCTTCGTCGGCGACGCCGTGCTGCTGCCGGCCGTCGCCGAGGCCGGCACGGCGCGCACCGCCCTCGGGCCGGTGCCGATCTCCGGCGCGGTGCCGGACGGCCCGGTGACCGTCCTGGTCCGGCCCGAGCAGGTCCGCCTCGACCCGGTGCCGGGCGCGGTGCCGGCGACGGTGCTGCGGCACGACTTCCACGGCCACGACGCGCTGGTGGGGCTGCGGCTGGCGGACGGCACTCGGGTCACCGCCCGGATCCTCGACGACGCCGTCCCGGTGCCGGTCGGCGGCGACGTCGTCGTGCACGTGGTGGGCAGCGCTCGGGCGTTCCCCTCCGCTTCCGGGCAGGTCGTGCCGGCGGAGCTGCGGGTCGGGTAGGTCGCCTCGGCGGAGACGACGGCCGACGCGTCGCGCCAGATCCGGATCGTGCTGGCGCCACCGTGGTCTGCGGCCGGCGGCCCGGCGGGCGGGTGGATCCCGCCCGCCGGGCCGCTGGAAAGTCGGGCCGCTGGGAAGTCAGGCGCTGGGAACGCGGGTCAGTTGACCACGAACAGCAGCCGGTTCGGTGAACCGGTGCCCGCGTTGGTCACCTTGCCGGTCGTCGCGTTGCCGGTCAGGTAGCTGCCGACCTGGGCCGGGGTGTAGGACGGGTTGGCCGAGAGCACGAGGGCGGCGGCGCCGGCCACGTGCGGCGCGGCCATCGAGGTGCCGCTGATCGTGTTGGTCGCGGTGTCGCTGGTGTGCCAGGCCGACGTGATGCTCGACCCGGGGGCGAAGATGTCCAGGCAGGTGCCGTAGTTGGAGAACGACGAGCGGGCGTCGGTGCTGGTGGTGGAGCCGACGGTGAGCGCCGCCCGGGTCCGGGCCGGCGAGGTGTTGCAGGCGTTGGCGGTGGAGTTGCCGGCCGCCAGCGCGTACGTGATGCCCGAGTTGATCGAGTTGGCCACCGCGTTGTCGAGCGCGGTGCTGGCCCCGCCGCCGAGGCTCATGTTCGCCACGGCCGGCTTGACCGCGTTGGCGGTCACCCAGTTCACGCCGTTGACCACACCGGTGATGCTGCCGCTGCCGGAGCAGCTGAGCACCTTCACCGCCACCAGGCGGACCTGCTTGGCCACCCCGTGGGTGCTGCCGCCGACCGTGCCGGCGACGTGCGTGCCGTGACCGTTGCAGTCGGTGTTGTTGCTGTCCACCGTGTTGGTGCCCCAGGTGGCCCAGCCGCCGAACTGGCTGTGGCTGGTCCGGATGCCGGTGTCGATGATGTACGCCCGCACGTTCGAGGCCGTGTTCGGGTAGGTGAAGCTGCGGCTCAGCGGCAGGTTGCGCTGGTCGATGCGGTCCAGCCCCCAGGTCGGGTTGCTCTGCGTGCCCTGGACGGTGACCACCTGGTCCTGCTCCACGTACGCGACAGCCGGGTCGGCGGCGAGCCGCTTCGCCTGGCCGGCGTTCATCGTGGCGGCGAAGCCGGTCAACGCGGCGCTGTAGACGTCGGCGACGCTGCCGCCGTACCGCTTGACCAGGGCGTTGGCCCGGTTCGGCACCGAGGTGCGGGCGGCGAAGGTGCCGGCGGAGCCGACCGCCTCGCTCCGCAGGACGACGAGGTAGCTGCCGCTGATCGCGTTCGGGGCGAACTCGCCGCGGATCTCCCCGGTGGGCGCGGCGAGGACGGGGGTCGTGCTGGCCGCCGAGACAACTGCCGCGGCGGCGACGACGGCGAGCGCGCGGACGAGGCGCCGCCGTGCGGTGGACCCAGATCGCATCGTGTGTCTCCATAACCGGAGCGTGCCCACCGGACTCCTGGCCCGGAGAACCGCTTCCATCGATGAACGTGGATCAGATGCTAGCGCTACATAGATGGACATGACAGCGATAGGCTTCGAATTCTGGCGGGTGTCACGGGGGAGCGTGCCCCCCGCCGAGGTGCACCAGGCAGGATGGAGCCGTGGACGAACACGACATGTTGCTGCCCCCCGCCGGGGTGGAGGCGCTCCGGGCCGCGCTGGTCGCAGCGAACTTCACCTCGAACGGCATCGCCCTGCGGCTCGGGCCACCGGCCACCGGCGGAGTCGCCCGCAACGACTTCCGGGCAGCGCTGCGCGCGACCGGGGACCGCGACCCGCTCGCCACCCTGATCAGGGTGTTCATCTGCGAGCAGACCGAACCGGAGGCCGCGGTCGCCGCCGCGCTCGCGCCCCTGTCGATCGAGGACGCCCTCGCCGCCGGCCTGGTCCAGCGGCACAGCGACGGGCTGCGCATGGGTCTGGACCTCGAACCGTACGGCGACGACTGGTGGGTGCTCGCCGACGTACCGGCCAGCGCCCGGCCGGGCCAGCCGTTGCACGCCGAACACGTGCTCGGCATCGGCGGGGCGACCCAGACGCTGATCGGGGCCACCGTCCGACGTCCCGTCGACACCGCGCTCGACCTGGGCACCGGCTCCGGCGTACAGGCCCTGCACCTGGCCACCCACGCCCGCCACGTCACCGCCACCGACCTGTCCGCCCGGGCGCTGCGCTTCGCCGCCACCACCGCCGCCCTCAACGGACAGGACTGGGAGCTGCTGCGCGGAGACATGGTCGCCCCCGTCGCCGGCCGACGCTTCGACCTGGTGGTGAGCAACCCGCCGTTCGTCGTGGGCCCCGGCACCACCACGCACGTCTACCGCGACTCGGGGCGGGTCGGTGACGCCATCGGCGCCGAACTGGCCGCCGCCGCCCCCGGCCTGCTCACCGAGGGCGGCACCATGCAGTACCTGGCCAACTGGGTGCACGTGACCGGCGAGGACTGGGACGAGCGGGTGGCGGGCTGGTTCACCGGCACCGGCCTGGACGCCTGGGTCGTCCAGCGCGAGGTCGCCGACCCGATGGCGTACGTCAACCTGTGGCTCACCGACGTCGGCGAGGCCGCCGACCCCCGGCGGATGGCCGACTGGCTGGACTGGTTCGACGCGCACAAAGTGGAAGCGGTCGGTTTCGGCATCGTCTCGCTGCGCCGGGCCGGCCACGACGACCCGCCCGTGCGGGTGGAGGAGCTGCGCCAGCGGGTGGAGGCGCCGATGGGCGACCGGGTCGCCGGCTGGTTCGACCGTCAGGACTGGCTGCGGGCCCGGGACACCGACGAGCTGCTCGACGCGCGCTACCAGGCCGCCGAGGGGCTCCAGCTACGTCAGGAGGCGACCATGGGCGAGGAGGGTTGGGCGGTGGACCGGCAGGTCCTGGCCATGCCGCACGGGCTGCGCTGGAGCGAGGAGATCGACCCGCTGGTGCTGGCGCTGGTAGGGGGCGCCGACGGCCGGTTGCCGCTGCGCGACCAGTTGGCGTTGCTCGCCGCCGCACACGACGTCCCGCCGGCTGAGCTGGCGGAGGCCGCCGGCCCGATCGTGGCGCACCTGGTCGAGCGCGGCTTCGTCGAACCGGTGCGGGCGTGACGGGGGCCGGGGCGGTGGTGCGCTGATGCGGGCGGTGGTGCAGACCGTCGCGCGGGCGAGCGTCACGGTCGACGGCGAGGTGGTCGGCGCGATCACCGACGGGTTGCTGGTGCTGCTCGGGGTGACTCACGCCGACACGGTGGACATCGCCCGCACCATGGCCCGCAAGGTGCACGAACTGCGCATCCTCGACGAGCAGCGGTCCGCCGCCGACAGCGGCGCACCGCTGCTGGTGGTCAGCCAGTTCACCCTCTACGGCGACGCCCGCAAGGGGCGCCGGCCGAGCTGGACGGCCGCCGCCCCCGCCGAGATCGCCGAACCCCTGGTCGACGAGGTGGTCCGGGTGCTGCGGGAGCGCGGCGCGACGGTCGAGACCGGCCGCTTCCGCGCCCACATGCTGGTGGAGAGCGTCAACGTGGGTCCCCGCACCCTCCTGCTGGACCTCTGAGCACCTCACCCGCCCCGCCGGGTCGAGCCGGGCGGGGCGGGTCGGACGACGTCAGCCGAACAGTCCCCGGCGCTGGAGGGACTGGCGCAGCCAGGCGTCCAGCTGAGCCGTCCAGTCCGTCCCCTCGGCCGTGGCGTGCTGCACCGTGAACCGGCCGAAGGTGTCCCGGCCCTCGGTGAGCAAGCCACCGCGCTTGTCCAGCTCCAGCACCACCTGCATCTGCTGCGGGTCGGCCACGAAGGTGACCTCCAGCTGGTTGATCGCTCCGGCGTACTGCGGCGCGGGCGCGAACTCGATCTCCTGGTAGAAGGGCAGGCTCTGGTGTACGCCGTAGATGTGGCCACGTTCGACGTCGGCGCGGGCGAACCGGAAACCCAACCGCAGGAACGCGTCCAGGATCCGTTCCTGGGCGGGCAACGGATGCACCGCGACCGCGTCCAGGTCACCCTTGTCGACGGCCTTCGCCACCTCCAGTTCGGTGCGCAGACCCATGGTCATCCCGTGCAGGTGCTGCCCGTACAGCTCGGTCAGCGGGGTCTCCCACGGCACGTCGAAGCGGAACGGGATGTCGTACCGCTGGCCCGCCTCCAACCGGAACGCGCCGGTGGCGTGCTGCCGGTGGAACTCCTGCGTGGTCTGGTAGTCGTCGTCGCCGCTCTCCACCTCGACCCGGGTGACCAGCCCGAGAGCCACGTAGGTCACGTCGACGGCGTGGTCGCCACCGGCCACCTGGACGGTGCCCTCCAACTGGCCACCTGGGCGGCAGTTCGGGTTGGCCAGCACCGTCTCCACCGACGGGCCGCCCACGCCCATCGCCTGCATGAGCCGCTTGAAGACCACGATCACTCCTCCGTCGTCCGTTCACCCGGCCGCCCGTGCGGGCGGTCCGCGCCGGCCCGGTCGGCCGGCCGCTGGCACGGTATCCGCCCCTGACAAGGGCCGCCGCCCGACCCGCCGCGGGCCCGCCCGCGCCGCAGGGCCGGCCCCGAAGACGCAAGTTCCTGTCAACTCTGCGATCGCCTCACTCCCGTTTCACGCCCGGACCGCCAAGCTGTCTGTCATACCGGCACCACTGGGCCGGCAAAGACGCGGCACAGACGTGGACACGGGGAGAACAGAGATGGCCCTGCAGATGATGGAGCACCGGATGCGCCCGGCCGGCACCACCGAGGCCGAGCTCGGCACCGACACCCTGACCGACCTGGACGCCACCGACGAGCGCGGCGTCTCCACCGACCTGGTCCGGGCATACCTCAACGGAATCGGTCGCACGAAGCTGCTGACGGCGGCACAGGAGGTCGACCTGGCCAAGCGGATCGAGGCCGGGCTGTTCGCCGAGGAGAAGCTGACCACCTGCACCCCGGTCTCCGCCGGCCTGCGCGCCGACCTCGAACTCGTCGCCGCGCAGGGGCGGGCCGCGAAGAACCACCTGCTGGAGGCGAACCTGCGGCTGGTGGTCAGCATCGCCAAGCGGTACACGGGACGCGGCATGGCCTTCCTCGACCTGATCCAGGAAGGCAACCTCGGCCTGATCCGCGCCGTCGAGAAGTTCGACTACACCAAGGGCTACAAGTTCTCCACCTACGCCACCTGGTGGATCCGCCAGGCCATCACCCGCGCCATGGCCGACCAGGCCCGCACCATCCGCATCCCCGTCCACATGGTCGAGCAGGTCAACCGGATGGTCCGCGCCCGCCGGGAACTGTCGGTGACGCTGGGCCGGGAGCCGACCGTCGCGGAGGTGGCCCGGGCGTTGGACGTTCCCGAGTTCCAGGTGATCGAGCTGATCTCGTACGACCGGGAGCCGGTGAGCCTGGACCAGGCGGTCGGCGAGGACGGGGAGAGCGCGCTCGGCGACTTCGTCGCCGCGGTCGACCCGGCAGCCGCACCCGGTGAGGTCGCCGCGCACGGAGAACTGCGCAACGAGGTCAGCATCGTGCTGGCCACCCTCTCCCAGCGGGAGCAGGCCGTGATCCGGCTGCGGTTCGGCCTCGACGACGGCCGGCAGCGCACCCTCGACGAGGTGGGCCGCGAGTTCGGTCTGTCCCGGGAACGGATCCGCCAGATCGAGAAGGTCACCCTGCTGAAGCTGCGTGCCCCGGAGCGGGCCCAGCGGTTGGAGGCGTACGCCTGCTGACGCGTCCGCCCGCGACGGCCCCGGCGGTTCGCCGGGGCCGTCGCGCGTGTCGGTCCTTGTGCCCGCAGCGGTGTCCCACTAGGCAGGCGTGGTGAACTGGACACTGGAAGTGGTGATCGTGCCCGTCTCCGACGTGGACCGGGCCAAGGCGTTCTACGCCGACCGGCTCGGCTTCACCGTCGACCATGACACCGTGATCGACGCCGACACCCGCATCGTGCAGCTCACCCCGCCCGGCTCCGGCTGCTCGGTGGTGATCGGCAAGGGGGCCGTGCCGGACATGCCTCCCGGCTCGCTCAAGGGCCTCCAGCTGGTGGTTCCGGACCTGCGCGCGGCGCGGGCCGAACTGGTCGACCGGGGCGTCGAGGTCAGCGAGATCCAGGTCGTCGGGAAGAACCCGCGGCCCGTGCCCGACCCACTGGACAACGTGGGCTTCGTCTTCTTCACCGACCCCGACGGCAACGCCTGGGCCGTCCAGCAGATCTCCGAGCGGGCCTGACCCGGCAGCCGGAGCACGCCGCGCCCGAACCCGGCGTCGCCGGCTCCACGCGGCGGCCGTCAGAGGCGGCGGGGGCCCGTGTCGGGACGGTCGACGACCGAACCGATCCGCACGGTCGCGTGCAACACCGAGATGCCGTCCGGCCGGGCCAGCACCGGATTCAACGTCAACGCCCGCACCCGGGGCTGCTCGTCGGCGAGCCGCCCCACCCGCAGCAGCAGGTCGGTCAGCGCCGCCCGGTCCACCGGCGCGGCACCCCGATGCCCCCGCAGCAACGGCGCGGCCCGCGGCTCGTCGACCAGCTCGGCGGCGTCCAGGTCGGTCAGCGGCACCGCCCGCCACGCCCGGTCCCCGAGCAGTTCCGTGGCGACCCCACCCAACCCGAAACCGACCACCGGCCCGAACGCCGGATCCTCCACCAGCTCCACCACGCAGGCCACCCCGGGGGGCACCATCGGCTGCACCAGCACGTCCGCGCCGAAGACCGCCGCCATCTCCGCGTACGCCCGGCGCACCGTCGCCGCGTCGGGCAGGTCGAGGCGCACGGCACCCAGGTCGAGCCGGTGTCGCAGGCCGGCGGCAGCGGCCTTCAACGCCACGGGGAAACCCAGGTCGTACGCGGCCTCGACCGCCCCGTCGGCCGAGCTGGCGGGCACCGACTCGACCACGTCGACGCCGTACGCCGTGAGCAGCCCCGCCGGGTCGAGGCACTCGGGGCGCAGGGCGGCCTGCGCCGCCGCCGCGTCGACCCGGGGCAGCTCGGGCAGCACCCCGGCGGGGCGGCGCAGCCAGCGGGCGTACGCGGTGACGCGGCCCAGGGCCCGCACCGCCTCCTCCACACTGGGGTACGCGGGCACCCCGGCCGGGGCGCGGCCGACGAGGAAGGTCGCCACCGTGGGCTTGCCGGCGGCGAACGCGACGGGCAGGGCGGCGGTGAAGTCGGCCTCGGCGCTGGTGAGCTGCCCCGGCAGCGGCGGGGCGAACACGGCCACGAGCGCGTCCACCCGCTCGTCGGCGGCGGCCCCGGCGAGCGCGGCCGCGTACTCGGCGACGCCGGCCCGGGGCCCCACGTCGACCGGGTAACCGGCGGCGACCGTGAGGCCCTGGGCGGCACAGGCGGTGGCGGCGAGCCCGCACAGCGCCGAGGAGTTGCCGACCACACCGACCCGGTCGCCCGCCGGCAGCGGCTGGTGGGCCAGCAGCACCCCGACGTCGAGCAGTTCGCCCACCGTGTCCACCCGGATCACCCCCGACTGGGCGAACAGGGCACTCACCGCCACCTCGTCGGGGCCGGCGACCTGTCCCGCCCCGGGCGGTCGGGCGGACGAGGCCAGCGCCAGCACCGGCTTGTCCCGGCCGATGCGCCGGGCCAGCCGGGCGAACTTGCGCGGGTTGCCGAACGTCTCCAGGTACAACATGATCACGTCTGTGCCGGGGTCGTCCTGCCAGTACTGCAACAGGTCGTTGCCGGACACGTCAGCCCGGTTGCCGGCCGAGACGAAGCTGGACAGGCCCAGCCCGCGCCGGTCCGCCTCGGCCAGCAACGCCACCCCGAACGCGCCCGACTGGCTGAAGATGCCCACCCGGCCGGGCGCCGGCAGCCGAGGGGCGAGCGTGGCGTTGAGGCGTACCGACGGATCGGTGTTGGCCACCCCCAGACAGTTCGGGCCGACCACCCGCATGCCCGCCGCGTGGGCCGCCCGGACCAGCGCCCGCTGCGCGGCGGCCCCCTCCCCACCGGCCTCGGCGAAGCCCGCGGAGATCACCACCAGGCCGTGCGCCCCGGCGGCGGCCGCGTCGGCGACCACCCCCTCCACGGCACGGGGCGGCACCGACACCACGGCCAGGTCGACCGGGGACCCCGCGTCGACCGCCGACGGGTACGCGGGCAACCCGGCCACCGTCGACGCGGTCGGGTGCACGGGCACCACCGCCCCGGCGAAACCGCCGTCCCGCAGATGCCCCAGCACGGCCGCGCCGACGCCCTGCCCGGTGGCGCTGGCCCCGTAGACGGCCACGCCACGCGGGGCGAGCAGCCGGGCGATCGAACGGGCCTCCGTGCGGTGTTCCCGACCGCGCTGCACCTCCAGCGTCGCCTCGGTGGGCGCGATGGGGAACGTCAGGTGCACCACCCCGTCGGCGAACTGACGTTGCACCTGGTAGCCGAAGTCGGAGAAGACCCGCAGCATCGTCCCGTTGGCGGGCAGCACCTCGGCCACGAAGTTCACGATGCCGTGCCGCCGGGCCGCGTCGGCCAGGTGTTCCAGCAGCACCGAGCCGATGCCCCGCCCCTGGTAGGCGTCCTCCACCACGAACGCCACCTCGGCGTCGGGGGCCGCGGGGCCGAGCCGCTCGTAGCGACCGACGGCGACGATCTGCTCGCCGGCGAGCACCACCAACGCCTCCCGGTCGCGGTGGTCGACGTTGACGAACCGGTGCAGGTCGCGCTCCGGGATGCGCGGGTACGGCGAGAAGTAGCGCAGGTAACGGGTGCGCTCCGAGAACCGGGAGTGCATGGCCACGACGCCCGGCCCGTCGGACGGGTCGATGGGTCGCAGTTGGACGGTGGTGCCGTCGCTGAGCAGCACGTCCACCGGCTGGTCGACCGTGGTCACCGGATCCGCCGATCAGTCGCGCGGGTCGTGGGGGTCGAGCCCGAGCAGCGGGAACACCGCCTTGCGGGTCGCCGCGATGGCCCGGTCCACCGCCGTGGGTTCGCCCGTCGGCTGCCACGGCTCGTGGCGGGGGTCCACCCCGTCGGTCATCCGCAACGGCACCTCGTGGCCCGGCCGGCGGGCCGCCGCCAACGCCCGCCAGGCCGGCGGGGTCAGCGTCGCCGGGTCCAGCGGTGCGCCGGTCGCCACGGCCAGCAGGTGCGTCCACGCTCTCGGCACCACCTCGACCAGCGCGTACCCGCCGCCACCGGTGGCCACCCAGCGGCCCTCGCACAACTCGTCGGCCAGCGCCCGCAGGGCCAGGTAGGTGGCGCGCTGCCCGTCCACCGACAGGTGCAGGTCGGCCAGGGGATCGTTGCGGTGGGCGTCCGCCCCGCACTGGGTGACGAGGATCTGCGGCCGGAACGCGCGCAGCACCGACGGGACGATCGCGTGGAAGGCGCGCTGCCACCCGGCGTCGTCGATGCCCGGCGGCAGCGGCACGTTGACCGCGCTGCCCTCCGCGCCCGGCCCGCCGGTCTCGTCGGGGAACCCGGTGCCGGGGAACAGCGCCAGGGGCGTCTCGTGCAGGCTGACGGTGAGCACCCGGGGGTCGTTCCAGAAGATCTGCTGCACCCCGTCGCCGTGGTGCACGTCGACGTCGACGTACGCGACCCGCTGCGCGCCCAGGTCGAGCAGCCGGGCGATGGCGACCGCCGGGTCGTTGTAGACGCAGAACCCGGCCGCCCGGGCCGGCATGGCGTGGTGCAGCCCTCCGGCCACGTTGACGGCGCGGCGGGCCTCGCCCCGCCACACCGCCTCGGCGGCGGCCACGCTGGCGCCGGCGATCAGCGCGCTCGACTCGTGCATGCCGTCGAACACCGGGTTGTCGGAGGTGCCCAGGCCGAACCCGGCGAACAACGGGTCGCGGGGCGCGATCCGCACCGCGCCGAGGTAGCGGACGTCGTGCACCCGGGCCAGAGTCTCGTCGTCGGCCGGCTCGGGCACGACCAGCCGCACCCCGGGCCGCTGCAGAACGCCCAGTTCCCGGGCGAGCGCGACGGTCAGCTCCACCCGCACCGGGTCGAGCGGATGGTCACCGAGGTCGTAGGCGAGCAGTGCCTCGTCCCACACCACCACCGTGTCGTCGGACATCTGCCCATCGTCGCACGGACAACCGGAACGCCCCGGTCACGACCCGGTTGTCGGGCCCGTCGCCACCGGCCGCTCCGGGTCGGCCACCCACTCGCTCCACGAGCCGACGTAGAGCCCGGCGTCGGGGCGACCGGCCAGGTGCAGGGCGAGCACCGCCTGCGCGGCGGTCACCCCCGACCCGCAGTACGCCCCCACGGGACGGCCCTCGACGACCCCGGCGGCGGCGAACCGCTCCCGCAGCGCCCCGACGGCCGGGAACCGGCCGTCGGCCACGTACTCGCCGGCCGGCAGGTTCACCGCACCGGGCACGTGCCCGGCGACGGGATCGACCGGTTCGGTCTCGCCCCGGTAACGGGCCGCGGCGCGTACGTCGAGCAGGACGGCGTCGTCGGCCGCGGCGAGCGCGGCGGCCCGGTCGGCGTCGAGCACGGGCAACGCGCCGGGGCGTACCCGCACGTCGCCCGGGGCCGGGGCGAGGACCCGCGTGGAGGTGGGCAGGCCGGCGGCCACCCAGGCGGGCCAGCCACCGTGCAGCAGCCGCACCGGCCGGTGCCCGGCCCAGCGCAGCGTCCACCAGGCACGGGCGGCGGACATGCCGTCACCGCCGTCGTACACGACGACGGGGTGATCGGTCCGCACCCCGGCGGCCCGCAGCGCCGACTGCAACGCGGCCGGGTCGGGCAGCGGGTGCCGGCCGGCCGGGCCGGGCGGCCCGCACAGGGCGGTGTCCAGGTCGACGAAGACCGCGCCGGGCAGGTGCCCGGCGGCGTAGTCCTCGCCGCCGGGCGGCCCGGCGAGCCGCCAGCGGACGTCGAGCAGGGTGGGCGGGTCGGCACGGTCGAGCTCGGCCGCGAGGTCTTCGGCCTCGACCAGCGGATCGTCGGTTCCGGACATGCCGACCAGTCAACACCATCGCGCAACGGCACCCCGCGGTTCACCTGCGGTCGATCGTCCACGGCGGGGTAGCATCGACGGCCGGAGGGCCGCTGACAAAATGAAGTCTCACGACCTGGTCGACACGACCGAGATGTACTTGCGCACCATCCTCGAACTCGAGGAGGAGGGCGTGCCGCCGCTGCGCGCCCGGATCGCCGAGCGACTGCACCAGAGTGGCCCCACCGTCAGCCAGACCGTCGCCCGGATGGAGCGCGACGGTCTGCTCACCGTCGAGGGCGACCGGCATCTTGCGCTGACCCCGCTGGGCCGCGGCACCGCCGTCGCCGTGATGCGCAAGCACCGGCTCGCCGAACTGCTGCTGGTCAACGTGATCGGGATGCCCTACGAGGAGGCCCACGAGGAGGCCTGCCGCTGGGAGCACGTGATGAGCGACGCGGTCGAGAAGCGGGTGTACGACCTGCTCAACCGGCCGACCCGCTCGCCGTACGGCAACCCGATCCCCGGGCTGGAGGAGCTGGGCTCGCCCGAGCCGGCCAGCAGCGAGTCGGCCGAGACGGAGCGCAACCTGGCCTTCCCCGGCCTGAGCGGCCCGGTCGTGGTGCGGCGGATCTGCGAGAGCGTGCAGACCGACGCGGACGTGCTGCGGCAGTTGCACGCGGCCGGGGTCGACCCGGGCGCGACGGTCACCGTGGCGCAGGAGCGCGACGGGGTCTCCATCGACCGTTCCGGTGACCGGGTCCGACTGCCCCGCGAGGTGGCCTCCCGGGTCTTCGTCGCCGCCAGGTGACCCTCCCGGGTCTTCGTCGCCGCCAGGTGACCACGGCGGGCGACCGCTGCACCCCGCGCCGGAAGTTGTCACGGGGTTGCTGCGTCACCCCGCGTCGGTCCGGGTAGGTCGACGGTTCACCGCGCAGGTGGGTCGTCGACGTACGGGCAGTGCCGGCATCCTCGCCCGCAGCAGGTGCCCCGGCGGGCCAGGAAGCCGGCGGTGAGCACGAACAGACCGGTGGCCGGGTCGGTGTAACCGGCGTCGCCGGCGGCCAGCGCGGCGGTGTGCGCGGCGAGGATCCGCTCCTGGTCGGGGTGCTCGGGCGACAGCCGGGACGGATGCGGCTCGGTCAGGGCCCGAGGTGCCAGCGGCAGGCGCTCTCCACTCACCGGGCGAGTCTAGGGCCGAACCTGACCGGGAGCCGGCGAGGTGCGCCGCTCCCCCGGCCTCGGCACAGCGAGGGCGGGTGGACCGGAGTTTCACCGGTCCACCCGCCCCTGCCGCACCTGGGTCAGCTACAGCCGCTGGTGGAGCCGCAGCCCTCACAGACGTAGCAGCTGCCGGCCGGGCGCATCTTCGTACCGCAGGTGAAGCACAGCGGAGCGTCGGCGGCCTTGCCGATCACGGCCTCCAGCAGCTCGGTGCTGGAGCCCACCGGCGGCGCCGGCGCGGCGGCGGCGATGTCGGCGGTCTCCTGGGCCGGCTGGGCGACCGGGCCGGTCTTCGACTCGGCCGGCACCTCGACCGGGGCGGAGGCGGCCATCGCGGTGAGGTCCGCACCGCTCGCCTCTGCCTCCGCCTCGGCCGCCAACTGGGCGGCCCGCTCCCTGGCGGTGAAGATGCCCAGTTCCGCGCGGCGCTCGTACGGCAGGAAGTCCAGCGCCAGCCGGCGGAAGATGTAGTCCATCACCGAAGCGGCCATCCGCACGTCCGGGTCGTCGGTCATGCCCGCCGGCTCGAAGCGCATGTTGGTGAACTTGCTGACGAACGTCTCCAGCGGGACGCCGTACTGGAGGCCGATGGAGATGGCCACCGAGAAGGCGTCCATCACGCCGGCCAGGGTCGAACCCTGCTTCGACATCTTGAGGAAGACCTCGCCGAGGCCGTCGTCCGGGTACGACGAGGCGGTCAGGTAGCCCTCGGCCCCGCCGACGGAGAAGGAGATGGTCTCGGAGGGACGCTTCTTCGGCAGCCGCTTGCGCACCGGGCGGTACTCGACGACCTTCTCCACGACCTTCTCGACCTCGGCGGCCGGGGCCTCGACCGGCGACGCGGTCTTGTTCGGCTTCGCCACCGACAGGGGCTGGCCGACCTTGCAGTTGTCCCGGTAGATGGCCAGGGCCTTCAGGCCGAGCTTCCAGCCCTCGAAGTAGATCTTCTCGACGTCCTCGACGGTGGCCGCCTCGGGCATGTTGACCGTCTTGGAGATGGCACCCGAGATGAACGGCTGGACGGCCGCCATCATCCGCACGTGACCCATCGGCGCGATGGACCGCTCACCCATCGCACAGTCGAAGACCGGGTAGTGCTCCGGCTTCAGACCGGGGGCGTCCACGACGTGGCCGTGGTCGGCGATGTGCTCGACGATCGCCTCGACCTGCTCCTCGGGGTAGCCGAGGCTGCGCAGGGCACGCGGCACGGTCTGGTTGACGATCTGCATCGAGCCGCCGCCGACCAGCTTCTTGAACTTGACCAGCGCCAGGTCCGGCTCCACGCCGGTGGTGTCGCAGTCCATCATCAGGCCGATGGTGCCGGTCGGGGCGAGCACGCTGGCCTGCGAGTTGCGCCAGCCGAACCGGTCACCGATCTTGTTGCCCTGGGTCCACTGCTTCGTGGCCTCCCGGACGATCGCGGTCGCCACCGTGCCGGACGGCCTGATCTCGTCGTTGGCGGCGGCGTGCTTGCGCATGACCCGCTTGTGCGGCTCCGCGTTGCGGGCGTAGCCGTCGTACGCGCCGACGATGCCGGCGAGCTCGGCCGAGCGGCGGTACGCGGTGCCGGTCATCAGCGAGGTGATCGCTGCGGAGACCGAACGGCCCTGCTCCGAGTCGTACGGCAGGCCCGAGGCCATCAGCAGCGCGCCGAGGTTGGCGTACCCGATGCCGAGCTGCCGGTACGCGCGGGTGGTCTCGCCGATCTTCTCGGTCGGGAAGTCGGCGAAGCAGATCGAGATGTCCATCGCGGTGATGACCAGTTCGACGCTGCGGACGAACTTCTCCACCTCGAAGCCGCCGTCGGCGCGGAGGAACTTCATCAGGTTGAGCGAGGCGAGGTTGCACGAGGAGTTGTCCAGGTGCAGGTACTCCGAGCACGGGTTGGACGCGGTGATCCGGCCGGTCTCCGGGCAGGTGTGCCAGTCGTTGATCGTGTCGTCGTACTGCAGGCCGGGGTCGGCGCACTCCCAGGCGGCCTCGGAGATGGAGCGGAACAGCTTCTTCGCGTCGATCGTCTCGATGGTCGCCCCGTCGAGCCGACCCCGCAGGTCGAACCCGCCGCCGTTCTCCACCGCCGTCATGAACTCGTCGGAGACCCGGACGGAGTTGTTGGCGTTCTGGTACTGCACGCTGACGATGTCGGTGCCGCCGAGGTCCATGTCGAACCCGGCGTCACGCAGCGCGCGGATCTTGTCCTCCTCGCGCGCCTTGGTGACCACGAACTCCTGGATGTCCGGGTGGTCCACGTCGAGGATGACCATCTTCGCCGCGCGCCGGGTGGCACCGCCGGACTTGATGGTGCCGGCGGAGGCGTCCGCACCGCGCATGAAGCTGACCGGACCGGAGGCGTTACCGCCGGAGGACAGCAGCTCCCGGGACGAGCGGATCCGGGACAGGTTCACCCCGGAGCCGGAACCGCCCTTGAAGATCAGCCCCTCCTCCTTGTACCAGTCCAGGATGGAGTCCATCGAGTCGTCGACGGCGAGGATGAAACACGCGCTGACCTGCTGCGGTGACCGCGTACCGACGTTGAACCACACCGGCGAGTTGAAGCTGAACACCTGGTGCAGCAGCATCCAGGTCAGTTCGTGGCCGAACACCTCGGCGTCGGCCGGGGAGGCGAAGTAGCCGTGCTCCTCGCCGGCCGTGCGGTAGGTGGTGACCACGCGGTCGATCAGTTGCCGCAGCGACCACTCCCGCTCGGGGGTGCCCACGGCCCCCCGGAAGTACTTGGTGGTCACGATGTTCGCCGCGTTGACGCTCCAGGTCTCGGGGAACTCCACCCCGCGCTGCTCGAAGTTGATCGAGCCGTCCCGCCAGTTCGTCATCACGACGTCGCGCCGTTCCCAGGCGACCTCGTCGTACGGGTGCACACCCTCGGTCGTCCAGACCCGCTCGACCTTCAGCCCTGCGCCGGCCTTGCTGCGTGCCCTGCTTGTTGTCACACCATCCCCCGACATCTCATCCGCCCCCTCATCCGCGCGGTTGCCCCGCGCGCCGACTGTCATTGCCTTGCGAAGAACTTCAGCTGGTGAGGCCGGCGGCCTCGGCCGCCCCGGCGCCCTCGCGGGCGCGGGCCGCGGCCCGCAACGACTCGATCTCGCGCTCGAAGTCGGCGAGCGAGTCGAACGACCGGTAGACGCTGGCGAACCTCATGTAGGCCACCTCGTCCAGGTCCCGTAGGGGGCCCAGGATGGCCAGGCCCACCTCGTGGCTGGGGATCTCGGCGGCCCCCTTGGCCCGGACGGTCTCCTCGACCTTCTGCGCGAGCAGAGCGATCGAGTCCTCGTCCACCGGCCGGCCCTGGCACGCCTTGCGCACCCCGCCGACGATCTTCGTGCGGCTGAACGGCTCCGTCACCCCGCTGCGCTTGACCACCGCGAGCACCGCCTCCTCGACGGTGGTGAACCGCTTGCCGCACTCCGGGCAGGACCGCCGCCGCCGGATGAGCTGACCGTCGTCGGCCTCCCGCGAGTCGACGACCCGGGAGTCGGCGTGCCGGCAGTACGGACACCGCATCTCGCCCGACCTCCTCCGTCGACCGTGGGCCGCATCGGCCGCCTCCCGGGCACACGACGACGCGGCGGAACCGCCCCGAGGGACGGCCGCCGGTTCGACGGTACGGGAGTGCGGTCGGTAGTCGAACCCAACCTGTAGGCGACTTACGCCCGTGTGACTACTACATCTAGGGGTTGACCGTAAGCGGCCGGCGAACGGCGGTCAAGTTGGCCGGCGTGTCCGGCGCGTCACCCGCGTCCACCCGCACGGGGCGACCCGAGGGGCCCAACGTGACACGCCGCCGCCGGTTACCGTCCGCCCAGCCGGCGTCACCCGCCGATCGGGCGACATGGAACACCCGTTCGAGTCGACGTACCATTTATCAGAACACCCGTTCGAGACAACAGCGTTTTCAACCCGACACGCCGACAAGGTCGTACAGATGTTTGAAAATGACCGATCTCACCGATACGGTCAGGATCAACCGGTCGCGGCCCCCCCACGGGGTTCGCCGGACCCCACCCACCATGTGCACCACGAGCCGCCGAGGCACCCAGCGCCGACCAGGGAGGACGGACGTGACCGACGACCGGGCAAGCCGGCCGAAGAACCCGCAGCAGATCACCGAGGCGGGTCCACCGGCCACCCGACGCCGCAGCGCCGCGCGCAGCCGGGCCGGGCAGCCCGCCGTCCGCGCCGTCACCCCGGTGGTCAGTTCGTTCCCCGACCCGGTGACCGTCGACCTGACCGCCCGGCAGCGCCGCATCCTCGACTTCATCCGCACCTGGGTCGAGCGCCACGGCTACCCGCCGAGCGTGCGCGAGATCGGCGAGGCCGTCGGGCTCGTGTCGCCGTCCAGCGTCGCCTACCAGCTCAAGGAGCTGGAGAAGAAGGGCTTCCTGCGCCGCGACCCGAACCGGCCGCGCGCGGTGGACGTCCGCTCCCCCAACGACCACGTCGACGACGAGCTGAGCCGCTCCCAGCGGCCCACCCCGGCCTACGTGCCGATGCTCGGCCGGATCGCCGCCGGTGGCCCGATCCTCGCGGAGCAGTCGGTGGAGGACGTCTTCCCCCTGCCCCGCGAGCTGGTCGGCGAGGGCGAGGTCTTCATGCTCCAGGTCAAGGGTGACTCGATGCTCGACGCCGCGATCTGCGACGGCGACTGGGTCGTGGTGCGGCAACAGCCGACCGCCGACTCCGGTGAGATCGTCGCCGCCATGCTCGACGGCGAGGCCACGGTGAAGACCTACCGCCGGCGCGACGGGCACGTCTGGCTGATGCCGCAGAACCCGGCCTTCGACCCGATCCCCGGCGACGACGCCGTGATCATGGGCCGGGTCGTCGCGGTGCTGCGCCGGATCTGACCCCGCGCCGGCTCAGTAGCGGTCGCCCTGGTAGCCGTACCCGCCGCCGGTGTCGGGCACGTCCGCGTGCCGGCCGTCCTCGCGCCAACGCGCCGGGCGCTGCCCCCTCGGGTCCTGCTCCGGGCCCCCCCGACGGGGAGGCTCCGCCCGGCCGCCGCCGTACCCGCCGCCCTGCTGGTCGCCAGCGGGCCGGCCGCCGCCGTAGACGCCGCCGGAGGGCCGCCCACGGACCGGAGCGCCACCACGGGCGCCTCCCGGAGCGTCACCGCGACGACCACCGCCCGGAGCACCGTCCCGACCGCTCACCGGCACGCCACCGCCGGCCACGCCACCGCCCTGGCGTCCGCCGCCGGAGCGCCCTGCGCCGCCGTACACGCCGGCTCCACCGGCCGGGCGGGCGCCGCCGTAGACGCCGCCGCCGGCCGGGCGGGCACCGCCGTACACGGCTCCCCCGCCCCCTGCCGGAGCAGTCCCACCGGGCGACCCGCCGCCGTAGACCCCGCCGCGCTGCCGGTTGTCGCCCACCGGGAAAGGGCCGTCGACGCCGCCGTCGGGCTCCCGACCCGAGGGCTTGTCGGACAGCGGGGCCGGCCTGCGGCGGGCCCGGACGATGCCGGTGATCCCCGCGCCGACCAGCAGCGCGCCGAGCACCCCCACGGCCGCGATCAGGTAGGTGATGTCGTCCAGCGTGAGACTGGCGAACCAGGACTGCCCGGCGGCCTTCCGTTCCTCGTCGGCCGCCCCGCTCAGCGGCTTCGCCCCCTCGGTGGAGGGGGTGTAGCTCAGGATGTCGACCGGCTCGTCGTCCTCCAACCGGCTCGCCTCCGACACCGTCAGGAAGGTCTTCCCGTCGGGGGAGTAGCTGATCGCCTCGCCGAACGGGTCGGTCAGCGCGGTCACCCGGGGCTCGCCGGTGGTCAGCGCGGCGACCACGTCGCCGTCGGAGACGTCGTACTCGAAGGCGTCGGCGTAGGTGCGCAGCACCACCCGGGAGCCGTCGGGCGACCGGGCGGCCCCGGTGATCGCGACCCGGCCGAACGTGCTCAGCGGGTTCTCGGTCTCCGTGCGGGGCAGTTCGATGTCGCCGACCTTCTTCATCGGCACCGGCGCGGTGTCACCGCGCTTCATCGCCGCGGCCGGGGTGTATATCTCGGCCGTGCCGGCGGTGACCTTGGTGATGATCAGCGGAGCGCCGTCGCCGTTGATCAGCAACGCCTCGGCGTCGTGCGGCTTGTTCTCCGGATACGACAACCGGTGCAGCACGGGCTGCCGGCTGCCGGCGACCGGCATGCTCCACAGGGCCACCCGTTCCCGGCGCTCCCGGCTCAGGGCGTTGTCGCCGGTGTCGGCGATCCACAACGTCTTGCCGTCGGGGGAAAGGGCCAGATCCTCCGTGTCGAACGGACCCGCCCCGGAGTAGCGCACCTCGCGGGTGACCTCGCAGTCCGCGTCGAGGTAGAAGACCCGCTTACGGTTCTCCACCTCGGTGCCGTCGTTGACCACGACGTAGCCGTCGCGGGTGGCGACGAGCCCCGACAGCTCGCGCAGCCGGGGATCGGTCACCGCGCACCGCTTCTTGCCCGGTGCGGCGGCCGGCAGGGCCTCCACCGGCAGCGACGCCGACAACGACACCGAGGACACGGCCGGGAGCGGTGCCGCGACGGCGGCGGCACCGGGGTACGCCACCGTCGCCCCGAACAGGCCGAGGGCGACGGTGACCGAGGAGACAGCGCGGCGCATCCTGCAAGTGTCGCATGCCTCAGGTTTCGCCCGGGTGACGCTGGGGACCGCTACGCGGAGGCCGTGACCGGCTGCTCCGCGCCGGCCCGGTACGGTGCCAGCTCGGCGGCGAGCGCCTCCCCCACCCGCACGTGCAGCAGCGTGCCTTCCGGCAGGTGGGCGGTGCTGAGCACCTCGCCCTGCCGGTGCACCCGGGCCACCAGGTCGCCCCGGTCGTAGGGCAGCACGGCGCGCACCTCGACCGCGGGGCGGGGCAGCCGTTGCTCGATCGTGTCGCGGAGCGCGGCGAGCCCCCGCCCCTTGTGCGCGGAGACGAACACCGCCTCCGGCCACAGGCGCTTGAGCCGCAGCAGGGTCTCCTCGTCGGCGGCGTCGGTCTTGTTGACCACCAGCAGCTCCGGCAGCCGGTCGGCGCCGACCTCGGCCAACACCTCGCGGACCGCCCGGACCTGCTCCTCGGGGTCGGGATGGGTGCCGTCGACGACGTGCACCACAAGATCCGACTCGGCGACCTCCTCCAGCGTCGAACGGAACGCCTCGACGATCTGGTGCGGCAGGTGCCGGACGAAGCCCACCGTGTCCGACAGGGTGTAGAGCCGCCCGTCGGACGTGGTGGCCTTGCGGGTGGTCGGGTCGAGCGTGGCGAACAGCGCGTTCTCCACCAGGACGCCCGCGCCGGTGAGCCGGTTGAGCAGGCTGGACTTGCCGGCGTTGGTGTAGCCGGCGATGGCGACCGAGGGCACCGCGTTGCGGGCACGGCGGGCGCGCTTGGTCTCGCGTACCGTCCGCATGCCCTTGATCTCCCGGCGCAGCCGCGCGATGCGGGTGCGGATGCGCCGCCGGTCGGTCTCCAGCTTGGTCTCACCGGGACCGCGCAGGCCCACACCGCCACCGGCGCCGCCGCCGCGACCGGAACCACCGGTCTGCCGGGACAGCGACTCACCCCAACCGCGCAGGCGGGGCAGCAGGTATTCGAGCTGGGCCAGCTCGACCTGCGCCTTACCCTCCTTGCTCTTGGCGTGCTGGGCGAAGATGTCGAGGATCAGGGCGGTGCGGTCGACCACCTTGACCTTGGTGCGCTGCTCCAGGTTGCGCAGCTGCGACGGCGACAGCTCACCGTCACAGATCACCGTGTCGGCGCCGGTCGACAGCACCACGGCGCCCAGGTCGTCGACCTTGCCCCGGCCGACGTAGGTGGCCGGGTCGGGCCGGTTGCGCCGCTGGATCAGCCCCTCGAGCACCTGCGAGCCGGCCGTCTCGGCCAGCGCCGCCAGCTCGGCCAACGAGTTGTCGGCGTCGTCCTGCGTGCCCTCGGTCCACACTCCGACGAGCACGACCCGCTCCAGCCGGAGCTGCCGGTACTCGACCTCGGTGATGTCGGTGAGCTCGGTCGAGAGGCCGGGGACCCGCCGCAGCGCCTGCCGCTCCGACAGCTCGAACTCGCCCGTGGTGGCCGTCAGCTCGTCGTCCTCGAACGGTTCGTAGGTCTCCTGGTCTCGCAAACTCGCATCTCCTGTCGCTCTGGGGCACGTAGAAAACAATCCTGACATGTGCCAACGTCCGACGCACCCGGTATATGCCCGCTGCCGTACCCGCCGGTAGCGGGGGCGGATGCCGGCGGGGCGGAAGGGCCGAGTAGAAATGCGAGGCGAGCCGTTCAGCGTCGACGGAGGGACACCGTGGCCATCACCCGACTGCCCAGCGCCGGATTCTCGATCACGATCCGGATCGCGGTGCCGGCCGACGCCTCCTCCATCGGGCGACTGACCACCTGCGTCGGCGAGGCGGGGGCAATCGTCACCGCCCTGGACGTGGTCGACTCCGACCCCAGCCACGTGATCGTCGACCTGACCTGCGACACGGCCGACGCGGGGCACGCCGACCAGGTGGTCGACGCCCTCACCGCCCTCGACGGGGTGGACGTGCGGAAGGTCTCCGACCGCACCTTCCTGCTGCACCTCGGCGGCAAGATCGAGGTCAGCCCGAAGGTGGCGTTGCGCAACCGGGACGAACTGTCCCGGGCGTACACCCCGGGGGTGGCGCGGGTCTGCCAGGCCATCGCGGAGAACCCCGCCGACGCCCGTCGACTGACCATCAAGCGCAACACGGTCGCGGTGGTCAGCGACGGCTCGGCGGTGTTGGGCCTGGGCAACCTCGGTCCGGCCGCGTCGCTGCCCGTGATGGAGGGCAAGGCGGCGCTGTTCAAGCGCTTCGGCGGGGTGGACGCCTGGCCGGTGGTGCTCGACACCCAGGACACCGACGAGATCGTGGCGATCGTGAAGGCGATCGCGCCCGCGTACGGCGGGATCAACCTGGAGGACATCGCCGCGCCGCGCTGCTTCGAGATCGAGGCCCGGCTGCGCGAGGCGCTGGACATCCCGGTCTTCCACGACGACCAGCACGGCACCGCGATCTGCGTGCTCGCGGCGCTGACCAATGCGCTGCGCGTGGTGGGCAAGCAACTCGCGGACGTACGGGTGGTGGTGTCCGGCGCGGGCGCGGCCGGCACCGCGATCATGAAGCTGCTGCTGCGGCAGGGCGTGGGCGACATCGTCGCGTACGACCGGCAGGGCGCCCTGCACCGCGGCCTGACCGGGCTCAACCCGGCCTGGCAGTGGCTGGCCGAGAACACCAACAGGGACAACTACTCGGGCGACCTGGCCGGGGCGGTCCGCGGCGCGGACGTCTTCATCGGGGTGAGCGCACCGAACCTGCTGACCGGTGACGACGTCGCCACGATGGCGCCGGACGCGATCGTGTTCGCGCTGGCGAACCCCGACCCGGAGGTGGATCCCCGGGAGGCGCGCAAGCACGCCGCGGTGGTCGCCACCGGCCGCTCCGACCAGCCGAACCAGATCAACAACGTGCTCGCCTTCCCCGGCGTGTTCCGGGGCATGCTGGACGCGCACGCCGAGGAGTTCACCGAGGAGATGGCGCTCGCCGCCGCCCGCGCCATCGCGGACGTGGTCGGCGAGGAGAAGATCAACCCGACGGTGATCGTGCCCAGTGTGTTCGACCCGCGGGTGGCCCCGGCGGTCGCGGCGGCTGTCCGCGCCGCCGCGCAGAACCCGGGCGCGGCCATCCCGCCGGCCGCCGACCCGGGTCCCGCCGACCTGCCCGAGGTCGCCGCCACCGCCAGCGCCACGCCGTAGGTCAGGGACGGGAGAGCGCGGGGCGGGTCAGGTGGCCGGTCGCGACCAGGGTGGCGGGGCCGGAGAGCCAGCAGGAGTCACCGGTCACCGTCACGGTGAGGCGGCCGCCGGGAACGTCGACCGCGACCACGCCGGTGTCCCGGTGCGCGTCCCGCAGGGCCACTGCGGCCACCGCGCAGGCGCCGGTGCCGCAGGAGAGCGTCTCCGCACTTCCCCGCTCGTACACCCGCATGCGGACGTGGCGGTCGGTGCCGTCGACCGGCTCGCCCGGTGCGGTGAACTCGACGTTGACGCCGGCCGGGAAGACCGCCGTGTCCACCTCCGGCGGCCTGGTCAGGTCGAGCGCCGTCAGCTCCAGCCCGGCCGGCAGCGGGCACACCAGGTGCGGGTTGCCCACGTCCACTGCGGTGCCGGCCAGGGTCAGGTGGCCGAGGGTGGCGGTGGACGTGTCGTACAGCCGGGGGTGACGCATCTCCACGGCGACGCCCTCCCCCTCGACCCGCGCGCGCACGACGCCGGCCCGGGTGGCCACCGGCAGCGCCGCACCGGACGGCGCGGCCGACCCGGTCTCCAGCAGGTAGCGGACGAAGACCCGGGCGCCGTTGCCGCACATCTCGGCGAACGAGCCGTCGGAGTTCCAGTAGTCCATGAACCACTCGGCCTCGCCCGCCAGGGCGACCCCCTCGGGGTGCCGGGCCGCCCTCACCACCCGCAGCACGCCGTCCGCACCGATGCCGCGTCGCCGGTCACAGATCGCCGCGACCAGGTCGGGGCTCAGATCGAGCGCGCCGTCCGGGTCGGGCAGGATCACGAAGTCGTTGCCGGTGCCGTGCCCCTTGGTGAACTCCACGCCCCCATCATCGCGTAGCGGCCTCAGCCACCTTCAGGGCATCGGTCACCAGGGTGGGTGAGGCCGCGTCGAACCAGTGGATCCGCGGGTCGCGGCGGAACCAGGAACGTTGCCGGCGGACGAAGCGGCGGGTGGCCCGGACGGTCTCGTCGTGTGCCTGCGCCTCGGTCAGCTCGCCGGCGAGGAACCGCAGGACCTGCTGGTACCCGAGGGCCCGGCTGGCGGTACGCCCCTCTGGCAGGCCCTGCCCGACCAGCTCGCGGGTCTCGGCGACCAGGCCGTCGGCCCACATCCGGTCGACGCGCAGCGCGATCCGCTCGTCGAGCAGCGCGGTGTCCAGGTCGACGCCGATCTGCACCGCCGGGTAGTGCGGCGCGGGCTCGGGCAGCGACGCCGTGAACGGCGCCCCGGTCAGCTCGATGACCTCCAACGCCCGGACGATCCGCCGGCCGTTGCCCGGCAGGATGCCGGCCGCCGCGTCCGGGTCGGCAGCCCGCAGCCGGGCGTACAGCGGGGCCGGCCCGGCGTCGGCCAGCTCGCGCTCCAGCCGTTCGCGGACGGCCGGGTCGGTGCCCGGAAACTCGAACCGCTCCAGCACGGCCCGCACGTACAGACCGGAGCCGCCGACGAGCAGCGGCACCCGCCCGCGACGCAGGATGTCGTCGATGGCCGCACGGGCCAGCCGCTGGTACTGCGCGACGCTGGCGGGCTCGGTGACCGCCCAGATGTCGAGCAGATGGTGGGGCACGGCCCCGCGCTCGGCGGGGGTGAGCTTGGCGGTGCCGATGTCCATGCCCCGGTAGAGCTGCATCGAGTCGGCGTTGACCACCTCGCCGTGCAGGGCGTGCGCCAGGGCGATGCTCAGGGCCGACTTGCCGGCGGCGGTCGGCCCGACGACGGCGACGACCGTGGGCGGCCCCCCGACGGCTGCCCCGGTGGGGCCGGTCACGCCGGCTCCCAGCAGGCCACGAGGTAGGCGACGCCGTAGGGCGCCGTGTGGTGCAGCAACTCGCCGCGCCAGTCGCCACCCACCGCGCGGACCGCGCCGGCCAGCACCTGCCAGGGCGCCCGTCCGGCGGCCTTGAGCTGCGCCGACACAACCTCGTCCAGGCCGAGCAGGGCGTCGGCGTCCGCGTCGGCCAGGGCCCGGGCGACCCCGTCGTCGTACGCCTCGGCGCGCGGGTCGGCGTAGCCGGGGGACTTCTCGCCCCGGCAGGCCGACCCGTCCCCGAGCACCAGCAGGGCGGTACGGCGCTCGGCCCGGTGCACGAGATCCGCGCCGAGCGCCGCGCACTGCGACGGCGGGGCGTCGGCGGCCACGGACCGGGCCAGCCGGGGCAACTCGGTGCCGGTGCGCCCGACCAGCCAGGCACCGATGGTGAGGCTGAGCGGGAGCCGTTCGGAGCCGGCGCAGGTGGTCTTCCACAGCCGGACCGCCCGGTCGACGCCGTAGGGCCGCAGCGAGCCGTGGTCGGCCGCGCTGAAGGCCGTCGTCTCCGGGCCGGCGCCGACGAGGAGCAGGTCGTCCGGTTGCGCCGCGAGCAGACGGGTGAGCGCGCTGTCGCAGGCGGCGCGCAGGTCGTCCAGTTCCGCGGCGGCGGCACCGGCCACCTCGGGCACGAGCAGGGGCGGGTGGGGGCAGACGGCGGCGGCGACCAGAGGCACGGAGCAACCGTAGCGGTCCGGTACCGGTGCCGGTGGGAGGGCTGGTGCTGGTGGAGGGCCGGGCCGGGATGGCCGGGCCGGGCCGGGGTGGTGCGCCCCGGCCCGGCCCCGTGGTTCAGCCCTGCTGGTCGCCCCAACCGCCCTGGATCATCGTCTGGAAGCGCCACTGGCCGCCGGTCCTGACCAGCAGGTCGGCGTAGCGAACCCGCTGGGTGACCCCGTCGATGGTGAACTCCGCGTCGGTGAAGACGACCACCAGGCTGGCGGTGAGGAAGTGTGGCGTCCGTCGGCTCGACATGGTCAGGTCGCCGCCGCCGCCGAGCACCCCGCCCATCGTCCGCAGGTAGTCGGCGCGGGTGAGCTGGCGGGCCGACCCCTCGCCCGCGGCGTCGTCGGTGACCGTGTTGAGCGGGAACATCGCCAGGTCGGCGGTGCCCTCGACGTCACCTGCGCCAGCCAGTTCGTCGTAGCGCCGGAACCACTCGTCGAGCGTTGCCAGGTCCTCTGCGGTGGGCGAGTATCCGGCGTCGGCCGGGGGCAGGAGCGTGGTCTGCGACTGTGTCATCTTTCCTCCTCGGCGGTGCCCGCGCGCCGGAACACCGCTTCCGTACATTGTACGGTACGACGTACGGCGAAATGTGGCACGCCGATCGAAGCGTGCCGGCAGGCGCTAGGACACCGTATGGTCACGGTCGGCGATAGGCGCTCGACGCGGACCGGGGCAGACCTGTGACAATGCCCGGGGAAAACTTTGCTGCGCGGTGGCGGCGATCGCGGGGGGACTCCCGCGACGCCGGGAGAACGAGGATGGGCACATGAGCGACTGGACTGCCTTCGGACGGGTGGACGCGGACGGCACCGTGTACGTGAAGACCGCCGAGGGCGAGCGGGTGGTCGGATCCTGGCAGGCGGGAGCGCCGGAGGAGGGCCTGGCACACTTCGCCCGCCGCTACGCCGACCTGGTGACCGAGGTGAATCTCACCGAGGCCCGGCTCAACTCGGGTGCGGCGGATGCCGGCCACTCCCTGACCACGATCCGCCGGATCCGCGCCTCGCTGGCCGAGGCGCACGTCGTCGGCGATCTCGACGCACTCGCCGCCCGGCTGGACAAGCTCGCCATCGTGGCGGAGGAGAAGGCCGGACAGGCGAAGGCCGCGAAGGAGGCCGCCCGCACGGAGGCGCTCGCACGCAAGACCGCCCTGGTCGAGGAGGCGGAGACGCTCGCTGCCGAGTCCACCGGCTGGAAGACCGCCGGGGACCGGCTCAAGGAGATCCTCGACGAGTGGAAGACCATCCGGGGGGTCGACAAGAAGACCGACGGTGAGCTGTGGAAGCGGTTCGCCGCCGCCCGGGACGGGTTCACCCGCCGCCGGGGTGCCCACTTCGCCTCCCTGGACGCGCAGCGCAAGCAGGCCCAGACGGTCAAGGAGGAGTTGGTCGCCGAGGCCGAGAAGCTGAAGGACTCGACCGACTGGGCGATCACCGCCAATCAGCTCAAGGAGCTGATGAACCAGTGGAAGGCCGCGCCGCGCGCCTCCAAGGAGGCGGAGCAGAAGCTCTGGGAACGGTTCCGGGCCGCGCAGGACGAGTTCTTCACCCGGCGCAGCGAGGTCTTCTCCGCGCGGGACAACGAGCAGCGCGCCAACCTGGAGCGCAAGCAGGCCCTGCTGGCCGAGGCCGAGGCGCTGGACGTCGACGCCGACCCGAAGGGCTCCCAGGCCAAGCTGCGCGAGATCCAGGCGCAGTGGCACGAGGCCGGTCGGGTGCCCCGGGAGGCCGCCACGGGACTGGAGCGCCGGCTGCGCGCCGTCGACGAGAAGGTCCGTGAGGTCATGGACTCGGCGTGGCGGCGCACCAGCAAGGAGGACAACCCCCTGCTGGCCCAGATGCGGACCCAGGTCGCGGAGGCCGAGGAGCGCCTGAGCCGGGCCCAGGCCGCCGGCGACGCACGGCGGGTCAAGGAGGCCGAGCGGGCCCTGGAGTCCAAGCGGCAGTTCCTCCAGCTCGCCGAGCAGGCCGGCTGAGTCCGCCGCGCCCGAGCAGGGCGCGGCGCTGACCGAGCAACGACACGGTCGGCAGCCTGCTGCCGCACCACGTCAGGACCCCTGTGCCCGCTTCGGGCGCGGGGGTCCTGACGTTCCGGCGGTGACCTGAGCCCGGGATGTCCCGGCGCGCGGGTTGCCGTGGCGGCGGACGCGGTCCTCGGACTGACCGATCCCACGGCGGCCACGGGCCCGTGGGGTCGGGGCCGAGGCGGCGTCGGGGCCGAGGCGGCGTCGGCGTCGGCGTCGGCGAGGTCGATGATAACGCTAACAACTCAGCCTTTAAGTCGAAGCACGTCTGTGCTTCCATCGGGAAAGCGCTTGCCGATCCCTTGGCGGGCGCGGGGAGCCGATTCCATCCATCCACCGGCAGGGCACATCCGGCGAGCACCACCGCAACGCTTCCGCTGGGCAACGGCAGCGTCGGGTCGCGGGACCGCCCCCCGCCGACCACACCTGCGCCACCGCGTCGTACCACCACCGGCCCGTCGCGGCGGCCCGCGTCACGGGTCCGCGTCCGGGCAGCCCGGAAAAGCGTTGCGTGGCGCACGACACGCACCAACCGTCCCTGTTCCTCCGCAGGATGAGGAGAATCCAGCGTGCAAACAGTCAAGCGTAGGCTGGCGGCCCTGGCCGCGGCAGTGTTCGCGGTACCCGTGGCGGCCGTCGCCGTGACGGTGGCCCCCGCCGAGGCGGCCACCGTCGACACCAGCGCCCACTACGTGTTCGTCAACCGGCACAGCGGCAAGGCGATGGACCTGTGGGAGTGGTCCACCGCCGACGGCGGCGAGATCCGGCAGTTCAGCCGGACTGACGGCAACAACCAGCAGTTCCAGTTCGTCGACGTGGGCAACGGCTACTACCAGCTGCGCAACCGGCACTCCGGCAAGGTCGTGTCCGTGCCCAACGTCAACGACGGGGTGCAGGTCACCCAGGTCACGGCGAGCAGCGACACCCGGCAGCACTTCACGCTGAAGGACTCCGCAGGCGGCTACGTGCGGTTCATCAACCGGCACAGCGGCAAGGCCCTCGACCTGTGGGAGTGGTCCACCGCCGACGGTGGCATGGTCTCCCAGTACGCCGACCTCGACGGCTACAACCAGCAGTGGCAGATGATCAAGATCGGGGGCGGCACCAATCCCCCGCCGCCGAGCACCGGGCTGGTGGGCTGGGCCACCCAGAACGGCGGCACCACCGGCGGCGGCAACTCCGCTGTCACCACCGTGTCCACCGCCTCGGCGCTGAGCAGCGCGCTCGGCTCCAGCAGCGCGTCGGTGATCCGGGTCTCCGGCACCATCAACTGCTCCGGAATGCTGCGGGTGCGGTCCAACAAGACCATCCTCGGCAACGCGGGCGCCACCATCGCCGGCTGCGGCTTCACCATCAACGGCGACCGCAACGTCATCGTGCGGAACCTGACCTTCCGCAACTGGGACGACGACGCGATCAACGTCGAGCAGTCGGCCACCAACGTCTGGATCGACCACAACACCTTCACCGACGGCTACGACGGCGCGGTCGACATCAAGCGTGGCTCCGACTTCGTCACGGTGTCGTGGAACCGGGTCCACAGCCACGACAAGGCGATGCTGCTCGGGCACAGCGACAGCAACGCCAGCCAGGACGTCGGGCACCTGCGGGTGACCTACCACCACAACTGGTTCGACGGCAGCAACCAGCGCAACCCGCGGGTCCGCTTCGGCAACCCGGTGCACGTCTACAACAACTACTACGGCAACGTGCGCGGCTACGGCGTGGCCTCCACGATGAACGCCGGGGTGCTGGTCGAGGGCAACTACTTCGAGAACACCCCCGACCCGTACCACCTCGGCGAGGGCAGCTCCGGGCCGGGCTCGCTCGTGGCCCGCAACAACCACTTCGTCAACTCGGGCGGCGGGCAGACCGGCGGCAGCGTCGCCGGCATTCCGTACCCGTACACCCTGGACAGCGCGAGCAGCGTCAAGTCGATCGTGACGGGCGGCGCGGGCGCCGGCCGGATCTCGGTCTGACCCTGCGGTCGGGGTCCGCCGCGCGTCGGCGGGCCCCGACCTGCGTCAGTGGGCGGCGCAGCCGGTCGTCGGCGCGGGCGGCGCGGCCGGCGCACCGACCGTGGGCAGACCGAGCAACACCCCGGGGGTACGCGGGGCCCGGCCGGCCTCGGCGGCGTCGCCGGCGCGGGTACGCCGGTGCGACAGCGGCTCGCCGTCGGCGTTGAGGTGGTGTGGCGCGGCGTACGTCACGGTGGTGTGCACGATGTCGCCCGGCCGGATCGACCCGGCGTACGACCCGGCGTCGAAGTGCACGAGGCGACCGTCGCGGGCCCGGCCGGACAGCCGACCGGTGCGCTCGTCCTTGCGGCCCTCGCCGACGGCGACGAGCACCTCGACGGCCTCCCCCACCAGCTTCCTGTTCTCCGCCCAGGTGATCTCCTCGACGCAGGCGATCAGCCGCTCGTAACGCTCCTGCACCACCTGCTTGGGCAGTTGCCCCTCCATGGTGGCGGCGGGGGTGCCGGGGCGCTTGGAGTACTGGAACGTGAACGCCGAGGAGAACCGGGCCTCCCGCACCACGTCGAGGGTCTGCTCGAAGTCGGCCTCGGTCTCGCCGGGGAAGCCGACGATGATGTCGGTGGTGATCGCCGCGTCCGGCATCGCCGCCCGGACCTTGGAGATGATCCCCAGGTAGCGCTCCGACCGGTAGGACCGGCGCATGGCGCGCAGCACGTCGTCGGAGCCGGACTGCAACGGCATGTGCAGCGAGTGGCACACGTTCGGCGTCTCGGCCATCGCGGCGATCACGTCGTCGGTGAAGTCCTTCGGATGCGGGCTGGTGAACCGGACCCGCTCCAGCCCGTCGATGTCGCCGCAGGCCCGCAGCAGCTCGGCGAACGCCGACCGGTCACCGCTGCGCTTCCAGTTCGGCTCGACGGCGTCGCCGAACGCCACGCCGTAGGAGTTGACGTTCTGCCCGAGCAGGGTCACCTCCAGCACGCCCTCGTCGACCAGGGCGCGCACCTCGGCGAGGATGTCGCCGGGCCGGCGGTCCTTCTCCTTGCCGCGCAGAGCGGGCACGATGCAGAACGTGCAGGTGTTGTTGCAGCCGACGGAGATCGACACCCAGCCGGCGTACGTCGACTCGCGGCGGGTGGGCAGCGTCGAGGGGAACACGTCGAGGGATTCGAGGATCTCCACCTCGGCGGCTGCGTTGTGCCGCGCCCGTTCCAGCAGCACCGGCAGCGAGCCGATGTTGTGCGTGCCGAAGACCACGTCCACCCAGGGGGCCTTGCGGACGATGTCGCCCCGGTCCTTCTGGGCCAGGCAGCCACCGACCGCGATCTGCATCCCCGGGTGCCTGTTCTTCACGGGGCGCAGGTGACCGAGGTTGCCGTAGAGCCGGTTGTCGGCGTTCTCCCGGACGGCGCAGGTGTTGAACACCACCACGTCGGGGGTGTCCTCGGCCTCGCCCGCGCGGACGTAGCCGGCCTGTTCGAGCAGGCCGGAGATGCGCTCGGAGTCGTGCACGTTCATCTGGCAGCCGTACGTACGCACCTGGTAGGTGCGCGGGCTGCCCGCCGCTGCGGTAGTCATGACCCGGACAGCGTATCCGGGTCGAACCGATCGACCGAACGAGGAGGACCCCGTGTGCCGGAGCATCAAGACCCTGCGTGAGCCGTACACCCCGGAGGTGACCGACGCGGACGTCGAGGCGGCGGCGTTGCAGTACGTCCGGAAGATTTCCGGCTTCCGGGCCCCGGCCGCGCACAACGCGGCGGCGTTCGACGCGGCGGTGGCCGCCGTGGCCGCCGCCACCCGCACCCTGCTCGACGGGTTGGAGGTCCGGGGCGCCCGGCAGGCGGCCCGCGCCGACTGACCGGGCCGGCGTTCCGGACATCCGGGTCAGACCGCTGTGGCCGGGCCGGATCGCCGCTCGGCACCGGCCGGATCGGCTCCCCTGAGGGCGGGCCGCCGCCGCGCGGGCCCGACCGGCTGGCCCGCGCGGCGGGTGGTCAGGCGGCGGCGAGCGCCGGGACGACGGTGTCCGGCGCCCAGCGGGAGCGGTGGCACTGCGACCAGCCCCGGCAGCCGGGGTGCGCCGACGTGCACAGCCGCTGGTTGGCGAGCACCTCACCGTCGTCGGTCTCGCGGACGTCGAAGTGCACCGGCCGGATGGTGCCGTCCGGGGTGACCAGCAGGTGCCGCCCGGCGTCGAGGGTGTCGTCGCGCATCAGGCAGTTGCGGTCGAGCAGCCGGGCCAGCGCCGCGATGGCGGGCAGCTCGGGCAGGGTGTCGGGCACCCCGTAGCAGTCCACGATGGTGGCGAACTCCCCGGGCGCCTGCCAGACGTCACAAACCACCGCGTACGTCGGCAGGCAGGCCGGGTCGGCCACCGCCAGGGGCATCACCACCCGGCCGAGTGCCTCGGCCAGTGCCGGGTAGACCTCCTCGGGTCGTACCTGGTCGATTCTCCAGTTCCACAGCTCGGTCACGCCGCCTCCTCGCTGTGCTCGTCCCACCGGCCTCCGGATCGGGCCTTACTCACGATGGTGGGGGGCAAATGACCCCAACCGGGGGCAAGTTATCGGTCTGTGACCATTCCGGGCAAAAATTCCCTGAGCACCATTGCTCGGAGTAGCGGGAAGATGACAGTTTATCGGCTATGGTGCCCCGCCGGGCGTAGCGACATCACGCTCGGCGCAACACGAGGCGGCGCTCAGGCACAGCGCTAGGCGGCGCTCACGCACAGCGCTAGGCGGCGCTCACGCACAGCGCTAGGCGGCGCTCAGGCAGCACGATGAGCCTCAGCGCAGCACGACGCGATGCCCGCCCGCCGGCAGCAGTTCCCCCACCACCGGGGCCCCGGGCAGCTCACCGGCGACCAGCAGCCCGCCCGAGGTCTGTGCGTCGGCCAGCAGCAGCAACTCCTCCTCGCCGACTCCGCCGACATCGGTCCACGGGGCAACCCACTCCAGGTTGCGCCGGGTTCCGCCGCTGACGTGGCCGTCCCGCACCGCCTCCCGCGCGCCGGCCAGGTACGGCACCCGGGTCACGTCGATCGCGACCGTCAACCCGCTCGCCCGAGCCAGCTTCGACGCGTGCCCCAACAGGCCGAAACCGGTCACGTCGGTGCCGCAGCGCACACCGGCCGCCACCGCCGCCCGGGCCGCATCCCGGTTCAGGGTGGTCATCGCGGCCACCGCCTCGGCGAAGACCTCCCCGGTCGCCTTGTGCCGGGCATTGAGCACCCCGACACCGAGGGGCTTGGTCAGCGACAACGGCAGCCCCGCCCTGCCCGCGTCCAGCGTGATCAGCTCCGCCGGCCGGACCACCCCGGTGACCGCCAGGCCGTACTTCGGGCCGTCGTCGTCGACGCTGTGCCCGCCGGCCAGGTGACAGCCGGCCTCCCGTGCCACGTCCCGACCGCCGCGCAGCACCTCCCGGGCCAACTCCACCGGCAGCACGCCGCGAGGCCAGCAGAGCAGGTTCAGCGCGATCAGCGGGTCGCCGCCCATCGCGTACACGTCGGACAGGGCGTTCGCGGCGGCGATCCGGCCCCAGTCGTACGCGTCGTCGACGACGGGGGTGAAGAAGTCGGCGGTGGCCACCACGCCGGTGGCGGCGTCCCAGCGGACCACCGCGGCGTCGTCGCCGTGGTCCAGCCCGACCAGCAGGTCGGCGGCCCCGGCGGCCGGACCGAGGCCCGCGACCATGGCCTCCAGTTCCCCGGGCGGGATCTTGCAGGCGCAGCCGCCGCCCCGGGCGTACGTGGTCAGCCGTACCGGCGCGGTCATCTCCACATGATCTCCGCCACCCGCCGCCCGCGCCACCCGGACGGGGCGAATTCGGACTCCCCGGCCCGATCCGAACTGGTGTTACCGCTCCGTGACCATCTGGGTTGTGTTCTGCCACATCACCGCGCCTACAGTGGCCGTCACCGGGGGCCAACCGACCCCGGAGCCGCGACGACAGGGACGGTGGACGACGTGACGACGGGCGAACCGCTCATCGTGCTTGACTCGGTCAACAAGTGGTTCGGGCCGCTGCACGTGCTGGACGACGTCTCGCTGTCGGTCGACCGTGGCGAGGTCGTCGTGGTCATCGGCCCGTCCGGCTCCGGCAAGTCGACCCTGTGCCGCGCGATCAACCGGCTGGAGCCGATCAACTCCGGCACCATCACGTTCGACGGTCGACCGCTGCCCGCCGAGGGCAGGGCCCTGGCGAAGCTGCGCAGCGAGGTCGGCATGGTGTTCCAGTCGTTCAACCTCTTCGCGCACAAGACCATTCTGGAGAACGTGACGCTGGGCCCGATCAAGGTGCGCGGCGAGAAGCCGGCGGCGGCCCGGGAACGCGGCCTGGCCCTGCTCGACCGGGTCGGCATCGCCAACCAGTCCGACAAGTTCCCGGCCCAGCTCTCCGGCGGCCAGCAGCAGCGGGCCGCGATCGCCCGCGCCCTGGCCATGCAGCCCAAGGCGATGCTGTTCGACGAGCCGACCAGCGCGCTCGACCCGGAGATGGTCGGCGAGGTGCTGGACGTGATGACGTCGCTGGCCAGCGAGGGCATGACCATGGTCGTGGTCACCCACGAGATGGGCTTCGCCCGGCACGCGGCCAACCGGGTCATCTTCATGGCCGACGGGCAGCTCGTCGAGGACGCGCCGCCGGCCGAGTTCTTCGCCAACCCGCGCAGCGAACGGGCCAAGGACTTCCTCTCCAAGATCCTCACGCACTGACCATCCGAGTGCGCCGTCCGCGGCGGGCTTGAGTCGAAGAAGGAGAAGAGTATGCGTATCACGCGCGTAGCGGCGCTCGCCGCGGCCGCCACCCTGGCGTTCGGGCTGACCGCCTGCGGTGGCGACGAGGCCGAGGAGGGCACCGGCGCCGACAGCAAGTCGTTTGCCGCCGGCAGCACCATGGAGCGGCTCAACAAGGCCCAGGCCATCAAGGTCGGCACCAAGTTCGACCAGCCCGGCTTCGGCCAGAAGGGCCTCTCGGAGGACCCGGAGGGCTTCGACGTCGAGATCGCCAAGATCATTGTCAAGGAACTCGACATCCCCGAGGACAAGATCGAGTGGATCGAGACCCCCTCGAAGGTCCGCGAGGACGTGATCGTCAACGGCACCGTCGACCTCGTCGCCGCGACCTACACGATCAACGACGCGCGCAAGGAGCGCATCGCGTTCGCCGGGCCGTACTACGAGGCCGGCCAGAACATCATGGTGAAGAAGGGCGACACCAGCATCACGGGCCCGGACTCCTTCAAGGACGGAACCAAGAAGGTCTGCTCGGTCACCGGCTCGACCCCGGCCGAGGAGATCAAGAAGTACGTCAAGGACGTCGCCAGCCAGCTGGTGCTCTTCGACACCTACGACAAGTGCCGTGACGCCCTCAAGGGCGGCCAGGTCGACGCCGTCACCACCGACAACGTCATCCTGCTCGGCTACATCGCCAAGGACGAGGCCTCGTTCCAGCTCGCCGGCGACAACTTCACCAAGGAGCCGTACGGCATCGGGGTGAAGAAGGAGGACACCGAGTTCCGGGACTTCATCAACGACACCCTGGAGAAGGCGTACGCCGACGGCAGTTGGAAGCAGGCCTGGGACGACACCGCCGGCAAGTTCGGTGCCGAGCTGGGCGACGCGCCGACCATCAACCGCTACTGATCTGACCCGTACGGTCTGGAGGGTGGGGAGGAAGTCCGACCCGTGAACGTGCTCATCGACAGGTTCGACGTCTTCGCGAGTGGCTTCTGGCTCACCCTCCAGATCTGCGTGCTCGCCGCGATCGGCGCCCTCCTCCTGGGCGCTGTCGTGGCGGTCCTGCGGATCTCCCCGGTGCCCCCGTTGCGGCTGGTCGGCACCGGCTACGTCAACGTCTTCCGGAACCTACCGCTGACCGTGGTGATGTTCTTCGCCGCATTCGGCCTACCCTCACTCGGCTCCAACGCGGACTTCCTCCGCATCCCGGTGCTCGACTCGCTGTTCAGCCGACTCGGCACCGACCTGCCGTACTTCCGCTTCGGGCTGATCGCCCTGGTGCTCTACACCGCCGCATTCGTCTGCGAGGCGCTGCGCTCGGGCGTCAACGCCGTCCCCGCCGGTCAGGCCGAAGCGGCCCGGTCGCTCGGTCTGACCTTCACCCAGAACCTGCGGTACGTGGTGCTGCCGCAGTCCTGGAAGGCCTCCGTGGTGCCGCTCGGCTCGGTCATCATCGCGATGATCAAGAACTCGGCGCTGGTCGGCTTCTTCGGCGTGGTGGGTGACCTCGCGCAGACCGCCGACCAGCTCACCTCGGCCGAGGGCCTCGCCTTCCTCCCGGTCGCCATCGGCATCTCGATCGGATACCTGATCATGACTGTGCCGCTCGGTGCCCTGCTCGACCAGATCGAGAAGCGACAGGCGGTGGCCCGATGAGTCAGCAGACCAGCGTCCTCTACGACGTCCCCGGCCCCCGTCAGCGCCGGATCACCCTGATCAGCAGCATCGTCGCCACCGTCGTCCTGCTCGCCGCCGCGTACTTCCTGATCTACCGTCCCCTGGAGGACAAGGGTCAGTTCTCGATGGAGCTGTGGGGCCCGCTGATCGACCCCGCCAACGAGAACTTCGCGCTGGTCTGGGAACGGATCGGGGTCGGCTTCAAGAACACCCTGACCGCCGCAGCCCTGGCCATCGTCTCCTCACTGGTGGTCGGCACCCTGCTGGGGGTGCTGCGGATCCAGCTCAAGAGCCTGTCGCGACGTCGCTTCACCGGCCTCGCCACCCCGGTGGCCTACCTGCTGCGCGGGCTGAGCACGCTGCTGTCGGCCGTCACCCGGTTCTGCGTGGAGATCTTCCGGGGTCTGCCGGTGGTCATCACGATCTTCTTCGTCGCCCGCGGCTTTCCCGAGTTCGGCGTCACCTTCGACACCCTGTGGTACCTGGTCATCGGCCTGACCATCTACAACTCCGTGGTGATCGCCGAGATCCTGCGCTCCGGCATGGAGGGCCTGCCCGGCGGGCAGGCCGAGGCGGCGGCGGCGATTGGCCTCTCCCCCGCGCAGACCACCCGGATGATCCTGCTGCCGCAGGCGTTCCGGATCATGCTCCCGGCGCTGATCAGCCAGCTCGTGGTGGTGCTCAAGGACACCTCGCTCGGCTTCATCATCAGCTACCAGGAGACCCTGAACGTCGGCAAGCAGATCATCGGTGTGCTGGACAACCCGATCCAGGTCTACATCGTGATCGCGCTGATGTTCATCCTGGTCAACTACTCGCTGTCCAAGCTCGCCGAGTACGTCCAGCGCCGACTGTCACGCGGACGCAGGACCGCCGACCTGCCCGCACAGAACCCGCCCCCGGCCTCGCTGACATCGCAGGCGGAGAGCAACACTCCCTGACGCAGCCGGCACCTGAGCCACCCGGCACGGTGAACACCGAGGGGCCGGCCCGCGCCACGGGCCGGCCCCAACCGTCTCCGGGTGCGGTGGCGGTGATTGCGGGGGGTGGCGGCGGTGCTGTCCGGGTGTGGCGGCGGTGCTGGTGGCGCTGGCCCGCGAGCGGGCCGCGACCACCGTCCCGGATCAGCGGGCGATCTCGGTGACCCGGGACTCACGCACCACCGTCACCCGGATCTGCCCCGGATAGGTCAGCTCCTCCTCGATCTGCTTGGCCACGTCCCGGGCCAGCACCGCCGCGCCGATGTCGTCGACGTCGTCGGGCTTGACCATCACCCGGATCTCCCGGCCCGCCTGCATCGCGAAGACCTTGTCCACCCCGAGCTTGCCGGCAGCGATCTCCTCGATCCGCTCCAGCCGCTTGACGTACACCTCCAGGCTCTCCCGCCGCGCCCCGGGCCGCCCGCCCGAACAGGCGTCGGACGCCTGGGTCAGCACCGCCTCGACGGTCTGCGGAGCCACCTCGTTGTGGTGCGCCTCGATGGCGTGCACCACGTCCTCGCTCTCGCCGTACTTGCGGGCCACGTCGGCTCCGATGATGGCGTGACTGCCCTCCACCTCGTGGGTGAGGGCCTTGCCGATGTCGTGCAGGAACGCGCACCGCTTGATCAGCGGCACGTCCAGGCGCAGCTCGGCGGCCATCACACCGGCGATGTGCGCGGTCTCCACCAGGTGCTTGAGCACGTTCTGCCCGTAGGAGGTGCGGTAGCGCAGCCGGCCGAGCAGCGCCACCAGCTCCGGATGGATCTCGGTGATACCCACCTGCACCAGCGCGTCCTCGGCGGCCCGCAGGCAGAGCTGCTCCACCTCCTGACGGGCCAGGTCGTGCACCTCCTCGATGCGGTGCGGATGGATGCGCCCGTCCAGCACCAGCTTCTCCAGCGTCAGCCGGCCCACCTCCCGGCGAACCGGGTCGAAGCACGACAGCAGCACCGCCTCGGGCGTGTCGTCGATGATCAGGTTGACGCCGGTCACCGACTCGAAGGCGCGGATGTTGCGGCCCTCCCGGCCGATGATCCGCCCCTTCATCTCGTCGCCCGGCAGGTGCAGGACGCTGACCACGCTCTCCGCGGTCTGCTCGCTGGCCACCCGCTGGATCGCCTCCACCACGATGTGCCGGGCGCGCTGCTCGGCGGTGCTCCGAGCGTCGGACTCGATGTCCCGCACCAGCAGCGCCGCCTCCCGCTTGGCCTGCGTCTCGATCACCTCGATCAGCTCGGCCCGGGCGGCGTCGGCGGTCAACCCCGCCACCCGCTGCAACTCGCGGCGGCGCTGCGTCTCCGCCTCGGCCAGCTCCGCCTCCCGCTGCGTCAGGGCGGCCTCCCGGGCGGCGAGGGCGGCGCTGGCGGCGGTGAGCTGCCGCTCCCGCTCGGCGAGCCGCTCCACCTCCTCGGTGTGCAGGCGTTCCCGCTCGTCCATCCGGGTCGCCCGCCGCTCCACCTCCGCTGCCTGCTCACGGGTGGTCGCGGCGAGCACGGCGACCTCCCGCTCACCGCTGCGTCGCGCGGCGGCGCGCAGCTGTTCCGCATCCGCCTCGGCCTGCTTGTGGGCGCGCTCCAGGACCGTGTCGGCCTCCGCCCGCGCGTCGTCGAGGACCCGACGGGCCTCGGCCCGGGCCGCTTTCGCCTCGGCCTTCGCCGCCGCCGCCTCCGTGCGGGCCGCCGCGGCGGCGGACTTCGCCACGTCGATGGTGCTGTTGACCTCGTCGGCGGCGGTCCGCAGGGCGGCCAGGGACTGTTCCTGACGGTCCTTCTCGGCGATGAACGCCGGATCCTCCGGTCGCGGCGCGGCACCGAGACGGCGCACCGTGCGTACGCCGACGGCCACCGCGCCCAGCACCACCACGGTGAGCGCCAGGACGGCGACGAGGAGGACGACGTCGAGGGCGCTCATGCCGAAACCCCGCTCCGGGGCCTGAACCCGTGCCGACCGGCGGGGATCTGCGTCGGCCACGCGTTCACGTCGGCCCCCCGATGGACCTCTGCCGCCTCGCCATGGCGCGCCTCCCCTGAACGTCGCGCCGCAGTACGTGCCGGTGGGCACGCGCCTGCGGCTCTGGACGCCCGACCGGAGCGGCTGGCCATGGGTTAGCTCTCACCGTCGGCGGGGCCACAGGCACCGTCGACGGCCGGGGTGCAGTTGTCACATCGACCCCGGACCGGCCAGTCCAGGGCGGTGCCGGGCCGGCACGCCGGCCCAAAGTGATGCTGTTCCGTTACGCGTTCTATGTTGTGCGCTTAGCCTGCGCTGGTCGGGCAAAGTGAGCCTGTATGGCGAGGCTAGGTCTCCGAGGGCGGTCTGGTCAAGAAGTCATGATCAAACCCCTCGAACGGAGAGGATCCGTGGCGTGACTTTCCGCCAACCACGAGGGCGGACAGCGAGGGACAAAGAAGGACACGCCGCCGCGCGAGCCTGGCCGGGACGTCACGCACCGACACGCCGCCGCCCGCGTCCGCGACCCTCGGCCGGTGCGGCCTCGTCCGGCGGCCGGTCCTACCGGTCGAACTCCCCTTCGGCCTCGGCCAGGGCGTCGGCGTCGACCTGCTCGGCGAACTCGGCCGCCTCGGCGCTCTGCGCGGCCAGGGCGTCCTTCACCGCCCGGATCGCCACCCCCGGCGGATAGCCCTTGCGGGCCAGCATGCCCACCACCCGCCGGAACACCGCGTCGGGCGCACCCCGGGCCGTACGCAGCTTCCGCTCCGCCAGCGCACGGGCCGTCTCGGCCTCGGTGTCCTCGTCCAGCTCGTCGAGCGCCTCACCGGCCACCTCACCGTCGACCCCACGGCGGCGCAGCTCGACGGCGAGCGCCCGCCGGGCCAGGCCCTTCCCGGCGTGTCGGCTCGACACCCAGGCCCGAGCGAAGGCCGCGTCGTCGATGATGCCGACCTCGTCGTAGCGGTCGAGCACCTCGACCGACACCTCGTCGGAGATGCCCCGCTTGGCCAGCGCCCCGGCCAGCTCGGCACGGGTGCGCGGACGCACCGCGAGCTGCCGCAGGCAGATCTCGCGGGCCACCTCGGCCTCGTCGCGCGGCGGGGACGGTGTGGTTTCCCGCTCGGTCTCGTCGGTGCGGCCACCTCGACCCCGGCGCGGTCGGGGCGCGACGTCACCGTCACCCGAACGGGGCGGGCTGGCATCCCAGCCACGCCCCGTGCGGGCACGTCTTCCGGCCACCGATCAGCGGCCGATCAGAAGTCGACCGGCGGCAGCTCCGGGCCACCGGCGGCGTCGCCCGCGCTGACCCCCACGCCGAGCTTCTCCAGGATCTTCTTCTCGATCTCGGCCGCCACGTCCGGGTTCTCCCGGAGGAACTCGCGGGCCTTCTCCTTGCCCTGGCCGAGCTGGTCGCCGTCGTACGTGTACCAGGCGCCGGACTTGCGGATGATCGCCTGCTCGACGCCCACGTCGATCAGCGAACCCTCGCGGGAGATGCCCTTGCCGTACATGATGTCGAACTCGGCCTGCTTGAACGGGGCGGCGACCTTGTTCTTCACGACCTTGACCCGGGTGCGGTTGCCGACCACGTCGGTGCCGTCCTTCAGGCTCTCGATGCGGCGCACGTCGAGCCGGACCGAGGCGTAGAACTTCAGCGCCCGGCCACCGGTGGTGGTCTCTGGGCTGTTGTGCACCATGACGCCGTCGACGAAGTAGTTGTGGTTGCCCTCCACCTCGATGTCGAACCGATTCATCGAGCGGCTCTTCGGCTTGACCCGCACGTCGATGATTCGCGCCGGAACCGGCATCAGCTCCGCCGCGACGAACTGCGGCTCGACGGTGTACCGGCCGCGGAACCGGGGCAGTAGCTTGGCCTCCATCGCCGCAGGCACGTAGGGCGCGACAAGTTCCTGGAAACGCGCCGACGACTCCGTGGTGAAGATGACGGAGGCCGTCTGCCGGGCCCCCCGGGACACCAGCTTCACATCCATGCCGTACGCGTCGCGCAGGTGCTCCACCAGTCGGTCCCGGCTGCCCTCGGCCATCGCCTCGACACAGATCTCGATCCGACCGGAACCGCCGGCCGTGCGCTCCTGCACACCCTTGGAGCGGACCGTGAAGCATCCGTCGTCCATGTACCACACCGCCAGGGCCAGCGGAGTCAACGCCTTGAGGTAATCCCAGCTGAGGTGCTTCTTGCCGTCACCCAGATACACCGCGCGGCGCAGCTCGTCCAGTTCCGGCAGCGGCGTGAAGTCGACGAACGCCGCACCCCGCGCGTCCGTACGACGAGAGTGGTCGATGTTGCCGAGCAGCGAAACCTTCCAGTCGAGGTAGTCGACCTGCTGGGCACCGTGGCCGAGACGGAAGCGGACACCGCCACGGTCGCGCCGGTTGGGCGACAGGGCACCGTCGCCCAGAAGCGAGCCGAGCACCACCTGCCACTGCTGGTCGCTGAGCCGGCGTGGCTCGGTGAGCATCACCCGGTCACCGGCAATCAGTTCGCCCGCTTCCCGCCACCCGCCCGGGGTGCGGACCAGGTGGTTCGGGGTGGCCGCGAACTGCGCCCGGCCGTTGCCCCCCGACTTCGCCACGGTGAACTGGAGGAACTGCTCGGCCGGACCGTTGTTGAACCAGTTGACGATCCGCTTCGGCTCGACCCGGTCGGTCACGGGGTCGTACGAGAGAACCTCGACGTCCATCCGCTGGTTGACGATCTTGCCGATCTTCTCCTGCGTGCCGTCGGCCAGAGTGACCCGGGTCGAGTACGACATGCATCCGAACATCACGCCGATCTTCTCGCGGAGCTGGTTGATGAAGATCGCGGTGGTGCCGGTGTTGTTGAGCACGCCGGTGATCTTGCGCAGCGCCTGGCTCATCAGCCGGGCCTGGAGGCCGACGTGGCTGTCGCCCATCTCGCCCTCGATCTCGGCGCGCGGCACCAGGGCCGCCACCGAGTCGATCACGATGATGTCGATCGCGCCGGAGCGGACCAGCATGTCGGTGATCTCCAGCGCCTGCTCGCCGGTGTCCGGCTGGGAGACCAGCAGGGCGTCGGTGTCGACGCCGAGGGCCTTCGCGTATTCCGGGTCGAGCGCGTGCTCGGCGTCGACGAAGGCCGCGATGCCGCCGGCCCGCTGGGCGTTGGCCACCGCGTGCAGGGCGACCGTGGTCTTACCGCTGGACTCCGGGCCGTAGATCTCGACGACCCGGCCGCGTGGCAGGCCGCCCACGCCGAGCGCCACGTCGAGCGCGATGGAACCGGTCGGGATGACGGAGGTCTGGACGACGGGCCGCTCACCCAGGCGCATCACCGAACCCTTGCCGAACTGCTTGTCGATCTGAGCGAGAGCAAGGTCGAGTGCCTTCTCCCGATCGGGCCCTGCGGCCATGTTTGCCACCCCTGCCTTCGCCGGCGTCTTTCCTGAGCTTCGCGTCACGCGGGACACGCTAGGCGCTGGGTCCGACAGAACACCAGCCGACCGGCCGTGAGCTGTGGACGAGCACCCCGCTGTGGACAATAGCCGAACAGGTGTACGAGTCGGCAAGTGACACACGGAAGTGACGAATCGGCTGCTCAGCGTAGTCGGGAGGGCACCCGGTCGGGGTACGCGGCGACCACCGCACGCCACACCACGTTCGTCCGCTCACCGGCGGCGAGCGCCTGCTCGATGGTCCGCCCACCCAGTTGGGACAGCACCTGGTCGCGGGCGATGCTGGCCGCGTAGCCGGGACCGAACGCCTCCTCCAGCCGCCCCCAGAAGTCGGTCAGCCGCACGTGATCAGCCCTCCTCGTCCGCCGCGCCGCGCGGCACCCGACCGCCGGCAGCCGCCGGTGGCACCGGACCGCCGGTGACCCCGGACGGCACCTGACCGCCGGGGATCCCCGGAGACGCCGTCCGCAACGCTAGCGCCACCAGGGGCACCACCGCGATCGCCGCCAGCAGGGTGAGCGCCGGATAGCCGGCGGCTCGCATGACGAACCCGCTGGCCGCCGCCGCCACGGCCCCGGCCAGGCCCATCGTCAGGTCGGACAACCCCTGCACCCGTGGCCGGCCCGCCGCCGGCACGGACTCCGACAACAGCGTCGACCCGGCCACCATCGTGCCGGACCAGCCCAGCCCGAGCAGAACCAGGCCGACCGAGAGCAGCGGCGTGTCGTGTCCGGCGGTGCCGGCGACCGCGCAGGCCGCCAACAGCAACGCGACGCCGCCGAGGATCACCGCCCGCCGGCCCAACCGGTCGGTGAGCCAGCCCACCACCGGCGCGAGGGCGTACATGCCGGCGATGTGCAGACTCAGCACCACACCGACCACCCGCAGCACGTCGGCGTCGCCGTGCGACTCGCCGAGGCGTACCGGGGTCATCGACATGACGGCGACCATCACGGCGTGGCCGACCGCGACGGCGGCGATGCCGAGCCGGGCCGCCGGACGCTCCCGGACCACCCGCCAGGCCGCCCGCATCCCCGGCCCGCGCCCACCGGTGCGCGCCGGTGGGGCCACGGGGGCGTCGGCCGCCGCGAGCCGGCGCGCGGTCAGCAGCGGGTCGGGCCGCAGCAGGGCCAGCAGTACGCCGGCGGCCAGCACGAACGCGGCCGCGCTGAACGCGAACGGCCCGGACAGCGCGGGCAGCCCCCAGCCGCTGGTGGTGCGGTCGGCGAGCGCGGCGAAGTTCGGTGCCGCCACCGCGCCGATGGTGGTGGCCCAGACGATCAGGGAGAGCTGCCGACCCCGCCGGGTCGGCTCGGCGAGGTCGACCGCCGCGTAGCGGGCCTGGAGGTTGGCGGCGCTGCCGCCGCCGAACAGGAGCATGCCGAGGAACAGCAGGGGCACCGAGCCGGTGACCGTGGCGAGCACCACCAGCACCGCACCGGCCGCCCCGGCCAGGTACGCCACGACCAGTCCGGGCCGGCGACCGTGCGCGTCGATGATCCGGGTGACCGGTACGGCGAGCAGGGCGCCACCGACCACGGCGGCGCTCTGCGCCAGGCCGGCGACGGCGGTGCCGGCGACCCGGGCGGCGAGCAGCGCCCCCACGGAGATGCCGATGGTGACACCGATGCCGCCGATGATCTGGGTGCCGAACAGCAGCCGCAGGGTGCGCCGCTGGATCGGTGCCGCGTCGAGCGCGGCGACCGGTGTGGTGAGGTCGGTGGCCATCGGCGACTCCCGGGCACGGTAAGGGGCGGTACGCCGTCCCATCCTTGCGCATCGGCCGGGCCGGCCGGCAGCGGGTTTCGCTACAGGTCGAGCCCGCGGCCGATGATCTCCTTCATGATCTCGGTGGTGCCGCCGTAGATGGTCTGCACCCGGCCGTCCAGCCAGTACTTCGCCACCGGGTACTCCAGCATGAAGCCGTAGCCGCCGTGCAGCTGCACGCAGCGGTCGGCGACCCGGTTCTGCAACTCGGTGGTCCACCACTTGGCCTTGGCCGCGTCGGTGACGGACAGCCGGCCCGCGCCGAACTCCGCGACGCAGTGGTTGACGAAGGTCCGCGCGATGGTCACCTCGGTGTCCATCTCGGCCAGCAGGAACCGGTTGTGCTGGAACCTGCCGATCGGCCGGCCGAACGCCTCCCGCGAGCGGGCGTGGTCGAGGGTGATCGCGAGCAGTTTCTCCGCCGCCGCGACGGCGGAGACCGCGATGCTCAGCCGCTCCCTGGGCAGGTTGGCCATCAGGTGGTAGAAGCCGTGGTTCTCGGTGCCGACCAGGTTCTCCGCCGGCACCCGGCAGTCGTCGAAGAACAGTTCGGCGGTGTCGTTGGCCTTCAGGCCGACCTTGGCCAACCGTCGGCCCCGGGTGAAGCCGGGGGTGCCGGCCTCCACCGCGATCAGACTCACCCCGTGCGCGCCCTGGTCGGCCGTGCGGGCCACCACCAGCACCAGGTCGGCCATCTCGCCGTTGGTGATGAACGTCTTCTGCCCGTTGAGCACGAGGGTGTCGCCGTCGCGGACGGCGGTGGTGCGTACCCCGGCCAGGTCGGAACCGGCGCCGGGCTCGCTCATCGCGATGGCGGTGACCAGGTCGCCGGAGCAGAAGCCGGGCAGCCACCGCTTGCGCTGCTCGTCGGTGGTCAGTTCGGTGAGGTACGGGGCCACCACGTCGTTGTGCAGGCCGAAGCCCAGCCCCGAGCAGCCCGCGGCGACGATCTCCTCGACCAGCACCGCGTTGAACCGGAAGTCCCGCTGCCCGCCGCCGCCGTACTCCGGGTCGACGTCCATGCCCAGCAGCCCGGCCGCGCCGGCCTTGCGCCACACCTCACGGTCGACGATGCCGTCGGCTTCCCAGCGGTCGTGGTGCGGCACCGCCTCGCGGGCCAGGAACGCCCGGCACAGGTCGCGGAACTCGTCGTGGTCACGCTCGTAGAGGTGCTGCTCCATGGCGGCAAGTGTGGCACCGCTCACGCACCCTGCCCAGGCCCTGTCGGGCCCCCTGCCCAGGGCCGGAGGGCGCCGGCCCGGGATCTACTCGTCCGGGCCGCTCGCGGCCGGACGGCCGGTCGGCCGCGAGGAGGGCGACCTCAGGTGGTGAGGGCGGCGACCTCAGGTGGTGAGGGCGCGGGCGGCGACGGTCAGGTCGGCGACCAGGCCCTGGTACGCCACCTCCTGGTTGTCCGCCCGCAGCACGGCGGACGGGTGGATGGTGGCCAGCAACCGGGCCGGTGGGGCGTCGGCGGTCCGTCCGGCGCTGTCCACCGGCACCTGCCGGAAGTCGTCCGGGCGCTGGGCGGCGTCCGGCCAGGGCAGCAACTCCCCGCGCTGGCGGGTGACCCGGAAGCCCGGGCCGAGCAGCGCCTTCGCGGCGGTGGCGCCGAGCACCACCACGATCTGCGGGTTCAGGTGGGCGAACTCGGCCACCAGCCAGGGCCGGCAGGCCGTGACGTGCACCTGGTCCGGGGTCTGGTGGATGCGCCGCCTGCCGCGCAGCTCGAAGCGGAAGTGCTTGACCGCGTTGGTGAGGTAGATGTGGGCGGGGTCCAGGCCCACGTCGTCGACCGCCCGGCGCAGCAGCCTGCCGGCGGGGCCGACGAAGGGCAGCCCCTTCTGGTCCTCCAGGTCACCGGGCTGCTCGCCGACGAAGACCAGCCGGGCGGTGGCGTCGCCCCGGCCGAAGACCGTCTGGGAGGCCGCCCGGTGCAGCTCGCAGCCCCGGCACCCGGTGGCGGCGGCGCGTAGCGCGGCGAGACTGGCGGCCCCCGGCGGGATGAAGTTCTGCGCGCCGGGCGCGGTGTCGGTTTCGGACATGACGACTGTTCTACCCGATCCGTCCCGCCGGGGCCGAGGCGGTCGTCCGGCAGCGAAGCCGGCCCCTGCGCGAGGGTGCCGGACGGCCGACCGTCCGGCTCAGGCGGTGAAGCCGCCGTCCGGCGCGGGGTGGATCGCGCGGGCCACCGCGTCGGCGAGGGCCGGGATCTCGGCGTCGTCGAGCGGACCGACCGAGACGCGCAGGCCCGGCCCGGCGGCGATGCGGAAGAGCGCGCCGGGCGCGACGGACCAGCCGGCGTCGCGTAGCGCCGTCAGCGCGCTGGTCTCGTCGGCCACGGGCACCCAGACGTTGATTCCGGTGCGGCCGTGGGCGGCCACCCCCCGGTCGGCGAGGGCCGCGACGAGCGCCCCGCGACGCCGTTCGTAGCTGTCGGCCGCGCGGGCGACGAGCGCGGTCGCGGCGGGGTCGCGCCACAGGGTCAGGACGAGGCGTTGCAGGACGGTGGAGACCCAGCCCGCGCCGACCCGGACCCGGCCGGCCACCCGGGCCACCGTGGTCTCGTCGCCCGCGAGGACGGCCAGGCGCAGGTCGGGGCCGAAAGGTTTGCTCACCGAACGCAGGAAGGCCCAGTTGCGGGTCGCGCCGGCCAGCGGGTGCAGCGGTACGCGGGCCAGTTCCGCGGCGTGGTCGTCCTCGATCAGCAGCAGGTCGGACCGGTCGGCGAGCAGGTGGCGCAGCGCGGCGCAGCGGCCGGCCGACAGTGCCGCGCCGGTGGGGTTCTGGGCCCGGCTGGTGACGATCAGTGCCCGCGCCCCGGCGGCGAGGGCTGCGGCGATCCCGGCGACGAGCGGCCCGTCGTCGTCGACGGGTACGCCGATGGGGCGCAGCCCGAGCGCGGCGACGAGGTCGAGCTGGTTGGCCCAGCCCGGGTCCTCCACGGCGACCGCGTCGCCGAAGCGCAGGTGGGCGCCGAGCAGCCGCTCGATGCCGTCGAGCGCGCCGCCGGTGAGGGTCAGTTCGTCGGCGGGCACCCCGTCGGCGGCGAGCCGGGCGCGGGCGGCCTCGGCCACTTCGGGCAGCACCCCGGCGGTGGCGTACCCGATCGGGTGGCCGGCCTCGGCGGCGAGTCGGGCCAGGTGCGGGCCGAGCGGGGGCAGCAGCCGGGTGTCGGGTTCCCCCTGGGACAGTTCGCGCAGGCCGGGGGCGGCTGGTGGGCGCATGGCCGCGCGGCGGGCGGCGACGGGGGGCCGGGGTCGGACCCGGGTGCCGTGCCGGCCGGCGGTGACGATGAGCCCCCGTTGGCGCAGCTCGGCGTAGGCGCGGGAGACGGTGGCGGGGCTGACGGCCAGGTCGGCGGCGAGGGCCCGGACCGGCGGGAGGAGGTCGCCGGGGGCGAGGGCGGCGCGGCGGATGCCCGACTCGATGCTGGCCGAAATCTCGACTGCCGTCGCACCGGTCACCTGATAGCGTTCTGACACAAACACAAGATTGTACTATAACTAAGGCGGGAGCATGTACGCGCAGACCGACCGCACCACCGCCAGCCGGTCCCGAGACCGGATGAGCTACGACCGGGCCGCCGTCCACGCCGTGCTCGACGAGGCCTACCACTGCACCCTCGGGTTCACCGTCGACGGCGAGCCGCGCATGCTGCCCACCCTGCACGTGCGCGTCGGTGACACCCTCTACCTGCACGGCTCCACCGGCAGCCGGCCACTGCTCGCCGCCCGGGGCGGCGGTCTGCCGGCCTGCGTCGCGGTCACCCTGCTCGACGGGCTGGTCTACGGCCGCTCCCAGTTCCACCACAGCGCCAACTACCGTTCGGTCGTCGCCCACGGCACCGCCCACCTGGTCACCGACCCGGTCGAGAAGACCGAGGCGTTGACCGCGCTGGTGGAGAAGGTCGGCGTGGGACGCGCCGCCGACAGCCGCCCCCCGAACCGCCGGGAACTGGCCGAGACGGCCGTGCTGGCCCTGCCGCTGCGCGAGGTGTCGCTACGCGTCCGGAGCGGCGGCGTCCGCGACGAGCCCGACGACTACGCGCTGCCGCACTGGGCGGGGGTGGTGCCGCTGCGCCTCACCGCCGGGCTGCCCGAGCCGGACGAGGGCGTCACCGCGCCCGTGCCGGCGTACCTGCGGCCGACGCCGGGCCCCCGGCACGGATGCTGCGGAGGCCCCGACTGCGCCCCGACGGCACCCGGCGGGACACCGTGCCGCACGCGCTGACCCTCGACCAGTGGCCGGAAGCACAGGTCGGTCGGCTTCGCAGGACGGCACAGGTGGCCCGATGATGACGGGCGTGCTGGGCATCACCGACATCTGGACGTACGTGCTGGGCACCGTGGCGATCATCCTGCTGCCCGGGCCCAACTCGCTGTTCGTGCTCTCCACCGCCGCCCGTCGGGGCGTGGCGACCGGCTACCGGGCCGCTGGCGGGGTGTTCGTCGGCGACGGGGTGCTGATGGTGCTCTCCGCCGCCGGGGTGGCGTCGCTGCTCAAGGCGTACCCACCGCTGTTCCTCGTGATCAGGTACGCGGGTGCCGCGTACCTGGGCTACGTGGGGGTGACCATGCTGCGTGGGGCGTGGCGGCGCTGGCGCGACCGCAACGACCCGGCCACGCCGCGGCTGATCGACGCCGCGGAGCCGGCGGCCATGCGCAGCCCGTTCCGTAAGGCGCTGGTGATCAGCCTGCTCAACCCGAAGGCGATCCTGTTCTTCGTGTCGTTCTTCATCCAGTTCGTCGACCCCGGGTACGCCTGGCCGACACTGTCGTTTCTGCTGCTCGGGCTGATCGCCCAGCTCACCAGCGTGCTCTACCTGACCGCGTTGATCTTCGCCGGGACGTTCCTGGCGGCCCAGTTCCGGGCTCGCCGCCGCCTCGCCGCCGGCGCCACCACGACGATCGGCGCGCTCTTCCTCGCCTTCAGCGTCAAACTCGCCACCGCCTCCGCCTGACCCGTTCCGCCCCACGCCCCGCCCCGACCGGGCCGGGCCGGGCCGGGCCGGGCCGGCCTCCGCCTGCCCCACCCACTGCCCCACCGGGGGTGGGCCGGTCCCACTGCCCCACCGGGGCCGGGTCAGGTGCCGTCGCCGCCGGAGCCGCCGCCACCGACGCCCGCGCCGCCGGCCGTGCCGCCCAGGCCGAAGCCGGGCGGGACCGGCCGGTCGGGTGGGCGGCTCACATGGGCGGACTCGCTGATGGTGGCCGACCAGTCCGCGTGGGCCGCCGCCGCGGCGTGCCGGTTGATCGTGTGGCGCAGCCAGCCGTCGACCGTCGACACCCAGTCCCGCTGGTCGGCGTCGACGTGCCAGACCCGGAACCGGCTGATGCTGGTGTGGGTGATGCCAGCCAGTGACAGTCGCCGGTCACACCAGAGGATCACCTCCAGCTCGGCGGAGTTCGCCACGAAGATCACCTCCAGTTCGGTGATCGGGCCGGCGTACAGCGGTGCCACCCAGAAACCCAGCCGCTGGTGCACCGGCAACGTCTGCTCCACCCCCGGCAGCCGCGCGGCCACCAGTCCGGCCTGGCGCATGGTGAAACCCAGTTCGTCGAGCGCCGACAGCACGTGCCGCTGGGTGGGCAGCGGATGCACGAACAACGGCACCATGGCTCCCTGGTCGAGCAGCGGCGCGACCGCCACCTCCGTACGCAGCGCCGTCTCCAGGCTCAGGAGCGGAACCCCGCCGAACGTGGTCACCGGGGTCTCCCACGGCAGCGGGAACGCGAACGGGATCGACCGGGTCCGCCCCGCCCGCAACACGAACCCCTCGGCCACCTGCGCGCTGTGGTACTGCATGAGGCGACGGGGAGCCTCCGGATCGTCCGGCTCGGCCTGAGCCACCAGGCCGAGCCGGACGTGGTGGACCGAGACGTCGCCCGCGTCGGCGGTGACCGTCACCCGCCCGGGCAGGCTCAGGCCCGGACGGGTGCTCGGGTTGGCCAGAGCGGTCTGCACCGTCAGGCCCGTTCCGCCCGACTCCGGCGACACCCCCGTCAGCCGCACCGCGTGGCCGCCCTACCGCAGCCGGCGCGCGGCGCGCGGAATCGGGTCGGTCTCGTCGTCGAACTCGCCGATGACCTCCTCCAACAGGTCTTCCAGCGCGACGAAACCGACGGGCCGGGCCGGGCCACCGCCGTTGCGTACCAGCGCGAGCTGCGACTGGCGGGCCCGCATCGCCGCCACCGCCTCGGGAACCGTGGCGGAGGCGGGCAGGGTGAACGCGTCGTTCATCAGGTCCGCGGCGGTGGCGTCCGGCCGGGAGGCGGTGGCGCGCACCGCCTCCCGTACGTGGACCAGACCGCACACGTCACCGACGGCGTCCAGCACCGCCAGGCGGGACCGGCCGCTGTCGCGACTGACCCGCTCGATGCGGTCGACCCCGTCGTCACAGCCGACGGTGACCATCCGGTCGAACGGCTCCATCACCTGTGACACGGTGGTGCCCTGCAACTCCAGCATGCTGGTGAGCAGTTCGTGCTGGGCGGCGCCGAGCAGCCCGTGCTCGCGGGACTGTTCGAGCAGCATCCGCAGCTCGTCCGGGCCGTGCACCTGGGCCAACTGGTCCTGCGGGTTGACCTTCACCAGCCGCAGCATGGCGTTGGCCACGGCGTTGAGCGCCGACAGCACCGGCCGGGCCACCCAGGCGAACGCCCGGAACGGCAGGCCGAGCAGCAGCGCCGAACGCTCCGGGTCGGTGATCGCCCACGACTTCGGAGCCATCTCGCCGACCACCAGATGCAGGAAGGTCACCAGGCTCAGCGCGAAGACCAGCGCGATGACGTGGCTGGCCGTCTCCGGCAGACCCACCGCGTGCAGCAGCGGGCTGAGCAGGTGTTCGATCGCCGGCTCGGCGAGCGCGCCGAGGCCCAGCGTGCACAGGGTGATGCCGAGTTGCGCGCCGGCCAGCATCAGGGACAGCTCACGGACGCCGTCCAGCGCCGCCCTCGCCGCCCGGCCGCCGGTGGCGGCCAGCTGTTCCAGCCGGTACCGCTTGCTCGCGACGAGCGCGAACTCGGCGGCGACGAAGAAGCCGTTGAGGGCGAGCAGGACCACGGAGATGGCCAGGGCCAGGCCGGCGCTCACGCGCCCACCTCCCGGCCGCCGGTGACCTGGAGGCGTACGGAGTCGGCGACGTGCCGGTCCACCGCGAGCACCTCGACCAGAGCCCGGGGTTCCGTCCCGCCGTCCTCGCCGTCGGCCGGCAGGCTGATCTCCAACCGGTCGCCGACCTCGGGCACCCGACCCAGTTCCCGCATGACCAGCCCGGACAGGGTGTCGTACTCGGGCCCCTCGGGCAGCGAGATGCCGGTGCTGTCGGCCACCTCGTCGATCCGCCAGCGGGCGGGCACCACCCAGGAACCGTCGTCCTGGCGGGCGGGGGCCCGCTCCGGCGGGTCGTCCTCGTCCCGGATCGGGCCGACCAGTTCCTCGGCGATGTCCTCCAGGGTGATCACCCCGGCGAAGCCGCCGTACTCGTCGACGACGCAGGCGAGCTGCCGGTGCCCGGAGCGCAGCCGGTCCAGCACCGTCGGCAGCGGCAGCGTCTCCGGCACCAGCAGCGGCGGTACGGCGACGGTGCTCGTCGGGGTGGTGGCGCGCCGCTCCGGCGGTACCCGGAGCACGTCGGCGATGCCCACCACGCCGACGACGTCGTCGACGCCCTCGGCACCCCGGACGGGGAACCGGGACCGGCCGGTGTCGAGCAGCTCGACGACCCGACTGACCGGCTCGTGGGCCCGGACGGTGTGCACGTCGACCCGGGGCACCATGGCCTCACCGGCGGTGAGCTGACGGAAGTCCAGACCCCGGTCGAGCAGCGCGGACATCTCGGCGGAGAGGTGCCCCTCCTGCCGGGACTCGGCGATGATCTGTTCGAGATCCTCCGGGGTGGCGCCGCTGGGCAGTTCCTCGATGGGTTCGATGCCGAGCCGGCGCAGCAGCCGGACGGCGGCCTTGTCGAACAGCGTGATGAGCGGCCCGGCGACCTTCAGGTAGATGAGGGTGGACCGGCTGAGCCACCGGGCCAGCGGCTCGGGGCGGGCGATGGCCAGGTTCTTCGGGGCCAGCTCGCCGAGCACCATCTGCACCACGGTGGCGATGACCAGGGCGAGCGCGACGGCCACCGGAAGGCTGACCCGCGCGGACACCCCGGCGAGGCCGAACAGGTCCGCCAGGCCGGCGCCCAGGTAGGGCTGGGCCACGTAGCCGACCAGCAGGGCGGTCACGGTGATCCCCAGCTGCGCGCCGGAGAGCATGAAGGAGAGCCGGCCGGTGACCTCCAGGGCCCGGACGGACGGTTGGTCGCCGGAGTCGGCGAGGTGCTTGAGCTTGCCCCGGTCGACGGCGACGTAGCTGAACTCCTGCGCCACGAAGTAACCCGTCGCGGCGGTGAGGACGATGATGAGTACGAGACCGATCGCGATCAGCACGGGAGGTTCAGGGCTCCCGGGGCGGTCGGGTCGTGGGGATGCCGGGGCTGACCCGGCTGGCTACTGCTGCCCTCCGGGGCAGAAGAGTCGATCATGCGGTCATTCTACCGGCGGTCCCGGTGGGTCGCCGGGAGTGAGCCGAAGGTCATCCCCGGAGCACCTCTCACCGATCGGCGTACTCGTCCACGTCGAGCAGGCTCCGGTCGACCCGCCCCGACCGGTACGCCGCCCGGCCGATCATCTGCGCCGCCACCGGCGCGGTGACCAGCTGGAACACCCCGACGAGGACCACCATGCCGAGGTCACCCGGCGTCCGCAGGCGCAGCGCCACCCCGACCAGGATGAGCAGCAGCCCCAGCACCTGTGGCTTCGTGGCCGCGTGCATCCGGCTCAGGGCGTCCGGGAAGCGCAGCACGCCGATCCCGGCGGCCAGGCTCAACCCCGCGCCCGCGACCAGGCAGGCCGCCCCCACCAAGTCCAGCACCGCGCCCGGCATCAGGACTCCTCCCGCACGGCGAAGCGGACCAGCGCCACCGAGCCGACGAAGCCCAGCAGCGAGAGCACCACCAGCACCGGCAGGGTGGTGGCGTGCCGGTTGACCGCGGCCTCGGCACCCACCGCGCCGACCATGGTGGCCAGCAGCATGTCGGCGGCGACCACCCGGTCCAGCAGGGACGGCCCCCGGTAGAGGCGGATCAGCGCGAGCAACGCGGTCACCGACAGCAGCGCGGCGATCACGACGGCGAGGACGGCGGTCACGGTTCGGTACCCCTCTCGACGGGTTCGGTGCGGACCCGGCGCAGCTCGGCGTCGGAGCCGACCGCGCGGACGATGCGCTCCTCCACGCCGTGGATCCGTTCCCGGCAGGCGGCCAGGTCCGCCGGGCCGCGTACGTCGAGGACGTGGACGTAGAGGATCCCGGCGTCCCGGTCCACCTCGACGATGAGGGTGCCCGGGACCAGGGAGAGCACCTCGGCGGTGAGGGTGAGGTTCAGGTCGGTGCGCACCCGCAGCGGCACCGCGATGATCGCCGACCGGGGGCGGTACCCGGGTTGCACGGCGATGCGGGCCACGTGGGCGCTGGCACTGACCAGTTCGACGGCGAACCGGACGCAGAACACCAGCAGCGCGCGGGGGCGCAGCCGCCCGGCGAAGGTGACCGGCGGCAGCGGGAAGAACACCAGCACCGCCCCGGCGACCAGCAGCCCGCCGAGCAGGTTCCCCCAGGTGAACTCGCCCCATAACAGGTTCCAGACGAGCACCAGCCAGCCGACCGCGATGGCCTGGTCGCGCCACCGGATGCCGGTCGGGCCGGTCCGCTCCGGGTCCGTCCCCGCCACCCGGCCGGACTGGTCGCGGCCCGTCGTCCCCGGACCGTCGCCGCCGGTGGCCGGCCCCGGCGGCACCCCGTCGTCCGCGCTCACCCCGGCTCCCCGGGCAGGACGGCGCGCACGTACGGCCCGCGCTCGCGCAGGTCCGACGCGGCGGCGGCGGTGATGTCGAACAGCGGGCCCGCGGCGACGGTCAGAGCCAGGCCGAGCACCACCAGCGCCACGGTGGCGCCGACCATCAGGGCGGGCAGGCGCACCACCGGTTCCGCCGTGGCCAGGCGGGGCGCCCGCCAGAAGGCGATGTTCCACACCCGGGTCGCCACGTAGAGGGTGAGCAGGCTGGTCACCGTTCCCGCCGCGACGAGGGCGCCGGGCAGCGGCCCGCCGGCCACCACCCCGGCCTGGAGCAGGCCCAGCTTGCCGAGGAAGCCCGAGAACGGCGGGATTCCGGCGAGGTTCATCGCCGGTACGAAGAACAGGATCCCGAGCAGCGGGGCGATCCGGGCCAGCCCGCCCAGGCGGCGCAGGTCGGTGCTGCCCGCTCGCTGCTCGACCAGCCCGGCGACCAGGAACAGCGTGGTCTGGATGGTGATGTGGTGCACCACGTAGAAGATCGCCCCGGACAGCCCCGCGACGGTGCTCAGCGCCACTCCGAAGATCATGTAGCCGATGTGGCTGACCAGGGTGAACGACAACAGCCGCTTCATGTCGGACTGGGCCACCGCGCCGAGGATGCCGATCACCATGGTCAACCCGGCCACCACCATCAACAGCCCGTTCACCTGCCCGTCCGGGAAGAGCAGGGTCTGGGTACGGATGATCGCGTACACGCCGACCTTGGTGAGCAGGCCCGCGAAGACCGCCGTGACGGGGGCCGGAGCCGTCGGGTAGCTGTCCGGCAGCCACGCCGACAGGGGGAAGACCGCCGCCTTGATCGCGAAGGCCAGCAGCAGCACCAGTTGCAGGCTCAGCCGTACGCCGCCGGGCAGGGCGTCGAGCCGCTGCGCGAGCTGCGCCAGGTTCAGGGTGCCGGTCGCCGCGTACACCAGACCCACCGCCGTCAGGAAGACCAGCGAGGACAGGATGTTGACCACCACGTACGTCGAGCCGGTGCGGATCCGCGCCGCGGTGCCGCCCAGGGTGATCAGCACGAAGCTCGCGCCGAGCAGGATCTCGAAGCTGACGAAGAGGTTGAACAGGTCACCGGCCAGGAAGGCGTTCGTCACCCCGGCGGTCAGCACCAGGTACGTGGGGTGGTAGATGGTCACCGGCGCGCTCTCGCCCGTCTCGCCCTGGCCCTGGCCGATGGAGTACAGCAGCACGCACAGTGTCACCGCCGAGGACACCACCAGCATCAGGGCGGCCAACTGGTCGGCGACCAGCACGATGCCGACCGGCGCGGGCCACCCACCCACCTGCACCACCACCGGGCCGTACCGGTACGCCTGCACCAGCAGCACCACCGCCACCGCCAGGGTTCCGGCGAGACAGGTCATGCTGACGGTGCGTTGCAGCCACGGCCGGTTGGCCAGCAGCAGCGTCAGCGCCGCACCCAGCAGGGGCACCACCACGGGCAGCGGAACCAGGGACGCGACGCTCATCCGGGGCCCTCCCGGCGGGGCCGGCGGGTCAGCGGCGGGTCGACCTGCTCCGGGTCACCGTTCGGCCCCTCGCCACCCACGTCGGCGGTTCTCACCTCGTTGCGCTCCGCCAGCCGCACGATCTGCCGGTCCTCGAGGTCGTCCGGCACGTCGTCGTCCCCGGTGAGGTACCAGCTGCGGTAGCTGATGGCGAGCAGGAAGGCGGTGAACCCGAAGGTGATCACGATGGCGGTGAGCACCATCGCCTGCGGCAGGGCGTCACTGGTGTCGGCGGGGTCGTTGACGCCGACGACCGGAGCCTGCCCCGACCGGCCTCCGAGCAGGATGAGCAGGTTGACACCGTTGCCGAGCAGGATGATGCCGAGCAGGATCCGGCTCAGGCTGCGTTCCAGCAGCAACACCACGCCGCAGGCCACCAGCACGCCCACGGCCACGACGAGCACCAGGTTCGGCCCGACCCCCCTCACGTGCGGCCCCCCGTCCCTCGGTTGCCAGGCCACCCGGCGAGTTGCCCGCCGCCTCGATGTGCCGGTCCACCTCGGCACCGAGACTGCGCAGGATGTCGAGCACCAGGCCGATCACCACCAGGTACACGCCGACGTCGAAGAACAGGGAGGTGACCACGTAGAAGTCGCCGAGCAGCGGCAGCGTCAGATCCACCCTGGCGCTCTCCAGCACCCCACCGCCGACGAGCAGTGACACCACCCCGGTGCCGACGGAGACGGCGAGACCGGCACCGAGCACCGTCCCGGCGCCGACCGGAGCAGCCTCGGCCAGCTCGTACCGCCCGCCGGCCAGATAGCGCACGGTCAGCGCCAGGCTCGCCACCAGGCCCCCGGCGAACCCGCCGCCGGGGGCGTTGTGCCCGGAGAAGAGCAGGAAGAAGGAGAACACCACCACCGTGTGGAAGATCAGCCGGGTGACCACCTCCAGCACGATCGACCGGCGGCGCTCCCGGAGGGTGGAACCGCCGCGCAGCCACACCGGTCGCCCCTTGCGCCGGGGCCGGGTGGTCGGTTCCGGCCGGCGCGGGCGGGGTCCGGTGCGGGACCGCTGGAAGATCAGGCTGGCCACTCCGGTGGCGGCCACCACCAGCACCGACAACTCCCCCATCGTGTCCCAGGCGCGGATGTCGACCAGGGTCACGTTGACGACGTTGCGGCCGTAGCCGCCGGTCACGGCAAGCTCCGGGAACGCCTCGGAGATGGTCGGTTCCCGGCGGGCACCGGCGGCGGTCAGCGCCAGGCCGGCCGCCACCACCCCCACCACCGCTCCGACGACGCGCCGGGCCCACCGGCTCCGGCGCAGCGGCCGTGCGGAGAAGCACTCGGGCAGCCGACGCAGCACCAGGACGAACACGCCGATGGTGGCCGTCTCCACGAGGAACTGGGTCAGCGCCAGGTCGGGTGCGCCGTACAGCACGAAGAGCATGGCGGTGCCGTAGCCGGTCACGCCGACCAGCAGCATCGCGGTCAGCCGTCGTCGCGCGCCGACCGCGAGCACCGCCGCCACGGCGATCACCACGACGACCACGGGTTGCAGCGGGTCGTCCCACAGCGGCAGCCGTTCGCGCCAGGGTCGGGTCAGCAGCATCGCCCCGCCGGGCAGCACCGCGAGGACGATCAGGATGCTGCCGAGGTACTGCGGCAGGGAACCCCGCTGGGTGGCGCCGGTGACCTGGATCGCGAGCCGGTCGAAGCGGTGGGTGACCGCCTCGTACCACGCCTGGCCGCCGACCGGTGACCGCAGCCGGGCCAGGGCGGGGGCCAGCGGTCCGCGCAGCGCGAACAGCGCCACGCCCCCGGCGATCGCCAGCGCCGACAGACCCAGCGCGGGGGTCAGGCCGTGCCACAGCGCCAGGTCCTTGCCGACCGTGCCGAACAGGTCCGCGTACGGGCGGAACAGGTGGTCGAGCGCCCCCGCGGCGGGGCCGACGGCCAGCCCGGCCACCGCGAGCAGCGCCGGGGGGACGAGCATCGACGCCGCGACGGGCCCCGGGGCGGCGTCGGCCACGTCCGGTCGGGTGGCGAACGCGCCCCAGCAGAACCGGATGCTGTACGCCACGGTCAGCGCGGTGCCGGCGACCAGCCCGGCCAGCACGAGAGGCTGGTCGGTGAACGCCGCCAGCACCGCCTCCTTGGCCACGAAGCCGACCAGCGGGGGCAGGCCGGCCATCGAGGCGGCGGCGAGCACCGCCACGCCCGCCAGCAGCGGGGTGCGCCGGCCCAGCCCGGACAACTCGCGCAGGTCCCGGGTGCCGGTGCTGTGGTCGACGATGCCGACGACCAGGAACAGCGCCGCCTTGAACAGGGCGTGGGCGAGCAGCATGGCCAGGCCGGCCAACGCGGCGTCGGGGGTGCCCGCCCCGACCACCACCGTGAGCAGACCCAGTTGACTGACCGTGCCGTACGCCAGCAGCAGCTTCAGGTCGTCCTGTCGCAGCGCCGCCCAGCCCGCCGCCAGCATGGTGACCAGACCGGCGACCAGCACCACCGGCCGCCACTGGCCGACCGCCGCGAGGACCGGGGCGAGCAACCCGAGCAGGTAGACGCCGGCCTTGACCATCGCGGCGGCGTGCAGGTAGGCGCTGACCGGGGTCGGTGCCGCCATCGCCACCGGCAGCCACGCGCTGAACGGCAGCACGGCGGACTTGGACAGCGCCCCGGCGAGGATCAGCAGCACCGCCGTGACCAGGTAGGCGCCGCCGGGCAGGGGCCGCTCGGTGATCACCGACCACCGGTAGCTGCCGGCGTGTTCGCCCAGCATGATGATGCCGACCAGCAACGCCAGCCCGCCGAGGGTGGTCACCGTCAGCGCCTGGGCCGCCGCCCAGCGGCTGGAACGCCGCTCGGTGCTGTGCCCGATGAGCAGGTAGGAGAAGACCGTGGTGAGTTCCCAGCAGACGTAGAGCAGCAGCAGGTCGTCGGCGAGGACGAGACCGAGCATCGCCCCGGCGAAGGCGACCAGCACCGCGGCGAACCGGGCCAGGCCGAGCGAGCCGGGGTGGAAGTAGCGCGCACTGTAGACCAGCACCAGCGCACCGATGCCGCCGACGAGCAGGGTCATCAGCCAGGACAGGGTGGTCGCCCGCAGGGCAATGTCCAGGCCGAGCTGAGGAATCCACGGGTACGTCTGCACGACCGCGCCGCCGTCGGCGACGTCCGGCGTGTGGACCAGCGCCCAGCCGAACGCGGCGGCCGGGGCCAGCGCCAACGGGTAACAGGCCCGGGACCCCCACCACCGGACGAGCAGCGGGGCGACGAGGGCCGCCACGAGGTGGAGGATCAGCAGTACGAGCACCCGTGCTCCCCGGTCGTGGTGGCCGCGGCGCGCCTGGTCTGCCGACCGGGCCCCGGGCGCGTCCCGTGGGGGTGCCGGTCGGACCGGGAGACGGATCCCGGGCGGTCGCCCGGCGGTCCACGCGACACGCCCTAGCTGCGATCAGACGTCAGATCGCCGCCCGATGGGCGGTTTTCCCGAAATAGCCCTGTTGGGACGTTGCGCCCGGGTGGGGTTGGCGCGGCGGCACCCCCTCGTCCCGGCCGGTGACCGAGTGAGCCGTCGTGACCTCGGCCGAGGCGGCGGGGGGCTTGTCGGGCGGTGGGCCGGTCGGTCAGCAGGCGGCCGCGTCGACGGCGTCGCGGACACCGTCGGACGCGGGCCGCTCGGGGCGGACATCGACGACCAGGTCGGGTCGGCCGAGCTGGCGGGCGACCCGGTTGGCGACGCGCTGCGCGGCGGCGAGCGACCGCACCGACAACAGCCGGCCACGGCTCTCCCGGCGCAGGACGAAGTAGTGCACCGCCGCACGGACCTGCCCCCGGTCGGCGGCGCTGGCCTGGGCGGTGGCGACCACCATCTCCCGCAGACACCGGGCGAGACGTTCGGCCAGTTCCAGCTCGGGACCGTGCAGGCCGGCCCGCAGGGCCGCGAGGTGACCGTCGACCTTGCGGATGAGCACGTCGCTCCCGGGCTCGACCCTCCACTCGTCGACGGTCATCCGATCCCCCCACCCACTTCACGTTGCGGGTGAAGTTACTTTATGTTGCCCCCCACTAGCAAGCAGTTAAGTAAGACTTAACGTGCGGAACGCTCCATACCGTCTCTTCGCACGCCGCACCGGACACGTCCCCGCTCCGCACCGGTTGGTTGTCGTACCGGCGGGGCAGGATGGGGAACGTGACGCAATCCAGGGCCGCCGGCGTGCTCGACGGCTTCGGCGCGGCGACCCGCGAGTGGTTCACCGCCGCCTTCGAGGCGCCCACCGCCGCGCAGGCCGGCGCCTGGCGGGCGATCGCCGCCGGGCGTAACGCCCTGGTCGTCGCCCCCACCGGCTCCGGCAAGACCCTCGCCGCGTTCCTCTGGTCCCTCGACCGACTCGCCCGCGAGTCGGCTCCCGCCGAGCCGCGACGTCGCTGCCGGGTGCTCTACGTCAGCCCGCTCAAGGCCCTGGCGGTCGACGTCGAACGCAACCTGCGCACCCCCCTCGCGGGCATCCGGCAGGCCGCCACCCGCCTCGGCGTGGCCCCACCCGACATCACCGTCGGCATGCGCACCGGCGACACGCCCACCGACGAGCGCCGTGCCTTCGCCCGCACCCCGCCGGACGTGCTGATCACCACCCCCGAGTCGCTGTTCCTGCTGCTCACCTCCGCCGCCCGGGACTCGCTGCGCGGCGTCGAGACGGTCATCGTCGACGAGGTGCACGCCGTGGCCGGCACCAAGCGCGGCGCCCACCTCGCGCTGTCCCTGGAACGTCTCGACGAGCTGCTGCCCCGTCCCGCGCAGCGCATCGGCCTGTCCGCCACCGTCCGGCCCGTCGACCTCTGCGCCCGATTCCTCGGCGGTGCCCGCCCCGTCGAGGTGGTCGCCACCACCACCGCCAAGACCATCGAGATCAGCGTCCAGGTCCCGGTGGAGGACATGACCCGCCTCGACGAGCAGGAGACCCCGCCCGACGACCTCGGCGGCCCCGGCCCACGCCGCGCCTCGATCTGGCCCGCCGTCGAGGAGCGGGTGCTGGCCCTGATCCGGGCACACCGCTCGACGATCGTGTTCACCAACTCGCGGCGTTCCGCCGAGCGGCTCTGCGCCCGGCTCAACGAACTGGCAGCCGAGGAGCCGGCGGAGGGGCGGGCGGTGACCGCGGACCCCGCGACGGGCCGGGCGGTGAGCGCCGACCCCGCGACGGGCCGGGCCGCTACGCCTGGATACGACCACTCCGGGCCGGCGCGACCGGGGCGTACCCCCGGGGAGTTGATGGCGCAGGCCGGCGCGGCGGCCGGCGCGGTCCCGGTGATCGCCCGGGCCCACCACGGCAGCGTCTCCCGCGAGGAACGCAAGCACATCGAAGAGGCGCTCAAGTCCGGTCAGCTGCCCGCCGTGGTCGCCACCTCCAGCCTGGAGCTGGGCATCGACATGGGCGCGGTCGACCTGGTCGTGCAGATCGAGGCCCCGCCCAGCGTGGCCGCCGGGCTGCAACGGGTGGGCCGGGCCGGCCACCAGGTCGGCGCGGTCTCCCGGGGTGTCGTGTTCCCCAAGCACCGCGGCGACCTGCTGTCCTGCACCGTGGTCGCCGAACGGATGACCGACGGCGCGATCGAGGAGCTGCACTACCCCCGCAATCCCCTCGACGTGCTCGCCCAGCAGGTCGTCGCGATGGTCGCGCTGGAGCCCTGGCGGGTCGGCGACCTGGCCGTCGTCGTCCGCCGCGCCGCGCCCTTCGCCGAGCTGCCCGACTCGGCCCTGCACGCCGTTCTCGACATGCTCTCCGGCCGCTACCCGTCGACCGCCTTCGCCGAGCTGCGCCCCCGCCTGGTGTGGGATCGCGCGGCCGACGTGCTCACCGGTCGGCCGGGCGCGCAGCGCCTCGCCGTCACCAGCGGCGGCACCATCCCCGACCGTGGGCTGTTCGGTGTCTTCCTCGCCGGTGCCGAACGCGCCGCCCGGGTCGGCGAACTCGACGAGGAGATGGTCTACGAGTCCCGCGTCGGCGACGTGTTCCTGCTCGGCTCCTCCTCCTGGCGCATCGAGGACATCACCCCCGACCGGGTGCTGGTCTCCCCCGCCCCCGGGCAGGCCGCGAAGATGCCGTTCTGGAAGGGCGACCAGCTGGGTCGGCCGGTGGAGCTGGGGCGGGCGATCGGCGCCCGGGTCCGCACCCTGCTGCGCCAGCCCGACGCCGAGGCGGTGGCGGCGTTGCGCGCCGGAGGGCTGGACGACTGGGCGGCCGGCAACCTGATGGCATACCTGCGGGAGCAGCGGGAGGCCACCCGCGCGTTGCCGGACGACCGCACGGTGGTGGTGGAACGGTTCCGCGACGAGCTGGGCGACTGGCGGCTGGCCGTGCACAGCGTCCTCGGCGCTCGCGTCAACGGCCCCTGGGCCCTGGCCGTCGGCCGCCGGCTCGCTGAGCGCTACGGGGTCGACGCCCAGGTGATGCCCTCCGACGACGGCATCGTGGTGCGCCTGCCCGACACCGCCGAGGAGCCGCCCGGTGCCGACGTCGTGGTCTTCGAGCCCGACGAGGTCGCCCAGCTGGTCGAGGAGTCCGTCGGCACGTCCGCGCTGTTCGCCTCCCGGTTCCGCGAGTGCGCCGCCCGTGCCCTGCTGCTGCCCCGCCGCGACCCGCGCCGCCGTCAACCGCTGTGGCAGCAGCGGCAGCGCGCCGCGCAACTGCTCGACGTCGCCCGCGAGTACGCCGACTTCCCGGTCACGCTGGAGGCGGCCCGGGAATGCCTCCAGGACGTCTTCGACCAGCCCGCGCTGGCCGACCTGATGCGCGACCTGGCCAGCCGGAAGGTGCGCCTGGTCGAGGTGGAGACGCCCCAGCCCTCGCCGTTCGCCCGGTCCCTGCTGTTCGGCTACGTCGGCGCGTTCCTCTACGAGGGCGACGCGCCGTTGGCCGAACGCCGGGCCGCCGCGCTCGCGCTCGACTCCGCCCTGCTCGGGGAACTGCTCGGCCGGGTCGACCTGCGCGAGCTGCTCGACCCGGCGGTGCTCGCCGAGACCGAGCGTCAGCTGCGCTGGCTGACCGAGCAGCGCCGCGTCCGCGACGCCGAGGACGTGGTCGAACTGCTCCGCGTGGTCGGTGACCTCGCCGACGAGGAGTTGGCCGCGCGCGGGGTGCCCGACGACTGGCTGACCGGGCTGGCCGCCGCCCGCCGGGTACTGCGGGTCCGCATCGCCGGGCAGGAGCGCTGGGTGGGGGTGGAGGACGCCGCCCGGCTGCGCGACGCCCTCGGGGTGGCTCTGCCCGTCGGGGTGGCCGAGGCGTACCTGACGCCGGTGGCCGACCCACTCGGCGACCTCGTCGCCCGCTACGCCCGCACCCACGGTCCGTTCGCCGCCGCCACCTGCGCGGCCCGGTTCGGGCTCGGCGTGTTCGTGGTGGAGCAGACACTGCGCCGGCTCGCCGCCGCCGGTCGGGTGGTTCCCGGCGAGTTCAGCCCCGACACGGCCGGCAGCCAGTGGTGCGACGCGGAGGTGCTGCGGCTGCTGCGCCGCCGCTCCCTCGCCGCCCTGCGCCGGGAGATCGAGCCGGTTGCGCCGCGCGCCCTGGCCGCGTTCCTGCCCCGCTGGCAGCAGGTCGGGTCCTCGGCCCGGGGGTGGAGGCCGTCGCCGCCGCCGTCGAGCAGTTGCAGGGCGTGACGGTGCCCGCGTCCGCGCTGGAACGACTCGTGTTGCCGGCCCGGGTCGCCGACTACTCCCCCGCCCAACTCGACGAGCTGTGTGCCAGCGGGGAGGTGCTGTGGGCGGGGGCCGGGGCGATCTCCGGCGGCGACGGCTGGGTCGCCCTGGCGTACGCCGACGTCGCGCCGCTGCTGCTCCCCCCGCCCGACGACGCACTCACCCGCACCCCCGTGCACGACGCGGTGCTCGACGCCCTCGGCGCCGGGCAGGCGCTGTTCTTCCGGGCGCTGTCCGACCGGGTGGGTTCCACCGACGACACCGCGCTGGCCGCCGCCGTGTGGGACCTCGTCTGGGCCGGCCACCTCACCAACGACACCCTGGCCCCGCTGCGGGCGGCCCTCGGCGGCGGCGGTGCCCACCGGGCCCGCCCCGCCACACCGCGCACCCGCTACCGCCGTCCGGGCCGGGTGGCGCTGCCCAGCCGGGGCGGCCCGCCGACAGTCGCCGGTCGCTGGTCACGGCTGCCGGAACGGGACATCGACCCGACCCGCCGCGCCGCCGCCCTGGCCGACGTGCTGCTCGAACGGCACGGGGTCCTCACCCGGGGCGCGGTGGTGGCCGAGCAGGTGACCGGCGGTTTCGCCGCCGTGTACCCGGTGCTGTCCGCGTTGGAGGAACGCGGCGCGGCCCGGCGGGGCTACTTCGTGGAGGGGCTCGGTGCGGCCCAGTTCGCGGTGCCGGGGGCGGTCGACCGGATCCGCGCTCTGGCCGAGCCGGTCGACGGCGGGCGGGGCCGGGGCGGGCCGGCGCTGGTGCTGGCGGCCACCGACCCGGCGAACCCGTACGGCGCGGCGCTGCCCTGGCCGGAGCGGGTGGTCGACTCCGGTGACGGCACGGCCCCGGCGACGGGCCACCGGGCCGGGCGCAAGGCCGGGGCGCTGGTGGTGCTGGCCGGCGGCGACCTGGTGCTCTACGTCGAGCGGGGCGGCCGGACGATCCTGTCGTTCACCGACGAACCCGACCCGCTGGCCACGGCCGGCAAGGCCCTCGCCGACGCCGTGCACTCCGGAGCGCTGGGTGCCATCTCGGTCGAACGCGCCGACGGCGAAGCGGTGCGGTCCTCGCCGCTGCACGACGCCCTGACCGCCGCCGGCTTCCGCGCCACTCCCCGTGGCCTGCGCCTGCGCTCCTGAACCCGCCACACCGGCCGGATCCGCACACCGTGGCACCGCCCACGTTCCGCCGCACCCGAAGCACCGCACACATGGCACCGCACAGGTCACGCCGCACCGGAGCGCCGCCCACGCCGCGCTCGCGGCTGGCGCGGTCAGCGCAGCCGGTCGAGGACCTTGGCGTAGGCGGGGCGCATGGCGGCCGGGGTCGGGGCCTCCAGGTAGTTGAGCACCACCTCGCCCCTGCGGTACGCCCCGCCGGCCCACTGTTCGGCGATGTCGGCGGCGGCGACCTCGTCGGGGAAGACGTAGACGGTCACCGTGTCCGTGGCGATCAGCTCCGAGCAGCCCAGCCCCATCCCGTCCGGGCCGCAGTCGACGGAACGGTCCCGGGCGTTGGGCACTTTCAGCCCGGCGGCCCGGAACGCGGCGACGACGTCCCGTGCGCTCGGCGCGGACGTCGGGCGCGGCGGCAGCACCACCGGGGGCGGGCTGGCCGGTCGATGCTCGGTGGTGCCCCGGGTGCTCGGAACGACGGGTGCCGGCGACGCCGCGCCCGGCGGCACGGGAGTCGGAACGGCGGTGGCGGTGGCGGGTGCGCCGCCCTCCGGCGGGACCGCGTCCACCCCGGCCGTGGGACTCCCCGTCACCCCCGGTGCCGCGGCCGGCGACCGGTCGTCGTCGCCGCAGGCGGCGGTGAGTGCGGTGGCGATCACGAGCAGGGTGACGACGGGCAGGCTGCGGAGGCTCACCCTGGCAGTCTGCCCAACGGTCGCGTCGATGGGCAGTGGCTGGTCGGCCACAGCCCTGTCGCGAATCCGCCACCACATCGACCGCACCGGCCCACCAGGCCACCCGAACGCGCCCAGCCGACCAGGGGGCACGTGCGACGCCCGGGGGCACGTGCGACGCCCGGGCCTCGCGCCGACCAGGGGGCACGCGCGATGTCCGGGCCGCGCGCCGACCAGGGGGCACGCGTGTCGACTAGCCTGCCGGGCATGGCCGATCCGATCTCGTTGACCACCGACTACGGCCTCACCGACGGCTTCGTCGCCGCCTGCCACGGGGTGATCGCCCGGCTGGCACCCGCCGCCCGGGTTCTCGACGTGACCCATCTGGTGCCGCCCGGCGACGTGCGCCGGGGCGCGGCGGTGCTGGCGCAGACGGTGCCGTACCTGCCGGTGGGGGTGCACGTCGCGGTGGTCGACCCGGGAGTCGGGACCGCCCGCCGGGGCATCGCCCTGGCCACACCGAACGGGCTGCTGGTCGGACCCGACAACGGCCTGCTGCCCGACGCCGCGCAGGTTCTCGGCGGCATCACCGCCGCCGTGGAGCTGACCAACCCGGCCTGGCTGGCACCCCGGGTCTCGGCCACCTTCCACGGCCGGGACGTGTTCGCGCCGGTGGCCGCCCGGCTGGCGCTGGGCGCACCACTGGACGACGCCGGACCGGCCGTGGCCCCGGCCACCCTGGTCCGGTTGCCGGCACCGGTGGTCCGCCCCGAGCCGGGCGGCTTCACCGCCGAGGTGCTCACCGTGGACCACTTCGGCAACGTGCAACTCGCCGCCCCCGCCGCCCTGCTGGATCCACTGCCCACCGCGGTCACGGTGGCGGGGCGGACGGCCGTGCGGGGACGTACCTTCGGCGACGCCGACCCCGGCGGCCTGGTGGTGCACGCGGACTCGGCGGGGCTGGTGGCCGTGGCGGTCAACGGCGGCCGGGCCGCCGACCTGCTCGCGGTCGCCGCCGGGGACGTGCTGCGGCTGGCGGGCTGACCGCCCGGCCGGCACCGGCCCGACGTCCCTCCGCCGCGCGGGCGATGGCCGCCCGGCTTCTCGGCAGGGCCACCACGAGTGCCAGGGCCACCGCGAGCGCGGCACCTCGGGCAACCAACGCCGCCACGACCGCGACCCGCTGCGCCGGATAGCGTTCGTTCATCAAGGCGTCACAGCGGTTCGGGATCCCGCTGTCCCTGATCCTCGACGTGTTGGCCCTGCTGCCTGACGTGTTGGCCCTGCTGCCCGACGTGTTGGCCCTGCTGCCCGACGGCCGCACGCCGCCCGAGAAGGACTGGCGGCGCGTCAGCGACTGCTGGCGCGACGACCTCGACGCGCGGATGACGCTGCTCGGGCAGTTGCGCGACGAGTTGCCGGACCGCATCGGCTGCGGCTGCCTGTCCCTGGGACGGTGCGCGCTGACCGATCCCGGGGACACCCTCGGCAGCAACGGGCCCGGCGCCGGCCGGCTGCGCTGACCCGCCTCGGCGACTGGCCGCGTGGCACGGCGGTGACCTGACCGACCAGGCCGATCCGGGTCTCACACACACCCGGACTGCCACAGCGGTCACGGTCGCCCGGTGGACGACCGCGCGGGGGGGCGGCCGAAACTATCGGCAAAACGCCGAAACTACCGGTTGAAGAACCCGGAACTTTCTGTCAGCCTGATAGCCGTCGATATCCGTGAACGTTCACATGGCCTGTCCGGCCCTTGGAGGCGCCTCACGCGACCATCAGGCATCCCACCTGCCGAAAGATCGCTCCACCACTGATCACGCCATTACTGATCACGCCACCACCTGAGAGCCAGCGCCCGCAACCACCTACGGCGGGCGACCAGAGCCAGCCATCCACCTGGAGGATCAGCATGAGTTCCCGGACCCGTCCCGCCGGGCCTACCCGACTACGAGCACTGTCCCTTTCCGGAACCGTAGCGATAGTTGCGGTCCTGGCCGTGTCCCTGCTTCCCAACCTCGCCCAGGCCGCCGAGTCGACCCTGGGCGCGGCTGCGGCCCAGTCCGGCCGGTACTTCGGTGCCGCCGTCGCGGCCGGCAAGCTCAACGAGAACGCGTACACGACGATCTTGAATCGGGAGTTCAACAGTGTGACCCCCGAGAACGAGATGAAGATCGACGCGACCGAGCCGCAGCAGAACACCTTCACCTTCGCCAACGCGGACCGGATCGTCAACCACGCCATCTCCCGGGGTTGGAAGGTCCGGGGCCACACCCTGGCCTGGCACTCGCAGCAGCCGGGCTGGATGCAGAGCATGGAGGGCACCGCGCTGCGCAACGCGATGCTGAACCACGTCACGCGGGTGGCCACCTACTACCGGGGCAAGATCGACTCGTGGGACGTGGTGAACGAGGCGTTCGAGGACGGCAACAGCGGCGCCCGTCGCAACTCGAACCTGCAGCGCACCGGCAACGACTGGATCGAGGCGGCGTTCCGCGCCGCGCGGGCCGCCGACCCGGGCGCGAAGCTCTGTTACAACGACTACAACACCGACAACTGGACCTGGGCCAAGACCCAGGCGGTGTACAACATGGTGCGCGACTTCAAGCAGCGTGGCGTGCCGATCGACTGCGTCGGGTTCCAGTCGCACTTCAACGCCAACTCGCCGTACCACAGCAACTACCGCACCACGCTGTCCAGCTTCGCCGCACTCGGGGTGGACGTGCAGGTCACCGAGTTGGACATCGAGGGCTCCGGCACCACGCAGGCCAACACCTACCGCAACGTGGTCAACGACTGCCTGGCCGTGGCCCGCTGCAACGGAGTCACCGTGTGGGGGGTACGGGACTGTGACTCGTGGCGCTCCGGCGGCACCCCGCTGCTCTTCGACTGCAACGGCAACAAGAAGGCCGCCTACACGGCCACTCTGGACGCGCTGAACAGCGCCGGCCCCACGCCCACTCCGACGCCCACCACGCCGGGGCCCACCCCCACGTCGCCACCCACCTCCGCCAGCGAGATCGTCGGCATCCAGTCGGGCCGGTGCGTCGACGTACCCAACGCCTCACGCAACAACGGCACCCGGGTCCAGCTCTACGACTGCAACAGGCAGCCCAACCAGGCATGGACGTACACCACGAACAAGCAACTACGCGTGTACGGCGACAGGTGCCTGGACGCCGCGGGCTCCGGCAACGGTGCGGCCATCCAGATCTACAGCTGCCACAACCAGACCAACCAACAGTGGAACGTCAACTCCAACGGCACCATCAGCAGCGTGCAATCCGGACGATGCCTCGACGTCTGGAGCACCACCAACGGTGCCCAGATCCAGCTGTACGACTGCCACGGACAAGCCAACCAGCAGTTCAGGCTCGCGCCGCTCGCACGGTGAGCATGACCGACTCGACGCACCACCCGTTCGCGGGCGTGCAGGTGCACAAGCCGCAGGGCGAGATCCCACACATCTGAGACAGGCCGGACCGCGATCCGGGCGGGCTCGGCGTCACGCCGGGCCCGCCCGGATCAGGGCGACACTTCGGGGCCGACGCACCGACTAACAGCGGGGCACGGTGCCGCCCCAGACGGCCGAGATGAAGGCGTGGCTGACGTACTGGCCGCCGGCCAGCCGGTCCCACCGGCTCGTGGTGCGGTACGGGCCGGCCACCGTCTGCCCGGTGACGAAACACTGGATGGGCACGCTGGCGTACCGCGCCGCCAGCCCGCGCGACGGATAGGCGGTGCTGGCACCGGTGCGGATGTTCAGCGGGCCGTCACCGACGACGCCCCGGGGGCCGGTGCCGGTCCACAGGTACGCCACGTCGACCCAGGCGTTGGTGGTCAGTTGCAGCCCGTCCCAGAAAGTGCCGTCGGCGAGGTCCACGCCGGCCGGGTTGAGCACCACCCGGCCGAACTGGTCCCGCCCGCCGTTGTAGCCGCTCTGGTACGCGGCCTGCGCCTGCGGCCGGCCCTGCGGCAGGCTCTTCCAGTTCTCCCGTACGCCGCTGATGTTCCAGTAGTCGTCGCGGGTGTTCCACGGGCCGACGTCCCACACGGGGGCGTACTCGCAGCGGCTGCCGGTGGTGGTGCAGACCCGCACGGTGTAGTCGCCGGAGTTGCGCGGGGACAGGCCACGCCGTGACGGCAGCGCGACGAAGTGGTCCCGGGCCCGCACGGTGTGCCCGTTGGCGGTGACCTGGCCGACCAGGCCGATCCGGGTAGCGTACACCCGGAAGGTGAGGCCCGGGGTGGCGGCGGTGGCCGCCGGGGCGGTGGCCCGGTCGGGGGCGGTGGTGGTCCGGTCGGCGGTGAGCCGGACGGCCCGCACCTCGACGCCGCCGCCCGCCGGGCCGGCGACGATCACGATCCGGGTCTGCACGGTGCGCACCGGCCGGTCGAAGACGGCCGCCGGGGTGGCCTCCCGCCACTCGGACCAGCCGCTGGGGCGCCAGCCACGCACCTGGGTGACGACGACGGCGCCGCCGTTGACCGTGGCGGTGACCTCGGCGCGGATCCGGGTGGCGGGCCGGTGGAGCCGGCGCGGCGCGGACAGCTGCATGCCCTCGGCGCCGGCACGATCCGGACCGCCGGCACGATCCGGACCGCCGGCACGGTGCGGACCGCCGGCGGTGGGCGGCGCCGGCCGGGCGTCGGCCAGGCGCAGGCCGGAACGGGAGTATCGGACGTTGACGTCGTCGCCGTCGACGAGGCTGAGGTCGGTCTCCCAGCGGTCGCGCCCGGGGGACGCGACGGCGGGGCCCGGCAGCAGGGAGACCGGCAGGAGGGTGACGAGGGCGCAGGCGAGGACGGCGGGACGTGGGCGACGCGGGGAGCGATTCATAGCGTTCTCCTCAGAACTCCCTGATAGTGCCTTTTACGCTGATCGATAGGAACCTAAGTACAAATAGCGATACATGCGAATTTCGCTCGGACGAGGGAGGATGGCAGGGTGCCCGAAGGCGACACCGTCTGGAACACCGCCCGCGTGCTGCACCGCGCGCTGGCCGGCGCCCGGCTCACCGGAAGCGACTTCCGGGTGCCGCAACTCGCCGCCACCGACCTCACCGGTTGGACCGTGCGTGAGTCCGCCAGCCGGGGCAAACACCTGCTGCTGCGCCTCGCCGCCCCGGAGTCCGGTGGCGGTCCCACCCCCGGCACCGGGGGCCGCTGGACACTGCACTCCCACCTGCGGATGGACGGGGCCTGGCGGGCGTACGCGCCGGGTGAGCGGTGGGCCGCCCGGCCCGCCCACCTGATCCGGGTGGTGCTGCGCAGCCCGCAGGCGGTGGCCGTCGGTCACCACCTGCACGAGGTGGCGCTACTCCCCACCGCCGACGAGGGCACCCTGGTCGGCCACCTCGGCCCCGACCTGCTCGGCCCCGACTGGGACCCGGTGGAGGCGGTGCGCCGGCTGACCGCCCACCCCGACGCCACCATCGGCGAGGCCCTGCTCGACCAGCGCAACCTGGCCGGTGTCGGCAACCTCTACAAGTGCGAGGTGCTGTTCCTGCGCGGCCTCTCGCCGTGGACCCCGGTGCGGCAGGTCCCCGACCTGGCCGGCACGGTCGCCCTGGCGCAGCGGCTGCTCGCCGCGAACCGGGGCCGCTGGACGCAGAGCACCACCGGCTCGCTGCGTCGCGGGCAGACCAGTCACGTGTACGGCCGACGCGCCCAGCCGTGCCGGCGCTGCGGCACAGCCATCCGCCACCAGGATCTGGGCGGACGGGTCACCTACTGGTGCCCCACCTGCCAACCCGGCCCCCCACCGCCAGCCTGACCGGCTCCCCCGCGCCGCTCGGCGCCCCTCCCGGAAGGGCCCGGAAGTCCTCCGGGCGGACGACCGCCGGGGTGGCATCGACGACACGCCGGGCAGGTGGGAGATAGGGACGATTGGGTACTTCCTCACCCGGCCGTCGACGTCGCATGCTGCGGTTGAGTGCTCACGGACCGTCAACGAAGCGCGCTCACGGTCGCCCCGCCGGGGTGGTGGCCGCCGCGCCCGGCCCCGGGGAGAACCATGGCCGTGTTCCGCAAGCTCCGGTCGACGTGGATCGGCCGCGACACCCGTACCGGACCCGGCGGCGTGGCAGCGGACGGCCCGCCGGTGCCGACCGCCCGGACCGACCCCGACGACACCCCGGACCCGCCCCGGCATTCGGAGGCTGCGCCGGCCAGCCTCGACCCGGCTGCCGTGCCCCGGTGCTTCGGTGCGGTGCCGAACCACGCACACAGCCCCCTGCCGGTGGTCGACGCAGCCGGTCGCCTGGTGCCCGGCACCGGGATCCGCAAGTTCGTCGACGCCCTGCCGGGGCTCGGCCCCCGGCCCGGCACGCGGGGTGCCCACCTGCCGGTGGCGGTGCCGGACACCGTCACCTACCCGGGCTGCGACTACTACGAGATCAGTCTCCAGGAGTACGCGCAGCGGCTGCACCGGGACCTGCCGGCCACCCGGCTGCGCGGTTACCGGCAGATCAACCTGGGCACCGACCCCGACGGCCACAACACGGTGGTGCCGCCGGAACGGCCCTGGCACCTGGGCCCGGTGATCACCGCGCGGCGGGGCCGGCCCGTCCGGATCAAGTTCATCAACCAGTTACCCACCGGCCGGGCCGGCGAACTGTTCCTGCCCGTCGACACCACAGTGGCCGGGGCGGGCACCGGTCCGCTCGACGGGCCCGCCCCCTACCCGCAGAACCGGGCCGTACTGCACCTGTCGGGAGCGCTGACCGGATGGACCAGCGCCGGCAACCCCGGACAGTGGGTCGCCCCGGCGGGCGAGATCACGCCGTACCCGACGGGGCCCGGCCTGACCCACGTGCCGGACATGCCGCCCCCCGGCCGCGGTGCCACCACGCTGTACCTGCCCAACGACCAGAGCGGCCGGCTGCTGTGGTTCCACGACAACACCCAGGGACTGTCCCGGCTGACCTGCTACTCGGGGCAGGTGGCGCTCTACCTGATCACCGACCCGGTCGAGGACGACCTGATCGCCGAGGGCGTCCTGCCGGCGGATCAGTGGCCCCTGGTGTTCGAGGACAAGACCTTCGTACCCGACGACACCCAGCTCGCCGCGCAGGACCCGACCTGGGACCGGGACCGGTGGGGGGCCCGGGGCAGCCTGTGGTTCCCGCACGTCTACCAGGCACGGCAGAACCCGTACCGCGCGGACGGGACCAACCCGGCCGGGCGTTGGGAGTACGGGCCGTGGTCGCGTACCGCCGACGGAGCGGACGCCGCCGGGCCCGCGCCGAACCCGCACCACGACCCGCTGACCGACCCGGACGAACCGCCGGAGGCCCCGCAGGTGCCGCACCCGTCGGCGGTGCCCGAGGCGTACGGGGACACGGTGCTCGTCAACGGCGTGGCCTACCCGTACCTGGAGGTGGAGCCACGGCTGTACCGGTTCCGGATCCTCAACGCCTGCACGGACCGCTCCCTGAACCTCCAGCTGTACCGGGCCGTCTCCGACGCACCCATGTGGGGGCCGGACGGCGGGCTGGCAGCCGGGGACGCCGGTGAGGTGCCGATGGTGGCGGCCGTACCCGCGCCGGACCGCCCGACCGGTTGGCCGACCGACGGGCGGGTGGGCGGCGTGCCGGACCCACGGGCCGCCGGCCCCGAACTGGTACGCATCGGCAACGAGTGCGGGCTGTTGCCGGCCCCGGTGGCGGTGGCGAACCGCCCGGTGGGCTTCCGGTACGACCGGCGTGACGCGACGGTGCTCAACGTCGACTGCCCGGCCCTGCTGCTGGCCCCCGGTGAACGCGCCGACGTCCTCGTCGACTTCGCCGAAGTGGCCCCGGGCAGCACCCTGATCCTCTACAACGACTGCCCGGCCCCGCTGCCGGCGGCCGACCCCCGGTACGACCACCACACCGGCGCCCCCGACCGCACCGCCGGGGGTGGGGCACCGCCCACCCTGCCCGGGTACGGCCCGAACACCCGCACGCTCGTGCAGTTCCGGGTGACCGGCACGCCGGAGGCGCCGTACGACTGGGAGCGGCTGCGGGCCCGGCTGCCCGGCGCGTACGCCACCGCCCAGCGGCCACCGATCGTGCCGCAGCCGGCGTACGATCCGGCGTTCGGCACCCGTACCGCCCGGGACACGACGGTGCCGGTGCACGCCACCACGGTCACGTTCACCCCGGCGGGCAGCGCCACGCCGGTCACCCTGCCGCTGGCGGTCAAGGCGGTCCGGCAGGCGTTCGAACCCGGCCACGGGCGGCTCACCGGCCGGCTCGGGGTCGGGCATCCGAACGCCGGCCCGCTGTCCCCCGACACGCTGTCGCTGGGCCCCACCGACCCGGCCACGGAGGTCGTGCTGGTCACCGACCCCACGGTGGCGGTGGGGGCACCGGCCGACGGCACCCAGCTGTGGCGCATCCGCGGTGACGCCCGGCAGACGCACCCGGTGCAGTTCGACGGGGTAGAGGTGCAGGTGGTGAACCGGGTCGGGCGGGACGGGACGATCCGCCCGCCGCAGCCGGGCGAGCTGGGCTGGCGGCAGGTGGTTCGCGTCGACCCCCGGGAGGACGTGGTGGTGGCGCTGCGGCCCGTGGCGCCCCCCCTGCCCTTCAAGGTCGGTGACAGTGTCCGCCTGCTGGACCCGACCCGCCCGAGCGGTGTACGGCTCGACGGCACCCCGGTCAGCCCCTTCGACGGCCGGCCCACGACGGTGCTCAACCAGCCCGTCAACCTGGGCTGGGAGTACCGCTGGTCGAGCCGGCTGGCCGGGCACCGCGACCAGGGGGCGAGCCGACCGCTGGTGCTGCGGGTCTCCCCCCAGGCACCCACCGGGTTGACGGCCAACCCGGCACCCGGCTCGGCGACCGCCCTGCCGGCGATCACCCTGACCTGGACCGGCAACGGCAGCCGACCATCGGCCAGCAGCCACCTGCTCCAACGGGCCACCGACGCCGGCTTCACCCGGGAGCTGACCGTCATCACCGTGGCGGCGACGGCGTCCCGCTACACCGACGCGACGGTCACGCCGGGAGTGACCTACCACTACCGCATCCGGGCGGAGAACGCCGTCAGCTGCTCCGCCTGGTCGAACGGGGTGCCCGCCACCGTCGAACTCACCGCCCCGGCGGGACTGACCGCCGCGATCCCCCCGGCGGCCCCGCTGCGGGTGGCGCTGCGTTGGGCCAACCGGTCCTTCGCCACCGGCCTCGACGTGCAGCGGGCCACCAATCCGACGTTCACCAGCGGGCCGGGGACGACCGCGGTGGGCGTCGGCGACCAGCACCTGGACACCGCCGTGGCCCCGGAGACCACCTACTACTACCGGGTGCGGACCACGTACCTGGGTGCCGCCTCGGCCTGGTCGACCGTGGCCACGGTGACCACCCCGCCACGACCGAACCCGCCCAGCGCGCTGAGCGTCACCGCGAGCGCGCCGGCGCCGGACCTGGCGACGGTGGTGCTGGGCTGGGCGGCCGGCACGACGGCGGGGCCGGGCGCGGGCTTCACCGTGCAGCGGGCCCTGGACCCGGCGTTCAGCCGGGACCTGGCCACGTTCACGGTCACCGGCCGGGGCTTCACCAACACCGGGCTCGCCCGGGGCGTCACCTACCACTACCGGATCCGGTCGTTCAACGTGGTCGGCACCTCCCCGTACTCGGGGCCGGTGACCGTGACGACGCCGCCGTGACGCTCAGGTGGGGCGCACCTGGGCACCGCCCGAGCGGAGTTCCGCCAGGGCGGCGGCGACGCCGTGCAGCAGGTCGGTCGCCTCGGTCAGCCGGGTCGCGGCCGGGTCGGCGGCGTCGGGACGGTAGTCCTCGGCGAGGTAACCGGCGGCGGCCACCACCAGCCGTTCGTACGCGGACACGCCCGCCTCCAACTGGCCGGTCAACGCCCGGTGCGCCTCGGTCAGCGGCGGTCGGGCGTCCGGCGGGGCGAGCCGCAGCGCCCGTTCGACGCTGGCGACCCGGTCGGCCAGGTCACGCAGGGACCGGTCGGCGGCCGCCGCCTCCCGCACCGCGGGCTCGGCGAGGCCGGTCAGCCGGCCGGTCATGCCGGCGAGAGTGAGCGAGGCCCGGTCGAGGCGGGCCCACGGCTGCGCCGCGCTGGTGCCGCGCAGCGCCACCCGGGACCGCACCCGGCGCACCTCGGCGAGCACGCCGGGGCCGACGGGCAGGCGCTCCACGGCGGCGACGAGTCGGGCCCGGGACCGGGCGGCGGCCTCCGCCGGGTCGAGCGGGGGAGGCGCGGGTCGGGCGGCCAGGGCCCGCAGGTCGATCCAGCGCCAGGCGGTGAGGGCGACCGCACCACCCGCCCCGGCGGCCCATGCCGCGTCGGGCAGGCCCAGCCCGGCGTACGGGGTCAGGACCGCCGTCGCCCCGCCGAGCCCACCGGCGAGAACGCTCCACCGGCGGGCGGACCGGCGCAGCCGGTCGAGGCGCCGGAAGTACCGCGTACGCTCGTCTGCCACCCTCTACCTCCTCGGACCGGCCGGTCAGCCGGCGGCGGTGGTGCCGCCGGCACCCCGGTCGCGGGTCATGCTGGCGCGGATCTCGTCGAGGCGGGACGCCCCCGCCTGGTCGGCGGCGGAGCTGTCCTGCGCCACCGCCGGCTGCTCCTGCTGGCCGCCGAGCTGCTCGCCGGCCATGCTGGAGCGGATCTGCTCCAGCCGGGCGGAACCCGCCGAGTCGATGGTCGCCTTCTGGATCTCCAGCATCCGCCCCTCGGCGGAGTTGCTGGCCAGTTCGGCGCGGCCCATCGCGTTGGCGTAGCGGCGCTCGATGCGGTCACGCACCTCGTCGAGGGTGGGGGTGGTGCCGGGCGCGGTGAGCGCGGACATCGACTCCAGCGAGCGCGCCACCGTCTCCTGCATCTTGGCCTGCTCCAGCTGACTGAGCAGCTTCGAACGCTCGGCGAGCTTCTGCTGGAGGATCATCGAGTTGTTCTCCACCGCCCGACGGGCCTGCCCGGCGGCACCGAGCGCCTGGTCGTGCAGCGTCTTCAGGTCCTCCGTGGCCTGCTCGGCGGCGACCAACTGGGTGGCGAGGGTCTGCGCCGACTGCTCGTAGCGGCCGGCCTCGGCCTCGTCGCCGCGGGCGCGGGCCTGGTCGGCGAGGACGAGGGCGTGGCGGGCGTTGGACTGCAACGTCTCGACCTCGGACATCTGCCGGGACAGCTTCATCTCCAGCTGACGCTGGTTGCCGATCACGGCGGCGGCCTGCTGCACCAGGGCCTGGTGCTGGCGCTGGGCCTCCTCGATGGCCTGCTGGATCTGCACCTTCGGATCCGCGTGCTCGTCGATCCGGGCGCCGAACAGCGCCATCAGGTACTTCCAACCCTTGACGAACGGGTTAGCCATCTCGGTGATATCCCCTCAGTAGCCTCGCTGCGCCCGACGATCGGAACGGCCGGCCCCGCCGTGGGGCGGCACTGGCTTCCCATCGTCCCAGCCGGACGCCAACCCGGCGTCCGTACCGGCGAGCGGGGACGACGACCGGAACTGCCCGGGATCAACCCTACGCGGCAGCGGCCAGCCCGACCACGCAGCGCGATGCGCTCAGGCGGCGCAGACCACGTCCCGCTCGGCGGGACGGACCCGGGTGCTGCGGAGGGTGGCCTTGAGCGGCGAGTCCTGCCGGACCTGGACGGCGACCGTGCCGTCGGTGGTGACCTGACGGACCCCACGGTTGGTGGCCTTGCGCACCGAGGCGGCGGCGACCGGCGTCGGCTCGGCCGGCTCGTCCTGCACCGGCACCAGCACGCCGGGCATCTGCTCGGCGAGGGCGACCGTGTCGCTGACCTCGCGTAGCAGCTCCGACAGGCGGGCACCGAGCGCCTCGCAGATCGCGGCCAGCAGTTCGCTGGACGGCTCCTTCTGGCCGCGCTCGATCTCGGACAGGTAGCCGAGGCTCACGTTGGCGGCGGAGGAGACCTCGCGCAGGGTGCGGTGCTGCCCCTGCCGGCGCGCCCGCAGTGCGTCACCGATCACCCGGCGTAGCAGGACCATCGCACCTCCCCCTGAGGGTCACACTGTCGCAGCCGTCGGCCGTTCCGGCGCGGTGGGCCGCCCCGGCTCCGGACGTCGGAGCTTTCCCGCAACCGTACCCGTTACGGGCTCTCGCGACATCCCACCCCGGCGTCCGATCTGGGTGTCCGGTGCGCCCTGTCGCCACCCGGGCACCCGGCGTCCGGATCGGCGGGCGGCCCCGCCGGGGCACGGACACCGACCCCCGCGGCGCTCAGCCGTCCACCCTGACGACGCGGATGTGCTCCACGAGCAGCCGCAACACCGCGGTGACCGCCTCGTCCCGGATGTGGGTACGCCCACCGTCGAGGTCCAGCCGCCGCACGTCGGTGCCGCCCGGGCCGGCCACCGCGACGTAGACCAGCCCGACGGGCTTGCCGTCCTGCGGCTCAGGGCCGGCCACGCCCGTCGTCGCCAGACCCCAGTCGGCACCGCAGCGCCGACGACCACCCTCCGCGAGAGCCACCGCCACGTCCGGGTCGACCGGGCCGCGAGCGTCGAGCAGATCCTCGGGTACGCCGGCCAGGGTGGCCTTCAGTTCCGTGGCGTAGACCACGAACCCGCCCCGGTAGACCGCGCTCGCCCCGGCGATCTCCACCACGGTGGCGGCGAGCAGCCCGCCGGTGAGCGACTCGACCGTGGCCAGGGTCTCCCGCCGCTGGGCGAGCTGGTGCACCACAGCCGCCGCGGCGGAACCCATCGTCCGCTCGTCGTCCGCGTCCCCGCCCATGTGCCGACCTCCGTGCGCCCGTCCGATGCCCCGCGCGCACATCCTGCCCACGCGCCCGCCGATCATGCACGTTCCACGCCGGAACGGGGTCGGTGTCCGGTGCTGTCGTCGCTGATCACCCGGACGAAGGTCAGCGGGCGGGACGGCGCAGCCGCAGAGCCCGGACGACGTAGTCGAAGCCGGTCAGCACCGTCACGGCGACCGCGGCGGCCATGATCCAGGGGCCCACGGCGGCGAGGGCGGCGGGCATGGGCCACAGGTACCAGGTGATGGCGAGTATCTGCAACGCGGTCTTGAGCTTGCCGCCCCGGCTGGCCGCGATGACGCCGTGCCGGATCACCCAGAAGCGCAGCACCGTGATGCCCAGTTCCCGGGCCAGGATGACCACGGTGACCCACCAGGGCAGCCGGTCGTACCAGGACAGCAGCAGCAGGGCCGCACCGGTCAGCGCCTTGTCGGCGATCGGGTCGGCCACCTTGCCCACGGCGGTCACCAGCGCGAACCGGCGGGCGATCCAGCCGTCGACCAGGTCCGTCGCCGAGGCCACCGCGAAGATCAGGCAGGCGACGATCTGCCATCCGGCGTGGCTCATCCCGGAGACGACCACCGCGGCGGCGAAGACCGGCACCAGCACCAGGCGCAGCGCCGTCAGGGCGTTGGCCGCGTTGAGCACCGGCACCCGGGCGACCACCGGCGCCGTCGACTCCGTCGCCCCGGTCATCGGCCCGCTCCGCTCCGCCCGCCGTGGCGTACCCGGCACCGCCCCACCTGGTTCCCCCGCTCCGTCCGGGCCCGTCGTCACCGTGCCGCGCCGGGCGCCGCCGAGATCATCTCATCCGGCACGGCCAGCAGGTCGACGCCCTCGGTGCCGGTCACCGTCGCCCGCACCAGGTCACCGGGGCGCAGCGCCGCCAGGTCGACGCCGCCGCCGGTCGGGGCGACGAGGGTGGTGGAGCCGTCCACCTCGGGGGCCTGGTGCGCGGCGCGGCCCTCGACCACGCCGTCGTCGACCGAGTCGACCAGCACCTCGACCGTCGAGCCGAGCCGCTCCTCGGCCCGCTGCGAGCACAGCTCGTCGGCCAGGGCGGCCAGGCGGTCGTACCGACGTTTGATCGTCGCGGCGGAGATCTTGCCGGACAGCCCGGCGGCCTCCGTGCCGTCCTCGTCGCTGTAGTCGAACACCCCGATCGCGTCGAGCCGCGCCTCGCTGAGGAACCGGACCAGCTCCTGGTAGTCGGCCCGCGTCTCGCCGGGGAAGCCGACGATGAAGTTGCTGCGCGCCCCCGCCTGCGGGGCCAGGGCGCGGGCGGCGGCCAGCAGCTCCAGGAACCGGTCGGTGGAGCCGAACCGGCGCATCCGGCGCAGCACCGGCTCGCTGGAGTGCTGGAACGACAGGTCGAAGTAGGGGGCCACGCCGGGAGTGGTCGCGATCGCCTCGACCAGGCCGGGACGGGTCTCGGCCGGCTGGAGGTAGCTGGCCCGCACCCGGACGACACCGTCGATCGCGGCGAGCTGCGGCAGCAGCTTCTCCAGCGCCCGCGGGTCGCCCAGGTCCTTGCCGTACGAGGTCGAGTTCTCGCTGACCAGCACCAGCTCGCGGACGCCGGTCCTGGCCAGCCACTCCGCCTCGGCCAGCAGCTCGTCCGGGGTCCGCGACACGAACGCGCCCCGGAACGCCGGGATGGCGCAGAAGGTGCACCGCCGGTCGCAGCCGCTGGCGAGCTTCAGCGAGGCCACCGGGCCGGTGTCGAGGCGGCGGCGCAGCACCTGACGCAGGTGCGCGGGCGTGTGCTCGTCGGCCTGCACCACGCCCCGCGCCGGGGTGCCGTGGCCGGGCAGCGAGACCGCGCTGTCGCGGCGGGAGACCGGGGTCAACGGCAGCAGCTCGCGCCGGTCCCGCGGGGTGTGTGCGTCGACCGTCTCGCCGGCCACCACCGCGCCGAGCCGGGCGGAGATCTCCGGATAGTCGTCGAAGCTCAGCACCGCCTGGGCCTCGGGCAGGCTGTCGGCCAGCTCACGGCCGTACCGCTCGGCCATGCAGCCGGCGGCGACGACCCGCGCGCCGGTGTCGGCGGCGGCCAGCAGGGTCTGGATCGAATCCTGCTTGGCCTTCTCCACGAAGCCACAGGTGTTCACCACCACCACGTCGGCGCCCTCACCGTCCGTGGTGACCTGCCAGCCGTCGGCGTGCAGCCGGGCGGCCAGTTCCTCCGAGTCGACCTCGTTACGGGCACAGCCCAGGGTCAGCAGGGCGACGCGGCGGCCGGCGGCTTCGGAAGGGGAGGTGGCAGACACCACCCGAGGGTACCGGGCCGCCCCACGCCGGCCCGCAACGGCGGGGCTGCCAGGCAGCGCGGCACCGGGCGCCCGTCCCCGTGGCCCGGACGCCCGGTGCCGCCGTCCCGCACGCCGTCCCCGCACGCGATCCCCGCACGCCGTCCCCGCACGCCGTCCCCCGCTCGACGCAGGCGCCGACGCCCGTCGACCCGGCGTCGCTCAGACCGCCGCGCCGACCCGGACCAGGCGGTCCAGGAGGAACACCTCGGTGCCGGCGAGACCGACCGAGCAGAACAGCGACACCTGCTCCGCCGTGGTCCGGCCGGGCTCCGCGCCCGCCAGCACCGCGCCCAGGTCACCCAGCCGGTCGGCGTACGGGGGTTCGGCGGCCAGCATGGGCGGCACGTACGCCCCCGCCTGGGCGGGCGAGTCGGTGACCAGGACGGCGGCGGCGTCGAGCAGGTCGGGCCCGAACTCGGTCCGGTCGCGCTGCTTGAAGCCCACCGCGTTGACGTGCGTGCCGGGAGCCAGGTCCGCCGGGTCGAGCACCGGAGTCGTGCTGGTGGTGGCGAGGACCACGACGTCGCGGTCGCGGACCGCGGCGGCGGCCGAGTCGACCGCGCGGGCCGGCACGCCCAGGTCCGCCCGGACCCGGGCCGCGAAGGCCGCACGACGGGCCGCCGAGCGGCTGAACACGGTCACCTCCCGCAGCGGACGGACCGCCGCCGCGGCCCACACCTGCGTCCACGCCTGCCGGCCGGAGCCGATCACCCCCAGGGTGGCCGCGTCGGGCCGGGCCAGGGCGTCCACCGCCACGCCACCGAGCCCACCGGTACGCCGGGAGCCCAGCTCGTCGCCGACGGACACCGCCCGCACCGCGCCCGTACGCGCGTCGTGCAGCACCACCACCTGCGCCGCCTCCGGGTGCCCGAAGGTGTCGTACGCCCGGTAGCCGTACCACTCGCCGGTCAGGTGCCCGGCGGTGAGGACCATCCGGCCGCCGCCCAGGGGCGCGGCGACCCGGGGCGGCGCGGCGAGGCGTCCCGCGTACGCGGCCAGCAGTGCCGCCCGCATGGCGTCCACGGTGGTGGGTGCGTCGAGGCCGGCGGCCACCTCGGGATCGGAGAGGAACAGAGTCATGCGGATCATCGTGCGCCCTCAAGGAACCTTGAAGTCCACCCCTGAGTGACCTGCCTCACAGCCGCCGCCCAATCCTGCCCCGTCCGGCCGGCCGGCGCAGCCACCCGACGGCCCGACCCGGCGGTGCTACGGTCAGCCGACGAACACCCACCCCGACGGCCGGACGACCCGGAGAGGTGACCCGATGGCCTGGCTCGTGCTGGTGGTCTCCGGCCTGCTGGAGACCGCGTGGGCGATCGCCCTGGACCGCAGCGCCGGCTTCACCCGGCCCGTCCCGTCGGCGGTGTTCGTGGTGACGCTGGTGCTGAGCATGGCGGGCCTGGCGTACGCGCTGCGGGAGATCCCCGTCGGCACCGGCTACGTGGTGTGGGTCGGCATCGGCGCGGTCGGCACCGCCCTGGTGGGAATGCTCGCGCTGGGCGAGTCGGCCAGCCTCCCCCGGATCCTGTGCCTTCTGCTGGTCGTGGCCGGTGTGGTCGGGCTGAAGATCTACCACTGAAGATCCGTCACCGGGGCGGGCAGGCGTGGCGGACGGACACAGTGGGTAGAGACGGGGTCGGCAACGACAGGCTCTCGACACCGGAGGCAGACATGGCCACCAGCACCGCCCGCTCGATCAGCGCCGCCCGCATCTGCACGATCGTCAGCTTCGTGTTCGCGGTCCTCGCCCTACTGCTCAACCCCGTCCTGTTCGGCGTCGTCGGGCTGGTCCTCGGCGTCGTCGGCGCGGTGCTCGGGGACAAGCCGCTCGGCTGGTACGCCGCCGGTGCCAACGTGGTCGCCATGCTGCTGAGCATGCTGATTCTGAGCGCGCTCTGAGGCGCCGTCCGCCCATCCGCCCACCGGGCCCGCCGCACCTGCGGCGGGCCCGTGGCACGTCCGGGGGGCTGCTACTCCTCGCCGCCCCGTAGGCCGGCCAGGACCTCCTCCAACTCGTCCGGCTTGACCAGCACGTCGCGCGCCTTCGAACCCTCCGACGGACCGACCACGCCCCGGCTCTCCATCAGGTCCATCAGGCGACCGGCCTTGGCGAAGCCGACGCGCAGCTTGCGCTGGAGCATCGAGGTCGACCCGAACTGCGAGGTGACGACCAGCTCCACCGCCTGGACCAGCAGGTCCAGGTCGTCGCCGATGTCCTCGTCGATCTTCTTCTTGCTGTCCTGCGCGACCGTCAGCACGTCGGGGCGGAACTCCGGCTCGCGCTGGTCCTTGCAGAACTTCACCACGTCGTTGATCTCGCGCTCGGTCACCCAGGCGCCCTGGATCCGGACGGGCTTCGAGGCGCCCATCGGCAGGAACAGGCCGTCGCCCCGGCCGAGCAGCTTCTCCGCGCCCGGCTGGTCCAGGATGACCCGGGAGTCGGACAGCGACGAGGTCGCGAAGGCCAGCCGGGACGGCACGTTGGCCTTGATCAGGCCGGTGACCACGTCGACCGAGGGGCGCTGCGTGGCCAGCACCAGGTGGATGCCGGCGGCCCGGGCGAGCTGGGTGATCCGCACGATCGAGTCCTCGACGTCGCGCGGCGCGACCATCATCAGGTCTGCCAGCTCGTCGACGATCACCAGCAGATACGGATAAGGGCGCAGCTCCCGCTCGCTGCCCGGCGGGGCCTTGATCTCGCCGTTGCGGACCTTGCGGTTGAAGTCGTCGATGTGCCGGACCCCGTTGGCGGCGAGGTCGTCGTAGCGCATGTCCATCTCGCGTACGACCCACTCCAGCGAGTCGGCCGCCTTCTTGGCGTTGGTCACGATCGGGGTGACCAGGTGCGGGATGCCCTCGTAGCCGGTCATCTCGACCCGCTTCGGGTCGATCAGCAGCAGCCGCACCTCGTCCGGCGTGGCCCGGGTGAGGATGGACACCAGCAGCGAGTTCAGACAGGACGACTTGCCGGCCCCGGTGGCTCCCGCGATGAGGATGTGCGGCATCTTCGCCAGGTTCGCCACCACGAAGCCGCCCTCGATGTCCTTGCCGAGGGCGACCACCATCGGATGGTGGTCGCTGGTGGCGGCCCGGGACCGCAGCACGTCGCCGAGCGAGACGTTCTCCGGGTCGGCGTTCGGGATCTCCACGCCGACGGCGCTCTTGCCCGGGATCGGGCTGAGGATCCGCACGTCCGGCGACTTCACCGCGTACGCGATGTTGCGCGACAGCTGGGTGATCCGTTCGACCTTGACGCCGTGCCCCAGCTCCACCTCGTAGCGCGTGACGGTGGGGCCCCGGGTGAAGCCGGTGACGGCGGCGTCCACGTCGAACTGGTCGAACACCCCGGTCAGGGCGGCGATCACCTCGTCGTTGGCCTTGCTGCGGGTCTTCGGCGCGGCGCCGTTGCCCAGCATGTTCGCCGGCGGCAGGGTGTAGTCGCCGCCCATCCCGGTCAACGCCAACTGCTCGGCCCGGGTGGGCGCGGGCGAGTGCTCCGGCGGCTCGGCCGGCCGGCGGGTGGCGGGCACCTTCCCCGGTGGCTTGCGCGGCAGCACAAGCGTGTCCTGCAGGTCGACCCCGTCGAGGTCGGCGTCGAAGTCCTCCGGATCCGGCGGCGGCGGAGACTGCCGCTTGGCCGGCCGCCGCCGGGCCGGCTTCGCCGGGGCCTCCTCGTCGGCCGCCCCGTCGACCGGTGGCTGGCCGACGACCGTGCCGGCGAGCAGGCCCAGCCGCTCGGGGATCCTGTTGATCGGGGTGGCGGTCACCACCAGCAGGCCGAACAGCAGCAACAGCACCAGCAACGGCACCGCGACCCAGGCGGTCACCGCCCGCTCCAGCACGCTGCCCACCCCGGCACCGATCAGCCCGCCGGCGAAGTCACGCTGCACCGGGTCGACCGGGTTCTGCCCGATGTGCAGCATGGCGGCGGTGGCGACCAGCATGGAACCCCAGCCGACCAGCCCTCGGCCCCGGTGCTCCGGGTCGCCGGGCTGGCGCATCAACCGCCACGCGCCGATGCCCAGCAGCACCGGCACCACGATCGAGATGGCCCCCAGGAACAGGCGCACGCTGTCGGCCAGCCGCTCACCGACCGGGCCCGCGCCGGAGAACCAGATCGCCACGGCGCTGAGCAGGCACAGGCCGATCAGCAGCAGGCCGGCCCCGTCGCGGCGGTGCTCCGGGTCGAGGTCGCGGGCGGAGGCGGCCTGCCGGCCCACGGCGCGCACGGCCCAGCCGGCCCCGTGGGCGAGGCCCATCCACAGTGCCCCGACGGCACGCCCGACGAGGGCGGCGGGACCGGGCCGGGCGGCGGCGGTGCGCCGCCGGGCCGGGGCACGGGTGGACTTCGCCGGCTGGCGGGCACGACTGTTCGTGGTGCCACGCGGCGACGCGCCGCGTCGCCGGCTCGCCTGAGAGGTACGGCCCGCCATAGCATCACCGTAACGGCGTGGCCCGGGTATCGCCGCTTTCCGGGTCGCTTCCGCGTGTCACAGCGCGGGCATCGCCGACGGTCGTGATATCCGCCAGGCGAAGGGGTGCCCGATGGTGTCGCCCGAGGACGGACCTGACGGCCCCCTGGCCGGGCACCCGGGGCCGTTGCGGCCACTGACCCGTGACCTGGTGGCCGAGGTGCTGGCCGCCCAGGGGCACGCGGTCACCCCCGACGACCGGGGCGACCTCGTCGGCCGCTGGCAGGACGCCCTGATCTGGTTCCTGCTGTGCGGCGCGGCCGGGGAGATGCTCCAGGTGCGTACCCTCGCCGCGCCGGCGTTCGCCATCGACCACGTTCCGGCCCTGCACGCGTTCTGCAACTCGTGGAACCGGGACCGGTTCTGGCCCAAGGCGTTCGTGCATGTCGACGACGCCGGCCGGGCCCGGGTCTGCGGGGAGGTCATCACCGACCTGGAGCGGGGGGCGACGACACACCAGCTGGCCCGGTTGCTCGACCGGGGCGTCGCCACGGGTCGCCGGCTGGCGGCGGCCACAGGTCACCTCCCGGGATCGGTCACCGGATGACGGGGCGCGGCGAACGCGGCGGACCGGCCGCCGACCGCGTCGGGGCGTCCGGCACCGCCGGGGTTTCCCCGCGCCCCGGCCCGGCGGGGCTGCTCGCCGACGCCCGCGACATGCCCGACGGGGACGCGCGTACCGCCGAACTGGAACGCGTGGCGGCCCTGGCGGAGGCGGCCGGTGACCTCGGCTGCGCCGTGGACGCCTGGGCCGACCTGGTGGAGGCGCATCTGCTGCACGGCGAGCGGTGGCGGTTGTGCGAGCCCGTGCGCCGCTGCCTCGACGCGGCCACCCGGGCCGCCGCCCTCTCCGGCGGCGGCACCGCCGCCGTCCGGGCGGCCCGCGCCGGGATGGGCCTGGACGAGACGCTGCGCCGGTACCGGCGCTACGCGGTCGAGTCGCTGCTGGGCACGCCCCGCGTCGGCCTGGACCAGGCGTGGACCCTGTTGGACGGCCTCACCGCGACCGACGGGGAGGACGGGGCGCTGGTGGCCCAGCTGCGCTGCCGGGTCGCCGACCACGTGGGCGACGAGCCGGCCGCCCGGCGCTGGTGGCACCGGTGGCGGGTGGCCGGCCCGGACCCGGCCGCGGGTTGCCCGGACTGCCTGCCGGTGCGCCAGGCGGAGCTGCTGGCCGGGTGGGGCGACTGGGCCGAGGCGCTCGCCCTGCTCGAGCCGCTGATCGCGCGTCCCGCCGGCTGCACCGGCCAGCCGGAGGCGGCCCTGACCGGCGCGCTGCTGCCCCTGCTGCACGCGGGCGAGCCCGACCGGGCGGCGCAAGCGCACCTGCGGGCGTACCGGCGGCACCGGCGGGATCCGGGGACGTTCGACCACCTCGCGACGCACCTGCGGTTCTGCGCGCTCGGCGGTCACCCGGAGCGGGGGTTGGCGATCCTGGCCGAGCAGTTGCCCCGCTGGGACCGGCCACCCGACGACCTGTCGGCGATGGAGTTCGCCGCCGCCGGGGCGCTGGTCTGCGCTCTCGCCGTCGAGGCGGGCCTCGGACACCGGCCGGTGCACTGGCCGGCGGGCCCGGAACGGCCCGCGGCGGACATCGCCGTGGCCGCGCTCGGCACCCGACTGCTGGCCGCGGCATCGGCGTTGGCCGGCAGCTTCGACGCCCGCAACGGCACCGGGCACCAGTCCGGGCGGATGGCGTCGTGGCTGGCGCAGCGTCCACTGGCCGCAGCCACACCACTGCCCGCCCCCGACCCGCCGGACGGGACCGACCCGGACGAGGACGGCCCCGACGATGCCGGCAGCGACGCGACGGACGCCAGCACGGCCGGCACCGCGCCGGACGAGATCGGGTCCCTCACCGTCGCGATGCTCACCGCCGTCCTCGACCGGCGCGGCGACCGGTACACGCTGGTCGACGACGGGACGGTGCGGGGCCGCTGGGACGACGCGGTGGTCGACTTCCGGCGGGCCGGGCGGCGGGGCGACATCCTGCACGCCCGGGTGGTCGCGGCACGCCGCCTGCCGGCGGGCCGCCGCGCCGAGGCGTACGCGTTCTGCAACGCCTGGAACCGGGACCGGCTGCTGCCCAAGGCGTACGTGCACGAGGTCGACGACGATCTGGTGCTCGCGGGCGACGTGACCACCGACCTGGCGTACGGGGTGGCCCCGGAACAGCTCGCCGTGCTGGTGGAGGCGACCGTACGGACCGGCCTCGCGTACGTGCGGGCGGTCGCCGCGCTGCCCTGACCGCCGGCGGGGGCCCCGGCATCCGGCCGGAGCCCCCGCACGAGGGGGAAGCGGGCCGGAGCCCCCGCACGAGGGGGATGCGTCAGCGCCGGCCGCGCGCCACCGAGCCGGCGGTGACCAACGTCAGGTTGTTGCGCTGGAGGATCTCGTTGACCGGCTGGTAGAACGTGGTGCCACCGACGGTGCAGGTGCCGGATCCGCCGGACGTCACGCCCTGCGCCTGGTTGCCGGAGATCCACGAACCGCCGGAGTCACCGGGCTCGGCGCACACGTTGGTGCGGACCAGGCCGCTCACCGCACCCTCCGGGTACCGGACGGTGGCGTTGCGGGCCTGGACGGTGCCGCAGCGCACCCCCGTGGTGGAGCCGGAGCGGCAGATCGACGACCCGACCGGCACCTCCCGCGAACCCGCCACCAGCGCCGAGCCGCCCCGGAAGTCGGTGACCTCCGGCAGGACCCTCGTGTTGGCGTTGACCTGGACGAACGCCCAGTCGTCACCGGGGAACGACGAGGCGCGGAAGACTCCCTGTGGGGCCCGGTCGGCCCCGGTGGTGCGGTCCCCCACCCGCCCGCAGTGCCCCGCGGTGACGAACCCGCCGACGACCGCGAAGCCCACCGAGCAGCGGCCGGAGCCGATGAAGTACGGGTCGCCGCCCCGCACGTCGGCGAACAGCCGGGGCTGTTCCGGTGAGACCTGCACGCGTACGGCCTGGCGGGGCACGCCGGTGCGGGCGACGAAGCCCCAGCCGGCGTCCTCGGCACCAGGCCGGGCGAGCACCACCACGGAGTTGGACGCCACGTCGACGTACCAGCCGGTGACGCCCGCCGCACCTGCGGCGGCCCGGTCCATCCGGGTCTTCAGCGCGTCGAGCTGCGCCACGCCCCGTACGACGACCTTCGGCACCGCCCCGGCCGCGCGTACCCGGTCGGCCTCGGCCCGGTCCGCCACGGCGACGGTGAGTTGGCTGCCGTCGGCGCTGAGCCAACTGCCCCCGTAGCTTGCGCCCAGGTCCGAGCGCAGCTGCTCGACCACGCCGGACGCCCAGCGTTCCGTCTTCAGCCGCGCCACCACCTGCCGCCGGTCGAGGCGCAGGTCCCGCCGCATCGCGTCGACGACCTCCGGCGCGGCCCCGTCCACCGTTCCCGCCGTCGCGACGGGTCCACGCGGGGCGGCTCCGTCACCCGCGAACGACGGCAGGGTCACCGCTGCCGCCGCGCCCACCGCCGCCACCACTACACCGATGGCTGTCAATCGTCTGCGGTCCATCCGCCATGCTCCTCCCGGCGGGCGTGGGTACGCCTACCGACACGAGGTACGGACGAAACGGCCCGAAGGTTGAAGGAACCGGCGATCAGACCTCGACCACGGTCGGGACGATCATCGGACGGCGCCGGTACGCGTCGTTGACCCACCGGCCGACGGTGCGCCGGACGATCTGCTGGAGCTGGTGCGGGTCGGTGATCCCGTCCGCCGCCGCCCGGTTCAACGCCTCGGTGACCAGCGGAATCACCGGGTTGAAGGCCTCCGGGTCCTCGGAGAAGCCCTTCGCCGACAGGGTCGGCCCGGCGACCACCTTGCCGGTGACCGAGTCGACCACCACGGTGGTGGCGATGAACCCACCGTCACCGAGGATCCGCCGCTCGGTCAGCAGCGACTCGGAGACGTCACCGACGGCGAGGCCGTCGACGTAGACGTACCGGCTCTTCACGTGCCCCACCAGACTGGCGCGGCCCTCGACGAGGTCGACGACGTCGCCGTCCTCGCAGAGCACCACCCGGTCGGCCGCGACGCCCGACTCGATGCCGAGGCGGGCGTGGGCGCGCAGGTGTCGCCACTCACCGTGCACCGGCATCAGGTTGCTGGGACGCACCACGTTGAGCAGGTAGAGCAGCTCACCAGCCGGCGCGTGCCCGGAGACGTGGACCTTCGCGATCTCCTTGTGCACGACGACCGCGCCGGCCCGGGCCAGTCGGTTGATCACGCGGTAGACCGAGGTCTCGTTGCCCGGCACCAACGAGGATGCGAGCACGACCGTGTCACCGGGTGCGATCGTGATGTGCCGGTGGTCGCCGCTGGCCATCCGGCCGAGAGCGCTCATCGGCTCCCCCTGCGAGCCGGTGGACATCAGCACGATCTGATCGGGCGGGAGGTTGGTGGCCTCCTCGATGCTGATGATCAGCCCGGCCGGGATGTTCAGCAGGCCCAGGTCCCGGGCGATACCCATGTTGCGGACCATGGAGCGGCCGATCAGGGCGACCTTGCGGCCGTGCTCGGCTGCGGAGTCGAAGACCTGCTGCACCCGGTGCACGTGCGAGGCGAACGAGGCGACGATGATCCGCCCCTTGGCCTTCGCGAAGATCGAGCCGAGCACCGGTCCGATGTCCCGCTCCGGGGTGACGAACCCGGGAGTCTCCGCGTTGGTGGAGTCCGACAGCAGCAGGTCGACGCCCTCGGCACCGAGCCGGGCGAAGCCGGCCAGGTCGGTGATCCGCCCGTCCAGTGGGAGCTGGTCCATCTTGAAGTCGCCGGTGTGCAGCACCAGCCCGGCGGGTGTGCGGATGGCCACCGCCAGGGCGTCCGGGATGGAGTGGTTGACGGCGAAGAACTCGCACTCGAACGGGCCGAGCCGCTCCCGGCCGCCCTCCCGGACGGTCAGCGTGTACGGCTGGATGCGCCGCTCGGCCAGCTTCGCCTCGACCAGCGCCAGGGTGTACTGCGAACCGACCAGCGGAATGTCGGGCTTGTGGGCCAGCAGGTACGGCACCGCGCCGATGTGGTCCTCGTGGCCGTGGGTCAGCACGATCGCCTGCACGTCGCCGAGCCGGTCCAGGATCGGCCCGAAGTCGGGCAGGATGAGGTCGACGCCGGGCTGCTCCACGTCGGGGAACAGCACTCCGCAGTCGACGATCAGCAGTTTCCCGCCGTACTCGAAGACCGTCATGTTGCGACCGATGGCGCCGAGCCCACCGAGCGGGATGATCCGCAGGCCGCCCTCCGGCAGCGGCGGGGGAAGTTCGGTCTCGATGTGCGCCTCGGTCACGCGTCCACCTCATTCTGCGACGCCGTCAACCGGCGTCCGTCGTGTCGTTCGGTCATTCGGGAAGTGCGAGGCCCGCCGCCGCGCAGTCGGCGCGCAGCTGGGCGAGCTGGTCGGCGGTCGCGTCCACCAGCGGCGACCGCACCGGGCCGGCGGGCAGACCCGTGGCCGTGAGACCCGCCTTCACCAGGATCACACCCTGGGTACGGAAGATCCCCGTGTACAGCGGCAGCAGTTGCCGGTGCAGGGCGAGCGCGGCGGCGTTGTCCCCCGCGTCGTACGCCTCGATCATCCGCTTGGTCTGTACGCCGGTGAAGTGCGTCGACGTGCCCACCACGCCGACGCAGCCGACGGCCAGCGCGGGCAGGGTGCAGGAGTCGTCGCCGCTGTAGAACGCCAGGCTGCTGCGGCTGGTCACCCAGCTGGTCGCGGTCAGGTCGTTCTTGGCGTCCTTGACCGCGACGATCCGGCCGTGCTCGGCGAGACGCACCAGCGTCTCGGTCTCGATGGGCACACCGGCGCGGTGCGGGATGTCGTAGAGCATCACCGGCAGGCCGGTGGCGTCCGCGACCGCGGTGAAGTGCCGCAGCAGCCCGGCCTGCGGCGGCTTGTTGTAGTACGGCGTGACCACCAGCAGCCCGTGCGCGCCGGCCTTCTCCGCGGCTGCGGCCAGCTCGATGGTGTGCCGGGTGTCGTTGGTGCCCACCCCGGCCAGGATTCGCGCCCGGTCGCCCACGGCCTCCACCACGGCGCGGACGAGACGTTCCTTCTCCGCGTCGGTGGTGGTCGGCGACTCGCCGGTGGTGCCGTTGAGCACCAGCGCGTCGTTGCCCTGCTCGTCGACGAGGTGGGCGGCCAGCCGGGCCGCGCCGTCCAGGTCGAGCGCGCCGTCGGCCGTGAACGGCGTCACCATGGCAGTGATCAGCCGCCCGAAGGGACGGGAGGCCGCCCGGGCCGGGGTGTCAGGGTGGTCGTGCGTCATGGTGACAACCTAGCGGACGGCCCGCGGCCGCCCGCCGGGGAAGGGCTCAGGACCCCTGGGCGTGCGGGCTCGCCGCGACCTCGGAGCCGTCGGGCAGGGTGGAGATGACGAAGTCGGCGAAGACGTGCGGAGCGACCCCCTGGAGCTGGCGCAGGCACTCCACGGCCAGCTCGCGGATCTCCACGTCGGCGTGCTCGGTGGCCCGCATCGCGATGAAGTGCCGCCAAGCCCGGTAGTTGCCGGTCACCACGATGCGGGTCTCCGTGGCGTTCGGCAGCACCGCCCGGGCCGCCTGCCGGGCCTGCTTGCGCCGCAGGGTGGGGTTCGCCACATCGACGAAGCGCCGCTCCAGCCCCTCCAGCAACTCGTTGTACGCCCGCACGGCCGCCTCGGACGCCTCCACGAACCGCTTGTGCAGCTCCGGGTCCTCGGCGATCACCGTCGGCTCGACCATCGCGGCGTCGCGCTCCGGCACGTACCGCTGGGACAACTGCGAGTACGAGAAGTGCCGGTGCCGGATCAGCTCGTGGGTGAACGAGCGGGACACCCCGGTGAAGTAGAAGCTCACCGAGCCGTGCTCCAGCACGGACAGGTGACCGACCTCCAGGATGTGCGCCAGGTAGCCGGCATTGGTGGCGGTGGCCGGGTTCGGCTTCTTCCAGCTCTGGTAGCAGGCGCGCCCGGCGAACTCGGCGAGCGCCTGACCGCCCTCGGCATCCGTGGACCACGGCACGTCGTCCGGCGCCTCGAAGTGGGTCCACGCGACGAGCTTGACCTGGGGGTGCACCATCTCCGGCATTCCTGGGACTGTAGCGGCGGCGCCCAGCCGACCCAAACCGGACCCGCCCGCGCCGCCGACGGGTCTGCCGCCCGCCCGTCAGACGTAGAGCGCGGTGAACGGGGCCCAGGGCAGGTTGCGCACCACCGAGAAGGCGAGCCAGGCGGCCAGGAACCCACCGATCATCTTGGGGCTGATCCGCAGCTCCGGCAGCCGCCAACCGAACGCCTGTCGCCCGGCCCAGGCCACGAAGAGATACGCCAGGAAGGGCATCGCGAACACCAGCAGGAAGTGGTGACGGGCGGCGGCCGGCAGATCGGCGTGCAGCACGTACCACATCGCCCGGGTGCCGCCGCAGCCCGGACAGTCCAGACCCGTGGTGAGCTTGAGCAGGCAGGTCGGCGCGGCGTCGGGCGCCGAGCGGGTGGGGTCGCTCAGCATGGTGTAACCGATGCCGGCGGCGACACAACCCACGGCGGCCAGGGGCACGACCCAGCGGGGTGACCGTTCGTGGAGCCGCACCACGAAGCGGGTGAACCGGTCGGACTCGACGACGGGGTAGGGCCCCGTCTGCGTAGCCGGCCATCCCGTGGGCGCGGAGTCGACCGGAGGGGGCGGCGGGGTGGCCGGTCCGTCAACGCTCGTCACGAATCTCACCGTACACCGGCGACGCCCGCCAGTGCGGCGGCTAGAGGCTCCGCCAGGTCCCCGGCGGCGGGTGGCGCGACCGCGTCCAGCCCGAGCCAGCCCGCCATCCGGTACAGCTCCGCGGCCAGCGCCACCGCCGTCTCCCCCGGGTCGACGCCCGGCTCCACCCACGCCGCCGGCACCAGCAGCACCCCGGCCCTGCGGTCGGCCTTCAGGTCGACCCGGGCGGTGAACCGGTCGCCCTGGAGGAACGGCAGCACGTAGTAGCCGTGCACCCGTTGCGGGGCCGGCACGTAGATCTCGATGCGGTAGCTGAACCCGAACAGCCGCTCGGTGCGCCCCCGCTCCCACACCAGCGGGTCGAACGGGCTGACCAGGGTGGCACGGCTCACCCGGCGGGGCAGCCGGGCGCCGGCGTGCAGCCAGGCCTGCTGCCGCCAGCCCGGCACGGTCACCGGCAGCAGGTCGCCGGCCTCGACCAGGTCGGCGACCGCCTGCCGGGCACCGGCCAGCGGCAGCCGGAAGTAGTCGCGCAGTTCCGGCTCCGCCGCGACGCCCAGGGCGCGGGCAGCCACGCCCACCAGAGTGCGGTACGCCTCGGCGTCGGTCGGGGTGGGCGCGTCCCGCACGGCGGCCGGCAGCACGCGCTCGGGCAGGTCGTAGCGACGGGCGAAGGCGGCGGTGCGATCGGCGGCGCACACCTCACCGGCCCAGAACAGGAACTCCAGCGCCCGTTTCACCGCCGACCAGTTCCAGCCCCAGTTGCCCGTTTCCCGGGGCGCGTCGTGCTCGATCTCGGCGGCGGTCAACGGCCCCCGGGCGGCCACCTCGTCGCGCACCCAGGCCACGAGCCCGGGCTGCTCGGTGGCGATCCGGCGCATGCCGCCCCACGCCTCGTCGCGGGCCCGCGCCATCCGCCAGCGCAGCGCCGCGTGCAGCTCCACGGGCACCAGCGACGCCTCGTGGCCCCAGTATTCGAACAGTTCCCGGGGCCGGCGGTAGGCCGCCGTGTCGAGCAGCGCCGTCGGGTAGGGCCCCAACCGGCTGTAGAGCGGCAGGTAGTGGGCGCGTTGCAGCACGTTGACCGAATCCATCTGGATCAGCCCGACCCGGTCGAGCACCCGGCGCAGGTGCCGTCGGGTGGGCACGCCGGCGGGCGGCGGGTCGGTGAAGCCCTGGGCGGCGAGCGCCACCCGGCGCGCCTGGGCGAGCGAGAGTGAATCGGGTGCGGTCATCGCCGAGCACCCTAGACCAGCCGTACGACACCGGAGCGGACACTGGACCGATCGCCCGAGGGGGCATACAACGGACGCATGCTGACCATCCGCCGCGAGGAATCCGCCGACGCCGACGCCGTCGCCCGGGTGCACGTGCACGGCTGGCAGGCCGGTTACGCCGGGATCATGCCGGCGGAGGTGCTGGCGCGGCTCAACCCGGCGGCCTGGGCGCAGCGGCGGCGCGACCTCGGCACCGCCGACCCGGAGCACCCCTTCGCCACCCTGCTGGCCGAGGTCGACGGCCGACCCGTCGGGTTCACCACCTTCGGGCCCTACCGGAACAACCAGGACCGGGGTGACCTCGACCCGGCGTACGGCGAGGTGGTCGCGTTGTACGTCGAGCCGGTCCACTGGGGCGACGGCACCGCCCGGGCGCTGCTCGCGGCGGCCCGGACGGGGCTGACCGAGCGGGGCTGGACGGAGTACCGGCTGTGGGTGCTGGCGGACAACCACCGGGCCCGCCGCTTCTACCAGCGCGCCGGCCTGTCACCGGACGGCGAGCGGTCGACCTATCCGGTGCCACTGTCCGGCGGGCGCCCGCCGGTCGGACTGGTCGAGTTGCGGTACGCCGGCCGCCTCGACGGCTGACCCGGTGGGCGACCTCCGACGGCGGATCGGCAGGAAGGCCAGCAGCGTCAGGCTGATCCAGACGTAGACGTTGCTGCCCAGGAACCCGTCGACACCGGTGAAGTCCTTCTCCCAGGCCCACACGATCCGGCTCGTCAGGAACCCGTACCCGACGAGCGTGGCGGTCAGCAGGCCGCGACGGCGGCGGCCACCCGCGGGAGCAGCCATCGCCCTGTCCAGCAGCAGGAGCAGCGCCGGCAGCAGCCACACCAGGTGGTGCACCCAGGTGACCGGGCTGACCAGGCACATCACCGCGCCGGTGAGCGCCAGGCCGGTGGCGTGGTCGTCGACGGCGGCAGCGGCGCGGGACCGCCACACCCACAGCGCCACGGTCGCGGCGACCAGCACCAACCAGGCCAGGGTGCTGGGGCTCTCCGGATCGAGCCGGGCCACCACGCCACGCAGCGACTGGTTGGAGACGAACGACAGCTCACCCACCCGGTTGGTGTTCCACAACGCCTCGGTCCAGAACTCCCGGGAGGCGTCCGGGAACAACGCGGCGGCCAGCACCGTCACCCCGGTTGCCGTGGCCATCGCGGTGAGCGCGGCCCGCCACTGGCGGGTCACCAGCAGGTAGACGATGAAGATGCCCGGCGTCAGCTTGATCGCGGTGGCCAGGCCGATGCCCACCCCCGCCCACCGGTCCCCGCGCGGCAGCAGCCGCAGCAGGTCCACCGCCACCAGGAACAGCAGCAGCGTGTTGACCTGGCCGAAGTTGATCGTCTCGCGCATCGGCTCGAACGCGGCGGCCAGGCAGAGCACGACGGCGAAGGCGAACCAGCGGGTCCAGCCGGCCCGGCGGGATACCGGGTCGAGCAGCCACCAGATCACCACTGCGGCGGCCGCCACCCCCGCGGTCACGCTGACGGCGATCGCCGCGTTCCACGGCAGGTACGCCATCGGCAGCATGAGCAGCGCCGCGAACGGCGGGTACGTGAAGCCGTACTGGGTGCGCGGGCGGAGGAAGTCGTACAGTTCCCCGCCGTCACGCGCCCACCAGGTGAGGGCCCCCTGGTAGACCTGGAGGTCGAAGTAGCCGTGCCGCACCGCCGCGACGGACAGGAAACCGGTCACCGCGAGGGCGAGACCGACCACGACGGCCACCTGCCGGTACGTCCGTGCGGCACCCTGCGCCACCGTCGCCTCCTCCACCCTGCGTAGGCTCTCGTGCCATGGCTCTCGGGTACGTCCGCCCGGCGCGTCCTGACGACGCCGGCGAGATCGCAAGGATCCAGCTCGCGACCTGGCGGGCCGCCTACCGGCGGATCCTGCCCCGGCACGTGCTGGACAACCTCGACGAGGCGTATCTGGCGCGGCGGTGGGACGCCGCCGTGCGCCAGCCTCCCGGTGGCACCCACCGGGTGCTGGTCGCCGTCGAGCAGGCCGAGCAATCGTATCTGGTGGGGTTCGCCGCCTCCGGTCCGGCCGACGCCGAGGCCCTGGCCCCGAACGAGCCCGCCGGGTCGCTCGGGGCCGACGTGGTGGCCGTGACCGACCTGCTGGTCGAGCCGCGCTGGGGCCGCCGGGGCCACGGCAGCCGACTGCTCGCCGCCAGCGTGGACCTGTGGCGGGAGGACGGTTTCGGCCGGGCGGTCGCGTGGGTGTTCGACGGCGACGAGGCGTCCCGGAAGTTCCTCACCACCACCGGCTGGGAGCCCGACGGGGCGGCCCGCGCCCTCGACGTGGACGACATGCTCGTCCCCCAACTGCGGCTGCACGTGGCGGTCCCGACCGAGCCGGTCGAGCCGGCCGGCTGACGGCGGGTCCGCGCCGGCTGACGGCGGGTCCGGGCCGACGATCGGTCACACCTGCCCGGATCCGCGGGAACTGTCAGGGGCATCGCCTACGGTGGGTCCATGTTCAGTGACACGTTGGCCTTCAGTGGCTTCTCGGTGGACGACACCGACCGGGCCATGCGGTTCTACGCCGACACCCTCGGCCTGCGGGTGTCGCGGGGCGACGAGATGGGCGGCATGCTGACGCTCCACCTCGCCGGCAACCGTGACGTGCTGGTCTACCCCAAGGACGACCACGTCCCGGCGACCTACACGGTGCTCAACTTCCCGGTCGAGGACATCGACCGGGCCGTCGACGAGTTGACCGCCCGCGGCGTGCGGCTCGCCCGTTACGAGGGCATGGGCCAGGACGACAGGGGGGTCATGCGGGGCAACGGGCCGGCGATCGCCTGGTTCACCGATCCGGCCGGCAACGTCCTGTCGGTCATCGAGAACAACTGACCCCGTGCCCGGCCGGCGGGCCCCTGGTGGCCCCTGAGCTTCAGTCGAGCAGGCTGTCCAGGCCGATGGTCAGGCCGGGGCGGGTGCGCACCGCGCGCACGGCCAGCAGCACGCCGGGCATGAAGGACGCCCGGTCGTACGAGTCGTGGCGGATGGTCAACGTCTCGCCCGTGGTGCCGAAGAGCACCTCCTGGTGCGCGACGAGCCCGGTGGCCCGGACGGCGTGCACGCGTACCCCGTCGATGTCGGCGCCACGGGCACCCGCGATCTCGGCAGCCGTGGCGTCCGGCGACGGGCCCAGACCGGCCTCGGCGCGGGCGGCGGCGATCAGCCGGGCCGTGTGGGTCGCGGTGCCGCTGGGGGCGTCCAGCTTGCGCGGGTGGTGCTGCTCGACGATCTCGACGGACTCGAAGTGCCGGGCGGCCCGCGCCGCGAACTGCATCATCAGGACCGCGCCGATGCCGAAGTTGGGAGCGATCACCACGCCCACGTCAGGCTTGTGTGCCAACCAGCCCCGCACCCGGTCCAGCCGCGCCTCGGTGAAGCCGGTGGTGCCGACCACCGCGCTGATGCCCTGGTCGATGCACCAGTGCAGGTTGTCCATGACCACGTCGGGAGTGGTGAAGTCGACCACCACCTGGGCGCCGGCGTCGGAGGCGTTGAACAGCCAGTCCCCCTGGTCGACCATCGCCACCAGGTCCATGTCGGCGGCCCCGTCGACGGCCCTGCACACCTCGACGCCCATCCGGCCCCGGGCGCCCAGCACACCGACCCGGATCGGCTCGGCCACGCCCTTCTCCTGCTCGTCAGTCACGGGGCACAACCTATCCCAATCGGGACGCCGGCACCGGCGGGGCCCACCCTGTCCCACGGTCGCCGCGCCGACCGCCCGTAGGGCGCGGACGGTGGCCCCGGACGCGCAGGCGTCGCCGGGTCAGGTGGCGAAGTCCGAATCGCCGAACGGGCCGACCACGGCCAGCGACATCGGTCGGGCCAGCAGTTCGGCGGCGAGAGTGTTCACGTCGTCGAGGGTCACCGCGTCCACCCGGGTGAGCAGCTCGTCGACCGGCATCAGGGTGCCGTAGAGCAGCTCCCCCTTCGCCAGCCGGCTCATCCGGGAACCGGTGTCCTCCAGGCCGAGCACGAAGGAGCCCTTGCTCATGCCCTTGCCCCGGGCCAGTTCCGCCGGAGTGACCCCGTCGGCGGCCACCCGGGCCAGCTCCGCGCGGGTCAGGTCGAGAACCTCGTCGACCTTGCCCGGGGCGCACCCGGCGTAGACGGCGAACAGGCCGCTGTCGGCGTACTGGCTGGCGTACGAGTAGACCGAGTACGCGAGGCCACGCTGTTCGCGGATCTCCTGGAACAGGCGGCTGGACATGCCGCCGCCCAGCACGTTGTTGAGCACACCGAGGGCGAACCGCCGCTCGTCGAGCCGGTCGATGGCGGGGCAGCCGAGGATCACGTGTGCCTGCTCGGTCTCCTTCTGCTCCACGACGGTGCTGGCCGGCTTCGTGCGTACCGCCGGGGTGGACGGCCGGTGCGGGGCCGGCGCGGCCGGGTCCGTGTCCAGCGGGGTACCGCGCAGGGCCTGACGGACCAGCCTGACCACAGCCGTGTGGTCGAGGTTGCCGGCCGCCGCGACGACGATCTGCGGGGCGACGTAGCGACGCCGGTAGAAGGTCTGGATCTGTCGGCGGGTCATCGCGGTGACCGACTGCTCGGGGCCGGAGATCAGCCGGCCGAGCGGGTGGTTGCCGTAGACGGCCCGCGCGAACAGGTCGTGCACCTCGTCGCCGGGTTCGTCGTCGTGCATGGCGATCTCTTCGAGGATCACGCCCCGTTCGGTCTCGACGTCGGCCGGCTCCAGCACCGAGTCGGCGACCAGATCGCACATGACGTCGATGGCCAGCGGAAGGTCCTCGTCGAGCACCCGCGCGTAGTAGCAGGTGTATTCCTTCGTGGTGAAGGCGTTGGTCTCGCCGCCGACCGCCTCGATCGCCGAGGAGATGTCCAGGGCGGTGCGCTTGTGGGTGCCCTTGAACAGCAGGTGCTCCAGGAAGTGCGCCGCGCCGGCCTGTGGGCCGGTCTCGTCCCGGGAGCCCACCGCCACCCAGACGCCGAACGAGACGCTGCGCATCGCCGGGATCGCCTCCGTGAGCACGCGCAGCCCGCTGGGCAGCACGGTACGTCGTACCGTGCCGCCCAGCGGGTCGTCGCTCAACGTGCGGGTGACCGCGCGGGCGGACCCGGCGCCCGGCACGCCGGTGTTCCCGAGCGCCGCCACCCCCCGTCGGTTCTGTGGAAACGGCGCGCTGGCCCGACTCACGTGGTGCTCCCAGATCGACGAGGGGTGGGGTGCGGTTGCTTCGGCTCAGCTGTGCCGGGTGCGGCGACGCGGGCGTTCGCCGCCCTCACCGCCCTCGCCGCCGCCCTGGCCGCGCTCGCCGCCGCCCGGACCACGACCACCCCGGTCACCACGGTCGCCACCACGGTCACCGCGGTCACCGCGGTCGCCCCGGTCACGCGGGCCCCGGTCGCCGCGGTCACGGCCGGCCGGACGGTCGCCCCCGGCAGCCTCACCGGCGGCCGGCGCCTCGGCGCCCTCCGGGCGGACCTTGTCCAGGTAGATCTTGCCGCGGGCGTCGATGTCCGCGATCTCCACCTCGACCCGGTCGCCGACGTTGAGGAAGTCCTCGACCTTGTCGACCCGCTTGCCGTCGCCCACCTTGGAGATGTGCAGCAGGCCGTCACGGCCGGGCAGCAGGGAGATGAACGCGCCGAACGCGGCGGTCTTCACCACCGTGCCGAGGAACCTCTCCCCCGCCTTGGGCAGGGTCGGGTTGGCGATCCCGTTGATCCGGTCCACCGCGGCCTGGGCCGACGGGCCGTTGGTCGCGCCGACGTAGATGGTGCCGTCGTCCTCGATGGAGATCTCGGCACCGGTCTCGTCCTGGATGGCGTTGATGGTCTGACCCTTCGGGCCGATCACCATGCCGATCTTGTCGACCGGGATCTTGACGGTGGTGACCCGCGGGGCGTACTCCGACATCTCGGCCGGGGCCTCGATCGCCGCCTGCATCACGCCGAGGATGGTCTGCCGGGCCTCGTGCGCCTGCTGCAACGCGGCAGCCAGCACGTCCGACGGGATGCCGTCGAGCTTGGTGTCGAGTTGGAGCGCGGTGACGAACTCCGGGGTGCCGGCGACCTTGAAGTCCATGTCGCCGAACGCGTCCTCGGCACCGAGGATGTCGGTCAGCGTCACGTACTCGGTCTTACCGTCGACCTCGTCGGAGATCAGACCCATCGCGATGCCGGCGACCGGAGCCTTCAGCGGCACACCGGCGGACAGCAGGCCCAGGGTCGAGGCGCAGACCGAACCCATCGAGGTGGAACCGTTGGAGCCGAGGGCCTCGGAGACCTGCCGGATCGCGTACGGGAACTCCTCGCGCGACGGCAGCACCGGGATCAGCGCCCGCTCGGCGAGCAGCCCGTGACCGATCTCCCGCCGCTTCGGCGAGCCGACCCGCCCGGTCTCCCCCGTGGAGTACGGCGGGAAGTTGTAGTTGTGCATGTAGCGCTTGCGGTTCTCCGGGGACAGCGTGTCCACCATCTGCTCCATGCGCAGCATGTTCAGCGTGGTGACGCCCAGGATCTGGGTCTCGCCCCGCTCGAACAGCGCCGAGCCGTGCACCCGTGGCAGCACACCGACCTCGGCGGTCAGCGGCCGGATGTCGCGCGGGCCACGGCCGTCGATACGGATCTGCTCGCGCAGCACCCGGTTGCGGACCTCGGACTTGGTCAGCGACCGGAAGGCGGCGGACAGCTCCTTCTCCCGGCCCTCGAAACGACCGCCGAGTTCCTCGGCGACCTTGGCCTTGACCCGGTCGAGGGCCTCCTCGCGATCCGCCTTGCCGGCGATCTGGAGCGCCTCGGCGACCTCGGCACGGGCCAGGTCGGTCACCGCCTCGTAGACGTCGTCGGCGTAGTCCAGGAAGACCGGGAACTCGGCGACCGGCTTGGCGGCCACCTCGGCCAGTTCGCTCTGCGCCCGGCACAACTCGCGGATCGACGGCTTGGCGGCCTCCAGGCCGCTGGCCACGACCTCCTCCGTCGGCGCGGTCGCGCCACCGGCGATGAGGCCCACGGCGTGCGGCGTCGCCTCGGCCTCGACCATCATGATGGCGACGTCGCCGTCCGGCAGCGACCGGCCGGCCACGACCATGTCGAAGGTGGCCCGGGCCAGCTCCTCCAGGGTCGGGAAGGCGACCCACTGCCCGTCGATGTGGGCGACCCGGGTGGCCCCGATCGGACCGGAGAACGGCAGGCCGGAGAGCTTGGTCGACATCGAGGCGGCGTTGATCGCGATCACGTCGTACGGGTGCGCCGGGTCCAGGGCGAGGACGGTCGCCACGATCTGGACCTCGTTGCGCAGGCCCTTGGCGAACGAGGGACGCAACGGCCGGTCGGTCAGCCGGCAGGTGAGGATGGCGTCCTCGCTGGGCCGGCCCTCGCGGCGGAAGAACGAGCCGGGGATCCGACCCGCGGCGTACATCCGCTCCTCCACGTCGACGGTGAGCGGGAAGAAGTCGAGAAACTCCTTCGGCTGCTTGCTCGCGGTCGTGGCGGACAGGACGACCGTCTCGCCCAGCTGGGCGACCACGGAACCGGCGGCCTGGCGGGCCAGGCGGCCGGTGGAGAAGGTGATCTCGCGGGTGCCGAAGGACCCGTTGTCGATCACGGCGGTGCGGGACTCGGTGCCGAGGTTGGTCTCGGTCATGTTTCTGTCGTGCTCCTTCACGTCGGGGGCCCACGACGCGGGAGCTGCTCAGACGGCCGGTCTTCGATCGAAGCGCCCGGGCGACCGGCGGATGCCGAATGCCCGGGGGCCACTACCGGAGACCGGTACGCTGAGCCGACTCCCGAACGATTGTGGTCGCGCGGCCCTGGTTTCTTCCTCGGTGGTGAACCGGAACGGGGGAGCGGCCAGGCGGCTGCTCCCCCGTCACGTCACCGGCGCAGGCCGAGCCGCTCGATGAGCGACCGGTAGCGGTTGATGTCCTTCTTCTGGACGTAGTTGAGCAGCCGACGGCGACGGCCGACCAGCAGCAGCAGCCCACGGCGGCTGTGGTGGTCGTGCTTGTGCACCTTCAGGTGCTCGGTCAGCTCGGCGATCCGCTTCGTGAGGACCGCGACCTGCACCTCCGGCGAACCGGTGTCGCCCTCGGCGGTCGCGTACTCCGCGCGGATCTTGGCCTTGGCTTCCTGGTCGAGCGCCATGTTCTCCCTGTTCGATGGGTTGTTCGGTGATGTCCGTCGGGTCGGGCTCACGCACCGGGGACGGACCGGTTCCTCGCACCCGCGGCGTCGAGCAGGCACGCGAGGCCCCACGTCGGTCAGCCGACGTCCCTGCCAGCCTACCAGCCCGGACCAGGGCCGGCCCGGCAAGGGCGGTCGACGGCCCGTCGGGCGACCACCCGGGGCAGCTCAGGCCAGCGCCCGCCGGGTCCGCTCCACGTCCTCGGCGATCTGCGCCACCAGCGGCTCGATCGAGTCGTACCGGACCTGCCCGCGCAGGTGTGCCACGAAGTCCAGCGCCAGCCGCTCACCGTACAGGTCACCGCTGAAATCCAGCGCGTACGCCTCCACCCGCCGCTCCCGTCCCGAGAACGTGGGGTTCGTGCCGACGGACACCGCCGCCGCCAGGGGCTCGGTGTCCCCCCGGCGCACCAGCCGGGCCGCGTACACGCCGTCGGCGGGCACCGCCGCGTACCGGTGGCACAGCAGGTTCGCCGTCGGAAAGCCCAGTTCCCGGCCACGCTGGTCGCCCCGGACCACCACGCCCTCGATCCGGTGCGGCCGACCCAGTGCCGTCGCGGCCGCGCCCACGTCACCGGCGTCGACGCAGGAACGGATGTACGTCGAGGAGAAGACCGTGCCCGACTCCGCCACGAGCGGGGCGTCCTCGACGCCGAAGCCGAAGGTGCGGCCCAGCGTCTCCAGCAGGGCCACGTCACCGGCGGCCCGGTGCCCGAACCGGAAGTTGTCCCCCACCACCACCAGTGCCGCGTGCAGGTTCTCCACCAGGATGTCGTGCACGAACGCCTCGGCCGGCAGCCGGGAGAACTCCGGCGTGAACGGCACCACGCACAGCACGTCCACGCCGAGCGCCTCGATCAGCTCCGCCTTGCGGGCCGGCTCGGTGAGCACCGCCGGGTGCGAGCCGGGCCGGACCACCTCGGCCGGGTGCGGGTCGAAGGTCACCACCACCGACTGCACGCCCAGTTCCCGGGCCCGGGACACGGCGTGCCCGATGGTCGCCTGGTGCCCCTGGTGCACCCCGTCGAAGACACCGATGGTGACGACCGACCGTCCCCAGCCACCGGGCACCGCGTCGTACCCCCGCCACCGCTGCATGCTGCTCCTCCCGCCGCCGTTCCCGCGGCCCCACCGGCTGCGGGCCGCCACCGCCCTCAGGCCGGGGCGAGGACGATCTCCGCGCGGGCCCGGCCGTCCCGCTCGCTGACGATAGCGACCAGTCCGCCGGCCGGATCGAAGACCGCGTACGGGCCGGTGACGCCGACCGCGTCGAGCGGCCCGCCGTGGGAGAGCACCCGCGCCTCGTCGGCGCTCGCGTCGCGGCGCGGGAAGAACCGTTCGGCCGCCGCCGCGAGCGGCAGGCCCACCACCTCGGGCGCCCGCCGCTCCAGGTCGTCGAGGGTGGCGGCCTCCGTGAGGCGGAAACCCCCCACCGCCGTACGCCGCAGCGCGGTCAGGTGCCCGCCCACGCCGAGCGCCAGACCGGCGTCCCGGGCGACGGCCCGGACGTAGGTGCCGGAGGAGCAGGTCAGGTCGATGTCGACGTCGACCAGGTCGGGGGTGTCCCGACGCACGGCCAGCACGTCGAGCCGGGAGATCGTCACCCGGCGGGCCCGCAGCTCGACGCTCTCCCCGTCCCGCACCCGCTTGTACGCCCGCCGGCCGTCGACCTTGATCGCGCTGACCGCACTGGGCACCTGGTCGATCTCCCCGGTGAGCGGCACGAGGGCGGCCCGGATCGCCTCGTCGGTGAGCTGTCCGGCCGGCGTGGTGGCGATCACGTCGCCCTCGGCGTCGTCGGTGACGGTGGACTGCCCGAGCCGGACGGTGGCGGTGTAGCTCTTGCGCGCGCCGATCACGTACGTGAGCAGGCGGGTGGCCCGTCCCACGCCGATGACGAGGACGCCCGTGGCCATCGGGTCGAGGGTGCCGCCGTGCCCCACCCGACGGGTCCGGGCCAGCCTGCGGATCCGCGCCACCACGTCGTGCGACGTCATGCCGCCGGGCTTGTCCACCACGATCAGACCGTCTGTGCTCACGACGTGCAAGCCTGCCAGACCGCCCCGGACCGCCCGGTGCCGGCTCAGCGGGTTGCGTCGGGCTGACCGCCGCCGGGGCGCGGCCCGGCGGAAACGGGGGTCGTGCCGACCACCGGCCGGGTGTCACCATGAGGCGACGACGCCGGTCGACGCGTCCGGCGTACCACCACGGGGAGACGACCATGAGCGCCGAGAACCGACCAGGAATGCGTACCCCGGAGCAGCCCTCGTCCCTGCCCGCCTGGATGCTCGACCCGCCCCCGCCCCGACGCACCCTCGGCCGGCGGCTCGAAGCGGCCGTGCTCGCCGTTCCCGGCGCCCGGCGGGTACGGCACCGGTGGCGGAACTGGCAGGGCCGGCGCCGTCTCCACGAACGTTTCCCGACCACCTACCGGATCGCGGCGTTCTTCCTCTCCTGGGCGGTCGCCCTCCTCCTGGTCCTCGCCTTCTACGCCCTCTACACCGTCCGCTGACCGCCTCCCGACCCCGGGTGCCTCGATCATCAAGTTGTCCACCTACGGATTCCGACAGGCCCGGCACAACTCCACGACCAACCCGGCAGGCCGGGGCGGCGGCAGCGGGTGGGTCAGTGTGGGCGGGTGGCGCCGGGGATGGCCCAGGCGTCGACGCGCAGGCGCAGCAGCAGGGCGACCAGGCGGATCACCGTGAACAGCATCAGGCCGGCCCAGATGCCGCCCAGCCCGAGGTCGAACGCGTGGGCCAGCCAGATCGCCGGCAGGAACCCACCCAACGCACCGGCCACCGTCAGGTTGCGCAGGTAGCGCACGTCGCCCGCGCCGATGAGCACCCCGTCGAGCGCGAACACGATCCCGGCCAGCGGCAGCATCGCCACGAACCACGGCCAGGCCACCAGGGCCTGCTCGCGTACCCCCGGATCGGAGCTGAACAGGCCGGGCACGACGCCGGTGCCCGCGACCGCCAGCACCGCGAAGGCCCCGCCGCAGGCGGCACCGAGCCGGGCGACGCGGCCGGCGAGGGCACGCGCCCCGGCGGTGTCGTCGGCACCGAGCGCCGCACCGACCAGCGCCTGCGCCGCGATGGCCAACGCGTCGAGCACCAGGGCGGCGAAGAACCACAGTTGTACGACGATCTGGTGACCACCCACGGCGGCGGCCCCGAACCGGGCGGCGACCGCCGTGGCGGACAGGAAGCTGGCCTGGAAGGCGACGCCCCGCACCAGCAGGTCCCGACTGAGCACCAGCTGGTGGCGGATCACCTGCGGTCGCGGGCGCAGCGTCACCCGCTCGCTGACCAGTGCGGCGACGAACAGCGCGCCGGAGAGGGTCTGCGCGACCACGTTGGCCACCGCCGAGCCGACCAGTCCGAGGCCCGCCGGATAGACCAGCAGCGGGCAGAGTACGGCGGAGAGCAGGTTCGGCCCGAGCACGAACCACAACGGTCGGCGGGTGTCCTGCACGCCGCGCAGCCACCCGTTGCCCGCAGCGGCCAGCAGCAGGCCGGGTGCGCCGAGCGCCGCGATCCGCAACCAGCCGGCGGCGGCGTCGGCCACCTCGCCGGGCCCCGCGAGAGTACGCGTCAACGCACCCCCGCCGACCTGCATGGCGACCGCCACCAGCACCCCCACCGACAGGGCCAGCCAGGACGCCTGCACCCCCTCGGCCACCGCCGCCCCCCGGTCACCGGCCCCGTACCGCCGGGCCGACCGACCGGTGGTGCCGTACGCGACCACGGTGCCGAGCCAGGCGGTGAGGGTCATCACGGTGCCGCCCACGGCGACGGCGGCCAGCGGCACCCGCCCGAGGTGGCCGACCACGGCGGTGTCGACGAGCACGTAGAGCGGCTCGGCGGCCAGCACGACCAGCGCCGGCAGGGCGAGGGCGGCGATCCGGCGCGGGGAGGCCACGCGGACGGTGGTGGCGGCGGACTGAGTCATCGCCGCCGATCCTGGCACGACTCGGTAAGGACAGCCAAGTGCGGGGCCACTTACCGGCGCGGTGGTCGGGGTGGACCACCGGCCGGCGACCCGGCCGGCGCGGACGTCGCCGGCACAGACTCCGGCGGTGACGCGGCCGACGTGGACGTCGGCGGCGTCACCGCCGGTCGGTCTGGATCACTGACGGGTGTCCATGGAGGTCTGCAGGGCGCGACGCGCCAGCTCACGTGCCTCGTCGGTGGTCTCAGGCTTGGACTTGCCGGGCATGGTGGTCCCCTTCCAGGGCCGCGCCGCCGACCTGCGGCGGCTGTCACGGGCGGTGCTGCGTGGCGCTCCCCGATCACGCTCCGGGGTCACCGGAGCAATCGGCGGGGCAGCGTGGTGCCCGGGTCGGTCAGACCCTGGAGGGAGGCGACGCCGGGTGTGGCTCCACCGCCCACGACCTGCGCCGAGACGACGCCGGTCGTCTCCCAAGTTATCGTTCAGGTCCACATGGTGCCCACGGTTCCCGCCATCTGGACAAGTCCGGGAGCGCGGCGACCAACTCGGCACGAGTCACCCGCACCCTGGAGTTCGTCCCGCCCCGGGCGGGGGCCGCGAACAGCACCAACAGCCCAGCCGGGTCGGCTGGTTCCCCCGCCCCTCAGCGGGCCAGGAAATGCCACCCCAGCCACCACCAGAAGCCGAACAGCCCGATCCGACCCACCGGCACGGGACCGACCTCGTAGCGCATCAGGTGTGCGCAGACGTCGCCGAGGGTCGGGATCCGGGAGCCCTCCCGCCGGGCCGCCCACTCGACGACCACGAAGAGCGCCAGGGCCAGGAGAAAGCCCGCGATAGCCAACGTCCGCATCATCGCCGCACCAACCCCCAGAACGCCGACAGCCAGGCCAACCAGGCGGCCGACCGGATCAACTGCTCCTCCAGCAGCGGATCGGCCAGCCGGGAGAGGGTGGGGAAGTCGTCGCCCGCCGCAGCCACGAAGGTGGCCCCCTCGAAGACCCCGAAGACCACCACCGGCAGCGCCCACCAGGCGACCCCGGACCCGATCCGATCGGGTGTGGCCCGCCGGGGCACCCGGTTGCTCAGCCCGAGCCAGATCAGCACGCCGCCGGTGCCGAGGGTCCAGAGGTTGGCCTCCGTCGAGAACGACGGGAACCGACCACCGACCACCGAGAGGACCACCAGCACGGGTACGCAGACGACCGGGCGGTCCCAGGCCCGTGGTGCGGCGACGGTGAGGTCGTGTGGCTGCTCCATCCTGCGATTCTCCCCGTCGTCACGCAGGGCGGGAAGGTCAACACCCCCGGTATCGACCCTGATCTCCGTCCTGACTCAGCTCGTTCCGTCTCCGATCAACGCTCCCGGCAGCACGGCCCGGATCGAGTTCACCACGTCCTCGGCCGTGCCCCGGCCGGTGAAACCCGCGGCGAACCGGTGCCCGCCACCGCCCAGGGCGACCGCGACCCGGCTCACGTCGACCGCCCCCTTGCTGCGCATCGACACCGCCCACTCGGCGGCCCCGGTCTGCTTGACCACACAGCTCACGTCGGCCTCCGCGGTGCACCGGACCGAGTCGATCAACGCCTCCAGCACGTACGGCCGCTGCTCGTGCCGGGCCAGGTCGTCCTGCGTCGCGTACGTCCAGACCAGGCCGTGGCCGGCAGCGGCAGCCGGCTCGAGCCGGGCCCGGCCCAGCACCTCGCCGAACAGGCGGACCGCGCCGAACGGCCGGCTGTCGAAGATCCGCCGGGAGATGTCGCCGGGACGGATCCCGGTCGCGAGCAGCCGGGCGGCCATCAGGTGCACCGCCGGGGTGGTCGCCTCGAAGCGGAACGAGCCGGTGTCCGTGGTCAGCGCCACGTAGAGACACTCGGCGATGCCGGCGTCCAGCGGCACGCCCAACCGGGCGAGCAGTTCCTCCGCCACCACGGAGGTGGCGGCGGCAGCCGGGTCAACGAGGTTGACGTCGCCGAAACCGGTGTTGGAGGCGTGGTGGTCGAGCACCAGCGCCGGGCCGGGCCCGGTGAGCCGGTCGGCCAGCCCGCCGAGCCGGGACGCACCCGCCGCGTCGAAGCACACCACCAGGTCCGGCTCCGGATCCGCGTCAGCCTCGGACACCAGCAGATCCAGGCCCGGCATGCCACGGAAGGGCTCGGGCACCTCCGGCGGGCCGGGAAAGGTGGCCTGCAACCGGCGTACGCCGAGGCGGCGCAGGCCCAGCGCGAAACCGAGCATGCTGCCCAGCGCGTCGCCGTCCGGGTTGACGTGACAGATCAACAGCACCCGCCCGTCGGCGGGCAGACCCCGGATCGCAGCCACGGCGGCCGCCCAGTCGGCCTCCCCGGGGCCGTCCGAGGCCCCGCCGGCCGGAACACCGGCGGGCCCGGTCACCGTCGCTCCCCGCCCCGGTCCGGCGTGTCGCCCCCGGCGCGGGGAGCGGCGTCGTCGTCGGCATCGTCGTCGGCCGCCTCGTCGTCGGCTGCCTCGTCGTCCTCGTCGAGGCGGTACGGCTGGGCCTCACCCGCGTACTGCGCCTGGGCGGCGAGCCGCTGCACCTCGGCATCCGCGTTGCGCGCCGCCGCGAGCAGGTCGTCGATGTGCTTGACCTGGTCCTGCACGTCGTCGAGGACGAACGTGAGCGTCGGTGAGTGGCGCAGCCCGAGCGCCTTGCCGACGGTGCTGCGCAACAGCCCCTTCGCGCTCTCCAGCGCCGCGGCGGTGCCCGCCTGGGCAGCCGCGTCGCCGAGCACGGTGTAGAAGACCGTCGCGTCACGCAGGTCGGCGGTGATCCGGGCGTCGGTGATGGTGATCATCCCCAGTCGGGGGTCCTTGATCTGGCTCCGCACCACCGACGCGACCAGTTCGCGGATCCGCTCCGCGTGCCGGCGTACCCTGGCCGGGTCAGACATCTCGTACCTCCACCGCGCTCCGTTCCCGACCGGCACCGGTGACGCACGGGGCGCCCACCGGAACCGCCCGGCCAACACCTCGAACCCTACCTGCGCGGTGCCGCGCGGCGCGCGGCGCGGCCGGTGGCCCGGGACACCCCCGGGCTCAGTCGTCCTCGCCGTGCAACCGCCGGCGCACCGACAGCAGTTCGGCCTCGGGACGACCGGCCACCAGCCGTTCGCACGAATCCAGCACCTCGCGGACGTGCGACGCCTCGGCGGCCACCACGGCCACCCCGATCTCCGCCCGACCGTGCAGGTCGAGCGCCCCCACCTCGGCGGCCGAGACCTCGAAGCGCCGCAGCGCCGCGACGATCGGCCGCACATACGATCTCTTGGCCTTGAGCGACCGGGAGTCACCCGGCAGCAACAGGTCGAATACCGCGGTTCCGGTGAACATCACCTGAGGACGTTACGGACGACCCCCGACGTGATCAAGGGGTTTACGCCGACCGGCGTAAACCCCTTGACCAGTGTCAGTGCTGGATCAGGCGCGTGCCTTCTCCCGCATCTCGAAGGTCTCGATGACGTCGCCGACCTGGACGTTGTTGTATCCGCCCAGTGTCAGACCACACTCGAAGCCCTCGCGAACCTCCGTGGCGTCGTCCTTGAACCGCTTGAGCGAGCTGACGGTGAGTGTGTCCGCCACCACCGCGCCGTCGCGCAGCAGACGCGCCTTGGCGTTGCGCCGGATGACGCCCGACCGGACGATGCAACCGGAGATGTTGCCGATCTTGGACGAGCGGAACACGTCGCGGATCTCCGCGGTGCCGAGCTCGACCTCCTCGTACTCCGGCTTGAGCAGGCCCTTGAGCGCCGCCTCGATCTCCTCGATGGCCTGGTAGATGACCGTGTAGTACCGGATCTCCACGCCCTCGCGGTCGGCCATCTCGCGGACCTTGTTGGAGGCCCGCACGTTGAAGCCGATGATCGTGACCGGCTCGGACGACGCGCTCGCGAGCATGACGTTGCTCTCGGTGATCGCGCCGACGCCCCGGTCGAGGACCTTGAGCTGGACCTCCTCGGGGATGTCGAGGTTGAACAGCGCGTCCTCCAGGGCCTCCACGGAACCGGAGACGTCACCCTTGAGGATGAGGTTGAGCGAGGTCTTCTCGCCCTCCTTGAGCTGCTCCATGAGCGTCTCGAGGGTGGCCCGGCCACGGGAGTTGGCGAAGGACGCCGCCCGCCGCCGTGCCTGCCGCTGCTCGGCGATCTGCCGCACCGTGCGGTCGTCCGCCGCGGCGAGGAAGGTGTCGCCCGCACCCGGCACCGCGGTGAGGCCGAGAACCATCACCGGACGGGCCGGACCCGCCTCGGAGAGCTGGTTGCCGTTCTCGTCGAGCATCGCCCGGACCCGTCCGTGCGCCCCACCGGCGACGATCGAGTCGCCCGCCCGCAGGGTGCCCTTCTGCACCAGCACCGTCGCCACCGCGCCGCGGCCCTTGTCCAGGTGCGCCTCGATGGCCACACCCTGCGCCGGCCCGTCGATCGGAGCGGTCAGCTCCAGCGACGCGTCGGCGGTGAGCAGAACCGCCTCGAGAAGCTCCTCGATGCCGGTGCCCGGCTTGGCGGCCACGTTGACGAACATGGTGTCACCGCCGTACTCCTCGGCGACCAGTCCGTACTCGGTCAACTGCTGGCGGACCTTGTCCGGGTTGGCGTCCGGCTTGTCGACCTTGTTGACCGCCACCACGATCGGCACCTCAGCCGCCTTGGCGTGGTTCAACGCCTCGATCGTCTGCGGCATCACGCCGTCGTCGGCCGCGACCACCAGGATCACGACGTCCGTCACCTGGGCACCACGGGCACGCATGGCGGTGAACGCCTCGTGACCCGGGGTGTCGATGAAGGTCACCGCCCGGTCCTCGCCCTCGTGCGGGACGTGGACCTGGTAGGCACCGATGTGCTGGGTGATGCCACCGGCCTCGCCCGCCACGACGTTGGCCTTGCGGATCGCGTCGAGCAGCTTGGTCTTACCGTGGTCGACGTGACCCATGACGGTCACCACCGGCGCCCGGCTGACCAGCCGCTCGCTGGCGACCTCGGCGTCGAGGTCGATGTTGAACTGCGCGAGCAGCTCGCGGTCCTCGTCCTCCGGGCTGACGATCTGGACGTTGAAGCCCAGGTGTTCACCCAGCAGCAGCAGGGTGTCGTCGGAGCAGGACTGGGTCGCGGTGACCATCTCGCCCAGGTTGAACATCTCCTGGACCAGCGAACCCGGGTTGGCGTTGATCTTGTCGGCGAAGTCCGACAGCGAAGCGCCACGGGACAGCCGGACGGCCTGACCCTGACCCCGGGGGGCACCCGAGCTCATGGTCGGAGCCGACAGGTTGTCGAACTCCTGTCTGCGCTGCTTCTTGGACTTGCGGCCACGCGTCGGCCGGCCACCCGGACGCCCGAAGGCACCCGCGGCGCCGCCGCCACGGCCACGACCGCCGCCACCGGGGCGACCGCCGCCGCCGGCCGGGGCACCCGGACGGAAACCACCGCCGGGGGCACCGCCACCGCCACCGGGACCGCCGCGGTAACCACCACCGCCGCCACCGCCACCGGGACCGCCGCGGTAACCACCGCCGCCGCCACCACCGCCGGGGCCGCCGCGGTAACCACCGCCGCCGCCACCGCCGCCGGGACGACCGGCACCACCGCCGGGACGACCGGCACCGGGACCGCCCGGACGACCCGGACGCTGACTCGGCATGGACGCCGGGCTCGGCCGGGGCGGCATGGACGCCGGACTGGGCCGGGGCGGCATGGACGCCGGGCTCGGCCGCTGACCACCGGCACCGGCGGCCGGGGGCCGCTGGCTGCCCTGGATGCCGAACGGGTTGTTGCCGGCGCCGCGCGCCGGCGGACGGCCACCCTGTCGACCACCCGGACCCGGGGCCGGTGCGCCGGGCCGACCGGCGGCCGGGGAACCCGGACGGGGCGGCATGGCGTTCGGCCCAGGACGCGGACTGGGACGCGGACCACCCTCGGTCGGGGGTTCGCGACGGACGTTCTCCCGCTGCTGCTGGCGGGCGGCCTGCGCGGCCTTGACCGCGGCCTCCTGCTCAGCCTTCAGCGCGGCGGCACGCGCCTCGGCGGCCGCCACCTCGATGTCGTGGGCGCTCGCCGGCTTGGCGACCGGGGCCGCGGGCTGCGGCGGGCCGGGAACCGGACCCTTGGGCTTCGGACCGGGCACGGCCGGCCGCCGGGGCGGCATCGGCTTGGCGGTGATCCGGGGCTCCCCGGGGGTCGGCGAAGGGGTCGGTGCCGCCGCCGGTGCCGGAGCGGCCGCCGAGGGGGCGGCCGGCGCGGGCGCACCGGAAGAGGCGACGAACGCGTTACGCAGCCTCCGGGCGACGGGCGCCTCGACGGTGCTGGACGCGGACTTGACGAACTCGCCCATCTCCTTGAGCTTGGCGAGAACGGTCTTGCTTTCGACCCCGAGCTCTTTGGCAAGCTCGTGTACGCGGGCCTTTCCTGCCACTGCACTCCTCACTCCGAGGTCGTGCGGGCAGCACCCGCAGCGACCTCACTCGTGCACTTGAAGCCTGGTCATTTCTGGGACTTCATCGTGTGCTCATGTCGGTCGTCCTACCTTGCTAGCGACCCTCGTCCGGTCGGGTTGACCGGACGTAGTGGTTGGCGCGTGAACATGCTCCGCGAGCGCACCGTGGTCGGGGACCCCGGTGACACGCAGCGCCCGGCCGAAGGCCCGCCGCCGCACCGCCTGCGCGAAGCAGGCCGGATCCGGGTGCAGATTAGCTCCCCGACCCGGCAGGCTGCGGGTCGGATCAGGTCGGAGACTGAATCCAGTCTCCTCCCGGATCGCGACGATTCGCAGCAGTTCGCTGGCCGGCGCGCGCCGCCGGCAGCCCACACAGGTGCGCTCCGGTTGCTCGCGTCGTACCACTGGGGTAAGTCTACCCCTAGCTTCCGGAGATCGCGCCGCCCGGCTCCGGGACGTGATCGGTTCCGCCCCGGCCGGCCACCCCCGCCTGCTCGGCGTCGGACCGGATGTCGATCCGCCAACCGGTCAGTCGGGCCGCGAGCCGGGCGTTCTGCCCTTCCCGGCCGATCGCGAGCGAAAGCTGGAAATCCGGGACGGTCACCCGGGCCGCCCGGGTGGCCAGATCGACCACCTCGACCCGCAGCGCCTTCGCCGGGGACAGGGCGTTGCCGACGAAGGTGGCCGGATCGTCCGACCAGTCGATGATGTCGATCTTCTCGCCGTGCAGTTCGCTCATCACCGCGCGCACCCGCTGGCCCATCGGCCCGATGCACGCGCCCTTGGCGTTGACGCCCTGCGTGGTCGACCGGACCGCGATCTTCGTCCGGTGGCCCGCCTCCCGCGCGATCGCGCCGATCTCGACGGTGCCGTCGGCGATCTCGGGAACCTCCAGCGCGAACAGCTTCTTCACCAGCGCCGGATGGGACCGGGACAGGGTGATCTGCGGCCCGCGCATGCCCTTGGCGACGTGCACCACCACGCAGCGGATCCGCTCGCCGTGCGTGTACCGCTCACCGGGCACCTGCTCGGACTGCGGCAGGACGCCCTCCAGCTTGCCGAGGTCGACGCTGACGATGCCCTTCTCGGCCCGCGCCTCGTGCGCCTGCACCACGCCGGTGACCAGGTCACCGTCGCGGCCCACGTACTCGCCGAAGTGCACCTCGTCGGTGGCCTCCCGCAGCCGCTGGAGGATCACCTGCTTGGCGGTCATGGCCGCGATCCGACCGAAGTCGTGCGGGGTGTCGTCCCACTCCCGCGCCACCGAGCCGTCGGCGTCGAGTTCCTGCGCGTAGACCAGTGCCGCGCCGGTCTTGCGGTCGATCTCCACCCGCGCGTGCGCCTCGGCGCCCTCGGTGTGCCGGTACGCGGTCAGCAGCGCGGTCTCGATCGCCGCCAGGATCGTGTCGAACGGGATCTCCCGCTCGCGCTCGAGTGCGCGCAGCGCCGCGAGGTCGATGTTCACCTCTCCTCGTCCTCCACATCGTCATCGTCGTCGTCGAAGTCTTCTGACTCGTCGAGCTCGTCCGCCTCGTCCAGCTCGGCGAGCCGGCTGAACTCGACCTGCACCCGGCCGGGGCCGAGGTCCGCGTACGCCCGGTCGGCGCGACCGGCGTCGGTCTCCAGGCTCACCCGCTCGTCGTCGGCGGCCACCACCCGCCCGGTGACCTGCCGGTCGGGGCCGGCGGGATCGCCGTCGCCACGGACGGTCACCCTGACCAGCCGGCCGACGTTGCGCCGCCAGTGCCGGGGCAGGGTCAGCGGCCGGTCCACCCCCGGGGAACTGACCTCCAGCTGGTACTCACCCGCGACGATGTCGCCACCGGCCTCCTCGGCGGCGTCCAGAGCGGCGGACACGGCCCGGGAGACGTCGGCCACGGCGTCGAGGTTGATTCCGCCGTCGGCGTCCACGATGACCCGCACGACATGTCGGCGGCCGGCCCGTGAGACGGACAGGTCCTCCAGGTCGTAGCCGGCCGCGCCCACCACCGGCTCGATCACGGCCCGCAGTCGCTCACGCCGGCCGGCGAGGTCGCCGCGCGGCGCGCGGGAGGCGTCGCCGCCCCGGGGCGCCGGCCCGCCGCGGGAGGCCTGGCCACCGCGGGGTCGCCCCGTCGCTCTGGTGGCACGGCCACGCTGCGTCATTTTCGGACCCTCCTGCTGGTCACCGGCCGCCATGCCGGCACGCCACCGGGCGGACGCGCCGGTGGCTGCGCAGAGCGTAACGCGCCGGCCGTGTCACGACCCCGGCGGCGCACCGACGCCTCCCGCCCCACGATCGCGTCGATGGTGTTGACTTGTCCGGTGGCGATGGGAATGGCGAGGCGAGGCGACCCGACGGCGGGTCACACCCGGCGACGGGTGCTACGGGCCGCAGCGGCGCTGGCGCTGGGGAGCGCCGTCGTACCGCTGACGGGTTGTGACCTGTTCGACGGCGACGGCGGTCCCGCACCGGCCCCCGACCCGCTCGCGCCGCTGGTCGACGAGTCGCTGCGCCTCGCCGCCGGACTGCGGGCCACCGCCGTCGCGCACCCGGCCCTGGCCGGGCGGCTCATCCCGCTCGCCGAGGCGCACGAGATCCACGCCGCCGAACTGGGGCGACTGGTCGGCGCGTCGCCCTCGGCCGCCCCGACGCCGACGGTGACCGTCGCCGCGCCCATCGACCCCGACCGGGCCGTCGCCGCGCTGCGCCGGGCCGAGCGGGCCGGCCGGGACTCCGCCGTGGCGGCCGCCACGGCGGCACCGGCGGAGCGGGCCGCGCTGGTCGGGTCGGTCGCCGCCGCGCGGGCCAGCCACCTGGAGGCGCTGCGGTGACCGCGCCCACCGAACCCACCGAGGCGCTCACCGCGGCGCTGACCGCCGAGTACGCGGCGATCTGGGCGTACGGGCCGATCGGGGTACGCCTCACCGGCGCCGCCCGCACCGCCGCCGCCGAGGCGGAGGCCGCGCACCGCCGCCGCCGGGACGCCCTCGTGGTGCAGTTGAGCACGACCGGGGCGACGGTCCCGCCCGACCGGGCGGGTTACGCGTTGCCGTACCCGGTCACCGACCAGGCCGACGCGTTGCGGCTCGCCGTGACGGTGGAGGAGCGCGTCGCCGCGTTCTGGCGGGCGGCCCTGCCCGCCACGACCGGTTCGGACCGGGAACAGGCCCTGGCCGCCCTGGTCGACTACGCCGTCCGGGCGACCCGGTTCCGCAGGTTCGCCGGGGCCACTCCGCTGACCGTGCCGTTCCCCGGTCGGCCGGCCTGACGGGACCGGCGGCCCACCCTGCGGTTGCGGGGAGGCATACCAGGTATGCATACTCCGGTGCCATGTCCATCCGTCACGGGCTGCTCGCCCTGCTCGAACGCGGCCAGATGTACGGCTACCAGCTGCGCGCCGCGTTCGAGGAGTCGACCGGCTCGACCTGGCCGCTGAACATCGGGCAGGTCTACACCACGCTGTCCCGCCTGGAACGGGACGGTCTGGTGCGCGCCCTGCCGGAAATCGGCTCCGGCCAGCGCCCGTACGAGATCACCGACGCCGGGCGGGCCGACCTGGCCCTGTGGTTCGCCACCCCGCTCAGCCGTGCCGACCGGCCCCGCGACGAACTGGCCATCAAGCTGGCCCTCGCGCTGACCACCCCCGGGGTGGACGTCCGCACGGTGGTGCAGACGCAGCGCACCGCCACGATGCGCACGCTGCAGGAGTTGACCCGGTTGAAGTACACCAGCGACCAGCCCGAGGACCTGTCGTGGCGGCTGGTCCTGGACGCGATGGTGTTCCAGGCCGAGGCCGAGGTGCGGTGGCTGGACCACTGCGAGGCCAGCCTGGTGCGGCACCGGCCGCCCACCCCGGGGCCGACGGACCTGCCGCACGGGGTGGTGGATCGCAGCGACGAGGAGGTCCGACGGTGACCACGGCGACGACGGCGGACGGTGCGCCCGTGCTCGACCTGCGTGACGTGCACCGCACCCATGGCAGCGGCCCGGCCGCCGTGCACGCGCTGCGCGGGGTGAGCCTGGTGGTGCGTCCGGGCGAACTGGTCGCCGTGATGGGCCCGTCCGGCTCCGGCAAGTCGACCCTGCTGACCATCGCCGGTGGCCTGGACGGCCCCACCTCGGGCGAGGTGCGGGTCGAGGGTCAGCCCCTGCACCTGCTCGACCGCCGAGGGCTGGCCCGGCTGCGCCGCCGGCGCGTCGGGTACGTCTTCCAGAACCTCAACCTGCTGGCCGGTCTCACCGCCGTGGAGAACGTCGCCCTGCCCCTGGAACTCGACGGCGCGGGCGTACGCCGGGCCCGGCGCCTGGCCCTGGCGGCGCTGACCGAGGTGGGTCTGCCCGAACTCGGTGACCGCTTCCCCGACCAGTTGTCCGGCGGCCAGCAGCAGCGGGTGGCGATCGCGAGGGCGCTGGTGGGCGACCGGCGGCTGATACTCGCCGACGAACCCACCGGCGCGTTGGACTCGCAGACCGGTGAGGCGGTGTTGCTGCTGCTGCGCCGCCGCGTCGACGCGGGCGCGGCGGGGGTGCTGGTGACCCACGAGGCCCGGCACGCCGCGTGGGCGGACCGGGTGCTCTTCCTGCGCGACGGCGTGGCCGTCGACCAGACGGCCCCGATGGCCGGCGTCGAGTCGCTGCTGAGTGGCACGGGTCGGTGAGCGCGGACCGCCTCCACGCCCGACCCGCCACCGCACCGCGCGGGGCCGCCCCCGCCGCGACGGGGGCGGCCGGCGGGCCGCCGGAACGACCCTGGTGGACGGACCGGCTGGCCGGCTGGACGGGCTCCTGGCGTACGGCGCTGCGCGTCGCCCGACGGGAGGCCCGCCGGGCACGCGGGCGGACCGCGCTGGTGCTGGCGATGATCACACTGCCGGTGCTGGCGCTCACCTTCGTCGCGGTGAGCCTGGACATGGCCGAGCTGACCACGGCGGAACGGGTCGACCGGCAGCTCGGCAGCGCCGACGCGGAACTGTTCGTGGTCGCCGGCGGCCCCGTCGTGCAGGACGCGCACGCCGACAACTGGAACCACCTCGGAGAGCAACCCAGGACGCGTAACGGCGGCAGCGAGGAGCAGCTCACCGCCCTGCTGCCCGCCGGCAGCCGGATCCTGCGGCTACAGCGGTGGGGTTCGTTCGCTGCCCGGATGAGCGACCGGGTCGACGACACCGTGCCCGCCCGGACGGTGGACCTGACCGACCCGCTCGCGCGGGGCCTGGCCCGGGTGCACGCCGGACGGGTGCCGGCCGGCGCCGGCGAGATCGCGGCCAACCCGGCCGCCCTGCGCCGCCTCCGCGTCGCGACCGGCGACACCGTCACCGCCGGCGACGGCAGCCGCACCTGGACGGTGGTCGGGGTGGTCGAGTTCCCCGACCGGCTGGACCCGCTGGTCACCCTGCACCCCGACGGCACCGTCCCGGGCCGGGCGGCGGAGGTCAGCTGGCTGGTCGACCTGCCGGGGCCCGCCGGCCCGGAGGTGTTCCGTCGGCTCAACGACGGCGGTGTGGTGATGACCGCGCGGACGCCCGCCCCGCCCCGCCCCGGGGCGTCCGCCGACACGTGGCGCACCGACGGGTCGAACGTGACGCAGTTGAGCAGCGCCGTGCTGGTCGGCGGGCTGGGGCTGCTGGAGGTCGTCCTGCTGGTCGGGCCCGCGTTCGCGGTCGGCGTACGCCGCCGACGACGCGACCTCGCCCTGGTCGCGGTGGCCGGCGGGGACTCCGCCCACCTGCGCCGGGTCGTCCTCGCCGACGGTGTGGTGCTGGGTGGGGTCGGGGCGGCGGCCGGCGTGGCGCTGGGCATCGTCGGTGCCTTCGCCGCCCGGCCACTGGTCGAGGAGTTCGTCTTCGAGTCCCGGTTCGGCGGGTACCGCGTCTGGCCGCAGGCGCTGGCCGTGATCGCCGCCGTGGCCGTGCTGGCCGGGGTCCTCGCCGCGCTGGCGCCGGCGCTCACCGCCGCCCGGCAGGACGTGGTGGCCGGGCTGGCCGGTCGACGCAACCCGCCGAGGCACCGGCGGCGGTGGTTGGTCGTCGGCGTCGTCCTGGCTGCCGGCGGGGCCGCCGTCGCCGCCCTCGGGGCCGTCCGGACCAACCAACCGGTGATCCTCACCGGTCTGATCCTCGGCGAACTGGGGCTGGTGTTCGCCACCCCCACCCTGGTCGGGTTGCTCGCCCGGCTGGGCCGGTTCCTCCCGCTGGCCCCCCGCATCGCGCTGCGCGACGCCAGCCGCAACCGCTCCTCCACGGCGCCCGCCATCTCGGCGGTGATGGCCGCCGTCGCCGGCAGCGTCGCGCTGGGCGTCTTCCTGGCCAGCGATGACGCCCGCGCCGAGGCCCGCTACCCGCCGCAACTACCGTCGGGGACGGTGCTGGTCACCTCGGCGGCCCCCGACGGGTCCGGCAGCTCGCTGACCTTCGCCCAGGTCGCCGGCCCCGCGCGGGAGCACCTGGGCGCGACCGCGCTGGTGCCGCTGGTCGCGGCCGACTGCCCGGACGGGCCCGAGGACGAGTGCACCGTCGGCGCGGCGCTGCCGCCGGACCGGGCCTGCCCGTACACGCCCGACGCCGTCAGCCCGCGCGACCAGCTACGGGCCCGCGCGGACGAGCGCTGCCGGCGCGGCTGGCAGGACCACTTCGGTACGCCCTTCCAGGCCGTCGTGGACGACGGGTCGGCGCTGCCGGTGCTCACCGGGGCCGACCCGGCCGACGTGGCCGCCGCCACCGCCGTGCTGCGGGCCGGCGGAGCGGTGGCCACCGACCCCCGCTACCTGGTGGACGGCCGGCTCCAGCTCGACGTCACCCCCGCCGGGGAGGGGCAGTCGCCGACCCGGTCGGCCGTCGTGCCCGGGTACGCCCTGCGCACCGGCCTGTCCACCGACTGGCTGCTGCTGTCCCCCGCCGCCGCCGAACGCCTCGACCTGTCCGCCCGGCCTCTCGGCTGGGCGATCGCCGCCGACGGGGTACCCGACCGCCCGCACCAGGAGCGGTTCGTCAGCGCGCTGCGCGCCGCCGAGGAGGTCAGCCTCCAGACGGATCACTGGCTGCCCTCCGACGACGGGCCGCAGGTGCTGCTCCTGCTCACCGCGGTGTCCGGGGTGGTCACCGTGGGTGCCGCGGGCACCGCGACGGGGCTCGCCGCCGCCGAGGGCCGCGCGGACCTGTCCACGCTCGCGGCGGTGGGCGCCGGGCCGGGGGTACGCCGGCTGCTGTCGCTCTGCCAGGCCGGGGTGATCGCCGTGCTCGGCTCGCTGCTGGGCATCGTCGCGGGACTCACCTCCGCCCTGATCATCCTCGTCGCGGCCAACCGCCGGTACGCCGTCACCTGGCCCTTCGAGCCGCCGTACCCGCTGCTGGTGCCGTGGGCGGTGCTCGGGGCGCTGGCGGTGGTGCCGCTGGTGGCGATGCTCGGCGCGGGTCTGTTCACCCGGTCCCGGCTGCCCGTCGAGCGACGCCTCGACTGAGTGGGCCGACCCGGTCCACCGGGCGGAGGCTGTCGCCGGGACGCGGCAGCGGGCACACTGTCGGCGTGTCCGTGCTGGGAACCCTCACCCGTCGGGTCGGTCACCACCCGTGGTTCGGTGCCACCATGCGCCTGCTCGTCCCCGTCGACCGGCTCGTCGGCCGGCTGACCAGGGGCCGGGTCGTGGCGTTGGGGCTCGTCCCGTCGCTTGTCGTCACCACCACCGGCCGGCGCTCCGGGTTGCCCCGCAGCAATCCCCTGCTCTACGTGCCCGACGGCGACGCGTACGTGGTGATCGGTTCCAACTGGGGTCAGACCCACCAGCCCGCCTGGGCGCTCAACCTGCTCGCCGACCCGGCCGCCGAGGTCGACGTGCGGGGTCGCCGGCTGCCGGTGCGCGCCGAGTTGGCCACCGGCCCGGAGCGGGACCGGCTGTGGCAGCTTCTCGTCACGGAATGGCCGGCGTACCGGGCGTACGTGGAACGGGCCGGCGGGCGGGAGATCCGCATCTTCCGGCTGGTGCCCACCGGGCGCGGCTGACCGGGTGGAACGCCCCACCGCGACTAGGGTCGCACTCGGGGGCGTCCGGCGCCGGGCCGGTGGGTCGGTGGGTCGGTGGGAGGGTGGTCGACGTGCACGGTGCGCCGGACCACCCGGACGATCCCCGGTGGACCGTGGCGCAGCGGGTCGCGGACGCGGTCCGGCGACGCTTCCCGGCCGACGTGCTGGCGGTGGCGGTGCACGGGCCGCTGGCCCACGGCGACGACGACGGCGGCGGAACCGGTGAGGTGGGCCTGCTGGTGGCGACGTACCGGCCCGGCACGGGGCCGCCGCCCGCCACCCGCCGGGTGGACGGCGTGCTGGTCGACCTGACCGTGGCCGCCGCCGACGAGTACCTGCGCCAGGCCCGGACGTTGACGCCGCTGTGGCCGCTGACGGCCGACCGCTACGTCGCCACCCGGCCGCTGCACGACCCGACCGGATGGCTGTGCACCCTGCGCGACGAGCATCTGGGCCGGTTGGCGCGGGCCCGCCCGGCGGAGTTCAGCGCCGCCGCCCGGCAGGCGTGGTACCGGGGCAGCGCGGCGCACGCGCGGGCGGCGCGGCTGGCCGAGTGGTACGAGACCGACCAGGCGCTGCTCATGCTGGGCGAGGCCCGCCTGGCCGCGGCGACCGTGACCGGCCTGCTCAGCCGCACCTACTTCCGCGACCCGGGTGACGCGGTGCGGCGCACCGGACTGGCCGGGGCGGACATGACCGAGGTGGGCGTGGTGCTCACCAGGCAGGCCACGGAGCTGGCGGCCCGGGGGCGGCCGGTGGACGGCACGGTCGACGATCTGCTCGACGGCTGACCCGCCGCCGCGCACCGGTCGGCGCGGAAATCAGCCCAACCCGCCCTGCACGCCGATGAGCATGCCGATCAGGTACGTCGCCACGGCGGCGGCCCCGCCGACCAGCAACTGCCGCAGGCCACCGGACCACCAGGCGCGGTTGGTGAACCGGGACACCACCGCGCCGGCCAGGAACAGCCCGAGGCCGCCCACGGCCAGGGCCAGGGCCAGGCTGGTGGCCCCCAGCAGGTACGGCAGCAGCGGCACCAGGGCGCCGACGGAGAAGAACAGGAACGAGGAGGTGGCGGCGGCCCACGGGCTGGGCTGGTCGTCCGGGTCGACGCCCAGTTCCTCCCGTACGTGCATGCGCAGCGCCAGTTCGGGGTCGCGTCGTACGGCGGCGGCGACCTGGCGGGCCAGGTCCGCCGGCAGGCCACGCGCGACCCACATCTCGGCCAGCTCGCGGGCCTCGGCCTCGGGGTGGCGTTCCAGTTCCCGCCGTTCCTTGGCCACCTCGGCGGCGACCTGCTCGTTGGCGGAGCGGACGCTGGTGTACTCCCCCAGCCCCATCGAGATCGCCCCGGCGACCAGCCCGGCGGTGCCGGTCAGCACGATGCTGCGCGGCGACACGCCGCCACCGCCGACACCGGCGATGAGGGCGATGTTGGTGACCAGCCCGTCCATCGCACCGAACACGGCGGGGCGCAGCCAGCCGCCGGAGACATCCGCGTGGTGCGCCTCGCGCAGGGCGGCCGGGGTGTCGGTCACGGCAGCGTCAGGATCTCGTGGCCGTCCTCGGTCACCACGATGGTGTGCTCGAACTGCGCCGTCCACCTGCGGTCCTTGGTGACCACCGTCCAGCCGTCGTCCCACATGTCGTACTGGTGGGTGCCGAGGGTGATCATCGGTTCGATGGTGAACGTCATGCCCGGCTCCATCACGTCGGTGGGGCGAGGGCTGTCGTAGTGCGGCACGTACAGGCCGCTGTGGAACGCCTCGCCGATGCCGTGACCGGTGAAGTCGCGCACCACGCCGTAGCCGAAGCGCTTGGCGTACGACTCGATGACCCGCCCGATGACGTTGATCTGCCGCCCGGGGGCGACCGCCCGGATGCCGCGCATCATGGCCTCGTGGGTGCGCTCCACCAGCAGCCGGGCCTCCTCGTCGACCTCGCCCACACAGAAGGTGGCGTCGGTGTCCCCGTGCACCCCGTCGAGGTAGGCCGTGACGTCGACGTTGACGATGTCGCCGTCCTGGATCACGGTCGAGTCGGGGATGCCGTGGCAGATCACCTCGTTGAGGCTGGTGCAGCAGGACTTCGGAAAGCCCTTGTAGCCGAGCGTCGACGGATAGGCGTCGTGGTCGATGAGGAACTCGTGCACCACCCGGTCGATCTCGTCGGTGGTGACGCCCGGTTTGCAGTGTTCCCCGGCGAGTTGCACGGCCCGCGCCGCGATCCGCCCGGCCACCCGCATCTTCTCGATCGTCTCGGGGGTCTGCACGTGCCCGCCGCGCCACTCCTGCGGGCGCTTCTTGCCCACGTACTCGGGGCGGACGATGTGGGCGGGCACCGGACGCCACGGGGAGAGCGTGCCGGGGGTCAGGGGCGCACGGGCGGTCATGCGCCAAGCCTATCGCCGTGGCGTCGGGTGACTCCCGCCACCGTGCGCCCGGCCGGGTTGTTGCTCCCTCCGCCCGCCTGTGTCAAGGTGTCAGCGTGGATCAAGGGGGAGTACCTCCCGTCTTCTCCGCCAGCGCAGAGGTCGACGGCGGCCATCTCCGGGTGGTGGTGACCGGCGAGGTCGACATGGCGACCGCCGACACGATGTTCCAGACCGCGCTCCGCGACCCCGCCGAGCGGATCACCCTCGACCTGCGGGCCGTGACGTTCTTCGACTCGGCCGCCATCCACGCGGTGGTCCGGCTGGCCCAGCGGCACCCCGGCACCCTGGCCGTGCTGCCGTCCCGGCAGGTCAGTCGCGTTCTCGACATCGCGGGGCTGGGCGACCAGAGCTGGCTGCACACCGCCTGACCGGTTCGGGTGCCGCACCGGCCGGAACGCCGGGCGCGGAGCAGGGGCCGCCGGGCGCCGAGCCGACGCGCCCGGTCGTGGCTCAGTCCCGCAGGCGTCGGCGCAGCGTCACGTCCGTTCCCTCGGCGGTACGGCTGACCGTCAACTCCCCCAGTGCCCGGATCAGCGACAGCCCCCGCCCCCGGAACCCCGCGCCGGTCGACTCCCGCCACCGCCCGCTGTCGTGCACCGTGGCGATCACCGTCCGGTCCTCGATCCGCACGTCGACGTCGATCGTCGGCTCGGCCGGGTCGACGGGGTGTTCGATCGCGTTCGCCGCCGCCTCGGAAACCGCCACCGTCAGGTCGAACAGGTCCGTCTCGCCGACGCCGTGGGCGAGGAGGAAGTCCTCCAGCCGCTTGCGCAGCACGCTGAGCCGCGTCGGTTCGGCCGGCAGGCACAGCGCGAACCGGTTCAACTCGGCCGCCTCCATCGCCAGCACCGCCACGTCGTCACGGCGGGGCTGCCCCGCGACCCGTTCGACGACGGCGTCGATCAGGTCGGCGACGTGCTCACCCGGCCGCGTCGCGTCGACCCGCAACTGGGCCAGGGCCGCGTCGATGCCCAGGTGGCGGTCCTCGATCAGGCCGTCGGTGTAGAGCAGCAGCCGGTCACCCACGGCCAGTTCGCCGGAGACCGTCGGGTAGACGGTGTCGGGCAGCGCGCCGACGGGCGGCCCGAGCGCCCGGTCGTGCAGGAACGCCACGTCGCCTCCTCTGATCGCCAGGGGTGAGGGATGGCCGGCGCTGGCGTACCGCAGTCGACCCGTACGAGGGCTGTACCAGAGGCAGAAGACGGTGGCGAAGGAGCGAACCTCGGTCGAGCCGACCAGCCGGTTGAGCCGGGTCAGGGACTCGCCCGGGTCGAAGCCCTCCAGCACGTACGCCCGCAGGCCGTTACGCAGCTGACCCATCGCCGCCGCCGCCCGTACGCCCTTGCCGACCACGTCGCCGATCACCAGCACCAGCTCGTCCTCGCCGACGGCCACCACGTCGTACCAGTCGCCACCGACCTCCACGTCGGCGCTGCCGGGCAGGTAGCGGCTCGCCACCACCGCGCCGGGCAGCTGGGGCAGCGTCCGGGGTAGCAGGCTGTGCTGCAGCGTGGTCGCGATGTGGTGTTCCGCCTCGTAGAGCTGCGCGTTCTCCAGCCGCACGCCGACCAGCCGGGCCAGCTGGGCCAGCGCCGCCTCGTCGGTGCCCACCTCGTCGGTGACGGGCCGCCAGACCCGCAGTTCGCCGAGTTGCTCGCCGGCCGTCGCGGTCAGCGGCAGCACGAACGACGGCTCGACCGAGCTGGCGTCCCCGGCGTCGGCCTCGCACCGGGCTCCGGTCGCCGACACCACCACCCGGTCGGCCTCGGCGAGGCTCAACGCGTGCCGGGCGGCGACCTGCAGCACGTCAGCGGTGGAGCGGGCGGTGTTGACCGCCACGGCCGCGTCGGCGAGGGCCCGCAGCCGCCGGATGATCTGCCCACGTAGCTGGCCCAGCTCGACGTTGGCCCGGACCCGGGCGACCAGTTCCTCACCCGAGAACGGCTTGGTCAGGTAGTCGTCGGCACCGACCGCCAGCCCGGCGACCGCCTCCGCCGAGCCGGCCCGCGCCGACAGCAGCACGATCGGCACGTACCGGGTGCGCGGGTCGGCCCGCAGGGCCGTCACCAGGCCGAAGCCGTCCAGGCGGGGCATCATGACGTCGGTCAGCACCAGATCGAAGGGGTCGTGGGTGGCCAGCCGCAGCCCCTCCAGCCCGTCGCCGGCCGTGACCACCTCCCAGGAGGGCGCGAGCAACCGGGTGACGTGGTCGCGCAGGTCGCCGTTGTCGTCGACGACCAGGATGCGGCCCCTGGCGCCAGCGGCGGGACGGGCGGCCGGCTGCGGGGCGTCGGCCCCGGCGCTCCACAACGCCGTCTCGGCGACGAACAGCCTGGCCTGGTGCAGCTCGTCCTCGGCCGGCGAACCGTCGCCGAGCCGCTCGGCGGGCAGGTGGGCCGACCCGAAGGGGACGGTGACGGTGAAGGTGCTGCCCTCGTCGACACGGCTGCGCACCTCGACGCGTCCGCCGTGCATCTCGACCAGCTCGCGGACCAGGGCCAGGCCGATGCCGGTGCCCTCGTGGGTGCGCGCCCGCACCCCGGGGACCCGGTGGAAACGCTCGAACACGTGCGGCATCTCCTCCGGCAGGATGCCGACGCCCGTGTCGGCGACCTCCAACCGCGCCGCACCGTCGACCGCCCGGACACTGACCCGGATGCTGCCGTCGAAAGTGAACTTCACGGCGTTGGACACCAGGTTGAGCACGACCTTCTCCCACATGTCCCGGTCCACGTACACGGGGGTGGGCAGCGGCGGGCAGTCCACCACGAGCCGCAGGCCGGCCCGTTCCGTGGCCGAGCGGAAGGTGCTGGCCAGACGGGCCGTGTAGTTCGACAGGTCGGTCGGCACGTAGTGGGCCGCCAGCCGGCCCGACTCCAGCCGGGAAAAGTCGAGCACCGTGTTGACCAGCTTGAGCAGCCGCAACGCGTTGCGGTGCATCATGGTCAGCTGCTGCGGGTACGCCTCGGGCAGCTCCGGGTCGGCGAGCATGTCCTCCAGCGGCCCGAGCACCAGGGTCAGCGGGGTGCGGAACTCGTGGCTGACGTTGGCGAAGAAGTTGGTCTTGGCGAGGTCCAGCGCGGCGAGTTCGGCGGCGCGGGCCCGCTCCTGCTCGTACGCCCGCTGCTGACCCACGGCCCGGGAGATCTGCGCGGCGACCAGTTCGAGGAAGTCCCGGTACTCGTCGCCGAGCGGCAGCCGACGGGCCACGCCGAGCACCAGCACCCCGGCCCGCTCGTTGGTGGCGCTGATCGGCAACACCACCGCCTCGTCGGCGGCGTCGGGCGGCACGTGACCCAGCAGGTCCGCCACGGAGATCGTCCCGGCGACGCCGGTGGCCGCCGCCTCGACCAGTGCCCTGGTGGGCTCGGCGACACCCGGGGCCGGCCCGCTGCGCCCGGCCAGCCGCAGGTGACCGTCGTGGTCACGCAGGTAGAGCAGCCCGAACGGCACGTCGGCGCGGTGCCGGTCGAGCACCGTGGCGGCCGCCCGACCCAGCTCGGCGCCGCTGTCCAGGTCGGCCAGCTTCGAGCCCAGCTCGGCCAGGGTCCGCAGCCTGCGTTCCCCGAGCACCCGGCCGGTGGTCTCGCTGCAGATGCACAGCACGCCGTTGATCGACCCGTCGGCCTCCCGGATCGGGTCGTACGAGACGTCGAAGTACACGTCCTCGACGAAGCCGTGCCGGTCCAGCAGGAAGTGGTGGTCGCGCCCCTGGTAGGACTCCCCGGTGCGGAACACCCCCGCCAGTACGGGGCCGAGGATCTCCCAGGTCTCCGCCCAGTGCTCGCGCGCGGGCTGGCCGAGGACGTGGGGATGCTTGTCGCCGATGGTGGGGCGGTACGCGTCGTTGTAGAAGGCGCGCAGGTCCTCGCCCCAGAACATGGCGATCTGCGACTTCGAGGCCAGCATCATGCCCACGGCGCTGACCAGGGCGGCGGGCCATCGGTCGGGGGTGCCGAGCGGGCTGACCGCCCAGTCGTGGTCACGGATCAGGGCACCCATCTCGCCACCGCCGGCGAACGCCGCCACCAGTAGCGGGGGGATCGCGTCGACGGTGCCGGACGGAGAGCCACCGTCCACGCCCCCCTGGGCCGAGCTCATTCAGCCTCCGCTCCGGCCATCGCCCGCGACGTCCCGATCTTCCGATCCCTGCGCCCGCCTTCTACCCCGGCGGACGAGCAACGTAACGCATCAGGGGTGGGCGGCGCTGGTTACCTTCATCGCGTCGTCGGTCGATACCCCGCCCGCACCGGCCGGCAGGTCACCCCGCGGTGGCGTGACGGTGACGCATGTCACGCTCCGCTCCACTGCGGAGTGCACCTGTCACACAGGGGTGACGTACGCGCCGGTGATCCCGCCGTCCACGACGAACTGCGAGGCGGTCATGAACGACGAGTCGTCGCTGGCCAGGAAGGCCACTGCGGCGGCGATCTCCGACGGCTCCCCGAACCGGCCCATCGGCACGTGCACCAGCCGCCGGGCGGCCCGCTCCGGATCGGCGGCGAACAACTCCCGCAGCAGCGGCGTGGCGACGGGACCGGGGCACAGCGCGTTGACCCGGACGCCCTCGCGGGCGAACTGCACCCCCAGCTCCCGGGTCAGCGCCAGCACCCCGCCCTTGCTCGCCGTGTAGGCGATCTGGGAGGTGGCCGCCCCCATCAGGGCGACGAACGAGGCGGTGTTGATGATCGAGCCCCGGCCCTGCCGGCGCATGTGCGGGATCACGTACTTGCAGCACAGGTAGACGCTGGTGGTGTTGACCCGCAGCACCCGCTCCCAGGCCTCCAGTCCGGTGGTCAGGATCGAGTCGTCCTCCGGCGGGGAGATGCCGGCGTTGTTGAAGGCCACGTCGATTCGGCCGTGCCGGGCCACCACCCCGTCGAACAGCTCCCGCACCGCCGGCTCGTCGGCGACGTCGGTCGCGACGAACTCGCCGCCCACCTCGGCGGCGGCCCGTGTGCCCGCCTCGACGTCGACGTCGACGCACACCACCCGGGCGCCCTCGTCGGCGAACCTCCGCACCGTGGCCAGCCCGATCCCGCTGGCGGCCCCCGTCACCACGGCCACCCGGCCGGACAGTCGACCCTGCACGCTCACTCCCTCGTCGAGATGAAGATGTTCTTGACATCGGTGAAGGCGTGCAACGCGTCTGGGCCCAGCTCACGGCCCAGCCCCGAGCGCTTCATCCCACCGAACGGAGTCCAGTAGCGCACCGAGGAGTGCGAGTTGACGCTGAGGTTGCCCGACTCGACGGCCCGGGCCACCCGCAGCGCCCGGCCCACGTCCCGCGTCCAGACCGAGCCGGACAGCCCGTACTCGGTGTCGTTGGCGAGCCGGACCGCGTCGGCCTCGTCGTCGAACGGGAGCACCGACACGACCGGACCGAAGATCTCGGTACGCCAGTGCGAATCGGCGGGCGAGTCCGCGAGCAGGACCGTCGGGGCGTACCAGTAGCCGGGGCCGTCGGGACGTACGCCGGTGAAGGCGACGCGAGCCCCGTCGACGTGGGCGGCGACCCGGTCGCGGTGGCCGGCGGAGATCAGCGGGCCCATCTCGGCGGTCTCCAGGGCCGGATCCTCCACCCGGAACCCGCGTACCGCCGGTTCGAGCAGTTCGAGGAAGCGGTCGTGGACCGGGCGCTGGACCAGGATCCGCGACCGGGCGCAGCAGTCCTGGCCGGCGTTGTCGAACACGGCGGCCGGCGCGGTCGCGGCGGCCTGCGTGAGGTCGGCGTCGGCGAAGACGATGTTGGCGCTCTTGCCGCCCAGCTCCAGCGTGACCCGCTTCACCTGCGCGGCGCAGCCGGCCATGATCCGGGTGCCGACCTCGGTGGAGCCGGTGAAGCAGATCTTCCGCACGGCCGGGTGCGTGACGAACCGCTCCCCCACCACCGGGCCCGCGCCGGGCAGCACGGTGAACACGCCCTCGGGCAGCCCGGCCGCACGCCCCAGCTCGGCCAGGCGCAGGGCGGTCAGCGGGGTCAGCTCCGCGGGTTTCAGCACCACCGTGTTGCCGGCGGCGAGGGCGGGCGCGAAGCCCCAGGCCGCGATCGGCATGGGAAAGTTCCACGGCACGATCACGCCGACCACGCCGAGCGGCTCGTGGACGGTGACGTCCAGTCCACCCGGCACGGGGATCTGCCGGCCGGTCAGCCGCTCCGGCGCCCCGGCGTAGTAGTCGAGCACGTCGCGGACGTTGCCGGCCTCCCAGCGGGCGTTGCCGATGGTGTGCCCGGCGTTGCGCACCTCCAGCAGCGCCAACTCCTCCAGGTGGGCGTCCACCAGGGCGGCGAACCGCCGCAGCAGCCGGGCCCGGTCCCCCGGCGCGACGTCCCGCCACGACCGGTACGCCGCCGCGGCCCGAGCGATCGCCGCGTCGACCTCGGCGGCCGGCGTCGACTCCACCTCGGCCACGACCTCCCCGGTGGCGGGGTTGATCACCTCACCCACGCGGGCCACCCCCGATCCCGTCGACCCGGCCCGTCCGGCCACCCCGGCACGGGGCCCACCGCCGCCGAACGGGGACCCGGTCGGGCGGACCGGTGTGCCCGCCGTGCGGGCGGCGGGTCAGAGGCGTTCGAAGCCACGGGTCAGCTCCCAGTCGGTGACGGCGGCGTCGAAGGCGGCCAGCTCGACGCGGGCACCGTTGGCGTAGTGGGCGACCATGTCCTCACCGAACGCCTCGCGGGCCAGCTCCGAGGACTCCCACAGCGCCGCCGCGTCACGCAGCGTGCCGGGCACCCGCTCGGCCGCCGCGTCGTCGTAGGCGTTGCCGGTGCACTCCTCGCCCAGTTCCAGTTCCCGCTCGATGCCGTGCACCGCGCCCGCCACCAGCGCCGCGATCGCCAGGTACGGGTTGACGTCGGCCCCCGGCACCCGGTTCTCCACCCGCATGCCCTGCCCGTGCCCCACCAGCCGCAGCGCGCAGGTGCGGTTGTCGGTGCCCCAGCGCAGCGCGGTCGGGGCGAACGAACCGGGCTGGTACCGCTTGTACGAGTTGACGTTCGGGGCGAACAGCAGGCTGAACTCGCGCATGGTGGCGAGCAGCCCGGCCAACACCCGCCGGCCGGTGACGCTCAGGTCGGCCGGGCCGTCGCCGAGCATCGCCGAGCGGCCCGCGCGGTCACGCAACGAGAAGTGGACGTGGCAGGAGTTGCCCTCCCGGGCGTTCGGCTTGGCCATGAAGGTCAGCGACATGCCCTCCTGGGCGGCGATCTCCTTCGCCCCGTTCTTGTAGATCACGTGGTGGTCGGCACACGCCACCGCCTCGTCGTAGCGGAACGCGATCTCGTGCTGCCCCAGGTTGCACTCGCCCTTGGCGCTCTCCGGTACGAGTCCCGCACCGGCCATCTCGGTGCGGATGCGGCGCAGCACCGGCTCCACCCGGGCGGTGCCGAGCAGCGAGTAGTCCACGTTGTACTGGTTCGCCGGGGTCAGCTCGCGGTAGCCGCGCCGCCAGGCGTCCTCGTACGAGTCGCGGTAGAGCACGAACTCCAGCTCGGTGCCGGCGTACGCGGTCAGGCCGTGCCGCGCCAGCCGGTCGAGCTGGCGGCGCAGGATCTGCCGGGGCGAGGCGGACACCGGGCCCGAGCCGTCCAGCCACTCCAGGTCGGCCAGCAGCATCGCGGTGCCCGGCTGCCACGGCACCCGGCGCAGGGTGGTCAGGTCGGGGCGCATCGCGAAGTCGCCGTAGCCCCGCTCCCAGCTCGACATGGCGTACCCGTCGACGGTGTTCATGTCGACGTCCACGGCGAGCAGGTAGTTGCAGCCCTCGCTGCCGTGCGCGACCACCTGGTCGAGGAAGTAGGGCGCGTGGAACCGTTTGCCCTGCAACCGGCCCTGCATGTCGGTCAGGGCCAGGGCCACGGTGTCGATCTCGCCCGAGTCGACGGCGACCCGCAGCTGTTCCAGCGAGAGCGGAGCTTTCCTCATCGGCGGGCCTCCATCATCATGGTCTACTCGCTGGGGCGATCACCGTCAATGCCCCGCGCCGCCGGTGGCTAACCGTCTCGTCACGCTCCGGTCGACGCCGATCGCCGCATCCTGCGACGGGGTCCTGCGGCCGACGGCGAATTGCGTTGCCGCCGGCCACCTGCCCGGGGCATCCTTGAGCCTGTGACCAGGCCCTACGACGGGCCACCCGGGCCCTCGGAACGGCCCGGCGTCGCGGCGGCGCGGGGCACGTCACCTCTCTCTCACCGGTGCGGCGCTCCGCCGTGCCCGACCCCGCTCCGCGCCGCCGCACCCGACCCCGGCGGCCACCCCGCGCCACCCGGCGCACCCGAGCCCGGCGGCCACCCGGCGCACCCGGCGTCGTCAGGCCAGCAGCAGGCCGGCGACCCACAGCGCGGCGACGACCAGGCCGGCGAGGAACTCGACGAACATGGCCAACCCGGCGGCGGCGACCGCGTGCTTCGTCGCGGGCCAGGCCAGCCGGTTGGTACCCAGACGCAACCGCTCCGCCACGAAGACACCACCGACGAAACCGATGACCAGACCCACCACGGGGATCACGAAGAACCCCACCAGCCCGAGCAGGCCCCCGGCCAGCAGCGAGGAGGTGGGCACCCCGGTGCGTTTCAGGTTGCGGCCGGGCCAGGCGTACTTGACCACGGTGCCACCCAGGGCCACCACGGTGGCGGCGGCGAGCACCGCCCAGCGGCCGGCGCCCGCGTCGCCGAACAGGGCCCAGACCAGCACCCCGCCCCAGCACAGCGGCAGGGCCGGCAGGCCGGGGACCACCACCCCGGCCAGGCCGGCGAGGATGGCCAGGGCGGCGACGACCGACACCGCGGTGGACGTGTCCGTGAGGCTCATGCGGGTCAGCCTGCCACCGCTCGCGACGCGCCGCCGGCCAGCGCGACCCGGCCCACGCCGCCGGCCGACACGACCCGGCCCACGCCGCCGGCCGACACGACCCGGCCCACGCCGCCGGCCGACACGACCCGGCCCACGCCGCCGGCCGACACGACCCGGCCCACGCCGCCGGCCGACACGACCCGGCCCACGCCGCCGGCCGACACGACCCGGCTCACGCCGCCGCTCCGCTGTCGCGCAGCCGGGCGACGATCTCACCGGCCGGCCCCGGCGCGCCGAAGAACCGGCCCTGACCCGTGTCGCAGCGCAGCGCCCGCAGCCGCTCGGCCTGCACCGGCGTCTCCACCGCCTCGGCGGTGACCCACAGCTCCAACGCGTGCGCGAGCCGGACGAGGGCGTCCACGATCCGCTCGTCGCGGTGGTCGACCGTCACCTCCGGCCCGTCGCCACGGATGCCCTCGACGAACGGTCCCGCCAGTTTCAGGCAGTGGATGGGCAGCCGGCGCAGGTACGCCAGGTTCGAGTAGCCCGTACCGAAGTCGTCGATGGCCAACCGCACACCGAGCGCGGCGAGCCGGTGCAGCGAACGCAACGGCTCCCCGGCACTGCCCATCACGGCACTCTCGGTGAGTTCCAGTTGCAGCAGGTCCGCCGGAAGACCGGTGGTGACCAGCGCGTCGGCGACGGTGTCGACGATGCCGGCGTCGTCGGCCTGCCGGGCGGCCAGGTTCACGCTGACCACGAGCCGGGTCCCCGGGAACTCCCGCCGCCACGCCTCGGCGTCCCGGCACGCCTGCCGCAGCACCCACTCGCCGAGCCGCACGATGATCCCGGTCTCCTCGGCCAGCCCGATGAACCGGGCCGGGCCGATCAACCCCAGCTCGGGATGCTGCCACCGCACCAGCGCCTCCACCGCCAGCATCTGCCCGTCGAGCAGGGACACGATGGGCTGGTAGTGGACCACGAACTCGCCCCGGTCGAGGGCGGCCGGCAGGCCCGCCACCAGCGCCGACCGGGCGATGTCGCGGGCGCTGCGTTCCGGGTCGAACACCGCCCAGCGGCCCCGTCCCTCGGCCTTGGCCCAGTAGAGGGTCGTGTCGGCCGCCTTCATCAGCTCCGACACGCTGGCCCCCGCCACCGCCGACTCGACGATGCCGACGCTCGCCGACACGGCGAGCTGCTGGTCACCCACGTGGACGGGGGCGGCGACGGCAGCCAGGGCGGTCTCCGCGACGGCGATCGCGTCGTCGATCCCCCGACCGCCGTCGACCAGGATGACGAACTCGTCGCCGCCCATCCGCGCCACCAGATGGCCCTGCTCGGCGACACAACCGGCCAGCCGCCGGGCGATCACGACAAGCAGGCGGTCGCCCAGGTCGTGCCCGAGGCTGTCGTTGATCGCCTTGAACCCGTCGAGGTCGAGGAAGCAGACCCCGATCCGCCGGGCCGGATCCGCGGTGTCGACCACCCGGTGCAGGGTCTCGAAGAACAGCGTCCGGTTGGGCAGGCCGGTCAACGGGTCGTGCAGCGCCTGGAAGCGCAGCCGCTGCTGGAGCTCGTACCGCTCGGTGATGTCCTCGATCATCGCGACGGTGAACCGGGGACGGCCGTCGTGGTGACGGATCAGCGACACGGCCAGGTCCGTCCAGACCACCCTGCCGTCCTTGCGGTAGTACCGCTTCTCGACCCGCGCCGCGTCGTGCTTGCCCTCGATCAGCTCCTGGTAGAGCTCCCACATGCCGGTCGCGTCGTCGGGATGGAACAGCGACGCCACGTTGATCTCACGCAGCTCGTCGACGGTGTACCCGAGCATCTCCGCGAACGACTGGTTGACCTCGATGATCTGCCCGTTCACGTCGGCGATGCCGATGCCGATGGCCGCGCCGGTGAACACCGCCCGGAACCGGGCCTCGCTGTCGCGCAGGGCCTGCTCGACGGCGTCCCGCGCCTGCCAGGCCGAGCGGGCGATCCGCTCCTGCTGGGTGAAGGTGCGGTCGCGCAGTCCCCGGGCGAAGCCCGTCGCCAGCCCGCCCTGCACCTGCGCGATCCGCCCGGCCAGCTCCGCCGGGTCCACCGGCTCGCGCAGCACCAGAGCCGGGAACCGGTCGGCCAGCGTACGCACCGACCAGTCCAGCATCCGGGGGTCGGTCAGGTGCGCCTCGACCAACGCCCGCCCCACCTCCTCGGCCGGCGGGCCCGCCGGCTCCGCCGACAGCAGGGCGTGCGCCAGCCGTACGGTGTGCGCGAGCAGCAGCCGCTCGGTTTCGGCCGGGCTCAGCGGCACGAACCCGAGCCGGCGTACCGTCAGGGCCCACTCGGCCGCGTACCGCGCAGCGCCGGCCCGGTCCACGGCGTCGCCACCGGGACAACCGACGGTGGACACGGGTCAGCCGTCGGACCGGTCGTACCGCGCGACCCCGCCGAAGGCACCGAACCGCTGACCGGCCTCGTCCACGTCGGTCGGCGAGTCGGGCCGCCACAGCTCCATGTGCACCACCCCCGGCTCCAGCAGCGTCCAGTCGCCGAAGAACGACGTCACCTCGGCACGGGACCGCAGACTGATCTCGGTGTCGGTGCGCGCGGACAGCCGCTGCGCGTCGAGCATCTCCTGCGGCTGGTCCTCGAAGGTGGAGTGCGAGATGACCAGGAAGCTGCCCGGCGCGGCGGCGGCCCGCAACGTGGCGAGGATGTCGCCGGGCCGGTCGGCGTCGGCCACGAAGTGCACCACCCCGGCGAGCAGGATGCCCACCGGCCGGTCGAAGTCGAGCAGATCCAGCCGCCGCGCCTGCGCGAGGATCCGCTCCGGGTCACGCAGGTCACCGTGGATGACGCCGGTCAGGTCGTTACCGGCGAGCAGCTCACGGCTGTGCGCCACGGCGACGGGGTCGATGTCGACGTACACGACCCGGGCCTTCGGGTTGGCGTTCTGCGCCACCTCGTGGACGTTGCCGACGGTGGGGATGCCGGAGCCCACGTCGAGGAACTGGTCGATGCCCGCGTCGAGCAGCACCCGCACGGCACGGCGCAGGAACTCCCGACCGGCACGCATGGTGGCCGCCAGGTTCGGCGTCATGCTGGCGATCTGCTCGGCGAGCCGCCGGTCGATCTCGAAGTTGTGCGCGCCGCCGAGGAAGTAGTCGTACACCCGGGCCGCGCTGGGCCGGGAGAGGTCGATCTCGGCGGGAAGTCCGTCCGGCTTCTGCACTGCTGCACCCCATGTCGTCACCGTGGGCCTGGTGCTCACCACTGTAGGCCCGCACCCTGCCCGACAGAAGATCCACAATGGTCTCTTCACCGACTCGCCACCCGCGGTGACGCTGCGGGGCCGCCCAGACACGGCCGGGCTCCGTCAGGCCGCCTCCAGCAGCAGGGAGATGCCCTGCCCGACCCCGACACACATGGTCGCCAGGGCCCGCCGGCCACCCCGCCGACGCAACTCCAGCGCGGCGGTCAGCGCCAGCCGGGCGCCGCTGGCCCCCAGCGGATGCCCCAACGCGATCGCCCCGCCGTTGGGATTGACGTGCTCGGCGTCCACGGGCAGACCCAGTTCCCGCAGCACGGCCACCGCCTGCGCGGCGAACGCCTCGTTCAACTCCACCACGTCCACCTCGGCCAGGCCCAGGCCGTACCGGTCGAGCAGCCGGCGGGTGGCCGGGACCGGACCGACGCCCATGGTGCGCGGCGGGACGCCGGCCGCGGCGGCACCCCGGACCCGCGCGAGGGGGGTCAGCCCGTACCGCTCGACGGCCGCGGCGGAGGCGACCAGCAGCGCGACCGCCCCGTCGTTGACGCCCGAGGAGTTGCCGGCGGTCACGGTGCCGCCGGCCCGGAACGGGGTGGGCAGCGCGGCGAGCTTCTCCAGCGACGTCTCCCGAGGGTGCTCGTCGACCGCCACCAGCGTCGTGCCACGGCGGCCCGCCGGCACGGAAACCGGCACGATCTCCTCGGCCAGGCGACCGTCGGCCTGCGCCTTCGCCGCACGCTGCTGCGAGCGGTACGCGAACTCGTCCTGCGCGCGACGGTCCACGCCGTGCTCGGCGGCCACGTTCTCCGCCGTCTCCGGCATCGAGTCGGTGCCCCACCCCTGCTCCATCAGCGGGTTGACCAGCCGCCAACCGATGGTGGTGTCGTACACCTCGGCGGCCCGGGAGAACGCCGTGGTCGCCTTGGGCATCACGAACGGGGCGCGGCTCATGCTCTCCACCCCGCCGGCCACCACCAGGTCGGCCTCCCCGGCGACGATCGACCGCGCGGCGGTGGCGAGGGCGTCCAGCCCCGAGCCGCACAGCCGGTTGACCGTGCTGCCGGGCACCTGCTCGGGCAGGCCGCCGAGCAGGGCCGCCATCCGGGCCACGTTGCGGTTGTCCTCGCCGGCCTGGTTGGCGCAGCCCAGCACGACGTCGTCGGTGCGCGCCCAGTCCACCGAGGGGTGCCGGGCGACCAGTTCGCGGATCACGTGGGCGGCCAGGTCGTCGGGGCGGACGCCGGACAGGGCGCCGCCGTACCGGCCGATCGGGGTGCGGACACCGGCCACCAGGTATGCCACGGTCATCGCTGAAGTCCTTCGGGGGTGGGAAGGGCGGGGCGGAGCGCACCCGGGTCGCGGGGAACGCACCGCCGCCAGGATATCGGCGTCCGCGCCGGATAGGTTGACGGCATGACCCGGGCCCAGTTCAGCGCAGAGACCAGCGGCGGCGAGTCCGCCGTTCAGCCCCACCAGCTCACCGACCGGGCCGCTCCGCACCGGCGTGGCTGACGGCGCCACGACCGGCACCGCCGTCCGTGGCCTGCGCGCCGCCGCCGCGTCGGTCGCCGGGGCCTGCGTCGTGGTGGGCGTGGTCGCGGTGACCGTCGCGGTGGTCGCCGGTCCCGGTCCGGGGCTGACCGGGTACGTCAGCGAGGCGGGAGTGACCGACAGCGGGTACGCCTGGACGTACCGGCTCGGGGTGTTCGCCCTGGCGGCGGCGCTGGCGCTGCTCGCGGCGGCGCTGCCGGCGACGCTGCGCCCGGCGGCGGTGCTGCTCGCCACCGGCGCGGTGTGCACGCTGCTGTCGGGTGCGGTGACGTGCAGCGCGGGCTGTCCGCTGCCGCCCTTCGAGCGGGCCACGGTCGCCGACCTGGTGCACGGTGGGGCGAGCGTGGTGGCCACGGCCGCGGTGGTCTTCGCGATGATCACGATCGCCCTCTCCCCGGGCGCGGACGGCCCGCTGCGGCGGCTGGCGGCCGGGGCGGCGGGGGTGGCGTTGCCGCTGGCCGGGGCGGTCGGGCTGGCGATGCTGGTGGTCGGGCGGGGCTCGCTGGTCGGCGTGCTGGAGCGGGTGCTGCTGACGGTGGCCGCCGCATGGGGGCTGGGCACCGCGGCCATCCTCGCGGCCCCCGGGCGGCGTGCCGGGAGGGCCGCCCGGGGCGGCGGGACAATGGCGGCATGAGCCCCCTCTTCACCCCCCTGGCCCTGCGCGCCGTGACCCTGCCCAACCGGATCGCCCTGGCCCCGATGTGTCAGTACAGCGCCGGCCCGGACGGCCTGCCCACCGACTGGCATCTGGTGCACCTCGGCACCCGCGCCGCCGGAGGCGCCGGGCTGGTCATGACCGAGGCCACCGCCGTGACGCCCGAGGGTCGGATCAGTCCGCAGGACACCGGCCTGTGGTCCGGCCGGCACGTCGACGCGTGGCGGCCGGTGGCCCGCTTCCTCGCCGCCCGGGGCGCGGTGCCGGCCGTGCAGTTGGCGCACGCCGGGTTCAAGGCGTCCACGTACCGGCCGTGGGATCCGCGCCGGGGCGGGGTGCCCGACGCCGAGGGCGGCTGGACGCCGGTCGGCCCCGGCGACGAGCCGTTCCTGCCGGCGTACCGCATCCCGACCGCCCTGGACGCCACCGGCATCGCCACCGTGGTGGAGGCGTTCGCGGTGGCCGCCGGTCGGGCGGTGGATGCCGGCTTCACCGCCGTGGAGATCCACGCCGCGCACGGTTACCTGCTGCACGAGTTCCTGTCCCCGCTGACCAACCGGCGCACCGACGCCTGGGGCGGGGACCGGGCCGGCCGGATGCGGCTCACCCTGGACGTGGCCCGCGCGGTCCGCGCCGCCGTGGGCGAGGACGTGCCGGTGCTGGCCCGCATCTCCGCCACCGACTGGGTGGACGGCGGTTGGACCGTCGACGACAGCGTCGTGCTCGCCGCCGAACTGGCCGGTGCCGGGGTCGACCTGGTCGACTGTTCCTCCGGCGGGGCGTCGGCGACCGCGTCCATCCCCGTCGGCCCCGGTTACCAGGTGCCGCTGGCCGCCCGGGTCCGCCGCGAGGCGGGCGTGGCCACCGGCGCGGTCGGGCTGATCGTCGAGCCGGAGCAGGCCGAGGCGATCGTGGCCGCCGGCGAGGCCGACGTGGTGCTGCTCGGCCGGGAACTGCTGCGTAACCCGTACTGGCCGCACCAGGCCGCCGCGAAGCTCGGGGTCACCCCCGGCTGGCCGGACCAGTACCTCCGCGCCGGCTGACCCGTGCGCCGGGCCGGCCGGTCACAGCCGCCGGGGCGGCGGGCCGGCCGGCCCCCGGGCCGAGATCCGTCGGCGGCCCGAGATCCCGCCGGGCCCGGCCGGCCGGGCGACCGCCGGTCAACCGGCGAGCTGCCCGAAGTCCGGCTCCAACGCATCCCACGGCCCCTGCGCCACCACGGCACCGGCGACCAGCACCACCACGTGGTCGGCGCGGACCAGTGCGGCCCGTTTCGAGGTGGACCCGATCACGGTCACCCCGTCGGCCCGCAGCGCCTGCCACAGGGCCAGCTCGGTGGTGACGTCCAGCGCGGAGGAGACGTCGTCGGCGACGAGCAGTTCGGTTCGCGGGGCCAGGGCACGGGCCAGCGCCAGGCGCTGGAGCTGCCCGCCGGACAGCCTGGTCCCCTTGTGCCCGATCAGCAGGTCCAGCCCGCCGCCGGCCACCGCCAGGTCGTGGTCGAGTTGCGCGGTCGTCACCGCCCGGGTGACGTCCACGTCGTGGCCGAGCGCGATGTTCTCGGCGACGGTGCCGGACAGCACCCGGGGCAGCTGCCCCACGTAGCCCACCTGGTACGGGCGCAGGAACAGCTCCGGCTCGGTCACCCGCTCGCCGTTCCAGGCCAGCCGGCCGGTGTGCCCCACGATGCCGGCGAGCGCCCGCAGCAGCGACGTCTTGCCCGACCCCACCGGCCCGACGACCAGCACCAACTGCCCGCGCTCCACGGTCAGGTCCACGTCCCGCACCGCCACCGTCCCGTCGCCGTGCCGAACCCCGAAGCCGGTCAGCTCCAGCCGGCGCAGCGGGTGGCGTGACGGCAGCTCCGGCGGTGGGGCGGTGCCGGCGGCGAAGTCCACTCCGGGCACCGCCGCCGCGTACGCCCGCTGCCCCGTCATCTGCGCCGTCCGCCGCGTCCACACCCGTGCCGACGGGATCTGGGAGATCAGCGACGCGGTGGTCCAGGCGAACCAGCGGGCCGCCGCCAGCGTCGACACCGCCACCAGCGCCGCCCCGGCGGACAGCCCACCGGTCAGGAACAACGCCCACACGCCGATCGGGAACAGCCCGCTGGCGACCGCCGGGGTGGACCGCGACCACACCTGCACCACGATCTCCCGCCGCTGCCGTTCGCTGCGCGTCACGTCCAGGCCGGCGAGGTGACCCAGCACCGGATCGGTCGCCCCGGCCAGCTTCACCGTGCGGGCCGCCGACAGGGCGGACACCAGCGCGGTCGCGAACCTCGCCCGCGCCTCGACCGTGGCCCGCGCCGAACGCTCCAGCCGCCGACCGAACAGGGTCGCGGCCAGCCCGGACAACCCCATCGCGCCGAGGAAGAACAGCGCGGGTACGACACTGCCGGTCACCACCGTCATCGACACCAGCAGCAGCAGGCAGAGGAACTGGTCGAGGAGATGGTCGGCGAGCTGCACCACCCGCTCGGTGTCACCACCCTGGGCGACCACCTCGGCGGGACTGTGGGCGCTGATCCGGCGCGGGCCGGTCTGCCCGTGCACCAGGCGGGCGCTGATCCGCAGCATCTGCCTGACCCACCAGTTCGGGAACCGCAGGTTCGTCAGGTAGTGCAGCGGGATGGTCGCGATCAGCGCCACCCCGATGCCCACCGCCGGCAGGTAGGGATCGTCGACCCCGTCGACGACGTCGGCCCAGAGCCACGGCAGCAGCGCGCCGTCCGTGCCGACGACCACCATGACGGCCCACATCCCGACCGTGACGACACCGTAGCGGGGGTCGTGCAGGCACAGCCGCAGGATCTCCCGCAGCGTACGCCCGACCGTGGCCGTCGGCGGCACACCGGCCCCGCCGTCCGGGGTCGGGTCGGCGGGGACCGCGTCCCGGCCGACGGGCCCGGTCAGCTCGGCATGGGCTCCGTCAAGGCCGCCGGGCACGATCAGCTCGTCGGGGGCGAGCAGGCCGTCCGGCGGCAGCGGCCGGGCCGCCGGCTCCCGCCCGTCGGCGGGGACCGGCACAGCCCGGTCGCCGGCTGCTCCGGCGGCGGGGGACGGCAGGGTCACCCCGACGGGGTGCGGTGGGACCGTGCCGTCGGGGCCGGGCCCGGTGAGCAGGTCCAGGCCGCCACCCGCGCGGGCCGCCCCGGCGTACGCGGTGGCGTGGCTGGTGGCGAGCAGTTCGGCGAACCGCCGCGACCGGGCCAGCGGCCCCGCCTCGACCACCGCCCCGTCGGCGAGCACCACCACCTCGTCGCAGCCCCGCACCGACGACAGCCGGTGGGCGATGACGATGCCGATCCGGTCGCGCAGCAGCCGCTCGGTGGCCCGTTGCACCCGCGCCTCGGTGACCGGGTCGAGCCGGGCGGTGGCCTCGTCGAGGATCACCACCCGGGGATCGCGGACCAGGATCCGGGCGAAGGCCACCAACTGCTCCTGGCCGGCCGACAGGGCGTGCCCGCCCTCGCCGAGCCGGGTGTGCAGGCCGTCGGGCAGCTCGGCGATCCAGGGGTCGAGGCCCAGCTCGTGCAACGCGCGGGCCGCCGTGGCGAGCAGGTCGGGATCGAACAGGGCCACGTTCTCGGCGAGGGTGCCGGCGAGGATCTCGGTGCGCTGCGGCACCACCGCGACCCACCGGCGCAGCTGCTCGACGTCGAGGTCACGCAGGTCACGGTCGGCGAGGAAGACGGTGCCGGGGGGCAGCTCCACCGCCCGGGTCAGCACCTTGGCCAGGGTGGACTTGCCCGAGCCGGTGCGCCCCACCAGCGCGTACGAGCGGCCCCGAACGAAGGTCAGGTGCACGTCGCGCAGGGCGGGGCCCCGGACGCCGTCCACACTGGGGTACCGGTAGGTGAGCCCTCGGATCAGCAGGTCACCGTCGACGGGTTCGGCCCCGCCGGTCGGTTCCTGCGGGGCGTCCTGGAGCAGCCGCACCCGCCCCCACGCGCCGAGGGCGTACTGGAGTTCGGGCACCATCCGGCTGACGTGCTCGACGGTCGCCGCGTAGGCCAGGGCCAGCAACCAGACCGAGGTGAGTCGGGCGGTGTCGAGCCGGCCGGCGGCCAGCGCCCACGCCCCGCCGAGCACCACCGCCACCACGCCGACCCGGATCACGCCCACCGCCGCCGTGGTCACCCCCGCCGACAGCCGCCACACCCGCCGCCCGCGCGCCAGGACCTCCGCCGCACGCCGGGCGTAGAGCCGCAGCACGTACGGGCGGGCCAGGCTGGTCCGGACGTCGTCCTGCCCGTGGATGGCCTCCTCCATCGTCGCCGCCAGGTCGGACCACGCCTCCTCCTCGGCCATCCGGGCGGGGGCGATCCGCGCGGTGGGGCGGCGCAGCGCCACCACGATGACGACGGTGAGCAGCAGCATGGCGACCCCGGCCGGCCACCACACCAGGACCGCGACGAGCACCGACAGCAGCCCCATGGCCAGCCCCTGCGCGAGCCGCACACCGGTGCCCCGTAGGGCGGACGCCACCTGGTAGACGTCGCCGTCGATCCGGTCGAGCAGCTCACCCACCGGGGTGGTCTCCAGGGTGGGCAGGTCCTGCCCGAGGGCGACCCGGCACAACCGCCGACGCACGCCGGCCGACCAGTCGGCGGTCACCCCCGCCATGACCAGGTTGACCACCAGGTCGGCCGCCACCGCCACGACCAGTGCCACCGCCAGGGCGGCGAAGAACCCGACCGAGCGGTGCGCCAGCACCGGCCCGGCCAGCGCGGCGCCGGCCGTGCCCCCGCCCGCGCCGAGGACGATGAGGCACACCACGAACCCCATCCGCCGGGGTGCGGCGGCCCAGAGGTCACGGAACAGGCGCACGGTGGTCCCCCGGTGGTCGTCGCTGGCGGTGCCCTTCACCCTCCCCCGTGCAGGGTCGGTCGCTCAACGCAATTACGCGGCGGGCAGAGCCGCGCCCGTACCGGGCCGGAAGCCGCCGGATCCGCTGACGGACCGGGTGTGCGATGCCGTGTGGTGCGGGCTGCCGTGGTCAGGCTGGCCCGGTCAGGATGTCCCGCCCAGGGGTGGGCCGGATGGCCCCGGCAGCGTTCACGCCGGAAGTGACGCCCAACCGGGCGGCCCGGCTCAGAACAGGATCGTGGCGAGCGTGCCGACGGGGTGGAAGCCACACCGCTCGTAGACCCGCCGGGCGGGCCGGTTGAAGTCGTTGACGTACAGGCTGACCGTGGGCGCGACCCGGGCGAGCGCGTCGCTGACGACGGCGGCCATCGCGGCGGCGGCGATGCCCCGGCCCCGCCACTCGGGCGCCACCCACACCCCCTGCACCTGCGCGGTGCGCCGGGTGACGACCGCCAGTTCGGCCTTGAACACCACCTGGCCGTCGGCGATCCTGGCGTACGCCCGGCCGGCGCGCACCAGCTCGGCGACGCGCCGCCGGTAGCCGCGCCCGCCGTCCTCGACCAGCGGCGAGACGCCGACCTCCTCCGTGTACATGGCCACGGCCGCCGGGAACAGCAGGTCGACCTCGCTGGGGCGCACCCGGCGCACCCGGGGGTCGGGCCGCAGCGGCGGCGGGGCGTCGGTGGCGAGCAGAGGCTGGTTCGGGCGTACGTCGCGAGCCGGCCCCCAGGCCGCGGAGAGGCGGTCCCACAGGCCGAGTACGGCGTCGGCCCGCCCCACGATCGACGAGCAGAGCCGCTCCTCGCCGGCGAGCTGCTCGGCGAACGCGGCTACGGCGGGGCCGGACGCGAGCACCGGGGTGAGGTTGCCGCCGAGCCAGCACAGCGACTCCAGGCTGCGCCGGGAGCCGTATCCGAGCACCCGCCCCTCGGCACGCCACCAGGCCAGCCCGCGCGCGGCGACCCGCTCGGCGACCTGCGCGCCCGCGTACGGGTCGAGGTCCAGCAGCCGCTCGACCGCGCGCCGTTCCGATTCCCCCAGTTGGCGTACCGGCACCGTCAGCACGGTTACCAGCCTGCCAGATGGGCTGGAGCCTCGCGGGGCTAGTGACGACTACCGCCCCGCCCGGCCCGGTACCGGCTCAGTGCACGGTGACGGTGGCCCCGGGGAGCATGTCCCGCAGGTCCTCGGGGATCTCGGCGCCCATCTCGTCGGCGATGCGCAACGCCTCCTCGATCAGGGTCTCCACGATCTGCGCCTCCGGCACGGTCTTGACGACCTTGCCCTTGACGAAGATCTGCCCCTTGCCGTTGCCGGAGGCCACCCCCAGGTCGGCTTCGCGGGCCTCGCCGGGCCCGTTGACGACGCAGCCCATGACGGCCACCCGCAGCGGCACCGGCAGCCCCTCCAGGCCGGCGGTGACCTCCTCGGCCAGCTTGTAGACGTCGACCTGGGCCCGGCCGCAGGAGGGACAGGAGACGATCTCCAGGCCGCGCTCGCGCAGGCCGAGGGACTCCAGGATCTGGTTGCCGACCTTGATCTCCTCGACCGGCGGGGCGGACAGCGAGACGCGGATGGTGTCGCCGATGCCCTCGGCCAGCAGCGCGCCGAACGCGACCGCCGACTTGATGGTGCCCTGGAAGGCGGGCCCGGCCTCGGTGACGCCGAGGTGCAGCGGGTAGTCACACTTCTCGGCCAGCAGCCGGTACGCCCGGATCATGACCACCGGGTCGTTGTGCTTCACCGAGATCTTGATGTCGCGGAAGCCGTGCTCCTCGAACAGGGAGCACTCCCACAGCGCCGACTCGACCAGCGCCTCGGCGGTGGCCCTGCCGTACTTGGCGAGCAGCCGCTTGTCCAGCGAGCCGGCGTTGACGCCGATGCGGATGGGCACACCCGCGTCGCCGGCCGCCTTGGCGATCTCCTTGACCTTGTCGTCGAACTGCCGGATGTTGCCCGGGTTGACCCGGACGGCGGCACAACCGGCGTCGATGGCGGCGAAGACGTACTTCGGCTGGAAGTGGATGTCGGCGATCACCGGGATCTGCGACTTGCGGGCGATGGCCGGCAGCGCTTCCACGTCGTCCTGTGACGGGACGGCGACCCGGACGATCTGGCAGCCGGACGCGGTCAGTTCCGCGATCTGCTGGAGGGTGGCGTTGACGTCGGAGGTGAGCGTGGTCGTCATCGACTGCACGGACACCGGCGCGCCGCCACCGACCGCGACCGGGCCGACCATGATCTGGCGGCTGGCCCGGCGGGGAGCCAGCGGCGGGGGCGGCATGGCGGGGATACCGAGACTGACAGCGGTCACTTCAGGCACTCACCTTGGGAAGAAGCTGATCGGGTTGACGACGTCCGCGGTGATGGTGAGCAGCGTGAACGCGCCACCGATCAGGATCACCGCGTACGTGAAGGGCATGAGTTTGAAGTAGTCGACCCGGCCGGGGTCGGGCCTGCGCAGCCGCGCGTACACCCAGGAGCGGGCCCGTTCGAACCAGGCGATGGCGATGTGGCCGCCGTCGAGTGGCAGCAGCGGCAGCAGGTTGAACACCCCGATGAAGAAGTTCAGCGAGATGAACAGCATGATGAACAGTTCCCAGGCGTCGTTGGCGACGGCCTCACCGCCGAGGCGGCTGGCGCCGACGACGCTGATCGGGGTGTCGATGTCCCGCTCGCCGCCGGTGATGGAGTTCCACAGGGCGGGGATCTTCTCCGGCAGCCGCTGCAGCGCCTGGGCGGTGCCGACGGCCAGGTCGCCCATGAAGTCGGCGGTCGCGCCGACCGACTCGACCGGGCCGTAGGAGACCAGGCCGGGGGTGGTGATGACGAGCTGGATGCCCAGCGCGGAGACGTCCGTGACCGGGCCGTCCGGGTTGTCGAGGGGCGGGCGCTTGGTGGACGCCAGGACCGTCTCGGTGGTGCCGGTCGTGCCGTCGCGCTCGTACCCGATGGTCGCGGTGGTGCCCGGGGCGACGGCCCGCAGGGCGCTGACCAGTTCGCCGTAGGTGTCGACCGGCGTGCCGTTGACCGAGGTGATCCGGTCGCCGTCGCGCAGCTCGCCCTGGGCGGCGGGGCTGGCCTGGTCGCCGGGGGCGCAGGCCCGGTAGGTGGTGTCCGGCAGGACGCAGTCCTGGATGGCGATCACCGCCGGCTCGTTGCGGACCTGCTCGGGGGTGGAGGGGAAGTTGGGGTTGGGCAGGCCGAGGGTCATCGCGGCGAGCCACGCGGCGACGACGGCGAGGGCGAAGTGGGTCACCGAGCCGGCGGACATCACGATCGTCCGCTTCCACACCGGGTAGCGCCACATGGCCCGCTTCTGGTCGGCGGGTTCGACGTCGTCGTCCTGCGGCGTCATGCCGACGATCTTGCAGAAGCCGCCGAGCGGGATGCCCTTGATGCCGTACTCGGTCTCGCCCCGCCTGAACGACCAGAGGGTGGGGCCGAAGCCGACGAAGTAGCGGGTGACCTTCATGCCGAACGCCTTGGCGGTCAGCATGTGACCGGCCTCGTGCAGGCTCACCGATACGAGGATGCCGAGGGCGAACAGCACCACCCCGAACGCGAACGACATCAGGCTCCTTCCGCCGCAGCGGCGATGATCTTCTGGGTGTGCGCACGCGCCCACGTTTCGGCGGCGAGCACGTCCCCGACGGTACCTGGTTCGTCGAAGTCGGGAGCGTCGTCCAGCACCCGTTCGAGGGTGTCGACGATGCCGAGGAACGGCAGCCGCCCCGCGACGAACGCGGCGACGCACTCCTCGTTGGCGGCGTTGTAGATCGCGGGGCGGCACCGGCCCGCCCGGCCGGCGGCCTTGGCCAGGGCGACGGCGGGGAACGCGTCGTCGTCCAGCGGGGTGAACTCCCAGGTGTGGGCGGTGGTCCAGTCGACGGCGGGGGCCGCGTCGGCGACCCGGTCGGGCCAGCCGAGGCCCAGGGCGATGGGCAGCCGCATGTCGGGCGGGCTGGCCTGGGCGAGGGTGGAGCCGTCGACGAACTCGACCATCGAGTGGATCACGGACTGTGGGTGCACCGTCACGGTGATGTCGGCGTAGGGCACGTCGAACAGCTCGTGCGCCTCGATCACCTCCAACGCCTTGTTGACCATGGTCGCCGAGTTGATCGTGACGACCGGCCCCATGTTCCAGGTGGGGTGAGCGAGGGCCTGCTCGGGCGTGACGTCGGTCAACTCGTCGCGTCGCCGCCCCCGGAACGGCCCCCCACTGGCGGTGACGACCAGCCGCCGCACCTCGCCCCGCGCGCCGCCGCGCAGGCACTGGGCCAGCGCCGAGTGCTCCGAGTCGACGGGCACGATCTGCTCCGGCCGCGTCACGGCGGCCCTGACCAGCGAGCCGCCGGCCACCAGCGACTCCTTGTTGGCCAACGCGAGGGTACGCCCGGCCCGCAGCGCCGCCAGGGTCGGCGCGAGCCCCAACGACCCCACCACCCCGTTGAGCACGACGTCGCACGGCCACTGCGCCAGCTCGGTCATCGCGTCCGGCCCGGCCACGATCTTGGGCAGCTTGAACTCGCCGCTGGCCCAGCCGCGCCGGCTCGCCTCGGCGTAGAACGCGAGCTGGAGATCCTGCGCGGCCGAGGCCTTGGCCACCCCGACCGCGTCGACGCTCAACTCCAGAGCCTGGGCGGCGAGCAGGGCGACGTTGCCGCCACCGGCCCCGAGGGCCACCACCCGGAACCGGTCTGGGTTGCGGCGCACGATGTCGATGGCCTGGGTGCCGATGGATCCTGTCGAGCCCAGCAGGACAAGGTCACGGGGGGAGGTCACCGGCCCATTCTTCCCCACCCTCCCTGTGCCCCGACTGGGAGCCCGGGCGTCGTCGCGGGTCGCCGGGGTGGCCAGGGTCACGGGGTGCGGGTCACGGGGTGCGGCTCACGGGGTGCGGGTCACGGGGTGCGGGTCACGGGGTGCGCCGGCGTGGCACAGGTTGCGGCACCTTGCGGTATCCCGGCCGCCTGACGGCGCGAGGTGCGGCGAATCGCGGTATCCGAGGGCCGGGACAGGCCGACATGCCGCACGTCGGGGTGGGGTGGTCGGCTCAGTGGCCCTTCGCCCGCCGACCTGGCCCGGCACCGGCCGGGTCAGGCCGGTGCCGGGCACGAATCAGGCCCGCGCCGGACGCAGCTCAGGGCCGGTGCCGGACGCGGGTCGGGTCAGCGGTCGCTGCCGAAGCGGGTCGACCGGGCCCCGGCGACGAACGCCGTCCAGGCCGCCGCGTCGAAGCTGAGCACCGGGCCGGTGCGGTCCTTGCTGTCCCGTACGCCGATCAGGTCGGCCAACCCCGCCACCTCCACGCAGTCGCCCTCGCCGCCGGACCGGGACGACGTCCGCCACACCCCGTCACGCACCATCGGTCATCTCCTTCGTCAGCGCCGCGACCAGCTCGCGGGACTCGTCGACATTCAACGCCCGTTCCCCGAGGGACTGCCAGGCGTCCTCATAGGTCTGGATCTCGTGGGGTTTGTCAAGGTAGACAGCCCCGCAGGGGCCGTCCATGTAGATGGTGGTGGGCTCGGGCTCCCGCACGTGGGTGGGAAAGTCGAGCATGGTGAAGGTGCCGGCCTGGGCCCAGCGGAACAGGCCGGCGCGCAGCGGCAGCACCCGGAGCGTGACGTTGTGTCGCCGGCTGTTCACCACCAACGCGTCGAGCTGGCGCACCATCGCCCCCTGGTCGCGCAGGGGACGGCGCAGCACCGCCTCGTTGAGGATCACGTCGATCTGCGGGGGTCGGGGCACCGCACGGGCGAGCAGCCGTTGCCGCTGGAGGCGGACGTCGACCTTCGCCCGGCGTTCCGCCTCGGTGAGCTGCGGGTTGTCGGTGGCGATCACCTCGGTCATGTACTCGACCGTCTGGAGCAGGCCAGGGATCAGGTCTGCCTCGTACTTGCGGATGCGGGTGGCGGCGGCCTCCAGGCCGACGTACAGCTTGAACCAGTCCTTGATCGCCTCGCCGTAGCTGTGCCACCAGCCGTGCGCCCTGGTCTCGCGGGCCAGCGACCGCATCGTCTCGATGGTCTCCGGGGTCGCGCCGTAGACCCGGCACATGGCCTCGACGTCGTTCGGGTGCATCGAAACCTGACCGGTCTCGTAGCGCCAGATCCGGGGCGTCGACCATTCGAGTTGTTTCGCCGCCGCCGAGACGGTCACGTACGCGTTTTCTCGAAGTTCATTCAGATATCTTCCCAACTGCCTGCGGGGAACGGTGCTGCCCGGGTCGTCCACGTCGTCTCCCTGCCTGTCGCCACGTAATGCACCTCATCCCTTGGTCCGCATTCTTCTCCGAAAGATTGCCCGAGGCCAGTGGGCCGGCCGACCATTCTTCCGACCCCGCGTCGCGGCGGTGGTCGACCCAGGGGCGGGAGTCACGTCCCGAACCTCATTCCCCCGATTCCCGCCCCTGGCACCCATTCGGCACGCAATTCCCACGTGGAGGTAATCGTGCGCCTGTTCGCGCTTCGTCGTCTGCACGCGCTTTGGTGGCTCTTCGCGCTCCAGTGGCTCTTTGCGCTTCGTCGCAGGGAGCAGCCGGTGCCCGCAGCGCCTCGGCACCGACGCGACTGGTCCCGGTGGGGGCGACACTGCGTGTGCGGGCTGCGCTGGCGCTGCCCGGACCACACTGCCCGCGTATCCCCGGCGGAGCCGACATCCCACCGGTCCGACCGGTTTCGGAGGGTGCGGTGACCAGCAGCACTCAGCATGCCGGAGCCGCCGGAATAGCCGATCCGGGTCGGCGGGCGCCGGCAGGTGGGCCTGACGGACCGGCACTGGCTCCACCCCGGCCCCTGGTCGTCGTCGGAGACTTCATCACGACCGCGGAGGCCGACTACTGCTACGGCACCGGCCCGCTGCGCCTAAGGGTCACACACGTGCCCGACCGCGCGGAACATCCCGCGCTGGAATGGGTCGAACTGACCGGCCAGCAGCTACGTTTTGACGGCCGCCCGGACGACGGAAGGATCCGTCGCGCCCTGGTGCGGGTGGCGGCCCTGCGCGCCCGCCCTGTTCTCGACGCCCCGCCTCAAGTGGGTGCGCGGTGAAGCAGCACGCGAGGGCGCACCTGGAACGGCACCTGGCCGTCCGGCCCGTCTGGCGCTGCCGAGAATGTGCCGCCGCATGGCCGTGCCCGGCCGCGAAACTGCGGCTACGCGCGGAGTACGCCCACGACCGTCCGGGGCTGGCGATCTATCTGTGCGTGTTGATGCACGACGCAATCAGTGACCGCCTGCGGATCGATCCTGACGGGGTCGATCCGGCGGAATACTTCAGACGATTCATCGGCTGGACCCGCTCCTCAGGACTTTGCCTGACCGACACGGCCATGCCCATCAGATCGTCGCGCGCTGACACACGCGCATGACACGCCGGTATAGAGTTCAGGCCCAGCGATATCGGGTTTTGGCTCTCCTATACCCCAAACCATCCTCAGCGAATCGCCTTGCTTCTCCTGCGATCACCAGAAGATCGTACGCTAGGCCTGTTGAGAACGGCTCCAGCAACCAAGGCACTTATCGAAGCAGCCGCCGCCACATTTGCCAACGAGCCTACTGTAGTCATCCGGCAACTCCGCATCGACAGCTCCCGACGTCAATTTGCCGCAGCGACCTGCGCCACACCATGACTCACCGCCGACGCCCTGCACTGCCAACGCGAGCACGTCACCTACCTCGTCGAACGCGGCGCGCACATCTGAAGTGCCTGACGACAATCACCGGCATCAGCCTCCCACACGCCACCAGGCCCTGCAGATCGGCCGCCGGAAACGATACCTGCACCAGCCAAAACGCTTCACCCCGAGACCGTCTACGCCATCACCAACCTGCGCGTGCACTACGCCAAACCGGCACAGCTGGCGGCATGCACCGCGGCCACTGAAACATCGAGACCAAAATCCACTGGGTACGGGACGTCACCTACGACGAGAACCGATCCCAAATCTGCGGCCGGATCCAGACCAGAGGTCATGGCAGCCAGCAACGCGATGCCAAGAAAGTAGTGGCGCTGGAAGCAGGAACAAGACCGCCTTTTCATCGTGATGGCGCTGGTCACGGTCGTGCGGGGAGGCTGTGTCGACATAGGACGAGGCTCCCGGTAAGACAGCAGTCGACCAAGATCCGATGCCCCAACCGGGAGCCTCGCTGTGCTGTCTTACCCGTCCGCGGTCGCGCTGTCCAGCCGCACCCTGAACCACCTGGCCGACCTCATCCGTGCCGAACGCACCCGCCGCCGCGGCCGGTGGGACGCCTCGACGCCGGCCGGCAGGCCCTGCTCGCCCTGGCCCATCTGCGTAACGGGGACACCATCGCCCGTCTTGCCTGCGGCTTCACGGTCAGCGTCACGACAGCCTGGCGGTACGTCCGGGAAGCCATCGACCTGCTCGCCACGCACGCCGAGAGCCTGAACGCGGCCATGCGGCGCATCGCCCGGCTCGCGTACGCGATCCTGGATGGCACCCTGATCCCGATCGATCGGGTCGCGGACCAGAGGCCGTACTACTCCGGGAAACACAAACGCCACGAGGTCAACGTGCAGGTCATCGCAGACTGCAAGGGACGTCTCATCTGGGCCTCAGCCGGCCTGCCCGGCGCCGTGCACGACCTGACCGCCGCCCGCACCCACGGCCTGATCGACGCGCTGAGCAGCGCCAACGTCATGACCTTCGCCGACAAGGCGTACCAAGGCGCCGGCGGCAGCATCCGCACGCCGTTCAAACGCCGTCGTCACCGACCACGATTGTCCCAGCGCCAGAAGACCGTCAACCGGCACCACGCCAAGATCCGCGCCGTCGGCGAACGCGCCGTCGCCACCCTCAAGGGCTGGAAGATCCTGACCAAGCTCCGCTGCTGCCCCCGACGCGCCACCGCGATCATCAAGGCCATCCTCGCTCTACATCACGGCCCGACCAGCCAAAACTCACGATGAAAAGTGCTCGATGTAGACCTATTCGTAAAGGGTCGCAGCAACTAGCATGTCGCCAACCAGCCGCCAGGATGGCTGGTCGGGGACTTCCAAGCCTTGGTTTCGGAAATACCCATCCATACCAGCTATCCATGCCGCCAGCCCATCCAGGAACCGCGGTAGCGTGTTGTTCTCCCATTCCAGCATCTCCGGCGAACTAGAGACAGAAGCCATACGAGTGACAAGTTCAACCAGGTCTTGCCGCGTGACAACGCGGCCAGCCTCATCCTCTAGGTCCATGCCAGCCAACCTTCCGAATTAAGATGCCAATCCCATCGGTTTGGGTAGTGAACTTTTTACGCCATTCCTTGCGAATCTCCGCCCCAGTCGCCATCCTGTAGGGGACCTCGATTCCAGCCTTTTGATAAGCAACCAATCTCCGGTTGTCCAGCGTGTAGAGCTTACCCTCCTTATCGACTAGACGAATGGGGTCGAGAACACTCGAATCAAGGCTACCATCAGCAAGCGCAGCAGCAGTTTCATCGATCGAATGACCCGACTTGAAGTGACTACCAACGCTGTCTTGGGTAAACCGGACTTCGCTCGGATCAATAGTGCAGTTGTGTACGAGGACCGGGGTGTTGCCGGCTAGCACATAGTAGGTGTGGGTGTTGGCGACGGTGAGGTTGTGGACGACCGCGCGCGGGACGGCCCACCGCTCGATGGCGGTGATCTGGACGAACGTTCCGGCGCTGGTCTGGAGCCACTGGCCCGGCTGGAGGTCGGTGGCGTCGATCCACTCGCCCAGCTCAGGCACCCAGAACGGGTGGCCGTCGGTGGCCGTGACCTCGGCGGTGGCGTCGCCGTTGTCGCCGTCGGTGTCGATGCTGACCTTCACCAGCTGCTTGACGCCGTCGCCGGTGATCGTCGCGGTGACAGTGTCGACCTCGGTACGACCGGTCTCCGGATTGGTGACCACGACCCGGTCGCCGGTCTCGACGTCCTCGATCGGCTTGGTCGAACCGTCGGCCATCAGGACCCGTGTGCCCGGCACGAAGCTGTTGGGTACAGGGCAGGAACCGCCACCCCCGTCCGCAGCACCGGAAGCCTCGTTACCGCTGGAGCCGCCGTTGCTGCGCGACGACGCCCCCTCCGAGCCGCCCGGCTTCGAGTTGCCCTTGCCTGCGCTGGAGGCACCCTTGCCAGCACCACCCGAGGCCGCCGAGGAACTCTTCGGATTCGACCTGGCCTGCGCTTCCTTCTGGATCGGGTTACCGGTCTTCTTCGACGACTGCGTCGCCTTGTTGCTCGTCGAGTTGACCATGTCGGCGGCCTTCTTCTTCGCCGCCTGCGCGGCCTTCTTTGCCCGCTCGATCGCCAACTTCTTCGCCGCGAGCGCCGCCTCCTCCGCCGCCCGCGCCGCCTTCAGCACCACCTCGGCGGCCTTCTTCGCCGCCTGCCACGCCTTGATCGCCGAGATCGTGGCACTGATCGCACTCTTGATCTTCGGAGCCTTGGTCAACTTCAATACCGGAATCGAACCGATGATCAGGCTTCCACACGCCCACAGATCACCGCCGAAGCAGTTGATCGCGTCGTTGATTCCGAGGAACTCCTTCAGCACGTGCCATGCCGCACCCAGAATCACCGACACCAGCGACCTGTTCCAGTCAGCCTGCGCCTGCGCCACCATCGCCGGCGACAGACCCGCACCCGCCAGCGCCGCGTTCAGCTCCGACTGCGTCAACGACACAGACAGACCAGTCGGGTCCGAGTGCGTCACCGGGTTGTTGTGCGCGTACGTGTAACCGTTGTTCTGCACCGGGTCAGTCAGATCCAGGACCGGGTCCGCCGACAGGAACCGACCCACCTCCGGGTCGTACAACCGAGCACCCAGCGGCACGAAACCCGACGCGTCGTCGCGTACCGCGCCCAGGAAGCCCCGGTTCGTCTTCAGATCACCACTGACCGTGCCCGACCGGACGTTGCCGAACGGATCCTGCTTACGGATCCCCACCGCCATGCCCGCCGCGAGACCCACCTCGGCGTACGGGCTGCCCTGATGATCACCCGCCATCGCGGTCAACGCCTGCTCGACCGTGCCCGCCACATGCCGCACCACGGCGCCACCCGGCGTGGAGTACGACCGCTGGGTGTTCACCGGCGCACCACCGAGGCGCACCGTCAACTGGGCCTCACCCAGGTTCAACGTCGCCTGACGGCCCTGCACCGTCAACAGCCGCGAACCGCCGGGGCCGTAGATGTGCTGCGTCTCGTCCTGCGCGTCCCACCGCTGCGCCGAGGAACCCGCGTCGCAGGTCGCCAACCCGATCTCATGGGCGTCCGTCGCGGAACTCTTCGCCACGACACACAACCCCGAAGCGGGGTGCTTCAACTGGCCGGTCGACAGCCGCTCCAGGTGCTGAGCGGCCGAACCGTCGCACGCCTGGAGTTGCAGCAGCGCGGTCGTCGTCGTGCCGGACGGCTGGACGCACCACGTGTCGTCGTACACCGACAGGGTGCCCAGGTCGCCGTTGGGCTGGCCCTCGACCGGAGTGAAGGCCCACTTCTGCCAGGCGCCGCCGTTGCACGGGTACAGCTGCACCGCCTGGTTCGGCTGCGCCTGCCCCTGGTCCAGGTCCAGGCACTTGTCGCCCATGCCCAGGTAGGCGGTGCGGCCCTTGCTGCCCGAGCCGGTGATCCGCTCGACCTGGCCGTCGTACGTCCAGGACAGTTCCTGCTCGTCGCCGTTCTGGGTCGACTGCACCGACTTCGTCTCGCCGGTCAGCTCGTACAGGCGGGTCGCCTCGGAGACGATCGCCGCGCCCTGCGGGGTGGTCCAGGTCTTCGTGACCGTGGTCAGGGTGCGCGGCTGGGCGCCGCTGGGCTGGCCGTACCCGTAGGTGGTCTCGATCGGGCCGGTGGAGGTGCTGCCGGTCAGGTCCCGCTCGACCAGCTTCTGCCGGTTGCCGAGCAGGTCGTAGTCGTACTCCTGCCAGTAGCCGGTGCCGTCGACGCCGGGGATGGCGTTGACGGTGCCGGTGGCGCTGCCCGGCCCTGCGGCGCAGGAGTCCTGGTCAGCCGACGTCCAGGCGTTGCGGAGCTGACCGAGCGCGTCGTAGCGGAAGCACTGCCGCTCCGCGTGGGCGGTGGCGTGTTCGCGGATCGTGGTGACGTTGCCGGCGTCGTCGTAGTCGTAGGAGCGGTCGGAGACGACGTGGGCGTCCTTGACCTCGCGGAACACCTGCTGGCGGGTCAGTGCGCCGCTGGCGTCGTCGAAGGTCGCCATGGTCCACACCCGGTACGGGTGCGCGCCCAGCGTCGAGCGCAGCACCTGACCGTACGGCGAGTAGACGGTCTCCGAGCCGTACCAGTCCTTGCCGGACACCGACAGCGGCAGGCCGTCCTTGGTGTAGCGGACCAGGATCTTCTCGCTGGGCAGCGGACCGACCGCCGGCAGCGTCGTCGCCTCCGGCAGGCCCGTGTCGGTGTACGAGTAGTCGTACCGGTAGTCGCGGTCGAGGCCCCACGTGTCGGCGATCGACTGCGGCAGCGTTAGCGTCGTCGACGTGGGCTGGTAGTCGGAGGTGTAGCCGCCGATCGACTGCGTGTACGGCAGGCCGTCGGTGTAGCGGGTCGACGTCGCCGGCAGGCCCTTGCCGCCGGACACCGTGTCGTAGGTGTACTCGGCCAGCAGGTTGCCGGTGCTGTCGCCGAGGCGCTGCTGCGTCGGGCGGGACAGCTGGTCGTACCCGTTCCAGATGGTGATGCCACGGGCGTGGGTCGTGGTGAGCTGCCGGTCGCGGTGGTCGTAGGTGAAGGTGGAGATCCCGGCGTCGGGGTCGGTGGCCTTCTTCAGCCGGCCGCGCCCGTCGTACTCCCAGGTCCACGGGTGGGTGGCCTTGGCGGAGTGGGTGGCCTCCACCAGCTGGCCGCGCTGGTCGTACTCGTACCGCATCGAGGTGAAGTCGGTCCGGGCGGCGTCGCGGAAGGTGTCCACCCGCGAGGTGCGACCCAGGGCGTCGGTCCACAGCCGGTACGAGGCCGCCCCGTCGGGGTTGACCACGGTGGAGTGGTCGAGCCCGTAGACGTAGCGGGTGGCCCGCTCCGGCTTTTCCACCCCGGCGAGCAGCGGCATCTCCAGGGTGACCCGGCCGAGCCCGTCGTAGGTGTAGCGGGTGGCGTTGGGCACCACCGTGTCGGACAGTGGCGTGAACAACTGACCGGTCGGGGAGCCCTCGGCGAAGTAGGCGTTGTTGGTCTGCCACACCTCGCCGGCCGAGTTGTAGAGCGTGTCGGTGATCAGCCGACCGCCGCCGGTGGCCTCGACCTGGCTCTGCCGCTCGCGGCCCAGACCGTCGTAGATGGTGACGGAGGTCTGGATCCGATTGTCGTGGCCACGGCTGAACGTGGTGACGTACGGCGGCTTGCGGTCCTGGTCCTCGGCGTCCTCGGGGTCGACGGTGACGGCGGGCAGGGCGTACTCGGCGCGGAAGTCCGGCACAGCCGTCGGCGACGGCGTACGCCCCGCTCCCCACGCCTCGACCAGGCGGCCGAGGGCGTCGTACTTCGCCTCGCTGACGTGCCCGTTGGGGTCGGTGGTCTTCAGGGTGACGGCGCGGCCCGGGTCCAGCTCGCGGGTCTGCTCGTGCCCGAGGGAGTTCTCCTCCCGCACCGAGTGGGCCTGCCCGGAGGCGGGGAGGTATTCGATCTGCGAGACGTTGCCGTCGGGGTCGGTCCGGCTCGTCACCCGCCCGATCGGGTCGAAGGCGGTGGTGCCCTCGTTCTGGAAGCCGGAGCCGTCCGCCTTCAGCGACCAGGTCTGGGTGGCGAGGCCACGCCCGGTCGCGGGGATGGCCGCGCCGTACGCCTGACCGTCGTAGGCGACCCGGCCCGCCGAGGCCAGCGTCGTCAGGTCCTCGAACGTGGCTGCGGCGCAGGTCGTGGCGCTGGTTCGGATCTGCCTGGTCAGGCCGATGATGTGTTTGCCGGTGTCGTGCAGGTGGTCGACGGTGGTGCAGGACTCGTCGCCCGACTCCTGGGTGTCGCCGAGGGACTCGATCGTCACCGGCAGGCCGTACACGGCGTCGTAGGTGGTCTTCGTCTCGACCACGCGCAGGGTCCGGGTGTCGTCGCCGTCGCCGGACGACCTGGCCCACGCCTTCTGCCTGGCGTCGGTGACCCGCCAGGCCTTCAGCGGGTCGAGGCCGTCGTCGCGGGCGCGGGAGGCCAGTTCGGTGGCCGCCGGGTAGGTGACGCTGCGGGTCAGCCAGTCCGCGGCCGGGTCGCCCGCACTGGCGTACGTCAGTTCCTCGGCGACGCGGCCGGCGAAGGGCTCCCGGTCGTCGGCGATCCGCGCGCCGGTGATGTCGGTGACCTCGACGGTGTCGCCCATGCCGCGGAAGTAACGGGTCACGGACTTGGTCCGCTCGCTGCCCAGCTCCGGGGTTTCCGGGCCGGTGAGCACGGTGACCTGCTCGAAGCCGGCGAACTGGGAGTACGTGCGGCGGGACTTCTTGGTGAACTCCTGCTCGGCGAGCCGCCAGGCGGCGTTGGCGTAGGCGTACTCGGTGCGGGTGGAGTTCGCGGCCCCGTCGATGGCCGGCAGTTCCTCGATGGCCTTGACGACGTACTTGTGGAACCAGTCGATCTCGTCGTCGGCGGCCGGATCCGGGTGCCAGAAGCTGGGGTAGCACAGGCGGGTGTTGGCCTGGTAGCCCGCCGTGGTGGTGGGCAGTCCGACGCCGGTGTCGCACGCGCCCTCGGGCGCGCTGTAGGTGACGACGGTCTCGCCGCCGTACTCGTTGACCACCCGCTCGATGCGCAGCCGGGAGAAGCCGGGGCGGTCGTCGTCCTCGACGCGGTTCGGCATGTCCTCGCGGTTGTGCACGAACCGCACCGGGTTGAGCGTGATCCGGTCGGCGGCGGTGCCGCTGGCGCCGTGACCGGTGCGCTGGATCGACTCCAGCCACAGGGCCGTGTTGGGGCCGGTCAGCAGGGTCGGGAAGGATTGGGTGAGCTGGTACTCGTCCACCTTCTGGAGGTCGGTGAGACCGCTGCGCCGCTGCGCGAAGGTGGTGATCTTGTCGAGGCGCTTGCGGGTGAAGAAGGACGGCGACACGTCCCAGCACTTGCCGTCCGCGTCGCAGTTGAGGGCGGCGGGGGTGTCGTACCAGATGCGGTAGTCGTCGGGGATCTCGCTGTTGAAGTTCGCTTCGGAGCAGGTGAGCCCGCCCTCGGCGAAGCACCGCTCCGCGACGTCGAAGGTGACCCGGGCCAGCGGCGCGGCCGTGTAGACGGTGTCCTTGCGCTGCCCGTAGTCGATCCGGGTGAGGTAGCCGCCGCGGTCGTACGACACGGGGGACTTGAAGTTGAAGTTCCGGGCGTAGTTGTTGGTTTCCTTGGCCCACCACAGGCTCATCGCGTTGCCGTGGACGTCCTCGACGTAGTCCAGCGACCACCGCCAACCCTGCGTGCAGTGCGACCCGTGCCAGTCGCCCGCCTGGTAGCAGGGCTCACCGGCATGGTTGCCGTAGACCGGGACGGTGAGCACCGAGTTGGTCACCGGCTTGCCCTCGGACCAGCCGGGCAGGCGGTTGCGGCCGAAGTGGTACTTCGTGCCGTCCCGGGTGGTGACGACCCAGTACTCGCCGTCGGCGTCGCCGTTGACCCCGCCCGTCTTCAGTTCGACCTTCGAACCGTCGCCGTTGGCGGTGGTCCACGTGCCACTGTCCCAGACCAGCTCAGTGGTCATGCCGCCCAGGGACAGGGTGGCGTTGTCGGAGCCCCAGCACAGGTCGGCGGTGCGGTGCGTGGTGTTGTTCGCACCGGCCTTCTTGGAGTCCTGCCGACAGTTGGCGTACGAGCGGGTGATGGCACCGGCCGCGTAGTCCCAACCGTCGCCGATCCACGACGCCTGGTTGTTGGTGGCGGAAATGCACCAGCCTGGAGGACCAGGCCACCTACTCGTGGGACGTGCGGGCCGAGGACACCTCCGGGCGCGACCTCCACGTACTTCCCGCCGGGCACCGACCCGTGCCGCCTCACCGTCGACGCGGCCGCACCCCCGGCGCCGGACGTCACCAGTGACGTGTTCCTGCGGGCCACCCCCGACGGGGCCACCTGGACGACGGTGAACTTCGGCGAGACCGGAGCCATCTCCTTCAAGGCCACCGGCGCCGTGCAGTTCAGCTACGCCTTCGAGGGCATCCGCCACACGTACGTGCCGGCCGTCGCCGGTGAGGCCACCGTGCCCGACCTGCGGCCCCGCCACGCCGGTCCCACCACGCTGCACGTCTACGCCTACGACGTGGTCGGCAACCGCAGCGCCCGCACCGACTACGCCATGTATGTGCCACCACGCGACTCCGGTGACGGCCCCGGCGACACCGGTGGCGACGGAATCCCCGACCTGATGTTCGTGGACAACGCGGGCAACCTGCGCACCTACGCGGGTGACGTCGACGAGAACGACACCACCAGCGACGGCGAGCTGTACGCCTGGCTGTACTCCTCGTACGACAACGAGGGCACCCTCAACCCGCCCGGGCACTGGTGGAACGGCACGAAGGCGGCACTGATCACCAAGCACTCCGACGCGTACCCGGGGGACGGCATCACCGACCTGTTCGCGGTCGCCCCCGACGGCGGTTTCTGGCTCTACCCCGGCGACGGGTACGGCAGCTTCGACGTCGACCGACGGCTGCGGATCATCCTGCCCGGCAACGCCCCGAACCCGTCGACCTGGACCCAGATCAAGGCTCTCGGCGACATCACCGGTGACAGTCGGCCCGACCTGGCCCTGCGCTCCGGCGGCGAGTTCTGGGTGCTGTCGGGCTACACCGGGGCCGGTTTCCAGGAGGCCACCCGGATGAACCACAACGCCTGGGCTGACCGGGAGGTGCTCAACATCGCCGACATCGACCTCGACGGCACACCCGACCTGCTGTGGCGCAACCTCGTCAACGGCAACATGTACATCCGGCACGGCCGGCCGGGTGCGACGCCGGGCAGCGTTGACCTCGTCTCGCTGATGCTGGCCGCCAACTCCCGCGACGGTGACGTCAGCTATGGCACCGGCTGGTCGGCGGCGAACATGGCCGTCGTCGTCAGCATCCCCGACATCAGCGGCGACAACGTGCCCGACATGTGGGTGCGGTACGAGTCGGACGGCAAGATGCGCGTCTACCACCCGTCGACCACCAACACCGGCCCGGCCGTGAAGCTGGTTCTCGGTGACGACTGGCGGATCCACAAGACCTTCGGCTGAGCACACGCACCGCGACCCGCGGGCCGGGCGGTGTCGACCGCCCGGCCCGGCTGCACGACGACGGTACGGTGAGCGCGGGGCCGAAAGGCCGGGCAGCACGACGGTGTCGTCGCCGGTCAGGGGGCGTCGACGACGAAGGTCTCCACCTCCACGCCCCCGTACCAGTTCGTGCGCCGGCCCACCGGCGTCATGCCGAGGCGGCGGCACACCGCCGTCGAGCGCTCGTTGCCGGGGGCCACCACCGCGTAGACCCGACGGCCACCGAGCGCGAACTCGCGGTCGAGCATGGCGCGGGCGGCCTCGGTGGCGTACCCGTGGCCCTGCGCGTCGGGGTGCAGGTGCCAGCCGACCTCGATGTCCCCGGTCGGTGTCTCGCCGTCGCAGCCCGGCAGGGGCTTGACCAGCACGGTGCCCGCCACCACACCGGTCGCGCGCACCTGCACCGCCCACAGGCCGTACCGGCCGGCGTACCGGTCGAACCGCGCACTCCAGGCGGCCAGCCGCGGAGCGGCCTGCGCCGGATCGGTCAGCCGCCCCGCTCCCCCGCCCAGCCAGCGCATCACCTCGTCCCGCGAGTAGATGTCGTAGAACCGGTCGAGGTCGGCCGGCGCGTCGGTCCACGCACGGATCACCAGGCGGTCGGTCGTGACTACGGTCATGGGCGGCGATCCTAATGACTGACGGGCGGAGCGACGGGGAAGAAAACGGCGATGGGCGACGGATGGCGGCGGACGAAGCGGATCACCAGTGCCGCGTTCCGGCCGGTACGGGGACGGGACCTGTCGCTGCACGCCGCCGCGATCACGTTCTACGGGGCGATCGCCGTGGTGCCGGTGGCGCTGCTGGCGATCTGGCTCACCTCGCTGGTGGCGGGAGCCGACCGGGTACGCCGGCTCACGTCGTACGCCGTGGAGACGCTGCCCGACGCGATCGGCGCGCCCCGCGCGGTGGCCGCGCTGGTCGAGGCCGGGGTGGGGTTGACCCCGCTGCTCGCGTTGGCCTCGCTGCTGCCCGCGTCGCTGTACGGCGAGGGGCTGCGGCGGGCGTTCGTGTCGGTGGCGCTGTCGCACACCGGCGAGTCCTTCGTCGGCTGGCGGGGACGGCTGTTGCTGCTGCCGCTGCTCGCTCCCGCCCCGGCGTTACTGCTGTCGATCCTGCTCGCGCTGCCGGTGACCACCCGGCTGGTGCGGCAGGGCGGCTGGGTGGGTGCGCTCGGGGTGGTGCTGTCGTTCCTGGCGGTGTGGCTGGTGCTCACCCCGGTGCTGCTGTGGGTGTTCCGGGTGGTCGGCCCGGCGTCGCCGGACTGGCTGTCCACGCTGGCGGTCGGATCGTTCACGGCGGCGAACCTGTCCGGCTTCCTGCACGGTTTCGTGCTGTTCGCCTCCCTGCCGATCGACCTGGGCGTTCCGTTCGGGGGTTTCGACGCGATCGGCGCGGGCGTGGCGGTGCTCCTCTGGCTCTACCTGTTCCACGTGATCGTCCTGGCCGGCTACTCGGCCACCCTGGCCCTGTCCCGCTGGCGCACCCACCCCGGCCCCGCTCCCCCGCCCCCCGCCCGACCCTGTCGATCATGAAGGTTGTCGCTACGGGCGCGCGCCTTCGGAGCAACAACTCCATGATCGACACAACGGGTCGACGCCGCAGGGCGCAGCGGGCCACAGGCAGGGCGCCGGCGGCAGGCGGCAGGGGGCAGGGCACTGCGGAGGGCAGGCGGCAGCGAGGGCAGGGCGCGGGAGAGTTGGCGCTGGGCGGGCGCTAGGTGGTCAGCGCGGGGTGACGAGGCTCCGGCTCGGGGTCGGCGGTCTCCCGGATGCCCCAGCGGCGGTAGAGACCCCCGAGCGGCCCGGGTGCCCACCAGTTGTACCGGCCCAGCAGCCGCATGGTGGCCGGCACCAGCAGCGCCCGCACCAGGGTCGCGTCGACCACGATCGCCACGATCATGCCGATCCCGATCAGCTTGATGTAGGACATGCTGCCGGTCGCGAAGCCCGCCACCACGATGATCAGCAGCAGCGCGGCGGCGGTGATGATCCGGCCGGTGTGCTGGAGTCCGGTGGCCACGGCCGAGGTGTTGTCCCCGGTGCGGTCCCACTCCTCGCGGACCCGCGAGAGCAGGAACACCTCGTAGTCGGTGGCCAGGCCGAACAGCACCGCCAGCATGAGGATCGGGTTGCTCGGCTCGATGAAGCCCGTCGGGGTGAAGCCGAGCAGGTCGGCCAGGTGGCCGTCCTGGAAGATCCAGACCACCACGCCGAACGAGGCGCCGATCGAGACCAGGTTCATCAGCACCGCCTTGACGGGCAGCACCACCGAGCCGAAGGCGAGGAACAGCAGCACCAGGGTGGCCACGGCCATCAGCAGCGCCATCCAGGGCAGCCGGCCGGAGAGGCTGTCCAGCAGGTCCCGTTCGGCGGCGGGCCGGCCGCCGACGAGCACCTCCGCCCCGGCCGGGGCGGGCAGCGCCCGCAGCGCGCCGACCACGCCTTCGGCGGTGTCGCCGGTGGGCTCGCCGGGGTAGCTCACCGTCAGCAGTGTCGAGTCGCCGCGCTGCGCCGCGACCCGCACGCCGGTCACGCCGGGCACCGCCGTGACCCGCTCGACGAAGGCCGGCACCGCCTCGGCCGGGGCACCGGAGACCAGCACGTCGACCGGGGCGAGGGTGGCCCCGGGGAACTCCTCGGCGATCCGCTCGGATACCACCCGGGGGGCGGCGTCGACGGGCAGCACCCGCTCGTCGAAGCCGCCGAACTCCATCCGCAGGGCCGGCACCGCCAGCACCCCGAGCAGCACCACGACCCCGACCAGGTAGCGCACCGGACGCCGCATCACGCTGCGGGCGATCCGGGCCCAGGCGCCGTTTCCCGCACCCGCCGCCGGCCGCCCACCGCGTGACCCCCGCCGCCACGGCAGGGGTACGCGCACCGCGTCGATCCTCGGGCCGAGCACCGCGAGCAGGGCCGGCAGCACGGTCAGCGCCGCCAGCATCGCCACCAGGACGGCGGCTACCCCACCGAGCCCCATGGAGCGCAGGAATGACTGCGGGAAGATCAGCAGGCTGGCCATGGCGAGGGCGATGGTGAGCCCGGAGACGAACACGGTGCGCCCGGCGGTGAGCATGGTGCGGGAGATCGCGGTCGGGGTGTCGTGACCGGCGGCCAGCTCCTCCCGGAACCGGCTGACCACGAACAGCGCGTAGTCGACGGCCATGCCCAGGCCGATCAGGGTGATCACGTTGATGGCGAACAGGGAGACGTCGGTGACCAGGGTGACCAGCCGCACCGCGACGAACGCGCCGAGGATGGCCAGGCCGCCGACGAGCAGCGGGGTGGACGCGGCGACCAGTCCGCCGAAGATGACCACGAGCAGCACGAGCAGCACCGGCATGGACAGGAGCTCGGCGCGGGTGATGTCCTCGGTGGTGCGGGTGTTCGCCTCGTGCAGGAAGGCCACCTGGCCGCCGGTCTCGGTGCGCAGTCCGGGGGTGTCCAGCGCCGGCCGCACCGCCTCGTACGACGCGGTCAGCGCGTCCTCGTCGGCCCCGCGTAGCTGGACCAGCGCGTACGTGGCCCGGCGGTCGGCCGACAGCAGCGCGGGGGCCCAGGTGTCGTACCAGGTGGTGATGTCGGCGACCTCGGCGCGCTCGCGCAGCCGGGTGACGGTCGCGGTGACCGGGTCGCGGAAGGCCGGCTGGTCGGCGGTGGCGGTGTCGCTGGACCAGAGCACCACCAGGTCGGCCCCCTGCCGGCCCAGCTCGTCGGTGATCCGCTGCGCGGCCCGGCTCGACTCGCTGGCCGGGTCGTCGAACCCGCCGCCGGTCAGCTGGCCGAAGACCCCGGCTCCCCACGTCGCGCCGAGCACCATCAGCGCGGCGGCGGCGGACAGGACGACCCAGCGCAACCGCACCACCGCTCTTCCCCACCAGACGAACATCGCTTCCCCCTCGATCGGCAGCTACGCTGCAAGTAAGCATCACTCAGCACAGTGAACGGCGTTAACTATGACAACGGCGTTCGCTCCGGTCAAGGGGGCCACGGATGACCGCACCGACGCGGCGCGAGCGGCTGCGTACGGCGACCGTCGCCGAGATCAAGGCCGGTGCCCGGAAGCTGCTGGTCGCCGGCGGCGTCGAGGCCGTGTCGCTACGCGCGATCGCCCGCGACATGGGCATGACCGCCCCCGCCATCTACCGCTACTTCCCCAGCCTGGAGGCACTCGTCGCCGGGGTCGCCGGCGACCTGTACGACGAGCTGCGGCACCGGCTGGAGCAGGCCCGCGACGAGGCCGACGATCCCGTCGCCCGGCTGACGGCCATGGCCCGGGCGTTCCGCGCCTGGTCGGTGGCCCATCCCGCCGAGTTCGGGCTGATCTTCGGCGCGCCGACCCCCGCCCTGGAGGCGTTCGTGGCCGGCTGCGCCGACGCCGACCACCCGGGCGCCCGGTTCGGCGCGGTGTTCGTGGAGCCCTTCCTCGACCTGTGGCACCGCAACCCCTGGCCCGGTCCCCCGCCGGAGCTGCTCCGCGAGCGCCTCGGCGACCGGCTGGAGCCGCTGCGGGCCAGCCACGGCGAGATCCCCATCGAGGTCACGTACGCCTTCCTCGCCGGCTGGACCCGCCTCTACGGCCTGGTGGCCATGGAGGTGTTCGGCCAGCTCAGCTGGGCCCTGACCGACCCCGGACCCCTCTTCGACCTGGAACTGACCACCTTCCTGGCAACCCTGGTCGAGGGTTAGGGTGCGGGAATGGTGGATCAGGTGCCGGGGCGGGTGGACGTGGTCGTCGTCGGGGCCGGGCACAACGGGCTGGTCTCCGCGATCCTGCTGGCCCGCGCGGGGCTCGACGTGCTGGTGCTGGAGGCCGCCGGGGTGATCGGCGGTGCCGCCCGCACCGAGACGCCGTTCGCGAACGTACCGGCGCTGCGCCACTCCACCGGGTCGTACCTGCTCGGGCTGACGCCGCCCGAGCTGCTGGCCACGCTCGACGTACGCATTCCCGTACTGCGCCGCGACCCGCACTACTTCCTGCCCACCCCGGGCGGTCCCGGCTCGCCGTACCTGCTGATGGGCAGCGACACCGCCGCCACCCGACGACAGCTCGCGGAGTTCTTCTCCCCCGCCGACGTGGCCGCCGACGACGCGCTCCAGGCCGAACTGGCCGCCCTGCGCGACGACCTCGCCCCCGCCTGGCTCGCCGACCCGCTACCGGTGGAGGAGACCGCCGAGCGGTACGTGCGGCCGGCGCTGCGGCAGGTCTTCGTCGACCTGGTACGCGGCTCCGTGGCCGACCACCTGGCCCGCTTCGAGTTCCGCTCCGAGCTGCTGGTCAGCATGTACGCGGTCACCGACGGGCTGTCCGGGCTCAACGCCGGCCCCGACGACCCCGGCACCGGGCACAACTTCCTGGTGCACAACATGTGCCGGCTGCCCGGCTCCGGTGGCACCTGGATGATCGCCGAAGGTGGTATGGGCACCGTCTCCCGCACCTTCGCCGAGGCCGCCCGCGCCTCCGGCGCGCGGATCGTCACCGGTGCCCCGGTCACCGCGGTCACCCTCGACGGCGGAGCGGCCAGCGGGGTCGTGCTCGCCGACGGCCGGGAGGTCGGCGCGTCCGTGGTGCTCGGCGCGTGCGACCCGTACCGGCTGATGGACCTGCTGCCCGACGGCGCGCTCCCGGCCCCGCTGCGCGAGCGGATGACGGCGGTCCGCCGCCCCGGCACCACGCTCAAGCTCAACCTGGCGCTGACCGGCCTGCCCCGCTTCGCCTGCCTGCCGCCGGGCGCACCCAGCCCGTTCGGGTCCACCATCCACCTGCTGCCCGGCTCGGCGTCGCTGGTCGGCGCGGACTCGGCCGCGCCGATGGCGGCGCTGCGCGCCATGTGGGCCGACGTGCGGGCCGGCCGGCTGCCCGACGAGCCGACGATCGAGTGGTACCTGCACACCACCGTCGACCCCTCGTTGCAGGACCCGGCCGGGCACCACTCGTCGGCGCTGTTCGTGCAGTCGGTGCCGTACGAACTGGCCGGCACCACCTGGGAGGCGGCGCTGCCCGGCTACACCGACCGCCTGCTCGACATCTGCGAGCGGTACGCCCCGGGCACCACCGACCTCGTCGCCGACGCCGTGCCGTTGCCCCCACCCGGCATCGAGGCGCACTTCGGCATCACCGGCGGGCACATCCACCACGTCGACAACACGGTCTCGTTCACCGAGCGGATGCCCTACGCGACCGGCGTCGACGGCGTGTACGCGGGCAGCGCCGGCTGCCACCCGGCAGGCAGCGTGATCGGCGCGGCCGGACACAACGCCGCCCAGCGCATCCTCGCCGACCTGGGCCGCTGACCCGACCTGCACCGCCGACCGACCCGACCCGCCGACCCCGGCCCGGATTCGGTCGACCTGCCGACCCGGTCCGGGCGGCCCCCGGTCTGCGCCGCCGACCCGGTCCGGGCCGTGTCAGGGGGTGGGTGCCTCCGCGTCGGCGCGCTGGGCGCGGACCTTGTGGCCGACGCTGGTCAGGCAGCGTCCGCTGGGCAGGTCGAACCGCCAGCCGTGCAGCTGGCAGGTGAGCTGGTCACCGTCGACGATGCCGAACCGGCTCAGGTCGGCCTTGAGGTGCGGGCAGCGCCGCTGCACCACCCAGTCGCCCAGCGTGATGTCCTCGGCGTCGACGGCCCGCTCGTGCTCGTCGTACCAGCCCTCGGCGTACTGGAGGCGCTCGGTCGACAGGCACTTGAAGAAGGCGTACACGAACTCGTTGTACTGGCCGATCCGGGCGGCCGAGAACCGGCACGACAGGAACAGCGAGTTGACCCAGTCCACCTCGCCGATGTGCAGCAGGTGCTCGATGAGCGCCCGCTCGGTGCGGAACCGGTACCGCACCTTCTCGTCGGCGTACGGCCGCACCTGCTTGCCCGGGAAGTCCACCACGATCGACTCGACGCTCTCCCCGTCGTAGCCCACCAGGTCGAAACGGACCGGGCCGCCGACCCCGTTCGCCAGGTAGATCGACTCCTCCAGCAGCGGCTCGACGCGGCGCTTCATCTCCTTGAGCACGTCGACCTCGGGGTGCCGCCAGGACGCCTTCTCGGCCTCGATGACACCGCGCTTGCGCTCACGCATCTCGGCCAGGTGGGCGGCCTTGTTCGCGAAGAACTCCTCGACCGGCACCGGATGGGTGGTGTGCGCGCCGTCGACGGTGATCTCGCTGACGCTGCCCGGCAGCAGCACGATGCCGTTGGTGCCGCCGACCTTGGCGTACTCGGACAGGAACACCGACTGGTCGGGGAAGATGTTGCCCTCGTCGCCGTGGATGTCGTTGAACTGCCACAACTCGTCGTCGAGGAAGCACGGCGGGCCGGCGATCGGGAAGACGTGGTCGGCCTTCAGGTCGTCGATGTAGCGCCAGGTGCGGTCGAACTGCCGCTCCCGCTTCTGCTTGCCGAACGCCGTCTTCGCCGCCTGCGGCAGCTCGTAGACCATCGGATACCAGATCGCGCCGGAGAACTGGAGCATGTGCGCGTGCACGTGACCCAGTTCGGCGAAGACACTCAGGTCGGTGGGCCGGGCGTCGTTCTGGTTGAGCAGCCGCACACCGTCGTACTCCACCCACAGCGACGAGTCGCCGATGGGGCCGTCGGTCGGGCTGGTCAGCGCCTGAATCATGATCTTCAGGCCACCGTCGAGCTCGACGACCTCCTCGTTGCGGGTCTTCAGGAACTTCGTGAAGCCCAACTCCCGGAGCTCGTCCGCCATCTCCGAGGTGGGGAACTCCGGCAGCAGCACGGTCGCGGACTTCGACACGTACCGCTTCAGGTGGGCCGCGTCGAAGTGGTCCCGATGCAGGTGGGAGACATAGAGGTAGTCGACGTCGCCCAGTGCCTCCCAGTCGAGCAGCGAGTTGTCGGGGAACGGGAACCAGGAGGCGAAGTAGGCCGGATTCACCCACGGGTCGCACAGGATGCTGCCCGCCGCAGTGTCGATCCGCATGCTCGCGTGCCCGGTACCGGTCACTCGCACCGCAGTTCCCCCTCGGATAAAGACAAACAAGGTGTACGCCGAAACGCTACCGGAGGCAGTCTGCTCCCCGCCCCGCGACGCCGGTAGTGCCGTTGTGCCGGGCCTGGATCAGGACCAACGGCCCGGTCACCCACCACCTGGACACCTCCGCGGGCACGCCCGGCGGGCTCCACCCGCCACGCCCCGCACCCGCCCGGCCCGGGCGTCTCCCCGCGGTCGCGGTCGCCTGGCGGGTCACGCGGCCCCCATCAGGTCGGACCCCGCACCGGCCCCGGTGGGCGGCGTGCCAGACTAGCCGGAGATCCGATCGCGAGGGAAGGACCGACAGTGGCAGGAAGCGAGCCGGTAACGTCGCCAGACCAGCACAAGCCCGGGCACCGCAAGGCCGGGCAGATCGGCGCGGTGGTCACCGCGCTGGCGCTGCTGGCGATGCTCTGCGGCAACCACGAGGGCAGGGTCGAGGATCTCTGGCTGGTCGGCCTGGCCGTGCTGCTGCTGGTCATCGTCATCGGCGACGCTGTGCTGCGGCGCAACGGCCTGCGCTCCTGACCGATCGACCGGCACCGGTCAGCACAACCCACGACACACGCGCGAGGGCCCGTCCCCACCGGGGATGGGCCCTTCCGCGTACCGGCTCAGCGGCCGAAGAGGATGTCCTGCACGCTCTTGAGCGCGGCGTCGACCTCGGCCTCGAAGTAGCCGCCCTGCACCAGCCCGAAGCGCAGCGTGTCGAGGTCCTTCGGGTTGACCGGCATCGGGTTGCGGCCGGCCATGCCGCCGAGCAGCGTCTCGAAGAACCGGTCGACCTGGTCCGGGTCGTAGCCGCTGCCGAAGCGGCGCACCTGGAAGCTCCGGCGGATCTGGTCGACCCGGTAGAGGTCACTGCCGGGCGGACCGGCCATCGGGGGACCAGCCATCGAGGGCGGGCCCGGCAGCGGGGGCTGGCCGCCGCCCATCGGCGGGCCACCCAGCGCCGGCTGTCCGCCGGGGGGCGGGACCGCCGGGCCACGGCGCATGTCCCGGTCGGGCAACCGGATCTCCGCGGTCATGTCGGTACGCCCGTGCCGGCCGGCCTCGAAGCCGTCGAACCGGTCCTCCTGCCCGTAACCGCCCGGCCTGTCCTGGCCGTAACCACCCGGCGCGTCCTGGCCGTAGCCGCCGGGGCCGTCCTGGCCGTAACCGCCCGGCCGGTAACCGCCCGGCCCGCCCGGCTCGTCCTGGCCGTATCCGCCCGGCCCGGCCGGCAGACCGCGCGGCGGTGGCCCGCCGTGCCCCATCGGGCCGCCCGGGCCCATCGGCCCGCCGGGGCCGGCCGGCCCGCGCCCACCCCGCGGCGCGTCGTAGCCTCCGGCGTAGGCGCCGGTCGGCTCGTCGTAGCGGCCGTAGCCGGAGCCGGCCTGGGCGGGCATCGCGCGGGGTGGCATCGGCGGTTGCGGGACGGGCGACATGCCGCGCTCGTCGCGCATCGGCGGGCCCATCCGCTCGGGTGGACCGAGCCGGTCGGCCATCCGGGGGTCACCGCCCCGGGCGGGGCCGCCGCGCTCCTCCAACTCGGCCAGCTGACGCTCGACCCGGTCGAGGTGCAGGTCGACCTGCCACTCGTCGTAGCCGTTGAAACGAACCCGGAAGACGACGTCGTGGACCTCCTGGGAGGCCACGGGCGCGCCGACCGGCTGGCCGTCGAGCGTCGCCTCGACCCGGTCCAGGAAGGCGTCCACCTCGTCGACCTTGTAGCCCCGGCGGAGTGCCTTACGCCGGAAACGCTGACCCTGACTCGCCACTATGTCTCCTGGTCTCGTTCGCCGCGCCCGGTCACGCCGACGTCTCCCCGGCTCGGTCGATGTCCCTGTCCTCGGCAGCGGCCAGCTGCCCACACGCACCGTCGATCTCGCGGCCCCGGGTGTCCCGCACCGTGGTGGACACCCCGGCCTCGCGCAACCGCCGGACGAACTCCCGCTCGACCGGCTTCGGGCTGGCGTCCCACCGGCTGCCCGGAGTCGGGTTGAGCGGGATGAGGTTGACATGGGCCAGCCTGCCGGCCAGTAGCCGCCCGAGCAGATCCGCTCGCCACGGCTGGTCGTTCACGTCCTTGATCATCGCGTACTCGATCGACACGCGACGTCCCGTTCGGGCCACGTAGTCCCACGCCGCGTCCAGCACCTCGGTTACCTTCCAGCGCTGGTTGACCGGCACAAGTTCGTCGCGCAGCTCATCATCGGGGGCGTGCAGCGACAACGCAAGGGTCACGGAGAGGTCTTCGCTGGCCAGTCGGCGGATGGCCGGCACCAGGCCCACCGTGGAAACGGTGATGTGCCGCTGGGACAGGCCCAGCCCCTCCGGCGCGGGCGACACCAGTAGACGGATCGCCGCGACCACCCGGTTGTAGTTGGCCAACGGCTCGCCCATGCCCATGAAGACCACGTGCGACAGCCGCGCCGGTGATCCCGCGACCACGCCCGAGGCGGCCACCCCCGCGAGGTAGACGGCCTGGTCGACGATCTCGGCGGTGGACAGGTTGCGGGTCAGGCCGGCCTGGCCGGTGGCGCAGAACGGGCAGGCCATGCCGCAACCGGCCTGGCTGGAGATGCAGACGGTGACCCGGTCCTGGTAGCCCATCAGCACGCTCTCGACCAGCGCGCCGTCGTGCAGTCGCCAGAGCGCCTTGCGGGTCGCGCCGTCGTCGCAGGCCAGCTCGCGAACGGGGGTGAGCAGCCGGGGCAGGAGCCGGTCGGCGAGCGTCTCCCGGGTGGCCGCCGGCAGGTCGGTCATCAGGGCCGGGTCACGGACCAGCCGGCCGAAGTAGTGCTGGGAGACCTGCTTGGCGCGGAAGGCCGGCTCGCCCAGCTCGGCGACGAGCGCCTGGCGACCCGGAAGATCCAGGTCGGCGAGGTGACGGGGCGGCATCGAGGGCCGCCGGCCAGGGCCGTCGGGGTCTACGGAGATCAGGGGAAGGCTCGTCATGGCGAGTCCAGTCTGTCACGGCGGCAGCGGGACGGACCCGTCCGGAGGGGTCGAATCGACCACCACCCGCCGACGGTGCGGTCGACGCCGACGTGTTTCATGCCTCAGCTCACCACCGGCACGAAGACCGCCAGCAGCAGGTAGCCGGTGGGTACCGCGAACAGGATCGAGTCGAGCCGGTCCATGAGGCCGCCGTGCCCCGGCAGCAGGTTGCTCATGTCCTTCACGCCCAGGTCTCGCTTGATCATGGACTCGGCCAGGTCGCCCAGGACAGCCGCTCCGGAGACGGCCACCCCGAACAGCGCACCCCACCAGGGTGCGACGTCGAAGATCAGCCCCAGCAGCACCGCGCTGCCCAGCGCCGCCGCGCTGACCGAGCCGGCGAAACCCTCCCAGGACTTCTTCGGACTGATCGTGGGGGCCATCGGGCGCTTACCGAAGGTGACGCCGGCCGCGTAACCTCCCGTGTCGGACAGGACCACCGCGACGAGGGTGACCAGCACCCGCAGCGGCCCGTCGTCGGGCACCGCCGCGAGGAGCGCGGCGAAGCCGCCGAGGAACGGCACGTACACCGCGATGAGGGTCGCGGCGATCAGGTCCCGCCGCAGGCCCGGCAGACCGTCTCCGAGCCGCCACACCGCCGTACCGAGGATGGTCACCAGCAGCCCCAGCATCAGGGCGTCGGGGCCCGCGAACCAGGCCAGCCCCACGGTGAGCACCCCACCCACGACCAGCGGCACCAGCGGGGGACGGGCGCCGCTTCGGCCCACCGCGCGGGCCATCTCCCAGATGCCGACGCCGACGGCCGCGGCGAGCACCACCAGGAAGGCGGGCCGGTAGAGGAACAGTGGCAGCACGATCAGGGCGCCGAGACCCAACCCGACGGCGATGGCGGCGGGCAGGTTGCGGCCCGCCCGGCTGGGGGCGGCCGGCTGGGTGGGCTGTCGACCGGCCGTGGCACGGCGTCGGCCGGGCTGGCGCCGGTCCGGCCCGTCGGCGGTCGGCGTGGCTTCCGCCGGGTCGCGTACCGGCGCGAACTGGGCGGTGGGTCGCTCGTCCGGGTCGGTGTCGCGTACCGGGGCGAACTGCGCCGTGGGTGCGTCGTCCGGATCGGGTACGCGGCGGTCGGTCGCCATGGCGGCGGGATCCCACCCGGGGCGCGGTCGCGGATCGGCGTACCGGCCGACGCCGGGCGTCACACCGCGCGACCACGGGCCCGGCTCGATCTCGGCCTCCGGCCAGGGCAGGGCGGGTGAGTCCGGCCGGTCCACGCTACGGGCCTCGGCGCTGCGATAGGGGTCGAGGTGGGTCATCACGCACCGAGCGGGGGCGTGACGGGATCCACCACATGACGCACAAGCACAACCATTCCCCTACCCACGCGAGGTACACCGTCCGGTTCCCCGGCCCGACGGCCGGTCGATCCCCGCTGTTCACCGCAGGGTGGCCGGGAATCCTGCCGAGCCTACTGCACCCGGCCGTCGGAGGGTGCGGACGATCTCCCGGCGACCGTTGCACCAGCCTGACGGCCGAAGGCGACGTGGGGCAGGCGGACGGCGGCCCGCTCGCACCCGCCTGACGGCCGAGGTCGACGCGGGACGGGCGGCGGCGGCCGGTCAGCACCATGCCCGGGCACAGCCGCGAACGACGGCGGCACCGCCATACCGCCCCCGCGACGGGGAACGGCGTGGCGGTGCCGCGACGGAAGCGGGACTCAGACCTCGAGCAGCTCAGCTTCCTTGTGCTTGATCAGCTCGTCGACGTGGGCGACGTAGCGCTGGGTCAGGTCGTCCAGTTCCTTCTCGGCGCGCCGCCCCTCGTCCTCGCCGGCCTCGCCGTCCTTGACGATGCGGTCCAACTCTTCCTTGCCCTTGCGGCGGATGTTGCGGATGGCCACCTTGGCCTCCTCGCCCTTGTGCCGGGCGACCTTGATCATCTCGCGGCGGCGCTCCTCGGTCATCTGCGGGAGCAGGATGCGCAGCTGGTTGCCCTCGTTGTTCGGGTTCACGCCGAGGTCGGAGTCGCGGATCGCCTTCTCCATGGCGTTGATCTGCGAGTTGTCGTACGGCTTGATGATGACCATGCGCGGCTCGGGAACCCCGATGGAGGCCATCTGGGGCAGCGGCGTGGGGCTGCCGTAGTAGTCGATAATGATCTTGGAGAACATGGCGGCGTTGGCGCGACCGGTGCGGATGGCGCCGAACTCCTCCTTGGCGTGCTCGACCGCACGCTCCATCTTCTCCTCGGCCTCGAGGAGGGTGTCGTCGATCACCGGTCTCCTCGCCTCCTTCTGTGTTCGTCGTGGGCTTGTCGTGTCGGAGGACCGTCGCCGGTTCGCACCCGACCAGGCCGGTCGGGTCGGGCCGCTCAGGTGGTGATCAGGGTGCCGATCTTGTCGCCGCCGACGGCCCGCACGATGGTGTCGGCGCCCTGGGCACCGAAGACCAGCATCGGCAGGCCGTTCTCCATGCAGAGGCTGAACGCCGCCGCGTCGGCGACCCGAAGGTTGCGACGCAGCACCTCGGAGAAGGTGATCGAGTCGAACTTACTCGCCGTCGGGTCGATCCGGGGGTCGGCGCTGTAGACGCCGTCCACGCCGTTCTTGCTCATCAGCACCACGTCGGCGCGGATCTCCAGCGCCCGCTGGGCGGCCACGGTGTCGGTGGAGAAGTACGGCATGCCGGCACCCGCACCGAAGATGACCACGCGGCCCTTCTCCAGGTGCCGGATGGCGCGCAGCGGAATGTACGGCTCGGCGACCTGGGCCATCGTGATCGCGCTCTGCACGCGGGTCTCGATGCCCTCCTTCTCCAGGAAGTCCTGCAACGCGAGGCAGTTCATCACCGTGCCGAGCATGCCCATGTAGTCGGCCCGGGCGCGGTCCATGCCGCGCTTCTGCAGCTCCGCCCCGCGGAAGAAGTTACCGCCGCCGACGACCACGGAGACCTGCACACCGCGACGCACCACCGTGGCGATCTGCCGGGCGATGGCCTGCACGACGTCCGGGTCCACGCCGATCGCGCCGCCGCCGAACACCTCTCCGGACAGCTTGAGCACCACCCGGCGGGACCTGCCGGGCGGCGGAGCCGTCGGATCGTCCGCCGCCCGAGTCCGGTCACCCACAACCTGCGTCATCCGCCCCGCCCTTCCGTCGCGCACGTCGGGTGTGCGCGTACCTGCCGTTGCCGACCTTATGGGACGAGGAGGCCGCGGTGCCTGTCGCGTACACCGGCGGCCTCCTCGCTTTCATTGCTCAGCCCACGGGCACCCCACGCGCCCGGCGGCGGCTCAGGCCTGGCCGACCTCGAACCGCACGAAGCGGCTGACCTCGATACCGGCTTCGGCCAGCACCTGCTTCACCGTCTTCTTGTTGTCGGCGACCGACGCCTGCTCGACCAGGACGTAGTCCTTGAAGAAGGCGTTCACCCGGCCCTCGACGATCTTCGGCAGCGCCGCCTCGGGCTTGTTCTCCTCGCGGGCGGTCTGCTCGGCGATGCGCCGCTCCGACTCCACGACCTCGGCCGGAACCTCGTCGCGGGTCAGGTACTTCGGCCGCATCGCGGCGATCTGCATGGCCACGGCGCGGGCGTCCGCGTCGGCGGCCTCGTCGGTCTTGCCGGCGTACTGCACCAGCACACCCACCGCCGGGGGCAGGTCCTGGCTCTTGCGGTGCAGGTAGACGGCGGTGGTGCCGTCGAGCTTGGCGAAGCGGTTCAGCACCAGCTTCTCGCCGATCTTGGCAGACTGCTCCTGGACCAGGTCGGCCACGCTCCTGCCGTCGATCTCGCTGGCCAGCAGCTCCTCGGCGCTGGTCACACCGGACCGCTCGCCGTGCTCCACCAGCTGCTGGGCGAGCGCGATGAAGGCGTCGTTCTTGGCCACGAAGTCGGTCTCGCAGTTGAGCTCGAGCAGCGCCTGGCCGGAGTGCGCGACCAGACCGTTGGCGGCGGTGCGACCGGCCCGCTTGCCGACGTCCTTGGCGCCCTTGACGCGCAGGATCTCGACGGCCTTGTCGAAGTCGCCCTCGGCCTCGGTCAGGGCCTTCTTGCAGTCCATCATGCCGGCGCCGGTGAGGTCCCGGAGCTTCTTGACGTCCGCGGCGGTGAAGTTGGACATGGCTCTCTCTTCGGAAGTTGAGACTGCGGTGGGATGGTCTGAGGTACCGGTTACCCGGATCCGGGCGCCACGTGCCGCCCGGCGTACCGCCGCCGCCCACCGCCCGCGGAACCGGACGGCGGGGCGGCGGCGGATGCGCTCACTCCGCGGTGGCGGTCGCCGGCTGCTCGGCCGGCTGCTGCGACTGCTCGGCCGCCGGCTGCTCGGCCGCCACCGGCTGCTGCTCGGCCGCCGGCTGCTCGTCGGCCTTCTTCGGCTCCTCGAGCAACTCGCGCTCCCACTCGGCCAGCGGCTCGTCGGCGGCCACGCCCGCCTCCGGCTTCTCGTCGCCGCCCCGGCGCCGGCCGGAACGGGCGATCAGACCGTCGGCGACAGCCGCGGCGACGACCCTGGTCAGCAGCTCGGCCGAACGGATCGCGTCGTCGTTACCCGGGATCGGGAAGTCGACCTCGTCCGGGTCGCAGTTGGTGTCGAGCACCGCGATCACCGGGATGCCCAGCTTGCGGGCCTCGTCGACGGCGATGTGCTCCTTCTTGGTGTCGACCACCCAGACCGCGGCCGGGAGCTTCTGCATGTCCCGCAGGCCACCGAGGGTCTTGGTCAGCTTGATCTTCTCGCGGGAGAGCTGGAGGGTCTCCTTCTTCGTGTAACCGGCGGCGGTGCCGCTCAGGTCACCCAGGGCCTCCAGCTCCTTCATCCGCTGAAGGCGCTTGTAAACGGTCTGGAAGTTGGTCAGCATGCCACCGAGCCAGCGGTGGTTGACGTACGGCTGGCCGACCCGGGTCGCCTGCTCGGCGATGGCCTCCTGGGCCTGCTTCTTGGTGCCGACGAACAGGATGCTGCCGCCCTCGGCCACCGTGTTGCGCACGAAGTCGTACGCCTTCTCGATGTAGTCGAGGGTCTGACGCAGGTCGATGATGTAGATACCGTTGCGCTCCGTGAAGATGAAGCGCTTCATCTTCGGGTTCCAGCGCCGGGTCTGGTGTCCGAAGTGGACACCGCTCTCCAGCAGCTGACGCATGGTCACGACGGCCATGGTGGGTACTCCTTGGTGCGATCCCTGGTTGTTCCGCCCGGCCGGCGGCCGGGCGTCCTGGCGCCCGGTCCCCGGCCATGACGGGCCCGACCAAGATCGGGACCAGGGAGGCCGTCGCCCCACGGCGATTCGTGAGGAGGGCACGCGAGGTCGACCGCGCGAGGCGGTCGCCAGTCGACCAGTGTACGCGTCCTCCCCAACGCCGGTGCCGCGGGTACTGGCGGAAGGATCCCGGTTGCCGGTTTCGCCCCGTGGATCCCTTCTGCCGTGCCCGGTCGCCCCCGGCGCCGCTGCTCAGCCGGCGGCGAGGGCGGCGGCGACGAGAAGCACCAGACCCACCGTCAGGTACGCCGTGGGCGGGCGCAACCAGCCCCGGCTGCCGTCGGTCAGCGCCAGCCCACCCGTACGCAGGCCGTACAGGCCCATCGCGAAGATCGGCAGCCCCACGACCAACAGGATGCCCGCCACCACGGCGGGCGGCGAGACCGGATCGCCGGTCGCACCGTGCAGCAGCAGCCGCAGGGCGGGCACCTCCGTCACGCCCACCAGCACGGCGAGCAACGCCGCCAACGCCGGGCGTCGGGTGCGGTAGACGCCGTCGCCCACGGGTGCACCGGCCACCGGCGGGTACGGCGGCTCCCCCACGGGCAGGTCGGTGCGGGGAGCCACCGGGGGCATCGGGCCGGTCGGCATCTCCAGCGGGTTCGGTGCCGACGCCGGGCGCTCGGTCTCGCGCGTGGCCGCACCCTTGCCGAATCCGTCCCGCTCGGTGTCGCGCGTGGCGTCGACCACCGGGTAGCCGTCGCGCGCGTCGACCACCGGATAGCCGTCCCGCTTGACGTCGACGACCGGGTAACCGTCCCGCTTGACGTCGACCGCCGGATAGCCCTCGCGCTTGACGTCGACGACCGGGTAGCCGGTCAGCGGCGCGGGGCGGGTCGGGTCGGCCAGGGCGGCGACGCGGGCCGGATCGACGTCCGGGTCGGCTGGTCCGGTTGCCCGGATCGCCGCCTCCTGCCCGCCCGGCACGCCCGAGGCCGGCGACGCGTCCCGGGCGGCCCACCGCCCCGTACGGTCGACGGGAAGCTCTCCGGAGACCTCCGGATCGGTGTCGGCTCGGCGCGACCGGGACGCCCGGTAACGCTCGTTCTCCGCGCCGGTGTCCCCGAGCGGGTCCGTCACGGCGAACCGCCGCGGCGAGCCGTACCGCTCGTCCTCGTCGACGCGCTGCTCGGGGACGGTGCGCGGCTCCTCGTCGCGGTACCGCGCTCCCGCACCGGACCGCCAGTCCGGCTCACCGTAGCCACGGCCACCCTCACCGGGATACCAGCGCGATTCCTGATCGTCGGCGAAGCTGCGTCGTCCTTCCACGACCGGCACCGTATGCGACGGACCACGCCCGCGCCATCCGGCCCACCTGGGCCGGGCTCACCGCACCCGCCCGGCGCCGCACTGCCCCGAAGCAGGTCATCGATGACCACGACTCCCCGTGGCCGGACCCACCGGGCGGATGCCCTTATCACCCGGGTGGGGACCCGGTGGGTGCCCCTAACACACCGACAGCATGATCGTCGGCCCGTCCACAGGGCGGTCGGTTGTCCACAGTCCCACCGTCCGGACCGGCACGACGTCGCGGAAGGGAGCAGGGTGCCGGCATGACGACGTGGAACCAGGCGGTCGGCGCGTACGGCGAACGGTGCGCGGTCCGACACCTGATCGGGGCGGGCCTGCGGCCGGTCGCCCGAAACTGGCGGTGCGCCGCCGGCGAGATCGACATCATCGCGTGGGACGGGCCGGTCCTCGCGTTCTGCGAGGTGAAGACCCGACGTACCGACACCTACGGCAGTCCGGCCGAGGCGGTGGTGCCAAGCAAGGCACGCCGGCTGAGAAGGCTCGCCGCGCACTGGCTGGCCGACACCGGCACCACGGCCGACGAGATCCGCTTCGACGTGATCTCGGTGCTGTTGACCGAAGGCGGTCCCGCCCGGGTCGAACACGTTCCGGGAGCCTTCTGATGCGGCAGACGGATCAGGTCGCGGGCGCTGACGCGGCCGACCGGGCCCGGGTCACCCGGCAGGGCACGACGGCGCTCCGGGCGGTGGCGGTGTGAGCTACGCGAAAGTGCTCTCCGTCGGTCTGGTCGGGGTGAGCGGCCACCTGGTCGAGGTGGAGGCCGACCTCGCGCCCGGCCTGCCGGCGGTGGTCATCTCCGGGCTGCCCGACACCGCCCTGCACGAGGCACGCGACCGGGTCCGGGCCGCCGTGGTGAACTCCGGGCAGCGCTGGCCCAACCGGCGCATCACCCTGAACTTCCTGCCGGCCACCCTGCCCAAGTTCGGCTCGGCCTTCGATCTGGCGATCGCGGTCGCGCTGCTGGGCGGCTCCGGTGAGCTGCCACTGCTTCCGCTGGAGGGCGTCGTCGTCCTCGGTGAACTGGGCCTGGACGGCACCGTCCGGCCGGTGCGGGGCGTGCTGCCCATGGTCGCGGCGGCGGCGAGATCCGGCGTCGCCCGGGTGATCGTGCCGGTCGACAACGTCGCCGAGGCAGCGGTCGTTCCCGGGGTCCGGGTCCGCGGGGTCGACACGTTGCACCGTCTGGTCGGCTTCGTCCGGGACGCCGCGCCCCTGATCGACGCGCCCACGCCGCAGCCCCGGCCGCCGCTGTCCGGCCCCGATCTGGTCGAGGTGGCGGGGCAGGAGCTCGGTCGGCGTGCCCTGGAGGTGGCCGCGGCCGGTGGGCACCACCTGTCGCTGGTGGGTCCGCCCGGCGCCGGCAAGACCATGCTCGCCGAGCGGCTGCCGTCCATCCTGCCGGAGCTTGACGACGAGTCGGCCCTGGAGGTGACCGCGCTGCACTCGATCGCCGGCCTGCTGCCGGCCGACGGTGGACTACTGCGCCGCCCGCCGTTTCAGGCCCCACACCACAGCGCGTCGGTGCCGGCGCTGGTCGGCGGCGGTTCGGGGCTGGCCCGGCCGGGCGCGGTGTCGCTGGCGCACCGGGGCGTCCTCTTCCTCGACGAGGCACCCGAGTTCAGCAGGGCCGCTCTGGAGGCACTGCGCCAGCCGTTGGAGCACGGCCGGGTGCACCTCGCCCGCAGCCGGGGTGGCACGGAGTATCCGGCGCGGGCGCAGCTGGTGCTGGCGGCGAATCCCTGTCCCTGCGCGAGCCCGGCCGGCGACGCACGCTGCGAGTGCCCGCCGCTGACCCGGCGACGCTACCTCGGTCGGCTCTCCGGTCCACTGCTCGACCGCATCGACGTCCAGGTCCGCCTGCCGGCGCTGCGGGCGGCCGAGCTGATGGAGCCCGGGTTCAGTGGCGAGTCGTCGGCGACGGTGGCGGAGCGGGTGGCCGCCGCCCGGAAGGCCGCCGCGCAACGCTGGGCGAGTGTCGGCTGCCGGCTCAACGCGGAGATGCCGGGCCCCCACCTGCGCCGCGTGCCCTGGCGGCTGCCGGCGCGGGACACCGTCGACCTGCGGGCCCGGCTCGACTCCGGGTCGATCTCCGCCCGCGGCTTCGACCGGATCATCCGGTTGGCCTGGACCGTCGCCGATCTGGACGGGCGGGTCCGCCCCGGCCGGGCGGACGTCGCGGAGGCCATCCAACTCAGGACGGGAGAGGGACTGTGAGCGAGGACGAGCAGACACTGGCTCGGGTGGCCCTCACCTGGCTCGCGGAGCCGGGCACCCGGTCGGTGCACCAACTGGTCGACGATCTCGGCCCGGTGGGTGCCCTCGACCTGCTTCTCGACGGCGGGGCCCCCGAGGAGGCGTTACGCGACGGGGTGGCGGCACGCCTGAGCGGCGGCGACGCGCGGGCGGTGGCCGCCGAGGCGGTGGGCCGGGCCACCCGCCTGGGTGCCCGGGTCGTCGTGCCGGGTGACGACGAGTGGCCCCGTCGGGTGGCCGACCTGCGGAAGCTGCGGCTGTCCGGCAAGCAGCGACGGGTCGACCGGGAGACCGCACCGCCGCTGTGCTTCTGGGTACGCGGACCATGGCCCCTGGCCGAGGCACTGGACCGGTCCGTGGCCGTGGTCGGGGCCCGGGCCGCCAGCGCGTACGGCACCCATGTGGCCACGGACCTGGCGTACGGGCTGGCGGACCGGGGCTGGACGGTGGTCTCCGGTGGGGCGTTCGGCATCGACGCCGCTGCCCACCGGGGCGCGCTGGCAGCGGGAGGCGTGACGGTGGCGGTTCTCGCCTGTGGGATCGACCGCCCCTACCCCATGGGTAACGCGGCCCTGTTCGACCGGATCGCCGACACGGGACTGCTGGTCAGCGAGTGGTTGCCGGGAGCGGAGCCGCTGCGCCCGCGCTTCCTGATCCGAAACCGGGTGATCGCCGCCAGCACGCTCGGCACGGTGCTGGTGGAGGCGGCAGCCCGCAGCGGTGCGACCCAGACCACGCATCGGGCGCTCGGCCTGGGGCGCGGGGCGATGGTGGTGCCGGGCCCGGTCACCTCGGCGATGTCGGTGGGGGCGCACGAGATGCTGCGGGAGAACCGCGAGGCTCGGCTGGTCACGGGCCTGGCACACGTGCTGGAGGAGGTGGGACGGATCGGCGAACTGGCCCCGGTCCCGCGCGGGCCGGATCGGCCGACCGACCTGCTCGACGACGAGGCTCGGGCGATCATCGAGGCCATGCCCCGACGGGGAACCGTGGCGGTGGACACCCTCGCCGCACGGGCGGGTGTCGGGGTGCGGACGGTGTTGCGCAAGCTGTCCCTGTTGGAGGAGCTGACGTTGGTGGTTCGCCGCGACGACGGGTACGCCCTGGTGTCCATGCCCCGCTCGACCGCCCGGGGACGGTGAGCACCGCAAGGGCGCTCGGCCTCGGCGGTGAATCGGGGCGCTCACCGCCGATGTGCGGCGGGCAGCCGAACGCCGGGAACCGGCGACGAAGATGGCCCGGGTGAAGGTGTCGGTGCGCAGGTCAGTCGCCCTCGAACCGGATCTCCATCAGGCTGTCGGAGGGGCACCGTCGGGCAAGCCGGGCAAGGTGGCGAACGTGGTCGGCTTCGCGGGCGTCTCGGGCTGCCGCCGCCAGGTGGGGCAGCTCGGCGAGCAGCCCAGGTGCCCGGCTTGCGGGTACGACGAACTCGCCCACCGGGTCGGCTCGGTCCAGCAGCGGGGTGGCGCCCCGGCCCCGCACCCTGGCGAGCAGGTCGGCGAGCACGTCGTCGGGGTCGGGCACAACGTCGACGGCCACGTATGACACGCGACGACGGCCCGGGCCGGGCTCCTCAACCGTCCGGTACAGGACCACGTCCATCCCCACGACCGGTCCCCCTTCGGCACGTCCGGCCGGCGGAACGGCCCTTCCGGGCGTGCCCGCCGGTGGTGTCACAACAAGTCTGGGCTCCCACACCACCGGATTTCCAACACCGACCACCTGACGGACACCGGCTGGCCGGCAGGCGACGGGCGTCCGGCAGAGACGGGCGTCCGGCAGGTGAAGCGGGCAGCGGACGTAGAGCAGCGGAGGACGCTGAGCAACGGGCGTCGGGACAACGACGCGACGAGGCGGGCTACGGGTGGTGGCTGACGCATGGTGGTGGTTGGCGGGCTACGGGGGGCGGGTGATGTGTGGTGGGTGGTGGTCGGCGGTCGTAGGGTGGAATCGTGCCGGCAGGGGACGCGACACCACCGGCCGCCCGGTCGGCACGCGGCGATACCCGCAGCACCCGGGCGGCCCACGAGGCGCTACCCCTGCCGCTGCGTGCGGCGGTCGACGACTTCGCCGGGTATCTGGCGGGTGTGCGCAACCGCTCGGCGCACACCGTACGGGCCTACGTCGGCGACCTGGTGTCACTGCTGGACCACGCCGCCCGATCGGGGAGCACCCAGGTGTCGGACCTGGACCTGGGGACGGTGCGCAGCTGGCTGGCGAAGCAGCGGACGATGGGATCGGCGCGCAGTTCGCTCGCCCGGCGGGCCGCGTCGGCGCGGGCATTCAGCGCCTGGGCCCACCGGCAGGGCCTGCTGCCCACCGACGTGGCCGGGGCCCTGGCCAGTCCCCGCCCGCACCGGGAGCTACCCACGGTGCTCCGCGCCGACCAGGCGGCACTGCTGATGAACACCCGTTCCGCACCGCGACCGCCCCTGGTGGGCGGCCCGCCGTCGGTGCTCGCCCCGGACGACCCCTCGCCGGCCGCCGCGGCGAACGACGCGGCGAGCAGCGCGACGAGCAGCGCGACGAGCAGCGCGACGAGCAGCGCGACGAGCAGCGCGACGAGCAGCGCGACGGACAGTCCGGTGGGCAGTCCGGTGGGCGACGCGGCGGCGGGCAGCCCGCCGGCCAGCGGAGTGCGCGACCAGGCCGCTGAGGCGGTGTCGCTGCGGGACCGGGCGTTGCTCGAACTGCTCTACGGCACCGGGGTCCGGGTCAGCGAGGTGTGCGGCCTGGACGTGACAGACGTCGACGACGCCCGGCGGGTGGTCCGGGTCCTGGGCAAGGGCGGACGGGAGCGATCGGTGCCGTACGGGACACCGGCGCAGCGGGCCCTCGACGAGTGGCTGCGCGGGGGGCGGCCGGTGCTGGCCAAGCCGGGTTCCGGGGCCGCCCTGCTGCTCGGCGCCCGGGGTGGACGGCTGCACCCGACCACGGCCCGGCGGATCGTCGGTGCGTACGCCGAGGCCGCCGGCCTGCCCCGGACCAGCCCACACGATCTGCGTCACTCTGCCGCCACCCACCTGCTGGAAGGTGGGGCCGACCTGCGGGCGGTGCAGGAGCTGCTCGGCCACTCCTCGCTGGCGAGCACCCAGATCTACACGCACGTGTCGGTGGAGCGGCTGCGGTCCGCCTACCGTCAGGCCCACCCCCGCGCCTGAGTCCGGGCCGACCCGGTCGACAGGGACGCATCCCTCAGCCGCCACCGCGCCGACGGCTACGCTCGTCGGATGAGCCTCCCGCAGCCGCCCGAGCCGATCGCCGGGGCTCGCCTGCTGTTCTCGCTGGATCCTGCGGTGAGCCACCTCAACCACGGCTCGTTCGGTGCCGTGCCTGTCGGCGTGCAGCGAACCCAACAACGACTGCGGGACGAGGTCGAGGCGAATCCCCTGCGCTTCTTCACCCGGGGGCTGGTCGACCGGATCACCCACACCCGCCGGCACCTCGCCGGATTCCTGGGTGCCGACCCCGACGGCACCGCCCTCACCACGAACGCGACCACCGGGGTGGCCGTGGTGCTCCGGTCGCTGGGGCTCGGCCCCGACGACGAGGTGCTCACCACCGACCACGGGTACGGGGCGGTGGACCTGTCCGTCCGGCGGGAGTGCCGCCGCAGCGGGGCCACCCACCGGGTGCTGCGGGTGCCACTCACCGCCACCGACGAGGAGATCACCCAGATCGTCCGCGTCGGCCTACGACCCGGACGGACGAGACTGCTGGTCGTCGACCAGCTCACCTCGCCGACCGCGCGGCTGTTCCCGGTCGCCGCGATCGTCGCGGTGGCCCGGGAGCACGGGGTGGCGGTGCTGGTGGACGCGGCACACGCGCCGGGGATGCTGCCCGCCCCGGTCACCGACACCGGCGCCGATTTCTGGGTGGGCAACCTGCACAAGTGGGGGTACGCCCCGCGCGGCACCGCCGTGCTGGTGGTGGCGCCGGCGTGGCGGGACCGGATCGAGCCACTGGTGGTCTCCTGGGAGCAGGACGCCGGCTTCCCCGGCAATGTCGAATGGCAGGCCACCATGGACTACACGGCGTGGCTGAGTGCCCCGGCCGGCCTGTACACGCTGCGCAGCCTGGGCGTCGACCGGGTGCGGTCACACAATGCGGCGCTGGCGGCGTACGGCCAGGGTGTGGTCGGGGACAGCCTGGGGGTGGCGCCGGCCGACCTGCCGGATCCCGGCGGACGCGCGGTCGCGATGCGGATCGTGCCGCTGCCGGCAGGGCTGGCCACCACCCTGGACGGGGCAGTCGCGTTGCGGACCCGGATCGCCGAGCGGCTCGCCACCGAGGTGGCCGTGAACGCCTGGTCGGGGCGGGGCTGGCTGCGGCTGTGCGGTCAGGTCTACAACACCGCCGACGAGTACGAGCGGCTCGCCGCTCGCCTGCCCGCCCTGCTCTCCCAGCGCTGACCCCCGTGGCCGGCGGGCCGAATGGGACCGGCCATGCCGGGCGGGTCGACCATGCCGGGCGGGTCGGCCATGCCGGGCGGGTCGGGCGTGACAGCCGGGTCGGGCGTGACAGCCGGGTGCCGGCCTGGCGGCGTGGCGGCTGTACAGCTCTGGAGGTCGGGCCGGTGTGACGACCCTACGGTTCGGTGAGCGGGAGCAGCCGAACCCGGCCGAGGCCGAGCAGCACCAACGGATCCAGGTAGTCGGCGGCGCGGCGCAGCCCCCAGTGCAGGCATGCGGGAGCCGGGCAGCCGGCGTGCCCGGCGAGCAGTTCACCGAGGAGCGCGCCCGCCGGCACGGTGTCGCCCGCCCGGACCGTGGGGCGCACCGGCTCGTAGGTGGTCCGCAGGCCATCGGCATGCCCGACGGTGACCACCGGGCGCCCGGCGACGGGGCCGGCGAACAACACGATGCCGGCCCCGGCGGCACGGACCGTGGCACCGGGCACGGCGGCCAGATCCACGCCGCGGTGGCCGGGCAGCCACGGCTGCGGCGGTGGGTCGAACCGGCGGACCGGCCGGGGGACGCCGTCGAGGGGCCAGCGGAACCGCACCGAATTGCGCGCATCGGCCCGGACGGTGAACGGCCCGAGCAGAGCGGGCCCGGCCGGGACCGAACCAGTCAATGCAGGACCACCAGCCGGGACCGAAGCACCCCGGGCCGAACCTGCCGGGGCCGCGCCGTCAGCGGGGGCCGAACCACCCCGGATCGAACCAGCCAGGGCCGTATGGGCGGGAGCCACAGCGGCCGGGTCGGAGCGGCCGGGTCGGGGAACGGTGCCGGACAGGGCGATCACCAGCAGGGCGACGCCGGCCAGGGGGACGGTGGAGTACGCGAGTCGCATCGGCCCAGCCTGCCGGGACGAAAGCATGGCACGTGGTCCGAACCACGTCCCCTGTGGACGAGGAACGGTGCTGTGGACGACCACCCGTCGCCCCCGGTGACCTGCTATGGCCGCCGGCCTAAGCTCAGGCGGTGAGCCGCGACTGGTACACCTGGCACGACGACTACGACGACCCGGCCTCGCCGCTGGCTCACCGTCTGGCCGAGGTGCGCAGGCACATCGCTGGGGCGCTCGACGACGCGCCCGCCGGTCCATTACGCGCGGTGAGTCTGTGCGCCGGGCAGGGCCGGGACCTGATCCCGGTTCTCGCCACACACCCGCGCGGCGGGGAGGTGACGGCGCGGCTGGTCGAGGCGGATCACCGCAACGCCGAGGTGGCCCGTGCCGCCGCCCGCGCGGCAGGACTGTCCCGCGTCGAGGTGGTGGTGGCCGACGCGGCCCACACCGACGGGTACATCGGTCTCGTCCCGGCCCATCTGGTGCTGGTGTGCGGTGTCTTCGGCAACGTGTCGGACGCGGACGTCCGTCGCACCGTGCGGCACTGCGCGGCGCTGTGCGCGACCGGCGGGACGGTGATCTGGACCCGGCATCGACACGAGCCCGACCTGGTGCCCGCGATCTGCGGCTGGTTCGCCGAGGAGGGCTTCGCGCTGGTGACGGTGGTGAGCCCGGCCGACGGGGTCGGGGTGGGCGTCCACCGCCTGCTCGGCGCTCCTCGCCCCCTGCCGGCGGGCGTGACGATGTTCAGGTTCGGAAGCTGAGCGGACAGCCCCACGCAGGGCTGAGCGGACAGCCCCCCGAGGTCGGGCGGGCCAGCCGACGGGCCGGACCGGGACCGACCGCGAGCACTCGATCCGCCGACCGGATCGGCGCGGATGTGGCCGCGCAGGCGCGACGACCCCATCGCAGACGTGACGGCGGCCGGTGGGTTCGCCCGCCGAGGGCCTAGGCTGGGTACGCGGGCACCGCCGCCGGGACCGGGAGGCCACCACCATGACCACAGTGGATGAATCGCGCCGGACGGCGGCACCGCAGGCGCCCACCCTGGCCGATGCCAGCCCTGCGGCCCGGGTCGCCGGGCCACAGGAGGCGATCGGTCCCGAGGAGCTGCAACTGGCCGCGCGCAACCACGGGATTCCGCTGGAGGCGTTGCGCTACGACGTCACTCCCGCCGGTCTGCACTATCTGCTCATCCACTACGACATCCCGGATGTCGACGCGGCGGCGCACACACTGGCGGTGACCGGAGCGGTGCACCGGCCACTCACCGTCGACCTGGCCGACCTGCGCGGGCGCACCCGGGTCACCCGGCGGGTCACGCTGGAGTGCGCCGGAAACGGGCGGGCCCTGCTGCGTCCCCGTCCGGTGAGTCAGCCCTGGCTGGTCGAGGCGGTCGGCAACGCGGAGTGGACGGGCACGCCACTGGCACCGCTGCTGCGCGAGGCCGGGCTGTCCCCCGACGCCGTGGACGTGGTCTTCACCGGCGCGGACCACGGCGTCGAGCGGGGTGTCGAGCAGGACTACCAGCGGGCACTGCCGGTGGCCGACGCGCTGCGCGAGGAGGTGTTGCTGGCGTACGAGATGAACGGCGCTCCCCTGCTGCCGCAGCACGGCGCGCCGCTGCGGCTGATCGTGCCCGGCTGGTACGGCATGGCGCACGTGAAGTGGCTGCGCACGATAGAGGTGCGCACCGAGCCGTTCGACGGTTACCAGAACGCGGTGGCGTACCGGCTGCGGCGCGACGCCGACGATCCGGGCACGCCGGTCACCCGGATCGAACCCCGGGCCCTGGTGCGGCCGCCCGGCTTCCCGGACTTCATGTCCCGCACCCGGGTGCTACGGCCGGGACCGTGCACGCTGGACGGTCGGGCCTGGTCGGGGCATGCCCCGGTGGTGTCGGTGGAGGTGACCACGGACGGCGGGGCGACGTGGAACCCGGCGGAGCTCGACGATCAGGCGGGCGGCGAGTTCTCCTGGCGACGGTGGCGGATGGACTGGCCGGCGACACCGGGGCGGTACGTGCTCGGTGCCCGGGCCGCCGATGCGTCGGGTCGTGTCCAGCCGGTGGAGCAGCCGTGGAACCGGGGTGGCTTCGCCAACAACATGGTGCAGCGGGTGGAGGTCGTGGTGCTCGCGGAGTGAGCTGTGGTCGGTGCGGCGGGTGGAGGCGCCGCGAAGCCGGCCCTCGGGGGCCCGGGGAGCCTCAGCCGCCGAAGCCGGAGTCAGCGGGGAGCGAGATGTCGGGCTTCTCCAGCTCCTCGACGTTGACGTCCTTGAATGTCATCACCCGGACGTTCTTCACGAACCGGGCAGGGCGGTACATGTCCCACACCCAGGCGTCGTGCATCTCGACCTCGAAGTAGACCTCGCCGTCGGAGTTGCGCACGTGCAGGTCCACCTGGTTGGCCAGGTAGAAGCGACGCTCGGTCTCCACCACGTAGGAGAACTGGCGGACAATGTCGCGGTACTCCCGGTAGAGCTGCAGCTCCATCTCGGTCTCGTACTTCTCGAGATCTTCCGCGCTCATCGCACTCCGCCTTCCATGGCCACATCTTCCCCCACCGGCGCCGGGGGCCGAGGCCGCTCGCCCAACGCCACGCCGACGGTACCCCCTGACGCCTCGGAGCGCTCCATCGGCTCGTCCAGGCTTGCGCTCAACGGCCGCCGGGACCGGGCTGGCCGGCCGTCGCGCCCGGACACGGCGGCCACGTTGACGTAGGAGAACCGGTGCTCCCGGCACGGCCCGAGCTGCCGCAGCGCGGCCGTGTGCTCCGCGGTGATGTAGCCCTTGTGCTCGGCGAAGCCGTAGCCGGGGTACGCCGCGTCCAGGTCCACCATGATCCGGTCCCGGGTGACCTTGGCGAGCACGCTGGCCGCCGCCACGCAGGCGGCCACCCGGTCGCCCTTCCAGACGGCCAGGCCGGGCACGTCGAGCCCGTCCACGCCGAAACCGTCGGTGAGCACGTACTCGGGCCGGATGCTCAGCGAGGCGAGCGCCCGGCGCATGGCGGCCACGTTGCACACGTGCAGCCCACGGGCGTCCACCTCCTCGGCCGGGACGACCACCACCGCGTACGCCAGGGCACGCGCCACCACCTGGTCGTACACGCGCTCCCGGCTGGCCGGGGTGAGCAGCTTCGAGTCGGCCAGCCCGTCGATCTCGCCGCGCCGCCCCTCGGGCAGCACCGCGGCGGCGGCGACCAGCGGCCCCGCGCAGGCACCCCGTCCGGCTTCGTCGGCACCCGCGACGTGCCGGAAGCCACGCCGTTGCAGGGCCCGCTCCAGCGCGTACAGGCCACCGTCGCGGCGCACCACCGTGCGCGGGGGCGTCAACACGGCGCACCCCCGGACGCCGGGCCTGCCGCGCCGTCCGACCCGGCAGTCGGTGGCATCCCTGAGGCCCGCGCCGCCGCTCCGTCGACCCCGCCGGCCAGCGCCGCGGCCAGCACCTGCGGCAGGTCCGTCGGGTAGTACCGCTCGCCGGAGGCGAGCAGCTCAGCCGGGTCCCACCAGCGGTGACCTTTCACGCTGGCCCGCTCGATGTCGCTGAAACCCGAGGTGTCGACCTCGTGGGCCACCACCCGGACCAGGAAGAACTCCTGCTCCTGCCGGTACCACACCCCGTCGAACGGGAACTCGGTCGAGTCGGTGTGCACCGGTCGGCCGAACGCCGGGGCGGCGAGCCGCAGACCGGTCTCCTCGGCCAGTTCCCGGGCGGCGCAGTCGGCGTACGACTCACCGGCGTCGAGCCCGCCGCCGGGAGTAAACCACCAACGGCCGTGCCCGGGGCGAGCCGGGTCGGTGCCGCAGAAGAGCAGCACCCGGCCGGCCGCGTCGACGAGCAGCACGCGGGCCGCGCGCCGGGGGGTGTAGACGGTCACCGCACCAGACTGCCAGACGTCGCCGACATCGCCCACGCCGCTCCGGCCCGCGGCACCAGCCCGGGACGCCGGCTCAGGGCTCCGGGATGCGGTCGAACGGCTCCGGCACGGTCAGCCAGGTGGCCCGGTCCACCGGCCAGAAGACGGTGAAGGCACGCCCGACGACCTGGTCCTCGGGAATGGTCGCAGCTGTGATGTTCTGACCCGACTGTTGCCAGTGTTCCAGGGAGTCGCCGGAGGCGGAGCGGTGGTCGCCCATCACCCAGAGCCGGCCCGGCGGGACCACCACGTCGAACTCCTGGTCGGCCGGCTTGTCGCGCTGGCCGTCGACGGAGTAGATGTACGGCTCGTCGAGCGGGGTGCCGTTCACCACCAGCCGGCCCTCGGGATCGCAGCAGACCACCCGGTCGCCGCCCACGCCGATGACGCGCTTGATGAAGTCCTCGCCGTCGGGGTTGCCGCTCCACTCGACCGGGGCCTTGAAGACGATGACCTCGCCCCGTTGCGGGGAGCGGAAGTCGTACACCAACTTGTTCACCAGCACCCGGTCGTCGATCATGAGGGTGTTCTCCATCGACGGGGAGGGGATGAAGAAGGTCTGCAGCACGAAGGCCCGCACCAGCACCGCGACCAGGATCGCCACACCCAGGAGGATCGGCAGCTCCTTCCAGAAGGAACTGCGGGGCTTGTCGGTCTGCTCGTCAATCACGCTGAGAGCCTACGTCGCCCGACAGGACGCCACCGCCCGGAACGCGCGTAAACGGACAGCATGATCGCGACGGGCAGCACGAGGACCGCGCCGCCCTCCCGGGTCTGCGTCGGGGTCAGGGTGTCGACGGCGGACGAGGGCGGCGCCACGTCCGCGAACGTCTCGGGTACGGGCAGGGAGTGCCAGCGTGCCGACGGCCACACCACCGCGAAGGCCCGGCCGACCACGTTGTCGATCGGCACGGTGCCCTGGCACCTGGCATCGTAGGAGACCAGCCGGTGGTCGCCGAGCACGAAGATCTGACCGGGCGGGACGACGATCTCCTCGAACCGCCGCGAGCGGCACTCCCGCGGGTTCGGCGGCAGGTCGAGGGGCGAGTCGCGGACCACGTACGTCTCGTCGAGCGGGGTGCCGTTGACCAGCAGCCGGCCCTGCTCGTCGCAGCAGCTCACCCGGTCGCCGGGCAGCCCGATGACCCGCTTGATGAAGTCTTTCTCGCCGGGGCGGCTGACGCCGACGAGATCGCCGACCGTGCGGCCGAGTTTGCCGACGAACCCCGGGGCCGGTTCCTGGGCGACCTGGGGAACCCACCGGTCGGTGCCCTTGAAGACCACCACCTCGCCGCGCAACGGGTCGCGGACGTCGTAGACGACCTTGTTGACCAGCACCCGGTCACCGACGAGGAGAGTGTCCTCCATCGAGCCGGACGGGATGAAGAACGCCTGGAGCAGGAAGGTGCGGATCAGCACGGCGAGGCAGAACGCGACGACCAGCAGCAGCGGCAGTTCCTGCCAGAGGGGCATCTGCCGGCGGGGACGGCGGACCCGTCGGCGCCACGGGTCGACCGCACCGCTCTCGTCCAGCGTCTGCACCACGCCCACTCCCTGGTCCGCAGAATGACACTACCGCCCGGGGAGCCTGTGCGACAGGCTCCCCGGGCGGTAGTGGACGTCTCGCCGCCGTGTCGACGGCTCGTCGCCCCGCTGCGCCCGTTACCGCCCAGGGTAGTGCGACCTGGACGGTACGGCATACGCGCAGCTCGGGCGGCGTGGCGTAGAGCGACGGTCAGCTGGGCTGCTTCTCCCGCAGCTCCTTGATCTTGGCCTTCTTGCCCCGCAGCTCGCGCAGGTAGTAGAGCTTGGCCCGGCGAACGTCGCCACGGGTCACGACCTCGATGCGGTCGATGGCCGGGCTGTTGATCGGGTACGTCCGCTCGACGCCGACCCCGAAGCTGATCTTGCGGACCGAGAAGGTCTCGCGCAGACCGTCACCCTGACGGCGGATGACGACGCCCTGGAAGATCTGGACACGGGACCGGTTGCCCTCGACGACCCGGGCGTGCACCTTGACGGTGTCACCGGCACGGAAGTCAGGGAGGTCGACCCGCTTCGACTGGGCGTCAAGGGCGTCCAGGATGTTCATCGCTGCGTCCTCGTGAGGCTCACGGCGCACCGTCAATCGGTGCGCGGATGGGTGATTCTGATCCCCGGGTGGCTGCCGGCCGGGGCCGACCCCGGTCGGGGATCCTCGCATCCGGCCGCGGCGCGGTCGGATGCGGCAACCTCCCTACTTTGCCACATCCCCCAGCGGCGGCGTGAACCCACCCCGACGCAGGGTCTCGACGTCCCGTTTGTCCAGCCCGGCGGGGTCGAGGGCGGCCAGCATGTCGGGCCGTCGCGCGGCCGTACGGGTCAGGGCCTCGTCGCGCCGCCAGCGGGCGATCCGCCCGTGGTCGCCCGAGCGCAGCACCTCGGGCACATCCAGCCCGCGCCAGGTGGCCGGCTTGGTGTACATCGGAGCCTCCAGCAGCCCGTGGGCGTGGGACTCCTCGTCCAGCGAGCTCGCGTTGCCCAGCACCCCGGGCAGCAGGCGGGTCACCGCCTCCATGATCACCAGCACCGCGACCTCACCGCCGAAGAGCACGTAGTCGCCGAGGCTGACCTCGGTCACCGGCATCCGGGTCGCGGCGTGGTCGAGCACCCGCTGGTCGATGCCCTCGTACCGGCCGCAGGCGAACAGCAGGTGCGGCTCGGCGGCCAGTTCGTGCGCCAGCGCCTGACTGAAGGGCACGCCGGTGGGCGAGGGCACCAGCAGCCGGGGTGGGGTCAGGTCCGCCGGGGCGAGGGCGTCCAGCGCCGCACCCCACGGCTCCGGCCGCATCACCATGCCGGGGCCGCCGCCGTACGGGGTGTCGTCGACCGTGCGGTGCACGTCGTGGGTCCAGCCCCGCAGGTCGTGCACGGCCAGCCGCAGCGTGCCGCTGTTCCGGGCCCGCCCGATCAGCGACAGCTCCAGCGGCGCGAAGTACTCAGGGAAGATCGACACGATGTCGACGCGCATCGGGGGTGTTCCGCCGTTCTACAGGTCGAGCAGGCCGGCCGGCGGATCCACCACGACCCGGCCACCCGCGAGGTCGACCTTCGGCACGATCGCCTTCACGAACGGGATCAGCGCCGTACGCCCCTCGGGCCGGCGCAGCACCAGCAGGTCCGAGGCCGGCGCGTGGTCGATCCGGGCGACCTCGCCCAGCCGCTCGCCGTCGGTCGTGACCACGGCCAGCCCCACGAGTTGGTGGTCGTGGAACTCCTCCGGATCCTCCGGCGGGGCGACGTCGGCGCTGTCCACCGCGAGCAGGGTGCCACGCAGCGCCTCGGCGACGTCACGGTCGAACACGCCGTCGAAGGCGACCAGCAGCCGGCCCTGGTGCCAGCGTGCGGCCTCCACGGTCAGTTCGGCGGGCACCCGGAACGGCACGCCGGTGTCGGTGGCGGGCTGCGGCGACGCGGCACCGGCGGCCGGTGCTCCGCTGGGCGGCCCGGCCGGCGGCGCCGCCGGCCCGGTGTCACGCGGCCTGGACGAGGGCGTCGCCCCCGGCTCGGTGCGCAGCACCGCGCCGGGGGCGAACCGCGTCTCGGGCTCGTCGGTCCGCACCTCCACGGTGACCTCACCGCGGATGCCGTGCGGCTTGCCGATCCTGCCGACGATGAGCAGCATCAGTACGAGTCGACGATGTCGACGCGCACGCCGCGCCCACCGATGGAGCCGATCACCTGGCGCAGCGCCTTGGCGGTCCGGCCGGACCGCCCGATCACCGTACCCAGGTCCTCCGGGTGCACGCGGACTTCCAGCCGCTTGCCCCGACGGGAGTCGACCATCCGGACGCGCACGTCGTCGGGGTGATCCACGATGCCCTTGACCAGGTGCTCCAACGCGGGACGCAGAGCCATGTCAGGCCTGCTCGCCGGAGTCCGCAGGGGCCTGCTCCTCGGCCTTCGGCTCCTCAGCCTTCGGCGCCTCGGCCTTGGCGGCCTTCTTGGCCGGCTTGGTCGGGGCGTCGGCCAGACCGGCCGCAGCCTTCGCCTCGGCCTCGTAGGCCGCCTTGCGGTCGGCCCGCTCGGGGGCGACCTTCAGCGGCGGCGGGGCCGGCAGGCCCTTGAACTTCTGCCAGTCACCGGTCAGCTCCAGCAGCCGCTGCACCGCCTCGCTCGGCTGGGCGCCGACGGACAGCCAGTACTGGACCCGCTCCGACCTGACCTCGATGACCGAAGGGTCTTCCTTCGGCTGGTAGACACCGACGAACTCGATCGCCCGGCCGTCGCGCTTGGTGCGCGAGTCGGCGACGACGATGCGGTACTGCGGGTTGCGGATCTTGCCCATCCGCAGGAGCCGGATCTTTACGGCCACAGTTGTTTCGCTCCTGTTGCGATCTCACCGGCCCGACGACGGGCGGTGCACGGGTGAGCGCCGACCGGCACAGTGGGGTTGGGCCGGAGACAACTCGGTGGACTGGCGACGTGCCCGGGTTAGAGGGCGCCGAACACACGCCGGATACCAGCCAGCCATTCTGCCAGATCGACGCCGGATCGCTCGCACCGGACCACCCGGACCACCCGACGAGGGGTCGGTAGTGACGGAGAACACCTTACCGGACGGGCCGCCGGTCCCAGCCGGGCGGTAGCCGGTCGGGGGTCGTCCACCCGTCGGGCGGCACGAAGTCACACCAGGTGCCGTCGAAGGGGAACTCCCCCGCCTCGGCGCGGGCGATCACCCGCTTGCCCTCGGCCCGGACGGCATCGGGGTCGGACACCCAGTAGTGCTCGGGGAAGGCCAGCCGCTCGACGAACTCGTCCTCGTCCTTCCACTCCCAGCCCCGGTCCGGGCGGACGAGCACGTCGAGGTCCTGGTCCACCACGTCGACGCCGGCCAGCGTGCCGTCGTCCCAGCGAACGCCGGTCTCCTCCAGGTTGACGTACCAGCCGACGAAGCGGCCGTCGTCGCCCCGGAACCACCAGACGGAGTGGGCCGCCCCGGTGGGCAGGAACTTCAGCAGCGGCGGACCGCTCCACCGCCCCTCGGCCAGCCGGTACGAAGACGAGATCCACTCGGTGAACGGCACCGCCCGCATCCCCAGGCCGGCCTCGGTGACCTCGCTGGCCACCGGGGTGTCGCGGGCGACCCAGAGCAGGAGACCCCGCTCGTCGTCGCTGACCACCCGGGCGGGCCGGACCCAGCCGATCCGCCCCCGCCGCACGTTGCGGTGCACCACCAGCCGCCCTGGTTCGAACCTCACGCCCCGAACCCTACCGGCGGCACGCGACCCCGCCGACCATCGACACCACCCGTGGGTCAGTAGGCGCGTGCCAGGATCGCCACCAGGTCCGACTCGTCCTCCGTGTCGGGCACCGAGCCGTCGGCGCGGAGCAGGCAGCGCACCGTGACGCCCTGACCGTTGGCCTTCGCCTCGCCGTCGACCCCGACCGCCGACCACGGCACCCGCGCCCAACCGGTGGCCGCCGCCTCGATCGCCTCGTCCAGCGTGGCGACCTCCACGGTGCGGGACTGCCGGTGGGCGAGGGCCTGGTCGTGCAGCGCCCGCTGGTCGGCCTCCAGGGCGGCCCGCACCGCCCCGACCACGTCGGCCACCGGCGTGGGAGCCTTCGAGCCGTCCGTACGCCGGACCACGACCGCGTTGCCCGTGGCCAGGTCGCGGGGGCCGACCTCGACGCGTACCGGATAGCCGCGCAGCTCCGCGTCGACGGCCCGGCGGCCGAACGGGGTGTCGGTGCGGTCGTCGAGCGCGACCCGGACACCGGCGTCGCGCAGCGCGTCGCGCAGCTCGGCCGCCGCCGCGCCGACACCCTCGCCGTCCTTGACCACCATGACGTACGCCTGGATCGGCGCGAGCCGCGGCGGCACCCGCAGGCCGTTGTCGTCGCCGTGGCACATGATCAGGCCGCCGAGCATCCGGGTCGAGGTGCCCCAGGAGGTCGTCCAGGCGTGTTCCCGGCCGCCCTCGGCCGAGGAGTAGCTGATGTCGAACGCCCTGGCGAAGTTCTGCCCCAGCTCGTGGCTCGTGCCGAGCTGGAGGGCCTTGCCGTCGCCCATCATGCCTTCGCAGGTGTACGTGGCGGTGGCCCCGGCGAACCGCTCCCGGGCGGTCTTCAGGCCCACCACCACCGGGATGCCCAGCACGTTGACCATCAGGTCCTCGTACGCCTCGTGCAGGATCCGCCGGGCGTAGGCGCGGGCGTCCGCGCGGGTCGCGTGCGCGGTGTGCCCCTCCTGCCAGAGGAACTCGCTGGTGCGCAGGAAGATGCGGGGGCGCAGTTCCCAGCGGACCACGTTCGCCCACTGGTTGAGCAGCAGCGGCAGGTCCCGGTAGGAGTCGATCCACTTGGCCATGAACTCACCGATGACCGTCTCGCTGGTGGGGCGCACCACCACCGGCTCGGCGAGCTGCTTGCCGCCACCGTGGGTGACCACGGCCAGCTCCGGCGAGAAGCCCTCGACGTGCTCGGCCTCACGCTTGAGGTAGCTCTCCGGAATGAACAGCGGGAAGTACGCGTTCTCCGCGCCGGCCGCCTTGATCCGGTCGTCCATCTCGGACTGCATCCGCTCCCAGATGGCGTAGCCGGCCGGTCGGATGACCATCGTCCCGCGCACCGGGCCGTTGTCGGCCAGCTTCGCCTTGGCGATCAGGTCCTGGTACCAGCGGGGAAAGTCCTCCGCACGGGGAGTGAGCACGCGTGCCATGACCGCACATCCTATGCGCCGCCCCCGCCGCCGACGCGGCCGGGCAGGCGCGTCACGCTCAGCCCAGCGTGCGGCAGGTCGGGCCGTCCGGCGCGGCGGACGCGCCCGCCTACCGCGACTCGCGCCGCCTGCCCGCCCGGTCAGCGGACGACGCGCCCGCGCAGGACGATCCGCGACGGGGCCCGCACGACGGAGAGGTCGGTGCGCGGATCGGTCGGGTAGACGGTGAGGTCGGCGAGGCCGCCTTCGACCAGGCCGGCGAAGCCGAGCCACCCGCGTGCGCCCCAGGACGCGGCGGCGAGGACGTCCTCGGCCGCCATGCCGGCCTGCTCGTGCAGGAGCAGCATCTCCTCGGCGGCGAGCCCGTGGTCGATGCCGCCGCCCGCGTCGGTGCCCACGTAGATCGGCACGCCCGCCTCGTACGCGGCGCGGACCACCTCGGGGAAGCGGTCGCGCAGGGCGATCATGTGGTCGGCGTACCCGGGGAACTTGGCGCGGGCCTGTTCGGCGATGCCGCCGAAGGTCCGGATGTTGATCATCGTGGGGACCAGCGCGGTGCCCTGCCGGGCCATCAGGTCGATCAGGTCGAGGCTCAGGCCGGTGCCGTGCTCGACCGAGTCCACTCCGGCGCGCACCATGATCTCCACGGCGGACTCGCTGAACGTGTGCACGGCGGCGCGCACCCCGGCGGCGTGGGCGGCCTCGACGGCCGCCGTCATGGTGTCGGCGTCCCAGGCCGGCGCCAGGTCGCCGACACCCCGGTCGATCCAGTCGCCGACCAGCTTGACCCACCCGTTGCCCGCGGTGGCCTGCTCGGCGACGGTGGCGGCGACCTCCGCCGCCCCCACCTCTACGCCGATGTCGCGCAGGTAGCGCCTGGGCGGGGCGATGTGCCGGCCGGCGCGGGCCAGTCGCGGCAGCTCCGGCTCGTCGTCGAGTTCCGGGTACGGGTACGGCGACCCGGCGTCGCGGATGGCGAGCACCCCGGCGGCGGCGTCGGTGCGGGCCAGTTCGCGGGCCTGGTCGAGCGAGGCGATCGGCGCGCCGCCCCGGGCGATGCCGATGTGGCAGTGCGCGTCGACGAGACCCGGCAGGACGAACCCGCCGTCGGCGACGGTCTCCGCGCCGGGCACCGGTTCGAAGGTGACCCGGTCGCCGACCAGCCAGAGATCCCGGACCTCGTCGTCGGGCAGGAGCACACCGCGCACATGCAGAGCCATGTGACAGTCCTACCGGATCACGGCCCGTCGTGCGTGAGCAGCCCCGCCCGGCGCGCGGTCAGCGCGGCTTGTCGCCCTTGCCGAGCTTGTTGAAATCGATCTTCGGAAGCTTGAAGCCCGGCGGCAGCCCCTGGCCCGCGGCCAGGTCGTCCGGGTTCATCCCCGGCGGGAGCTGCGGCATGCCGCCCGGGAAGCCGCCCGGCATCCCGGCGCCCGCCCCGGTGCGCGGCCGGTTGCCGCCCTTGGTGCCCTTGCGCTTGTTCTTCGGGCTCTTGGTCGCCTTGCGCCGCCCGCCGCCGGGCAGGCCCATCATGCCGCCCATCTGCTTCATCATCTTCTGGGCGTCGGTGAAGCGGTTGAGCAGCTGGTTGACGTCCATCACCGTGACGCCCGAACCGGAGGCGATGCGGGCCCGGCGGGAGCCGTTGATGATCTTCGGGTTGGTGCGTTCGGCGGGGGTCATCGACCGGATGATCGCGGTGACCCGGTCGAAGTGCTTGTCGTCCAGCTCGGCGAGCTGGTCCTTCATCTGCCCCATGCCGGGCATCATCGCCAGCACGTTGGCGATCGGGCCCATCCGGCGAACCGCGATGAGCTGGTCGAGGAAGTCCTCCAGGGTGAACTGCTCGCCGCCCATCAGCTTGGCGGTCATCTTGTCCTTCTGATCGGTGTCGAAGGCCTGCTCGGCCTGCTCGATCAGAGTGAGGACGTCGCCCATGCCGAGGATCCGGCTGGCCATCCGGTCGGGGTGGAAGACGTCGAAGTCCTCCAGCTTCTCGCCGGTGGAGGCGAACAGGATCGGCTGCCCGGTGATCTCCCGGACCGACAGCGCCGCGCCACCCCGGGCGTCGCCGTCGAGCTTGGACAGGACCACGCCGGTGATGCCGACGCCGTCGCGGAACGCCTCGGCGGTACGCACCGCGTCCTGCCCGACCATCGCGTCGATGACGAAGATGACCTCGTCGGGCTGGACGGCGTCGCGGATGTTCGCGGCCTGCGCCATCATCTCGGCGTCGATGCCGAGTCGGCCGGCGGTGTCCACGATGACGATGTCGCGGGCGGCCCGCTTCGCGTGCTCGATCGAGGCGCGGGCGACCTGCACCGGGTCACCGACGCCGCTGCCGGGCTCCGGGGCGTACACCTCGACGCCGGCCCGGCCACCGAGCACCTGGAGCTGCCCGACGGCGTTGGGACGCTGGAGGTCGGCGGCGACCAGCAGCGGCTGGTGGCCCTGGGCCTTGAGCCAGCGGGCCAGCTTGCCGGCGAGGGTGGTCTTGCCGGAACCCTGGAGACCGGCCAGCATGATCACGGTCGGCGGCTGCTTGGCGAACTGGAGCCGCCGGTTCTCGCCGCCGAGGACGGTGACCAGTTCCTCATTGACGATCTTGATGATCTGCTGGGCCGGGTTCAACGCCTGCGAGACCTCGGCCCCACGGGCGCGTTCCTTGACGTTCGCGATGAAGCCCTTGACCACCGGCAGCGCGACGTCGGCCTCCAGCAGCGCGAGGCGGATCTCGCGCGCGGTGGCGTCGATGTCGGCGTCGGTGAGCCGGCCCTTGCCGCGGAGCTTGGTGAAGATCCCGGAGAGGCGGTCACTCAAGGTGTCAAACACGCGAACATCCCGTTTGTCAGTGTTCCGGCGGGCACAGGCGCGGCCGGGCGAGACGTCCGGCCACCGCTAGGGTAGCCCGCCGCCCCGGCGGGCGCTCCGGCCCGGCCACAGCCGCCCGCGCCCGTCCGGTGAGCGGGCCGGCCGCCGACCGGGCCCTCCGGGGCGCCGACCGGGCGGGACGTGGCGACCGGCACCGCCGACACCGTCAGCACCGCCGGCACCGCCGACACCGTCAGCACCGCCGGCACCGCCGACACCGTCAGCACCGCCGGCTCCACCGACACCGCAGACGCTCAGACGGCCGCGAGGACGGCCGCCTCCAGGCGGTCCCGCTCGTCGTCGTCGGGCCAGCCACCGACCAGGTAGAAGGCGTCCACCACGTCGCCGCCGAGGGTGGAGATCCGGGCCGCGCGAACGTGCGCCCCGGCGGCGTCCAACGCGCTGGTCACCCGGTACAGCAGGCCGGCCGCGTCGGCCGCCCGCAACTCCAGCAGGACCGCGTCGGTGGCGGCGTCGCGGTGCCAGACCACCCTCGGCTCGGCCCCGGACCCCCGGGCGGCCAGCGCCCGGCCGCGCAGCCGCTGGGTCACCGAGACGTCACCGCCCACCGCGCGTCGCAGGTCTGCGCTGAGGGCCACCGGGTCGGCCGGCAGCCCGTACCGGGGTTGCACCCGGCACTCGACCAGCGCCCGGCCGTCGACGGTCGAGGCGTCGGCGGCGAGCACCTCCAGCCGGTGCAGGGCCAGGCAGCCGGCCACCGTCGCGAGCAGACCCCGCCGGTCCGCCGCGGCCACCGCCACCCGGTCCCCCGTCAGGTGGACGACCGGCAGCGGTCCCGCCACCAGGGCCGGATCCGGGGCGGGCGGCTGCGGCACGGCGCCGGTGTCCAGCGTGGTACGGACCCGGGCGACCAGTTCGGCGACCAGCCGGCCCTTCCAGTCCGACCAGGCGGCCGGGCCGGTGGCGGCGGCGTCGGCGCGGACCAGGGCGTGCAGCAGGTCGAGGGTGGTCACGTCGCCGACGGCCTCGGCGACCCGGCCGATGGTGACCGGGTCGGCGAGGTCCCGGCGGGTGGCCACGTCGGGCAGCAGCAGGTGCAGCCGGACCAGCGTGCCGATCAGCGCCGCCTCGTCCTCGGGCAGGCCGATCCGGGTGGCCACCGCCTCGGCGATCGGCGCACCGACGACGGAGTGGTCGGCCGCCGCGCCGGGCTCGTCGCCCGGCAGCCCCTTGCCGATGTCGTGCAGGAAGGCACCGAGCAGCAGCAGGTCGGGGCGGTCGACCTCGCGGGTGCGCCGGCCCGCCTCGAAAGCCGCCTGCACCAGGTGCCGGTCGAGGGTGAACCGGTGCACCGGGTTGTGCTGGGGCAGGCTGCGCATCCGGGTCCACTCCGGCAGCCAGCCGTCGATCAGCCCGTACCGGTCGCAGGTCTCCCAGGCCGGCAACAGGCCGGGGCCGGCGCCGAGAAGGGTGACCAGCGCGGACCTCGCCTCGACCGGCCAGGGCGTCGGCAGCGGCGGGCAGTACGCGGCCAGCCACTCACAGGTCGCCCGGGCGATCGGCAGGCCGGTGGTCGCCGCGGCGGCGGCCACCCGCAGCGACAGGCTCGGGTCGGGACGGGCTCCGATGGCGGTCCGGGCCAGCACCAGTTCGCCGTCGTGCTCGACCACGTCCCGGGCGACCGGGCGGCGCAGCGGCCGGCCGTCGGCCCCCCGGCGGCGGCCGGCACGGAGCCGGTCGGCGGCCCGGAAAGCGTCGTCGAGGGCGTGCCGGACGGTCCGGGCGTCGCCCGCGATCCGGCGCAGTAACGCGTCCCCGTCGCTGCCCGTGCCCTGCGCGGCCTCGGGCGCACCGCGCAACCCGAGCCGGGCGGCCACCCCGTCGCGCTCCTGGGCGACGAGCCGGTCGACCCGGCGGCCGACCTGGTGGTGCAGCGCGTCGCGGGTGTCGAGCAGACGCAGGTGGGCGGCGCGGACGGCGGGCCGCAGCGCGTCGGTGACGCCGGCCAGGGCGACGGCCCGCAGGATGCCCACGTCGCGCAGCCCGCCAGCGGCCTCCTTGAGGTCACCCTCCAGCAGGAAGGCCAGCTCACCGTGGGCCTGCCAGCGGGCGGTGGTGAGTTCGCGCAGCGGGCCGAGCTGCCGCACGGCGGTGCGCCGCCAGTGGTCGGTGGCGCTGCGCGCGAGGGTCTCGGCGAGGGCGGGGTCGCCGGCGACCAGCCGGGCGTCGAGCAGGCCGAGGGCCACCTTGACGTCGTCCTGGGCGACGGACAGCGCCTCGGCGACGGTGCGCACCGAGTGGTCGAGCCGAAGATTGGCGTCCCAGACGGGATACCACAGGGCGGCGGCCAACTCGTCGATGCCGGGCACCCCGGCGTGGAGGAGGACCAGGTCCAGGTCGCCGTACGGGGCGCACTGCCGCCGACCGAGGCCGCCGACCGCGACCAGGGCCACCCCGTCGCGCGGGGGCAGCAGCCCGGCGAGCCACCGGTCGAAGGCGTCCGCACGGGCGGTGCGGGCGGCCTGGCCGATGCCGCCGGGCACGCCGACGACCTCGTTGATCAAGAGGTCCGGTTCGTCCGTGCTCTTCTTGATCAACGAGGTCATCTGCGGCCTTCCTCCTACAGGGCGTCCAGCTACAGGGCGTCCAGGCCGCGCTCGCCGGTGCGGACCCGGACGACCTCCTCGACCCCGGTCACCCAGACCTTGCCGTCGCCGATCTTGCCCGTCCGGGCGGCACCGACGATGGCGTCGACGATCTTCTCGACGTCGATCTCATCGGTCAGCACCTCCACCCGGATCTTGGGCAGGAACTCGACCGTGTACTCGGCACCCCGGTAGACCTCGGTGTGCCCCTTCTGCCGGCCGTACCCCTGGACCTCGCTGACGGTCAGGCCGGCCACGCCGAGGGCGTGCAGGGCCTCCTTCACCGCGTCCAGCTGGTACGGCTTGATGACCGCGGTCACCAGCTTCATGTCCAACCCCTCCATCCCAGGAACGTTAACCGGCGACCTTCTCGTTGACCGGCGCGGCGGTCTCCGCCACGGCCGGCTTATCCTCACCAGGAGCGGGGGTACCGATTCCGGCCATCGCGAACGCGCCACCGCTGGTGCCGCCGGCGGACGACAGGTCGTAGCCGGTCTCGGCGTGCTCCGCGATGTCGATGCCCTGCACCTCGGCCTCGGCGGAGACCCGGAAGCCGATGGTCTTCTCGATGGCGAAGCCGAGGGCGAAGGCCACCACGAAGGAGTACACGGTGACGATCAGCGCGCTGAGCGCCTGCACTCCGAGCTGGGCCACCCCGCCGCCGTAGAACAGGCCCTCGTTCTCGACCAGCGAGCTGACCGAGGTGGTGCCGAACAGGCCGATCCAGAGGCAGCCGATCCAGCCGCCGACGAAGTGCACGCCGACCACGTCGAGCGAGTCGTCGTAGCCGAGCCGGTACTTCAGGCCGACCGCGAGGGCGCAGACCGCACCGGCGACGACACCGAGCAGCACGGCCGCCCAGGGGGCGACGAAGGCACACGCCGGGGTGATCGCGACCAGCCCGGCGATGGCACCGGAGGACGCGCCGACCAGGGTCGGACGGCCGTCGCGGATCTTCTCCACCACCAGCCAGCCGAGTACGGCGGCGGCGGTGCAGACCTGGGTGTTGAGGAAGGCGATGCCGGTGGTGGAGTCGGCGGTCAGCTCGGAGCCGGCGTTGAAGCCGAACCACCCGAACCACAGCAGACCGGTACCGAGCGCCACCATCGGGACGTTGTGCGGCTTCATGGTCTCGCGCGGCCAACCGAGCCGCCTGCCGAGCACCAGCACCAGCGCCAGCGCCGCGGCGCCCGCGTTGATGTGCACGGCGGTGCCACCGGCGAAGTCCAGGGCACCGAGGCCCGCGCCGATGAAGCCGCCGCCCCACACCCAGTGCGCCACCGGGAAGTAGACCAGGGTGGCCCAGCCGAAGGCGAACAGCAGCCAGCCGGAGAACTTGGCGCGGTCGGCGATCGCCCCGCTGATCAGCGCGACCGTGATGATCGCGAACATCATCTGGAACGCCATGAACACGTAGAGCGGGATTCCGGTCTCGCCCCACAGGTCGGTCTCGGCCATGAAGGTCTTGGTGCCGAGGTACTGGGCCGGGTCGCCGATGACCGAGCCCTTGTCGTCGCCGAAGGCGATGGAGAAGCCGTAGAACAGCCAAAGGATGCTGACAAGCCCGATCGCCGAGAAGCTCATCATCATCATGTTGAGGACGCCCTTGGACCGGTTCAGGCCGCCGTAGAACAGCGCCAGACCCGGCGTCATGAGCAACACGATCGCGCTCGACACCAGCAACCACGCGGTGTTGCCGGTGTCGATCGTCGGTGCGTCAGGCACGCTGGCCTCCTAAAAGGTGAAGTTCCCTCCTTCGCGGCTTCCGGGGCAGCGTCGCCCGTCCACCGGTTGCGCGGAAGCCTCGCCGCCGCCTGTTTCACCTTCGGTCCCCGCCCGGTTTCCGGACGGTGACGGGTTGTTTCGAACATGTGAAGAAGACCGCACACCTCGGGCGCATGGCCGGGGGTGGATCGGCCGTACGGTCACGGCCGGTCCACCGGACCACGGGCAGCCCCGGCAGAGCGGGCGGCGGGTGCCCGAAACCGGCCGTTCACCCGCCGTCCACTCAGCGCAGGGCGTACTCCAGGGCGTGCCGCTCGTAGTCGAGCAGCCGCAGATCCCGCATCGGCCGGCGCAGGTGGCCCTTGTGCACGATCCGGACGAAGGCCGGCTCACCGGCGGCGGCCATCCGGCGGATGCCCTCGACGTGGTCGACGATCCGCTTGCGGATGGTGCGGATCAGCCGGTGCCGGTCCCGGGGGATCAGCCCGTACGCGTCGGCGAACAGCCGCAGTCGGCGGGGCCGGTCGGGACGCTTCCAGCCGAGGGTGATCGAGTCCCGGTCGGAGAAGATCGGCACCCACGTCCAGGCCGCGTACGCCACGTCGTAGATCCGCGCGCCCGGCGATGCCAGGTCGAAGTCGATCAGCCCCAGCGTGCCGTCGGGCCGCCAGATCACGTTGTGCGGGGCGGCGTCGTGGTGGCAGATCACCTCGGTGTCCGGCGGCGGCGGGCCGAAGGAGCGCCACACCGCCTGCGGCGGCGGCACGAAGCCGTACTGGGCGTCGTGGAACATCCGCAGCATGGTGGCGACGGTCACCAGCGCCTCGTCGGTGACCCAGTGCGGGGCCAGCGGGTATTCCCCGCACTCCCCCTCCAGGTACGACAGCACCTCCCGGTTGCGCTCGTCCATGCCGAGGGCGCGGGGCGCGCCGGTGAACCCGACGTATTCCAGGTGCCGCAGCAGGGCGTGCACCGACGGCGTCCACGGCCCGACGTTGCGCCGGACGGTGTCGCCCACCCGCACCACGGTGCTGACGTTCCCGCCGTGCAGCGGAATCTCCTGCGAAGTCACGTACGGTCTCCCGAGGCGCTGCGTCGGCTGGCTCGGGTCGCGCCAGCCCGCGTACGCGCGATCGTCGCTCGCCACTGGAAGGTTACGCGTCCCGGCCGGGGGCCTCGGTGCCCAGCAGCGCGTCCACGAACTGCGCCGGGTCGAACGGGGCCAGGTCGTCGGGGCCCTCACCGAGGCCGACCAGCTTTACCGGGATGCCGAGCTTGCGCTGCACGGCGATCACGATGCCACCCTTGGCGGTGCCGTCGAGCTTGGTCAGCACCACCCCGGTCACGTTGACCACCTCGGTGAACACCCGGGCCTGCTCCAGGCCGTTCTGCCCGGTCGTGGCGTCGAGCACCAGCAGGGTCTCGTCGATCGGGCCGTGCTTCTCCACCACCCGCTTGACCTTGCCCAGCTCGTCCATCAGGCCGATCTTGTTCTGCAGGCGGCCGGCGGTGTCGACGAGCACGGTGTCCACCCCGGTGTCGATGCCGCGCTTCACCGCGTCGAAGGCGACGCTGGCCGGGTCGGCGCCCTCCGGGCCGCGCACGGTCTCCGCGCCGACCCGGCCGGCCCACGTCTCCAACTGGTCGGCGGCGGCTGCGCGGAACGTGTCGGCCGCGCCGAGCAGCACGGTCCGGCCGTCGGCGATCAGCACCCGGGCGATCTTGCCGCAGGTGGTGGTCTTGCCGGCGCCGTTGACCCCGACCACGAGCAGCACCGCCGGCACGCCCTGCGTCGGGATGGTCCGCAGCGACCTGTCCATGCCGGGGTCGAGGGCGTTGACCAGCTCGGCGGCGAGCAGGGCACGCAGCTCGGCGGCGGAGCGGGTGCCGAGCACCCGGGTCCGCTCGCGGAGCCGGTCGACGATCTCGCGGGTGGCGTCGATGCCGACGTCGGCGGTGATGAGGCTGTCCTCGATCTCCTCCCAGACGTCCTCGTCGAGTCGGTCGCGGCTGAGCAGGCCGAGCAGGCCCTGGCCGAAGACGTTCTGGGAACGGGACAGCCGGGAGCGCAGCCGCACCAGCCGGCCGGCGGTGGGCTCGGGCACCTCCACGGGCGGGGGTGCGACGACCGGCGGCTCGACCAGGATCCCGGTGGACAGGTCGGACTCCGGCACCTGCACCGGCGGGCCGGCCAGGTCCTCCTCCGCCCGGGTGTCGACCTCCGTACGCGGCAGCGGCGGTTCCGGCCGCCGGCGCAGCTTCGGCACGACCAGCCCGATGCCGCCGATGATCAGCACGCCGAGCAGGGCGAGAGCGATGAGGAGGTATTCCGTCATGCCGAAATCCTGTCAGATGGCGGCGACCGCGTCTCAGCCACCGCTCCCGGCGAACCGGCGAGAACCGCGACGGTAGTCTCGCCCACACCCAGCAGTGACGCGACCGCCGGTCGGGTAGTAAGGACGAAGCACTCTCACCCCTGGAGGTCCGCATGCCCGCCGAGCTGCTCATCGGCCCCCTGCTGCGCCGGGTCGTCGGCACGCGGGCCACCGTCTGGGTGGAGACCAGCGGGCCCGCGGTGGTGACCGTCCGCACGGCCGACGGCGCCACCGGCTCCGCGCCCACCTTCTCGGCGTACGAGCACCACTACGCCCTCGTCGTCGTGGCGGGTCTCACCCCCGGCAGCGCCACCAGCTACGAGGTGCTGCTCGACGACCAGGTGGTGTGGCCGCTGCCCGACGGGCGGTTCCCGCCCAGCCTGATCCGCACCCGGACGGCCGACGACCTCGACCAGCCGGTCCGGTTGGTCTTCGGCTCGTGTCGGGAGACCACCCAGCACGCCACCACCCGCAGGTTGCCGCCGGACGCCCTCGACGCGTACGCCCGCCGGCTGCTGGCCGCGCCCGAGCGCGCCGACCGGCCCGACCTGCTGGTGCTGCTCGGCGACCAGGTGTACGCCGACGAGACCTCGCCCACGGTGCGGCGGCTGCTCAAGCGACGCCGCCGCCGGCCGGAGGGCGCGCCGGCCACCCAGGTGGTGACCTTCGACGAGTACACCAAGCTCTATCTGGAGTCGTGGCGGGACCCGGAGATCCGCTGGCTGTTCTCCACCGTGCCCAGCGTGATGATCTTCGACGACCACGAGGTGATCGACGACTGGAACACCTCCGCCTCCTGGCGGGCCGACATGCGCGAGCAGCCCTGGTGGGCCGAGCGGATCACCAGCGGCCTCGCCTCCTACTGGGTGTACCAGCACCTGGGCAACCTCGACCCGGACGAGATCGCCGCCGACCCCCTGTACGCGAAGGTCACCGCCGCCGGGGACGCCACGTCCGTGCTGCACGAGTTCGGCCGACGCGTCGACACCGAGGCCGACCTCGCCCACGACACGGAGCGCTGGCGGGCCGTGCAGTACCAGTGGAGCTACTCCCTCGACCTGGGCCGCACCCGGCTGGTCATGCTCGACAACCGGTGCAGCCGGGTCCTGGAACCCACCCGGCGGGCGATGCTTCCGGCGGGCGAGTGGGCCTGGTTCCTCGACCGGGCGCACGGCGTCTACGACCACCTGGTGGTCGGTTCCTCGCTGCCCTGGCTGCTGCCGCCCGGCATCCACCACGTCGAGTCGTGGAACGAGAAGCTGGCCGACTCCCGGCGGCCGTGGGTCGCCGGGCTGGCCGAGAAGCTGCGCCGCGGGATCGACCTCGAACACTGGGCCGCGTTCCGGCGCTCCTTCGAAGCCCTCGGCGCGCTGTTCGCCCGGCTGGGCAGCGGCACCCCCGGCGCACCCGACGACCGCAAGGGCTCCGGGCCGGCGTACCCGCCCCCGGCGTCGATCAGCGTGTTGTCCGGTGACGTGCACCACTCGTACGTGGCCCGGGCCCGGTTCACCGACGCCGCCGTCCGCACCCCGGTGCACCAGCTCACCTGCTCACCCTTGCACAACCAGGTGCCGGCGGGCCTGCGACCGCTGATGCGGCTCGGCTGGTCGGCCGGCCCGTCGGGGGTGACCCGGGCCCTGGCCCGCTCGGCCGGGGTGCGCCGCCCCTCGGTGCGGTGGAGGAAGCTGGCCGGCCCCTACTTCGGCAACGCGGTGGCGACGCTGACCCACTCCGGCCGGGCGTCGGAGGTGGTGATCGAGGGCACCACCTCCGACGGTCACCTGCGCGAGGTGGCCCGGCAGCAGCTCGCCACCGCCGACTGAGCCCCGGGGCACGTGGCGGACCTGATCCGGGACCGCGTCGACGGCGCTCGGCGGCGAGCGGTGTCCACGGCGCTCGCCGGTGGGTGGTTCAGGACGCCAGGGCCCGCCGCAGGTAGCCCAGGTCGCCCGGCCCGCTCCAGCGGTGCGCGGACAGGCCGGCGACCCGGGCACCGCGCACCGCCCGGTCCTCGTCGTCGACGAACAGCACCCGCGACGGCGGGGTCTCCAGCGCGGCGCAGGCCGCCTCGAAGTACTCCTTCGCCGGCTTGTGCACGCCCACGACGGAGGAGTTGACCACCACGTCCAGCTCGCCGGTGAGCCCGAGCGCCGCGAGGTCGTCATCGAGCACGTCGGTGGCGTTGGTGCCCAACCCCACCCGGATCCCCGCCGCCCGGGCGTCCCGGACGAACGCCAGCACGTCGGCGTCGACCTCGCCCCGGTAGCGTTGCCACTGCTCGACCGCCGCGCGGGCCCGCGCCGGGTCACCGACCGACGGGATCAACGCGTCGGCGACGCTGGCCATCCAGCCGGCGTGGCTGACCCGGCCGGTCAGCACGGGCTGGAGCAGCCCCCACGACATCGCGATCTCCCCGAGGACGCCCTCGGTGAGGCCGTACTCCCGCTCGACCCCGGCGGCCACCGCCGGGTCCCAGCGGCGCAGCACGCCGTCGAAGTCCACCAGGAGCGCCGTGGCGCGTTCCCGACTCACTCGTTGTTCTCCTGCCCGTCGTCGGCCCGGTTGAGCCGCTGGCTGATCACCTGTGTCACGCCGCCGCGCATGGTCACGCCGTAGAGCGCGTCGGCGACTTCCATCGTGCGCTTCTGGTGGGTGATGACGATGAGCTGGCTCTTCTCCCGCAGCTGCGCCAGCAGCGTGATGAGCCGGCCCAGGTTCACGTCGTCCAGGGCCGCCTCGACCTCGTCCATGATGTAGAACGGGCTGGGCCGGGCCCGGAAGATCGCCACCAGCATCGCCACCGCCGTCAGCGACCGCTCGCCGCCGGACAGCAACGACAGTCGCTTGATCCTCTTCCCGGGCGGCCGGGCCTCCACCTCGACGCCGGTGGTGAGCAGGTCGTCGGGTTCGGTGAGCACCAGCCGGCCCTCGCCGCCGGGGAACAGCACCGTGAAGACCTGCTCGAACTCCCGCGCGGTGTCGGCGAAGGCGCTGGCGAAGACCTCCAGGATCCGCTCGTCGACGTCCTTGACCACGGTGAGCAGGTCCCGCCGGGTGGCCTTGAGGTCCTCCAGCTGCTCGGAGAGGAACTTGAAGCGTTCCTCCAGCGCGGCGAACTCCTCCAGGGCGAGCGGGTTGACCTTGCCCAGCAGGGCCAGCTCCCGTTCCGCCTTGGCGGCCCGCTTCTCCTGGACCGGCCGCTCGTAGCGGACCGGTTCGGGCACCGGCAGGCCGTCCCGTTCGGCGGCGGCCACGTCGGCCGGGGTGGGCGGGACGGGCTGCGTCGGGCCGTACTCGGCGACCAGGGTCTCCACGTCCAGCCCGAAGTCCTCGGCCGCCTTCGCCTCCAACTGCTCGATGCGCAGCCGCTGCTCGGCGCGGGCCACCTCGTCCCGGTGCACCTGGCTGGTCAGCCGTTCCAGCTCCGCGCCGAGCCGCTTGGCCGCCCCGCGTACCTCCTGCAACTCGGCCTCGCGGGTGGCGCGCTCGCGCGCGACGGCGTCGCGCTGCTCCTCGGCCCGCGCGACGGAGACCGCGAGCCGGGTCAACGCCTCCCGCGCACCGCCGGCCACGGCCTTCGCGATGCCCGCGCCACGGGCCCGGGCGGCCCGCCGGGCGGCCACCCGTTCCCGGGCGGCCCGCTCCGCGGCGGCCTGCCGACGCAGCGAGTCGGCCCGGCCGGCGATCGAGGCGACCCGCTCCTCGGCGGTACGCACCGCCAGCCGCACCTCCATCTCGTTCTGCCGGGCGCGGGGCACCGTCGCGGCGAGCTGGTCGCGTTCCTCCGTGGAGGGCTCGGCGTCGATCGGCGTCGACTCCGCCAACCGCAGCCGCTCCTCCAGTTCGGTCAGGGCCGTCAGGTCCCGCTCCCGGGCCGCCTCGGCGCGGGACCGGGACTCGCCGAGCCGGTCGGTCTCCGCCTTCGCGGAGCGGGCGGCGGCCCCCAGTTCCGCCAGTCGCCGCGCGGCGGCGTTGCGGTGGCTCTCGGCCTCCCGCTTCGCGGCGGCGGCGTGCTGCACCGCCTCCTTCGCGCCGGCCACCTCGGCCCGCGCGTCGACCAGTTGTTCGCGCAGCTCCGCGGCGGTCCGCTCGGCGGCGAGCCGGTTGGTGCGGGCCTCCTCGACAGCCGCCTGCACCTCGATGAAGCTCGGTGCCTTCGCCGAGCCGCCGGCCGCCGCGTACGCCCCGACCACGTCACCGTCCGGGGTCACCGCACGCAGCTGCGGGTTGCCGGCAGCCAGGTCGGCGGCGGCGGCCAGGTCGGCGACCACCACCACGTCGCGCAGCGCCCGGTGCACCGCCGGGCGGATCTGTGGCGGGCACTCGACCAGGTCGGGTGCCCACCGGGCCCCGTCGGGCAGTGCCGGGCGCAACGCGTCCGCGCCGCCGACCATGCCCGGCCCCTCGGGACCACCGACCAGCAGGCCGGCCCGCCCCGCGTCGGCGATCTTCAGCAGCCGCATCGCCTCGACGGCCTCGTCCACCCCGGTGACGGCCACCGCGTCGGCGAGCCCACCCAGCGCGGCGGCCAGCGCCGCCTCCTGCCCGGGAGCGACGGTGAGCAGCCCCGCGAGACTGCCCAGCAGGCCGGGCACCTCGTCCGCGCGGGCGAGCAGGGCGCCCGCGCCGTCCTTGCGGCGCAGCCCCAACGCAAGGGCCTCCTCCCGGGCCTTCCAGCTCGCGGCGTCCTTCTCCGCGGCCCGCTCGGCGTCGGTCAGCGACCGCACGGTGGCCTGCGCCCCCTCCTGGGCGGCCACCGCCTCGGCGTGCCGGGCGTCGAGGTCGGCGTTGTCGCGGTCCGCCTCGGTGGACTGCTCGGCGACCGCGTCCAGCTCGGCCTGGGCCTGCTCGGCGCGGGTCATGGCGTCGGTGTGCGCGGCGGCGAGCCGTTCGATCTCTTCCCCGGCACTGGTGGTGCGGGCGCGGGCGGAGTTGACCTGGCCGGTGAGTCGGGCCAGGCCCTCCCGACGGTCCGCGATCGCCTTCGCGGCGGCCACCAGTTCCCGTTCGGCGGCGGCGAGCTGCCGTTCCAGTTCCTGCCGGTGTTCGACGGCCTCGGCAAGTCGGATCTGGTCGTCGGTGAGGGCCGCGCGCAGCTCCTCCTCCTGCTCGCGGACCCGCTCCGACTCGGCCTCCAACTGGTCGGGGTCGCGGCCGGGGCGCTCGTCGTCGGGCGTGGCACTGAGGTGGCGCAGGCGTTCCCGGGCCAGCTGTTCGATGGAGCGGAACCGTTCGGACAGGGCGGAGAGCTTGTACCAGGTGTCCTGCGCGGCGGCCAGCAGCGGGGCGTCCTCGGCCAGCGCTGCTTCCAGTTCGCCGAGGCGGGCCTGGACCTCCGTGTGCTCGGCCTCGACCTGCTCCCGCCGCTGCCGCACCGCCGTCTCGTCGGCGATCTCCCGGTCGAGGGTGGCGCGCAGGGTGGCCAGGTCGTCGGCGAGCAGGCGCAGCCGGGCGTCGCGCAGGTTGGCCTGGATCGCGGCGGCCCGGCGGGCCACCTCGGCCTGCCGGCCCAGGGGCTTGAGCTGGCGGCGCAGCTCGGCGGTGAGGTCGGTGAGCCGGTTGAGGTTGGTCTGCATCGCGTCGAGCTTCCGCAGCGCCTTCTCCTTGCGCTTGCGGTGCTTGAGGACGCCGGCCGCCTCCTCGATGAACGCCCGCCGGTCCTCCGGCTTGGCGTGCAGCATGCCGTCGAGGCGGCCCTGCCCGACGATGATGTGCATCTCCCGGCCGATGCCGGAGTCGCTGAGCAGTTCCTGGATGTCGAGCAGGCGGCAGGTGTCGCCGTTGATCTCGTACTCGCTCTCGCCGGAGCGGAACATCCGACGGGTGATGGAGACCTCGGTGTACTCGATCGGCAGCGCACCGTCGGTGTTGTCGATCGTCAGGGTCACCTCGGCCCGGCCCAGCGGGGCCCGGCCGGCGGTGCCGGCGAAGATGACGTCCTCCATCTTGCCGCCGCGCAGCGCCTTCGCGCCCTGCTCGCCGAGCACCCAGGCGATGGCGTCGACGACGTTGGACTTGCCGGAGCCGTTCGGGCCGACCACGCAGGTGATGCCCGGCTCCAGCTTCAGCGTCGTCGCGGAGGCGAAGGACTTGAAGCCCTTCACCGTCAGGCTCTTGAGATGCACCTTCTCGATCCTCGTCCGGTGGCCGCCGTACCCGTCGCCGACTGCGGGGACCCGGTGGCGAACCCGCAGACTAACCCCTGACCGGGGAGGTCACGGTACGCGACCCGCCCCGCCGGCCGGGCCGGTGCCCTGGTGGACGGGCCGCGGGCGGGGCCGCGCACGGGGCCGGGCGGGGCCGCGCACGGGGCCGGGCGGGGCCGCGCACGGGGGGCCGGACAGAGCCGCGCACGGGGCCGGACAGAGCTGCGCGCCGGCACATGACGTGTCGGCGCGCTCGTTACGTGGTGCGATTCAGTTGTCGGCGACCTGCGGTCTCAGGTCAGCGCGGGCTCGGTGAGACGGAGCAGGTCGTCCGCCTCCGCAGCGGCCGCCGCGAGCCGATCGTTCTCGGCACGCAGCCGCGTGATCTCGAACTCCAGCGACTGGACCCGGGCACGCAGTCGGGTGACCTCGTCGAGCAGACGCCGGTCGGGCGCCGCGCTTACGTGGCCGTAGAGGGCCTTAGCCATGACTACTCCTTGATATGCGCTGCCGGAAGGGCCGGCCAACGCGCGCCCATTCGTACGCGGCTGCCTTCCCAGCGAATTCTGGGCATGACTGGGCGCGACTGGCGACATCTACATATTGAGTCGCAACCCCCTCCTTCGTCAAGTTTTCGCAGGCCGTAGATCATCTCCACGTCCACCTGACCACCTGTCGGGGGGCTGCCACCAGGCGCGGACACGCACTGTCCGGACAGTTTCACTCTACGCTCCGGAACGGCGGAACACTCCACCCACCCGTCCGCACTCCCCTTAACTCTTCCTTAGCCACGTTGCTCCGGCTCCCGGCGCGCACGTAGCGTCACCCCGGCCCGCAACCGACCCGTGGAGGCGACAGGCGTGTACGGCTGGACAGATCCGTTCGACCCGGCGGCCTCCCGACACCCGGAGCAGCCGGCGGGCGAGGACCCGGAGTGGCTGACCGACCGCCCGGCCCCCCGGTCGTCCTACCTGTTCGGCGACGAGCCCGACCGACCCGCCGACCAGTGGCACCGCGACGAGCCCACCGCACGTTGGCAGCCCGACGACCGGCCCACCGACCAGTGGCGGGCCGACGAGCAGCGGTGGCCGGCCGACGACCGGGCCACCGCCCAGTGGACCGCCGACGAACAGGCGGCGTCGCGGTGGCACGGTGCTGGTCGCGCCGACACCACCGGCCACCGGAGCAGCGGGTCCGAGCACGCCCCGTACCACCCGGACGGTCACGCCGGTCACGGGCAGGACCCGTACCCGGTCGCCGGCCAGGCACCCCACCCGGCTGACGGTCCCGACGCCCGGGACACCGGCTGGTACCCGGCCGAGCGGCACCCCGACCCGTACCCGGGCGGCGACGGCCGGTTCGAGCAGGCCGCCGGCGCGTGGCCGGCGGAGGACCCCACCGCCCCCGTCGAACTGCCCGCGCACCACGCACCGGCCGCCACGACGCCGATCCGCCGAGCCGGACGGGCCGGGGCCGGGCGACGCGCCGACCGACGGCTCTCCCGCCCCGTCGTGCTCGGCGGGGCAGCCGCGGCGGCCACCCTCGTGGTCAGCCTGGGCGTGGCCGCCCTCGCGCTGCCCGGTGGCGACGACGGGCACACCGCCCCGACCGCCGGCGACGAACCGATCGCTGTCGTCGAGGGGCCCACGGGCCCGCAGGAGTCCCCGCTGGACGCCCTGGCCACACCGACGCCGAGCGCCTCGCCGAGCACGGCCTCGCCCTCCCCGTCGCCGTCGCCGTCGAAGAAGGCCAAGCCGGCGCCGTCGCGCACCACCGCGCCGTCGCGGCAGTCCACCGAGCGCAGCAAGGCCCCCAGCGCCAGCCCCACCCGCACGGGCGTGGCCGGGGCCGGGACCGGCGGCCAGGCCGCCGAGGTCGTCAAGCTGGCCAACGCCGAGCGGGCGAAGGCCGGCTGCGACCCGCTCAGCATCGACGACAAGCTGACCACCGCCGCGCAGCGGCACAGCCAGGACCAGGCCGACCACCGGAACATGTCACACACCGGCAGTGACGGCAGCAATCCTGGCGACCGCATCGAGCGGGTGGGCTACCAGTGGCGTACCTACGGCGAGAACGTCGCCTGGAACCAGAAGACCCCCGAGGCGGTGATGGCTGCCTGGATGAACAGCGACGGGCACCGTGCCAACATCCTCAACTGCTCGTTCACCGAGATCGGCGTGGGCGTGGCCAACAGCAACGGGCCGTACTGGACCCAGGTCTTCGCCACGCCGCGCTGACGGCGAGTCGTCGCCGGGTCGGCACTCGTTCGACCGGGTGAGGTGCGCCGGGCCCGGCGTACCGGCAGGGTGGCGGGTCCGCCACCTGTGACCCGGGAGCTGCCGATGCGGATCCGGCTGGCCACCGTCGGGCGGACGCTGCGCCGCGCGCTGCCCGCCGCCCTGACGCTCGCCCTGGCGGCCCCACTGTCCGCCTGCCGGGTGGAACTGGCCGAGCCGGATGACCCGTGGCCCACCGCCTCCGCCCGGCAGTGGCAGTGGCAGTGGCAGCTCACCGGGGAGCTGGACACCACGGTCGAGGCCGACGTGTTCGTGCTCGACCCGGTCACCACCACCTCGGCGCAGACCGCCGAGCTGCGCTCCCGGGGCCGCCGGCTGGTCTGCCAGGTGCACGTCGGCTCGGTACGCGACACCGACCCGGACACGGACCGATTCCCCGCCGCGGTACGGGGCACCGCGACCGACCGTCACCCGGGAGGCCGCTGGCTCGACGTGCGGAACTGGGACGTGCTGCGGCCGGTCCTGGCCGACCGGTTGCGGCTGTGCCGGGGCAAGGGGTTCGGCGGGGTGCTGCTCGCCGACGCGGACGGCCACACCCGGCGTACCGGCTTCCCGCTCAGCTTCGACGACCAGGTGCGCCACGTCCGCCGGCTGGCCGACCTGGCCCGCTCGCTGGATCTCTCCCCCGGGCTGCTGGGGAACCTGACCCAGGTGGCCACCCTCGCCCCCGATCTGGATTTCGCCGTCGACGCGGAGTGTGTCCGGCTGCGGCGGTGCGAGAAGCTGCTGCCGTTCGTCGACGCCGGCAAGCCGGTCTTCCACGTCGAGTACACCGGATCGACCGCCGACTTCTGCGTCACGTCGGTGGGCTACGGCTTCGTCTCGATCCGCAAGAACCGTGCCCTGGACGCCTGGCGGCTGCCCTGCCCCTGACCGCGCCCACCCCGCCCCGGAGCGGCGGACGGGGTGGGCGCGACCGGGTCAGGTGGCCGTGACCAGTTCCGGGGCCGGGGCCGGCGGTGGCGCGGCCGGGGCCGGACGGGGGCGCAGGAAGCGCGGGGCCCACCAGTTGGCGTCACCGAGCATCGTCATCAGCGCCGGCAGGACCACCGCCCGGATGATCGTCGCGTCCAACAGGATCGCCGCCGCCAGCCCGACGCCGAGCTGCTTCATGTCCACCGTGCTCAGCGTGGCGAAGATCGAGAACACGGCGACCATCACCACCGCGGCGCTGGTCACCACCCCGGCCGACGAGGTGATCCCGTGCGCCACGGCGTCCCGGTTGGACATGCCGGCCCCCACCGCCTCGCGGATCCGGCTGACCACGAAGACGTGATAGTCCATGGACAGCCCGAACAACACCACGAACAGGAACAACGGCAGCCAGGACACGATCGCGCCCATCGAGGTGAAGCCGAGCAGATCCTCCGCCCACTCGCCCTGGAAGACGAGCACCAGCAGGCCGTACGCGGCACCCGCCGACAGCAGGTTCAACGCGATGGAGCTGACCGCCACCACCACCGACCGGAACGTCCAGGTCATCACCAGGAAGGTGAGCGCCAGCACGAAACCCATCACGATCGGCAGCTTCCTCCCGATGTGCCCCGCGTAGTCCTCGCTGGCGGCCACCCCGCCGCCCACCGCGTACTCGACGCCCGGCAGGCCGCCCAGCGCGGCCGGAACCAGGTCACCGCGCAGCCGCTCCAGTGAACGCACCGCCTCGTCGGTACGGCTGGCGTACGGGGTGGCGACCTGGAGCACCGACACCCGGCGGTCCGCCGACACCTCGACCTCCGGACCGTCCCCCTCGGCCGGCGCGAAGAGCGGGTCGGCGGCGGCCCGGCCGGCGAGCGTGGTCAGCGCCGCGCGTACCCGCTCGGCCTCGGCGGCCGGCGCGCGTACCGCCACCGTGTGCGTGGTGCCGGTGCTCGGGAAGGCGATGGTGAGCCGGTCGTACGCCTGCATGGCCGCGGTGTTGCGCGGCAGGTCCTCCATGCCGGGGAACTTCAGCTTCATGCCCAGCGCGGGCGCGGCCAGCGCCAGCAGCAGCCCGACCGAGACGACCAGGGTGGCCACCGGCGCCCGCAGGGCCGGCCGGAGCACCGCCGGCCAGAACCGCGGCGTGCCCGGCGCCCCGTGCCGCCCGGTACGCGCGGCGGTCAACCGCCACAGCAACGGGACCCGGGGCCGGTCGACCCAGCGCCCGAGTTTCGCCAGCAGCCCCGGCAGCACGGTCAGCGAGCCGGTCACCGCGACCGCGACCACCAGGATCGACCCCACCGCGAGGGAGGAGAAGACCGCGTCGCCGGCCAACAGCAGACCGGCCATCGAGATGATCACGGCGAACCCGGACACCACGACGGCGTGGCCGGAGGTCTCCGCGGCGATCTCCACCGCGTCCAGGCCGGAGCGACCCTTCGCCCGCTCCTCCCGCTCCCGTCGCACGTAGAACAGCGAGTAGTCCACCCCGACCGCCAGGCCGATCAGCAGGATCACGCTGGCCGTGGTGTCGGTCGCCGGCACCAGGTGGGAGGCGAGGGTGGACAACCCCATCGCGGCGGCCACCGAGGACAGCGCCAGCAGCACCGGCACGCTCGCGGCGATCAGCGCACCGAACGCGACGATCAGGATGGCCAGGGTCACCGGCAGGCTGAGCAGTTCGGCCCGTTTGAAGTCGGCGCCGAGCGTGTCGTCCAGCGCCTTGCCGATCGACGGCCCGCCCACCTGTTCCACCCGCAGCGCCGGGTGCGCCCGCTGGACCTCGGCGGTGGCGTCGCGCAACGGCTGCACCCGGTCGGACGCCGTCTCCGGGTCCCCGGACATGGTGATCGCGACCAGCAGGGCCGAGCCGTCCCGCGACGGCACCGGTGCGGCCACCCCGGCGACCCCCGGCACCCCGCGCAGCCGCGCCGACGCGTCGTCGGCGGCGGCCCGCGCGGCGGCCGGGTCGAGCCGCCCGTCCCGGGCGGTGATCAGCACGTTCTCCGTGGCCGGGTCGGTGAAGTCCCCGTCGGCCACGATCAGTCCCGCCCGGCCGGACTCACCGATCGCCTGGTCGGCGTCGGTGGCCTCGTTCAGCCCGGCGGCGTTCCCGCCGACGAAGCACACGGCCACGAACACCACCCACATCGCGATCGCCCGCCACGGGTGTTCGGCGCTCCACCGCGCCAGCCGCACCGTCACCGGTCTCGCCCTCATCCGCCGGGCCCCCCTTCAGGTCGGCCATCTGCCGACCTGTGCTGACGCTAGGAGCGTGGGCGGGCAGGCACATCGGGGATCACCCCGCCCGCCCCCGGATCCCCGTGGGCGGCCCGGGCCGGGCACCGGCCCGGGCGCGACACCCGACGTGCGGGCACCTCCCGGACCGGGGACGCCGACGCGCCGACGGCGACCCGGAGAGCGCTCCGGGTCAACCCCGGCGCGCACCCCGAGGACGCGGCTGGCAGCGTGGGCAGCTGAACGACGACCGGTTCATGAACGCCTCGCGGCGGATCGGCGTACCGCACCGACGGCACGGCTGGCCCTCCCGGCCGTACACGTTCAGTGCCCGGTCGAAGTAGCCACTCTCGCCGTTGACGTTGACGTAGAGGGCGTCGAAGCTGGTGCCACCCTCCTTGACGGCCTCGCCGAGCACGTCCCGCACGTGCCCGAGCAGCCGACCCACGGCCGGGCCGGTCAGCGCGTCCGTGGGTCGCAGGCCGTGCAGCCCGGCCCGCCACAGCGCCTCGTCGGCGTAGATGTTGCCGACCCCGGAGATCAGGGTCTGGTCGAGCAGGGCCCGCTTGACCTCCGTACGCCGGCGGCGCAGCGCCGTCGTGAACCCGGCGTCGGAGAACTGCGGGTCCATCGGGTCCCGGGCGATGTGCGCGATCTCCGCCGGCAGTTCCGCCCCGCCCTCGCTGACCGACAGCCCGCCGAACGTGCGCTGGTCGACGAAGCGCAGCTCGGGCCCGTCGTCGGCGAACCGGAACCGGACCCGCAGGTGCGTCTCGTCCGGGGCGACGGCCGGTTGCAGCAGCAGTTGCCCCGACATGCCGAGGTGACCGACCACCGCGTCGCCGCTGTCGAGCGGCAGCCACAGGTACTTGCCCCGACGGCGGACGTCGAGCACCGACCGGCCGGCCAGCACGGCGGCGAAGTGCGCGCCGCCGGGGACGTGCCGGCGCACGGCCCGGGGGTGGCGCACCTCGACCGAGGCGATCCGGCGGCCGATGACCCACTGGGCCAGGCCCTGCCGGACGGTCTCCACCTCGGGCAGCTCAGGCACGGCGCGCCTCCGCGGGCTCGGCCGCGCCGTGCCCGTCCCCGGTCACGGTGTCCGGCACCGCCGCGGAGGCCGTGGCGGCCTCGGCCTCGGCCTGCTCGGTCAGGGTCCGCCAGGCTGCCTCGGCCGCGCGCTGCTCGGCCTCCTTCTTGCTGCGCCCCTCGGCGCCGCCGTACCGGTTGCCGGCCACCACCACCCACGCCGTGAAGGTCTTCAGGTGGTCGGGGCCGGTGCCCTCGATGCGGTACTCGGGCACGCCCAGCCCCAGCGCGGCGGTCAGCTCCTGGAGGCTGGTCTTCCAGTCCAGCGCCGCGCCCCGGCCCGCCGACTCGGCCATCAGCGGGTCGAACAGCCGGTGGATGACCGCCGCCGCGGTGTCCAGCCCGTACTGGAGGTAGATCGCGCCGAGCAACGCCTCCAGGGTGTCGGCGAGGATGCTGGCCTTGTCCCGGCCGCCGGTGCTCTCCTCCCCCTTGCCGAGCAGCAGGTACGCCCCGAGGCCGTCCGGTCCGAGGCCCCGCGCCACATCGGCGAGGGCCCGCATGTTGACCACGCTGGCCCGCAGCTTCGCCAACTGCCCCTCGGGCAGGTCCGGGTGGTTGTGGAACAGGGCGGTGGTGATCACCACGCCGAGCACCGAGTCGCCGAGGAACTCCAGCCGCTCGTTCGTGGGCAGGCCACCGTTCTCGTACGCGTACGAACGGTGGGTCAGGGCCCGTTCCAGCAGGTCCGGGTCGAGGGACACGCCGAACGCGGCCTCCAGGTGGCCGACGGACGCTCGCCGCCGCTTGTCGTAGCTCATGTGCGTACCTCGGTGTCGGTGGAGCGGTCGGTGCGGTCCTCCGTGCCGCCGCCGTACAGCAGCGCGGAGACCCGGTCGGTGGCGCCCCGGCGCCACAGGTGAGCGGCGAGGGCGATGCCGGAGGCCACGTCTTCACCGACGGCCGCGCCGTGGCAGACGACGACCGTCCCGGCCACCCCGAGCAGGGCGGCAGCCCGGGGGGCCCGGCCACCGGCGGGCGGGCCGCCGGCCATGGCGTACGCGCCCTCGACGGCTTTGAGCAGGACGTTACCGGTGAACCCGTCGGTGACGACCACATCGGCGCGCGTGCCGAGGCAGACGTCGTAACCCTCGACGAGGCCGACGTAGCGGGCGTCGCAGGGCAGCAGGGCGGCCCGCAACGCCGGATCGGTCTGCCGGCGGGCCCGGTCACCCTTGCCGGTCTCCGTGCCGACGGACAGCAGTCCGACCCGGGGTTCGGCCACGGCGTGCGCGACGGCCGCGTAGGCGGCGCCGAACAGGGCGTGCCGGGCCAGGGTGCCCGGACGGGGTTCCAGTGACCCGCCGACGTCGAGCAGCACGACGGGACCACCGACGGCGGGGAGGGTGGCGACGAGGGCCGGTCGCCGCACGTCGGGCCAGCGGCCGAGGCCGAGCGAGGCGGCGGTGACGGTGGCGCCGGTGGAACCGGCCGAGACCAGGGCGTCGGCGAGGCCGGCCCGGATGGCGGCCACGGCGGCCCGCACGGTCGACTCACCGCGGGCCGCGCTGGGATGGTCGGCCATTCCCACGGCGGCGTGCACCGGACGCACCGTGATGCGGGCGCGTTGCACCGGATCGAGGGCGTCGACCACCGCGCCGGCCACCTCGGTCGGGCCGACGAGCAGCAGGTGCAGGTCCGGGTCGGCGCGTACGGCCCGCAGAGCGCCGTCCACCACCACGGCGGGAGCGTCGTCCCCGCCGAGGAGGTCAACGGCGATCCGCGCGGTCCCCGGCTCCGATCCAGAGCCGGCCGCAGCGGGCCGGCCGGCGTCGGAGGGAGCCGGGGAACCGGGCGATTGCCAGGGTGCGCGCGTCACCCGACCAGGGGCCGGGGACGTCACTCGGCGTCCAGGTCAGACCTCGAGGACCTGGCGGCCGTTGTAGGTGCCGCAGACGGAGCAGGCGGCGTGCGGCAGCTTCGCCGACTTGCACTGCGGGCACGCCACGGTCGCGACCGCCGTGGCCTTCCAGTTCGCCCGGCGGGCGCGGGTGTTGCTGCGCGACATCTTGCGCTTGGGGACGGCCACGGTTCCTACTCCTCTTTACGGGTCAGTTGCGACAGGCCCGCCCAACGCGGGTCGACCTGCTGGTGGCTGTGGTCGGCCGGCAGGTCGTCCCGGTGCACCCCGCATTCGGGGCACAGGCCCGGGCAGTCCTCCCGGCACAGCGGGTTGGTCGGCAGCGCGAGCACCACCGCGTCCCGCAACGCCGGCTCCAGGTCGATCAGGTCTCCCTGCATCCGGCCCACCTCGTCCTCGTCGGTCGTGTCGTCCGTGGTGCTGTTCTCGTACGCGTACAGCTCCTGGACGGTCACGGCCACCGAGTCGTCGATCTCGCGAAGGCAGCGACCACACTCGCCCCGCACGGGACCGGTGACGGTCCCCGAGACGAGCACGCCCTCGGACACCGACTCCAGCCTCAGATCGAGGTCGAGGTCCGCGCCCTCCGGCACGCCGATCAACTCCACGCCGAGGTCCGCCGGTGCCGTCGCCACCCGCTTGACCGTACGCATCGCTCCAGGCCGACGCGGCAGGTCCCTCGTGTCGAGGACCAGCGGCGACCTGGGGTCGAGTGTCGATGGCGAGTTCTTGGGCATAGTCAGACTCCGGCCGGTGAGAGGCCGACAAAAGAGGTTACCTGGGCGGCCGCCCCACCGTCGAACCGGGGGCGACGCCCACCCCCGACGTGTCGGCTGGTGAGGTGCCGCTCAGAAGGGTAGCGGGCGCTCGGCCTCGTCCCCGGCGAAGGTGCCGATCTCCCGCAGCGCGTGCATCTTGTCCCGGCCGCGCTCGATCGACGCGAGGGCCCGGGTCAGGAACTGCTCGAAGTTGGCCAGCGCGGTGTCGACGTAGTCGTCGACCTCCTCGCGCAGGCGCTGCGCCTCGGCCCTGGCCTCCGCGACGATCCGCGCGCCCTCGTGCTCGGCGGAAACGGTGATCTCGTTCACCGATACCAGGCGGGCGTGTTCCGCCTCACCCTCGCTGATGATCCGGTCGGCCTCCCGCTTGCCGGCCTCCATGATCTTGTCCCGCTCCTCGAGCAGGGCCGCGGCCCGGCGCAGGTCCGCCGGCAACTCGGCGCGCAGCTCGTCGAGAGCCGTGATCATCTCACCCCGGTCGACCATGCAGTTGTTGCGCGACATCGGGACGGAGCGGGCCTGCTCCACCAGAGCGATCAGTTCGTCGATGCGGTCGAGCGGGTCCACCGGTACCTCACCCCTGTCGTTCGTCGGCCGACCTACATCATGCGGGCTCCGGCCGGTTTCCCGCTCGCACCCATCATGTCGCGAACCCGCCACGCCGCATCCCACCCCTGCGGCCCGGCGCGTCGAGACCCCCACCCGCAGCCCTCGCCCACCCCGACGGGGGCGCGGGGGCACCGGTTACCCGGCGGGTCGGTCAGGGCTGGGTCAGGCGGGTGGCGAGGGCCTCGCGAACCAGCTCGGGAACGTGGGCGGAGACGTCGCCGCCCCACTTGGCCACGTCCTTGACCAGGCTGGAGGAGAGGAAGGAGTAGAGCGGGTTGGTCGGCATGAACAGCGTCTCCACGCCGGCCAGGCCGATGTTCATCTGGGCCATCTGCAACTCGTAGTCGAAGTCGCTGACCGCCCGCAGGCCCTTGATCAGCACGCTCGCCTGCTGCGCCCGGCAGAAGTCGACCAGCAGCCCCCGGAAGGACTCCACCCGAACGTTGTCGTACGACGAGGTCACCTCGCGGAGCATGTCGATGCGCTCCTCGACGGTGAACAGGCCGCTCTTGGACTGGTTGATCAGCACACCGACGATCACCTCGTCGAACAGCCGGCTGGCCCGGCCGACGATGTCGAGGTGCCCGTTGGTGACCGGGTCGAACGAGCCGGGACACACCGCACGTCTCATGATCGGCGACCGTACCAAAGGGTGGTCTCGCCGTAGCGACGACTGCGCTGCGCGGTGACCCCCTCCACCCAGCCCACGGGGCCGGTGCGGCTGGACCGCTCCACCACCACCAGCGCCCGCGGGGCCAGCCACCCGCCGTCGACGAGGGCGGCGAGCACCGCAGTGAGGTCCGCGTCGGGCAGCGCGTACGGCGGGTCGGCGAACACCACGTCGTAGGGGTCGCCGTCGCAGCCGGCGGCCAGCACCGTGGCGACCTTGCCCGTGACCAGGCGGACGGCGGGCGCGGCGCGCAGGGCGGCGACGTTCTCCCGGATCGCCCGGGCCGCACGCGGATCGGACTCGACCAGCAGCACGTGCGCGGCCCCCCGGGACATCGCCTCCAGGCCGACCGCGCCGGACCCGGCGTACAGGTCGGCGAAGCGCGCCCCGTCGAGGTCGACCTCGGACTGCACCGCGCTGAACAGCGCCTCCCGAACCCGGTCGGAGGTCGGTCGGGTGCCGGCGCCGGGTGGCGCGGCGATCCGCCGCCCACCGAGCGCGCCGGCGACGATCCGGGTCACCGCGTCCACCTGCTCATGCCCCCGACGCTACGCGACCGGCGGGCTCCGCCGGAGACACCCCGGGTAGCCACTACGCCTCCGGACGATCACGATCGGTACATCAATGATCTCGAATCCATAACATCATTCTTAAGGGTCACTGTGCGCTGTGCCGCCCGCCGCGATGTCGCTAGGGTCTGCCGGTGCCGACGGGAGTCCGCCGGCCCGCGGTACGCCGAACGCCCCCTCACCGGCGTACGCACCGCTGGTCCGCACCGCCGCCCCCGTCCGCGCCCCCCTCAGAGCTTCTTCACCCTGGGAGTACGCGTGATCCGTACCAAGCTGTCGCTGCGGCGACCACTGGCCGTTCTGGGAGCCGCGGTCGTCGGCTTCGCCGGAGCCGTCGCCGTGGCCGCCGCTCCGGCCAGCGCACACCACACCACCATCACCGCCACCGCCGCCTGCGACCAGCTCAGCGGCGAGCGCGTGATCACGTGGAAGGTCGTGAACAGCGAACGGAACAAGGCCGCCACGATCACGAAGGTCACGGCCGACCCGGCCACCGCGGTGACTGTCGCCGTCGAGGGCGCCGAGAGCAAGCCCCTCAGCGAGGTGGTCATCCCGAAGGGCGGCCACGTCGAGGCCGTCCAGCGGGTGCCCGGGGACACCGCCCGCGCCACCCTGACCGTGGACGCCCTCTGGCAGCGCAACAACGCCAAGTCCACCGACAGCGGCAGGATCGACCTGGCCACCGACCAGCCGTGCACCCCCGCGCCGAAGTGCGTCGACGCCGACAAGGCGTCCTACAGCCACACCTTCGACGGCCCCAAGGGCACGGCGACCGTCAAGCTGGAGGGCGACCTGCCGCTCTGCGGCGAGGCCAAGCAGTGGTTCACGCTGGTGTCGTACTTCGCGCCCCGGCCGCAGTTCGCCACCCCGCAGTACGTGCACGGCACCCCCGACAGCGACTGGCTGGGCGCCGGCCAGAACGAGATCGAGCTGACCGTCGACGTTCCGGACTGCCACACCCAGGTCGACCTGATCTGGGGCGACGCCGACGAGGTCATCGACCCGCTGGTCGAGAAGGGCCCCCGTTACGGCTCGAAGAAGCTGGGCGACAAGGGTGCCCCGGGCAACCGGTCCAAGGGCCCGCAGGGCTGGTACAACGGCGGCGACAAGAGCTGCACCACCCCGGCTGCGGCCTTCACGTCCAACTGCGACGGCACCGTCACGGTGGCCCTGAGCAACGACGGCTCGATCTCCAAGTACGCGGTCGAGTTCGAGGTCCGCGCCGAGAACGGCTGGTCCAAGACGGTGACCGTCGAGCCGGGCAAGGCCGAGAACGGCCTCGTGGTGCCCGCCGCCGACGCCGGCAAGATCGAGGTGCTGGTCGACGGCAAGGTCATCGAGAACGGCACGTACACCTGGGAGCGTCCCGAGGACTGCCCGCTGCCCACGGTGACCGCCGACGCGGACTGTGACACCTTCGCGCTGACCGCGTCGAACCCCGAGGGTGCCATGCCGGTGACCGCCACGTTCACCTACGGCGACAAGACCGAGACCCGGACCGTCAAGCCGGGCACCGCCGAGAAGGTCACCTTCAAGGCCGGTGACGACGAGACGGCGCTGGTCGTCCTGCCCGAGCTCGACCTGGAGCTCGAGGTCGTCTACGCCCCCGAGGGCTGCGGCGAGGGTGGCGGCGGCGAGGAGCCGGGCCTGCCGGTGACCGGCGCGGCGGCCGGCGGCATCGCCGCCGGTGCCGTGGCCCTGCTGGCGCTGGGCGCGGTGCTGTTCGTGATGGCGCGGCGGCGGCGGGTGCACTTCACCGCCTGAGCCGGGCTGACCTGATCCGAGGGCGCGTCGACCACCCGGTCGGCGCGCCCTCGGCGCACCGCCAGCCCGTCGGTCAGCCCTTCTCCAGGTACTCCGCGCGCTCGGCGTCGACCAGCGCGGCCACCGAGGCGGCCAGCGCCCGGTGCCGGTCCAGTTCCGGGTCGTCCTCGACCAGCGTGACCGCCTCGGACCGGGCGTCCCGGATCAGCTCGGCGTCGCGCAGCAGGGACAGCAGCCGCAGGTGGGACCGCCGCCCGGACTGGGTCGCGCCCAGCACGTCGCCCTCCCGGCGCTGTTCCAGGTCGAGTTCGGCCAGCTTGAAGCCGTCGGTCGTGGAGGCGACCGCATCCAGCCGTTCCCGCGCCGACGAACCCTCGGCCGTCTCGGTGACCAGCAGGCACAGCCCGGCGGCGGCGCCCCGGCCGACCCGGCCACGCAACTGGTGCAGCTGGGACACGCCGAACCGGTCGGCGTCCAGCACGATCATCATCGTGGCGTTGGGCACGTCCACACCGACCTCGACCACCGTGGTCGCCACGAGCACGTCGAGGTCACCCGCGGCGAAGGAGCGCATCACCGCGTCCTTCTCGTCGGCCGGCAGACGGCCGTGCAGCACCCCGATCCGCAGCCCGTGCAACGGCCCCTCGGCCAGCAGCGGCGCGACCTCGGTCACCGCCAGGGGCGGACGCCGCCCGTTGTCGTCGACCGGCGGTTCCTCCTCGGCCCCGGACCCCGCCTCGCCGATGCGGGGGCAGACCACGTACGCCTGGTGGCCGGCGGCCACCTCCTCACGCAACCGCCGCCAGGCCCGGTCGAGGAAGGCCGGCTTGTCGGCCGCCGGCACGACGTGCGAGGCGATCGGCGACCGGCCCTTCGGCAACTGCGACAGGGTGGAGATCTCCAGGTCCCCGTAGACGGTCATGGCCACCGTGCGGGGGATCGGGGTGGCCGTCATCACCAGCACGTGCGGCGGCTGCTCGGCCTTGGCGCGCAGGGCGTCGCGCTGTTCGACCCCGAACCGGTGCTGCTCGTCGACCACCACCAGACCGAGGTCGGCGAAGTCGACGCCCTCGTAGAGCAGGGCGTGCGTGCCGAGCACGATGCCGGCGGCCCCGCTCGCCACCTCGGCCAGGGCCCGTCGCCGCGCCGCCGCGCCGAGCGAGCCGGTGACCAACTCCACCCGGGTGGCGTGCTCCGCCGACCCCAGCTCGCCCGCCTGCGCGAGCGGGCCCAGCAGGTCCAGCATGCCCCGGTGGTGCTGGGCGGCGAGCACCTCGGTCGGCGCGAGCAGCGCGGCCTGCCCGCCGGCGTCGACCACCTGGAGCATCGCACGCAGCGCCACGACGGTCTTGCCGGAGCCGACCTCGCCCTGGAGCAGTCGGTGCATCGGGTGGGGGGCGGCCAGGTCCGTGGCGATCTCGCTGCCGACCTGACGCTGGCCCGGAGTCAGCTCGTACGGCAGCCGGGCGTCGAAGGCGTCCAGGAGACCGCCGGTCGCCGCCGGCCGGGGGCGGGCCGGCCGGTCGGCGGCGCGGCGTTTGCGCTGCACCAGGGTCAGCTGCACGGCGAACGCCTCGTCCCACTTGAGCCGGCGGCGGGCCCGGTACAGATCCTCCTTGCTGGACGGCCGGTGGATCTCCCGGAGCGCGACGCCGATGCCGACGAGGTTGCGGCCGGCCCGCAGGGTCGCCGGCAACGGATCCTCCGGTGGGGTGAACGTGTCCAGCACCACCCGCACGCAGCGGGCGATCACCCAGGTGGGCACGGCCGCGGCGGCCGGGTAGACGGGAATCAGCGCCCCGGCGAACTCCTCGACCTCCTCGCTGGCCGCCGCCTCGCCGTCGGTCGAGTCGCCGAGCAGCACGTACTCGGGGCCGTTGAGCTGGCGTCTGCCCCGGAACTCGGTGACCTTGCCGGCGAACATCCCCCACCGGCCGGGACGCAGCTCGCGCTCCCGCCACGCCTGGTTGCCGAAGAAGGTGAGGGTGAGGGTGCCGCCGGAGTCGTCCCCGACGGTCACCTCCAGCAGGTTGCCCCGCCGCTGGCGCATGGGGCGTACGGCTGTGCGTTGCACCTGGGCCAGGACGGTGACCTGCTCCCCCACGTCCAGTGAGCGGATGTCGGTGTGCTCGCCGCGCTCGTCGTAGCGGCGGGGGAAGTGGTAGACCAGGTCACCGGCGGTGTGCAGGTCGAGGTGGCTGGCCAGCGCCTTCGCGGTCTTGTCCCCGACCAGCTTCTTCAGCGGCGTGTCCACCGCCGACGGCTCGGACGTCATTCCACCCCCACCAGCAGCGGATGGTGCGGTTGCCCACCCGGGAACATCTGCACCTCCACGAACGGCCAGCGCCTCGCGATGTGTGCGCGGACCGCGTCGGCCAGCCCGGCCGGGGCCTCGGCGCCGGAGAGCAGGGTGACCAGCTCGCCGCCCCCGCCGAGCATCCGGTCGACCAGGGCGACCGAGGTGCCCACCAGGTCGTCGCCGATCAGGTGGACCTCCCCCTCGACCATGGCCAGCACGTCGCCCGGCCGGCAGGGGCCGGCGACGGTGAGCGCCTCCCGGCTGGCCTGGCACACCTCGGCGGAGCGGCAGGCGCCCGCCGCCTCGGCCATCGCGATCACGTCGTCCTCGAACCGGCGGCCCGGATCGCGGACGGCGAGGGCGGCCAGCGCCTGCACCGGGGAGCGGGTGGGCACGACGCTGACCCGGATGCCGAACGCGTGCGCCTCCTTCGCCGCCGCGCTCGCCACCGCCTGGGTGTCCGGGTCGTTGGGCAGCACCACCACCCGGGCCGCGCCGGTGTCGCGGATGGCCCTCAGCAGCTCGCCGGTGGACGGGTTGGCGGGCACCACGGTGGCCCCCTCGCCGGCGAACAGCTCGGCGATGCCGGTGCCGGCCGCCACCACCACCGCGGCCCGGCCGCCCGGGGACCCGGCCGGCGGAACCTGGTCGGCGAACCGGGTGACCGAGATGCGATGGGGACGCCCGGCCTCCACACCCGCCTCCACCGCCGCGCCGACGTCGTTGACGTGCACGTGCACGTTCCAGGTGCCCGTGGACGCGGCGCCGTCGCCGACCACCACCAGGGAGTCACCGAGCGCGGCGAGCTTCTCCCGCATCCGGGCCACCGCCTGCGGCTCGGCGTCGAGGAGGAACTGCACCTCGTACGCGTACGCCTCGGAGCCGGTCTCCCGCAGCGCCGTGAGCGCCGGGCGGGCGGGCGGTGGGGTCGCCGGGTGGTCCGCGCTCTGCCCCGTGAGCACCTCGACGAGCACGTCGAGCAGCAGGCACATGCCCCGCCCCCCGGCGTCGACCACCCCGGCGCGGGCCAGCGCCGGCAGCTGCTGCGGGGTGCGGGCCAGGGCCTCGGCGGCGGCCCGGGCCGCCGCCCGGGCCACGGCCCGCAGGTCGTCGGTGTCGGCTGCCTCCGCCGCCCGCGCGGCGGCGGCGGCCACGGTCAGCAGGGTGCCCTCGACCGGCTGGGCGACGGCGGTGTAGGCGGCGGTGGTCGCCGCCCGCAGCGCGGCGGCCAGCTCGCGACCGCGCACGGCGGGCACGGCGGCGGCCGCGTCGGCGAAGCCGCGCAGGATCTGCGACAGGATCACCCCGGAGTTGCCCCGCGCGCCGAGCAGCGCGCCCCGGGCCATCAGCCGCAGGGCGTGGCCGTGGGCGGTGGGGCCGCCGTCGGGCAGGGTGTCGAGGTCCATCGCCAGGGCCTGCTGGGCCGAGGTGAGGGTGAGCACGAGGTTGGTGCCGGTGTCGCCGTCGGCCACGGGGTAGACGTTCAGGTCGTCGATCTCGCCCTGGTGTCGGCGCAGCGCGGCCAGTCCGCCCGCGCACCAGCGGCGCACCGCGGCGGCGTCGAGGGTGTCCAGCACGGTGGGAAGCCTACTGGCGCGCCCGGACAGCCGCCGGGGTCGGCGGGCGTGTCCCGCGCTCGGCAGGTCGCCGGGCGGCCCGGTTGGGCGGCCGGCCGGGGCATCGGGTAACCTGGCCAGGTTGTCCGGGCAGCGCCTGCCGGCGACCTCATGAACGTATCAATCCCAGGAGTATCCCGTGGCTAGCGTGTGCGACGTCTGTGGCAAGGGGCCGGGCTTCGGCCACAACGTGTCCCACTCGCACCGGCGGACCAACCGCCGCTGGAACCCGAACATCCAGTCGGTGCGCACCCCGGCCGGTGGCGGCAACACCAAGAAGGTCCAGGCCTGCACGTCGTGCATCAAGGCCGGCAAGGTCACCCGCGCCTGACGCGGTAGCGCCGCAACCTCATACTCGTCACCACCGGCGGGCCCACCCGGGTCCGCCGGTTTTGGCGTGCGCGCCGGGCCGCCGACCTCCCGCGCCGGGCCGCCGACCTCCCGCGCCGGGTCGGTCCGCCGTACCCGGCCGCCCGTCAGAGGGTGCGGCCGAACGACAGGCAGCCCGGCTCGTCCCGGTAGAAGCCGAAGTTGGGGATCCGCTCGTAGCCGGCTGCGGTGTACATGGCGATCGCCTCGGGCTGCCGGTCGCCGCACTCCAGGATGATCCGTTTGCGGCCCTGTTCCCACGCCGAGCGCTCCACCGCCGCGAGGATCGCCCGGGCCACGCCGCGTCCCCGGGCCTGCGGGGCCGTGTACATCCGCTTGAGTTCGGCGGTGTCGCCCGCGTCGCCGTGGCTGCGCCAGCCGCCGCAGCCGACGGGTTCCCCGTCGAGCCGGGCCACCAGGAAGGCGCCCGACGGCGGGGCGAACTCCGCCGCGTGGACCGGGGTCTCGTCGCCGTTGCCGCCGTAGCGGGCACCCAGGTCCGCCAGCGCCGCGGCGATCAGCCCCTGCGCCACCGGCGAGTCGAAGCGCACCGCGTGGATCTCCAGTTCCCTCACGGATGAAGGGTACGACCGGCTCCGCCCCCGACCGGACCTGGTCCCGGTCTGGGTGACCGGGGCCGCGTCACGCACGAAAGTGGTCCCAGCCGGTCGGCCCGTCGGGGGCCGCGCCGTCCACCGTCACGCCGGTGCCGTCGGTGACCCGGCCCACCGGCCGCCACCCGTCGGGCAGCGCCGTCCCCGCCGGGAAGGTCGCGACGAGGGCGTGGTCGTCTCCGCCGCCGAGGATCCAGTGGTACGGGTCGACGCCGAGCGCCTGCCCGGCGTCGCGCATCTGCCTGGGCACCTCGAAAGCGTCCCGTCGCAGGTCGACGGCGACGCCACTGGCCCTGGCCACGTGTCCGACGTCGGCGAGCAACCCGTCCGAGACGTCGATCATCGCGGTGGCCCCGGCCCGGGCGGCTGCCGGACCGGCCGCGTACGGCACCTCCGGCCGGCGGTACGCCTCGACCAGCAGTCGGGGGGTGCGGAATCCGCGGGACAGCACGGTCAGGCCGGCGGCTGCGTACCCGGTGCGCCCCGCGAGGGCGACCAGGTCGCCGGGGCGGGCCCCCGATCGGGTCACCGGCGGCCGGCCGCCGAGGTCGCCCAGGGCGGTGACCGCGACGGTCAGCGTGGCGCTGGCCGACATGTCGCCGCCGACCACGCTCGCGCCGACCAGGGCCGCCTCCGCGCCCAGCCCGTCGGCGAGGCCCTCGGCCCACTCGGTGGGCAGGTCGGCCGGTACGCACAGCGCCACCAGCAGCGCGGTCGGAGTGGCTCCCATCGCCGCGATGTCGGCGAGGTTGGCCGCCGCCGCCCGGTGGCCGACGTCCTGCGCGCCGCACCAGTCGCGGCGGAAGTGCCGTCCCTCCACCAGAACGTCGGTCGATGCGACCACCCGCGCGTCGGGGGCGGCCACCACCGCCGCGTCGTCGCCCGGGCCGAGCAGGACGGACGTCCCGTACGACAACCGGGCGGTCACCCGGTCGATGAGGCCGAACTCGCCGACACCCGCGATGCCCATCGGGCCGCCCTTCCTGTCGCTCACCGCTGCTCCCCGACCACCGAAAGGGATCACACCTGGTCCGTACGGTACTTTCTCCCTTCGGGCCGCCCACTGGCGGCGACGGACGGAGGTCGAGTCGTGGTTCAGGCGTACATCCTCATCCAGACCGAGGTCGGTCGGGCGCGTGACGTGGCCGGTCTCATCGCCGATCTTGCCGGCGTGGTCCGGGTCGACGCCGTCACCGGCCCGTACGACGTGGTGGTGCTCACCGAGGCGAACACCGTCGACGAACTGGGTAAACTGATCGTCAGCAAGGTCCAGATGGTGCCGGGCATCACCCGCACCCTCACGTGTTCGGTGGTGCGGCTGTAAGTGCTCACGATCTCCGAAACTCCCGCCGCCGGCTCCGACGACGCCACCGGCCCGGCGCGGGACCGCACGACCCGCAGCGCGGCGCTGATCGCCACGGCGGTGGCGTTGCCGGTGACGCTGCTGGTCGGCGGGCTCGCGTTCGCCAAGCTCTCCCCCGGCACGCCGGTCGCCGCGCCCGAGCCGTCGCCGTCGACCACCCGCGCGCAGTCCACCGCCCCGGTCGAGATGGCTGCCCCGCCGCTGGCCGAGCGGCCCGCCACGGTGTGCCGGGCCCTGCTGTCCCAGTTGCCCGCGAGCGTGGGCGGTCTGGCGCAGCGGCCGGTCACCGCCGGCCCGGAACAGAACGCCGCCTACGGCGATCCGGCGCTCACGGTGGCCTGCGGCGGCGCGGAGCCCGAGGTGGGCGCCACCGACGACGTGTGGGTGGTCAACTCGGTCTGCTGGCACCCGGTCGAGGGGCCCGACGCCACGGTGCTCACCACCGTCGACCGGGAGACCGCCGTCTCGGTGCGGGTGCCCCGGGAGCACGGCCCGGCCCTGCAACGGATCAGCCCGATCGCCGACACGGTCGTCGCCTCGGTGCCGTCCGCCGGTCCCGCCCCCGACGGCTGCCGGGACTGACCCCCGACGACGTGGCCGCCTTCGCCTTGGTGGCGGTGACGACCGCCGTGGCTGCCGCGCCCGGCGGGAGCACCGGCCCGCCGCCGGTGCCGGGCCGGTCACCCGACGGCAGTGCCGGGCCGGTCACCCCGGTCACGGTGCCGGGCGGCTGACCGGGGACGCTGCCGGGCCACTCAGCGCAGGCCGGTGCCCCTGGTCAGGGCGGTCCGGATGAGACGGTCCACCAGCTTCGGATACTCCAGGCCGGCGGCCGCCCACATCCGCGGGAACATCGATGTCGGGGTGAAGCCCGGCATGGTGTTGATCTCGTTGAGGTAGACGTCCAGCTCCGGGGTGACGAAGAAGTCGACCCGGGCCAGGCCGGCGCAGTCCAGGGCGGCGAAGGCCCGGACGGCGTACTCGCGCACCTGGCGGGTGACCGGGTCGGGCAGGTCGGCGGGGATGTCGTACTCGCAGGCGGATTCCGAGTCGATGTACTTGGCCTCGAAGTCGTAGAAGTCGTAGTCGCCGACGACCCGCACCTCGGCCAGCACCGACGCCTCGGGCATCCCGGCGGCTTCGCCCTCCAGCACGCCGCACTCGATCTCGCGGCCGACGATGGCGCCCTCGACGAGCACCTTCGGGTCGATCTGTCGGGCGGTGGCCACGGCGGCGTCGAGGTCCGCCCAGTCGCTGACCCTGGTGATGCCGAAGGAGGAACCGGCGCGCGAGGGCTTGACGAAGACGGGCAGCCCGAGGCGCTGCTTGTCCTCCTCGCTGAGGGTCATGCCGTTGCGCAGCACCGCGTAGGGGCCGACGGGGATGCCCTCGGCGACGCAGAGCTTCTTGGTGAACTCCTTGTCCATGGCGGCGGCGGAGGCGAACACGTTCGCGCCCACGTACGGCAGGCCGGCCATCTCCAGCATGCCCTGGATGGTGCCGTCCTCGCCGTACGCGCCGTGCAGCACGGGGAAGACCACGTCCACGTCGGCCAGCGCCCGGGGCCCCTCGGTGGGATCGAGCACCACGAGCCCGTTGCCGGTCGGGTCGGCGCGCAGCACGACGTCGGTGCCGGACGCGGCGGTGATCTCCGGCAGCCGCCGGGCGGTGATCGCCAGCCCGGCGGGGTCGCCGCTGGTCAGCACCCACTGCCCGGCGCGGGTGATGCCGACCGGGACGACCTCGTACTCGTCGGGGTCGAGGGCGCCGAGCACACTGCCCGCGCTGACGCAGGAAATGCCGTGTTCCGGGCTGCGACCGCCGAAGACGATCGCGACACGGGTCTTGCCTGGGGTGGTCACTCCGGTCACCTCTCGGTACACGACTGCGGGCGGGCCCTCACCCGGTTGACCTTACTGTGGGTGGCCGCAGCCGGTTGCCGATACCCGGCGAGAGGCCTCATCCCACGGCAACCGGTCAACTCGTCGTATACGCACAGTAATCGGGCGGGGCGGTTCGGGCGCGGGATTCCGGGCTGGCGGGTGGGGCACTACGCTACCCGTCCCATGAGCGCCGATCCTCTCATCGCCTCCCTGACGGCGGCCCTGGACGCCCGTCCCGACGACCTGCCGCTGCGGCTGCACCTGGCCGACCTGCTGCTCGACGCGGGTCGTCGGGCGGAGGCGATCGCACAGATCGGCCAGGCGCTGGCCCGGGAGCCGGGCAACGGGCAGGCGCAGGAGCTGATGCACCGGGCGTTGGGGGCCGCATCCCCGTCGTCGTCCGGGCCCACGGGCCCGGAGTCGACCCTGTCGCCGGCGGATCCACCGGCCGCTCCGCCACCGGCGGACCCACAGCCCATCGCGCCACCGGCGGGCCCACAGCCCACCGCGCCGCCGGCGGGGGCGCGGCCCGCTCCGCCGGTCCCGCCGCCGACGGGGGCGGGCGGTGACGGCACCGTCGACCCGCTCGCGGCCTACGAACGGGAACTGGCCGACGTGGTGCCGCCCCGCTTCGTCCGGGCCGGCGACGAACCCGAGCCGGTGACGGGCGACGCCGACCGGGTGTTCGACGTGGAGACCTCCGGGGTCCGGCTGACCGACGTCGGCGGCATGGCGGCGGTCAAGGAGCGCCTTGAGCTGGCCTTCCTCGGCCCGTTACGCAATCCGCAGTTGCGCCGGATGTACGGCAAGAGCCTGCGCGGTGGCCTCATGCTGTACGGCCCGCCCGGCTGCGGCAAGACCTTCCTGGCCCGGGCGGTGGCCGGCGAGATGGGCGCGAAGTTCCTGTCGTTGTCCATCGTCGACGTGCTCGACATGTGGATGGGCAACTCGGAACGCAACCTGCACGAGTTGTTCCAGGCGGCCCGGCGCAACGCGCCCTGCGTGCTGTTCCTCGACGAGATCGACGCCCTGGGCCACAAGCGGTCCCAGGCCAGCTCCAGTTCGATGCGCACTCTGGGCAACCAGCTGTTGGCGGAGCTGGACGGCATGGAGGGCGACAACGAGGGAGTCTTCGTGCTGGCCGCCACCAACACCCCGTGGGACGTGGACCCGGCGCTGCGCCGACCGGGTCGGCTGGACCGGGTGGTGCTGGTGCTGCCGCCCGACCCGGACGCCCGGCGGGCCGTCCTGGAATACCACCTGCGGGACCGGCCGATCGCCGGCATCGACCTGCGGCCGGTGGTCGCCGCGACCGAGGACTTCTCGGGGGCGGATCTGGCCCACCTGTGCGAGACGGCGGCCGAGTTCGCGATGGCCGACTCGGTGCGCACCGGAGAGGTGCGCATGATCGAGCAGCGGGACCTGGAACGGGCGCTGAAGGAGGTGCGGCCGTCGACCCGGCCGTGGCTGGCCACCGCCCGCAACGTGGCGATGTTCGCCAACGAGGGTGGCGTCTACGACGACCTGGTCGCCTACCTGAAGCGGCGGCGTCTGCTCTAGGCGCCCGCCTGGCCGGCGGGTTCGCGGTCCAGGCGGGCGTGCCGGCGGCCGATCGCGATCACCTTCACCCGCTGGCGGCCGGCCCGTACCATGCCCAGCGCCATGAACGCCCCGGCGATCCGGTCGGCGGCCTCCCGGCTGCTCGCCCCGACCACCTGGCGGCGACGCTCCGGCCAGTTGCGTTCGTCACGGCCGCCCGCGACGTCGGCGCGCACGTCGGTGAGGACCACCAGGAAGCGGGTCACCGTGGGCGGCCCGTGCGCTCGCCGTACCCCTGTCCAACAGTACGCACGTCGATCCCTCCACAGTGGTCGGGCCTGGTCGGCGCGGGGCACGTGACGATCGGGTACGGGGGAGAAACCCGATCGCCACGCGCCCCATCCCCTCCGGTCACCCACCGCCACCGTCGCCACGACAACCGGCGGTGAGGACGCCAACACAGATTGACACCTCCATGGCCGTGAATGCAACTCTCACCGACGTTCTCTCATGTACATGCTCCCAGATACGTGAGAACATCGACGCATGGCACCCAAGACCGCCCGGGCGCGCCGGCTCGGGATCGCCCTGCGCAGCCACCGGGAGGCCGCCGGCCTCACCCTGGAGGCCGCAGCCGACGAGATCAACAGCACCCGCAGCACGCTGTCCCGCTACGAGAACGCCCAGACGCTGGTCAACCCCGCCACCGTCCGAGCCCTGCTGACCCTCTACGGGGTCGGCGCGGACGAGGTGGCGGCCGCCGTGCAACTCGCCAAGGACGCCCGCAAGCCGGGCTGGTGGGTGTCGTACTCCTACCTGCTGGACCGGCGCACCATCGACTTCATCGCCCTCGAGGCCGAGGCCACCGGCATCGCCAACTTCGAGCCGTCCGTGGTGCCCGGTCTGATGCAGACCGCCGACTACATCCGCGGCGTCATGCGCGGCGGGCCCCACACCCTCACCGACGAACAGGTCGAACAACGGGTGCACCTGCGGCTGGACCGCCAGCAGCGGCTCACCGGCGACACCCCGCCGATCTTCGACGCGATCCTCGACGAGGCGGCGCTGCTGCGGCCGGTCGGCGACCGGACGGTCATGGACGGGCAACTGCGCCACCTGCTGAAGATGACCGAGCTGCCGAACGTGACCGTCCAGGTCATCCCGCTGTCCGCTGGCTACCACCGGGGCACCCGCGGCTCGCTGCACATCCTGGAGTTCGCCGACCCGGAGGACCCGATCATCGCCTCGGTCGAGACCGTGGCCGGGCAGATGGTCCTCGACAGACCGGGTGACCTGCGAACCTGCACCAAGATCATGGAACATCTGCGCACCGTCGCGCTCAGCCCTGCGGCCAGCCGCGACGAACTCGTCACACTCCTGAAGGGACGGTAGAGCATGACACCGACGATCAGCACGGCGCTGGCCGCGGCCGGATGGCGCAAGAGCAGCCACAGCGGTGACGAGGGGGCCTGCGTGGAGATCGCGGCGATCCCCGACACCGTGGCCGTCCGGGACTCGAAGGACCGGGCCGGCGCCGTGCTGCTCTTCCCGCCCACGGCCTGGGCCGCCTTCACCGGCGCGCCCCCGCGACCGTAGCCCGTCCCCCACCCGTGGCGCGTCCACCGCGTCCCGCCCGAGATCGCTGACCGGGCCGGTCACGGCACCGCCGGCCCGGTCAGCCCTCAGCCCCTGCCGCACCCCGCCCCCGGGCCGCTCCGCCCGCAGATCCCGGCCCGGTCCCGCCCGCAGACCCCCCGACCCGGTCCCGCCCGCAGACCTGCGGGCCGGTCCCGCCCTCAGGCCCCCGGGCCGGCTCCGCCCGCGCTCCGGTCCCCGGTCAGGGGCGCCGACGCGGAACCGGCACGCAGCGCCTCCAGCGCGGCGATCGCCACCCCCGAGCGCCCGCCATGTCCCGATCCGGCACCAGCGCGAACGTGGCCACGGCCGCCTGCTCGGCCCGCAGCACGGTGTGTTCCCGGACGATCGCCAGAAACCAGTCACGGAACTCCGGGGCCGCCTCCACCACACCCCCGCCGACGAAGTACGCGTGCGGATCGGTGACGTTCGCGGCCAGCGTGAACAGCCGGCCGAGCGCCCGGGCCTGCTGGGCGAAGATCTCCCGGGCCAGCGGGTCGCCCCGCTCCCCGTAGCCCCGGACCAGCTTGGCCGCCCGCTCCACCGGCTCGGCGGCGAGGGGATGGCCGGGAAAGCGGGTCAGCCAGTACGGCAGCAGGTTGCGCGCGATCGCGGTCAACGAGGCGACGCTCTCGGCGTCCCCGGCGAAGCCGCAGGCGCAGGTAGGCACCGGTTGACCGGGGCCGAGCAGCCCGTCGAGCGGCAGGTGCACGTGGCCCAGCTCGCCGGCCATTCCCGCCGCGCCCGCGATCACCCGGCCGTCGTTGACCAGGCCGCCACCGAGCCCGGTGCCCACGATCGCCGACACCGACGACCGGCGCATCGCCGCCGCGCCGAAGTACGCGTGGTGGGCGTACAGCGCGGCGGCGTTGCCGTCGTTGTGGTAGACCACCGGAAGCCCCAACCGCCGCTGCAGCGCGCTCCGCACGTCGAAGCCACGCCAGGCCGGCTGGGCGAAGTTCGTCGACCCCTTCGAGGAGATCACCCCGTCGGCGCTGGCCGGCCCCGGCGTGTCCAGCCCGACGGCCCGGACGAGTTCACGGGGCACCCCGGTCAACGCGAGCACCCCGTCGAAGGCGGCGGCGAGAGCCTCGACCGCCGCCACCGGACCGACCCGGACCTCGCTGGGGATCTCCACCAGCCCGTCGACCAGGAACCGGCCGTCGACGGTCAGCACCGTGGCGTTGTTGCTGGTGCCGCCGTTGTCGAGCCCCACGACCACCGGCACACCCACGCTGCCCACGTCGTCCGCCTCTCGTCGATGTGCTGACGTGAGGCTAGTTTCCCGTACCCGCTCCCGCCATGCCTGCGGTGCGGCGGGCTGCCGGGCGGCTCGGCAGGACGGACCGGGCACGGACGCGGCGCGGCCCGTCAGTTACGGGCCAGCACCACCGTCGCGTCCAGGTCGGCGTCCCGTCGCATCTGCGGCACCAGGCCGGCGGCGGACAGCGCCGCGCACAGGGCCCCGGCCTGCTCCCGGCCGCTCTCCACCACCAGGTGACCGCCCGGAGCGAGCCGGTCCGACACGCCAGGGCCACCGTCACCAGCAGATCCAGCTCCGTCGGGGTGCCGACGGCGGCCACCAGCAGGCGGCCTCCTCCTCGGCCCGGACACAGCCCGCGGTCCGCAACCGGCGCACCACGACCTCGCGGCACACGGCGGACGGACCGGTCACCGCGAGGCGTCCAACGCCGCCGTCACGTCGGCGACCAGGTCGACGGTGTCCTCCACCCCGCAGGAGAGCCGGACGAAGCCCGGTGGGGTGTCGTCGCCCCACTGCGCCCGCCGGTCGGCGCTGGTGTGCAGACCGCCGAAGGAGGTGGCGGCGGCCACCAGCCGGGCCGCGTCGAGGAACCGGGCGACCCGGTCGGCGTCGCCGAGATCGAAGGAGAGCACCCCCGGCATCCGACGCATCTGGGCCGACGCCACCGGGTACGCCGGGTCTCCCGGCCGGCCCGGCCAGCGCAGCCCGGTCACGTCGTCCCGCCCGGCCAGCAGGTCCGCCAGCGCCGCCGCGTTGGCGGTCTGCCGGCCGAGCCGCAGGTCGAGGGTGGCCAGGGAACGGTGCGCCAGCCAGGCGTCGAACGCCCCCGGCACGGCCCCGGTGACGGTACGCCATGCGGTGACCGTCTCCACCAGGTCCGCCGAGCGGGCCGCGACGTAGCCGAGCAGCAGGTCGGAGTGGCCGGTCAGCGCCTTGGTGCCGGAGGCCACCACCAGGTCGGCACCCAGGTCCAGCGGGCGCTGCCCGAGCGGCGTGGCGGTGGTGTTGTCCACGGCGAGCAGGGCCCCGGCAGCGTGCACCCGGGCGGCCAGTGCGGGCAGGTCCACCACGTCCAGGCCGGGGTTGGCGGGGGTCTCCACCAGGACCAGCCGGACGCCGTCGAGGTCGGGGTACGGCCCGGCGGTCGGGACGAAGCGCACCGTCACCCCCACCTGTTGCAGGGTGTCGGTGGCGAACGCGCGCACGGGGAAGTAGCCGTCGGTGGGCAGCACCACCGTGTCGCCGGGCTTCAGCAGGGCCAGCAGCAGCCCGGTGATGGCCGCCTGCCCGCTGGCGAAGGTGCGGCACTCGCCGCCCTCCAGTTCGCCGATGGCGGCCTCCAGCAGCCGCCGGGTGGGGTTGTCGGGCCGGCCGTACCCGTTCGGGGCCGCCGCCGGCCCCTGCCGTGGATCGAGGTGGTAGGGCGCGGCGAAGACCGGCCCCGGCAGGAACGGCTGCCCGGGTGACGGGTCCGGCAGGCCGGCGTGTACGCACCGGGTGCCGTCGTGCTGGTCGGTCATGTCCCTCACTCCGGCTTCGTGGTGCGGCTCATCAACGCCTGGACGGCCCGTCGGGGGTCGACGCCCTCGTGGCAGACCAGCTCGACCTGTTCGGTGATCGGCATCTCCACGCCGTGCGCGCGGGCCAGGTCGCGGATCGCCAGGGCGCTCTTGACCCCCTCGGCGGTCTGCCGGGTGGCGACCCGGGCCTCCTCCAGGGTCGCGCCCCGGCCCAGGTGCTCGCCGAAGGTGCGGTTACGGGCCGACGGCGACGAGCAGGAGGCGACCAGGTCGCCCATGCCCGCCAGGCCGGCGAAGGTCAGCGGGTCGGCACCGAGCGCCACCCCCAGCCGGGCGGTCTCGGCGAGTCCCCGGGTGACGAGCATCGCCCGGGTGTTGTGACCGAAACCCATGGCGGTGGCGATGCCGTACGCCAGGGCGATCACGTTCTTGACCGCCCCGCCCAGTTCACAGCCGATCACGTCGTCGTTGGTGTACGGCCGGAAGTACGGCGTGGTGACGGCGTTCTGCACGAGGGTGGCCCGGTCGACGTCGGTGCACGCCACGACCGTGGCGGCCGGTTGCTCGGCGGCGATCTCGGGAGCCAGGTTCGGGCCGGAGACCACGACGACGCGGTCCGCCGCCACCCCGGCGGTCTCGACGATCACCTCGCTCATCCGCTTCGTCGTGCCCAGCTCGATGCCCTTCATCAGCGACACCAGCGTGGCGTCCGGGTGCAGGTGCCCGGCCCACTCGGCGAGGTTGCCGCGCAGGGTCTGCGAGGGCACGGCCAGCACCACCAGCTCGGCACCGGAGATCGCCTCGGCGGCGTCCCCGGTGGCCGTGACCCGCTGCGGCAGCACCAGGTCGGGCAGGTACTCGGGGTTGCGCCGCTGCGCCCGCAACACCTCGGCCACCTGCTGCCGACGGGCCCAGACGGTGACGTCCCGGCCGGCGTCGGCGAGGATCTTGGCGAACGCCGTCCCCCACGAGCCGGCCCCCAGGACCGCGACGTGCCCGCTCATGCCCTCACCCCTCCACCCTCGAACGCCCCACCGGGCCCGGCCACCGACCCGATCATGCCGCCGCCTCCGGGCGCTGTTCCCGACCCCGGCCGGGACGCTCCCACAACGGCGGCGGGGTGCCGCCGCGGATCTCGGCGAGCAGGTCCCGCAGCCGCAGCATGATCGCGTCGGTCATCTCCTCCAGCACCTGCCGGCTCGGCTCCGCGCCGGCCCACCGGCTCAGGTCGACCGGCGGGCCGGCGACGACTGTCACCGGAATGCGCGGACGCGGGTTCAGCCGGGCCGTCCGGGGGTCGAAGATCTTCTCGGGGCCCCACATCGCCACCGGCACCACCGGCGCGCCCGTGGTCAACGCGAGCCGGGCGGCCCCGGTCTTGCCCCGCATGGGCCACATCCCGGGTTCCCGCGTGGTGGTGCCCTCGGGGTAGATCACCACCGCCCCGCCCTCGGCGAGCGCCTCGATCAGGGTGTCCAGCGACTTGACCGCGTCAGCGGTGCCCCGTTCGACGGGGATCTGCCGGCAGCGGTGCAGGATCCAGCCGATCACCGGCACGCGGAACACGCTGGCCTTGCCCAGGAACCGGGGCCACCGGCCGGCGTCGTAGACGAAGTGCGCCGAGACCAGCGGGTCGGCGTGGGAGATGTGGTTCGGCACGATGATCACGCCGCCGGTGCGCGGCAGGTGCTCCATGCCGCGCCAGGTGCGTCGGGTCCAGACGGTCATCACCGGCTTGATCAGCACCACGGCGAACCGTTGCCAGAAACCCAGCCTCCGCCGTGTCACCGCGCCTCCTCGTACCGCCCCGACCTGCCCACCGGGCGAGCCCGGTCACACCCGCAGCGAAATCATGCCTGCTCGCCCCTGGTACGGCCAGTGAGGGTACCGCCCCGCGGCTGGCAGGATGACGGGCGTGAGCCAGCCATGGACCGCGGTGGTGCCGATCAAGCACCTCACCGCCGCGAAGAGCCGGTTGCGGGGGGCGCTGCCGCGCGTACCCCACGAGGCCCTGGCCCTCGCCCTGGCCACCGACACCCTCCACGCGGTGCGGTCCTGCCCCGCCGTGACGGAGGTGCTGGTGGTCACCGACGACCCGCTGGCTGTCGCCGCCGCCCGCGCCGCGGGCGCGCGGGTGGTGCCGGACATTCCCCGCGCGGGCCTGAACGCCGCGTTCCGGCGCGGCGCGTCGGCCGCCGGCGACAGTTGGGTGGCCGGGCTCACCGCCGACCTGCCCGCGCTGCGTCCCGCCGAGTTGGCGGCGGCGCTGCGCGCGGCCCGGACCGGCCCGCCCGGCGTACGCGGTTTCGTGGCCGACGCCCCCGGCTGCGGCACCGTGCTGCTGGCCGCGCCGCCCGGCGTACCTCTCGATCCGCGCTTCGGCGTGGGCTCGGCGGAGGCGCATGCCGCCAGCGGGGCGCGGCGGCTGGCCGGCGACTGGCCGAGCCTGCGCCGCGACGTGGACACCCCCGACGACCTCGCGGCGGCGGTCCGGCTCGGTCTGGGCCCGCGCACGGCGGCGCTGGTGGCGGCCGAGAACCGGGCCGGCTCCACCGCCGGCTGAGCACCCGGGCCGGCTCCACCGCCGGCTGACCGCCCCGCCGGTGTACGGTGCTGGGCATGCAGGGCACGGTGGCCACCTACGACGCCTCGACCCGCAGCGGCACGCTGCTGCTCGACGACGGCACCGAGCTGTCCTTCCCCGCTCCGGCGTTCGACGCCTCGGGGCTGCGCCTGTTGCGACTGGGCCAGCGGGTCCGGGTCGACACCGACGCCGACGGGACGGTCGTGCGGGTGACATTGCCGACCATGGGCTGATCCGAGACCCCCAAGTTCAGATTGCGTTAACCCGGATCGGGTGATTATGAGGGGGTGAGCACCCCTCGCGAACACCCCGCCGACCAGCCCACCACCACCGCCGACCCGGGGGTCCGTCGCAACGGCACCCGCCCCCGGGGCGCCGACGGACGGTTCCGGCCGGCCCTCGACCGCGTCGACCGGGCCGGCACCGACCCGGCAGCGGCCTCCGCCGGTCTGGAGGAGGTCCTGGACCCGGATCCGGATCCGGCGGACGAACCCGCCCCGGACGCTTCCCCGGCCGCACCGTTGCCCGAGGACAGATTCCTCAACCGGGAGCTGTCGTGGCTCGACTTCAACGCCCGGGTGCTCGCCCTGGCCGAGGACCGGCGTACGCCGCTGCTGGAACGGGCGAAGTTCCTGGCCATCTTCGCCAGCAACCTCGACGAGTTCTACATGGTGCGGGTCGCCGGGTTGAAGCGACGCCTCCAGGCGGGCCTGCCCGTGCGCGGCGGCGACCGGATGCCCCTGCGCACCCAGCTCGACCTCGTCTCGGAGAAGGCCGCCGCGCTGGTGGCCCGGCACGCCGCCTGCTTCGTCGACGACGTGCTGCCCCGGCTGGCCGCCGAGGACATCCGCGTGCTGCGCTGGTCCGATCTGGGCGACGCCGAGCGGGAGCGGCTGCGCACCTACTTCCGCGAGCAGATCTTCCCGGTGCTCACCCCCCTCGCGGTGGACCCGGCGCACCCCTTCCCGTACATCTCGGGCCGGTCGTTGAACCTGGCGGTGTCGGTACGCGACCCCGACGGCGGCTCGGAGCTGTTCGCCCGGGTGAAGGTGCCCAACAACGTGCCCCGGTTCGTGCGGGTCGACCGGGACCAGCCCGGCGTGCGGGTGCTGCCCGTGGAGGACCTCATCTCGGTGCACCTGGGGCAGTTGTTCTCCGGCATGCAGGTGGTGGAGTGCCACCTGTTCCGGGTGACCCGCAACGCCGAGGTGGAGGTCGACGAGGACCGCGACGAGGATCTGCTCCAGGCGCTGGAACGCGAGCTGGCGCGGCGTCGGTTCGGCCCGCCGGTGCGCCTGGAGGTGGCCGCCTCCATCTCCGACCACATGCTGGAACTGCTCGTCCGCGAACTGGACATGAACGCCCAGGACGTGCTGCGGGTGCGCGGGCTGCTCGACCTGTCCGCCCTGTGGCAGCTCTACGGCGAGGCCGACCGGCCCGACCTGAAGGATCCGCCGTTCGTGCCGGCCACCCACCCGCGCCTCGCCGAGGGGGAGGTGCCGCGCAGCGTCTTCGCCACGCTGCGCGACGGGGACATCCTCGTGCACCACCCCTACCACTCGTTCGCGACCAGCGTGCAGCGCTTCGTCGAGCAGGCCGCCGCCGACCCGAACGTGCTCGCCATCAAGCAGACCCTCTACCGCACCAGCGGTGACTCCCCGATCGTCGACGCGCTGGTCGACGCCGCCGCCGCCGGCAAGCAGGTGGTGGTGCTGGTCGAGCTGAAGGCCCGCTTCGACGAGGTCGCCAACATCGGCTGGGCGCGCACCCTGGAACGGGCCGGCTGCCATGTCGTGTACGGCCTGGTGGGGCTCAAGACCCACTGCAAGACGGCCCTGGTGGTCCGCCAGGAGGGCAACCAGATCCGCCGGTACTGCCACATCGGCACGGGCAACTACCACCCGAAGACCGCCCGGCTCTACGAGGACTTCGGCATGCTCACCGCCGACCCGGAGATCGGGGCCGACCTGACCGACCTGTTCAACGTGCTCACCGGGTACAGCCGACAGACGGCGTTCCGGCGGCTGCTGGTGGCACCGCAGGGCATCCGCAGCGGGTTGGTCGAGCGGATCGACCGGGAGATCGCCCACGTGCGGCTGGGGATGCCGGGGCTGGTGCAGGTCAAGGTGAACTCGCTGGTCGACGAGGAGATCGTCGACGCGCTGTACCGGGCCTCCCGGGCCGGGGTGCACGTCGACCTGATGATCCGCGGCATGTGCACGCTGCGGCCGGGAGTGCCGGGGCTGTCGGAGAACATCCGGATCCGATCGATCCTCGGCCGGTTCCTGGAACACTCGCGGGTGTTCCGGTTCGGCAACAACGGCGACGCGGAGTTCTGGATCGGCTCGGCCGACCTGATGCACCGCAACCTGGACCGTCGGGTCGAGGCGCTGGTGCAGGTGACCGACCCGGTGGCCCGGGCCGAGCTGGACCACGTGCTGACCGCCGCGATGAGTCCCGACGTGGACGCGTTCGAGCTGGCCTCCGACGGCACCTGGACCCGCCGCACCGGCACCGGCGAGGCCCCGTTGGCCGACCTCCAGGAGTTGCTGCTGCGTCGCGTCGGTGGCACGGCCGGATGAGCGGGCGGGACATAGGCTGACGAGATGGCTGCCTTCCCCGACGCCCGGCACCGCGCCGGCCGCCGTCCCCGCCCCACCCGGTGGCTGGCGTGACCGCGATCCGGGCGGCCGGGGGCGTCGTGTGGCGCCCGGCCGACGCCGACGGTGCCCACGTGTGCCTGGTGCACCGGCCGCGCTACGGCGACTGGTCGCTGCCGAAGGGCAAGTTGGATCCGGGTGAGCATCCGCTGCTCGCCGCCGTCCGCGAGGTCGCGGAGGAAGCCGACGCGCAGGCCGTGCCCCAGGTGCGCCTGCCCACCGTCCACTACCACAGCGAGGGCCGACCCAAGACGGTCGAGTTCTGGTCGATGCGGGCGGTCGGCACCGGCGGCTTCCAACCGGGCACCGAGGTCGACGACGTGCGCTGGCTGCCGGTGGACGAGGCGGTCCGGCTGGTCAGCTACCCGCACGACGCGGAGGTGCTGGCGGCCTTCGCCGCGCTGCCGACGGTCACCGCGACGGTGGCGCTGGTGCGGCACGCCCAAGCCGGCAGGCGCGGCACCTGGACGGGTCCGGACCGGGCGCGTCCGCTCGACGCGCGGGGCCGGTCGCAGGCGGAGGGCCTGGCACCGCTGGTGGCGCTGCTGCGTCCGACCCGGCTGCTGTCGGCGTCGCCCCGCCGCTGCGTGCAGACCCTCGACCCGGTCGCCGCGCTGCTCGACCTGCCGATCGAGGTGAACGGCGACCTGGACGAACCCCTGCCGGGGCAGCAGGCCGAGGAGCGGGCCCTGGCCGCCGCCGCCCGGCTGGTGGTGCTGGCGGCGGCGGGTGACCCGGCCGTCGTGTGCAGCCAGGGAAAGGTGATCCCGGGCGCGCTGGCGCACCTGACCGGTGGCCCGCACGAGGCGGCGGACGACTTCGTCACCCCCAAGGGCGGCGGCTGGTTGCTGGCCTTCGCCGGGGAACACCTGCTCGCCGCCGACCGCCTCTGATTACGGCCGCCCACCGGCCCGGAGGACGACCGGCCCGAAGGACGACCGGCCCGAAGGACGACCGGCCCGCGCGTGCCGCCGCCGGCCGGCACGCCCCCGCCGGGTCCCGGACCGGTCAGCGGGCCGGCAGGGCCAGGGTGACCGCGACCGGCAGGTGGTCGCTGGCCGTGCCGGGGATCGTCCCGGCATCGGTCGCCCCGAGATCCGGTGAGACGAGGACGTGGTCGATCTGCTCGCGCGGGTCGTCGGCCGGGGAGGTGGGCAGCGGACGGGCCGCCGCCAGCGCGTCGACCAGGCCGGCCCGGATGAACTCGGCGTACGCCGGGTCGTCCGGCTCGGTGTTGAGGTCCCCGGCGACCACCAGGGGCATCCCGGCGGCGTACCCGGTGGCGAAGGCGGCGACCGCGCGGGCCTGCGCCACCGGGCCGCCGTCCGGTGGCGGCTGGAGGTGGGTGCCGACCACGGCGAGGCGTACCCCGGCGCTGAAGTCCACGGTGACGGCGAGCGCCTGCGCGCCGGTGGGCGCGCCCACGGCCGGCAGCGCCCGGGTCCGGGGGGCGCGCACCGGCCAGCGGCTGAGCACCGCGTCGCCCCAGAGCGGGCCGGCGGCGGGCGCGAAGACGTAGGGCATCCCCAGGCGTACGGCCAGCAGGTGCAGGGTGTCGTGGCCGCCGTTGAGCAGCCAACCCCGGTCCACCTCGCTGAGCACCACCACGTCGGCGCGGCCGGCGGCGCGGGCGAGGGCGTCGAGGTCGAGCCGCCCGTCGAGGCCGAACCCCATCCGGATGTTGTACGCCACCAGCCGGACCTGCCGGGGCGGCCCCGGCCGGTTGTCGATGACCATCCACGGCCCGTGCCCGACGGTGGCGACGAGGGCGACGAGGACGGTCACGGCGGTGACCGCCAGTCTGGGCAGGACCCGGACGCGTCCCGCCGTGGGCGGCGTGCGCAGAGCGGCGACGGCCACCAGGGCGGCCACGACCGGCGGCAGCCACCCGTTGGGATAGCCGAGGTCGTAGGCGGCGTAGTGGAGCACCGTGGCGACGGCGAAGCCGAGCATGCCGACCAGGGCCGCGTACGCCCGCCGGCGGCCGGCCTCCGGCCGCGCCTGCCGGCCGTCCGCCGGCTCGTCGAGCAGGGCCAGGCAGCCGCCGAGCCCCGCAGCCGCCAGCACCATGGCGACGACCAGCAGTCTCGGCGGACCGTAGGTGGCCAGCAGCGTCCCGGCGAGCAGCACGGCCGGGGGCACCGGCCGCCACCGGCCGCGTACCGGCGTCAGCGCGCCCCCGACGAACACCGCCACCGCCGGTGCCATCGGCGCCAGCGCGAACAGTGGCGTACCGCCGGTGCCGGCGCGGCCCTGGAGGTACGACATCGCGGTCCCGGCGACCGCCGGGGACAGGGCCAGCATGCCGGCCAGCAGCAGCGCGGGCCCGGCCACCATCCACGCCCGCGCACCGCCTGCACCCCGCCCCGCCCCCGCGACGGTCGGGCCGGAACCCGAGCCTGTGACGGTCGGGCCGGACAACGGACCCGAGAGGGTCGGGCCGCATCCCGGCCCTGTGACGGTCGGCCCGGAGCCCGGCCCCGTGCCGGGCTGGGGACGGGGGTCGGGCTGGGGTCGCGGGCCGGGCAGGCCGGCGACGAAGGCGGCCACCAGGGCCGCGCTGGCGGTCCACGCCAACCAGCCGCCCCGCCACACCAGGTCGTGCGTGGCGAGTGCGGTGTGCAGCAGCGCCCCGGCGGCCAGCCCGAGCGCCAGGCCCGGCACGGGTCGGGCGGTGCGGGCGGCGCTGCCGGCCAACCAGACCAGGCCGGCGAGCAGCCCGGCGGCGGCGAGCCAGAGCTGCCAGCGCCCGCCCGGCGCGGCCGTGAGGGCCAGCCGCGCACCGGCCAGCGCCGCCCCCGCGACGACCGTCACCGGTCTGGCGCCGATCCTCGCGACCAGCGGCGGGGCGGCGAAGGCCAGGACGAACCAACCCAGCGCGAACACGCCGAGCAACTCGGCCGGGGTGGCGGCGGCCTGCCCGAAGATGGTGATGACCGAGGGCAGGAACACCCGCAGCACGTCGACCAGCACGACGACGCCGAGGGCGAGAGCGAGGGTGCCGGAATGGCGGTGGCGCAGCACGGACGTCTCCTCAGCACCGGGGGCGGTGCGGCGATTCTGGCCGCCCGGCCCGGAGCCGGTCAACGTCCCGGCGCACCGGGCCGGCAACGACGAGGGGCGCCCGCCGTGGTGGCGGGCGCCCCTGTCGTACGGCTGCCGTCAGCGCTTGGACGCCTTCTTCGCCGGCGACTTCTTCGCAGTCGACTTCTTGGCCGCCGCGCTCTTGCTGGCCGCCGCGGTCTTCTTCGCCGGGGCGGCCTTCTTCGTGGCGGTCTTGCTCGCCGCGGCGCTCTTCTTCGCCGGGGCGGTCTTCTTCGTGGCGGTCTTGGTCGCCGCGGCGGTCTTCGCCGGGGCGGCCTTCTTGGTGGCGGCCTTGGTCGCCGTGGTCTTCGCGGCGGTCGTCTTGGTCGCCTTCGCCGCGGTGGTCTTCTTGGCCCCCGCGCCGGCGGCCTTCGCGCCGGTCGCCTTCGCGCCGGTCGTCTTGGCCCCGGTCGTCTTGGCCCCGGTCGCCTTCGCGCCGGTCGTCTTGGCCCCGGTCGTCTTGGCGGCGGCCGTGGCGGTCTTCTTCGCCGCCGCCGTGGCCTTCGGCACCTTGCCGCTGGCCACCATCTCCTTGAATCCGGCACCCGCACGGAAGGTCGGGACGGAGGTCTTCTTGACCTTCACCGCCTCGCCGGTCCGGGGGTTGCGGGCTGTTCGTGCACCCCGTACGCGCTTCTCGAACGCTCCGAAACCGGTGATCGCCACCTTCTCGCCCCTGGTGACCGCCGCCTGGACCTCAGCGAGAACCGCGTCGAGCGCGGCCGTCGCCGTCTTCCGGTCCCCCAGGCGAACGGCGAGGGCCTCGATAAGCTCGGCCTTGTTCACGACTTCCTCCCGAATATGCAACTGACTCGACGCGAGCCATTCTGCGCGCACGGTATGCCCTGTGCTGCCGGGACACAAACATTCGGTGGAAAAAAGCCCTTGTGTCGCAACGGATTCGCCCCCACCGGACGGGCCGGTGGGGGCGGAAACCGCTGTGGGATCGGGCGTACGTCAGGCGACGGTGGGCAGGAACCCCGGCCGGGTCCGCTCGAAGGCACTGATCTCCGCCTCGTGGCGGAGGGTGAGTCCAATGTCGTCCAAGCCCTCCATGAGCCGCCAGCGGCTGAAGTCGTCCAGCGGGAAGGTCCAGGTGTCCTCCCCGGCGCGGAGCTCGCGGGCGGTGAGGTCGACGGTCACCGGGGTGTCCGGCGCGGATTCGAGCAGAGCCCACAGTTTCTCGACGGCCGGCAATTCCAGCTCGACCGGCAGGAGCCCCTCCTTGAGCGCGTTGCCCCGGAAGATGTCGCCGAACCGGGGCGAGACCACGACGCGGAAGCCCCCGTCCCGCAACGCCCACACCGCGTGTTCCCGGGACGACCCGGTGCCGAACTCCGGGCCCGCCACCAGAATCGACGCGCCCGAATAAGCTTGATCGTTCATCACGAATGCGGGGTCCTCCCGCCACGCGCTGAACAGTCCGTCGGCGAAACCGGTCCGGGTCACCCGCTTGAGGTACACCGCCGGAATGATCTGATCGGTGTCCACATCGGATCGGCGCAGCGGCACGGCGGTGCCGGTGTGCACGGTGAACTTATCCATCTGTCGGTGCTGCCCTTCTACAGGTCGGCGGGGGCGGCCAGCCGGCCCACCACGGCGGTGGCGGCGGCGACCGGCGGGGAGACCAGGTGGGTACGCCCGCCCCGGCCCTGGCGGCCCTCGAAGTTCCGGTTCGAGGTCGAGGCGGAGCGCTGCCCCGGGGACAGCGTGTCCGGGTTCATGCCCAGACACATGGAGCAGCCGGCGAAACGCCACTCGGCCCCGGCGTCGGTGAAGACCTTGTCCAGCCCCTCGGCCTCAGCCGCCTCGCGTACGGCGGCGGAGCCGGGCACCACCAGCATGCGGACGCCACCGGCGACCTGGTGCCCCCGCAGCACGTCCGCGGCGGCCCGCAGGTCCTCCAGCCGCCCGTTGGTGCAGGAGCCGACGAACACCACGTCGACCGACAGGTCACGCAACGCCGTGCCGGGGCGCAGGTCCATGTACTCCAGGGCGCGGCGGGCGGCGGCCCGCTCCGGCTCGCCGTCGAACTGCTCGGGGTCGGGCACGACCGCGCCCAGCGGCACCCCCTGGCCGGGGTTGGTGCCCCAGGTGACGAACGGGGTGATCTCCGCCGCGTCGAGGACCACCTCGGCGTCGAAGGTCGCGCCCTCGTCGGTGGGCAGCGTCCGCCAGTAGGCGAGCGCCGCCTCCCAGTCCGCCCCCCGGGGGGCGTTCGGCCGCCCCTTCAGGTACGCGTAGGTCGTCTCGTCCGGCGCGATCATTCCGGCCTTGGCGCCCCACTCGATGGACATGTTGGCGATCGTCATCCGGCCTTCCATGGACAGCGCCCGGATCGCCTCACCCCGGTACTCCACGATGTGTCCGCGACCGCCGCCGGTGCCGACCCTGGCGATCAGCGCGAGCACCAGGTCCTTGGCGGTGACGCCCGGAGCCAGCGTGCCGTTGACCGTCACGGCCATGGTCTTCGGCCGGGCCTGCGGCAGCGTCTGGGTGGCCAGCACGTGCTCGACCTCGCTGGTGCCGATGCCGAAGGCCAGGGCCCCGAACGCGCCGTGGGTGGCGGTGTGCGAGTCGCCACAGACGATGGTCAGGCCGGGCTGGGTGAGGCCGAGCTGCGGACCGATGACGTGCACGATGCCCTGGTTCTCGTCGCCGAGCGGGTGCAGCTTCACCCCGAACTCGGCGCAGTTGCGGCGCAGTGTCTCGATCTGCGTCCGCGAGGTGGGGTCGGCGATGGTGAGCAGGTCACCGCGCCGGGTCTGGAACGAGGGGTCGGCGTACCCGGTGGGGGTGTTGTGGTCCTCGGTCGCGAGCGTGAGGTCGGGGCGCCGCACCGGGCGGCCGGCGAGCCGCAGCCCGTCGAAGGCCTGCGGGCTGGTGACCTCGTGCAGCAGGTGCATGTCGATGAAGAGCAGATCGGGCTCACCATCGGCGGACCGGACGACGTGCGCGTCCCAGACCTTCTCGGCCAGGGTCCTCGGCTCAGGAGTGACTCCCACCATCTGGACATCCTAAATTCTGGGAGGTAAGTTTCGGCTTGTGGGACACAGTATGAGCGGTGTCGGCGTTCTCGACAAGGCGGTGGTCATCCTGGCCGCCTGTGTCGACGGCGCCAGCCTGGCCGAACTCGTTGAACGCACCAAGCTGCCCCGGGCCACGGCGCACCGGCTGGCGCAGGCGCTGGAGATCCACCGGATGCTGGTCCGGGACACCCAGGGCCGCTGGCGACCCGGCCCGCGCCTCGGTGAACTCGCCAACGCGGCCCCGGACGTGCTGCTGACCGCCGCCGAGCCCCTGCTGGCCGCCCTGCGGGACGCCACGGGCGAAAGCGCCCAGCTCTACCTTCGCAGAGCGGACGAACGGATCTGCGTGGCCGCCGCCGAACGGGCCAGCGGGCTGCGCGACACGGTGCCCGTCGGCTCGGTACTGCCGATGGTCGCCGGCTCGGCGGCACAGATCCTGCTGGCCTGGGAGCCGCCCGAGGCGGTGATGCCGCTGCTGCCCCGCTCCAAGTTCACCGGCCGCACCCTCGCCGAGGTGCGCCGCCGGGGATGGGCGCAGAGCGTCGCCGAACGGGAGGCCGGCGTGGCGAGCGTCTCAGCACCCATCCGGGACCGGACGGGCCGGGTCATCGCCGCGATCAGCATCTCCGGCCCCATCGAACGCCTCGGCCGCCGCCCCGGCGAGCGCCACGCCATGGCGGTGGTACGCGCCGGTCAACGCCTCTCCGGACTCTGACCCCCACCCGCCACCTCCCCCTCTCCCCGTTGAGCATGAGGTTGTTGCGTCGACTGCCGGTTGGCGAGAGCAACAACCTCAGCTCACCGGAGTGACGGGGGGTGGGGCCGAGCACCGGGGGTGGGGGAAGAGGAACGGCTCGCTCCGCTTGGCGGAACGAGCCGTGGTTGACCTGTAGCCCCGACCGGATTCGAACCGGCGCTACCGCCTTGAGAGGGCGGCGTCCTGGGCCGCTAGACGACGGGGCCAGAACTTCTGCTGAACACCCCAGCGGGGTGACGCGGCTGTAGTCTAGCGGCGCTCAGGCCACGGCACGAATCGGGGTACGGGCCCACACCCGACCTGCGTTCCGACCCTCTCCTGACCACTGCGACCCTCTCCTGACCACGAGGGCCGCTGTCGGGCCGGAGTGCACCGGGGGCGCCCAGGGACCAGGCGACCCAAGGCCAGGAGCCAGCCCGACGGCCAGGGGCTAGAGGCCAGGGAAGCGAAAACGGCCCGTCCGCCTGCGCGGTACGAGCCGTTCACCTGCTGTAGCCCCGACCGGATTCGAACCGGCGCTACCGCCTTGAGAGGGCGGCGTCCTGGGCCGCTAGACGACGGGGCCAGAACCTTCTTGCGACCGCCCGTGGGCGGTGCCGCCGAACCCTACCAGACCCGTCGCCCGCCCCGAGGGGGCGAGTGCCGAACTCCATCAGAATCCAGCGACCCGGGATCCTTGCGAATCTCGGCTGCGCTGGGGTACCAGGACTCGAACCTAGACTAACTGAACCAGAATCAGTCGGGCTGCCAATTACCCCATACCCCATTGGCCCCTTGCGGTGCCGGGAACAAACCTTACCCTCCCCCGCCCCGGAGGCCAAATCGAACCCTCCGATACCACCCCTGAGCTGCACGAACAGGCGGTCGCGCCGGTTCGCGGCCCGGATCAGCCGACCGGGACGACCGGGTTGCTGAGCTCACCGATGCCCTCGATCCGGACGGTGACCGTATCCCCCGCCACGAGCGGGCTAACCCCCGCCGGCGTGCCGGTCAGCACGACGTCGCCGGGGAGCAGCGTCATGACGTGGGAGACGTACGACACCAGGGCCGGCACGTCGAAGACCATGTCCTGGGTACGGCCGAGCTGGCGCACCTCCATCTCCTCCGGATCGCGGCCCACCTCGCAGCGGACCTCCAGATCGGTGACGTCGAGCCCGGTGGTGATCCAGGGCCCGATCGGGCAGAACGAGTCGAAGCCCTTGGCGCGGGTCCACTGGCCGTCGGCGCGCTGGAGATCCCGCGCGGTCACGTCGTTGGCGCAGGTGTAACCGAAGATGGCCCGCTCGGCGGCGGCCCGGTCGGCCCGCCGCGCCCCCGGGGCGCCGATCACCACGGCCAGTTCGGCCTCGTGCTCGACCTGCCGACTGAAGATCGGCAGCCGGATCGCGTCGCGCGGCCCGATCACCGACGTGGAAGGTTTCAGGAACAGCAGCGGCTCCTTCGGCACCTCGCTGCCGTGTTCGGCGGCGTGCTCGGCGTAGTTGCGGCCGACGCAGACGACCTTGCTGGGCAGGATCGGCGAGAGCAGCCGGACGTCGGACAGGGCCCACCGGGCCCCGCTGAAGGTGACCTGGCCGAACGGGTGGCCGTCGATCTCGGCGACGGTGAGGCCCGAGGGGCCCGCCTCCGGCTCACCCTCGACGACCCCGAACGACATTCCCTTGGCATGAGCGAAACGAGCGATACGCACGCAGCCAATCTAACCGCGCGTTCCGCCGCGGCACCCTACCCGGCCCGCGTGCCGCCCGGGCCGGGTTCGACACTTCGTACCCGCCCGGCTCGGCCCCGCACCTAGCGTCGGCGACGGAGGTTCGTTCGCATGCCTGCATCGACACGACACCACAGGGCCCTCGCGGTGTTCGTACACTGCGTCGGCCTGCTCAGCGCCCTACCGCTCCTGCCGGCGGCGGCCCCGGACCTGGGGACCACGCCCCACCCGGCGGCGGCGCCCGCGCCCGAACCGGCGACGCCGTCGGCACCACCGGCGGTGCCGGTCCCGCCGAAGGAGGCGACCACCACCAAACCCTCACCGGTCACGGTGGCTGTCGCACCGGAGGGCACACCCGCACCGCGCTACCGGATCGAGGTGCGCAACGACGGCGGTTCACCCGTGACCGCCACGGTCAGGCAGGAGCTGCCGCCGGGTGCCATGGCCACGGCGATCACCGACGGTGGGCGGGAGACCTCGGCGGGAACGTCGGGGGCCAGCGAGGTGACCTGGCGGTTGACGTTGGCACCACGCAGCACCACGACCCTGGCCACGGCGATCAGCACCACCGCGCCGGACGAGCCACTGACGGCGCCGGCCTGCGCGTACTCCGCTGACGGCCAGCAGCCGCTGGACTGCGCCACCGCCACCTGGTCGGCGGCGACCCCGGCGCGGGACGACGCGCCGGCTCCGGTGTGGCGTCGCGCGCCGGTGCTGCTCGGCGGATCGGCGGCCGTGCTGGTGGTGGCGGGCGGCGCGCTCTGGTCCCGGCGCCGTCGGCGTCGGCCGGTCGCCGCCGCGCTGGCCGCCGGCGGGCCGGGGACGGTCTACCCGCGGCCGGAGAACGCTCGGCCGCCCCGGCGACGCAGCCCGTCGGTGTGGCTGGTCGTGCCGGTGGCCGCCAGCGTGCTGGCGGGCACGGTCGGCGCGGCCACCTGGGCGGCCACCCGTCAGGTTGCCGGCGTCGGCCCCGAAGCCCAGCCCACCAGCGGTGCGTGGCAGGGCACCGGCGTCTCCGGTGCGGTCGGTGTGCCGCTGCGCGAGGCGGCGTTCGAGTTCACCGTCTACCGGATCGCCTGCGAGCCGGGCGACTCGGCGCGGCAGTGTCAGGCCACGGTCGGGGTCCGCAACGTCAGCCCGGAGCGGCAGACCTGGCACGGGAAGCTGCAACGGGTGTACCTGCCGGACGGCACCTGGGTGAGCACCGACGAGCAGGCCACCCGGGCGGCCAACCAGGGGCAGGACGTGTTCGCCGCGCCCCTGGCGGCCGGCAGCCGACTGGTGTTGCCGCTGGTGTTCACGGTCGACGGGCAGCCGGAGCAGGTGGAGCTGCGCAGCGGGGTGTTCTCCGCCGGGGTGCGGGTCGACGTGCCCTGAGGCGGGCCGGGCGGCGGTCGTACCCTTGGCTGGTGACCGCCGCCCTCGCCGCCGTGCTCGACGCGACGGCCTGGCGTGCCCGGCGGCGGGCCCACGAGGAGCGGGTCGACACCTGGTTGGCACCGCACCTGGCCCGCCGGCGGCGGGGCGAGCGGCATCCGGTGGAGGACTTCCTCTTCACCTACTACTCGTTCCGCCCGGCGCAGCTGCGCCGCTGGCATCCGGGTGCGGGGGTGGTGCTGCGCGACGCGGACCCGGCGGAGTGGGGCCGGGACTACCGGGTCGGCCCCGCCGGGGTCACCGTCGACAGGGCGGCGGTACGCGCGCGACGCGGCGAGTCGGTCGACTGGATCCGGTCGCTGCTGGCGGCGACCGCGGGTCGGCCGGCACAGCTGGGCTGCTTCGGGATGCACGAGTGGGCCATGGTCTACCGGCAGACCCAGGAGGAGATCCGGCACAACGCCTGGCCGCTGCGGCTGTCACCCGAGGACACCGCGGCGGTGGTCGAGGAGCGGGGCGTGCGGTGCAGCCACTTCGACGCGTACCGGTTCTTCACCGCGCCGGCCCGGCCCCTGAACGTGCTCAACCCCACGCGCGACACGCAGCACGCCCTGGAGCAGCCGGGCTGCCTGCACGCGAACATGGATCTCTACAAGTGGTCGTACAAGTTGTCGCCGCTGGTGCCGTCGGAGCTGGTGGCGGACTGTTTCGCGCTGGCCCGGGAGATCCGCACGCTGGACATGCGGGCCTCGCCCTACGACCTGGCCGCGCTGGGCTACCCGCCCGTGCGGGTGGAGACCGTGGCGGGCCGGCACGAGTACGCGCAGGCGCAACGGTCGTTCGCGCAGCGGGCCGCGGTGCTGCGGTCGCGACTGCTCGCGGCCCTGGACGGCTGACGCCGGCCCCCTGCGACCCTGTCCACCCACCGTCGCGCAGCTCGGCCTGCGGGTCATTCGCCGTCGACGCGGCGGTCGCGCTTGCGCTGGGCCTGACGCTTCTTCTCGGCGAGCCGCCGTTCCTTGGCACCCCGCGAGGGGCGGGTGGGCCGCCGGGGTGGCGGTGGCGGGGCGACCGCCTCGCGCAGCAGGGCGGCCAGCCGCTCCCGGGCGGCCTCCCGGTTGGCGAGCTGGGTCCGGTGTTCGCTGGCGGCGATGGTCAGCACGCCGCCGACGAGCCGGTTCGCCAACCGCGCCAGGGCACGCCCGCGTAGGGCCTCGGGCAGGCTGGACGAGCCCGCGAGGTCGAAGCTGAGCTCCACCCGGGAATCGGCCGTGTTGACCCCCTGCCCGCCGGGGCCGGACGAACGGGAGAACCGTTCCCGCAGTTCGGCGGCGGGAACGATCCACCTGTCGGTCACCCGCACGCCGTCGTCCATGCCCCGAGGCTAGCGCCCGGCCGGCTTCCCGGGGTGGCCGGTCGGCCGGCTCCCCGCCGATGGCCGGTCGGCCGGACGCCACCCGACGGAAGGAGACGCTCGCCGGTCAGCCTCCCTTCCCGATGATCGTGTCGGCCGTCTGCTGCACCTGTTCGATGGGGATGGCGAAGCCGATGCCGATCGAGCCGTTGCCGTCGATGGTGGCGATCGCCGTGTTCACGCCGACCACCTCGCCCCGCGCGTTGACCAGCGGCCCGCCGGAGTTGCCCGGGTTGATCGAGGCGTCGGTCTGCACGGCGCGGTGCCGGTTGTCGCCGAGTCGCACCTGCCGGTCGAGGGCGCTGACGATGCCGGCGGTGACCGTGCCGGGCAGTCCGAGCGGGGACCCGACCGCCAGCACCGGTTCGCCCACCCGGGTGGCGTTCGGCTTGGCCAGCGGCAGCGCCGCGAGCCCGGCCGACGGCGGCACCTTCAGCACGGCCAGGTCGCTGCGCGGCTCCCGGCCCACCACCTCGGCGGCGAACCGACGGCCGTCGGGCAGTTCGACGGTGACCCGGTCACCCCGCCCCCGGGCCAGGATGTGGTCGTTGGTGATGATGTGCTGCTCGTCGTCGACGGCGAATCCCGACCCGGTGGCCGACCTGCCACCGGCGCCACCGACCAGCACCGACACCACCCCGGGCACGGTCCTGCCGGCGGCGGTGACCAGCTCCGCCGGCACCGGTGCCGCCGAGGCCGCCGCCGGGCCGGGCTCGGCGTCACGGCCGGCCACCCAACCGCCGGCGACCGCTCCCGACCCGGTCGACATCGCCACCACCGCCAGCCCGGCCAGCAGGGTGCGCTTCCACCGGCCGCCGCCCGGGTCCCGGCCGGAGCCGGGGCCGTCCCACGGATCCCACCCGTCACGGCCGAGTTCCGGGGAGACGAACCAGGGGCCACGCGGTTCGCCCAGTCCGGTCTGCACTGCCATGCGTACGCTCCTCACGTGTCCGGCCGGTGCCGGCCGTACGGGTCAGGGCAGGCGGGAGAACCAGCGCATCGAGCCGAACGCCGCCCCCAACGCGAACACCAGTCCCAGGCCGATGAACCGGGCCGAGACGTCCTGCCGCACGAGGCGGTAGCCGACCGAGCTGCCGAGGTCGTCGTAGACGGCCCGTAGCTCGTCGCTCGTGCTGGCCTCGTGGAACATGCCGCCGGTCTCCTCGGCGACGGCGCGCAGGGTCTGCCCGTCCACCGGCACCTGGATCGGCCGGCCGCCCCGGTCGACGTAGCCGCCGGGGGTGCCGAAGGAGATGGTGTGCACGGGCACCTCCACGGTGGTCGCCTCGGCCGCCGCTTCGAGCGGGTCCATCCCGGAGGTGTTCGCGCCGTCGGACAGCAGGATGATCCGGGCCGGCGGCGGCGCGGTCGCGGCGTCGGCGTCGAGCGCCTTCACCGCGCCCAGCGAGGTGTTGATGGCCTCGCCGATGGCGGTGCCCTGCACTCCCGTCACGCCCTCCGCCAGCCGGTCGATGCCCTCGTCCAGGGCCTCCCGGTCGGTGCTCGGCGGCACCAGCACCGCCGCGCTGCCGGCGAACGCCACCAGTCCGACGTTGAACTCGTCGGGCAGCCCGTCGACGAACCGGTGGGCGGCGTCCTTCGCGGCGGTGAGCCGGTCCGGTTCGACGTCGCCGGCCAGCATCGAGGTGGACACGTCCACGGCCACCATCACCGTGGCCCGTTCCCTCGGCACCCGGACCTCGTCGGTGGGCCGGGCGAAGCCGACCACCAGCAGCCCCAGCATGGCCAGGAACAGTCCGGCGGGCAGGTGCCGCCGCCAGGTGGGGCGTTGCGGGGCGACCCGGTCGAGCAACCGCAGGTTGGTGAACCGGACGGCGTAGCGGCTGCGGCGGCGCTGCACCAGCAGGTAGGCCACCGCGAGGGCCAGCACGCCGAGCAGCAGCCAGAGCCGGGCCGGGGACTGCCAGATCACGCCACACCTACCGGTGGCGTGCCGGCCCGGGTCGCCGCCAGGCGACGCTGGGCGTGTACGTGGCGCACGATGTCGGCCCCCCAGTCGGAGTCGGTACGCAGTGGCAGGTGGCCCGCCCCGGCCCGGCGCAGCGCCTGGCGTACCTGGTCACGCTGGGCGCTGGCCGCCGCCGCGTACCGCTCGCGCAGCCGGCGGTCGCCGGTCCACACCTCGCGCCGCCGGCCGGTTTCCGGGTCGGTCAGCGTGATCAGGCCGACGTCGGGCAGTTCCAGCTCACGCGGGTCGGTGATCTCGACGGCGAGCACCTGGTGGCGGACGGCCAGTCGGCGCAGCGCCCGCTCCCAGACCGGCGGGTGTCGGGGGTCGTCGGGCAGGCCGTCGAGGAAGTCGGAGACGACCACGACCAGGCCACGCCGGTTGGCGACCCGGGCCAGGGCGGCGAGGGCGTCGGACAGGTCGGGTGGGGCGGCGGGCGCGGCGTGACCGCCACGGCGGGGCGCGGCGCCCGCGTCGTGACCGCCGTGGCGGGGCGCGGCGAGCAGCGTGCGCAACACCCCGAGCAGATGGGTACGCCCCGACAGCGCCGGGAACCGGCGCAGCCCCGCCGGCCCGAGCACCTGCGCGCCGAGGCGGTTGCCGGCCCCGGCGGTGAGGAATCCGACGGCGGCGACGGCGGCGACGGCGAGTTCCCGCTTGTCCAGTTCCGCGGTGCCGTACTCCATGCTCGGGCTGGCGTCGACGAGCAGCCAGGTGGTCAGCTCCCGGTCGGCGTCGACCTCACGGACGTGCGGCACGGCGGTGCGGGCGGTCACCGCCCAGTCCATCCGGCGCACCTCGTCCTCACCCGGGCGGTACTCCCGGCTGCCCGAAGGTTCGCTGCCAGGGCCGGGCAGCAGGCCACGGTACTGGCCGTGCAGCATGCCGTCGAGGCGACGCGTGACGGTGAGTTCGAGGCGGCGCAGCCGTTGGTCGGGGGTGAGGTCGGCCAGGCCCGGCCCGGCCGGTTGGTTCCGCCGGGTCATGCCGCCGCCAGGTCGCCGACGTGTTCGGGCTGGCTGGTGGCGATCCGGGGTGGCGGCACCGCGTCGACCAGGCGGCGCACCACCGACTCGGCGGTCACCCCGTCGGCGATCGCGTCGAAGGTCAGCACCAGCCGGTGGGCGAGCACGTCCACCGCGAGTTCCCGCACGTCCTCGGGGAGCACGTACTCCCGGCCGCGCAGCAGCGCTCGGGCCCGGGCCGCGGCGACCAGGCCGAGGGTGGCCCGGGGGCTGGCCCCGTACGCCAGCAGCGGGACGATCTCGGGCAGCCCGAACCGTTGCGGGTCGCGGGTGGCGAGGATGAGTCGCACCACGTACTCGGCGATGGCGTGGTGGACGAACACGGCGGCCGCCCGGTCCTGGAGGTCACGTAGTCGGCGTGGGTCGAGCACCCGGCGCGGGGTCGGCCGGTCGGCGCTCATCCGGTAGAGGATGGCCAGTTCGTCGGCGTCGCTCGGGTAGCCCACGACGACCTTCATGAGGAACCGGTCGCGCTGCGCCTCCGGGAGCTGGTAGACCCCCTCGGACTCGATGGGGTTCTGGGTGGCCAGCACCAGGAAGGGTTCCGGCACCCGCCAGCTGCGTCCACCGATGGAGACCTGCCGCTCGGCCATGGCCTCCAGCAGCGCCGACTGCACCTTGGCCGGCGCGCGGTTGATCTCGTCGGCGAGCACGAGGTTCGCCATGATCGGGCCCAGCTCGATGTCGAAGCTCTCCTTCGACGCCCGGTAGATGCGGGTGCCGACGATGTCGGAGGGGACGAGGTCGGGGGTGAACTGGATCCGGGAGAAGGTGCCGCCGACGACGGTGGCGAGGGTGTGCGCGGCGAGGGTCTTGGCCACCCCGGGTACGCCTTCCAGCAGGCAGTGCCCGTCGGCGACCAGGGCGGTGAGCAACCGCTCGACGAGCCGGTCCTGCCCGACGATCACGCGTTTGACCTCGTGCAGGGTCTGTTCCAGCTCGGCCGGGCCCGCCTCGGAGTGGACCGGGGTGGGCGTGCTGGCCAGGGTGTCCGAGATGTCCGTCACGGTGCTTGCTTCCCGGGGCACCCCTCGGACAAACGTCGGAATTACCGACCCTGGGCGGCACAGACGGCACGGCCGGGGCGGTCGACCCCAGAGGGCGTGCGGGGGTCGGATCTGCGTTCCCCTGGCCGTCGTCGACCAAAGCTCCCGCCGCCGCCCCCGAAGCTCCCGCCGCCGTCCCATCGCGCCGCCGCCCCCGAAGCTCCCGCCGCCGTCCCGCCGCGCCGCCGCGCTGGCGCCTGCTCCGGGTGGCAGGACGCCCCACCGGCCCCTGCCGGAAGTGGCAGGGGCCGGCGGCGTCAGGTGGATCAGCTGTGGACGATCAGGTGGAACGGCCGGTCGGCGGGGACGCCGGCCGAGTTGTACGTCTGGATGAACACCGCGGTCGGAGTGAGCAGCCGCGGTGCCACCGACACCTCGCCGGCGGGCGGGATGCAGCAGGAGTCCGCCCGGCCGATGGTGGCGGCGTACACACCGCTGGCGACGTTGACGCCGAACTGCACCTCGTACTGCCCGACGCCGTACTTGATGACGGTGCCCCAGCCACGGGCCTTGGTGCCGTTGGCGTTGACCACCGTGCCGTAGACGTTGTGCAGGTTGGCGCCCACCTCGTCGGCGGCCCGCGCGATCTCTGCCTTGGCGCTGCGCTGGGCCTCGGCCGTGACCGGCGGCTGGGTGCCCCGGGCGCCCGGCTGGACGACCTCGGTCGGGGCCTTCGCCGCAGGCTTGGCGACGGCGACCCCGCCGCCGGCCAGGGCCAGTGCCAGGGCGGCAAGCGTGACGACCGCTGCCTTACGTCGGAGGATTCTGGTCATGACAGGTCTCCCTCGTGTGACCGTGGGGATAGAGCCGACCCGCAATGCGCGGGGCGGATGTTGCCATTCCAGGTGAGGCGACAATGGCGGCCGAAGTCGGAACAACGACTTTCAGTTCGCACCTCTGCGAAGCCGCCGCACCACCGGATCAGACCCACTCTGAGCTGGTATTACTACTCACAGTTGCGGGTTCCGACCAGGTGGAACGTAGCACTGGAAAAATGCGTACGTCAATAGTTGATCACCCATTTTCGGCGCGTCTTCCAACCGACAGGTAATTGTGAAACGCGAAAGTGTGACCATTCACGAACTGCACTGCGGGCGGGCTCCTTCCCCCGAGGTCGGCACCGGCCCCCACGCGAAGCGGGGCTAGCATCCGCCCGTGACCGTCGACCCTGCGCCGTCGCCCGCCCGGAGGAAACCACGGTGGACGGTCGTCGCCTGGCTGCTCGTGACACCCGGTGTGCTGTGGGCACTGGTCCGGTTCTTCGACCTCGATCGGGGACCGCTGGTGCAGGCGCTGGCATTCACGCCCTACGCCTGCGGGGCGAGCCTCGTGCCGCTGCTGCTCGCGGCCGTCCTGCGGCGGCGAGGGCCGGTGCTCGTGGCGGCGCTGACCACAATCGCACTCGCGGCCACGGTGGCACCCCGCGCGCTGCCCTCCCCCGCCCCCGAGGTGGACGGTCCCGCACTGCGGGTGCTCACCGCGAACCTGCTCGCCGGATCGGCCGACCCGGCGTTGCTCGTGGCCCTGGTACGCGCCGAGCGGGTCGACGTGCTGGCGGTGCAGGAACTCACCCCGCAGGCGGCGACCGCTCTGGACGGGCTCGGGCTGGCCGACCTGCTGCCCCACCGCCAGACCCACCCGGTGGAGGGCACCACCGGCTCGGGTCTGTACAGCCGCCACCCGATGACCGACGGCGGGATCCGTCACCTGCGCGGGGCATGGGGCTTCACGCAGGCGTACGCGACGCTCGCCGTTGCGGGGTCGCCCCCGATCAGGGTCGAGTCGGTGCACCCCGCCGCCCCGTACGCGGTGGACCAGGTGGGCCATTGGCGTGCCGACCTTGCCGCGCAGCCTCCGGCCACCCCGCGCGGCCCGCTGAGCATCCTGGCCGGGGACTTCAACGCCACCCTCGACCACTCACCGCTACGCGCTCTCATCGACACCGGATACACGGACGCGGCGGCCGCCGTCGGGGCCGGGCTGGTCGGCACCTGGGGCCCCTACGACGGCGACCTGATCCCGCCGGTGACCATCGACCACGTGCTGGTCGACCGCCGGATCGCGGTTCGCGCGGTCGAGGTGCACGGGCTGGCGCGCAGCGACCATCGTGCCGTGCTGGCCGACCTGCGCCTGCCCGGCCGGTGAGACCACGTGGCGCGGGCAGACCTCGCGGTCGGCCGTGAGCCGGGCAGGCGGCCGCGTCAGACGCGGGCGCGGTCGAGGCCGTAGGTGAGCGCGTCGACCAGGGCGTGCCAGCTGGCCTCCACGACGTTCGGGTGCACGCCGACCGTGGTCCAGTCGCCACCCCGGCCGTCGGCCGTCTCCACCAGCACCCGGGTGACCGCTCCGGTGCCGTGGCTGCCCTCCAGGATGCGCACCTTGTAGTCGGCGAGTTCGAAGTCCCGCAGCTGCGGGTAGTGCCGACCGAGGCCGACCCGCAGCGCCTCGTCGAGGGCGTTGACCGGGCCGTTGCCCTCCGCCGTGGCGATCACGCGCTCCCCGCGTACCCGGATCTTGACCGTGGCCTCGGAGACCACCGCGCCGTCCTCGCGGTGCTCGACCTGCACCCGGTAGGACTCCAGCGCGAACGGTCGCACCGGAGCGGCGTCCGGCAGTTCGGAGCGCACCAGCAGCTCGAACGAGGCGTCGGCGGCCTCGAAGGACCAGCCGCCGGCCTCCAGTTCCTTGACCCGGCTGGTCACCCGCGACAGGGTCTCCGGATGGCCGGCCAGGTCCAGACCCAGCTCGCGGCTCTTGAGCTCGATGCTGGCCCGGCCGGCCATCTCGGTGACGAGGATCCGCATGTCGTTGCCCACCACCGACGGGTCGACGTGGTTGTAGAGCACCGGGTCGACCTTGATCGCACTCGCGTGCAGCCCCGCCTTGTGGGCGAAGGCGGCGGCCCCGACATATGCCTGGTGGGTGTCGGGGGCGATGTTGGCGATCTCGGCGATGGCGTGCGAGACCCGCACCATCTGTTCCAGGCAGCCCTGCGGTAGGACGGGCATCCCGAGCTTGAGCTGGAGGTTGGCGACGACGGCGAAGATGTCGGCGTTGCCGGGCCGTTCGCCGTACCCGTTGGCGGTGCCCTGCACGTGCCGTACGCCGGCCTCGACGGCGGCGATGGTGTTGGCCACCGCGCAGGAGGTGTCGTTCTGGGCGTGCATGCCGAACCGTTCCGGGTTGATGCCGGTACGCGCGACGAGGTCCGCGACGGCCGCCGTGACCTGGGAGGGCAGCATCCCGCCGTTGGTGTCGCAGAGCACGAAGCGTTCGGCGCCGGCCGCGAGCGCGGTCTCGACGACCGAGGCGGTGTACGCGGGGTCGTGCCGGTACCCGTCGAAGAAGTGCTCGCCGTCGACGAAGACCCGCCGGCCCTCGGCGACCAGGTGGGTCACCGTGTCGCGGATCATCGCCAGGTTCTCCTCGGCGGTGGTGCGCAGCGCCCGCTCGACGTGGCGCAGGTCGGCCTTGGCCACCAGCGCCACCGCCGGGGTCTCGGCGTCGAGCAGGCCGCGCACCTGCTGGTCGTCGGTGACCGTGACGCCGGCCCGGCGGGTGGCGCCGAAGGCCACCAGCACCGCGTGCCGCAGGTCGAGTTCGGTGCGGGCCCGGCGGAAGAACTCGGTGTCCTTCGGCACGGCCCCCGGCCAGCCGCCCTCGATGAAGCCGACGCCCAGTTCGTCGAGCAGTCGGGCCACCGCGAGCTTGTCGACCACCGAGTAGCTGAGGCCCTCACGCTGGGCGCCGTCGCGCAAGGTCGTGTCGTAGACCTGGAACGTCATGGGGATCCCTTCATCCGGACCAGCCTGCTACCTGCAACAAAAAGACCCCCCGCGGATGCGGGAGGTCTGCGCGCTCGGCGGAGGGGGGCCGGCGCGCTAGCTGCCAATAATGAGGACGGTGCTGGTCACGCTCGGTACTCTGCCACCCCGGAGCACATGTGGGAGGCAGAATCCACATACCGGGACGACGGCGGATCTGACATCGGATCCCGGCGCGGTGTGTATGACGTGGGAGCCCGGGTAGGAAGTTTCGGGACGACGAAGTACCTACCTCCGAGACGACTACCAAGTCGGGACAGGAGACATCCCATGGACAGGATCGACACAAACGCCACGCACGCCACGCCGGACCCGATGCTGCACGGCGGCCAGGGTGCCTTCGCCGGTGGCGCCCCCGCCGGTTCGTTCGACCCGTGGCGCTACCGCGACGACGCCGGGGTCGCCGACACCGACCTCGTCGGATACAAGGTCGAGGCGACCGACGGTTCGATCGGCAAGATCGACGAGGCGAGCCACGAGGTGAACGCCAGCTACCTCGTCGTGGACACCGGTCCGTGGATCTTCGGCAAGAAGGTCATGCTGCCGGCCGGCACCGTCAACCGCGTCGACCACGACGACAAGAAGGTCTTCGTCGACCGGAGCAAGGACCAGATCAAGGCCGCCCCGGAGTACGACGAGACCGACACCGACCCGGCCTACCGGGACAAGCTCGGTGGCTACTACGGCGACACCTACACGGCGACGCCCCCCGGCACCGCCCGCTGATCATCGGCACGGTTACGGCCTCCCGCGCGACGCGGGAGGCCGTAACCGTGTCTGCGTGGAACCGATCGAGTTGAACCGCAGGATCGCCCTCTCCTCCGCCTTCAACTTCCGCGACGTCGGTGGCTACCGGGGGCACGCCGGTCGCACCGTGCGGTGGGGCCGGCTGTACCGCTCCGACTCGCTGCACCGGATCGGGCCCGACGACCACGAGGCGTTCACCGCCCTCGGCGTCCGCACCGTCATCGACCTGCGCCGGCCACAAGAGGTCGCCCGCGACGGTCGGGTACCCGACCTCGACGGGCTCACCTACCGGCACATCCACCCCGAACACGCCGACTGGGCCGAGAAGCCGTACGCCCCCGGCGCGGACCTCGCCCGCTACCTCGCCGACCGGTACGCCGACCTCGCGCAGACCGGGACGGCCGGGCTGGCGGAGGCGATCGGGCTGATCGCCGACAGCACCGCCGCCCCGGTGGTGGTGCACTGCGTGGCCGGCAAGGACCGCACGGGCATCGTCTGCGCCCTGACCCTGTCGGTGCTGGGCGTGCACGACGACGACATCGTCGCCGACTACGCCCTGAGCACCGAGGCGTCGCAGCGGTTCAGCGCCTGGCTGCGACAGACCCTGCCCGAGGTGCAGGACGTGCCGGCGCCGTTCCTCGCCTCCCCCGCCGAGACGATGCGCCTGTTCCTCGCCGAACTGCGCGAGGGCCACGGCTCCGTGGAGGACTACCTGCGGCACGCCGGGGTCTCGTCGGCTCAGCTCACCGCCCTGCGCACCCACCTGCTCGAATGATCCGACGGCGGGCGGGCCGCCGACTCACGCGGGCGGGCCGCCGACTCACGCGGGCGGGCCGCCGACTCACGCGGGCGGGCCGCCGACTCACAGGACCCGGTGGACCCAGCCGTGCGGGTCGGCGGTCTTGCCGCGCTGCATGTCGACGAGCTGCTGGCGCAGGGCCATGGTGACCTGCCCGGGCTCACCGTCACCGATCGTGAACTCCCCGTCGGGGAAGCGGACCTGCCCGATCGGGGTGACCACGGCGGCGGTGCCGCAGGCGAACACCTCGCGCAGCCGACCGCTGGCCGCGTCGGCCTGCCAGTCGGCGAAGCTCACCGGTCGCTCCTGCACCCGGTGACCGGCCGCCGTGGCCAGGGTGATCACCGACTCACGGGTGATCCCCGGCAGGATCGTGCCGGTCAGCGGCGGGGTGGCGACGGAGCCGTCGTCGTAGACGAAGAAGACGTTCATGCCGCCCAACTCGTCGACCCAGCGGCGCTCCACCGCGTCCAGGAACACCACCTGGTCGCAGCCGTGCTCGATGGCCTCTGCCTGCGCCGCCAGCGAGGCGGCGTAGTTGCCGCCGCACTTCGCCGCCCCCGTACCGCCGGGCGCGGCCCGGGTGAAGTCCGGTGACACCCACACCGTCACCGGCTTGACCCCGCCGGAGAAGTAGGCCCCCACCGGCGAGGCGATCGCCACGTACAGGTACTCGTTGGCGGGGCGCACCCCGAGGAAGACCTCGCTGGCGAACATGAACGGCCGCAGGTAGAGGCTGCCGTCCTCGCCTTCGGGGATCCACGCCCGGTCGATCTCGATGAGCCGGTGCAGCGACTCGACGAACGTCGACTCGGGCAGCGCGGGCATCGCCATCCGCCGGGCGGAGGTGTTGAACCGGGCGGCGTTGGCCTCCGGCCGGAACATGGTGACCCCACCGTCGGCGGTGCGGTACGCCTTCATGCCTTCGAAGATCTCCTGCGCGTAGTGCAGCACCGCGCTGGCCGGGTCCATCGGGATGGGGGCCCGCGCCTCGACCCGGGCGTCGTACCAGCCCTTGCCGTCGGCGTACCTGATGGTCACCATGTGGTCGGTGAAGACCCGGCCGAACCCCGGGTTGGCCAGCAGGGCGGCCCGGTCGGCGGCGGTTACCGGCGCGGGATTCGGACGGATCTCGAATTCGAGCGTGTCACCACCGCTCATCGCGCTGACCTCCCTGGGGGTTGAACGGCGCACGGAACCGCGCGCCGGGGACTGTGAGCCAAAACTTACCCCGAACGGTCGTTCAGCGGGTAGCTCCATCCGGGCGCAGGGGCGTCACGACGGAACCGCCGACGCGTCGACCGGGGAATCCGGGGCAGCCCGCGCAGGCTCGCGCGGCGGGCGCTCAGGAGGCGGCGTACGCCGCGAGCCGGTCGCCGACCTCGACCGTGCGTACCGGTACGCCCGGCGTGCGGGCGGCCAGCTCCGAGCCGACGGCGGCGGTGATCCGGGCCGCCTCCTCGGCGTGCCCGAGCTGGTCGAGCAGCAGCCCCGCCGACAGCACCGCAGCGACCGGGTCGGCCACTCCGCGACCGGCGATGTCCGGCGCGGAGCCGTGCACCGGCTCGAACATCGACGGGTACGCCCCGTCGGGGTTGATGCTGCCGCTGGCGGCGAGTCCGATCCCGCCGGTGACGGCGGCGGCGATGTCGGTGAGGATGTCGCCGAACAGGTTGTCGGTGACGACGACGTCGTACCGCTGCGGCTGGGTGACCAGGAACATGGCCGCGGCGTCGACGTGCTGGTACTCGGTGGTGACGTCGGGGTGCTCGGCGGCGACCGCCTCGAAGGCGCGGGCCCACAGCGAACCGGCGTGGGTGAGCACGTTGGTCTTGTGCACCAGGGTGACCTTGCGGCGCTCGCGGCGACGGGCGCGGGCGAACGCGTCCCGGATCACCCGTTCCACCCCGTGCCGGGTGTTCAGGCTCTCCTCGGTGGCGACCTCGGCCGGGGTGCCCCGGTGCAGCGCGCCGCCGGCACCCGCGTACAGGCCCTCGGTGCCCTCCCGGACCACGACCAGGTCGACCTCGCCGGGCTTGACGGCCGCCAGCGGACCGGCCACGCCGGGCCACAGTCGCGACGGCCGGAGGTTCACGTACTGGTCGAAGGCGAAGCGCAGCTTGAGCAGCAGCCCGCGCTCCAGCACCCCGGGCGGGACCGTGGGGTCGCCGACGGCACCGAGCAGGATGGCGTCGTGGCCGGCCAGTTCCTCCAGCACCGACTCGGGCAGCACCTCGCCCGTGCGGTGGTAGCGCGCGGCGCCCAGGTCGTATTCGGTGGCCTCGACTCCGGGGAGCACGGCGTCGACGACCTTGCGGGCCTGCGCGACCACCTCGGGTCCGATCCCGTCCCCGGCCACCACCGCGATCCGTGCCACCGTCAGCTCCTTCGCTCCACCGTCCGGTCGACGGTACGCCGACGTCCCGCCTCCCGGTACGAATCGTCCACATCTCGGGACCTCCCGATGCACAGCAACTACCCAGGCGGCATTCACGAAGTGGTCATCTCCGTCGAATAGCGTGGAACGCGCCGGGCCAGGTGGCCCGACGCGACGCCGCAGCGCGGCAGCGTCGACGAGGGAGCGGGTGCCATGCGGACCGACGAGCAGCCACGGACACGCTGGGTGGACACCTCGGCCTTCCGCCGGCCGGACCTGCGGCTCGGCCGGCTGGGGCACCGCGCCGACCCGTCAGGCACCGTCCCCGGCGACCGGATCGCGGTGCGGCACTCGGTGCGCACCTCCACCGCCGGCTACACGCTGCTGCTGAACGCCCCGACACGGCTGGGCCGGCGAGGCGTCGTCGAGGCGCTGCGCGACGCCGTCGCCGAACTGCGGGCCGTCGATCTCACCTACGGTCCCAGCCGACCGGAGAGCCTGGTGTCCCGGCTGCGCCGGAACGAGATCAGTCCCGAGTCGTACCCACCGCTGGCCGACCTGGTCGACCGCTGCGCCGCCATGCGGGCCGCCACCGACGGTTGGTTCGACGCCTGGGCCGTGCCCGGCGGCTTCGACCCCGGCGGCCTGCTCGGCGGGTGGGCGGTGGAGCGGGCCGCGGCCCGGTTGCGCGCCGCCGGCATCCACGACTACGCGGTGGTCGCGGGCGCCGACCTGGTGGTACGCGGCCACGCCGCGCACGGCGGCCCGTGGCGCGTCGCGGTGCACCACCCCACCGACCGGCGTCGGACCCCGACGGTGCTGGAGATGACGGCCGGCGCCGTGGGCACCTCCGGCGTGTCGGGGCGGCAGGGGCACGTGGTGGATCCGCACACCGGCGAGCCGGCCGACCAGTTCGTCGCCGCCACCGTGGTGGGCCCCGACCTGGCCGTGGCCGACGCCTACGCCACCGCGCTCTACGCGGCCGGCCCGGCCGGGCTGGCCTGGTTCCGGGGGAACTCCCCCTACCGGTCTCTGCTCGCCCACCAGCGCTGAGGATTCGGCGGCCGGCTGGCAGCGACGCACCGGAAATCCGGCCGGCTGACCGCGACTCACCGGACCCCCGGCCGGTCCCGGCGCGAGCCACGAGGTGTCGCGGCGGGGAAGATCGGCGCGGACATCGCTGCCGGCACCACCCAGGTTGCCGGGCACGGCGCAGTTGAGGCCCGAGGTGACCGGGGTTGAGGCGACGCGGGGTGAGGCGGACCGCGACCGGCCCCCAGGGTGAGGCAGACCGCGATCGACCCCCACGGCCGCGGCAACGGCCGTGGGGGCCGGTCAGCGACGAGTGCGCGTGGCTCGCGCAATCGAGGGGTGCGGGCCGGTCGGCCGGACGTCGACCGCGCCACCCGAAGACGGGCCGGCGCCACGAGCTCAGCCAGTAACCGCACCGGTACGCTATCCGTTCGGCGCGATTCGCGGCAAGAGCCTCCACAGCGGACCGTGCGGACGACGGTGGTGTCAGCCGGACGGCTGGCCTGCGACGGGTCGACTTCGACATCACGAACGACGGATGGCACGCTGTCCGCCGTGAGTTTCGATCTCAGCGTATGGGCCCTGGCAGACGGGGCGACGCCCGAGGACGTCCGGACGGCCGTGCGGGGATGCCGGGAGGGACGGCATCCGGAGCGGCAGCCGGACCCCCGGGTGGTCGGCTTCTACCGGGCGATCACCGCCAGTTATCCCGACCGGGCGACCGGGCCGGGTTCGCCGTGGGCGGTGCTCCCGTTGCACGCCGCGTCCGACCACGTCGAACTGAACCTCGACCCGGCCTGCCCCGACCAGGTCCTGCTCGACATCGAGCGGCTGGCCGCCGAGCACGCCCTGATGCTCTTCGACGCGCAGGACGGCTCGGTCTACCCGCCGCCGGCCCGGATGCCCGGCTGACGGTCGGGCGGCACCGCCGGGCTGCGGACGAGCGGCACCGCCGGGCTGCGCACGGGTGCGGTGACGACCCTGCCCGAGCCGCCCGCCATCCCGGCCGGGGTGCGGGCAGCGGGGCGGGGAGACCAGCGGCGGACCGAGCCCGCGACGGCGGAGGGGCCCGCCGTGTCCGGCCGGGCCCCTCCGTTCGTCGCGCGTCGACTACTCGTCGCGCAGGTCGGCGGCGCTGGCCGCCGTCGCGCCGATCGAGTCGGCCGCCGAGGTGAGCAGCTCGGCACCGAGCGCCTGGTCGACGGTGAGGGTCATCAGCGTCTCGCCGCCGGCCTCCCGACGGGCCACCTGCATCGCGGCGATGTTGATGCCGGCCTCGCCGAGCAGGGTGCCGACGGTGCCGACCACGCCGGGCCGGTCGGCGTAGCGGAGGAAGAGCAGGATGCCCTCCGCGCCGATCTCCACGTCGAAGCCGTCCACCTCGGTCAGCTTGATGACGTCCCGACCGGGGCCCGTGGTGGTGACGGTGCCCGAGACGCTGACCGTACGACCGTCGGGCAGCGCACCCCGGACGGTGACCAGGACCGGGTGGTCGGTGGTCTCGGCCTGGGTGGCCAGCGACACCTCGACACCGCGCTCGGCGGCCAGGTGCGGCGCGTTGACGTAGGTCACCTGCTCCTCGACCACCGAGCTGAACAGCCCCTTGGTCGCGGCGAGCTTGAGCACGGTCACGTCGTGGTCGACGATCTCACCACACACCTCGACGGTGACGCTGGCGGCCACCCCACCGGCGACGGCGGTGAAGGCCCGACCCAACTTCTCGGCCAACGGCAGCAGCGGGCGGACGTCCTCGGCGACCACGCCGCCGGCCTGCACATTGACCGCGTCCGGTACGAACTCGCCCTGCAACGCCAGCTTGACGCTCTTGGCGACGGCCAGACCCGCCTTGTCCTGCGCCTCGGCGGTGGACGCGCCCAGGTGCGGGGTGGCCACCACGTTGTCGAACGCGAACAGCGGCGAGGAGGTGCACGGCTCCTTGGCGTAGACGTCCACGCCCGCCCCGGCGACCCGGCCCTCGGCGATGGCGTCGGCCAGGGCCTGCTCGTCGATCAGGCCGCCCCGGGCGGCGTTGACGATCCGAACGCCCGGCTTGACCAGGGCGAGTTCCTTCTCACCGATCAGGCCGACCGTCTCGGGGGTCTTCGGCAGGTGGATCGAGATGAAGTCGCTCTCCCGCAGCAACTCCTCCAGACCGACCAGACGCACTCCGAGCTGGGCGGCGCGGGCCGGCTGGATGTAGGGGTCGTACGCGATCAGCCGGGTGCCGAAGGCGGCGATGCGCTGCGCGAACAGCACGCCGATACGGCCGAGGCCGACCACTCCGACGGTCTTGCCCTGGATCTCCACGCCGGTGTACTTCGACCGCTTCCACTCCCCCGCCTTGAGCGCGGCGCTGGCGCTGGCGGTGTTGCGGGCCACCGCGAGCAGCAGCGCGACCGCCTGCTCGGCGGCGGAGACGATGTTGGAGGTCGGGGCGTTGACGACCATGACGCCCCGCGCGGTGGCGGCCGGCACCTCGACGTTGTCCAGCCCCACACCGGCCCGGGCGACGACCTTCAGTCGGGGCGCGGCGGCGATCGCCTCGGCGTCGATCTGGGTCGCGCTGCGCACGAGCACGGCGTCGGCCTCGGACAGCGCCGAGAGCAGGGCCGGGCGGTCGGTGCCGTCGACGTGACGGACGTCGAAGTCGTGGGCGAGCACCTCGATGGCGGCGGGAGCGAGTTCTTCGGCGATCAGTACGACAGGAGTCATTGGTCCTCGTAGATGTCGTCAGAGCGGTCGGCCGGGGCTGCGGGGCGCTGCGCTGCGCCCGGCGCTGGTCCGGGCCATGGCCGTCAGGTGCCGGCTGCACACCTACCCGCGATCGTAGGGGGCCGGCCCGCCGGCAGGTCCGCGCTTGCGGGGTGAGTGCCCTCACAAACCGCATGTGACGTGCGAGTTAACGATCGTTAGCCAGCAGGCGCGGCAGGTCGCGGCGCCCCGCCCCCGGCCCCACCGCCGACGGTCACCGCCCGACATCCACTCCGAGGGGGCATGGATGCCAGGCACCCCGGGGCGGCGCTGGGGAGAGCGCCGGCCCGGGGTGCCGTGGTGGGACGTCGCTCAGGCGGTCTCGGTGATCGGGCGGTCCACCCAGCTCATCATTCCGCGCAGCTTCGCGCCCGTCTCCTCGATCGGGTGCGCCGCGCCCTCGGCCTGCCACTTGCGGAAGTTCGGCCGGCCGGACTCGTCCTCGGCGACCCACTCCCGGGCGAACTCGCCGGACTGGATCTCACCGAGGATCTTGCGCATCTCCTCCTTGACCCGGCCGTCGATGACGCGCGGGCCACGGGACAGGTCGCCGTACTCGGCGGTGTCGGAGATGCTGTAGCGCATCTTGGCGATGCCGCCCTCGTACATCAGGTCGACGATGAGCTTCAGCTCGTGCAGGCACTCGAAGTAGGCCACCTCGGGGGCGTAACCGGCCTCGGTCAGCACCTCGAAGCCCGACTGCACCAGCGCCGCGGCACCCCCGCAGAGCACCGCCTGCTCGCCGAACAGGTCGGTCTCCGTCTCCTCCTTGAAGGAGGTACGGATCACGCCGGCCCGGGTGCCGCCGATGCCCTTGGCGTACGACAGGGCCAGGGCGAGCGCCCCGCCGCTGGCGTCCTGCTCGACGGCGACGAGGCAGGGCACGCCCTTGCCGTCGGCGTACTGGCGGCGGACCAGGTGACCGGGGCCCTTCGGCGCGACCATGGCGACGTCCACCTCGGCCGGGGGCTTGATCAGGCCGTAGCGGATGTTGAAGCCGTGGCCGAAGAACAGGGCCTTGCCGGGGGCCAGGTTCGGCGCGATCGACTCCGCGTAGAGGCTGCGCTGGGCGGTGTCCGGCGCCAGGATCATGATCACGTCGGCCGTGGCGGCCGCCTCGGCCGGGGTGAGCACCCGCAGGCCCTGCTCCTCGGCCTTGGCACGGCTCTTCGAGCCCTCCGGCAGGCCGATCACCACGTCGACGCCGGAGTCGCGCAGCGACAGCGCGTGGGCGTGGCCCTGGCTGCCGTACCCGATCACGGCGACCTTCCTGCCCTGGATCAGACCCAGGTCGGCGTCGTCGTCGTAGTACACCTCAACGCTCATGACTTCCCTTTCGTACGGCGGCCGCAGTGGCTCGTCGTGGTTTGTGCGGTGCGGGGCCGGCGACCCGACCCGCGGGTGGGTCAGGCGGCCCGCAGTGCCGGGCCGGCGGTGATGGAACGCGAGCCGCGCCCGATCGCCACGAGCCCGGACTGGACCATCTCCTTGATTCCGAAGGGTTCGAGGTCGCGCAGCAGTGCGTCGAGCTTGTCGGGTGTGCCGGTGGCCTCGATGGTCAGCGTGTCGGAGGCGACGTCGACCACCCGGGCCCGGAACAGGTTGACCGTCTCGAGCACCTGGGCGCGGGCGTTGCGGTCGGCGCGCACCTTGACCAGCAGCAACTCCCGGGAGACCGAGGTCGACGGGTCCAGCTCGACGATCTTGAGTACGTTGACCAGCTTGTTGAGCTGCTTGGTGACCTGTTCCAGCGGTGAGGACTCGGCGTTGACCACGATGGTGATGCGGGAGACGTCCGGGTTCTCGGTCTCGCCGACGGCGAGACTGTCGATGTTGAAGCCGCGCCGCGAGAACAGCCCGGAGACGCGGGCCAGCACGCCCGGCTTGTTCTCCACGAGGACGGACAGAGTGTGAATGGTCATCGCAGTGCCTTCCTCGTCATGCCCTCACGGCCCTCACTACGTTCGGTGCGATCGGTCATGACTAGATGTCGTCCTCGTCGAAGGCCGGGCGGACGTCCCGGGCGAACATGATCTCGTCGTTGCTGGTGCCGGCGGCGACCATCGGCCACACCATGGCGTCCTTGCCGACCACGAAGTCGATGACGACCGGCGCGTCGTCGATCGCCATGGCCGCCTCGATCACCTTGTCGACGTCCTCGGCGTTCTCGCAGCGCAGCCCGATGCAGCCGAGCGCCTCGGCCAGCTTCACGAAGTCGGGGATGCGGTGCTTGTGGGTGCCGAGTTCGGTGTTGGAGTAGCGCTCCCCGTAGAACAGGGTCTGCCACTGGCGGACCATGCCCAGGTTGCCGTTGTTGATCACCGCGATCTTGACCGGGATGCCCTCCAGGGCGCAGGTCGCCAGCTCCTGGTTGGTCATCTGGAAGCAGCCGTCGCCGTCGATCGCCCAGACCGTCGTGTCCGGCCTGCCGACCTTCGCGCCCATCGCCGCCGGCACCGCGTAGCCCATCGTGCCCGCGCCGCCGGAGTTCAGCCAGGTCTGGGGCTTCTCGTACGAGATGAACTGGGAGGCCCACATCTGGTGCTGGCCCACCCCGGCCACGTAGATCGCGTCCGGGCCGACGATCTCGCCCAGCCGCTTGATCACGAACTGCGGGGCCAGGGTGCCGTCGGCGGGTTCCTCGTACCCCAGCGGGTAGCGGCTGCGCAGGTCGTCGAGCTGCGTCCACCAGTCGGACAGGTCGGCGGAGTGACCCGCCGCGCGCTCGGCGGTGACCGCCGCCAGCAGCTCGTCGATGACGTGCTTGGCGTCACCGACGATCGGCACCTCCGCGTGCCGGTTCTTGCCGATCTCGGCCGGGTCGATGTCGGCGTGCACCACGGTGGCGTCGGGAGCGAACGAGTCGAGCCGGCCGGTGACCCGGTCGTCGAACCGCGCCCCCAGGGCGATGAGCAGGTCGGCCTTCTGGAGGCCGTAGACCGCCGCGACGGTGCCGTGCATGCCGGGCATGCCCAGGTGTTGCCGGTGGGAGTCGGGGAACGCGCCCAGCGCCATCAGGGTGGTGACCACCGGGATGCCGGTCAGCTCGGCCAGCTTGCGCAGCCCTTCGGTGGCCCCCGCCTTGAGCACGCCGCCGCCGACGTAGAGCACCGGCCGGCGGGCCGCGCTGATCAGCCGGGCCGCCTCGCGGATCTGCTTGCCGTGCGGGTGCAGGGTCGGCCGGTAGCCCGGCAGGTCCAGCGTGGGCGGCCAGGCGAACGTGGTGGCGGCCTGCAGGACGTCCTTGGGGATGTCGACCAGGACCGGGCCGGGCCGACCGGTCGAGGCCAGGTGGAACGCCTCGGCCAGCACCTGGGGGATCTCCTCGGCGCTCTGCACGAGGAAGTTGTGCTTCGTGATCGGCAGGGTGATGCCCTGGATGTCCGCCTCCTGGAAGGCGTCCGTGCCGATCGCGGGCCGCGGCACCTGGCCGGTGATCGCCACCATCGGCACCGAGTCCATGTACGCGTCGGCGATCGGGGTGACCAGGTTCGTCGCGCCCGGACCGGAGGTGGCGATGCACACCCCGACCCGGCCGGTGGCCTGCGCGTAGCCGGTGGCCGCGTGACCGGCGCCCTGCTCGTGGCGGACCAGGATGTGGCGGACCGTGGAGTCGTACAGCGGGTCGTAGGCGGGCAGGATCGCCCCGCCGGGGATGCCGAAGACGACCTCGACACCGAGCGCCTCGAGGGACCGCACCAGGGAGCCGGCGCCGGAGACCTGGGTCGGGGCGGGGGCGCGTACCCCCGGGGCGGCGGACGGGACGGCGGGGCGGACCGCACCGGCGGGGCCGGGGTCGGTCGCGGCCTCGGCGGCCGTGCGGCGCCGGGCGGAGTGGGCGAGGGTCTCTGGCGTGGGTCTCGTCATGACGGTTCAGGCCTTCGGCTGAAGTGGCTGGGGCTGGTCAGGCGGTGGAACGCGGGCGAAGCCCGCCCCGATGGTCCGACGGCAACAAAAAAGCCCACGTGCAGATGCACGGGGCCAGCGCACTCTCGCTCGGGAGAGTGCGCTCAGGTAAGTACTCGCAGCGACCGGTACGACGACATGCGACCAAGCCTGACGCATCTCACGCGATGAGTCAACTCATCCCATATTCTGGTTAACGGACGTCGGCGTGTCGGGACCCGACGCGCCCTGGCGGCCACGTTCGGCCTGCTCGTGACCCTCCTGGGAGGCGCGCGGGGCGGGCACCGACGGGGCCGGCGGGTTCGACCGCAGGCGCGGCAGCAGCGGCGACGGCGCGGGTCGTGCGGGCGCGGGCGGCGGGGGCGGCGGCAGCGCCGCCGGGCGGGCGCCCGGCGACGTGGCGGCCTCCAGCATCGCCTCCAGGTGTTCCGCCGGGACGCCCCAACCGAACAGCGCGCCCTGCCCGAACCGGCAGCCGGCGGCGACGACGGCGGCCAGTTCCGTGGGAGTGGTCACCCCCTCGGCGATGACCTCCAACCCGAACTGGTGCCCGAGCCGCATCACGATGTCGACCATCGGGGCGAACGCCGGCCCGTCCCGACCCACGGGACGGACGGGCTCGTGCTCGGCCACCAGACCGTGGTCGATCTTGAGAATGTCGATCGGCAACCGGCGCAGCTGCCCCAGCGACGAGTAGCCGGCACCGAAGTCGTCCAACGCGATCCGCACGCCGGTCAGCCGCAACGCGGTCAGCCGCCGGATCAGCTCGTCGAGGTCGGTGGCGACGGCGTGCTCGGTGACCTCCAGCACGAGGCGCTGCGGCGGCACGTGGTGGGCGCGCAGCGCCTCGGCGACCTGGACGACGTACTCCGGGGCGTGCAGCTCGCGGGGTGAGACGTTCACCGACACCCAGACGTCGTGGCCGTCGGCCAGCCAGCGGGACAGCTGCCAGCAGGCCTGGTGCAGCACCCAGGCGCCCAGCTTGGCGATCATCCCGCACTCCTCGGCGAGGGGGATGAACTCGTCGGGGCGGACGGTGCCCAGCTCGGGGTGGTGCCAGCGCAGCAGGGCCTCGGCCCCGACCGGGCGGACCGAGGGCAGCGAGGCCACCGGCTGGAAGACCAGCCGCAGCTCGTCACGTTCGATCGCGCCCCGCAGCTCGTGCTCCACGGTGGTGCGGCGGCGCAGCAGCCGGTCGTACGCGCCGTCGTAGCGTTCGACCCGGTTCTTGCCGCGCTGCTTGGCGTACCGCAGGGCCAGGTCGGCGTGGCGCAGCAGCAGTTCCACGTCGGGCTCGCCGGCCCACCCGGCCAGCCCGATGCTGACCGACAGGAACACCGGGCCCTCGGGCTGGTCGTAGGGGTGGCCCAGCACCCCGAGCAGCCGTTCGGCGACGACGCCGGCCTCGGCCGGGCCGCCGTGCATCAGCACCGCGAACTCGTCGCCGCCGAGGCGGGCGGCCAGGTCGCCGGGGCGCAGGTTGCCGCGCAGCCGCCGGCCCACCTCGGCCAGCACGGCGTCGCCCACGTCGTGCCCACGCATGTCGTTGACGTTCTTGAAGCCGTCGAGGTCGAGGCCCAGCAGCACGCAGGGGACGCCGGCTGCCGCGCCCCGGTGCAGCGCCCGCAGCAGCCCGCGCCGGTTGGCCAGGCCGGTCAACGGGTCGGTGTGGGCCAGTTCCCGGAAGTGCGCCTCGCGCTCGGCGAGCCGGCGGGCGTAGCCGCGCACGTCGTGCAGGGTCAGGTACTGCCGGGCCACCAGGGCGAAGCCCTCCACGCTGCCGGCGACGATGCCGAGCGCGTCGAAGCGGCCGTCATGGAGGAGGTGGTACATCGCCGAGGCGGCCATGGCGAACATCGGCACCACCGCGTACTCGCCGTCGCGGCGGGTGACGTCGTGGTCGAGTTCGCAGGGCGCGGCGCTACGCAACGCCGCCACCGCGGCGACGAGCAGCCCCAGGGCGAGCACGACCGCGCCGACGAGGGCCAGCCCCGCGCCGGACTGGCAGAGCCCGGTGGCGAGCCCGAGCCCGCCGGTGGAAGCGGCCGTCACGCCCGCGCCGAGCGCGGTCAGACCGGGGCGTGGCGCGGGAGACCGGATCACGACGATCGCGGCGAGCCCGGTGATCAGGGCGGCGCTCACCGAGGCGATCAGGACGGAGGGGCATCCGGCGGGCGTGTCCGCCCCGAGCAGCCGGGTCGGCTCGGACAGCAGCACCCAGCCGACGAACCACAGTGCGGCGGCGACGACCAACCCGTCGAGGGCGAGCCGGACCGCCGCCGAGCGGTTGGCCGCGATGCCGGGGAGCCGGAGCAGGCCCATGCCGAACAGCAGCGCGCTGACCGCCGTCCCGACCGCGAGCACGGTCGCCCACCCCACCCGGCGGCCCTGTTCGTGCTCCCAGTGCTCGGCCGCGGCGAGCGTGGCGGCCAGCGCGAGCAGCAGGCCGACCACGGTGACCGCGCCGCCGGCGGCGAAGAGCGTGTACGCCTGGCGGTGCGGCGAGCCGCGGCGGCGGGCGGCGACCGTCAGCAGACCGACGCCCAGCACGGCGACCACGGCGCTCGACAGCGCCACGCCTACCATGCCGGGGGGTGTGTGCACGCCCTCAACTGTGCCGGATCCGCGCCCGGCGTGGGGGCCGGGTGTGCATCTGTTGGGACACGGGGCGCGGGGCGGTGCCGGCCCTCCCGGGCGGTGTCAGACTGGTACACATGCCTGAGCTGCGGTCGAGGACCTCCACGCACGGTCGGACGATGGCCGGTGCCCGGGCCCTGTGGCGGGCCACCGGGATGACCGACGACGACTTCGGCAAGCCGATCGTCGCCATCGCGAACAGTTTCACCCAGTTCGTTCCGGGCCACGTCCACCTCAAGGACATGGGCGGCCTGGTGGCCGACGCGGTGGCCGCCGCCGGCGGGGTGGGCCGCGAGTTCAACACGATCGCCGTGGACGACGGCATCGCCATGGGCCACGGCGGCATGCTCTACTCCCTGCCCAGCCGGGAACTGATCGCCGACGCGGTCGAATACATGGTCAACGCGCACTGCGCGGACGCCCTGGTCTGCATCTCCAACTGCGACAAGATCACCCCTGGGATGCTGCTGGCCGCGCTACGGCTGAACATCCCGACGGTCTTCGTCTCCGGTGGCCCCATGGAGGCCGGCAAGACGGTGGCGATCGAGGGCGTGGTGCACTCGAAAATCGACCTGATCGACGCCATGATCGCGTCGTCCAACGAGGCCGTCACCGACGACCAGCTCGGCGAGATCGAACGCTCCGCCTGCCCCACCTGCGGCTCCTGCTCGGGGATGTTCACCGCCAACTCGATGAACTGCCTCACCGAGGCCGTCGGGCTGGCGCTGCCCGGCAACGGCTCGACCCTGGCCACCCACGCCGCGCGCCGGTCGCTGTTCGTCGAGGCCGGCCGCACCGTCGTCGAGATCGCCAAGCGGTGGTACGACGGCGACGACGCCTCCGTGCTGCCCCGGGCGGTCGCCAGCCGGGCCGCGTTCGAGAACGCCGTCGCCCTGGACGTGGCGATGGGCGGGTCCACCAACACGATCCTGCACCTGCTCGCCGCCGCCCGCGAGGCCGAACTGGACTTCACCGTCGCCGACATCGACGCGATCTCCCGCCGGGTGCCCTGCCTGGCCAAGGTCGCCCCGAACTCCCCGAACTACCACATGGAGGACGTGCACCGGGCCGGCGGCATCCCCGCCATCCTCGGCGAACTCGACCGCGCCGGCCTGCTGCGCCGGGACGTGCACGCCGTGCACTCCCCCGATCTGGAGCGCTGGCTCGCCGACTGGGACGTGCGCGGCGGCTCCGCCACCCCGCAGGCCGTCGACCTGTTCCACGCCGCGCCCGGCGGAGTGCGTACGGTCGAGCCGTTCTCCACCACCAACCGCTGGTCGTCACTGGACACCGACGCGGCCGACGGTTGCGTACGCGACCTCGAACACGCCTACAGCGCCGACGGCGGGCTGGCCATCCTGTCCGGCAACCTCGCCCCCGACGGCTGCGTGGTGAAGACCGCCGGGGTGCCCGAGGAGTGCCTGACCTTCCGCGGCCCGGCGAAGGTCTACGAGTCGCAGGACGACGCCGTCACCGCCATCCTCGCCAAGCAGGTCGTCGCCGGTGACGTCGTGGTGATCCGCTACGAGGGCCCGAAGGGCGGACCCGGCATGCAGGAGATGCTCTACCCCACCTCGTTCCTCAAGGGCCGAGGGCTGGGCCGGGCCTGCGCGCTGCTCACCGACGGCCGGTTCTCCGGCGGCACCTCGGGCCTGTCCATCGGGCACGTCTCCCCGGAGGCGGCCTCCGGCGGGCTGATCGCGCTGGTCGAGCCCGGCGACGAGATCGTCATCGACATCCCGAACCGGTCGATCGAGCTGAACGTGCCCGCCGACGTGCTGGACGCCCGCCGCGTCGCGCAGGAGAAGCGGGACCGCCCGTACACGCCGGTGGACCGGCAGCGGCCGGTGTCCGCGGCGCTGCGCGCGTACGCCTCGATGGCCACCTCGGCCAGCGACGGCGCGTACCGCCGCGTCCCGGAGTAGACACCCGGCACCCGGACGCCCGCGAGGCAGCCGCCGCGAACGCCCAGCGCCCAGCGCCCAGCGCTGAGCGCTGGGCGCTGGGCACTCAAAGATCTTGGTAGGTTTCGGCCCCTCTAGGGGCTGTTTCTCACCAAGATCTCCACGCTTCTGCGCCGCGTCAGCGGGAGACGGTGACAAACCGGACGGGTTCGTCCAGGACGGCCGCCGCTGCGGGGAGGTCCGCGAGGCGGGCGGCGAGGGTGGCCCGCGCCAGGCGTTCCGGCAGGGCGGCGCTGAACTTCAACCCGGCGAGGGCCCGGTCATTCACCTCCGGTAGGCACAGTCGGTGCGCGGCGTCGGCGACCAGGGACCGCCACTCGCGCGGCGTCAGGTTCTCGCGGAGCCGGATGGCGTGGTCATCGAAGCGCTGCACGGGGTCGACGACCTCGCCGAGGGTCGCCGTCAACGTCGCGTTCGCCCGCAGACCGGCCCAGGTCCACCACAGCAGGTCTCCGCGGTCGGTGCGAACGATCAGGCTGCCGCCCGGGTGTACCAGCGCCGACCGCTCGTCCCGTTCAGCTGCCAGCCGGGTCTTCGCCCGAGCGGTCAGCCGGACCGGTGGATCCGCGCCGAGGAGGACGTCGCGCATCGCGCGGGTCAACGCATGCCCCGAGCCGACCCAGCCCGACGAGGTCCAGCGGGCCCGCCCACCCCCGTCCGCCGGCTCGACGAAGCACCGGCGACGACGCCAGTCGACGTACGTCACCCGCCAGCCGCGTCCGCCGAGCAGAAGCCGCCGTTCCCCGGGTACCTCCTCGGTGAGCAGGCTCGGGTCGACCCGGCCCAGTTCGGTCCGGCCGTGCAGCACGGTGAACTCGGGCGGGCCGGTGAAGACCGCTGTCATCTCCGTGAAATGCCGACGACCGAAGCGCCGTTCCGCCTCCGGGCCGATGAACAGCAGCCCACCGTCGCCATCGAGATATCCCTGGTCGACGAGGTGACGGACGATCGGCTCGGCGCCGGGTCCGAAGGGTCCCAACCCGTTCCACGCCGTCGGCCAGAGCCGGTCGCCGACGCGGTGTTCCTGGAGGCAGAGCGCCATCATCTGCTGGGCGACGATGTGCCGGGGTTCGGGCGGCGCGACGACCGGCTCCACCCACCCGCGTCCCCACAGCAGCAGCAGCGCCGCCGCTCTGGTCAGCTCCGCCGCGCTGCGGCAGAGGAAGAGACAGTTGCGGATGCTGCCCGGCCGGCGGCCGGTGCGCCCCAACCGTTGCAGGAACGACGCCACCGTCGCCGGGGAGTCGATCTGGATGACCCGGTCGAGGTCACCCACGTCGATGCCGAGTTCGAGGGTGCTGGTGGAGACGATGACGCAGTCCCGGGCTTCGGCGAACGCCTGCTCGGACCGGCGTCGTTCGTCGGCGGAGAGGGAGGCGTGGGACAGGAAGGTGGTGGTGCCCCGCTCGCGCAGCAGCTGCCCGAGTTCCTCGACGGTCTGCCGGGACTCGCAGAAGACCAACCGCTTCTGGCCGGGGTGCAGGGCGGAGATGACCGTCGCGGCGTTGGTGAGTGACCCGACGTGGTCGAGTTCGATCTGCCCGGGTGGCGGCGCGGCGGGTTCCGCAGCCGGTGGCGTCGTCGCCAGTTCGGGGGCGACCACGCTGCCCGGCCGGGCACCTGCCCCGGAACCCTGGAGCCAGGTCAGCAGCTCGTCGGGGTTGCCGACCGTCGCGGACAGGCCCACCCGTTGCAGTGGCCGGCCGGTCACCCTCGTCAACCGTTCGAGTACGGCGAGCAGGTGCCATCCCCGGTCGTCCCCGGCGAACGCGTGCACCTCGTCCACCACCACCGCCCGCAGGCCGGCGAAGAACAGCCGGTGGTCGACGTTGACGCTGACCAGCATCGACTCCAGCGACTCGGGCGTGGTGAGCAGGATGTCCGGGCGCTGCCAGAGCACGGCCCGGCGGGCGGACGTGGCGACGTCGCCGTGCCACAGCGCCACACCGCGTCCCAGCCAGCCGGCGTACCGCTCGAGTCGGGGCAGCAGGTTGTTGAGCAGCGCCTTCAACGGGCAGAGGTAGAGCAGCGAGGTGCCGGTCCAACCCTGCCCGGCCATGCGGGACAGCAGGGGGAAGACGGCCGCCTCGGTCTTCCCGCCGGCCGTCGGGGCGAGCAGCAGCGCGTCGTCGCCCCGGGTCAGGGGCCCGATCGACGCGCGTTGCAGGGGCCGCAGGTCGGACCAGCCGAGACTGTTGACGACGTGGTGCAGGACGACCGGGTCGAGCAGACGTTCCTCGCTCACATCGGCAGGGTGATGTCGTCGGCCGAGGCGGCGTTGCGTTCCACCTCGGTCAGTTCGTCGGGACGCAGCGTCAGCTCGTAGTGGCGACGTGGGTCCCAGTCGTCGAACTGGTCGACGCGGTCGAACACGTCGGCGACGAGCTTCTTGAGGTAGACCCGGGGTGCCACGCCGACCTGGCCGCCGAGGCGACCCGCCACGGCGCGAGCCAGTTCGCCGAGGTAGTCGTCGTCGACGACGTCGCAGACCCGGCCGCTGTCGTAGATCTCCCGCACCCGTACGCCGAGCTGCACCAGCGCGTCCTCGCTGAATCCGGGCAGTCGCAGTTGGGTGGCGCGGGGGTTGTCCCAGCGGGGCTCCGCCCCGAAGTCGGTGGCGAGCCGCTGCGCCAGCGGGGCGAGTCGCTGCACACCCTGCTGGCCGTCGAAGAATGCCGGGGTTCCGGTGATCAGGAGGAAGAGGCCGGGGAACCGGCCGGCGTAGATGTCGTCGACGAGTTGCCGCAGCGCGTTGAGCGCCTTGTCGCGGGCGTCCGAGCGGACCCGTTGCAGGGTCTCCACCTCGTCGAGCACCACGAGCAGGCCGGGGTGCCCGCTGTCCCGCAGCACCGCGAGCAGGCCCTGCAGGAAGCTCAGCGCACCGAAGTGGTCGAGGTCGCCCTTGACCCCGGCCGCCCGCCGGGCGGAGGCGGCGACGTGGGGTTGCCCGCCGAGCCACGCGGCGAGCCCGCCCGCGGTGGCCTGGTCGCCGTCGGCGACGGCGGTGCGGTAGCCACGCAGGGCCGCCGCGAAGCCGGGGGTACGCCGGGAGATGTCTGCCAGGCGGCGTTCGAGCAGTTCGCCGACCTCCCGGTCGAGGCCCTCCGCGTCGGTCTCGGCGACCCGGCCACCGGCCAGGACGTCCTCCTCCAGCGCGAAGATCCAGCCGTCCAGCACGGGCCGCATCGCGCTCGGGGCGAACTGTTCGGTCGCCAACTGTTCGACGAGTCGCCGGTAGACGGTCTCCATCCGGTGCAGTGGGGTTTCCAGTTCGGAGATCTGCACCTCGGCGACGGCGAACCCGCGTCGTTTGGCCCGCTCCCCCAGCCAGCGGGTGAAGAAGGTCTTGCCGGCGCCGTACTCGCCGCGCACGGCCTTGAAGACGCTGCCGCCCCCGGAGACCCGGTCGAGGTCCTCGTCGAGGGCGGTGGTGAAGCGGTCGAGGCCGACGGCGAGGGCGTCCAGGCCGTTGGCGGGCACGGCTCCCCGCCGCAGGGCGTCGATGATGTCCCGTCTCCGGCGGGCGCTCACCTCGACCGTCATGATGGTTCCAGCCCGAACTGCTCGACCAGCAGCGGAATGTCCAGCTTCGCCGTCCGGCCGTCGGGGTCGAGGCTGAGCACCGGGTACCCCTCGACCTGGAGCAGTCGGCGCAGGGCGGTGAAGGTGCCGTGGATCCGGTGGGCCGGGATGCCGGCCCGGGTGGCGAGGGTGTCCAGGGTGGCTCGGCCGTTGCCGACGACCAGGGTGGCGAGCAGGGCGGCCACCCGCTCGTCGGGGATCGGTGCTCGGGCGTCACGGCGGTCCGCGTACACGGGGCTGGCCAGCAGGGCGTCGACGAGCGCCGAGGCGGGCTCTACCGGGGCGGGTGTGGTGGCCGGCGGTGGCGCAGCGGCGGACGTGGGCGACGGCAGGTCGAACAGGCCCTCGTCCTGTGCCGGTGGCCGGTGCCGGCGGCCCGGCCGGCCGCTGGGTCTGGCCCCGGGTCGGGCGGCGACGGTGGTGGAGCCGCCCGAGGTCGTCTGCCGGATCGGTTCCCGCCACCATTCGGGGCTGGGGACGGGAGCGCCGGCCCAGCCCGGCACGGCGTGTTCGTCCTGGGCGGCGAAGACGAGGAGGGGGATGACGACCTCGGCGGGTGTGGCACCACCGTGGTAGCCGGCCTTGCGGGGGCCGTACCGCAGTTCCTCCCGCCACGGCAGGATCACCCGACCGTTGCCGAGCGCCACCCGGGTGCCGGCGTAGAGCAGTTCCCCGTCGCGAGGGGCGGTGGTCGCCGGTCGCCAGCGGTTCTCGCCGGAGTCTGACGACAGCAGCACCGCCTCCGAGCCACGGTCGACCACGTGACCGTGGTCGGAGACCAGCACCACCACCCGGTCCTGGGCGACCGCCAGCAGGTCGCGCAGGCCGTTGACGGTGTCGGTGCTCCACTCGATGGTGCCCGGGTCGCTGCGGTCGAGTGCGTCGTCGATGGTGTTGATGACGGCCGCCACCATCGGCACGGCCGGGTCGTCGATCGCGCCGGCGACCTCGGGGTCGACCGCCAGGCCGGCAGGCGTGCGCAGGTCGGCTTTGTGCAGCAGGACGCTGCCCGGGAACTGGCCGGTGAAGGCTCTCAGTTCGGCGGCGCGGTCACCGACGGCGATGCGTCCGCTGAACAGGCTGCACCGGTTGACGACGGTGATGGTGGGCAGGGCGGCGAGCACCCCGGTTCGGGGCCCTCCGCCGGGGGTCAGCTCGGTCCAGGCGCCGCTGCGCCCCAGTGAGTCGGCGATCTCGATGCCCGCTGCCGCGCTCATGCCGTCGAGGAGCAGCAGCAGGATCCGGCGGCCGTTGTCGAGGATCGGCCGGACCACCCGGTCCAGGACGTCCTCCACCCGGAACAGCGTCCCGGGCTCCCGCTCGGCCCCCGTCATGTCCTGCAACAGCTCGGCGAACTCCCGGTCGTGCTCGGCGCGCCGCGTGTCGACGGCCGCGTGCAGCGCGCGGTACGCCTGGGCGACCTGCTGGTCGACGTCTCCGGCGAACACGTCCAGTCGGGCCCGGTCCACCCAGCCGTCGTCGCGCACCTGCCGGTGCACGGCGGCGAGCATGGTGGCCGGTCCCCGCCCGTCGCCGATCGCCAGCCAACGCAGGAGCCGCACGGCCATCCGGGCGGTCTCCACCCGGGAGCGGTCGGCGGACCGGTGGGCTTCGACCTCGGCGAGCCGGTCCTGTGCATTCCCGATCAGGTCGGGCGGGGGTGTGCCGGCGGCGGACCCGGGCAGGGCCAGCCGGACCGCGGCGCCGAAGGCCCGCATCCGTTGGGTGAACCCGACCGGCAGCAGGGTGGAGGCGACCAGCCGCTCGGTCACGTCGATCTCGGCGGCGATCTCCTCGGCCCGGCGCAGCATGCGGTGCGCGTCGTGCCGCACCGCGTCGTCGCCGTCGAGTGCCCGGTAGATCCACGCCTCGGCGGCCTCGAGGAACAGGTTGGCCTGGCAGTCGGTGAGTCGGGTGCCGCCGAAGCGCGGCTCCAGCCGGGTCCGGGCCACCGCGATCTCCACGTCCGGCGTCTGTGCCGAGCTGCGTGGCCAGAGCACACCGGCCAGCAGGCCGAGCGGGATCGCGTCGGTGCCGTGTCCGGCCCGCACGGCGGCCAGCACCGGGACGGCGACCGGCCCGGCCACCTCGACCAGGAAGTCGGCGATGCCCTCGGCCCAGTCGGCGGGCAGTTCGCCGAATCGCAGCTGGGTGGGTGCGTCCGTGCTCCAGTGGAGCAGCCCGGCACCGTCCAGCTCGTCGGGATCGAGGCCGAGGACCGCGCCGGCGAGGTGCCGCAGTGCGTGGTCGCGGGTGAGGATGGTGCCGGCGGGCGGCGGCCAGCCGGCGGTGGGGGCCAGTTCGGTGAGCGCGTCGGCCACCCATCGACCGGTACGCACCAGGGTCGAGTCGGGCTGCACCTGGCCGCCGAACGCCTGCCCGACCAGATCCCAGGGGTCGACGCTGCGCCCGGTCTGGAGGCTGACGTGGGCGAGCAGCCCGTCGCCCAGTTCGGTGTCGGTGAGGTCGGTCAGCAGGACGAGCTTCTCGTGTGCCGCCCGGTCGGCCAGTGCGGCCCGCGCCGCGATGGGTGTGGGACACGGCACGACCCGTACCTGCGTGTCGTCGATGGTGAGGACAGGTTCGTCCGTCCATTCCGGACGGGCGAGCAGCACGATCGCGTTGGCGTCGTCCCGCTCGGCGAGCCACGCCTCGACCTTGCGACGCACGGCCGCCGGACGCACGGCCACCCGGGTGATGCTCACCGGCGCAGCTCCTGCCGCTGCGCCCGCCAGGTCACCTCGACCCGCCGGCCGGCGGTGATCTCGGCCCGGAGCTGCTCGGTCAGCCGGTTCAGCTCGTCGTCGTCGGTGACCACCACCGTCCCGCTCGTGGTCACCCCGGTCATCGGGTCGGCGGCAGGGCGCGGACCGGGGATGACGAACGAGGTGGCGACCTGCGGCGGCTCGGGATTCGCCTGCTGCCCGTCCGACGGCGTCGCGCCGGCCGTCGGGCCGGTGTCGACGGCCGGTTCCGGGTCGACGGTGGGTTTGCTCTGCGCGAGCAGGGCGGCGGCGGCACCGACGGCCTGCTGGAGCGCCGTGACCAGGTCCGAGCCGTGCTGCTCGTCGCGGGCCGCGCCGCGCAGTTGCTCGACCGTACGCCGGGCACGGTCGTCGTTGTCGGCCAGGGTGACGAGCGCGGCGACCAGCGGCCACTGGGTGGTGGTGAGTGCGGTGATCAGCTTCTGCGCCTGCTTGTAGACGCCACTGGCGGCGTGCCCGTCGAGCCCGCCGAGGTGCTGGTCGCCCCCGGCGACCACGGCGACGAGCACCACGTCGTCCTGCTCGTGGGCGACCTGGGTGAGCAGGTGGGCGACCCGTCGGGCGGTGGCGAGCCGGCCGGTGGTGGCCGCCGTGTCCAGTCCCAGGAGGTCGGCGTGCCTTTCGAGGTGCGTGACGAGCTGCCCGGCGACGTCGGCGTACGCCCTGGCCACCTTCCGCATGGTGCTGGCGAGGGTGCCGAGGTTCGCGGGGTTGCGGAACAGTGGCAGCACCTCGCCGAAGAACGGCTGCCCGAACCGGACGGCGGCTTTCCAGGTGTCGTCGTCGGGCATCGGGGGGTGACGCAGCTCGAAGCGGTCCTCCACCCCGTTGACGGCGGCAACGGTGATCTTCCCGCCGTTGTCGTACCAGCTGAGCTGCTGTTCGAGGGCGAAGACCGAGATGATCAGGTTCTGCAGGTCGCGGTCGAAGCCGCGGGCCTTGGGCACGTCGAGCAGCTTGCGCAGCACGTGCACCGGGAAGTGGTCGCGGTAGTCCTGCCTGGCCGCCTCCTGGAGCAGGTGTCGGCTCCAGAAGCAGGTGCTGATGTCGAGCACGTACCGGTGGTCGACGAGTTCGCCGAGCTGGAGCGGGTTGCAGATGCGGCGGAGGATCTTCTGGTCGGCCGGGGAGGCGACGGAGACGCCGTGGGTCGGGTCGGCGGCGGCTTTGCCCGCGTACTCGAACACCTTCGCCAGGTCCGCCCGGGTGAGCGGCTTCTCGTCGACGGGCAGGGCCGGGGTGCCCGGGTACGACCATTCCAGCAGTTCCCCGGTGAGGTTGCGGAAGGCGTCGGCCAGGGTGCCGCCGCGCGGGTCGCCGATGCGCAGCCCGTCGGCCAGGGTGTGCAGCACCCCGACGGTGTCGTCGTGCACCTCGGAGGGCTGCGGGTTCGCCGCCCCGTACGCCTGCTTGAGGGCGGTGATCAGGCCGTCGCGGAGCTGGGTCTGCCGTTGCAGCAGATAGACCCGCCCCTGCTGCCGGTCGGCCTTGGGCCAGTCGGCGGCGAGGGTGTTCAACCGCTCCCCGGCACCGCCGACCCCGAGCAGATAGTTGATCTTCGCGAGCTGGGCGACCCGGCCCATCATGTCGTCGGTCAGATAGAGCGGCAGCCAGAAGACGGTGTGTGAGCCCCGGGGCAGCTCCTCGATGCGGGCCCGGTCGGCGCTGCGCGGGTAGTCCTGCGGGTCGAACGGATAGTCGACGACGATCCGCCACGACTCGCCGGGAGCGATCAGCGCGGCGACCGGCATGGTGTCGGGGTCGCGGACGTTGCCGAACTTGACCTGCACGACGTGTCGCCGGCCCCGCCAGTCGCGGGGCTGCTGAAGCTCGCCGTGGCTGCCCTCGCTGCCGGCGAGCCCCATCTCCGCGCTGATCAGTTCGCGCAGCAACTGCTGCCGTACGCCGGCGGAGGTCTCGCCGAGCGGCACCAGGTCGAGCAGCTTGTCGAAGTCGACGGTGTGCAGTTTCAGCGAGACGACGGGATCGTGGTCGTCGGTCAGGTGCAGCTCACCGGCGTCCTGCTCGATCTTGCGCAGCCGGTTGAGCACCATGGTGTTCTCGTAGCCGGGGATCGGCGCGGCGATCGAGCCGAAGTTCAGGGCGTGCAGCTTCGCCGCCGTCAGGTTGTGCAGGGCCGGCACCTCGGGCACCAGCGCGCCGAGCAGCACCGTCTTGACCAGCTTGTCGTCGAGGTGGAACTGGGTGTGGGAGGCGGCTTTCTCCTCGTCGACGCCGTTGAGGGTCAGCAGGATCGGACGCAGCTTGCGCAGGTAGAGCGACCGGGCCGCCTCGAACTGCTGCCGCAGCTTCGGCCGGTCGGGCAGTTCCCCGTGCAGCACCAGCGGGTCGAACAGGGCGGCGACCCCGATCAGGTCGTTGACCCGCAGGCTGTCGCGCCGGTCGACCAGCAGCTCCGTCATCACCTTCAGCGCGGTCCGTTCCCGTTGCAGCGCCTGGGACAGCGCGACCAGCGTCGCCACGAGGGCGGGCGAGAAGGGGTAGAGCTGCCGGAACGCGGTCGCGTCGGAGCCGATGCCGGCGTCGCCGTACTGGGCGCCCAGCAGCAGGATGTCCCACACCTCGCGGTTGTGCCGCACGGCGGCGAAGGCGTTGTCGATGACGTTGCGGGCGGCGGCGTCGTTCGGTTTGAGCAGCCGGTTCTCGGTGATCTCGGGCAGGTTCGTGTCGGCGAGGACGATCTCGCCGAACCGGCCCTGCACGCTGCGCATGACGTGCGCGAGCGCCTCCCGCTCGGTGCCGCCGACCTGCGGGCCGAGGAACTCCTCCAGGTTGCGCTGGCGGGCGACGAACGAGACCAGTGGCAGCGGACGCGCGGCGTCGGCCGACTCGACAAGCTTGTTGAGCTTGGCACCTTCGGTGTTGACGAAGGTGTGGTCGGCGATCCGCCCGGACAGCCACAGGATCAGCTCGTCGAGGAAGAGCACGATGGCGTCGTAGCCGAGGGCCTTGGCGTGCCGGGTGATGACGGCGAGGCCCGTGTCCAGGTCGAGGTATTCGGCGCTGTGCACCGCGCCGCTGAAGAAGGTCTCGGTGAGGGCGCTGACCAGGGCGTCGCGGTCTTTCGTGCCGGGCGGTTGGGCGGCGGCGTCGGCGTACCGCTGGGGGGTCCAGCCCTCGGCGCGGGCACGCAGCGCGGCCAGCCCGCCGCCACCGGCCCCGGGTCCCGCGCCGCCGCCGCGCAGCTTGGCGAAGAACGCGTCGTCGCCCAGCGTCGCGCGCAGGTCGGCCGCGTTGACCAGCAGCGCGTCGGAACGGTGCACGGCGGGGACGGGCGCGTCCGGGTGCCGGGCGGTGATCTGGCGCAGGTAGCCCTCCAGGATCGCCTGCTCCACGGAACGCGCGTCGAGCATGTGCAGGGTGAGGGTGAGGAACGTCCGCTGCGGCAGCCACGCGTCGGCGGCGACGACGGGTCCTTCCAATCCGCTGATCTGCCGGGCCTGCGGGTTGTGCGCCAGGATCTCCCGCAGCACGGCCATGAAGTGCGACTTGCCGGAGCCGAACGAGCCGTGCAGGAACATCGCCTGCGACCGGCCGGTGGTGACGGCGTGGCCGATCCGCTGCAACGCGCTGGTGAAGTTCTCCTTGAGCTGGTCGGTGACGACGTAGCGTTTCAGGTCGGCACCTTCGGCCGCCTTCACCACGAAGTCGCCCTCACCGACCGACGTCGGGATGTCGATCAGGTCGCGCAGCAGCGTCACAGGTGGTCCTCCAGCCTCCCCAGGGTGCCCGACACGCTACCCATCGACCCCGATGTCCGGGTACCGGCTTGGTTGGCCCCGAAGCGGACTGATTGACCGGCTCGGCCAGGCCCTCCCACCGACCACTGTGGCCGGACGTCCGAGGCATCCCAGGTCAGGCCCGGCTAGCGGCAAGCTCAGATCGGCGATCGGATCGGATGCCTACGGCGTGAGAGTCGACAACCCGACAGACCGGTGAACGGCCTCACTCTCCCCAGTGGTCAGCCACACCCTCAGTCGCCAGACAACCCTGAGAACATGGACGGACACTGTGCGTACCCATAAGCTTTGATCGTTGGCCGCCTATGCCGTGCGAGGTGACGATGGGCACGTCGACGACGTTACCCGGGCCTCGCGGTGGGGCCTGGAAGCCCGCCCGCAGCCGGTTGGGGCAGTGGACGGCTGACAGCCCTGCCGGGGCAGGTCACGACTGGGCGGAACAGGTTGCCCTGCAGTACCGCCGGGCGCTGGCCGAATCACTTGACGAGGACCCTGACATGTCAGGTCTCCGCCCTGCGGCGCTCCGGGCGGGCAACGACCTGGTCGATGTTCTGGGAGATCTGCTGCGGGGCACGTCGAGGCTGGTGGCTGTCCCGGGTGAGACCGTCCCGCAGCGCCAGGATGAGTTCGTTGCCCGGTTCGTCGCCGGTGTAGGCGGAGACGGCGGGCTGGTCGGAGATGCCGTCGCACGCCGGGCAGCCCGGCGAGCCGCCGAGGAACTGCTGGCCGACGACTCGCCGGTGACCACCGCGCTGCGCACGGGCGAGGGCTCCGTACGCATTACCGGTGACCTGTTCTGCAGGATCTACCGGTTCTTCTTCGGAGACATCGTCGCCGGTTACGTGGACACCGCCATCGCGGAGGGCGTTCCGCTGGCGATGTCGCTCGCGGTTCCACTCGACCCGACCGGACTGGTCGCCAGCACCGTGGCCGCCCATGTTCTCGATGTGCTGCCCGACCCGTGCGCTGAGGCTGCCAGCAGGCCCCCACGCGGGGGCCTGCTCGTGGAGACCGCTCACGAGTTGCTGACCCGGACGGTGGAGACAGCGCTCGGCACATGGGAGGCACAGCCGTGAAGACGGGCCGGTACGCCTACCACTACACGACCGACGGCAGGGTGCGGTTCTCATCCTCTCACCAGCCGCTCGATGATCGACTCTTCCGGGCCAGGGGCAGTGCCATCGAACGCAATCTGTCGCCCGCGCCGCCGCCGCCGGATTGGGCCCAGGACCTTCTCCGCATCGCGAAGGCCGTGTATCTGGCCGACAAGCTCTCCGGGCGCGAACTCGCACCGGACCGATGGACCCGGACCATCGAGTTGTCCGTGCAGGTGATCGATCCGGACCGGTGGCATCACGCCGCGCCGACGCTCACCGCCCTGTTGGAGATACTCACGGCCGATCGATGGAGCATCCGTTTCCACAGCGGCGCGGCCAGGCACCCGGGCGTGCAGGGGCGGCTGCTGGACGACGCTCGGGTCGAGGAGGTGTCGCTCTTCTCCGGAGGTCTCGACTCCACTGCCTATGCGGCGGAACGGGTCCAGCAGGCCGGGGGTCCGCTGCTGCTGGTGTCCTACTACGACCCAACGCTCAAACGCCGCCAGGAGCAGATCCTCGACCACCTACGTCGCCTGAGGTCCCGTCCTGTCGAGCACCGGGCGGTGCTGTTGCAGTCACGGGCCAACGGCGTACGACTCGATCGGAGTTCACGGTCCCGCGGGCTGTTGTTCCTTGCCACTGCGGTCTTCGCTGCCGCCGCCCATCGGGCCCGACAGGTTGCCGTACCCGAGAACGGGCAGTTGGCGGTGAATCCTCCGCTCACCGCCGCTCGGGTGGCCGCCTGCTCCACGCGGTCCGTCCATCCGCGCACCCTGGATCTGGTCAACGACCTCATCAACTCCGCCGAAGGCGATGTCCGGGTGGAGAATCCGCTGTTACCCGCCACCAAGGGTGAGGTCTGTCGTCGGGCCAGAGATCTCGGCCTGCCGCTCGCGGCCCTGATGGTGACGGTGAGCTGCGGCCAGTCCCCCTGCAAGTTCGGCGGTGCCAGCAGACCGCACCACTGTGGGCACTGCTACCCCTGCCTGATCCGGCAGTCCGGCCTGCTGGCAGGCGTCGGGCACGACGACACACCGTACGAGACGGATGTCTGGGCCCTGCCGACCACCGACAGGAAGGCGCAGCACCTTCGCGCCCTTCGCGCGTGGCTGGCTGCGAGCTTCGGCGTCCGGGACCTGACCACGGATCTGCCCCTCCCGCCGCAGACGGACACGGCGAGCCTGCTGCGGACCCTCGTGCGGGGGCGGGAGGAGTTGCGAAACCTCTTCGCCCGGCACGGCGGGCAGTCCCCCGGCTCGTCGCCGTCGCTCTGAGGGCAGCCCAGGCGGCCGGAGCGCAGGTTCCCCTACACGTCATGTCTGCCGCAGGGCAGCCAGAGCGGCAGGGAGGTCGAGGGCTTCGGCGAGCAGGCGTACGCCGTCGTCGTCGTGCCGGTGCACGGTGCAGCCGGTGCGGGTGAAGCGCACGGTGACCACCTGCCCGGCGTGCCTGGCGGCAAGCCGCAGCAGGTGCGGCACGGGATCGGGGTCGAGGTCGCGTGGCCCCGACCGGGGCTGCGGGATCGGGGCGGCCGGGTCGGCGGGGGCGGCCCCGGCGACGGTGTCGGGCAGCAGTTCCCAGCACCAGGCGAGCGCGGCCTCCAGGCTCGGCCGGCAGGGCAGGTCGTCGGGGTGGACGGGGGCGTCGCGCGGTCTCACGTCGACCGACCAGCTCAGGCCGTCGGCCAGCAACGGGTCGGCGGCGTGGTGGCGCAGGTCGTGCATGCCGACCACGAGGGCCAGGTCGAGGCCGAGGGTGAGGCGCAGCAGTTCGGGCAGCGGCGGCGCGTCGGGGGGTGCCGTCGTCACGATCAGGCGGCCGGCTGCCACGCCCCAACCGGCGTCGCGCACGTGTTCGGCGACGGGGTCGGCTCCGGCCCGGGGCAGGGTGACGTACCCGTCGCGCAGTCCCTTGCCGAGTTCGTGTCCGCCGTCGGCGTCGGCGAGGTCTTCGGGCCGCCCGCCGAGCACGGCCGCCCAGGCACCGAGCCGGTAGCGGTCGGGGAGTCGGACGACAGGCCTGCCGCCCGGCTGGATGGCGACCAGCGGAGCGTCCTCGGGGGTGCCGGCCCGCCACACGAGGTGCACGACCCGGTGCCGCAGGTCGGTGACGGTGACCAGCAGGGCCTCGTGGAGGCGGTGGGTGTCGCCGCAGGTGAGGCAGCGCAGCGCCGAGGGGCGCAGGCCCGCGCCGCAGCAGTGCGGGCAGTCGGGTTCGGCGGGACGCCCGCCGAGCCGGCAGGTGCAGACGCGCAGCCGGTTGTGGGGGCGGCAGTCGGGGCAGGGCCGCCAGCCGACGGGTTCGCCGAGCCACGGCGGGTCGGGTGGCTGGTGGCCGCGGGTCAACGGCACCCGCACGCGGCGGACGACCTGGCCGGTGGGCCGTTCCGCGAGGTCGTCGACGGGTTCCCCGGCGCGCAGGGTGGTGTGCCACCAGCGGCCGTCCCGCCAGAGGGCCTGCGCGCCGGGCAGTTCGTCGCCGCCGGTCGGGTCGACGCAGTCGCCGAGGATCCGGCGTTCGAGCTGGTCGACGTCGACGGCCGGGGCGACGGGCGGGCGCGGCGATCCGGGGCGCAGCAGCCGGGCGGGGGCGGCGAGGCCACGCTCGGCGAGGCCGGTGAGCGCGGCGGCCTCGTCGGTGCGGGTCAGCGCCTCCGGCAGGCCGTGGCACCGGCCGGGCGACCCGGACGGCACGGGGGTGCCGGGCACCTCGTACCGGATGGCCCAGCCGAACCCCGCGCCCTGCCGGCGGGCCTCCACGACCAGGTCGAGCAGCAGCAGGTCGGCCAGCGCGCAGAGCCGGGCCAGCCGGGCGGCGGGGTCGACCGGGGGTGCGGCGGTGGTGCGGCCGAGCAGCAGCCGCCAGGGGGCGTGGTCGGCGCGCAGGATGGCGTGGGCCTCCAGCTCGTACCGTCGCGCGGCAGGCAGGTCGGGCCGCCACTGCCCGTCCAGCCACAGCGTCGGCACGTCGGTGGCGGGCACGACCGCGCCGACGCTGGTCGCGAGTTCGCGTACCCGGGAGGCGAGGTCGACCACCCAGCGGCCCGCCGGGTCGCGGCGGGCGTCGAGGCCGCCGGGCACGACCCGCTGGGAGGCGACCGCGCCGGTGTCGAGGTTGGCGACGGTGACGACGAGCTGCGCCCGCCGCCGGCCGCGTCGACCGCAGCGGTGACAGGGGTACGCGACGCTGCCCACGCCCCGGCACTGCTCGCAGCCCCGGTACGCCTCCCGGCGCGGCGCGGGCACGTCCGAGCCGGCGGCAGCGGAGCCGTCGGCGTCGGCGTCGGCGTCGGCGAAGAATCGGTCGCCGTAGGCGGTGCACGCGCACGGATCCAGCGTGAACGTCATCCCGTCGCAGTCGGGGCAGATGACGACGGTGGGGGCGGCGGTCATCGGCGCTGCCGGGGCGCGCAGGCCCCGTCGTGGTCGACGCGGCGCACACACCGCCGGCCGGCATCGAGCGGCAGGTCGCAGAAGACCCGATGGCGTACGCCCTGGGCGTCCTCGGCCGACACGGTGGTCTCGCCGCCGTCGACTTCGGTGAGGAAGCTCAGGGAGCGGGCCAGGGTGCCGGCGAACTGCCGGGCGGCGGGCAGGTCGGCGGCGGTGAACGGCAGGTGCGCCACGAATCGTGGGCTCACCGGCGGGCCGCCAGATCCTCGGTGACGTCCCCGACGTCCACGCCGCGTCGGCCCCGCCGGGTGAACCGGCGCTCGCGCACCTGCCAGGGCTTCGACGGCCGGTAAATGGCGGCCCGGTAGGCCGCGGGCCGGGGCGACCCGGCCCGGAAGTATCGGAAGAACGCGCGCACGAAGCAGCACCACCCTTACTCGATGACAGGTGCGTTCGACAATTGTCGGGCAATGGGAGTTCCACGGTCATCGCCGTTGTCGGACCTATCTTGTAAGGTCAGGGCCACCATCGCAATGAATGGCGACTCATACTGTTCGATTATTTGTGGGCAACATTCCCCTGTTTCAGAACAGCCGTCGGGATGTTGCAGAACTCAACGGGAAGGAGAGCCGCGTGACCGATGACATGGGGTCGACGGTGCCCCGACGCCAGCTCGGCAGGGCCCTGCGTGACCTGCGCACCGAGGCGGGGGTGACCCTCGACGCCGCCGCCGAGGCGCTGGAGTGCAGCCGGCAGAAGGTGTGGCGGATCGAAAGCGGGCTCGGCTCGGTGCGCGCGGTGGACGTCCGCGCAATGTGCCAGCTCTACGACACGAATCCGGAGTTGACGCGAGCGTTGGCCGCCCTGGCGAGCGAGACCAGGGCGAGGGGGTGGTGGCACGCCTACGGCGACGCCATCCCGGAGTGGTTCGAGCTGTACGTCGGCCTCGAATCCGCCGCGTCGAGACTCCGCTTCTACAAGAACAGCCTCGTGCCGGGCATCCTTCAGAACCGCGACTACGCCCGGGGCATCTACCGCATCGATCAGCCCGACATGAGCGACGACGACCGGGAGCGCGCGGTCGAGCTTCGCCTGCAACGACAGTCCCTGCTGACCCGCCGCCTGCCGCAGGCCCCGCAGGTGCAGGTGGTGCTCTGCGAGTCGGTGCTCCTCAGGCCAGTCGGCGACACCGGAACCATGGCCGGGCAACTGGGCCACCTCCTGGCGATGGCCCGCCTGCCGAACGTGTCGATCCGGGTCCTGCCCCTCGCCGCAGGCCCTCACCACGGCGCGGTCGGGGGCGAGTTCGTTCTTCTGGGCTTCCCACCCGGCAACCGCAGCACCCCCGAGCCACCCGTCGTCTACAGCGAGTCGTGGACGGGCTCGCTGTACCTCGACAGGCCCGCCGAGGTGGCCGCCTACGAGAAAGTCTGGTCGGGGCTGCTCTCACTCGCCCTTGATGAGGAACAATCGAAGCATCTGATCAACAAGATCATCGGGGAGGTCCACCATGGTTGATCTGACCGACGCTCGTTGGCGCAAGAGCACCCGCAGTGGCGGCAACGGCGGCGAGTGTGTCGAGGTCGCGGACAACCTGCCCGGCATCGTCGCCGTACGCGACAGCAAGGACCCACACGGCCCGGCACTCGCCTTCCCGGCGTCCGCGTGGGCCACATTCGTCGGCACGATCCGCCGCTGACGGCACACCCGGACCACTTGACGCCCTGGCGGACCCGCACGCGAGCCGTGGGCGTTCGCGACCCTGACTCGCCATCGCACACGGCACCCCCACACCAGAAGCACCACGCCCAGCCGATCGAAGGAACTATCCGGCGGACAGCGTCCCCAGGTCCTAATCCACCACCGGCCGAACGACATCCGTCGCGACCAGGATCAAGGCCGGCCAGTGGTTACATCAACGTCTGGTGGCGGATGGCGAGCACAGTCGAACCCGGTGCCAGGCTGTCGGGACCGTCGCATCCGCTCGCGACGGTCCCGACAGTATGCCGGCACTCTCCACAGGTCAGACGTCAGCAGCTCTGGTGATCTGGTAGTACACGAACGGCCCGCAGACACCCGAACTCGTCACTGCGTTCGTCACCACCCGACCCGCAGGCACCGGCGAGAAAGAACACATGACTGAATGCTGTCGCTGAACTGTCTCCATCAGATCCCTCTCCTCGCCTGTCGCGACCGAATGTCAGGCAAGTCGACTGATGCGGTAGAACAGGTACGGCCCACAGATGGCGCCCGCATTCGTCTGCACCTCCGTGACCACCCAACCCGCAGGCGGCTGCGTGACCGAACACATGTACATGCCGTTCCGCAGATCACTGGTGATTCGGAAGAACAGGTACGGCCCGCAGATGGCGCCCGCGTTCCTCTGCACCTCCGTGACCACCCAACCCGCAGGCGGCTGCGTGACCGAACACATGTACATGCCGTTCCGCAGATCGTTGGTGATTCGGAAGAACAGGTACGGCCCACAGATGGCGCCCGCATTCGTCTGGACCTCCGTCACCAGCCACCCTGCGGGCACCGACGAGGTCGAACACATGGTGGTGCTGGCCGCCTGGGCGGGACTGGCAGCAGTAAGGGACACGCCGAAGCTGGCAGCAACGAGCGCCACCGCCAGCAACGACCGGTGAAAGACTCGACGGACCCCGCCCGACTGTCGCTGAATTGTCTCCATCAGACCCCTTCCTTTGACCTCTTGCACCGAACTGCCCAATGCCTGCCGTCGGTACGAGACGTCAGCCCAGCATCTTGATGCGGTAGAACAGGTACGGCCCACAGATGGCGCGGGCATTCGTCTGCACCTCCGTCACCACCCAACCCGCAGGCGGCTGCGTGACCGAACACATGTGCATGCCGTTCCACAGATCGTTGGTGATTCGGAAGAACAGGAACGGCCCACAGATGGCGCCCGCATTCGTGTTCACCTCCGTCACCACCCACCCTGCGGGCACCGGCGAGGTCGAACACATGGTGGTGCTGGCCGCCTGCGCGGGACTGGCGACACCGAGAGAGAAACCGGCAGCAGCGGTGGCGAGCACCAGTGCCGTCAGGGCTCGACCCACAACTCTCAGTGACCTGCGGGAATGCTGTCGGTTCTTCACGAAGCCTCCTTCGTTCAATGGCGGGCGTGGACGCTCCACCGATCGGCTGCATAGATGTAATCCGATCAGCAACACGCCGTTCTGGCTAATACCAATCGCGCTCGGCACCCATACCATCGGCGATCGTGGTCGAGGGTGCGTAGCGGCCGCGCCGTGTCCACCGCCATTTCATCCCAGGACAGCCCGGAGTTCGACACCGCGCCGGCAAGGCACGACAGCCACGGCGGAGACGTCAGCCGACCGGAGGCGTGATCTCGATCTGGTGCGGAAACGGGCCTCAGCGCGACGCAACGAGGGGTTCCAGCCTGTCGGCTGGAAACCCCTCGCGGTGACCTACGCCGAAGGGCTTCCGTCACGCGACAGGTGACGTGCGGCTCCGCCGCAGGATCAGCGAGACGGTGCCGCCGATGGCCACCATCGCGGTGCCGATGCCGAACAGCCACCACAGCGGGGTCGTGTTCTCGCCGGTCACGGGAAGGGTCGGGCTCGGGCTGACCGTCGGAGGCTGGGTCGGGTCAACCGTGGGCGGCACGGTCGGCTCGGTCTGTGCCCCCCGCCTGCCGGTGCGGTAGCGCTGCCGATGACCACCTCGGCCGCGATCACCGGCTCGCCGGCCACAACTGCGGACAGGTCCACCAGGACGCCACGGGCGCTGGCGTCGCCAGGCGCGGCGAGCGCCGGGGCTGCACTGGGCAGTGCTACGGCACCGACGGCAATCGCCATCGCTCCGGTGGCGGTAATTCGCCGGGTTGGTCTCACGTTCTCGCCTCTGCTCATTCAGCCCTCCCGACCGTCGAGGAGGCAGCCCGACCTTGTCGGGCATTAATCGCATAGGCGGACAACTCGGAACATGGGAGCTATTCACATCACCAAGCGATCGGAGATGGCCAGCGTCGGAAGCAGGGCAGCCGAGGCTGGCCATCCCTAGCTCAACGGTCGGTCACAGGGTGACGACGGCGTCCTCGGCGAAGGTGAACAGGCCGGCGTCGAGCGTGATCGTCTTGAGCTTGGTGCCCTTCGGCACGTCGAAATAGACGTTCGCGGTCACCGAGTTGCCCGGGTTGATCTCGTCGAGGAAACCCTGCCCGTCACTGTTGCCGTAGATCCCGGCCTCCCCGTCGACCGAGTAGTTCCGGCCGCTGGCGTCCTGGGCGGTGAGACTGCCGTCGGCGTGGAAGGAGTGCGCGCTCTTGGTGACGTTCTTGACGGTCACGCTGACCCTGCAGAAGGTGCCCTGCGCCCTGGTGTTGAGGAACTCGCTGCCCACCTGGGAGATCCCACACTTCACGCTCTTGACGGTGAACTCGAAGTCGCCGCCGCGCACCTTGTCACCGATGCCGGGGCTCTTCGGCTTCGCCGGCTCGGGAGCCGCAGTCGTCTTCTCCGGCTTGGGTGCCGCCGCACTCTCCGCCGGTGCGGCTGCGCCCGCAGGGTCGGTACTCGTGTCGGCGGGAGCGCCACTGCTGGCGGAGGTGGTTTCGGTCTTGCCGTCCCCGCCGGTCAGGCTGAGCACGGTGACGCCGCCACAGCACAGCACCACGAATGCGCCGACACCGATGAGGGTGGGCACCAGCCAGGCGGCACGCTTCCTGGGGGCGGGCGGTGCAGGAAACTGGCCGGGCGGCGGCGGGGGGAACTGGCCCGCCTGGGGCGGCGGGAACTGCCCGGCGGGCGGCTGATTCTGGGCAGGATCGTAGGGGGCCGTCATCGAGTGGAGTCTCCCGGTCTTGATTCGCGGTGCCGCGTAATGAGCAAAGCGCTTCGCACGATGCCATGGTTGACGGTTGGCAATAGTCGTCCGGGTGGCCTGAAACAGGCGACGGGTCAGCCCAGAAAGCACCCGATCCGGCGACCCGACCGTCAGACGTTGAGTCAAGACTGGATCTGGATCTGGAAAAGGACGCCGCATCCAGGAAACGTTCTATCAGATATCCGCCAACAACCGGATCCGCCCGTCCGACTCAAAATCAGTCGGAAAGCCGACACCGGCCGTCTTAGCCTCAGGTACACCAACCCAATCAATCGTCTACCATGAATATGTGGACGACAAGGATCGCGCCGACGAGCAGGAGGGCCACGCCTTCGCGGACCTCGTCCCGAGCGAACTCGACGCGATTCCGCCCCACGCCTCGGGCGAGACGAAGCGGCTCTACCTCATCGCCACAGTCGTCCAGCTCGGGCAGATCGCGGTGTCCGTCTGGGGGCTCAATCGTCTGTCCGACCCGGAACTCGACACCTCAAGCAAGGTCGTCACCGGCATCGCGATGATCATCGCCCTTGCGTTCTGTGTGAGCGCATGGAGCGAGGCCTATCACTCTGCCGCCGACGACCAGTACCGCTCGGGACCGAAGTGACCTGCGGCGTACGCTGTGGACTATTGCGCCGTCGCAGCCCGAGCGAGTTTGGCGTCAGCGGTCACTGATGTCACAAAGACCTACTTCATCAGCGTGACTACCGCTGCCACTGCGGACGTCAACGACGACACCGCAGGTACTGCCGCGCAGACACCCTCGAACAGCACCCGGAGAACCGACTTCTTAGGCTTCTCAGCCCCAAGTTCCTCAAGGAATGCGGCGTACATCTCAGCCGCCTCGGCATCACCAGACGCAGAGACCGCTTCGCCGATCTTCCGCAGCGCCTTCTCTACCTCTTCGCCGAGTTTGCCCTCCACCTTGTTGAAGGAGCCTTGAATGAGGCTCCTATTGTTGACCGTTGAACCTTCGGCCGCATAGATGAAGTCGCCCACTTGCGCCCTTCCCTTCTCGTGCCAGTTGATGACAGCGCGCCCACCTTGGGCAGTTATCTTGTAACCCTCGCCATGACTTCCTTTCTTCAGATATGCGATTTCAACAAGCCTCGGCAACAACTCCTGCACCACGTGCGGATTCATCGATGAAGCGGCGGACAACTGATCTACAGTCCACCACTCACTAGCACTCTCGTAGAACTGCGTCAACAGAGAGAATTGATGCTCTATTCTCGCTGCGCCCGTCAAGCTCTCAATTTCCCGCTTGGCCTCACGGAGTAATCTTTCTTGCGCTTCAGCTCTCCTTCTGTTTTCTTCACCCCCCTTCTGAACAGCCACTACTATGACAAAGAAGATCAGCAACGACAGGAGTGGACAGCACAGGTAAGTGCCCACCCAAACAAGGGCGTCCGAAAACCAAGAAGACGAGTTGTCTCGGGAAGCATGCGGCAGCCCCAGCCTCATACGTTCAGCGAAACTCAAGACAGAAAGCACAGCTCCGAAACTGTCGCCAACGACAAACAGCACAGCTGCGTCACCATCAACTCAGCCGCAGGCGTTCGATGGCGCTCCGGTCGGCACCGAGCTGCGACAGCTCCGCGTCCACCAGGTCGGTGAAGAACTGGGCCGGCGAGCCGGGGAAACCGGGGCGCTCGTCGGCGTACCACTGGTGTAGCCACGGCTCCAGCTCCGCGATGCCGGCCAGCAGCGGCAGCAGCCGGTCCGCCGGCCACGCCGCCTGCGACTTCCGGTCCAGGTAGACGGTCGCCAGCGCCTGGGCCTGGGCGAGGTGGTCCCACCCCGCCCACCCGAGCAGCTCCGTGGCGTCCCCGTCCCGACCCGCCTTCGGGTACGAGATGAAGCGCTCCTTCGGCACGTCGAGCTTGCCCCGCGCCCGCCAGTACGACGCCTTCACGAAGTCCGCCGAGGTGTACTTCGGCGGCACGGCGACCTGCACGTCCTCGCCCGCGTCCTCCAGGCGCTGCTGCGCCCAGGTGCGCTCCCACTGCGCCCGTTTGCGCAGCCCCGACGGCTTGTAGCGATGAACCGGCAGGTAGGGCACGTGCTCGTCGGCGACCAGCTTGGCGAGGGTCTTCGTCAGGTCGTGGTCGTCGCGGCCGACCCACAGCTCCAGCACCGAACGGAAGTCCTCGTCGTGGCGCACCCGGTCGGCGAGCTGCGCCACCGACTGCGGCACCGGCCGATCCCCCCACAGCTCGGGCGTTTCCAGCCGGTCGAGCAGCCAGCCGCGCAGCGCCTTGGCCTGCATGGCGTCCCAGCCGTCGGTGGCCCAGCGCCGCTTGCACTCCGGCCGCTCGATCAGCGCGATGTGGCGATCCGACTCGATGACCTCGATCCGCCGCTGCACCAGCGCCCGGTAGTCATCCGGCCAGTGCGCCGGCAGCTCCGTGATCGGCGTCGACCCATGCCGCACAAACCACTCAGGCTCGGCGTTCTTCCGCGCCAGCGCGATCTCGAACGCCCGCTCCCCCAGCGCCAGCTCCGGTGGCTCGGCGCAGGTCAGGTCGTCGTCACGCAGCCCGTAGAGCCGGTAGACCTCCCAGTCCAACTCCTCCTGCACGGCGATCATCCGCGCCCGCGTCGCGTCGTAGTCGGCATGCGCCGCCCGCAGCCGCTTCCGGGTCGGCACGCCGGACTCCGCGACCGCCGCCGGGGTCAGGCTGCCGAGCCGCTGAGCCAGCGAGTCGAGCAGCCGCGCCCGCTCCAACGGGTACGCCCCCGGCACCGGAAACTCCTGCAACTTGGTCCCGGTGAACTCGTAGAAGTGCTCCCAGTCATCGCTGGTGAAGCCGCCACCTTCCCCACGGATGCCCTTGTCGTGGCAGACCTGCTTGAGCCAGAAGCAGGCGGTCGAGCTGTTCAGCACCCCGAGCAACCGCAGGTGATCGTCCTCCGTCGCCCCCTCCGCCAACTTGATCACCGGTGCCGACTGCTTGAAGACCTTCCCACCCCGATCCAACACAAAGTGGTTATGCGTCGCCACAAAAGCAAACGCCATCGACAGCGGAGTCCGATAAGCGGACGCCGTGTGCTGATGGTATTCCCACCAGCGCAATCCAGCGTCGGCCATGCTGCCCTGGAAGGTCCGCCTGGCGGCCAGCATGGTCCGCCATGGCCACAGCTCAACGGAAAGACCGGCCTCATCCAGACTCGGATCGTACGGATACCAGATCGCGTCCTCTGGTGATGAACCCCAGTCTCTGACGACTTCACCAATCATCAGCGGACGCAGCGCTCGGGCATCGGCCGCCGTCCGCAGGTTCCGACCCAGCGGTCGCATGAAGGCTTCGTCCGCGCCAGCACGGATGGCCCGGCCCACAGGCAGGTCAATGACATGCGACATCCGACCAGTAGTGGCCTCCAGCGAGGCCACCAGGCTGCTCGCGCCGCCGCCACTGAGGCTCCAGGGGTGCGTTGCGAACCGCCTGCGTTCCAGGTCGATCACGGTCACCCAGTCTGAGCTGGTCTCCGATCTTTCTACGCCCGCCTTGATCGCAGACCACACCAACCCTGCTGCCGGATCGTCCGGCTGGGCGGGCTCCCCGCGAACCCCGAGCACCGCCAGAACCTTCTGCGTGTGTCGACGGTCCTTTGCGCGGCCGATCAGGATGACCGTCGGGGTGCCATGGCCGGGGATGTAGGCCCCCGAGGTGTCGATGACCTCGGTCAGCTCGACCTTGTGCGCGAAGTAGTCCTCGATGAGCTTCTTGCCGAATTCGCGCTTCATGAAGGCGTTGCCGGTGATCTGGCCGACGTGGCCCGCGCCGTCGCCGTGCTCGTCCGACCGCTTGGCCAGGTCGAATAAGCGCTTGGCGAACGGCACCGTCAGCGCGTACTGCCGGTGGCAGACGTCGGGGTAGATCTCCCGGTAGAGCTTGTTGCGGGCCGAGTCGGCGACGGTGATGTAGGGCGGGTTGCCGACCACCACCGTGTACTGCCCCTCGCGCAGGTAGTCGGCGAGCACGTCGGCGTCCTCGCTGGCATAGGCGAAACCCGCCTGCCCGTCGACAAGAGCCAACAGGTCGCCCTGGTGGCGCGAGGTTACGCCCCAGTGCAGGAGGGAGTCGCCGGTCGCCACCCGCACCGGCCAGGCCGGCGTGCGTTCCAGGGACGTCAGGCCGCACTCCTTCATGGCGGCGACCAGCAGCCGGAACCGGGCGATTGCCACCGCGAACGGGTTGATGTCGACCCCGGTGACCTGCCCGAGCGCCCGCTCGGTCAACACCCGCACGTCGGTGGCCGGTTCCCGCTGCCGCCACTTGCTCACCAGCCGGGCGAACGCCCCCAGCAGGAAGTGGCCCGACCCGCAGGTGGGGTCGATGACCGAGGTGGCGGGCAGGCCGAACTCCTTGACCGCCGGCTCGAAGGTGCGGTCGAGGATGAATTCCTCCACGAAGTCCGGCGTCTGGAGCAGCGCGTACGTCTTCTTCGCGTGCGTCGACAGATCCTGGTAGAGGTCGCCGAGGAAGCGGGTGTCGAGGTCGTCGACCCGCAGTGACACCAGGCCCGGCCCGCGCCGGAAGAACTCCGACAGCTTCTCGGCCGCCGCACCGGAGATGTCGAACCGCCACACCGGGTTGTGCTCGTCGAAGATCTTGCCGGTGGCGCGCAGGCCGCGCAGGTAGCCGAACGCCTTACGCAGCCAGTGCCGGTCGTTGTGCCGGGGGTTGTCGATCAGATACTGCTGGCGCTCCCCCACGGCTCGGCCGACCGGGGCCACCGGCTCCGGGCCGCCGATCCACAGCGGCTCGACCAGCCCGTTGTCCTCACAGAAGCGCACGAACACGCAGCCCAGCACCCAGGCCACCGCCGCCTGGTCGAGCACGTCCTCCAGCCAGGTCTCGAACGTGCCCGCCGTGCGCCGCGCCTCAATCGCCTGGGCGTGTTCCTTGGCCAGCGACGACGCCAGCACGGAATCCTCGGCCACCCGGCCGCGCAGGTCGTCGGTGAGGGCGGTGACCTGGCCTTGCAGCGCCTTCAGCGCGATCATCGGGGGGTGGTCCTCTCCAGGGCGGGGGTGGTCGGCCAGTCCTCGGGCAGCCACAGCGACTGGCTGGCCGGCGAGGTCAACGGCAGTTGCTGCCCGTCGAGCAGCACCGGCTCGGTGCGCCGCGCCGGCACCAGCAGCAGGCGGGCCGCCGGGCGGGGCCGGGTCGGGTCGGCCAGCTCCTGGATCAGCCGGAGCTGCTGGTAGCGGGCCAGCGGCGCGGCCTCGGTGATCAACACCGGGCGGTCCGTCTCGGCGAGCACCCGGTCGATCGCCGGAACCACCTCGTGCTGCACCAACTCCACGAGAGAGCGGAAATCCGGGTCGGTCGACGAGCCGGTGTCGGCGGCGACGATCGCCTCCCACGGGAAGCCGAGGGTGCGCAGTTCCCGCAGCAGGATCGCGGTGACGTCGACCTCGACCAGGTCGAGCCGGTCCAGCAGCGCCCGCCGGGCCCGGCCCAGCCGGCGGATCGAGGCGAGCGCCACCAGGAAACCGCGCCGGTCGATCACCCCCGCCAGCCGGGCTGTTGCCCGCGCGGCGGCGTCGGGTTCCAGCAGCGGGCCGACCGTGGTACGCATCCGGGTTCCGGTGACCGACGAGGTGCGGTCCGGCGGCGTGAACCGGCCCGTCACCGCGTCCCACACCAGCGGGATCCCGCGCAGCAGCGCGTCCAGCGCCGGCCGGGCCGGCAGGTGCGCGGCGTGCGGGAACCGGGTGCGCACCCTGGCGCGTACCGTCTCGGGGTCGAGTTTCTGCCCGACCAGCGCGCCCGCCGCGAGCCGCAGCGCCCGCTCGGCGGGCATCCCCACCGGGTAGAGCTGGCCCTGCGCGTTGACGGCGGCCTCCCCGCCGCTGCCGGCGGCGGCAAGCTGCAACAGCCGGGCGTCGCTCAGCGCCGGCATGCCCGACGGCGGCGGCTCCAACGCCCGCAGTTCCTCGACGGCCCGTGCCCGCGTGGGCAGCGGGTCCGCGCCGGCCAGCGCCACCGCGCGGCGGCCGAGCCGGACCACGTACCCGAGCAGGTCCGCGGCTGTCCGCTCGGTGCCCGGGTCGTCGGGCTCCCGACCGATGAGTACGCAGTCACTGCCGCGCAGCCGCTGCATGGCCAGCCGGGCGTCGCCGCCCCGGGCCAGTTCCGTCTCCACGGCCGCGCGCACCAGGCCGATCGCCTGGGCGGTGCGCCTCGGCTCGGCGGAGTAGGAGCCACGGGCGGCGATCAGCGCCTCGGCGACCTCCTCGCCGGACATCGCCCCGCCCCGCGCGTCGAGCAGCGCGACGATCTCGTCGCGCACCAGGCCCAGTGCGGCGTTCGGCTGCCAGTCCCGGCCGATGACCCGCCTGAGCAGGGTGGAGATCTGCGGCTGCTGCCTGCCGGTGGCGCGGGCCGCCTCCGCCTGCGACGGCCAGCGCAGGAAGGTGCCGTCGACGGCGGTCTGCCCGAGCAGCACCTGCAACGTGGCCCGCTGCCCGGCGCTGCGGCTGGTCTCCGCCGGCAGCAGGGTGGCGCAGAGCGCCTCGATGCCCTGCGCGTGCGGCCGGGCCGGGGTCGGCTCGGCGTCGGCCCCGAGCAGGTCACGCAGTTCCCGGGTGCGGGCCAGGATCTCCTTGCGGGTGGCGTCGGGCACCCCCCGGGCCCGGGTCAACGCCGACGGTTCGGCGTCCAGCAGCTCCCCCACGGTGAGGATGCCGAGCCGTTCCAACGCCGACCGGGCGCGGGCCGTCAGCTCGGTGGCCTCCAGCGGCGACGTCCGGCCCAACGGCGCGACCACGCCGGTGTCGTCGGTGGCCGCCGGTTCCGGGATCTCCCGGAACACCGCCCGCCACGCGTCGGTCATCTCGTCGAGGGTGTCGAAGCGGTGCGCGGTGTCGCGGGCCAGGGCCTTGGCGAAGAACGCCACCAGCCGGTCGGCGACGGCGGCGTCGAAGGCGGCCGGGTCGAGGGTGACCTCGTCGGAGATGGCCGCCGGGTTGGCGCCCCCACCCCACCGGGGCAGCGTGCCGGTGGCCATCTCGTAGAGGGTCACCGCGACGGCGAACCGCTCGGCGGCGGCGTCGAACCGCAGCCGGCGCGGCGGCCCGAGGAACGGATCCAGGTAGGCGGTCGTGCCGGCGGTGAGCTGGTCGGCCGGCACCGCCGCGAGCGAGAAGTCGAAGACGCACAGATGCGGCTGCTTGTCCTTCGGGCGGGGCCGGGACGCCAGGTTCGCCGGCTTGATGTCGCGGTGCCACACCCCCTGCCCGTCGAGGAAGGCGACGATCTCCAGCAGGTCACGGCCGTAGCGTTCCAGCAGGTCCAGGGCCAGCCGGCCACCGCGCAGATCCTCGGCGAGGGTGCGTGGGCCGGCGTTCTCCAGCAGCAGGGCCGTCCGGCCGCCGACCTTGATCGGCCCCTGGACCAGGGCCGCCACCCGCGAGTCGCGGAGCTGGTCGACCGTGCGGGCCTCGGCGGCGAACCGGTCGGCGAACTGCTCGTCCCGGGCCACCTTCAGCACCAGTTCCCGGCGACCCTCCGGCCCCTCCTGCGCGACCAGCAGGGCGATGGCGGTGGCGCCGCTGCCCAGGTTGCGCAGCACCGTCAACCCGCCGTCGAGCACGTCGCCGCGATGCGCCTGCAACGGGTCGACCACCGGCTCCGGCTCCGGGGCGGTCAGCTTCTCCCACACCATGTCGATGTAGGCCAGGAAGTCGGCGATCCGCTTCATCCGCTGCGCCGGGTCGCCCCGGGTCGCGTCGTAGATCGCCTTCACCAGGTCGAACGGCATGCCGTCGGCGACCGAGTCCAGGTGCAGGCCGCCGTCGGCCACCGCCGCGAGCAACTCCTCCGCCGACGTCGCCGGTTCCCGGCCGGCGACGATCCGGTAGGCGAGCGCGCCCAGCGAGAAGATGTCGAGCTGGTGCCCCGGCAGCTCGTCCAGGGTGGCCGCCTCCGGTGCCTGGTAACGGCGGACCGCGTCGTCGAAGAACAGTTCCAGGCTGGCCGGGTCGGTCGGTGAGCCGAGCGAGGTGAGCCGGGTGCCCGGCAACCGGCCCCCGGTCTGCCAGTCCGTCACCACCAGGGTCGGTCGGGCGCTGTCCGGGTCGCAGACATAGACCGCCCGGGGGTTCAGCGACCGGTGCGACAGCCGCCGGGAGTGCGCGTGGTCGACGATCTCGGCGAGATCCTGCACGAGTTGGAGCCGCTGGGCCAGTTGCAGCCGGCCGTCGCGCTCGCCGAGCCACTGGTCCAGGCGCACCCACTCCCGCCGGTGGTCGAAGACGACCGCCGGCCCCCACGGATGCTCCACCAGATCCAACGCGCGCGCGATCCCCGGATGGTGGATGCCCTGCAACAGGCGGAACTCGCGCTCGGCGGCCCGCCGGATCGCCGGCACGTCCTCCTCGGCCGCGCGGCTGGTCAGATAGAACCGCACCCGGCGCAGCAGGGAGGTGTCGACGGTGTGGTCGGCCAGGAAGTCCTGCCAGCCGATGCCCTCGGCGAACGGCCGCTGGTGCAGCACCAGCTGGTTGACCCGCCGGTCGGCCACCGAAGGGCGGATCTTCGCGCCGCGCACCAGCTCCACGATCTGCCGCCCGCGTACCGCGTCGACGTGATGTTTCGCGTCGACGGGCCGGGCCAGCAGCATCTCCTTCAGGCTGGGCAGCCGCGACGACGTGCCGTCGAGCCCGTAGACGTGCTGGCGGCCGATGTCGTCCAGCTCGGACGTCATGTTCCGCGCGTGCAGGAACACCGCCGCGTTGACGAAGGGGATCCGGGCACCGTGCGGGGCGTACTGCTGCATCACGCTGCGCAGCCGTTTGGCCTTGCGGTTGGCGAGGATGAGCGGGCTGTCCAACACTCGCCGGCCACCGCCCGGCAGCCGCCGTCGCCACTGCTGGCCGTCGCCGCCGACAACGCCCTGCCAGTGCTTCAGCTCCAGCACGTAGAGGCCGCGGGAGGTGAGCACCAGCGCGTCGACCTCGTTGATCGAACCGTCGGTGCCGACGAACTCCACGTTCGCCCAGACGTGGTACGGCTCGGCGTCCGGCAGGTACGACGCCAGTTCCCGCAGACCGTCCTGCTCGTGCGGGTACGCGCTCGGATTGATCTGCTCCCAGCGCGGCGAGTCCTCACGCATCCGGCACCGTGCGCCCCCGCGCAGCCATGACAGTCACTCCCACCCACACCCCGATTTTGGTCCTGTGGACGGTACCGTCGCTCTCGGACAGTGCAATCCGGTATCCGACACCGGCAGGCCCGCCTGACGGCTGACTACTGCCGTTACCCGGCTTCGACCTCGAATCTGATCTCCGGGGCCCGCCGCACCCGCACCAGTCCGCGCAGAAACTCCCGCGTCTGCGGGTCGGTCGCGTACAGCACCGTGCCGCGCATGCCCCGGGTCAGCAGCACCTTGTAGGTGTTGCGGATGAGCCGGTCCGCCTCCTCGTCGCTCAGCGACCTGCGACTGCGGAAGGCCGGATCCTTCGACTCCTCGCGGCGGGTCACCAGCCGGCCGTCCCTCGCCACCAGATCGGGGCCGATGATCACCCCCGACCAGTCGTACTCGAAGCCCTGCGCCGTGTACACGCAGCCGACCTGGCCGAAGCCGTTCGGATCGGTGGCCCAGAACGCGCTACCCGGTGCCGCACCGACGCTGCGTTCACTCTTGACGTTCCACGGCCGGGCCCAGTCACCGATCGTCACGTCCGGCACCAACGTGCCGTCGGTTCCCGGGTCGCTCCACGGCCAGCAGTAGCCGGCCGACATCCTGGCCGTACCACCGGTTTCCTGCCGATCGGCGAGATATGCCTCCAGTTCCTGCGGCGACTCGGCGATCCGCACGTCGAACCGGCCGTCACCGGTCCAGACCGACGGCTCGTCACCGTCGAGGCCGAGCAGGTCGAGGACCCATTCCTCGTACGCCTCGCTGCCACCGCAGCGAAACTGGTCGTGCAGGGAGACCACGTCGACGTCCACGCCGATCCTGCGCGCGAAGGCGGAGATGACGTCGACGCTGCCCAACTCGCCCGGCTTCACCACCTGGTGCTCGTCGAGCAGGAAGACCGGCACCCGGGCGAGGGAGATGAGTTCCTCCAACTGTGGGCGGGCGACATCCCGGCGCGCTCTGGGGGTGTAGCGGTTGACCGAGTTCTCCCGCACCCGGTGCGCCTCGTCGCAGATCAGCACCTCGATGTCGTTCGGTTCGGCGTCCATGAAGCTGTTGAAGTACTTGAACAGGCTCTGGAGGCGGGTCGATCCCCGGCCGGCGTAGCGGCGCAGCGTCTGGGTGAACGACCTGGAGCCGGTGGCGTGCAGCACCGACCTGTTCCGCCGGGCGAGTTCCCCGAGGACCGTCAGCGCGATGACGCTCTTGCCGCTACCCGGTCCACCCGCCACCACCACCGCACGTTTCTGGTTAGCCTTCCGGGCCCGCTCGATGGCGTGCATGACCAGCTCGTACGCCACGTGCTGCTCGTCGAGCAGGACGAAGTGCGAGCGTTCCTTCAACTCGGCGGCGGCGTACGCGAGCAGGTGCCGGCTGGGGCGTACGGTGCTGGTCAGGAACCGATCCGCCGCGCCCGCTCCCGAGGCGGGTGCGAACCGGCTACGCAGGTGATCGAGCCACTGCCCCCGACGTTGTCCGGTGAAGATCCGGCTCTGCTCCGTGGCCGGCCGGTCGAGCAGGTCGGCGACGTCCCGGTCCACCGCGTTGTGCAGGTACGCGGCACCTCGCAACAACCTCTGGTCGCGGCCGAACACGCCCAGGAAGTCGGTGAGGTAGCGGCAGTAGTCCTGCACCTGCAGGCCGGGATGCAGGCGCGGCCCCCGGGCCTGTTCGACGGCGACGAGGGTGTCGGAGTCCTCGTAGGCCGTGGCGTAGGACCACTGCTTGAGTTCGACGACAAGGTAGGAGTCGTCGCCGGTGTGCGGATCGACGCCGGCCAGTACCGCGTCGACCCGCCGGCTCGTCAACGGAAGCTGGTACTCGACCAGCACCTCGACCCCGGTGAGGCCGGCGTCGGCGAGATCCTGCGCGAGCACCGGGAGGCTGCGTGCCCAGGACCGCTTCTCGGCGGGGCTCACGCCGTGGCCGCTGTGCCGGGCCTGCTCCGTCAGCACCTCGACCAGGGTGCCGCCGGTGGCGGAACGCAACAGACCAGCAGCAGACGTACGGTACGCCGACATCGACAGGTGCCCCCGGGCAGCACGAAATGATCGTGCGGATGGGGGGCATATCCGTGCACCGGAAGCCCGTCGGACCGCCTTACTGCGACGACTGTACCGAGAAGATCAATCAGCGACTACGACCGTCGCGCCTTGGCCGCCGATCCCTTCGCGCTCTCCACCGGGTAACGCCGGGCGGAGTCCGTCAGCTTGTCGGTCGCCGCTTCTACCAGATCGATGTCGAGGACGTCGGCGAGCCGGACCAGATAGATCATGACGTCCCCGATCTCGGCGCGCACCCGGTCGCCCGCCTCCGGGTCCGCCATCACTGTGGCCGCCTGCTCCGGCGTCAGCCACTGCAACTCCGCCAACAGTTCCCCGACCTCGCCGGCGAGCGCCATCGCCAGGTTCTTCGGCGTGTGGAACTGCTGCCAGTCACGCTCCTCGGCGAACCGCCGGAGCCGATCGGCGAGCTGCGTGACACCATTTGCGGCTGATCCCGGTTCCGTACGGGTGCCCATGCCGCAGATCCTCACACAACGGTGCTTCCGGGTGGCCGTCGGCGCCGGAGCCGGCGATGCCGTCGAACTCCACGGGCAGCCGGGTGCGGCGGCCCCTGGCCGGGACCGCCGTATCCGTAGCAAGATCAGCCGGCGAACAGCGTCCCGAGATCCTTGTACGCCTCGTCGAAGCGTGCCATCGCCGCCTCGATGTTGGGCTCCGGCTGCGGATCACCGAGCGCCTTCTGCATCAGTTCGAGCCCACCGGTCAGGTTCTCCCCGCTCGTCACCAGCGACGGCTGCGGATCGGGGTCGCCGTGGAACTTCCCGTTCTTCAGATCCGCCCAGCCGACCTGGCCGAGCTTGACCTCGGAGCCGTCGAGCAGCTTCGCCGACGACCAGAGGTTCTCCGTCGCCAACTCCCGCAGGTGCTTCGCCTTGTCCGGGTCGACGGCCTGCGCCGACTCCCCCAGCAGTGACAGGCCCCTACCCAGCCGGTCCAGATACTCGAACCGCTTCTCCGGGTCGATCCGGTCCCACAGGTCGAACACCGGCGGGCAGCTCAGACATTCGTCCGGCCCGATCGGGTGCGGCTTGAAGTCCGGCAGCAGAATCGTGTGGCAGTCGAAGATCGGCACTCCGCCGAACTCACCGACCTTGAAGCAGACCGTCACCGGCTGACCGGCGGCACTGGCCGGAGCAGCCGGCACGAGCAGTGTGGCGGAGACGACAAGCGCCAGCGCGAGCAGTATTCGTCGAACGCGACCCATGTGATACCTCCTGCGAGAAGGGGCACTACCTGCGACGCTATCCAAGCGCATGAATTTGTTGGTGGACAGGCGCTTGTCACCAATCGGCCTGTGGCGCGTTCCTGACCCGAAGCACGGGCCGGCAGCGGGCTCACGGGATCGGCCGCACCTCGGTGGCGCCCCGCCAGCAGCCGGTGCGGCCCACGGCCGAACGCCATCCCGCTCCGGAGAGCTGCACCTGCGCGTACACACAGGTCTTCGTGCTCGTCAGCAGGTTGCCGAACGTCGAGATGCCGCCGTAGTCCATGGCGAAGTCGGCCACGCGGGTCGGCTGGTCGCCGTCGGTGACGGCGAGTTGGATGCGGGCGGGTCGGGGCACGACGTCGGCGCCGCCCGGCACCGGCACGAACCGCGGCCAACTCACTCCGCAGGCCGGGGCGTACCGCAGCTCGACCGTGCCGACCACCCGTTCGTCGAGCAACACCGCAGCACTGTCCACCGTGGTGACGCCCGGATCGGTGGCGCAGCCGGCGTCCTTCGGGTCCGCGCCGTCGCGGATGCCCGTCGGCACGGCCACCGACCCGCCCTCGTCAGGGGACACCGACGCACCCCCGGCCGGAGATCCCGACCCGACCGCCGCAGGGGACGGTGTTCCGTCGCCCTGTGTCCGGAACCCGCCGACGAGCCACGGCACCGCGACGAGCCCGGCCAGGAGCACCCCGGCGGCCAGCACCCGGATGTGGCGGCCCGAGCGGGTGGCTGTCCATGACCGTGCGGGGCCCGGGACCTGGTTCGGGCGGGACGGTTCCGGGCTGTCGCCGGGCTGGCTCGCCGGCCGCGGCCGTGGCTCCGACTCCGGCCCAGGCTCCGACTTCGGCCCAGGCTCCGATTCGGGCCCCGACTTCGGCCCAGGCTCCGATTCGGGCCCCGACTTCGACTCCGACTCCAGCTTCGGCTGCCCCGACTTCGGCTCCGGCTCCGGCACCGGCTTCAGCTCCGGTACCGGCTCCGGTACCGGCTCCGGCTCCGGCTCCGGCTCGACCGTGCCGGCGACCGCACGCCACCGTGCGGTCCACTCCCTCTCGTCGCCGCCGAGCGCCCGCACATAGGCCAGAGTCGTGTCGAGGGTCGGTAGCCGCCGCCCGCCGGCTGCCTCCGACAGCGAACTCGCCGAGCGGTGGGCCCGACGGGCGAGCGCCTGATAGGTGGGACGGCCGGCCCTGTCGCGCAGGGCCCGCAGGTCGGCGGCGAACGCCTGAAGCGGGCCGGCGGTCGGGTCCAGGGGGCGTTCCGCCCGGGCCATGGATGGCTCCTCGAATTGATTGACCACAACCGGGATTCATTGTCCGACGCGACACAGCGTAGAGAACAACGTAGACGGACGGTAGAGATGGGAGCCGACACCCGGGGCTGGCCCAGCCCACGAAACGGAGGAGAGACCATGATCCGGAACGTCCGGCGGATGACCGCCGCTGCGGCAGCCGCCCTCGTGGCGGCCAGTCTCCTGATCGCGTCACCCGCCAGCGCCGCGACGTGCAGCGGTTACAGCTGCGACGACACCGACCCGATCAACACCGGCTGTTCCGCCGATGCCCGCAACATCACGCCCCACCCGGCGCGCATCGTGCAGGGAGCCACTGAGCTGGCCGTCGTGGAACTGCGCTGGAGCGACTCCTGCAAGACCAACTGGGGACGGATCTCGAACCGCGTCAGCCCGCAGAACTCCGTACGGGTACGCGTCTACCGGCCGAACCCGTACGAGAACACCGCGTGGTACGGCGGCACCGGCCGGCAGTACTACGGCGACCAGCTCTACGGCGAGGGCATGACGGTCTGCGCGGTCGGCGAGGTCATCACGCCCTCCGGCACCCTCACCAGCTCACCGCTCTGCGCCTGACGGCGTGCCGGCACGTCGGCCCCGAGGTGCGAACAGGGTCGACGTGCCGGTGACAGCAGCCCGGCTCGCGGGTGACCGGGCCGCCGGCCAGCCGGCGCTGGCAACGGGATCCGAACCGGCTGCACCGGGCCGGGTCGGCGCGTCACGGGATCACGCGCCGGCCCGGCCCCACCCGCTGTGCAGGTGGCACCGGCACACACCGCCCCGGGTGCCCCGGAACCCCCGGCTCAGTCGTTGACGCAGCGCAGCACCGGCCGGGCCGTCAGCGCCACCGGGTCCAGCGGCGCGTCGGCGCACACGGTGAAGGTCGTCGACTCCCCCGGCAGCAGGGTCACCAGCGCCTCGTCGACCTGCGCCGACGGGTCGAGTCTGTCCGGAAAGAGGGTCAGGTCGCGCAGCACGGTGCGGGCGGTGACCCGCACCCGCTGCCCGCCGTCGACGGGCTCCACCACCGCGTCGAACTCCGCCGCCGGATAGTCCACCTCCCGGTCCTCCGCGAAGAACCACAACGCCCGCCCGGCCGGGTCGTCGGCCTCGGCGACCAGCAACTCCCGCCGGGCCTCGTCCGGCAGCGCCAGCTCCGCCGGCAGCGCCAGCGTCACCGAGGCGTACGCGGGCAAGTCCAGTTCCAGCGTGGTCTTCGCCCGGGGCTCCCCGGTCAGGTCGACGCGGGTGACGGTGACCGGGGTCCGCCAGGGCTGACCGCCGTCGTTGACCGCCACCACGGCCAGCCCGCCGTCGCGCGGCTGGACGGTGAGCAGCCGGTCGGCGTACGCGCGACGCAGCGCGTACCACAGCGGTTTGCGGCGGCCGTCACCGTCGACGGCCGACCAGGAGGTCACCGGCCAGCAGTCGTTGAGCTGCCAGACGATGGTGCCCGTGCACACCCCCCGGTGGGAGCGGAAGTGTTCCACCCCCAGCGCGATGGCGCGGGCCTGGTTGAGCTGCGTCAGGTAGTGCCAGTCGTCGAAGTCACGCGGCGCGGGCAGGTGCGCGTCGAGGCCCCGCCGGAGCTTCCGGTCACCGTCGGCGGCCTTCTGGTGGTGGGCCATGCCGGGCGAGTCGGGCGCGAGGGGCTCGTCGGACAGCGCCCGGCGCAGCGTCGCGTATGCCGGTGGGGCCTGGTAGCCGAACTCGGCGACGAACCGGGGCACGTACTCCCGGTACCTGGTGTAGTCGTCGGTGTTCCACACGTCCCAGATGTGCGTCGTGCCGTGCGCCGGGTCGTTGGGGTGGATCTCCTCGCTTCCCGACCAGGGGCTGCCCGGCCAGTAGGGGCGGGTCGGGTCCAGTTCGGCGACGACGCGGGGCAGCACGTCGAGGTAGAAGCCGCGCCCCCAGGACCGTCCCGCCAGGGGCTCCTGCCAGTCCCAGTCGTGCCAGCCCCAGATGTTCTCGTTGTTGCCGGTCCACAGCACCAGTGACGGGTGCGGCGCGAGGCGGGTCACCTGCTCGGCGGCCTCGGCGGCCACCTCCGCGCCGAACGGTTCCTCCTCGGGGTACGCCGCGCAGGCGAACAGGAAGTCCTGCTGCACCAGCAGCCCCGCCTCGTCGGCCAGGTCGTAGAAGTCCTCCGACTCGTACCGGCCGCCGCCCCACACCCGCAGCAGGTTGACGTTGGCCCCGGCGGCCTGGTCGAACCGGTGGGCCAGCCGGTCGCGGGTGACCCGGGTGGGGAAGGCGTCGTCGGGGATCCAGTTGACGCCCCGTACGAACACCGGGATGTCGTTGACGTGCAGGGCGAACGGCGTGCCGTGCGCGTCGGGGGTGGTGTCCAGCCGCACCGACCGGAACCCGATCCGCCGCGTCCAGTCGTCGAGGCGTTCCCCGTCCGGCCCGTGCAGGGTCACGGCCAGCTCGTAGCGGCGCTGCTCGCCGTACCCCCGGGGCCACCAGCGCTCGGGGTCGCGGACGGTGACGGCCAGCACGGTCGTGCGTTCGCCCGCCGGGACGGTCGCCTCGGCCGTCTGCCCGGCCACCTCGGCGCGGACCGTCACCGGGCCCTCGGCGGCCCGCGCGACCTCGACGTGCACCTCGACGTGGCCGTCGCGACCGGCGACGGTGACCAGGGGGCGCACGGTCGCCAACCGGGCGGTGGACCAGGCGTGCAGCCCGATCGGGCGCCAGATGCCGGCGGTGACCAGCGTGGGTCCCCAGTCCCAGCCGAAGTTGCAGGCCATCTTACGGATGAACGGGAACGGCTCCGGGTACGCGTTGGGCCGGTCGCCGAGCCGGTCGCGGTGCGCCTCGGCGTACCGGTAGGCGGAGTCGAACCGCACGGCGAGCGTGTTGTCCTCGGCCCGCAGGGCGCTGGACACGTCGAACCGGTACGCGCGGTGCATGTTCTCGGTGCGACCGACCTCGACCCCGTTGAGGGTCACCGTGGCCACCGTGTCCAGGCCGGCGCAGACCAGGTCGAGGTGTTCGTGGTCGCCGTCGGGCCGGTCGAAGGTGGTCTCGTAGACCCAGTCGGTGCGCCCGATCCAGGCCAGGGTGGTCTCGTTGGCGTCGAGGTAGGGGTCGGGGATCAGCCCGGCCGCGAGCAGGTCGGTGTGGACGCAGCCCGGAACGGTGGCCGGCACCACCCGGTCGGCGATCCCGGCCGGAACCTGCGGCCCGGTCACCGCCCGCAGGGTCCATCCCTCGTGCAACGGGGTCACGACTTCACCGCACCTTCCATGATTCCGCGGACGATCTGCCGTCCGCCGATGAACAGCATCACCAGCAGCGGCAGGGTGGCGACCAGCGCGCCGGCCAGCACCCGCCGGTAGAGCACGTAGTTTCCGCTGGCCAGGTCGGACAGGGCGACCATCGAGGTCGGGTAGTCGGTGCCGCCCAGGGTGATCAGCGGCCACTGGAACTCGTTCCAGGTCGCCACGAAGGTGAGCAGGCCGAGCACCGCCATCGCCGGCCGCACCGCCGAGACCACCACGCTCCAGAAGATACGCATGGTGGTGGCGCCGTCCATCCGGGCGGCCTCGACCAGTTCGTCGGGCACCGCGTCGAGGATGAACTGCCGCATGTAGAACACGCCGAACGCGCTGACCAGGCCCGGCACGATCACGGCCAGCAGGGTGCCGTTCCAGCCGCCCTCGCCGGGCATCCTGCCCATCAGGATGTAGAGCGCCACCACGCCGAGCTGGTTGGGCACGGTCATCGTCAGGATCACCATGACCATCAGGCCGTGGCGGCCCCTGAAGCGCAGCTTGGCGAAGGCGAACCCGGCCAGGGAGCAGAAGAACAGCACCGAGGCGGTCACCACGGACGACACGATCACGCTGTTGACCAGAGACTGGATGAAGTAGACATCCTGCATGGTGAAGACCTCACGCAGGTTCGTCACGAGCTGGTCGCCGGGCAGCACCTGCGGCGGGATCTTCGCCAGCGCCTCGTCGGTGTTGGTGGCGATGACGAACATCCAGTAGAGCGGGAACGCCGAGAAGGCGATCACCACCACCAGGAACAGGTAGTTCCAGCGACTGCCGGGGGTGTTCTGCGGGGCCCGGCCCATCAGGGCCGCCCGGCGGCGGTCGCGCTGCGGCGCAGGTGGCATCGTGGCCGTCATCTCCCACCACCGCCCAGCCGGTTCGTGATCGTCGCGTTGACGGCCGCGACGACCAGGATGATGAGGAACAGGGCCCAGGACATGGCGGCGGCGTAGCCGAGGTTCAGGTCCCGCCAGCCGACCTTGTAGATCAACTGTGCGATGGTCTGCCACTCACCGTCCGCGCCGCCGGTGGCCAGCGCCGGATTGGACTCGAACAGCATCGGCTCGGTGAACAGTTGCAGGCCGCCGATGGTGGACAGCACCACCGTGAAGATCACCACCGGCCGGATCATCGGCACGGTGATGCGCCACAGTTGCCGCCACGGCCCCGCGCCGTCCACGGCGGCGGCCTCGTAGACGTCGCGGGGGATGGACTGCATGGCTGCCAGGTAGAGCAGTGCGTTGTAGCCGATCCACTTCCAGTTGACCATCGCGGCGATGGCGGTCCAGGAGGCCCACCTGGTCGCGCGCCAGTCGATCGGCTCGGTCTCCCCGATGCCCAGCAGCGACAGCGCCCAGTTGGCGATGCCGGTGTCCCGTGCGAACACCACCGAGAAGATCAATGTCGAGGCGGTGACGGGCGTGATGTACGGCAGCAGCACACCCACCCGGAACCAGGTCTGCGCCCGCAGCCTGCGGTTCAGCAGCGACGCCACGATCAGGGCCAGCACGAGCTGCGGCACCGTGGACAGGATGAAGATGCCGAACGTGTTGAACAGGGCGTTGCCGAAGTCGTCGTCGGTGACCAGCCGGCGGAAGTTCTCCGTGCCGGCCCAGCCGGTCAGCGTCGGGTCGTCCAGCCGCCAGTGCCGCAGGGCGACGACCGCGTTGAAGATGATCGGGAAGAGCCCGAAGACCGCGAAGAGCAGGAAGAAGGGGGCGATCAGCAGGTACGGCACGTACCGCACGTCGAACCGGTACAGCCGGTCGCGCAGCGACACCTGCGGGCGGCGGGGGCCGCCCGGGGCGGAGCCGGCGGGGCGGCCGGCGTCCGGGGCGGCGCGGGTGGTGGACATGGGGAACCTCCGGGACCGGGGGACGGCCGGACGGGTCGCGGGGGTGGGTCGGACCCGTCCGGCCGGCGCTGGTGGACGATCAGGACTTCGCGGCCTTCTCGGCCTCCTTGATCGCCTCGGTCCACGCCTGGTCGGGCTTGCCCTTGAGGTTGCCGGTGGCCAGGCGGTTGATGACGTTCTCCACGGCGACCCGGGTCGGGCCGTTCTTCCTGCCCAGATACTGCGGGGTCAGGTTCTCGGCGGTCTGGGAGAAGATCTGGCCGACGGGGGCGTTGTTGAAGAACGGGTTGGTGAAGTCCCTGATCGCCGGGTCCTGGTAGAGCGCCGGCTGCGAGGGCAGGTTGCCGACCTGCTTGAAGATCTCGATCTGCTGCTCGGGTTGGACCAGCCACTCCAGGAACCGGTATGCCTCGTCCACGTTCTTGCCCTGCCTGGGGATGGTCAGGAACGAGCCCCCCCAGTTGCCGCCGCCGCCGGGGATCGCGGCCACGTCCCACTTGCCGGCGGTGCCGGGGGCGGTGTTCCTGATGTGCCCCTGCATCCAGGCCGGGCAGGCGAGGACGGCGAAGTCGCCCTTGACGAAGCCGCTGTTCCACTCGGGCGAGAAGGCGGCGAGGTTGGCCGACAGGTCGGCGCCGAGCAGCCGGGCCGCGACGTCGAAGGCGACCTTCGGGCCGCCCGCCATCCTCAGGGTCTCGCTGTCGTCGTAGAAGCCGACGGGTTGCTGGCCGAGCACCGGATTGAAGATGTTGGTGGCCGAGTCGACGAACTTCTTACCGCTCCGGGCGGTGTACCGCTGCCCGGTGGCGATGAACTGGTCCCAGGTCGGCCAGAGCGCGGAGACCGCGTCGCGTTCGGTGGGCAGCCCGGCCGCCTCGAACAGGTCGGTGCGGTAGCACATGGCCAGGCCGCCGACGTCGGTGCCGAGGCCGATCTGGGTGCTGCCGTCCGGGGTGAGGGTCTGCTTCCACTTCCACGGCAGGTACCTGCTCTCGTACTGGCCGGCACCCTTGTCGAGCAGGTTGACGAACTTGTCGGCCTGGCCCCGGAACTGCACCACGAAGCCCTCGTCGATGGCGGCGATGTCGGGGGCCCCGGAACCGGCGATTATCTTCTTCTGCAGGTCCTCGTGCTGGGCGTTGTACTCGCCGGTGTTCAGGCTGATCCTGACGTGGGGGTTGTCCGCCTCGTAGGCGGCCTTCAGCTCGTCGAGCCCGAAGTCGCCCCAGAAGTTGATTTTCAGGGTGACCTGGCCGCCCGACGCGGAGTCGCCACCGCTGTTGCCGCTGCACGCCGCCACCAGGGCCAGGCTGACCGCGCCGGCGGCAGCCACCCTCGCCCAGTGCGTCACGGACCGTCTCATGTCAATCCTCCGCGCTGAAAGAAACGCTCCCGGACATCGAGGAACGTTGACTGAACCGGATAAGTGAAGCCACCGTACGGGCGGGCATCCGCACTGTCAACGGTCGATCAATTCCGAGACCAGCCGGCAACTTCCCCGTCGCACGGGAGCGCGATCACGAGGGGTGGGGGCCGTTTCGCAGCACTCCGGCACACGACCGGGCGACTCACGCGCAGGCCGCCTCCCGTACGCTTAACCGAGCAAGCGTGGCGGCGATCCGTGACCTCGCGCGGCGCCGGCCCCAGGATCGCCGACGTGGCACCGGGGGGTCGGCCCCGGCCGGTGGCCTATCGTGGTCCTCCGCCGGTCGACCCGGCGGTGCCGCAGCCCGCCACGGGGGCGGGAGAGCAGGAGGAGCACGCCGGTGAAGCGGCCGACCATCGCCGACGTCGCCCGGCGCGCCGGGGTGTCCAAGGGGGCGGTCTCATACGCCCTGAACGGCCAACCCGGGGTCTCCGAGGCCACCCGGCAGCGCATCCTGGCCATCGCCGCGGAGATCGGGTTCAACCCGAGCAGCGCCGCGCGGGCACTGTCCGGCTCCACCGCCGAGGCCGTCGGCCTGGCCCTGCGCCGGCCCGCCCGCACCCTCGGCATCGAGCCGTTCTTCATGGAGTTGATCAGCGGCGTCGAGGCCGAACTGTCCGCCCGCTCGTACGCGCTCACCCTCCAGGTGGTCAGCGACCAGGACGCGGAGCTGGCCGTCTACCGGCGTTGGTGGGGCGAGCGGCGGGTCGACGGGGTGCTCGTCTGCGACCTGCGTGTCGACGACCGGCGGGTCCCGGCGCTGGAGGAACTGGGCCTGCCCGCCGTGGTGATCGGCGGCCCCCGGGGCACCGGCGCGTTGGCCAGCGTCTGGGTCGACGACGCGGCGGCCCTGGTGGAGACGGTCGAATACCTGTACGCCCTGGGCCACCGGCGGATCGCCCGCGTCGGCGGGCTGCCCGACCTGCTGCACACCGCCGTCCGGACGGCCGCGTTCACCGAGGTGTGCGACCGCCTCGGGCTCGCCGGGGCGGCCACCGTCTCCTCCGACTACACCGGGGAGGAGGGGGCGCGGGCCACCCGACGGCTGCTCAGCTCCGCCAGCCGGCCCACCGCCGTGATCTACGACAACGACGTGATGGCCATCGCCGGGCTGTCGGTCGCCCAGGAGATGGGCCTCGCCGTGCCCGGCGACCTGTCCATCGTGGCCTGGGACGACTCGCCGCTGTGCCAACTGGTGCACCCGCCGTTGACAGCGCTCAGCCGCGACATCCCGGCGTACGGGGCGCACGCCGCCCGGCAGCTGCTGGCGGTGATCGGCGGGGCGCAGGGCACCACCGTGCAGGACGAGGCGGCACATCTGACCCCCCGGGGCAGCACCGCACCGCCCCGGCCCAGATGAACCGGTTCAGCGGGTGGGGTCGGCGGTGCTGGTTCAGCGGCTGGCCGGGAACTCCTCGAAGTACGCCTCGACCCGTTCGGCGGTGGCCGGACGGGCCAGCGCGAACCCCTGCCCGTAGTGGCAGCCCGCCCGCCGCGCCCCCGCCACCTGGCGCTCGGACTCCAACTCCCCCGCCACGACCTCCAACCCCAGACGGTCGCCGACGCTGACCACCACGTCGAGTAGTTGGCGCTGCGGGTCGGCGGTCGCCCCGACCAGCTCGGGGCCGACCTTGAGCAGGTCGATCGGGAGCCGGCGGAGCTGGGCCAGCGAGGCGTGCTCGGCGCGGAAGCCGTCCAGCGCGGTGCGGATGCCCAGCGACCGCAGCCCGGCCAACCGGGCCACCACGGTCGGCAGCTCGGCCGCCACCCGCGGCTCCGCCACCTCCACGACCAGCCGATCCAGCGGCACCCCGTACGCGTCCAGCACCGCCGCCGTGCGGGTCACGAAGTCGGGTGAGGTCAACTCGCGGATGGTCACGTTCACCGCCATCCAGACCTGCCGCCCCGAGACGGACCAGGCGGCGAGCTGCCGGCAGGCCCGGTCGAGCACCCAGGCCCCCAGCTCGCCCAGGAGGTCGAGGTCCTCCGCCACCGGCAGCAGCTCGGCGGGCAGCACCGTGCCGAGCACCGGGCTGCGCCAGCGCAGCAGCGCCTCCGCGCCCACCGGCTGGCGGTCGGCGAGGCCGAGCACCGGCTGGTAGACCAGGTCCAGCTCGCCCCGGGCCGCCGCCCCCGGCAGCTCCCGTTCCAGGTCGAGCCGGCGCACGAGCTGTTCCTCCAGATAGGCGTCGTACCACTCGACCCGGTCCCGGCCGAGCTGCACCGCGCGCCGCCGGGCCAGGTCCGCCTGGCGCAGCGCGGCCACCGGGTCGATACCGGCCAACTCGGCGAGCCCGACGCTGACCCGGGCCCGAACCACCGCACCGGCCAGCAGGTAGGGCTCGGCCAGCACCGCGACCAGCCGCACGCCCAGCGCGTAGGCCAGCATCGGACCGGCCGAGGTCACCACCGCCAACGCCTCGTCGGGCAGGCCGAGCACCGCGTCGTCCGGGGCGACGACGGCCCGCACCCGCCGGACCGCCTCCGCCGTCAGGTCGTCCCCCGCCGCAGCGGGTTGCCCGTCCGGGTGCAGGTCGACCACGAGCAACGCCCCGCCGTGCGTCGCCTCCCCCCGCGTACGCACGGCCCGCAGCAACGCCGCCCGGCCGCCGGCCTCGCCGTCGGTGAGCGCGGCGACCAGCGGGACGGCGGCGCCGGGCCCACCCGGTCGGGACGCCAGGGCGGCGGCACAGCTCGCCGTCGGTGCCGCCGGCGCGTCCACCGCCGGTGGCGCCATCGCCGGGACCGCCGCCGGTGGCCCCACCACCGACGGGTTCGCCACCGATGGGTTCGCCACCGCCGGGACCGTCGCGGGCGGTGGTGGTCGGCGGGGCGCACGCAGCAGCTCCCGCAGCACCAGCGGGGGCACCACCGCCAGGGCCAGCACCACCGCCGTCCGGTCCGGGGCGACGCCGGTAAGGACCTGTTGCCCGCCGGCGAGCACCACCGCCGCAGCCGGCACCACCGCCCGCGGCCACACCCGTACCGGCCGGCGGGGCGGATCGACCTGCGCCCGCACCACCCGCCGCACCCCCGCCGCGGTGAGCAGCAACCCGACCACCAGTGGAGGTACGGCCAGCAGCGCGGCCCGGCCGGGAGCCGACCCGGTGGACAGGGCCGCCAGCAGGACCAGCCCGAACAGGGTCAGCGCCGCACCGCCCCGGCAGCGGGCCACCCCTCCGAGCCGGTGCGGGCCGGTCGAGGCGGTCAACGCGACGGTGGCGAGGACGCCGAGCGCCACCGTCACCGGCAGCCGGCCGGACGCGGCGACCCCCGCGTGGGGCAGCAGCAGCCAGGCCGCCAGCACGAGGCACCCGCCCGGTGCCCCGGCCTCGGCGAGGCGGCGCAGCCGGACCCGCGCCGGGGCCGTCGTGGTGGCGCCGGCGGGCCAGTTCGGTGGCCGGGAACTGACGGGCAGCAGGGCCGACCCGGCGGCGAGCAGCACCGCCGCGACACCCAGCCCGACGGCGGCGGCGGTGGACCGGTGCGCCGTCGGCGTGAGCGGCAGCACGGCGGTGGTCAGCCCGGCAGCCACCACCGCCGCCTGGAACAGGGCGGCGGCCCGGCGTGGCCGGACGGCACGCCGCCGGGCGACCCGCCCGCCGGTCGCCGTCGGCGCGGCGTCCACCCCGGCGGCGAGGCGGGACAGCCGCACCCCGGCGAGGGTGGAGCCCGCGGCTCCGGCGAGGGCCACCACGGCGAGCGTGGGCACCGGGCCGGCGGCACCGGCCAGGACCAGCAGCGCCGCCACCGCGAGGACCACGGCCTCCGGGGACGGACGACGGGCGAGGGCTCGGAAGGGGTACGCGACGGGCACGACGGTCGCCTTCGTGAGGGGGCACGGGGGCGGTGCGGCGGTGCATTGGTGCGACGGTGCTCAAGGGCGGCGGTGCGGTGTTGCGGCGGTGCGGTGGTGCGGTGTTGCGGCGGTGTGGTGGGCGCGGGGTCAGTCCGCTGCCCACCCTTCCCGAACGAACGGAGCCGGAACAGGTGACGCCGAGGCGACAGTGACGCTCGTCACTCCCAGGTCTCGGACGCGCGGGCTCCGCCCGACCTGCACACGGCCCGCCCGACCGGGGTCTCCCGGCAGGTGGGATCATCGGAGGGTGAGCCGCTCCGACACCGTCCGTTTCCGCCACAACCAGGCAATCCTGGCGGCGGCGATCGTCGCCACCATCGGCGCCCTGCCCCTGGCCAGCGCCCGCAGCTGGCTGCTGCCGGTGCTGCTCGTCCCGCTGGCGGTCGGCATCTGGGCGTGGCGCGCGGGCACCGACGCCGACGCCCGGGGGCTACGCCTTCGGGCCCTCACCGGCCAGGCCCACCTCGCCTGGGACCAGATCGCCGAGTTCGCCACCGACTCGCGGGGCCGGGCGGTCGCCCGCCTCACCGACGGCCGGCACGTCCCGCTCCCCGCCGTGCGGGGTGCCGACCTGCCCCGGCTGGTCGCCGCCTCCGGGCAGGACCTGACCGACCGGGCCGCCTGACGTCAGTAGCCGTCGACCACGGCGCGCCCGTAGCCGTCGACCCACGTGCGCCCGTAGCCGTCGACCATCACGCGTCAGTAGCCGTCGACCACCGCGTTGATCAGCGCCTCGCCGGCCGCGAACCGCCGCACCTGCTCCCCGACCAGCCGGTAGGCCCGCGGCAGCAGGCCGCGCACCGACCCGGCCACGTGCGGCGTGAGCAGGACGTTGGGCATCGACCACAGCGGATGGTCCGCCGGCAGGGGTTCCGGGTCGGTGACGTCCAGGGCGGCCGAGATCCGCCCCGTCGCCAGCTCGGCGACCAGGGCCGGCGTCCGGGCCACCGGCCCCCGGGCGGCGTTGACCAGCAACGCGCCGTCGCGCATCGCGGCGAGGAACCGCTCGTCCACCATGCCCCGCGTCCGGTCGGTCAGCGGCACCAGCAGCACCACCACGTCGGCCCCGGGCAGCAGCCGGGGCAGCTCGTCGACGCCGCGCACCCCCTCGTCCGGCCGGGCCGTGCGGGCCACCATCGTGAGCTCCACGTCGAACGGCGCGAGCCGGGCGGCGACCGCCGTGCCGATCGAGCCGGCACCCACGATCAGCACCCGCTTGCCGGTCACCTCGTCGGTGGGGGCCACCTCGGCATACGCCCACTCGCGGCGGGCCTGCGCACGGGCCAGGGCGGGAAAGGCCCGCAGCTGGGACAGGATCGCGGTCACCACCCACTCCGCCGTGGCCGGGTCGTGCACCCCACGGGCGTCGCAGAGCGTCACCCCCGGCGGCACCCGGTCGACCCAGGCGTCCGCCCCGGCCGACAACAGCTGCACCACGGCCAGGTCCGGCAGGTCGTCGACGAGGGCCGTGGCGTCCGTCCCGGCCAGGAACGGCGGCACCCAGAAGCGGACGTCGGCCACCGGCGACGGCGGCCGGGCCGGATCGGTCAGCACCTGCACGGTCACCCCCGGCGGCACCTCGCCGAGCAGGGCCACGCCGGTCTCCTGCGGGATCCACACCTTCACGCCCGCTGACGATAGGCCCCCGCCCGGCCGGATGCCGGGCGGGGTGCGCGACGGCACCCGGACGGGTGGGACGACGGGACGGCTCACCGACCGGACGCACTGTCAGACAGAGCGGGTATAACAGGGAGTCGGGGCCAGTCGGCCCCGCCCCGGGCAGACAGGTGACCGATGACCGACGGCTCAGGCACACACGACGCCGCCCCGATCACCGGGCTGGGGGATCCGGATCGACTGCGGTCACTCGCCGAGACCCGGCTCGACGCCGCTCCCGACGAGACCTTCGACCGGTTCGCCCGCCTGGTGGCGGACCTGCTCGACGTGCCGGTGGCGCTGGTCTCCCTCGTCGACGAGGTCCGCCAGTTCTTCCCCGGCGCGGTCGGGCTGGGCGAGCCGTGGGCTGCCTGCCGCGAGACGCCGCTGAGCCACTCGTTCTGTCAGCACGTGGTCGACATCGGGCTCCCCATGGTGCTGCCCGACGCCCGGCTCCACCCGCCGGTCCGGCGCAACCTCGCGATTCCCGAACTGGGCGTGGTCGCGTACGCGGGAATGCCGCTGACCGACCTGGACGGGCGCGTGCTGGGCTCGCTGTGCGCCATCGACAGCCAACCCCGCGCGTGGGCCGCCGCCCAGCTGCGGACGCTGGCCGACCTGGCCGCCGCCTGCTCGTCGGAGTTGCGCCTGCGGATCGCCCTGGCCGTCGCCGAGCAGGCCCGTCAACGTGCCGAGGAGGCCCATGAGCGACTGGCCCTGCTGGCCGGGCTGAGCGAGACACTCGCGGGCACGCTGGACGTCGCCGACACCCTGCGCCGGCTCGGCGAGACGATGGTGCCGCTGCTGGCCGACTGGTGCCTGGTGACGCTGGTCGGTCCCGACGGGGAGCCCCGCGACGTGGCCGCCACCCACCGCGACCCGGCCCTCGCGGCCGACGCGGGGCGGTTCGCCGCGTTGCTGCGCACCCGGCTGGGCCCGGAGTCGGCCACCCGGCGGGTGCTGCGCACCGGAGCGCCCATCCTGGCCGCGTCGGGTGGGATCGACGACGTCCGCCGGGGCACCAACGACCCGCAACTGGCCGTGATCGCCGAGCGGCTCGGTATCGCCTCGCACCTCAGCGTGCCCGTCGTGCTGACCCGCCTCGGTGCCGTGCTCGGCTGCATCACCCTGGTCAACGGCCCCGGCCGGCGGGCGTTCGACGAGGGGGACCTGCTCACCGCCGTCGACGTCGGCCGCCGCGCGGGGCAGGCCGTCGGCAACAGCTGGATGTACGGCGAGCAGCGCCACGTCGCCGAGGTGCTGCAACACAGCATGCTCCCGCAGCTCCCCGCCCCCGGGCGGCTGGAACTGGCCGCCCGCTACCAGCCGGTCGCCGACCGGGTCGCGGTGGGCGGCGACTGGTACGACGCCTTCGTCCAGCCCGACGGCGACCTGATCGCCGCCATCGGGGACGTCGCCGGCCACGACATCGAAGCCGCCGCCCAGATGGGGCAGCTGCGCAACCTCGTCCGGGGCAACGCGTACGGCCGCGCCGACGGCGTCGAGGAGCTGATGATCCACCTCGACGACGCCATCCGGGGGCTGCCGATCCGCACGGCCGCCACCGCCGTGCTGGCCCGGCTGCGGGCCGACGACAGCGGCGGGCAGCAGGTCACCTGGTGCAGCGCCGGGCACCCGCCGCCGCTGGTGCTGCGGGCCGGCGGCCCGGTGGAGGTGCTCGCCGAGGTACGCGAGCCGCTGCTCGGCCTTGCCCGGCCGGTGCCCCGCACGAGCCGGACGACCCGTCTGGGCGTGGGCGACACGCTGCTGCTCTACACCGACGGGCTGGTGGAGCGCCGGGACCGCACGATCGACGAGGGCCTGGCGGAGCTGGTCGACCGGTTGCGCGACGCCCAGGCTCTGCCGCTGGACGAGCTGTGCGAGCTGCTGCTCGACACGAAACAGGGCCGCGAGGACGATGTCGCGCTGCTGGCCGTGCGGGTCCGCTGAGTGGCCCCCGGCCGACCCGGGTCAGCCCCGCGGCTCGCCCGCCGATCCGTCGTGCGCAAACCGTCATGTACGCGGGCTACCCTGGGCCGGGTGAGCGCCCGTCTCCCGTACCCCCGCACCCGCCGCCTGCGGTCGGCCCTCGCGGCGTCCTGCGCGGCGCTGCTGTTGGCCGGATGCAGCTTCGGCGAGCCGCAGCCGGATCCCGCCGGGCAACCGCCCAATCTGCCGACCCCCTCGGCGACCGCCAGCGGCGGCCCCGGCCAGGGGGTCGTCACCACCGTGCTGGCCCAGGGGCTGCGGGTGCCCTGGGGGCTCGACTTCCTGCCCGACGGCGGCGCGCTGGTCACCGAACGCAACAGCGGCCGCATCCTGCGGGTCGGCCCCGAGTCGGGGCCCGACGGGCTGAAGGTCACCGAGGTGCAGACCATCGACGAGGTGGTGGCGGCCGGCGAGGGCGGGCTGATGGGAATCGCCGTCTCCCCGCGTTACGAGCAGGATCAGACGGTCTTCGTCTACTACACGGCGGAACGGGACAACCGGATCGCCCGGCTGCGGCTGGGCGAGCCGCCCACCCCGATCCTGACCGGCATCCCGAAGGCGGGCATCCACAACGGCGGCGGGCTGGGGTTCGGCCCCGACGGGCAGCTGTACGCCAGCACCGGTGACGCCGGCGACACCGACAAGTCGCAGGACGTCAGGAGCCTCGGTGGCAAGATCCTGCGGATCACGGCCGAGGGCAGGCCGGCCCCGGGCAACCCCTTCCCGGACTCCCCGGTCTGGTCGCTGGGCCACCGCAACGTGCAGGGTTTCACCTGGGATCCCGGCAACCGGATGTACGCCGTCGAGTTCGGCCAGAACACCTGGGACGAGATCAACCAGATCACCAAGGGCAGCAACTACGGCTGGCCGGAGGTGGAGGGGCGCGGTGACGACAAGCGGTTCGTCAACCCGATCGTCCAGTGGCGCACGGATGAGGCGTCCTGCTCGGGCCTCGCGGCGGTCGACCGTCTGCTGGTCACCGCGTGCCTGCGCGGCCAACGGCTCTGGCTGGTCGAGCTGACCGACACGGGTACGGTGCTGGGTCAGCCGCGCGACCTGCTGACCGAACGGTACGGGCGGCTGCGCGCGGTGGCCGCCGCGCCGGACGGCTCGCTGTGGGTCGGCACCTCCAACCACGACGGGCGGGGCCGACCGGCGCCCGAGGACGACCGGCTGCTGCGTCTGGTCTTCGCCGACGGCGGTGCCGGTCGGAGCTGACCCGCGTCGGTCAGGTCCGGCAGGGCACACTGCACGGGACAGGTTTGCCAAGATCCTTCTAGGGGCAGGTCAGAAACTCACCATGGATGGCAAGGACAACGAGCAGCGCCACCCCGCGGGCGGGGTCGTCCCGCCGGGCGGTCGTGTCCGTCGTTTCATCGGCCGCCTGCGGACGGTGAGCCGTGGCCGGGCCGCGCGCCGGGTCGGTGTGACGCTGGCCGTGCTGGCGGTCACCGTGGCCGGTGTGGTGGCGGGGGTGTTCGCGGGCGGGTCGGTGAGCACCGACATCGGGCCGTTCCGGGCGGACCTGCGGGTCGCCCCCTCGGCCAGCGGCGGCACCACGATCGACATTCCGCCGTTGGGTGCGCTGCTGCTCGACAGCCATGACGGGCCCACCCACCTGACGGTGGAGCTGGGAGCGCTCGACCAGGGCCGCACCCAGGCGCTGCTGGGCGACCCGGCGAACCTCAACCGGGCCAGCCAGTCGGCCGTCGCGGACGTCCGGGAGGGCGTGTTCCGGCTGGGCCTGCGGACGCTCGGCGCCGCCGTGCTGGCCACCCTCCTGCTGGCGCTGCTGGTCTTCCGGGACACCCGCCGGGCGGCCTGGGCGGGGGCGCTCGCCTTCACGGTCACCGCCGGCAGCCTCGGCACCGCGGTGGCGACGCTGCGACCGCAGGCCATCGAGGAGCCGCGCTACGAGGGGTTGCTGGTCAACGCTCCGGCCATCGTCGGCGACGCCCGCAAGATCGCCAATGACTACACGAAGTACGCGGAGCAGCTCCAGCGCATCGTCGGCAACGTCAGCCAGCTCTACACCACCGTCTCGACGCTGCCGGTCTACGAGCCGGAGCCCGGCACGACCCGGGTGCTGCACGTCTCCGACATGCACCTGAACCCGGCGGGCTGGCAGGTCATCCGCACCGTGGTGCAGCAGTTCGGCATCGACGTGGTCATCGACACCGGAGACATCACCGACTGGGGCAGCGAGCCGGAGGCGTCGTACGTCGGCTCGATCAGCCTGCTGAAGGTGCCGTACGTCTACATCCGGGGCAACCACGACTCCGAGCGGACCGCCGCGGCGGTGGCCCGGCAGCCGAACGCGATCGTGCTGAACGACTCGACCACCACCGTCGCCGGGTTGACCATCGCCGGCATCGGCGACCCCCGCTTCACGCCGGACAAGAGCACCTCACCGGCGACCGGCGGCCTCACCTCCCCCACGGTCAACGACCTGATCACCACCGGCGAGACGCTGTCGGCGACGATCCGCAAGGCGCCCCGCGAGATCGACATCGCGCTGGTGCACGACCCCGCCTCCGCCGGCCCGCTGTCCGGCGCCAGCCCGCTGGTGCTGGCCGGGCACACCCACAAGCGGGTCGTCTCGAAGCTGCCGGCGGTGGCCGGCCAGCAGCCCACCACCCTGATGGTGCAGGGCTCCACCGGCGGGGCGGGGCTGCGCGGGCTGGAGGGCGAGGAGCCCACGCCGCTGTCGATGACCGTGCTCTACTTCGACGAGGAGCGGATGCTCCAGGCCTACGACGACATCACCGTCGGCGGCACCGGCCGGGCCCAGGTGAACCTGGAGCGGAGCGTCATCGAGCAGCCGGCGGAGGGTCCGTCGGCCCCGGTGACCCCCACCCCGACGCGCGGGCCGGCCCTGCCGACGCCGGTCACCCCGACCCCGGGCACCCCGGTCCCCACCGCACCCACCCCCGCCGGCACCGCCGCCGGCCCCACCCCGACCGGCTGACGGCTGGCGTCGGCGGGCGGCTCAGCGCAGGGCGAGGGCCGCGAGGGCGGCGTTGACGATGCTGCCGGGCAGCAGGTCGTGCAGCTCGTACAGGTCGCGGACGCTGCCGGACTGACCGAACTCGTCCACCCCGAGCGGCACCGCCGGGGCACCCACCGCCGATCCCAGCCAGGCCATCGCATGGGACGCCGCGTCGTGCACCGTCACCACCGGCACCCGGTCGGCGAAGGCCGAGCGCAGCGCGCCCGGCACGCTCGGCACAGTCGCGGTGCGGACCCCCTGACGCAGGGTGCGCTGCCAGGCCCGGTAGAGCCGTTCCAGGCTGGTCACGTCCACCACGTGCGCGGCCACGCCCTCCTCGGCCAGCTCCGCCGCCGCGGCGAGCACCTCCGGCAGCACCGCCCCCGAGGCGGCCAACTGCACCACCGGCGCGTCGACCAGATCCGGGTACGCCTGGTGCGCATCCACCAGCCGGTACGCCCCGGCCACCACCTGCCGGCGCAGCACCGCGTCGCCGAGCCGGGCGCGGGCCGCCTCGAACGGCGCCTGGTCGAGCGGGCGGGTGCTGAGCCGGAAGTAGTACGCCCCGTCCTCGGCCGGCGCGGCCGTCGCCGCCGGGGCCGCTCCCTGCGCGATCTGGCCCAGGGCGTCGCAGAGCAGCCAGTCCAGGCTGGCCGCGTACGCGGGTTCGCAGAAGGTCACCCCGGGCAGTTCCAGCCCCACGCTGGCGGTGATGGTGGACTGGTGTGCGCCGCCCTCCGGGGCGAGGGTGATGCCCGACGGGGTACCGGCCACCACGAAGCGGGACCCGGAATAGGTGCCGTACAGGAACGCGTCCAGCCCACGCAGCACGAACGGGTCGTAGACCGTGCCGACCGGCAGCAGCGGTTGACCCGACAGGTCCCAGGCCAGGCCGAGCTGCCCCAGCAGCAGGAACAGGTTCATCTCCGAGATGCCCAGCTCGATGTGCTGCCCCGAGGGGCTCTCCGTCCAGCGCAGCATCCGATCCTCCGACCAGGACCGCTGCGCCGTCGGGGCGAACACACCCGTCTTGTTGATGAAGCCGGCCAGGTTCGTGGACGTCGCCACGTCGGGGGCGGTGGTCACCAGGTAGCGGCCCACCTGCGGGTCGCGGGCCAGCTCGACGAGCACCCGCCCGAAGACCTCCTGGGTGGAGATCGGCTTGTTCGTGCGTACCCTCGTGGTCTCCGGAACGGTGACCCCCAGCGCCCGCTCGCGGGGCGCGCGGGACAGCGCCTCCCGGCGCTCGCCGGCCCGGATGCCGGCCGGGGTGGCCGGGTCGAGCCGATCCCACTCGGTCTCGGCGGTCAGGCCGTGCGCCGCCCGCAGGGCGTCGACCTGCGGTCGGGTCAGCAGCGCCGAGTGGTTGCGCGGATTGCCGGCGATCGGCAGACCCCAACCCTTGACGGTGTACGCGAACACCACACTCGGCCGGTCGGTGACCGCGTCACACTGGGCGTACGCGTCGAGCATCGCCGCCAGGTCGTGCCCGCCCAGGTCGGTGACCAGCGGCCCCAGCTCGTCGTCCGGCACGCTCGCGACGAACGCCGCCACCTCGTCCGGCGCGCCGTCGAGGAACTGCTTGCGCAGGTCGGCACCGGCCAGGCCGAACAGCGACTGGTACTGCTCGTTGGGCATCCGGTCGATCCAGGTACGCAGCACGTCACCGCCCGGCCGGGCGTACGCCTCGGCGAGCCGGCGGCCGTACTTGACCTCCACGACATGCCAGCCGGCGGCCTCGAACTGGCCGCGCCACTGGTCGATGCGGATGCCGGGAACGACCCGGTCCAGCGACTGGCGGTTGAAGTCGACCAACCACATCACGGAGCCCAGACCCGTGGTCGCCGGATCGGCCACGGCCTCCCAGATGTTGCCCTCGTCCAGTTCGGCGTCGCCGATCAGCGCCACGAACCGGGAACGGGGCCGCGCGCCGAAGTGCGCGTCGACGTAGCGCCGGGTGGCGGCGGCGAACAGCGGCGCGGCGGCACCCAGGCCCACGGAGCCCGTCGAGAAGTCGACCTCGTCCGGATCCTTCGTCCGCGACGGGTACGACTGGAGACCGCCCCGGTCGCGCAGCCTCGACAGGTACGACCGGTCCAGCCTGCCCAGCAGGTACTGGATGGCGTGGAACACCGGGGAGGCGTGCGGCTTCACCGCGACCCGGTCCTCGGCGTCGAGGTGCGCGAACCACAGCGCCGTCATCGCGGTGACCAGGGAGGCGCTGGACGCCTGGTGCCCACCGACCTTCACCCCGTCGCCCGTGTCCCGGTCGTGGTTGGCCGCGTCCACGATGCGGGTGGCGAGCCAGAGCACCCGCCGTTGGATCTCGTCGAGGACGTCGAGGTCGTGCTGGTTCACGGTGACTCCATCCGGGCGTCGCCGTTGACGCCCTCCATCGGGGTGCGCGGGGTGTGCGCGTACTCGACGGAAGGCCGCCACCGGATCACGGCGACGGCCTTCCGGCGGGGCTCAGCCCTGGACGCCGAGGCGCTCCAGGATCAGTTCACGGACGGTCTTCGCGTCGGCCTGGCCGCGGGTGGTCTTCATGACCGCGCCGACCAGCGCGCCCGCCGCGGCGACCTTGCCGCTGCGCACCTTGTCGGCGATGGCCGGGTTCGCGGCGATCGCCTCGTCCACGGCGGCGGTCAACGCGCCGGTGTCCGAGACGACCTCCAGGTTGCGGTTGGTCATGATCTCGGTGGGCGAGCCCTCACCGGCCACCACGCCCTCCAGGACGACGCGGGCCAGCTTGTCGTTGAGCTTGCCGGCGTCGACCAGGCCCTGAAGCTCGGCGACCTGCGCCGGGGTGGCCCCGACATCGGCCAGCTCCACGCCGGCTTCGTTGGCCCGGCGGGACAACTCGCCCAGCCACCACTTGCGGGCCGCCGCCGGGGTCGCGCCCGCGGCGATCGTGGCCTCGATCAGCTCCACCGCGCCGGCGTTGAGCACCGACTGCATGTCCTGGTCGGACAGGCCCCAGTCCTGCTGGAGCCGCCGACGGTGCAGCCGGGGCAGCTCCGGCAGGGCGGCCTTCAGCTCCGCCACCCACGCCGGGTCCGGTGCGAGCGGCACCAGATCCGGTTCCGGGAAGTACCGGTAGTCGGTCGCGGTCTCCTTGGACCGCCCCGGCGTGGTGTCGCCCGTGTCCTCGTGGAAGTGCCGGGTCTCCTGGGTGATCCGGCCACCCGCGTCCAGCACCGACGCCTGGCGCAGCATCTCCGAACGCACCGCCCGCTCCACCGAACGCAGCGAGTTGACGTTCTTCGTCTCCGTGCGGGTGCCCCACTCCTGGCCGGGCAGGTTCAGGGAGGTGTTCACGTCGCAGCGCAGCGACCCCTCCTCCATCCGCACGTCGGACACGCCCAGCGACCGGATCACGTCCCGCAGCTCCGCGACGTACGCGCGGGCCACCTCCGGAGCCAGCGCGGCCGTGCCGGGAACCGGCTTGGTGACGATCTCGACCAGCGGGATGCCGGCCCGGTTGTAGTCCACCAGCGACTCCGTCGCACCGTGGATCCGCCCGGTCGCGCCACCCACGTGCAGCGTCTTGCCGGTGTCCTCCTCCAGGTGCACCCGCTCGATGCCGATCCGCACCAGTTCGCCGTTCACCTCGACGTCCAGGTAGCCGTCGACGCAGAGCGGCTCGTCGTACTGGCTGATCTGGAAGTTCTTCGGCATGTCGGGGTAGAAGTAGTTCTTCCGGGCGAACCGGCACCACTGCGCGATGGAGCAGTTCAGCGCCAGGCCGATCCGGATCGTCGCCTCGATGGCCGCCCTGTTGGCCACCGGCAACGAGCCGGGCAGGCCCAGGCAGACCGGGCAGACCCGGGTGTTCGGCTCCCCGCCGAAGTCGGTCGGGCAGCCGCAGAACATCTTGGTGTTCGTGCCCAGCTCGACGTGGGTCTCCAGGCCGATCACCGGCTCGTAGCGCGCGACGACATCCTCGTACGCGGGCAGTGTCGTGGTCATCGGTGCTCCTGCCTCACAGTGCCGGTGGGGTGAACGTGCCGACGGCGCTCTCCAGCGCGGCGGCGACCCGGTACATCCGGTCGTCGGCCATCGTCGGGGCCATGACCTGCAGGCCGACCGGGAGCCCGTCGGACAGCCCGCACGGCACCGAGATGCCCGGCCCGCCGTACAGGTTCGTCGGGATCGTGTAGAGGTCGGCCAGGTACATCTGGTACGGGTCGGCGGTGCGCGCCCCCAGCGGGAACGCCACCGACGGGGTGGTCGGCGAGATCAGCGCGTCGACCCGCTCGAACGCGGCGGTGAAGTCCCGGGTGATCAGCGTGCGGACCTTCTGCGCCTGCCCGTAGTAGGCGTCGTAGTAACCCGACGACAGCGCGTACGTGCCGATCATGATGCGCCGCTTCACCTCGGGGCCGAAGCCGGCCTCCCGGGTCATCGACATGACCTCCTCCAGCGACCGGTTGCCGTCGTCGCCGACCCGCAGGCCGAACCGGACGCCGTCGAACCGGGCCAGGTTGGAGGAACACTCACTCGGGGCGATCAGGTAGTAGGCCGGCAGGGCGTAGGTGAAGTTCGGGCAGGACACCTCGACGATCTCCGCACCCAGCTTGGCCAGCGCGTCCACCGACTCGCGGAACGCGGCCAGGACGCCCGGCTCGGCGCCCTCACCGGTGAACTCGGTGACGATGCCGAGCCGAACGCCCGTCAGGTCACCGGTCGCGCCGAGCTTCGCGGCGGCCACCACGCCCGGCACCGGAGCCGGGATCGACGTGGAGTCACGCGGGTCGTGGCCGCCGATCACCTCGTGCAGCAGGGCGGCGTCCAGCACCGTCCGGGCACACGGGCCGGGAGTGTCCAGCGAGGACGAGAACGCCACCAGGCCGTAGCGGGAGGTGCCGCCGTAGGTGGGCTTCGCGCCGACCGTGCCGGTGACCGCGCCGGGCTGGCGGATCGAGCCGCCCGTGTCGGAGCCGATGGCCAGCGGGGCCTCGTACGCGGCCAGGGCCGCCGCGCTGCCGCCCCCGGAGCCGCCCGGGATGCGGTCGGTGTCCCACGGGTTACGGCTCGGCCCGTACGCCGAGTACTCCGTGGAGGAGCCCATCGCGAACTCGTCCATGTTCGTCTTGCCGAGCATCACCGTGCCGGCCTCGCGCAGCCGCCGCACGATCGTCGAGTCGTACGGTGGGCGCCAGCCCTCCAGGATCCTCGACCCGACGGTGGTCGGCACGCCCTTCGTGGTGAGCACGTCCTTCACGGCCACCGGCACGCCGGCCAGGGGGCCGAGCGGCTCGCCGGCGGAGCGGCGGGCGTCGACCGCGCGGGCGGCGGCCAGCGCGCCGTCGGTGTCGACGTGCAGGAACGCGTGCACCCGGTCGTCGACCTCGGCGATCCGGTCGAGGTGGGCCCGGGTGACCTCCACGGCGGAGGTCTCTCCCGCCGCCACCAGCGCGGCGATCTCGACGGCGGTGAGCCTGGTCAGGTCAGTCACGATGCCACATCCTCGTCCAGGATCCGCGGGACGCGGAACCGCTGCTGCTCGGCGTCGGGTGCGCCCGACAGGGCCTCCTCGGGGGCGAGGCCGGGCACCACGACGTCGTCCCGCAGGACGTTGGTCAGCGGCACGGAGTGCGAGGTCGGCGGGATGTCCGCGGCGGTGACCTCGCCGACCTGGGCGACCGCCTGGAGGATCACGTCGAGCTGGCCGGCGAAGGTGTCGAGTTCCTCCTCCGTCACGGCGAGCCGCGACAGTCGCGCGAGGTGCGCGACCTCCTCGCGGGAGATGGCGGCCATCGGTGCCCCCTTCGTCGGCTGTCCTGTTCTGGGTGGGCCGGCCGCGGCCGGTGGAGCGTGACGCGCGGTGACCGCAGCGAGTCTATTGCTCCGTCCGCGCCCCGCCGTTGCCCCCTCCCCCCGCTCCTGCGGGGGTGTCGTGCCCGGGTCGGGACGGCCGGGGCGACCGGGAGGGCTCAGCGGGGGTGGCGGCGGGGCAGGTCCGGTTCGTCGTGGGCGGTCAGGGGGCGCACCGGCCGGTACCGGGCCAACCAGCCCACCAGTTCGTCCGCCGGCATCGGGCGCGCGTAGAACCAGCCCTGGGCCGCGTCGCAGCCGGCGGCGTGCAGCATCCGCCAGGTCCGCTCGTCCTCGACGCCCTCGGCGACCACCCGCAGCCCCAGCGCCCCCGCCAGTTCGATCGTCGACCGGACGATCGCGGCGTCGTCGGCGTCGTCGGCCATGCCGAGGACGAACGAACGGTCCACCTTGACCTCCGCCAGCGGCAGCCGCCGCAGGTGTTGGAGGGAGGAGTAGCCGGTGCCGAAGTCGTCCAGGGCGATGCCCACGCCGATGCGGTGCAACCGGGAGATGGTGGCCAGCACCCGGCGGGGGTCGGCCATCAGCGCCCCCTCGGTGATCTCCAGTTGCAGCCGCTGCGGAGGTACGCCGTAGCGGGTGAGCCGGTCGGCGATGTGGTCGACGATCTCGCCGTCGTGCAGGTCGCGCACGCTGACGTTGAGCGCGGCGCGCAGGGCGATCCCGGCGGCCGACCATTTCGCCAGTTGCGCCACCACGTCGTCGACGACGCGCCGGGTGAGCAGCCGCATCACCGCGCTCTGCTCGGCCACCTGGATCAGCTCACCCGGGTCGACCATGCCCCGCACGGGATGCCACCAGCGCAGCAGCGCCTCGACGCCCACCACCTCGCCGGTGGCGATGGCGACCTGCGGCTGGTAGTACATCGTGATCTCACCGGCGTCGGCGCTCGCCGCGCCCGCTGCCACTGCTTCCGTCGCCGCCGCGCCCGCCCCTTCGGCGGCCCGCTGGTCCATGCCCGCCCCTTCGGTGGCCCGCCGGTCCACGCCCGCCCCTTCGGTGGCCCGCCCGGCCGCGGTGCGCCGCCGGATCGGGTCCGCTCCGGTGACGATCCGACTGATCAGCTCGTCGTCGACCGGCTCGGGCGACTGCCGACGGCGTGGCCACCACCGGATCGTCGGTCGTCCGGGCGACCGCCGCCGGCCGCGCACCCCACCCGGCAGCCCGTCGTTGCCGCTCGTCAGGGTCTCCCCCGGCAGCCCGTCGCCGCCGCTCGTCAGGGCCTCCCCCGGCAGTCCCGGCACCGCCGGCAGCGCTGCCCCGTCCCCGCCCACCGCCCCGATCCGGGCCGGCCCACCCCGGCCCGTGGGCGGCCCGGACTCCAGGACCCGGCGCAGATCGGCCAGCAACCCCAGCCGCTCGGCGGAGTTGTGGTCGGACTCGGCGGTGTAGACGGCGACGGTGTCGTCGCGGTTCTTCGCGTCGTACATTGCCACGTCGGCGTGCCGCATGAGGGTGGCGAAGTCCTCGCCGTGGTCGGGGAACAACGCGATCCCGATGGAGCCGCCGACGTCCAGCGGCAACCCGTCCAGCGGCACCGGGGCGGCCAGCGCACGGACCACCCGGTCAGCCAACGCTCGGGCCTCGCCGACGTCGGCCAGGTCGGTCTTGACGATGGCGAACTCGTCTCCACCGAGCCGGGCCACCATGTCGTCGCTGTCGACGGCGGCGGTCAGCCGGGCACTGACCTCCACCAGGAGCCGGTCGCCCACCGCGTGGCCGAGGGCGTCGTTGACGTGCTTGAACCGGTCCAGGTCGATCAGCAGCAGGGCCAGGCGGGCGTCCGGCGCACCACGGGCGGCCCGTTCGGCGTGCCGGTGCACCTGCTCCCCCACCTCGGCCAGCAACGCCTTGCGATTGGGCAGGCCGGTGAGCGGATCGAGGGCGGCGAGCTGCTGCTGTTCGACGGTGAGCCGGGCCATCCGGTAGACCGCGAACAGCGGCACCAGCACCAGCGGGATCAGCATCGCGCTGGCCCGGGCGGCGGTCACCAGCACCGGGGCGAGCAGCAGCAGCGACCCGGTGGACAACAGCTCGATCGGCAGCCCCCGCCGGGCGTTCGGCCACCACCGTTCCCCGAACCGCAGCCGCACGGCCGCGCTGACCAGGCCGTAGTTGACCAGGAACCAGGCGGCTGCGGCGGCGCCCACGGCCGCGACATCGGGCCCGCTGAGCCTGCCGCCCTCGAAGACGCCGCCGGGCCCGAGCCGGGTGATCGCGTACGCGGCTGCCAGCGCACAGGCGTACTGGCCGACGTTGAAGGCCGTCCGCCACAGGGCGTACCGCAGTCGCCAACCGGAGACGAGCACGGCGACCGCCTGCACGGCGACCGCCGGGCCGAGCCCCCACCCGAGCAGGATCGCGAAGGTGAAGCAGGTGGACGGGAACACCGCCGAGGTCTGTCGGCGGCCGGGCGGGACGAAGGGGCGGGCGTCGCAGGCCACGGCGAGCGCGGCCATCGTCCAGAACGCGGGCGGCAGGTCGGGCAGCCGCCCCGGCAGCGCCGCCAGCGATCCGGCCGACAGGGCCGCCGCCACGGCCAGCACCCCGACCACGAAGGCGGAGAACTGGGCAAGCCGCCTCGGTGGGACGAGGTTGCGCGGATCGGCGGGCTCCATCACACCTCCCGGGACGCCCCCGACGCGCCGTGCACGCGCCGTGCACCCATGAAACGCCCTCCGTGGCCGAATTCCCGGTACGACAGCCACGAATCGGTCGTAGTCGTAACTAACTTGGTATACGCGACCGGGCCCGGTGTCTGGTCACTCCTCGACGCGGGCGACCTCGCGGGCCGCGTCCGGCCCCGCGTCGAGCAGCACCCGGAAGCCGTCCTCGTCGAGGATCGGCACCTTGAGGCCGGCCGCCTTGTCGGCCTTGGAGCCCGGGTTCTCGCCCACCACGACGAAGCCGGTCTTCTTGGACACCGAGCCGCTGACCTTGCCGCCCCGGAGCTGGACCGCCTCGGCGGCCTGGTCGCGGGAGAAGCCGGTCAGGGTGCCGGTGACCACCACGGTCACCCCCTCCAGTGGACGCGGCCCCTCGTCGACCGCCTCCTCCGCCATCCGGACGCCCGCCTCGGCCCACTTGCGGACCACCGCGCGGTGCCAGTCGACGGCGAACCACTCCTTGATGCTCGCGGCGATGGTCGGGCCGACCCCGTCGACCGAGGACAGTTCCTCCTCGGAGGCGACGTCGATCGCCTCCACCGAGCGGAAGTGCCGGGCGAGGGCCTGCGCGGCGGTCGGGCCGACGTGTCGGATGGACAACGCCACCAGCACCCGCCACAGGTCGCGCTGCCGGGCCTCGACGAGGTTCGCCAGCAGCTTGGTGGCGTTGCCGCCCAGGCTGCCGTCCTTGTTGACGAAGAACGGCGAGCGAGCCAGCTGCTCCGCGTCGAGCGCGAAGAGGTCGCCCTCGTCGGTGATGATCTGCGCGTCGAGCAGCGCGGCGGCGCTCTTGTAGCCGAGCGCCTCGATGTCGAAGGCACCCCGGCCGGCCAGGTGGAACACCCGTTCACGCAACTGGGCGGGGCAGCTTCGACTGTTCGGGCAGCGGATGTCGACGTCGCCCTCCTTCGCCGGGGCGAGCGGCGTGCCGCAGGCCGGGCAGGTGGTGGGCATGACGAACGGCCGGGCGTCGGGCGGACGCAGCTCGACCACCGGGCCGAGCACCTCGGGGATCACGTCGCCGGCCTTGCGGATCACCACCGTGTCGCCGATCAGCACCCCCTTGCGCTCGACCTCGCGGGCGTTGTGCAGGGTCGCGTACGCGACGGTGGAGCCGGCCACCTTCACCGGCTGGAGCAGGGCCCGTGGCGTGACCCGGCCGGTGCGGCCGACCTCGACCTCGATGTCGAGCAGCGTGGTGTTGACCTCCTCCGGCGGGTACTTGAAGGCGACCGCCCAGCGGGGCGCGCGGCTGGTCGAACCGAGCCGGCCCTGGATGGGTACGGGGTCGACCTTCACCACCACCCCGTCGATCTCGTGCTCGACGTCGTGGCGGTGGGCGGCGTAGTGGGCGATGTAGTCGGCGACGCCGGCCAGGTCGGGCACCACCCGCCAGCGGTCGCTGGTGGGCAGCCCCCATGCCTTGAGCGCCGTGTAGGACTCGGACTGGGTGGCCGGCTGGAAGCCGCGCCGGGCCCCGATGCCGTGCACCACCAGCCGCAGCGGCCGCGACGCGGTGATCCGCGGATCCTTCTGCCGCAGGCTGCCGGCGGCGGCGTTGCGCGGGTTGGCGAACGGCGCCTTGCCCTGCTCGACCAGCCCGGCGTTGAGGTCGGCGAACCCGGCGACCGGGAAGTAGATCTCGCCGCGCACCTCGATGAACTCGGGCACGTCGGGGAACTCGGCCGACGGGGTGAGCTGACCGGGCACGTCGCGGATGCTGCGCACGTTGGCCGTCACGTCCTCGCCGGTGCGCCCGTCACCCCGGGTCGCGGCCCGCACCAGGCGGCCGTGCTCGTAGGTGAGGTTGATGGCCAGTCCGTCGACCTTCAGCTCGCACAGGTAGGGCACCGGGCCGCCCGCGTCCCGTTCGACCCGCTCGGCCCAGGCCGCCAGTTCCTCGTCGGCGAAGGCGTTGTCGAGCGACATCATCCGCTCGGCGTGGGCCACCGGGGTGAAGTCGGTGGAGAAGGTGCCGCCGACCCGCTGGGTCGGCGAGTCGGGGGTGCGCAGCGCCGGGAACTCCGCCTCCAGCGCCTCCAGTTCCCGTAGCTGCCGGTCGAAGTCGGCGTCGGAGACGGTCGGCGCGTCGAGCACGTAGTAGCGGTACTGGTGCTCCGTCAGCTCCTGGCTCAACGTGGCGTGCCGCTCCCGCGCCTGCGGCGGCGGCTCGGCCCCCGCAGCCGCCTCCTGGGCCGGACTGACCTGCTGGTCGATGGCTTCCTCGGACACGCTGCGACCTCCCGTGACGTGCTACCCCGGCACCGTATCGGTCGGGTGGGACACTTCGCCGTCCCACCCGACGATGCCGCCGCCGTCGTGCGAGGATCGCCGGACGGCGGGCCGCCCGCGAGGTGACCGGGCACCCCGGCCCGCGAACCCGGCGGCCACGCCGCGACACACCACCGGATGGGGGTACGCGATGCCCGAGTGGCTGCTCTGGGGGCTGGTGATCGTGCTGGCCGTGGCCGCCGGCTGGGCGTGGGGCGACTGGCGACGACGCGCCGGGGGTGATGCCCGCAGGAGGCCCGACCGGGCGGGCGGGCGCGGCACCACGACCCGACCCCGACCCCGGACCCGACCGGCGGGTGGTCGCGGCACCCGTGTCCCGGGGCGGTCGGGCACCCCGCCCCGGCCCCGGGCCGGCGGCACGACCGCCGGGGACGCGCCCCGGCCGGGCGAGATCTGGTGGGCCGACGTGCCGTACGCCGACGGCACCGGTTCGAAGGTGCGCCCCTGCCTGGTGCTGCGGGTCGACGGCAGCGCGGCGGACGTCCTCAAGATCACCAGCCGGGACCGCAGCGACCGGGACGACCACGTCCGGATCCCCACCCGGGACTGGGATCCCGGGGCGGAACACGACAGCTTCCTCGACGTCGCCGAGGCCGTCGAGGTGGACCGCGCGGACTTCCAGGACCGCGCCGGCACCTGCGACCCCGCCCTGTGGCGTCGGCTCCGCCGCCTTCCCCACCTCCCCACCGGCTGACCACCCACCCGACGGCGCCTCCCGGGGACTCGGCCTCCCGACCGCACCGTGCCCCGTCGTCGACCGGCGGTCGGTGGGTCAGTCCCAGCCGGTGGCGAGGGCGGTGAGCTGGTCGGCGTACTCGATGCGGGTGGCCCAGCCGGCGGGCCAGGCGGCCATCCCGTGCGCCGCGCCCACGAAGGCGCCCGCCAGCGCGGCGATCGAGTCGGAGTCCCCGGCGGTACGCGCGCCCCGGGTCAGCGCGGCGACCGGGTCGTCGGCGTGCCGGACCGCGCAGTACAGCGCGGTGACCAGGGCCTCCTCGGCGATCCAGCCCTCGCCCGTGTGCCGGCACGGGTCACCGCCGTCGTCCGGCGCGGCCAACGCGGCGGTGAGCCGGTCGAGCACGGCCAGGCACTCGTCCCAGCCCCGGGCGACGAACTCCTGCGGCGTCGACGCGCCCGGCCGCTGCCACAGGTCGCCCAGCCAGTCGCCCCGGTAGACGTCGCGCTGCGTGCGGGCCCGGTCGGTGAGCAGGGCGGGCAGCTCCGCCAGGGTCGCGCCGTCGCGCAGCACCCGCACCGCGTACGCGGTCAGCTCGCTCGCCGCCAGGCCGGTGGGATGCCCGTGCGTCAACCCCGCCTGGAGCTGGGCCAGCCCGGCGAGGGTGTCGAGGTCGACGTCGAGCAGCCCGACCGGGGTGACCCGCATGTTCGCCCCGCAGCCCTTCGAGCCGGCCTCGGTGGCCTCCTGCCAGCGCAGTCCCCGACCCAGCTCACCGCAGGCCCGCAGGCACGTCATGCCCGGTGCGCGGTTGTTGTCGGGGCTGACCGCCCAGTCCAGGAAGCGCTGCCGCAGCAGCGGCTCGACGGCCTCCGGTGTCCACCGGGGCGCGTCGCGCAACGCCCAGCCCACCGCCAGCGCCATCTGGGTGTCGTCGGTGACCGGGGCCGGGTCACCGTCGAGGTCGCGGGGCCCGGCCGGGCCGAAGCGGTCGTCGATCTCGGCGACGGTCAGGAACTCGGTGGGCCTGCCCAGGGCGTCGCCGTAGGCGAGCCCGAACAGCGAACCGGACGCGCGGCGCAGCGGGGAGTCGGTCATGCAACGATCATGCCCCGCCGCCGCACCCGCCGTCGGTCCCGGCGGTGCTGTGGGGCCGGGCGGCCGGTACCCGGGACGGCCCGCCGGATCGGTGCCCCGACGGGACGACAGGGTCAGTCCTCGTGGAGCCGCCGGCCGGCGTCCCGGCAGGCGGCCAGCACCGCCCGGGCGTACTCGGGCGTGGCCCCGGCCAGGCCGCAGGCCGGGGTGACCACCACCTGCTCGGCGAGCCGCCGGCGCGGGAAGCCGAGACGGTCCCACACCTGGCGTACCCGGTCGGCGACCTCGGCGGAGGTCGGCGCGCGACCGGCCGGCGACGGTCGGGTCGGTGCGGCCCCGGCCAGCAGGCCCAGGCCGGCGTCGACCGCCTCGCCCAGCGGGTCGAAGTCGCTCAGCAGGGTCAGGTCCAGGGCGACGCCCACCGCCCCCGCCGAGCGGATCAGCTCCAGCGGCACGTCGGGCGCGCAACAGTGGACGACCGCCGGGACGCCGACCGCCTCGACCACGGTGCGCAGCAACGCCCGCGCGGTCTCCGGCTCGACGGCCCGGTAGGCGCCCAGGCCGCTCTCGGTGGGCACCCGGCCGGCCAACACCGTCGGCAGCGACGGCTCGTCCAGTTGCAGCAGCACCGACGCGCGGGGCAGCCGCCGGGCGACGGCGGCGACGTGCGACCGCAGGCCTTCGGCGAGCGAGCCGGTCAGGTCGCGAACCGCACCCGGATCCCGCAGCATCCGGCCGCCGATCGGCAACTCCACCGACGCGGCCAGGGTGAACGGCCCCGCGGCCTGGACCTTCACCGGCCCGGCGTACTCCTCGGCCTGCTCCGCGAGCTGGTCCAGGTCACGTTCCATCAGGTCGCGGGCCCGTCGCAGGTCCCGGCCGGGGCGCGGGGCGACCCGCCAGCGGCCCGCGTACAGCTCGACGGGCAGTTCCGCCAGCAGACCGCCGGTGCGGCCGACGAGGTCGGCGCCGGGCCCCCGGGCCGGCAGCTCGGGCAGGTGGGGCAACGCGGGAAGCTCACCGAGGACGACCCGCTGGGCCTCGGCGACGTCGGTGCCGGGCAGCGAACCGATGCCGGTCGCCGCGCCGGCCGGCCAGGGCCACGCCTGATCTGTCACGGCCGAAGGGTACCGGGCGTCGTGTCGGGCGCGCCGATGGTCGCGGAGCCGAGGACCACGTCGCCGGCCGGATCCGGGCGGTACGCCACGATCGCCTGCCCGGCGGCCACGCCGCGGACGGGACGGCGCAGCTCGGCGCGCAGGGTGTCGCCGTCGACGGTGACGGCGGCCGGGACCACGTCCCCGTGGGCCCGTAGCTGCACGTCACACTCCAGCGGGCCGGCCGGCCGCGGCCCGCCCGTCCACACGGGACGTTCGGCGCGGACCCGGGTGACCTCCAGCGCCTCGGCCGGGCCGACGGTGACGGTGTTGGTCTTGGGCGTGATCGACAGCACGTAACGGGGGCGGCCGTCCGGGGCCGGCCGGTCCAGGTGCAGGCCCTTGCGCTGGCCGACGGTGTAGGCGTACGCGCCCGCGTGCCGGCCGACGACCGCCCCGGTGGCGGCGTCGACCACGTCGCCCGGCGCTTCGCCCAACCGCTGCGCGAGGAAGCCCCGCGTGTCGCCGTCGGCGATGAAGCAGATGTCGTGCGAGTCGGGCTTGTCGGCCACGGCGAGCCCGCGTCGGGCGGCCTCCTCGCGCACCTCGGCCTTGGTCGAGTCGCCGAGCGGGAAGATCGACCGGTCGAGCTGGTCGCGGGTCAGCACCGCGAGCACGTACGACTGGTCCTTCGCGAGGTCGACGCTGCGGCGCAGCAGCCCGTCGGGGCCGAGCCGGGCGTGGTGGCCGGTGACCACGGCGTCGAAGCCCAGGGCGACGGCCCGGTCCAGCACCGCGGCGAACTTGATCTTCTCGTTGCAGCGTAGGCACGGATTCGGGGTACGACCGGCCGCGTACTCGGCGACGAAGTCGTCCACCACGTCGTCGTGGAACCGGTCGGCCATGTCCCACACGTAGAACGGGATGCCGATCACGTCGGCGGCGCGGCGGGCGTCGCGCGAATCCTCCAGGGTGCAGCAACCACGGGCCCCGGTGCGGTAGGTCTGCGGGTTACGGGCCAGCGCCAGGTGCACGCCCGTCACCTCGTGCCCCGCCTCGACGGCACGCGCCGCCGCCACCGCGGAGTCGACCCCGCCGGACATGGCCGCCAGAACCCTCACCACACCACGCTCCCTTCGCGTCGAGCCTATCCCCGCTGTCGCTCCGGCCGACGCCGGGCGAGCCGCCGGTGCCGGGCAGGGCGGGGGCGGGGTGGGCCGAACCAGACCGCGCCGGGCCGGGCCGGGCCGAGCCGCGCCGAACCGCGCCGGGCCGAGCCGGGTCAGCGGGGAGTGCGCAGGGCGGCGGCGCGGCGGGCCCGGTCGACGGCCGCCGGGAGCGCGGCGACGAGGGCGTCCACCTCGGCACAGGTGCTGGTGTGGCCGAGGGAGAACCGCAGCGACGACCGGGCCCGGTCGTCGTCGGCGCCCATGGCGAGCAGCACGTGTGAGGGCTGGGCCACGCCGGCTGAGCAGGCCGATCCGGTGGAGCAGGCGATGCCCTGCGCGTCCAGCAGGAGCAGCAGGGCATCCCCCTCGCAGCCGGGGAAGGAGAAGTGGGCGTTGCCCGGCAGCCGGTCGTCCGGGTGGCCGTTGAACACCACCTCCGGCACGGCGTGGCGGACCCGCCCGACGAGGTCGTCGCGCAGCGCCGACACGCGGGCCGCGTACTCCTGCTGGCCCTTGACGGCCGTCTCCACCGCGACCGCGAAGGCCACGATGCCGGCGGTGTCCAGCGTGCCCGAACGCACGTCGCGTTCCTGCCCGCCGCCGTGCTGCAACGGCACCACGGCGGTGTCCCGGTTGAGCAGCAGCGCACCGATGCCGGTGGGGCCGCCGAGCTTGTGGCCGGTGACGGTGAGCGCGGCGACACCGCTGGCACCGAAGTCCACCGGCACCTGACCGACCGCCTGCACGGCGTCGGTGTGCACCGGCACCCCGTACTCGGCTGCCACCGCGGCCAGTTCCGGGATCGGCTGGACCGTGCCGACCTCGTTGTTGGCCCACATCACGGTCACCACGGCGGCGCGGTCGCCGTGCGCGGCGAGTTCGGCCCGCAACGCCTCCGGGCTGACCCGACCCGCCCCGTCGACCGGCAGCCAGGCCACGTCGGCGTGCTCGTGGTCGGCCAGCCAGTCGACCGCGTCGAGCACCGCGTGGTGCTCGACCGCGCTCGACACCACCCGGTCCCGCTGCGACGCGGCCCGGCGCCGGGCCCAGAAGATGCCCTTGACCGCCAGGTTGTCGCTCTCGGTGCCACCCCCGGTGAAGATCACCTCGGAGGGGCGGGCTCCCAGGGCGGCGGCCACCCGCTCCCGCGACTCCTCCACCCGGCGGCGGGCCCGGCGGCCGGCGGCGTGCAGCGAGGACGCGTTCCCGACCTCGCGGGCGGCGGCGACGTACGCCTCCAGTGCCTCGTCGAGCATCGGAGTGGTCGCCGCGTGATCCAGGTATGCCATCACGGTTCAGCCTAACGACCTGTGGGCCAGCCCTCGCGGGCCGGAGGGGCCGGCGGGCGGCGGCGGTGCCGAGGGTGCTGCGGCGGGCGGCGGCCCTGCGGCGGCGGTGTTGCGGCGGGTGGCGACGGCGGTGCGCCGGCGGGTGCGGCCGGGCCGGGCACGCGGGCCGGGCCGGGAAGTGCCCACTTCCCGACCCGGCCCGTGGTGCGGCGGCCCGGCCGTCAACCTGACGCTGGCTGTCGCCGCGCCCGGCCGCCGCCGGAGGGTCAGGCCGGCACAGCGGTGATCACGATGTTGTCGCGGTACCTGCGCTCCTGCGCGTCGAACGGTCCACCGCAGGTGATCAACGTCAGCCGGGGCTGCCCGTCGCGGGCGAAGTAGCGCTCCAGCGGGATCTTCGTCTTGTCGTACTCCTCCCGGGCCACGACCCGGTAGGTGCGCTCCTCGCCGTCGCTGCCGGTGGCGGTGACGGTGTCTCCCCGGTCGAGTTCACGCAGCCGATAGAAGGCACCCTCGCCCTGGTCGGCGCTGTCCACGTGCCCGGCGATCACCACCGAGCCCGCCTCGGCCTCCAGGCCGGGGCCGAAGCGGTACCAGCCGATCTCGTCGACGCTGGGCGGCACCTCGAACTCGCCGGTGCGGCGGTTGATGCCGACCGCGTTGATCGAGGCCGTGACGTCGATGGCGGGGATGCGCAGCCGCACCGGGGGCACGGTCCGCCCCGCCTCGGGCAGGTCACCCGAGGTCACCGGCACCGACGAGCCGCCGCCCGCTCTGGGCGGGGTGGGACTGGCCAGCGCGGCGGCGTCCTCGGCCCCCACGTCCTCGACGGGCCGGGAACCGCAGGCCACCAGGGCGGCGACGGTGAGCGCGGCAACGCCGGCGGCCATGGCCGCCAGCGCGCCGCGGTGCCGTACGGTCACCTGCGCCCGGTCCGGGCGGTGGCCATCCGCACCCCACCACCGACCAGCAGCAGCACACCCGCCCCGGTCAGCACGTACCACCAGGTGTCGACGCCGGTGCCGGCCTGGCCGCCGGTGCCACTCGGCACGCCGGACGGCGCGGAGTGCAGGCCGGTGATGGTCTGCGCCACGATGTCGAGGTTGTCGGCCTCGGCGGAGCCGATCGCGTAGACGATCGTCGCGGTGCCCTCGCGCAGGTTCAGGTCGGCCGGGCCGATGGCCACGGTGTCGGTGCCGGCGAGCACCACGTCCGCGGAGACCGTGCCCGCGTCCACGTCGCCCTTGGCCTCGTTCGGGTTGGTCAGGTCCTCGAACACCGGGGTCCCGCCGGCCCGCACGTCGACCGCCGGGGCGGCGGCGGTGTGCCGGACGATCAGCCGGGCCTTGCCGGCTTCGACCTTGGAGGTGTCGTTGACGAACGGCGTGATCTTGGGCTGGCCGCCGGCGTCCAGGTGGGCGGCGATGCTGATGTTCGCCCCGCCCGGCACCTCGGCGTCGTCGACCGTGAGGATCGCCTGGCCGATGGGCTCGCCCGGCTTGGTCAGCGCGATGTCGTACTGGCCCTCCTCCAGGTCCAACGGTCCGGCCACGTCACCGGGGGCGAAGTTGTCCAGCGTCTTCTCCCCGTTGACGTACACGTCGACCGGGGTGTCCGGGATGCCGTGCACGACGGAGACCTTCGACGTGGCGGCGTACGCGGGGGTCGCGGTGAGCGCACCGACGCCGGCGAACGTCAGCGCGGCGACCGCGCCGCCTGCGGCGATCCGACGCAAGGACGTGAGCTGCATGTCTGCCTCCTGCTGATTGGTGCTGGTTGGTCAGGCTTGCTTGCAGAACGGGTTACGCCCGGTTCGCGCCGGCCGGATGCGCCTCGGAGAGATTCTTTTTCCGACCCCGGGGACGCATCCGCCGGCCGGCTCCGCGACGAATAGCGGTTGAGCACACACCGGGGCTGTGGAGGGGGGCGATGCCGGTGCGAGTTACAGTCGGGCATGCCCCACACCAGGCAAGCCGCCCCGTGACGGCGGTGCAGGAGCCGGATCCGCCTCCCGAGGTCGAGCTGGCCGCCCGGTTCCGCGCCGGAGACGAGCTGGCCCTTCGCGAGGTCTACGACCGGTACGGTCGGGCCGTGTTCCACCTGGCCAGCAGCACGCTGGCCAACCGCAGCGACGCGGAGGACGTCACCCAGGCGACGTTCGTCGCCGCGTGGCTGGGCCGTGACACCTTCGACCCGGCGAAGGGATCGCTGATCGGCTGGTTGCTCGGCATCGGCCGGCGCAAGGTGATCGACCGCCTGCGCGCCTCCGCCCGGGAGACCCGGGTGGTCGAGACGGTCAAGCAGCTACCGGACGCGGCGCCGACCGGCACCAACCCGGACACGGTGGTCGACCGGCTGGTCGTCGCAGACGAGCTGGCCCGGCTGCCCGCCGACCAGCGGCGCATGCTGGAACTGGCGTTCTTCGACGACCTGACACACCAGCAGATATCGACGATGACCGGAGTGCCGCTCGGCACCGTGAAGAGTCACATCCGACGGGGCATGCAGAGCCTGAAACGCAGATGGGAGGTGGACGGTGCAGCACCTGGACCACGACCGGCTGGTCTTTCTGGCGCTCGGTGAGAGCGAGGCGGACAACGGGGAGAGCACCCACCTCGCCGGTTGCGAACCCTGCCGGGTCGAGATGGAGACCCTCCAGCACGTCGCGGGGCTCGGCAGCGCCACCCAAGCCCTGCGGGACCTGCCGGACCCGCCCGAACAGGTCTGGCAGGGGATCGTGACCGAGATCCGGGCGGCGGAGAACCTGCCGTCGCTGCACGAGGCTCGCCGGTCGCAGCCGGTGGTGCCCCCGGCCCGTACCGGCGACGCGGAGGGCTCCGGCGGGCCGGACCGGCCCGACGCCGCCGTCCTGTTCCCGCCGCCGCATCGACGCAGCCGCTGGTCGCGCTGGGCGGCGGGCGCGGTGACGGCGGTCGCGGCGGCCACCATCGGCGTCGTCGGCACCGCCGTGGTGCTGGGGCGCGCGGGGCCCGAGCCGGCCCCGCCGCAGGTCGTGGTGGCCGAGGCCCCGCTGGCCGCGTTCGGCACGACCCCGGCGCAGGCCCACGGCGACGCCCGCGTCCTCGCCGACGGCCAACTGCACCTGCACGTGGTGAATCTCCCGGCCGTCCCGGGGTACTACGAGGTATGGCTGATCAACCCCCGGTCGATGGAGATGTTCTCGGTCGGTGTGCTCGGTGACGGGTCGGACGTCCTGCTGCCGCTGCCCCCGAACGTCGACCTCGACGCCTACTCGGTCGTCGACATCTCCGCCGAGGAGTACGACAACGACACGGCCCACTCCGGCGACAGCCTCCTGAGGGGCTCCCTGACGGGCTGATCGGCGGGCCGGCTCAGCTCCCCGGCCCGCCGATCAGCTCCCTACCCACCGACGACCGCCCTGACCGGCGGCCGCTCTCACCGGCGGCCGCTGGTCCGGTTCGGTCAGCCGAGCCGGCGGCCGAACCAGCCGAACCGCTTGTCGAGCGCGACCACAGCGCTGACCAGCAGAGCGATGCCGAGGATGCGCAGCCACACGTCGGCACCGATCGGGGCCGTGCGGAACAACGTGTTCATCACGGGCAGGTAGGTCAGCGCCGCCTGACCGACGGCCTGCACCAGCACCCCGCCGATCAACCAGCGGTTGCTGAAGAACCCGAGCCGCCACGGCGACAGCGTCAACGATCGGCAGCTGAACAGGTAGAACGCCTGCACCGTGACGAAGAGGTTCACCGCCGCCGTGCGGGCCTCCGGCAGTTCCGCCCCGGCATCCAACTCCCACTGGAACAGCCACCAGGCCCCTCCGACGAGCAGACCGGCGACGAGCAGGATCCGGGCGATCAGGGCCCCGGTCAGCAGCGGCTGGGCCGGGTCGCGGGGCGGGCGGTCCATGATCCCGGGTTCCTTCGGCTCGAAGGCGAGCGTCAGGCCGAGCGCCACGGCGGTGGTCATGTTGATCCAGAGGATCTGGCTGGGCAGGATCGGCAGCGCCGTCCCGAGGATGATCGCGACGAGGATGACCAGTCCCTCGCCGGTGTTCGTGGGCAGCGTCCAGGTGATGAACTTGGTCAGGTTGGCGAAGACGCCGCGCCCCTCCTCGACGGCCGACTCGATGGTGGCGAAGTCGTCGTCGGTGAGCACCATGTCGGCGGCCTCCTTGGCCACCTCCGTGCCGCTGCGCCCCATGGCCACCCCGATGTTGGCCTGACGCAGCGCGGGGGCGTCGTTGACGCCGTCGCCGGTCATCGCCACCACCTGCCCGTCGGCCTGCAACGCCTCCACCAGGCGCAGCTTCTGCTCGGGCGACACCCGGGCGAACACCGAAGCCCGTCGCACCGCCTCCGGCCGGTCCGCGTCGGACAGCTTCGCGAGGTCCGCGCCGGTCAGCACCTCGCCCGGCCCGGGATCGCCCGCGAGCAACCCGAGGCGTCCGGCGATGGCGCTGGCCGTGACACCGTGGTCGCCGGTGATCATCTTCACCGCGATGCCGGCGCGGCGGCACGACGCGATCGCGTCGGCGGCGGCGGCCCGGGGCGGGTCGAGCATCGCGTGGAGGCCGGTGAACACGAGGGTGCCGGGCAACGCCTCCTCCACCAGCTCGCCGCCGGCGTCGACCCGCAGCATCGCGGTGGCGAGCACCCTCAGGCCCTCGCCGGCCAGGTCACCGGCGGCTTCCAGGACGGCGGACCGGTCCAGCGCGACGGTGTCGCCGTCGGCACCGAGCGCCGCCGTGGACCACTCGACCACCCGCTCCACCGCGCCCTTGACCAGCACCACCCGCCCGCCGTCGCGCTGCTCGTGCAGGGTCGCCATGAACTGGCGCTCGGAGGTGAACGGAATCGCCGTCAACCGGGGCAGCTCGTCGGCGACCTCCTCCGGGCCCAGCCCGACCTTGGCGCCCACCACGAGCATCGCGCCCTCGGTGGGGTCGCCGAGCACCGTCCAGCGCCCGTCGCGCTCGTCGAGCCGGGCGTCGTTGCAGGCCACCCCGGCCAGCAGTGACCAGCGCAGCGCACCGGCCTCGCCGGTGGGGGCCGGCCCGCCGTCCGGGTCGCTGATGTCGCCGGTGGGCGTGTAGCCGCCGCCACTGACCTGGTAGCGGCCCGCGAAGGTCCACAGCGACTGCACCGTCATCTGGTTCTCGGTGAGGGTGCCGGTCTTGTCGGTGCAGACGACCGTGGTGCTGCCGAGGGTCTCCACGGCCGGCAGCCGCCGGATCACCGCCTGCCGGCGGGCCATCCGGCTCACGCCGATCGCCAGGGTGATCGTCACCGCCGCGGGCAGGCCCTCCGGGATCGCCCCCACGGCCAGCGCCACGGCGGCGGTGAACATCTCCCCCGCCCCTTCCCCGCGCAGGAGCCCGATGGCGAAGGTCAAACCCGCCAGCACCAGGATCGCCACGGTGAGCAGACGGCTGAAGCGGGCCAGCTTCGCCGTCAGCGGGGTGTCGAGGACCTGTGCGCCACCGACCAGCCGATGGATGCGGCCCAGTTCCGTCTCCGCCCCGGTCGCCACCGCGATGCCGGCCGCCTGCCCGCCGGTGAGCAGGGTGCCGGAGTAGAGCGAGTTGCGGCGGTCGGCCACCGGTGTCTCGTTCGGGACGACGACTTCGTCCTTGCGTACGGGCTGGGACTCCCCGGTCAGCGTCGACTCGTCCGCGCGCAGCTCGTCGGCGCGGACGAGGCGCAGGTCGGCGGGGACCTTCTCGCCCGCCTCGACCAGCACCACGTCGCCGGGGACCACGTCGTCGGACGGCACCCGCCGTTGTCGCCCACCGCGCATCACCCGGGCCTCGGTGCGCACCATTCCCCGCAACGCGTCCAGCGCCGCCTCGGCCTTGGACTCCTGGAGGAAGCCGATGACGGCGTTGACCAGGACCACCCCGAAGATCACCGCCGAGTCGACGTACTCGGCCAGCAGCAGGGTGACCACCCCGGCGGCGATCAGGACGTACACCAGGGGGTTCTGGAACTGCCGCAGCAGCCGGCGGAGGACGCCGCCACCGGTCGCGGCCGGCAGCACGTTGGGCCCGAACCGTTGCCGGCGGGCTGCGGCCTCCTCCTCGGTCAGCCCGTGTTCGGTGTCGGTCTCCAGCAGGAGCACGACCTCGTGCACGGCCAGCGCGTGGTGGCCACTCTGAGTCGTCCTGGCCGCCATGGCGCACTCCTCGTTCCCACATCGGTCGCGACGGTGCCGGGGGTGCACTGTCATCGTCGCAGCTCGGCGACGGTGCCGGGGTGGTTCGGGGCGCAACGACCGCCCGGTGACGAGGAGGGGGCCGGCACCGACTGGCGGTACCGGCCCCCGACGGCTGACGCGTCAGCCTACTTGCGCTTGCGGATCTCCTCAGCGACCTGCGGGACGATCTTGAAGAGGTCGCCCACCACGCCGAAGTCGGCCAGCTCGAAGATCGGCGCCTCGGCGTCCTTGTTCACCGCGACGATGGTCTTCGAGGTCTGCATACCGGCCCGGTGCTGGATCGCGCCGGAGATGCCCAGCGCGAGGTAGAGCTGCGGGGAGACGGTCTTGCCGGTCTGGCCCACCTGGAACTGGTGCGGGTAGAAGCCGGAGTCGACGGCCGCCCGGGAGGCGCCCACGGCACCGCCGAGCAGGTCGGCCAGTTCCTCGACCAGCTTGAAGTTGTCGGCGTTGCCGACGCCGCGACCGCCGGAGACGACCACGCCGGCCTCGGTCAGCTCCGGGCGGGAGCCCTTCTGCTCGGCGACCCGCTCGACGACCGTGGCCAGCTTGTCGGTGTCGGGCACCGTGACGGTCAGCTGTTCGACCGCCGGGGTGGCGGCGGCCGGGGTCGGGTTCACCGAGTTCGGCCGCACGGTCACCAGCGGCAGGCCCCTGGTGACCTTGGACTTGACGATGGTCGAGCCGGCGAACGCCACCTGGGTGGCGGTACCGTCGGCGGCCAGGCCGACGACGTCGGTCAGGATGCCGTTGTCGAGCTTGACGGCGAGGCGGGCGGCGATCTCCTTGCCCTCCTGCGACGAGGCGAGCAGCACGGCGGCCGGCTGGACGTTCCTGACCAGCTCGGCGACCACGGTGGCCTTGGGAGCCACCAGGTAGCCGTCGATCTCCTCGCTCTCGGCGGCGTAGATCTTCGCCGCGCCGTACTCGCCGAGCTTGGCGCTCAGCGCCTCGGCCGCACCGGCCCCACCGAGCACCACCGCGCTCGGGGTGCCCAGCTCGCGGGCGAGGGTGAGCATCTCCAGGGTGACCTTCTTGACGCCGAACTCACGGGTGGCTTCGACGACGACGAGAACCTCAGACATGTCCCAGACCTCTCACACGAACTTCTCGGTGGCGAGGAACTCGACCAGCTTCACGCCGCCCTCGCCCTCGTCGGTGATCTTCTCGCCGCCGGAGCGCGGCGGGCGCTTGGTGTGCTCCAGCACGCTGCTGGTCGCGCCGTCGAAGCCCACCTCGGTGGGGGCGACGCCGAGGTCACCCAGGGAGAGCGTCTGCACCGGCTTCTTCTTGGCGGCCATGATGCCCTTGAAGGACGGGTAGCGCGGCTCGTTGATGGTGTCCCAGACGGAGACCACGGCGGGGGTGGCGGCGGTGACCACCTCGTAGCCCTCCTCGGTCTGCCGCTCGACGGTCAGCGTGCCGCCGTCGACGGTGAGCTTGCGGGCGCCGGTCAGCGCCGCGACGCCCAGCCGCTCGGCGAGCATGTGCGGCATGACCTGGACCCGACCGTCGGTCGACTCCGCGCCGCAGAGCACCAGGTCGGCGTTGAGCTGGCCCAGCGCGGCGGCGAGCACCTTCGAGGTGGCCACGGCGCAGGAACCGTGCAGGGCGTCGTCCACGACGTGCACGGCCTTGTCCGGGCCCATGGAGAGGGCCTTGCGGATCGACTCGGTCGCCCGGTCCGGTCCCATGGTCAGGATGGTGACCTCGCCGCCGTGCGCCTCCTTGATCTTCAACGCCTCTTCGATGGCATACTCGTCCATCTCGTTGATGACGTTGTTCGCCGAACCGCGGTCGACGGTGTTGTCGTCAGTACGCAGGTTGCGGTCCGCGCCCGAGTCGGGCACCTGCTTGACGAGTACGACGATGTTCATCGCGCTTCGACGACCCTCCTGTTGGTGTTGCGATCACTCGCCCGGTCTGGGGCGCAGCCTCGCGCGTCCGTTGACGCCCGGTCAACCGCGCGCTGTTGTGCAGTTGCCCACGGCGCAATGTTACCTGTCAGTAGGTTGGAGCTCCGGAGAGCTCCGGGTGACACAGGTCACCCGCGTCGGGCCGTCCGACCCGGCCCGCCCTCCCCCGGCGCCACACGACGAGCACGTCGAACTCGGCGAGTGGGGCGGGCCGCACCGACCCGCCGCAACCCGTCGCCACGCTCAGGACGACCCGTCCAACGCCGCCCTGATCCGGGCGATCGCCTCGACCTCCGCCGGAACGACCCCCCGGTGGGCCCGCGCCGTCCGGTCGGCCGCCGCCAACACCACCGACCGGTAGGACTCCACGTCCTGCGGCGACCGGGCCGCCAGGACCTCCACCGCCCGGCTCAGCGCCGGCAGCACCACCGCTGCGATCTCCGGCGTCGACGCCCGGGGCAGCTTCGGCAGCGGACCCGTGGTCAGCGCCTCCTTCACCAGGCCGCTGGCATCGGCCATCGCCCCGGAGGCGGCGAAGCTCTCCCGGAACAGGGCCACCACACCCGGATCGGCGTTCGACACCAGGAACACCGCGCCGAACGCGCCGGTCTTGAGGGTGAGCCGTTCGTCATCCGTCAGCCGCTGCTCCATGATCACGGAGTGTAGACGTACGGCGTGGTGGAGGTGACCGCGACGAGCCCGAGCCGCCCCAGGACCGGCCGGCTGTCGGCGGAGGCGTCCACCTGGAGCAGGGTCCGGCCACGCTGCCGGGCCAGCCGGGCCCGGTGGGCGACCAGGGCCCGGTAGATGCCCCGCCGCCGCCAGGTGGGCAGGGTCGAGCCACCCCACAGGGTGGCGAACCCGGTGCCGGTCACGTACCGCACCCAACCCGCGCTGACCACCGCGTCCTCCGCCTCGGCCACCACGACGGTGATCGAGCCCGGGTCCGTCGCGATCTCCCGCTCCAACGCCTCGGCGAGGTGGCTTCGGTCGGTCTCCCACACCCGCGACTCCAGGTCCGCGATCCGGTCCAGGTCCGCCCGCCCGGTGACCTCCCGCAGGCGTACGCCCTCGGGCAGCAGCGGCAGCGCGGCCGCCAACTGCGCGACCGGACCGACCATGACCGTCTCCTCGTCCTCCGGCACGAACCCGGCCGCCCGCAACCGGTCGGGCAGGTCGGCGGGCTCGTCGTGGGCGTACAGCTTCCACTCCACCGCCTCGCCCCGGGCCCGGAACGCCGCCACCTGACGGTCGATCAACGCGTCCAGCCCTTCGCCGGTCAATCCGCCCAGGTCGCGGTAGGTCAGGAAGCCGCGACTGTCGAGGCCCACCACCCGGTACAGTGGCCCGTCCCGTTCCACGCCCACCCCCGCCGGAACCGGATCGGGCAGGTCCGGACGCAACTCGGCGTCGTACACGGCCCGCAACGCCATCGGGTCAAGATCCGTCATCCCACCACCCTAGGCCCGCTGCCCACCCGGAATAATCGGGCGCGTGTGGCAGACCATCCGAACCTGGTTCGACCCGCAGGAGATGCGGTCGGTCGGCCGCACCCCCGACTATCGCTTCTCGCTGGCCAACGAGCGCACCTTCCTCGCCTGGCTGCGCACCGGCCTGGCGCTGGTGGCGGGCGGGCTCGCCGCCGCGCAGTTCCTTCCGCCCCTGCCGGTGGCGCACCTGCGTGAGGCGATCGCCGTCGCGCTGCTGGTCCTCGGTGGCACGGTCGCCGTGCGGGCCGTCGACCACTGGGCCCGCACCGAGCGGGCCATCCGGCTCGGCGAGGAACTGCCCGTGTCCCGTTTCCCGGCCGTGCTCTCCCTCGCCGTCGGTCTCGGCTCGTTGCTGTTGGTCGCGGCAGTGCTGGCCCAGGCGTTCGGGCACCGGTGAGTGCACCGGCACCACCCCCGCGGCGCGACCCGGGGCTGCAACCCGAGCGCACCCGACTGGCGTGGCGGCGTACCGCGCTCGCGCTGACCATCGTGACGGTGCTGGCCGTCCGGCCGGCGTTCACCGGCTCGCCCGTCGCCGTGGCACTGGCCGTGCCGACCCTGGCGCTGTGGGCGGTCGCGGTGACGGCCTGCCGTCGGCGGGGTGCCCGCACCGGATCGGTCGGCGTGGGCGGAGCCACGCTGCCGCTGACCGCCCTGGCCACCACGGGCTACGCCCTGCTCGGCGTGCTCCTGGTGATCTACGGACTGTGAGCGGCGGCGCGGGTGCGTCATGATGGGTGTATGGCCCGGGTCTTCCTCCTCCTCTTCGCCGTGCAGGTCGTGCTCGCCGCCTGCGCCCTGATCAGTTGCCTCTCCGCCGAGAAGGGCGACGTGCGGGCCCTGCCCCGGCTCGCCTGGGTGCTGGTCATCCTCCTCTTCCCGCTGATCGGCCCGATCGCCTGGTTCCTGGCCGGCCGCCAGTCCACCGCCGGGCGCCTGCGGGGCGGCTGGCCGACGACACGGGGCGCGGCGCGCAGATCGTCCCGCCCCGCCGCCCCGGACGACGACCCGGAGTTCCTCCGCTCGATCGAGGGCCGGACCCGCCCCCAGGACCAGGAGCTGTTCCGTCGCTGGGAGGAGGACCTCGGCCAACGCGGGAACGACCTGCGGCGCGAGGACGGCGGCCCCCGCGAGGAGCCCCGCCCGGAGGTGTAGCCCCACCCGGCCCGTCAACGGCCGGGGGGGCCGGAGGCGAACCTCCTCCATGCTCCTCGGCCAGCCCGCCAGGCGTACCCGGCCAGCCCGCCAGGCGTACCCGGCCAGCCCGCCAGGCGTACCCGGCCAGCCCGCCAGGCGTACCCGGCCAGCCCGCCAGGCGTGCCCGGCCAGCCCGCCGGGCGTGCCCGGTCAGCCCGCCGTCACAGTCTGCGCCGCAGGCCCCGCACCGCCAGCGGGGCGAAGATCGCGGCGATCACCACCGCCCAGGCCAACGTCTGCACCACCGGAGCGGCCACCGGGCCGCCGACCAGCAGGCCGCGCAGCGCGTCGGCGAGGATCGTCACCGGGTTGACCTCCACCCAGGCCTGCAACCAGCCGGGCATGGTCTCGGTGGGCACGAACGCGTTGCTCGTGAAGGTCAGCGGGAAGATCACCGTGAAGCCGAAGATCTGCACCTTGTCCGGCTCGTCGACCAGCACGCCCACCAGCACCGCGATCCAGGCCGCGGCGAGCGAGAAGCCGAGCAGGAGGGCGAACGCGGCGACCAGCCCGAGCACGCCGTTGCCGAGGCGGAACCCGAGGATCATGCCGACGCCGATCAGCAGCGCGACCGACCACGCCTGCTTGACCGTGTCGGCGAGGATCCGCCCGGCCAGCGGGGCCCAGCGGGCGATCGGCAGCGAACGCAACCGGTCGAACACGCCCTTGGTGAGGTCGGTGTTGAGCCCGAAACCGGTGGTCATGGTGGCGAAGAAGGCGTTCTGCACGATGATGCCGGGCAGGGCGAACGTCAGGTACTCGCCGGGGCTGCCCGAGATCGCGCCACCGAAGACGTACGTGAACAGCAGCACGAACATCACCGGCTGGATGCTCAGGTCGAGCAGCTCCATCGGGTTGTGTTTGATCTGCACCAGGCTGCGCCAGGCCAGGGTGGCCGTGTGTCGCAGGCCGGCTGTCGGGGCGAGCCGACGGGCCGGCACCAGCGGGGCGGTCACGGCGGTCATGCCGGGGTCCTCTCCAGGTCGCTGTCGGTCTCCACGGACCCCTCGGCGCGGTGGCCGGTGAGGGACAGGAAGACCTCGTCCAGGCTGGAACCGCGCAGCGCCAGCTCGGCGACCGCGATCCCCGCCGCGTCGAGGCGTTGCACCACGGCGGGCAGCACCCCCTGATCGTTGACGGGCACGGTGACCGTGGTCTGGGTGACCTCCGGCACGGTGCCGGCCACCTCGCCGGCGACGGCCACCACGGTGGGTAGTTCCGCCGGGTCGGCCGGGCGGACCGTCAGCACCTGCCCGCCGGTCTTGGTCTTCAGCTCCTCCGGCGTGCCCTGCGCGATGACCCGGCCGTGGTCGACCACGGCGATCTCGCTGGCGAGCTGATCGGCCTCCTCCAGGTACTGGGTGGTCAACAGCACGGTCACCCCGTCGGCGACGAGCCCCCGGACGATGTCCCACAGCTCGTTGCGGCTGCGCGGGTCGAGGCCGGTGGTGGGCTCGTCGAGGAAGAGCACCTGCGGCCGACCGACGAGGCTCGCCGCGAGGTCGAGGCGGCGGCGCATGCCCCCCGAGAAGGTCTTCGCCGGCCGGTCGGCGGCGTCGGTGAGGTGGAAGTCGGCCAGCAACTGCCGGGCCCGGGCCCGGGCGTCGACCCGGGACAGGCCGAGCAGCCGGCCGATGAGCAGCAGGTTCTCCACGCCGGTGAGGGTCTCGTCGACCGAGGCGTACTGGCCGGTGAGGCCGATCATCTGGCGTACCCGGTGGGCGTCGCGGACCACGTCGTAGCCGCCCACCGTGGCATGGCCCTCGTCGGCGCGCAGCAGGGTCGCCAGCACCCGGACGGTGGTGGTCTTGCCCGCGCCGTTCGGCCCGAGGAGGCCGAAGACCGTGCCTGTCGGCACGGCCAGGTCAACTCCGGCGAGGGCGGTGGTGTCGCCGAACCGGCGCACCAGCCCCTCCGCGCGGATCGCGTGGTCCATCACGTCTCCTGTCGTCAACTTCGGTGACGCCACCATGACCGACAGCCCTGACACTTTTGCCGGCACCGCGCTACGTTACGACGCCGGACGACGCAGGACCGCCGAATTAGCGGACGGGAGAACGTGACACGCCGCCGCCCCGGACGGGAGCGGCGGCGTGGGGGCGGGTCAGGCCAGGTTCGAGGAGCGGGGGTACGCGTCGGCCGGGTCGGTGAGCACGTTGACCAGGTAGGGCACGCCGGCGTCGAAGGCCCGGGTCAGGGCCGGCCCGAGGTCGGCGGCCTTCGCCACGGTCTCGCCGGCCCCGCCGAGGGCCTCGACGACCCGGTCGTAGCGCAGTTCGGGCTGAAGGTCGGCGGCGACGTCGTAGCCGTACATGGCCCGCATCGGGTGCTTCTCCAGGCCCCAGATGCCGTTGTTGCCGACCACGATCACCACGGGCAGCTTCTGCCGGACGAGGGACTCCACGTCCATCAGCGAGAAGCCGGCCGCGCCGTCGCCCATCAGGACGCAGATCTGCCGGTCGGGGTGGCTGACCCGCGCCCCCATGGCGTAGCCCATGCCGGTGCCGAGGCAGCCGTACGGCCCGGGGTCGAGCCAGGTGCCGGGCTGGGCGGGCTCCAGGTATCTGCCCGCGTACGAGACGAAGTCACCGCCGTCACCGATGGTGATCGCGTCGCGGGCGAGGACCCGGCGCAGCTCGCCGTAGACGCGGGCCGGGCGGATGGGGTCGGTGTCGGCGGCCATCTCCTCGGCGTCGCGGGCCTTCGCGGCGTCCTCGGCGACGCGCAGCTGCGCCACCCAGTCGGCGTGGTCGGCCCGGTCACCGGTGTGCCCGGCGAACGCGGTGAGGATGGCCCGCAGGTCGCCGGCCGGGGCGGCGGCGGGCTGCACGTGCGAGGCCCGCTGGCTGGGCGCGTCGACGACGTGCACGACCGTGGCGTCGCCGAAGTCGCCGAAGCCGAGGCGGAAGTCGAGCGGGGTGCCGACGACCACGACCACGTCGGCACCCTTCAGCGCCACCCGGCGGGCCTTGGCGAAGGCGAGCGGGTGCTCCGGCGGCAGCGCGCCGCGACCCATTCCGTTGGTGAAGACGGGCACCTGCAACGCCTCGGCGGCGGCGCGCAGCGCGTCGACCGCGTCGCCGGCGTACACGTCGGAGCCGGCGATGACGACCGGCCGCGCGGCGGCGGCGATCAGGCCGGCGGCCTTGGCCACCTCGTCGGGGTCGGCTTCCAGCGGCGGGATCCCCGGCAGGGCGGGCAGCTCGGCGACGGCGACGGAGAAGATCGCCTCCAGGGGAAAGTCGAGGAAGACCGGGCCCCGGTGCGGGGTGAGCGCGGCGGTCAGCGCGGCGGTGACGGCGCGCGGGATGTCGTCGGGGCCGAACACCGTCTCGGCGTGCTTGGTGACGGGGGCGACCAGCGGCAGGTGGTCCATCTCCTGGAGGCTGCCGGAGCCCCAGCGGAACTGCGGGGCCCGGCCGCCCATCACCAGCACCGGCGAGGCGTTGAAGTAGGCGCTGGTGAGCCCGGAGATGCCGTTGGTGACGCCGGGGCCGGCGGTGAGCACGGCCAGGCCGGGCCGGCGCTGGAGCTTGGCCACCGCCTCCGCGGCGAAGACCGCCGACTGCTCGTGCCGTACGTCGTAGAGGGGGAAGCCGGCCTTGTGGGCGGCGTCGTAGAGCGGAAAGACGTGCCCGCCGGAGAGGGTGAACATCTCCCGCACCCCGTACGCCCGCAGCGCCGCGAGCGCGAGCTCCCCGCCGTGCCCCTCGATCCGCTCCGTCATCACCGCTCCCTCTCGTCGCCTGACCGGAGTCACACGTTACTGGCCGGTAGAAAGAATGTGAACAGCCCTCGGGTCGGTCGGGGACGCCGCCGGCCCCGCCGGCTCAGCGGCCGGTGAAGTCCGGCTTGCGCTTCGCCACGAAGGCGGCCATGCCCTCGCGCCGGTCATCGGTGGCGAACAGCGCCGCGAAGAGCTGACTCTCCCAGGCCAACCCGGAGTTCAGGTCCATGTCCAGGCCGCCGTCCACAGCGAGCTTCGCCGCCCGCAGGGCCTGCACCGGCCCGGTCAGGTAGGGCCGGACCAGCTCCACGGCGGCGGCGTACACCTCGCCGGCCGGGGCGACCCGGTCGGCCAGACCGATCCGCAGCGCCTCCTCGGCGTCGACCATCCGGCCCGACATGATCAGATCCTTCGCGCGGGCGGGACCGACCAGCCGGGCGAGCCGCTGGGTGCCCCCGGCTCCGGGAATGATGCCGAGCTTGATCTCGGGTTGGCCGAGCTTGGCGTCGGAGGCCACCACCCGCCAGTCACACGCCAGGGCCAGCTCGCAGCCGCCCCCGAGGGCGTACCCGGTGATCGCGGCGACGACAGGCTTCGGGATCCGGGCGATCGCGCCGAGCGCGCTGGACAGGTTGGCCGCCCGCTGCGCCATGTCCACGTAGGACATGTCGGCCATCTCCTTGATGTCCGCGCCGGCGGCGAAGACCTTCTCCCCGCCGTACACGACGACGGCCCGGACGTCCGGGTCCGCGGTGGCGGCCGCCGCGGCGGCACGCAACTCCTCCTGCACCTGGGTGTTCAGGGCGTTCATCGGCGGCCGTTCCAGCCGGATGGTGCCGATGCCGTCCCCGGTCTCCAGCCGCACGAACTCACCCACGTCGCACCCTCACTTCCTCGTCGAAGTCGCGTGCCAACCTTACGACCCCCGCCGCGCCACCAGTAGTCTGGTGCCAGTCCCGCCACCGGGAGTGACGCCATGATCACTTACTACCACGACAGGTCTGTCCAGGTCACCTCGGCCGCCATCCGGGCCGACGACCGGGTCTACCCGCTGGCCGAGATCACCCTGGTCTGGCATCAGCGGGGCAGCCGGTCCTGGCGGGTCCTCGCCGGCCGGGGCGCGATCGGCGCGGCCCTGGCCGGCCCCCTCGTGGCCGCTGTCGCCGGGGTCGCCCTCGCGATCTGGTGGAACCGCTCCCTGACCGTCACCATCGCCATCGTGGGTGCCTCGGCCCTGGTCGGGCTCGCCGTCGGGCCGGCCGCCGACTTCCTCTTCGAACACCTCGACCGCTCGTACGCGCGCGGCAGCCGCCAGCGCGAGCTGTGGGTCCGCTGGCGCGGCCGGCCGGTGCGGCTGCTGCGGACGGCCGACGCGCGGCGCTTCGGGCAGATCTACCGCGCGGTGCAGCGCGCCGTCGAGGCCACCGAACCGGCACGCCGCTGACCCCGGCCCTGTCTCTGGCCCCGGCCCTGGCCTCCGCCATCGTCCCGGCCCCGGCCTCCGTCCCGGGTGAGGGTCACACCTGGACGGTCTGCCGGCGCACCGCGTGCACCCGCTGGACGTGCTCGACCAGCGTGATCAGCGTCTCCCGGCTGGACTCCCGCACCCGCGCGTCACAGAGCAGCACCGGCACCACCGGATCGAGGTCGAGGGCCTGGCGCACCTGGTCCACCGTGTAGCGGCGGGCACCGTCGAACTGGTTGACCGCGACGACGAACGGCATGCCGCGCTGCTCGAAGTAGTCCAGGGAGGGGAAACAGTCCGCCAGCCGCCGGGTGTCCGCCAGCACGACCGCGCCGAGCGCCCCGCTGGCCAGTTCGTCCCACAGGAACGCGAACCTGTTCTGCCCCGGCGTGCCGAACAGGTACAGCACCAGGGTGTCGCTGATGGTGATGCGGCCGAAGTCCATCACCACGGTGGTGGTCGACTTCGTCCCGACCCCCGACAGGTCGTCGACGTCCGCACCCCGCTCCGAGAGATCCTCCTCGGTGGTGAGGGCGCGGGTCTCGCTGACGGACCCGACGAGCGTGGTCTTGCCGACACCGAAGCCGCCGGCGATGAGGATCTTGACGGCGGTGGGTGTGGCCGGACCCGGTGCGTCAGAGCGCGCGTAGCCCATGGAGCACTGCCTCCAGCGTACGGTCTTCGGTGTTGGCCATCCGTGGGGTGGGCGGCCAGACGTCGACGAGTTTGCGGACCAGGAGGTCGCCGAGCAGCACCCGGACCGTCCCGACCGGAAGGTCGAGGTGGGCCGAGACCTCGGCGACGGACATCACGCTACGGCACAGGTCCAGGATGGCCAGATGCTCGGGGGCCAGCCCGTGCGCCGGAACCGCCCGCCCCCCTGCCGACGCGACGAGCGCGATCAGGTCGAACGTGCCGGTGACGGGCCGCGCCCGGCCGCCCGTCACCGCGTACGGCCGGACGACCGGCCCCGGCTCGTCGTGGGACGACGTCACGCGGGGCTGCCCGGTTCGGCTGCGCCGCCGGCCCTGGCCGGGGCGGACAGGTGCCGGCCGGCCCGGTTGACGAGCATCGCCATCTCGTACGCGATCAGTCCGATGTCGGCCTGGTCGGTGGCGAGGACGCTCAGCGACGCCCCCGACCCGGCGGCGGTGACGAACAGGTAGGCCGACTCCATCTCGATGATGGTCTGCTGCACGGGGCCGCCGCCGAAGCGGCTGCTCGCCCCCCGGGCCAGGCTCTGCACCCCCGACGCGAGCGCCGCGAGATGTTCGGCGTCGTCGCGGCTCATGCTCGTGGAGGCGGCCAGCAGCAGGCCGTCGTTGGAGAGGACGATGGCCTTCTCGACCTCCCTGACCCGGTTCACCAGGTCGTTGAGCAGCCAGGCGAGGTCGGTGTTAACCGCTGTGGTCATCTGTGTGTCTCTTTCCAGTTCGGCGGTCAGCTGTCGGCCGGGGACTGCGGGGCACCGGGCTGCTCGTCGTCGGCGGCGGCCCGACCCTTGCGGGTGCCGTCCTGGAACGCGCTCATCTTCCGCCGTACCGCCTCCGGGTCCCGCGACGCGGCGGTCGCGGCCCTCGGTGCGGGAGCGGCCCGGGGCGGCGACGCCGTGGCGGGCGGGTCGGACCGGGTCGTGCGGCGTACCCGCTTCGGCAGCCCGGCCTCGGTGACGGTGCCCGGCACATCGTCGACCGACGCGGCGGACTCACCGCCATCGGCGACCGGCCGGGCCTCCCGCACCCCGGGCGTGGCCCGCTGCCCGTCGACCGTGGGCGCGGGACGGGCGGCGACCACGGCCAGCGGCTGGGTCTGCGCGTCGGGGCCACGCAGCGCCGCCACCGGCAGTGGCTCGGCCGGGGCCTCGCCGAGCAGCTCGGCGGGGATGAGCACCACCGCGGTGGTGCCGCCGTACGCGGACTCCTTGAGATGCACCCGCACGGCGAGCCGGGTCGCCAGCCGGCCGACCACGAACAGGCCCAGCCGTGAGCTGTCGGAGAGCCGGAACTCGCCGGGCGCGGCCAGCCGGGTGTTCGCCGTGGCCATGTCCTCGGCGGGCATCCCGAGCCCACGGTCCTCGATCTCGATGGCGAACCCGTTCGCGACGACCTGCCCGGTGACCTGGACGGGGGTGTTCGGCGGCGAGAAGGACAGCGCGTTCTCGATCAGCTCGGCGACGAGGTGGGTGGCGTCGGCCACCGCCCGACCGGCCAGCCGCACGTCGGGCATCGGGGCGACGGTCACCCGGGTGTAGTCCTCGACCTCGGCCACCGCGCCGCGCACCACGTCGAGCATCGGCACGTCACGCTTCCACTGCCGGGGCGTGTTCGCTCCGGTCAGCACGATCAGGTTCTCCGCGTTGCGGCGCATCCGGGTGGCGAGGTGGTCGACGTCGAACAGCTTCTCCAGCGCGTCCGCGTCCTCCTCCGCGCGTTCCATGTCGGTCAGCACGCTCAACTGCCGGTGCACCAGCGCCTGCGTCCGGCGGGCGATGTTGAGGAACATGTCGGCGACGTCGCGCCGCAGCTCGGCCTGCTCGACGGCGGCCCGGACGGCGGTCCGCCGGGCGGCGTTGAACGCCTCCCCCACCTGGCCGAGTTCGTCGCGACCGTAGGCGAGGTCGGGCGCCTCGGCCTCGACGTCGACCTTGTCGCCCCGGCCGAGCCGGTCCACGACGTCGGGAAGGGTGTCGGTGGCGAGCCGGTGGGCGTCCCGGCGCAGACCCTCCATCCGCCGGATCAGGTGCCGGGCCCCCATCAGCGCCGCCGCCACCATCACCGCGCCGAGGCCGGTGGCGAACAGCAGCCGCGCCGCCACCCCCAGCACCACCGGCACGGACTGCGCGACCAGGGCATCGCCGCGGGCCAGGATCACGTCGTTGACGCCGGTGCGGGCGTCCTGGACGGCGGCCTGCCAGTCGCCGGGGCTCAGCCGCAGGGGGCGGTCGGCGCCGGCGACGACCCGGTCCTCGTACTGCCGGAGGCGGACCAGTGGACCGCTGTCGACGAGCTGGCGCAGCGCGGCGGCGTCCTCGGCGGGAAGCTTGTGGGCGGTGTCCTCCACCAGGAACCGCCACACGCCGACGAGCTTGGTGAACTGGGCGTGCTCGGCCTGGTCGAGCTGGCCGGCGGTCAGTGCCCCGGCGAGCAGGGCCTCCTCCTGGGACATCACCTCCCAGGCGCGCTTGACGTCGATGAGCGCGCTCGCGATGTTGGCGATCTGCTCGTCGTCGATCTTGCTCAGGGAGTCGTAGATCCGGAAGAGGCTGTCGATGGCCGAGGTGTAGTCGGCGACCACGGTCGGCCGGTCGATCGCCAGCGCGTCGACGGACTGCCGGGTCGTGGTGAGGGCGTCCAGCCGGTCGAGGGCGGCGGAGATCAGCCGCTGCGTCTCGTCACTGGCGGCGAGCCGGGCCTGCCAGCGCCGGGTCCGCTCGGCGTAGACGGCGGTGGCGGCGTCGGTGTCGCGGCGGACGGCGTCGAGGTCCGTCCGGTCGCGGTCGGAGTCGGCGAGGAAGACCGCGCTGGCCCTCCGCTCGTGCTGGAGGCTGACGATCAGCGGCTCGCTCGGCTCGTAGATGCTGCCGTTGACCTCGCTGGCACCCAGCGTGTGGGCGCCGTCGCGCAGAGTCATCCAGGCGGCGAACGCCCACAGCAGAATCAGCGCTGCGACCATGAGCGCAACCATCTGGCGCAGGTTGATCGTGCGGGAGCCCATCTCACCGTCCCCGTGCGGGTTGGAGAACGCGTCGGACGCTCGCTTCGCCGGCTCCCGCTGCTGAGAGTGGCGGCCCGAGAGCGCGCGGAAACGGTAGCAGCGCCCGGATGCGTCCCTCAAGGTCGCGGCATGCCCGACTGTCCCACCTCGGCCCCGCGGGTCGCGTCGGGGCCCGGCCTGAGCGCCGGATCAGGGGGACGTTACCCGGTAGGTCACGCCGGTGGCCTCCTCCGACATCTCCCACAGCCACCGCCGCGCGGCCTCGTCCCGGGCGCCCGCGCCGGGGTCGACCCGCACCGGGCGGCCGGTGAGCCCGCGCCATCCGTCGGGACCGTAGACGTCGCCGCCCCGCGCGGCGGGGTCGGTGGCCGCCCGCACCGTCGGCAGCGCGGCGGCGGCCACCTCGTGGGTCAACCAGCTCGTGCACCAGCGCAGCCCCGGCAGTTCCAGCAGCCGCAGCCACGGCGGCCCGTCGCGGGAGATCTCGGTGCGGCATGCGCCGGGGTGCGCGGCCAGCGCCACCGCGCGGGCACCGCCCGCCGCCAGCAGTTCGTGCAGCCGGTACGCGGCCAGCAGGTTGGCGAGCTTGCTGGCACCGTACGCCCGGAAGGGCCGGTACCGGCGGGTGCGCCAGTGCGGGTCGGCCCGGTCGATCCGCGCACCGGCCTGGGAGAGGCTGCTGACCTGGACGACACGGCCGGCGGGCGCGGCCAGCAGCGGCTCCAGCAGCAGCCCGGTCAGCGCGAAGTGGCCCAGGTGGTTGATGCCGAGGTGCTGCTCGAACCCGTCGCGGGTCCACCGGACACCGCCGGTGAGCGTCATCACACCCGCGTTGTTGACCAACACGTCGAGCCGGTCGTGGCGGGCCCGGAACTGACCGGCGGCCCGGCGTACCGAGTCGAGCGAGGCCAGGTCGAGGGGGAGCGTGGTGACCGTCCCCCGGGGCGCCGCCGCGCCGATGGCGACCCGGGCCGCGTCCGCCCTGCCGGCGTCGCGGCAGGCAAGCACGACGTGCGCGCCCCGGGCGGCCAGGGCCAGGGCGGTCGCCCGGCCGATGCCGGTGTTGGCGCCGGTGACGAGGACGGTTCGGCCGTCCAGGTCGGGCACGTCGTCGATCGTCCAGGGTGGGGTGGTGGGGTCGGGTCGCACGCCGCCGACTCTAGGGGCAGCCCACCGGATCTGACTGTCGGGTGTCCGTCCGTCCACAGAGGGCGACGGAGCGGTTAGGCTTAATGATGACCCTCTATTACCGGGACGACTCGGTGCAGGTGACCTCGGAGGCGATCCGGGCAGGCGGGCACGTCGTGCCGATCGCCGACGTCACGTACGTGTGGCACGACCGGGGCCGCACCACGATGGCCGTCCGTGGCCGGGTGCTGGGTCGGGGCGTACTGGTGCTGCTGTTGTCGCTGCCGCCGCTGGTGGCGCTGGTCTGTGTGCTGTCGTTGGCCTGGTCGGCGCAGGACCGGGGCGACTGGGTGCCCGCGCTGGTCGTGCTGGCCGCCTGCGTGGTCGGGGCGCTGGCCCTGGCCCCCTTCCTGGAACTGCCCCTCGGCTGGCTGGACCGCTCCTACGAGCGCGGCAACCGGGTGCACGAGCTGTGGGTGCAGCACCACGGCCGGGAGGTGATGATGCTGCGGACACCCGACGCGCTGCGGTTCGGCCAGATCTACCGGGCCGTGCAGCGGGCCGTCGAGCAGCACGACCGCTGACGCGCAGCTTGCGGCCGGGGCTGCCGCGGCCGGCGGGACGGGCGCCGGCAGCGCACACTTGGTGCCATGGCGATCCCACTCCCCCGCCCGACCGCCGTGGTCGGTCTCACCCGCTCCGCCCTCGACTCGGCGGCGTCGTTCGCCGCCGTGCCCACCCGCGCATTCGCGGTGCTCGACGGGGTGGAGGCGCTGCTGGCCCGGATCAACGGGGTGGTGGACCGGATCGAGCAGACCCTCGACCGCACCGACCGGGTGCTCGACGACGCCGAGACCGCGGTCCGCGAGGTGGCCGTGATCAGCGCCGCCGCGACCAGGGCCATCGACACCGCCACCGAGGTCGCCACCGCTGCGGCCGTGGTGGTCGGCGAGGCGGAACAGGTGTCGGCCGCCGCCGCGACGGTGGTCGCCGAGGCCGGCCGGGTGTCCCGGGCCGCCGCCACGGTGGTCGCCGGCGCCGAGTCGGTGGCCGGTCGGGCCGCGACCACGGTGGGCGAGGCGGCGGAGGCCGCCGCGACCGCCGCCGAACTACTGGCCGCGTACGAGCCGGCGCTGCGCCGGGCCGCGCCGATGGCGAACCACTTCGTCGAGCAGCTCAGCCACGAGGAGGTCACCGCGGCGATCCGGCTGGTCGACGAGCTGCCGAAGCTGAAGCAGCACCTGACAGCGGACATCCTGCCGATACTGGCCACCCTCGACCGGGTGGGACCGGACCTGCACGACCTGCTCGACGTGACCCGCGACCTCAAGCTGGCCGTCGCCGGCATCCCCGGGCTGGGCATGCTGCGCCGCCGGGGCGAGCGGTTGGGCGAGGACGGGGACTGAAGACCAGGCACGGCGAGTTCGACGCGGGCACCCGGTCAGCAGTCGCAGCCGCCGGCCGGCGCGGGGGCGGAAGCGGAGGCCGGCGCGGGGGCGGAAACGGGGGCCGGCACGGGGGCGGTCAGGGGGTCGACCGGTTGGCGTACCGTCCCGGCTGCGGTGACCACCGGCAGCCCCTCGCGGACCCAGTACTCGTAGCCGCCGCGCATCTCCTTGACGGCGTAACCGAGCCGGGCGAACTCCAGAGCCGCACGGGTGGCCCCGTCGCAGCCCGGCCCCCAGCAGTACGTGACCACCCGTGCGCCAGCGGGCACCAGGCCGGCGGCGTGCCCGGCGATCCGGGCGGTGGGCAGGTGCACCGCGCCGGGCAGGTGGCCCCGCGCCCAGGCGAGGTCGCCCCGCGAGTCGACCACCACCAGATCCGGAACCCCGGCGGTGAGGTCGGCGTGCACGTCGGCCACGTCGGTCTCGGCGCGCAGACGGGCGAGCAGGTGGGCGGTGGCGGTGACCGGGTCGGCGGCCGGTACGGCGAAGGTGCGGCTCATGTCACCGATCATCGTCGGCGTCGCGGCCGGGCACGAGTGGCGTCGACGCCGCTGACCGCTAACATTCCGCCATGGCAGTGGTCGAGCGCAGCGTCGCCGTCCTGGCGTACCCCGGCATGTCCGTGTTCGAGACGGGCATCGTCACCGAGGTGTTCGGGCTGCCCCGGCCCGAGTTCGGCGTGCCCTGGTACGACGTGACCGTGTGCGCCGAACAGCCCGGCGAGGTGCCGGTGCTCGGCGGCGCGCGCCTGCACACCCCGTACGGGCTGGACACCCTGGCCGCCGCCGCGACGGTGGTCGTACCCGGGGTCGCCGACGTCACCGCCGACCCGTCCCCCCTGCTGGTCACCGCCCTGCGCCGGGCCCACGCCCGTGGTGCCCGCATCATGTCCATCTGTTCGGGCGCGTTCGCCCTGGCCGGGGCCGGCCTGCTCGACGGGCGCGCAGCCACCACCCACTGGCGCTACGCCGACCGGCTGGCCCGCCGCCACCCCCGCGTCCGGGTCCGCCCCGACGTGCTCTACCTGGACGACGGCGACATCCTGACCAGCGCGGGCAGCGCCGCCGGCCTGGACCTGTGCGTGCACGTGGTGCGCCACGACCACGGGGCGTCGATCGCCAACGCCGTCGCCCGACGGCTGGTGATCCCGCCGCACCGCGACGGTGGGCAGGCGCAGTTCATCGAGACGCCGGTCCCCGCCGACCCGGACGACGACCGGATCGCCGCCAGCATGGCCTGGGCGGTGGCCCACCTGGCGGAGCCGCTGACCGTGGCCCGGCTGGCCGGGCAGGCCCGCATGTCGTCGCGCAGCTATCTGCGGCACTTCTCCCGGGCCACCGGCACCAGCCCGATCCGCTGGCTGGTCGACCAGCGGGTGCGGGCCAGCCTGCCCCTGCTGGAGACCGGCGAGACCTCGGTCGAACGGGTCGCCGCGGCGGTCGGCTTCGACAGCCCCGTCACCTACCGGCACCACTTCACGAAGGCGATGCGCACGTCCCCGTCGGCCTACCGCCGCGCCTTCCGCACGGCCGCCGGCCCGCCGGGTGAGGTGACGCGGGACGGGCGTCAGGTGGCCGGCCGATAGAGCTGGTCGATCTCGACGCGGTGGGGCAGGGAGACGCTGGCCCCGAGCCGGCGTACGCAGGCCGCGCCGGCCGCCGCCGCCCACCGCACCGCGTCGACCAGGTCGCGGCCCTCACCCCAGGCGACGGCGAGCGCGCCGGTGAACGCGTCCCCGGCGGCGGTGGAGTCCACCACGTCGACCTCGACCGCCGGCACGTGCACGTGGCCGCCCTCGCGGTCGACGTACCAGGCACCCTGCTGACCGAGCGTCAGCACCGCGCGGGGCACCAGTTCCAGCAGCGCCCCCGGCTCGTCGCGGCCCCGGCCGCCGGTGAGGAACTGCGCCTCGGTCTCGTTGACCACCAGCAGGTCCACGGCGGCGAGCAGGTCCGCCGGCAGCGGCATCGCCGGGGCGGCGTTGAGCACCACCCGGGTGCCGGCGGACCGGGCGGCCACGGCCGCCGCGGTCACCGTCTCGACCGGGATCTCCAGCTGGGCGACCAGCACGTCGGCTTCCCGGACGGCGGTCAGCTCCGCTGCCGTCAGCTCGGTGAACGTGGCGTTGGCCCCCGGGGTCACCAGGATGGCGTTCTCGCCGGCCGCGTTGACCATGACCAGTGCCACCCCGGAGGCGCCGTACGCCACACGCATCTGCTCGGTGTCGACGCCGGCCGCCGTGATGCGGGCGCGCAGCGTCACCCCGAACGCGTCCGAGCCGATGGCGCCGAGGAACGCGCTGGACGCGCCGGCACGGGCGGCGGCGATGGCCTGGTTGGCCCCCTTGCCGCCGGGCACCGTGACGAAGTCCGTGCCGAGCAGGGTCTCGCCCGGCCGGGGCAGGGCGCCGGCGGTGGCCACCAGGTCCATGTTGGCGCTGCCGACCACGACGACCCGGGTCTGCCGCACGGTCGCTCCTTCCGGCCGGCTCAGGCGGCGCGGGCCGTGTACCGGCCGCCGGCGCGGTCGACCAGCAGCGGCAGCCCGAAGGTCTTGGTGAGGTTGTCGCCGGTCAGCGTCTCGTGCAACAGGCCCTGGGCGACGACGCCGCCCTCGCGCAGCAGCAGCGCGTGGGTGAAGCCCGGCGGGATCTCCTCCACGTGGTGGGTGACGAGCACCAGCGCCGGGGCGTCCGGATCGAGGGCCAGCTCGGCGAGGCGGGCCACCAGGTCCTCCCGGCCGCCCAGGTCGAGACCGGCGGCCGGCTCGTCGAGCAGCAGCAGTTCCGGGTCGGTCATCAACGCCCGCGCGATCTGCACCCGCTTGCGCTCGCCCTCGGAGAGGGTGCCGTAGCGACGGTCGGCGAGGCCGCCGATGCCGAGCTGCCCCAGCAGCGTACGGGCCCGGGCCTCGTCGCCGGCGTCGTAGTTCTCCCGCCAGCGGCCGACCACCGACCAGGCGGCGGTGACCACGACGTCGACGACCTTCTCGTCGGTGGGCAGGCGCTCGGCGAGGGCGGCCGTGGACAGCCCGATGCGGGTACGCAGCTCGGTGACGTCGGTGCGGCCGATGCGCTCACCGAGCACGTGGACGGTGCCGGTGCTGGGGTGCAGCAGCCCGGCGGCCAGGTTCAACAGGGTGGTCTTGCCGGCCCCGTTGGGGCCCAGCACGACCCAGCGTTCGTCCAGTTCGACCCGCCAGTCGACGTCGTGCAGCAGGGCGGTGCCGGACCGGCGCACGCCGACGCCGTCGAGGCTGACCACCAGATCCGCGTCCACGGGCGAGGGGGCGGGGGCGGCGCCGGTCGCGCCGGGGATCAGGTCACCAGTCACCCGACCATCCAACCACGCAGCACCGCACTGCCCCCATGGGCGGCGACCCGGGCCTAGGGTGGGGCGGCGTGTCATTGATCACCGTACCCGGAGGGCGCCCCGTGCTGCGACGACGCTGGAGGCCACGCGGATGAGCGCGGTCATCGAGATCGAGGGCCTGCGGAAGACCTTCCGCAGCCTGCGGCGCGGCCGGCGGGTGGCCGTCGACGGTTTCGACCTGCGGGTCGAGGCGGGGCAGGTGCACGGCTTCCTGGGCCCCAACGGCTCCGGCAAGACGACCACGCTGCGGGCCCTGCTCGGGCTCGTCCGGGCCGACGAGGGCCGACTGACGGTGCTCGGCGAGAGCTCACCGGAGCGGCTGCCCCGGGTCGCGGGCCGGGTGGGGGCGATCGTGGAGAGCCCCCAGTTCTTCGGCAACTTCACCGGCGAACGCACGCTGCGCCTGCTCGCCCGGGCCGGCGGGGTGCCGACCGACCGGGTGTACGCGGTGCTGGAGCAGGTCGGCCTGCGCGACCGCGCCGACGAGCGGGTACGCAGCTACTCGCTGGGCATGAAGCAACGGCTGGCGGTGGCGTCTGCGCTGCTGAAGGACCCGGAGCTGCTGATCCTCGACGAACCGGCCAACGGGTTGGACCCGGCGGGGATCCGTGAGATGCGGGACCTGATGCGCTCGCTGGCCGCCTCGGGGGTGACGGTGCTGGTGTCCAGCCACATCCTGGCCGAGATCCAGCTCATCTGCGACCACGTCACGATCATCTCGCGGGGCCGCCGGGTGGCCGCCGGGCCGGTGAGCGAGGTGCTGGCCGGCTTCGACCGGCACGAGTTCCTGGTCCGGGCCGACGACCTGGGCCACGCCGGTGAGCTGCTGCACGCGGCGGGCATGGGCGTCGCCGGGCATGACGACCACCTGGTGGTGACCGGCGTCGACGACGCCACCACGGTCAGCCGCACCCTCGGCGAGCAGGGCGTCTGGGTACGCGAGCTGACGCCGCTGCGGCCGGATCTGGAGAGCGTGTTCCTGGAGCTGACCGGCGCTCCCACCGGCCCCGGGGTGCCCCGGCAGACCGAGGGTCCCACCCCGGCGGCCGGCCGGGACCTGTCGAACGCTGACGAGAGTCGAGGGACACGCACCGGCGGCGACGTGATCGACCTCGACGCACAGGGAGTGGACGCGTGAACCTGGTCCGTGCCGAGCTGGAGCGCCTGGGTGCGCGCCGCTTCGTGCAGCTCATGGTGGTGCTGCTGGTGCTGGCGTTCGGAGTGACCACCGCGACGACGGTGGCCGGGTCACACCAGCCGACGGCGGCGGAGCTGGCGGCCGCCCAGCGGCAGGCTGCCGACAACTTGCGCGACCTGGAGGCCCGGTACGAACGGTGCCTGGCGCGGGAACGCGGTGCCCTGCCCACCGCCCCCGGCGAGGAGGGCGGCTACCTGCCGCGCGACTGCAGCGAGGTCGACCCGGCGTTGCGGGAGCGGCTGCCGGTGGCGACCGACTACCTGACCGGGGTGTTCGTCTTCTCCCAGGAGGCGCTCCCGTTGTTGTACTTCCTCATCGCCTTCCTGGTGCTGTTCGGTTTCCTGGTGGGCGCGTCCTACATCGGGGCCGACCTGAACTCCGGGGGCGTGGTGAACCTGCTGTTGTGGCGGCCACGCCGGATGACGGTGCTGGGCACGAAGCTCGCCGCCCTGCTGGGGGCGGTGCTGGCACTGTCGCTGGTCGCCTCGGTGGTCTATCTCGGCACCTTCTGGACGGTGGCCCGGGCCACGGGCCTGCCCGGCACGCTGGACGCCGCGTTCTGGTCGGAGATCGGCGCGATCTGGGGACGGGGCCTGCTGGTGGTGCTGCTGGCGGCGGCGACGGGTTTCGCGGTCGCGACCCTGGGCCGGCACACCTCGGCGGCGTTGGGGGCGGTCGCGGCCTACGTGGTGGTGTGGGAGCTGGGTGCCCGCCTGGTGATGGAGATCCTGGAGACGGCGAGACCCGACCAGCTGATGTTGTCCAGTTACGTCGGCGCGTGGCTGGCGGGGCGGGTCGAGTTCTGGGACGGCCGACCCTGCGTCCCCACGTCCTACGGCTCGTGTGACCTGATGTACGAGTTGACCTGGCCGACCGGCCTGGCCGTCCTGCTGCTGCTGGCCGGCGGGCTGACGACGGCGGCATTCGCCGTGTTCCGTCGGCGCGACCTGATGTGAGCCACCCGCACACGGGGCCGCGCCGGCCCGGCGCACCACCCCCGGGGCGGCGCCATCTTGCGCGGGCAGGTTCGGCGGCGAAGAATTCCTTCACATGGCCGCCGGCTGCGTATCAGCTCACCGTGGAGCATCAGCCCACCGTGGAGCCGAACACCTCGTCGCGGACGGCGTCCAGGGCGGTGCGCAGCGCGCCGTGCAGGACCGGCTCCTCGGTCAGCCCGGTGGGCACCACCCGGGGCCGCACCAGGGTGATCGCGGCGACCTCGCGCTGCACCCGCTCGGCCAGCGCCGTCCCGCCGGCCTGACCGACCTCGCCGGCCAGCACCACCAGGGGCGGGTCGAGCACCACACAGGTGCTCGCCACACCCAGAGCGAGCCGGCGGGCCACCTCGTCGATCATCGGGCCGCCGTCGTCGACCACCCGCGCGCCGCCAGCGCCGTCGGTGATGGCCGCCCGCACCGCCCCGGCGGCGGTGTCGTCGGGGTAGCCGTACTCGCGGGCCAGGGCCAGCACCGCGTCGGCTCCGGCGAGCTGCTGGAAGGCGGGCTTCGCCCGGCGGGAGACGTCCCGCGGGATGGGCGCACCGGGCACCGGCAGGTAACCGATCTCGCCGGCCGCGCCGCTGCTGCCGTGGTGCAGCCGACCACCGAGCACGATCGCCAGGCCGACGCCGGCACCGACCCAGACCAGCACGAAGTCCGACACACCCCGGGCCGCGCCGGACTGCGCCTCGGCGATCGCGGCGAGGTTGACGTCGTTCTCGAAGACCACCGGAGTGTCCAGGTCGTCGCGGAGCGCGGCGAGCAGACCGGTGTGCCAGCGCGGCAGGTTGAACGCGAAGGTGATGTCGCCGGTGTGCGGGTCGACCAGACCGGGGGTTCCCAGCACGATCCGGCGGACGCTGGAAAGCGGTGCCTGGGCGCTGCTGGCGGCCTGCACCACCGCGTTGTGCACCACGCCCACCGGGTCGTCGGTGTCCCGGGTGGACTGTTCCACCCGGCCGAGGACCGCTCCGGTGATGTCCGCGCACGCGGCGACCACCCGGTCCGGGCCGACGTCCACGCCGACGACGTGGGCACTGCCGGGTCGCACGGCGTACAGCTGGGCGTTCGGGCCCCGCCCGCCGGCCTGCTCGCCGACCCGGGCGACCAGGCCGCGCTCCTCCAGGCGCTCCACCAGCTGCGACGCGGTGACCTTGGACAATCCGGTCAGCTCGCCGAGCCGGGCGCGGGTCAGCGGCCCCTGCTCGAGCAGCAGCTCCAGCGCCGCACGGTCGTTGAGCGCCCGTAACAGGCGGGGGGTGCCGGGCAGCCTGGTCGCACTCATGCCACGTCCTCTAGTTTTAGTAAACTTTGCTAACTGTAAACCGACCTGGGAACGGGTAGCCGTAGCGTATCGGCCACGTGGGAGCGCTGCGCTCGGCCGACCCGGCACGACACCGCACACCGGAAGGGGAGATCACGTTGGGGCTCGATGCAGGACTGCGCCGCCTCGTGCTGGGCACGCTGCTGGCCGCGTACCCGGGGCCGGTTCCGCCCGCCTGGGCGGTCGGCCTGGTGGCCGACGGCCTGGCCGGGCACACCCTGTTCGGCACCAACGTCCACGACCCGGCCCAACTCGCGGCGGCCACCGCCGCACTGCGCGCCGGCCGCCCGGACGTGCTGGTCGCCATCGACGAGGAGGGCGGCGACGTGACCCGGCTGGCGCACGCCACCGGCAGCCCCTACCCGGGCAACGCCGCGCTGGGCGCGATCGACGACCCGGCCCTCACCCGCGAGGTCTACGCGGCCATCGGCGCGGAACTGGCCGCCGCCGGCATCACCGTGAACCTGGCCCCGACCGTGGACGTCAACACCGCCGACGAGAACCCGGTGATCGGCACCCGCTCGTTCGGGGCCGATCCGGAGCGGGTCGCGACGCACACCGCGGCGGCGGTACGCGGCCTCCAGGACACCGGAGTGGCAGCCTGCGCGAAGCACTTCCCCGGCCACGGGGCGACCGTCGCCGACTCGCACCACGAGTTGCCGCTCGTCGACGCGCCCCTCGACGTGCTGCGCCGCCGCGACCTGCCACCCTTCGCCGCCGCCGTGGCCGCCGGCACCCGGGCCGTGATGACCGCCCACATCCGGGTGCCCGCCCTCACCGGCGACGACCCGGCCACCTTCAGCCGGGCCGTCCTGGTGGACCTGCTTCGCGGGGAGTACGGCTTCACCGGGGCCGTGGTCACCGACGCCCTGGAGATGAAGGGCGCGGCGGTTGCGGCCGGCGGGATCGGTCCCGCCGCCGTGCGGGCCCTCGCGGCCGGAGCCGACCTGCTGTGCATCGGTGCGAAGGTCGACGCGAGCCTGGTGGAGCACGTCGTCGCCGCGATCGTGGCCGCCCTGGGCGACGGCAGCCTCGACCGGGGGCGCGTCGAGCAGGCCGCCGGCCGCGCCGCCGACCTGGCGGCCGGGCTGCGGGCCGACAGCCGGCCCGCAGCCCCGGCACCCGAGCTGGGGTACGCGGCGGCCCGCCGCGCCGTACGCGTCGAGGGGGCGTCGCCCGGGTGGCACCGGCCCCTGGTCGTGCAGTTGCATGCCGCGTCCACGATCGCCGAGGGGCGCGTCCCGTGGGGGCTCGGCCCTCACCTCGCCGACACCGAGCAGGTACGCGTCGTGGCCACCGAGACCGACGCCGCCGCGCTGCGCCGGCTCGCGGGCGACCGGCCGATCGTGCTGGTGGGCCGGCACCTGCACCGGCTGCCCGGTGGGGTCGGGCTGGTGTCCGCGCTGGCCGCCGAGCACCCGGTCGCCGTGGTGGAGATGGGTTGGCCCGCGACCTGGCGACCGGCCGGCGTCCGTGCGTTCGTCACCACCTACGGGGCGAGCCACGCCAACGGCCGCGCCGCGGCGGAGGCGCTCGGCCTGGCGGGCTGAACGTCGACCCACGAGGGGCGGTGCCGGAGGTCCGGCACCGCCCCTCGTGGTCCCGGCCACCCCAGTGTTGAACGCGTTCAAGTTCTGTCATACGCTGACCCGAGGAACTTGAACAGGTTCAAGAAGGGCGTGAGATGGACATCAAGGTGTGGATGTACCTGGCGTACCTGGCCGTCAGCATCGGGCTGACCGTCTGGGTGGCCCGCGCGTTGACCCGCAACGGCATGGTCTTCCTCGACGACGTGTTCGCCGACGAACGCCTGGCCCGCGCGGTGAACAACCTCCTGGTCGTCGGCTTCTACCTGCTCAACCTCGGCTACGTCACCGTCGCCATGCGGCACGCCGACCCGGTGCACACCGCCAGCGAGGCGATGGAGGAGCTGTCGCTGAAGATCGGCCTGGTGCTGCTGGTGCTCGGCGCGCTGCACTTCTTCAACGTGTACGCCCTCAACCGTTACCGGCGCGGCCGACTGCGCCAGACCGCCACCCATCCCCCGCTCGCCCCGGTCGGCCACCTCCCGCAGACCCCCGTCCCGGCCCAGGGCGGTCACCACCCGCAGGCCGGCGGGCGACCGACCGCGTTCCCACCGCCGCAGTGAGTCACCCGCCCCGGCCGGACGGGCCGCCGGATCCCACCGCACACGGGGGCGGTGGGATCCGGGCACTCACCGTCCTCTACGACGCGCACTGCCCGCTGTGCCGCACCGCCCGCCGCTGGCTCGCCGAGCGCCCCCAGCTCGTACCCCTGGAGTTCGTGCCGGCCGGCTCGGCGCAGGCCCGGCGGCGCTTTCCCGGCCTGGACCACGACGCCACCCTGCGCGACCTGACCGTGGTGGCCGACACCGGCGCGGTGTACGCGGGCGACGGCGCGTGGTTCGCCTGCCTGTGGGCACTCGCCGACCACCGGGAGACCGCCGACCGGCTGGCCCGCCCCCGCCTGCTGCCACTGGCCCGCCGGCTGATCGTCACCGCCGCCGCGCTGCGGGAACGACTCCGCGAGCCGCAGCAACGGACGGTCGACGACCCGACGGGATACGGTGACGCCGATGACCGACCAGACTGCGCCGACGACCGCTGCGGGTGAACCGGCGACCGCGCGCGGCGAGCAGACCCGGCGGCTGATCCTGGACACCGCGATGCGGCTGTTCCGCGAGCGCGGGTACGCCCGCACCACCATGCGGGCGATCGCGCAGGAGGCCGGTGTCGCGGTCGGCAACGCCTACTACTACTTCGCGTCCAAGGACCACCTGATCCAGGAGTTCTACGCCCGCACGCAGGACGAACACCGGGCGGCGGCCCGGCTCGTGCTGACCCGGGAAAGCGGATTCGCCGCGCGGCTGGCCGGGGTGCTGCACGCCGGCATCGACGTGCTGACCCCCTCGCACGAGTTCGCCGGTTCCTTCTTCAAGACCGCCGCCGAGCCCACCTCGCCGCTGAGCCCCTTCTCGGTGGAGTCGTCGGCCCCCCGGCAGGCGTCGATCGCCCTGTTCGCGGAGGTGCTCACCGGTTCCACCGCCAAGGTCGACCCCGAGCTGCGCGCCGAGCTGCCCGAGCTGCTGTGGCTGGCGTACATGGGGGTGGTCCTGTACTGGGTGCACGACCGTTCACCGGAGCAGGCGAAGACCCGACGACTGATCGACGGCGCGGTGCCACTCGTCGACCGGCTGGTGGCACTGTCCCGGTTGCGGGTACTCCGCCCCGTCACCCGGCAGGCGATCGACCTCATTCGCACGCTGCGTCACTGACGCCCGGCGTCGGGCCGAAACAGCCCGCCCAGGTCGAGTCCACTATTGGACAGTCATGACCAGCCGTACGCCACTTGCCCCACACCCTTTCGATACGTAGCGTGATCGCCAGCGACTGACCCGCACCGGGGACCTGGGGGGAGGCTGCGGACCGTGGATCCGGCCCGGGATCCACGGTCCGCGCCCTGCCGACGCGTCCCTCGGCTCGGGTGGACGCCAAACTCGGCTCGGGTGGACGCCGCACTCAGCTCGGGTGGACGCCGCACTCAGCTCGGGTAGACGCCGAACGACCGCCAACCCCGGTCCGGGAACCCGGCCGCCTCGGCGACCCGCGCGGAGGCGAGGTTGCCCCGCGCGTGCAGGTAGGTCGGCACCGCGCCCTCGGCGAGCACCCGGCGGGCCGCCTGGGCCACCAGCCGCCGGGCCAGTCCCCGGCCGCGCGCCACCGGGACGGTGCCCACCGCCAGCTCGTGGCCGTACGCGTCGTGCCGTTTGATCCCCACCCCGGACAGGTAGCGGCCCCGCCCGTCGCGCGCCACCAGCACCGCCCGGTCGAACAGTCGCAGCCAGGACGGCAGCCCCGGCAGATCCGGCGGCACCCACTCGCCCGCGTCCGGCAGGTCGGCCGCCGTCGCACACCACCGGAACACGTCGTCGTGCACCTCCCAGGCCGGGTGACCGACCGCCGCGGGCAGCGCCGACAGCAGCCGCGCCGGATCGGCACCCACGGCCGGGGCCGGTTCGCCGCCCACGGCCCGGACCGAGTCGCCGACGAGGGCACGCACCGCGTCGACCCGGTCCGGGGCCACCGACAGCACGGTGCTCGCCCCGACGCCGACCGCGAGGGCCGGGCGCAGCCGGCCGTCCCAGGCGGGCCGGGCCCGCCGGTAGGAGCGCACGACGTGCAGGCCGGGGCCGGCAGGCCATTGGCCGAGCCAGGTCGCGAGGTGCTGGTGCAGTCGCCGGTCGAGCATCGACCCACCTCCCCGCGCGGTCCGCGCCGACCCGTTCCGTAGATCACGGTACGACGGACCGCCACGGCGGGCGTGCCGACCCCCGCAGCCACCGTAAGAAGCATGAAAGACCCCGAGGGGGTACGCGCCGCTACGCTGGCCGGCACGCGAGGGAGGTGCCCGGTGGCGCAGCGGGTGCTGGTCGTCGACGACGACCGGACGGTCAGTGACGTGGTGTGCCGCTACCTGGAACACGCCGGTTACCGGGTGGACCACGTCGGCGACGGGGCCGCCGCCCTGGCCGCCGTCGCCGCCGAGCCCCCTGATCTGGTCGTGCTCGACCTGATGCTGCCGGTGCTCGACGGGCTGGAGGTCTGCCGGCGACTGCGGGCCCGGCCGGACGGCGTACCCGTGATCATGCTGACCGCGCGGGGTGACGAGGCTGACCGGATCCTCGGGCTCCAACTGGGCGCGGACGACTACCTGGGCAAGCCGTTCTCTCCCCGCGAGCTGGTGCTGCGGGTCGGCTCGGTGCTGCGGCGGGTCGGCGGGGAGCCACTCGGCGCGGGCCCCGCGGTGCTGACCGACGGTGGCCTGGAGGTGGCCACCGGGCCCCGGGTGGCACGGCTGGACGGCCGGGAGCTGACCCTGACGCTGCGGGAGTTCGACCTGCTGGCGCACCTGATGCGCCATCCCGGCCGGGCGTTGCGCCGGGCGGAGCTGCTGGAACGGGTGTGGGGTTGGAGCTTCGGCGACCAGTCCACGGTGACGGTGCACGTGCGGCGGCTGCGGGAGAAGATCGAGGCCGACCCGGCGCGGCCCCGGCGGATCGTCACCGTCTGGGGCGTGGGCTACCGGTACGAGCCGACCGATGGGTGACCTGCTGCTCATCTTCGCGGCGGCGCTCGGTGCGGCGTCGGGCGTGGGGGCGGCCGGTGCGTTGGCGCTGCGGGCGCTGCGGGGCCGGTCGGTCACCGTGCACGTCGTGGCACTGCTCACCGTGACCGTCGCCGCCGTGGTCGCGGGCGTGGTGGTGGTCGCCGAGGCGATGTTCCTCTCCGCCCACGACCTGGAGGTGGTGCTGATCACCGTGTCGGCGGCGGCCGTGGTCAGTCTCGCGATGGGCTGGTTGTTCGGTCGCCGGCTGGCTGCCGCGGCGGTGTGGGCCGACCAGGCCCGGCAGCGGGAGCGTCGGGTCGAGCAGGGCCGGCGGGACCTGGTGGCCTGGGTGTCGCACGACCTGCGCACTCCCCTCGCCGGGCTCCGGGCCATGGCCGAGGCGCTGGAGGACCGGGTGGTGCGTGACCCGGCGACTGTCGCCGAGTACCACCGCCGGATCCGGGTGGAGACCGACCGGATGGCGCGGCTCGTGGACGACCTGTTCGAGCTGTCCCGGATCAACGCGGGCGCACTGCGACTGAGCCTGGCCGCGGTGCCACTGCGCGACGTGGTCTCCGACGCCCTGGCCGGCACGGCGCCGCTGGCCGCCGCCCGCCGGATCCGGCTGGAGGCCGCCGAGCAGGGCTGGCCGACGGTGGTGGCCAGCGAGCCGGAACTGGCCCGGGTGGTGGGGAACCTGCTGGTCAACGCCGTGCGCTACACGCCGGACGACGGCACCGTCCGGGTGGAGTCCGGGCGCGACGCCGAGAGCGCCTGGCTGGCCGTCACGGACACCTGCGGCGGCATCCCGGAGCGGGACCTGTCCCGGCTGTTCGAGGTCGCGTTCCGGGGTGAGCCGGCGCGTACCCCGCGGCCACGCGACGGCGGGGCGGCCCCGTCCGGCGGCCTGGGCCTGGCAATCGTGCGCGGTCTGGTTGAAGCGCATGGCGGGCGGGTAGAGGTTCACAACGTCGCGGGCGGCTGCCGGTTCGTGGTTCGGCTCCGACCAGCGGGAACCTGACGCATCGACTGTACGTCATATTCATTTCCATACATGGCCAACTTTGTCTGGGACGGTAGGGGTCATGCCAAATCACCCGAACGACCGGCACCACCAGGACATCCGACAGATCTGGCGTGGAACGGGGGTCGCCGGGCGCTTCCCGGCGCAGCCGCCGTACCGGGGCACCCGCGCCGACCTCCCCTGGGGGGAGCTGAACCGACTGCCGGCCGGAACGTCCACCCGCAACCTCGGCGCCCACTGACGTTGCCGGCACGGCGGCGACACACCCGGCGGTCCAGCGGCACCGTTCGCACACCTGTCGGGTAACTTCTTCTGGTCCGGCACCCGGCCACCGACAGGAGAAGCTCCGCGCATGGGCAAGAAGACGATCCAGGTCTCCGACTTCAGCGGCACCGTGCTGCGGCCCGACGACGAGGTCGTCAAGGTCGTCGTGCTGGAGCACCCTGACCTGGTGGCCGGGCCCGTGCAACTGGACGCCACCCCGACGGAGGTGGAGAACATCGACGACGCGGCGCTGGACGTGGCCGTCGTCGAGATCCACGACCGGCTGGGTGGTGGCGAGCCGCGCCGGGTGGTGCTGACCGCGAGCGAGTTCGACGCGATGGCCACCGACGTGCCGATGGCGCAGCTACTCAAGACCGCCGAGCGGGTGCGTCCGCCGAAGGCCCGCCGGGGCGCCGAGAAGGTCGACTACAGCACGATCGAGCACGCCGGCAGGCCGCACCGGGGCCGGGTCACCGAGGAGGAGGCCCGGCTGGTGCGGGAGCGGCTCGACGAGGTCAACAAGCGCCTCGCCGACGCCGGGATCCGCCAGGTCGACCCGACCGACCCCGAGCACGCCGCCCGGTACGGCTTCCCGACCGAGCCCTGACACTCCCCGGCCACCCCGCCAGCTCCCCGATGCTCACCCCTCGGCGGTCCGCACGGCGTCCCGGATCGCCGAGGCGATCGCGGTCTCGGCCGCGCCCTTGTCGACACCGAGGCCGGTGAGCACCCCGTCGCCTCCCTCCTGCTCCAGCAGGGCCAGCAGGATGTGCTCGGTGCCGATGTAGTTGTGCCCCAGGCGCAGCGCCTCCCGGAAGGTCAGCTCCAGGGCCTTCTTCGCCTGCCCGTCGTACGGGATCAGGGCCGGCACCTCGCCGCCGACCGGCGGCGGCAGCGCGGCCGTCGCGGCCTGCCGGACCCGCTCCAGCGGCACCCCCGCCGCCACGATCACCCGCGCGGCGATCGCCTCGGGCTCGGCGAGCAGGCCGAGCAGGAGGTGACCGGGGCGGATCTCGGCGTGCCCGCCCGCCCGCGCCTCCTCCTGCGACATCATCACGACGTTGCGGGCGGGCAGGGTGAACCGGGCGAAGCCCTGCTGCGGGTCCAGGGGCGCGTCGGTGGCCTTGGGCACGAACCGCTTCTGCGCCGCCTGTTTGCTGACCCCCATGCTGCGGCCGATGTCGGTCCACGAGGCGCCGGAGCGGCGGGCCTGGTCGACGAAGTGACCGATCAGGTGGTCGGCGACGTCGCCGAGGTGTTCGCCCACGACCACCGCGTCGGCGAGCTGGTCGAGCACGTCGGGACGCGCCGTCTTGATGCCCTGGATCAGGTCGTCCAGGCGTACGGGGTTGCTCATCTGCACGGGATCCGTCATGCGTCAACCATAGGTTGACGGACCATAATCGTCAACCCTGAGTTGACGGCAGCTATTCGCGGTTACCGGCCCGCCACCGAGCCGCAAACCGGTGTTCAGCCTGCGTCCGACCCCCCTGTGCCAGGGTGGGTCGGCCTGCGGAACCGACCACCGCCGGCCGTCCGTCCGTCCCGGGAGGCAGCATGGCCAGACGCGTCTACCTGCACGTCGGCGCGCCGAAGACCGGCAGCACCTACGTGCAGCACGTGCTCTGGAAGAACTGGAGCGCCCTGCGGGACGCCGGCATCCTGCTGCCCGGCAGCTCCACCGCCCACGACCAGGCCATGGCCGACCTGCGCGAGGTGTACTGGCGCGACGGCGACGCCCGATGGACGTGGGACCGCCTGGCCGCCAAGTGCCGCAAGTGGTCCGGTGACGTGATCATCAGCAACGAGGGGCTGGGCGCGGCCACCGGCGAGCAGGCGGCACGCGCGGTCGAGAGCCTGCAACCCGCCGAGGTCCACGTCGTCGTGGCGGGACGCGACCTGTGGCGCACCTTCCCGTCCACCTGGCAGCAGAGCATCCGGGCCCGCAGCGCCTGGCGCTTCGGCGACTTCCTGCGGGCCGTCGAAGCCGGGAAGTTCGACACCTTCTGGGACAACTACACGGCTCCCCGGATGCTGCGCCGGTGGGGCGACCTCGTCCCCGCCGAGCGCCGTCACCTGGTCACGGTCCCACCCTCCGGCGCCCCGCACGACCTGCTGTGGCGGCGCTTCGCCGGCGTCCTGGGCATCCCCGACGGGCTGTGCGAACTGGACGTGCCCACCTCGAACCCCTCCCTCGGCGCGGCCGAGGCCGAGGTGCTGCGCCGCGTCAACCAGGCTCTCGGCGACCGGTATCCGCTGCGGACGCCGTACCAGAAGGTCGTCCAGCGTCACCTGGTCGACGCGGTGCTCAAGCGACGGCCGAACGAGCTGAAGTTCGGCGTCGGTCTGGAGCGGGCCGAGTGGGTGAGCGACCTCGCCGACCAGCAGATCAAGGAGCTGCGGGACTACCCGTGCCAGGTCGTGGGCGACCTCGCCGAACTGCGGCCGACCGGCATGAAGCAGACCCTCATCCCGGACGACCTCGCCGACGCGCAGGTCCTCGACGCGGCGATCCAGACGATCGTCGGCATGCTGGGGCACGCCGACGCGCTCGGTCGCCGCGCGGACCGCCACCCCGAGGAGGTCCTCTCGCGACTCGGAGCCCGCGCCGCTGGAGGGGTGCGGCGCAGGCTCCGCCACGCCATCCGCCGCGACCCCGCGTAGGCCCCACGCCGCCCGCCTCCCGCGCCGGGCCGTCCACCACCCGGCTACCGTGGTGACGCCGGACCTTCAGTCCCGGCCCAGGCCGAGGTGGGGAGGGGTCGTGCGTCTGCACGTGGGCTGCGCAATGTGGAGCCACCGGGCGTGGCCGGGTCACGGCCTGCCCCCGCACGAGCGCCTGCGAGACTACGCCGCCCGGTGCACCGCCGTCGAGGGCAACACCACCTTCTACGCCACCCCCGCCAGGCAGACCGTGGCGAACTGGGCCGAGCAGACCGACCCCGACTTCCGGTTCGTCCTCAAACTTCCGAAGACCGTCACCCACGAGCGCCGCCTCACCGACGTCGACGCCCCGCTGCGCGCCTTCCTCGACGCCATCGAGCCACTCGGCCCACGCGCGGACACCCTGTGGATCCAACTGCCCGGCTCGTTCGGCCCCGCCGACGTGGCCACCCTCGGGCGCTTCCTGCGCCGGCTGCCCACCACCCACCGGTACGCCGTCGAGGTGCGACACCCCGCCTTCTTCACCGACACCGCGACGGCGGCCGGGCTCGAAGCCGTGCTCGCCGCAGTGGCCGCCGAGTGGATCCCGTTCGACACCACCGCCTTCTTCGCCAGCCCGCCGACCAGCGACGCGGAGCGGGACGCCTGGACGAAGAAGCCGCGCCTGCCGCTGCGCACGACCGCGCTGACCGACCGCCCGATCGTGCGCTACCTCGGCCGCGACGCCACCGAACGGACCGTCGAGGGCTGGCAGCGCTGGGTCGACCTCACCGTCGGGTGGCTGCGCGAGGGGCGCTCCCCCACCATGTTCGTGCACACCCCCGACAACGCCGACGCGCCGACGCTCGCCCGCCGCTTCCACGACGAGATACGCGCCCGCGTTCCCGAACTGGCACCGCTGCCCGAACCGATCCCCGTCGAGCCGCTGACCCTGTTCTGAAGGGCGCGTGCGGGCCGGGGCGGTCCGGCGGCAGCGCGCTCCGGCAGCGGAGATGCGCCCGCCCGCCGTCACCCGACCGATCCCGCATCCTTTCCGACCCGGCCGACCCGCCCCGATCGGCTGGGCCAGCCGAGGAACCGGTCGTACATGGTGGCGGCGCTGCCCGTCACGACAGGGTCGCACCGGTGCAGCTCGTCGATGGCGGCGTGCAGGCAGCCGGCCAGGTGAAGGAACAGGCCGATGCGGTTGCCGTCGTACTCGGCCAGGAGATCGAGTTTCGCGCGTCCGCAGGGCCAGGGTCGCGCGCAGACCCGACACAACCACAGGGGACGCAGCGGCACGTGCGGCCCGTCGCGGCGGGTCATCCCTCGGCCCGCACGGAGGTACGCCGCGCCGGCGTGCGGCGCTTCCGTCGTACGGGCGAGGGCGATTCCGTCTGCCGGATCATGCCCGCAGGCATGACGTACAGCTCGCGGCGGGCGGTCGCGTCTCCCCGGTCGTCGAGCTGATAGCACTCGATCCACGCCCAGCCCTGGTAGGTGGACCAGTCCGACCGGTGCCGGATCACCCGAACGGTGATCGGCGTGACGAACTGCGGGGACGCGGCCCGCGTCAGCCGGAACACGTCGCCCGGCCTGATCGGTGGGGGGTCTGACGTTGGCGGCACAGGCGTCCCCGATCGTCGGAAGGCTGGGGCCGGGGGCCACTGCGGATGCTCGCCCGGCAGCGGCCCCCGGCGACGAACGCGACCACCGGGCCGGGGGGACCAGCCTCCACCGGTCGCGCCGTCTCGAACCCACCCTGCCGACGATTGCGGAGCAATCACACCGCGTTGCAGAATGAACACCTTACGTACGGGACGTTCCAGAGAGGAGCGCGGATGAACCGGGCCGTTCAAGCCGCGATGGTCGAGGCTGGACTGACCGCCGACAGCCTCGCAGCTCAGATAGGGGTCGACCCGAAGACTGCCGCTCGCTGGTCGAGTCACGGACGAATTCCTCAGACCCGGCATCGGGCCGCAGTTGCAAAGCTCCTTGGGAAGGACGTCACCGAACTCTGGCCGGACGCTCTCAAACGAAGAGAGCCGGCTTGGTTCCGGCCCTGGGCAGAGATCGAACGGGAGGCGCTCTCCCTACGCAGCTTCCAGCTCGCCTGGATTCCAGGTCTCCTCCAGACCGAGGCGTACGCGCGGGCGACGCTCGCGGGCGAACCCCTGACGCCGGCAGAGGTCGACAATCTCGTCACCGCGCGGATCAGCCGCCAGGCGGTCCTGCGCCGGGAACGTCCGCCACTCCTCGTCGCGATCCTCGACGAATCGGTCCTGCGGCGCACGCTCAATGGTGAGCGGGCCATGATGGCCGAACAGATCGCCTACCTGGCGGAGTGCGCCACCCGGCCCGCTGTCCAGGTGTTCATCGTGCCTGCCGGCACGGGGATGTACCCCGGCCTCGGCGGCCCCTTCACCATCGCCGAGATGCCGGACGGCGGACGGGTCGCCCACGTCGACAGCCAAGCACAAGCGCAGATCATCGATCGAACGGCGGACGTTGCTACGCTGGACCGGCGCTGGGAACATGTGCGCGCAGAAGCCCTGTCCCGGGCACAGTCCCTCGACCTCCTCAGGGAAGCGGCAGCATCATGGACCTGAACCTGACTGACGCGACGTGGCGCAAGAGCACGAGAAGCGGCAACAACGGCGGCGACTGCGTCGAGGTCGCCGACAACCTGCCCGGCGTGGTCGGCGTACGCGACTCGAAGGACCCGACCGGGCCGGCGCTGGCGTTCCGGCCGTCCGCCTGGAAGGCGTTCGTCACCCAGGTCCGCGCCTAGCCTGACCGGTCGGACGACGACCCGGACCGACGGCGGCCAGGCGGCGTGGGCGTCCGACAGGATCTGGTCCCCTGAGCTTCGAATGCGCCGGTCAGGCGTCGGCCAGCAGGCGGCGCAGGGTGGCTGCCTCGGCACCCAGCAGGTCGGGGTCGTCGTCGACGAGGAACTCCAGCATGGCGTACCGCTGCCCGGGGGCGGTCCTGGCCACGGCGAGGTATGCCGCCCAGTCGGAGTATCGACACCGCAGCGGCAGGCGTCTGCGTTGCGGTGTCCAGGCGAAGACGTGCAGGTTGGCCAGGTACGGCAGTACGGCGCGCAGGTCGGCGAGGTTCTCGGCGCGGTCCCGCTCGGGCTGCGGCTGCCACAGTGTGCGGATTGGCAGGTCGGCCACGGCCTCCAGCAGCCGCGCCGTCGACTCGCGGGTGTCGGTGAGCGTGTCGCGGTGGTACTCGAAAGCGATGGTGAGGCCCACCGCCCCAGCCAGGTCCGCGATGCGGCGCGCGTCCTCGACGACGCTGGCGCGGTAGGCGGCGTCGGCCTCGCTGCTGGGCCGTCGTCCGGCCCAGACCCGGACGACGGGTGCGCCGAGCAGCTCGGCCGTCCGCACGACCGACTCCGGCGACAGGCCCTCGGCCGCCGAGTGGCCCAGTCGGTAGTACGACCCGTACGCCGCTGTCTCCAGCCCGGCACCAGCGGTGAGGGCGGCGACCCGGCGGGCCGCCTCGTCGTCGCCGGCCGGCACGTGGACGTCGCCACCCCACTCGATCCCACGCAGGCCGGCCGGTTGGGCCAGGGCCACCACCTCGGCGGGGGTGAGCTGCCGGAACGTCACCGAGACCAGGCCGGGGCGCAGTGTCATGTCGGAAACCACCATAGCCGCGAGATCGGCGGGTACGCGCCGCAGTGCCACCGGGCGCAGGAACCGACGTACGGCGGCGGTGCCGACGTGCCCGGGCGGCGACCTGCGCCATCCCGGCGATGCCCGCTGTGGGGTCCTCGGGTCGTGGTTTCGGGTCCTGTACCCGTTTACTCTGGCTCGTGCTCCTGGTGGGCACAGCTGCGCTCCTCGCCACCATGCCGGCCACGCTCGCCGCGACCTGCCGCCACCGAGAACTCGGCTGCAACGCCTCCGGCACCGGCATCCCCACCAACTGCACCATCAACGGAAGGCCCCGCTGATGGCGCGGCCCCGACGGCACCACCGCCCACCACGCCACCACCGCCCACCACGCCACCGACGACACCGCCACCCAGGGATGGACCGCTCCGACCGGGTGCAGGTGCTCAACAATCAGCTCGGCCCCAACGTCACCGCCGAACACGTGAACGTCAAGGAGGGCACCGAAGGCGGCGTGATCCGTGGCAACCAGTTCGACGGCCGGGGCATCTCCGGAGCCAACTCCGCCGACTCGTGGGTCGACGTCAAGGGCAGGAACTACCTGATCGAGGGCAACACCGGCACCTTCCGGACGCCCGGCACCTTCGCCAACGGCTACGAGACGCACAACCTGCTCGACGGTTACGGCTGCGGCAACACCTGGCGCATCAACACGTCAGACCTCGGCGACGTCGGCCGGTACGCCATCTACGTCACGTCGACGTCGAAATGCTCCTCGAACCCCAACGTCGTGTACTCCTCCAACACCGTCACCAACGCGGTGAACGGGCTGACCAACTTCCCCACCACCGGGTAACCCGACCTCCGGACCCCGGCCGGACACTCCTGCCGATCGTGTCCGGCCGGGGCTCCAGTTCAGCGGCGGCACCCCGTTGGTATGTCGGCCGCCACCATCGAGCCGGCCGTTCAGGTGCGGCAGCGCGAAGGGGAGGCCGTTACGCCCCGGCCTCCCCTTCGCCCGCCACGTGTGTGTCGCAGAGGTTCAGTGCTGGTCGAGTGGCAATGCGAGGTCGACGACCGTGTAGTCGCCGAAGGTGCCCTGCTTGTCGGCGTCACCGGTCAGCATGTCGATCTTGTAGAGCTGGCTGTCGTGGTCGACTTGCAGAACGGCGTAGCCCTTGTTGTAGACGGCCCTGTCGTCGCGGATGCTGCTGTAGATGTCGAAGCCGGCCCAGATGCCGGCGTCGACGCCGAGCCTGCCGGTGGCGGCCAACTGACCGGCGTTGGCGGGAGACTGTACCGCGACCTGGTCAAGGTCGGTGTCGATGTCGAACAGGGTGGTGGCGGTGTCCGGGTCGAGGTCGTTGTTGGTGTACGCGGCACAGGTCACGCCCATGGCGACGTCCGTCGACGGCGGGTAGGTGAGCGTGCCGTCCTCGACGGTGGTGTCGTCGTTGACGTTGTGCCGCAGGTTCTGGCCCTGGTCGCTGATGACCCGCAGCCGGTCGGCGGCCGGGTTGAAGTCGACACCGAAGTAGCGGCCCCTGAGCGGGACGCTGAGCTGGCTCACCTCGGTGGCCTTCGCGTCATGGGTGGAGATCAGGTAGATCCCGCCCTCGTCACCGACGCCGTACAGGTGGCCGTTCTGGACCCGGTAGTCGATGCCCACGAGCTTCTCGCCGTCCTCCAGCCACACCCGCCCGATGGTGCAGGCGTCCCACGGCTTGTCGACGTCGAATGTGATCAGCTTCTGGTCGTCGGTCAGCCCGATGGCCTTGAGCCCATCCCGGCCGCCCTTCCTGTCGTACGTCGACCGGTCCTCGCCCTTGTGGTCGTCGTACTTCGACCAGTAGCCGCTCCTGTCGTCGTCGTACCGCGACTCGTGGTCCTCACCCTTGTCGTAGCGGTTCTTGTCGTGGCCGTAGTTGGAGTGACACGCCTTGTCGCGGTCGTGCTTCCCGTCGTCCCACGACCCGCCATCGGCGGCGGCCGGGCCGGCGAACGCCCCGACGCCGACAGCGACTGACAGGCCAGCGACCAGCACACGCCTGTTGAGTAGATACTTCATGTTGAGTACCTTCCTGTCACGGATAGACCGAAAGCCTCCGATCGGTCCCAGCAACATGAAAGCAGCTCGCAGGAGCCCCCGGAATGACAATCGGTGATGGTGAACCCGTTCGGCTGAAAGCATCCCTGACCAGCCGAAACACCCAGCACCACCCAGACTGCCGCCCGCTCGTCGATCCCAGTGATCGGCGCAGCTCGGCCGGCTGCGACAACCCGTGACCGGCCACGACCCGCCGCGATCCCGACGCGACCCCGACCGGGCAGACCCACCTCGACCCGCCCGCACCGGTCACGTTGCGCCCTCGCTCGGAGCGCCGAGCCGACGGGCGTTCCGGAGCGACGAGCCTCAGAACCACTGCTGTACGACGACCGCCGCGCCGCCGCTGTTGTCGCCGAGGTTGTTGTCGTTGTAGGTGAAGACCAGTTGCGGCGCCGGACCGCCGTTGCTGGAGTACAGCATGCAGTCGCTGTCAGTGCCGACCGGGAACCAGGAGTTGGGCCCGTGGTCCCGGCGGGTCTTCTTCACCCACATCGAGCCCGTGGTGACCCGGGCGATGAGCGCGTACCGGGGAGCACCGGGTGCCGGCCAGCCGCCGGCGGTGGGCGCGGCCGGCAGCTCGCCGGCGATGCTCTTGGTGGTGCCCCACAGATCGACCTGGACGGTGCCCTGCGCCCGCACCCGGAAGGCGTCGCTGTGGATGATGTTGATCGGTGACGTCCACGTCGCCTGCTGCCTCCCCGGCGCGAGCCAGGCAACGGGATCCTGATGCTGCATGGGGGCCGAGTCGTAACAGCTGCCCAGGGCGGTGTCGGCCATCGCCGGACCAGCCGGCAGCAACGTGACCGTGAGCGCCAGGGTGAACACGGTGGCAGCGGAGATGATCGATCTGGCCTGCATGCTCGCTCCTGTCGGAGAGTCCGCCGACGGCAGCGGCCGACGGCGGAGCCCAGTGTGTCCCACCACACCAACTCACAAACCCCGTAATTCCTATGTGGATCGGGCGGACGCTGAGTCAGGATGACGACTTTCCCTGGCTTCCCTCCAAGGTGGCGCGGCTAGCCTCGGTGCCAGAGAGCTACCAGCACCCGCGAACAGGGGGAACCATGCCGGAGCCGATCACGCTTGCGCTGGTGGGCGGGGCGATTCTGACCGAAGGTGTGCGGTTCCTCTACGACCAGGCGGGCGAGTTGCTCCGCCAGCGCCGGGAGCGAACCAGCGAGCCCTCCGACGACGTCACGCACCGCATCGAGTTGCCGCAGGACACATTCGACGGACAGTTGACCGAGCCGTCAGTCGATGGGCAGCGGCTGACGGAAGCGACCCCCGTGCTGCGGGCAGCGTGGGCCGGAGCTGCCCCGTACGCACAGGGCATCGACCCGGTCACGCCGGACGACCCAGCCTCGCTCGCCGCTGTCGACCAGCTCCGGCTGGCCCTGGAGGCGGTGGTCGGCCAGCGCATCACCTTCAGGGGCGAGGCACGTGAGCGGTCGGGCGTTCGGGCCGTGCAGCGCATCGACGAGCTCGATGGCGATGCCGTGGGAATCGATGCCGGCTCGATTCAGGGGCGCGCCGAGTCCGAGCAGGACATCAGGAAAGCCAAGGGCACGGTCACCGGCATCCGTGCGGAACGGATCGGCCCCTGACTCGCGGGAACGAGGACAGTCGATGCACTCACTGCCCGCCACACTCACCTCCGCCGAGCGCGTCAAGCTGAACCGTTGGTGGAATCAGCCGATCGGCCAGGTGCGTCCCGTCCTCGCCCTGACCGGGCCACCCTGCGCCGAGAAGACACAGATCCTGGACGACTTCGCGTTGTCCGTCGTGACGATGAACCGGACCGTGGCGGAGCCGGCCCGTGTGCAGTGGGCGAGACTGTCGGCCGACGGCTCGTTCGCCAGCTCCGCAGAGGATCCGGCGGCGGCGTTCGACGGGCTGCTGGCGACGGCCGAGGAGTCGGCCGGGGCACCGGGCCGGCGGATGCCCCAGGATTCCGCCGTCAGGTCCGTGCGGATCGTCCTCGTGGACGACGACGAGCAGCTCGGTGCGCAGCGGCCCGACCTGGCGATCCGACTGCTGCGGCTCGTCGCCGATCCCGACCGGCTGGACCAGGCCGGACTGCGCGTCGTCGTGGGGTGCCGGACGGCCGTGGCACCGGCGGCGTCCCAGTCGATGGCGGTGCCGTACATCCACGCTCGTAACGACTTGCTGGACCGGATCGGCGCGTGGGCGGGCGATCCGCGGGACGAGCCCGTCCTGCTCGTGCGCGGCCGACCGGGCACGGGCAAGACCCGGCTGCTGGCCGAGGCGGCACGACGACTGGACCGGCGCACCGATCTGCGCGTCGCCTACACCCTGCTCCGCGACGCCACGCGGCCGAGACCTCTGGGTGTGCCCGAGCTCGTGGCGGGGTTCGCCAGGGCCTTCGCACAGGACGGACTCTCGTTCGGCGACGCCCGGTCCGACCCGGTCCTGCTCGCCAACGTCCAGGTGGGAACTGCCCACCACAAGGTCGTCGGGATCCAGGTCAACGAGGTGTCGTTGCCGCCGTCGTCGGCGACCATGGCGGTGCTTCGGGCACAGTTGGAGCAACGGGTGGCGGCAGGCCGAGCGGAGACGCCGTTGCTGCTCGTGGTGGACGGCATCAACGAACTGGCGGAAACGGGCAGCGCGGACTTCGCCGAACTCCGCAACCTTCTCATCGCTCCGGACGAACTCATGCGCTGGAACGTCAAGGTCCTGCTCTCCGGGCACGACGCGGTGGACGTTCCGACCGCAACCCTCGACCTGGACGGCGAGGACAAGGCAGACATCCATTCCTACGCGGTCACCAGGCTGACGTACAACGGCGTGCCCGAGCAGACCGCCGACCTGCTGGCGGACCGGCTCGTCGAGCTGTCCAACGGCCTGTTCATCGTGGCCTCGGGATACCTCGACGAGATCGAGTCGGTCGATCCGCTGGCGATGGCGGGCTGGCTCTCCACGGCCACCCCGGTCACGGCCGCCGCCGACTACTTCGTGGCGGCCGTCCGCCGGCTGCTGGACGGCATCGAAGCCGGCCAGGCTGCTGCGGCATCGACCACGCGCATCGACGTGGAGCGGTTCCTGCGCATTCTCGCCCTCACCCGGCAGGGCATGACGTCAGCCGAGCTGGCCGCAGTCTGGCAGGCCACACCGAACCTGTCGAGGATCTCCGCACGGCCGCCCTGCTCCAGCTGGGAACACGTGTCGGCGACGATCGGTGAGGGACCTGAGCGGCGGTACATCGTACCGCCCGAGGATCCCGCGACCGACCGGTTCCGACTGCTGCATCCGACGCTGCGCGAGGCACTGCTGCGTTACCCTCGCCGACCGGGCGGGGCGAAACCGACGGTGCCGGCCCTGCAACCGCCGTACGAGGCGATCGGGCTCACCGCGGAACGACTGCGCTTCCTCACCGCGTTGACCCCCCTCTACGGGCAGGGGCCAGGGTGGGATCCGACGACCGGCCGCCTCGCACTGGCGGAAACCCTCTCGGTCGTGCACGACCTGGCCGAGCAGGCTCTCGATGACAGCCCGGACGAGGCGGTGATCGCCGAGTGCCACCGGCTTCTCGGTCTGCTCTTCGAGGACTGGGAGTGGATCGAGACCTGCGTCCGTCACGCCCGCGAACACGATCCGATCACGCTCGGGCTCGGTGTCGTGATCGACGGGCTGGGCCGGCTGGTGCGACTTGCGAACTTCGACACCGATCAGCCGATCCTGTGGCGGCACACCTCGGGCAGTGCCGCGGATCCCGATGACATCGACGCCGGTCCACGTTCGAGTGGATTCGTCTCACCCGGCGCCCACGTCCCCACGCCGCGACCTACGACAGGGCGCACCGGCAGACCGTTCTACGCGTCCGTCGAGATGGCACGCGTAGCGGAGGTCGTCAATGGTTACGAACGGCGCGCCACCAGGGAGGAGGCGCAACGGCGGTTGGCGGAGCTGGCGATGGACTTCACTCCGTCCCGGATCGTGCCGCCGGACATGGGCCCCGACGAACGTGTGCTGTGGATCCGGGGCTACTCGTTGCACCCACGCGAGGTCGGCAACGGTTACCTGGGCAACTACGCGAGGCTCAGCGTTCGGCAACTGGCCGACGGCTCGTGGACGATCGCGGCCGAGAAGCTGGCCGTCGACCTTGCCCGCCATCCACAGAAGGGGCGCCGTGCCCAGGCCCAAGCCCACCCGAACTGGCACCATCCCATCCTCGTCCGGGTCAAGGGCAATCCGCGCGACGGCGGCAGACCCCAGCGGTACGCGTCGTACGCGCAGGCGCAGGCGGAGCTCGTGCAGCTCAAACGGGAGTACCCGACGACCTCGATCCTCAACGACGGTCTGCTCTTCCTCATGGTGTACGACCGCCGGCAGCAACCGGTCGTCCGCAAGTTCCGGTTGGAGATCCAGGCCGCCGGCGAGAAGTCGTACGTCATCGCGGCGTATCCGAACGACAGGCCGGAGGAGGCCAGCAGCCGATGACCGTGTCGATCGCGCAGTTGCACCTCGCGCTGGTCAGGCAGGCCAGCGAGCTGGCCGCGCCGGAACTGCGCAACCAGCCGCAGACGGTGGCCCAGCAGCTGCTTTACCAGAGCCGGCTCGACCCGGCGTCCGCCACGCTGGCCGGCCCGGCGATGCGGCGACTACGGCAACTCGGCCGACGCCCTGATGTCGGCCTGACCCTGGCCACCCGCTGGTCGACCAGCGTGCTGCGGGAACGGATCCGACCCAACCGCGGGCAGATCACCGGACTGCACGTGTCCGCCGACGGGTCGGTGGTGCTGTTCAGTGGCGAAGACCAGACCCTGCACCGGTGGCAGGGCGGATCCTCCGCCGCCTGGCCGGAGAGCCTCGGGGTGCTGCGGCACCGCATCTCGACGGTCTCCGGAACCGCCGCCGCCGACCGGGCCGTCACCGGCGACCACGAGGGATCGGTCCACCTCTGGCACGTGCTGAAGCCGGGTCGACCGCCGCAGTTGCTCTGGCGGCACGAGCGGGCGGTGCGCGCTGTCGCCATGGACGCGCAGGGCACCACGGTCGTCTCCGGCAGCGACGACGGGGCAACTCTGGTCGGACGCCCCGGAGAGGCACCACGGGCGTTGCGGCAACCCACGTTCGGGGGTGTCCGAGCTGCGGCGATCGCCCCCGACGGCTCGTTCGCCGTCACCTCGCAGGGCCGGAGCGGGGTGTGGTTCTGGGATCTGACCACGGAGGACCCTGCCGCCCGCCAGCTCGTCGCCGAAGCCGAGGACGCGTACACCGCCGTCACGGTCAGCCCGGACGGCACCGTCGTCGCCGCGGTGACCCGCACCGGGTGTGTCTACGTGTGGGACGTCACCACCGGCGAGACGGTGGCCCGGCTACTCGGCCGGCACAGCCTGCAACTCTGGGCGGTGGTGGTGACCGACAACGGCCAGGTGATCGCCGGTGGCACCGACGGGCAGGTGCTCGCCTGGAACCTCCCGACCGGCGCCGGGCCGACCGTGCTCGGCATACACGACCGGTCGGTGACCGCGCTGGCGTGCGACCGGTCCGGCAACCTGATCAGCGCCGGCAAGGACGGGCTGCTGCTGAGATACCGGTTCGCCGACGACGCACCGGCGAACGCCGGTCAGCGGCACACCTTCGAGATCTGGACGGTCCGCTGCCTGGCCGACGGTTCCGCCGCAGTCACCGCCGGGCGTGACGGCGTGTACCTGTGGGACCTGGGCACCGCCACCCCGCCGGAGCCGGTACGCCTCAGCGACGCGAGCGTCAGGAAGATCGCCGTGCTCGCCGACGGAAGCGGATTCGTCTCGCTGACCTACGACAACGAGTTGCTCCTGCACGACCTGGCGAACCCGGACACGCCACGGCTGATCAACGCTCGCCGCTACCAGGGGACGTACCAAGACCTGGCGGTCACGCCCGACGGACGGGCCGTCATCACCGCCGGCGACGACGGCAGTATCCAGCGGTGGAACCTCACGTCGCCCCAGCCGCCCAGGACCATCGGCTTCCACAACAGCAACCGGGTACGCCGGGTGGCCGTGTCGCCCGACGGGGAGTTCGTCATCAGCACCGACGACTACCGGCGGTTGCTGCGGTGGCGCTCCGATCCCTCCGACGACGAGGTGCTCAACTGGCGACCCCTCGGCTCGGCGGACAGCCGTCCCCGCCCGATCCGGTGCATCGCGGTGACGCGCAACGACGTGGTCCTCGGGGACGACGCCGGGACGGTACGCCGGCTCAGCGTCAACGGCTTCGGATCCACTGAGCTGGGTCGGCACCGCGCCGACCAGAAGGTCCGGTCGCTGGCGGTCGGCGACAACGGCTCCTGGGTGGTCTCCATCGCCGACGACGGCGACGTCTGCTGCTGGGCGATGGACGCGAGCGGGCCGCTGGCCGTGCTCGTTCCGGCGGCCCTACCCAGGACGGTGGTCACCGGTGCGGGGAAGATCCTCATCGGTGACCGCAACGGCGGGCTGACCCTGGTCGACGTTCTGCCCGCTCCCGGATCATCCGCCGTACGCGGCGTACCGGCCGCCTCGACCAGCACGTCGACGCCCCTGGCGACCGCACCTGCCGCGCCGACCGCACCGGCCGACGGGCCACCGATGCCCCTGCCGGTCTTCGATCCCGCTGCCCGCCTGCCCGCCACGCCACCGCCGGTGGCGATACCGGTTGTTCAACCGGGTGGACTCACCATCGTCGTGGACCAGGTGTGGACCCGCGCGATCGCCCGGACACAGCGCCTGGAGTTCGCGTCCCTGCGGACGTACCTGGCGGCGGGACGCCCGAACGTGGCGGTGCTCGCATCCGCCGACGTTCCTGGCCTGCATCGGCTCCGGCAGGCCGCGCGGCACCTCGACTGGCACGTCGCGGATGTCGCAGCCGACGCGGTGCTGCGGGTGGCCGACATCGTACGGGTCGTCGATGACGTGCTGCGGCACGGCGAGGTGCTGCTGGTCAGCGGAAGGGCCGAGATCCTCGCCGCCGTCGCCGCCGCGCCCCGCCCCGGTCTGCGGATTGTCGACGACCTCACCGGCTACTTCCACAGTCGGCAGCCGGGGTCCCCGACGGCGGCAGGAGCTGTTCCCCTCGACCGTGGAAACCCGCCGGCCGAGGAGCCTCGACAGGGCGACGACGCGCGTACGGGAGCGGGAAATCACCCGACGGTCGTGCGGCCGATCCAGGTCGGCGACCTGGCGGCGGCGGAGAACCTGTTGGTCCGCGCGATCGACACCCTGCCGGTGCGTACCCCGACCGCCAGCGCGGTCAAGGCCGCCATGCTGCGCCTCGATCCGCAGTTCAGCGAACAGACCCTCGGCTTCGCCCGGTTCCGTGACCTTCTCCGTGCCATGCCGCACCGGGTGCGAGTGGTCGGCCAGTCGGGTGCCGACATCACGGTCGCCCTGGTCGACGATCGCGAGCCGCCTGACTGACCTGCGGCTCACGCCTCGGCAGAGTCACGCTCGAACAGGCGTTGGCGTTCGGCGGCCACGACCTCTCGGACGAGCTCAGCCTCGGACAGGTCCACCGCCTCCGGGCTCGAGTCAGCCATGTCGCTGACCCGTGCGAAGTCGTCGAAGATCCGCCTCTTCCCCGCCAGCAGTTCGGTGATCCGTTGGTCGACGCCGTCCTCGGACAGCAGCCGGTGGACCTGCACCGACTGCACCTGGCCCATCCGGTGCGCGCGGGCGATCGCCTGCGCCTCGGTCGTCGGCTTGAGCTGCGGTTCACAGATGACGACCACGGACGCGGACTGGATGTTGAGCCCGACGCCACCGGCCACGATCTGGGCCACCAGGACGGCGCCGTGCCTGGCGGACGAGAACTGGTCCACCAGCTGCTGGCGTCGGCCGGCTGGCACAGAGCCCGTGAGGGGCCCGAACACCGGCCCCGGCAACGATCGGGCCACGAGGTCGAGCACGTTCCTGAAGTGGGAGAACACGATGATGCGGCGCTCGTTCTCCGCCGCTTCGCGGACAATCTCGACGAGGCGCTGCATCTTGGTGGACTGGGCTGCTCCGAGCATCGCCGCCTGGCGCATCTCCATGAAGTTCCCGCGCTCGACCGCGCCCCGATACCGCGAGCGGTCCGCTGCGGAGAGGGGTAGCCATTCCTCGACCTCGATGAGCTGCGGAAGTTCGGCCAGCACGTCCTCCTGGTTGCGGCGCAGATACGCCGGTGCGATCTGCCGGCGGAACGTCCGCGGTGACAGGTCGTCGGCGTCCACGGTGAGATCCGGGCGTACGTAGGAGGCCAGGTTGCGGAACTCGTCGACCCTGTTTTCCAGCGGCGTACCGGTGAGCAGGATCGCGCGTTCCGACTCCTCCACGAGTCGCTTCGTCCTGATCGTCCGCTGCGCCTGCGGGTTCTTGATGTAGTGGGCCTCGTCGACGACGACGCACGCCAGGCCGCGGAGTTCCCGCAGCGCGGGCTCCCACCACGCCAGGGTCTCGTAGGTGGTGACGGCGACGCCGCCGTCGCGCAGCCACGTGCGGGCGGCGCGGTCGCGTTCCGGTCCGTGGACCCGGCACGCCCGCAGCTTCGTCTTGCTCGAGACCTCGCGCACCCAGTTGGTCACCACCGCCGCCGGGCAGACCACGAGGAAGTGGGTCTTCCCCCTGCTGTGCAGGTGAGCGAGGACCGCGAGCGCCTCGACGGTCTTGCCGAGGCCCATCTCGTCCCCGATGACGACCTTGCGCTGCACGAGCGCGAAGCGGGCGCCGAAGCTCTGGTAGCCGCGCAGCGACGCGGTCAGGTGTTCACCGTCGAGCACCTGGTCGCGTACCGCCTGGATGATCTCCTCCGGGAGGTCGCCGTGCACCGCGTCGTCATCCTCGGTGACGAACCCCAGCTCGGCGAGCATGGCGAAGTAGTCGGCGGGTCGGGCGAGGAAGTCGTCCCACGGGTCCACGCCGACGTTCCGCCGGCCGGACGCGGACGACGTGCCGAGCAGTTTGGCTCGCCGTCTGACCAGCTGGATGCTCTCGGCGAGCCCTGCGGCGGCGAGCTGCCGGGCCGGGATGACGAGCAGGTGGGTGACACCGGAGGTGATCGCGGCCCGTAGCGGTTCGAGTTCGGCTGCCCGTTCGAGGTCGGCAGCCGCTCCTCGGGTCTGCCGGCACGAGTCCCATTCGGCGAGGCAGTGCAGCAGCCGGGTGGTCTCCGGGCGACGGTGGTCGATGTCGATCCGGATCGGCATCTCGTCGTACGTCGTCCGCCACAGGGTCTGTGCCGCCCCGAGCATGCGCCGGGCTGACGTCTCCCCGACGCCCGGAAGCGCCTGCAGGTTCACACCGTCGTCCAGCACCTCCTGCACGGTGCTGATGCCCGCCTCGGTGAGCGGCCCCAGCCGGAGCCGGTCGCGGGTGGCGGTCTTCAACGCCTCCACCGGCATCTCGCCGAGGACCTGTCGGACCCCGGCGCGTCTGACCTGCTCACCTGCATCGCGCGCCGCTGACCGGTACGAGGCTTCGCCTGCGACGACCTTGGCGATGGTGTCCAGCGCGTCGGGTAGTCCGTCGACGACCGGCCGGTCCAGGATCTCGGGCGCCGGTGTGGCCGTTCCGGAGACGAGGTCGAAGCGGAGAGCCGGGTCGAGCAGCGCCGCCAACCCGAGCCTGCCCGGCTCGGCCGGCGCGGTGAAAGCGCCGAGGCGTTCCAGGCGACCAGGCCCGCCGTTGCCGACGACCGCAGCGTGGTGCCGGCGCAGGAACTCGCCTGCCACGACGGCCGACTGTCTCCTCGCCGAGCCGGTGAAGAAACGGCGCACGCCGAGCACGGGTGCGACGTCGGCGATGGCCCGGGGTACGTCCCTGGTGAGCAGGCGCAGCAGTGCGCGGTCGTCGGTCGTCGCCACGGGAAGCGTGGCTCTCTGCCACAGCCGCCGGACGACCGCCACGTCGCTGATCCGCAGTGGGAGCACGCGCCAGGCGGCTTCGCCCGCACGGCCGACCATGACACTCCGTGAGCGCAGGGCCTGTTCGTCGCCGCTGGCCGCGTCCTGGACAGCCTGGTGCCAGGCCTGGACGTCCGCCGCGCGTTGGCTCCACCGTCTGAGATCCGCCGCAAGGCGACGAGTCTGTTCGCGCTCCGTCTTGTTCATGCTCACCGCGGATCGAGGGGGTCCAGGGACGGTATCGTACGCGTGAAGCTGGGGACTGTGCCTGCCCGCTGGTACTCCACCCCCGACAGTGGCCAGCACCGACGCACATTCACCAGCAGCGGCATCACCTCGGCCACGTAGATCGCCTTGTCCAGTCGCCTGCCCGGATGGGAATGGTCACCGACGCCCCGCCCGAGGTGGGCGCCCAGCAATGCGTCTCGCTGCTCGTGACTGCCCTCGGTCACCAGAAACTGCGATGAGCGCAGGCGTCCACGGAACAACGACACGTCCCAGCAACGCCGGCACGGTCCAACGGCTCCCGAGCACCCACCGAGCGACCACCCACCACCGACGTACGCGAAAAAGGCCCCGACCCGGTGATAACCACCAGGTCAGGGCCTTGATCGTTGGTGCGCCGCCAGGGACTCGAACCCCGAACCCGCGGATTAAGAGTCCGCTGCTCTGCCAGTTGAGCTAGCGGCGCTCGTCGGCAACGGGGAGAAGATTAGCACGCCCCGTGAGCGGGGTTCCAATCCGATCCCCGGGTCCACCCTTTGGTCGATCTTTCCCACACGTAAGGGACAAACACCCCGCTATGTCGACGACCAGGGCTGGCCGGGCAAGCGTCATGCGGCACGATGTCCGCCAGGTGCGGGAAGGCGTGCGGCGGCGGGTGAGCCGGCGTGCCGGAGAGACAGAGGTACGGATGGGCGGGTTCGCGCGGGCCGGGACGATCGTGGGTGTCCTGGGCCTGGTGGCGTCGATGGCGTTGACCGGCTGCGGTGAGGACCGCGGCCAGGTGCAGTTCGTGGACGGTGCGGCACCCAGCTCGACCGCCAGCCCGGATCCGGCGACGACACCGTCAGGGGCGGCCCTGGTGGTGAGCCCGGCCGACGGGTCGAAGAACCGCCCGGTGAGCGCCGAGATCAGCGCGCAGCTACCGGACGGCGGCAAGGTGTCCCAGGTCACGCTGACCACCTCCGACGGCAAGGAGGTCGAGGGCAGGTTGCGCGCGGACGGCTCCTCGTGGGTGCCGTCCGCACCGTTGAAGTGGGCCACGCGCTACACCGCCACGGTGACCGCGACCCGACCCGACGGCACCGCCGGCCAGGGCACCAGCAGCTTCACGACGATGAGGAAACCGTCGTCGATGATCAACTCTGGGCTGTACCTGTTCGACGACCGGACCTACGGCGTGGCGATGCCGGTGGTTGCCGAGTTCCATCCGGGCATTCCGGAGAAGGATCGGGCGGCCGTGCAGAAGCGGATGTTCGTCCGGACGGATCCGCCGCAGCCCGGCGCGTGGCACTGGGTGGACAACGGCACCCAGGCGTACTACCGGGCCCCGGAGTACTGGAAGCCCGGCACGACGTTGAGCGTGCGGATCGCGCTGGCCGGCATCCCGCTGAGCAACGGCCGCTACGGCAACGTGGACCGCGGCGCCACGGCGAAGATCGGCCGGGCCTTCGAGATGAAGGTCGACAACGCCACCAAGCAGATGACCGTGTACGAGAACGGCCAGGTCGTCCGCACCGTGCCGGTGAGCCTCGGCAAGAAGAAGACGCCCTCCTCCAGCGGCACGATGGTGGTGATGGAGAAGAAGGAGGCCACGGTCTTCGACACCATGGACGACCCGGATCCGGAGAACCGCTACGTCACCGACATCGAGTTCGCCCAGCGACTCACCTGGGGCGGCGAGTACATCCACGCCGCGCCCTGGTCGGAGAACGTGCAGGGCCGACAGAACGTCTCGCACGGCTGCGTGAACGTCTCCATGGCGAACGCCCGCTGGCTGTTCGGCAAGACCCGGGTCGGCGACCCGATCACCATCACGGGCACCGAGCGCAAGCTTGCCGCCGGCAACGGGTGGACGGCGTGGAGCCTGAGCTGGGCGGAGTTCGTCAAGGGCAGCGCCCTGCCGGTGCCGGAGGGTGGCGCGGGCCCGGCGTTCTGAGCCGTCGTCGGCGCGGGAGGGTCGGCCACGACCGGAGTCCTGTCACCATCCGGACAATCCGCCCTAACGTGTTTCGGTTCACGTTCGGCAACGGGTAGGTGTTCCGGTGCGTCTGTGAGAGACGATGGGCGATCAGGACCACGACTGTGAGGACACCATGCGAGTTCGGGACACGAACCGGCGGCGCAGCGTACTGGCGGCAGGAGTGCTCGCCGTCGCCCTGGCACTGACCTCCGGCTGCACCGGCGGCGGCGACGAACCCTCGGGCTGGCACGGCGGCGTCGACCAGCCGGCCGCACCGAAGGCGTCGGCCGCCATCACCGAACCGGCCGCCGACGCGACGGATGTGCCGGCGTCGACCTCGATCACGTTCACCACGAAGGACGCCGAGGACACGGTCGTCGAGCTGAAGGACGCCGCCGGCGAGAGTGTCGAGGGTGCTCTCGCCGCCGACGGCGCGAGTTGGCTGCCGACCGGCGCGCTGGAGTACGGCGAGACCTACACCGCGACCGTGACGGCGACCGGCGACGACGGCAGACCGGCGACGGCCACCAGCACGTTCACCACCATGGCGAAGCCCGCCAACCAGGTACGGGTGATGAGCTTCCTCGGCGACGACCAGACCGTCGGGGTGGGCATGCCGCTGATCGTGCGGTTCAGCCGGGCGATCCCGGAGAGCCACCGCGACGACGTGCAGCGCCGGATGTCCGTCACCGCCACGCCCGCCCAGGAGGGCATCTGGCACTGGGCCAGCCCCACCGAGATCCGCTACCGGCCGAAGGAGTTCTGGCAGGCGGGCAGCGCCGTGTCGTACCGGGTGCAGGCCGGGGGCCTGCCGCTCGGCGACGGCTGGTACGGCCGCGCCGACCTGACCGTCGACATCAAGATCGGTCCGGCGGTGGTGATGACGGTCGACAACCGCACCAAGCGGATGACCGTCACGAAGGACGGTTCGGTGGTCAGGACCATCCCGGTGAGCCTGGGCAAGAAGAGCACGCCGTCGTCCAGCGGCACCATGGTCGTCATCGAGAAACTGCGCAAGACGGTCTTCGACACGTACGAGGAACTGGGCCCCGAGGAGGGCTACCGCACGAAGATCGACTACGCCCAGCGGCTCACCTGGGGCGGCGAGTTCATCCACGCCGCGCCCTGGTCGGAGGGGCAGCAGGGCACCAGGAACGTCTCGCACGGCTGCGTGAACGTGTCCATGGCCAACGGTGCCTGGCTGTTCAAGAACACCCACATCGGCGATCCGGTGACCGTCAAGGGCACCGAGCGGAAGCTCCAGAACGGCAACGGCTGGACCGACTGGAACATGAGCTGGGAGCAGTACGTCAAGGGCAGCGCCCTGCCGTACGAGCCGGCGGCAGCGGATCCGGAGACGGCCGACCCGGAGACGGCCGACCCGGAGACGGCCGACCCGGAGACGGCCGACCCGGAGACGGCCGACCCGGAGGTCACCCCGAACCCGTGACCCGGGCGACCAACGACGTGGGCCGTTCGCCGCACCGGCCCGGGACGGTCTCCTCCGCCCCGTCGAGGTGGCGACGTTCCGCCTACCTCGACGGGGCGTTCTCGCCCTTGCGGTAGGAGTTCGGGGTGAAGCCGAGGACGCGCCGGAAGTCGGTGCTGAGGTGCGCGTGGTCGGCGTAGCCGAGTTCAGCGGCCACCTGCGAGATGGTCGCCGAGGGGTCGTTGCGTAGTCGCTGCGCGGCGTCCTGCAGCCGGTAGCGGCGGATGATGGCCAGGGGTGTCAGCCCGACATGACGCTGTGCCAGCCGCTGCACGCCACGGGTCGAGATGCCGAGGTGCTGTGCGACCTGGTCGACGCGCACGATCGACGGATCGGAGGCGATGAGGTCCTCCATCGCGTTGGCCAGCGCGCCGCCCTCGTCGGGCGGTGTCAGGGCCCGAGCCGCCCAGAACTCCGTGCAGGCCAGGACCGCGCGGTCCCGACCAGCCGTCTCGTCGTCGTCGCGCATCGCGGCCGAGACGGTGTGGTGCAGGTCCGGGGCGTCGAAGGGCACGTGGGTGTCCCGGATGTCGGTTGGGGCGGTGCGCAGCGACGCGATCCCGGCTGGTCGCAGCAGGGCGCCGACCGCCCAACCGCGGCCACGGAGATCCCGGTGCGACACCCCGGTTGTGGGGCCGACGAGGGACACGCCGCCGGGCTCGACCACGAGGTTGGAAGCCGGGAACGGCAACAGTTCCTGGCGGGAGGTTCTGCCGGGCGCGAGGTTCCACCGCGGAATCCAGAACCACCGGACGAGTTCGCTCAGTTCCGCAGGGGCCGGGACGCGGTGGAAGGACGGCAGCCGGGCGGGGTAGAGGATGCCGCGTCCGCTGCCGAGGCTGGTCATGGTGGTGCCCTCCCGCCGGGTCGTCGCGAATCTTCAAGCCGGTGCCGCGAGCACACACGTACGGTCGATTCATGGACGAACACGACACGCCCCGTCGCGGGGCGACGGGTGAGCACACCACCGACGGCATCCCACACGGCTCGACGAGTCTGACCCCGTTCCTGGCCGTCGAAGGTGCGTCGGACGCCATCGAATTCTACCGGTCGGTGTTCGGCGCTCGGGTGGTCGACGTCACCGAGATCGGGGGCGTCACGGTGCACGCGGAGCTCGACTTCGGCAACGGCAGGCTCCAGCTCGGCGAGCCCAGTCCCGACCACGGTCTGGTGCCTGCACCCGGAGGGGATGGTGCCTGCTACTCGATGGGCCTGTACTGCGCGGACGTCGATGCGGTCGTCGAGCGTGCCGAACAGGCCGGAGCGACGGTCCGCGAAGCGGTGAGCACCTTCGTCTCCGGCGACAGGTTCGCCTCCATCCGCGACCCGTTCGGTGTCCGCTGGTCGATCATGTCCCGCGTCGAGGATCTCTCCGAGGCCGAGAGCGCGCGTAGGATCGCCGCGTGGGCGGCAACGCAGGAGGCATCGAGCGCCGGATGACCGATCAGCCACCGGATCGGGCAGAGCACCGCGCGGACGATGGCGGCCCGCTCGTCGTTGCCGACGCCGGGGCGTGGCGGGCGTGGCTCGACGACCACGAGGACGCCTCCGACGGGGTCTGGCTGACGCTGGCGAAGAAGGGCGTCACCACTCCCACGTCGCTGACCTACGCGCAGGCCCTCGACGAGGCACTGTGCAGCGGGTGGATCGACGGCCAGTCCAGGACCGTCGACACCGCGACGTACCAGCGACGCTTCACCCCGCGCCGGCAGCGCAGCCTGTGGTCCGCCCGCAACGTCACGCACGTGGCGCGGCTCATCGACGAGGGGAGAATGCGCCCGCGCGGGTTCTCCGAGATCGAACGAGCCAGAGCCGACGGCCGCTGGGACGCCGCCTACGCCGGGTCAGCGACCATCGAGATGCCGGACGACCTCGTCGCGGCCCTCGGCGAGGTCGAGGCCGCTCGGCGCACGTTCGACACCTTGAACGCCCAGAACCGCTACGCCGTCCTGTTCCGGGTGACCACGGCGCGCACCCCACAGACCCGGCAGCGCCGGCTCGATCGCCTGATCGAGATGCTGGCTCGCGGTGAGACACCCCACCCCCGGTAGCGCCCCCACCATGCCCCTGAAAATGCGTCAGGGCCGGTGAGAACCGGCCCTGACCTGGGTCTTACCTGGGGTGACTGATGGGAATTGAACCCACGACAACCGGGACCACAACCCGGTGCTCTGCCAACTGAGCTACAGCCACCATGCCGCCGCACCCGGTCGAACGCCCCGGGCGGGTGCGGAGAAATCATACCCCCACCATTGCCGACCGCGTCCACCGGGTTGTCGGCGGGGGGTCACAACTCGGCGGCGATGGCCTTGGCGGTCTCCACGTCCGGACCGGGCAGCGGGACGAAGACCGTACGCCGGTAGTACTCCAGCTCCCGGATGCTCTCCCGGATGTCCGCCAGGGCCCGGTGCGCCAGCCCCTTCTGCGGCTGGCCGAAGTACACCCGCGGATACCAGCGGCGGCACAACTCCTTGATCGAGGACACGTCGATCATCCGGTAGTGCAGATGGGCGTCGAGACGGGGCATGTCCCGGGCGATGAAACCCCGGTCGGTGGCGATGGAGTTGCCGCACAGCGGCGCGCTGCGCGGATCCTTCACGTGACTGGTGACGTAGTCGAGCACCATGTCCTCGGCCTCGGCCAGGGTGACGGCGGAGCGGCGCACCTCCTCTGTCAGCCCCGACTTGCCGTGCATGGTCCGCACGATCTCCGGCATCGCCTCCAGCGCCGCCTCGTCGGCGTGGATCACCACGTCGACACCCTCACCGAGCACGTTGAGGTCGGGGTCGGTGACGAGCGCGGCGACCTCGATCAGCTTGTCGCCACGAAGGTCGAGCCCGGTCATCTCACAGTCGATCCAGACGAGAAGATCAGCCACCGGCCAAGCCTACGCGCAGCGCACGACCCGTGGCACCGCGCCGTCGGCGCGACCGACCGCTAGGGTTTCCCCGTGTCCGCCGAAACAGCCGCGCCGCCCGCCGACACCGACCACGACTCCGGCGGCCGTAAGGTCCGCCGGGTGGTCGCCGTGCTGGCGCTGGCGGCCGTGCTCCCGGCGCTCTACCTGCCCGGTCTCGTACACGACTTCTTCGACCTCAAGATCTACATGCGGGCCATGGACTGGTGGGCGGCCGGCAACCCGTTGTACGACTACGTGCAGCCGGACCGGGTGCAGGGCGAGTTGTACTTCACCTATCCGCCCTTCGCCGCGCTGCTGCTGCGGCCGTTCGCGGTGCTGCCGCTGGGCGCCACCATCGCGATCTTCACGACCCTCACCTGCGTCGGCGTGGTGGTCACCACCCGATGGCTGGTCGAACCGCTGGCCGCCCGGCACCATCTGCCCCGACTGTTCATCCTCAGCATCGGCGTACTGCTGGTGTTCGCGGTGGAGAGCACCCGGGAGACGATCACCTTCGGCCAGATCAACATGCTGCTGGTCGTGCTGATCCTGGCCGACGTGCTGTTCGCCGTACCCCGCAACGGGCGCTGGGCGGGCGTCGGCATCGGGCTGGCGACGGCGCTCAAGCTCTTCCCGGGCATCTTCATCGTCTACCTGCTGGCGACCCGGCGGTGGCGGGCGGCGGCGGTGGCGAGCGCGACGGCCGCGGTGGCGACGCTGCTCGCGGCGGCGGTGGCGCCCCGCGACTCCTGGCGCTTCTGGACACACGAGCTGTGGGCCACCGACCGGGTGGGCCGCACGGACTACACGGGAAACCAGTCGCTGTTCGGCCTGCTCAGCCGCATCACCGCCCCGACCGAGCCGCACCGGCTGCCCTGGTTGGTGCTCGTCGCGGTCGTGGTCGCCTACGGACTGTGGCGGGCGGTGCGGGCCACCCGCGCCGGGCGGCCACTGGTCGCCCTGACCCTGACCGGCCTGGTCGGGGCGCTGGTCAGCCCGATCACCTGGACGCACCACATCTACTGGTTCATCCCGGCGGTGGTGGTGCTCACCGACGCGGCTCTGAGCGCCGACCGGTCGACCCCGGCGGGTGCGCGGCGGCGACGCGGCTGGGCCACGCTCGCCGTGGGCACGTCGGCGATCATCGTGTACGGCGTGGTGTCCTTCCAGGACTGGGGTGTGGCTCCGGTACGCACCGACTCGCCGGTGGAGTTCCTGCTGCGCAACACGTACGTCCTGTTGGCGCTGCTGCTGCTGGTGACGCTGCCGACGGGCGGGGTGCGGGTCGTCGGGTCACGGCGCGGGCGGCAGGCGGGCCGGTCAGGGGCACGGGGCGCGACCCCGTCGGGCGGCGGAGCCCGTCCGGGGCGTTAGCCGGACGAGACCACCGAAAGGGACACTCTTCCCGACAGCGGCCCTTTGCCGCTAACCTGGTCACACCTGCCCCGGACTCTTCTCGGACAGGCACCGATCCCCCGGTGGCAGGACGGCCCTCCGCGTCGGCAGCGCGGAGGGCCGTCCGCCGCTGTTCAGCGGGTCACCCGTCGGCTGAACGGCGGCACCGGCGGCTCAACGGCGGCACCGCCGGCTCAACGGGTCACCCGGCGGCTCAGCGGCGGCACCGCCGGCTCAGCGACGTCACCGTCGGCGGCCGTCCGGTGGGACGGCAGGGCGAAGCCGATCCGACTGTTCGGCGGCGGACAGCGGCGGCCAGGCCAGGGTGAGGGCGATCGACTCGCCGCCACGAGCCGCACCACCACCAGCCGCACCGGCGGGAGCGGCCGGAGCGGAACCGCCCGCAGCAACGGCACCACCGGCCGGGGCGGGGCGTTGCGGCGCGGGCAGGTCGGCGAGGGTGGCCGGGCGGCGTGCCGGCACGGGCCCGAGCGCCGGACGGCTGGCGGCACCCACCGCCACCAGTTGACGCTCCACCCCGGGACGCGGCCCGGTCGGCTGCGCGCCGAGCCCACTGAGCGACGTCACCCCGAGCCGGCCGGCGAGCACCGGCACCTGGTCGGGCTCGACCACCCAGACGACCTCGCGCAGGCCCACCGGGCGCAGCAGGAGCAGCCCCGCCACCATCACCAGCAGCAGTCCTGCGGTCAACGTCCCCCAGGTCACCGGGGCGATCCACCCGGCCTCCCACTCGGCGCGCAGGTCCAGGGTGAGATCGGCACGACCGTCCGGACGCATCACCACCAGGCTCAGCCGCCGATCCTGGAGGTCAGCCGGGTTCCACTCCACGGCACCGACGCCGTCGCGTACCCAGAAGGGAGCCGTCGCGGGCCGCACGGGCGCGGCGGACGACGCCCTCGACGGCCCGGCGGGTGCCAGGCGGACCGGCAGCGGGCCACGGGCCAGCGCCACCCGGCGCACCGCGGCGTGCGGCACCTCGGCGAGCCAGCGCTCGACCTCAGCGGTGGGAGCCAGGCCGAGGAAGGCCGGCCCGTCCGGCGTACGCGCCTGCAACCGCAGCTCGGCCCGCCCCGCCCGGACGAACGGCGCCTCGGCGCGCAGCAGCTTGTCCAGGTCGTCGACGACGACGGCGTGGCCGGCGGTCTGCACGGTCTCGAACCGGGCCGAGAACGCCCCGTCGGGCTCGGCGTGCCCGGTGAGCAGGCCGAGCCCGGCGGCGACGAACAGCGCCGGAACCCCGGCGGCCAACAGCAGCATTCCGGCCAGCACGCGCACGACCCGCATCCGCCTCGTCCCCCTCCGTAGCCAGGTACCCGGCAGACCTTACCGACGCGGAGCCGCTGATCAGCGGATATCCACGACACGGGGGCCGGAAGGCAGCCGGCCCGCCGGAAGGTCCGACGGGCCGGGACGACGCGGTACGGGTCAGGGCTGCTGCGGGTTCGGCTCCCGGCGGGTACGGGTGAACGCCAGCCCGCCGAGCACGAGCCCGCCCAGGCCGGCGACCAGCCCGGCGACGCCGAGCCCGACGGCGAGTCCGTCGCCGCCGTCCCCGTCGTCGGTGCCCGCCGCGGCAGCGGGCGCGTCGGCCGCGGCCGGGTCGGCCGGGGCGTCGGCGGCGGTGAGGGTGAGCACGGGCGCGGGGTTGGCCGGCTCCTCCCCGCCGGCGACCGGCTCGTCGATCCAGCGCACCACGGCCCCGTCGGAGTACGTCTGCAACGACTTGAAGACCATCGTGTCGACCTGCGGCAGCGGGCCCATCGAGACCGGGAACTCCTGGAAGGTGCCCGGCGCGATGGCGGCACCCTCGGTCGCCGTCCAGGTCACCTTCGACACCACCTCGGTGAGCTGGGCCCCGTGCACCTCGACCGGCGGGTCGACCGTCCGCTTGTCCACCACCGTCGTCCAGCCCGGCACGGGCATGGTGCTCACCGAACCGACCGGCGCGTTCTCCGGCAGGAACACCTCGACCTTCGTGGTCGACGCCGTGTCGCTCTCGTTCGGCACCCGGAACGCGAAGCGACCGTACCCGCCCTGGGTGGCCTCCTTCGGGTTGACCGTGACGTGCGCCGACGCGGGCGCCACGAAGCCGAACACGGCCGTGGCGACGACGCCGAGTGTCAGGGCGGCAGCGGCGGTTGCGGTACGCCGGAGACGGGTCATCACGGAGATCCTTTCTAACGGACGGGCACGGTGACGGTCACCGTCGCCTGGTCGATCTCGGTGGTACGGGCGGTGACGGACAGCTCCCAGTCGCCGGCCGCCGGCAGGGCGATCTCGCCGGTGGCATGGTTGTCGGTCAACGGCAGCAACGGGATCGTGATCGGCTCGATTCCCGCCGACGGCAGCGCGACGGTGGCCCTCCACTCCTGCACCGGAAGCGGCCGGTTGTCGAGCGAGTACGCGTAGAAGTGCACCGAGTTGTTGCCCGGTTCCGCCGGGTCCACCTCCACCTGGAGGGAGTAGAGCGGACTGGTCACGGTGGTGGTGAAGTAGCCGCTGTCCGCGCCGGCTCCCTCGGTGTCGGCGGAACGGGCGGGCGTGGTCTGCACCAGCGTGGCGGAGACCGCGAGGACCACCGCCGTGATCCCCAACTCGGCCCAGACCGCCCGGCGCATCGACGTCGGCGAGCCCGCCGCCGTGCGCCGCCGCACCAACTGCCGGGAGTACGCGGCCACCCCGACGACGAGCGCGAACAGCACGACCTTGGCCAGCACCAGCCGCCCGTACGTGGTGCCGACGAGGGCGCTCGGGGTGGCCACCTCGATCAACGCCTGCACGGTGCCGGCGAGCAGCAGCGCGGCGACGGCGAGAGCGGCCCACCGCGACCAGATCGGCAGGATCGCCTCCAGTTCCCGCTCGTTCGCGCGGCGCAGCAGGAACCCGCCGAGCATCACCAGCCCGCCCAGCCAGACCGCCATGCTGCCCAGGTGCACCGCGTCGACCACCACCGACACGGCCGGTGCGGGCGAGGCCGCCGGGTGCCCGGCCAGCGGCCAGGTGAGCAGCGCCACCGTGCCGAGGATGCCCAGGATGACCAGGTCCGTCCGGCCGACCGGCCCCGCCAGCAGGGGACGCAGCAGGAACGCCGCCGCCGCCAACAGGCCCAGCCGCACCAGGTGCGCCGCGCCGAACGTGCTGCCCAGCACCGCGCCCAGGCCCTCGCCGGTGACGTCGAACACCCCGCCGCCGACGGTGTACGGCACCTGGAGCAGCAGGCCCGCCACCGTGGCGAACGCCAGCAGGCCGAGGCCCGTCCAGGCCAGCCGGGCCGGACCCCGCCGGGGCAGCCGACCCGGCCACAGCACGGCCAGCACCAGTGCCGCGCCGACCAGCAACAGCAGGCCGACGTAGCCGACGAACTTGGCGACCTTGACGGCGACGCCCACCACCGGATCGGCGCGGCTGTCGTCGCCGGAGTCCACGGGCGGCGGCGAGGGCGAACCCACCGAGTAGGTGAACGCTCCGGACACCGGGTGGCTGTCGGCGGAGATCACCCGGTAGGTGACCAGATAGGTGCCCCGCCCACCGGCCGGGTCGACCGGCACGGTCACCACCGGGCCGTCGAACCGCGGCTCGCCCCGGTCCGCCCGGGACCCGTCCGGCGCGATCACCCGGATCTTCCCGGGCACCTTCCGCACCGACTCACTGAAGGTCAGCACCACCTCGCTGGGCCCGCTGGGCGTCACCGCCGACGCGGTGGGGCTGGTGCTGACCAGCACCGCGTGGGCGCTGGCGGGGGTGGCCGGGGCGACCAGCAGGGCGACGACAGTGACCAGCAGGCCGGCGAGGGCGGCGAGCCGGCGGCGGAGGGCGGCAGTCATGACGGTCATGCTCGCCGAAGACACCCGTCCTCGGCGACCCGGCCCGGCGCGTCGCCACCACCCTCGGCCGTCGACGGACGCCGATGCCTCCCGTCGGCGCGACGCGCCGTGCGACCCGAACGCGGACAGGCCCGCGCCGCAGAACCGGGGCGGCCCCCGACACGCTCCGGGACACCCCGCTCGCCGGTGGGCGGCTGCGGGGCGGGTTTGTCGTCGGCGGTCACGTTCGGGTAGTCGGACCCGGCGCGGGAAAAGTTCCCGGCGTGGCGCAGGCCATGAAGGGGCCGAAGGACCCTGTCCCGCCCGGCTGCGCGGCGTACTCTCGGTTGACGTGATCCCCGCCCCGCGTGACGTCTCCGTCCCCGGCCCGGCCAACCCGGGGGAGGACCCGGCGACCGCGTGGGCGCTGGCGGCCCGCGACGGCGACCCGGCCGCCCAGGCGGCCTTCGTGCGCGCCACCCAGGCCGACGTGTGGCGGTTCACAGCCGCCCTGGTCGACCCCGACAGCGCCGACGACCTCACCCAGGAGACCTACCTGCGAGCGCTGCGGGCGCTCCCCTCCTTCGCGGGACGTTCCTCGGCCCGCACCTGGCTGCTCGGCATCGCCCGCCGCGCCTGCGCCGACCACCTGCGCACCGTGGTCCGCCGCCGCCGGCTCGACGACCGGCTCACCGCACACGCCCACACCGACGTGCCGCACCCCGACCCGGCCGGTCAGCTCGGTGCCGCCGACCTGGTCGGCCGGCTGCCCGCCGAGCGGCGCAGCGCGTTCGTCCTGACCCAGCTCCTCGGCCTGTCCTACGCCGAGGCCGCCGCCGTGGAGGGAGTGCCCGTGGGAACCATCCGCTCCCGGGTCGCCCGCGCCCGGGCTGACCTGGTCGACGCCGTCGGCAAGGCCATCGCGGGGTGAACGGGAACCGCCGGCCGGAACGGGACGACCAATGACCATGACCGCACCAGCCCGCCCACGGACCACCACCCGGTGGGCCGCCGTCGCCCCCTGGATCGGCCTCGCCGTCCGGCTGGGCCTGGCCGCCGTCTGGCTGTACGCCGGTGCGACGAAGGTCGGCGACCTGGCCGCCTCCGGTCGGGCCGTCAACGCGTACCAGGTCATGCCGTACGAGTTGGCCACCGCCGTCGGTGCCGCGCTGCCGTTCGTGGAGCTGGCGCTGGGCGTCCTGCTGCTGCTCGGACTGGCCACCCGGTTGAGTGCCGGTGTGTCCGCGGTGTTGCTGGCGGTGTTCGTCGCCGGCATCGCCTCGGCCTGGGCGCGCGGCCTGGCGATCGACTGCGGCTGCTTCGGCACCGGCGGCGAGCTGCCCCCCGGGCAGTCCCCGAGCTACCTTCCGGAGATCCTCCGGGACCTGGGATTCCTGGCGCTGGCCGGGTTCCTGCTGTTGCGACCCCGCACCCCGCTGTCGGTCGACGGCGTGCTCGCGGGCGGACCGGTGGAGGACGAGGATGAGTAGCCGCAAGGACCGCAGGGACGCGGCCCGGGTCGTACGCGAGCAGATCGCCCGGGAGAGGCGTCGTCGGCGCACCCTGTGGACGACGGCGGCGGCCGTGGCCGTCCTCGTCGTCGCCGGACTGATCGGCTGGGGCGTCTGGTCGAGTCAGCGCGCCGACGACTGGACGGCCCCGCCCGGGGCCAACGACAGCGGCACGGGCATCGTGGTCGGCTCCGGCCCGGTGACCGTCGACGTCTACGAGGACTACCTCTGCCCGGCCTGCAAGCAGTTCGAGCAGGCCAGCGGGGCCACCCTCGACGAACTGGTCACCGAGGGCAAGGTCCGCGTCGTCTACCACCCGGTCGCCTACCTGAACCGCTACTCCAGCACGGAGTACTCGACCCGGTCGTCCGCGGCCGCCGGCTGCGCCGCCGAGGGCGGGAAGTTCAGCGAGTTCAGCGAAGCGTTGTTCGAACGGCAGCCGCCCGAGGGTGGCGCCGGGCTGAGCGACGACGAGCTGATCGACATCGGTGTCGGTGTCGGGCTGGACCGCGACACCTTCGGCTCCTGCGTCCGCGACGACACCTACACCGGGTGGACCGAGCACGTGACCGAGGAGGCCAGCCGGGCCGGAATCGCCGGCACCCCGACCATCCTGGTCGATGGGCAACGCGTCCAGGACTGGACGCCGGAGAACATCCGGGCGGCCGTGGAGGCGGCCAGCCGGTGAGCCACACCCCGCCGGCGGCCCGTGCCGCCCTGGTGAACCCGGCGTCCCGTGCCGCCGTGGCCGCCCTGGTGGCCCTGGCCGCCCGTGCCGCCCTGGTGGTCGTCGGGATGCTCGCCGCCCTCGCGGCCACCGCCGCGCCGGCCCTCGCCCACGGTGCCGATGCTCCCGACGGCACCGACTACCGGGTGAGCGTCACGTCGCTGGAACCGGCCGACGCCGGGCTGCGCGTCCGGGTCGTCGAGGCGGGCGCCCGGCTGGAGTTGACCAGCACCGGCGGCCGGACCGTCGAGGTCGTCGGCTACTCCGGCGAGCCGTACCTGCGGGTCGGGCCAGACGGCGTGTACGAGAACCTGCGCTCCCCCGCCACGTACCTCAACCGCACCATCGCCGGGCAGACCCGGGTGCCCGCCGAGGCCAACCCGGCGGCCCCGCCGGACTGGCGGCGGATCGGCGACGGACCGACCGCCCGTTGGCACGACCAGCGGGCACTGTGGCTCGAGGCGGCCCCGCCCGCGCCGGTGCGCGCCGACCCCGACCGGGAGCACCGGGTACGCGACTGGGTGGTGCCGCTGCGCGTCGGCGGCGAGGCGGGGCAGATCCGCGGTGCCCTCGACTGGGTGCCGCCACCGGACGCGTACACCTGGTGGGTCGGGATCACGCTCGGGGCGCTGGCGGTGGGCGCGGCCGGGCTGCTGCCCGCGGCGTCCCGACCGGGCGGCCGGGCCCTGCGCGGGCTCGGCGGGCTGCTGGTCGCCGGTGGGACGGCCGGGGTGGTGCTCGTCGTCGGGCGGGAACTGGACGCCGGGGCCGAGGGCGTCGGCGGGGTGCTGCTCGGGCTGCTCGGCGGCCAGGTGTGGGCACTGCTCACCGCCGTCGGGGCGGTCGTCGCCGGGGGCTGGGCACTGGCCCGCCGGCCCGCCGCCGAACTGGCGGTCGCCCTGGCCGGCGCGTGCCTGGCGCTGTTCGCCGGGGTCGCCAACGCCGCCGTCCTCGGCACCGCCGTCGCCCCCAGTCCCTGGCCCGCCACACTGGCCCGCCTCCTGGTCGCGGTCACGCTGATCACCGGCGCGGGGGTTCTCGCCGCCGCCGCGCTGCGCCTGCACGCCACCGGCCGCACTCCCAAGGGCGTGGCGGTCAGCGGGGGGTGAAGCCGTAGGGAAGTTCCAGGCGGTGGCGCGACAGCAGCGGCTCGTCGGCCAGCAGGGTCCGGGTGGGGGCGTCGGCGACGATCCGGCCGGCGTCGAGGATGACCGAGCGGTCGCACAGCTCCAGGGCGTACGGCAGGTCGTGGGTGACCATCAGCAGCGTCACCGGCAGGCCGCGCAGGATCTCCGCCAGCTCCCGCCGGGCGGCCGGGTCGAGGTTGGACGACGGCTCGTCGAGCACCAGGATCTCCGGATGCATGGCAAGGACGGTGGCCACCGCCACCCGCCGCCGCTGGCCGAACGACAGGTGGTGCGGCGCCCGGCCCCGGTGCTCCGACATGCCCACCGCCGCCAGGGCCTCGTCGACCCGGACGGCCAGTTCCGCCCCACGCAGCCCCAGGTTCGCCGGCCCGAACGCCACGTCCTCGGCGACGGTGGGCAAGAAGAGCTGGTCGTCCGGGTCCTGGAAGACGATGCCCACCCGGCGGCGGATCTCGGCCAGGGTCGGTCGGTCCGGGCGCACCGTGAGACCGCCGACGGTAACGCTCCCCTCGGCGGGGGTGAGGATGCCGTTGAGATGAAGCACCAGGGTGGTCTTGCCCGCGCCGTTGGGCCCGAGCAGGGCAACCCGCTCGCCGCGCCCGACCGTCAGGTCGACCCCGTGCAGGGCCACGTGCCCGTCCGGGTACGCGTACCGAATGCCGCGGAGGTCGAGAGAGGCGGGCTGCACGTACCGATCATGTCAGGACGAGCGCGGCGGCGGCGACGGTGCCGGCCAGGGCAGGGACGGTGGCCCCGGCCAGCCACTGCCCGGCGGTGGCCGCGCCCGCGCCCTGCCACACCGCCGGCATCCGGCCGGTGTAGCCGCGGGCGAGCATCGCCAGGTAGACCCGCTCGCCGCGTTCGAAGGCCCGCAGGAACAGCGCGCCGACGCCCGCCGCGAAGCCGCGCAGTTGCCACAGGAACCGCGGGTCGTCGCCCCGGGAGATCCGGGCCACCCGCATCCGACGGGTCTCGCCGATCAGCACGTCGAGGTAACGCAGCATGAATGTGGCGATCTGGGTGAGGATCTGCGGGCAGCGCAGCCGGTCCAGCCCGACGACCAGGTCCCTGGTGGTGGTCGTCGCGGCCAGCAGCAGTGACGCCCAGACCCCGAAGGTTCCCTTGGCGACGATGTTCCAGGCGCCGTACAGGCCCTCGACGGACAGGCCCACGCCGAGCACCTCGACCCGCTGCCCCGTCGCGACGAACGGCAGTGCGAACGCGAACAGCACGAACGGCAGCTCGATCGCCGTACGGGTCAGCAGCCACCCGGGCCGCACCCGGGCCAGCGCCGCGACGCAGGCGACCAGCAGGGCGTACGCGCCGAAGGCCCAGAACGCCTCGCGGGGGGTGGCGACCACGGCGACGGTGAACACCACCATCGCCGTGATCTTGACCTCGGGCGGGAGCCGGTGCACCGGGGAGTCGGACTCCCGGTACAGCACGTGCGCGTGGCCGGCCCCCACTGCGTACCCCTAGCTCCCGGTCCCGGCGCGGACGTCGTCCCGCTCGGCGGGGCCGGCCTCCGCCGGGGTGTCCCGACGGCGCACCAGCCAGAAAGCGCCGCCGGCCACGGCGAAGGTGAGCAGGACACCCAGCACCCCGGACAGCGCGGTGGACAGGAAGTCGTTGTCGACGCCGGCCACCCCGTAGTCGGCCAGCGGGCCGCCGATCTCGTGCTCCTTCTCCTGCTGCGCCGGGCAACTGCCGCCGGTGATGGTGTCGTCGGCGTCGAAGGTGCAGCCCTCCCGCAGCGACGAGTCCAGCCCGTCGGGGTGTGAGGAGGCGAAGTTGCTGACCACGCCGGCCAGCAGCAGCGCGACCAGCAGGCCGCCGAGCACGAAACCCCAGGAACGCTTCCTCACCGGGCACCTCCGACAACCGGGACGGGCGCCGGTGTGGCCGGCTTCAGGGCACGCAGCGCGTAGACGAGGTCCGGGCGGACCTTGGCGACGGTGACCACGGTGGTGGCGGTGATCAGACCCTCGCCGATGCCGATGAGCAGGTGCGAGACGGCCATGGTGCCGGCCAGGCCGGCCAGGTTGCCGCCGAGGTCGGCCGTGCCGCCGAGCTGGTACTGCACGACGAAGCCCATGGCCGCGACCAGCACGCTGGCCAGAGCGGAGACGAACGCGGTGACGGCCAGGCCCGCCGGGGTGCGCGGCAGCACCCGCAGCAGCAGGGCGATCAGCAGGTACGCCGCGGCGGTGCCGAGTACCGCCATGTTGGTGATGTTGAGGCCGAGCATCGCCACCCCGCCGTCGCCGAAGACCAGCGCCTGCACGACCAGCACGACCGCCACGCAGAGCGCGCCCACCCAGGGGCCGACCAGGATGGCGGCGAGCGCGCCGCCGAGCAGGTGACCGCTCACCCCGGCGGTGAAGATCGGGAAGTTGAGCATCTGCACGGCGAAGATGAAGGCGGCGACCAGGCCCGCCATGGGGGCCAGCCGGTCGTCGAGGTCCTGCCGGCCGCGTCGGACGCAGTAGGCCGTCGCGGCCAGCGCGAGGACCGCGAAGGCCGCGGCGACGGGACCGTCGATGATCCCGTTCGAGATGTGCATCGCCAGGGTTTCCACGCGACCTCCCACGCGCCGGCGGGCTCGTCCACGCCGGCCGCGTCAGCCTATTTCTCACTCGATGCTGTTGCCAATAGTTGGCAACAGGCCAGGAGCATGATCTCGCCCCCGCAGCGAGGCGGGTGCCGTTCGCGGTGGGCGACACGACCGGTGACACCTGCGGCGGGCCGCGGGCCCGTACCGCCTGCGGCGGGCGACACGTGGGCGGCGGTATGGTCGGGCCATGACCGCGCCCGACCGCCTCACCCCCGGTGACCCCGCGCCCGAGTTCAGCCTGCCCACCGACACCGGTGACACGCTCACGCTGGCCGACCTGCGCGGCCGTCGGGTCATCCTGTACGCCTACCCGGCCGCCATGACCCCCGGCTGCACCAAGCAGGCCTGCGACTTCCGCGACTCGCTCGCCTCGCTCCAGGCCGCCGGCTTCGAGGTGGTCGGCATCTCCCCCGACAAGCCGGAGAAGCTGGCGAAGTTCCGCGCCCGCGACGCGATCACCTTTCCGCTGGTGTCCGATGTCGACAAGGCGGTGCTCACCGCCTACGGCGCGTACGGCGAGAAGCAGATGTACGGCCGTACCGTGACCGGCGTGATCCGCTCGACCTTCGTCATCGACGCCGACGGCAAGGTCGAACGGGCGCTCTACAACGTCAAGGCCACCGGCCACGTCGCCAAGCTGCGTCGCGACCTCGGCCTGGACTGACCCCCGGCTCCCCGAGCCTCTAGACTCTCTGGGTCGGCGGGAGTGGCGTAACGGCAGCCGCGGTAGGTTTAGGTCCTATTGTCCGAAAGGACGTGGGGGTTCGAATCCCCCCTCCCGCACTCGGCAGCCTGTCGGGCGCGTCACCATCGCGAGCCCGGTCCCGGGCCGTTCGGTCAGGATGACGACGTGAGCCTGCGCCTCGTCCTCGACCCCGACCTGACCCCCGACCTACGCGACCGGATCGTCGCGCTCTGGGTCGACGTGACCAACGCCGGCGGTGCCGTGGGTTTCGTCGCGCCGGTGACCGCCGCCGAGGTGCGGACCATCGCCGACCCGACCCTGGCAGGCGTCGCCGCCGGCACCGACCGACTGCTGATCGGGTACGCCGGTGACCGCCCCGTCGCCATGGCGGTCCTCACCGACAACCGCTTCCACCTGAAGGCCCACTACCGGGTCCTGACCCGGGTGATGGTCCACCCGGACGCCCAGGGGCACGGGCACGGCGTGACGCTGATGCGCGAGGCCGAACGGCTCGGCCGCGAACTGGGACTGACGGCGTTGCAGGTGACCGTGCGCGACGGGCTGGGCCTGGACACCTTCTACCGGCGGCTCGGCTACCGGGAGGTCGGCCGGCTGCCCGGCGCGCTGCGGGTCGCCACCGGCGACGACCGCGACGAGGTGTTCATGTGGCTCGACCTCACCGGGGCCGAGCCGGCGGGCCGCCCGGTCTGACCGCGCCGGGCGGTCAGCCACAGTGGTGCGCCGGGCGGTCAGCCGCAGCGCTCCGCCGGCACGTCGGCCACCGGCGGCTCGCCGGGTGGCGCGGCGACGGCCGGGGTGGTGCCCGCCGGGCCGGCCGGTGTCGGCGTCGCGGTGGCGCTCGGGACGCTCGGCCGGGGCGTCGGGCTGGCCGACGCCGACGGCGGTCGCGACGGCTTCGCGGACGGGGCGGGCGCGCTGCCCGCGCCGTACATCCGGACGCTGCCGCGCTGCACCTGGCCGGGGGCCATCCGGATGCCGGTGGCCGTGACCCGGTGACCCCGGGTGTCGGTGACCCGGATCTGGTAGGGCCCCGGCCCGGCGCCCGCGTCGATCAGCCAGTAGTTGTAGCTGGCCCGGTTCGCCGCACGCCACCCGCCCGGGTCGCCCTGGCGCACCTCCACTGCCCGCAGCGGGTTGCCGTGGTCGGCGACGAGCACGGCGAACCAGTACCGCGACGCGCCCTCCTTGATCCGGAAGGCCAGTGGGCCGCGCAGCGGCGGGTCGGCGAGCAGCCGGTAGCTGACGGACACGATGCCCTGCACCGGGTCGGCGATCCGGGCGAACGCCTCCTTCGACAGGTCGATGTGGCCGGGCGCGCACTCCGGGCACTGGTCCATCACCAGGACGCGGACGCTGCCCTTCGGGCCGGTCACCGTCAGGTATCCGCCGCAGGCGGCACCCGCCGCGTACTCGTCGGGACCGAGCGCGACGTAGAGCCGGTCGGCGGGTGCGGACGGGTAGGAGCAGTTCCCGCCGGCGCCCCGCGAGTCGTAGAAGGTTGCCTTGCCCTCAACGACCGTCCCGGCGGTCGGCGGGGCCTTCGCGGCCACGGGGGCGGCGACCAACGGCAGGTTCCGCCCGGCCCCGGGGGCGGCGACCAACGGCAGGTTCCGCCCGGCCCCGGGGGCGGCACAGGCGGGAGCGGCGCCGGAGCGCAGCGCGAGGGTGAGCCCGAGCACCGTGGCCAGCGCGGCGACCGCGCCGCCGACCAGCCAGCGCCCCCGGCCGGAGCGGGGCGCACGTCGCCGGCCCCGTTCTGCGGCGGAGCGGACGTGTTCCGTGGGAGCGGTACCGTCGATCACGACGCCAGATGCTGCCCTACCGCGCTCTGGTCGACAAGCCGACCGGGCGGGAGCCGGGACGCCGGCCGCCCGGGTCAGCCGCCCAGCTCGACCGGGTCGCCGACCGCGACCGTGCCGGCTTCCTCGGCGACGAGGTGCAGTCCGAACAGGAGCTTCCGGTCGACGGTCCGGTGCCGGGCCAGGGTTCGCAGCGGCTCCCGGCCGCGTACCCCGGTCTCCTGGTCGGTGGTGGTGACCACGCACCGGGCGCACGGCCCGGCCGCACGGAACCGCACCCCACCGACGCGCAGCGGCCGACCCGCCCAGTCGTCCTCCGCCCAGGCGGGCGCGCCCTCGACCACCAGGTTGGGCCGGAACCGGGTCATCGGCACCGGCTCCTCGCCGGCCGCCACCAGCCAGTCGCCCACCGCCGCCAGGGACGCGGTGTTGGCCAGCAGCAGCGGATAGGCGTCGGCGAAGCTGACCCGGTCGCCCGGGTCGTACTGCCTGCCGGGTTCGATGTGCCTGGCCGGGCGGGCCAGCCAGACCAGCCGGACGGGGCCGCCGAGCAGCGCCGCCAGCCAGTCGTCGGCGGCCGGGCCGGCGGGCAGCGCGTCCACCGTGAGCGTGCGGTTGGCGAAGGTGCGCACCGCGACCGGGCCGACGCCGGCCGGCTCGACCACCGCCAGATCGGGACGGCCGTCGGCGCGCAGCAGGACCCCACCGGGGTACGGGTGGGCGCGCAGCCGCACCAGCGCGGTCGTCTCCCGCTGCGTGACGCCCACCCCACGGTCGTCGACGATCATCCACCGCCGGTCCCCCGCCAGGCCCCACGGCTCGACCGCGGCCTCGTCGTGGTCGAGCCGGTGACAACCCTTGACCGGGTACGTGTGGACGGCGCTCAGTCGCATCCGGTCACCATGCCACGCCGATGCCGTCGCCGGGGTACCAGTGGTTGGCGGGGGTCTCCCGGTAGGCGAGGAACCGCCGGCCGGTGCGCTCGGCGTGGTCGGCGAGCACGTTGGTGGTGGTGACGTTGTCGGTCAGCAGGATCGCGCCGGGCGCCAGTTTCGGCTCGACCGCCTCGAACTCGCGCTTCTCGTGGGCGCGGCTGTGGTCGCTGTCGTGCAGGAACAGGTCCACCGGCCGGTCGAGCGCCGCGATCGAGGTGATGCTGTCGCCGACCACCAGGTCGACCACCTCCGACCAGGGGGCGGTGCGGGCCAGGTAGCCGGCCTCCGGGTTGATGTCCAGCGAGGTGACCCGGCCCGGGTGCCCCTCGGCGGCGTTCCGCAGCAGGGCGGCGGCCAGCACGCAGCTACCCAGCCCCTTGTCGACGCCGGTCTCCACCACGTGCGCGGGCTTGCGGGCGCGCACGAGCGCGTACCAGCCGACCCGCCGCGCGTACCGGACCCGCTTGTCGGCCAGGCCGCGCCGGGCGGCGCCGGCGGTGGCCGACTCGATGTGCCGCCGCAGCGCCTCGTCGGCCTCGATCTCGGCGAGGTATCCGCGGACCTGCTTGACCGGCAGGTCGCAGACGACGGCGACGAACCAGGCCAGGTGCTGGCGGCTGAGCTTCGTCAGCTCGTAGGTGTAGTTGTGGTGCTCGCGGGAGGTGAACAGCCAGCGCGCCGAGACGCGCAGCACCTTGGCGTCGTGGCGGGCGACCCGGGCGAGGCGCTTCGGGAAGGCGGCGACGGGAGCGAGGGGGGTACGGGCGACGGCCCGGCGAAGCTTCGTTGCGTCCACGGACAGGTTGTACCAGGTGAAGGGAAACAGGTCAGCACTTCCACCGTCGATGCCCCGGTGCAGCGCCCCCGGCGGAGGGTACGTGGACGGCACCGCGGCTCAGTAGCATCGCGGCATGCCTGATCGTGAGGAATCCTCCGCACCCGTCGCGGAGTCGGCCGGGTCCGACCCGACGGACGCCCCGGACGCCGGCCACCCGGCTCCCCGGCGGCGTCGGCGGTGGGGCCGGATCACCCTGCTCGGCCTGCTGGCGCTGACGCTGGTGGGGGTGGGCGGCATGGTGGCCGCAGGCTTCTACCTGAAGTCCGTCGAGTCCGACATCGAGCGGGTCGACGCCTTCGACGGTGTGCCGGAGGCGGACCGTCCGCAGGCGGAGCCGGTCGCCCGGGGCGCGACGAACATCCTCATCCTGGGCAGCGACTCCCGTGACCCGGACGGCACCGGCGGCTCGCGCACCGACACCATCATCCTGGCCCACCTGCCGAAGGACCGTTCCAGCGCGCAGCTCATCTCGATCCCCCGGGACACCTGGGTGCCCGTGCCCCGATCGACGGACGGCAACCACGGCGGTCGGGACGCGAAGATCAACGCCGCGTACGCGTGGGGCGGGGTGCCGCTGATGGTGCAGACCGTGGAGAAGTTCACCCGGGTCCGCGTCGACCACGTGGTGATGGTCGACTTCGGCGGCTTCAAGGAGATCATCGACGCGCTGGGCGGCATCGAGGTCAGCTCGGAGAAGCGGTTCACCTCCATCCACCCGCCGTTCCGCACGTTCCCGCAGGGCCGGCAGCGGATGGACGGCGAAGCCGCGCTGGACTACTCGCGGCAGCGCAAGCAGTTCACCGACGGCGACTTCGCCCGCATCCGGCACCAGCAGCAGGTCATCAAGGCGATCCTCGACGAGGCGACCTCGGGCGGGATCCTGACCAACCCCGCCCGGCTCAACTCGTTCCTGCGGGCCACCTCCGACGCCGTGTCGGTGGACCGGGAGCTGTCCCTGCTGGACCTGGCCGCCGAGCTGCGCAACCTGCGCAGCGGCGACCTGTTCTTCGTGACCAGCCCGACGAAGGGCACCGGGCGGGTGGGCACCGAAAGCGTGGTCTTCGCCGACACCGCACGGGCCCGGGAGTTCTACGACGCGGTGCGCCGGGACGCGGCGAAGGAGATCGTCCGCGCCGGCGGGGGGCGGTGAACCGTCAGTACGCGCCCCGCCGGGCGAGCACCACGCTGACCGTACGCCACAGGATCCCCAGGTCGTAGACCAGCGACCAGTTGTCCACGTAGTGCAGGTCGAGCCGCACGGCGTCCTCCCAGGTGAGGTCGGATCGACCGGAGATCTGCCAGAGCCCGGTGATGCCGGGCCGCACCAGCAGCCGCCGCCGCACGTCGCCGCGGTAGTCGTCGTCCTCGGTGGGCAGCGGGCGCGGACCGACCAGGGACATCTGGCCCAGCAGGACGTTGACCAGCTGGGGCAGTTCGTCCAGCGACAGGCCCCGCAGGTGCCGGCCGATCGGGGTGACCCGCGGATCGTCCTTGATCTTGAACAGCAGGCCGTCGCTCTCGTTGCGGTCCCGCAACGCCTCCAGGCGCTGCTCGGCGTCGGTGTACATGGTGCGGAACTTCCACACCTTGAACGCCCGCCCCTGGTGGCCGATGCGGCTCTGCCGGAACAGCACCGGCCCCGGGTCGGTGACCTTGATCGCCAGCGCGATGCCCAGCAGCACCGGGCTGAGCAACACCAGGCCGACCAGCGCCGTGACCCGGTCCAGCAGGCTCTTGGCCAGCAGGGACAGACCGGAGATGGTCGGTTCCTCGACGTTGAGCAGCGGCAGCCCCTCGATGGGGCGGACGTGGATGCGGGGGCCGGTCACGTCGGTGACCTGCGGCACCACCACCAGGTCAAGGCCCGTGCCCTCCAACTGCCAGGCCAGCTTGCGCAGCTCGTACGACTCCAGGCTGGCCGGGCCGCACACCGCGATCGTGTCGGCACCGAGCTGCTGGACCAGGGGCACCAGATCCCAACCGACGTAGACCGGCACCGGCGCCTCGACCCGTTCCCCCGGCCGTGGATGGCGGGGCAGATGGATGGCGACGGGGCGCAGGCCCGCGCCCGCGTTGCGGATCATCACCTCGTGCACGGCCAGCGCGTCACCCAGCCGGCCCACCAGCAGCACCTTCTGCGACGCCCGCTGGGTCGACCGACGGATGCGGCGCAGCACGATCCGGGCCGCCACCCGGGTCGCCACCGTGTAGAGGAGCAGGGCGACGATGACACCGGCGACCGTGGCCCGGGACACGTCCTTCTTGAAGCCGAGCGCGAGGAACGACACGGCGGCGGCCATCGCCACGTTGGCCCGTACGACCCGCCGCAGTTCCTCCGTGCCCCGACCCAACGCCCGCCGGTCGTACGCGCCGGAGGCGGTGAGGATGGTCATCCACAGCAGCGGCACCCCGACGTTGGCCACCAACGCGAAGGTGCTCACCGCCCCGCCGAGGAACCGGTCGTCCCAGAAACCCGCGTCGGCCTTCTCGAACAGGGCCACCACCGTACGGGTGGCCGCCATCGCGGCGAGCAGGTCGAGCAGGAGCAGCACCACCACGTACCGGCGGCGCCAGCGGGCCCGCGGCGCGACCGGGCGGCCGAAGATCAGCCGGGGCATGCCGTTGGCCGGCGGTGTGATCACCCCCAGCTCCGGGTCGTATCTCGGTGACGGCACGACGGTCGACAGGATCTGCGTGTGCGCGGACACGACCTTCCCTTCCTTGCCCCGAGCGGAGATCGCGTCGTGCACCATATGCTCCGCGGACCCGGCACTGCTACAGCGGGTCCGGACAGGAGGGTCGGTCGACCCGACCGCCACGGGCCCCCGGGATCGTCAGTCGGATGCGGCCGTCGCGCGGGCCCGCAACTCGTGCAGCAGGGCGTCCCGTGCCGGCTTCGGCCTGAACTGCTCGTCGTAGAGGCAGGCCGCGCCGTAGCCGGGGTAGTGCGAGGAGATCCAACTGCTGGCGTCGGTGAAGCCCCAGACGGTGAACGACTCGCAGGTGGCCACGGTCAGGCAGGCGCGGAGCATGTGCTGGTAGAGCAGCGCCTGGTTCAGCAGCTTCTCGGTGTTCGTCGGCAGTTGGATCCGCACGTCGAGTTCGGTGATGGCGACGGAGACGCCAAGGGCCGCGAACCGCCGGAGGTTGCCGGTCGGGTCCTTCGGCGGCGCGTCCGCGCGCAGGTGCCCCTGGAAGCCGACGCCGTGCACCGGCACACCACCGGCACGCAGATTCCGGACCAGCCGGTGCAGGCCGTCGGCCTTGCGGCCCCGCCCCTCGGCGCCGTAGTCGTTGATGAAGAGCCGGGCGTCGGGATCGGCCTCGTGCGCCCACCGGAAGGCGTCGGCGATGTAACCCGGCCCGAGCCTGCGCAGCCAGAGGGAGTCGCGCAGGGTGCCGTTCTCCGCCAGCACCTCGTTGACCACGTCCCAGGCCCACACCTTGCCCCGATAGCGGGAGACGGTGGTGGTCACGTGCTGCCGGAGCACAGCTCTGAGCCGCTCCCGGGGCCAACCCTCCACCACCCAGGACGGCACGCTGCTGTGCCAGACGAGCGTGTGCCCATAGACCGCCTGCCCGTTGGCCTGGGCGAAGTCGACCAGTTGGTCACTCGCCGTCCAGTCGTGGCGGCCCGGCCCGGGCTCCAGGTTCGCCCACTTCATCGCGTTCTCGGCGGTCACCGCGTTGAAGTCGGCGGCGAGCCTCGCGCGGTACCGCTCGTCCGACGCGAGCAGCCCTCCGTCCACCGCGCTGCCGATCCGGACGTTCGAGGGCATGAGGGCACGAAGCACCGGACCCGACGGTTCCTGACCGGCCCCCGGCTGCGGGGCCGACCACGGGTCGGGCTGTCCCCCGCCGCGCCACCAACCCACGTATGCTGCGCAGGCGATGAGGACCAGCACCACGGCCGACGAGACGGTGGCCAGCAGTCGGCCCGGGCGCACGGGCGGCCGCGACCTGGTGGCGGAAGCAGTCGCCGACGGGCGGCGCACGGCCCGCGCGGCGGGCCGGGCGGACTCTCGGGCGGCGGGCCGGGCGGATTCTCGGGCGGATCTTCGGGCGGCGGACCTGGCCTGGACCTCCTCGGCCATGAACACCCCCGACGGAGTAGCGACGCCAGCATGACGAAGTCCACCTGATGTGCCCGAAGGATCCTACGGCGTCCGGCGCGGCCGACCGGGCGCGGGCACCAGGGCGGATGCAGGCACCAGGGCGGGCGCGGGCAACGGGGGCAGAGCCGGGGCCGGGGCGGTGAGCGCCGGGCAGACCCCGTCCATCGTCCGCGCCGGCGCGCTGTCCATGGTCGCCCTCGTCGCCGTCGGCGGGACGCGACTGGTGCACGGCTCGTTGACCAGTCACGCGACCGACCGCGCCACCTACGGTCTGGTCGGGATCATGTTGGCGGCCAGCCTGGTGGCCAGCCTCCTGCTGCCCGGCGGGATCTCCAGCGGCCTGTCGAAGTTCATCGCCTTCCACCGGGGGGCCGGCGACCCGGCGTCCGCGTGGGCGGTGCACCGGTCCCTGTCCCGACTGGGAACGGTGGCGGCGGTGCTGCTCGGCGTCGCGGCGACGGGCGTGGTGCACTGGGCGTACCGACCCGACGTGCTGGACTCGCTGTCGCTGCTGGCCCTGACCGTCAGCTACTCGATGTACACGATGGACAAGGCGGCCCTGTACGGTCACGGCCTGGTGGCCCGCTACGCCGGCATCGAGATCGTGACCTCGCTGCTGGCGGTCGCCGGCACGGCGGTCGTCGTCCTGACGGGCACGACCACCTACCTGCTGCCGCTCTGCGTCGGATACGGGTCGTTCGTCGTGCTGAGCAGATGGCGGCTGCGCTCCCACCACCGCGCCGAGGGCCGCCCGGCCGGAGGCCGGTTCCCGCGCCGGGAGGTCATGGCCTTCGTGCTGCTCGGCAGCGTGGGCACGGTTGCCAGCGCCGGCTTCCTCCAGGGCACGCAACTGCTCGCCGGGCGGTTCGCCGAGCCGTCCGAGGTCGCCCACGTCGTGGCCGCGGTGACGTTGATCGCGCCCCTCTACTTCCTGCCCCGGGGCCTGGCCCTCGCCCTGTTCCCGGTCATGGCGGGCGCGCAGGGAGCCGGGGACACCTCCGCCGTCCGGCGACAGGTGGACTCGGCGACCCGACTGCTCGCCACGACCATGACGCCGGTCCTGCTGCTGGGCCTGCTGGTCGCGCCGGTCGTCCTCAGCCTGTTCGGCGGAGCCCGGTACGCGGCGGGCGCGGACGTGCTCCGGCTCATGCTCTGCGCGGCGTTCTTCGGCATCGTCCAGGTGCCGTCCGTCAACGCCCTCGCCAGCGGCAGCGTCGCCCGGACCCGGATACCGGTCGCCTCCGCGGTGACGGGTTGCCTCGTCGGGCTGGTCCTGGTGTGGGTGACCGCGCCCCGGCTGGGGGCGGAGGGCGTGGCGCTCGGCTACCTGGTCGGCACAGCGGTGACCGCGGCCCTGCCCGTCCTCGCGGTGCGGCGCATCCACCGCCTCCCCTGGGCCGGCCTGCTGGCCCGCTGCGCCGGCCTGCTGGCCGTCGGGCTCGTGGTGAGCCGACTCGACGTACTGGCCGGCTGGTCCTGGTCCACCCTGGGCGTCGGTGCCGCGCTGCTGGTGGGGGCACTGATCGTCCTGGGCCGTGACCTGAACCTGCTGCGACGGCTGCTGCGCGCCCGCCGCGACCCCCTGCCGGCCGCACCACCCGTGGCCGCCGCGACCGCCTCCGAGAGGACCCTGTGAACGACACCGAACCGGCGACGGCGGAGCGCCCGCTGCGGATCCTGGCCGTCACCAACCTGTGGCCCGAGAACGGTGGCTACCGAGGGATCTTCGTCCACCGGCAGGTGACGGCACTGCGCGCCCTGGGCCACCACGTCGACGTGGAGGTCGTCGCCCAGTCCCGAGGCAGGGCCGACTACGTGCTGGCCGCCCCTCGGGTACGACGGCGGGCCCGCACCGGCCGCTACGACATCGTGCACGTCCACTACGGGATGACCGCGCCGGCCGCCCGGCTGGCCGGTCATCCCGCGCGGGTGTTGTCGCTCTACGGCAGTGATGTCAACGAGCCCCGTCAGCGGCGGATCACCCGGCTCGGCTGGGGCGGTACGCGGGCCCGGATCTACGTCTCCCGCCGCCTGGCCGAGGCGGCCGGGGATCCGGCCGGGCACGTCGTCGCCAACGGGGTCGACTTCGCGCTGTTCCGCCCGGCGGACCGGGCCGCCGCACGGGCGTCGCTGGGCATCGCCCCGACCGACCGGGTGGTGCTGTTCGGTGCCGACCCGGCACGGCCCGTCAAGGGGTACGACCTGTTCACCGAGGTGGTGGGCGAGGTACGACGGCAGGGCCTGCCCGTACGCGAACTGGTCCTCTCCGCGCCGGGTCAACCCGAGGCGGACCTGGTCCGCAAGTACGACGCGGCCGACCTGCTGCTGTTCACCTCCCGGCCGGGGAGCGAGGGGTCGCCGACGGTGGTCAAGGAGGCCACGGCGATGGGGCTGCCGGTCGTCTCCGTGGACGTCGGCGACGTGGCGGAGGTGTTGGACGGCGTACGACCGGGGGCCGTGGTGCGGTTCCCCGACGGGCCGTCGCACGGCGAGGCCCGCACGCGGCTCGTCCGGGACCTCGCCGGGCGGGTGGCCGACGTGTTGGCCGCCGGCACCCGGGCGGACGGCCGGGACCGCAACGCCTGGCTCGACGAGAGCCGCGTCGCCCGCAGGATCACCGAGATCTACCGCACGGTGCTGCGGTCGTGACGACATTTCTGGTCACCGGCTCGCACGGGTGGGTCGGCGGTCATCTGCGACGGATCCTGGCCGAACGGGGTCACCAGGTCGTCGGGGCGGGCCGGCGACCACGTACCGCCGGGACCGCCGAACGCTACCTGGAGGTCGACCTGCGCGACGGGCGGGCGACCGCCGCCGCCGTCGCCGCCGTCCGGCCCGACGTCGTCGTCCACCTGGCTGGCGCACTCCCGCAACGGGTCGCCGACGTGGACGAACTGATCGCGGACGTGGTCCCACCGACCTACCACCTGTGCCGGGCGCTGCGGGCGGTCGAGGGCGTCGACCGGCCCCCGCGCCTGGTGGTCGTGGGCTCGTCGGCGCAGTACGGTGCCGTGCCGAGGGAGCGCAACCCGGTGACCGAGGAGGTCGCGGCACTGCCCCTGGGTGCCTACGGCCACGCCAAGGCGGCGGCGGAGTCGCTGGCCCTGGCCATGGGGGCGGACGGGCGGATCTCCGTCACGGCCGCGCGACCGTTCAACCACGTGGGGCCGGGTGAGGGGACGGCGACGGTCGCGGGTGCGCTGGCCCGCCGGGTGGCCGACGTGGCGACGGGCCGACTCGCCCGGGTCCGCGTCGCCGACCTGGACGCGGTCCGGGACTTCACCGACGTACGCGACGTGGCGCGGGCCTACGCGGACATTGCCGACGCCGGTCGACCCGGTCGTACCTACAATGTCTGCTCGGGTCGGGCCGTGTCCGTCGGGGCGGTGCTTCGCGTGCTGCTCGACGTGGCAGGTCTCGACGAGTCGGTCGTCGACGTCGCCGACGGCGGCGCAGGTGGCGTCCGTTACCAGGTGGGCTCCGCCGACAGACTGACCGCCGAGGTGGGCTGGAAACCGGAGCGGGAGCTCCGGGAGAGCCTCGGTGACCTGCTCGGGGAACTGGTCGACAGACACCCCACGGACGAGGAGAGCAAGCGATGACGGCGGTACGGACATCCGACGACTGGGCAGGCCGGAGTGTCCTCGTCACCGGCGCCGGCGGCTTCATCGGTTCGCACCTGACGGAACGCCTGGTCCGCGCCGGTGCCCGGGTGCGGGCGATGGTCCGCTACAACGGCCGTTCCGACGTCGGCATGCTCGCCGACGTGCCCGCCGAGGTACGCGGGTCCGTCGAGATCGTGCACTCGGACGTCACCGACCCGTTCGCGGTGCGGCGCGCTGTCGCGGGCTGCGACACCGTGTTCCACCTGGCCGCGCTCATCGCGATTCCCTACAGCTACGTCGCGCCGGCGTCCTACGTCGCGACCAACGTGACCGGCACCCTCAACGTGCTGGAGGCGGCCCGCGACCTCGACGTGACGCGGGTGGTGCACACCTCCACGTCGGAGACGTACGGCACCGCCCGCTACACGCCGATCGACGAGCAGCACCCGATGCAGCCGCAGTCCCCGTACTCCGCCTCGAAGATCAGCGCCGATGCGCTCGCGGAGTCCTTCCACCGCTCCTTCGACCTGCCCGTCGCCGTCATCCGCCCCTTCAACACGTACGGGCCCCGGCAGAGCGCCCGCGCGGTCATCCCGACGGTGGCCGCGCAGGTCGTGGCGGGCCGGGACCGGATCGCACTCGGCGACCTGCGGCCGGTGCGCGACCTGACCCACGTCGCGGACACGACCGCCGGTTTCCTCGCCGTGGCCGGCGCGGACGCCTGCGTGGGACAGGTCACCAACATCGGCAGCGGTCGGGGTATCGCCATCGGTGACCTCGCCCGACTGGTCGCCGAGGTCGCCGGGCGCCCCGGCGTCGAGATCGTGGCGGACGACCAGCGCCTGCGTCCGGCGCGCAGTGAGGTGTTCGAGCTGGTGGCGGCGACCGGCCGGGCCCGCGAGCGGTGCGGTTGGCAGCCGACGGTCCCGCTGCGCGAGGGGCTGGCCGACGTCGTGGAGTACGTGCGGGCGCACCTGGACCGGTTCGACGTCGACCGGTACACGGTGTGAGGGCGGTGATCCTCGCCGGGGGCCGCGGCACCCGGCTGCGGCCGTTCACCACGAGTTTCCCGAAGCCGCTCATGCCGGTCGGTGACATCCCGATTCTGGAGATCCTGCTGCGGCAGCTCAGGGCCCACGGGGTCACCGACGTGACCCTGCTGACGGGGCATCTGGCGTACCTGCTGGAGGGATACTTCGAGGACGGCCGCCGGCTCGGTCTCCGCATCGACTACCTGCGCGAGGAGCGTCCACTGGGGACCGCCGGGCCGCTGAGGCAGCTCGCCGGGACGTTGGACGACGACTTCTTCGTGCTGAACGGTGATCTGCTGACCGACCTCGACTTCACCGCGTTGATGGCCCGGCACCGCGCGGCCGACGCCCCGGTCACCGTCAGCGTCTACACCCGTGCCGAGAAGATCGACCTGGGCATCCTCCATCTCGACCCGGCGGAGCACGTCGTCGGCTACGAGGAGAAGCCCACCCTGAAGCTCGACGTGTCGATGGGCGCGTACGCCATGTCACCGGCAGCGTTGGCGGAGATTCCCGCCGAGGGCAGCTACGACATGCCCCAGCTCGTCCTCGACCTGCTCGGCAGGGGCCGGCGGGTCGCCAGTCGGCGCCACGAGGGCTTCTGGCTCGACATCGGCCGGGTCGACGACTACGCCCTGGCGAACAGGTTGTTCAGCGAGAACCCGGCCGGTTTCCTGCCGGACGCCTAACGCCCGGCGACCGACACCAGCCACTTGGCGACCTCGCTGGTCGCCCGCACCACCTTGACGCCCAGGGCCAGGCCGGGCAGTCGGGGCCGGCTGTACCGGTCGATCAGGTCGAACCACACCGCGAGGCCGGCGAACCGCTTCCGGCTGACACTGCCGGGGTGCCGGCGGAAGCGGACGACCGGGTGGGCCAGGTGTCGTGGCCGGACTCCGTGGCTGAGCGCCCGCAGCACCAGCTCGACGTCGACCTTGATCGGGAGACGCTCGTCGTATCCGCCGAGTCGGACCAGGAGGTTGCGGTCCATCGACATGCCGGAGTGCTTGAACGGCAGCCGTGGCCGGGTCAGGATCGACCAGCGCATCCGGCTGGCGCTCGGATAGGCGGGCAGCCTGATGGTGCGTTCGGAGCCCGCCACCAGCTCCTGGTAGTCGGTGTAGACCCAGGAGGCGCCCGAGGTGGCCAGGAACTCCTGGATCCGGCTCAGGGCGTCCTCCGACAGTTCGTCGTCGGAGTCCAACACGGTGATCCACCGCCCGCGCGCGACGCTGAGAGCGGTGTTGCGGGCGGCACTGATCCCGCGCGGCCTGCGCCGAACCAGCCGGATCCGCTGGTCGGCCAGCAGACCCGCCTCGGCCAGTGACTCCTGGGCGGGTACGACCGACCCGTCGTCGACCACGACGACCTCGTAGTCGTCGAACCGCCCGGCCAGAACGCTGCGGATCGCCTTCACGAGCAGCTCGGGGCGGTCACGAACCGCGATGCACACGGAGATCGCCGGGGTCAGCGGCGGTTCGGACGGCAGAAGGCCGACCGGGGCGGACTCGACCCCCGGCACCTCGGGGTATGCCGGTGGACGCCCGTCCCCTCCTGCCATGACACCGCACCCCCGTGCTGCCCCTGCGTACGCCGCGTGGCCGGTCGCCCGTGCCACCGGCGGACGCCGCCCGTCCGACGGCACGGGGATTCTAGCCAGCGCCGTAGCGCCACACCTACCCTCGGTGGCCGAAAGGCGCTCCACAGCAGACAGTGTCATGACCTCGGTGGCGTGGGTCGCCGGACCAGCCGGGCCTGCGCGAGGATCTCGTCCGTCGAGAGGATCCGGGTCTCCGCCGTTCCGTCGTCCGGCTCGCGTGGTGCGGGAACAGTGCCCCCGGTGGCCGGCTCCGGCGCCGACCGGGTGACCCACCAGGCGACCCCCACGACCGTCCAGAGCAGCGGCGGCAGCAGCGGATCCTCCAGGGAAGGCGAGAGGAAGCCGACGACACAGGCGAACACCAGCGCGGTCACGCCCCACACCGTCGACTGTGCGGGTGCGGCAGCCCCACGGCGGGCCTGCCGGATCCGGCGCAGCAGCGGCAGGGCGACCGCCGCCAGCCACACCAGGTACACGACGAGGCCGAGCAGTCCGACCTCCATGACCAGGTGCAACCAGAACGAGTCGACCTGCACGGCGTGGAAGCCGTACCGGTTGAAGCCGGCCGGGCCGAACTTCGGGTTCCGGTGCCAGTTGGGGTCGTTCTTCTCGGCCACCACGCCGCCGAACTGACCGATGCCGAAGCCGAGGACCGGCTGGCGGGGCAGGATCCGCGCGACCTGTTGCAGGTAGAGCACCCGGATCTCGCGCACCGGGGCGGGGGTTCGGCTCGCTGCGGGCTGCGGGGACGCCGCCGGCTGCCGGGTGGCGGCGGGTGCCGACGGGCGGAGGGACGCGCCGGACGTGGGCTTACGGCCCGGGGGCGTCGTGGCACCCTCCCTGGTGGGCGAGGGCCTGGCGGTCACGGTCGGGGCACCCGACGGACGGGTGCCGGCCGTCGGGGTGGCGGGGGACCCGCTCGGACGGGCGGTCGGGCTGGTGGGCCCGCTCGGACGGGCCGCCGGGCTGGTGGGGGCGCTCGGACGGGCGGCCGTCGACTCGCTGCCGGCCGGGTTGCGCAACCCGGAGAAGGCGTTGTCCCACCGCCGCTCCCACTCGGCGCGGTTGTCGGGCCGCACGGCGACCTGCGCCGCGGTGCAGAGCACCACGACGAGGCAGACGGCGAGGACGCGCCGGGTGTTGCCGCGGACCAGGAGCACCACCAGGCCACCGGCGGCCAGCACGCCCAGCAGGGACTCCCGGGACTGGGTCGCGGACATCGCGACGGCGACCACCGTGGCCACGGCCCACCACCGTCGCGGGACGGACCGGTTCACGGCGACCCAGGCCAGGAAGCCGAGCAGGCACAGCCCGAGCAGGTGCCCGAGGTGGTTGGGATGCGGTTGCAGGCCCTGCGCCCGGCTCTGGTCGGCCCAGGTCAGGTCGACCCACCCGAGCGCGCTGTGCGCGGGTGCGCCGACGACCATCTGGACGAGGGCGATGACCACGTTGACGCCCACCACCACCGCGGCGGGAAGGAGCATCCGCCGGACGAGGACGCGATCCAGGTCGGCGGCCCGCAACGCGTAGAAGACGACGGCACCCCGGAAGTAGACGAAGAGCGCCTCGCCCATGAGGGTCGCCGACGAGTCGTTGACGGCCCCGGCGAGCACCATCACCAGCACCAGCACCACCAGGGCGAGATCCGCCGTGGTGCGGAACCGGTGCCACAGCCGGTCGACGGCCACCTTGACGACGGCGAGCGCCGCGAGCCCGAGGTAGAGCGCCGTCTTGAGGTGTTTCGGCCACTGCGCGGCCTCCCGCAGGTTGGCCCTCGGGTCGGTGCTGGTCGGTCCACTGAGCACCTGGGCCCAGGTCTCGAACAGGACGTGCACCAGGAGAACGCCGACCAGCGTCACGATGGCGACGGTAAGCAGCCGGGACAGGGACCGGGTCCCCCTGGTGTGCCCCGCGTCGGCCGGCGCGACGGTGGGCGGGGCGGTCATCGGCCGTGCCGGCGGCGACGCGCGATGAGCAGCGCCGCCAGGACCAGGCCGACCACGAGGGCACCGCCCACCCCCGCGAGCAGTACCGTCGGCCAGGTCGACCCTTCGGCCTCCTGCCGTTCGTTCTGCTGCCGTTCCACGGCGTTCTGCCGGTACGCCTGGGCGAGCAGGTTGGTGGGGGCACCCTGCGCCGCGGCGTCCAGCTCCGTGATCGCTGTCGCGTTCTCTCCGGCGAAGTACGCGTCGAGGCCGCTGCGGTACCGCTTGTCGGTGTCGCTGAGCGCGTTGGCGACCCCGGCCTCGGCGAGCAGCCCTGCGACGGTGGCGGCCGGCAGCACCACCCGGTTCGCCCGGTCGGGTCGCGCCTGGTCCTGGTCGAGCATGCCGGCGACCCGGCCGTTGGCGTCGAGGGCGATGCCGCCGTGGGACGCCGCCCCGATGTCCTCGTTGATCCGGTAGATCGAGACCGGCCCCCGCCTTCCGGTTCCGGTGATCGTGACCAGTTTCGACCGGGGTTGGTAGGTGGCGGTGCGGAAGTCGACGTCGCTGGTGGCGAACCCGAGGACGAGCACCGGCGCGCCCTCGGCGAGCTCGGCCCCCGGGTTCAGCTCCACGGCGGGCAGGTTGCCCCGGGCCAGTTTGACGAGGGCGGTGTTGCCGGTCTCGGCGGGCAGGGTCCGGACGACCGTGGCGGGGATGGCGGGCTCGGTCGTCAGGTTGCCCTTGGCGGCGTTGAGCTGCGCGTACACCTCGCTGGCCGGCTCCGTCCCCGGATCGGGCCCGGTGAACCGCACCTTCGGCAGGGTGGTACGGATGTACTCCGGCACCTGGACGGTGGTGAGCTGGTTCTCGCGTACGAGCATCCGGGCCACCGCGTCGATGGCGATCTGCCGGGCGTTCTCCTCGGTCGGTTCGACGCAGGAGCTGCTGGTGAGGGCGTGCCCGTCCGCGTTGACCACGAAGGCGCTGCACCGGCGGGTGAAGGTGATCGGCGCGCGCCGGATCGGCTTTCCCGTGGCGGCGTCACGGACGTAGCCGGTGAAGACGGCCTCGACGAAGACCACCGCCGGTGTCGCGACCGCGAGGGCGCGCTCTTCCGGGCTGAACGGCGCAGCCTCGGCCCAGGGTTTCAGGCCGGGATCGACCGTCGACGTGGTGGGGAAGAAGGTCGGATCCGCGCGGGGCGGCGCCTCCTCGTCACCGCTGAGGGCCCAGACCGCGGCTCCGCCACCGAGAACGACGGCCAGCGCGGCGGCGACGACGCCGGCCCAGAGGCCGGTGCGCCGTGGCGGGCGCGTGGTGGGCTGGATGCGGCGGGCCGGTGCGGCGAAGGGGTCGGGGAACGCCCCCTCGGCGCTCACCGGTGCCGGAGGCCCGGGGACCGCGGGAACGGGCTGCGGCGGAGCCGAGACGGACCGTGGCGGGGCCGACACCGGCGGGGCGGACACCGGGACACCGGCGGGCACGGGCTGGTAGTCCACGCCGAGCGCCCGGAACAGCCGTTCCACGGCCGGCCCGGCCTCGGCGGGGTACGCCACCCACGGCGCTGCCGCCGAGAAGTCGGCGTACGCGTGCGGCGTCACCTGCGCCTGGTTGTTCACCGCCGCGGCGAACGCCTCGCGCCAGCCGGGTGTGGCGGCGACCACGGCGTCGAGGACCGCGACCGTGACGAACCGTCCCTGGCTGTCGACGGCTGCCCACGCCTTGCCGACCGGCGATCCACCCAGCAAGTGGGTGAACCTGTACGGGCCGTCCGGCTGCATGACCACTCCTCTGCTCGACCGCCGAGCGGATCCTACAGAGGGGGCACACCCCGTTCTGTCCGTCGGTCGACCGGCGGCCGGCGATCCACCTTCCCGGGCAGGTCAGAGCGTCGTCCTCGGTGGAGTCGCCGGTAGGCTTGCCTGCTGAAAGATTTCATGCATAGAGTCAGCGCATGAATGAAGGAGTTGCCGTCGTGCCCACCGACCGGGTGCTCGGCCTCTTCGACGGGGTGCGACTCACCCCGACGCAGCGCCGCATCGCGCACTGTCTCGTGCAGCACGCCCCCGCGGTGAGTTACCTGTCGGCCGCCGAGGTGGCCGAGCTGGCCGGGGTCAGTCAGCCGTCGGTGACCCGGTTCGCGGTCGCGCTGGGTCACGACGGCTACCCGGCCCTGCGCCGCCGGCTGCGGGAGCTGACCGCCACCGCGCCCGACCCGACCACCGCCGGCAACGAACTCCAACAGGCGGTACGCGCCGAGATCGGCAACCTCGACCGGCTCGCCGGGCAGCTCGCCGACCGGGAACGGATCGCCGGGACGGGCCGGCTGCTGGCCGCCAGCCGCCCGTTGCCGGTGCTCGGGCTGCGGGCCGCCGCCCCGCTGGCCGCGTACTTCGCGTACTTCGCCGCGAAGGTGCACCCCGACGTGCGGGTGCTCGACTGCGGCGGCAGTCTGCTCGCCGACCGCCTCGAACAGGCCGCCGAGGCCGGAGCGGGCGCCCTGCTGGCGTTCGTGCTGCCCCGCTACCCCCGGGAGACCCTGGACGCGCTGCGCGCGGCCCGCGACGCCGGCCTGACCGTGGTGGCGATCACCGACTCGCCGGTCAGCCCGGCCGCCGAGCACGCCGACGTGGTGCTGCCCGCCGCGGTGGGCGCGCAGCTCGTGTTCGACCTGCACACCGCTCCGATGACGCTGGCCATGGTGCTGTTGCAGGCGATCTGTGACGCCGCCCCGGCCGAAACCCAGCGGCGACTGGAGGCGTTCGAAGCCTCCGCCGCCCGTCGACAGTTGTTCCTCGGTTAGGAGGAGGCCCGAATGACGCGATCCACCCAGGCAGCGGGCGGCACCGGACACGTCCGCGCCGCTCGCGGCACCGAGCGCACCGCCCGTGGCTGGCCGCAGGAGGCCGCCCTGCGGATGCTGATGAACAACCTCGACCCGGAGGTCGCCGAACGCCCCGACGACCTGGTGGTCTACGGCGGGACAGGGAGGGCGGCGCGGGACTGGCCGTCGTACCACGCGCTGGTGCGGACACTGACCGACCTGCGGGACGACGAGACGATGCTGGTGCAGTCGGGTCGACCGGTCGGGGTGATGCGCACCCACGAGTGGGCCCCCCGGGTGCTGCTGGCCAACTCGAACCTGGTCGGCGACTGGGCCACCTGGCCGGAGTTCCGCCGCCTGGAGCAGCTCGGCCTGACCATGTACGGGCAGATGACCGCCGGCTCGTGGATCTACATCGGCACGCAGGGCATCCTCCAGGGCACGTACGAGACGTTCGCGGCGGTGGCCGCCCGGAAGTTCGGTGACACCCTGGCCGGCACACTGACGTTGACCGCCGGGTGCGGCGGGATGGGCGGTGCGCAGCCCCTCGCGGTCACCATGAACGGTGGCGCATGCCTGATCGTCGACGTCGACCGGAGCCGGCTGGACCGGCGGGTGCACGACCGTTACCTGGACGGTGTGGCCGACTCCCTCGACGACGCGGTCGAGCGGGTGCTCGCCGCGAAGCGGGAGCGCCGGGCGCTGAGCGTGGGCGTGGTCGGCAACGCCGCGACGGTCTTCCCCGAGCTGCTGCGCCGGGGTGTCGACGTCGACGTCGTGACCGACCAGACCAGCGCGCACGATCCCCTGTCGTACCTGCCAATGGGCGTCGAGCTGGCCGACGCGCGCGACTACGCGGCGGCGAAGCCCGCCGAGTTCACCGACCGGGCCCGCGCGTCGATGGCGGCGCACGTCGAGGCGATGGTGGGCTTCCTCGACGCGGGCGCGGAGGTGTTCGACTACGGCAACTCGATCCGCGACGAGGCGCGTCTCGGCGGGTACGAGCGGGCGTTCGACTTCCCCGGCTTCGTGCCGGCCTACATCCGGCCGTTGTTCTGCGAGGGCCGGGGCCCGTTCCGCTGGGCGGCGCTGTCCGGTGATCCGGCCGACATCGCCGCCACCGACCGGGCGATCCTGGAGCTGTTCCCGGAGAACGAGCCCCTGGCGCGGTGGATCCGGCTGGCCGGGGAGCGGGTCGCCTTCCAGGGCCTGCCGGCGCGGATCTGCTGGCTGGGCTACGGCGAGCGGGACGTCGCCGGGGTACGGTTCAACGAGATGGTCGCCTCGGGTGAGCTGTCCGCCCCGGTGGTGATCGGTCGGGACCATCTGGACTGCGGCAGCGTGGCCAGCCCGTACCGGGAGACCGAGGCGATGGCCGACGGCTCCGACGCGATCGCCGACTGGCCGCTGCTCAACGCGCTGGTCAACACGGCCAGCGGGGCTTCCTGGGTGTCGATCCACCACGGCGGCGGGGTGGGCATCGGCCGGTCGATCCACGCCGGGCAGGTCTGCGTGGCCGACGGCAGCGCCCTGGCGGGGCAGAAGATCGAACGGGTGCTGACCAACGACCCGGCGATGGGCGTGGTCCGGCACGTCGACGCGGGCTACGACGCGGCCCGCGAGGTCGCGGACCGCACCGGCGTGCGGGTTCCGATGACGGAGGGCCCGGCATGAGCGACCTGACCGCGCGGTTCCGGGCGCTGTGGGACGAGATCGCGCCGGTCGGGCGGGACGCAGGCAGCGGTGGCTACCTGCGCTACGCGCTGACCGGGCCGGAACTGCGGCTGCGGGAGTGGTTCCGGGGGCAGGCCGACGGTCGCGGCATGCCCGTCACCGAGGACGGCAACGGCAACCTGTTCGCCTGGTGGGGTGACCCCGATGCCGGTGCCGCCGTGCTGACCGGCAGCCACTTCGACTCGGTGCCGCACGGCGGGGCGTACGACGGTCCGTTGGGGATCGTCAGCGCCTTCCTCGCGGTCGACGAGCTGCGCGCCGCGGGTGTCGCGCCGGCCCGGCCGGTCGCGGTGGCGGCGTTCGTGGAGGAGGAGGGGGCGCGGTTCGGCGTACCCTGCCTGGGGTCCCGGCTGCTCACCGGTCAGATCGCGGTGGATCGCGCGGCCGGCCTGCGTGACGCGGCGGGGGTCAGCTTCGCCGAGGCGCTGGGCGACCGACCGGCGGGCGCTGATCCGGCGCTGCTCGGCCGGTTCGCCGCCTTCGTGGAACTGCACGTGGAGCAGGGGCGTGCGCTGGCCGGGCAGGCCGCGCCGGTCGCGGTCGCCAGCGCGATCTGGCCGCACGGCCGGTGGCGCTTCGAGGTGCGCGGCGAGGGCAACCACGCCGGTACGACCCGGATGGGCGACCGCCGCGACCCCATGCTGACGTACGCGTTCACGGTGCTCGCCGCGAACAAGGAGGCCCGGCTGCGGGACGCCCACGCCACGGTGGGCCGGGTGGCGGTGGAGCCGAACGCCACCAACGCGATCCCGTCGACGGTGACCGGCTGGCTGGACGCGCGGGCCGCGGAGCCGCAGACGCTGCGCGCGCTGGTCGAGGCGGTGCAGGCCAAGGCGGCCGAGCGGGCCCGGCGTGACGGCACCGACCTGACCGTCACCGAGGAGTCGGCGACCCCCCTGGTGGCGTTCGACGGCGGCCTGGCCACGCGCCTCGCGGCGCTGCTCGACGCACCGGTGCTGCCGACCGGGGCCGGTCACGACGCGGGGGTGCTGGCCGCGCACCTGCCCACCGCGATGCTCTTCGTGCGCAACCCGACCGGGGTGTCGCACTCACCCGCCGAGTCGGCCACCGACGACGACTGCGCCGCCGGGGTGGCCGCTCTGGCCCGGGTGATCGGGGAGCTGACGTGCGGGTGAACGCCGCCGTGCACCAGCACCCCCACCCCGCCGACCGACGACGCTCCGGTGCGCGCTCTCCCGAGCTGAGAGCGCAGACGAAGCACCGCACCGCGATCCCTCAGCCCACGCGCCCTCCCGAGCTGAGAGCGCAGACGAAACACCGCGCGGCGAGCCCGCACCCGACACGCTGGCTTGTGAGAGCGCAGACGATGCAGCTCGAAAGGGGGCGAGAGAGATGACCGCGACCCGCTGGCTCGCCGAGTGGGCCTGGCTGCCCGCCCCCACCGGGGCAGGACAGGCCGATGCGCCCACGCCCGACGTGCTGATCGAGACGGAGCACGGCCGGATCACCGGCGTCACGCCACTGACCGCCGGCAGCCGGCCCGACGCCGGGGTGGAGGTGCTGACCGACGCGGTACGCCTGCCCGGCCTTACCCTGCCCGGCCTGGCCAACACCCACTCGCACGCCTTCCACCGGGCGCTGCGCGGACGCACCCAGCACGGGCGGGGCGACTTCTGGACCTGGCGCGAGAAGATGTACGCCGTCGCCGGCCGGCTCGACCCGGAGACGTACCTGGCCCTGGCCCGGGCCGCGTACGCCGAGATGGCCCTCGCCGGGATCACCTGCGTGGGCGAGTTCCACTACCTGCACCACGGCCCGGACGGCACCCCGTACGACGATCCGAACGCGATGGGCGGGGCGCTGGTCGAGGCCGCCGCGCACGCCGGCATCCGGCTGACCCTGCTCGACACCTGCTATCTGACCGCCAGCGTGGACGGGCAGGCCCTGACCGGGCCGCAGCGGCGTTTCGGCGACGGCGACGCGCTGCGCTGGGCGCAGCGGGTGGACGCGTTCACCCCGGGCGACGACCACGCCCTCGTCGGCGCGGCCATCCACTCGGTGCGAGCGGTTCCGGTGGCGCAGCTCGCCACCGTCGCCGGCTGGGCCGACCGGAACGGCCTGCCGCTGCACGTGCACCTGTCGGAGCAACCCGCCGAGAACGACGCCTGCCGGGCCGTGCACGGCGTCACCCCGACCCGGCTGCTCGCCGAGCACGGGGTGCTCGGGCCGCGCACCACCGCCGTGCACGCCACCCACCCCACCGGGGCCGACGTGGCGCTGCTCGCCGAGAGCGGCGCCGGCGTCTGCCTCTGCCCCACCACCGAGCGGGACCTCGCCGACGGGATCGGCCCGGCCCGGCGGATGGCCGACGCCGGTATCCCGTTGAGCCTGGGCAGCGACAGCCACGCCGTGGTCGACCTGTTCGAGGATGCTCGGGCGGTGGAACTGGACGAGCGGCTGCGCACCCGCCGCCGCGGCCACTTCACCCCCGCCGAACTGCTCACCGCCGCCACCGCCGCCGGCCACGCCGCGCTGGGCTGGGGCGACGCCGGCCGGCTCGCGGTGGGCGACCGGGCCGACCTGGTGACGGTACGCCTCGACAGCGCCCGTACCGCCGGGGTGCCGCCGGTCGGCGCGTTCTTCGCCGCCACCGCCGCCGACGTGTCCCACGTGCTGGTCGACGGGCGGCCGGTGGTCGTCGACGGCCGGCACCTGACCGTGGACGTGCCCGTGGAACTGCACGACGCGATCGAGGCGGTGACCCCCGGTGAGCGCGAGCGGCAGCCTGCTGGTCGACAACATCGGCGAACTCGTCACCAACTCCCCCGACGGGCGCGGCCCGCTGGGGCTGCGCCGCGACGCCGCCCTGCTGGTCGAGGACGGCCGCGTCGCGTGGGTCGGTTCGGCGCGGGACACGCCGGCCGCCGACCGACGCGTCGACGCGGGCGGGGCGGCGGTGCTGCCGGGTTTCGTGGACAGTCACGCCCATCTGGTCTTCGCCGGGGACCGGGCCGCCGAGTTCGCCGCCCGGATGGCCGGGCAGCCGTACACCGGCGGGGGCATCCGCACCACCGTCGGCGCGACCCGCGCCGCCTCCGACGGCGAACTGCGCGCCACCGTACGCCGGCTGCACGCCGAGGCGTTGCGGCAGGGCACCACGACGATCGAGGTCAAGAGCGGGTACGGCCTCACCGTCGCCGACGAGGCCCGTTCGCTGCGGATCGCCGCCGAGGTCACCGACGAGACCACGTTCCTGGGGGCGCACGTCGTCCCCGCCGAGTACGCCGACCGCCCCGACGACTACGTGTCGCTGGTGTGCGGGCCGATGCTCGCCGCCGCCGCCCCGCACGCCCGCTGGATCGACGTGTTCTGCGAGCGGGGCGCGTTCGACGCCGACCACACCCGCGCGATCCTGACCTGCGGGCGGGCGGTCGGGCTGGGCGTGCGGGTGCACGCCAACCAGCTCGGCCCCGGGCCGGGGGTGCGGCTCGGGGTGGAACTGGAGGCGGCGAGCGTCGACCACTGCACCCACCTCGACGACGCCGACGTCGACGCGCTGGCCGGCGGGCAGACCGTCGCCACCCTGCTGCCCGGCGTGGAGTTCTCCACCCGGTCGCCGTACCCGGACGCCCGCCGGCTGCTCGACGCCGGGGTGACCGTCGCGCTGGCGACCGACTGCAACCCCGGGTCGTCGTACACGTCGTCGATGCCGTTCTGCGTCGCGCTGGCCGTACGCGAGATGCGGATGACCCCGGCGGAGGCGGTGTGGGCCGCGACCGCCGGCGGTGCGCGGGCGCTGCGCCGCGACGACGTGGGGGTGCTGCGGCCCGGGGCCCGCGCCGACCTGATGATCCTCGACGCCCCGTCCCACCTGCACCTGGCCTACCGGCCGGGAGTTCCCCTGATCCGCAAGGTTCTGCACAACGGAGTGCCGCGATGACCGTGACCGTCCAACCCACCGGGATCACCCCCGCCGACGTGCTCGCCGTGGCGCGCGGCACCGCCAAGGTCGTCCTCGCCCCCGCCACCGTGGACGCGATGGCCACCAGCCGGTCCATCGTGGACGGGATCGAACGTGCCGGCCGCCCCGTCTACGGCGTGTCCACCGGTTTCGGTGCCCTCGCGAACACCTTCGTCGCGCCCGAACGGCGGGCGGAACTCCAGCACGCGCTGATCCGCTCCCACGCCGCCGGGGTGGGCGCCCCGATGCCCCGGGAGGTGGTGCGGGCGATGATGCTGCTGCGGGTACGCTCCCTCGCCCTCGGCCGCTCCGGGGTTCGGCCGCTGGTCGCCGAGGCCCTGGTCGACCTGCTCAACCAGGACGTCACGCCGTGGGTGCCGGAGCACGGCTCGCTCGGCGCGTCCGGCGACCTGGCACCGTTGGCGCACTGCGCGCTGGTGCTGCTCGGTGAGGGTTGGGTGCTCGGTCCGGCGGGCGAGCGGCTGCCCGCCGCGGACGCGCTGCACCAGGCCGGCCTGCGCCCGGTCGAACTGGCCGCCAAGGAAGGGCTGGCCCTGATCAACGGCACGGACGGCATGCTGGGCATGCTGCTGCTGGCGATCCACGACGCCGCGCACCTGTTCACCATGGCCGACGTGACGGCCGCCCTGGCCATCGAGGCGATGCTCGGCTCCGAGCGACCGTTCCTGCCCGAGCTGCACGCCATCCGCCCGCACCCCGGCCAGGGTGTGTCGGCGGCCAACATCCACCGGCTGCTCCAGGACTCCCGGGTCATGGACTCCCACCGCGACGACCTGGCGCACGCCGTGCAGGACGCGTACTCGATGCGGTGTGCCCCGCAGGTGGCCGGCGCGGCCCGGGACACCCTCGACTTCGTCCGCACCGTCGCCGGCCGGGAACTGGTCTCGGTGGTCGACAACCCGGTGGTGCTGCCCGACGGGCAGGTCGAGTCGACCGGCAACTTCCACGGTGCGCCGCTCGGGTTCGCCGCCGACTTCCTGGCCATCGCCGCCGCCGAGGTGGGCGCGATCGCCGAGCGACGGGTCGACCGGCTGCTCGACGTGACCCGTTCCCGCGAACTGCCGGCGTTCCTGTCCCCCGACGCCGGGGTGAACTCCGGCCTGATGATCGCCCAGTACACGGCCGCCGGCATCGTCGCCGAGAACCGCCGGCTGGCCGCGCCCGCCTCGGTGGACTCCCTGCCCACCAGCGGCATGCAGGAGGACCACGTCTCGATGGGCTGGGCGGCGGCCAGGAAGCTGCGCACCGTGCTGGACAACCTGACCAGCCTGCTCGCCGTGGAACTGCTGGCCGCCGTCCGTGGCCTGCAACTGCGGGCCCCGCTGGAGCCGTCCCCGGCCGGCCGGGCGGCGCTGGACGCGCTGGGCGGGGCCATCGGCGAACCGGGCCCGGACGTGTTCCTCGCCCCGCTGATGGAGGCGGCCCGGGAGGTGCTGCGCACCCCCGAACTCCGCGCGGCGATCGAACGAAGGATCGGTCCACTCGCCTGACCCCGCCGCGCCCGCCCCGCTTCGCTCGACCCGCCGCGCCGGCGTTGCGCGGCGGGTCAGGCGGCCGGCGGGAGCACCTTCGCGACCAGCTGGGCCAGCTCGCGCAGTGCCTTGCCCCGGTGGCTGACCGCGTCCTTCTCCTCCGGCGTCAGTTCCGCGTTGGTGCGGTCCTGCCCGTCGCCCAGGAAGATCGGGTCGTAGCCGAAGCCGCCCTCGCCGCGCGGGGCGCGCAGCAGCCGGCCGGCCTGCCGGCCGTCGACCAGGTGCTCCTTGCCGCCCGGCAGCACCAGCGCGACGGTGCAGACGAACGAGGCGCCCCGGTGCTCGTCCGGCAGGTCGGCGATCTGGTCCAGCACCAGCTGGAGGTTGGCGTGGTCGTCGCCGTGCCGGCCGGCCCACCGGGCGCTGAACACCCCGGGCATCCCGTTGAGGGCGTCGACCGCGATCCCGGAGTCGTCGGCGATCGTGGGCAGGCCGGTGCGCCGGCACCCCTCCCGCGCCTTGATCAGGGCGTTCTCCCCGAAGGTGAGCCCGGTCTCGGGCAGCTCCGGGTATTCCTCGACGTCGTCCAGGCCGATCAGGGCGACCCGGTGCGCGCCGAGCGCGCCGTCGAGGATCCGTTGCAGCTCGATGAGCTTCTTACGGTTACGGGTGGCGAGCAGCACCTTGTTCATTCTGAGTCACCTTCGTTCGCGGCTGCGGGGCTCGCGAGCTCACTCCTCGCGCTCACCCGAGAGCCTTCCGCTGGGCTTCGGCCAGGTCGACGCAGCCGGCCACGGCCAGGTCGAGCAGGGCGTCGAGCTGGTCGCGGGCGAACACGCCCGCCTCGCCGGTGCCCTGCACCTCGACGAAGTCTCCGGTGCCGGTGCAGACCACGTTCATGTCGACCTCGGCCGCCACGTCCTCGTCGTAGCACAGGTCCAGCCGCGGCTCGCCGGCGATCACACCGACGCTGACCGCCGCCACGGAGCGGTGCATCACCTTCTCCGGCCTGCCCGCGAGGGCCTTGCGCGCGGCGAGCCACGTGACGGCGTCGTGCAGGGCCACGTATGCGCCGGTGATGGCGGCGGTGCGGGTGCCGCCGTCGGCCTGGAGGACGTCGCAGTCCAGCACGATCGAGTTCTCCCCCAGCGCCTTGAGGTCGACGGCGGCGCGCAGGCTCCGGCCGATCAGGCGGGAGATCTCGTGGGTACGCCCGCCGACCTTGCCCCGCACACTCTCCCGGTCCGAGCGGGTGTTCGTCGCCCGGGGCAGCATGGCGTACTCGGCGGTGACCCACCCGAGCCCGGAGCCCTTGCGCCACCGGGGCACCCCCTCGGTCACGCTGGCCGTGCACAGCACCCGGGTCGCCCCGAACTCCACCAGCACGGAGCCCTCGGGGTGGGTGCTCCAGCCACGGGTGAGGGTCACCGGTCGGAGTTGGTCGGGCTCCCGCCCGTCAGGTCGCGCCATCCCTGCACCCTATGTGGTCCGGTGCGCGGACCGTCCCGGGGTGCACCCTCCTCGCCGGTACGGGGACCGACCCCCCGTCGACGGCGTCAGATGTCGTAGGTGGCGCCGGGCCGGACGACCTCCAGCGGGCCGGTGTACGCGCTGGCGGCGGCGGCCACCGTGTGCGCCTCGCTGCCCCAGGCCGCCACGAGGTGGGTCAGCAGCAGCCGGCCCACGCCCGCCTTGGTGGCCGCCTCGCCGGCCTCCCGGCCGGTGAGGTGCAGGTCCGGGGGGTTGTCGACCCCGTCGAGGTAGCTGGCCTCGCAGAGGAACGTGTCGGCGTCCTGGGCCAGACGCAGCAGCGCGTCGCAGGGCGCGGTGTCCGAGGAGTAGCACAGCGTCCGGCCGTCGTGTTCCAGGCGCACCCCGTACGTCTCGACAGGATGCAGCACCCGGTCGACGGTGCACTGGAACGGGCCGATGGGGAAGGTGCCCGGTTGCAGGGCGTAGAACTGGTAGACGTCGTCGACGGCGTTGTCGTCCTGCGCGTACGCGGCGGCGAGCCGGTCGGGCGCGCCGGCCGGGGCGTACACGGGCAGGGCCGGGTACGGGCCCTCGGGGGCGTACCGGCGCACCACCACGTACGACGTGGCGTCGAGGATGTGGTCGCAGTGCAGGTGGGTCAGGAGGATGGCGTCCGGGGCGTGCAGGCCGGCGTAGCGCTGGAGGGTGGACAACGAGCCGGGGCCGAAGTCGACCAGGAGCCGGAAGTCGTCGGCCTCGACGAGATAGGCCGAGCAGGGGGACTCCGGCCCGGGGAAGCTTCCCGCGCAGCCCAGGACGGTCAGCTTCATCGAGTCGTCTCGCTGTCACGGTGGGTAGTGATCGCGGCGGTATCCGCCTCGACGGTGATGATCTCTACCGACGGGTACGCCACGCTGCGCAGCCTACGCGCAGGGGCGCGGGCGCAAGAACGGTCCGCTGGAAGTTGTCACGAACGTGACACCCGTACCGGGTCGGACGCGACGAAGGCCACCGGCATCCGCCGGTGGCCTTCGGTCGTCGCGCCGTCGGGTCATGCCCAGAGCTGACCCTCCAGGGCCTCCTCGGCGTCGGCCAGGGTGCCCCCGTACGCGCCCGTGCTCAGGTACTTCCAGCCGCCGTCGCACACGACGAACGCCACGTCGGCCCGCCGGCCCGCCCGCGCCGCCTCGTGGGCCACGGCGAGCGCGGCGTGCAGGATCGCCCCGGTGGAGAACCCCGCGAAGATGCCCTCCACCTCCACCAACTGCCGGGTCCGCAGCACCGCGTCGCGGGTGCCCACGGAGAACCGCCGGGACAGCACGGTCGCGTCGTACAGCTCGGGGACGTACCCCTCGTCGATGTTGCGCAGCCCGTAGACCAGCTCGCCGTAGCGCGGCTCCGCCGCCACGACCTGGATGCCGTCGACCTTCTCCCGCAGGTAGCGGCCGGTGCCCATCAGGGTGCCGGTGGTGCCCAGGCCCGCCACGAAGTGGGTGATCGTGGGCAGGTCGTGCAGCAGTTCGGGGCCGGTCGTCTCGTAGTGCGCCCGGGCGTTGGCCTCGTTGCCGTACTGGTAGAGCATCACCCAGTCGGGGTGTTCCTCGGCGATCTGCTTCGCCGTGGCGACCGCCTGGTTGGAGCCGCCGGCCGCCGGCGAGAAGATGATCTCCGCCCCGTACATCCGCAGGAGCTGCACCCGCTCGGTCGAGACGTTCTCCGGCATCACGCAGACCAGCCGGTAGCCGCGCAGCTTCGCGACCATGGCCAGCGAGATGCCGGTGTTGCCGCTGGTCGGTTCGAGGATGGTGTCGCCCGGCCGGAGCCGGCCCGACTCCTCGGCCGCGCGCACCATGAACAGGGCCGCCCGGTCCTTGATGCTGCCCGTCGGGTTCCGGTCCTCCAGTTTGGCCCACAGCCGCACCGGCGGCGCCCCCTCGGGCACCGTCGGCGAGAGCCGGGGCAGCCCGACGAGGGGCGTGCCCCCGCAGGCGTCCAGGAGGCTGTCGTACCGCGCCACGGTGGCGGCCCTCAGCGGGCGGTGACCGGCGCGCGGCGCGCGGCACCGGCGATCGCCGCGGCGGCGGCGAAGCCGAACGCGCCGCCGGCCACGGCCGGCAGGATGGTCACGCTGTCGCCGTCGTTGAGCTTGGCCTCCAGCGCGCCGAGGAAACGGACGTCCTCGTCGTTGACGTACACGTTGACGAAGCGGTGCAGCGCGCCGGCGTCGGTGACCAGCCGGCCCTTCAGGCCGGCGTGCCGGGAGTCCAGGTCGGTGAGCAGGTCGCCCAGCGTGTCGCCGGTGCCCTCGACGACCTTCGCGCCGCCGGTGTAGCTGCGCAGGATGGTGGGGATACGAACTTCGATGGCCATGGTGACGTACTCCTTGAGTCGGTGTGCTCGGTGACGGGAGGGCGGGTGTTCGGCGGGCGCTGACGGGTCAGCGGCCGGAACACTCGTAGTCGACCGTCGCCGGGCTCTGCCCGAACATGTACGACTGCACGGCGTGCGGATCCACCCCCGGGTCCAGGATGCGGACCGGCTCCTCGGTCACCACACCGTCCACGATCCGGAAGGAACGGATCTCCTCCGTGTCCGGTTCGCGGGTGGAGACGAGCAGGTAGTGTGCGCCCGGCTCGCCCGCGAAGGAGATGTCGGTGCGCGACGGGTACGCCTCGGTGGCCGTGTGCGAGTGGTAGATGACGACGGGCTCCTCGTCCCGGTCGTCCATCTCGCGCCACACCCGCAGGTGTTCCATCGAGTCGAACTCGTAGAACGTCATGGAGCGGGCCGCGTTCTCCATCGGGATGTGCCGGGTGGGGGTGTCGCTGCCGGCGGGGCCGGCGACCACGCCGCAGGCCTCGTCGGGGTGGTCCCGACGGGCGTGGGCGACGATCGCGTCAACGATCGACCGGTCGATGCTCAGCACGCCGCCAAGCCTAGCGCCCGTCGACCGCCGTCCGCGAGGCGGCGACGGTCACACCTCGCCGATCAGGGCGTTGAGCAGGGACTCCTGGAGATAACCGAGGTATGCGTAGACCGAAAGCTGGAACACCCGGCTCGACGTCGGGTCCGCCGCGACCGCCCCGTCGAGTTCCGCCCCGAGGTCCGTGCCGTCCTTGATCTCCAGCCGGACGCCCATCGCGAGCCGGGCGTCGTTGAGGGCCCGCAGCCACGCCTCGGCCGCCTCCGCGTCCAGCCGCACCTCGCCACCGGTCTCGTCGGGCAACGCGGCCAGCACCGCACCCGCCTGGTCGATCTTGGCGGTCTTCAGGTCGCCCTCGGTGTACCGGCGGAACTCGGCCGTGCTCGCCGAGTCTTCCGGATAGACCTCGGGGAAGAGCCGCCCGACCACCGGATCGGTGTGGTCGAACCCGTCGGTGAGCAGGCCCACCACCTCGGCGGCCACCTTGCGCAGCACACGCGCCTCGTCGACGGCGAAGCTGGCCACGTAACAGTCGCCCTGGCGACGGAACATGCTCACGACCGGTCCACCGTCGCCCACAACCCGTACGCGTGCAGCTGCGACGCGTCGTGCTCCATGCGCTCGCGGGCGCCGCTGGAGACCACGGCCCGGCCCTTGTGGTGCACGTCCAGCATCAACTGTTCCGCCTTCTCCCGGCTGTATCCGAAGAGTTTCTGGAACACCCACGTCACGTACGTCATGAGGTTGACCGGGTCGTCCCACACGATCGTCACCCACGGCCGGTCGGCAGCCGGCACCTCATCGGTGTCCGGCGTCTCGACCGGTGCAACCTGCGGAGCCGCCATGCCCCCCATCGTGCCACCGGATCCGGCGAACCGAGGAACCGGAACGCCGGCCCGCCCCGGATCTGCTGCACGCGCACCCCGGTGGACAGCCCCGGGCGTGCCCGTACCGGCCCGACGGGCGGCGCCGTCAGGCGAGCAGGATGCCGTGGTCGGTCGCATCGCCGAGCACCACGTTGAGGGACAGTCGGATCACCTCGAACCGGCGGGACACCTCGCGGGACAGCTCCAGCTCCACCTCGCGCAGTGCCCGCTGGGCCCAGACCCGGGCCGCGCCGGGGTCACCGTTGCCGGGGGTACGCCAGTGCTGCCAGCAGCCGCCGGACAGGGCGACCGCCACGGGCGGCAGGATCTCGTCGCGAGCCACCGTCGGGTGGCTGGCCGTCGCGTCGATGGCCCCGGCTCCGGTCAGCCCGGCCACCCCGGCGGTGCTGGTCACCAGGAACACCCGGTCCAGCTCGTGGCCGCCCGGCTGCTCGGTCAGGCCGAAGCGCACCGCGGCGTTGAGCCGCCGCCGGACCCCCTCGGCCAGCGGCGTGCCGAGCACCCGGCCCGCCGCCTCGGCCACCAGGCCGCGCACCGCGTGGTCGCACTGGTATGTGACGAGCAGCGACAGCGCCTCCAACTCGCGGTCGAGCAGCCTCGGCAGGCCGGCGCAGCCGCTGCCGTGGACGATCTCCTGGACCAGTCGCAGGTGCGTGTTCGCCAACTCGAGCGACAGGTGCTGGCGGATGCGCTGGGCGCACGAGCGGGACCGCCGGTCCAGCTGCTCCGACCACTGCCCCGGCTCGGCGACCACCGGCACCCGGCCGTGCGCGCCGGGCAGCACGGGCGGTTCCGCGCTGGCCCGCCGCAGACCCTCGCCGGCCGCCCAGCCGACCAGGGCGCGGCGCAGCTCGGCCCCACCGTCGCGGTGCACCGGGTACCAGCCCGCGCGGACCAGCTCGGGCACCGCCGCGAGCAGGGCTGCCCGATGGGCCTCGACGCTGACGGCGACCGCGTCGACCCGGGCGTCGGCCGACGACACGGACGCCCCGGTGCCCTCAGGTGCCGCCGTGCCCTCCGGTGCCGCCGTGCCCTCGGACACCGGCGCCCAGCCGGCCATGCCGGGAGTGACCGCGAAGAAGACCTCGACCGGGGCCCGGGCCACCTCCGCGAGCAGGTTCAGCTCGGCGGCCGTGAACCCCTGGTCGGCCGCGATCACGAAGAGCAGCGCGCCGCCCCGGCCGACGGTGTCGCCGAGCAGCTTCGCGCCGGCCACGCCGAGCGAGCCCGTCTCCGGCGTGTCGACCAGCGAGAAGTGTCGCAGCAGCGGCTCGGCCACGGCCAGCTCGACGCGGCGCGGCGGGCGGGCCAGCGCCGGGCCGGCCGCCGGCAGGTCGGGACGGTACGAGTGGGGTTGCCGGTAGCCGGGCACGTACGCCGACCGGCTCGGTGTCTTCGCGTGCCGCACCAGCAGCAGGCTGCCGGCCGGCACCGTGAACATGCCGGGTTCGAGGTGCAGCAGGGCGGCCAGCACCTCGGTGCGGCCCGCCCCGGCGGGGCCGGCGACGACCACGGCGAGCGGTTCGTGCGGGCTCGGCACGGTCACGCCGAGGCGAGCCGGGAACGAGCCGTGGCGCGGCAGGTCGATCGGCCCGGACACCGCCGCGGCGGGGAGGGGACCCGGCTTGTTCACACGGCCTCCCGGGGCAGGCGGCCGACTGGCCCGGCCGCGGAAAGGATCCGGTGACGGCACCCGGATGCCGGAAGAGTACGACCGGCGGGGTCACCCGCCGGAGCTTTCGAGTACTTACCGGTAACGACGAGGGTACTCAACTTCGGAGCGTCACGGTGCGCACGCGGACGGATCCGCGTCGATATGCTGCCCCGATGAGGCGGTGGAGGTTCGTGGGCCGGACCGAGGAGCTCGACCGCCTGACCTCGGCGGTGACCGGCGTCCAGGGTCGGGGGGTCTTCTTCAGCGGCAGCGCCGGCATCGGCAAGAGCCGTCTGTTGCGGGAGGGGGTCGCCGCCCTGCCCGAGGGGGAGTACGCCTCCTGGACGATCGCCGCCAGCGCGACCACCGCCGCCCTGCCCTTCGGGGGCCTCGTGCAGGTGCTGCCCGCCGAGCAGCCCCAGGGGCTCTCCCCCGCCGGCATCCTGCGCTGGGCGGTGGACGTGCTGCAGCAGCAGGCGGCCGGGCGGCGGATCGTGCTCGCGGTGGACGACGCCCACCTGCTCGACCCGCCGTCGGCGGCCCTGGTCCACCTGGTGGCCCGGGTCGACAACTCCGTGGTGGTCGGCACGCTGCGCGACGGCGAGCAGGTCCCGCTGCCCATCCGGGCACTGTGGACGGACGGGCTGGTCGACCACGCCGTGCTGCCTCCCCTGCCACCCGCCGACACCACCGGCCTGCTGCACGCGATCCTCGACGGGCCGGTCGACGACGGCAGCGCCGACCGGCTGGGCCGGCTCAGCGCCGGCAACCCACTGCTGCTGCGCGAGCTGGTCGAGGCCGCCCGCAGCAGCGGCGAGCTGGCCAGCACGTACGGCCTCTGGACCTGGACGGGCGTGCTGGAGCTGGCCCCCAGCCTGACCGACCTGATCGACACCCGGATCGGTCGGCTGACCCCCGGCGTGCGGGCGGTGGTCGAGCTGGTCGCCTTCGGCGAGCCGCTCGGCCTGCACCTGCTCCAACAGGCCGTCGACCCGGTCGACGTGGAGACCGCCGAGGAACGCGGGCTGGTCGCCGTCGCGCACTCCGACCGGCGGCTGAACGTGCGGCTGGCCCACCCGCTCTACGGCGAGGTGATGCGCCGGCAGTGTCCCGTCAGCCGGACCCGCCGGTTGCAGGCGCAGCTCGCCGAGCTGCTGGAGTCGGTCGGCAAGCGGCGCCGCGACGATCTGCTGAAGGTCGCCGGGTGGCGGCTCGCCTCGGGCACCGCCCAGGATCCGGCGATGCTGCTGGGGGCCGCCGGGCAGGCGTTCGCCCGCTACGACGTGCCGCTGGCGACCCGGCTGGCCCGGGCGGCCCTCGACGCAGGCGGGGGCATCGACGCGGCCGAGTTGCTGGCCACCATCCTGATGTTCGCCGACCGGCCGACGGAGGCCCTCGGCGTGCTCGACGCGGTGGCGGCGGACATCCCCGACAACCAGCGGCTGGCCCGCTGGCTCACCGTCCGGGCCATGGTCAGCTACTGGGGGCTGAGCCGGGAGTCCACCGTGGAGGAGATGGCGCGGCGGGGCGGGAAGCTGACCGACTCGGCGGATCTGGCCCGGATCCGCGCGTTCGAGGCGATCATGCGCCTGCACCGGCTGGACACCACCGCCGCGCTCCGGCTCGCGCAGGGCGTGCTGGACCGACCGGCGGCCAGCGCCGCCGCCCGGGAGCTGGCCCGCTGCACCGTCGCCCACCTCCAGGCCATGCAGGGGCAGCTGCACCGCAGCGCCGTGGCCGTCGACCTGGTGCAGGCCGAGGTGGCGAACTGGCGGGCCGACATGCCGTACCTGCAACTGGCGGTGGAGCTGGCCCGCGGGACCCGGCTGACCCTCGCCGGCGACCTGGCCGGCATCGACGCCCTGGTGGCCGACGAGTTCGCCGACCTGGCCGACGCGGGCGACTTCCGGCTCGGCAGCGGCTACCTGGGCATTCTCGCCGCGTACGCGGCCCGGCTCCGGGGCCGCAGCGACGCGGCGTTGCGGGCCGCGCTCGGCGCCTGCGCGGTGCTCGCCACCAGCCGGGTCTACGCCGGGCTGGCCCAGGCCGAACGCGCTCAGGCCGCAGCGCTGCGCGGGGACGCCGGGCAGGCGGCGGAGGCGATGGCCGAAGCCGACCGGACGCACGCGCCGGGCATGGCGGTGCTCTATCCGTGGCTGGAGCAGGCGCGTGGGGCGACCCTGGCGGTGGGCGGCGACCTGTCCGGGGCCGTCGACCACCTCACCGGGCTGGCCGACCGGCTGCGGGCCGACGGCTTCGCCGGGCACGAGACGCTGGTGCTGCACGACCTGGTCCGCCTCGACCGGGCCAGCGCGCCGGTCGGTCCGATCTGCTCCGACGGCGGCCGGCGCACCGTCGCCCAGCGGCTGACCGAACTCTCCGACCGGGTCGACGGGGCGCTGCCGCCGCTGCTGGCCCGACACGCCCGCGCGGCGGCGCAGGGCTCCCCGGACGAGTTGCTGACGGTCGCCGACGACCTGGACGGCCGGGGGTTGACCCTGCCGGCCGCCGAGGCGACCGCAGCCGCCGTGCGCCTGCTGCGGCGACGGCGTTCCGCCGCCGCCGGGCCGGCCCGGGAACGACTCGCGGCGCTGCTCGGGCGCTGCGACGTCGTCCGGACCCCGGCACTGCAGCTGGACGCGCCGAACCTGAGCACCCGGGAGTGGCAGGTGGCCCGGCTGGCTGCCGACGGGGTGACCAGCCGGGCCATCGCCCAGCAGCTGTTCCTGTCGGCACGGACGGTGGAGAACCACCTCCAGCGCGTCTACAGCAAGCTCGGGGTGGCCGGCCGGGCGGAGCTGCTCGCGGCGCTGCGGACGATCCCGGGCCCCGACGGCACGGATGCCCACTGAACTCTAGGCTGGGGTGGTGAGCACCCTTCGCCCCGCGCTGCTGACCGACCACTACGAGCTGACCATGGTCAGCGCCGCCCTGCGGGACGGCACCGCCGACCGCCGCTGCGTCTTCGAGGTGTTCAGCCGGCGGCTGCCGACCGGTCGCCGCTACGGGGTGGTCGCCGGCACCGGCCGGCTCATCGAGCTGATCCGCGACTTCCGCTTCGACGCCGACGAGGTGGACTTCCTGCGGCGTACGGGGGTGGTCGACGACCGCGCCGCCGAGTGGCTCACCAACTACCGCTTCACCGGCGACGTCGACGGTTACGCCGAGGGTGAGCTGTTCTTCCCGGGCTCGCCGATCCTCACCGTCTCCGGCGGCTTCGCCGAGTGCGTGTTGCTGGAGACGCTCGTGCTGTCCGTGCTCAACCACGACAGCGCGGTCGCCGCCGCCGCCGCGCGGATGGTCACCGCCGCCCGGGGCCGGGCGCTGATCGAGATGGGGGCCCGCCGGGCGCACGAGGAGGCGGCGGTGGCGGCGGCGCGGGCGGCGTACCTGGCCGGTTTCCGGTTCACCTCGAACCTGGCCGCCGGGCAGCGTTACGGCATCCCCACCGCGGGCACCGCGGCGCACGCGTTCACCCTGCTGCACGACGACGAGCGGACCGCGTTCGCCTCGCAGGTGGCCACGCTGGGCAGGGACACCACCCTGCTGGTCGACACGTACGACATCAGCCAGGGCATCCGCAACGCCATCGAGGTGGCCGGGCCGGAGCTGCGGGCCGTCCGGATCGACTCGGGCGACCTGGCGGTGATCGCCCAGCAGTCCCGCGAGCTGCTGGACTCGCTCGGTGCCACCGAGACCAAGATCATCGTGTCGGGCGACCTGGACGAGTACGCGATCGCCGCGCTGGCCGCCGAACCCGTCGACATGTACGGCGCGGGCACCGCCGTGGTCACCGGCTCCGGCGCACCCACCGCCAGCCTGGTCTACAAGCTCGTCGAGGTCGACGGCCGCCCGGTGGTCAAGCGCTCCGAGCGGAAGGCCACCATCGGCGGGCGCAAGGTGGCGGTCCGGCGGCACAAGCCGACCGGCACCGCGACCGAGGAGGTCATCGTCCCGCAGGGCGTGCCGGACCGGCGGCCCCACGACCGGCTCCTGCAACGGTCGTACGTCGTCGAGGGTGAGCCGGTCGCGCGGCCGACGCTCGACGAGTCCCGGGAACACCTGCGCCAGTGCCTGATCTCCATCCCGTGGGAGGGGCTGAAGCTCTCCGCGGGCGACCCGGCCGTGCCGGTCACCGTCATACCTGTCGACTGAAAGGGGCAACCACGCCGTGAGCAGCGCGCTGATCATCGTGGACGTGCAGAACGACTTCTGCGAGGGCGGCTCCCTCGCCGTGACCGGCGGGGCGGGCGTGGCCGCCGGGATCACCCGGCTGCTCGCCGCGGAGCCCGACCGCTGGGACCACGTGGTGGCGACGAAGGACTACCACGTCGACCCGGGCGCCCACTTCGGCGACCCGCCGGACTTCGTCGACTCCTGGCCCCGGCACTGCGTGGTCGGCACCCCCGGTTCCGAGTTCCACCCCGAGCTGGCCACCGACCGCGTCGAGGCGATCTTCCACAAGGGCGAGTACGCGGCGGCGTACTCCGGGTTCGAGGGCCACGCCGACGACGGCGAGTGCCTGGCCGACTGGTTGCGCCGGCACGGGGTGGACCGGGTCGACGTGGTGGGCATCGCCACCGACCACTGCGTGCGGGCCACCGCCCTGGACGCCGCCCGGGAGGGTTTCGCCACCACGGTGCTGCTGGACCTGACCGCCGCCGTCGCGCCGGACACCGCCGACGTGGCGTTGCGGGCCTTCGAAGGTGCCGGGGTCACCGTGCGGGGAAGCCTGTGATCAGGGCCGCATGATGCGGTAATTCGTTGGCGGGTGTCGTACCGGGGGTCGAGGATGACCGACGGAGGTACGGACCGAATTGAACATGAAGCCTTACCGGGAGGCACTCGCCCTGCCCGGCCTGCGATCGTTGCTGCTCGTCGCGGTTCTCGCCCGCATCCCGCTCACCGCGACCGGGGTGACGCTGACGTTCTACGTCGTCGAGGACCTCGGGCGGGGCTACGGTGCGGCGGGCCTCGTCGGCGCGGCGATCACCGTCGGCGCGGCGGTCGGGGGGCCGCTGCTCGGCCGGCTGGTGGACCGGCGGGGGCTGCGACCCGTCCTCGTGCTCACCGCCGTCGCCGAGGCCGTCTTCTGGTCCGCCGCGCCCCTGCTGTCGTACCTGCTGCTGCTGCCGGCCGCCTTCCTCGCCGGCTCGCTGGCCCTGCCGATCTTCTCGGTGATCCGCCAGTCCATCGCCGCGATCGTCCCGCCGGAGCAGCGACGCCCCGCGTACGCGCTGGACTCCATGTCGGTCGAGTTGTCGTTCATGGTCGGCCCCGCCCTCGCCACGGTCGGCGTGACCGCGATCTCCGCCCGCACCACCCTCTACCTGGTCGGTGCCGGCATCGTCGCCGCCGGCGTCGCGCTGTGGCTGCTCAACCCGCCCGTACGGGCGGCCGGCGAGGCCGTCGGGCCGCAGCCCCGGATCGCCCGGCGACAGTGGCTCACCTCGCGGATGGTCGCCGTGTTCGCGGTGAGCGCCGCCGCCACCCTGGTGCTCGGCGGCACCGACGTCGCGGTCATCGCCGTGCTGCGGGAGAACGGTGACGCGGGCTGGACCGGGGTGGTGCTCGCCAGCTGGGCGATCGCGTCGCTGGTGGGCGGCTTCGCGTACGGGGCGGTCCACCGTTCGTTCTCGCCGGTGGCCCTGATGGGCGCGCTGGCCCTGTGCACCGTGCCCGTCGGGCTGGGCGGTTCACACTGGTGGCTGCTCTGCCTCGCGCTGATCCCGGCGGGTGCCCTGTGCGCTCCCACCATCGCGGCCACCTCGGACGCGGTCAGTCGGCTGGCCCCCGCCGCAGTGCGTGGCGAGGCGATGGGCCTGCACGGTTCGGCGGTCACCGTCGGCATCGCGGTCGGTGCGCCACTGGCCGGCGCGGTGATCGACGCCAGCAGCCCGGCCTGGGGTTTCGCGGTGCCCGGCGCGGTCGGCCTGGTCATCGCGCTCGCCGTCCTCCCGACGGAGATCCGCCGCCGCCGGGGCGAACCGCCGGCACAGGCCCCGGAGGTCCAGCAGTTCGCCACGGCCCACTGACCCGCCCGAGCCACCCCCCGCTGCTCGCGGATCGACGGGGTTGCCGGCAGCCGCGATGATGGCAGCGAGATCGTGCTGGTCCGGCTTGACGGCACCGGCGACCCGGTGACCCGGTGTCAGGGGGCCCAGCTGGTCAGCCTGGGTCTGACCGGCTGAGGCGGCCAACGGGGCCGACCAGCCGGGGAGGAGACCCGGCGAAGGGACGCACGGGAGCACGGACGGCACGGGGAGCACGGACGGCACGGGGAGCACGACGGCGACGGGCGCCGAACCCGGGTGGGTTCGGCGCCCGTCGTCCGTGGTGGGCATGTTCAGCGGCGGTCGATGTCGCTCGCCACGTCCTCGTCGTAGCTCGCGCCGCCGTCCGACTCGCTGGTCAGCGGCTTCGAACCGCCCTCCGGTGGCCCGGCCAGCGTCTGGCCGGCTGCCAGCTCGGGGAACTTGTGGTCGAACGCCGGCCGCTCGGAGCGGATGCGCGGCATCCGGTCGAAGTTACGCAGCGGCGGCGGGGAGCTGGTGGCCCACTCCAGGGAGTTGCCGTGGCCCCAGGGGTCGTCGACCTCGACGACCGGGCCCGCCTTGTACGACTTCCAGCAGTTCCACAGGAACGGCAGCGTCGAGATGCCGGTGATGAACGCGCCGACCGTGGAGATCATGTTCAGCGTGGTGAAACCGTCGCCGGGCAGGTAGTCGGCGTACCGGCGGGGCATGCCCTCACTGCCCAGCCAGTGCTGCACCAGGAAGGTGGTGTGGAAGCCGATCATCGTCAGCCAGAAGTGGATCTTCCCCAGGCGCTCGTCGAGCATCCGGCCGAACATCTTCGGGAACCAGAAGTAGATGCCGGCGAACACCGCGAACACGATCGTGCCGAACAGCACGTAGTGGAAGTGCGCCACCACGAAGTACGAGTCGTGCAGGTGGAAGTCCAGCGGCGGGCTGGCCAGCAGCACACCGGTCAGCCCACCGAAGAGGAAGGTGACCAGGAAGCCGACCGCGAACAGCATCGGCGACTCGAAGCTGATCTGACCGCGCCACATGGTGCCGAGCCAGTTGAAGAACTTCATGCCGGTCGGCACGGCGATCAGGTAGCTCAGGAAGCTGAAGAACGGCAGCAGCACCTGACCGGTGGAGAACATGTGGTGGGCCCACACGCTCATCGACAGGCCGGCGATGGCGATGGTGGCCGCCACCAGGCCCTTGTAGCCGAAGATCGGCTTGCGGGAGAAGACCGGGATGATCTCGCTGATGATGCCGAAGAACGGCAGCGCGATGATGTAGACCTCGGGGTGCCCGAAGAACCAGAACAGGTGCTGCCACAGCATCGGCCCGCCGGTCTCGGGGCTGTAGACGTGCGCGCCGAGGAGGCGGTCGGCGGCGAGCGCGAAGAGCGCGGCGGCCAGCAGCGGGAAGACCAGGATCACCAGGAGGCTGGTGACCAGCATGTTCCAGGTGAAGATCGGCATCCGGAACATGGTCATGCCGGGGGCGCGCAGGGTCAGGATCGTGGTGATCAGGTTGACCGCGCCGAGGATCGTACCGAGACCGGAGATGGCCAGGCCCATCACCCAGAGGTTCGCGCCCACGCCGGGCGAGTGCTCCATGGTGCTCAGCGGGGTGTACGCCGTCCAGCCGAAGTCCGCCGCGCCGCCGGGGGTGAGGAAGCCGGCGGTGGCCATCGTGCCGCCGAACAGGTACAGCCAGTAGGCGAAGCTGTTCAGCCGGGGGAAGGAGACGTCGGGCGCGCCGATCTGGATCGGCACGACGTAGTTGCCGAAGGCGAACACGATCGGCGTCGCGAAGAACAGCAGCATGATCGTGCCGTGCATGGTGAACAGCTGGTTGTACTGCTCGGGCGACAGGAACTGCAGCCCGGGACGGGCCAGCTCCGCCCGCATGATCAGGGCCATCAGGCCACCGATCATGAAGAACACGAACGCGGTGACCATGTACATGATCCCGATCTGCTTCGCGTCCGTGGTACGCAGCAGCCGCGCGATGGCCGACCCCTTGACCGGCGTTCGGACCGGCCAGGGCCGGGTCACGACCGGCTTGGGTGCGACGGTGGTCACGAGTGGCCTCCGGTTCTGGGTTGTCCCGCTCGGCACGCGCTGGTCTCTGCGGCCGTCATCCGCAAGGAGGATAGTCCCCGGCAGGTGGCTGCGCCGCGTGGGGTGGTCGGGTAGCCTGCCGGCCCGCACTCCCGCCGAACCCCGTCGTCCTACAGCGGACCGGTGAGTAACCGGTAGTGCTCGCCGAAGATCCGGTCGCCGCGTCCGCGCAGCAGCGGATCGCGCAGCGCCGGCGGCACGTCCCGGGTCCGGTTGCGGTCCCGGGTCCGGTCCCGCACCCATCGGGTACGCGGACGACGGCGACTCTCGTACGCCGTCAGCGCCGCCTCGACGCTGCCGGCGGCCCTGAGCGACTCGGCGAGCACGACGGCGTCCTCCAGGGCCATCGCCGCCCCCTGGGACAGGGTGGGCGCGGTGGCGTGGGCGGCGTCGCCGACCAGCAGCACCCGACCCCGGTGCCAGCGGCCCAGCTCGACCTCGTCGGTCGCGCCGACGCGCACCCGGTCGAGAGCGTCCAGCACCTCGGGCACCGGGCCGCCGTAGTCGCCGAACAGCTCGCGCATCCGGGCGACCGGGTCGGCCGGGGGCCGGGTGCCGGCCTCGTCGGCGTAGCAGTAGAGCCTTCCCGCGCCGATGGGCACGACCAGGAAGCCGGCGCGCTGGCCGAGCAGCGCGGTCCACTCGTCGACGGGCGGCCCGTCGCGGACCACGCTGCGGTAGACGACCTGCCCGGCGGGGCGGGCCGGGCCGCCGAGGGCGGCCAGCGCGCGGACCGAGGAGCGGGGGCCGTCGGCACCGACGACCAGGTCGTACTCGGTGGCGGTGCCGTCGACGAAGGTGACGCCCACGCTCGCGGGCAGCAGGTCGATGGCGCGCACCTCGGCGCCGTGCCGGACGGCTCCACCGGCCCCGCTGAGCAGCACCCGGTGCAGGTCGGCGCGAGGGAGGGCCCGACACTCGCCGACCCCGGCCCAGAGCGCGTCGAGGTCGACCTCGCACAGCGGTGCGCCGGTGGCGTCGAGAAAGCGCTGCCGGTGCACGATCTGGCCGAGCGGGCGGACCGGACCGTCGAGGTCGAGGTGCCGCAGCGCCCGGGCGGCGTTGCCGGGGAGGTAGAGCCCGGTGTCGGCGAGTTCACCCGGCGGAAGCTTCTCGGTGACGTCGGGCCGGAAGCCCGCCATCCGCAGGGCTCGGGCCACGGCGAGACCGGCGATGCCCGCACCGACGACGAGGATGCGCAGGGGGGAGCTACGCATGGTTTTTGTCCGCCTCCGGAGGGGTTCGGCACGCGTTGGAGGCAAGACACTACTCGGAGCGATCGCCGCACGCCAGGGTCGATCGGACCCGCCGGTAACTCTGTCGGCGGGTCCCGGTGACCACAGGACCATCACCAGGGGACCGAGGGTGGCGGACGTGACAGAATTCACTATTTGCGCAATAGCCGCCGATAGTTGCGTTCTTGTTTCACGAGTGTAAATGTGTCGCTGAGCGTGGGAGCGCTCCCGGTCACGCGTCGGGAGCATCCCACGGCCCGTCCCGACCCACTCGGCGTCGTACGCCGAAAGCAAGGAGCATCCATGAGACGTTCCCTCCGGGCCCTCGCGGCGGCCACGCTGCTCGCCGCCGGGGCCATCGTGTCCGTCGCGTACGGGGGCACCGCCTCCGCCGACACCCAGATCTGCGAGCAGTACGGATCGACGGTCATCCAGAACCGGTACGTGGTGCAGAACAACCGCTGGGGCACCACCGCCCAGCAGTGCATCAACGTCACGGGCACCGGCTTCGAGATCACCACCCAGAACGGCAGCAGCCCCACCAACGGCGCACCCACGGCGTACCCGTCGGTCTTCCTCGGTTGCCACTACACCAACTGCTCCCCCGGCACGAACCTGCCGATCCAGGTCAGCCAGATCAGCAGCGCCAACAGCAGCATCAACTACCGGTACGTCAGCGGCGCCACCTACAACGCCTCGTACGACATCTGGCTCGACCCGTCGCCCAAGCGGGACGGCGTCAACCAGATGGAGATCATGATCTGGCTCAACCGGCAGGGCCCCATCCAGCCCATCGGCTCCCCCGTCGGCACCGCCACCATCGACGGCCGCACCTGGGAGGTCTGGCGCGGCAGCAACGGCTCCAACAACGTCATCTCGTACCTGGCACCGTCGGCGATCAGCAGCGCGAACCTCAACCTGCTGGCCTTCATCACCGACACCCGCAACCGGGGTGCGATCACCAACAGCTGGTACCTGACCAGCATCCAGGCCGGGTTCGAGCCGTGGCAGGGCGGCACCGGGCTGGCCGTGACCAGCTTCTCGGCGGCCGTCAACGGCGGCGGCAACCCGACCACTCCGCCGCCGAGCAGCCCGCCGCCCACCACGCCCCCGCCGACCACGCCGCCGCCGGGCGGTAACGGGTGCGCGGTGAAGTACACGCCCAACTCGTGGAACAGCGGCTTCACCGCCGACGTGCAGATCACCAACACCGGTTCGAACACGATCAACGGCTGGACGCTGGCCTACACCCTGCCCTCCGGGCAGCAGGTCACCAACGCCTGGAACGCCACGGTCAGCCAGAGCGGCCAGGCGGTGACGGCCCGCAACATCGGCTGGAACGGCACGCTCGCCCCGGGCGGCACCGCCAGCTTCGGCTACCAGGGGACGCTGAGCGGCGCGTACTCGTCGCCGACCAGCTTCACCCTCAACGGGGTGCCCTGCACGCGCTCCTGACGAAGCAGAATCGGCGGGTACGGCCGGAACGTCCAGCCGTACCCGCCGACTTCGAGGCCCGAAGAGTGACATCTGCCCCGGATCCGCCATGCCGCGCTCACGCACGGGGCCGGAAGATCCGGCGGGCGGCGTCCAGCGCCGGTGCGGGAGGCCGCCCGCCGGAACTTCGCTCCGTTCGCCCGTCAGACCCGGGTGAGTCGTACGGCGTCGGCGATGACGTATCCCGCGGCGCCGCTCCACCGGCTGACCCCGACCCGGTTGGCGTCCCCCGCCGGCAACGTGAACGTGCCGAGGACACGCCACTGCCCGCCGTTCACCCGCTGGTCCACGTACACCGTCCGGTTGCCGGTGGTGGTGGCCACGACGTACGGCGTCGAGCTGTTGTAGCCGGCGTTGGCCGGCCACCACGCCTCCACCCGGTAGGTGGCGGTCGCCGGGACGTTGAACTTGTACCAGGCCGCATCGCTGGCGGCGACCGGGTTCGCGTAGCGGTAGTTGGTGCCGTAGCGCTGGCCGGAGTACGTGGACACACCCCAGTTGGCGCTGGCGGTGAACCGGCCCGCGGTGGTGTTGTCCACCGTCGCGCTCCACGCCGTACCCCCGCCGGCCATCCGCGCGGCGACGTCGGCGCGCATCGAGTTGAGGTCGATGAAGGACGGGTCGATCTTGCCGGTGGTGCTGGTCTCCCGGTGTCCCCGGGCGTGGCTGGCGTCCCGGCCCAGCCGCTTGAGCACGGCGGCGGTGGCGGCGACCGAGGCGTTGTACTGGGCGGCGGTCATCTGCTGGCTGACCCCGTTGTAGTCGATCTCCCAGCCGATCATGAGGGTGTTGCCGTCCCCGGCGGGGATGGGCCCGCTGCCGCCGCTGACCCCGGCGTGGTTGCACCGGCCGGCGGAGATGACGTGGAAGACGCCGTGGTAGTCGACGAGTGCCTGGCACAGCGGGCCGGGCAGGTCGGAGCGGCCGTTGATGCAGATGTTCAGCGCCGGGTGGGGGTTGCTGGCGCTGGAGGTGGCGGCGGTGTGGTGCCAGAGCACGCCGATCGGGTTGAAGCTGCCGGGGCGCATCCGGTTGAGCCAGTCGCCCTCGACGACGACCTGTACGCCGGCGCCGCGCAGCACGTCCACGAGCCACGGAATCGTCGCCATCAGGACTCCCGCAACAGGTCGGCCAGGCACTCGGCCGGGGCGGCGGCGTTCGCCGGGGCGGGCCGGGCGACGAGGGTCAGCGCGGCGGCCACCAGGGCCGGCACGCCGAGCAGACCTCGTCGTCGCAGGCGGGTGGTGCGGGCAGCGTCCATGGCGGTCCTCCGGAGGAAGGTGACGAACATCAATGGGTTGCCGAGACGCTACAACCTCGCGCCCGTCTATGTCGATACCCTTCACCACAATCAGGGGGCATGAAGGAATCCGCCGCCGATCGCCGGGTTCGCCGAAGCCGTTGCCGACGCACGGCCACGTCGCCCACACTGCGGGGGCCGGCCGACGCGGCCAGGCGGCGTGACCGGCCGACGGGGCCGGACAACCGGGGCCAGACGATGAGGGCCGGGCGAGGGGAGGTCGACGGATGATCCCCGCCGGGGTGCGGCTCGACGGCGACGGCGTCGTCCTACGCGAGTGGTCCGAACGCGACCTCGACCGGATGGTCGAGATCTTCGACGATCCCGAGATCGCCTACCGGGTTCCCGTGGCCACGCCGTTCGACCGGCGGGCCGCCGAGGCGCACCTGGACGTCGCGCGCCGCGCGCAGGCGGCGGGCGAGCGGCTGTGCCTGGCCATCACGACGGCCGACGACGACCGGGCCCGCGGCGAGGTGATGCTCGCGCTGGCCACCCGCAGCATCGGGTACGTGGTGGGCCCGGCCCACCGCGGCCTGGGGCTCGCCTCCCGGGCGGTCCGCCTGCTCACCCGGCACGCCCACGAGGTGTTCGCCCTGCCGACCGTGTGTTTGCAGATCGAGGCCGACAACGCCGGCAGCCTCGCCGTCGCCCGGGCCACCGGCTACCAGCCGGTCGACTCCGCCCCCGAGTACGTCGAGGACAAGGGCCGGCGCTACGCGCTGCACCGGTGGGAGCACCGGGCCCCGACGTCGCCGGGCCCCGCCTGACCGCTCAGGACCTGCCGAGCGCGTCGATGTCGCGCATCTCCTCGGCGGTGAGCGAGAAGTGGAAGATGTCGGCGTTGGTGCGGATCCGGTCCGGTGTCACCGACTTGGGGATCACCACGATCTCGTGGTCGACGTGCCAGCGCAGCACCACCTGGGCCGGGGACACGTCGTGCGCGTCGGCGATCCGGCTCAGCACCGGATCGGACAGGTCGCTGGCCTTGAACGGGCTGTACCCCTCCAGCACCACGCCCCGGTCCCGGTGCTCGGCGTGACGCTGCCGGTCGTACAGCGCCGGGCTCCACTTGATCTGGTTGACCGCCGGGCCCTCCCGGGTTGCCTGGATCAGCTCGTCGATCTGGTCGGTGCGGTAGTTGCTCACCCCGACCGCGCGGGCCAGCCCCTCGTCGCGGGCGGCGAGCATCTCCCGCCACACCGGGATCAGATCGCCCGGATCCGACGGCGGCCAGTGCACCAGCCACAGGTCGACCTGGTCGACGCCGAGGGCGGTCAGGCTCGCCTCGATGGTCTCCCGCTCCCGGCCCACCCGGTCCGGCGGCAGCTTGGTGGTGAGGAAGACCTCCTCCCGGGGCAGGTCGCTCTCGGTGACCGCCCGGCCCACCTCCTCCTCGTTGCCGTACATCGTGGCGGTGTCGACGTGCCGGTAGCCGGCGTCGAGCGCGGCCAGGACGGCGTCGTACCCGGCCTGGCCGGTGGCCTGCCAGGTGCCGAAACCGAGCAGGGGCATCTGCACGTCACCGGGAAGCGTGACGGTGGGCTGGTCAGCGTGGTTCATACCGACCGTTCTACCCCTCAACGGCAACGCCATGCCGCAGGAACGACCACCACGCCGCACCGACGACCGCCCCGCCGTGGGAACGACCGCCCCCGCCGTGGGGGGGGGGGACGGCGGGGCACCGGCCGGCGGACGGGCCCCGGGTGCCGGAGAATGCGGGTGTGGGCGACCGGCTGGAGGAGTACCGCCGCAGGCGGGACGCCGCGCGTACCCCGGAACCGGTGCCGGCGGACCGGCCGCGCCGGCGGCGTGGCGCGGACCGCGAGCCCCGGTTCGTCATCCAGCAGCACCACGCCCGCAGCCTGCACTGGGACCTCCGGCTGGAACGTGACGGCGTGCTGGCCTCCTGGGCGGTGCCGCGCGGCCTGCCCCGCGACACCGGCCGCAACCACCTCGCCGTGCACACCGAGGACCACCCGATGGAGTATCTCGACTTCTCCGGCGAGATCCCGGCCGGCGAGTACGGCGGCGGAACGATGACCGTCCACGACCGGGGCACCTACCGCTGCGAGAAGTGGCGCGACGACGAGGTCGTCGTGGTGCTCGACGGCGAGCGGACGACCGGGCGGTACGTGCTGTTCGCCACCGGTGGGCGCGACGGCCGGGACTGGATGGTGCGCCGCACCGACCCGCCCCCGCCGGGCTGGACGAGCATGCCGGAGCAGGTCGCGCCGATGCGTCCCACCCCGGCTGCCCGGCTGCCGTCGGACCAGTCGGCCTGGGGGTACGAGCTGCGCTGGGACGGCGTACGGGCGGTCGCGTACGTCTCCGGGGGCCGGCTGCGGCTGCTGGCCGGGGCGGGCGGCGAGATCACCGGGGCGTACCCCTGGCTGCGGGACCTCGGCGCGGCGATGGCCCCGACGGAGGCGGTGCTGGACGGCGTGCTGGTGCGCATCGACCGGGCGGGTCGGGTCCGCCCGGCACCCGGCGGACGTCCCGACCGCGACGCCCAGTACCTGCTGTTCGACCTGCTGTGGCTGGAGGGGGTCGGCTGCCTCGACCTGCCGTACGCGCAGCGCCGGGAACTGCTCGACGGCCTGGCACTGACCGGGCCGCACTGGCAGACTCCCCCGTGGTTTCCCGGCACCGGAGCCGAGGCGCTGCGCACGGCCCGCGCGCAGGGGCTGCCCGGCGTGGTGGCGAAGCGGCTGGACTCGGCGTACGAGCCGGGCCGGCGCAGCCGTTCCTGGCGCACTGTCGACCCGAGCTGAGACGGCGAGGAGCACCGTGTACCTGACCCATCTGGAGTGCCCGCGCTGCGGGCGGGAACACGACGCGGGCGTCCCGCAGAACCTGTGCGACTGCGGTTCTCCCCTGCTGGCCCGCTACGACCTGGCCGCGGCGGCGAGGGCGGTGGAGCCGGAGCGGTTCGGGCTGCGCGCCGCCGACCTGTGGCGCTACCGGGAGCTGCTGCCCGTCGCCGACCCCCGCAACGTCACCACGCTGGGCGAGGGGTGGACGCCGATGCTGCGCGCCCCGGCCTACGGCGCGGAGATCGGCGTCGCCGACCTGCTGGTCAAGGACGAGGGGCTCACCCCGACCGGCTCGTTCAAGGCGCGGGGGGCCGCGGTCGGCATCAGCCGGGCCCGGGAACTGGGCGTCCGGCGGATCGCCATGCCGACCAACGGCAACGCGGGCGCGGCCTGGGCGACGTACGCCGCCCGCGCCGCGATGGGCGCGACCATCGTGATGCCGGTGGACGCGCCGTCCATCTGCCGGCGCGAGTGCGTCGCCGCCGGAGCGGACCTGCGCCTCGTCGACGGGCTGATCGGCGACGCCGGCCGGCAGGTGGCCGCGTTGGTCGCCGCGTCCGGGGGCACCGTCTTCGACGCCGGCACGCTGCGCGAGCCGTACCGGCTCGAGGGCAAGAAGACCATGGGGTACGAGATCGTCGAGCAGCTCGGTTGGCAGGTGCCCGACGTGATCATCTATCCGACGGGCGGCGGGGTGGGGCTGATCGGCATCCACAAGGCGCTGCTGGAGCTGTGTGAGCTGGGCTGGGTGTCGGACCGGTTGCCGCGCCTGGTGGCGGTGCAGTCGACCGGGTGCGCGCCGGTGGTGCGGGCCTTCGCCGCCGGGGAGGACCGGGTCCGGCCGTGGGCCGACGCGCGGACCGTCGCGTTCGGCATCACGGTGCCCGCCCCGCTCGGCGACGAGCTGATCCTGTCGGCGCTGCGGGCCACCGCCGGTACGGCCGTGGCGGTGGACGACGCGGAGATCCTGGCCGACCTGCGGGACTTCGCCGCCCGGGAGGGGTTGCTGCTGTGCCCGGAGGGGGCGGCCTGCCTGACTGCCGCCCGGCAGCTGCGGGCCGGCGGCTGGATCCGCGACGACGAGCGGGTCGTGGTGCTGAACACCGGAGCGGGCCTGAAGTATCCCGAGACCGTCGACGTGAGCGACGTGCCGGTGCTGCCCGCCTGACGCGGCGGGTCAGAAGTCCGCGGGGTCGGTCAGCCGCCAGGCCGCGTTGATCAGACCGATGTGCGACAACGCCTGCGGGGTGTTGCCCAGCTGCGCGCCGGTCACCGGGTCGACCTGTTCGCTGAGCAGGCCGACGTCGTTGGCGTGGCCGACCACCCGCTCGAACAGCGCCCGGGCCCGCGCCCGCTCGCCGGCCAGCACCAGACACTCGACCAGCCAGAACGAGCAGAGCAGGAAGCCCGCCGGGTCGGTGCGCCAGCGACGCACCAACCCGCTGTCGGTGCCCAGATCCCGCTGCACCGCCTCGATCGTCGCCCGCATCCGGGGATCGGTGGCCGGCAGGAAGCGCATCACCGGCAGGAGCAACGCCGAGGCGTCCAGCTCCGGCGAACCGAACGCGCCGGTGTACGCGCCGACCCGCTCGTCGAAGCCCTCCCGCAGCACCGTCGAGCGGATCTCGTCCCGGATGCCCGCCCAGCGGCGCGGGTCGGCCCGCTCCCCCAGCCGGGGCGCCAGTTGCACCGCCCGGTCCATCGTCACCCAGCACAGCACCTTCGACGACAGGTAGTGCCGTTCGGCGTCCCGGGTCTCCCACATGCCCTGGTCGGGCAGGTGCCACGTCGCCGCCACCTGTTCCGTCAGACCCAGCACCATCTCCCGCAACTCCAGGTCGAACCGGTCGCCGAGGTGGTCGCGCAGCCGCCAGACCGCCGCGACCACCTCACCCGGCACGTCGAGCTGCCGCTGCCGCCAGGCATCGTTGCCGGTCCGCACGGGGCGGCTGCCCGCGTACCCGGTCAGATACCGGCACTCGTGTTCGGAGACGTCCCGCTCCCCCTCCAGCCCGAACAGCACCGGCACCGGTTCCGACCCGACCCGACCGATCGACCGGGCCGCCCACGCGAACAGCCGGGACGCCTCCGACGGGCAGGCCGCCACCCACAGGGCACGCATGGTCATCGCGAAGTCCCGCAACCAGGAGTAGCGGTAGTCGTAGTTGCGGTCCCCGCCCGGCAACTCCGGCAGGGAGGTCGTCGCCGCGGCGGCGACCGCGCCGCTGCGGGCGTACGTCAGGCCGGTCAGCACCGTCGCGCTGCGCCGGACGAGATCGGGATACTCGCCCTCGTACCTGTGGGTCTCCCGGAACGCCTCCCACGCCCGCACGGTCTCCGCCACAGCGGTCACCGGATCGAGGCGGGCCGGCGGCGAGCCGTACGCCCGGCCGTACGCCAGGTCCAGGCCGACCACCTGGCCGGCGGACATCTCGAAGTCGTGCCGTACCCGGTCCCCGTCCACCCGCAGCGGCAGCCCGCCCGCGCGCAGGACCAGCAGCACCGGACCGGCGTCGGCCAGCACCGACCCGTCGGCCTCCTCGTGCAGATAGGGCGTGAGCAGCCCGTACTCCGGGCGGGGCCGGAAGTCCAGCGCCATCGGCACCCGACCGGACAGCCCCTCGACCACCCGTACCAGCACGGCGGGCGAGTTCATGCCCAGTTCGTGACCACGCGCGCCCGGCTCGGCGGCGAGCGCGTCGGTGACCGCGACGCTGCCCTCCGGGGTGTGGTGCACGGTACGCAGCACGAGGGTGTCCGGCAGGTACGCCCGCTCCACCCGGTGACCGGGCCGTCCGGTGGCCACGGGGGCGAGTCGCCAGTGCCCGGCTTCGAGGTCGAGCAGTCGGCTGAAGACCGACGGGGTGTCGAACCGGTCCGGGCACCACCAGTCGACCGACCCGTCCCGGGTGACCAGTGCCCCGGACCGGCAGTCGGACAGGTACGCGTACTCGGAGATCGCAGGGTGCGCCACCCGCCCCGCATACCCGCGTCCCGCGTCCGCACCCACCCACCGAGTCGCCGGTGGGTGGATGCGGCGGATGATCAGGAGGTGGGGGGCTCGTCCTTGCCGGCCTCCTCGGCCGCGTCGGCCTCCTCCTTCGTCCGGTGCACGGCCTGGTCGGCGTGCTCCGGCGGGCCGTAGACCGTGTACAGCACCAGCGGGTTGGGGCCGGTGTTGACGAAGTTGTGCTTCGTGCCGGCCGGCACCACCACCAGGTCACCCTGGGCGATCTTGCGCTTGCTGCCGGCGACCCGGGCCTCGCCCGTGCCGCTGACGAAGGTGAGGATCTGGTCGATGTCCTCGTGGACCTCCTCGCCGATCTCACCGCCCGCCGGGATCGTCATGATCACCAGCTGGGTGTTCTTGCCGGTCCACAGGACCCGCCGGAAGTCCGGGCTCTTCTCGGCGACGGTCGCGATCGTGAAATGTTCCATGTCGCGCACATACCCCGTCGCGGGCCGCTCCACGCCGGCCTGACAGATGGTGCGATTCGACACGCCGGGCAGGTTTGGATCCCACCCGGGTGGGGATCGACATCACCAGACCGGCGAGACCGGTCGGGCCAGGTCCCCGCTGGCGTACCGCCGGATGGCTGCGGTGGTGGGAGACGGCCGGAGCGCGGCGACGTCACGACCCGATGGTCGTACGGCGCCGTGCGCTCGTGTGCGGGGATGACGGCTCAGTCGTCATCGTCGGGCACTGCCACCGGCTGCCCGCCGACGCAGCGCAGCGACAGCTCGTACTCGCCGCCCGGGCCGACGAAACTCACCTCGACGTCGTCGTCCGGACCCCGGTCGACGTCGTCGACGCGGTACCCCGGGGCGGCCGTCCAACTCATCAGGAACACGCCGCCGAGTCGGCACTCCGCGATCGCCGTGCCGCCCGTGGTGGCGAAGCCGCGCCGCGCACCGGCCCCGGGTGACGGGGTGGCCGAGGCGGCAGCGGGCGATGACGTGGTGGCCCCAGCCGGCGCGGAGCTCGTCGGGAGGGCCGCACCCGGCATCGGCTCGGCCAGCGCCCGCGCGACCTCCTCCTGGCTGCGCACCCCACCTGGCGTGCCGGTGAGGCTCTCCCCCACGAGCCTGATCGCGGCGACGCCGATCAGGGTGGCGACGACGGCGGTGGCCAGCCACCCGGCGACGGCGAGGAACGAACGACGACCCATGACCCGACTATCCCCGACCCCGGGTTGGGCGCACCTTCGGGCAACCCTAAGGGAGGGTTAACCAGCCCGGCGTCGTCCCTGCTGCCCGGATAGCCTGCCTGCTGTGGCCCGCCTGCTGATCGTCGAGGACGACCTGACCATCCGCACGCCCCTGGTGCGGGCACTGCGCGAGCGGGGGCACGCGGTCGCGGCGGCGTCCACCGCCATGGCCGGCCTCCAGAACGCCCTCGACGACCGGCCCGACCTGGTGGTGCTCGATCTGGGGCTGCCCGACCTCGACGGCCGCGAGCTGCTGCGGATGCTACGGGCGGTCAGCGCGGTCCCGGTCATCGTCGCCACCGCTCGCGACGACGAGCCGGAGATCGTCCGGGTCCTCGACGCCGGTGCCGACGACTACGTGGTCAAGCCGTTCACCGCCGCACAGCTCGACGCCCGGGTACGGGCGGTGCTGCGGCGCGGCCCGGCCGGCGCGGCGGCCGGGGACCCGACGCTGGTGGTCGGCGGGCTGCGCATCGACCCGCGATCCCGGCAGGTGAGCCTGGACGGCGAGCCGGTCGAGCTGACGCCCCGCGAGTTCGAGCTGCTGCGGCACCTGGCCGCCCGGGTCGGGGAGGTCGTCACCAAGCGGGAGCTGCTGACGGAGGTGTGGCGGATCCCGTACGGCGGCGCGGACAAGACCGTCGACGTGCACCTGTCGTGGCTGCGCCGCAAGCTCGGCGAGAACGCCCAGGAGCCCCGCTACCTGCACACCGTGCGCGGGGTCGGGGTCCGGCTGGAGGCCCCCGGGGAGCCCGCGTGAGGGCCCGGCTCACGCTGCTGGCAGCCGCCGTCAGCGTGCTGATCCTGGTCGCGTTCCTGGTGCCGTTGGCGCTGCTGGTACGCACCGTGGCCGAGGACAGGGCCACCGTCCGCGCCACGGCCGACGCGCAGAGCCTGGTGCCCGTCGTGGGCACCGCCGACCCGGAGGCGGTGCGGCTGACCGTCGAGCAGCTCGTCGCCGACTCCGAGCGGGAGGTCAGCGTCTTCCTGCCCGACGGCACTGTCCTCGGCTCCACCGCTGCGCGTACACCGGCGGTCGCGCTCGCCGAACGGGGGCAGAGCCTCACCGCGGAGTCGGCGGCCGGCCGGGAGATCGTCATCGCCGTGCAGGGCAGGCCCGGCGGCACCTGGGTGATCCGCACGGTGGTGCCGCGCGCGGACCTCACGGAAGGGGTGGGCCGGGCCTGGCTGGTGCTCACCCTGCTCGGTGTCCTGCTGGTGCTGATCGGCCTGGCGGTCGCCGACCGGCTGGCCCGCACCCTGGTACGGCCGATCACCGACCTGTCGGCGGTGTCGCACCGGCTGGCCAACGCGGAACTGGACGCACGGGTCACCCCGGCCGGCCCGCCCGAACTGCGCGAGGTCGCGGGCGCCCTCAACCACCTGGCGGGACGCATCCAGGAACTGCTCGTGCAGGAGCGCGAACAGGTCGCCGACCTGTCGCACCGGCTGCGTACCCCGCTGACCGCCCTGCGTCTGGAGGCCGAGTCGCTGCCCGACCCGCAGGACGCCGCGCGGGTGGCCGCCGCCGTCGACGGGTTGGAACGGGCCGTCACCGGCCTGATCCGGCAGGCCCGCTGGCGGTCGCCGGCGGCGGGGACGGTCACCGGCGACGCGGCGGCGATCGTCGCCGAGCGGGTGGCGTTCTGGTCGGTCCTGGCCGAGGACACCGGCCGGGCCGTACGCCTCGATCTGGCCCCCGGCCCGCTGCCGGTCGGCGTACCCGCCGACGAGCTGGCCGCAGCCGTGGACGCCCTGCTCGGCAACGTCTTCGCGCACACCCCCGACGGCACCCCCTTCGGCGTACGGCTGGCCGTCGACGGCGAGCGGGTGGTGCTCACCGTCGCCGACCAGGGGCCGGGAATCTCCCCGGAGGCGGTGCGCCGGGGCGCCAGCCTGGCCGGGTCGACGGGGCTGGGACTCGACATCGCCCGCCGGGCGGCGCAGGCCAGCGGCGGCGACCTGGATCTGCGCTCGGGCACCGGCGGGGGCGCGGAGGTGTCGCTCCGGCTCGGGCGAGCTTAACCCGGGCTTAGCGTTCGGGCAGCGCGCCGCTATCCCGCCACGACCGATCCTCGACGCAACAACCGAGGAGAGGGTGGAATTGATGAAACGCAACGTGATCACGGCGTCGGTCGGCGGGGCGGCGGCCGTGCTGGCCGCCACCGGCGTGTTCCTGGGCGTCACGGCGGCCGACGCCGACCGTGCCGGGCCCACCAGGTTGACGGCGGCCACGGCCGCCCCGACCACCCCGGCAGGCACCGCCGGCCCGACCAGCAGCGGCCCGACGGGGACGCCGACCACCGGCCCGACCAGCAGCGGCCCGACGGGGACGCCGACCACCGGCCCGACCAGCAGCGGCCCGACGGGGACGCCGACCGGCCCGGCGGGTGGTGGCGACGCGGTCAGCCGGGAGCGGGCCGGCGAGATCGCCCTGGCCCACGTCGGTGGCGGCCAGATCGAGGAGGTCGAGTCCGAGACGGAGGACGGTCGCCCGGTATGGGACGTCGAGATCGTCCGGGACGGCACCGAGTACGAGGTCGACGTCGACCGGGGCAGCGGCACCGTGGTCGATTCCGAGCAGGACGACGACGATGACGACCGGGACGACGAGGACGAGGACGACGAGGACGACGAGGACGACGAGGACGAGGACGACGACCGGGACGACGACTGACCGGTGACGCGGCACCAGGGCGCTCCGGTGGGCTCAGCCACGCCGGTGCGCCCTGCACCGTGCCGGCCCCGGGTCGCTCTGCGCCGTGCCGCCCCGGTGCGCTCGGCCCCGGGTCGCTCTGCGCCGTGCCGGCCCCGACGCGGTCGAACGGGTGTCGGCCGATGCTGGCTGTGGTGCCGGCCGTGGGTCAGGGTGCGCGGTGCAACCAGGCGAGCAGGTCTGCCGGAGCCAGGTCCGCGACGCGGGCCCGGTAGCGCGCGAGCGCCGGCGCGGCGAGGACCTCCCGGCCCTGCCCGGACCGGCCCCGGCGGAAGAAGGCCCGTCGATCGAGGAGGATCCCGGCCGGGTCGGGGGCGAGCCGGTCGGCCCGCTCCCGCATCCGGTCGAAGGTGGCGGCCTCGACCAGCTCCGGGGCGGGCGGGTCCAGCTCCAGCCAGGCCGCCAGCCGGCCCATCTGCCCCGCCAGGTCGGTCGACAGGTCGTCGTAGTGCACGAGGAGCACGTTCGGTTCGTGCCGGCGGCCCCAGGCATCGCCCAGGTGCCACAGGACTCCGGGCAGGGAGTCCAGCTCGGCGCGGGGATCGGGGTCGTCGTCCACCCAACGGGCCAGCCACTCGTCCACGGTGGGCCGGGGCTTCGGCCGGTCGGCAAAGGCGGCGGAGCCGGTCAACTCCCGCAACCGCCGCTGGTCCAGGTTGTCGGCGGCCTGGTAATAGAGGGACACCGCCATGTCCAGCGGGTGGCGGGCGACCACCACGTAGCGGGCCCGGGCATCGAGGGGCACGCCGTCGAGGGGTGTGTGGGTCTTGACGATCCGGCGGTGCCGTTGGGCCGCCAGCCGCCGGAACACGTCGTCGCGCGGCTCGACCAGCCAGTCCAGCCACGGCGACAGCTCCGCCAGGGGCACCGGCAGTTCCGGGGTGCGCAGCACGAGCAGCGCACAGATCATCTGCATCCAGGTGGTGCCGCTCTTGGAGCGGGTGCTGACCACGATGTCACCGTCGCGGAACGGGAATCCGCGCCACCGGGCGCTGTCCTCGTCGGGGGACCGGTAGCGGTGCGGCTCGTCGGTCATCCGGACCACCCTAGTCGCCCTGCCGTCGCGCCGCGTGCCCGGTCGAACCCGCACCGCCCCCCGGTCGGCCGGGATGGCTCGCGGAGGAGGAACGGGGAGGCCGGCGGCACGGTACGGGCGGACTGACCGGAGTCACCCGGCCGGCCCGCGACTGTCACTCCTTCTCGGTGAACCCGAACTGGATGATGCCCTCGTCGTCGACCGACGCGTCAACCGAGGCGTCGCCGAGCAGTTCGGCGGCGTCGGAGTCGAGGAAGATCCGGGCACCCTGGTTGTCGACCACCTGGTCACCGTCGGCGGGTGCCTCGACCAACTCGACGGTGAGTGAGCCCGCCGTCATGTCGGCGGCGATGCGCACGCCCCCGTCGGACAGGACGTCCTGCTGGGCGGCGAGGTCACGGATGACCAGCACGGCGTTGTCGGTCATGGTGAGCATGGCGGAACTCCTCGTGGAATGTGGCGGATCGCGGCACGGACCGGGCCGGCCCGGCGGGCCGGTGCCCCTGCTCCGGGGCGGGCGAGCGGCTACGGCCGTCGCGTCGGGGCAGACGAGAGGCCCCTGCACCGCCCACGTTGCCCCGTGTCGGAGCATCCGTCAAATAGAGATCGATCATTCCATCGAGGGTGGCATGGTCCCGCCTGGAAGGGGTAAGCAGACGGGTCAATCCTGCCGGCGGCCAGGTCATCCTGGCTGTGGCCGACCGGTCATGTGGCCGGCCGACTCTCCTGGCTGTGGCCGGTCGGCTCCGTCTGCACCGCCCGGGGGCTCAGGCGCCCGGGCGGTGCGGGCGGGGAGCCACCGCCGTCGGGTCGCCCCGCTCGACCAGGGCCGCGATGTCGGCGTCGCGCAGCCCGCGCAGCGCCAGCACCCGGGCGCCCCAGCGGTGCAGCCGGCACGGGTGAGGGCTCGCGTCGTTGCGGCAGACCGTGCCGCCGGACCACCGGCGGGGTGCGTGCACCACCACGGCCCGGACGGCGAACTGCGCGTCCTCGGCGGTCACGTACGGCGGCAGGGGAATGTCCTGGAGCACCGCCCCCGCCGGCTCACCGGTGGTGGGCGAGGTGGACGGACGCGGGGTACTGCTGCTCATCGGGCTCAGCTCCTGAGTGGACGGTCGGTCAGGGACAGCGGAACGGTAGGCCGCAACGGCTCGCCCGCGACGGACAAACTGTCCCCGTTCGCCTTCCGGGTCAGACCCGGTCGAGCACCACCACGGGAATGTCCCGGTCGGTCTTGGCCTGGTAGTCGTCGTACGGGGGCCAGATCGAGACCATCGTCGTCCACATCCGCGGCTTCTCCGCCGCCGTGGCCGTACGCGCCCGTGCGGTGAACCGTTCGGCACCGACCTGCACCAGCACCTCCGGTTCGGCCAGCAGGTTCAGATACCACGCCGGATGTTTCGGATCGCCGCCCTGCGAGGCGACGATCAGGTAGGAGTCGCCGTCCCGACCGTAGATCAGGGCCGTGCGCCGAAGTGTGCCGCTGCGGCGGCCCCGCGTGGTCAGCAGCAGGGTGAAGACGCCCGGACGCCACTCGTGACCGTCGGCGCCATCGGTGGCGACGTACCGCTGGATGTGGTCGGCCACCCAGCCCTCGGGGCTGTCCAGCACCTGCTCGCCGGCCGTCATCGGTCCTCCCGGGTCGTCCGTGGTGTCGGCACCCACGCTACCCCCCGCCGACGTCGCCCGCCGGGTGGCGTCACCGCTCAGCGCAGCGCGACCGCCTGGAGGGTGACCGCGCCGCAGTCGGGGCTGTGCGTTTCCTCGGCGATCCAGGTCAGCACCAACCGCGCCCCCGGCGGGGCCTGGAACCGGACGGTGACCTCGGCGGACCGACTCGTGTGCGGCTCGGACAACCGGACGGTGCGGGTCGGGCCGCCGGTGGACAGCCGCGCCGCCAGTCGCCCCCCGGCCATCCACACCCCCAGGTAGACCTGCGCGGTGCGCGGCTGCCCGTCGGCGGTGACGGCCAGGGCGAAACCGCTGCCCACCCCGCAGGTGAAGACGCCCGTGGTGGTCTCGGCGACCGACCGGACGGGCACCCCGTCGCGCCAGCCGACGGTCTCCTGGTTGGCGTCCCACGCGGCCCGGTCGCCACTGCCGCCGTCGTCGCGGATCTCGCCCGAGCCGTCCCGTTTGCGAACCGTCGCCCCCGCGCCGCGCAGGCCGAAGTGCAGCCAGTCGCGGCCACCTCTCGCGGTGAGGTCGACGCGGGCCGGCACGTCGGCGTGGCTCAGGGTGAGCAGGTGCGGCACCGGTGACGGCGACGCGGGGGTGGGGCTGGGGCTCGGTGACCGCTCGCGGGGTTGCAGACCCGGCGACACGAGGCCGGCGGACGTGTCCCGGCTCGGCAGGACGGGGAGACCGGGTGGGCCCGCCTCGGCGGGAACGCCGCCCGGATCGCCGGTGGGCTCGTCGGGGCCGGTCGACGCCGCGTACGCGACGAGCGCCGCCACGCACAGCAACGCCAGCGTTCCCTCCGCCGCCCACCGGCGGCGTTGCCGCGCGCGGGCGGTGCGCCGTTCGGCGCTGCGGGTCCCCGTCGGCGGAACCGGGTCGTGCGCCGGGCCGGGCCGGTGCCGGGGGACGCGGCGACGCGCCGCCCGGACGGCACGGTACGCGCGGGAGCGCGCATGCGGGAAACGGTCGTGCGGCACGGATCCTCCACACTCCGGCGACTGTCTGAGCGCTCCACAGTCGCACCGGGTGGGCTTCGCCGCCAAGGGGGGTCCCCTTTGTCACCCGACGGCTTCCTGTGCGACGGCTCAGCTCCGCAACACGTTCGAGTAGATCATCCAGGCCAGCGCCGACTTCGCCCCGAGGCTGAGCAGGATGTACGACACCTCGCCGACCCGGTAGTCGCGCCAGCGGCCGATCTGGGCGTACTGGAGGGCCATCACCACGGCGAAGCTGGCGAACAGCAGGAGCTGCACGAAGATGATCGCCCACACGAAGCCGGGAATCTCCGGCGGCTGGGCGACGTAGAGGGCGATCGCGAGCCAGGGGGCGAGGCCGACCAGGGTGCCGAACCAGAAGGCGCTCCAGTCCGCCCGGCCCGGCGTCTGCTGCCGTTCCATCAGCAGTCCGAACAGGATCATCGCGGTGTTCGCCGCGAACAGCCCGATCACCGCGGCGAGGTCGCGGATGCCGACGAACAGCCCGATCAGCACGATCATCAGCGAGGCGCTGACCGAGTACTCGATCCAGCGGGCGTAGTTGGCGCGGCGGTCGAGGTGGCGCGCGTACCAGCGGTTGATGCCGGGCGCCGCGACCAGGAAATGGTCGACGGCGGCGAGCAGCAGGAACACCGCCACCGCCGGACCGATGGGGATGCGGAACGCCGTCTCCGGCAGGGTGGGGTCGCGCAGGGTCACCGGGTCGGCCGTCAGGTAGGACGCGGTGACGGGCAGTTCCAGGTCGTTGCTCGCCGCCCACATCCAGGCCGCCTCGGCCGCGAGCAGCACCCCGACGGCCACGTTGAACCACCGCAGCCCGCTGTACCGGTCGCGCGTCCCTGTCGCCATAACCGCACCCTAGGAGTGGACCGGCCCGCCGGACGGGCGATGCCGGGCAGGTTCACCCTGCGGGGTGCGCGGGTCAGCGCACCTCGAAGCCGAGGGTTCGGGCGACCAGCACGGCCTGCGCGGCGTCGATCACCGCGCCGGCCACCTGCGCCCCGCCCGGGTCGAGCGAGGTCAGGTCGCTGCCGCGCAGGTCCGCGTCGATGAGCCGGGCACCCCGCCACTGCGCGCCGGACAGGTCCGCTCCGGTCAGCGTCGCGCCCGTCAGGTCGGCCCCGGCCAGGTCGGCCTCCCGCAGCCGTACGCCGGTGATCCGCACCCCCCGCAGGTCGGCGCCCGCGAGGGTGGTGAAGGACCAGTCACCGCCGGTCACCACCAGCGGACGCAGGTCGCAGCGGTCGAAGGTGCTGCCGACGAGCTTGCAGCCGGTGAACTCGGCCTCGAAGAGGTTGCAGCGGGTGAACACGCAGCGGGTGAACGCGGAATCGGTGTGCCGGGAGACGTTGAACGACACCGAGCCGAAGGTGCAGCCGTCGAACACGGCACCCCGACTGACCGCCTCGGTGAGGTCGACCCGCTGGAACGAGCAGCCGACGAAGTGCCGGTCGACCAGTTCCTCGGCGTACCAGTCCTCGTCGCGGAAGGCCACGCCCTCGATCAGCTCCGGCATGCGACGAGGCTAACGGCGGTCACCGACGTACCGGTCTTCCGGCACCGGCGTACCCGCCGGTAGGTTCTGCTCGTGAGCGTGGCACGCAGCATCGACCCGGACCAGATCGGCTTCGACCCGGCGCGGCTGGCGCGCATCGACGAACACTTCGGCAGGTACGTCGACGACGGCCGGCTCGCCGGTTGGCAGGTGGTGGTCACCCGCCGCGGCGAGGTGGCGCACTCCTCGACCCACGGGCTGCGGGACCGCGAGGCGGGGCTGCCGGTGGAGGCGGACACCCTCTGGCGGATCTACTCGATGACCAAGCCGGTCACCTCGGTCGCGGCGATGATGCTGTGGGAGGAGGGCCGCTTCGAGCTGACCGACGAGATCAGCCGCTGGCTGCCCGAGTTCGCCGACCTGCGGGTCTACTCGAAAGGCTCGACGCTCAAGCCGTACACCGTGCCGGCGGTCGAGCCGATCCGGGTGTGGCACCTGCTCACCCACACGGCCGGCCTCACGTACGGCTTCATGCAGACCTCGGTGGTCGACAGCCTGTACCGGGCGGCCGGCTACGACCTGCACCCCCCGGCGGACGTCGACCTCGCGACCGCCTGCCAGGTGTTCGGCGAGCTGCCGCTGCTGTTCCAGCCCGGCACCGCCTGGGGCTACTCGGTCGCCACCGACGTGCTGGGGCGGCTGATCGAGGTCGTCTCCGGGCAGAGCCTCGACGCCTTCTTCGCCGACCGGATCCTGCGCCCGCTGGGCATGACCGACACCCGTTGGTGGGTCGAGGGCGACGAGTCCGCCCGGTTGGCCGCGCTGCACGCCCCCGACCCGCGCACCGGCCGCGCGGTGCGCTTCGACAAGCTCGGCGACGCGGCGTACACGAAACCGATGCTGTTGTCCGGCGGCGGCGGGCTGATCTCCTCGGCCGCCGACTACCACCGGTTCACCCAGTTGCTGCTGCGCGGTGGCGAGGTGGCCGGGGTGCGCCTGCTCGCCCCCCGCACCGTGCGCCTCATGACCCGCAACCACCTGCCCGGCGGGCAGGACCTGGGCACCCTGTCCACCGGCGGGTTCGCCGAGACCACCTTCGACGGCATCGGCTTCGGCCTCGGCTTCGCGGTGGTCGACGACCCGATCCCCAGCCGGGGGCCGAGCAGCGTGGGCGAGTTCTACTGGGGCGGGGTGGCCAGCACCGCGTTCTGGGTGGACCCGACGGAGGAGCTGACCGCCCTGTTCTTCACCCAGCTCATGCCGTCGAGCACCTGGCCGCTGCGCTCGCAGCTACGCCAACTCGTGTACGCGGCCCTGGTCGACTGACGCGGGATCGGCGTTCCGCGGACGGCCGGCGGGCCGGCTACCTAGCCTGGGGTCGTGAGCAACGTCGTCGTGTTCGGGGCCGGTGGCACCGCGGGGTCGCGGATCGTCGTGGAGGCGTACCAGCGGGGGCACCGGGTCACCGCGGCCGTCCGCCGACCCGAGGCCGTGACCTACCTGCCGGCCGGTGTCCGCGTGGTCACCGGGGACGCCACCAGCGAACGCAGCGTCCAGGAGCTGGCTCCCGACGCCGACGCCCTGGTCGTGGCGATCGGGGGCGGTGACCGGGAGTTGTGGCGGGACGCGGCCGCCACGATCGTCGGGGTGCTGCGCGACATGCCGGCGGCCCCGCGCGTCGTCCACGTCGGTGGCGGCGCCACGCTGATCGCCCCGAGCGGCGGCCGGTTCCTCGACGAGCCGGACTTCCCGGCGGAGTACCGGGACGCGGCGCTGGGCCAGGCGGCGGCTCTGGACCTCTACCGCTCCTCGGCCGACGGGGTGACCTGGACCTACCTGTCGCCTCCGCCGCTGGAGTTCCATCCGGGGCAGCGCACCGGCCACTACCGGACCGGCACCGACCACCCGGTGGTGGACGGCCAGGGCCGCTCGGTGCTCAGCTACGAGGACCTGGCGGTGGCGGTCGTCGACGAGATCGAGAATCCGCGCTTCGGTAACGCGCGTTTCACCGCCGGCTACTGAGGATCTTGAGCAGCGGGAGCCCACCGGATAGATTCGGGTCTCTGTGCTCCGGGCGTCGCACCCCTGACGTCCGGGGCCCACCCGGATCAGGAGGGCGCCCCAGTGGCTTCGCTCGACGACACCGTGCCACCCCCGCGAGACTCGTCCCCGTCCACCGCTCTGAACCGGCGCCGGATGCTCACCGTCGCCCTCGGGGGCGCCGCCACCGTGGCGCTGCCCGCCCCCGCCTGGGCCGCCGACGACCAGCGCCCCGGCGCGCACCGGCCGCCCCGGCTCACGCCGCAGGACCGCCGGGTCGTCGCCCGCCTGTCCACCCGACGGGCCCTGCAACACCTGCGGGAGCTGTCCGAGGAGATCGGCCCCCGCATCGGCGGCACGACGTCCGAACGCCGGGCCGCCCACTACATCGCCTGCCAGCTCGACCGGTTCGGCTACGACACCAGCCTGCAACCCTTCCCCGTGGCCGACAAGTTCCTCGCCCAGCTCAGCTCGCCGGCGGGCCTGCCCACCGACCTCAACTGGCAGGTCGGCGCCAGCCCGCACGCCGCGCTGGACACCGCCGTCACCGGCGGTGTCGTCGACGTCGGGGCGGGTACGCCCGACGACTACCCGCCGGACGTCACCGGTCGGATCGTGCTGGTCGACTACCTCGCGGCTCAGCGGGAGCAGTTGGCCGCCACGGCGGTGGCGCGGGGCGCCGCGGCCCTGGTGTTCCTGCCGGCCGACCTGGTGGCGCCCCGACGCGCCTCGGCCTTCTCGCCCACGCTGCCGGCGTCGGCGACCACGCCGCTGCCCATCCCCGTGGTCGGCGTGGCGCAGGCGCAGAAGCACCGGCTGCGGGACCTGCTGTCCGCCGGCCCACTCAAGCTGACCGTCGCCACGACGGCGCATCGCAACCTCACCTCGCACAACGTGCTCGGCGAGCGGCGTGGCCGGTCCGGCCGGGACGGCCCGGTCGTCATGGTCAGCGCCCACTACGACTCGGTGATCGGTGCGCCGGGCGCGAACGACGACGGTTCCGGCACGGTGCTGTGCCTGGAACTGGCCCGGGTGCTGCGGGCGGTGCCGGTGGACGCGACCGTCCGCTTCGCGCTGTGGGGTTCCGAGGAGCAGGGGCTGATCGGCTCCCGCCACTACGTCGCCCAGCTGCCGCAGCCCGAGCGGGACCGGATCCTCGCCGTCTATCAGAACGACATGGTGGCCACGAGCTGGGACCCGGCCACCCGCTACTGGCTGCTGTCGTTCACCGGCGAGGCGAACCGGGCCACCGACGAGGTCGGCGCGGCGGCCACCCGGCTCGGCTACGAACCCCGGATCTCGCCGGTGACCCGCCGTGGTGCCAGCGACCACCAGTCGTTCCAGGAGGTCGGCATCGCCAGCGCGAACTTCTCCTGGCGGGGCGAGGAGTCGCCGGCGCTGCTGGAACCGCCGTACCACAGCCCGGAGGACACCATCGCCAAGAACATCAGCCTGGAGCGGCTCCAGGTGTCGATGGAGCTGATCGGCTGCGCCGCGTACGCCACGGCCCGCTGACCCCGGCGGCGGGTGGGTGCGGTCCGGCCGTACCCACCCGCCGGGTCAGTCCGCCAGCCGGGCGGGGAAGCCACCGGTGGCGACCGGGCCCCACGCGTCGATGGTCACCCGGATCAACGACTTGCCCTGACGCACCATGGCCTGTCGGTAGTCGTCCCAGTCGGGGTGCTCGCCGGAGATGCTGCGGTAGTACTCCACCAGCGGCTCCAGCGCCTCCGGCAGGTCGAGCACCTCGGCGGTGCCGTCCACCTGCACCCACGGGCCGTCCCAGTCGTCGGAGAGCACGCACGCGGAGACCCGCGGATCGCGGCGGACGTTGCTGGCCTTGGCCCGCTCCGGGTAGGTCGAGATCACCAGCCGGCCCTCGGCGTCCACGCCCGCCGAGACGGGGGACGACTGGGGGCGACCGTCGGCGCGGGTGGTCATCAGGATCACCCGGTGCCGGGGGCGGATGAAGTCGAGCAGGCCGGCCCGGTCGACCCGGGTGTTCGTCGCGATGGTGCGTGCCATCGTTCGTTTCTACCAGCCGGCGGTGCCGGGCCCGCCGGGCGGCCGGCCGGTTCAACGGCGGGCCGGGCCGGTGTGCAGCGGGGCCGCGCGGCGGCGCGGGGGCCGCCGGCCGGGTTCAGCGGGGCCGCGCGGCGGCGCGGCGTACCTGCGCCTGCGCCGGCACCCGGAGCCGTCCGGTCGGCCGCCAGGCCCGGCCGTTGGCGTAGATCACCCGGAAACCCAGGTACGAGGCCAGCGGCGACCAGTGCGCCGAGCCCATCCGCAGTTCGGCGGCGTTGTGCCGCTGACCGTTGGCGAGCACGTCCAGCAACACCGTCTCGAAGGCGGCCGACTCGACCCAGTCGACCTCACGGGTGAAGCCGCAGATCAGTGCCGCGCCGGTGACGGCGAGGACCTCCCGCAGCGCGGCATCGGAGGCGCGCAGCACCGAACAACTGCCGAAGTACAGCCGTCGGCCCTCGCACCGGCCGGCCATCAGGTCGGCGAGGTCGGCCAACTCGACCGAGTGCCGGTCGGTGAGGCAGAGCCGGCTCGGTTCGCCGTGCATGGCGAAGAAGCCCACCCGGTGGTCGGCGTACTGCTTGAGCAGCCAGCGGTCGACGAAGTAGAACAGTTCGTCGCGGGTGGCCGCGTCCTTGTGGATGAACCGGACCCGACCGAGACGCTCCAGTAGTTCCAGGGTCGGCAGCACCGACCCGCGCTCGTTGAGGTCCCGGTGCCACTGCCCCTCGACGCAGAAGATTCCGCCGCGCGCCACCGCCACCTCCCGGGTCGACCCGGGCTGACGTTACCGGCCGGCCGGCCACCGGGAACATGGCCCCGGCTGGCCCTGTCTGCGTCGTTGCGCGTCACTGCGACCCGGCTGTGTTGCCGCGTACGCCATTGCCGTGGAATGGGCGGTTCGCGTTTGGCCCCAATTCCCAGATAAGTACCAGGAACCGCGAATCGCGAGGACAATTCTCGTTATCGGCCACCACCGGACCTCTCGGGTGCGAGGGTGTAATTCGCGGGACGGCATGTCGGAGTCCCGGGTCGACACCCCATTCGCTCTCCTATCGGGAGGACTTCTGTGCGTGTAAACAACCTGAAGCGGGCCGTCGTCGCGTTCGCCCTGGCCCTGCCGGGTGCCGCGATCGCCGCGGTGGTCGCCGCGCCAGCGGCCCATGCCGACAGCTGCTACACCTGGAACCGCATGCTCGGTCAGGGCACCTCGGGGGCCGACGTCCGGCAGTTGCAGATCCGGGTCGCCGGGTGGGCCGGCTACCGGGACATCGTGGAGAACGACGGCATCTACGGGCCGAAGACCGCGGCGGCGGTGCGCCGCTTCCAGGCCGCGTACGCGCTGCGGGTCGACGGGATCGCCGGGCCGGAGACCTTCGGCAAGCTCTACCAGATCCAGGACGACGACTGCACGCCGCGACACTTCAGCTGGAGCGAGATGGACGACGGCTGCGGCCGGGGCGGCTGGCGCGGGGGCCCGCTGACCGAGGCGCAGACCCGGCAGAACGCCCTGCGCACCATGTGGAAGCTGGAGGCGATGCGCAAGAGCCTCGGCGACCGCCCGATCATCGTCACCAGCGGCTTCCGCAGCCGCACCTGCAACGCGCGGGTCGGCGGAGCGTCGGACAGCCAGCACCTGTACGGCAACGCCGCCGACGTGGTCTCCCGCAGCCGTTCGCTGTGCCAACTCGCCCGCGACGCCCGCTACCGGGGCTTCAGCGGCATCCTCGGCCCCGGCACCCGGGACCACGGCGACCACGTCCACCTGGACTCGCGGCGCGAGAACAACCGGGACCGCACCTCGAACACCACCAGCTGGTCCGCGCCGAACTGTGGGGTCGGCAACAACTGAACCGGGCCTGCCACGCGGCCCGGACGCGGAGGGCACCCCTCGCGTCCGGGCCGGCGTCGTGCCGTCCCCGCGCCGGCTGGCTGGCGTTCAGCCCGCCACCGCGGCCGGTGGCCACTCAGCCCGCCGCCAGCGCCGGCAACCCGCTCAGCCGCCCGCGCGGCCAACGCGGCGCGACGGAAGTCAGCTCGCCCGCGGCCAGCGCGGCGCGACGGAAGGCGGTGCCGCCGGCCGGCCGGCGGCTACGGGCCGTACCCCCGGGCGTGCCCCGGTCGCGGCGACCCGGGGGCCGTTGACCAGGAACGGGAACGGCACGCGCACGAACGGATTGCCGTGCCGGATGAGAGCGTCGAGCTGCCGCTCGTTGAGCCCGTGGGCCAGCAGCACCCGCCGGCCCCAGCGGTGCAGCCGGCACGGGAATGTCGCGCCGTCGTTGCGGCACAGCGGCCCACTCGGCCACTCCTCAGCCGCGTGCACGACCACCGCCCGGACTGCGAGCCGGACGTCTTCGGGGGTCAACGACGCCGGCACCGGCACCTCGCCCAGAATCTGATCGATGGGATCCGTCGACTGCTCACCAACTCGCACGGCAGGCCTCCCGCAGCTGTGGTAGGTGGGTGGCGGACGCGCCACATCCTCGGCCACTGGTACGGTTCCCGACCCGGGAAGGTTCAACCCGGTGCCCGACGGTCGAGGCTCGCGCCGACCCGCCGACCCGCCGACCCGCCGACCCGTGCCGGGCGTCCGTCGACCCAGGGGCGAGAGCAGGTCCGCCCGACCCGTGAGGTGACAGCAGGTCCGGCCGACCGGCGAGGGCGGCGGTCAGGCCAGGTCGGCGTCGTGCACGAGCAACGCCACCTGCACCCGGTTGTTCAGGTCGAGGCGGGTCAACAGCCGCGAGACGTACGCCTTGACCGTCGCCACGCTCATGAAGAGTTCCCTGCCGATCTCGGCGTTGGTCAGTCCCCGGCCGAGCGCCACGGCGACCGCACGTTCACGCTCGGTCAACCCGGCGAGCAGCCGGACCGCCTCTTCGCGGCGCGGATCGGGGCCAGGACCGGCGGTGACGTGTGAGATCAGCGTCCGGGTCACTGTCGGTGACAGGGTGGCCTCCCCCACCGCGACCCGCCGCACCGCCCGCACGATGTCCACCGGCGGGGTGTCCTTCAGCAGGAAGCCACTGGCCCCGGCGCGCAGGGCACCCAGCACCTCCTCGTCGGCGTCGAACGTGGTCAGCACCAGCACCTCCGGCGACCGGGGGCCGGCGCGCAGCGCCTCGGTGGCCGCCAGGCCGTCCAGCCGGGGCATCCGGATGTCCATCAGCACCACGTCCGGCGCGCACGCCGCCACGGCGGCGGGCACCTCGGTGCCGTCCGTCGCCTCGCCCACCACCAGCAGGTCGGACGCCCCGCCGAGGATCATCGACAGCCCGGCCCGGACCAGCGCGTCGTCGTCGACGATCAGGACCCGCACCGGCCGATCCGTCGGTGCCTGCTCCGCGCCCGTCGGGTTCCGCCCCGCCCCGCCCACCGACACGGGCGGCGACCCCGCCGGCCCGCTCACGACGCCGGCCACGGCAGCCAGGCGGCGAGCCGGAAGTCACCCGTGTCGTCGCGGCCGTGTTCCAGTCGCCCGCCGGCCAGGCTGACCCGTTCGCCGATGCCGACCAGCCCCGTGCCGGTGCCGGGGATCCGCCCCCGGGCCGTCCCGCCGACCGGCCACGGGTTGCGGACCTCCACGCTCAGGCCCTTCCCCGGCCCGCCGGCCAGGGTGACGGTGACGGCGGTCCCGGGGGCGTGCTTGCGGGCGTTGGTCAGCCCCTCCTGCACGATCCGGTAGACACCGCGGCCGACGGCTTCGGGAACCCGGCCGGCTTCGACGAGACGGTCGTCGAGCCCGACGCGTACGCCGACCGCCCGGGACTCCTCGACCAGTGCGGGCAACTCGTCGAGCGTGGGCTGGGGCCGTTCCGGCCGCCCGCCGAGGGAGTTCTCCGCCCGCAGCACGCCGATCACCTCCCGCAGGTCCCGCAGGGCGGCGTGGGCGCTGCTCCGGATCACCCCGGCGGCCCGGCCCACCTCCTCCGGCGACGCGTCCGGGCGGAACTCCAACGCCCCGGCGTGCAGACTGAGCAGGGAGATCCGGTGGGCGAGCACGTCGTGCATCTCCCGGGCGATCCGGTTGCGTTCCAACTGCCGGGCCTGGGTCACCCGCAACTGCTGCTCTGCCTCGGCCCGTTCGGCGCGCTCGCGCAGCGACACCACCAGTTGTCGCCGGGCGCGCACGAACATGCCCCACGCCAGCACGGCAGCGCTGATGATCACCCCTAACACGACCGTCTCCCAGTAGGACAGGGTCGGGTCCGGTCGCAGCCGGGCGAACACCAGGTTGGTGACGAGGCCGGCACCGGTCAACAGCATCGCGACCGGCCACGGCCGGTGCACCACCACCGTGAAGTAGATGATCACGAGGGCGATCGACGCCGCCATCGAGAAGAAGGTCAGCGGCAGGGTGGCCACCGCCAACGCGACCGGCCACCGTCGCCGCCACCACAGCAGCACGCTGGTGACCAGCCCGAGTGCCGCGTCCGCCGGGATCATCCACCGTTCCGGCAGCGCGACGGCGAACTCGGGCGCTGCCCGCTGCGCGTCCGCGGTGACCAGCAGCACCCAGCCCACGGAGCCCAGGAAGCAGAGGGTGTCGACGATCCAGTCCCGGGTGGTGCGCCGCGCCCGCCGCCCTGCCGGCGCCTGCTCGACGGACAGCGAGCCGGGCAGCAGCCAGGGATACTCCGGGACGGCCGCACTGGTCACGCGACCATGCTAGGCAGCCGGACGGCCCGGCCGACAGCTACCAAAGTCGATGCCGGAATGCCGACCTTGGTGCAGATCACCGCAGCCCGTCGGCCGCTGCGCCAAGCCGGGCGGCCGGGGCAGGCTACCGGGCATGATCGCGGTCGAACACCTCACCAGACGGTACGGACGACACACCGCCGTCGATGACGTGTCGTTCCACTGTGCGCCGGGCACGGTGACGGGGTTCCTCGGCCCAAACGGGGCCGGCAAGTCCACCACCATGCGGATGATCTGCGGGCTCACTCCGCCGAGCGCGGGTGGAGCCACCATCGACGGGCTGCCGTACCGGCGGCTGCCCAGTCCGGGCCGGGTCGTCGGGGTGCTGCTGGACGCCTCCGCGCAGCACGCGGGGCGCACCGGCCGGGAGTCGCTGGCCGTGGCCGCCGCCACGATGGGGGTCGACCGGCACGCGGTGCTGCCGGCACTGCGCCGGGTCGGGTTGGACGCCACCGCCGCGCGTCGCCGGGTGCGGGCGTACTCGTTGGGGATGCGGCAGCGCCTCGGCCTGGCGCAGGCGCTGCTGGGCGACCCCCGGGTGCTGATCCTCGACGAGCCGGCCAACGGCCTGGACCCGGAGGGGATCTTCTGGATGCGCGGCCTGCTGCGCGACTTCGCCGACCGGGGCGGCACCGTGCTGCTCTCCTCCCACCTGCTGCGCGAGGTGGAGGCGGTCGCGGACCGGCTGTTGGTCATCGGGGGCGGCCGGCTCGTGGCACAGGGCGACAAGGACGAGCTGCTGGCCGGCGGGGGCACGCTGGTCCGCGCCCGGGACACCGCGGCGCTGCGCGGGGCGCTGGACTCCGCCGGCCTGACCGTCGCCGACGGCACCGACGGGCTGCTGGTCAGGGCCCCGGCGGAGGTGGTCGGCCGGGCCGCCGTCGACGCCGGGGTCGTGCTCACCGAACTGCGCCCGGCGGGCAGCGCCGGCCTGGAGCAGCTCTTCCTCACCCTGACCGCCGACACCCCGACCCGGGAGGCCGTCCGATGACCGGCGGCACGCGATCCGTCGCCTCCGCACACCACCCGGTGGTACGGCGACCGTCGCTGCTCCGGCTCACGGCGGTGGAGCTGCGGAAGCTCGTCGACACCCGGGCCGGCCGATGGTTGCTGGCCACCATCGGCCTGGCCGTCGTGGTGATCGTGGTGGCCCAGCTCGTCTGGTCCCCGGAGGCGGAGCAGACCTTCGTCGGGTTCTTCCTCCCGTCGCTGCTGCCGGTCGGGGTGCTGCTGCCGGTGCTCGGCATCCTGTCGATCACCAGCGAGTGGTCGCAGCGGACCGCGCTGACCACCTTCGCCCTGGTGCCCCGCCGGGAGCGGGTGGTCGCCGCGAAGCTCGCGGCGGTGGTGCTGGCGGCGGTGGCGTCGGTGGTGGCCAGCCTGGTCGTGGCCGCCGCGGGCACGCTGGTCGGAGGGGCGACGGGTGGCGCGGGCACCTGGCGGTTCGACGCGGCGTTGCTGCTGCACGCCGTCGTGTTCCAGGTGGCGAGCGTGCTGATGGGTGCCGGCTTCGGCCTGCTGTTGCTGAACACGCCGCTGGCGATCGTGAGCTATCTGCTGCTGCCCACCGGGTGGTCGATCCTCGGCGAGATCGTCCGGCCGCTGCGCGGCCCCGCCGAATGGTTGGACACCGCCCGTACCACGGAGCCGTTGTTCACCCCCGAGGTGACCGCCGGGCAGTGGGGGCGGCTCGCGGTGTCCCTGCTGGTGTGGCTGGTCGTGCCGCTGGCCGTCGGCCTGGTGCGCACACTGCGTCGCGAGGTGGTGTGATGGTACGCGGGCCGAAGTCCCCCACCAGGGTCGGCGGTGGCGTGGGTGAGCTGGTCGTGATGTGGGCCGGCTTCCCGCTGCTCGGCGCGGGTGCCGGCTGGCTGCTCGCCCTGGCGACGAATCGGGCCGCCGCGCTTTCCTGGCTGCCGCTGTGGGGTCCGTTCCGGCTGCTGGCGGAGGCGCCCGAGCCGCAGTCCACCATCGGGGCGACGGTGGTGGGCGTCCTGGTCGGTCTGTTGGTCGCGCTCGTCGGCACCCGGGATCGTCTCGTCGTCACCGTCGGTCCCGCCGGGGTGGACCTGCGCAGGCAGGGCCTGCGGTGGCACGTCGACCGGGGGCGGCTGCGGGCGGTGTTCCGCGACGGTCCGGATCTGGTGCTGGTGGGCGACGGCGGGCGGGAACTGTTCCGGGAACCGTCGGACCTGAGCACCCGGCGGCTGCGGGCCGCGTTCCAGGCCCACGACCACCCCTGGGCGGAGCAGGATCCGCACCGGGACGAGTTCCGACGCTGGGTCGAACAGTTGCCCGGCCTGCCACCCGGGGCTGACGCGTTGCTGCGGGCCCGGCAGCGGGCCGTCGAGCGGGACCGGCACGGGGAGGCCCGGGAACTGCGCGACGAGCTGGGCCGCCTCGGGGTGGTGGTCCGCGACGCGCGCCGCCGCCAGTACTGGCGGCTGGTGCCCCCGCCGGACGATCCGCCCGCCGGGGAGCCCTGACCGCGACGCGCGGTCAGCCCCCGGGTCGACCCCGTCCGCCGCGTGCCGCTGTCCGCCGCGCGCCGTCGCCGGGTCCACCGTGGCCCGGCCGCGCCGTCGTCAGGTGGCGACGAAGGCCACCGCCACGGCGGCCACCGCGAGGGAGCCGGCCACCGACAGCATCCGCCGCCACCGCGCCTTCGCGTCGATTGTCGGCAGGTCACGCCACCGGTTCGCGGCCAACGCCACCCCGACCGCCGAAACGGCGACGCCGACGGGCCACAGCCAGGCGGGAACCACCGACCAGTCCCCCAGCCGGTGCCCCAGCCCGAGGTACACGAAGGCCCACACCGCCGCCGGCACCACGGTCACCCGGTCCAGTTGCCGACGGCGGGCGGTCGTCAGCAGCGCCAGCCCGCCGAGGAAGGTGAAGGCCACCGCGAGCCCGCCGCCGATCCACACCGGAACCGCCGACACCCCCGACCCGGCCTCCTTCTCCGGTACGCCGAGCAGCCGCAGCCCGATCGGCTCGACGGCCTTGTCGGTGTTGCCGAGCACCACCACCCCCGGCCGGTGGCCCGTTCGAAGCCCACGTAGGACCGGAAGCCGCTGGTCGCGCCGTTGTGCCAGACGATCTCGCGGTCCGCGTAGCGGGTGGTGAACCAGCCGTACCCGACGCGGCGGTGCCCCTCGTCGTCGAAGCGGGCGGTGGCGGCGTCCGCGCCCGGGGCGGTGCCGGCGAGGGTCGCGCCGACCAGCCGGGCCAGGTCCTCGGCGGTGGACCACGGGCCGACGCCGGCCGGGGCGTACCCGCTGCTCACCCAGGGGTCGAGGGATCCGCCGCCGGCCTTCGCTCCCCGGGCGCGCCCCGCCGGCAGGTCGCCGTCGTCGGTGGCGATCACGGTGGCGGTCATGCCCAGCGGCGCGAGCAGCCGGCGTTGCAGCAGCTCGGGGTACGCGACGCCGGCCTTCGCGGCGAGCGCGTGGCCGAGCAGGGAGGGGCCGAGGTTGGAGTAGTCGACCGTGCCCCGCCCGTCGCCGGGCTCGACGTCGTTGCCGGCGGCGCGGATGCCGGCCACGTCCTGCCCGGCGTAGGGGTTGCCGCCGGAGATGTTGGCCCACAGGACCCGGACCCAGTGCAGGGGGGTGCTGAAGGCGAGGCGCGGCAGGCCGGCCCGGTGGCTGGACAGCTCGGCGAGGGTGACGTCGCGGGCGGGGCCGGTCATCTCCGGCCAGGTGACGCCGAGCGGGTCGTCGGGACGGACGACTCCGGCGGCGGCCTGGTCGGCGAGCAGCATGCCGGTCATGACCTTCGTGACGGAGCCGATCTCGAAGGCGGTGCCCGGCTCGACCGGCCCGCCGGCGGGGTTCCGGTCACCGAGGCCGGCGACCCGGACCCGGCCGTCCTCGACGAGGGCGACGGCGAGACCGCGGTGGCCCTGCGGGTCGGGCACGGCCGCGCGGACGGTGCCGGCGAGGTCGGCGTCCCCGGTGGTCTGCGCGCCGAGCCGGGGCGCGCGGGGCATGAGGGCGAACCCGACGAGGCCGGCGACGAGCCCGGCGACGACGGTGAGGACGGTCGGCATACGCATGAGGGGTTCCTTCCGTCGGAGCGAGGGGGCCAGAGGTCACCGGGGCCGGTGGACGGCGGCGGTGGGCGTCCGGCGGGCGGACAGGTACGGGTGGCGGTCAGCGGCCGGACCGCCTCCGAGGTACGTCGCTCGGCCGGTGGGGTCAGCGGCCGATGGCGGTGAGGACGGCCAGCAACGGCACGACGCGTTCGGCGGGGACGACCCAGCGGCCCCGGCCGGAGCTGCGCAGCCAACCGGCGGCGGCGAGTTGGCGCAGGTGGTGGTGGAGCTGGCCGGTGGTGCCCAACTCCTCGATGTCGGCGAGTTCACCGGTGCCGTGCCGGCCACCGAGCACCTCCCGCAGCAGCCGCAGCCGCACGGGGTGGGCCAGGGCGGCAAGGGTCGGGGCCAGGCCCGACCAGTCGTCGGCGAGCAGGTCGTCGACGGTGCGGCCGTACTGCCAGTCGTAGTTGAGCTCGCCGACGCGGACCGTGCCGGTGTAGAGCACCGCGCCGGAACTGCCGGGCGGCAGCCGCTGCTTGAGCCCGTCGAGGGCCCAGAACGTGCCGCTCGCGGTGGGCGGCGGTTCGCCGGGAGTTCCCGTCGCGATTCGTTCGGTCAACTCGGCGACCTGCGTCTCCAGCGCCGCCAGTCGGTCCTCCACACTCGCCATCATTCGATACTACGAAGGTACGTACTTCCGTGCAACACGGCGGACGGACGGGCACCGCCGGACCCGAACGGACGCCGTCGGACGCGGGCGGACGCCGCCGGACCGGACGCGGGCGGGCACCGCCGGACCCGGGCGGATGTCCTGGACCGGACCCGCCCGGTTAGTCCGGTCACCTGGCGTTGACGAGCGGCTGCGGGCGGGTAAGCGGATGAGATGGCGAACACGATCCCCGACATCAGGTTGAACGACGGCAACACCATCCCGCAGTTGGGCTTCGGGGTGTACCAGATCGAGCCCCCGGACACGGTCGACGCGGTCCGCAGGGCCCTCGACGTCGGCTACCGGCACGTCGACACCGCCGAGATGTACGGCAACGAGGCCGGTTCGGCCAGGCGGTGCGCACCTCCGGGTTGAAGCGCGAGGACGTCTTCATCACCAGCAAGCTCAACAACGGCTTCCACCGGCCCGACGACGCCCGCAAGGCGTTCGAGTCGACCCTCGACGCGCTGAAGATGGACCACATCGACCTGTTCCTCATCCACTGGCCGCTGCCGACCCGGTACGACGGCGACTTCGTCTCCACCTGGCGGGTGCTGGAGGAGTTCAAGGCCGACGGCCGCGCCCGTTCCATCGGGGTGTCCAACTTCCAGGTCGCCCACCTGGAGCGGCTGGCCGCCGAGACGGACACCGTGCCGGCGGTCAACCAGATCGAGGTGCACCCGTACTTCGGCAACGAGCAGGTGCGCGCGTACGGGCGGGAGCACGGCATCCCCACCCAGGCGTGGTCGCCGATCGCGCAGGGCGCGGTGCTCGACGACCCGACCGTGGTCGACATCGCCCGCCAGCTCGACCGGACGGCGGCGCAGGTGGTGCTGCGCTGGCACGTGCAGCGCGGCGACATCGTCTTCCCGAAGTCGAGCAACCCCGCGCGGATCGAGGAGAACTTCCGCGTCTTCGACTTCGAGCTGGACGAGGCCACGATGGCGCGGATCACGGCCCTGGACAGGGGCGAGGCGGGCCGGCAGGGACCCCACCCGGACACCTTCGACTACATTCCGGCCTGACGTAGCCCCGCGCACCGCAGCCACAGCTCCGGCCCGCCGTGGAGCACGGCGGCGCTCGTCAGTCGGTGGGGGCGACCGAGGTGCGCGTGCCCAGCAGGTCGACGAGGCTCGCCATCGCGGCCTGGAAGTCGACGCGGTCGGCGGCGTGGAAGCGCCGGAAGAACCAGTCGGGTACGCGTGCCTGCCCCTGCCGACTGTGAAAGATCAGATCCTGGGTCTGCCGGGCGAGGGTCAGCAGGTCCGGTGCGGTCGACGGGTCGTCGCCGTGCCGGACGGCCGCGGTGACGCGGCGTTGCAGGATGGTCTGGGCACGCTCGCGCTCGGCGGCGACGTCGCGCTGCCCCCGGTAGATCTCCATACCGAGCAGGAGAGCACCGAGCGACGGTACGAACCACTGCACCAGCAGTTGCGACACGGTGAGGCCGGCGGTCACCGCGAAGACGACCCCGACGCCCATCCAGAGGGCCACCCCGGCGAGCACCGCGTAGGAGTAGCGGCGCCGCAGCCGGGATCCCCAGCCGAGGTTCTGCTGCTGACAGGCGAGCACGTCGTACGGTCGGGGCAGCGGCGGCACCTCGTAGTAGTCGCGGAGGTACTTCTCACCGCCCCGGTAGGCGCGGTCGAGGCGGCTGACCTCCTCCGGTGCGAGCTGGTCACCGGCTGCCACGGCGTTCCAGGGCAGGCCGAACAGCCGCACGTCGAACATCTCCTGAAGGACGGCTGCCCGGCGAACCTGCCCCCGCGACCAGGTGCCGAGCCCGATCGCGTTGGCGACCGCCCAGAGGGCGCCCACCGCGGTGACGGCGGTGGCCGACACGCCGGTCAGGGCGACCACCGCTCCGGCGGCACCGATGGCCACGGAGATGGCCAGCCGGAGGTTGTCGAGCCGTTGCGCCCGCGAATGGCAGACCGACATCGCGTGGAGAAGGGACATCATCTCGGGCTCGTTCTGGCGCCTGAGCAGGGAATCAGTGCACTCCGTCACGTCAGCCTCCCGTTCCGTGACGATTCTATATCCAGAACGCTTGATGTGACCGACAGCATCGAATCGCGCGCCCAAAGCGATCAACTAGCTACTTTTGAGTAGGTAAAAGAGTTTCTACGAACAAATACCGCGTTCGCCCGAAAGTTGAGGTAGCTTGACCTCCGCGCCCACCGCGCATCCCTCATTCGGACGAGTCACCCCCGCTCGTCCGCGTCCACTTTCACCACTCGTGGAAGGTCCAACGATGGGCTTGGGCGACGGTCCCGCCGACGAGTTCGAAGAGTATGTGCAGGATGCGACAGTCTCGGCCGCGTTGCGGGACTGGGCGGCCGGCCTCGGCGTCACCGTGAGCCCGCCGTCCCGCACGGCGAGGCGGCGCGGGCGCAGCGACGCCGACCTCGTTCCGGTCATCGTGGAGAGGCACGACGGTCGGGACGCCGCGCAGTTGTACGTCAAGGTGCTGCCCTCCCGGGAGGCGGCCCGGGAGACCGCCCGGCACGCGGCGGCGCGGGACGTCGACCCCGGATTCGCCGAACGTCACCTGGTCCGGCAGCCGTACCCACGACACCCGGTCGGTGACGGCCGCTACCTGATGTTCCAGGACATCGCCCACGGCGCGGAGCAGGTCGTCCCGCTCGCGGAGGTGGAGGACGAGCAGCTCATCGACGCCTACCGGACCGTCCTGGACCGGATCCAGTCCGGCTGGCACCGACAGGGTCGACGGAGGAGACGGACGACCGTCGGCGAGTTCGTGCGTCGCGAACTGACCGACGCCGGGGCCTTGGTGGACGTACGCGAATCGGTCCGCGCGCTCGGTCTGCGGGACCTCGACGCGGACTGGCTCGTCGACGAGGCGACCGGGACGGTGGTCCCGAACCCGCTCCGCCTGCCGGAGCCGCACTCCCCCTTCCACGACGACCCGCTCGACCAGCTGTGCGCGGTGTCGCACGGAGACCTGCACAGCCGCAATGTCCTCTTTCCGTGCTCCCGCCGGGGCAGGGTGGAGGTCACGAAGTTCTGCCTGGTGGACACCGACCGCTTCGCCACCGACGCCCCTCTCACCCGGGACCTGGTCAGCCTGATGCTGGACGCCGTCCTGCCCGACATCGCGGCAGGGATGACGACCGTCCAGGCCGACGCGCTGCGGGCACTGCTGATCGACCCGGCCGAGCGGGCGTCGGACCGGCTGCCCCCGCTGCCCGCCGGCGTGATCCGGTCCTGCTACCAGGTGGGGCTGGCCGCTGCCAGCGAGGGCAACTGGCGCGGGGAGTGGCGGGCCCAGTACCTGCTCTCGCTGGCGAGCCAGGCCCTGATCTGCTGCACGTACGACGACGCGGGGCCGGCGGGACGGGCCTGGTACTTCCGACTGGCCGCCCACGCGGCGGAGGCGTACCGCCGGGAGTTTCGGCCGACCGTCGTCCCGCCCCCGGCGGAGTCCCTGCCGGCCGTGCCGTCAGTCGGGTCGGCCGGGGCCACCCGACCGTCACGCACCCGCAACGACCCGTCGGTGCGGTTCGAAGGCACGGGGCCGCAGCCGAGCCAGCAGAACCGGGGCGGCCCCCTGGACCGGGCGCGACCCGAGCAGGCGAAGCAGTCCGTCGACATCGGGCTACCGCCGTGGCCGTTCGATCCGGTGATCATCTCGGACGGGGGCGTTCCCGCATGGTGGCACGAGGTGACCACGTCGTCTTCCGCCCGGCCGGCGGAGGAGGGCAACACCCCCCGCTTCCACGAGGGTGCCGCACCGACCGGCAACGCGCCGGGCGCGGTGACCGGCGACCTGCCCGGCACGGCGACCGGCAACGCGGCCGGTGCCGACCGGGTCGGCGGAACAGGTCGGTCCACCGTGCGTGGCGGGAAGCGGCGTGGGATCCGATCGGAACCCCGGCACGCCGTGGCCCGCAGCCCACAGGCGATTCCGCGGCCCCGGCAGCCCGTGGAGGGCGAGTCGCTTCCGGGTACGCCGCCCCCACCCCAGACCCGGCTGGCGCCCCGGCTGCGGGTCCTGCTGGTGATCCTGCTGGGCGGTGCCTCCTTGGCGTCGCTGGTGACCGTGGGGACGGCCACGGTGCGGGACCGTGGCGAGGAGCCGGCGCCGCCGGCCACCGGTGCGCCGCCCGGCGTGACACCGCCGTCGGCAACGCCGGGCGGTAGCGACGCGCCGGCACGACTCGCCGACCTGGCGCTGATGGTGGCGGGACTGCGACCCACGCCCGTCGCGGGGACGTACACCGTCGTCTGCCGGCGGATCTGGTCGCCGAACGACCTGGCACCCGGAATCGACCCGGCGAGGTACCGGGACGAGCAGTTGTGGTGGAGCGCGCGGCTGTCCGGCCGCCGGGTGGTCACTCCGGTCGTGAAGGGTCGCCGGTCATCCGGCCCGACGATGTCCCGGTACCGGCAGGGTGACCTGACGGAGATCCCGTCGTTGCCGTCGGCGGACCCCGCGGAACTGCGTGAACAGCTTGCCGCGCAACTGGGCGAGCTGCCGCCGGAACTGCGCAGCACCGCCGGGATGTTGCACCTCGTCAGCCGGCTCTTCCGATACCACCTCCTCGACCCGGGCCAGCGGTCGGCGCTGCTGTACGAGCTGGCGGCGACGCCGGGCATCCGGTACCGGGGCGCGTACCCGGACCGGGCGGACCGGCCGGGGCTGGCGTTCAGCGCCGACGACAGCCAGGGCCGCCGCGAGACGCTGCTGTTCGACCCGGCCAGCGGCGAACTGCTCAGCCACGAGACGACTTCGGTCACCGGCGAGCAGACCCTCGGCTACCAGCTCTTCCTGACCAGGACACGGACCGACACGACCGACGGCCCCCGCTGCGCCTGACCGGGGCCCGGACTTCGGGCCACCTCGCCGTCGCGGGGCGGTGACCACCGACCGTGACGTCACACGCAGCGGCGCACCACGTAGTTGGCCCAGTTGCGGTAGGGGGTGACGTCGCTGCTGACCCGCCTGCTCGTGCCGACGTCGAAGAGCCGGGTGTCGTAGTAGTAGAACGAGACGGAGCCGCTGGAGAGGTTGTAGTGCGCCGACTCCACCCGGAACTGCCACTTCCAGGTGGCGAGGCTCTGTCGGCCACAGTCGGAGAGCCGGCCCCGGGGATACCCGTAGTTGGGCCACTCGTAGAAGCAGTACCAGCCCCACGGGCAGTCGGCGACGCCGAGGGTCCCCACCGGTGCGCGAAGCGTCACGACGAAGGTCCCGTCGCCGTAGCTGATCTCGTTGTCGTTGAGCACGGTGCCGCCGGGATGAGTCGCCAGGTAGTTCGCCAGCAACCGGTCGGCGGTGGTCTGGTCGCCGCCCTGGGCCGCCCGCGCGGCGGCCGGTGCCGAGACGGCGACCAGGAGCCAGACGAGCGCGGCGGCGAGCACTGTACGAATTGGATGGATACTGACCATTCGACACCTCGCGGTGGTGGCGCGCAGGAACGGACGGAACGAACACCCACGACCGGGTCAGTCGGGGTCGTGCGGCGCGAGGAATGGGTGGACCCCCGCCGGAACGAGCATATGGACCGGACTTCTCTGATCACCAGTTCGAGCAGGTGGAGCTACTTGCCGCCATATTGACAACGCGCCAATCGGGCAGGCTCGGGCGCTTTACCTATTGCCGACTGTCAATTACATGGAAGTTGCACCGAGTGCCTCGCGCCTGACCGGAAACCGACTCTTTCGGCCGCCTCGAACCGCTCGCTCTGCCAGGTGCGCAGGGCGTGTTTGACGCGGCGGTTCTCGTCGCGAACCAGGTCGAGTTGGCGGGCGCGGTGCTGGAGTTCGTGGGCCAGGCGCTCCAGCAGGGCGTGGACGGCGTCCGGTTCGTAGCCGCGACGGCCGAGCCGGGTTCGGGGCAGCTCGACGGCGGCGATCCGGTCGGGGGTCAGCGGGCCGTTCAGGAAAGGACCGGTGAGGGCGTGGCCGCTAAGGGCGTGCCGGCTTCGGTAGACGGCCATCAGTGACCGGGGATGTCGGGCAGGTGGATGCGGTCGGCCGGGACACCGACGGCGAGCAGTCGCAGTCGGGCACCGGCCAGCATGGCCGGCGGACCGCAGAGGTGGACGTCCTGATCGGGGTGGTGATGGTCGAGGGCGATGGTGAGGGCGTCGCCCCGCTCAATCGGCTCGGCGCACGGGTCGTGGCTGAAGGCGGGCACGACGGTCAGCCAGTCGTGGGCGTTCTGGAGCCGGTCGAGGGTGATCGCGTCGTACAGCTCGACGAAGGTACGGGTGCCGACGACCAGGGTCACCCGTCGACTCCCTCGGGTGCGGGCGACCTGTTCGACCAGGGCGCGCAGCGGCGCCAGCCCGGTGCCGCCGGCCACGAGCAGCAGGTCCGCCGAGGAGTGCGGTTCGAGCCGCAGGCCCGTGTCGCAGGGTGGGCCGAGCCAGAGGGGCTCGCCGGGGCGTACCTCGTGGACGAGGCTACGGGAGACGGTGCCGACGGCGCGGACGTGCAGCTCGACGGTGCCGTCGGGGCGTGGGGCGTTCGCCGGGGAGAACCAGCGCCACCGGCCGGGGTGGCGCGGCGTGCAGACCGGCACGGCGTGGCCGGGCCGGTGGGGCAGGGGACGTCGCGGGCGTACGGTCAGAATGGCGATCGTGTCGCACGGCCGGTCGTGGTCGACCACCTCGGCGGGCCACCAGGCCGGGCCGTCGCCGACGTGGCCGGCGGCGCGCCGCACGGCCCGCGCGGCGCGGCGGCCGGCGCGTTCCCAGGCGGCGGTGTGCGACGGCGTCCACCGTGGACGGGCGTGCCGGGCCACGGCGGCCAGGAGGGCGTCGTCGACGGTGGCGGCGTGCGGGAGCAGCCGGTGGCGGCGGTACGCGCGGCCGAGCACGGCCAGCAGCGCCGCCCGCCCGGCCGGGTCGTCGCCGCCGACGGTGAGCCGGCCGAGGGCAGCGAGGAGCAGCGGCGCGTCCCGCTCGGGGAGCAGCCCGGGGCGACGGTCCTCCAGCGTGCGCCAGGCATCGCCGACGATCCTTCCCACGGCCGCCTCCCAGGCGGCGGTGAGGGTCACGCGTCCACCTCGCCGGCGAACGCCCGCCGCACCCGCGCGATCCGGTCGTCGGGCAGGTCCAGCGCCCACAGCACCCCGATCAGGTAGTCCACGACGCGTCGGTGCTGCGCCTCGGACAGGCCCAGGCCGCGCCACGCGTCCGCCGCCGGCTCGTCGCCGAGCGCCGCGTCGAGGCTCGCCGTCAGGTGCGCGGCGAGCCGGTCAAGATCGACCCCGATGAGGTACGGCGACAGCTCGGCGTCCGCCACCACCAGCCGCAGCCAACGGGTCACCACCTCCGGAGCCGTCATGCCGGGGTGCCGGGGTGCCGGTTGCCGTCGGCGAGCTGGGCCTCGGTGAGGCCGGCGGCGTCGAGCGTGGCCCTGCCCCAGCGGGCGAGGCGGCAGGGGTACGGGACGCGTTCGCTGCGGCAGAGCTCGCCCTCCGGCCAGCTCTCCGGTGCGTGGGTGCGGACGGCCCGGACGGCGAGGGCGAGATCCTCGTCGGTGACGGGCATGAGGACGGGAAAGTCGTCGGTGACGGGCGTGTGGGCCGGGACGTTGTCGGTGACGGGCGTGTGGACCGGGACGTTGTCGAGCCGGGTGGGCATGCGCGGCTCCGGGGTTCTGGGTCTTTTGGAGTGGCGCCGGAGCGGGCGGGGTCGGGGCTGCGTCGTTCGGGTCGACGCGGCCCCGGAGCCCAGCACCCGCCCCTGGCCATGCGCCGACTCTCGCGGTTGTGCCGGGGTGTGGTGATGCCGTGATGATCGTTTTGGCGATACACGGGGCGTATCGCGCCAACTACTCAGCGAGTGTGGCGCCTCTGCAGCCGCACCGCCGCGCGGTGCACCGCTGGCGAGCCGCAGTTCAATCCGCGGGCCCGAGCAGATCCCATCGGTTGCCGGCGATGTCGAGGAAGACCGCGACCCGGCCGTAGGGCTCGGTGCGCGGTGGGCGGACGAAGGTGACGCCGGCCCCGGCCATCCGCTGGTATACGCCGTCGAAGTCGTCAACGCGCAGGAAGAAGCCGACCCGGCCGGCCGCCTGGTTGCCGACAGCCGCGCGCTGGTGTTCCCCGTCGGCGCGGGCGAGCAGAATCCCGGTCTGCGCGCCCGGCGGCCGGACGACCACCCATCGCTTGGGTCGCCCGTCGTTGGTCAGCGATGGGGAGTCCTCGATGAGCTCGAAGCCGAGCGTCTCGGTGAAGAACTCGATCGCCGGGTCGTACTCCTCGACGATCAGCGCCACCAGGTCGATCTGCACCCTGGCAGCGTAGGCGGCACCGCGCCAGGGACGGCAGATCGCCATGCGGGCAGGAACCGTCGGTTGTGGTCGTCGCGGGTCGGGCTGGCCGCTGAGCCTGCCAGCCCGGCTGCCGTGCGGTGATTGACGGCGGGAGCATCGTCGGTATGCGTGCTGCGTATGCCGGGCCGCCACGGAGCGGCTTCAATGGATAGGCTCGACGAGTCGAAATGGACGGAGCCACCTGCGCATGGCGAGGTTGCCGGTGACACACGCGAACTGCCCCCGGTGTGGGGGACGGCTGGCCCGCGACAACGACAGCGGACGCTGCACCCCGTGCCAGGCCGCCGAGCGTGACCGGTTGAGTGCGCCGCCGACGGTGCCGGCGACCTTCTGGGAGCACGCGCCGGTCCGGCGGGCGTTGGCGGAGCGACACCTCGGGCGGGTGATCCGGGCGTACCGGTGCCATCCGTACCACGGCCGGACCGCGTTGCCGCAGACCGTGGTGGCGGGGTGGCTGGGAATCACGCAGGCGCAACTGAGCCGGGTGGAGAACGGACCTCCGCTGGTGCACTTGGACCGACTGACGCACTGGGCGCAGGTGCTTCGTATCCCCATGGAGCATCTGTGGTTCACACTTCCGGGCCGGGTCCATCGTATGAGGGACAATGCTGTAGCTGTGGCCCCTGTGTCTGACCAGCAGATTTCGGGACCAGACGAGGGTCGGCGGGCGCTGTTGGCCGGTATCGCCGCCGTCGCCGCCGGAGCGGGGCTCATCGGCGGTACGGGCCTCGTTCAGGCTCGAAGGATCGGCGCTGCGGATGTCACTCGCCTGAACGCCGTGCTGGAGCTGTACCGCTCGGTGGACTACGAATGCGGCGGCGGGCTGCTTTACCAGGAGGTGGCCCGGTTCGCCGAGTCGGTGTACCGCATGCTCGACTGGTCGCACCCGGCCGGGCTGACTCCACGCCTTGTTGCGGCGGTGGCGGCGGCCCGACAACTGGCCGGCTGGACGGCACTCGACGCGGGTCGCCACCATGACGCGCAGCGGCACTTCGTCGCAGGCGAGCGGGCTGCGCTGACCGCTGAGGACGGTCTACTGGCCGCAATGATCCGATACTCTCAGGCCAAACAGCTTCAACACCTCCGACACAACCGGGACGCACTCGCGACTCTGCAACTCGCTCACGCGCAGCTCGGGTCACACGCCACCCCGGCGATCAAGGCCCTGCTCTGGGGTGCGGAAGCCGCCTCCGTCGCGGCACTCGGCGACCACCGGGCCGCCGTGGCCACCCTCGGCAAGGCGAGCGATCATTTCGAGCGGATCAGCAGCGAACGCGAGCCGGGCTGGTTGGCCTTCTACGACCGTGGGGAGTTGTTCGCCCAGTACGGCCGCGTCTACCGGGACAAGGCCCGGCAGGACAGCAAACACGCGCCCGAGGCAGTTCGCTGGGTCCAGGACGCAATCGCCGCCTTCGGACCGGCGAACGTTCGGAGCACGGTTCTCAACGAGGTTGGCCTGTGCAGCGCGTTGTTCCTCGCCGACGAGCCCGAGCAGGCACTTGCGGTAGGTGCCCGCGTAGTGGAGCAGGCGCGAACGATGAGCTCCAAGCGGGTGATCGATCGGGTTGTCAACCTGCGCCGCGACCTGGGACGACACCGAGGGCTCCCGCAGGTTGCCGAGTTCGAGCGCCGTCTCACCGCTGACGCTGTGGCGGCCAGATGAGTGGACGGTTCTCCGAGGAGGCGATGACGGCGGCCATGCGGGAGGTCGCCGCCGTCCTGGGCGTTCCGTCGGAGGATGCGCAGTTGCTGCGGTTGACCAACAACGCTGTCTTCGCCCTGCCCCGACAGGGCATCGTCATCCGGATCGGGCGTACCCATCGGCTCCGCGACCGGATGACAAAGGTCGTCCAGCTCGGACGCTGGTTCGAGAAGGTCGACGCGCCGACAATACGCTTGGCACCGAATGTCGAGCAGCCGATCGAAGTTGGGGACCTAGCCGCCTCGGTGTGGACATATCTTCCGCCACAGTCACCTGCTCCGACGGTGCAAGAACTCGGCTCGGTGCTGCGTGAGTTCCACGCACTCGACGTCCCACCTCTTCCTCTCCCGCGGTGGGATCCGATCGCCGACGCACGGCGCCGACTTGTCGACGCTGAGGGTCTCGACGGACGCGACCGCGACTACCTGGCGCACTGGTGTGACCGCCTGGAAACGCGGGTCGAAGCCCTCGCCGAGCGCGCCACCGGACAACTGGTCCACGGCGACGCGCACGTCGGCAACCTGCTACGCGATCCTCAGGGGCGGGCTGTCTTGTGCGATTTCGACGCCACGTGCGTCGGGCCGTGGCAGGTCGACCTGGTGGCGGTTGCCGTGGGAGAAGCCAGGTTCGGAGTCGCGAACGCGCACCGCACCTTGGCGGCTGCCTACGGCTCCGATGTCACCACCGACCCGTCCTGGCCACTGCTACGCGAGGCTCGTGAGCTGAAGATGATCGTCGCCGCCGTACCGCTCCTGGCCGGTTCACCGGCCGTCGCTGCCGAATTCGCCACCCGCCTCCGGTCGGTGCAGCAGGCTGACCACGGGACACGCTGGACACCCTTCGCCGATCTGACCGATTTGCACCGGGAATGGCAGCTATGAACTTTGCCCACTCCGGTCCAACGAGCGGCGCGGTGACGGGCCGCATGCCCAAGACGGTGCCAATCAATCTGGCGTGCCTGGGCCGGGGCAGGCTCGACGCGAGCGAGGCATGGGCGACGACCGTAGGTGCGATCGAACCCTGACTGCGTATCGACCTCACGGCGTACCGCATCGACAAGCTCTTGCCAGTCGCGGCGCGGTGACGCAGCGGGTGGTTTGGAACAGCCGCGCCTGCCTGTCATATGGCCTTCCCCCAGGCCGCGGATGCTGCGACCCAGGTGCGCCCGCCAGCGGCCCCGGTCACAGCCGGATCGGCGAGCGCGAACACCCGCTGCAACACCGTGTCGAAGTCCTGCGGAAGGCGGTCGTCGAGACGATGCTTGCGCCGCCAGGCCGCCCACCGTGTCTGGGCGAGCGCGGCGAGGCCGTCGAGGGCCCGGCTCAGCGGCTCGAGCGTCACCTCGCGATACTCGGCGACCCGCTGCACAGCCGCCGCCAGCTCGTCCCCGTCGACATCGTGCCGACCTGACAGGAGATAAACGTCGGCGAAGTCGCGCCAGCGGGTGTTTGCCTCGCCCCGCTGCAACGCCGTCACCAGCTTCTCCGCGTACACCATCGGAAGCGGATACCCGGTTACCAAAAGCTCTCCGTCGAGCAGCCGGGGCAGCTTGATCGGCTGCGGGTCGGGCCAGATCGGATCGCCGACGTTGACGTCGACGTGAAAGGCCAGCCGCGCGGCGGACAGACGGCCGGTGAGGCTGACGCGCACCCCCGCGTAGACGTCGTCGTCCCGAATCGTCTGCGCGGTTGCGGTCGGCACGTCGAACACCAGGCCGTCATCGAGGTGCCGGCCCGCGATGTCGCAGACGATGCCGAGAACCTGATCGCTGTCATTCGAGATCCATCGGCCCTGAAGATCTACGTCACGGGTCGGCCGGCGGGCGGCGTAGGCGGCCAGCAGCACACCTCCCTTGAGAACGAGATTGTCCGCGTACGGAGATTGGGCCAGGCGGGCAAGGAAGCCTTCCAGTGCATAGACCTGGTGCAGCTCATCGGTGGGACGCCCGGTGCTGCGGGCGAGGTTCTGGAGGTCGAGGTAGGCGCGGCCAGCGACAGTGGCGCGGGTCGGACGTCCGGTCACAGCAGGATCTCCAGTGCCTCTCGCAGTGGCCGCTCAGCCTTGGGGAACCGCCGAGCCATGGTCAGCAGTTGTGACGGTGATGCATCGCGGTGCCTCAGCCAACGCCGTAGCGCCGCGTACGCCAGTTCCGGCCCTTCCCGATGACGCAGGCGGACGGCGTCGATGATGCTGCGTTCCGGGCCGTAGAGCCCGATCGAGGTGTTCGAGTCGAGCGGCAGCTCGGAGCGGCCGATCTCAAACGTGGCCGGGTCGAACGAGTGCCAGGCGACCGGCGCGAGGGTGCTGGGCCGATGCCGCCCGCGAGGCAGTGCGACATCGATGCGGGAGGGGATCTCGTCAGTGAGACCGTGCCGGGCCAGGGCGGAAGTCAGGCACAGCGTGGCCGGCGGCGCCCGACGGACGACCTCAATCAGATCAAGATCCGCTGTCTCGGCGTCATGGCGCCGGTAGAGACCTCGACCAACGGGTTCGATGAGTCCTTGATCCCGCAGCTGGTACAGCTGCCACTCGGAGAGGCCAGCTTGCAGGGCTTCGGAGTAGGTGAAGGTGGTTGGGAGCATGCCAAGTAGCACGCCCTCAGGCTCCGATTCCTCCCTCAACCCCACAGGGAAACTCTATACACGTTGCCACCACCTGTTGCGGATTTCCTTGCACCGCCTCACGCGTCTCGCCGAGCCGTTCAACCCGCCTGGAGAGGCAGCACCGCCCGGCCGAGCACCTGGTCGGCGAGCTGGTAGTTGTGGTGCCGGGCGTTGTTGGTGACACCCGTCAGGAGCGAGGCCGCCAGTTCCCGGGCGGCGACGGCGAACGGCTCCTCGGCGAGAGCGGCGATCAGCTGGTCGTACCAACCCCAGATCCTGACCTGGTCGTCACCAGCATCCTGGTAGGGCCGACTCCGATCGAAGGTCAGGTTCGGGTTGAGTTCCTCGATGCCCTGCCCCGAGTGGGCGTACCGGCGCAGGACTGATTCGCGCACCACCACGAACCCGTGTACGGCGGTGTCATCCTCGGGCTCCTCGTGCCGAAACAGGACGAAGACCTCCATCCGCATCATGTTCACGGTCGAGAACCGACGTCCCCCGTTGGTGCCAGGCAAGCAGGACAAGGCCCAGTGATCGCGTTCGGTCGCCGCCGGGTGGGGCACGGCAGCCCGGAGGTACGCCTGGTTGGCCGAGACGACCTGCGCGAAGTAGGGATCGGCCGCCAGCCTGGCGAACTTCTCCTGCTTCTTCGGGTCAGCGCGCATCTCCGCTTCGAGGCCCGCTGGGGCCAGCGCCGGGGCGGTCCGATCAACTCGAGCATTGGCCATCTGGCCACTGTAGACGTCGGCGACGAGCTGCAGCCTTGCCTGAAGCCCTCCTTGCCGGGCGGTCGTTGATGGGTGGCAGTGAGAGCCGCTGGTTGTTCGAGGCTGTCAAGCTGCCCCACCGATGAAGCGCTGTCGGTAGGCCGCCCAGCGGCGGGCAGCGTCGAGAAGCGGCCCGTGGTGGGGTGCCGGCGCGTTGCGCTGCTTGCGTTGCCACAGGCGGACCAGGGCGTCGGCAAAGGCGGTCACCGCGGGTTCGGGCGCTCGGGCGTAGACGGGCACCCGCGCGGCCCATTCCTCGGCAGCGGCCGGGGTGTGGCCGGCGCGGATCAGCCGGTGCAGCAGGAACGCGCTGTCGATCCAGGCGGCCCCACGGGCTGGCCCGGACCAGTCGACCAGCAAGACATCACCAGGCTGACCCTCGCTGAGCAGGAAGTTCCGGGGCGTCATGTCGGTGTGCAGGAGTGTGTCTCCGTCGACCAGCTTGGGAGCGATGAGAGCGCCCCACCGGTGCGTGAAGCGGGGCACCTCGACGAGCGGGCCGGGCGTGAGCCGGCGGCTCAGGTCGCCGAGGAGATCGGCGAGCGGGGCCAGGTCGGGCGAGCCGGGAGCCAGGTCGGGGTGGCGGCCGGCCGCGTACGCGAAGCCGAGGAGCAGCCACCCCTCGCAATCGACGGTCCAGCGCAGGCGGGGTGCGACGGCCGGCAGCCACGGGTTCAGGCGTGCCTCGTTGCGATACAGCCAGGCGGTCGGCGCGTCGGCCTCGCCACCCTTGCAGAAGACCCGCCCGGTAGCCGTGTCGAGGGTGGCGGCGACGTCGCAGGAGGCACCGGTCGGGATCGCGTACGACGCGTGGACCCGTCCGGTGTGCCGCTCGACCTCACGGCGTACCGCGTCGGGAAGCTCGTTCCAGTGGCGGCGCGGCATGCGGTGTCTCCCGGTGGCGAGCGGACCCGGGCAGTTTACGCCCGGATCCGCTGGTCAGCCGTGCTACGTCTTGGGACTGTCGTGGCAGCCGGCATGGCACTGCGAGCATTCGGCCGCGCCGCTTGTGGTCCAGAGCGCGGGATCGACGGCGAGGCCGGCGGCCCGGATCGCCGCAACGGTGCGGGAGATCGGTGCGCCGATCGGTTCGGGGCGCTCGTCGTCGGGGGTGGGCTCGGGCTGGTGGTGGATGTAGCGACCGGCGAGCCGGTGGCAGAAGTCGGCGTAGTCGCGGGTGTGGAGGATGAACGTGTGCCAGCCGATGTCGACCAGCTTCGACGGGCCGATCGGCTCAGCGGTGACGGCGCAGGCGGCGAGGAACGCCAGCGCCTGGTCCACGATCCTGGCGGGCAGGTCCGCGGCCAGTTCCGGATGGTCGCGGGCGATGCGGGCGGTCAACCGGTCGAAGAGCGCATCGGGTACGAGGGCACGGCCGGTCTGTGCAGCGACGGTCGCCAGCATGGGGCTCCTTCCCTGAGGTAGGTCTGCACCCCAGGCTCCGGCTCGGTCCATCGCGGTCGGATGACGCCGCGAGGTTGGTCGGTATGCGCGCTGCGTATACCGGGCAGCCGCGGAGCGGCTTCAATGGTTAGGCTCGACGAGTCGGAATGGACGGAGCCACCTGCGCATGGCGAGGTTGCCGGTGACACATGCGAACTGCCCCCGATGCGGGGGACGGCTGGCCCGCGACAACGACAGCGGACGCTGTGCACCGTGCCAGGCCGCCGAACGCGACCGGCTAAGCGCGCCACCGACGGTGCCGGCGACCTTCTGGAAGCACGAGCCGCTCCGGCGGGCGTTGGCGGAACGGCACCTCGGACGGGTGATCCGGGCGTACCGGTGCCATCCGTACCACGGCCGGAGCGCATTGCCTCAAACCGTCGTGGCGGGATGGCTGGGGATCACGCAGGCCCAGCTGAGCCGGGTCGAGAATGGGCCACCCCTGGTGCACCTGGACCGTCTGACGCACTGGGCGCAGCTCCTGCGAGTTCCGGCGCACCTGCTGTGGTTCCAGCTTCCCTCCGGAAGCGGCGGCACCGATGCGCGACCGGCAGTGCCGTCTATCGTTGTCGAGGAGTCGAATGAGGAGGTGGTCACCACGGACCGCCGACAGTTCACCGTGCTGGCCGCCCTGGCGGGGCTCACGGCCGGCGACCACCTGGGCCTTCTGACGGCACCTGCGGACGCCGCTCCGGCGATCGGCATGGAACACGTGCGCCTCACCAGCACGCTGGTGGAGCAGCTCAGGCAGACCGACGCCGCAGTCGGCGCCAACGAACTCTGCGACGTCGCGATCAAGGTCCACGCCCGGTTGGCCGCGTGGGCCGAGAAGGCGCGGTACGGCCGGGAGGTCGGGGAAGCACTCCAGAGCGCGATAGCGGACCTCTCGATCGAGGCCGCGTGGCTGGCGATCGATTCCGGGCGCAGAGCTGAGGCACGGCCCTACCTCAACGAGGCGATCACGAGGGCGCGCATCGCCGACGATCCCCGGGTCGAGGCACGGGCGCTGGCCCAGCTCTCCCTGCTCGTGCGTGACACCCAGCCGCGTGAGTCGCTGGACTGCGCCGAGGCGGCGCTTCGGGTGTCCGCCGGCTGGGGAACGCCTCGGCTGAAGGCGCTCCTTCACCTGCGCCGGGCTCACGCGTTTTCCGTGCTGAGAGATTCGGGCGGGTTCGAACGGGAGATCGCCAAGGCCCGCCGCGAGTTGGATCATGGCGCGCATGAGGACGACCAGGGGTTCGTGCACTTCGTGAACGTCCAGGAGATGCACTCCATTCGAGGTTCTTGCTACCTCTCGCTCGGCAACCCGGGTCGTGCGGCGGAGGCGCACCGCCTCGCCACGGAGAACCCGTCGACCCAGCTTCGGCGCAACCAGGTCTCCTACTCGGTGCATCTCGCGGAGGCCACGTACCGGCAGGGCGACGTCAACCAGGCCGCGCGCATGGCGCTGGCCGTCCTACCGGAGGTGAGGCAGATCAGCTCGCAGCGGGTGACGCGGCATCTCGGGCAGATCAGGGCCAACATGGGGAGAAACGCATCCTCCACCCTCGCGGTCCGGGAGTTCATCGACGCGTACGACCAGCAGGTGACGCTGTGAGGGACGACCTGCGCCTTGAGCGCTACGACGCCGCGCAGGCCGAAGGCATCACCGATCGGCTGGTGGCGCTCTACCTGGAGGTCTACGCAGACGCCGGCGAGTTCTACAGCGAAGATCGCTACCGCCGGCAGCTGGGGGCACACCGGCAGCGCGACGGGTGGACGCTGGTGACGGCCACGACGGATGGCCAGTTGATCGGCTACATCTACGGGTTTCCGCTGGCGCCGGACACCGGTTGGTGGAACGGCATCCAGGAGCCGGTTTCGGTCGACTTCACTGCGGAGGACGGAAAGCGGACCTTCGCCATCAGCGAGCTGATGGTAGGGAGCGAGTGGCGTCGGCAAGGTGTTGCCCGAGCGCTGCATGACGAGTTGGTGGGGAGCCGTCCCGAAACTCGGGCGACTCTGCTCGTCCGACCGGACAACACGGCTGCTCAGGCGGCGTACCGCTCATGGGGCTGGCAGGAGATCACCCACCTCACGCCCTCGTGGGACGGCTCCCCCACCTTCGCCGTCATGGTGAAGCACCTTCCATGACGGGAGCCGCCCTCCGAGCGCCGTCTCACCGCTGACGCTGCGGCAGCCAGATGAGTGGACGGTTCTCCGAGGAGGCGATGACGGCGGCCATGCGGCAGGTCGCCGCCGTCCTGGGCGTCCCTTCGCAGGGTGCGCAGTTGCTGCGGTTGACCAACAACGCTGTCTTCGCCCTGCCCCGACAGGGCATCGTCATCCGGATCGGGCGCACCCATCGGCTTAGCGAACGGGTGACGAAGGTCGTTCAGCTCGGACGCTGGTTCGAGAAGATCGACGCACCGACGATCCGCCTGGCACCGGGCGTCGAGCAGCCGATCGAAGTTGGGAACCTGGCCGCCTCGGTGTGGGCGTACGTTCCGCCACGGTCACCTGCGCCGACGGTGCAAGAACTCGGCTCGGTGCTGCGGGAGTTCCACGCACTCGACGTCCCACCGTTGGCCCTCCCGCGATGGGATCCGATCAGCGACGCACGGCGCCGCCTTGTCGACGCCGAAGGTCTCAACGGACGCGACCGCAACTACCTGGCCGACTGGTGTGACCGCCTGGAGACACGGGTCGAAGCCCTCGCCGAGCGCGCCACCGGGCAACTGGTGCACGGCGACGCGTACGTCGGCAACCTGCTACGCGACCCCTCGGGGCGGGCCGTCCTGTGCGACTTCGACGCCACGTGTGTTGGGCCGTGGCAGGTCGACCTGGTGGCGGTTGCCGTGGGAGAGGCCAGATTCGGAGTCGCGAACGGGCACCGCGCCTTGGCGGCTGCCTACGGCTCCGATGTCACCACCGACCCGTCCTGGCCACTGCTACGCGAGGCTCGTGAGCTGAAGATGATCGTCGCCGCCGTACCGCTCCTGGCCGGTTCACCGGCCGTCGCTGCCGAATTCGCCACCCGCCTCCGGTCGGTGCAACAGGATGATCACGGGGGCACGCTGGACGCCCTTCGCTGACCTGACCGACTCCGATCGGGAACGACAGCCTTGAGTGCCCACGCTGGTCTTCTGCCCACCCCGATTCAAGCGGTGCGTCAGCAACCGTGTGCTGCGGCCACCCAGCGCGCTGACCGTCACGGCGACTGTGACATCGCCTCCGCTCGACTACGAGATCGAAGGTGACACCCGCGAACACCGCGCGGAGTGTTAGCCCAGCCGCTAAGTGCTATGAACCGACCAATGGCCTGTCGGATATCTGCCACGCACCTGGCCAGGATAATTCTTACTTGATGGTTCGACGGACCAAACATGGACATCTTAGCTTAAACTGCCAGCCTTTCTGTCGGAATCCATCCGACCGTCGGGCTCCCGCACTACCGGCCTGCAGCTTCCATGATCTCGAGGACTGGTAGAGCCGGCAGGGTCCCGGTAACGTGCCGTGACCGGAGATCGAGTGACCATCTACACAGGAGATCAATCCCACGGCGACCGAGCCGGCCGCAGGGGAGGAGAACGGGGCTGACGAGACGTACGACCGGGTGCAATTCCCGGACGACGCGACGCCGACGTTGCCGGTCTGTTGGCAATCCACGTCGAATCAATCACGCCATGACCGAGATGTACGGCGCTCCACGGCGGGTCCGACGATCCAGCAGGGATTTTTAACCGCCTGTTCGAATTGATCTCCCAATAATTCGGCGAGGAAGATCAGCGGCCCACACGACAAGGGTGAGCCCGCCCACGGCAAGGCGGCATAGGTGCCGATTCCGTCACCGCTGATTCCGAGCAACTGCCAATCGACTAAGGACAACGAATGGCCGAGACGCTCTACAAGGACACCACCTACCCGGTCTCGCTGCTGGTCGAGCTGATCAAGACAGGGAAGATTGCGTTGCCGGACATTCAGCGACCCTTCGTCTGGCAGGCCACGAAGGTCCGGGCGCTGTTTGACTCAATGTACAAGGGCTTTCCCGTTGGGTACCTGCTTTTCTGGGATACCGGCGCTGAGGTAGGAGCCCGGCAGATCGGGGTAGACACCGTCAAGACCGCCCCGAACCATCTTATCGTTGATGGGCAACAGCGCCTCACGTCGCTCTTTGCGGTGATGACCGGAGCGACAGTGCTGCACGACGACTACTCCGAGTCGCGGATCCGAATCGCCTTCCGACCGACCGACGCCACATTCGCTGTCACTGACGCGGCCATCGAGAAGGACCCAGAGTTTATCCCGGACATCAGCGTGCTCTGGCAGCCCAGCGGTCTCTGGACGACCAAGAAGGCTTACCTGAAGGCGCTCAGCGCACGCCGGGTAGTCGACGATGGCGAGGAGCAGCGATTGGAGCAGGCGATTCATCGCCTGCACGACCTCCAGCAATACCCGTTTAAGGTGATCGAGCTGTCTTCGGCTGCTAATGAGGAGCAGGTCGCGGAGATCTTTGTCAGAATCAACAGCGAGGGCGTCGCGCTGGTTCAAGCCGACTTCATCCTCACCCTCATGTCAGTCTTCTGGGAGAAAGGCCGGCGGGACCTAGAGGACTTTTGCCGGGCTTGCCGAGTGCCGAGTCTCGGCGAGGCCGCCCCGTTCAACTGGTACATCCAGCCTCAGCCGCCACAGTTGCTGCGTGCCACCGTCGCGCTGGCCATGCGACGCGCGGTACTCAAGCAGATCTACGTGCTTCTGCGGGGCAAGGACGTGGAGACCGGCAAGCCATCACCGGAGAAGCGGGAGGCCCAGTTCGCCCGGCTCGCCGAGGCACAGGAGCAGGTACTGAACCTGACCAACTGGCACGAGTTCCTACTCTGCCTGGAGCGAGCCGGTTTCCGCGGCAAGAAAATGATCTCCAGCGAGAACGCAATCGTTTTCTCGTACGCGATCTGGCTGATCGGGCGGGTGGACTACCAGGTCCCGATCGCCCGACTGCGGGAGGTGATGGCCCGTTGGTTCTTCATGGCACACACAACCGGGCGCTATTCCGGCTCGTTTGAGAGTCAGGTCGAGCGAGACCTGGCCCAGTTCGCCACGCTGGCAAAGGGTGACGCTAACGGGTTCGTTGCGGTGCTGACAAAGATTGTCAACGACACCCTTACCACCGACTACTGGGAGATCCGCCTACCCAACGAACTGGATAGCTCGGCCGCCAAGTCACCGGCGCTACTGGCGTATATCGCCGCCCTGAACATCGTGGACGCCGACGCACTGCTCTCCACTGGCAAGGTGCGCGCTCGGCTCGACCCGGCAGTCACCGCCAAGAAGGGCATCGAACGACATCACCTATTTCCCCGCGCCTACCTACGCACGCAGGGCATCACCAACACCAAGAAAGTCAACCAGATCGCCAACATGGCACTAGTCGAGTGGTACGACAACATCAGTATCTCCGACCAGCCGCCAGCGAAATACTGGCCGGACCAGGTTCGCAAAAAGGCTCTCGGCCGAGGTGTGCTGGACGTCCAGTCTCGTTGGCACGCCCTGCCCGACAAGTGGACCAAGCTGCCATACGACATGTTCTTAAGTCAGCGTCGCAAGTTGATGGCCGCCGTTGTCCGGGACGCTTTCAACCGGCTGACCGATGCCGGCTACGCGCCCGTCTACCCCAGGGCCGGCAAGCCGACCGCGCCTCTAGCCCCGGCCCGTACCTGGTACGGCGTGCGGGTTGTCGACCTCATCGACGCCGGCCTGCTACCGGTCGGCGCAGTGTTGATCAACCCGTCGGACGATGTCGAGGCGCACGTTCTCCCTGACGGTCGGATCGAGTTCGACGGCGTGCCATACGACTCCCCCTCCGGCGCGGGCGACGTGGCCCACGGCAACAGTACGAACGGCTGGGCGTACTGGCTGGCCGACACCCCGGCCGGGCTGCGCCCGCTGGCCGCGCTCAGGGAGGAACTGCGCAAGACCGACGACGGGGAGGACGGATGATTGAGTCGCCCGTGCTGGCCGTACCCGCTGTTCCCTCGTTCTGCGGCTTCGCTTCGCTGGTCCCCGACGCCGTCTTCGTACCCGCAAGATGAAGGATCTTGAGCGGGGCATTTACGAGCACCTCATCACCCGCGACCTCGCCACCCGCCTCCAGCGCGTAGACCCCGCCCTCGTCCAGCCCGGCAAGCTCGACCCCGCCGACGCCCCCGACGCCCTCGCCCGTCACATAGCCACCCTCGCCCACCGTGCCCTCAAGTCCGTCCCAGGCGGCGACGACAAGCTCCAGAACCAGATCGACCTGGCCAACCGCATAGCCGACACCATCGCGGCATTCAGCCCGCAGGCAGCAACGGCACAGGACCAGGTCACCGACGCCAGGCACCTCCTGCACGCGATCGCCGCCCCACCCACCCCACCCGCACAACCGACCTTCCCAACACGGCCGACCACCCCGCTGAGCACCGGCGCGCTCCTGGTCAACGGCCGCAACCAGCCCCGCATCGGCCACGAGGTCACCCACGAGATGGCTTCGGCGGAGCAGGTCGACCTGCTCTGTGCATTCATCAAGTGGCACGGCCTGCGCATCATCGAGCCGGCCATCCGGGACCTGATGCAGAGGCAGGGGAAGCTGCGGGTCATCACCACGACGTACCTGGGGGCGACCGATCAGCGGGCCCTCGACCGGCTCGCCGAGTTGGGTGCCGAGATCAAGGTGTCCTACGAGACCAGGACCACCCGGCTGCACGCCAAGGCGTGGCTGTTCCGCCGGCCCAACGGCACCACCACCGCGTACGTCGGCTCGTCGAACCTGTCGAAGGCCGCGCTGGTCGATGGCGTGGAGTGGAACGTGCGGATCTCGAACATCGAGCAGCCGCACGTCATCGACACGTTCACGGCCACGTTCGAGGACTACTGGAACGACCCGGCGTTCGAGGACTATCACCCCGGCCGGGATGGTGAGCGCCTCCGGAGAGCACTGTCCGGGGAGCGGCCCGGCGAGGCACCCACCCCGATCGCCAACCTGGACGTGCGGCCGTACCCGTACCAGGCGGAGATCCTCGCCGACCTGGACGCCGAGCGGCAGGTGCACGGCCGGCACCGGAACCTGGTGGTGATGGCGACCGGCACCGGCAAGACCATCGTCGCCGCCCTGGACTACCGGCGGCTGCGCCGGGCCGGCACGACAGAGTCGCTGCTGTTCGTCGCCCACCAGGAGCAGATCCTGCGGCAGAGCCTGGCGACGTTCCGGCAGGTGCTGGGCGACGGGAGCTTCGGCGAGCCGCTCGTCGGCGGGCACACCCCGCGCGACTGGCGGCACGTCTTCGCCTCCATCCAGTCGCTACACCGGCGGGAGATCGACCCCGAGGCGTACGACATGGTCGTCGTCGACGAGTTCCACCACGCGGAAGCGCCGACGTACGCCCGCCTGCTCGACCGGCTGCGGCCCCGCGTACTGCTGGGACTGACGGCGACCCCCGACCGCAGCGACGGCGGCGACGTGCGGCGGTGGTTCGACGGCCGCGCCGCCGTGGAGCTGCACCTGTGGGACGCGTTGGAGCGGCAGTTACTCGCGCCGTTCCAGTATTTCGGGCTGCACGACGACACGGACCTGTCGCAGCTTCGCTGGAAGCGCGGGCAGGGTTACGACCCGACGGATCTGGACGGCGTCTACACCGGCAATCACGCTCGGGCGCGGATGGTGCTGCGGGCGGTACGGGACACCGTCGACGCCGGGCGGATGCGGGCGCTCGGGTTCTGCGTGAGCATCGGGCACGCCGAGTTCATGGCGGACTGGTTCACCCGGCACGGAGTGCCGTCGGCGGCGGTGACCTCACGGGTGGACGCAGCCGGTCGCCAGACGCTGCTCACGGAGTTCCGGAAGGGCATCCAGAAGGTGCTCTTCACCGTGGACCTGTTCAACGAGGGTGTCGACCTGCCGATGGTCGACACGATCCTGATGCTGCGGCCCACCGAGAGCGCGACGATCTTCCTTCAGCAGCTCGGCCGTGGGCTGCGCCTCGACGACGACAAGCCCTGCCTGACGGTGCTGGACTTCATCGGCGGGCAGCACGCCAACTTCCGCTTCGACCTGCGCTGGCGGGCGTTGACCGGGGTCAGCCGCCGGGCGGTGCGGGAAGCCGTCGAGCAGGACTTCCCGTCGCTGCCGAGCGGCTGCCACGTGCAGTTGGACCGGGTCGCGAAGGACGTCGTGCTCGCCAACCTGCGTTCGGCGCTGCCGACGTCGAAGAACGGCCTGGTCGCGGAGCTGCGGCAACTCGGGGACGTCAGCCTGGCCGACTTCCTTCGGGAAACCGGGGTGGAGATCGAGGACGTGTACCGGTCGGCCAGCGTCGGCGGGTGGACCGGGCTGCGGCGGCTCGCCGGACGGGACACGACGCCTCCCGGGGCGTACGACCGGGAGTTGGGTCGGGCCATCGGGCGGATGTTGCACATCGACGACGTCGACCGGCTGGACCTGCTGACGCGGGTGGCCTCCGGTGAGCGGCCGGCGGCGGGGCGGCTGTGGGACATGCTGCACTTCGACCTGTGGGGGCCGAACGCGTCGCTGACCTTCCGGGAGGAGCGGCTGGCGCGGCTCTGGGCGGAGCCCGCCCGCTGCGTCGAGCTACGCCAGGTCGCCGACGTGCTGCGGGACCGGATCCACCGCGTCACCCCGGCGCCGCTGCCGGGTGCGGTGCCGCTGCGGGTGCACGCCCGGTACAGCCGCAACGAGGCGTGCGCCGCCTTCGGCATGCCCAACCCGGGGTCGCTGCGCGAGGGCGTGAAGTGGCTGGAGTCGGAGCAGGCGGACCTGTTCTTCGTCACCCTCGTCAAGTCGGAGCACCACTACTCCCCCACCACCATGTACGCCGACCGGGCCATCACCGACGAGCTGTTCCAGTGGGAGTCGCAGAGCACCACGTCGGCGGCGTCGGCCACCGGGCAGCGCTACATCCACCACGCCGCGCGGGGCTCGACGGTGCACCTGTTCGTCCGCGAATCCCGGGTGCCCGACCGTGACCTGGGGGCACCCGCGTACCTGTACGCCGGCCCGATGACCTACCGGGAGCACACCGGGGACCGGCCCATGCGGATCATCTGGCAGTTGACGCACCCGTTGCCCGCCGACGTCTATTCGACCGCTCGGGCGATCGCCGCGTGAGAGGGCGGGCCAGAAAGCGTTCCTCACGGCCGTGATGATCCTCAGGGTCGGGCTGGCGCTGGATCTCCGCCCCGACGGCGGGCTGCTCGGGGTGCGTTCGTCGACGTCAACCCGATTACGCAACTGACCGTCGCGGCGGACGGTAGCGGCAGGTCCGCCGGTGGAGACGGTTGCGCCACGAGTCTTTACGTCCCCGAAATCGACTGTTACCTTTTCAGCAAGGATTGCAAGGTCTTGCACGGATGTCGGGTCGGCACGGCATCCGGAGGAGCGCCCCACCGTCAACCGCCGCGCCCCGCGCGTTCCGTCCGGAGTCCACCATGCGCCGACACCGCCGCAGGGTCACCGCCCTGCTTCTGTCCGCCGTCCTGACCGCCACCGGCCTGGCGGCCACGACCAGTCCCCCCGCCGCCGCCTCGATCGACACCCACACCCTCGGCGCCCGCTACGACAGCGCCGGCTCCGCCATCACCTTCCGGATCCGCTCCGCCGCCGCCACCCGGATGGTCGTGCACCTCTACGCCACCCCGACCGGCGCGGCGGAACGGGCCAGCCACGTCCTCACGAGGGACGCCGCCGGGGTGTTCGCCACCACCGTCAGCGTCGCCTCGATACGCGCGGCCGGCATCACCGGCACCGTCTACTACGGATACCGGGCCTGGGGGCCGAACTGGCCGTACAGCAGCGCCTGGACGAAGGGCTCATCGGCGGGCTTCGTCGCCGACGTCGACGCCGCCGGAAACCGCTTCAACCCCAACAAGCTGCTCGTCGACCCGTACGCCCGGGAGATCAGCCACGACCCGCTGCGCCCCGGCATGACCACCGAGACCGTCTACGCCTCCGGGCCGGCGTACCGCACGATCGACAGCGGGCCACACGCCCCGAAGGGCATCGTGCTGCCCGCCACCACCGCGTCGGTCGGCACGAAACCGGCCCGCGCCTTCGCCGACGACATCGTGTACGAGGTGCACGTCCGCGGGCTCACCATGAACGACCCGGGCGTGCCGGCCGCGTACCGGGGCACCTACCGCGGCGCGGGCATGAAGGCCGCCTACCTGGCGTCGCTGGGCGTGACGGCCGTGGAGTTCCTCCCCCTGCAGGAGACCCTGAACGACGCCAACGACGTCGACCCGACCGGCACGGCCGGGGACAACTACTGGGGCTACATGACGCTCAACTGGTTCGCCCCCGACCGCCGCTACGCCGCCGACCGCAGCCCCGGCGGGCCGACCCGGGAGTTCCAGGAGATGGTCCGCGCGTTCCACGACGCCGGGATCAAGGTGCTCGTCGACGTGGTCTACAACCACACCGGCGAGGGCGGGGTCTACCAGGCCGGCGGCGCGCAGGTCTACAACCTGCTGTCCTGGCGGGGCCTGGACAACCCCACCTACTACTCGCTGACCGCCGACCGGCAGGCGTCCTGGGACAACACGGGCGTCGGCGGCAACTACAACACCTACAATCCGGTGGCCCAGGACCTCATCGTCGACTCGCTGGCGTACTGGAAGAACACCCTCGGCGTCGACGGGTTCCGCCACGACCTGGCCGCCATGCTCGGCAACACCTGCCAGCACGGCTGCTTCTCCTACAGCCGCACCGACCCGGGGACCGCGCTGAACCGGATCACCCGGGAGATGCCGCCCCGCCCGGCCGCCGGTGGCTCGGGCGTCGACTGGATCGCCGAGCCGTGGGCCATCGGCGCCGGCACCTACCAGGTCGGCAACATGCCGGCCGGCTGGTCGGAGTGGAACGGGCGGTACCGGGACACGCTGCGCCGCGACCAGAACCGGATGGGCTACCAGGCGGTCACTCCCGGGCAGCTCGCCGACCGGTTCGCTGGCTCCGCCGACCTGTACGGCGACGACGGCCGCCGCCCGTGGAACTCGGTGAACTTCATGGTCGCCCACGACGGCTTCACGCTGCGCGACCTGTACGCCTGCAACGCCAAGAACAACGCCCAACCCTGGCCGTACGGCCCGTCCGACGGCGGCACCGACGACAACGCCTCCTGGGACCAGGGTGGGGTGGCCGCCGACCAGCGGCGCGCCGCCCGCAACGGGCACGCCTTCCTGATGGTGTCCGCCGGCACCCCGATGGTCACCGGCGGCGACGAGGTGCTGCGTACAACGCGGTGCAACAACAACCCGTACAACGTGGACTCGTCGGCGAACTGGCTCGGCTGGAGCCCCTCGGCCGAGCAGGCGACCTTCCGCACCTTCGCCTCCCGGCTGGCCTCGTTCCGCCTGGCCCACCCCGCGCTGCGACCGAGATCGTTCTACTCCGCGGCCGACGGCAACGGCAACGGGATGGCCCAGCTCGCCTGGTTCACTCCGGCCGGTACGGCACCCGACGGCGGGTACTGGCAGAACCCGGACAACCACGCGATCGCCTGGCGGATCGACGGCACCGAGTTCGGTGACCCGGCGGCGGCCATCTACGCCGCCTACAACGGCTGGTCCGGCGACGTGAACTTCGTCCTGCCGTCACCTGGGGCAGGCCGGCAGTGGTACCGGGTGACCGACACGTCGAACTGGGCGGAGGGGCCCGACCAGGTGGCGCAGCCGGGTGCCGAGACGCACCTCGGCGGCCAGGGCACCAACTACCTGCTGCGCGGGCGGGGACTGCTGCTGCTCATCGCCCGCTGACCCCGCAGCACCCGGTCACCGGCGCCCCACCCCGGGTGCCGGTGACCGGCGCTCCACACCGGATGCCGGTGACGGGATGCTGCGAATTGATAAGCATGCATGCAATTCTCTATCATCGGCACCATGCGTGCCCGTCGCGTCACCACCATCGCAGTCGCCGTCGCCGGGCTGCTCGGCGTCCTCGCCGTCGGCGTCGCCCACGCGGCAGACGAGCCGGCCCTGACCACCCCCGGCGCGCCGGTCGTGGTCGCCAACGAACCCCACCGGCTCACGCTGACCTGGACCCCGTCGACCTGGGCGGGCGAGCCGGCCGGTGACGCACCCATCGTCCACGAGGTACGCGCCAAACTCGGCCCGAACGTCTACCGCAGTCTCGGCACCACCACCGGCACCAGCATCACGCTGACCACCATCGCCCCCGGCAGCGACTACCAGCTCACCATCGGGGCGTACACGAACAACGGATACTCGTTCGACTCGCCCGCCACCCCGGTGCGAACCGCCTACGGGTTGGCGAAGGTCAGCTACCTCAACCTCGACTGGTCGCCGACCGACAACCAGATCCAGCACGCCGTCCAGGTCGTCAACACCGGAGCCGCGCCACTGGACCTGACCTCCGTGCGGGTGCGTTACCACGTGACCTTCGAGGGCGGGAACACCTCTCTGGTCGCCAACTGCGACTGGGCAGCGGTCGGCTGCGACACCGTGACCCGCACGATCCAGTTCTTCCCGCCGCCGCTACCTCCGGGCGGCCCGGGCGGCGGACCGACGAGTTCGCCACCGCCCGCCACGCTGACCACCGCGCCACCGCCGCCTGGCCCCCCGGCGACCGTCTCGCCGCCGGGGCCGTCGGCGACCGTCTACCCGCCGCCCGGCACGCCGATCCCCGGCTGGATCGAAATCGGGTTCGCCACCGGCACCCTCGCCCCCGGCGCCTCCACCGGCCCCATCCACCTCCGCCACCACCGGCACAACTGGACCGCGATCGACGAGCGCGACGACCGCAGCTGGCAGCAGGCCACCGGCCGGTGGCTCGACAACACCCGGATCACCCTCGACGTCGACGGCGTCCGCGAGTTCGGCGACACCTACTCCTGACGGCCGCGAAGGGCGAAGGGCCACCACGGCCCTGACTGACACCTCATCCGGGCACCCCGGGTCGCGCCGGGCACCGCCACCTGCGGCACCTCGCGCCGGGCACCGCCACCTGCGGCATCTCGCGGTGTCCCACGAACGGGATACCGCGAGATGCCGCACCTCGCGACACGTCGCACAGGATGCCGTACCTCACGCAACACCGCACGACGAGGCCGTTGTCTACCGGCTCTCCAGCAGGGCCAGGATCGTCTGGTTCGCCACCCACCCGTCGGGGAACTTCACCGGCAGGTCGAGGCGCGCCGGTTCCGTCGACGGATGCGCGTCGAGGAGATCGGCGATTCCGGCGCGGGCCACCACGACGCAGGCGTGCCGATGTCGGGAGGTCAGCACGCACAGCCGCCCCGACTCCAGGTGGAACGCGGTCGCGTCACGGCGCCCGGACAGCGGATGCAGGACGATCGTCAGGTCGTACTCGCGGCCCTGAAGCCGGTTGGCGGTGTCGACGGTGATGTCCGCGCCGGCCTCGCCGAGCTGGGCGCGGACGGCCGCGACCTGGTCGCGGTGGGCAGCCCCGACAGCGATCCGGTCCGCCGTCACGGGTGCGCCGCCGGGGGCCTGCTCGGAGACCGCGACCGCACCGCGCGCCAACGCCCGCAGGGCGAGCGCGGCGCACGCGGCGGCGGCCTCCGAGTCGGTACGCGGAGTGTGCCGGGCCGGCAGTTCGTGCAACGCCCAGCCGGTGCGGGCGGCCGTCTCGACGGTCACGTCCAGCGCGTCACCGGCACCTGGTCCGGGCAGGTGCAGGGCGCGTTCCCGGGGCCCGGTGCCGGCGCGGAACCCGGTGAACGGGTAGAACGCCTGCGCGACCACGGGCGCCGCCGACGCGGGCAGCCGCCACGACACGGGCAACCGGTGCACGGGCAGGTCGGGGTTGTGTCGCAGCAGCACCGCCACCGCCGACTGCATCGGATCCCAGGTGAGCCCCGCCCAACGCACCGTCTCCACCGTCGAGAACGGATCGAGCTGCCCGGGATCGCCCACGAACAGGGCCCGGTCGAACCTGCCGGCCACGCGCAACAGGGCGTCCGAGCGCATCTGGTACGCCTCGTCCACGATCGCCCACGGCCAGGATCCCTCGCTGACCGTGGCCCACTTGGCGGCCGTACCGATGACGACAGTGGGGCCGCCCAGGTCGGTGACCTTCGCACCGACCCGGACCTGCTCGTGGGCCCGCACCCGCGCCGAGGGCTGGTAGTCGGTGGCGGACAGCCGGCCGATGCGCAGTTCGGGGGCCTTGCCGGCCAGCCGGTCGATGAGATCGTCGACCTGCTCGTTGGTCTGCGCGACGATGATCAACGACTCGCCGGCGGCAGCCAGCTCCACGGCGGCCCGCACCACGAGGGTCGACTTGCCGGCCCCGGGCGGCGAGTCGACCACCACGCCCCGGTGCGCGCCGGAGCGCAGGTCGGCGAGCACGGCGGCGATCACCCGTTCGGCCTCGACGGCGGGTGGCACCCCCAGCGCCGACATGACCCCACCTCCCCACCCGACGCCCGGACCCTATCCCACGCCCCCGACAGTCCCGATTCCGACAACAGACCCGCCAGGGGTGCGTGCAAATCATCGTGCACCCGCCCGTAAGGGGCACCGGCTGACATGACAAAGGGTGTCCGCACGATGACTCGGCAGCTATGGTGTCGGGCTCCGACCCTCACTACACATAGGACCAGAGTGAGCACCAATACCCTGATCCTGCACTTCACCCACGTCGACAATCTGCCGGGCATCCTCGCCGCCGGTCGACTGTTCCCCGACGGCGCAGTCGGGCAGCGCCTAGCCACGGACGTCGGCGCAATCGACATCAAGGCGCGTCGACGAAGCCGCCCGGTTCCCTGCCTGCCCGGTGGCTTCGTGTCAGATTATGTCCCGTTCTACTTCGCTGGCCGCTCGCCGATGATGTACCGAATCGCCTGCGAGCACCGCGACGGAGTAGTGGGGCGTTATCCGGACGGGGACCGGGTCCGGAGACGGTCGGCCGAGTTCCTCGTACACCGTGAGTTTCCTCTCGACCTGCTGACCGGCTACGCCGTACGCACGCAGGAACGGCGGGAACAGGTGACGCGCGTCCTGCGTACGGCTGGCATCATCGACGCATACGTTGGTGTCAGGGGGGACTGGTACTACGGATACCGCAGAGGGGAGGTGCGCTGAGTGATAGTCGTCAGTCATGGCAACCTGCTGACCGCCGACGCCGAAGCCCTCGTCAACACCGTCAACACGGTGGGGGTCATGGGCAAGGGCATCGCTCTCCAGTTCAAGCGCGCCTTCCCCGCGAACTACGCGGCCTACCGGGCGGCCTGCGCCGCCGGGGACGTCGAGCTCGGCAAGATGTTCGTGTTCGACTCCGCCCGCCTCGGTGCCCGCCGATATGTGATCAACTTTCCGACCAAGGGGCACTGGCGCGCCGCCTCGAAGATCACTGACATCGAGTCCGGCATCGTCGATCTCGTCCGGGTCGTCCGCGAGTTGGAGATCTGCTCCGTCGCGGTGCCCGCGCTCGGCTGCGGCAACGGCGGCCTCGACTGGGAACAGGTTCGCCCCCTGATCGAGCGTGCCTTCGCCGCACTGCCCGACGTACGGGTGCTGCTGTTCCCGCCCGAGGGCGCTCCCGCACCGGCTGAAATGCCGGTCGCCACTCCAAAGCCGCCGCTTACGCCCGGACGCGCCACACTCCTGCGTGCCATCGAGCGCTACCTTGAACAGTCGCGCACCCTGGAACCCCGGGATGGCGTCACCACCCTGGAGATCCAAAAACTCAGCTATTTCCTCCAAGTGCTGGGGGAGCCGCTGCGTCTCCGCTTCACCCAAGGGCAGTACGGCCCCTACGCCGAGAGCCTGAACCACGTGCTCGATCTACTCGAGGGGCACTACCTCGTCGGCTTCGGCGACCGCTCGTCCCGCGTCGAGGATTTCCAGCCCATCGTGCTCACCGAGGGCACCGGCGAGGCAGTGGCTCGCTGGTGCGAATCAGCGAACCAGTCGCCGGCAGCCCTCGATCGCCTGGCCGATCTCGTTGAGGGCTTCGAGGCGCCGTACAGCCTCGAACTCCTGGCCACCGTACACTTCGCCGCGCAGACGAATCCCCCGACTCACGACCTCGACGAGTTGATCGAGCGCGTCCAGGGGTGGAGCAGGCGTAAGGCCCGCCTGTTCACCCGCGCACACATCACCACTGTCTACGAGCGGCTCATGCAAGCCCGGCTACTGCCGGCTCTCTCTTCGTCGACCGCCTGAACCGTCAGGTAGGGGGCATGCCAGAGGCAGATCGTCGACGGCCCCCGCGTCATGCAGCTCAGCGCATCGAAGGGCCGACCGCTCTCACGGTCATGCCTGCTGCGGCAGGGTGAGGATCTCGGCTCCGTCGTCGGTGATGGCGATCGTGTGTTCGCTGAGTGCCGCCCGGCAGCCCGGGGCGCAGCCGGTATCGAACACCACGAGATCCGGCCGCACCGTGGGTCAGCGGTTGCCCTCGTAGGTTCCGAGCTCGCAGCTCCCATGCATGCTGGCGATACTCAGTGATTCGAACCTGTGTCCAGCCGGGCGGGCGGCCAGGGCTGCGGGCGTGGCAGGACCGTCGTCCGGAAGGTGGCGGCCCTGCCCGACAGCACGGCCGTTACGGAAGTGGGCCGCTCTGCATGGTCATGGTGACCGTGCTGTTCGCGACCACCTTCGTCCCGCCCGCCGGTGACTGGCTCGCCACCCACGCGCCCGGACTGGTCGACCCGGTGAAGACGGGCACCAGGCCGGCGGCCCGTACGGCCTGGTCGGCCTGCGGGCGCAGGCTTTCGCGAACGTTCGGGACGGTCTTGTCCAGCGGCAGCTCCACCGAGAGGGAGACGCTGCACGACGAGTTGCCGTTGAAGATGGACAGGCCGTTGAGATGGTTGCCGGCGTAGAACGCCTTCTCGGGGGGAAGGTTCAGCGGCGGCGGGACGAGGTTGTCGGGGATGCGGCCGGGCAGGTCGGGCCACAGCTCCGGCGGCAGGTAGTTGGCGAAGAACATCATCAGCAGGTCGTCGGTGGCGATGCCGACGTGTGGGCACGGCCCGCTGCTCGTCCGGCAGGGCACGTTCTGGTTGTACGGGAAGTAGTCGTAGTGGTCGGCGTTGCCGTAGACGGCCCGGTGCTTGGGCTTGGCGATGGCGTTCCAGCTCGGGGCGTCGAGGGTGGCGCCGAAGTCGTCGACGCCCCAGGTCAGCAGGCGGGGCACGGTGCCCTGGTGGATGGGTTTGGTGCCGTAGCCGGGCTGCCAGTCGTTCCACACGCCGCTGAGCGACGCGACGGCGGCGACCTGGATGCGGGTGGCGAGGATGCCGGCGTGCAACGCACCGTAGGAGTGGCCGGCCAGGCCGGTCTTCGCGGCGGGGAGCAGCACGGCCTTGCCGGGCCAGCCCTGCCGCATCCAGGTCACGGTGTCGGCGAGCACCTGCTGGGTGCCGGGGCTCCGGGCGGGGTGCACGTGGATGTCCGGCAGCTCGGGTACGGCGACGATGTAGCCGCAGCGGGCCAGCGCCGCCGGGGTGCGGAACCAGCGTTGGTAGTGGTTCGTGTCCTGGGCACAGTAGCCGTGGGCGAAGACGATCAGCGGGTACCGGCCGCAGCCGCTGAGCAGCTGCGCCGTGTTCGGGCTGGTGTCGATGCTCGGGTGGAACACCCGGACGCGGGTGGGCGCGCTGTCGGCGGGCCCGTACTCGTGCCAGCCCCAGAAGACGGGGGCCAGGGCGCTCGGTTGCCAGCCGATGGCGCAGCTGGACGGTGGGGTGAGGGCGGCGGGTCGGATCTCGTCGGAGGTTGCGTCGGTCACGGGGTCTCCTCACCGTGCGGACGAACATGTCGGCGGCGCCTCACGCACCGCTCAACCGGAGCGTATTGGCGCAGGCCACGCGGCGTCGCCGGAGTTTCACCGTTCTGCCGCTGATCCGACAGTCCCGCAGCCGGCGACCGGTCAGGGCCGGTGACCCCCGTCAGGGCCGGTGACCGGTCACCGGCCGCGCGGAACGGGCGACAGTGAGCAGGACGGCGAGGGACGCGACCGTCGACGCGCCGATCACCACCCCCATCGGCACCGCGCTGCCCTCCCCGCCGAGCCCCACCAGCGGTGCCGCCACCGCGCCGACCACCGACTGGATCGCGCCGAGCAGCGCGGCGGCCGTGCCGGCACGGGCCGGGTGGCGGTCCAGGGCGAGGGCCGTGCCGTTGGGCATCACCATGCCCAGGGTGCCGACGAAGACGAACAGCGCCACGATCACCAGCGGCAGGCTGCCGAGCATCGCCCCGGCGAGCACGGCGAGGGCGGCGGCCACGCTGACGCCGAGGGTACGCACGAGCAGGGGGCGCGGGTCGAACCGGTCGAGCAGCCGGGCGTTGAGCTGGCCCACGGCGACCAGGGCGAGGGCGTTGGCACCGAAGATCAGGCTGAACGCGGTGCCGGAGAGGCCGAACACGTCCTGGAGGACGAACGACGATCCGGAGATGTAGGCGAACAGCCCGGCGAAGGCGAGGCCCTGGGTCAGCGCGTACCCGACGAAGATCCGGTCGGTGAGCAGTGCGCGGCCGGCGGCGGCGACGGCGGTCAGGCCACCGGCGCTGCGCCGGGTCGCCGGCAGCGTCTCGGGCAGTCGCGTCGCGACGGCGGCCGTGAGGAGCGCGCCGATGACGGCGAGGGCGACGAAGACGGTACGCCAGTCGCCGAAGCGCAGCACGAGGCTGCCGAAGGCGGGGGCGGCCATCGGCGCGACACCGAAGATCAGGATGAGTCGGGAGAAGTACTTCGCGGCGTCCCGCCCCTGGTAGAGGTCGCGGACGACGGCGCGGGCCACGACGACACCCATGCCGCCGGCGAAGCCCTGCGCGAGACGCGCCGCGGCCAGGGTCTCGGCGGTGGGTACGGCCGCGCAGACCAGCGACAGGATCGTGTACGCCCCGACGCCGACCAGCACCGGTCGTCGCCGCCCCCAGCGGTCGGACAGCGGGCCGGTGACGAGCTGCCCGAGGGCCATGCCGACCAGGCAGGTGGTCAGGGAGAGCTGGATCTGCGCCTGGCTGGCCGACAGGTCGCCGGTCATCTCGGGGAAGGCCGGCAGGTAGGTGTCCAGCGACAGCGGCCCGACGGCGGTGAGGGAACCCAGCAGCACGAGCAGCACGACGGCGGCCCGGCCGGTGGGGGCGGCGACCCGGGCGTCCGGGGGTGCGGGCGGCGCGGCGGCGTGCGGCATGGTGCGGGGTCCCTCCGGATCGGTGATCCCGGCTACGATAGCTCTGGCTACAGAGTTGTTGCATCGCGAAGGGACTTCCGTGTGACGGAGGAGACGCTGGGCCTGCTCGGTGGGGCACTGGGCGACCTGCACCGGGTGCTGCGCCGGGCGGCGACCCAGCGCGCCGGCCGGGTCGCCCTGCCCGACGCCCAGGTCGAGGTGCTGCTGCTCGTGCAGCGGCAACCGGGGATCGGCGTCCGGGAGGCCGCCGAACGCCTCGGCACCGCCCCCAACACGGTCAGCACGCTGGTCGGCGAGCTGACCGGCGCGGGCCTGCTGCGCCGCGAGCGCGACCCCGCCGACCGGCGTAGCGTCCGACTCGACCTGACCGACGCGGCGCGGGACCGCATCACCGCCCACCAGCGACACCGGCGGGACCTGCTCGCCGCCGCGCTCGCCGGGCTGGACGCCCCGGAGCGGGAACAGCTCCTGGCCGCCGCCCCCGCCCTGCGGCACCTCGCCGACCGGGTCGCCGACCAGGCCAGGAGCGCCGTCGGCCCACCGGGACGAGTCTGACGACCGACAAGCCCGACATGCGGCGTCTCGCGCTGCCCCCGGCCGTCGACACCCCGATCTGCCGCACACCGGGCTCCCCGCCCGCTTCGCGCCCTGGCCCGGCGGGGAACGGATCATGGGCCGGAAAGGTGTCGTACCCCGGGCCTAGCGTCGAGTTCGACCATGACACCTCGCCCGACAGCGACGACGGAGGAGTCTCCGATGATCGACCACCTCGGCATCCAGGTCCGCGACCTGGCCACCAGCGCCGCGTTCTACGACACCGTCCTCGCCCCGCTGGGCGGCAGGCGGCTGCTCGACTATCCGGAGGCGATCGGCTTCGGCACCACCGAGCCGGACTTCTGGGTCAGCCCGGCGACCGACGAGGGCCCCGGCCGCGAGAACCACGTGGCGTTCACCGCGCCCGACCGCGCCGCCGTGCAGGCGTTCCACGACGCGGCGGTCGCGGCCGGCGCACAGGTGCTGCACGCGCCCCGGACCTGGCCCGAATACCACCCCCACTACTTCGGCGCGTTCGTCCGCGACCCCGACGGCAACAACGTCGAGGCGGTCTGCCACCTGCCCGGTTGACCCGCAGCCCAACGGGCCGGAGTGCCGGAGTCACGGTGAGGGGCAGCGTCAGGGTCGGTCCGGCCGGGGCGGCAGGGCAGCCGCCGGCGCCCGGGCGTCAGTCCCGGACGGCGCGCCGTACCCCGTCGTGTGCGGCGCAGGCCCGAGGGCTGCCACCGGCGAGGCTGACCGAGCCGTCGCGGCACTGCACCAGGTAGCCGCGTCCGGCCCAGAACTGTGGTACGCAGTCGAACCAGTCGCACACCTCGGCGGCCGGCCTGCGGATGCGGTCGCCGCCGCAGAAGCCGTACCCCATCGGATTGGCGGGGGCACCGCAGAGCTGGTCGCGCGTCGGCGAGGGCGAGGTGCCACCGCGTCGCGGCTTCGCCGAGCCGGTGGCCCCGCGCGGTTTCGGGGTCGTCTTCGCGGCGGCCGGGGAGCCGGGCGGGGCGGGGGTGGCCGCGACGGCGAGCTCCGGGCCGGTCGGGTCCGACGGATCCGACGTGGCGAGCGCCACCGGCACCATCAGCACCAGGCCGGCGGCGACCGCGACGGTGCGCCGGCCGCCGGGCACCAACGACGACAGCCGGGCCTGGGCGGGGGTGGCGATGGTCGGCCGGAACGGCTTGAGCTGGGCGTGTTCGGCGATCAGCTCGTCGAGCTGGGCGACAACCGTGTGACGCTGCTCGATCGCGTCGGCGAAGGCCAGGGTGAGCACGAACCGGAAGTCGGCGGCGGCGTCGACGGGCAGCATCAGCCCGGAGGCTCGACGGCGGTCGAGCACCTGGAGCAGGGTGACGGGGGCGTGCGGGTCGTGGGCGAGGCCGGTCATCCGGCCGTACGCCCAGTCGCGCCGGCCCCGCCCGCCGAGCAGCACCAGCCGGCGGTTGGTGATGACGGCGATCCCGGTGTCGGCCACGCGCACCCCGTCGGGGCGGCGGGCGCGCAGCGGCCCGGTCTGCGGGGTGACGGTGAGGTCGGGCGCGGGAAGCACCGCGGTGTGCCGCACCTCCACCAGGTGCACGGCCGGCAGGACCCGGAAGACCACCTCGTCGGAGGCGAGTTCCAGGGCGAGCCCGCTGCCGGCCTCGACCGTGCCGTGGCAGTCCTCGGCGAGGGTGCGCAGCCGGCGCAGCTCCTCGTCGCGGCGTCGCCACGCGTCGTCCGCGCCGCGGTACGCCCGCAGCCGGCGTTCGTTCTGCTGACGCGCCCAGCGGTAGCGCCAGGTGGAACCCGTCGAATCTGTCCTTGCCACGCCGACTCCTTCGCCGAGCAGGCCACCAACGGGGGTGTCACCTGGGTCAACTCGGAGGCAGGCGGCTGCGGACACGCCGGATCAGCACGATTTACCCGAACGGCGGACGAAATCGGACGATAAGGGGGTTTTCGTGCGTCGATTCAGGTTCGGTGGGCGTGGCGACGAGGGCGCGTCGGCGGTGGCGCGTCGTGGATGGCGCGTCGGCGGCGGGCGCGACGCGTCGACTCAGGGCGACTCCACCGTGGAGATGCGGAACTTGTGCACCTCGGCGCCCATGATGGCCACCGTCTGCTCCCGGTCGGGGCCGGAGCCACGGAAGTCGAGCAGCTGCTCGTCGGACTCCCACCGCTCGTAGACGTTGATCCGCCCCGGCTCGACCAGGTCGCCGCTGATCGCGAAGTCGACACAACCGGGAGCGGACCGTGCCTGACGGACGACCTCCTCGCAGGACGCGAGATAGTCGTCCCGCTCGGCGGGGTCGACGTAGAGGGTGCCGGCGACGATGAACACGAGCGAGGACCTCCCGGGAGTAACGACGATCACGGCCATCCTCCCCCGGGCCGACCCGCCGGGACCACCACCCCCCGACGGGCCGACCCGTTCACCGCTCCGATCGTCACGCCCGGGTGATCGCGTTGGCGTGGATCGCCTCGTGCAGATACGCCCCCAGCCCGGGGGCCATCGCCTCGTAGTGCCCGAGGAACCGCTCGTCGGCCAGGTACATGTCGGCCAACCCGGTGTGGACCTCGTACGGGCAGTCGTAGAACCAGCGGACGATGTGCTGCCGGTGTTCCTCGGCCAGGTCCATCGCCGCCGGGCTGTCGGCGGGCGTGCCCGAGGCCATCAGCGCGACGATCCGCCGCCCCCAGTCCTCGGTCTCCTCCCTGATCCGCAGCCAGTCCTCCTTCGAGTAGCCCGACGCGCGCCGGATCGACTCCCGGTAGGCGTCGGTGTCGCCCCAGCGCCGCCGCGCCTCCTCCTCGTGTGCCTCCGGCTCGAAGTCGCCGAAGACCTCGAACCGCTCCTGTGGGGTCAGCCTGATGTCCAACTTGCTCGCCTCCATCGCGAACTCGATCGCCGCGACCATCTCCTGCAACCGCGCGATCCGCGCGCTGAGCAGCTCGTGCTGGCGGCGCAGGTGCACCGCCGGGTCGCTCGCCGGGTCGTCGAGGATCACGGCGATCTCCTCCAGCGGGAACCCCAGCTCGCGGTAGTACCGCACGAGCTGGAGGCGCTCCAGGTCCACGTCGTCGTAACGGCGGTAGCCGGCGGGGGTGCGCCCGCTCGGCGACAGCAGCCCGATCTCGTCGTAGTGGTGCAGCGTCCGCACGGTCACCCCGGCGAACCGGGCGACCTGGCCCACGGTGTACGCCATGGTTCCCTCCCTTCCTGGGAACCACGGTCCCGCCTGCCGTTACGTGAGGGTCAAGCCCGATTCTGCGGCACCGGTCACCCGCCCCGCGGGGTCCGGTCCACCGCCGGACACGGCCCCGGCCTTCAGCCCACCGCCGGGCACGGCCCCGGCACCCGAACCCCCGCCGGGCGCGGCACCGGCACCCGAACCGGCCCGGCCATGCAACTCGGCGAGGCTGGCCGGGCGGCCGTACCGCCAGCCCTGGCCCTGGGCGCAGCCGATCGCGGCGACCGCCGCGTGCTGCCCGTCGGTCTCCACCCCCTCGGCCACCACGCGCAGATCGAAGGCGCCCGCGAGCCGGGTCACCATCTCCACGGTCGCGTACGCGCGGGCGTCCTCGGGGATCCGCGACACGAACGAGCGGTCGATCTTCAACTCGGTGGCGGGGATGCGATGCAGATAGCTCAGCGACGAGTAGCCGGTACCGAAGTCGTCGATCGCGATCCGCACCCCCAGCTCGCGCAGCCGGCCCAGCCGGTCCAGCACCGCATCGGTGTCCTCGATCAACGCCGACTCGGTCAGCTCCAGGGTCAGCGCCTGCGGCGCCAGGCCCGCCTCGCCGGTGGCGGCGGTGACCGTGGCGACCAGGTCGGGGCGGCGCAGGTGGGCCGCGGCGATGTTCACCGCCACGGTCGCCTCCGGCAGCCGGTCGCGCCAACTGGCCGCCGCCCGGCACGCCTCCCGGATCACCCACCGGTCGATGGGTACGACCAGCCCGGTCTCCTCGGCCAGCGGCAGGAACCGCGCCGGGCTGAGCAGCCCCAGCCGGGGGTGCCGCCACCGCACCAGCGCCTCGGCGCTGCGCACCGTGCCCGTGGACAGGTCGACGATGGGCTGGAAGTCCAGGTGCAGCTGCTGTTCGTCGACGGCCCGACGCAGGTCGGCGATCAGCTCGGCGCGACTGACCGCCGATTCCCGCAGCGCCGGCGTGCACCGCCGGTACGCGGACTTGCCGGCGGCCTTGGCCGCGTACATCGCGATGTCGGCGTCCCGGAGCAGGTCGGTGTACGAGGTGTGCCGGGGACCGTACTCGGCGATGCCGATGCTGGCCGACGGATGCACCCCGACGACCTCCTCCCCCGACGACGGGTGCAGCGCGGCGAGCAGCCGCTCGGCCAGCCGTTCCGGCGTCACCGGGCGGCCCCCGGCGAGCAACACCGCGAACTCGTCGCCGCCGAGCCGGGCGATCATCCCGTCGTCGGCGACGGCGGCGCGCATCCGAGCGGCCAGGCCGGCCAGCAGGGTGTCCCCGGCGGTGTGCCCGAACCGGTCGTTGACCTGCTTGAACCCGTCCAGGTCGAGGAGCAGGACGGCCACGGCGGGCTTGTCCCGCAGGCCGGCCCGCAGCCGCCGGACGAACGTCAGCCGGTTGGGCAGCCCGGTGAGCTGGTCGACGTACGCGAGGTGGCGCAGCCGGGCCACCAGCCGCAGGTTCTCGTTGGCGGCCAGGCCCTGCCGCAGCGCCAGTGCCGCCAGCAGCGCCATCAGGGCGGCGAAGACCAGCGGTGGGGTCTGCCCGGTCGGCCGCCGGGTCAGCACCACCGCCACGATGGCCCCGCCGACCGGCAGGTACGGCAGTGCCACCCGCCACCGCGGCGGCAGCGGCGAATCGCGCTTGTCGTCACCGGCGTCGCGGTGCGGCGGCGGATGGCGGGTCGCCACCCCGATCAGCAGGTACGTCAGCGGCCAGCACACGTCGATCGGGTGGCCGGGGGCGTACTCGCCGGCGGCGAACAGCGAGACGTACGCGGCGTCGGCGACGACGCGTACGGCCAGCCCGACACCGATCAGCGTCATCGGTAGCCACACCGGCCGACCCGGCCCGGCGACCGCGACGAGAATGGTCAGCTGCATCAGGTCGAGCATCGGGTAGAGCAGGCCGAAGGTGCGCAGTGGATCGCTCAGGTCTGCGGCGGCGATGCCCCGGAACACCAGCACCCAGCCGATCGGGATGAGCGCCAGCGCGACGATCATCCCGTCGAGCACGGTGCGGGCCCGGCCGACGAGACTTCGGGGAGCGGACCCGGCGCACAGCAACGCGGCGGTGCCGGTGACGATCCCGGCGGTGAACACCGCGCCGATCAGCGGCGTGTGCGGCAGGTCGTCACCGGTGAGCCGGAACACCGTCCACAGCGCCCGGCCGACGGCGGCGAGACCCATGGTGACCGCCAGCAGCAGCCAGAACCGGCGCAGCGCGGCGGGATGCCGCCGGGCCGCGTCGGCACACGCCACCATGGACCAGACCGCGACGGTCAGCGCGCCGAGGTCGCTGGCCAGTGCGGCTCCGGGCAACCCGGCGACGAGCCAGATCGCCTCGACGGTCAGCGCGCCGCCCGCGACGGGCAGACCCCAGCGCGTGACACGCCTCGCGGCGGACGATGCCGCGCCGGCCCGCTCGACGTCCTGTGGCGACCCAGCGATCGTTCCGGCTCCCTCTCGTGCGTGCCGCCCCGACGGCTCTCGTGCGTGCCGCCCCGAAGGCTCTCGTAAGGGCAGCCTCGACGGCTCTCGTGCGGGCAGCCCCGAAGGCGAGGAGCGGTCCCGGCAAACCCCGAAAGACTAGCCAGGCACCCGACCCCTCGCCAGGGCCATCCGGACACGGAGTCACCAATCCGACGCGCCCCGGCCCTTGACCGTGGCTACCGCACCCGTCGCGGGCTCAGTCAGGTTGCCGTGCCGGCGGGGGACGGTGGAGGGCCGCCGTGCGTCCACGGGGTCTCCTCCACCGCCGGAAAGTCCGCCGCGGGCAGGTACGCGTCCGACAGGGCGGTGTAACACAGCCGCTCCCCCACCAGCGGCACGCTGCCCGGGGTCGCCTTCCGGCCGCGCCCCATTCCGCCGGACAGCTCCAGCACCACCTCGGTGTGCCCCTCGGCCACCCGGGTCACGAACACCACCCGTGCCTTCTGCGCGGGTCGGACCGGCGACGACAGCGTCGCGCCCACCGGCACCCCCACCGGATCGGCGGTCACCACCTGGATCCGGGGCCGCAGCACCGCCCGCTTCCCGCTGTCGTCGATCCGGTCCGGGTCCGCCAGCGTCACGTCGCCGACGAACGCCTCCCCGGTCAGCCGGTGCTCCGCCATGACCAGGGGGTCGTCGAAGGCGCGCTGCACCGCGTAGGAGGCCGCCGCCCGTTCCAGCCGGTGCAGCCGTTGCGCGGCGGCCACCGCGCCGTCGACCCGAGGCTGCGGCCCACCGTCGGCGTCAAGGTGGTCGCAGTACGCCGTGAAGGCGTCCCGGTCGGCGTCCCAGCGTCCCGCCACCCGGGGGCCGGGCGGCAGGGCACGCAGCAGTCCCAGGCCGCGCCACACCAGCTCCCAGGTGGGCGCGAGCTGGTCGCGCAGCAGCTTCTCCAGCTCCGCGTACGCCCCGGCGCGGGCCACCTCGTCGTCCCCCGCCGCCGCGTACGCCTCGATCGCCGGGCCGAGGAGCCGGTTGTCGAAGTCGGGGTCGGTGGTGGGCCCGGCCGGCGGGCACCGCAGCGGGTCCTCCGCGTGGGCCGCCGCCTGCGGGCCCGTCGAGCCGGCCGGCGGGGCGATCCAGCCGAGCAGCGCCGGCAGGTGCTGGTCCTCCACGGCGCTCTGCCCGGTGGCCCAGTGCAGGGTCAGCGCGTCGGTCAACGCCACCAACGCCGACGAGCCCGGATGCTCGGCCCGCTCGGCGAGGAAGGTCAACCAGCGCCCCAGCAGCGGCACCGACGGGTGCACCGGATAGTCGCCGTCCGGCCGGCGGAACCGGGTGGAGCGGCCGAGCAGCCGCAGGAACGTCACCCCGGCCGTGTTCGGCACCACCACCTGCGGCGCGTCCAGATACCGCAGGCGCACGTCCCGACCCCGGTCCACGGGCACCGCCTCGTTGGCGCCACGGTGGGCGTCCACGTACGGCAGGACGATCCCGGCCAGCTCGGCCGCGAAGGCGAACCGCTGGTCCCGGTTGCGGGGCTGCGGCACGACCAGCAGGCGCGCGTCGCCCGGTGCCGTTCCGGCGAGCACCGCCAGGGGGGCGTTCGCCTCGCCCGCCATGGCCAGTGGCACCAGCACCAGCGGCCGGGTCGACAGGTGCAGGTGCCGTACGGTGGCCACCGGCTGGGCCACCCCGGCGGCGACGGCCTGCGCCCGGGCCAGCGCTCGCAGCGTACTCACGGGGCGACGCCCAGCGCCTCGGCGCGCAACCGGCCGGCGGTGCGCAGCAGCGCGGCGGCCTCGGCCTGCTCCGGGGTCGGGTCGCGGTCGCCGGCCGCGAGCGCCAGGGCGTCGTCGACGTCGGCGACACCGCCCAGCGACTCGCGCACCGCGCGGCCCAACGCGGCGGTCCGTCCGCGCGCCTCCTGCCGGCAGAAGTACGCCAGCTCGCACGCGGCCAGGCATTCCGGGGCGTAGCGGGCCTCCACGCCGGACAGTGCGGCGGCCAGCGTGGCCGGGTCGGCGTCCGGGTCCGCGGTGAAGTCGTCGGGGACGGTGGCCAGCAGCGCGTCGAGCCCGGCCATCCGGTCGAGCTGCCGGCGCAGCGCCAGCAGTTGCCGGCGCACGTCGACCAGGCTCGCCACCGGCTGGTTGGCGAAGTCGCGGGGGCAGACCAGCACCACGTCGTGGGAGACCAGTTCGGGGTCGTGGCCGTGCGCGGCGAGCAGGTCCCGCAGGGCCAGCACGTAGACGGCGGACTGGATCGCGGCGGCGGTCACCTTCGACGGGTCGGCCTGCCCGTCGATCACCGGGAACGACTTGATCTCCACTACGTGGAACCGGCCGGCGAGGCGGGCGGCGACCAGGTCGGGTTCCAGGTGCACCCGTTGCCCGGCCACATCCAGCCCCAGCATCGGGTGGTCGAACAGGGCGGCGTCGCCGGCCCCGGGCGCGGCGAGCAGCACCTCGGCCGAGCGGCGCTGCCGGGCGGCGGTGTCGTCCGCGCCGACGCCGAGGTCCGTCCAACTGGCCGTCGCCGGCACCGGTACGCCCAGCCGCTGTGCCACCAGCCGCAGCAGTTCCGCCCCGCCGTCGGCTTTGACCTGCGCCTCGAACGCGTTGCCCCGGCTGATCGCGAAGCGGGACTGCCCGAACCGCGCCGGGAACCCGATCCGCTCGGCGAGCGCCGGCTTGTCCACCCCCGCCCCGTCCAGGACCGCGCGGCGGGTGCAGCCGGGGTTGCCGGTCAGCGCGGCGATCGTGCGGGCGTTGTGCCGCTTCGGCGGCACGTCACCGCGGATCGTGGCCAGTCTCCGCTGCATGCTCGTCACGAGCGGCCACGATAGTGCTCGTCACGATCGGGTACGACAGCCGCGGCCACGTCCACGGGCCTCAGGAGGACGTGCCGGCCAGCACCGCGAACAGGCCGAAGCCGCCGCAGCACAGCACCCCGACCACGGCCAGGGTCACCAGCATGATCGTGTAGTTCGACCACAGGCCGAACGAGGTCACGTCGACGCCGCGCCCGTCGCGGACCCGGTTGCGCCAGCGGCCGAAGTCGAACGACAGGTGGTGCACCGCGCCCGGATGGGCGTGCAGCGTCGTCGTTATCAGGGGCATCCCCGTGAAGTCGGTGTACCGCACGTCGTGCGGACCGGCCGGCACGGCCACGTGCCAGGTGCCCGCGCCGGGGATCGGCACCTCCCTGCGGTCGATCTTGAAGCGGGAGGTGGTGGGGACGGGCACGATGTAGGGGCCTCGGTTCACCGACACGACCAGGACCGCGTGGCCGGGTGGCGGCGCGACCGGATAGGGGTACGCCGCCAGGGGCGCGACCGGGTGCGGCTGCGGGTACGCGTGCGGCGGAGGGGGGTACGACACGCCGACATCCTGGCACGACCCGTCGAGCGGTGCCGTGTCACCGACCTCCGGACCTGTTCCGGGGCGAGCGGGGCAGGCCGGTGCCGGCCGTCGGCCGCCGGACGCGACGACGCCACCGCCGGCCGGGCGTGCACGGCGGCCGGGCGGCGGAGCCGCCGGGTCGCCCAACGGCCGGGTCGGCGGGTCGCACCGCGGCGCAGTCGCCCGGTTGCCCAACGACCGGGTCGGCGGAACGCCAGCCGATCAGCCAGCAGAGGAAGCGCGCCACCTCAGCCGACCGGAAGGCGCTGCGCGTCGGCCTTCGACACCTGGTACTCGGCACCGCAGAAGCTGCACTGCTGCACGTACCGGGTGCGGATCGGGATCAGCGGGACGAAGAACAGGGTGAACCGGGTGGCACGTCGACTGACGACCTGGGCGGCGTGGTTGCCGCAGTGGCGGCAGACCTGCTGCACCACACCCGAGCGGGTGACCTTGGTCCGGAGCCCGAAGATGAAGAACATCGCCCGCCATTACCCCGCCGGGACCGTCGCCTCACCTGACTGGTGGGAACTGTCGGCCGGATCACTGTCCGGGCACGGGTTCGGCCGATCGGGCCCGCTCGCCGTCGGGCCGGGTCGGCCGGTCGGGCCGGGTCGGCCAGTCGGGCGGGCTCACTGTCCGGATGTGGATCGACCGGACGTCGACTCACGTCTATGATCTCGGCGTCACCCGGAGTGATGGGATGGTCACGGTGCTCCGACGGCTGGCCCCGGCGGGGCCCGCACCCCCGCAACGCCCGTCCCGCCCGCCGCGCAACCGTGATCCGAGGAGTCTGACGCCGTGTTCCCAGACCTCTACGCCACCAGCGCCCAGGTGCTGCCGGTATTGATGCTCGCCCTGCTCTGGGAGTCCCGTTTCCTGGAGCGGGTCCGACAACAGTCACGGCTTCCGCGACGGCTCGACCCGGCCCGGGGCGTGCTTTTCTGGACGAAACGCCGGGTGCGGTTCTACGCCGGTTTCGTGGCCACGATGAGCGTGGTCGGCACCGGCGTGGCGGTGCTCGTCCTGGCCGAGGCACTGCCCGACGGGCCGGTGCTGCGGGCCTTCGTCTGCGGGTGCGTCCTGCTGACCCTGGGCACCCTCCTCACCCGCTCGCTCATCGACATCGTCCTCGCCACCCGGGAGCCGCCGGCGGCGACGGAGCCGCCAGCCAACTCCGCGCGACCAGCAGACCTGTCGGAATCTGGACAGCCGGACGGCGCGCGTGGGAGGTGACGGGCCGGGCGCCGACCAGCCCCGCCGGGTCTCATCGGCGGGACGACCTGCACGGGGTCCGGTACCGCCGCCGACCCCCGGCCCGACCACCTCGACGACCGTCGTCCGCAGTGGAATTCCGTGGGCACCTGCCCCCTCGCGTCCGCGGGTAACCTGTCCGCTACACACCCCGATCGGAACGTTCGACAGACCGGACGGCTATGGACCATCCGCCGGGCGGAAATCAACGCCACCGCATCGAGAGAGAGCTGGCCAACGTGCTCGCCGAGATGCCGCTGATGCAATACCCGGATAGACGCCAACAAATGGTGCGGCGGCTCCGCAAGGAACTGCGACGCAACGACATCATCCCCGACATGTCCACTCCCCTGGGGCAGAGTCAGGAGATCGCCGCCGACTGTCTGGACCTGCCGGACGGGATGGCCGCTCTGATCGCCGTGGTCCGGCTGTACGACGAGGCAGCGCCCGAACTGCCCACCCTGCGACGGCTGAGGTACGAGTCCGAGGTGCTGGCCGTCCTGCCGGAGGACGACTGGGGAACCCTGCGGGAGGCCCTGACCGCCGTGCGGTCGGTGCCGCTGACCCGTCTGGTGCAGGAGGCCAGCGGGCACCGGGAGGACGCCCTGCCCACCTGGTGCGCCAACGCGTGGGACGCCCTGGTGCACCTGGCCGGGCTGAACGCCGGTACGGACCTGCCGCCCACCATCCGCTTCCTGACCCTGCTCGAACCCGAGGTCGACGACGTCACCGCCGACCTCATCCGCCGTCGCAACCGGCGCGAGGCCCGGCAGTTCGAGCTGACCGACGAACTGGACCGGCAGCGGGTCGCCGTACGGGCCGGCCCGGAGCGGACGCAGCGCTACGCGTACCTCGTCATCCAGATCGAACGCGACCTGGAGCCGGGCAGCACGAGCTACACCGTCTCGCACTACCGGCAGTGGCACGGCGACGGGCGGTGGCACTCACGGCTGCGCGGCCGGGCCGCCGGCGTCGCCCGTGACGAGCTGGAACCCGCCGTCGAGCAGATCGTGCAGCTGATGGAGATCGAGTGGGCGGACCGGCCCGCCGAGGTGGCCATCGAACTCGTCCTGGAGACCCACCTGCTCAACGAGGACTTTCCCTGGTGGCGCAAGGAGGCCGCCGGGGAGGACGGGGAGCACAAGGTGCTGGCGATGGACTACACGATCGTCGTCCGTAGCCTGCAACGGCTGCGGCGGCCCGCCTGGCGGCGAATGTGGCGGCTGCGCTGGGAGAAGCTCCAGGCCAGCCCTCGCGACACCCGGCTCTACCGCAGCCAGCCGGACGGCCCCGAATACCCGACCCGCCTGGAGGCGCTGCTCAGCGACGAGCAGAACTGCGCGGCGATCCTCCTCAGTGAACCGCCGTCGAGCGACCCGGACGCCCGGCCGACGGAGCTGCTGACCGCGTTGCGGGCCGGCCTGCCGGTGGTGCTGTGGCACCGTCTCGCCCCCTCCGACGGCGACCTGTACGAGCACGTGAGCACACTGACCGCCCACGGGCTCGCCGACCTGCCGGCCCTCGTCCGTCGCACCCGGCTGGCCGCGTTGCGGTCGCCGCAGGCGGAACAGGACCAGCACCACGGCCGGCACCTGGTCGTGCTGTGGGACGACCCGGAGCGCCGGCCGGAGACCGACAGCCGTGGCAGCCCGGAGGTGATCGCATGACGCAGACCGACGGACCCGAGGGCAACGCCCGCCGGAGCTGGCGGATCTACACCGGCACGGGCCGGGCCCCCGACCCGGACGACCGGGACGGTTGGCCGCCCGCACCGCCCTGGCGCAGCTTCGACGGCGGGCCGGACGAGCCACCGCCCCCACAGGAGGACCCGGACCTCGACCGACGGCTCGGCCGCACCGTGGTCGACATCCCCGCCGACGAGCACGAGGTCGACGTCGTCAACGCCGCCCTGCACCTGCGTCGGCCCCTGCTGGTCACCGGCCGCCCCGGCACCGGGCGCTCCAGCCTCGCCTACCGCATCGCCCGGGATCTGGGGCTCGGCCGGGTGCTGCGCTGGCCGGTGACCACCCAGGTCGGCCTCCGCGACGGCCTGTACGACCACGACGCGGTGGGTCTCGTCCAGGCCACCGGCTGGGCGCACGACGCCGGGGCCGAGCCGCCTGCCGTCGGGGACCACGTCCGGCTCGGTCCACTCGGCACGGCACTGCTGCCGTACCTGCGCCCCCGGGTACTGCTGATCGACGAGTTGGACCAGAGCGACATCGACCTGCCGCAGCAGCTCCGCAGCGTCTTCGAGGACGGTGCGTTCGAGATCCCCGAACTGGTGCGGACCGCCGGCCGTACCCCGGTGGCGACCGTCCGCACCGCCGACCCCGGCCGGACGGCCACCGTCCGGGAGGGGCGGGTGGTCTGCCACGAGTTCCCGCTGGTCATCATGACGTGCAGCGACGACCGCGACTTCCCTGCCGCGTTCCTGCGGCACTGTCTTCGGCTGCGGCTGCCCGAGGCCGGCGCGGAGCGTCTCGCGGCCATGGTCGCCGCCCACTTCCCGCAGGGCGCGCAGGGCTCGGCGGAACTCATCGAGGAGTACCTCGCCCGGGGCGGCGAGTGGGACTCACCCGCCGTCGACCAGCTCCTCGACGCGGTACACCTGCGTACCGCCGGGGCGTCCGACACCGGCGACCGTGCCGAGTGGCGGCGGCTCGTGGACGCCCTGTGGCGCCGGATCCCGCCGGACGGCCCGGAGTGAACCGTCTGTCGGGCGGGGTGACCGGTGCGGAGCTGGCCGACTCACTGTGGCTGGCCACCCGGCTCGACCCGGAGACCGTGCTCGCCGCCCGCCCCGGGACGCCGCCGCCGGCCCCGCAGGCAGGGATCGAAGAACCACTGGCCGAGGTGCTGGATCCGTTTCGCCAACTCGTCCCGGCGCGCGAGCGGCACGAGTTCGACGAGCAGGCCACCGCACGCCAGCTGGCGGCAGGCGTCCGGTGGCCGGCGGCGCGCCGGGTCCCACGGGCCGGTTGGGACGTGGTCGTGGTCGTCGACGACCACGTGTCGATGAGTGTCTGGGCGGGGCACATCCGCCGGTTCGTCGGCCTGCTCCGCCGGCACACCGCGTTCCACGACGTGCGGCTGTGCCGGCTGGTCACCACGACCACCGACCCGGCCGCCGTGATGTTGCGGGGGCGGGGCAGCGGACTGGTGGCCGCGACCCGCCGGACCAGCCTGCCGGCGGTCGGTCGGCGGCGGATCGTGCTGGTGCTCACCGACGGGGCGGCCCCGGCCTGGCAGGTCGACGCGGTCGCCCCGCACCTGCACGAGTGGGCCAGGCGGCAACCGGTCGCCCTGGTCCACCTGCTGCCCCAGCAGATGTGGCACCGCACCGGCGTGTACCCGCTGCGGATGCGTCTGCGGTCCGCCCTGGCCGCCGCGCCGAACGCCCGGCTCGACTGGCAGTACCGGGAGGCCCCTGCGTCGTGGCCACCGGACCGGGCGACCCCGGCCGGGCAGATCCCGGTGCCGGTGGTGGAGTTGCGTTCACGCTGGCTGCGCGCCTGGACGGAGCTGCTCGCCGGTCACCCGCCACGGTGGATCGAGATGCCGGCGCTCCTGGTCGCCGACCATCCGGTCGCGCCGCCACCGGCGCCGGCAGGCCCGGAACCCGATGCCGCAGCCCGTGTCGGCGAGTTCGTCTCCCATGCCTCGCCGCAGGCTCAGCGGCTGGCCACACACCTGGCCGCGGCACCGCTGGAACGGGCCGTCATCCGCCTCGTCCAGGATGCGCTGCTGCCCAGGTCGACCACCCTGGACCTGTCCGAGGTGCTGACCAGCCCGCTGGTCCGGGCGAGCCGCGACGACCGGGGCCGACCGGAGTACGAGTTCGGCCCGGGCGTCCGCGCGGAACTGCTCGCCACCGGCCGGCGCGCCGACACGGTGCGGGTGTGGCGGCTGCTCGCGGAGCGGCTGGGGGCCAACCGGCCGGCGCTGGCCGAGTGGGGTCGGATTCTCGACGACCCGACCCGGCCGTTGCCGCCCGTCACGACGGAGACGGCCCCGCTGGTACGCGTCGAACGTGCCGTGCTGCGGGCGTTGTCCGGCCGGTACCTGGCCCGGGCCCGTCAGCTCGACGCGGCCCTCGACGCCCTGCCCGCCCCCCGCCGACCGTCCAGGCCGGAAAGTCCGGCCCACGGGACTCCCCCAACACCCTCCCCGAGTGGGATGATGACTGTCGGCACAGCCGCCAACGCAGACCGTAGCGTAGGTATCGAAGGAGCCGGCTTGTCGTCCAGCATGCCCGAAGACGCCACCGCCCCGGCCCGCATCCCGGCCGTCTGGGGCGACATCCCACTGCGCAACGCGCACTTCACCGGTCGCCGGGAGCTGCTCGCCGACCTGCACCAGCAGGTCCGGGGCGGGACCACGGCGCTGCTGCCGCACGCCCTGCACGGCATGGGCGGTGTCGGCAAGTCCCAACTGGCCGTCGAGTACGTCCACCGGCACCGGGGTGACTACGACCTGATCTGGTGGATACCCGCCGAGCGGTCCACCCAGATCAACGCCTCGTTCGTCGAGCTGGCCGCCCGGCTGAACCTCACCACCGCCGAGGCGGACATCGGCAGCGCGCGGGCCGCCGTGCACGAAGCCCTGCGGCTGGGCCGCCCCTACCCGCGCTGGCTGCTGATCTTCGACAACGCCGAGAGCCCGGAGTCACTGCGGCCCTTCCTGCCCTCCGGCGGCTCCGGCGACATCATCATCACCTCGCGCAACCCCCAGTGGGCCACGGTGGCCCGCACGCTCGAGGTCGACGTGTTCTCCCGGGCGGAGAGCGTCGAGCTGCTGCGGCGGCGGGGCCCGGAACTCAGCGACGCGGAGGCCGACCGGCTCGCCGAACAGCTGGGTGACCTGCCGCTGGCGCTCGAACAGGCGGCGGCCTGGCGGGCCGCGACGGGAATGCCGGCGGAGGAGTACCTGCGGCTGTTCGACCAGAAGCGCATCGACCTGCTCGAACAGGCACCCCCGATGGACTACCAACTGCCGGTCGCGGCAGCCTGGAACGTGTCGCTCGACCGGCTCGAGTCGTCGAATCCGGCGGCGTTCCGGCTGTTGCAGCTCTGCTCGTTCCTGGCCCCGGATCCGATCCCCCGCACCCTGTTCCAGGGAGCCCAGAACGACGACATCCACCCCGACCTGAACGTGGCCCTGCGGGACCCGATGCGGCTCAGCAAGGCGACCCGCGACATCGGCCGGTACGCCCTGGCCCGGGTCAGCCACCGCACCAACTCCCTGCAGATGCACCGGCTGATCCAGGCTGTCCTCATCGACCGGATGTCCGAACAGGAGCGGGTGACGATCCGGCGCAGCGCCCACCTGCTGCTCGCCTCAGCCGACCGCAACGACCCCGACTCGCCGCAGAACTGGCAGAGCTACGCCGAGCTGTATCCCCACGTCATGGCCTCCGACGCCGTCCACTCCGACAATCCGTGGGTGCAGCAGCTCATCCTCAACGAGGCCAAGTACCTCTACTGGTGGGGTGACTTCTCCACCTCGCTGGACCTGAGTCGGCAGGCGTACGACGTCTGGCGGGTCACCCTCGGTGAGGACGCGTCGATGACCCTGGCGATCGGCCACTGGCTGGGGTTCATGTTGTACCGGCTCGGCCGCCACCGGGAGGCGGCCCAACTGAACGCCCGGATCCGCGACCTGCACGAGAGGCGCGGCGAGGACGACAACGAGGACCTGCTGCGGGCCATCGGCGCGGTCGCCGCCGACCTGCGGGCCGCCGGCGAGTTCCAGCAGGCGCTGGAGATGGACGAGGACCTCTACCGCCGGCACCTGCGGGCGCTCGGCGAGGATGAGCCGACCACCCTCAACGCGGCGCACAACCTCGCCGTCAGCCTCCGCCTCACCGGCGACATCCGGCGCGCGTACGAGGTCGACGAGAAGACCCACCGCCACCGGGTGCTGCTGTTCGGCGAGGACCACGCCCACACCCTCGAATCCCACCTCAACCTGATCATCGACCGGCGGGAGCTGGGTGAGTACCTGCCCGCCCGCGCCGAGATGCAGAACGTCGTGGACCGGTTGCCGCAGGTCTGGGGGTCGGCGCAGACGCAGGTCCTGACCGCCCGCCGCCGGCTCGCGTCGGCGGTCCGCAAGGCCGGCGACCACCGGGCCGCGTTAGAGCTGTCCCGGGAGGTACGCGACGGCTTCGCCAGCCGCTTCGGCCCGCAGCACCCCGACACCCTGCTGGCCAGCTTCGGACTGGCCGTCGACCTGCGGGCCACCGGCGACTACGACACCGCCGCCCGGCTCACCGCCGACATCGTCACCCTCTACACGGAACTGTTCGACGAGGAACATCCGTACACGGTGGCCGCCCGACTCAGCGGGGCGATCGTGGACCGGCTCCGGGGCGACGCGGAGCAGGCCCGGGTCACCAACGAGGTGGGCATCGAGGTTCTCACCCGACGGCTCGGCGCCGACCATCCCCTGACCCTCGCCGCGCTGATCAACCTCGGCAACGACCTGTACGACCTCGGCCGCCACGAGGAGGCGTACGAGCGGGACAGGACGACCGCCGACCGGTGCGCCGCCGTGTTCGGCGACGAACATCCCACGACACTGATCTGCCTGGGCAACCTGGCGATGGACCTGATGGCGCTGGGCCGCGACGAGGAGGCACAGGTCCTCCACGACCGGATCACGCCGACGATCACCGCGCTGCTCGGCGAGCGACACCCGGCCACCATCGCCGGCACCGACCTGACCATACGCGGCGACTGCGACCTGGATCCGATGCCGCTGTGAGGAGCCGTCCACCGCCGCGCCCACCCCCGGCGCGGCGGTGGACCCCGGCGTCGGTCCGCCGGGGTGCCCGGCTGGGTGACACCGGCCGCCGTCAGGTGGTGACCGGAGCGGAACCCAGCCAGGCCGCCATCTCGAACGGATCGGGCGGGATCCGGCCCGGCCGCTCCCGCACCGCGCGGTACACGGCCCGCACCAGTTCCGGCCGGTCCCGCAGCGCATCGGCACCGGGTCCCGGACGCCGCACGGCGGCGGTGGCCGCCAGCCCGGCCCATGCCGTGGGCGACGCCGGGTCGTCGGCCAGCTCCGTGAGGTAGAGCTCCTCGGCGCGGGCGTGGTCTCCGGCCGCGAGGGCCAGGTCGGCCGGGCACGCACCGGAGACCCGGTCACCCACCGCCGCCGGATCGGCGTGCAACTCGTCGAAGCCCGCCCTGTCGGTGAGCCGCCACAGTTCGAGCACGGCCCGCACGTCGAGGCGGCGGGCCGAGTCGTCCGGCACCACGGCTGGCGCGGGCGAACCCACGGCCGGCGGCCGGTGCTCGGTGGGCCAGGCCGCGGCCAGCTCCGTGACCAGTTCGGCCGCCGGACGCAGGTGGTGGATCCGCCACCGGGCCCGGTGGTCGGCCAACGCGCCCCGGGCCGCCGCCAGGGCGGCTGCCGGAACGGGCTCGTCCTGCCAGTCGGCAACGCGGCTGGTCAACCCGTCCACCAGGTGCCGTCCGACGTCGGTGAGCTGTGGCAGGCCGCGCACCATCTCCAGGGTCGCCCAGACCTGCTCCCGCCAACGGGCGAACTCGAAGTGCGCCAGAGCCGCACCGGCCCCGGCGGCCACCTCCCGGTAGGCACGCCAGAAGGCGGTGATGCCGACGAAGGCGTACACCCCCTGGATCAGGCCGCCGAGCGGCCGGGGGTCGTCCCGCCACGGCGCGTACAGCCGGTGCGGTGGTTCGCCGTCGGTGACCGGAGCCAGGTGCAGCAGGCCGCCGAGTTTGATGTGCTGGAACTCGTGCACCAGGGTGACGGCCAGTTCCGGGGCGTCCTCCGGTTCGGACATGATCATGCTGCCGAAGGCGTCACCCGCCGACGCGCTCATGGTGCGGAAGCGCTCCGCCGCCGGCTGCGGCACCACCGAGGTGAGCCCGTGGGCGATCGGCACCGCCATCTCGGGGCAGACCCGCACCAGCAACGCCCACGCCTGTTCGAACAACGCCTGCCAGCGTTGCACGTCGTCGGCGATGTCCAGATGCGGCGGGGTCGGCGTGCGGAGATTGCGGTACGGGTCGACGAAGTCGAGGGTGACCTCCAGGGTGTGCCCGCCCGCGGTCGCGCGCACCGTGGGCAGCGGCACCCAACCCGCACCGCCGGTTCCGGCGGCGTCGAACTCGACCGTCGTGCCCGCCACGGTGATCGTCGCCCGGCCGTCGCGACCGCGTACCTCCGCCTCGTCCCATCGCCCCGCCGCCGGCACTCTTGCGCCGCCCAGCGTGGGCAGCACGGCGAAGCCGTCCCGCACCGGCACCCGCATGGTGAAGTCCAGGCCGGTACGTACACCCGCCGCCGCCGCCAGTGCGTGCAGGTAGCCCAGGTCGACCCACAGCGGCCCCTGCGAGGTGGCGGTCGTGCCGCGCATCCGGCGCAACGTGTATCCCGCCCAGGTGCCCACCTGGGGATGCAGGACCAACCTGTCGACGGTGTCGCGGTCGCGGTCCTGCGCGGCGACGAGCAGCCGCCACGCGTCGACGACCGGCGGCAGCGGACCGGCGGCGTCGGGCACCGACCGGACGGCGTCCAGGACGGCGCGGAGCTGCACCTTGCGCCAGCTGCACTCCGCCGCGAGCAGTTCGGTGATCGTCTGCTCGTCGCCCGCGCCGGTGGCGAGGGCCGCGAACTGGCGACGATCGAGGCGATGCCGGGCGGGCCGACCGACCGGTTCCGCCGCCAACCTCTGAGCGGTCACTACTCCTCCAAGGACGGCCGGCATCCGTCAGTCGAGTCGCTGGGGATTGTAGCCACTGGTGATGCTTTCGGGATCCTCGACGCGGCGGAGGAGACGCCGCATGACAGGGCCGAGAATCTCCTGGTCGTAGTCGACCAGACGGTCGAGGGACACATCAGCGAGGTCGACGAGTTCCGAGTCGACCTCGACAGCGAACGGTTGATTCACGACTTACCATTATCCACGCCCGACGCCTCGATCCGCTGCACGGCGACCCCGGAAAACGACATCAGGGTCCTTCGCCGGCACACTCAGGCGGTGGTCCACGGTGTATGGTCAAAAACCTGACAGCATTCCGGCGTTTCCAGGACGTAGGTGGTCGCCGGGCGGGTCGCGCGACGGGCCGGAGGTTCGCCGGCCGGTGCTAGCGTGGCGGCGTGGCCGGAACAGTCGTGGTCTTCGTGCACGGATTTCTGTCCTCGCCGAGCGTCTGGTCGCAATTCGTCGACCTCCTGGCCGACGACGACGCGCTCAGCGGTGTCGTCGTCCACACGTTCGCGTACGAATCGCCGCTCTATTCCCCGAAACCGACACGCCGGATTCCGCGCATCGACGATGCCGCCGACAGCCTACGGACCTTCCTCACCCACGACCTGGCCGACGCCACCCGGCTGGTGCTGGTGACCCACAGCCAGGGCGGGCTGGTCGTCCAACGATCCCTGGCCCGGATGCTCGCCGACGGTGACGACGCCCTCCTCGGGCGGATCCGTCGGGTGGTCATGTACGCCTGCCCCAACGCCGGCTCGGACCTGGCGTTGGGGCTGCGGCGGACCATGCTCCGGCGCAACCCCCAGGAGGCGGAGCTGCGCCCACTGCACGCCGCCGTGGTCGACGCCCAGCGGCTGGTGCTCAACCGGATCGTCCACGCGCCCGGCAACCACCTGCGCATCGACGCGTACGCGGGCGAGAGCGACGGCGTGGTCCCGCCCGCCTCGGCGCGCAGCGTCTTTCCCCACGCCGAGGTGCTCCCGGGCGACCACTCCTCGATCATCCGGCCGGACTCGCACCGGCACCGCTCCTACGTGGTGCTGCGACGGGCGTTGCTCGACGTCGACCACCACCCGGACGACGGGCGACGGGACACAACAAGCCGGGCCGGCGGAACAGACCACACAGGCGGAACCCGCCGGGCCGACGGTGCGGTCCCGGCTCCCCGGATGCCCGACGGCGAACCCACCAGCGAGGAGTACCAGGCACTGGTGGACCTGCTGCTCGACGTGCCCGGGATGGTCACCCCGGACTTCCGGCAACTCCTGATCGGCCTGCTCCCGGACCGGGTCGCGCCGCACCTGCCACGCAACTCCGCCGCCCGCCCCGACCTCGTCGGTGTGCTCACGACCCTGTGGCGGTACCGACACCTGGGCGCCTGGGTCGCGTTCGGGGAGGCGGTGGTGGTGCTCGTCCCCCACCATCCGGCGGCCGTCGAGGCACGTCGCCGGATGATGGAGCTGCACGGACCCGGGCCGGCGGAGGGTCAGGGCAGGGCAGAAGGTCAGGGCAGCCAGTCGGGGCGCAGCGGATAGGTGTCGTGCGACCCGTCCGGCCCGGTGCGCGTGGCGAGCACCTGGTGCAGCTGGATGGCGTTGCGCTCGAACGCCAACCGCGACCCCGCCATGTACAGCCCCCACACCCGGGCCGTGCCCGGCCCCACCTCCGACAGGCAGGCGTCCCAGTTCGCGACCAGGTTGCGGCACCAGCCGGCCAGCGTCAGCGCGTAGTGCCGGCGCAGGTTCTCCTCGTGCTGCACCTCCAGACCCACGTCGTGGATCTCGCTGATCAGCCGGCCAGGCCCGGCCAGTTCCCCGTCCGGGAAGACGTACCGGTCGATGAACGCCCCGGACCGGTGCGGCGCCCGGTTGTCGGCCCGGGTGATGCAGTGGTTCAACAGTCGCCCGCCGGGCCGCAGCCGGTCGCGCAGGAAACCGAAGTACGCCGGATAGTTGCGCACCCCGATGTGCTCGGTCAGCCCGATCGACGAGACCGCGTCGAACTGTTCCCGCGGGGCGTCCCGGTAGTCCAGGTGTCGCACCTCGGCCAGCCCGGTCAACCCCTCCCGCTCGATCGCGGCCCGCGCCCACCGCGCCTGCGCCCCCGACAGGGTGACCCCCAGCGCCTGCACGCCGTACTCCCGGGCCGCGTGCCGGACCATGCCGCCCCAGCCGCAGCCCACGTCGAGCAGCCGCATCCCCGGCCTCAGCGCCAGCTTCTGCGCCACCAGTTCGTACTTGGCCGTCTGCGCCTGTTCCAGCGTGTCGGTAGGGCGGTGGAAGACCGCGCAGGTGTAGGTCATCGACTCGCCGAGCACCCTCTCGTAGAAGGCGTTCGACACGTCGTAGTGGTGGGAGATCGCCGTGCTGTCCCGGGCGCGCGAGTGCCGCAGCCCGTTCATCACCCGCCGCCAGCGGGGCAGCGCCTCCTGCGGCGGCACCGGCGGCGGCAGCAGCCGCTCCCAGCCCAACCCCCGCACCAGGTGCACGACCTCGGCGACGGCCGGGGTACGCACCCGCAGTTCGTCCTTGAGGATGCGCAGCGCCTCGTACGGGTCGCCCGGGTGCACCCCGTCCAGCGCCAGGTCGCCGCTGACGTACGCCCGCGCCATCCCCAGGTCGCCCGGGGCGGTGAGCAGGTACGACAGGCCCCGCTCGGATCGGATCGACAGGGTGATCCCGGCGTCGGCCGGGCCGACTGCGCTGCCGTCGTACCCGGTGACCCGCACCGGGAGCGGCCCGGCCGTCAACGCCCGGACGACGTCGGCCACCCGGGGCCGACCCTGCCGGCCACCGCCCGGCGGCGGCGCGGGGCTGCTCGCCGCTCCCCGGTCCCGATCGGTCAGGCTCATGCTCGTGCCACCGCCTTCTCGTACAGTCCGGTCAGCCGGCCCTCCGGGTCGTAGCGGTCCCGCGCCGCCCGCCAGGCGGCACCGCCGTAGAGCCGGTCGAAGGAATCCCGGTCGTAGTACGCGTCGGAGTACAGCGACTTGTGGCCGCCCGCCTCCGACACCGCGCGCTCGATCTCCCGGTTGACGTCGCCGTCGGCGGCGCCCCCGGTGATGGGCACGCTGCCCCAGAACCCGATGTTGACGTAGTCCTGCCCCGGCCGGAGCGGATACAGCGGCCAGCCCCGCGCCGAGCCCGGGCCGGTCGGCTCGCGCAGCCGCAGCGGGCACAGCCACACCGGGGTCATCTGCACCGTGCCGGCGAACCAGCGCAGGAACTCCGCCGTCCGCTCCAGCGGTATCTCCACGTCCTGCACCACCCGCTCGCGGGCCGGCTGCCCCCGCCAGCGGTCGATCCGGGCGGCCACGCCGTGCCGGTGCTCCAGCCGCACGATGCGGTGGTAGACGTCGCTGCGCCGCCACCGGGCCGGCCAGATCCGGCGGAGCACCGGATGCTGCGCACCGAACGCGGCCGAGCACCAGAACCAGTCCGTGTCCCACCGCCACAGGTAGTCGTGGGTGGTCAACGTGTCGTGGGTGCGCCGGCGCAGGGAGCGGTAGTAGATCTCCCGGCCGGTGTAGTCGGACGCCGCCGGCGCGTCGTCGGTGAAGGTGCCCAGCACCAGGTACGCCTCGCCGGGGCTGAACATCACCCCGTCCATCGCGTCGACCGGCGTGCCCGCGTACGACCGGGTTGCCGCGATCTGCGCGACCGCGTCGGTCAGCTCCGCCAACCGGCGGAACCGCACGTTGCGCAGGGCCACGAACCGGCGCACCGGTTGCAGCTCGATGCGCAGTCGGGTGGCGTAGCCGAGGCTGCCCAGCGAGTTCGGGAAGGCCGCGAACAGGTCGGCGTGCGGCCCGTCGGGGCGGGCCGTGACGATCTCACCGGCCCCGGTCAGCACGTCCAGCTCGGTGACCGACTCGTGTGGCAGCCCGTTGCGGAACGACGTCGACTCGATGCCCAGGCCGGTGACGGCCCCGCCCAGCGTGATCGTGCGGAGCTGGGGCACCACCAGCGGCATCAGCCCGTGCGGCAGGGTCGCGTCGACCAGGTTCTCGTAGGTGCACATGCCCTGCACGTCGGCCGTGCGGCTGGCCGGGTCGACGCTGAGCACCCCGGTCAGCCCGGACACGTCCAGCCCCGGCGCCCGGGGGGCGTTGCGCGGCCGGAACAGGTTCGAGGTGCGCTTGGCCAGCCGGACGGGCTGCCCCGGCGGCACCGCCGCATATGAACGGCGTAGTCGGGCCACCGCCCCGTCGTGGTCCACCGACGAACGATCTACACGCACCGCGCGCATGAGGTCACTTTACGCACGGATAGCGGACGGTGGGGGGACGCTCACGGGTGGCTTCCGCGCGTCGCCCGCCCGTCTACTGCGTCACCCGCGCCGGGGGCGGGCTGGTCGTCGACGGGCGCGGTGGGTGAGGATGCGGGCATGTCGGTCTCCGATGCCCGTCCCGGCCCCGGCGGCACCACGTACGGCGGCCACCCCCCGCCGCGCCCCCGCCCGCCGCGTCCCCGCCTGCCGCGGGACCCGCTGATGCGCGGGGCGCTGGCGATCGGGCTGGTCGGCGTACTCCTCGGGGTCTTCTTCGCCACCGGGGTGCTCGGCGGCGGTGACGGGCCGGCGACCCCGACAGCCGCCCTGACGCCCACCCCGGCCGCCACCGCCGCCCAGGAGCCGTCCCCCACTGTTGAGGAGCCCTCGCCGACCCCCACCGCCGCCCCCAGCAGCAGCGCACCCACCCAGCTCACCGGGCCCCGGGTGTTCCGCGCCGTGGCCTCCGGCCTGTGTCTCGGCGTCGACGGCGACGGCGAGAAGGCCGAGGCCGTGCTGGCCGGCTGCACCGGCGGGCCGGAGCAGCAGTGGGTCGTCAACCCGCACGGCGCGGACACGGTGACCCTCACCAACGCCGCGCACGGGCACTGCCTCGACGTGGAGGGCCGCAGCGGCGACGACGGCGCGAAGGTCCAGCAGTTCGGCTGCCACGGCGAAACCAACCAGCAGTGGCGGCTCACCCCCGCCGGTTCCGGCGCGGTGCTGCTGGTCGCCGCGCACAGCGGCCGGTGCGCCCAGCCCGAGGACGGCGGCACGGAGGACGGCGACAAGATCCGCCAGGCCGCCTGCACCGGCGCCGCCACGCAGCAGTGGACGCCGGCCTGACCGGCCGCACCGCGCAGGAGCCGACCGGGCCCGCTCAGCCGGCGCGCAGCATCCGAAGCTGGGCCAGGTGCTTGGGCAGGTGCACCCGGGTGTGCAGGTCCAGGACGCGCCCCCAGGGCAGCGGCTCGTCCACCACCAGGTCGAAGCCCTCCCGCAGGTGCGTCTCCACGGGGGTGTCAGCCACCGGACCGAGCCGTCCCACGAGGGCGACCAGCTTCAGGCTGGTGGCCCGCAGCAGGGTGGCCAGCCCGTCCAGGCCGCCGCACTCGACGACCAGCGCGTCGAGCTCCGGGCGGTGCACACTCTCCAGGTCGTAGAAGGCGTACGGGGAACCGGCCAGCACCGCCTCGGTGGCCTCGCTCATCAGCGTGTCGTTGGCCACCAGGTGCGCGACGATCTGCTCCGCGGTCCACCGGCCGGGCGGCGGATCGACGAACCCGCCCGTGTCCACCTCGACGAGCAGCTCGTCGTACGCCCGCCGCAGTCCGTCGACCTCCACTGAGCCAGGCTAGCCGCGACCGGCCCACGCCGGGCGGGATACGGCATCGTCAGCGCCGCCCGAGGCGAGCCGGCAGGTGGTCCCCCGACCCCCGTGTCAGCGGCGGCCGTGGCGGGCCCGCAGGTAGTCGCTCACCACGTACTCGCCGAGGTCGTCGGTGTCGGGGGTGAACATCCGCCCCCGGCAACGGCGGGCCACCGCGTCGACGAACCGGCGCAGTCCCTCGTCCTCCCCGAGCATGAACAGGTTCAGCGTCGCGCCCTGCCGGACGAGCCGGTCCACCTCCCGGACCGTCGCCTCGATCGTCTCCGGCAGCGGCGGCCAGTGGAACAGCGCCGCACCGTCGTCCGGATCCAGGTGGGCGGTCGGTTCCCCGTCGGTGACCACCAGCACCACCGGTTCGGCGTCCGGATGGCGGCGCAGGTGCCGGGCCGCCAGCCGCAGCGCGTGCTGGAGATTGGTGCCCTGTCGCTGGTCGGGCTCCACGGCGGCCAACTCCTGCTGGGTCAGCGGCATCGCCTCCCGGCCGAACCCGACGATCTGCAACGCGTCCTGGGGGAACCGCGTCGCCATCAGGTGCGACAGGGCCAGCGCCGTCTGCTTCATCGACCCCCACCGCCCCTGGGAGATCATCGAGTACGACAGGTCCACGCACAGCGCCACCGCCGCCGAGGCCCGCCGCTCCGTCTCCACCACCTCGAAGTCGTCGGGCGCGAGCCGCACCGGCAGCCCCGGCCCGGCCCGGCGGACCGCGCGGGTCAGGGTACGCACCACGTCGAGGGGCTGCTCGTCGCCGTACTCCCAGGGCCGCGACGCACCACTGACCTCGCCCGCAGCGCCCGCCGTACGCAGGTCGTGCTGGCCGCGCGGCCCGGCGGTCAGGTCGGCGAAGACCCGCCGCAGCGCGGTGCCACCGAGCCGGCGCAGCGCCTTCGGGCTCAACGTCAGCCCCTCGGCGTCCCGGTTGACCCAGCCCTGCCGGCGCAGCTCCCGCTCCAGCTCCCGGAGCCGCCGCACGTCGTCGGCGGCGTCGCGGCCCAGCGTCCGGGCCACCGCGTCGACGTCCACGTCGTCCAGGGTGGCCCCCGGGTGCTCCTGGTCGAGGGCGTCGAGCAGGTCGTCCAGCTCGGCGATCTCGCCGAGCGCGTCGGCCGCCTCGCCGTACCCGAGCGGCTGCTCGCCGCGCATCCGCTCGCCGCGCCCCCACCGCAGATCCGGTCGCAGCGCACGCAGGTTCGCGTCGAGGTCGGCCAGCTCGCCGGCCAGCCGGTCGCCGAGGGACTGACGCATCAGGTCGGACAGTTCCTCGCGCTGCCGGTCGGTCAGCGAGTTGACCAGCCGCTGCCCGGCCGCCGCCCGCCGGGCCAGCACGTCGACCAGTTCGTCCACGTCTTGGGGCCGCTCCGGGAAGAACTCCCCGTGCCGCCGCATGAACTCGGCGAACGCGTCCGTGGTGTCCTCCGACCGGGCGTGCCGGGCCAGCAGGTCGTTGAGGTCGCGCATCATCTCGGCCAGCCGAGCCTGGGCCGCCGGGTCGGCGGCGGCGCGGGCGGCGTCCCGCAGCCCGGCGAACCGCTGCCCCAGCACGTCGTCGCGCAGGCCGTCGAGGATCCGCTGGTAGGACTGCCGGCCCTCGGCGCTGGCCCACTCGTAGCCGGCCAGCTCCTGCACCGCCCGCGCCGTCGAGCGGGGCAGGCTGTCCAACACCGTCTCGGCGAACCGGGCGGCGTCGTCGTCCCGGCCCCGCAGCGCGTCCCGCTCCGCGGCGAGGGCCTGGTCGAGCAGCGCCCGCGCCCGGGTCACCGCCCCGTCGAGGTCGCCCCGGCGCAGCGTCTCCCGCCGCAGCCGCCGCGCCCGGGCGGCCAGGTCGTCCAGGCCGCCGTGCCCCTGCGGACCGCGCCGCAGCAGGTCGCGCAGCGCCTCCCGCAGACTGCCGCCCGCCAGCACCTCCGCGCCGACCTGGTCGACGGCGGCCCGCACGTCGTACGGCGGCGCCAGCGGATCGGGACCGCCGCGCCACTGGCCGTAACGGAACCGGTTGCCCGACACGTCAGCCCCGGTTGCCGTAGCGGGTCCGCCCCGAGTCGGTGACGTCCTTGCCGAGCCGACGGGTCAGGTGCAGCCCTTCCAGGACGAACTCGACGCCGGCGGCGGCCTGCTCCGGGGTGGGCGCGTCGCCCAGGCCCAGCCGGTCCAGGGCCTTCGCCAGGCCGGGCACCGTGCCCACCTGGCGCAGCAGCTCCGCCGAGGAGACCAGCTCCCCGGTCTCGACCACACCGTCCTCGGCGACCAGGGCCGTGAAGCCCGACAGGTCCAGCCCCGACAGCCGGGCCCGGAACGTGTCGGCCGTCGCGGTGCGCAGGAGATGGCCGAGGAGCTCGGCCTCCCGGCCCTCCTCGCCGCTTTCGAACTCGACCTTGCCGCGCAGCGTGGACGTGACCGACACGGCGTCGCCGACCCGGGCCACGGGCTCCTCGGGCCGGGCCGTCGGGTCGGCCGGGCCGGACCCCGGGGCCGCGAGCAGACCGGCGCGGCGCAGCGCGGCGGCGGCGACCGTCTCGGCGGCGGCGATCGCGAACCGGGCGGACACCCCGGAGCGTGGGTCCACCGACGGCGACTCGCGCACCGCGCGGGCGAACCGGGCGAGCACCTCCAGCACGTGCTCCGGCACCTCGGCGACCAGGTCCGCCTCCTGCCGGATCAGCGCCAGCTCCAGGTCGAGGTCCAGCGGGTAGTGGGTGCGCACCTCCGCGCCGAACCGGTCCTTCAGGGGGTGATGATCCGGCCCCGGTTGGTGTAGTCCTCCGGGTTGGCGCTGGCCACCAGCAGCAGGTCCAACGGCAGCCGCAGCTGGTAGCCGCGGACCTGGATGTCGCGCTCCTCCAGCACGTTGAGCAGCGCCACCTGGATCCGCTCGGCCAGGTCGGGCAGTTCGTTGACGGCGAAGATGCCCCGGTTGGTGCGCGGCACCAGACCGAAGTGGATGGTCTCCGGGTCGCCGAGGGTGCGCCCCTGGGCCAACCGGATCGGGTCGACGTCGCCGATCAGGTCGCCGACGCTGGTGTCCGGGGTGGCGAGCTTCTCGCCGTACCGCATCGACCGGTGCAGCCAGCCGATCGGCAGGTCGTCGCCCGCCTCGGCCACCAGCGCCCGGGAGGTCGGCGTGACCGGGTGCAGCGGGTGTTCGTTGAGCACCGAGCCGGCGACGACCGGGGTCCACTCGTCCAGCAGCGCCACCAGGGACCGGATCAGTCGGGTCTTGCCCTGGCCCCGCTCGCCGAGCAGCACCATGTCGTGCCCGGCGAGCAGCGCCCGCTCGACCTCCGGCAGCACCGTGTCGTCGTAGCCGACGACGCCCGGGAACCGCGGCCCACCGGCCCGCATCCGGGCCAGGAGGTTGTCGCGGAGTTCCTGCTTGACGGTGCGGTGGCGGTGGCCGGCGGCGCGCAGCTCACCGAGCGTGCCGGGCAGGTCGACCGGGGGTACCGGGGTCACCGGATGAGGCGCAGTCACCCGACCCACGCTAGCGCGCACACGCGCGGGCGCCCCACGTTCCCGCGAGGCACCCCGACGCTCAGCGTCCGACGCGGGCCCGCACCAGCTTCGGTACGGCGGCGAGCCCCGTCACCGGCCGGAACGCCCGGGCGGCGTTGACCAGGGCGTGGTACTCGTCCTCGGCGAGGTCGATCTCGGCGGCGGCGGCGTTGCGTTCCATCTGCTCCACGTTGGAGGCGCCCGGGATGGCGACCACGTTGGGGTGGCGCAGCAGGTACGCCAGCGCGATCTGGCTGGGCGTGGCCCCGTGCGCGTCGGCGACCTGGCGCAGCGTCTCGATCAGCGTCGCGCCGCGCTCCAGGTTCTCCGGCAGGAAGTACGGGTTGGCCCGGCGCACCGCCCCCGACGGCGGGTTCTTCGCGTCGTACCGGCCGGACAGGAAGCCCTGCGCCAGCGGGCTGTACGCCATGACGACCCGGCCGGCCTGCTGCGCGTACGCCAGCAGTTCCTCCTCGGGCTTGCGGTCGAGCATGCTGTAGCGGACCTGGTTGCTCAGCACCCGCCGGCCGAGCGCGGCCTCGGCCACCTGCCAGCGGCGCAGGCCGTAGTTGCTGACCCCCACCTCGCCGACGAGCCCCACGGCCTGCAGGGCGCGCATGCCGCGCATGGTGGTGTGGTCGGCGACCAGCGGGTGGGGCTGGTGCACCTGGTAGAGGTCGATGGTGGTGACCCCCAGCCGGGCCGCCGAGGCGACCGCCCGCTGCTGCACCACCGCCGCGACCGGCAGCACCGGGAAGATCTTGGTGGCCACCACGACCTTGGCCCGGTCCTCGCCGAGGGCCGCGCCGAGGATCCGCTCGCTGCGACCGAACCCGTACAGTTCGGCGGTGTCGAAGAGGGTGACCCCGAGGTCGACCGCCCGACGGACGATGTCCGCCGCCCGACGCTCGTAGTCGGGGCCGTAACCCCACTCCCGGGATCCGAACTGCCAGGTACCGAGACCGATCTTGGACAGGGGCTTCGGGGTGTCGAGCTCGACGTAGCGCATGTTCCGACCGTACCCGCGCAGCCGCGACCAGCCCGGCCGTTAGGGTCGACGGTCGTGACCTACCTTGCCGCCGACACACGCTACGACGAGATGACCTACCGGCGCAGCGGGGCCAGCGGGCTGCGCCTGCCGGCGATCTCGCTCGGGCTGTGGCACAACTTCGGCCCCGACCGCCCCTTCGAGCGGCAGCGAGACATCGTCCGCCGCGCCTTCGACCTCGGCATCACCCACCTCGACCTGGCCAACAACTACGGCCCGCCGGCCGGTGCCGCCGAGGAGAACGTCGGCCGCATGCTCGCCGGCGACCTGAAGCCGTACCGCGACGAGCTGGTGATCTCCAGCAAGGCCGGCTACCTGATGTGGCCCGGCCCGTACGGCGAGTGGGGTTCCCGCAAGTACCTGATCTCCTCCCTCGACCAGTCGCTGCGCCGCCTCGGCCTGGACTACGTCGACGTCTTCTACAGCCACCGGTTCGACCCGGACACCCCGCTGGAGGAGACGATGGGCGCGCTCGACGCCATCGTGCGCTCCGGCCGGGCGCTCTACGTGGGCATCTCCAACTACGACTCGGCCCAGACCGAGCGCGCGGCGGCGATCCTGCGCGACCTGGGCACGCCGCTGCTGATCAACCAGCCGTCGTACTCGATGCTGAACCGGTGGACCGAGGCCGACGGCCTGCTGGACACCCTGGAGCGGGTCGGCGCGGGCTGCATCGCCTACAGCCCGCTCGCCCAGGGGCTGCTCACCGACCGGTACCTCGACGGCATCCCCGCCGACTCGCGGGTGCGTACCAGCGTGTTCCTCGACGAGAGCGACCTCGACGAGCAGCGGATGGCGACGGTCCGCGCGCTCGGCGCGATCGCCCGGCGGCGCGGCCAGTCCCTGGCCCAGCTGGCGCTGGCCTGGGCGCTGCGCGATCCCCGGATGACCAGTCTGATCATCGGCGCGAGCAGCGTGGCGCAACTGGAGGCCAACGTCGCCGCGCTGGCCAACCTGGAGTTCACCGCCGAGGAGCTGACCGAGATCGACGGCCACCTGGGCTGAACCACGAGAACCGACAGTTCGAAGGCCACCCGCCGACGGGCCGATGGGCCCTGCCCGCCAGCCCCGGCCCACCCGTAGGGTCGGGGGTGGAGGTGACCTCATGCGGGTGGCGGTGTTCAGCACGAAGCCCTACGACCGGGATTTCCTTTCTGCGGCGAACGCGGCGGACGGTCACGACCTGACGTTCCTGGAGCCCCGGCTCTCACCACAGACCGCGAGCCTGGCGGCCGGCGCGGAGGCGGTGTGCGCCTTCGTCAACGACGACCTGGGCGCGCCGGTGCTGGCGGAGCTGGCCCGGTCGGGGGTGCGGGTCGTGGCGCTGCGCTCGGCGGGCTTCAACCACGTCGACGTGGCCGAGGCCCGCCGGCTCGGCCTGGCCGTGGTGCGGGTGCCGGAATACTCCCCGTACGCGGTGGCCGAGCACACCGTCGGGCTGATCCTCGCCCTGAACCGGAAGATCCACCGCGCGTACAACCGGGTACGCGAGCACAACTTCGCCCTCACCGGGCTGCTCGGCTTCGACCTGCACGGCCGCACCGTCGGCGTCGTCGGCACCGGCAAGATCGGCGTGTGCGTGGCCCGGATCCTCGCCGGCTTCGGCTGCCGGGTGCTCGCCAGCGACCCGTACCCCAGCGACGAGGCGCTCGCCGCCGGGGTGACGTACGTGCCGCTCAAGGAGCTGCTCGCCGAGTCGGACGTGGTGACGCTGCACTGCCCACTCACCCCGGACACCCAGCACCTGATCGACGCCGAACGGATCGGGCAGATGCGCGAGGGCGTCATGCTGATCAACACCAGCCGGGGCGCGCTGGTCGACACCCAGGCGGTGATCAACGGCCTCAAGAGCGGCCGGATCGGCTACCTCGGCCTCGACGTGTACGAGGAGGAGACCGAACTGTTCTTCGAGGACCTCTCCGACCGGGTGCTCGGCGACGACGACTTCTCCCGGCTCAACACGTTCCCGAACGTGCTGGTCACCGGGCACCAGGCGTTCTTCACGGAGGAGGCGCTGCACAACATCGCCGGCACCACGATCGCCCACCTGACCGCGTTCGAACGCGGCGGCCCGGACGCCGTCACCGGCCCCGCCCGGGTCTGCTGAGTCAGCTCACCCGCATGCGGGACGACTTGAACCAGCCACGATCGAGGTGGGGCGAGGGGCGACCATGTCATCTCCTTGGCGGTCCGCCGGATCAGCGCCAGCGACTCCGCCGAGCTTGACGCCCGTTCCCGCGCTTCCGCGAAGGTCACCGCGTGGTCCACCACCCGGGTCGACTGGTCGATGGTGAGCCGCACGTAGGTGTTGCCGCCCCGGATGACGGCGCGGGTGTACTCCTCGGTCTGCAACAGACCGTCCACCAACTCACGGTGGTAGCCGCGGACCAGCCATGCGCCGGCCTCGTAGCCCAGGAAGCGGAGGAACTCGGCTGGAAAGAGCTGGGTGTACTGGTGCCACCCAGGCCCGCTGCACGGCGGCAACCCACAGGGCTCCAGCCCGGCGGCGTCGGTCAGGACGACGACGCCCAGACGACCCAGGCGGACCTGGTGACCGCGAAGACCCGATTCCTCAGTTGGAGTTCCGCCGTTCCTCGGGGCGGCTCTGCAACAACGCCATGCCAAGGGTGGTGAGCGTGTGCAGGCCGCTGTTCCCGTTCCTGGCGGTGGTGACGAGCCCAGCCTTCCGCAGAATCTTCGCATGCTTGCTGGCTCCCGCGAGAGAGATGCCGAGCCGGTCGGAGAGCTCACCAGTGGTGCAGCTTCCGACCATGACTTGCAGAGCCGCAGACCGGGTGTGCCCGATCAGCGCCTGGAGCGCCTGCTCCTCGTGACCGGAGGGCGCCTGCAGCACCGCGGAAATCGCCGGGGTGGGCGGCACGGAGACCACGAGCGTGGGCACTCCGTCCCCGCCCGCGTCGTCAACCAGCACACACGGCACACCTCGTAGGAACAGCGACATCTTCAGTGCCAGGCCACGTCCGTTCAGATGGACGTCACGCTCCTCCCCACCGGGTACGGTCAGCACCGGCGGATCCCAGCTCATCTTGGGATGCAAGCTGCGTAGCAAGCCGTCCAACCCCCACCTGATGACGTCCCGGCCGCGCTCCTCGCGCTCCGCCTGCAGGAAGCCCCGGAGCGAGTTCCAGTACGGCAACACGGCCACCCGGCAGAACTCGAAGACCACGCCGGACACCGCATGACGTGCGGCTTCGTCGGCGGCGAGGGCCGAGACGAGCGGTCGCTGTAGCTCACGCTGGCCGAGCCAGAGCAGGTCCGGCACGGGTCGGTACCGGCGCAGCAGGTCGGTTACCTCGGTCATCCTGCCTCCGAGGGCCGCGACGGCGTGCCGGCGCCACTCGTGGAACACCCGCTCATCGGCGCGGCTCAGCGCCTGCAGGGCGAAGACGCTCTCCAGGACCGGCCCGGCACTCTCCCCCATGTGCACACGGGCGAGGTCTTCCAGCGTGAAGTGAATACGCAACGCCATTCCCCCGTAATCAGCGACGCAGCCGAACCCTCAAGCCAGAACAAGGCTTGCCGTGGATTTTCTGTCGGATATATAACAGTCGGAAGATCGTACGCCGCAGCGATTACTGTCAATAATTTTCAGGCGACAGGCATCGACGATGATAGCAAGAGTTGGGTGGTATTTGCGCCCGGCGCGGACCCGAGCATGCAGGGTCGGTGCGGGGTCTCAGCACACAGGTGGTCGTGCCCGCGTCGCGAGGACGAGGAGGCTCATTTCCTGCGGACCACGACCCGGCCATCATTGGCGATCGCGGTGATGGTACGGCTGCTTGACGGGTCGGAACGCAATCGATCGCCACCGTCGCCCTTGGCGTCGACCCGGTAGGTCTCCGTGCCCGGCACCACCACGGTGATCGATCCGCCATACGTCCGGGCCACCACCTGTCGGGGCGCGGCGTCGAAGGCCAGCTTGATGTTGCCGTCGTTCGCCGCGGTGGCGGTCAGACGAGCTGAACTGGACCGGCTCACCGTGATGTCGCCGCCGTCACTCGTCACCCGCATCGTGCCGGAACACTTCTCGGCCCGCAGCGACGCGTCGGCCCGCAGCCTCGCGGTGAGACCTTCGCGCAGCCCGGAGACCTTGATCGAACTCCCGGAGCCTTCCAGTTCCACCGCCGTCGCCGATGGAATCTTCACCGAGTACTTCGCCGAACAATCCAGGACCACTCCACCGCAGACAGCCTTCAACGTCAACACGCCGTCTTTCATGGACCACCCGGAACCCTTGGCCACCTCGCCACGGACGGTGCGGCTGACCTGGATACCACTTCCCGAGCCGACGTCGATCTGCACGTCAGCCTCGATGCCGACCACCTTGAGCCGGTCACCCGAAAACTCGAAGGTACGGGAGTCGGATTGCTTCGGCCCGGTCTTGGCCTTCTCCTCGCAGCCCACGGCGAACGGCAGCAAGGCCACCGCCGTGAGCACCATCGCCATCGTCTGTCGTCGCATCACGTGCCCCTCCCGGAGGGATCGAAGCTCGCCTTCAGCCTCGATCACAGGGCGTGGCGAGCACATCTGCCGTTCGGCAGATGTTGCCGGTGAGTCATTCGACAGGGGGCTGGCTGGCGTAGCCGCACTCCCATGCGTACACCGCGACCCCGACCCGGTTTCGCGCCCCGAGCTTGCGCTGGATGCTGGCGATGTGGGTCTTCACCGTACCGGCGCTGATGAACAACTCGGCGGCGATGTCGGCGTTGGTCTTACCCTCCGCCACCCGGCCGGCGATCTCCACCTCACGCGCCGTCAGCCTCTCCATCGGCTTGGGCAGTGCTGGCGTCGGCTGGGTGACGTGCTTCAGCAAGCGCACCGTGATGGACGGGCTGATCATGCTGTCGCCCGCCACCGCGGCCCGGACCGCTTCGATGAGCAGGGTCGGTCCGGACCGCTTGAGCAGGAAGCCGGACGCGCCGTAGCGCAGCGCCGGGTACACGTACTCGTCCAGGTCGAACGTCGTGACGACCACGACCTTCGTCTTCCGGGTCGCTGCGGAGCCCGCGAGCAGTCGGGTCACCTCGATGCCGTCCATCCGTGGCATGCGGATGTCGACCAACGCCACGTCGGGACGCAGACTACGGGCGAGTTCGACGCCGGCCACGCCGTCCGCTGCCTCGCCGACCACGGTGATGTCCGGTTGGCTTTCAAGGATGCGTCGCATGCCGTTGCGTACCATCTGCTGGTCGTCGGCGATCAGGACTCGAATGGTCATCCTGCACATCGTGGCACAGTCCGCCCTGGACAGACGGTCACCGGCCGGACCCGGCTCCGGCCAATGCCGATCGTGTGCGATGCTCCCGACCTGGGCCGGTCAGTCCGCCTCCTCTTCGGCGAGGCGCCGGCTCGGGATCTGGGCTAGGAACCTGGCGATCCGACGCAGGATCTCGTTCGCGCTGCGCAACTCCTCGACCTCCCGTTCCAGCCGGGCGATGCGCTGATCCTCAGGCACCTCACCGGTCGCCGGGGGCACCGGCTCCAACCGGGGGCGGCCTTCGTCGTCATCGCGCTCGTCCTCAGTGAGCGGCACGATACAGCCTCCTTTCGCGGGTACCGGCACCTCATCGCCTATCGCTCACCGCCGGCCTGCGGCCGGTCGCGCCATCACGTCCGCGCATTCCGCCGCAGGCTGCCGACCACGAACGTGAGGACGACCAGGATCACGGCAGCACCGCCGAACAGCAGGGGACTCGGCCCGGCCGGCTCGCCGCCACTGCGGGCGGTGCCCATGAAGTCCAGGAACACGATGCCGTTGACGGCGGCGTACCACCACATCACGAAGATCGCCTGGAACAGCCGGTGGGTGCGGCTCAGCACGCCCAGGGCCAGCGCCAACGATGGAATGAACAGCGCACCGGCGACCCAGGCGGCCAGGCCCGGCCGGTCCGCCACGGCCAGCATCCGTACGGCCGGGGCGATGCCGGTCAGTGCGGTGAGCACCACCCCGGCGGCCCACTCGGCGATCAGCCGTCGACGCGCCCACGGGTACGCCCCGAGGATCGCGTCCACGCCGTACTCGTACCGCTGGGTGCCGAGTCGGGACCAGACCAACACCGGCCAGACCCAGCTCAGCGGCAGAATCACCAGGATCACCCCACCGAAGGGCATGACCAGGCCGAGCACCGTGATCAGCAGGGCACCCGCCCACCACCAGCGGGACACCCCCTGGATCAGGATTCGGAACTCGCCGACGAGGAGCCGGCCGTACCCGCCACCGCGCTGTGCTACGGCGGTGGGGAGGGTCGCCACCGCAGTTGCCGCCGGTCGGGCGGCGGCGGACGGGACGACGGCGATCGGGGCGCCGGCGGACGGGGCGCCGGCGGACGGGGCGCCGAACCTCTCGGGGCTACTGGCCCGACCGGCTGCGCCGCGCCCGGCGCCGGCGCCGCGCCATGGCCGCGGGACGGGTCAAACCTCGGGAACCACAAGGCCGGCACCAAGGCCAGCAGCATCGCGACCACGATCATCGCGAGCCGCCCGCCCAGGTAGCCCCCGGACAGGTCCAGGCCGTCCCAGGAGAAGGTACGCAGGGGATTGTCGAGGTAGACCAGACCGAGACTAAAGCCGCCCTCGGAGATGTCGATGCCCTGGTCCACCATCGCGCGGGCCATGGAGTCCGCCACGGCATGCACCCCGATGCCGCCGAGCGGGGCACCCGGCGACTGGCCGCCGATGGCGACCACCAGCCAGACGAAGAACCACAGGATGTTCCCGAGACCCGCCTTCAACAGCGGCACGCTCTCGAACAGCAGCGCCATGGCGGCAGTGAACGCGACCAGCGGAAGCGCGATCACCACGAACGGGGTGAGCAACGCGATCGGGTCGATCGCCCGGTCCTCGCCACGGGCCAGTTGCAGGACCATCGCGGTGATCGCCAGCACCCCGACCATCGACGCCAGGATCAGGCAGTTGCTCACGAACTTGCCGAACAGATATGTGATCGTACGCACCGGCGTGGCGGCGAGCAGCTGACCGACGCCGGTGCTCTCGTCCCGGCTTATCCCGTTGCGCACCACGTAGAACCCGCCGAGAGTGAGCCACAACGCGCTAGCCAGCGCGATCAGCGTCCCGATGTACGCGGAGTTGTACACGCCGCGGTGGTTGCCGATGTACATCACCACCCAGCGGGCATCGCCGTCCGGCGCGGCGACGTATCCCAGGCCGACGGCGGCCAGCAGGGTGACCGCGTAAGCGGGGCGACGGATCCGGTCCTTGCAGTCGGCGATGGCCAGTCCGCCGATGGTCGCGAGACTCATCTACGCACCGCCCCTTCGTCCACGTACCGGCCGGAGGCCTGGTTGATCACGGCCAGGTACGCGTCCTCGAGATCGGGGGCGACCGGAACCGCGTCCGCGCCCGGCGCCACGGGGGAGAGCAGTCGGGCTCGGACGCCGGCGGCGGTGCGAACCATCCGGCTGATCACGAATCGGTGCTGGAGCACCGATACCTGGCTGGACGGCACGACGAGCTCCCAGACGTGCCCCTCCACCTGGCGGAGCAGTTCCTCAGGGCTGTCGCGGCGCAACAGTCGGCCCTGCGAGACGATGGCGATGTCGGAGGCGACCGACTCCACGTCCGACACGATGTGCGTGGAGAGCATCACGACGCGGTCGGCGGCGAGATCGCTGAGCAGATTGCGGAAGCGGACCCGCTCCTCCGGATCCAGCCCTGCGGTCGGCTCATCCACGATGATGACCTGAGGGTCAGAGAGCAGGGCCTGAGCGATGCCGACCCGGCGCAGCATGCCGCCCGAGTACTTGCCGAGCGGCCGCTTCAGCGCCTCGGTGAGATTGACCATCTCCAGCAGCTCGTCGATGCGCGCTGTGGCCGACCTGGCGGACAGGCCCTTGGCGGCGGCCAGGTAACGCAGGAACTCCCTGGAGGTCAGGTTCGGGTAGACGCCGAAGTCCTGCGGCAGATAACCGAGGGCCTGGCGTAGCAGGTCAGGCTTGGCCACCACGTCGTCGCCGTTGAACAGCACCTGCCCGGAAGTCGGCTTGGTCACCGTCGCGGCGATCCGCATCAGCGACGACTTGCCCGCGCCGTTCGGGCCGAGCAGGCCCAGCATTCCGGGCTCCATCCGCAGGCTCATGCTGTCCACGGCGCGTTTGCCCTTGGCGTAGACCTTGGTGATGTCGATCAGTTGCAGCATGGGAACTCCTATTCGGCGCGCTGTACACGCGCGGTGCCGTCCGCAGCCGCGACGGTGATGGAACGGTCGCTGCCGCCGTCCGACGACAGGCTGCCCGCGTCGGCGCCGACGATCCGGTAGGTCTGCTCGTCCTTGGGGACGGTCACCTGGACCGAACCACTCGCGCTGGCTTCGACCTGCTGGGGCGAACGGGCAAACTCGAGACGGATGTTGCCGTCGTTGCTCGTACGGGCGGTCACCTCGGCCGAGCGCGCCTTCGTGACGGTGATCGCGCCCCCGTGGCTGACCAGCTTCAGATTGCCCGCCGGCTCGCTGATCCGCAGTGAGCCGTCGTCGGTGACCGTGGCGTCCAGGTCCCCGGTGACGGAGTCAACCTCCACCGCGCTGCCAGAGGCTTTCAGTTGAACCTGAACGCCCTCGGGAACGGCGACGGTGTGCAGACCTTCGCAGTTGACCACCACGCCGGAGCAACTGATCCGCAACTGAAGCGTGTCACCTTCCATCGACCATACGGCATTTCCATCGTCGGCCGCCTTTCCTCTCAGGACCCGCTCCACCTCGACAGTCCGACCGGATCCGTTCTTGACCAGGACGGACGTTTCCGCGGCGTCGATCTTCAGGGTATTCCCCGACAGCGGGAAACTCTGTGACTCGGTCTTGCTCTCACCGTCGCCGCAGCCGGATATCCCAGCCGTGAGGGTGATGGCGAGCGCCGCCAACAGATAGCCCGATACCTTAGGGGAAATCATGCAGGTCCTCCGATTTACATGGTTGCCGTGAGCTCAATCATCGGCATTCACGCACCGCTGGACATCTGCCGATCGGCAGATATGTCGCGCCTCCCCACCGGTGCCTGGCCCAACCTGCCGCCTCAGCCGGTCCAGGGCTGCTCGGCCGGCAGCGGGGCGGTCGGCGGCTCGGTCAGCCCGGGCGCAGGGAACGTGCACCGGACCATCCAGCCGGTGTCGGTGCGACCCGCTCAACTCCCCGCCCAACGCGTGCACCCGCTCGTCGAGCCCCACCAGGCCCGTGCCGCCGCCTGTCCGCGGACCGGTGAGGCTGCCTCCGGCGCGGCCGTCGTCGACCACACCGATCTCCACGGCAGGGCCTGCGAGAGCTCGCACGTAGACCAGCACCTCGGTGGCCCGGTGCGCGTGCCGGCGCACGTTGGTCAGCGCCTCCAGCACCACCGCGTACCCGGCTGCCTCCCGCTCGGCTCCGATCGCGCCGTCCAGTTGGCCCGCCAGGTCCAAGGTGGCCCTTATCGATGAGCCGGAGGAGAAGCGCTCCACCAGTTCCGGCAGGTCGGCCAGCCGATAGACCCGGGCCGACGCCACGTCGTCGCCGTCGCCGCCGGGGTCACGCAGGGTCTGCACGGTGTGGTCCATCGAGTCCAGCGCCCGCAGCCCGGCCACCTCGATGCGGGCCAGCAACGCCCGCGCCTGCTCGGCATCGAGCGGCTCCAACTGGGCCGCCTGCGCCTCCAGGACGATGCCGGTCACCTCGTGGGCGACGAAGTCGTGCAGGTCGCCCGCCAAACGCAGGCGCTGGTGACGGCGGGCCTCGGTGACCGCGCGCACTCGCCGCTTGTCCTGCGACCGCAGGTAGCCGCCGATGCCAGCCGCGGCGGCGACCGGGAACAGCGCCAGGGCGACCAGGATGACCGAGGCGCTCAGTGCCGGACCGTCGTCCCGCACGGTGAACCGCAGCGGCAGCAGCAGCGCCGCGGCACCGCATGCCACCGCCACCACCACCACCTGCCGGTCTGGCACGAACCATATCGCCCGGACGAGCAGAGTCAGCAGCGCCGGCATCTCGAACAGCATCCAGAACAACGCCAGTCCGGCGGGCCCCGGATAGACGACGTCGACCAGCAACGACAGAGCGGCCGTGGCACTCGCCGCATGGGCCAACGAAGTTCTTCGCAACGGCCACCGGATCAGCGCCACGGCCGTGGCGACCGCTGCCGTGACGGCGACCACCCAGCCGGACAGCGGGGCGATGGAAGCAGGACAGAGCACCAGGAAAGCCAGCAGTCCGGCCCACGAATGTCGGTCGCGCCACGCTGAAACCGTTCCGCTTTGCATGCGCCCAGGGTAGACAGCGGATTCGGTGTATGCCCTCGCTAGCATTAGAAATGCTCGCAGAAATCTGCCATTGTGCGGATATCTGCTCGCCAAGGTCCGGGGCGGCTCGGACGAGCCGCCCCGGAGAGGCCACTCGATGCCGGATGGCCTTTCTTACCCTCTCACTTCCGCCGCGATCCGCTGCTCCGCCGTCTCCGGCTCGGGATGCACCGGTGGAGGCGCAGGCCGCGGCTTCGGCCGGGCCCAGCGCCGCATGGCCGGCTTCTCCACGAGATTGTGCAGCAGCCAAGCCAACAGCAGCGACACCAGGAAAGCTCCGGCCAGGAACGCCAGCGCACCCGGGATCTCCCAGCTCTTCGGCTCCGGTCCGAACTCGGTTTCGACGGTGCCGAACGCCCGGTGGCCGTAGATCAGCACCGACCCGTGCACCAGGTAGAAGGCGTACGTCAAATCGCCCAGCCAGACCAGGCCGCGGGCCCGCAAGAAGCCGGCTCGGCCATGCTGGTCGGCAGCCGCGACGGACCCCAACAGCAGCAGCATCGGGACGATGGTGAAGGCGCTGAGCTGGTAGAGGTACGGCACGAAGACGTCGGCCACGTAGAAGGCGCCGAGCAGCAGCGCGGCCGGCAACGGGCGCAGACCGATCCAGCGACTGTTCAGGATGATCCGGGCCAGTAGTACGCCGAGGAAGAACTCGGCGGCGCGGATGATCGGCAGGTGGTAGACGAACCAGACCTGGGTGAGGGAGGCGTGGCCCCAGGCGTCCGCCGGCTGGTCCGGGTTGTTCAGCGCACTGAGGAACTGCACCAACGACACGTCGCCGAGCGGGTGCACCGGCTCATTCGGCAGGAAGCTTCCGGCGACCACGGGCGCGGCCAGCACCACCGTGACCGCCGCACCGGCCCAGTACCAGAGCCGCTCCGGCCGGATCTTTCTGGCGAATCCGAGCAGCAGGGGGAAGAGCAGGTAGCAGAACACCTCGACGGACAGGGACCAGTTGAGGCTGTTGATGTTGTTGTAGTACTCCGGATCCGGAACCCACGAGTGCACCAGAAAGAGCTGGGCCAGTGCCGGGGTGAACCCGACCGCCGCTCCGGTCCCGAGCATCAGGCCGAGCGCCACCAGATAGGTGACGAGATGGTTCGGGAAGATCCGAAACAGGCGGCGCCGCCAGAACCGGATGGTGGTGTCGCTCTCCCGGTGCGACCACGTCAGCACGAACCCGCTGAGGATGAAGAAGTAGGACACCCCGGACAGCGCGATCGGCATGATCCCGAACAGATAGATGCCACCGACCATCTGGTTGAGGAAGAGGATCTCCAGGGCGCCGTGCGCCAGGAAGACCGCGATCGCGACCAGGAAACGCAGGCTGGCCAGAGCCGGCAGGTTCGGCGGTGGCGAGGTCGCGGTCATCTCCGTTCCGCCTCGATCAGGCTGGCCGGCCTCATGTCGGTCCAGTTGTTGGTGACGTACTCGAGCGCGGCGTCGCGGTCGGTCTCGCCCTGGGCGACCCGCCAGCCGGCGGGCACCTCGGCGAACGCCGGCCAGAGCGAGTGCTGGCCCTCGTCGTTGACCAGCACCAGGAAGCGCCCGCCGGGATCGTCGAAGGGATTCATCGTCATAGTTCTCTTCTCCTCAGAAACAGCGCACGCTCAGCAGGCGCGGGCCAAGGACCGGCAATTGGAAGTGGTGCGGGACGCGGGCGGCAGCCGGCGTCCCTCGATCAGCGCCTCGCCCAGCGTGGTGATGCGGTGCAGCGCGGCGCTGCCGTGGCGACGCGTGGTGATCAGGCCGGCGCGGCGCAGGACCGCGGCGTGCTTGCTGGCACCGGCCAGCGAGAGGCCGACGAGCTCAGCCAGTTCGCCGGTGGTCCGGCTTTCGCACAAGGCGTGCAGGACAGCCGCGCGGGTATGCCCCATCAGATCGCCGATTCCAGGCATGTCGGACTCCTGCGGACCGCAGAACTCACCGCGAAGCGCTGCATTGAGCGGAAGCACGAGCGCCGGGGTCTCGCCATCGAGCAGGTAGCACTTCTTCTCCGTCAGGAAGAAGCCGAAGCACAAGGCAAGCCCGTGCCCGCCGAGCCGCACCTCACGGTCCGGGCCGGCGCGGAACTCCAGCACCGGCGGCTGCCAATGCAACCGTGGGTGGAGGCTGCTGAGCAGGCGTTCCATCCCGTTGGCGATCACCGTACGACCGCCGGCGTCGCGAGCTTCGCCCAGCTGAGCGCTGATTCGCGGCCAGTACGGCCGCACCGCGACCGCGCCGAAGGCCCGCAGGACCGCGTGGTCACCCTGCTGAGCGTCCGGCGACTCGTCCGCGGCCAGCTCCAGCAGCTGGGGCAGCGTACGCCGGGCGGCGAGCTCGGCGACCGGCCCGAGCAGCTGACCGAGCTGGTTGCGGACGAGTCGCCGCCAGCGATGGAAGGCCAGGTCGCCGTCGGTGCCGAACAGGTGCAACGCGAAGGCACTCTCGACGTCCGGCCCCAGTCCCTCGAGCATGCGAGACTGAGCCAGGTCGGCGAAGGTCAGATGGATTCTCAGCATAGGTGTGTTCGGTGAGAGTCATCCGGCGCTCAGTGAGCAGTCGGTCGAGGTGGCAGACCACCCGGTGACCGGTGAACTGCTCGTCGTCGGCCGGGACCATCACACCAGGCCGTCGAGGTCGGCGCGCAGCGCCGCGCCCCGGCGCAGGAACTCTGCCGCCGCGCGGTGCGCAGCGACCGCGCCACCCGCCACAGCAACGCTCCGGCCGCCGCGATGACGGCGGCGATCAGCAGCGCCGGCCCGAAGACCCAGAGCCGGTCGCCGGCGGTCGGCTCGGTCACGGTCAGGATGGCGGTGCCCTGGGGGACGAGCGCGAAGCGACCGGCCGTGACCTGCGGCCCCAGGTCGGGCGTCACTGTCACGGGCACGATCAGGTGGTCTGCGACCAGCACACCCAGCGCCGAGGCGGCAGCCAGCAGGGCGCCACGGCACCCGCCGTGGCCGCTTCGAAGGCCCACTGGCCCGCCGGACCGGTAGGGGGACGACGCCCCCCGACGTCAGTGCGCACAACGCCCCCCACATCGAAATTCGATATGCACCTCGTCTAGGATATCGAAAGTCGATATCCCGCCGGCCGGCCATCCCGGTTACCGGTACGCCGATCGACTCGAGCCGCCGACTGAGAGGCTGGACCAGCCGTGACCGTACCCGCACCCGTCCGCACCACCGGACTGTTCCTCGCTGGCGCGCTGATCTGCTTCGTCGGTCCGCCGCTCGCCGCGGGCCTGTTCGCGGCAGACGGGGCGCCGGTGGCGCTGCTCGCCGTTGCCGGCGCCGAACTGGTGTCGGCCACCGCCCTCATCGCCTGGTGGCTGCGCCGCCACGGGCTGACCCACCGGAGTCTGGGCCTGACATCGCGGCACTGGCAGCGGGACGCGCTGATCGCGGTGGCCACCGTTCCGCCGCGCCTGTTGCTGGAGTTCGGGGTGCTGCTGCCCGCCGCCGGCGGCGCCGCCAATCCGGAAGTCCAGGAGATCCTTCGGATGACCTCCGGCGGAGCGGCCGCCGTGGCCGCCACACTCGTTCTGGGCATCGTGGGTGGTGGCATCGCCGAGGAACTCTACTTCCGGGGATTCCTGCTCGGGGCGATCCCGCAACGGTCTGCCCGGCCACGGGTGGCGTTGCGGGTGGCGGCGGTCGTCTCGGTGCTCCTGTTCGGCCTGCTGCACCTGCCGGCCAACGCGCTGAACACGCTCTCCATCGCCGTCGCCGGCCTGGTCTACACTGGACTGTTCCTGGCCACCCGCCGGCTGACGGCAGCCGTGGTGGCCCACATGCTGTGGAACGTCGCCGCGGTCGGCACGGTCATCGTCTACTACGGCTGAGCCGGGCTCCCCCCGCCCCGCGGGCTGGTGCTCCGTGCCGGGATGTGACACGCGCAGCAGGTGTGAGAAGCGGTGATGCGGCCGGGTCGGTAGACACATCAGCGGCCTGGTCGACAGACTTTCGACCAGGCCGCTGACCTGCTGTTCCAAGGGTGGAGCCGAGGGGACTCGAACCCCTGACCCCCACACTGCCAGTGTGGTGCGCTACCAGCTGCGCCACGGCCCCTTGCCTTGCCCGGTCACCCGGGCACTGGAAGAACTATACACACGACCGTCCGCATGGTCATCTCGCGGGGCCCCCTCCGAGGCGGGGCCCCCGAGCCACCCGGCACCGCCACCCGGGCGAGGGCCGCCAGCCGGCGGTGCCGGGTCAGTTCAGCGCCACGTCCGGCGGGAAGTGGGCCACCGCGGCCATCATGCCGCCCTGCCGGCGCAGCACCATCGGCCACAGGTCGTCGGGCCGGTCGACGAAGCCGTCTCCGGGCAGCGCGTCCAGCAGGAACCAGGAGCCGTCGGCGATCTCCTGCTCCAACTGGCCCGACCCCCAGCCGGAGTAGCCGGCGAAGACGCGGATGCCGCCGATGCTCTCCCGCAGCCGCTCGGGGTCGACCGACAGGTCGAGGGTGCCGACGGCACCGGAGACCTGGTGGAAGCCGCGCATCCGCTTCACCGGGTTGCGCATCCGGGCCAGGCAGATGGCCGAGTCGGGTTGCACGGGGCCGCCCTCGAAGAGCACCGCCGGGTCGCGGGCCAGGTCGCTCCAGTCGCCCAGCACGTCGGCGACCGGCACCTCGGTGGCCCGGTTCAGCACCACCCCGAGCGCGCCGCCGGCCTCGTGGGCCACCAGCAGCACGACCGTACGGTCGAAGTTGGGATCCTTCAGCGCGGGTGTCGCGACCAGCAGTTTCCCGGTCATCGACTCCGTCCGCCCGCTGATCGCGCGCCCCTCTCCCTGCATGTCACGCACCTACCAGGAACCACGCTCGGGCACGGATTGCGGCGCACACCGGGACGGCAGGGTCCATCGGCACCATCCGCGCTGTCAACGCCATGTCTGGCACCTTAACCTGCACCCCCGGCGCTGGCTAAGGTCTGGCGGCGAGGTGATCGACAATGCGCACGGGAGAATGGCCGGCAACCGGGGGCCCGCCACCGCTGCCGTCCGTGACCTCGGACCGGCGACCACCGGGGCGAAAAGCCCGATAGGCCGGCCTTGCCCCGATAGATTCGCAGGCGATGGCAACGGTCCGCGACACCACCTACGATCTGCTCCGCGACCTGGGCATGACCACCGTGTTCGGCAATCCCGGCTCCACCGAGGAGCCGTTCCTGCGCGACTTCCCCGCCGACCTGCACTACGTGCACGCGCTGCACGAGGCGTCGGCCGTCGCAATGGCCGACGGGTACGCGCAGGCCACCGGGCGGCCGGCGCACGTCAACCTGCACACCGCCCCGGGCACCGGCAACGGCATGGGCAACCTCGTCGCCGCCTGGCACAACCGGACCCCGCTGATCGTCACCGCCGGCCAGCAGACCCGGGAGATGCTGCTGATCGAGCCCCGGCTGGCCGCCCGACACGCCACCGACCTGCCCCGGCCGTACGTGAAGTGGGCCCACGAGCCCGTCCGCGCGCAGGACGTCCCAGCCGCGGTCATGCGCGCGTACGCGACGGCGGTCCAGCCACCCGCCGGGCCGGTCTTCCTCTCCCTGCCGCTGGACGACTGGGCGCAGCCCGCCGACCCGCCCCGGCCGGTACGCGGCGTCTCCACCCGGATCGCCCCCGACCCGTACCGGCTGGGCCAGTTCGCGGCGGTGCTGGCGGCCAGCCGCGCGCCCGCGCTGGTGCTGGGAGGGGCTGTGGACCGGGCCGACGCCTGGCCCGCCGCCGTCGCCCTCGCCGAACGGATCGCCGCCCCGGTGTGGGCCGCGCCCGCCCCGGAGCGGGCCGTCTTCCCGGAGGACCATCCGCACTTCCAGGGGGTGCTGCCCTACGCGATCGCACCCCTTGCGGAACGACTGCGCGGGTGCGACACGGTGCTGGTGGTGGGTGCCCCCGTGTTCCGGTACTACCCGCACGTGCCCGGTGAGTACCTGCCCGACGGGGTACGGCTGCTGCACGTCACCGACGACCCGGACGAGGCGGCCCGCGCCCCGGTCGGCGACAGCCTGCTCGGCGACGCCGGCCTGACCCTGGCCGACCTGCTCGACCTCGTGCCGGCCACGGACCGCCCCGCGCCGCCGGCCCGCCCGCCCCCGCCCCCGCCCGAGGCGGGTTCCCCGCCGAGCGCCGACGCACTGTTCGCCGCCCTGGCCGCGCACTGGCCCGTCGACGGGGTGCTGGTGCAGGAGTCACCGTCCAACCTGCCGGCGCTGCGCCGCCGACTGCGGATCACCCGGCCCGGGTCGTACTTCACCGTGGCCAGCGGCGGTCTCGGCTACGGGCTGCCTGCGGCGGTCGGGATCGCCCTCGCGCAGCGTGACACCGGCCGTCGCCGGCCGGTGGTGGCGGTGATCGGCGACGGCTCGTTCCACTACTCGGTGCAGGCCCTGTGGACCGCCGCCCGGCTGGGCCTGCCGCTGGTCGTCGTGGTGCCGGTCAACCAGCAGTACGCCATCCTCAAGTCGTTCGCCGCCCTCAAGGACACGCCGGGGGTGCCGGGGCTGGACCTGCCGGGCCTGGACATCACGGCGATCGCCCGCGGCTACGGCTGTGCCACCGAGGTGGTCGAAGACCTGGACCGGCTGGGAGCGGCCCTGGCCGAGGGGCTGGCCGCCGACCGGCCGACCGTGCTGCCGGTGCCCATCCGCACCGACGTGCCGCCCATTCTCTGACCAGCCGCCCGCCGCGCCCGCCAGGTCACCTCCCGGTGAATCGGAGCGGCGCGCCGGTCACCACGTCGAGCACCGGCCGCGCGGCCAGCGGCGCGTCGAGGGTGACGGTCACCGGTTCCAGATTCAGCATCTCGTCACAGACACCCGTGGAACGGACCACCGATCCGCCGACCACGACCGTCCCGTCCTGTTCCCGCACCAGCGGGGTGATCCCGGTGTCGCAGCTACCCACGCCCAGGTGGTAGGTCAAGGTCGCACCGTCCACCGAGACCAGGTCCTGTGCGCCGACCAGCTCCTCGGGGGCCGGGGACTTCGGGCCGGTCGGCTGCGGGGGTTCCGCGACGGCCTCGGTGGCGACGGCGAGCCGGGCGACCGGCGCGGCGATCTCCTCGACCGTGAACAGCCAGGCCGGCACCTGCGCCTCACCCCGGCTGGTCCGCACGGTCGCCGCGCCCAGCTCGACCCTGGTCACGGTGAGCGGGATGCAGGCGAACGACGCGGCGTCGCCGGTCGCGGCGTCGGGCCCGTCGGAGGGGCCGGCCGGCGGCGGGGTGGCGGGCTCCTTGGGGCGCCCGGCGCACGGCGGCGGGTCACCCTGGTCGAGCTGCCGGTACGCCTCCTCGGCGCTGACCAGCGGCACGGTGAGCCGACCGTCGGGGAAGCGCACGACCCCGTCGGCGGGACGCGCGCCGGGCAGGGCGACCTGGGCGCGGAACCAGCCGGCACGGAACGCCGCCTCGGTGTCCGGGGTGAAATCGGGGTCACCGACGAGCACGGTGGGGCCCTGGAGGGGCACGTACCCGTCCGTCCACGTCGGGCCCGGCCGCCAGTTCCCGGCCACCTCGGCGGCGCGCTGGTGGAACGCCTCGTCGAGGTGGTCGGGGCTCGCGGACCCGTCGGCGGTGTCGTCGCCACCGGAGGCGCAGCCGGCGGCCATCAGCAGCAGTGGCAGGCCCAGCAGGGCGATGAATCGACGCATACGGGTTGGACGCACGGGTCAGCCGGTCGGTTCCGGGCCGCTCAGGTCTCCCCACCGAGATCCGTCTGGTACGCCTGCCAGATGAGATCCGCGCCGCGCTGCCGGTGCCGGTGCAGCGCCCCGAGGAGCTGCGCGACGGCGTGGCGCAGCTCGTCCGCGCCCACCCCGGGCCGCCGGACCGTCTCGTGCAGCGCGTCCAGGCTGGCGGCGATCACGGCGTGTTCCCGCACCAGCAGCCGCACTCCCCGGTCGAGTCGGGGTGCGGCGTGGACGAGTTCCGCGTACCGGCCGTCGGGGCCTTCGGTGGCTTGCACGTGTTCGACGAAACTCCGGCTCAGGGGGATGAGCCCGCGGCGGAGGTGATCCCGCCGTACCGGCTCGGCCGGGTCGAGCAGCAGCAGCCTGAGAGTGTGGCCGGCACCCACCAGACCGGGGGCGGTGGACGGTTGCCGGATCGGATCGGTGGCCATGGGGCACCTCCCGCGTCGCTGACCGCGTACGCCGATGGTGGCCCCGGAGGCGGTGTCCTGTCCAGGGGTGGACCGACGGCACCTCGGCGGGTTCCCTGCCGGGGTGGCGATCGTGCGGGGGTGGAACGACTGTGCGCCCCGGCCAGTGGGCCGGGGCGCACAGTTCAGGTGGTGGAGGTGCCGGGAATCGAACCCGGGTCCTTCGCCGGTTTGGCAGGGCTTCTCCGAGCGCAGCTCGCTGTGCCTCTACTCGGCCCCTCCGATCACGCGAGCGAGTCGGTGTGACGGGCCCAGTCGCTGATTGATCTCGCCGCACGGACCCCGCGACCGGGTCCGATTGGCCAGCCTTCTAGCTGATGCCGGCTACTGGGTCGAAGGCGCTCCCAGGCCGACAGACTTAGCTACTCGCCTCAGGCGGCGAGAGCGAAGTCAGCGCGATTGTTCTTGGCGCTTATAAGTTTCCGACGACCGATTCACGAGACGACGTCGGCTTCCTCGGCTCGCTTCCCCTACCGCAACGTACGAAGTCGAAACCAGTCACCCCCTCGACGGGCCGCTCCTGACGGCGGCCACACCAAGCCTAACGCCTGCCGCAACGGGATTCATCCCGAGGTTCACCGACCTGGACACCGAACCAGACAAAGCGGACTTTTCAGTCGTCCATGCCCTTGCCGCGCCGGCCGACGACCCGGGCGATCTCCCGGTCCGCGTCCCGCTTGGCGAGGTCCTGCCGCTTGTCGTAGGACTTCTTGCCCTTCGCCAGGGCGATCTCCACCTTGGCCCAACCGTCGGAGAAGTAGACCTGCAACGGCACCATCGTCAGCCCGCCCTCGCGGGTCTTGCCGATCAGCCGGTCGATCTCCAGCCGCTTGAGCAGCAGCTTGCGGGTACGCCGGGGCTCGTGGTTGGTCCAGGTGCCCTGGGTGTACTCGGGGATGTGCATCCCGTGCAGGTAGAGCTCGCCGTCACGTTCCTGCGCGAACGCGTCGACCAGCGACGCCCGCCCCGCCCGCAGCGACTTGACCTCGGTGCCGGTCAGCGCCATGCCCGCCTCGTAGGTGTCGAGGATGGCGTAGTCGTGGCGCGCCTTCTTGTTGGAGGCGACTACCTTTCGCCCCTTCTCCCGTGGCATCGGTGACACCCCCTTTCTGGCCGCTCCCCGGTCGGCCGGAGAGCGGAGATCATGCTACCCGAACGACAAGGACCCTCCCGTGCCCTTTGTTCCGGCGCGGAAGGGTCCTTGAACGCGGCCTACGAACCTCAGCCGCGCAAGACGACCCTGGGGTCGTACCGGCGACTAGACCCGCAGGTAGAAGCGGAGGGTGACCCAGGCGGTGATCGCGCTGATCAGGCCGCCGACACCGGCCATCACCGGGAAGGTCAGGAACACCTCACCCCAGCTGACCGGGGCGAACAGGCCCTGCAACGTGCTCAACGCGCCGTCGAACAGGAACACCTTGAGAGCGATCAGGGCCCCGAGCCCCAGGATCGAGCCGATCAGCCCGGCGACCACCGCCTCCAGCACGAACGGTGCCTGGATGAACCAGTTGGAGGCGCCGACCAGTTTCATGACCGCCACCTCGCGCCGTTTGCTGTACGCGGCGACCTGGATGGTGTTCGCGACCAGCAGCAGGGCCGCCACGGCCATGGCGATCGCGGCGACCAGCGCGATGTTCTGCCCCGCGGTGAACAGGTCGAAGATCTTGTCGAGCACCTGGCTCTGGTCGACCACCTGGTCGACGCCCTCGACCGCGCCGTACTGCTCGGAGATCGTCTTGTACTGCTGCGGGTCGACCAGCTTCAGCCGGTACGACTCGGGGAGCACGTCGGCCTTGACCGCGCTCAACAGGTCCGGCGAGTCCCGGAACATCTCCTGGAAGCGCTTGAACGCCTCCTCCTTGTTGACGAACGTGACCTCCTCGACCAGGGGGTCGGCGTCGAGCCGGGCGCGAATGGCCTCGCTCTGCTCCGGTGTCACGTCGGACTTGAGGAAGACCGAGACCTCGATGTTCTCGAAGTACAGCTCCTTCATGTCGGCGACCTTGCTGTAGATCAGGCCGCTGGCACCGAGCATGGTCAGCGAGACCGCCATCGTGATGATCATCGCGATGGTCATGGTCACGTTGCGCCACAGTCCGACCAGTACCTCGGACAGGACGTATTTCACGCGCATCGGGTTTTCCTCCGGCTCTCCGGCGTGAGGTGTTCGTCGTCAGATCTCGGCGGCGGGTGGGCCGCGTCAGCCGTAGACACCGCGGGCCTGGTCGCGCACGATCCGGCCACTCTCGATCTCGATGACCCGGCGGCGCATCTGGTTCACGATGTTGGAGTCGTGCGTGACCATCACGACGGTCGTGCCGGTGCGGTTGATCCGGTCCAGCAGGCGCATGATCTCGATGGACGTGTCCGGGTCCAGGTTTCCGGTCGGCTCGTCGGCGAGCAGGATCAGCGGACGGTTCACGAACGCCCGGGCGACGGCGACCCGCTGCTGCTCACCACCGGAGAGCTCGTGCGGGTAACGGTGCTCCTTGCCGCCGAGCCCGACCAGCTCCAGCACCTCCGGCACGACCCGGCGGGCGACCGCCTTGGTCTTGCCGATCACTTCGAGGGCGAACGCCACGTTCTCGTACGCGGTGCGGTTCGGCAGCAGCCGGAAGTCCTGGAAGACGCAGCCGATCGAGCGGCGGAAGTGGGGTCGCTTCCAGGACCGCATCGAGGTGACGTCCTTGCCGTTCACGACGACCCGCCCCTTGTTGGGGCTGACCTCGTGCAGCAGCATCTTGATGATCGTGGACTTGCCGGAGCCGGAGGGACCGATGAAGAAGACGAACTCGCCCTTCTCGATCGAGACGGACACGTTGTCGAGCGAAGGCCGGGACGCCTTCGGGTACGTCTTCGTCACTTGCTCAAGCTGAATCACGGGTGGTGAGTCTACGCGGTGTAACCAACCTGCCAAGTCCTACGCCCCGCCGTTGCGGCGCGAGTCATCGGATCGGCCCGCCACCTGGAGATCGACGGCGCGCTCCGCCAACGACCCGTCACGCACCGTCGCCGGCGAGCTGCTGCTGCTTGCGCCAGCGGATGCCCGCCTCGATGAACGGGTCCAGGTCGCCGTCGAAGACCGAACTCGGATTGCCCGTCTCCTGCTCCGTGCGCAGATCCTTCACCATCTGGTACGGGTGCAGCACGTACGAACGCATCTGGTCACCCCAGGAACCGGCGGCGTCGGTCTTGAGCCCGGCCATCTTGGCCTGCTCCTCCTGCCGCTTGCGTTCGAGCAGCCGGGCCTGGAGCACGCGCAGCGCCGAGGCCTTGTTCTGCAGCTGGGACTTCTCGTTCTGGCAGGTCACCACGATGCCGGTCGGGACGTGGGTGATCCGCACCGCCGAGTCGGTGGTGTTGACGCTCTGCCCGCCGGGGCCCGAGGAGCGGTAGACGTCGACGCGCATCTCGTTCTCGGGGATGTCGATGTGGTCGGTCTGCTCCACGACGGGCAGCACCTCGACGCCGGCGAAGCTGGTCTGCCGGCGACCCTGGTTGTCGAAGGGGCTGATCCGGACCAGCCGGTGGGTGCCCGACTCGACGCTGAGCGTGCCGTACGCGTACGGCACCTTGACCGTGAAGGTGGCCGACTTCAGCCCGGCCTCCTCCGCGTACGAGGTCTCGTAGACCTCGGTCGGGTAGCCGTGCCGCTCCGCCCAGCGCAGGTACATCCGCAGCAGCATCTCGGCGAAGTCCGCCGCGTCCACGCCACCGGCGCCGGCCCGGATGGCGACCAGCGCCTCCCGGGAGTCGTACTCGCCGGAGAGCAGGGTGCGGACCTCCATCTCCTGGATGGCCTTGCCCAGCCCGGTGATCTCCGTCTCGACCTCGGAGAGCACCCCCGGGTCGGACTCCGCCTCGGCCAGTTCCAGCAGCACCCCGGCGTCGTCGAGCCGGGAACGCAGGCTGCCCAGCTTGTCGATCTCACCGTTGACGTACGACAGCTGGGAGGTCACCTGCTGCGCCTTCGCCTGGTCGTCCCACAGGTCGGGCGCGGAGGCCTCCTGCTCCAGCCGTGCCTTGTCCGCGCGCAGGCGGTCGAGGTCGAGCACGGCCTCGATGTTGCGCAGGGTGGCGTCGAGGTCCTTGAGCTGTTCGGCGTAATCGGCAGCGGTCACGACAGCCAAGGGTACTGCTCGGGGGAGGAGTGAGCTTGCGAGCCCCGCAGTCCCGAGCCAAACCGACCCCGCTCGGGAGAGGAGTGAGCTTGCGAGCCCCGCAGTCCCGGCCGTCGATCATGGCGGGGTGGTCGCGGCGGGTGGGGCGGAGGCGTCACCCGATCAGCCGACCGGGGCGCTCTTGAGCCAGGACAGGGCGGCCTTGTGGTAGGCCACGGCGAACTCCAGCGCGGACGCGTCGTAGGTCTCGCCCTCCTTCTTGGCGTTCTTGACCTGTTCGCGTACCCGGGCCAGGGCCTCGGTGTGGTATTCGTTGGCCGCCGCCTGGAGGTTCTTGAGCTGACTGGGCGAGTGCAGGGACCCGAACGCGATGCGCAGCGCGATCGGGTTGCGGATGGTGTCGCGCCCCGGGTCCTCCGCGAGCCAGCGGGAGAAGGTCCGTTTGCCGGCGGCGGTGAGGGCGTACGGCTGGCTGGATCGCGGGCCGGGTTTGCCCATCCGGACGAACCCGCGCTCGGCCAGCACCGGCAGCTCGCGGTAGACCTGACTGCGGGTCATCGACCAGTACGGCGCCAGCCGGCGCTCGGCGGCGGCCATCAGTTGGCCGCCTGTCATCGGGCCCTCGTGGAGCAGCCCGAGCAGAGCTGCCGCCGTGGGGTTGACTCCGGATTCCGCCATGCCCCTTACGCTGCCACTTTGCCGACGCGGCGTCCAGGATTTCACAGTTTCGCCACCCGTTGGGGTTTCCTATGTGCACTGTCGGCGGGAGACGGTTCCGCAAGGGACCGACCCGGCCGTCGGTGACGCATCGTGCGCCACCGACGGCCGTCGCCGGTTCAGCCCATGTGGGGGTACGTGTGGTCGGTCGGTGGGACGAAGGTCTCCTTGATGGTCCGGGGCGACATCCAGCGGACCAGGTTGTGCCAGGACCCGGCCTTGTCGTTGGTGCCGCTGGCGCGGGCGCCTCCGAACGGCTGCTGCCCGACCACCGCCCCGGTGGGCTTGTCGTTGATGTAGAAGTTGCCCGCCGCGTACCGCATCCGCTCGGCCACCGCGTCGACCACCGTACGGTCGGTCGCGAAGATGGACCCGGTGAGGGCGTACGGGGCGATCGCCTCGGCCTGCGTGACGACCTCGTCGAAGCGGGTGTCGTCGAAGACGTGCACCCCGAGGATCGGCCCGAAGTACTCGGTGGTGAACGTCTCGTGCGCCGGGTCGGTGCACTCGAACAGGGTGGGCCGCACGAACCAGCCCACGGAGTCGTCGGCGGTGCCGCCGGCGAGGATCCGGCACGTGTCGTCACCGGAGATCAGCTCCAGGGCGGCGGTGTGCCGGGAGAAGGCCCTGTCGTCGATCACCGCACCACCGAAGTTGCGGAAGTCGGTGACGTCGCCGTAGGTCAGCGAGTCGGCGGTGGCGGCCAGCCGGTCACGCAGACCGCTCTCCCAGAGGGAGCGCGGCACGTACGCGCGGGAGGCCGCCGAGCACTTCTGGCCCTGGTATTCGTAGGCGCCCCGGATCAGCGCCGTGTGCAGGGCGTCCACGTCAGCGCTGGGGTGCGCGACCACGAAGTCCTTGCCGCCGGTCTCGCCGACCAGGCGCGGGTAGCCACGGTAGCGGGCGATGTTGTCGCCGACCGTGCGCCACAGCTGCTGGAAGACCTTGGTGGAGCCGGTGAAGTGGATGCCGGCCAGGTCGGGGTCGGCCAGCACCACGTCGGAGACCTCCTCGCCCCGGCCGGTGACCATGTTGATCACGCCGGGCGGCAGGCCGGCCGCCTCGAACAGCCGCATGGTGAAGTGCGCCGCGAACTGCTGGGTCGGGCCGGGCTTCCACACCACCGTGTTGCCGAGCAGGGCCGGCGCCGAGGGCAGGTTGCCGGCGATGGCGGTGAAGTTGAACGGGGTGACCGCGTAGACGAAGCCCTCCAGCGGCCGGTGGTCGAACCTGTTCCACACGCCGGGCGACGACATCGGCTGCTCGGCCAGCAGCTCGCGCGCGAAGTGCACGTTGAACCGCAGGAAGTCGATGAACTCGCAGGCCGAGTCGATCTCCGCCTGGACGACGGTCTTGGACTGCCCCAGCATCGTCGCGGCGTTCAGGGTGTCGCGCCACGGGCCGGCGAGCAGTTCGGCGGCGCGCAGGAAGATCGCGGCCCGCTCCTCGAACGGCAGGCCCCGCCACATCGGGGCGGCGGCCCCCGCCGCCCGGACGGCGGCGCGGGCGTCGTCGTGGGTGGCGTGCCCGGTGACGCCGAGCACGTGCGCGTGCTTGTGCGGCTGGACCACGTCGATCGGGTCGCCGCCGGCCATCCGCTGCTCGCCGGCGATGGTCATCGGCAGCTCGATCCGCTCGGCGGCCAGTTCGGCGAGCCGCCGCTGGAGCCGTTCCCGGTCGACGCTGCCGGGCTCGTAGGTGCGGACCGGCTCGTTGCGCGGCTCGGGTACGGAGAACACGGCGTCCATCAAGGCTCCTGGCGATCTCGACAGCGGTGGCGAAACCGGTCCCGCCCACGGCGGGACCCCGCACGATTCTCCCACGACGCCCGCACCGGCAGCACGCCCCGCCGGCCGCCACACCGTCGATCGCGAGGTTTCCGTCCGCTTCGGGCACAGATCCTTACCCGCAGGCATCGACGAGCCGAAGGAAGACAGGTGGGCGAGGGTTCGGGGGTGGGGGTCGGCGGGCGCGTACGCTGGGTTGCCGTGGAACGTCCCGGCCGGTCAGGGGCCGGGTGGCTGGCGAAGGGGAGACGATGAGCAACCAGCCCGGCAGCTCGACCGCCGCGGAGCCGGACCAGCCGGACACCGACGAGCCGGCCGCCGGCACCGCGCCCGGGACACCGGCCGCCCCCCTCGCCCCCCTGCTCGCGCTGCTGGCGAGCGGCTGGCTGGCCGCCATGCTGTGGTCGACCCGGGAGGCGATCCAGTCGGCCGCCGCCGGCGTCACCGCCGTCAGTCTCTCCGCGTTCGCCCTGCCCGGTGTGATCTCCGCGGCACTGGTCGCCGGGGCGGCCCTCGCCCTGGCCGGGGCGGAACCGCTGACCCGACGGTACGGCGACCGGGCCACGCTCCGGTTCGTCGGGGCCATCGGCGTCGGCATGGTGGTCGGGCTGGTCACCGCGATCGCGATCAACCTGACCTACGCCGACAACGCCACCACCAACGTGATCGCCGGCACCACCGCCGCGGCGGCGGTCATCGGCGGTGCGCTCGCCGGAGCCCGTGACGGTGCCGTGGTCGGCGCGGTGGTCGCCGCGGCCCTGGGTGCGCTGCTCTTCGTGGTGGCGTTCAGCCGGGCCCGCGACCCGCTGTTCGACCTGTTCGGCGGCGACGGGGGCACCCAGGAGGCCCTGGTCGGCGCGGCGAAGTGGGTGTCGCGGACGGAGTCGCTGCTGGCCGGCCTGGTGGCGGGTCTGCTGGCCTTCGGCTACCTGACCTGGGCCAGCCGCCGGGCACAGCGACGTGACCCGGCCGCGGCCGCGCCACGTTGGCCCGCGTACCTGTTCGCCGGGGCGGGCACGGGCCTGCTGCTGCTGCTCGCCGAGGTGATCATCCGGGTCGGCGGGCGCTCCCTGCTCGACCTGGCCAGCGCGCTGAGCGAAGCCGACGCCGTGGCCCAGACGTCGCTGGGCACCTCGCGGGTCGACAACGGCATCTGGGTGCTGTTCGTCGGCGCGCTGACCACCCTGGTCGCCTTCGGCCGGACCCTCGGCCCGGCCCCGGCCGACGACGAGGAGTAGCCCGCCAGGGCCGCCTCAGGACGAGGAGTAGCCCGCCAGGGCCGCCTCAGGACAGGGCGCGCAGGACCTCGTTCAACTCTGAGGGGTCGTACCACTCAAGCTCGTGGTCCTCGACGCCGTCGACCGTGAACTGGGCGTCGGCGTCGCCCGCCACCGCCTCCAGCACCACGTCGACCGCCGCGCCCACGTCGGCCACGGCGTCGGCACCGTCGACGTGGATCGCCGCCACGGCAGCCGCCGGCACCGGCCCCGCCAGGTCCAGCACGCTGGATCCCAGCTCGCCGTCGCCCCGCCCGAGCGCCGAGGCGGGCAGGTCGGCCGAGACCACCACCCGGCGGCGGGGCGCGGCGGGGTCGTGCCGCAGCAGTTGCAGGGCGTCCTGCGCGGCCCGGGTGAAGGCCACGTACTCCAGTTCCTCCTCGTCGCCCTCGGCGTACCACTCCCGCAGCCCGGGCGTCACGGCGTGTGCCTCGGCGGCGGCGAGGCCGTGCTCGCGCAGCCGGGCCAGCATCGGGACGGTCGCCGGCACGTACACCCGGACCCGCTCGTCGGTCACCGGTCGTCTCCCCGCTGTCGCTCCTCCGCCGGCCGCGTCGCCGGTCCGGGCGCCGATCATGCCGTACGCCCCGACCGTCATACACCCCGCACCGACCCTGGCGGAAGTTCCCCCGCCGTGGGTCCGGCTTCCGGCCGCTCACCCGCACCTCGCCGGGACTGGGCCGTGCGGGCTGTCGGTGGCAAACTGAACCAAACGACGTCAACGTGGGGAGTCTCCGTGGAGCCGAGGTTCCTGCTGCTGTCCGACGTGGCGGCGGAGCTCAACGTGTCGGATTCGCAGGTCTACCACATGGTCCGCAGCGGCGAACTGCCCGCCATCAAGATCGGTGGGCGCGGTCAGTGGCGCGTGGAGCGCACACGGCTGGAGGAGTACATCCAGCACAAGTACGCGGAGACCGCCGAGTGGGTACGCGGCAACCCGCTCACCGACCGTGAGCCCGAGTGATCCGCGTGTATTGACCATCGGCTCTGCCATGCCGGAGAATCGAGACTGTCGAAGGCAAACGTAGGCAAACACAAGATCGAGGGGACCTCAGATGTCCGACCCCCGACGTCCCGGGCCGAGCCGGCCGCCCGTGCGGATCCGTCCGGCCCCGTCCTGCGAGCCGCCCTGCACCGACGAGGATCCTTCGAACTGGCCCGGCCACGCCCAACTCGCCCTCGACCTGTTCGCCGGTCAACGCCACGACCGGCCACCGGACCGCCGGCACCGGGCCGCGCCGTTGCCCCGCCGCCCCGGCCAACCGACCAGGCTGCCGCCCGACGCGCTGACCACGGCCACGCCCACCACGACGCGGGTGGCGCACCGCTTCGTCGCCACCTGGCTGGAGGTGCTGAACGGCTACCGCCCGCCGGGGCAGCTACGGCCCCTGCTCGACCCCACCCGGGCCGCCGACCTGCTGGCCGAACTCGCCCGAGCCACCAGCCGCGTGGGCGCCCCCCGACGCCGCTCGACCCGGCCCGGCGTACACCTGCGGCGGCTACGGGTGTGCGAACCGCACGCCAGGGCTGTCGAGGCCGCCGCCGTGCTCGCCGGCCCCGCCGGTCTCACCTGGGCGGTGGCGCTGCGGCTGGAGCAGCGGCGGGGCACCTGGCTCTGCACCGCCCTCCAGGTGCTCTGACGGCGACAGGCCCACGATTCCTGTGGCCCCTGACTCCCCACCGGTCGCGGGTTAGGACACGGTTCGCGGCAGATGGGGCTATCTGGTGCCGGGAATGCCGCAGGGTGCCGCAACTGGACCGCCCAACCCGCCCCTCCGTTCACACCACCCAGCTCGCAAGGACGTGCGTCAACCACACCCTCCGGTGCGCGGGTGCGGCCGGCACTGTGCGCACCAACGGTCGAGCCGCGCACCCCGTCGGGGTGCGCGGCTCGACCGTTGGCTGGCCCGGTCAGACCGGGCGAGCGAGACTCAGGCGCCGCCGCCCGCAGCGCCGTGGCAACGCTTGTACTTGCGGCCGGAGCCACACGGGCAGGGTGCGTTGCGCGACGGGCCGCTGCCGGAGGCTGCCTGGCCGGGCGCGGTGCGTCGGACCGAGCCCGCCGCGGCGGCCTGGCCGCCAACGCCGGGCGAGGGCCGGCGCGGTGACGAGGCACGCCCGTTGGCCGGGGCACCGCCCCGACCGGCCGGGGCGGGCCCGCCGATGCCCAGCGCCGGGGCCTGCTCCTCGGGCCGCTCCACGGCGACCGCACCGGAACCGGCCTCGCCGTCGATGGTCGGCGCCGAGTACTGGAGCCCCTGCTGCTGCGGCGCGCGGCCCAGGCCCTTGGCCCGGATCTCCACCGGCTTGTCGAGCAGGGCGACCTCCTCGGCCTCGGGCTCCGGCTCGTTGACCTGCACCTCGAGGTTGTAGAGGAAGCCGACCGTCTCCTCCTTGATGCCGTCCATCATGGTGGCGAACATGTCGAAGCCCTCGCGCTGGTATTCCACCACCGGGTCGCGCTGGGCGTACGCCCGCAGGCTGATGCCCTCCTGGAGGTAGTCCATCTCGTAGAGGTGCTCACGCCACTTGCGGTCGATCACCTGGAGCAGGACCATCCGCTCCAACTGGCGGGTGCCCTCCTCACCGAGCTGCTCCTCGCGCCGGCCGTACGCGGCGTGCGCGTCTTCCCGGAGGCGGGCCAGGAGGAAGTCGGCGTCGATGGCGCTGCGGGCGCCGCCCGCCTCCTCCTCCAGTTCCTCGATGGTGACACCCACCGGATAGAGCTGCTTGAGGCTGGTGAAGAGCTGCTCCAGGTCCCAGTCCTCGGCGTAGCCCTCGGACGTCGCACCGACCACGTACGCCCCGATCACGTCGTCGATCATGTTGCGCACCTGGTCGGAGAGGTCCTCCCCGTTGAGCACGCGCAGCCGCTCGGCGTAGATCACCTGGCGCTGCTTGTTCATGACCTCGTCGTACTTCAGGACGTTCTTCCGGATCTCGGCGTTCTGGCCCTCGATCTGGGCCTGCGCGCTCTTGATCTGGCGAGTGACCATCTTCGACTCGATGGGCACGTCCTCCGGGATGTTGAAGCGCTCCATGACCGCCTCGACCGCCCCGGAGCGGAACCGCTTCATCAGTTCGTCCTGCAGCGACAGGTAGAAGCGGGACTCACCCGGGTCACCCTGCCGGCCGGACCGGCCGCGCAGCTGGTTGTCGATGCGGCGCGACTCGTGCCGCTCGGTGCCCAGCACGTACAGGCCGCCGGCGGCACCGACCTCCTCCGCCTCGGCGTCGCAGGCCTGCTTCCACTTCGGCAGGACCTCCTCCATCGCCTTGGCGTACTCCTCCTCGTTCTCCAGCGGATCGAGGCCGCGCTGACGCAGCTCGTTCGCGGCGAGGTACTCGGGGTTGCCGCCGAGCAGGATGTCGGTGCCCCGGCCGGCCATGTTCGTGGCGACGGTGACCGCACCCTTGCGCCCGGCCTGGGCGACGATCTCGGCCTCCCGGGCGTGGAACTTGGCGTTCAGCACCGAGTGAGGGATGCCCCGGCGGCGCAGCAACTGCGAGATGATCTCGGAGTTCTCCACCGAGACGGTGCCCACCAGCACCGGCTGGCCGGCCTGGTGCCGCTCGGCGATGTCCTCGATGACGGCGTTGAACTTGGCCTTCTCGGTCTTGTAGATGACGTCGGCCCGATCCTGGCGGACCATCGGCCGGTGGGTGGGGATGGACACCACGCCCACCTTGTAGACCTTGTTGAACTCGCCGGCCTCGGTCTGGGCCGTGCCGGTCATGCCGGACAGCTTCCCGTAGAGGCGGAAGTAGTTCTGGAGGGTGATGGTGGCCAGGGTCTGGTTCTCCTGCTTGATCTCCACCCCCTCCTTGGCCTCGATCGCCTGGTGCATGCCCTCGTTGTAGCGGCGGCCGTGCAGGATACGACCGGTGAACTCGTCGACGATCAGGACCTCGCCGTCGCTGACGATGTAGTCCTTGTCGCGCTTGTACAGCTCCTTGGCCTTGATGGCGTTGTTCAGGTAGCCGACCAGCGGGGTGTTCACCGACTCGTAGAGGTTGTCGATGCCGAGGCGGTCCTCGACCTTGGCCACACCGCGCTCGGTGACGGCGATGGTGCGCTTGGCGTAGTCGACCTCGTAGTCACCCTCGCCGTCCTTGCCGGGCTGGAGCCGGGCCACCACGGCGGCGAACTCGCCGTACCAGCGGGCCGAGTGCTCCGCCGGACCGGAGATGATCAACGGGGTACGCGCCTCGTCGATCAGGATCGAGTCGACCTCGTCGACCACGGCGAAGTTGTGGCCGCGCTGGACCAGGTCGTCCCTCGACCAGGCCATGTTGTCGCGCAGGTAGTCGAAGCCGAACTCGTTGTTGGTGCCGTAGGTGATGTCGCACTCGTAGGCCGCGCGGTGCTCGGCGGCCGGCCGGTTGGGCAGCACCACGCCGACGGTGAGGCCGAGGAAGTCGTGCACCCGGCCCATCCAGGCCGCGTCACGCTGGGCCAGGTAGTCGTTGACCGTCACGACGTGCACGCCGTCGCCCGACAGCGCGTTGAGGTAGACCGGCATGACCGAGGTCAGGGTCTTGCCCTCACCGGTCTTCATCTCGGCGATGTTGCCGAAGTGCAGCGCCGCGCCGCCCATCACCTGGACGTCGTACGGTCGCTGGCCGAGCACCCGAGCAGCCGCCTCGCGGCACACCGCGAAGGCCTCCGGCAGCAGGTCGTCGAGGGTCTCACCGTCGGCGAGCCGTTCCCTGAACTGTTCGGTCATGCCGCGCAGCTCGTCATCGGTGAGGTTGACGTAGTCGTCCTCGATCGAGTTGACGGCGGCGGCGATGGCCTTCAGCCGGCGCACCATACGGCCCTCGCCGGCGCGGAGGACCTTTTCCAGAATCGACACGGATCAACGCTCCCCTAGACAGTCTCGACCCATCGTAGGCGTTCCATCGGCGCGATGGTCACTGGTGGCGGGGGTCCGTCATCGCGAAACCGACATAACACACGACCGACGCGCCGCTGTCCCCGTTATCCCGTTACGCCATCGGCGAACGATCCGGCACCATGACCCGATGGAGCCTGTGGAGATCGTCGAGGACGGTCTGGTGTTGCGCCCCTGGCGGGCGACCGACGCCGACCCGGTGCACCGGGCCTGCCAGGATCCGGACATCCAGCGTTGGACCACCGTACCTCGCCCGTACCTGCCCGAACACGCCCACGAGTTCGTCACCGGGTTCGCCGCCGCGCAGTGGCGGGACGCGACGGGCGCGCCGCTGGCCGTCTGCGACGCCGAGACCGGCGACCTGCTCGGCAGCTGCGGCCTGGTGCGGCTCGACCCGACGGAAGGCGAGATCGGCTACTGGACGGCCCCCTGGGCGCGCGGACAGGCCGTGGCCGTCCGCGCCACCCGGGCCCTGGCCCGCTGGTCGTTCGACACGCTGGGGCTGCGTCGGCTGACCTGGCGGGCCGACGTCGGCAACCACGCCTCCCGCCTGGTCGCGCTCCGCGCCGGCTTCCGGCCGGAGGGCGAGCTGCGGCTGCCCGGACCCACCCGGTCGGGCAGCCGGGCGATGTGGACCGGCGCGCTGCTGCCGGGCGAGGTCCCCGCCCCCGGCACACCGGGGCCGGCCGGCCCCGGCACCCTGCCCGCCCGGCGGGCCGCCGTCTTCGGCACCGCCCAGCCCACCCTGTTCGCCGACGCCGACCACACCGAGCTGCGGCTGCGCCCGGTGGAGGACGGCGACCTCGACGCCATCGTGGTGACCTGCCGGGACCCGCACACGGTCGAGTGGACCACCGTCCCCGACCCGTACGGGCGCGCCGACGCCGAGAGCTTCCTCCGGGACGTCGTCGAGATGGCCTGGGCGCGCGGCACCGGCGCGTACTTCACGATCGCCGGCCCCGACGACGCGTACGCCGGCTCGGTGGAACTGCGGATCTCCCCGGGCGACCCCCTGGTCGCCGACGTCGGCTTCATGACCGCGCCGCACGCCCGTGGCCGGGGCTACCAGCCGGCCGCCCTGGCCGCGCTCTGCGCCTGGGGTTTCGCCTCGCTCGGCCTGGCCCGGATCGAGTGGCGGGCCAACGTCGGCAACACCGCCTCCCGGCGGGCAGCCGAGAAGACCGGCTTCCGCTTCGAGGGCGTGGCCCGGGACGCGCTGCACCACCGGGGCGTACGCACGGACGCGTGGGTCGCCGCGCTGCTGCCGGGGGACCTGGCGTGACCGGCCCGACCGTCGAGGGCGACGGGGTGCGGCTGCGGCCGTACCGCCTGGACGACGTGGCGGACGTGGCCGCGGCCTGCGCCGACCCGGTGACCCAGCGGTCACTCGACGGCCTGCCCGCCCCCTACACGGAGGCGGACGCCCAACAGTGGATCACGCAGGCCGCACCGGCGGCCTTCGCCACCGGTGGCTGCGCCTACGCCGTCGTCGACCCGGCCACCGACCGGCTGCTCGCCGGCATCGGGCTCAGCAACCCGGTGCCCTACCGGAGCCAGGCCGAGGTCGGCTACTGGGTCGCGCCGTGGGCGCGTCGGCGGGGCGTCGCCACCGCCGCCACCCGGGCGCTCGCCGCGCACGCCTTCGCCACCGGGACCGCCCGGCTGGAACTGCTGACCGCCGCCGAGAACCCGGCCAGCCAGCGGGTCGCGCTCGCCGCCGGCTTCCGACACGAGGGGGTACGCAGACAGGCCGGACCGGTCCGGCAGGGTGGGCGGCGCGACCTGACGGTGTGGGCGCGCCTGGCCGACGACCTGCCGGGGCCGACGCCGCGCCTGCTGCCGGACCTGCCCGGCGGTGCGCTCACCGACGGCGTGGTGACCCTGCGCCGGCTCGCGCCCGACGACGCCGAGGTGATGTTCCGGCTGCACACCCTCCCGGAGGTGTACGCCAACCAGGCCCCGCCGGTGCCCCCGGGCCGGGAGACGATCGAGCGACGCTGCCGGCTGTCGGAGGGCGGATGGCTCGCCGGACAGGTCGCCCGGCTGCTGATCCTCGACGCGGCCACCGGCGGACCGCTGGGCAGTTGCGGCCTGACGTACTCCACGCCGGCCGCCGCAGAGGGCACGGTCGGCTACGCGCTGCTGCCCGAGGCGCGGGGACGTGGCGTGGCGACCCGCGCGGTCGTCCTGCTGCGCGACTGGGCGTTCGGGCCGGTCGGGCTGAGCCGCCTCACGGCGGGCACGCTGCCCGACAACACCGCCTCCCACCGGGTGCTCGAGCGGGCGGGCTTCCGCCGGGAGGGGCTGCTGCGCGGCGCGCTGCCCGGGCTGGCCGGCGACCGGATCGACGACCTGGTGTTCGGCCTGCTCGCGCGGCACCGCACCGGATGAGTGCCGGGCGGGCGGCGCGGTTCGGCGAGGTCGGTTCGTGCTGCGGCCCGCGGCGTGGGTCGGGGGGCGTCCCCGACCCACGCCGGCGGGTCAGATGGCGAGCGAGATGATGCCGTAGTCGTAGGCGTGCCGACGGTAGACCACGCTGGGCCGACCGGACTCCTTGTCCTGGAACAGGTAGAAGTCGTGCCCGACGAGTTCCATCTGGAACAGGGCGTCGTCGACGGTCATCGGTTCGGCGGGATGCACCTTCTCCCGCGCGATGTGCCACGGCTGCTCGTCGTACTCCTCGTCGGCCCGCTCCGCGACGGCGGTGGCGGACCCGCCGGCGGCACCCAGCGGCGCGGCGGGCAGGTCGGCGACCGGCAGGTTGGCGGTGGCGGCGGCGACCGACAGCGGGGCGTGCCGCCCCCGGTGGACGCGGCGCCGGTCGGCGGCCCGGCGCAGGCGGGCGTCCAGCTTGGCGATGGCTGCGTCGAGCGCGCTGTAGAAGTCGTTCGTGCAGGCCTCGGCCCGGATCACCGGACCCCGCGACACGCAGGTGATCTCCACCCGCTGGCAGTGGTCGGCCTGGCGCGGATTGCGCTCGTGGAACAGCTCGACATCGACTCGGATAATTTTGTGATCGTAGCGTTCGACCTTGGCGAGCTTGTCTGCTACATGCACCCGGTAGTGGTCCGGAACTTCGACGTTACGACCCTTGACCACGATGTCCACGTGACCTCCCTCGTTCGGACGGTCGTGCTGGATTGACTCCGGTCGCGCGTCCGGGGTTGGCCCCCACTCGGCGTCGACCGTTGAATGCGGCTACGCCTCCTCTCACCGCCGGGGCGGGTGGGTGAACCTCCTACCCCGACAGCCAAACGCTAACCCCTGTACGCCCGGCCGTCACCCCCCGTTGCCGAGCCGGCCAAACATTTTTCACAGGCCATACACCAAGGGGTGAAACGGAAACACGAACAGTCACCTCGGGTGTCGTTTCACCGTCGCAGCCAGCACCGCGGCCCCGGCCGGCGCGAGACCGACGCCGAACAGCGCCCGGCTCACCGCCGCGAGGGTGGACCCGGTGGTGACGATGTCGTCCAGCACCACGACGGTCGCGCCGTCCGGGCCGCCCACGCGTGCCTTCACCCGGAAGGCCGCCCCGGCCGCCGCCGCCCGCGCGACGCTGTCCAACCCCACCGAGTCCGGTCGGGGCAGGGCACGCAGCGGCCGGCGTACCCGCACCGACCAGCCCGCCCGGCGTAGCCGGTGGGCACAGTGCCGGGCCAGCCGCGCCAGGTGGTCGCCGTGGCGGGCCCGAGCGGCGGAAGCCGTGTCCGGCACCGGCACCAGCGTCACCGGACGCGCCGGGTCGACGGCCGTCGCCACCACCCCGGCCAGCAGGCCGCCCAGCGGGCGGGCCAGGCCGTGCCGGCCGTGGTCCTTGTAGGCGATCAGCGCCTCCCGCAGCGGCCCCGCGTACGGGCCGAGGGCGTGGCAGGACGGCAGTCCCACCGAGGCCGCCACCGGCCGCACGGGGCGGGGCCGCAACGCCGACAACTCCGCCACGCAGTCCGGGCACACGCCGTGGCGCAGCCCGTCCCGGCGGTCCCGGCAGCCGGCGCACACGGTGGGCAGCACCAGGTCGGTCAGGTCCGCCCAGAGCCCGCCGACGCCGCCCATCGGCTCAGAAGAGGAAGAACGGCGCGGTCGGGTTGCCCGGCCGCGCCCCGGCCGGCGGCGGAGTCACCTGCTGGACCTGCTCGCGCTGGATCCGCTCGACCGGGTTGCTGCGGTACGACACCCCGTTGGCCTCGTACATGTACGCCCCGGAGACCAGGGGGGACATCGGGTTGGCCGGGTACGAGGCCAGGTGCGTCACCGGCGTGCCCACGTCCTGGCGCAGCGCGGTCTCCAACGCCCCGTCGACACTGATCTCGTAGATCGCCGGCCGGCCCGCCGAACCGGCCACGACAAGGCGGTTCTCGCCCAGCCAGTCCACGGCCGTCGGGCTGACCAGGGAGGTGACCAGCGGCCGGGTGGGACCGACCACGGGTACGCCACCCTCGGCGGTCACCGCCGCCACGTAGAGCCGGCCACCGACGACCAGCGCCACCCGGTGCCCGTCCAGCGCCGCCGCCACCGCCGTCACGTCGCCGGCGACGGTCAACTGGACCGGCCGCATGACGCCGCGCTCGTCGAACCGGTGCAGCCGCCGGTCGGCGACCACCAGTCCGTGTGGCCGGTCACCGGTGGACCGCACCCACACCGGGCGGCCGACCGCCCCGTACGCCTCGCTGACCTGGAACGCCTCCGGGGGCGCCCCACCCCGGCCCACTCTGAGCCGCTGCTTCCCGTCGTCACCGGCGACCACCAGCGCGGCCAGCACCTCGTCACCGACCCGGATCATCCCGGCGGAGAGCGCGTCCTGGTTGACCGCCTCGACCACCGGCACCGGCCCGCCGATCCCGTCGTGGAACGCGAGGGGGTGGACCGCCCCCTCGTACACGCAGAACCGCTGGGGGTCGTCGCCCAGCGCGTACACCGGGTTCGCCAGCCGCTGCCGGGCCAGGTCGATCTCCATCCGCGACTGGTTCAGGATCTTGATCTCGAGTTCGCCCTCCAGTGCGGCCAGGGACCAGGCGAGCTGGGTGGCGAACTGCTCCAGCCGCTGGTCGTCGGCGGTGGGCATGTCGAGGTTGACCTCCCACCGGCCGTCCGAGCCGGTGGCATTGTTGATCATCTCGGTGCGGTCGGGCAGGCGGGCCGCCGCGAAGCCGAGCCAGTCCGACGGGCCCGCCGTCAACCAGCGGACCACCTCGCTGACCCGCCGCTCCGCCGGTACCGCCAGCGGCAGGTACCGCTGGTCGGGCACCAGCCGGGTGCGACCGGAGTTCCAGAAGTAGATCGTCTCGCGCTGGTAGTAGCGGTCGAGCGCCTCGTCGCTGAGCAACAGCACGTTCGGTGGGTCGGCGACGTAGTAGCCGGCGTCCTCCTGCCCGGGAGGACCGGCGCTGACCAGACGGAACTCGTACGTCGGCTCGGTGGACACCGGCGTCGCCAGGGTGCCGTTCGCGCGCAGCACACCGACCTGCTGCACGGTGATGGTGACCTGCATGCTGTCGATGTCCGGTTCGATCACCGGCGCGTCGGTCAGCCGCACCACCGACAGCGCCACCTCGCTGCCCTGCTTCTCCTGCAACCCGTTGCGGTCGGCCGGCGCGATGAACTGCTTCACCCGGTCGTACGCCCGGTCCGGCTCGCCCGCCGCCGCCGCGAGGAAGTTCTCGACGAACTCCCCGGCGTCACTGCCGCTGGCCGCCCGCGCCGGCGGCTCGCTGCCCCGCCCCAGGGACCAGCTCGTCTCCGCCGCCGGCCCGCGCTGCTCCACCTGCACCTCGGTGCTGCCGGGGATGCCGCACCCGGCCGCCAGGGACACCAGCAGCACTCCGCCCAGCAGCCGCCGGATCACGAGCCCACCTCCGCCCGTCGTTCCTCGCCCGCCGGGGCCGGCCCGATCGCCAACACCCCCGCGTTCGCCGGCTCGATGGCCAGCACACCGTCGTCGTCGGGACCGCCGAACGGCAGCGCGGCGTCGGCCGGCACCAGTCGCAGCGGGGAGGTGGTGAGCCGGTCGCCGGCCCGCGCCGGCAGGGTGAGCCGGAACTGGGCGCCCTGCCCCGGCGCGCCCCACGCCTCCAGCCAGCCGCCGTGCAGCCGGGCGTCCTCCACGCTGATCGACAGCCCGAGGCCGGTGCCGCCGGTCTGCCTGGCCCGCGACGGGTCCGCCCGCCAGAACCGGTTGAACACGAGCTTCTCCTCCCCCGGCTTGAGGCCCACCCCGTGGTCGCGGACGGTCACCGCGATGGCGGTGTCGTCGACGCCCAGGGTGATCCGTACCGGCTTGGCCTCGCCGTGCTCGACGGCGTTGCCCACCAGGTTGCGCAGCACCCGCTCGACCCGCCGGGGGTCGACCTCGGCGATCACCGGCGCGGACGGCACGTCCAGCTCGATGGTCACCCCCACCCGGTCGGCCAGCCCCGACAGCCGGTCCGCGACCCGGTGCACCACCGGCACGAGGTCGGTCGGCTCGGCGTCGAGCACCGCGAAGCCGGCGTCGAACCGGCTGATCTCCAGCAGGTCGGTCAGCAGCTCCTCGAACCGGTCCAGCTCGGCCTGGAGCAGCTCGGCGCTGCGCGCCACCGCCGGGTCGAACTCGTCGCGCTCGGCGAAGATCAGGTCGGCGGCCATCCGGACGGTGGTCAGCGGGGTGCGCAGCTCGTGGGAGACGTCCGAGGTGAACCGGCGCTGCAACCGCGACATCTCCTCCAGCCGCAGGATCTGCCGTTGGAGGTTCGTCGCCATCTGGTTGAACGACGCGGCGAGCAGTGCCAGGTCGTCCTCGCCGTCGACCGCCATCCGCTGGTCGAGCAGGCCCGCCGAGAGTCGCTGCGCCGTCCGCGCGGCCACCCGCACCGGGGTCACCACCAGGCGGGTCACCAACGCGGCCAGCAGGCCGAGCAGCAGCACCAGGGCCACCCCCGTGGCCACCACCGTCGCCGTGGCCTGGGCAGCGGTCGAGTCCTGCAGGGTCAACGGGACGAAGTAGTAGAGCTCCACCTGGCCGAAGCTGGTCGGCACGGGTGAGCCGTACACGAGGTACTTCCGGTCGCTGTCGCCGGTCAGCCGGCCGGTGCGGATCTGGGTGGCCACGTTGCCGTCGGCCACCGCCGCCCGCAGCTGCGGGCTGATCAACGGCTGGACGTCCACCGACGGGGAGGTGCGCGGCTGGATGACCCCGGCCCAGTCGTCGGCGGTCAGCGCCACCACGACACCGCTGGTCTGCGGGTCGCCACCGGCCAGGTAGCTGACCGTGCCGTCGATGGTCTCCTGGAGCTGGGCCTCCTGCGGCTGGCTGTAGAGGCTGAACTGCTTGGCCGCGTAGTCGGCCCCGCTGGTCAGCCGCTGCCGCACGTCGCTCTTGGCGTTCTCCAGCAGGATGTTCGTGATCTTGTCGGCGATGAGGTAGGCGAAACCGCCCACCAGCAGACTGGAGGCCACCAGCGTGATGGTCACCACCCGCACCTGCAACGACCGCCGCCACGTCTGGCGCACCACCGACACCAGCCCCGAGGCCCGGCCGGTGACGCCACGCCAGAGCTCCCGCACGGCGACGCGCCGGCGGGCGGGGGTGGCGGGGGGATCGGAGAGCGGGGAGCTGGTCACAGTACGACCAGGCTATCCGGTGCCCGCCTTGTAGCCCACGCCCCGCACGGTGAGGATGATTTCCGGCCGCTCCGGATCCGGCTCGATCTTCGCCCGCAGCCGCTGCACGTGCACGTTGACCAGCCGGGTGTCCGCCGCGTGCCGGTAGCCCCAGACCTGCTCCAGCAGCACCTCGCGGGTGAACACCTGGCGCGGCTTGCGGGCCAACGCCACCAGCAGGTCGAACTCCAGCGGTGTGAGCTTGACCTCCTCGCCGTTGCGGCTGACCGTGTGGGCCGGCACGTCGATGGTGATCTGGTTGTCGGGGGGCCCGATGGACAGCATCTCCGGCGCGACGTCCTCGCCCCGGCGCAGCCTCGCCCGCATCCGGGCCACCAGCTCCTTGGGCTTGAACGGCTTGACCACGTAGTCGTCGGCCCCGGACTCCAGCCCCAGGACCACGTCGACGGTGTCGCTCTTCGCGGTCAGCATCACGATCGGCACGCCCGACTCACCCCGGATCGCCCGTGCCACGTCGATACCGCTCATTCCGGGCAGCATGAGGTCGAGCAGGACGATGTCGGGCCGGCTGTCGCGGAACGCGGCCAACGCCCGTTCACCGTCGGCGACGAAGGAGGGCACGAAGCCCTCACTGCGCAGGACGATGCCGAGCATCTCGGCGAGCGCGGGGTCGTCGTCGACCACCAGTACCCGGGCTCTCATGGGGTTAATGTTGTCATCCCGTCCGTCGGTGGGCTCGCCTCACCTTCGGCATGGTATTGCCCGTCGGTGGTTCCAGCCCAGCAAAACCTGGGCGCGAGCCGCCACCGGGGGGCCTGCGGGTCCACCTCAGCGGGGCGCGCGTGACACCATGATCCCCGCGTGCGTCGTCACGCGCCACCGCTGTCAGCCCTTGCAGGAGTACGCGTGCCCGACGCAGGCCCGACCGTCGTGCTCCCCCGCCGCCCGCTGACCGTCGGTGAGCTGCTCGACTCCGCCGTCCTGCTGCTGCGCAACCAGGCCCGGGTGTTGATCCCCCTCGCCCTCGTGCTGGCCGTGGCCGAGCAGTTCCTGCTGTTCCCGCTGCGCCTCGGCGCGGGCACCGCGCCGCCGGCCTGGTGGCTGCGGGTGGACTCGTTCGGGGCGTACTGGCTGCTGCTGGCCGTGGGCGCGGCCACCGAGGCGGTGATCGTGACCCTGCTCGGCAACCCGGCCGCCCGGGCCGCCGCCGGCACGCTGTTCGGCCGTACGGTCGCCGCGCGGGACCTGCTGCGGCCCGCCGGCGCCCGGTGGGGCGTCACCGGGGCGCTCGCCGCGCTGGTCGGGGTGCTGATGTTCGGGATGTCGCTGTTCGGGCCGGCCTGGTTCGTGGGCTTCGCCCTGCTCGGGGCCGTCGCCCCGGCGCTGGTGGTGGACCGGGTGCCCGCACTGCGCGCCCCGGTCCGGTCGGCCACCCTCGCGCTGCGCCTCGGCGGCCGTGCCGGGTGGATCCGCCTGCTGGCGTACCTGGTGTGGTGGATCGTCCGGATCGGGCTCGGCCTCGGTGTCTGGTACGCCGTGACGGGTCTCGATCTGTTCGACCCGGGCTGGGGCGACCTGTTGTCCCTGGCGATCTGGGCCGGGGTGAACGCGGTGGCCTACCCGGCGCTGGCCTGCCTGGACGCCGTGCTGCACCTGGAGACCCGCACCCGCACCGAAGGGCTGGACATCCGCCTCTCGCGGGCCGCTCCCACCGCCGCCGAGGCCACCCTGCTGGCGGTGCCACGATGAGCTTCAGCCGGTGGTGGACCGAGACCACCGCTGCCCTCGGCGACCGGCTCCCGCTGCCGCTCGCGGCGCTGCTGCTCGTCCTGGCGACCGCGCTGGTCGCCACCGCCTGGTACACCTGGCCGGCCTGGGTGCCCCGCCGGCTGCCCCGGCTGCGCCGGCCGGCCCTCCTCCGCCGGCCCCGGCGCACCCCCCGGCCCGCGAAGGCCGGCCCGGCCGTGCCCCTGCCCCGGGCGGCGGAACCCGACCCGCCCCCGGCCGTGCACCTCTCCCTGGCCGACCGGCTCGCCGCCGAGGGCCGCTACGCCGAGTCGGTGCGGGAGCGCCTGCGCGGCATGGTGGGCGAGCTGGCCGCCCGCCGGGTCGTCCGGGTCCGGCCCGGGATGACGGTGACCGAACTGGTCGCCGCGACGGCTGTCGCCCGCCCGGCGGCCGGCCCGCCGCTGGCCGCCGCCGGGGCGGTCTTCTCCGACCTCTGGTACGCCCAGCACGTGGCGACGGCCGACCACGACCGGCGGATGCGGGAACACGCCGCCGACCTGCGCCGGATCCTCGACGAGCCGGCGCGGCCGGGAGAGGGGGCCCGATGAGCGGCGCGCCGGCCACCACGAACCGCCCCGATCCCGCCGCGCCCGCCCGGCGACGCCGCCGCCGGCACCGGATCCTGCTGCCGGTGGGGCTGGCCGTCCTGCTGGTCGCCACCACCCTGGTCACGCACGAGGTCGACCAGCCCGACCAGGACGCCCCCGGGTTCCTCTCCCCCACGGCCACCGGGGCCGACGGCGGCAGCCGACTCGCCGACGCGCTGCGGGAACTCGGCGTCGAGGTGCGGCGGGAGACCGACACCGGGGCGGCGCTGCGGGCGACCCGTTCCGGCCCGGCGACCCTGCTCGTACCCGCGCCCGACCTGCTGCACCCCGCCTCCCTCGACAGGTTGGGCATGCTGCCCACCGGCCGACGGGTGGTGCTGGTCGACCCGTCCCGCCGGGTTCTGGAGGGCGCCGGCCTGCGGGTGGCGCCGGGGCCCCGCCGCTGGGCCGCACGGGCGGTGGAACCGTCCGCGTACGGGCGGCCCTGCCTGCTGCCCGAGGTCGCGCGGGTCCGCGCCGCCGCCGTCGACCGGCAACGGTGGACGACGAAGCCCCCGTCGGGCGGTGACACCGACTTCTGCTTCGCCGGCGGGGTGGCCCTGCTGCCCGGCGTCGTCGACACGCTGGTGGTGGGCGCGAGCGACCCGTTCCGCAACGACCGGATCGACGAGTGGGACAACCGCGCCTTCGCCACCGGCCTGCTCGGCACCACCGGTCGCGTCGTGTGGCTCGACCTGGACGGCCCGGAGCCACCGCCGCCGACGCCGACGCTCAGCGCGCCGGTGCGCACACCCGAGGCGTACCCCTCCGGGTTCGGGGAGTCGGGCGAGGACCGGCCCGACGACGCGTACCCTGGGCGACCCGGCGGCCCCGACGGTGACGGCGGGCCCGGTGACGGCGGCGACGACGACGGGCGGGGCCGGGCGGACGCGCCGGACGACGCACCGAACCCGCTGTGGAGCGTCTTCCCGGCCTGGTTCTGGGCGCTGCTGGCGCAACTCCTCCTGGCGGCCGTGCTGGCCGCCCTGTGGCGGGCCCGCCGGCTCGGTCCGCCCGCCCCGGACGCGCTACCGGTGACCGTCCGCAACGCCGAGACGGTGCTCGGCCGGGCCCGCCTCTACCAGCGGGCCGGTGCCCGCGACGCCGCCGCGTCGACCCTGCGGGACGCCGCCCGGGCCCGGCTGCTGCCCCGGCTGGGCCTGCCCGCCGACACCCCGCCCGCCGGGGTGGCCGCCGCCGTCGCCGCCCGCACCGGCGAGAATCCCCACGCCACCCACGACCTGCTGTACGGCGACCCGCCCGAGACCGACCGCGACCTGGTGGAGCTGGCCGAGCGGCTGGACCGCACCACCCGTACGGTGGCGCCGGGCACCGTCCCCCTGCCGCACCGACCCGAAGGAGACCCCCGGTGACCCGACCCGCCGGAACCGTGGAGCCGCCCGCCGCCGACCCGGCCGACCCCCGCGCCGCCCTGCACCGGCTGCGCGCCGAGGTGGCCAAGGCGGTCGTCGGCCAGGACGCCGTGGTCACCGGGTTGGTGATCGCCCTGCTCTGCCGGGGGCACGTGCTGCTGGAGGGGGTGCCCGGCGTGGCCAAGACGTTGCTGGTGCGTACGGTGGCCGCCGCCCTGGACCTGGACGCCAAGCGGGTGCAGTTCACCCCCGACCTGATGCCCGGCGACGTCACCGGCTCGATGATCTTCGACCCGCGTACGGCCGCCTTCACCTTCCGCGAGGGGCCGGTGTTCACCAACCTGCTGCTGGCCGACGAGATCAACCGCACGCCGCCGAAGACGCAGTCCGCGCTGCTGGAGGTGATGGAGGAGCGGCAGGTGTCGGTGGAGGGGGAACGCCGCGCGCTGCCCGACCCGTTCATCGTGGCCGCCACCCAGAACCCCGTCGAGTACGAGGGCACCTACCCCCTGCCCGAGGCCCAGCTGGACCGCTTCCTCCTGAAGCTCACCGTGCCCACTCCCAGCCGCGAGGAGGAACTGGGTGTGCTGCGGGCGCACCACGCCGGGTTCGACCCCCGCGACCTGGCCGCCGCCGGCGTACGCCCGGTGGCCACCGCCGCCGACCTGGCCTCGGCCCGGGCCGCGGTGGCACGGGTGCACCTGGCCGAGCCGCTGTTCGGCTACATCGTGGACCTGTGCCGGGCCACCCGGGTCACGCCCGCGTTGGAGTTGGGAGCGTCCCCGCGCGGCGCCACGGCCATCCTGAACACCGCGAAGGCGTGGGCCTGGCTGGCCGGCCGCGAGCACGTCGTACCCGACGACGTGAAGGCGGTGGCGCGACCGACGCTGCGGCACCGGCTACGGCTGCGCCCGGAGGTCGAACTGGAGGGCGTCGCCGTCGACGCCGTGCTGGACACGGTGCTGGCCACCGTGCCCACACCGCGATGACCTGGCGGGCGGCGGCGCTGCTGGCGGCGGGCGCGCTGACCCTGCCGGCCTGGCCGTCGCCGTTCGTCGGGGTGGCGGTGATGACCGCCGCCCTGCTGGTGCTGCTCGCCGTGGACCACGCGTTGGCCGTCCCGCCCGCCGCGGTGCTCGCCGAGCGCCACGGCGACCGCACGGTGCGGCTGGGGGGCACGGCGACGGTCACACTGGTCCTGCACCACACCTCGGGCCGGACGCTGCGCGCCAGGGTCCGCGACGCGTGGCCGCCGTCGGCCGGCGCCCACCCCGACGTGCCGCCGAACCGGCTCGTGCGGGTCGCCCCCGGGGAGGCGGTGGCCCTGCCCAGCCGGCTGACCCCGATCCGGCGCGGTGACCGGACGGCCGCCGCTGTCACCGTCCGCTCGGTGGGTCCGCTGGGCCTGGCGTTCCGGCAGCGCGCCGGCCGGCCGGCCACCCCGCCGTGGACGCTGCGGGTGCTGCCCCGCTTCGACTCCCGCCGACACCTGCCGGAACGGCTGGCCCGCCTGCGGGTCATCGCCGGCACCCAGGTAACCCGGGGACGCGGTCAGGGCACCGAGTTCGACACCCTGCGCGAGTACGTGGTCGGCGACGACGTGCGGTCCATCGACTGGCGGGCCAGCGCCCGCCGGGCCGACGTGATGGTGCGCACCTGGCGACCCGAGCGGGACCGGCGGGTCGTCTGCGTGCTCGACACGGGCCGCACCTCCGCCGTCCGGGTCGGCGACCTGCCCCGGCTGGACACCGCCATCGACGCGGCGCTGCTGCTCACCGCGCTGGCCGGCCGGGCCGGCGACCGGGTCGACCTGCTCGCCGCCGACGCGGTGCTGCGCGCGTCGGTGACCGGCGCGGGTGGGGCGGGGCTCGCCCGGGTGGTGCACGAGCTGGCGCCGTTGCAGCCGGCCCTGGTCGAGACGGACTTCCGGCTGATCGCCGGGGAGCTGCTGCGCCGCCGGCACCCGCGCAGCCTGGTCGTGCTGTTCACCGCGCTGGAGCCGGGGCCGCTCGGCGAGGGCCTGCTGCCGGTGCTGCCCCGCCTCGCGGCCCGGCACACCGTGCTGGTCGCGGGGATCCAGGATCCGCTGCTGACCGCGTTGACGGTCGCGCCGCCGACCCGCCCCGAGGACGCCTACGCCGCGGCGGCGGCCTGGCGGACCGTGGCGGAGCGGGACCGGCTACGGGCCGCTCTCGCCCGGCACCAGGTGACGGTGGTCGACGCCCCGGCCCCGGCGCTGGCCCCGGCCCTGGCCGACACCTACCTCCGGCTCAAGGCGCAGGGCCGCCTCTGACCGCCGGTCCGCGCAGCGGAGCCGGGCCGCCGCCCGCCCGGCACAGGCGTACGGTCAGCGGGCGCTGACGGGGTCGAGGACGTCGGCACCGTCGTGGTCGGCGGGGCCGGGGGCGCGCCGGCCGAGGACCACCACGTAGGTCAGGAAGGCCACCCAGACGGCCGCGCCGACGGCGACGCGCAGCGGCACGGGCACGGCAGCCGGCGTCACGAACGCCTCGACCAGCGCGGAGACCGCGAACACGCCGACCAGCCCCACCGCGACGACGATCCCGTCCCGCCCCGCGCGGGCGACCGCGGCCCCCCGGCTCAGCTGGGCCGGCGGCGCGATCCACGACCAGCCGATCCGCAGACCCACGCCGGCGGCCACGAACACGCCGGTCAACTCCAGCAGCCCGTGCGGGGTGATCAGGCCGAAGAACACGTCGGCCCGGCCGTAGGCGACCATCACGCCGCCGACGACGCCGATGTTGAGCGCGTTCTGCCACAGCAGGTAGCCCACCGGCACGATCAGCACCCCCGCCGCCAGACACTGGGCCGCCAGCCAGGCGTTGTGCGTCCACAGGTGGAAGGCGAACGTGGGCGCGGAGAACTCCGTGTAGTAGCCGGCGAACCCGGACTCCACCAGGTGCGCGGCGGCCTCCTCGCCGACCAGCGCGGGCACGGCGTCGGGGTTGTCGGCCACGAACCAGATGAGGGCGAACGACAGCACCGTGAAGCCGGTCGCCACCGCGCACCACCACGGCCAGGCCCGCCACACCGCGCCGGGGAAGCCGACCAGCAGGAACCGGCCGACCGCCGCCCAGGACGCGCGGGGTCGCACGGTCAGCCGGGCCCGGGCCCGCAGCACCAGCTGGGAGAGCTGGCTGACCAGCGCCGGGTCGGGCGAACGACTGCGCAGCACGGACAGGTGGGTGCTCACCCGCTGGTAGAGGACCACCAGCTCGTCCACCTCGGCGGCGTCGAGCCGGGCCCGGTCGACGAGGTGCTCCAGCCGTCGCCACTGCCCGCCATGCTCCGCGACGTACGCGTCGAGATCCACCGGCCACCCCCGTCTGCGCGATCATAGTGTTCACTGTCGGGGTGAGCGCACAACCACGACCCCGGCCGGTGCCCGGCTGGGGTGACGCCGGCCTGGTCAGCGGGGATGCTGTCGGGTTGGACGTGCGGGCGGCCCGGATCGGATCCCGGGTGCTCGCCCTGCTGCTCGACATCCTGCTCCAGGCGCTGGCCGCGCTCCTGCTGGTGGCGGTCGCCGGGATGGCGCTCGCCGCGATGCCGTACGGGCTGCTCGACGGCGCACTGAGCAACGCGGCGCTGACGGTCGGGCTGGTCCTGGTGCTCGTCGGTTACCCGGTGCTGTTCGAGCGGCTCAACGACGGCCGGACCCCGGGCAAGATGGCCGTGGGACTGCGTGTGGTCAGCGTGGACGGCGCGCGGGTCGGGCTGCGCCAGTCCCTGACCCGGGCCCTGGTCGGGGTGGCCGTGGAGTGGCCCGGTCTGATCCTGCCGCTGCTGTCGTGGGTGGCCGGGGTGACGGTGATGCTGAGCGATCGGCGTGGCCGCCGGCTCGGCGACCTGGTCGCCGGCACCCAGGTGGTGCACGTTCGCACGGCGGCGGCCTGGCGGCCGGTGCCGACGGCGGTGCCGGCGCTGGCCGGTTGGGCGTACACCCTGGATCTGAGCCGTCTCGACGACGCCCTGGCGCTCGCCGCCCGGCAGTACCTGGCGCGGATCCACCAGTTCGCCGAGCCGGCGCGCGGGCTGCTCGCCCGGGGGCTGTGGACGGAGGTCGCCGCCGTGACGACTCCGCCGCCCCCGGCCGGCATGCCGGAGCCGGTGTACCTGGCCGCGGTGCTCGGGGAGCGGCACCGCCGGGCCCGCGAGCGGCTGGGCCACGAGCGGGCCGTGATGGCACGACTGTGGCCGGAGCTGACGCCCGCGCCGCCACCCGCCCCCGACCCGGCCCCCACCCCCGCCACGCCCCTGTGGGTACGCCCGGCCGTCCCGCCGCACCCGGTGCCGCCGGCATCCGGTGTGCAGCGGACCGTTCCCCCGCAGTCCGTCCCGGCCGGCCCGCCGCAGGGAGGCCCGCCCGATCCCGCCGGCCCACCCGGAGCCGGCGCGGCGGAGGTCGGCGCCGCGGGGGTCAGCGCGGCGGGGGTCGGCGGTGCGGAGGTCAGCGCGGCGGGGGTCGGCGGTGCGCACCCGGTCGAGGTTGCCGCCCCGGCGGATCCGGGCGTGGCCGAGGGGCGGCGGCGGTGAGGGGCTTCGGGCCGTGGCTGGCCGTCCTGGCCGTGGTGCTGCTGCTCAGCGCGCTGCGGCTGCGCACCCTGGCCACGGTGGTGTCGCTGGCCTGGCTGGCCTGGTGCGTCTGGACCTGGGTCCGCCCCGCCCGCCGGAACCACCGTCCCTGACCCGCCAGCACGGTGCCGCTTGCGGCAGCTCGGCGTGTCAGTGCCTCCGGCCGATCCGACATGCGGCAAGGTGCGCTGTCTCCGGCCTCGGACAGCGCGACATGCCGCACCTCGCGAGTCGGCCGACGCGAGGCGATCACCGGGCGGGCGGGGAGACGGCGAACCGGGCCGGCGCGCGGCGCCGGCCCGGTTCGACAGTGTGGCTCAGTAGCGGTAGTGGTCCGGCTTGAACGGGCCCTCGACGGAGACGCCGAGGTAGGCGGCCTGCTCCTTGGTGAGGGTGCTCAGCTTCGCGCCGAGCGCGCCCAGGTGGAGCCGGGCGACCTTCTCGTCGAGGTGCTTGGGCAGCACGTAGACGCCGATCGGGTAGTCGTCGGTCTTGGTGTACAGCTCGATCTGGGCGATCGTCTGGTTGGCGAACGAGTTCGACATGACGAAGCTCGGGTGGCCGGTGGCGTTGCCGAGGTTCAGCAGGCGCCCCTCGGACAGCACGATGATGGCGTGGCCATCGGCGAAGCGCCACAGGTCGACCTGCGGCTTGATGTTGACCCGCTCGACGTCGGAACGCTTGGCCAGGCCGGCCATGTCGATCTCGTTGTCGAAGTGGCCGATGTTGCCGACGATGGCCTGGTGCTTCATCCGGGCCATGTGCTCGTTGGTGATGACGTCGTAGCAGCCGGTCGCCGTGATGAAGATGTCGGCGATCTCGACCACGTCCTCCAGGGTGGCGACCTGGTAGCCGTCCATGGCCGCCTGGAGGGCACAGATCGGGTCGACCTCGGTCACCACGACCCGGGCACCCTGGCCGCGCAGCGACTCCGCGCAGCCCTTGCCCACGTCACCGTAGCCGAGCACGACCGCCATCTTCCCACCGATCAGCACGTCGGTGGCCCGGTTGATGCCGTCGATGAGCGAGTGGCGGCAGCCGTACTTGTTGTCGAACTTGCTCTTGGTCACCGAGTCGTTGACGTTGATGGCCGGGAACAGCAGCGTGCCGGCCCGGTGCATCTCGTAGAGCCGGTGCACGCCGGTGGTGGTCTCCTCGGTCACGCCCTTGATACCGGACGCGATCCGGGTCCACCGCTGACCGTCCTCGGCGAGGCTGCGGTGCAGCACACCGAGGATGACGGCGTACTCCTCGGAGTCGGCGGACTCGACCGGCGGGACGACGCCGGCCTTCTCGAACTCGACACCCTTGTGGACGAGCAGGGTGGCGTCGCCACCGTCGTCCAGGATCATGTTCGGGCCCTGCCCGTCGGGCCAGGCGAGCACCTGCTCGGTGCACCACCAGTACTCCTCCAGCGTCTCGCCCTTCCAGGCGTACACCGGAACACCGGCCGGGGATTCGGGGGTGCCGTCCGGGCCGACCACGATCGCGGCGGCGGCGTGGTCCTGGGTGGAGAAGATGTTGCACGACGCCCAGCGGACCTGCGCGCCGAGCGCGACCAGGGTCTCGATGAGCACGGCGGTCTGGATCGTCATGTGCAGCGACCCGGTGATCCGCGCCCCGGCCAGGGGCTGCGCGTCGGCGAACTCGCGGCGGATCGCCATCAGACCGGGCATCTCGTGCTCGGCGAGCTGGATCTCCTTGCGCCCGAACTCGGCGAGCGACAGATCCGCCACCTTGTAGTCGCCCTCGGCGAGGGTGCGCGGCCGGGCCTCGGACGGCGTGCCACTGGCGGACGCCGGGAGGGTGCTGGTCATGAAAGCTCCTGTCGGACGATGGTGCTGCGCGACCTCCCACCTTACGCGCGCCGCGCGACGGCGGGTGGGGCCGGTCGTGGACAGCGCACGGGGCGGTCGGTGGTGAACGGATGTCGTCCACCAACCGGCCGCCCCGTGCATCCCCCCGGTTTGGTTCCCCGCGCGTTCCCGGACCGTCGTCGCGATAACGCTGCGCACCCATAGAGTCACACTTGGCAACTGTCGAGTCAAGCTATTCCGGAAAAGTCGGACTCGTGGCGGTCAGTGCAGCCCGGTGGTGGCGACGTACGCCTCGCCCACGCCGCCGACCACCAGCGGCCCACCGGCCGCCGCGCCGACCGCCGCCCGCCCCGGACGCAGCACCACCGCGGCGACGTCGTCGCCCACCGACACCTCGCCGGACGTGCACAGCACCACCCGAGGGCCGACCACGGGCACCGTCACCCCGGGCCGCTCCGCGCTCACGGTGACCCGGCGCAACGCGAAGTCGTCGACCGGCACCGGCCACGTCACCACCCCCGGCGCCTCCGGGCGCGGTCGCACCACCGGATCGTCGAGCACCTCGAAGCGCAGCACCCGCAGCAGCTCGGCCACGTCCACGTGCTTCGGCGTCAACCCGCCCCGCAGCACGTTGTCACTCGCCGCCATGATCTCGACGCCGGTGCCCCGCAGGTAGGCGTGCAGGTTGCCCGCCGGCATCCAGATCGCCTCCCCCGGGGCCAGCCGCACCCGGTTCAGCAGCAACGCCACCAACACCCCCGGATCGCCCGGGTACGCCGCCGCCAGCGTCCGCGCCAGCTCCGCGTCCCCGCCCCCGACCGGGGCGGCGACCACCGCCGACACCAGCGCGTCCCGCTGCCCGGTCGGCCAGGTCAGCAGACGGCGCACCGCCTCGGCCAGGCCCGCCGGCCCGGCACGCAACGCCGACACCACCGGCCCCAGCTCCGGTACGCCGAACGCGGCGATCGCCTCCGCCGCCGCCGCCGGATCCCGGAAACCACACAGCGCCTCCGTCGGCGACAACGCGACCAGCAGCTCCGGCTTGTGGTACGGGTCGACGTAGTTGCGGGGCCCCCCGTCGCGGCGGGCGCTGTCGGCGGCGTATCCGATGCGGGCCTGTTCGGCGTCCGGATGGGCCTGGAGACTCAGGGGCGCGTCGGCGGCGAGCACCTTGAGCAGGAACGGCAGCCGGGGGCCGAACCGGTCGAGCACCCGCTCACCCAGCCACGGCCCCGGCTCCCCCGCCAGCAGGTCGGTCAGCGCGACCCCACCACCGGCACGCCCGACCGTCGCGGGCGCGCCGGGGTGCGCACCCAGCCACAGCTCGGCCTCCGGGCCCTCGCTGGGCACCGGCCGCTCCTGCAATGCGGCGATCGCCGTGCGGGATCCCCAGGCGTAGTCCCTGATCGGGCCGTGCAGCAACTCCACCCGTCAACTCCCGGGCGCGGCGACGACCGCCTTCGTGCCGCCGTGCGCGCTCACGGGTTGGCCAGCTCCTTCATCTCGGTGATCGCCGGCACCGCCATCGGGTCGAGGCCGTGGGCCAGGGCGAGGTAGATCGACGCGAAGTCCGGTACGGCCACCAGCGAGGCGAGGCGCTCCAACGCCGACCCGCCCTCGGCCGTCACCACGTCGCAACGCACCCCGCGCCGCTCGGCGAGGGTCTGCACCGCGTCCGCGCGGCGCTCCTCCACGGCCAGCGGCTCGTCGGTGTCGTCCTCGGCGTTCAGGCCGCCGTCCCGCAGCAGCACCAACCGCAGCCGGGTGCCGTCTTCGTCGGACTCGTCCGGGTCGGCGAAGATGTCCCGCTCCCCCTCCGCCAGACCACCGAAGACGCCGTCGAGCAGACCGACCCGGCCCCGGCCGGCCTCGCCCAGCGCCCCACTGACCACGGGGTAGCGGGCGTTGGCTGACAGCGTGTCACCGAAGCGGCGGGCCGCCACCGTGGCCAGCGGTGACGAGCCCCAGACGATCGGGACCGAACCGGCCAGACCCAGCGCCAGCGACTTCGCCGGGTTGACGAACGACTCGGCGGTGGGCCGGCAGCGGTCGGCTTCCGCGTCCAGCCGGGCCGCGGTCTCCGCCAGGTCCGCCTCGTTGACCTTGACCAGCCCGAGCGCACGGGCGGCGAGCAGCACCGGCACCGTGAGCGCCCACAGACTGGCCCGGGCCGGAGCCCGTCGGGGCACCGGGATGAACGGGGCGCGGGCCCGCTCGGCCACCGACTGCAACTGCGAGTCCGGCGCGCCGACCGCGACCAGCCGGGCCCCCCGCCGGTGCGCCGCCTCGGCCGCGCCCAGTGCCTCCGGGCTGCGCCCCGACGCGCTGACGGCGATGACCACGTCGGCGGCACCGACCCAGCCGGGCACGCCGGCGCTGCGGTGCGGGATGACCGGCACCGGGCAGCGCGGCCCGGCGACCGTGGCGAGCACGTCCCCCGTCCGGCCGGCGGTGCCGATACCGGCGATGACGACCGCCCGGGGCCGCCCGTCGTCGGCGAGCACCTGGAGGTTCGCCTCGGCGGCCAGCGCGGCCGACTCACGCACCTGCGCGCCGCCCGAGGCGGTGTGTCGCAGCATGCCTCCCGGATCCCGCTCGGCGAGCGCGTCCGGGTTGTCGAGAAGGGACTCGTCGGCGTGGCGGTGGCCGCTGACGCCGGCCGTACCGTCGATCATGACCGCTCCGCGGGACGTCGCGCCTCGTCCAGCAGCAGCACCGGCACGTCGTCGCGGACCTCGAAGATCCGGCCGCACTCGGTGCAGGTCAGCGTCTGCGCCTGCGCGTCGTAGTCGAGCGGAGCGTGGTGTGTGTCCGGACAGGCGAGGATTTCCAGCAACTGCGGGTCCAGGGCCACGGCGCGGCTCCTTCCACGTATGCGGTGTCACCGGTCGACGGTGCCGACCGGCCGAGCGATCCTATCGGCGAACCCGGTCGAGCACCTCGTCCCGGAGGGCGGTCATCCGCTCCACGGTGGGAGCCTCGACGTTGAGCCGCAGCAACGGCTCCGTGTTGGACGCGCGCAGGTTCACCCAGGCGCCGTCGGGAAAGCGCAGGGTGAGCCCGTCGAGCTCGTCGACCTCCGCGTCCGGGTACGCGGCACGCACCTCGGCCACCTTCGCCGCCTGGTCGGCCACCGTGGAGTTGATCTCGCCGGAGGCGACGTACCGCTCGTACTCGGCGGCCAGCACCGACAGCGGCAGGGACTGCTCGCCGAGCGCGGCCAGGGTGTGCATCGCGGCCAGCATCCCCGTGTCGGCGAACCAGAAGTCCCGGAAGTAGTAGTGCGCCGAGTGTTCCCCGCCGAAGACCGCGTTGGTGCGGGCCATCTCCGCCTTGATGAACGAGTGCCCCACCCGGGCCACCACCGGCTCACCGCCGTGCTCCCGGATGATCTCCGGTACGGCACTGGAGGTGATCAGGTTGTGGATCACCGTGGCACCGGGATGCTTGGCCAGTTCCCGGGCGGCCACCAGCGCGGTGACGGCCGACGGCGAGACCGGTTCGCCGCGCTCGTCGATCACGAAGCAACGGTCCGCGTCGCCGTCGAAGGCCAACCCGACGTCGGCCCCGTGCTCGACCACCGCGCGTTGCAGGTCGACCAGGTTCCGCGGGTCCAACGGGTTGGCCTCGTGGTTAGGGAAGGTGCCGTCGAGCTCGAAGTAGAGCGGCACGATCTCCAGCGGCAACGCCTGCAGCGCGGCCTCACCGAGAACGCTGGGCACCGTGTAACCGCCCATGCCGTTGCCGGCGTCCACGACCACCTTCAGCGGCCGGACGCCGGACAGGTCCACCAACTTGCGCAGGTGCCCCGCGTAGTCGCCGAGCAGGTCCCGGCGCTCCGCCGCGCCGACGGGTGCGCCGGCGCGGGTGCCCGCGTCCAGCATCCGCTGCGCCCGCTGCCGGATCTCGGCCAGGCCGGTGTCCTGCCCCACCGGGCGGGCCCCCGAGCGGCACAGCTTGATGCCGTTGTACTGCGCCGGGTTGTGGCTGGCGGTGAACATCGCGCCGGGCAGGCCCAGCGCGCCGGAGGCGTAGTAGAGCATGTCCGTCGAGGCGAGCCCGATCTCGACGACCGCGCGGCCCTCGGCACGGACGCCGGCGGCGAAAGCCGCCGCGAGGCCCGGACCGGTGGCCCGCATGTCGTGCCCGATCACGACGGCCCCGTCCGGCTCGCCCGACGCGGCGAGCACCTGCGCGAAGGCGACACCCAACGCCTCGGCGACGCGCTCGTCCCACTGGTCCGGCACCGTCCCCCGAACGTCGTAGGCCTTTACGATCTGGGACAGATCAGACACAGGTTCCACTCCTCCATGCAACTGCTCGACGAACCTGAGCGTATCGGAGGGGTGACGCCCGTCTCGGCTCAGCCGGGGAGCCGGGGCATGAACACCGTGTGGTCACCCCCGCCCGCCTCAGCCGGCGGCTCGCCGCGCCGCCCCTGCGGCGGTACGGCACCCGGCTGCCCCGGCGTCGTCGCGCCGGGTGGCACGGCACCGGGCGGCATCGCCCCAGGCGTGTCCCCCAGCGGCATCGCCCCGGGCGCCGACGGCGGCCCGGACACCGGCCCGGTGGGCTGCCCGGGGACGACCAGCGGCAGCGCGGCACCGCCCGGAACCGGACCGCCCGGCGGCATCGCCTGCGTACGGTCGACCGCCGGCGCCCCGTAGACGCTGCCGGACGGGCGGGCGCCACCACCGCCGTACACCCCGGGGGTGGCCGGCCGGGCGGAGGGCTGCTGGCCGTACACCTGGCCGGGCGGGACCGGCGCGGTGGCCGGCCCCTGCCCCGAGCGGTAGGTGGTGCCACCGGGGTTACGGGGCAGCGGGGGCGGGGGAACGTCACCGCGGGGGCGGCGGTCCTCCCGGGAGCGGCGCACCAGCAGAACGATCAACAGGAACCCGACGGCGACCATGCCGATGCCGAAGAACATCACCGGGGGCAGTCCACCCGACGATTCCCCGCCCTCCTCCGCCGCCAGCGCCACTGCGGTTCCGCCTGCCTGGTCCGCCAGCGCCACAGCCGGGACCGTGCCCTCGACGGTCGGCTCCCCGGTGTCGCTGGGCGTGGGGGTCGGCGACGGCTTGCGCGACGGCGTCGGCGAGGCGGAGGCCACCCCACCCACCACCCGCGACGCGACGGCACCCCGGCCGATGACCTGCCGCTGGGCGGTGGTGGCCTCACCCACCACGACCAGCCGGCCGTTCGGGGCCGTCGCGGCGAACGCCACCCGGTAGCGGGCGGCCAGGCCCTTGCCCTTGCACAGCCGCCCGTTGGCCGGCACGACCGGAGCCGTGCGTACCGTGCCCCGGCTGCCGCTGACCGCGACCGCGACCCAGCGCCCACCGACGTTGGCCTGCACGGCCACCTGGTCGGCACGCAGACCGATGAGGGTCAGCCCGAGCGCGGTACGCGCCAGCACGCAACCGTCGGTGCGCTTGCGTACCTCGACCGTCACGCCCTCCGCCGAACGGCCCGCGGTGAAACTGCCCGCCGAGCGGGCCCGGACCTGATCCCCGTCGGCGTGCGCCGGTGTCGCGCCGAACGCCACCACACCACCCAGCACCGCGCACACCGTCGCGATCCGCGCCGCGTGCCGCCGTACCGCCATGATCATCCCACCGTTCCTCCCCCCGGCGGGGGGACCGTCGGCCAGGCTACTACCGGGCCGGTCGACCGGCTGGTCATCGAACGGACCAGATGTGCGCCTCGCCACGCGCCCAGCCGCCCGGCGACCTGGCGACCTGGCGACCTGGCGACCTGGCGACCTGGCGACCTGGCGACCTGGCGACCTGGCGACCTGGCGACCTGGCGACCTGGCGACCTGGCGACCTGGCGACCTGGCGACCTGGCGACCTGGCGACCTGGGACAGGGTGCCCGCGGTCGAGGGCGGTGCGGGACCGGGGGCGCCAGCGGGCGGCGGTCAGCGCCGGGCGGCGGTCAGCGCGTCCCGGCACAGCCGGTCGGCCGTACGGGTGCTCTCCGGCAGCCGGAACCGTGGCGTCACCGCCAGCACCTGCGCACACGCGTTGTCGAGGCTCATCCGGTGGCCGACGCTGACGAAGACCGGCCGCACACCGTCCCGGGTTCGCAGCACCCGCCCCACCACCTCACCCCCGTCCCGCAGCGGGCTCCCGTCGCCCCTGGCCGGGCCGGGCGGCGTCCACTCGCCCACCAGTCGCGTCTTGCCGACACCGATTGCCGGCAGACCGGTCAGCACCCCCAGGTGGCAGGCGAGCCCGAACCGGCGCGGATGCGCCAGCCCGTGCCCGTCGCAGATCAGCAACTCCGGCCGGACGGTCAGCCCGTCCAGGGCGTCGAGCAGCGCCGGCAACTCACGGAAGGCGAACAGCCCGGGCACGTACCCGAACGTCGGCCGGCCCACCCTGACCGCGCTGTCGAGTACGGCCAGGGTGCCGGCGTCCAGCACCGTGACGGCCGCCGCCAACAGGTCGTCCCCCTCGGCGTACGCCACATCCAGCCCGGCCACCGTCGCGGGGGTGTCAGGACCCGGGCCGACCAGATCCACCAGCGGACGCAGCCGGTCCTGCACGGCCATCGCCTCGGCGACGCTGCCCGGCGGCTCGTGACCGACCCTCACGGGTTGCCCCCGGAGTCGACCGGCACGGACGGTCCGGCCCCGGATCCCAGCGTCACGGACGGTCCGTCGGCCCGCGTTCGACGTCGGGGTGGCCCGGATCGGTGCTCCCCGGATCGGGAGCGTCCTCGACGGGCCGGCCCGCGTCGGACGTACCCGTGGCCTGCCTGCCCGTCCCGGACTCGTCACCGGTGGGCGGTCCGGGCGGCGCGGTGGAATCAACCGCCGCCGGCTCGTCACCGGTGGGCCGCTTGCGGGTGCCGGCGGTGAAGGCCAGGGCGAACGCGACCCCGAGGCCGACACCCACGCCGACACCTGCGGCACCGTCCAACGCGGCCAGGCCGATCACCAGGCCGAGCATGATTCCGACGGGCCAGGCCCACAGGGCGGATTTGCTGTCGTCCTTGTCCGGGTTCGACATGGGGCGAGGGTACGCCGTCCCGTCGGACAGAGACCCCTGCCCCTGCCCCCGCCTCACCGCCGACGGGCCGCTACTGCCCGACGCGCCCGTCGATCCGCTCGCGTAGCAGGTCGGCGTGGCCGTTGTGCCGGGCGTACTCCTCGATCATGTGCACCAGGACGCTCCGCAGCGGATGGTCCTCCTCACCCCGCCGGCCCGCGATACCCAGGTCAACCGCCTCCGCGACGAACCGCTCGGCGAACTCCACCTCCGCCCGCCAGGCCCGCCACGCCTCGGTCACCACCTCGGGGTCCGCCACCGCACCGTCGAAGTCGGCGTCCGGATCAGCCTCCGTACACCAGATCCGAGGGGCGTCCAGACCTGCCATCGTCCGGCGGAACCACCCCCGCTCCACCTCGGCCATGTGCCGCAGCAGGCCGAGCAGCGACATCGTCGACGGCGGTACGGACCGGCGGGCCAACTGCTCCGCGTCGAGGCCGGCGCACTTCAGTTCCAGCGTCAGACGCTGGTCGCGGAGGTAACCGACGAGGGTGCCCCGCTCCCCCTCGAAGCCACCGTCGGCACGCGGGTCCTCGTCGGGATGCACGAACATGTCCGACCAGCCGAAGGCACGCGCGGGCTGCTCGGACATCGACCCGTCAACAGGCGTCGTCGACACGTCAGGAGGCGTCATGGTGCAACCCTCACGCGTCCACAGGCCCGACGCAAGCCTGTTGAGCCTCGCGCACCCGTGCAGCTGGAGTCACGGATTGTCACCTCGGCATAGACGTCCGCTTCGTCGCACCAGGCAGGTCTCCACACATCGCCTCATCACCTCAGCGCCTCGTGTCGGCACCGCCGAGGCTCGGGTCGGCAGCGGGATCTCCGCCGGCCAGCAGACCCTCCTCAAAGATCACAAAAGTCCGACGATGGATTTCACGGACGAGTGAAACCTCTTTTTCTGTGGGATAGCGCCTCTCGCGGGCTTGGTTTTCCTCTATCGCACGCACGGTCTCGTAGAGTGCGTGCAGCGCACTGTCGCCACGAAGATAGTACCCTCGACAGTGTTCGGTAAGCTGGATAAACTCCTCCCGTGTCAGGCGTTCAATCTCACCAGAACTCTCAAACAACAACTTCCGAATAAGATGGTTCGCCGGCAACCAGCCGCCGGAATCGCGCGACAGTTTCCATGCGGTTACACCGCCATCGGTAGCTTCAACCAGTTTGACCGGCGCGTCGTGATAGCTATAGAAGGCGGGCAACTCAAGCCCTGCTTGCGCACTCATGATCCAGACACCCCAGTTCCATCGCCGCCCATCGCCCGCCAGTATGCCTCCTGCGACCTTCGCAGCAAACCGTCCACAACCGCCCGCTCCCTGACAGTAAGTGGACGGTCCGCCGCGTCGGCCAACGCCTCGATGTCCCGGCGCACCTCATAGAGGGCGTGCTCCCACTTCGCCACCACATCGACGGGCGCTAAATGCAACCGAAGCTCGGCGATATGTCCGTTACTCATGCGCAGGTTCACCAGAACATCTCGGTAACCACTACCTTGCGGGTTGATGAACCGATCCTTGACCCCTACCACTACGACGGCGGAGCTGTCGCTGATTGCATTCAATGCATCATACAGATGATCGAGGCTGTCGAACTCAACTTTCGCCGCCGCTAGATCCTTGAGTCGAGAGGCGTCGTTGTCATACTCAACAAGCTTGTCGCGCACTCGACGATCCCCCTTTGGCGCTGTACGCCAGCCCGGTCGGCCGCCGGCGCCGGCCGATCGAGCTGCTAGTTGGTTCAATTCGCGTTGGGCCTCCACCGCCTTCGCACGGAGTTCGCGGACATAGCTGTCCCTATACGCCGCGTCATGTCGGCGGGTGATGTCGAAGTCAGGCTGGCTGGGCAGGGTCCCGCGAGCAGCGACCCTGCTACTGATTTCTCGTTGCCGCTCAGTCAACCGCGCCGGCAGTGGAGTTGGCTCAGCTTCGACGATGTCGGGTCGGCCCAGGTCCGCGAGCGCAGCGGTTAGAAGTTCGATTGCCTCCCGATGGTTGGCGAGATGATGCAGGGTGAGTGGGCGGGCAGTCAGCGAGGCCGTCAGCTCCGGCGTCGTCAGGATCACCCGGACGAGGTCAGGACTTTCCACCAGTTGACGCACCAGGGTCTCGGCGAGCATCGGCTCGCCCCTCGGCGGCTCCCGCCAGGTGTGGTCGAGCATTGCCCGGATGCGCGGCTCGGCGAACAGTTCCACCAAATCGTCCGCCGCCTGCTCGTCGAGCGTCGGCACGAGGCGGCGCAGCGACGACCCGTCGACCTCGGCAACGAACTCAGCGGCCGTCACTCCTGCGGCGAAGACCTCGTCGAGTTCTCCGCTGGCCCGGAGAACGGGCCGGACCGGCATGGCACCGACGCGCCTGGCCTCCTGTGCCCGAATGCGACTCGACCGCATCTTGTCGCCGGTCTGAGGAACCGCGTCATCCGTCCTGGGCCGCTCTCTGTCACTCGCCGGAGCTGCGCCGGGGGTGCCCAGGAGATGCATCCGGTTGAGGTACGGCTCGCCGTATCCATGATCGGCATTCGAAGGCGGGTATGCGGGAAGCTCCGCACGCGAGCTGTACTTTCCCCGCCGCAAGCCCGCCAGGGGCATGGGCCGGCCCTGGGGATCCAGGATGAGGACATCGGCGTCGACGGCGTTCCAGTGGTACGGCCGCCCCTGGTGGCGGTAAAGGGGCTGCGGTGCGACGGCTCCGGTCTGTGGGTCGAGGTAGAGGACCGTGCCGTGTTGATTGAGGGCGACCCAGATGTGCGCCCCTCCGCCCTCCCACTGATTGGCGACGAAGGCGAAGCTCCCGTGGCCGCCGAGCAGCAACTGGTCGTGCAGGTTGCGATAACCGGTGTCGAGAGCGGCCTGCCGGCTGCCCGGCGATGTGCCACTGCCGTCGCAGAGCCGCTGGAATCTTCCCCCGGTGACGTCCTCGATCCGACCCATGCCGTCGAACTCCCCGTCGATGGGACGGGTCACGTCACCGTGGAGATAGGCATCGAAGGTGCGGGGAGCTGAAACGCGTGGACGACCGTGGACCCATGTGTCGAACAGGGACAGAGTGCAGTCGATGCAGTTGATACCCCTGGTCGGATCAGCGTTCGGACCACCGTCGTTGAGCAGTCGAAACCATGCTCCACGACGCGGATCGGCCGTGCGTGTGACACTCCCGTCGGATTCCCGGGGCATCTGCCGCTCGACATCGGACTGATGCAGGGCAAGCGGTGGCCGCAGGCCCCCGGGTAGCCCGTACCGTCGGGACCGGTCGATGGGCGGGGGCTGACCGTCTCCGGTGAGAGCGGAGCGGTCATCCGCCGTAACGCCCGCGAGGGCCAGATCGCCGACGTCGTCGTTGATCTGGTGGAAGTCCTCCCATGCGTCGACCCGGACGATCGGGGGCGTCACCGTGCCGGAGAGCACGGCCTCTGCCAGATCCCGTTGCTCATGCGACAGCCGCTCACGCTCTCGCCCTGCGCGGTGATGGTGCTCGGACGCTGCGCGCCGGTTCAGGCCGTCGAGACGACGGCTCTCGCTGACCAGCCACCTGGCCTCGTCGTAGCTGCACTCCGCAGCCGTCCGAAGCCGGGCAGCGGTGTCACGGCGTCGGTTCTCCTCGTAGTTGGATCGCTGGAAATCGAGGTGACCCCGGTAGCGGCGACGTTCGAGTCCTTCCCGGTCCGCCGCCGCGCGGGCGGCGTACCACTCCGGGCTGCGAGGCCGGTGGCTGCCGACGGCGGGTCTCTCCGCGCTTGGCGGTACCGTGCCCGGTTCTGTTTCGGGTCCACCACGAACGACCTGGTGAATGGGGCCGGAGCCGGCGGACGGGGCCGTGACCGTGGGTCCCGCCAGTGGAACGCTCGATGGTTGACCTGCGGGGTGAGTGGACGTGGCGGCCGACCCCGCTGCGGGGGTGACGCCGAGCGAACTCTGCCCAGCCGGACCGGCATGACCGGCATGCCCGGCATCCGTACCCGCCATGCCGTGTGCCGCGACGGCGGTCGTCGCAGCGGTCGCGGACAATGCCGGACCGACTTGTTCTGAAGAGAACGTCAGTGCCTTCGCGGGCAACCCGTCGGTGACCGATTCGGCTGCCGGAGTGTCCCCACGAGGGGCAGGGATGTCCGTCATGGAGTTGCCTGCGGGCGGATGCACGGGACCCGCCGTGGTTGGCGCTCCATCGAGGTTGGCCTGGATGGACGCAGGCGTCACGGCACGCACCTCCGACGGCGGGCTTTCCGCCCGCGACGATGCCGGCGGAGCGGAATCGGCGGTGGACGGGACGCCCGGCGCGAGCAATCCGGCTGCCTGGTGCGTCGGATGCTCCTGCGGTGCGAATGACCAAGCGTGCGGTGCGGTTGACGGAGTCTGCGGTGCGAGTGATGGAGGCGGGGCACTGCGAGCATCGGCGTCCGGGCCCACTGTCGTGGAGCCGGCACCTCCGGGAATGCCCAGCTGGGCGTCCAGCCGCGTCTGGAGCGTCACGTCGAGCTGGCCGGTGGCGGATGCGCGGGCACCGGACGCTGCGGCTCGTGCCGCATCCTCCACGGACGTCAGCCCTTGACCGGTCGCGAGGCTCGCCGCCTGGTCAGCGATCATCTCGCCGGTCATCTCGCGGGCCAGGTGTTCGCCGATCTGCGCGCCGCGCCCGGTGGCGTGCCGTCCCAGGCTGGCCAGGGGTGCGGCGGCACCTCCGGCCAGGCCACCGAGCGCGGCAGTGCCGAGGTCGCCCAGGTCCACGCCGTCGCGCCGCCCGGTGGAGTTCTGGTGCGTCTGGATCGCCAGGTTGACGCCGCCCTCCTGGCCGGCCTCCCACATGCCCCCGATCGCGCCGCGGCGGGCCAGGCTCCGCACTCCGCCCTCGGCGACCTGGCTGGCCGCCCGCTCACCGGCCTCCTTGAGACCGGCCTTGAGGCTCTTGCGCGCCAGTTGCGCCGTCAGGCGCTTGAAGATCTGCTGCACCAGGAAGCGGGTGGCGGCGATCGCGCCCGCGGCGGCGGGTGAGGCCGCGCCGGCGGTGAGCACTGCCGCGACCGCCAGGGACAGCAGTTCGACGACGAGGATGCCGAGTTCGATCCAGACCTCGATCTTGGCACCTTCGATGTCGCAGCCGCACTCCTCCACCAACCGTCCCAGGTCGTGGCTGACGGCCAGCAGCACCGGCAGTGGCGCTTCGTCGCCCTCGGCGACCCGACGCCAGGCCGAGTCGAACGCCTCGGCGACCGCGCCGACACCTCCGTACCCGCCACGTGCCTCGGTCGCGGCGGCCCCGGCGTCGGCCTGCGGGCCGGCGAGCACGGAGGCAACCGCGTACCACTGGTCGGCCAGGTCCCAGACCGCCTTCTCGTTCCCGTTCGGCCACTCCACCCCGATGACCCAGTCGAGCGCCTCGTAGACCCAGCCGGGCAGCTCCCAGGGCGAGTAGTCGAGCGGGTGCGGGATCGGGCTCGGCAACAGGGTCATCGGCTTCTCCTGGGGCGCTCACCGCTGGTGACGCTGATCGGCCACCCGGTCGAGACGACGGGAACTGGCCGCGTCCGTCTGCTGGTTGGCCTCGACCGAGCGGACCACGTCGGTGCCCAGTTCGGACACCCGCCGGCCGATGCCCGCCCAGGCGCGCAGCACCGTCTCCTCGAAGCCGCGGTACTGCTTCTCGAACGCCGCCCCGATGTCGTCGCGACCCCACGGCCGCTGGGCACTCGCCGCCGCGATCGCAGCCCCCTCCTGCGCCCGCCGCGCGGTCACGGCCTCCCCGGCGAGGATGAGGTCGGCTCCGCCGCGCCGGGCCCGCGTCGGATCGAGCCACAGCTGACCGTCGGTCATTCGCCGCGCCCCAGCACCGCGTCGGCCCGGCCGAGCAACGACCCGAAGTCACCGGTACGCAGAAAGTCGGCGGTCCCCGAACCGGCTGGCAGGTAGCCGGCGACGAGCTGCTGCGTGGCCGCCGCAGCGGCGGCCCCGGCCCGTTGCACCGTGCCGGTGATCTTCCGGCTCAGCGCCTTCGCGTCGCGGTCCTGGTACACCGCCGGGTGCAGGTCGACCGACACCAGTTCACCCCGGGCTCCCACCGTCGCCGTGACGAGGCCGTCGTCGGAACGTTCGGTGACCCGCAGCTCGGCGAGTTGGCGACGCAGTTCGTCCAAACCGGACCGGAGCTGCTGGTACTGCCCGTACACCTCATCGAACCGTGCCCGGAGCGCGTGGTTGGCAGCCCGGTCCACCCCCTCGGTCACCGACAATCCTCCCCATCACCCTCGGTAGGGCGAACCATACCGGGCGCCACGGAATCCCGGTGTCCGGTAGGTTCGTCGCTGTGATCGACCGCCAGCAGGCCGAGCAGCTCGCCGCCGTCTGGGCCAGCCGCGACTCGCTACGCCTCGGCCACGAATGCACCCCCGTGGTCACCGAGTTCGACCTCGGCTACGTCATCACGTCCACCGTGTCCACTCAGGTCCGGGCGCTACCCGGCGACCTGCCGACCACTGTGGTCGACAAGGCCAGTGGGGAGGTCACCACCTGGCCCCGGGTGCCCCCGGAGACGGTGGAACAGCTCTGGCGCCGCAGCCGGCCGACCGGCCCGCGCCCGCCCCGTACGGTCGACCCGGCGAGTCAACTGCTCCGCGAGATACGACGCCTGCCCACGCCCACCACCGCCGCGCACCTGGTCGTGGAGGGGAAGATCTTCACGGCACACGGCGCGAAGGGCGACGTCGAACTCGATCACCATCCGCTGGTCCGGGCGTACCTCGACGACCTGCCACCGGGGCACCTGGTGCGTGGCGGCGAACGGCACGCCGAGATCATCGTGGTCTCCGACGTCCTGCACGAGTACGACCACCGCCGTGCCGCCGAAGGCATCGCCCCGATGGGCACGGCGGACGCGGAGGCTCTCCTGAGACGCGTTCGCTTCGACGTGACCCGGGTGCGGGAAGCGGGCGACCCGCAGGGTGGTCGCGCAGAGCGCCCGTGCGACAGCTGCCTCAACTTCCTCGTCCACGTCAACGTGCTGCCCTGGGCCGAGCTGGCGTTCACCTCGGTGGTGCGCCCCCAGTCCCCGGGGCAGCCTCATCATCCGGGCCGGTTCCCACCTGAGGTGGCGGCCGCGTTGATGGATGCGGGCTGGGAGGCGGGCATGTTCAACGCCGCGCTGGCCCGAGGGGCGATTCAGGAGACCTGCGACGTCTCCGGTCGCCTGCATCGGCACGAACCGTTCGCCGCCGCGGTACGCGCGCTGACGGAGTTTCCATCCATCGTCAGCCACCGGCGGGGCCCTGGCCAACAGGTGTGGATCAGTCAGTTCACCACGAATCCGCTGCGCAGTGCGCACTCCGCCGACACGCTCGCCGACTTCGGCACGCTGCTCGACGTGAGGTTGTTCCCGATGGGCTCCGAACACGGCGACAGCATCATCGCCGTCGACGAGCACGGGCGGATCTTCGCGCTCGACCAGGCCGGCGAGTGGTTCCTCGGTGACGACATCGACGCCGCCCTGACCACTCTCCTGCTGGGTCGAGCCCCGGCCCGGGTCCGCGACGATGGCACCTGGTGAGCCGGCCCTACAGCGCCACCCCGGTCAACACCACGACCCGCGATTCCGTGTAGTCCTCCATCGCGCTGCGCAGACCCTCCCGACCGACGCCGCTGCCCTTCATCCCGCCGTACGGCATCTGGTCGGCGCGGTACGACGGCACGTCGCCCACGATCAAGCCGCCGACCTCGAGCACCCGACCGGCACGGAAGGCCACGTCGAGGCGGTGGGTGAAGACGCCGGCCTGCAACCCGTACGCCGAGTCGTTGACGGCGACGAACGCGGCCTCGTCGTCCTCGACGCGGGCCACGACGAGCACCGGCCCGAAGATCTCCCGCGTACACACCTTGGCGGTCGGTGGCACCCCGGTCAGCACGGTCGGCGGGTAGGTCGCGCCGTCGCGCCGGCCGCCCACCTCGATGGTGGCGCCTGCGGTGACGGCCTCGTCCACCCAGGCTTCGACCCGCTCGGCCGCCTCGACGGAGATCAACGGCCCGACGTCGGTGAGTTCCGACGCGGGGTCGCCGGTGCGCAGTTCCTGTACGGCGGCCACCAGCCGGGGCAGGAACGCGTCGTAGAGCCATTCGTGCACGTAGACCCGTTGCACGGCGATGCAGGACTGCCCGGCCTGGTAGTTGGCGAAGGTGGCGATCCGGTGGGCGGCGAAGGTGAGGTCCCCGTCGGTGTTCCAGTCCTCGCAGATCACCGCCGCCGCGTTGCCGCCGAGTTCGAGGGTGACGTGCTTGTCGGGTACGGCCCGGCGGATGGCCGTGCCGACCGGCCCGGAGCCGGTGAACGACACGACCGGCAGTCGAGGGTCGGCGACCAGGTCGGCGGCACGCTCGTCGGGCAGCGTCAGCACCGAGAACATGCCCTCGGGCAGGTCGGTCTCGGCCAGGATCTCGCCGAGCAGCAGCGCGGTGAGCGGCGTGGCCGGTGCCGGTTTGACGACGACGGGTGCGCCGACGGCGATGGCGGGGGCGACCTTGTGGGCGACCAGGTTGAGTGGGAAGTTGAACGGCGTGATGCCCAGGACGATTCCCTTCGGCACGCGCCGCACGAGCGCGATCCGGCCGGTGGCGGTGGGGTCGGTGTCGAGGCGTTGCAGTTCGCCGGAGAACCGCCGGGCCTCCTCGGCCGCCCAGCGGAACGTGGACGCCGCCCGCCCCACCTCGGCCCGCGCCCACCTGATCGGTTTGCCGCTCTCCGCGGTGATCGACGCCGCGATTTCCGTCGCCCGTTCGGCGAGACGGCGGGAGACGTGGTCCAGGGCGGCGGCGCGGGCGTGCGCGGGCAGGGCCGCGGCCTCCGCGGCGACCCGGGTGGCTGCCGCGACGGCGGCGTCGACCTGGGCGGGCGTGGCGAAGGTGGTACGACCGACGGTGCGCCCGTCGTACGGGTGGTGGACGGTCAGGTCGCCCTCGCCGTGGTCGGGACGGCCGGCGACGAAGAACGGTACGGGCTGCACGCTCCGCAGCGTAGACCACACAGGAGGCTGTCATGAGTGACCAACAGCAGCTACGCAACTTCGTCGACGGCCGGTACGTCGAGCCGGCCGACGGCGGTTACACCGACCTGATCGATCCCTGCACGGGCGAGGTGTTCGCTCAGGCCCCCGTCTCCGGTGCCGCCGATGTGGACGCCGCGATGCGGGCCGCCGCCACCGCCTTCGAGGGGTGGCGGGACACCACTCCCGCCGAGCGGCAGCGGGCCCTGCTCAAGCTCGCCGACGCCGTGGAGTCCCGGGCCGCCGAGCTGGTCGACGCGGAGGTACGCAACACCGGCAAGCCGCGTCAGCTCACCACCGAGGAGGAACTGCCCCCGACGGTGGACCAGATCCGCTTCTTCGCCGGTGCCGCTCGTCTGCTCGAAGGTCGCTCGGCCGGCGAGTACCTGGCCGGGCACACCTCGTACGTGCGGCGTGAGCCGATCGGCGTCTGCGCCCAGGTCACCCCGTGGAACTACCCGCTGATGATGGCGGTCTGGAAGATCGCCCCGGCTCTCGCCGCCGGCAACACGGTGGTGCTCAAGCCGTCCGACACCACACCGGTGTCGACGCTGCTGCTCGCCGAGATCGCCGCCGAGTTCCTCCCGCCGGGGGTGTTCAACGTGGTCTGCGGCGACCGGGACACCGGTCGTACGCTCGTGTCACACCCCACCCCGCAGCTGGTGTCGATCACCGGCTCGACCCGCGCGGGCACGGAGGTCGCCGCCGCGGCGGCGACCGACCTGAAGCGAACCCATCTGGAGCTGGGCGGGAAGGCCCCGGTGGTGGTCTTCGACGACGCGGACGTGGTCGCGGCGGCCGAGGCGATCGCGACGGGCGGCTACTTCAACGCCGGCCAGGACTGCACGGCGGCGACCCGGGTGCTCGCCGGCCCCGGCGTGCACGACGACTTCCTCGCGGCGCTGGCCGAGCAGGCCCGGAGCACCAGGACGGGCACGCCGGACGACCCGGACGTGCGGTACGGCCCGTTGAACAACGCCCACCAGCTCGCCCGGGTCGGCGGTTTCGTCGACCGTCTTCCCGACCACGCGTCGATCGTGAGCGGCGGGGCGCGTCAGGGCGACCGTGGCTACTTCTACGCCCCCACCGTCGTGTCGGGGCTGCGGCAGGCCGACGAGATCATCCAGGAGGAGGTGTTCGGCCCGGTCATCACCGTCCAGCGGTTCACCGACGAGGACGAGGCCGTGCGCTGGGCCAACGGCGTCGAGTACGGCCTGGCCGCCTCGGTGTGGACGCGCGACCACGGCCGGGCGATGCGGATGACCCGCCGGCTGGACTTCGGCTGCGTGTGGGTGAACACCCACATCCCGTTCGTCTCCGAGATGCCGCACGGCGGGTTCAAGCACTCCGGGCACGGCAAGGACCTGTCGGTCTACAGCCTGGAGGACTACACCCGGATCAAGCACGTCATGCACCACATCGACGGCTGACGCCGCTCACGTTGGGGGAGCGCCTGTGGCATCGTCGGAAGGAACAGCACAGCCGGCACGGCGCTGCTGTCGCCCCGCATGGCTACATGGTCGGGTGCTACATGGACCGTGGTCAGCATCAGCCCGACCGGTAACCACCGGACTGCCGGCAGTCGGCACTGATCAGGCGAGCTTGATGGCGGCTCAGCTTGACCAACGGACTCGACGCTGGCTCCCGCCGTCCCATCGTCGGCATCTGTCGCCCGCTTATCCAAAGTGGTCGACGCCTGATGTGTTGGAATGCGGTGCCCGCCCGGCACTGGTCGGCTTCAGGAGTCGTTTCTCAACAGCAGCGGAGAAGCCGAAAGGGCAGCAACGGCTTTCACCTGTGGTCAGGTGAAGACGAAGCGCGTCGGCTCGGCGAACACTGCTGCGGCCGACTCTAGGTCAGCGAGTCGAGCGGCCAGCGTCCGCAGGGCCAGCCGCCTTGGCAGTGCGGCGTTGAACTTGAGTCCAGTCAGCGCCTTTTCGTCGAGTCCGGGCAGGCAGAGCCGTTCACGGGCGTCACTTGCCAGCGCGCGCCACTGGCCCGGTGCGAGGTTCTCCCGCAATTTCATGGCCTGGTCGTCGTAACGGTTCACCGGATCGACGACTGCACTGAGAGTTGCGGCCAATGTGGCGTTAGCCCGATTTCCAGCGAAGGTCCACCAGTGCAGGTCGCCGTCCGGTTCGCGAGCTATGACGTTGCCGCCGGAGTGAACAAGGTGCAGTCGCTCCTCGCGTTCCCGGGCAAGGCGATCCACTGCCCGGCCGGTGAGCCGCACCGGCGGATCCGCCCCGAGCAGCACGTCACGGACCGCCCGGGTCAACTCGAAGCCCAGGCCAGCCGCACCCGCGCCCCACCAGCGCGCCCGTCCACCATCGTCTGCCGGTTCCACGAAACAGCGGCGACGACGCCAGTCGACATACGTCACCCGCCAACTCGGGCCGCTCAACAGCAGCCGGCGGTCTCCCCGCACTTCGTCCGTCAGCAGGCTGGGGTCGATCCGGCCCAGTTCCGATCTCCCGAGTAGCACCGTGAATTCGGGCGGTCCCGTGAAGACGGCTGTCATCTCCATGAAATGCCGACGACCGAAGTGGGTCTCGGCGGTCGAACCGATGAAGAGCATCCCCTCGTCCCGGTTCAGGTAGCCGTGTTCGACCAGGTGGTGGAGCACGGGCTCGGCGCTGCGGCCGAACGGCTCCAGGCCATTCCACTCCTCGATCCACTGACGGTCGCCGATTCGGTTTTCCTGCAGGCAGAGCGCCAGCATCTGCTGGGCGACAATGTGCCGCGGCTCGGGCGGTGCGACGACCGGCTCGACCCATCCCTTGGACCAGAGCAGCAGCAGCGCCGCCGCCTCGGTCAGCGCTTCGCCGGAGAGCGTGAGGAATAGGCAGTTGCGGCTGGTACCGGTACGCCGTCCGGTGCGGCCGAGCCGTTGCAGGAACGACGCCACGGTCCCCGGTGCGTCGATCTGGATCACCCGGTCCAGGTCACCCACGTCGACACCCAGTTCGAGCGTGCTCGTGGAGACGATGACACAGTCTCTTGCCTCGGCGAAGGCCTGCTCGGCGCGACGCCGTTCGTCAGCGGAGAGCGAGGCGTGGGAAAGGGAAACGTTCAGCCCCTTCGCCCGCAGCAACTGGCCGAGTTCCTCCACGGTCTGCCGGGACTCACAGAAGGCGAGTCGCTTCTCGCCCCGGTGCAGCGCGGCGATCACGGTGGCGACGTTGGCGAGGGAGCCGACATGGTCCAACTCGATGTTGCCGGCCGGGGCAGGCCGTACGGTGGCCGGAGTCAGCCCGGGTGCCACCACCCGGCCGGGTCGGCTGGTCACGCCCGAACCCTGCATCCAGGTCAGTAGCTCGGCGGGATTCCCGACAGTGGCGGACAGGCCGACCCGTTGCAGCGGCCGACCGGCCACCCGGGTCAGCCGTTCCAGCAGGGCGACGAGGTGCCATCCCCGGTCGTCGCCGGCGAAGGCGTGTACCTCGTCCACCACGACCGTCCGCAGGCCAGCGAAGAAGAGCCGGTGGTCTACACCGGTGCTCACCAGCATGGACTCCACAGATTCCGGGGTGGTCAGCAGCACGTCCGGTCGTTGGACGAGGATCGCCCGCCGCCGTGAGGCGGACACGTCGCCGTGCCAGACAGCCACCTGCCGACCGAGCCACCCGGCGTACCGCTCGAGGCGTGGCTGGAGGTTGTTCAGCAGTGCCTTCAGCGGACAGAGGTACAGCACGGATGTGCCGTTCGAGTCCTGCCCGGCCATGCTGGACAGCAGTGGGAAGATCGCCGCCTCCGTCTTGCCACCGGCGGTCGGGGCGAGCAGGAGCGCGTCGCCGCCGCCTACAACCGGACCGGCGGCGGCCTGCTGCAAGGGACGCAGGTCAGGCCAGCCCAGGGTGTTGACGATGTGGTGCACCACCACCGGGTGAAGGCTGCGCACCGACGTCAGACGGGGAGGTCGACGTCGCCTGCGGACGCAGCGGTGTTGCGTTCCAGGGCGGTCAGTTCGTCGGCCCGCAGGGTCAGCTCGTAGTGCCGCCTCGGATCCCATTCGGCGAACTGGTCGACTCGGTCAAAGACGTCGGCGACGAGCTTCTTGAGATAGACGCGGGGCGCCACCCCGACCTGACCCCCCAGCCGACCGGTGACCGCCCGGGCCAGCAGGTCGAGGTAGTCGTCGTCGACCCGGCTGGTCACCGCCGGGCTCGCGTAGATCTGCCGGACGTTGCGGCCCAGCTCCACCAGCGCGTCGAGGGTGAAGCCCGGCAGCCGCACCTGGGTTGCGCGGGATTGTCCCAGCGGGGTTCTGGGCCGAAGTCGGTGGCCAGGCGCTGGGCGAGCGGTGCGAGCCGCTGGGCCCCCTGCGGACCGTCGAAGAAGGCGGGCGTCCCGGTGATGACGAGGAACAGGCCGGGGAACCGACCAGCGTACACCTCGTCGATGAGCTGCCGGAGGGCGTTGAGGCCCTTGTCCCGGACGTCGGAGCGGACCCGCTGCAAGGTTTCCACCTCGTCGAGCACGAGCAGCAACCCCTGGTGTCCGCTGTCGCGCAGCACGGTGAGCAGCCCCTGGAGGAAGCTCAATGCTCCGAAGTGGTCGAGGTCCCCCTTGACCCCGGCGACCCGCCGGACGGTAGCGGCGACGTGCGGCTGCCCACCGAGCCAGGCGGCCAGCCCGTCGGCGCTGCCGTGGTCACCGGCTGTGGTTGCGCCACGATAGCCGCGCAGGGCAGCGGCGAAGCCGGGGGTGCTGCGAGATATGTCGCCAAGTCGGCGTTCCAGCAGTTCGGTCACGGCGGCGTCGAGCGCTGTCGCGTCGTCCTCGGCGAGCCCTCCGCCGGTCAGTGCGTCCTCTTCGAGGGCGAAGATCCAGCCGTCGAGGATCGGGCGGAACGCGCTCGGCGGAAACTGCTCGGTGCTGAGGTGTTCGACCAGCCGGCGGTAGACGGTCTCCATCCGGTGCAGCGGGGTCTCCAGCTCGGAGATCTGCACTTCGGCGGCGGCGAACCCGCGCCGCTTGGCGCGTTCGGCTAGCCAGCGGGTGAAGAACGTCTTGCCGGCACCGTACTTACCCCGGACGGCCTTGAAGAGGCTGCCGCCGCCGGCCACCCGGTCGAGGTCGTCGTCGACTGTGGTGATGAACCGGTCGAGTCCGACGGCCAGGGCGTCAGGCCGTTGGTGGGTACGACTCCGCGACGGAGAGCGTCGATGATGTCCCGGCGACGACGGGCGGAGATGTCCCCGGTCACGACTGGTCCAGCTCGAACTGCTCGACGAGCAGCTCACGGTTGAGGTGGACGGTACGCCGGTCAGCATCGAGCGTGACGACCGGATAGCCCTCCACCTGCAACAGCCGCCGCAGCACGGTCACCGTGCCGGTGATCCGGTGGGCCGGTACGCCGGACCGGGCGGCGAGTGTCTCCAGGGTGGCCCGTCCGCCATTGGCGAGCAGCGTCTGCAGCAGTGCCGCCACCCGCTGGTCGGGCAGGGAGAGCCGAGCGTCCCGACGGTGGGCATACCGTTCGCTGGAGAGCAGGGCGTCGACGAGATCTGGCCGGGCACGGACCGGCTCCAGGGCAGCGGGCTCGTACGCCTGGGCGGTGTCCAGCTCGAATAGGCTCTCCGGTGGAGTCGCGGCGCGTACCGGTACACGCTTCATAGCCGCATTCACACGAGCCCGCATCGTGCCGTTCTCGGCGATGATCGGCTCCCGCCACCAGTCGGGGCTGGCGACGGGGGCACCCTCCCAACCCGGCACCACCCGGTCGTCGCCCCGACTGAACACCAGCAGCGGAATGACAGCCTCGGCCGGACTCGCTCCCCCGTGGTAGCCGGCCTTGCGCGGCCCGTACCGGACGTCCTCCCGCCATGGCAGGACCACCTGGCCGCCGCCGAGTGCCACCCGGCTGCCGCTGACAGCCACCTCCGACTCGGTGGCGGCCACTGTGGCCGGCCGCCACCGGGCACGCCGTTCGGGGCCGCCTCGGGCAGGACCGACGATTCGGGTCCACGGTCGACGACGTGGCCGTGGTCGGAGACGAGGACGACCACCCGGTCGGTGACGGAGGCGACCAGTTCCCGCAGGCCGGGGATGGTCTCCTCGCCCCACACGACGGTTCCCGGCTCACTGCGGTCCAGCGCATCGTCGATGGTGTTGACGACCGCCGCGACCAGCGGCACCTCACGGCTGTCGAGTGCGTCGAGCACCTCCCGGTCCAGGGTCGCGCCGGCCCTGGCGCGCAGGTGCCTCTTGTGCAACAGCACACCGTCGGGGTAACGGTGGTGGAAGGCCACTCGTTCGGCCTGCTGTCCGCCGGTGACGATCCGGCCGCTGAGCAGGCTGCACCGGCTCACCTCGGTGACCGTCGGCAGGGCGGCGAGCACCCCTTCCCGGGGGGCGCCCCGCAGGGTGAGTTCCAGCCAGGTGCCGCTCTCGGTGAGCGACTCGGCGATCTCGGTGGCGGCGGCGACGCCCATGCCGTCCAGAACCACCAGTAGCACCCGCTGACCGCAGTCGAGGATCGGCTGCACCACCCGGTCCAGCACGTCCTCAACATGCAGCAGCGTCCCCGGATCCGTCTCGGCGGTGGTGGCCTCCGTGAGAAGAGTGGCGAACTGCCGATCGTGTCGCGAGCGACGGACATCCACCGCGTGGCAGAGCATCCGGTACGCCTCGGCGACCTCGGCGTCGCGGTCCCCGGCGAGGACGTCCAAGCGGGCCCGGTCGACCCACCCGTCCTGCCGGACGTGCCGGCGCGTCGCCTCGAGCAGCGTCGCCGGTGGCGTGTCGTCGGAGGTGCTGAGCCACCGCAGCAGGCGTACCGCCATCCGCGCGGTCTTCACCCGTTCCGGCTCGGCCGCCCGGTGTGCCTCGACGGTGGCGAGCGCCTGCTGCGCCTTCACCACCAGCGTCGGGATGGCCAGGTCACCGGCGGGTACGGCGAACCGGACGGCGGCGGCGAAGGCCCGAAGCCGGTGCACGAAGCCGGTGGGCAGCACGGCCGAGCCGCCGAGCAGTGCACCGACGTTGATCTCCTCGGCAAGGGCCTCGGCGCGGTGGAGCAGCCGCATCGCCTCCTCCCGACCGTCCGGTCCGGCGTCGACGGTGCGGTAGACCCAGGCTTCGGCGGCCTCGTGCAGCACGGTGGCCTGGTCCGGGGTGGGTGGGACGCCACCGAAGCGGGGTTCGAGGCGGGCTCGCGCGGCGGCGGTCGCCACCGCGACCCGCTGGTCGGTGGTGGGGCCCGTGGCCTTTCCGGGTGATGGACCTACTCGTGTCACTGCTGCCCAGGTCTGCAATGCCGCGCTTGCTCCAGCACATCCTTTTGATCTAAAGGACGGCACTTGTGAAGCCCGGACGCCGCGTTCCTCTCGGCTTCCGTAAGGTGACCGGCTGTTCGCATTCATCACCATCAAGGGAGCAGCGTGCACCGAGCGGTCAGCCCGACGCCAGTCCGACGCAGGGCCTTCATACAGCGACCAAGACTTGCCTTCCTGGCCTCTGTCACCCTGTTGATCTCGCTTTCACCTCTCGGCTCGGCGGCACTCGCCGGTCCGGCCATCGAGCAGCCGCCGTTCGACCCGCAGTCGAGCGACAACATCGACCCAGCTCTCATGGTGGAGATGCGTCGGCAGGACACCCTCCAGCCCGCCGTCAAGATCCTTACCGAAGAAGCCATGCACGCGACATCGTCGGGGTATGCGGGCGTGGCCTTCAAGGGCGAAGGTCTCACCCTGTACTACAAAGGCGCAATCTCGGCGGGCATGCAGCACGCACTGACCGAGGCGCGCGCCCATGGGAAGGTCGTCGTCGAATCCGCCCGCTTCTCCCGGGCTGAACTCCAGACTGCCGCAGCTCGACTTGAGGCGAACCTTGTCGGTCGCAGCGACATCCAGGCGATCGAAGTGAAGCACGACGGCTCAGGACTGGGTGTCGAGAAGATGCCGGCGGCTCGAGTGGAGGCGGCCCGAGCGAACGCCGCCCGAAACGGCCGCCCCTTCGCCGAGGTCAATTCGAAGCTCAACGGGACGGACGTCGGGGTGCCGGTCGAGGTCACGGTGGCATCGTCACCCTTTGACCTGTTGGCCTGCGCGGGTGCCTGCAGCCGACTTGACGACACGTCAGCCTGGAACGGCGGCACCCGCACCCTGAACCCCGACGCGGACGTTGCCAACCCCTACTACCTGTGCACCACCGGCTTCGGCGTCACCAAGGGCTCGACCACCTACGTGCTGACCGCTGACCACTGCGCCACCGCGCCAGACCAGATCTTCGACAACCGGCTGGAACTCATGGGCGGGGTGCACGCCGGGGACTGGGACAAGGATCTGCTCCTGATCAATGCTCGCGGATTCTACAAGATCTTCGATGGATCCCCCACGACGTCCACCACGAAGAACGTCATGGGTTGGGGCTACCACGCTTCCGGCGAGTACCTGTGTCACTCCGGTGCTACCACCGGCACTCGCTGCAACCTGCGCACCGTCGGTGGCGACTACGCGCTCTACGGATGCGACTCCGACGGCGACTGCTTCAACCGGCACGGCCTGATCAAGACGACCCAGGTCGACGGACTGACCGCTGCCGCCGGTGGAGACAGCGGCGGCCCGGTGTTCTCGCTGATGACCGGAGGGGTCCGAGCCAAGGGCATCCTGATCGGTGGTGGCGGAAGCACGATGTACTTCCAGGATTGGGCTGACGTGATCCGACTCTGGGGCGCCTACCCGCGGACTCCGTGATCAGACAGACGGACTTTGTGGGTGGTCGCGTCCGCGCCGCGACCACCCACGACACTGGATAGACTCCCGAGCAAGCCTCTGCTGTCCCTTACGTGCGAGGCGGCGGGCAGAAGCGACGATGGTTGAGGAAATGGAGACGAGATGACTTCGGGTCGTCAGCACATCAGCGCCACGGGCTCCGCCACGCCTCGCCGCGTCGGTACGGCACTGGCCGCTCTCCTCACCACCGCGACGCTGATCGGCGCAACCGGGTGCACCAGCGAACCGATTCCGGCGACCACCGTGGCCGCTGACGCGACCACCGCCCCCGGTGTCTGCGCGGAGGCCTTCCAACCGCTCGACGAGAAGCCCCACCAAACGAGGGATGGCGACCTCGTGACCGCAGGTGCCCGCGATGTGCTCCTCTGCACATACGCGCTGCCCGATGGGGGCACAGCCTGGGCCCTGGCAGAGTCGACGGAGCTTCCTGGCGACCGGGTCGATTCGCTGGTCTCCCACCTCAACGGCCTCCCCGAGTGGCGAGCCGCAGACGGAGAAGCCGCCGGCTGCCTCCTCGGCGGAGGTATGGCACGACAGATCGTGTTCGACTACGACGACAGACCACAGGCAACGGTCACCGTCGATTGCGGGGTAGCCACCCAGGCCGGTGCGGTGCGCCGCCTGGCGAGCACGAAGCGTCTCCTCGAATACTGGCCACCGGCGTAGCGGTCGACGACGCTGACGGGTAGCACGGGTCAGCGAGGCAGCCGGCGGGTGCAGTCGCCGTCGTGGCTGGCGGCGAGCAGGCAGCGGCGGCCGGTCGACAGTCGCAGGTCGCGGAAGACCCGATGCCGCACGCCCTGCTCGTCCTCGTAGGAGACGGTTGTCTCGCCGGGGTCGACCAGCGACAGGAAGCTCATCGACCGGGCCACCATCCGGCCCATCCGCCGGGCGCAGTCCAGGTCGGTGACGACCACCGGCAGGTGGACCACGAAGCGCTCCGTCATCAGTACCTCCCCGCGTTAACGTGCCGCGGCCGCTGCCGCGCCTGCTCGCTCTGCCACTCCCGCAGCGCGGCCTTGATCCGGCGGTTCTCCTCCCGCACCTGCTCCAACGCCGCGTAGAGCCCGGCCAGGTCACCGGCGACCCGCGCGAGGAAGTCGGCCACCTCCGCCGGGTCGAGACCACGCCGACCGAACCGGGTGGTGCCGAACACCCGCTCCCGCACCTGGGCGGGGCGCAGCGGCGCAGACGCCGCCGACCGGTAGAGCCGGCCGCGCACCGGCCGCTGCCGGGGCGGTCGGTGGTGACTACCCACGTTTTTCGGTACGCCGCCGGAAGAAGTCGCGCATCACGGACACCAGCCGGCAGCAGAGCCCGCAGCACCCGAGGCTGGGCGAGGATCTCCTTACGGGTTACGTCCGGAACCCCCTTCGCCCTGGTCAGCTTGGAGGGCTCGGCGTCCAGCAGGTCCCCGACGGTGAGCAAACCGTGCCGCTCCAGGGCCGACCGGGCTCGGGCGGTCAGGTCGGCGGCGGCCAGCGGGGAGGACCGGGTCAGCCGACCACCGTGGACACCGAGCCGGCCGAGGCCGACACGGTTGGGGAATCTGGTGGAAGATGGCCCGCCAGGCCGCACTCCCGTTCCCTTCGGTGTCACGCCGGGAGACTACCGGGACGGTCAGGTCCAGGTCACGGATCACGTCCCCGGGTCGGGCAGTTGACGGTCGTGGGTGAGCGACGGCCGGGCACCATGCTGGCCAGCACCAGCAGCAACGCCATCGCGAACATCGCGGTGCCGATCACGTTGACCTGCGGCGGGATGCCCCGTTGGGCGGCACCCCAGACGTACATCGGGAACGTGACGGTGGTGCCGGAGTTGAAGTTCGTGACGATGAAGTCGTCGAAGGACAGGGAGAACGCCAGCAGGGCGGCGGCCACGATGCCGGGCAGCACCAGCGGCAGGGTGATCCGGCGGAAGGTCTGCCACTCGCTGGCGTACAGGTCCATCGCGGCCTCCTCCAGCCGCCGGTCCATGCCCGCCAGGCGCGCCTTGACCGTCACGACGACGAACGACAGGCAGAACATGACGTGGGCGACGACGACGGTCCAGAAGCCCAGCGGCACCCCACCGGCGACGAACAGCGCGAGCAGCGAGGTGCCCAGCACCAGCTCGGGGGTGGCCATCGGCAGGAGGACCAGCAGGTTGATGCCGGAGCGGCCCCGGAACCGGTGGCGTGCCAGCGCGAACGCCATCAGCGTGCCCAGGGCGGTGGCGGCGACCGTGGCGACGAACCCGATCTGCACGCTGCGCAGAACCGCGTCGCACATGTCCGAGGTGGCGCACGGGTTACGCCAGTTGTCCAGGGTGAACTCGTTGAAGTCGTACGACAGCCGGCTGGACGGCCGGTTGAACGACAGGGCGGTCACCACGGCGATCGGCAGGAACAGGTAGCCCAGCACCAGCAGGGCCACGCCGACGACCCAGCGGTCGGCGAACCAGCGGGAGAACCTCATCAGAGCAGGTCCTCGGTGCCGGCCCGGCGCAGGTGGACGAAGACCACCGCGAGGATCGCCGCCATCAGCAGGAACGACAGCGCCGCCCCCTGCGGGTGGTCCAGCCTGACCAGGAACGCCGAGTCGATCACGTTGCCGATCATGTATTCGTTGGGCGTGCCGAGCAGTTCGGCGTTGATGTAGTCGCCGGTGGCGGGGATGAAGAACAGCAGCATGCCGGCGGTCAACCCGGGCCTGGACAGCGGCAGGGTGACCTTCTGGAAGGTGCGCAGGGGGCTCGCGTACAGGTCACCGGCCGCCTCCAGCAGGCGGTGGTCCAGCCGTTCCAGGCTCGCGTACAGCGGCAGCACCAGGAACGGCAGGAAGTGGTACGTCAGGCCGAGCACCACCGCGAGCGGGGTGGCCAGCAGTCGGCCGTCGGGGCCGAGCAGGTGGATGTCACGCAGCAGCCCGACCAGCACACCGTTGTCGGACAGGATGGTCTTCCAGGCCAGGGTGCGCACCAGGAAGCTGGTGAACATCGGCGCGATCACGCAGACCAGCAGCAGGTTCTTCCACCGGCCGGCTTTCCGGGCGATCACGTACGCCAGCGGGTAGCCCATCAGCAGGGCCAGCGCCAGGGCCGTTCCCGCGAAGAGGAAGGACCGGCCGAACTGCGGCCAGTACGCCTGCAACGCCGTCGGGTAGTTGCCGAACGCCCAGGTCAGCGCGTACCCGGTGGACAGCGAGCCGGTGGGGTCGTAGAGGCTGGCGGCGCCGAGCTGGAGCATCGGCGCGGCGAAGAACAGCAGCAGCCAGGCCGCGCCGGGCAGCAGCAGCAGGTACGGCAGGAGTTGGTGCCGCCGGCGCCTGGCGGCCGGTGGCGGCTCCGTTGCCGGCCGTTGCCCGGCGGGTGCGTGTGCGACCGCGTTCACGAGCCGACGCTGACCGGCTCGTCGAACAGCGGGTTGACCCGGTCGTGTCTGCCCGGCTCGCGGGGCAGCAGGAACGCGTGCCGAGGGTGCCAGTACGCCACCGCCTCGCCGCCCTGCGGCAGCGGGTCGTGGGCACCGTTGTTGGCCACGAAGACGGTCAGCTCGCTGCCCCATCCGGTGCGCAGCAGGTAGCGGGTGCTCACCCCGACGTACGAGGTGTCGGTGATCGTCCCGGTGACGTGCTGGCAGCCGCCGGGCACCTGGTCCCTCGTGTCGACCAGGTGCATCTTCTCCGGGCGTACGCCGAGGTGGACCGGCCCACGGTCGGCGCGGGACCGGCCGACGGGCACCGAGAAGCGCGCGCCGTGGGCGGTGACGGCGACATGGTCGCCGCTGCGGCCGTCGGCGTCCCCGGCGAGCAGGTTGGACTGGCCGAGGAAGTTCGCCACGTAGGCGGTGGCCGGGAACTCGTAGCTGCCGGCCGGGGTGCCGAGTTGCTCGATGCGGCCGGCGTTCATCACCGCGACCGTGTCGGCCATGGTCATGGCCTCCTCCTGGTCGTGGGTGACGTGCACGAAGGTGACGCCGACCTCGGTCTGGATCCGCTTCAGCTCGATCTGCATCCGGCGGCGCAGTTGCCCGTCGAGTGCGCCGAGCGGTTCGTCCAGCAGCAGCACCTGCGGACGGTTGATCAGAGCACGGGCCAGGGCGACCCGCTGCTGCTGGCCGCCGGAGAGCTGGGCGGGGCGGCGGTGGCCGAAGCCGTCGAGCTGCACCAACGACAGCATCCGCGGCACCTCGTCGTCGTGGCGGATGCCACGCCTGCGCAACCCGAACGCCACGTTCTCGAAGACGTCCAGGTGTGGGAAGAGCGCGTAGCTCTGGAACACCGTGTTGACCGGCCGCTTGTACGGCCGCAGCCGGGTGACGTCCCGGTCGCCGAGCAGCACCCGCCCGCTGGTCGGCTCCTCCAGCCCGGCGATCATCCGTAGGGTGGTGGTCTTGCCGCAGCCGGACGCGCCGAGCAGGGCGAAGTAGCTGCCCCGCGCAACGGTCAGCGACAGGCCGTCGACCGCCGTGACGCTGCCGAAGGTCCTGGTGAGGTTGACCAGGCGAAGGTCGCCGGCCGGTGGCTCCGCCATCTCCGTCACGCCCCGATGACCTGCTGGAACTTGCGCTCGTACTCGCGTTCGGCCGCTTCGTCGAGGGTCATGAAGACCGTCGACGTCGACAGCATCGCCTCGTCGGGGAAGATCAGCGGGTTGGCGGCCAGGCCGGGGTCGAGCTTCTCCATCTCGGCCTGCGCGCCCTGGACGGGGCAGATGTAGTTGACGGAGGCCGCGAGCTGCGCGGCGACGGGGGGTTCGTAGTAGTAGTCGATCAGCTTCTCGGCGTTCGCCCGGTGGGTGGCCCTGATCGGCACCATCATGTTGTCGCTGAACAGGAGGCCCCCGGAGTCCGGCGTGACGAATCGGATCTTCTCGTTCCGTTTCGCCAGCTGGATGACGTCGCCGGACCAGCCGACGCATGCCGCGATGTCGCCCCTGGCCAGGTCGGCGGCGTAGTCGTTGCCGGTGAACCGGCGGATCTGTCCGGCGGCGACGGCCCGGCGGAGCTTGGTGAGCGCGTCGTCGAACTGGGCGGGGGTGAAGTTCGCCGGGTCGTGTCCGTTCGACTGGAGCAGCAGGCCCATGGTGTCGCGCATCTCGCTCAGCGCCGTCACCTTTCCCCTGAGGTCGGGCCGGGTGAGCAGTTCGTCGACGGTGCGGATCTCCTTCGTGACGCTGCCGTTGTACGCGAGGCCGGTCAGGCCGGACTGCCAGGGGATGGCGAGCCGGTTCTCCGGGTCGAAGGAGCGGTTCTGCAGCGAGGGCAGCAGGTTGGCGTGGACGTTGGGCAGCTTCGCCGGGTCGAGCTGCTGGATCCAGCCGAGGCGGATCATCCGGGCCGCCAACCAGTCGGTGAGGACGATGAGGTCCCGGTCGATGCCCTGACAGGCGCCCAACTGGTTCTGCACCCGGCCGAAGAACTCGTTGTTGTCGTTGATGTCCTCGGTGTAGGTGACCTTGATGCCGGTCCGGGTGGTGAACTCGTCGAGGCTGGGCCGCTTCGTCCAGTCGTCGTTGACGTCCACGTACTGGGGCCAGTTGGAGAACGCCAGGGTCTTCTCCGTGCCGGACAGGTCCCGGCTGACGCAGTCGGCCTCGGTCTGCCGGCCGCCTTCGATGCCGCACCCGGCGAGAGTGCCGGCGGCGGTGAGGAGGGCGGCCGAGCCGAGGGTGCCGGTGAGCAGCCCACGCCGGGTGAGGGGCCGGGGGTTGCTACGCATGTGACCACTCCTCGGGGTCATCGTCGGCGGCAGGACGGGTGGCGCGCCGGCGGGGAGGATCATAGGCGACGAGCGACTGATCCTGACATCGTGACTCCTCCCGACAAGGGATTCCGTTGCGGCGACAGCACCAAGCGACGGATCGCGCAAAGATCCCGGTGCACTAGGCTCGGCCCGGCAACGGACATGGGGAGCGGTCGATGACGAACCGGCAGCAGGGCAGCGGCGGACGGCGGATCACCGTGCGCGAGAGTGCCAGCCACGTCCTGCTCGACGGCGTGGCGCGACAGATCATCGCGCAGCTCCAGGAGGACGGTCGCCGCCCGTACGCGGCCATCGGCAAGGCCGTCGGATTGTCCGAGGCGGCCGTACGCCAGCGGGTGCAGCGACTGTTGGACGCGGGCGTGATGCGGATCGTGGCGGTGACCGACCCGCTCCGGTTGGGCTTCTCCCGGCAGGCGACGATCGGTCTGCGCACGGACGGTGACCCGGCGGCCGTCGCCGATCGCCTCACGGAACTCGATGAGGTCGACCGGGTGGTCATCACGGCCGGCTCGTTCGACCTGCTGGCCGAGGTGGTCTGCCGCGACGACGCCCACCTGCTGGAGCTTCTGCAACGGCTGCGCGCGGTGCGGGGGGTGCTGTCCACCGAGACGTTCGTCTGCCTGGAGCTGCGCAAGCAGACGTGAGGCGCCGGTGCGGATCGCCAGGCCCTAATGTGTCGCCCTGCGGCGGTCACCGGAGCGGCACATCGTCTGACCGGGCCGCCCGGCCATCGGCCGGTCCGCCCGGCCCACCCTGGTCTGGTGTGCGGGTGGTGTCAGGGCGCGTGGCGCGGGGTGGCGGCGACGAAGGCCCGCCACGCGTCGGGGGCGAACGTGAGGGCACCGCCGTCGCGGTCCTTGCTGTCGCGCACCAGCACCCGGCCGGGCAGGTTGTCGGCCACCTCGACGCACGCGCCACCGTTGTTGCTGCTGCGGGTGGCGGTGCGCCAGCGCGCGTCGGTCATGTCCATGTCGTGGCCACTTCCCTGATCAGCTCGATCGACCGGCGTCGGGGGAACGCCTCGCCGGTGACGCTCTCCCACCTGCGTCCCAGGTTAGCGATGTCGATGGGATCGGTCACGACCTGACCGCGAAGCTGGTTGTCGAGATAGGCCAGTTCCGTCCCGTCGGGCAGCCGACCCAGCACGAACGGCCCGGCCAGCCCGGTGTGCCACGGGCTCTCGGCCGGGATCACCCGGACCTGCACGTGTTCCCACTCGGCGAGCGCCGCCAGGTGGGCCAACTGTTCCGCCATCACGGAGCGGTCGCCGACCCTCCGGCGCAGCACCACCTCGTCGATCACCGCCACGAGCTGCGGTGGATCGGCGCGGGTCAGGACCGTCTGCCGCTCGATCCGGCCGGCGACGATCCGGTCCACCTCGGACGGCGGGACCAGCCCGCCGGTGCCCAGCACCGCGCGGGCGTACCCCTCGGTCTGGAGCAGGCCCGGCACCAGCAGCGGCTCGTACCACCGAAGGCCGGTGGCATCCCGTTCGAGTTCGGCCCAGGGGCGGAACCAGGGCAGGTCGCGGCGGCGGAACGCCTCGGGCCAGAGGTCGGCGGCGTCCCGCCTGAGGACGTCGGCGACCGCGAGCCGGGTACGCGGGTGCGGGATGCGCCCCGCGGCAAGCCACCGCGCCGCTGTCTTGGGGTCGACGCGGACCTTCTCGGCCAGCGACTCGACCGTCTCCCCTGCCTCGGCCATCGCGACCCGCAGCACCTCGTTCGCCACCGGACCCTCCCGCCCACCGGATGCACACTGCGGAGCACGCTAGCTACGGAGCGCAGAGCTGTCGGCTGTCGCCCGGCGTGTCGCGGGAAAGCGGTTCGCGGACGTCTCGAAGGCCCGTGAAACGCCCGGCAAAGGCCGTGGCGGAGTTGGCGGATCCGGCACCTCCCGAAGCCCTCCGGGGCGCTGTCCCGATGCCCGGTCGGCCTTCACGGCAAGCGCAGCGGAGGGTCAGGTCGGCACGCGCGGCTGCGCCGGGGGGGTCAGTGGGTCGGGGGGATGACGCGCAGGTGGCCCCGGCGGGACGAGGTGGGGGGTGCCGGGGGCTGGCCCTGGTCGTCCTGCGGGGGGCGGGGGGCCGGGCGGGCGGCCTCCCGGACGGCCTCGGCCAGCGCCACCAGGTCGTCGGTGGTGGGCGGCGGCGGCTCGAACTCGCCCTCGTGGCGCACCACGTCCCAACCGCGCGGGGCGGTGAGGCTGCGGGCGTGTGGCTCGCAGAGGTCGTAGGTGTGCGGCTCGGCGAAGGCGGCCAGCGGGCCCACGACCGCGGTCGACTCGTTGTAGACATAGGTCAACGTGGCGACCGCTTGCCGGGGGCAGCCGTTACGGGAGCAGCGCCGTGGTGACCTCACGGCCGCAGGGTATCTCCATTACCGGGTCCGGCGCACCGCTTCGCGTTACGACACGCCCGTCACCGTGATCACAATTCGGAAGTCGGGGTACGGCGCGCCACGGATCGGCCGCTGACGCGGCGGTGGTCACACCGGAAGATACTCTGTCGTTCATGACAAGCCCGGAGAACCGCCGACCCGGCCCCGGCCGGCGGACGCACCGCGACCGCCACGGGCGCGGCCTGCGCGGGCGGCTGGTGCCGGCAACCGTGCCGCTGGCGCGGACCAAGGCGGAGATCTTCGACGACCTCGTGCTGGACACGGTCGAGACCCTGGAGCGCCGCTTCGCCAAGGAGTTGGCCGGGGTCGAGTTCGCGGTGGAGGACGTGCCGCCCGACCTGAACGTCTACGACTCCGACGTGCTGGAGGACGGCGAGGTGCCGTTGGCCCGGCTGCTGCCCGGCCGTCCGGGTCGTCAGGAGGTGCCGCCCCGGATCGTGCTCTACCGCCGGCCGTTGGAGTTCCGCGCGATGGACCGTGAGGACCTCGCCGACCTGGTGCACGACGTGATCATCGAGCAGGTCGCGAACCTGCTGGGGGTGGACCCCGACGAGCTGGCCTGACGACCACCTGCCCGGCACCACCTCTGCCTGACACCACCTGCCGCTGGTGGCCCTGCCACTGACGGCACCACCTGCCACTGGCGGCACCGGCCGCCGCCGACGCCTGCGGCCCCCACCGCGACGCCCGCGGCCTTCACCGTGAGGCGTCCGAGCGGGGCGGCCCCCAACCGCCCCGGCCTGACGTCCACTCAGGCGGCCCGCCGCTTGAGCTTGCGCCGCTCCCGTTCGGAGAGTCCACCCCAGATTCCGAACCGCTCGTCGTGGCCGAGAGCGTATTCGAGGCACTCGGTCTTGACCTCGCAGCGCGAACAGATCCGCTTCGCCTCGCGGGTGGAACCGCCCTTCTCGGGAAAGAACGCTTCCGGGTCGGTCTGCGAGCACAGTGCCCGCTCCTGCCACTCCGGCGCGTTTCCGAGCAGGTCGGCCACCTCAAGCTGGCCGTCCATCAGTTGCCTCCTTGTCGCGCACCGGCGTCGTCGCCGCTGCAACCCCCACGCGAAAGGCGTGCGTGTCCGTCCGGTCCCTTTTGCTGCGTTCCGTGCGAACAACCCCATTCAAATTACACGCGTGTCATACGTGCGTCGTCAAGCCAGACTTGATAATGGAGTCGTCCTCCCGACACGCATCCGGACAGCCATCCGGGCCACCCGGTCCCGCAACCTGCCCAATCGATTCAGACCCCGGCCGAGTAACGCCCTCTCCGGCGAGTTGCCCGAGTTTTCTCCCGTGGCGCACGCTCCACCGGCCCGACCGAGCCGGCGAAACGACCTCCAACGGAAGATCACCCGACAAGACTTAGTGATCTTGACGGAAAAGACTAACGCCTGTCACGCACCACCGCCCGTCGAGCGTCAGACGCCGACCGCGCCCCGCCCATGATGTGGACACAGCACGCTTGCCGGACGGGCCCCGCCGGCCCGCCGGCACTCGCTGATGAGCTGCCAGGGCATACGTGTCCGGCAGTTGCGCCACCGGCCACGACGACCTCACGGTCGACCGATCATCGTCCCACCAAACGGGACGAACGCCGGTGGGCCGGCCCGGAAGGTCGGCCGGGCCACGCAGCGGAACGTGCTGGTGGACCGCACTGTGGAACGTTCTGTCGGGTACCCGACGCTTCGCGGCGACGACGGTGGGAGCTACGCGCCAATGTGGCCGTACGCGGTCGTCCGCCTCCGCGCCGGCCGCCCCGCCGCCACCGCGATGGACCGCAACTGCTCCTCGGTGCGCGCCGACCCGTTGCCCGAGCCGGCCATCCGGGAGATCGTCTCCTCCATCAGGGTGCCGCCGAGGTCGTTGCAGCCGCCCCGCAGCATCGCCACCGTGCCCTCGTCGCCGAGCTTCACCCAGGAACACTGAATGTTGTCGATTCGGCCGTGCAGCAGCACCCGGGCCATCGCGTGCACCACCCGGTTCTCCCGCCAGGTGGGGCCGGGCCGGGCAATGCCCGCCAGGTAGATCGGGGCGTTCGTGTGCACGAACGGCAACGCCACGAACTCGGTGAACCCGCCCGTGCGGTCCTGCACCCCGGCCAGCACCCGGAAGTGTGCCAGCCACTGCCCGGGGTGGTCGACGTGGCCGTACATCATCGTGGAGCTGGACCGGATGCCCAGCTCGTGGGCCGCGGTCACCACCTCGACCCAGGCGGCGGTGGGCAGTTTGCCCTTGGTCAGCACCCAACGCACCTCGTCGTCGAGGATCTCGGCGGCGGTGCCGGGAATGGTGTCCAGCCCCGCCTCCCGCAGACCGGCCAGCCACTCCCGCACGCCGACGCCCGCCTTGGCCGCCGCCGTCGCGATCTCCATCGGGGAGAAGGCGTGCACGTGCATCCCGGGCACCCGCGCCTTGACCGCCCGCACGATGTCCGCATAGACGGTGACCGGCAGCTTCGGGTCGATGCCGCCCTGCAGACACACCTCCGTCGCCCCGGCCGCCCATGCCTCCTGCGCCCGGTCGGCGACCTGCTCCACCGACAGCCGGTAGGCGTCGGCGTCGCGCTCACGCTGGGCGAAGGCGCAGAACCGGCAGCCGACATAGCAGACGTTACTGAAGTTGATGTTGCGATTGACCACGTAGGTCACGTCGTCGCCCACCGCGTCCCGGCGCAGGTCGTCGGCGACCCGGCACAGCTCGTCGAGGGCCGGCCCGGCCGCGCCGAACAGCGCCAGCGCGGCTTCGGCGTGCCGGGGCTCCAGCAGGGCCGCCGGGTCGGACGCCGCCAACCGCAGCCCCGCCCGCAGGTCGGCGTCGCCGGTTCCCGGGGTCGACGGCCGCCCTCCGCCGGCCGGGGCCGGAACCGCACCGGCGACCACCGACCAGTCGCCGTACACGTGGTCGAAATCGCCCCGCCGGTCGCCGGTGCGACCGGTGGTGTCGATGGTGGCGTGCAGATCGACCCGCCCGCCGTACGTCTCGTCGGGCTCCTGCCAGGGTCGGCCCTCCGGGCGGGCCGACTCGACGGCGAGCCCGGTCCGCGGATCCGCCAGCGCCGTCACGTGCGGCAACAGCCGATGGTCGAGCCACGGATCGCCGGCCCGGACGTACTCCGGGTAGACCGTCAGCCGCTCGCGCAGGGTGAAGCCCGCCCGGGCGGTGTGCGCGGCCAGCTCGTCGAGCTGCGGCCAGGGCCGCTCGGGGTTGACGTGGTCCGGGGTCAGCGGGGACACCCCGCCCCAGTCGTCGATGCCGGCCCGCAGCAGCAGATCGTACTCGCCGGCGATCAGGTTCGGCGGGGCCTGGATGCGGGCCCCCGGACCCAACAGCAGCCGGGCCACCGCCACGGTGGCGGCGAGGTCGTGCAGCTCGGCGTCGGGCATGCCGCGCATCGCCGTGTCCGGTTTGGCGCGGAAGTTCTGCACGATCACCTCCTGGAGGTGGCCGTACTCCCGCTGCGCCCGCCGGATCGCGAACAGCGCGTCGACCCGTTCGGCGGGGGTCTCGCCGATACCGATCAGGATGCCGGTGGTGAACGGCACGTTCACCCGGCCGGCGTCGTCGAGCACCCGCAGCCGGACCGCCGGTTCCTTGTCCGGTGAGCCGAAGTGCGGGCCGCCCGGCTCCGACCAGAGTCGGCTGGCGGTGGTCTCCAGCATCATTCCCATGCTCGGCGCGACCGGCTTGAGCCGGTGCAGCTCCGACCACGACAGCACACCCGGGTTGAGGTGCGGCAGCAGGCCGGTCTCCTCCAGCACCGCGACCGCGCAGGCGCGCAGATAGTCCAGGGTGGAGTCGTAGCCGCGCTCGTCGAGCCACCGGCGGGCCGCCGGCCAGCGCTGTTCCGGCCGGTCGCCGAGGGTGAACAGGGCCTCCTTGCAGCCCAGCTCGGCGCCCCGGCGGGCCATGGCCAGCACCTCGTCCTGTTCGAGGAAGGCTGCCGGCAACCGGTGCGGCACGGTGGCGAACGTGCAGTAGTGGCAGCGGTCCCGGCACAACCGGGTCAGCGGGACGAAGACCTTCTTCGAGTACGTGACCACGCCCGGCCGACCCGCGTCGCGCAGGCCCGCGTCACGGACCGCCCCGGCGACGGCGAGCAGCTCGGCCAGAGCCCCGCCCCGGGCGGCCAGCAGCGCCGTGGCCTCGTCGACGTCGAGCGCCCGCCCCGCTGCGGCCCGCCGCAACGCCCGCCGCAGCCCCGCCTCGCCCGGTCCGGACTCGGTGCGATCAACCATCCGCTCAGCCTAGGTGCTGTTCCGCGCGACCCCCACCGCTCCGTGGGGAACCGCACTGCCTGGCGCGAAACGGACCCGGACCGGGGACGGTGACCGGACCGGGGACGGTGACCGGACCGGGGACGGTGACCGGACCGGGGACGGTGACCGGACCGGGGACGGTGACCGTCCCCGGACGGTGGTGGGGCCGGGACGGTGGTGGGTTCGGGACGGTGGCCGGTCAGCGGGGCGGGTCGGGGTGCTCGTCCGACGAGAAACGCTGGGTGCGGTCGGCGTCGTCGCGCGGGACAGCCCGGGTGCGGTCGACGTCGTCGCGCGGGACAGCCCGGGTGCGGTCGACGTCGTCGCGCGGGACGGCCTGGGTGGGCTCGGCACCCTGACGGGGAATCGCCTGGGTGGGGTCGGCCGACGGCGGCTGCCCGAACGGCGGGGCCTGGAAGGTCGGCTCCGACGACGGGACGCCCGGCTGGGCCGGGGCCGGCGGCGCGGACTGCGGGGCCGGCGGCGCGGACTGCGGCGGGGCCGGGAACGGCGGGGCCGACGGCTGCCCGAACGGTGGAGCCGACCGGGGTGCCGGCGGCTGCCCGTACGGCGGCCCTGGCGGCGGCCCGCCCGCGAACGGCGTGCCGGGCTGGCCCGACGGGGCGTACTGGCCCGGCACCGGCCAGCCGCCGGCCGGCCCCGGCTGGCCGGGCTGCTGGTGGCCGGGCTGCTGGTGGCCGGGCTGCTGGTGGCCGGGCTGCTGCTGACCCCAGCCCGGCTGGCCCCAGCCCTGCTGCGGGGTGCCGTACACCCCCGGCGGGGGTTTGGGCTTCGCCGTACGGTACAGCGAGTACCAGACGGTCCACACCACGTACGCGGCCACCGCGAACACGGCCAGCATCGCGAGCCGACTGAGCGTGCCGAGGAACCCGTCGAGCAGTTCCGCCTCGGCCAGCCGGCCCACGGCCCAGATCAGGAAGCTCAGCCCGCCGAGGCCGGCGCTGACCGCGTACTCGACCAGGGCCACCTGGGTGACCAGTTTCGCCCTCGACACCACCGGGCTTACGTGCGTGGCCAGCAGCACGGCCAGCACCGGAAGCACGATCGTCTCCATCCCGACGAACGCGTAGAAGGCGCTCCCGGCACGCCCGGTCAGCGTGCTGTAGGAGCCCCGGGGGGCCAGCAGTTGGATGAGGCCGACGAAGAGGAACAGCGCGTTCGCGCCGAGCAGCACGAGGGCGGCGAGTTCGCGTAGCGGCCTGGTCAGCTTGCTGGCCGGCGTCGCGTCGGTGGACGCCGGCTCGGCGGGGCTGGTCACGGGCCCTCCCTGGGGGCGAAAGCGGACGGATGCCGACGTGAGCCTAGTCTCCCGGTCCGGCGGCGTGCCGGAGGCGTCCGGTACGCGAGGATGGTCGGCATGCGCATCGTGGTTCTGACCGGCGGGATCGGGGGTGCCCGGTTCCTGCTCGGCGTCCGGGCGTACGCCCGCGAGGTGGACGCCGAGGTGACCGCCGTGGTCAACGTCGGCGACGACCTGTACCTGCACGGGCTCAAGGTCTGCCCGGACCTGGACAGCGTGATGTACACCCTGGGCGGCGGGGCCGACCCGGAGCGCGGCTGGGGGCGGGCCGACGAGAGCTGGACGGTCGGGCAGGAACTGGCTGCGTACGGCGTCGAGCCGAGTTGGTTCGGCCTGGGCGACAGGGACGTCGCCACCCATCTGGTCCGCACCACCATGCTGACCGCCGGCTACCGGCTCTCACAGGTCACCCGGGCGCTGGCCGAGCGCTGGCAACCCGGCGTACCGCTGCTGCCGGCCACCGACGACCGGCTGGAGACCCATGCGGTGGCCGACGTCGACGGCGAGCGGAAGGCCATCCACTTCCAGGAGTGGTGGGTACGGTACAGAGCGCAGGTTCCGACCCACCGGTTCGTCTTCGTCGGCGCGGAGACCGCGAAGCCCGCTCCCGGCGTGGTCGAGGCGATCACCGGGGCGGACCTGGTGCTGATCGCGCCGAGCAACCCGGTGGTCAGCGTCGCGCCGATCCTGGCCGTGCCCGGCCTGCGGGAGGCCGTCACCGACGGTCCGGCCCCCGTGGTCGGGGTGTCGCCGATCATCGGTGGCGCGCCGGTCCGCGGGATGGCGGACCGCTGCCTGGCGGTGATCGACGCGGAGTGCAGCGCGGCCGGCGTGGGCCGCCTCTACGGGGGCCGGCGGGCCGGTGGCCTGCTCGACGGCTGGCTGGTCGACCCGCAGGACGCGGGAACGGTGGTGCCGGAGGTGACGGTCCGCGCGGTTCCGCTGCGGATGACCGACGAGGCGACGACGGCGGCGATGGTCCGCGCCGCGGTGGAGCTGACGTGAGGCTGGAGATCCTGCCGGTGCCGGGCATCGGCCATGTGACCGAGGGCGACGACCTGGCGGTGCTGATCGGCACCGCCGCACCCTGGCTGCGCGACGGCGACGTGCTGGTGGTCACCAGCAAGATCGTGTCGAAGGCGGAGGGCCGGCTGGTGGACGTCCCCGCCGACGGGCCGGAGCGGCTGGCCGCGCGGGACGAGGTGTTGGCCGCCGAGACGGCCCGGGTGGTGGCCGCCCGGGGCGCGACCCGGATCGTGCAGACCCACCACGGCTTCGTGATGGCCGCCGCCGGCATCGACGCCTCGAACGTCGACAAGACCCGCCTGGTGCTGCTTCCGGAGGATCCGGACGCCTCCGCGCGGGCGCTGCGCGCCGCCCTGCGCGAGCGGTACGGCGTGGACGTCGCGGTGGTCGTCAGCGACACCATGGGCCGCCCCTGGCGCAACGGGCTCACCGACGTGGCCCTCGGCGTCGCGGGCCTGCCCGCCATCCGCGACCACCGGGGCGAGGTCGACCCGTACGGCAACGAGCTCCAGCTCACCCAGATGGCCGTCGTCGACGAACTGGCCGGGGCGGGCGAGCTGATCAAGGGCAAGTGCGACCAGGTGCCGGTGGCGGTGGTGCGCGGCTACCTCAACGCGCCCCTGACCGACGACGACACTGGTGCGCGGGCCCTGATCCGGGACGCCTCGATGGACCTGTTCTCGCTGGGCACCGCCGAGGCGAGGGCCGCCGGGCTGAGCGCCGCCGCGACCCTGCCCGACGGCACGGGCGAGGCCCCGGCCGACCCGGCGGCGGTCGGGCGGGCGATCACGGCGGTGGCCGGGGCCGTCGCGCCCGGTACGGTCTTCACCCACGTGACCGACGCCGGGGTACGCGCCGGCCTGGTCGCCACCGTGCCGGGCTGGCCGGCCGACGCGAGCGGACTGGTGCTCTGTTCACCGCCCACCCCGGTGAACCCGCCGGACCTGGTCCGCTTCGGTGGCGACGTGCACCGGCTGCGGGCCGCCCTGGCGGCGGAACACATCCCCACCGTCCTGCTGCCGCCCCCCACGGCCACCACCGCCGCCGCCACCCTCGCCCTGTGACCCGGTCAGGTCACCCGGCCCACAGCGCCACCCGGTGGTCCTCGTCGGTGACGTAGAACCACCGGCCGTCCAGCTCGGCCAGGCCCTCCACGTGATGGAACGGCGCCAGATCCGCCACCACCTCGCCGACCGCCACGTGCCCGGCCGACGGCAACCGGAACCGCACGTGCCGCGAGGTGACCTCGCCACCGGTCGGGTGGTCGTCCAACAGCACCGACCCTTTGCCCAGCGCGTCGATCGAACCGACCACCGCCGCGTACCCGTCGTCGCCGAGAGGGGCGATGGCCCGGAACCCGGCCAGCGACCCGGGCGGGGTCACCCCCGACAGCGCGTACGTCGCCACGGCCGTCGGCCAGCTCACCTCGGGCTCGAACATGCCCTCCACGCCGGCCAGTTCCACCAGGACCGGCTCGCCGTCGGTGGTCACCGGGAACCGCAGCCCGAGCAGCACCGAACCGCGTGGGGTGAAGGCCGCCGCCTCCACGTTCAGCGGCAGGTCGTCGAGAACCAGCCGGTCCACCCAGCCCTTCGCCCGCGCCGTGCCCCGCGCCACCGTCTCCCCGATGAACCGGGCCCGCACCCGTTCGCCGGGCGGCAGCGCCTCGAACGGAGCCTTCAACAACGCGTCGTTGACCGCCCGGTGCAGCCGGAACCGGTTGCGCACCACCCGTACGGGCACGACGCCACCCGCCGCCTCGTCCTCCCGGAACCGGGCCACGAACGCCCGTCGGGGACGCAGCGGCCCGGCCTTCGAGCCGAAGTGCGAACCGAACACGTACACCCAGCCGTCGTGGTGGGCCAGCGCCTCGCCGTCCTCGGTGCGGCCGTTCTCCACACCCGCGTCGGCGCGCACGTGATGGGCCGTCCAACGGCCGTCGGTCAACTCCAACAGCAGGGCCAGGCAGTGCTCCACCGGGCCCTCGTCCAGCACCGTCCAGAAGCCCCGACGGGCGCCGTGGGCACGCAACAGCGCCGGTGAGCGTACGGGCAGCAGGTCGCTGGCCTCGTTGCCGCCGACCACGAACTCCAACAGTTGCAGGGTCACCGCGCCAGGGTACGAAGCGTCCGCTCGTACAGTGACGGGATGCCCGACACCCGGACCGCCCCCACCACCGGCCCCGCCCCGAACACCGCACTGCACGCCGACGCGGTGGCCCTGCTGCGCGGATGGACGCCCACCAGCCCGGCCGGCGGCGCGGCCCGGGACCGCACCCTGGCCCTGCTGGCCGCCGGGCCGGTGGCCGTGACGAGGGAACACCGGGCCGGGCACGTCACCGCCAGCGCGCTCGTGCTCGATCCCACCGGCGACCGGGTGCTGCTCTGCCTGCACGGCAAGTTCCACAAGTGGGTGCAGCTCGGCGGGCACTGCGAGGCCGTCGACCGGACGCTGGCCGCCGCCGCCCTGCGGGAGGCGACCGAGGAGTCCGGCATCGCCGGCCTGCGGGTGGACCCGGACCCGATCGACGTGGACGTCCACCCGGTGGCCTGCCAGGGCGGCTCGCTGCACTACGACGTGCGGTTCGCCGTCGTCGCCCCGGCCGGCGCGGTCGAACGGGTCAGCGCCGAGTCGCAGGCGTTGGGCTGGTTCCCGCCGGACCGGCTGCCCGAGCCGCTGGCCGGCGGGACCGCCCGGCTCGTCGCGCCGGGGTTGACCGCCCTCAGACGAGGCCCTCTTCGCCCCGCTCCTTGAGCTCGTCGACGATCTTCTTCACGTCCTGGGCACGGTCGCGGGGACAGACCAGCACCGCGTCCGGGGTGTCGACCACGATCAGGTCCCGGACGCCGACGGTCGCCACCAGCCGACCCGACTGCGGCACCACCACCAGTCCCGAGCTGTCGCGCAGCAGCACGCCCGGAGTGGCGTCGCCGCCGAGCACCACGTTGCCGTCGCCGTCGGCGGGCAGCACCTCGCCGAGGGTGTGGAAGTCGCCGACGTCGTTCCAGCCGAAGTCGCCGGGCACCGTGGCGACCCGGCCGGCGGTGGCCGCGCCCTCCATGACCGCGTAGTCGACGGAGATCTTCGGCAGCGTCGGCCAGACCGTGCCGAGCACGTCGTCCTGGTCGTCGGTGCCCCAGGCGGCGGCGATCGCCAGCACCCCGGCGTGCAGCGCGGGCTGCTGCCGGGCCAGCTCGGCGAGGAACACGTCCACCCGCCAGACGAACATGCTCGCGTTCCACAGGTGACGCCCCGAGCGCAGGTACGCCTCGGCCACGTCGGCGCTGGGCTTCTCCTTGAACTCGGCGACCGGCCGCAGCGGTCCACCCGCCACGGGGTCGCCGGTCTGGAGGTAGCCGTAGCCGGTCTCGGCGCGGGTGGGGGTGATCCCGACCGTCATCAGCAGCCCCTCCTCGGCGCCGAGGACCGCCCCGCGCACCACCTCCACCCAGCGGGCCGGGTCACCGATCAGGTGGTCGGCGGCGAACGACCCCATCACCGCCTGCGGGTCGCGTCGCGCGATCACGGCGGCGGCCAGCGCGATGGCGGCGCAGGAGTCCCGTGGCGACGGCTCCACCAGGATGTTCTCCTCCGGCACGCCGGCCAGTTGGCGGGCCACCGCCGCGGCGTGGGCGGCGCCGGTGACCACGAGGGTGTGCTCCGGTGTGGTCAGCGGCCCGAGCCGCGTGACGGTCGCCTGGAGCAGCGACGCGGTGGTCCCGGTGAGCGGGTGGAGGAACTTGGGGTGGCCGGCGCGGGACAGCGGCCACAACCTTGTGCCGCTGCCACCCGCCGGAATGACGGCGTAGATCACCAGGACATCATGCCCGACGGGCTCCGCCCGGACGCCCGGTTGCCGGTCGCCGGGCCGGTCACGCCCGGGCGCGGGTCCACGCCGCGATGTGCACCTCGGCGCTGGACTCCCAGGTGAACTCCTTGGCCCGGTCGAAACCGGCCTTGGCCAGCGAATGCCGGCGCTGCTCGTCGTCGAGGAGGGCGGCCAGGTCGGTGGCGATCTGGTCCGGGTCCTCGCTGGTGTACGCCACCGCGTCGCCACCCACCTCGGGCAACGACAGCCGGGGCGTGGTCAGCACCGGGGCGGCGCACGCCATGGCCTCCAGGATCGGCAGGCCGAACCCCTCGCCGTACGAGGGGTAGGCGGCCACCAGCGCGCCGCCGAGGAAGCCGGGCAGGTCCGCGTAGCGCAGGTAGCCCGGACGCAGCAGTCGCAGGTGGGACGGGACCTCGGCCACGGCGCAGTCGATGTCGTCGTCGTGCCCCTGGCCGCCGGCCACCACCAGGGCCGGCGGATCCTGCCGGTCGGCGACCGCACGGACCCAGCCCCGGATCAGGTTGGGGACGTTCTTGCGGGGCTCCTTCGCCCCGAGGAAGGCCACGTAGCTGCCGTTGCCGAGCCCCAGGCGGGCGCGGACCCGGGCCTTCTCCTCCTCGCTGGGCGCGTGGAACGCCGAGTGGTCGACGCCGTGGTAGGCCACGTCGATGCGGGTCGGGTCGGCGTCGAGCAGCCGGATCAGCTCGTCGCGGGTGGCCTTGCTGGGCACGATCACCCGGTTGGCGCGGCGCAGCGAGGTCTTGATGGCACTGCGGAAGAAGGTGCGACGGGACTTGTCGTAGTGCTCCGGCTCGGTGAAGAAGGTCGCGTCGTGGACGGTGACCGTGACCGGACAGCCGGCCCGCAGCGGGCAGGTGTAGAAGGGCGAGTGGAGCACCTGAGCACCGACCTGCTGGGCCAGCAGCGGCAGGCCGGTCTGCTCCCAGGCCAGGCGGGCGGGGCGGTGCGCGACGGCGGCGGGCGCGGGAACGATCTCCGCGCCGGGCAGCATCCTGCTGTAGCGCTCCAGGTCGGTGCGGAGGCTGACCACCGCCAGTTCCACCCCCGAACCGCACACTGTGCCGAGCGCGCCGAGCAGGCCGTCGACGTATCTACCGACGCCGCCACGGTCGGCGGGGACACTCGTGGCGTCGATGAGCACGCGGGGCGGGCGACCGGCGGTCACGGGGCGACTCCTTGCACTGGCGGGCCTGTGGGGAACAACACTTCGGGCAAGCCTACGCCGATGTCCGCCGCGGACGCTGACCGCGACCCGACGCTGTGCCGAGTTGTCGTTGTCATCTTCCCCGGGCGGCCGGGCGTATCCTTCGCGTCGATGGCCGAGAACCTTGCGCGGGTGTTCGCCGACGCGATCGCCCCCGACCCGACACGCCCGCTGCTGACCTGGTACGACGACGCCACCGGCGAGCGCACCGAACTGTCCGGGGCGACGCTGGCGAACTGGGTGGCCAAGACGGCCAACCTGCTCGTCGACGAGTTGGCCCTCGGGCCGGGCAGCACCGCCGGGGTGCTGCTGCCGCCGCACTGGCAGACCGCCGCCGTGCTGCTGGGCTGCTGGTCGGCGGGGTTGACCGTGGCCGGGGAGCCGGCCGACGTCGACGTGCTGTTCGCCGCCGTCGACCGGGCGGCGCAGGTCGACGGCTGGTCGGCCGGCGACCGGTACGCCCTCGCCCTCGACCCGTTCGCCCTGCCCCTGCGGCAGGTGCCGGCCGGCTTCGCCGACTACGTGACCGAGGTACGCGCCCACGGCGACCACTTCGGGGCGTACCCCCCGGGTGGGCCCGGGCACGTGGCGCTGCGGGCCCGCGCGGCGGCCCGGGCGACGCAGTGGGGGATCCGCCCCGGCGACCGCCTCCTGGTCGACGTGTCGGCGCACCCCGACCCCCTGGACTGGCTGCTCGCCCCACTCGCCGGCGGCGCGACCCTGGTGCTCTGCGCCAACCCCGACCCCGCCCGCCTGCCGGCCCGCCGGGCCACGGAGAAGGTCACCCGCGCCGTCCCCTGACGTCGCGGGTGGGCGTCAGCGGCGCTGGGCGAACCGCGCGAAGGCCGTCAGGGACTCCGGATTGGCCAGCGCGCCCCTGGCGGCGGCGTGCTCCACCGGGGTGCCGGTGAGAATCTTCTTCACCGGCACCTCCAGCTTCTTCGCCGACAGGGTGCGCGGCACGGCCCGGACCTGGTGGATCTCGTCGGGCACGTGCCGTGGCGACAGGGCGGTGCGCAGCTCGCGGCAGATGCGCGCCCGCAACGGGTCGTCCAGTTCCAGGCCCTCGGCGAGCACCACGAACAGCAGCAGCTCCCCCGCCCCGCCCTCGTCGTCCTCCAGGTGCACCACCACCGAGTCGAGCACCTCGTCCAGCCCCTCGACGACCGAGTAGAACTCGGCCGTGCCGAGGCGCACCCCACCCCGGTTGAGGGTGGCGTCGGACCGGCCGGTGATCACGCACCCGCCCCGCTCGTTGATCGTGATCCAGTCACCGTGCCGCCACACCCCCGGGTAGAGGTCGAAGTACGCCTCCCGGTAGCGGCTGCCGTCGGTGTCGTTCCAGAACCCCACCGGCATGCTGGGCATCGGCTCGGTGATGACCAGCTCACCCAGCTCCCCGATCACGGGGGTGCCGTCGGTGGAGCGGGCCTCCACCTTCGCGCCCAGCGCCCGGCAGGCGATCTCCCCGGCGTGCACCGGCAGCAGCGGCACCCCGCCGACGAAGCCGGTGCACACGTCGGTGCCGCCGGACAGGGACTGGAGCTGGAGCTGGTCGCCGACCGTCTCGTACACCCAGGTGAACCCCTCGGCGGGCAGCGGCGCGCCGGTCGAGCCGAGACCGCGCAGCGCGGACAGGTCGGCGATCTCCTTCGGCACCAGGCCGGCCTTGCGGCAGGCCAGCAGGAACGGCGCCGAGGTGCCGAAGTACGTCGTGCCGGTCTGCTCGGCCAGCCGCCACGTCGCGCCCAGATCCGGGTGGCCCGGGTTCCCGTCGAACAGCACGATCGTCGCGCCGACGGCCGGCCCCGAGACCAGGAAGTTCCACATCATCCAGCCGGTGGTGGTGAACCAGAAGAACCGGTCGGCGGGGCCCAGGTCGTGGTGCAGGGCCAGCATCTTCAGGTGTTCCAGCAGGATGCCCCCGTGGCCGTGCACGATCGGCTTCGGCAGCCCGGTGGTGCCCGAGGAGTACAAGACGTACAGCGGGTGGTCGAAGTCGACGGCCGTGAACGTCAACGGCTCGTCGGTGTCGGCGGCCAGCTCCGCCCAGGTCAGCGCGCCCTCCGGCGGCGCCGAGGCCGGGTCGAGGTAGGGGACCGCCACGGTGTGCGCCAGCGACGGCAGCGCGGCCCGGATCGCCGCCACCTCGCCGCGCCGGTCGACCGGCTTGTCGCCGTACCGGTAGCCGTCCACGGCGACGAGCACCGTGGGCTCGATCTGCTGCCAGCGGTCCGTCACGCTGCGGGTGCCGAACTCCGGGGCGCAGGAGGAGAAGATCGCGCCCAGGCTCGCGGTGGCCAGCAGCAGCACGTACGTCTCGGGGATGTTCGGCGCGTACGCCGCCACCCGGTCACCGGCGCCCACGCCGAGCCGACGCAGCCCCGCCGCCACCCGGCGGACCTGCCCGCGCAGCTCGGCGACGGACAGGGTGACCGGGGCGCGGGTCTGCCCGTGGGCGATCACCACCGGGTCGTCGTCGGCGCGGCCGGGCATCCGCAGCACGTTCTCGGCGTAGTTGAGCGTGGCACCGGGGAACCAGCGCGCGCCGGGCATCGTCCGGTCGGCCAGGGTCGCGGTGGGCGGGGTGTGCGCGACGACGCCGAAGTGGTCCCACACCGACCCCCAGAACGCCGCCGGTTCGGTCACCGACCAGCGCCACAGCGCGTCGTAGTCGGCGAACTCCAGGCCCCGGTGTTCGGCCAGCCAGCGCAGGTACGCACCGATGCGGGACCGCTCGCGCACGTCCGCCGGCGGCGTCCACAGCACGTGATCCACTGTCTCCACCCCTCCCCCGGCCCGGCACGACTCTGTGCGGTGGGCCGTGGCGCCATCTTGCCCTACCTCACGACGCCATTCTGCGCACCGGGTCACCGGGACGGGGCGTGGCCGACCCACACGACCCGCCGGAAGGGGGTGTGGGCCGGATCGGGTGGCGGCGCGGCGCGGCGGTCAGCCGGCCCGGTGGGCCTGGATCGCGCGACGCTTGGCCAGCCGGTGCTCGCGGCGGATCTCCGCCTCCCGCCAGCGGCGCTCGTCCTCCGCGGACTCCGGCAGCACCGGGCGGACCGGCAGCGGCGCGCCGCCGAGGTCGATGCCGACGAAGACGAGGTACGCGGTGGCCACCCGCACGGATTCGGCGTCCGCGGAGTCCCACCGCTCGGCCGTCACCCGCACCCCGACCTCCATCGAGGTCTGCCCGGTCCAGTTCACCTGGGCGTACGCGTGCACCAGGTCCCCGACCCGAACCGGCTCGGAGAAGACGATCTCGTCGATCGCGGCGGTGACCGCGGGGCCGCCGCTGTGCCGGGCCGCCGCCGCTCCGGCCACGTCGTCGACGAACTTCATCAGCACCCCGCCGTGCACGGTGCCGTAGAGGTTGACGTCGACAGCCGTCATGATCCGGCTCAGCGTGACCCGGGAGTACGACGTGGGTTTGCCCGGCGGAGCGGCGGAGGGGTGCTCGGTCATGTCGGAAACGGTACGGTGCGCGGATGCGACATCTCTGGAGCTTCCTCGCCGGTCTGGTGGTGGCACCGGTCACGTGGGTGCTGCTCACCCTCGGGCAGGACGGGTCGACCCGGGCTGTCACCCGATGGGTGGAGATCGGCACGGCCAACACGGCGAACCTGATCGAACCGGCCGTCTACCTGGCCGTCGGCGGCATCCTGCTGGGTCTGCTCGGCACGCTGCGCATCTCCCCACTCGGCCCGCTGGTGGCCGGGCTGCTGCTGGTCACCCCGTACGCGGGGCTGTTCGTCTCGCCGTTCGACGTGCGCGAGGCCGTGCCCGCCGACAGGAGCTTCCTGGGCGACCCGCTGCCCCTGTGGCTGCCCGTGGAGAACGGCACGCTCTTCCTGATCGGCATGATGCTGGTGGTTGCCACGTTCAGCGGGCAGCGCTGGCGGCGCTGGCCCCGCCCGGCGGCGGCGACCACGACCGCCCCGACGCCGGCCGAGGGGCCGGAGCAGCAGGACCACACCCTGACCGACTGGTCGCCCGCCACGGCGGAGCGGGACACCTCCCCGATGAGCCTGGGCTATCCCGACCCGACGCCGACGGAGCCACTGCCGCGGCGGGTCGGAGGCGAGTCTCCCTGGTCGGCGCCGCCGCGCGGCGGGGGCCGGCCGGAGGACACCACCACCGACCTGCGCTGACCGGCCCCTGGCAGGTGCCGGGCCAGCCGGCCGGCCCCGGCCCGCACGAGAACCCGGCGGCGGAGTGCCGGAGCCGCACGTCGGGCGTCCCGCCCGCCCGGGCGGGCGGGACGCCCGCTCGGGCTCAGTCGTTGAGCAGCCGTCGCGCCATGACGATGCGCTGCACCTGGTTGGTGCCCTCGTAGATCTGGGTGATCTTGGCGTCCCGCATCATCCGCTCGACCGGGTAGTCCCGGGTGTAGCCGTAGCCGCCGAGCAGCTGCACCGCGTCGGTGGTGATCTCCATGGCGGCGTCCGACGCGAAGCACTTGGCCGCCGCGCCGAAGTAGGTCAGGTCGGCGTCACCGCGCTCCGACCTGCCGGCGGCGGCGTAGGTGAGCTGCCGGGCCGCCTCCAACTTCATGCCCATGTCGGCGAGCATGAACTGGATGCCCTGGAACTCGGCGACGGGCCTGCCGAACTGCTTGCGCTCCCGCACGTACCCCTTGGCGTAGTCGAGCGCGCCCTGCGCGATGCCGACGGCCTGCGCGGCGATGGTGACGCGGGTGTGGTCCAGGGTCTTCATGGCCGTGGCGAAGCCGGTGCCCTCGGGGCCGATCATCCGGTCGGCCGGGACACGGACGTTGTCGAGGTAGACCTCGCGGGTGGGCGAGCCCTTGATGCCGAGCTTCTTCTCGGGGGCGCCGAAGCTGACCCCCGGGTCGGACTTCTCGACCACGAACGCCGAGATCCCCCGGGACCGGGCGGACGGGTCGGTGACGGCGAAGACGGTGTAGAACTCCGACACTCCGGCGTTGGTGATCCAGCGCTTCACCCCGTTGAGCACCCAGTGATCCCCGTCAGGCACCGCCCGAGTGGTCATCGAGGCCGCGTCGCTGCCCGCCTCCGGCTCGGAGAGGCAGTACGAGAACATCGCGTCGCCGGAGGCCACCTTCGTCAGGTATGCCCGCTTGAGCTCCTCGGAGCCAGCCAGCAGCAGGGGCATGGTGCCCAGCTTGTTGACCGCCGGGATCAGCGAGGACGACGCGCAGGCGCGGGCCACCTCCTCGATCACGATGGCGGTCGCCAGGGCGTCCGCCCCCGCACCGCCGTACTGCTCGGGGATGTGTGGTGCGTGGAAGTCGGCTGCCCGCAGCGCGTCGTACGACGCCTTGGGGAACTCACCTGTCTCGTCGGCCTCAGCCGCGTGCGGGGCGACCTTCGCCTCACAGACCTCACGGACCGCCTCCCGGATCGCCTCGTGCTCCTCGGGCAACCGGTAGACGTCGAACGACTGCTCTGCGGCCATGTCGGCCCCTCCCCTTCACCGCTATCATCCGCAGTCTGTAGCGTCTGCTGACCGCCGACCGCGCAGACTGAAGGATAGCGACCACGGTTCAGAAGATGTTACCGGCGCGTAGGCCCCCCTCGGCGTCGGACTGCCGACGCCGACCGGCGACGATGGAACGACAGACGGAACAATTCCCTCCGGTGCCCGGTTAGGCGCCGCAGAGCAGATGCGACGCGACGAGAAGCGCCGCCAGTGCGAGCGGAGAAGACAGGCGTGACGATCCCGTACCCGAACATCCAGCCGATGCCCGTCATCGCCGCGGTGACGCCGCCCTCGGGTGCTCCCCGGCCGCGGGTGACCTTCCTGGGCACGGGCTACCTCGGCGCGACCTACGCCATCTGCTACGCCGAGCTGGGCTACGACGTGCTCGGCTTCGACGTCGACGCCGACAAGATCGCCAAACTCAACGCGGGTGAGGTGCCGATCCACGAGCCGGGCCTCGACGAGTTGCTCAAGCGCAACCTGGCCGCCGGGCGGCTGCGGTTCAGCACCGACATCGCCGAGACCGCCGAGTTCGGCGACGTGCACTTCATCTGCGTGGGCACCCCGCAGCGGGCCGACGGCATGGGCGCGGACCTGTCGTACGTCGAGGCGTCCGTCACCAGCCTCGCCCAGCACCTGACCCGCAAGGCCCTGATCGTCGGCAAGTCCACCGTCCCGGTCGGCACCGCCGAGTGGGTCGAGCAACTCGTCGGCAAGCACACCCCCACCGACCTGGGCGTCGAGGTGGCGTGGAGCCCGGAGTTCCTCCAGGAGGGCTTCGCCGTCGACGACGTGCTGCGGCCGAACCGCATCGTGGTCGGGGTCAAGAGCGAATGGGCCAACGGCATGCTCTACGCCGCGCACAAGGGCGTGTTCGACCTGGCCGCCACCGAGGACCGCGAGGTGCCCCTGGTGGTCACCGACTTCGCCACCGCCGAACTGGTCAAGGTCGCCGCGAACGCCTTCCTCGCCACCAAGATCTCCTTCATCAACGCGATGGCCGAGGTGTGCGAGGCCTCCGGCGGCGACGTCACCCAACTGGCCCGGGCCATCGGCTACGACCCACGGATCGGCAACCGCTTCCTCCAGTCCGGGCTCGGCTTCGGGGGCGCCTGCCTGCCCAAGGACATCCGCGCCTTCCAGGCCCGCGCCCAGGAACTGGGAGCCGGCGAGGCCCTCCGCTTCCTGCACGAGGTCGACCTGATCAACCTGCGCCGCCGCACCCGGGTGCTCCAACTCGCCGCGGAACTACTCGGCCGCCGTTCCGGCCCCGCCGGCCCGGACCTGTCCGGCACCCGCATCGCCGTCCTCGGCGCCACCTTCAAACCCAACACCGACGACGTCCGCGACGCCCCCGCCCTCGCCGTGGCCGCCCTCCTGCACAAAGCGGGTGCCGACGTGCACGTGTACGACCCGCAGGGCATCGAGAACGCCCGCCGCGTCGTACCCGAGCTGAGCTACGAGGCCGGCATCCCCGAAGCGGTGACCGGCGCCGACCTCGTCTGCGTACTCACCGAGTGGGCCGACTTCCGCAACGCCGATCCCGTCACCCTCGGTGAGCTGGTCGCCGGCCGCCGCGTCGTCGACGGCCGCAACTGCCTCGACGCCCCACTGTGGACCCAGGCCGGCTGGGAGTACCGCGGCATGGGCCGCCCCTGACCGGCGACACGCCGGACGGCCGGTCGGGAAGCCCGTTCTCGCGACCGGCCGGCGCGTGGCACCACCGACCGCACCGCCGTCTCCGACCTGCCCGGCGGCGACCTGCCCGGCGACACCTCCGCGCCCCGATGGCCCCTCGTCGCCGGTGGACACCCCGGCGGGACCCGCCGACAACTGTCGAAATCCGCGCCGCCATTGGGCATGCTGCGACAGTGGAGGTCCACAGTGCGGGTGGAGGGGTGTCGTGGCGACCTTTCAGTGTCCCTCGTGCGGCCGGGAGATCAAACCGGCCGTCCGTTGCCCGCGCTGTGGCGCGCACCAGCCGCAGTGGGCCGCCCACCTGGCCGACATCGAACGTTCGATCGCGGAACTGAAGGCACGGGACGCCGCGATCGCCAAGGAACAGAAGCAGATCGCCTCGAAGATGCAGGCGGCGCTGTTCCAGCGGGACACCCTGGCGCACGCCGGGCAGACCGGTGACGACCGGCTGAGGCAGGCCAACCGGCCCCGCCGGGTGCTGCGCCGACGCGCGGGGCGCCGGCCGCCGCCGAACGCCACCACCACGACGACCACCGGACCGCCCCGCGTCCCCCGGCAGGGCCCACCGCCGCCGCCCGACGAGCCGGCACCCCACCCGACCGCCACCTGGCTGGACGCCGACGACCCCGAGCACCCCCCGGAGGCCTCCTCGCGGGAGGTGCAGAACATCCCCCTCGGGCTGGGCGGTCTGCTGCTCGGCGTGGCCGCCGTCGTCTTCGCGGCGGTGGCGACCAGTTCGATGGACGCCCTCGCCCGCCTCGGCATCCTGCTGCTGGCCACCGTGCTGCTGCTGCTCGCCCCGCCCGTGCTGGCCCGGCGTGGCCTGACCAGCACCGCGGAGACGATCTCCGCCGTGGGCCTGTTGCTGGTGCCGCTGGCCGGGTACGCGCTGTGGGCCGTGGACCGCATCGGCGGAGGCGACGCCTCCGGGGCCACGTTCGCCGGGTTGATCTTCGCGGTGACGGCGGGTGTGTCCGTCGCGTACGCCATCTGGACGGGCCTGCGCGCACCCCGCTTCGCCACCGTACTGGCCGCGCAGCCCGTGCTTCCGCTGTTGGCGTACGACCGGGTCGCCGGACCGGCCGGCTGGGCCCTGGTGCTGTCCACGGTCGCCGTCCTGGACCTCTGGCTGGCCCGCTCCGCGATCACCCTCGACCGGCCGGTCCGGGCCGACCTGCCCACCGCCCCGGTCTCCCCGGCCGCCCCCCGGCAGCGGCAGGGCGACGGCCGACCGGAAGGCGCACCGGAGGAGCGCGGCGAGGTGCTCGACCCCACCGTGGGCGAAACCCCGACGGCACCGCCGACGCGGCCGGTGCCGTGGCTGCGGGAGCTGACCTGGATGCTGCACGGCGTCGCGGTCACCCTCGCCCTCGCGTACGCGGTCACCGCCCTGCTGCGGGCCGGCACCGTGCCGGCCGCCACCGGCGCCGGGGCGGCGCTCCTGCTGGCGGCCGGGGTCTGCCTGGCCGGGACCATGGTGCTGCGCCGACCGCCGCTGCCCGACCTCGGTGCGGCGGTCTTCACCCTGGCCGTGATCGGTGCGCTGGGGCGGGTCGCCTCGGTGGCGCTGCCGGGCCGCTCGCTCCTGCTGATCGCCGCGGTGATCACGCTGACCGGCCTCGCCGTACGGGCCGTGCCCGAGGCCGCCCGGCGGGGCCCCCAGTTCGCCTCCGCCATCGCGCTGACGGTCGCCGGCGTGGTGGTGGCGGGCGGTGCCCTGCGCGCCGGGGTGGCACCGGTCCGGGCCGCCCTGCCGGCCTGGGCGGCGGACCTCGACCGCTACCCGGCGGAGTTGGCCGCCGCCGTGGGCCCCGCCGCCTGGCAGGTCGCCGCCAGCGCCTTCCTGCTGACCGTGGCGGCCGTACTGGCCCTGCCGCCGGAGATCCGCCGGGAGTTCGCGGTGGTCGGCACGGCGCTGACCGCGATGGCGGTGCCCGCCTCCTTCGGCCTGGGGTGGACGGCCGCCCCGTGGCCGATGGTGCTGGCCGCCGTCGGCATCGGCGTGGTCGGCCTGTCCGCCGCCACCACCCGGGCCGCGCTGGCGCACGCGGTGGCTGCCGCCGGGGTGGGCCTGCTCGGGGCCGGTGCCGGTCTGGCCCGCCCGGCGCTGACCTGCGCGGTGCTGCTCGTGCTGTTCGTCGCCGGCGTGGCGGTGGCGGTGGCGCCCCGGGTCCGGCTCGCCGGTGCGGCGGCCGACACGGTCTCCGCCTGGGCGGCGGGCGGCGCGGCCTTCGCGCTGCCCGGCGCGGTGGCCGCCTTCGTCGCCGCGACCGTCCCGGCCCACCCGACGCCCACCCCGGCGGAACTGCGCGAGATGACGGTCCCGGTGCTGGCGGCCAGCTTCCTCGCCGTCTGCGCCACGCTCGGCTACGCCGCCGTCGTGCAGGTCTCCCAGCGACACATTCCGATGCCGCTGGCCGCCGGAACCGGCCTCGGCACCCTCGTGGTCACCGCCGCCGCGTTCGGCGCGCCCGGCGCGACGGTGGCCGACGCGTGGGTCGGCGCCCTGCTGCTGGTGGCCGCCGTGCTGCTGTTCCTGGCCCCGTCGATCGACGCGGGCCGTCGCTCCGATCTCACCCTCGACGGCTCCGACCTGGCCGCCGCCGCCGTGACCGCCGCGCTGGTCGCCGCCCTGCTGCGGATCGGGGCGGTGCTGGCGCCGGGTGGTCAGCTCGCCGTCGCCGCCGGCCTGGTGCTGGTCGTCGCCGTCGCGGCGCGCGCCATGCCCGAGCAGTGGCGGCGCGGGCCGGTACTCGGCCTGGCCGTGGGCGGACTACTGGTCGGCGTGCTGGCCGGCTGGATGGCGCTGCGCGGCGGGCTGGGGGTGCTGGCCACCCCGGGCCCGATCTGGGCGGGCGACCTGAGCGGTTGGCCGGCGGCACCCACCGGCGGCGCCACCTGGCAGGCGCCGGTCGCGCTGGCCCTGCTGGCCGTCGCCGCCGGCATCCTGCTGCCGCCACCCTGGCGCTACGACGTCTCGGGGGTCGCCGCGGTGCTGGCCACCGTGGGCGCCCCGGCCGCGTTCGACCTGCCCTGGTGGTCGCCCGTCCTGGTGGGCGCGATGGTCGCCACGGTGTACGGCATGGCTGCGGTGGCCTCCGTGGACCCGAGGGCCGGTCTGTCCCGGGCCACCGTGGCCGGGGTGGTCGCGCTGCACGCCGCCGGCGCGGGGCTGGTCCGCCCGTGGACGACCGCGCTGGCGCTCGGCAGCATCGCGCTGATCGGATTCGTCGTGGCAGCACTGGCCCGGTCGCTGGCCGAACCTCTGGTGGACGACCTGTCCACCGAGGGGATGCCACCGCACCTGGCCCAGATCGGCGGCGTGGCCGCCGGGGCGGCCCTGTTCGCGCTGCCCGGTGCCGTGGCCGCGTTGGCCGCCGAGTTCGGCCACTCGCCACAGGTGGTGCTCACCGCCAGCCTGGCCGCGTCGAGCCTCGGCCTCGCGGCCGTGGCCGCCGTGCGCCGGCAGGTTCCGCAGTTCCTGCCGTGGGCCAGCGCGGCGGTGGTCGGCGGGGCGACGGTGACCGCCGTCGCCGCCGTCCTGTCCGGCCTGCCGCTCGGCGTGTACGCGGCGGCGGCGGCCCTGCTCGGGGTGCTCGCGGAACTGGTCCGGGGCGCCACCGAACCACCCGAGCTGGCGTCCCGGCCGGTCCGCCACTGGGCGGTGCTGCTGGACGGAGCCATGCGCCGGTTGCCCGAGGACGACTCCCGCCGCCGCTGGGGGGTCAGCCCGGCCGCCGGGGCGCTGGCCGCCGCCGCCCTGCCGACCCTGCTGGCCCTGGTCTCGCTCACCCCGGCGCTGCTGGTGGCGCTGGTCGAGCCGTACGCCGCCCTCGGTCGGGTGTGGCAGGGCCCGCCGCCGGAGCTGCGGATCCCGCCGCCGGACGCGGCCGATCCGACGCACGTGCTGACGGCGTTGCTGCTGACGGCGACGGCGGCCCTGGCGGCCACCGGATTCAGCGGCGGGCGCCGGTCCCGGGCGGTGCCGGTGGTGCTGCCGGGCGCGGCGGTCACCCTGCTGATCACGCCGATCGCGGTGGGCAACGGCTGGCCGGCGAGCGCCCTGGCCGCCCTGGCGGTGTTCACGGTCTCGATGCTGGGGCTGGCGCTGACGCCGCCCCCGGCCCTGGTGGAGCGGGCCCGCTCGCTGCGCCTGGCCAGGGTGCTGGTGTTCGCGATCGGGTTGGCCGCCGGCGGTGCCGGGCTGGCCGGCAGCCTCGCCACCCGGGAGTTGACCCTGTTCACCCTGGGCGGGGCCGTCGGGGTGGGGGTGGTGGCCGCACTGTTCGGCAGCACCCAGCGGGCGCGCATCCTCGGCTGGCTGTTCGCCTCGCTGATGGCCCAGCTGTTCGTCCTCACCGCCGCACTGGTCGCCGGGCTCGCGGCCGTGTGGGCGGCGTTCGGGGTGCTCGCGGTCGGCGCGGTCCTCCAGGTCTTCGCGGCGACCCTGCCACGACTGCGCCGTCCGGAGGCGCAGCGCGAGGCGGCCACCGTGGAGTGGAGCGGCTACGCCGCCGCGCTGATCGCCCTGGCGCTGGCGTTCGACTCGCCCGGGCACGTCGCCGCGCTCCTGGCGGCCTGGGGGGCGGTCCTCGGCCTCGCGGCGGTCCGGCCCGGTCGCGGGCCGGCGGAGCGGCGCATCCTGTTCTGGGGGGTCGTGCTGTGCGAGATAACCGCCTGGTGGATCCTGATGCGGGTGGCCGACGTGGCGCTGCCCGAGGCGTACACGCTGCCGTTCGCGGCGCTGGCCCTGCTGGTCGGGATGCTGGAGCTGCGGCAGCGCGCCGACCTGAGCAGCTGGGTGGCGTACGGGCCGGCACTGGTGGCGGCGTTCGTGCCCACCCTGGCGATCGTGCTGACCACCGATTCGAGCACCCTGCGACAGGTGCTGCTGCTGCTCGGCGCGGTGACGGTGCTGGTGTTCGGTTCGATGACGCAGCAGCAGGCACCGGTGATCGTGGGTGCCGTGGTGACGGCAGTCGCGGCGGTGCACGCCCTGTTCAGTCTGGGGCCGTGGCTGGCGTTGCTCCCGGTCGGCCTGGTGCTGCTGGTGCTGGGCGCGAGCAACGAGCGCCGCCGACGCGCCCAGGAGCGGTTGCAGACGGCCCTGCGCGGCATGAGATGAGACCGGCCGTGCGGCGTGGTCAGAGCAGGGAGGCCCGCAGGGCGGCGTCCTTCTCGGCGACGAGCTGCTCCAGGTCGGCCTGGTAGGCCGACATCCGGTCGAGCAGTGCCGGTTCGGCGACGCCCAGCATCCGGACGGCCAGCAGCCCGGCGTTGCGGGCGTTGCCGATCGACACCGTGGCCACCGGCACGCCCGCCGGCATCTGCACGATGGACAGCAGCGAATCCATGCCGTCGAGGTGTTTCAGCGGCACCGGGACGCCGATCACCGGCAGCGGGGTGACGGAGGCGACCATGCCGGGCAGGGCTGCGGCGCCACCGGCCCCGGCGATGATGACCTTGATCCCTCGACCGGCGGCGGCCCGCCCGTAGTCGATCATCTTGACCGGGGTGCGGTGCGCGGAGACCACCTCGACCTCGTACGGCACCTCGAACTCGTCGAGCACCTCGGCGGCGGCCTTCATGGTCGGCCAGTCCGAGTCACTACCCATGATCAGTCCGACGGTGCTCATGCCGGTTCTCCCTCGCCCTCGCGCAGCCACCGGGCCGCCCGCGCAGCCCGCGCCCGTACGTCGTCCAGGTCGTCGCCGAGCACCGTGACATGCCCGATCTTGCGGCCGGGCCGCACCTGCTTGCCGTACAGGTGCACCTTGGCGCCCGGCTCGGCGGCGAACAGGTGGTGCAGCCGCTCGTCGATCGACATGCCGCCCGGCGCTCCGCCGAGCACGTTGGCCATCACCACGGCCGGTGCGGTCAGCCCGGTGTCGCCCATCGGATAGTCGAGCACCGCCCGCAGGTGCTGCTCGAACTGCGAGGTGCGGGCCCCCTCGATGGTCCAGTGACCGGAGTTGTGCGGACGCATCGCCAGTTCGTTGACGACGATCCGGGCACCGCCGGGGGCGGCCGGGTCGGCCACCTCGAACAGCTCCACCGCCAGCAGCCCCACCACGCCGAGCGCGGTGGCCAGGTCGATGGCGAGCTGCTGCGCCGCCACCGCCGACTCCTCGGCCAGCCCGGGGGCGGGGGCCAGCACCTCGACGCAGATGCCGTCACGCTGCACGGTCTCCACCACCGGGTAGGCGGCGACCTGACCGAACGGCGATCGGGCCACCTGCACGGCCAGCTCCCGGCGCAGCGCCACCCGCTCCTCGACGATCAACGTCGTGCCGCCGGCGAGCAGGGTCGTCGCCAGCTCGGCGGCCTGCGCGGCGTCGTCGACCATCCAGACGCCCCGGCCGTCGTACCCGCCCCGGGCCGCCTTGAGCACCACCGGCCAGCCCACCTCGTCGCCGAAGCCGACCAGGTCGTCGGGCGAGCCCACCGGCCGCCACGCGGGGTTCGGCGCGCCGAGCGCACCGAGCCGCTCCCGCATGACCCGCTTGTCCTGCGCGTGCAGCAGCGCGTCGGCCGGCGGGAAGAGTCGCACCCCCTCCTCGGCCAGGGCGCGGATGTGCGCGGTGGGGACGTGCTCGTGGTCGAAGGTGACCACGTCGCAGCCCTTGGCGAAGGTGCGCAGCGCGGACAGGTCGGTGTGGTCGCCGTACTGGACGTCGGCGGCGACGAGGGCCGCGCCGTCGTCGGGGGCGAGCGCCAGCACACGGAGGGACTGGCCGAGGGCGATCGCGGCCTGGTGGGTCATCCGGGCCAGCTGGCCGCCGCCCACCATGCCGACAACGGGCAGACCGGTACGGGAATCCATAGCGCGGCCAGCCTATCGGTGCCGGCCGACACGCCCCTCGTTCGGGGCGGCCCCCAGCCGGGGCAGACGGGTCAGCCCAGTTGGGCGACCAGTTCGTCCACCGTCGTCACCGGGCGCTGGCAGGCGAAACCCCGGCACACGTACGCGGTGGAGCGCCCGTCGCGCATCGGCCGGTCGGCGAGCAGCGGCACCCCGGGCCGGTCCGGCTCACCCACCACCAGCACCGCACCGGGCGGGGCGTGCCGGTGAGCGGCGGCGACCAGCGGATCCCCCGCCGGGTCGGCGCTGACCACGGCGATCTCGTACGGTCCGGACAGCAAAGCCTCCCCGGTCGTGGCCGCGTACCCGGTGAACCGGGCGTGCCGGCCGACGATCGGCGCGACGGTCGACAGCGCCGCCTCGGCCGCCTCCCGGTAGCGGGTCTCGCCACTGAGTGCCGCGTACGCCACCAGCGCCGCGACGATCGCCGAGCGCCCCGACGGCGTGGCGTTGTCGGTGGGGTCGGCGGGCCGGGTGACCAGCCGCTCCGCGTCGTCGGCCGTGTCGTAGAAGCCGCCGTCGGGCGCGGCGAACCGGGCCAGGGCCACGTCGAGCAGCTCACCGGCCAGGGTCAGCCAGCGGCCCTCGCCGGTCAGCTCGTGCAGGGCGCAGAACGCCTCGGCGACGCAGCCGTAGTCCTCCAGCACGCCGGCCGGCTCGCCGACCCGGCCGTCCCGCGAGGCCCGCCGCAGCCGCCCGTCCACCAGGTGTACGCGGGCCAGGTGTTCGGCGGCGTCGCGCATCGCCCCGTCGGCGACGATGGTGATCCCCTCCAGCAGGTTGGCCTCCGCCTCGTCGCCGGTGAAGCCGCGCACCTCGACCAGCCGGACGAAATCCGCGAGGGCGGTGATCGCCAGGCCGTTCCAGGCGGCCACCACCTTGTCGTCGCGGGCCGGCTGGGGACGGGCGTCGCGGGCGGCCAGCAGCCGGCGGGCGACGTCCTGCCAGCGGGCGCGGATCTCCGGGTCGGCGTCGTCGACGTCCCGGGCCAGCCGGAGCACGCTCATCCCCTGCCCGCCGTGACCGCCCGCAGGGCCGTGCTGCGACCCGGAGGAGGGATGGGCGTCGAAGTTGCCCTCGTCGGTCACCCCGAACAGGTCGGCTGCCCACCGGCCGTCCTCCTCGCCGAGGGCCTCGACGAGCTGGGCCGGGGTCCAGGCGTACGTGAGGCCCTCGACGCCCTCGGTGTCGGCGTCGAGGGCCGACGCGAAGCCCTCCCCGGGCCGGTGCAGCTCGTCGGCGAGGAACCGGGCGGTGTCGCGGGCCACCCGGGCGGCGAGGCGGTCGCCGGTGAGCCGCCACAGCTGGGTGTAGACGCGCAGCAGCAGTGCGTTGTCGTAGAGCATCTTCTCGAAGTGCGGCACGGTCCAGTGCGCGTCGACCGAGTACCGGGCGAAGCCGCCGGCGAGCTGGTCGTGGATGCCGCCCCGGGCCATGGCCTCGCAGGTGTGCCGGACGATCTCCAGGCTGCGGGGGTCGCCGGTGCGCTGGTGGTGGCGCAGCAGGAACAACAGGTTCATGTGCGGTGGGAACTTCGGCGCCCCGCCGAAGCCGCCGTTCGTCTGGTCGTACTCCCGGGCGAGCTGTGCCGCGGCGGCGTCGAGCAGCCCGGCGTCCAGCGGTGCGGTGGGGCCACCGACGGCCTGCGCGCCGCCGATCGCCTCGACCACGGCGGCACCCTGCTTCTCCACCGCCTCCCGCTGGTCGCGCCAGGCGGTGGAGACCGACTGGAGCAGCCGCAGGAAGTGGGGGCGCGGGAAGTAGGTGCCGCAGAAGAACGGGGTGCCGTCGCCGGTGGCGAAGACGGTCATCGGCCACCCGCCCTGGCCGGTCATGGCCTGGGTGGCGGTCATGTAGACCGCGTCGACGTCGGGGCGCTCCTCGCGGTCCACCTTGATCGACACGAAACCCTCGTTCATCAGGGCCCCGACCTCGGCGTTCTCGAAGGACTCGTGGGCCATCACGTGGCACCAGTGGCAGGCCGAGTAGCCGACCGAGATGATGACCGGCACGTCGCGACGCTTCGCCTCGGCGAACGCCTCGTCGCACCACGGCCACCAGTCGACCGGATTGTCGGCGTGCTGGAGCAGGTAGGGGCTGGTGGCGCTCGCGAGTCGGTTCACCCGACGACCATATCCAGCCGGCGGCACGGCCGACCGCCCGACGCCGACAGGCCTTCCCCCATTAACCTCCGTCTATTTAGATCTGTGCATGGCCGCCGGCCCGGCGCCGGCGGGACCCCCACCGAGGAGGCACCATGCGCAGACTCCGGGCCCTGTCCGCCCTCGCCGCCGGCGCGCTCGCCGCATCGCTGCTCGCCCCCACCCCCGCCACGGCGGCCGTCGACCCGGACCGGCGGGTGTCGGCCACGACGGGCGTGGGCACCCACAACGCGTACGAGAAGGCGACCTACACCTACCTGGCCCAGTCGCTCGACGCCCGCCCCGGCCTGATCGAGCTGGACGTCTGGCCGGACATCTTCACCCGGCAGTGGCGGGTCAGCCACTCCAACCCCTTCGGCAACGACAACAACTGCGTGGCCGCCACCAGCCCCGCGCAGCTCTACACCGGCACCCGCAACAAGAACCTGGAACACTGCCTGGACAACATCCGGCTCTGGCTGACCGCCCACCCCGACGCCGGACCACTGATCCTCAAGCTGGAACTGAAGACCGGATTCAGCAGCCGTACGGGTCAGGGGCCGGTGCAGCTCGACGCGCTGCTCGCCGCCCGGCTCGGCGACCGGGTGTTCACCCCCGCCCAACTGCGCGGGTCGCACGCCACCCTGGACGCCGCCGCCCGCGCCGACGCCTGGCCCACCCGGCGGCAGCTCGCCGGCAAGGTGATCGTGGAGCTGATCCCCGGCACGGTCGAGGAGGGCAACCCGACCGACACCCTGTGGACCGACGTCGAGTACGCCCGACACCTGGCCGGCCTCGCCGCCGCCGGCACCCTGGCCCGGGCGCAGGCGTTCCCCGCCGTGCACCGGGCCCAGGCCGGCGACCCCCGCAGCCGGTACGCCGACGTGAGCCTGCGCCCCTGGTTCGTGATGTTCGACGGCGACGCGAACGCGTACGTCGGCGGTGGCATCGACACGGCCTGGTACTCCGCCAACAACTACCTGCTGATCATGACTGACGCGCAGAACGTCCCTCCGGCCGTCGGCGCCGACCCGGACGCGGCCCGTGCCCGGGTCGGCGAACTGGCCGCCCGCCACGCCAGCATCGCCTCGGCCGACTGGGCGACCCTGCCCACGGTCATCCCCACCCTCCTCCCCCGCGCCTGATCCCTCCCACCCACCCCGCCTGCCGCTCCTCCCGGGCGGCCGGGAGGAGCGGCAGGCGGGGCCGGGAAGCGCTCAGGAGGCGCCGTCGGCGCGGAGGGGGAAGACGTTGGGGCGGGCCTCGTCGAGCAGCGAGCCCAGCACCGCACCGATCTTGTCGGCGGGCATCGGCTTGAAGAAGTGGTAGCCCTGGGCCGCCGTACAGCCCAGTTCGGCCAGTGCGGCCCGCTGGGCGGCCGTCTCCACCCCCTCGGCCACCACCCGCAGGCCCAACTCGTGAGCCAACCCCACCGTGGTACGCACGATCGCCGCCGCCTCCGGCGAGTCCGCCATGCGGATCACGAAGGACCGGTCGACCTTCAGCTCGTCCACCGGCACCCGGGTGAGGAAGGTCAGCGAGGAGAAACCGGTGCCGAAGTCGTCCACCGCGAGCTGCACGCCCATCGACCGCAGGGCGGTCAGCACCTGGTCGATGACCTCCAACTCACTCATCACCACCGTCTCGGTGATCTCCAGGACCAGCCGGTGCGCGGGCACCTGGTGCCGGCGCAGCGCCTCGGCGATCTCACCGGGCAGCCGGGGGTCGAGCAGGCTGCGGGCCGACAGGTTCACCGAGATCGGCACGGTCAGCCCCTGCCTGGCCCAACCGGCGGCCACCCCGAGGGCCTTGTCGACCACGTAGCGGGTGAAGGCGCCGAGCTGTTCGCTGTTCTCCACCGGGCGGATGAAGTCGGCCGGCCCGAGCCAACCCCGGCGCGGGTGCCGCCACCGGATCAGCGCCTCCACCCCCGTCGGCGCACCGGTGGCCAGGTCAACCGCCGGTTGCAGGGCCAGCACCAGCTGGTCGTCGGTCTTCAACGCCTCCCGCAGCTCGGCGAGCAGCGCCAACTGGTCGGTGCTGGCCGCGTCGCGGGAGCTGTCGTACGTGGCGACGCTGCCGCCGCCCTCCTTGGCCTGGTACATCGCGATGTCGGCCCGGCGCAGCAGCTCCGTCAGGTCGGCGGTGCCCGCCCCGGCCACCACCACCCCGACGGAGACCTCGACGGACATCCGTACCCCGGCCACCTCCGTCGGAACGGCCAGCCGCTCGGCGATCTCCCGCGCCTGGCGCAGCGCGTACGCCATGGGGGCCGCACGGTCGTCCACCACCGGCACCGACGTCAGCAGCAGGGCGAACTCGTCGCCGCCGAGGCGGGCCAGCAGGTCACCGGGGCGGGCCAGGGCGGTCAACCGGCTCGCGGTCAGCCGCAGCAACTGGTCGCCGGCGGCGTGCCCCAGCGTGTCGTTGACCTCCTTGAACTGGTCGATGTCGAGCAGCAGGAGCGCCACCGGGTGGTTGTGGGCGAGCTGCCGCAACGCCTCGTCGCCCCTGCCCAGCATCGCGGCCCGGTTGACGAGCCCGGTCACCGGGTCGTGCACGGCCTCGTACGACGACCGGGCGGTGACCAGACGCAACTCGCGGTGGGTCGCCGCGTCGTGCAGCGCCGCCGCGACGGCGTCGCTGTACGCGGCCACGGCGTCGCGCTCCCGCCCGCTCGGCGGCGCCGCGTGCGGGAACCGGATCCGCAGTCGGCCCACCTGGGTTCCGCTGACCGTGAGCGGTCGCACGATCTCGTGCGGATCGGGCTCGGTGTCGGCCGGCGGGGTGGTCTCCCGGTCGACCACCTGGCCACCGGCGTCCCCCCGGTAGCGTCGCCAGCGACCGTCGCCCCGGATCACCTCCACGTCGACGAGTTCGGCGTCGAAGAGGGTGAGGGCTCCGCTGACCGCCGCCGTGGCCACCCCCCGCTCGTCGAGCTGGTTCAGTGCGGCGGTGGCCTCGGCGAACGCCCGCCACGTCCGCCGTTCCCGGTCGGCGCGCAGCCGGTGCCGGTAGGTCTGTTGGAGCAGCCACAGCGGCGGTGGGAGCAGCAGCAGCCAGCGCGGATCGATCTCGACCAGGGCCACCACGACCAGCCCGACGACCACGTTGCCGACGAACATGTTGAGCTTGCCGTGCAGGGCGGCGAGCAGCGGCCGGCCCAGGGGGATGCCGTGTCGCAGCGACAGCGTCACGCCGCCCAGCCAGGCGGTGACGAGCAGGTAGGTGACGGCACCGGCCACCACGGCCGCAGCGGCCGGGGGCGTGGGGGCGGTGGCCAGCAGCGGCTGGCCCAGCGCGGTGGTGACCACGACGGCGAGGGCGGTGGCCGCCGTCAGCGAGGCCGCGATGCGGACGACCTCCAGCACGGGCTGGCGCTCGCCGAACACGGACAGGCCCGTCCAGGCGAGCCCCACCCCGACCAGGGTGGCGGCGGGCAGCCAGCCCGGCGGGGCGAGGTAGAGGCAGACGACCAGGGCGGCCTCGCCCCAGGTGATGCTGACCATGCCGGCGGCGGCCCGGAACCGCAGACGGGCCAACTGGGCCACGGCGAGCACGGCGACCGCCAGGCCGAACCGGGCGGGACCGCCCAGGGGATCGTCGGCGGGCAACCGGACGGGCAGCGTCAGACCCACCACCACGGCCACCAGGGCGGTTGTCGCAACGGCGGCGGTGAGCACGAGGACCCGGGGCGGTAGGCCGCGGGCCTCTGGCCGATCTGTCGGGGAACCGGCCCTACCGGAGGTCACCGACCCGCTCCCGCGGAGGCGGCCCTGCCGGCCGGAGGTACGTGTGGTGGGAGACCGGACGCACGGCGGGCGGACACGACTGTGACGGCCATCAGCGCCCCCTCCCGCGCACGACTCAGAGGACGTTCTGGTCCCCCGGCGGAAGGCTAAGCCAAAGCCGGTGGCCGCAACAGGGGTCGACAACCGGCTTCGACGTGAATCATGCCCCGATCAACCGTCCCGGCGCTGCTGGGAACGGATAGGAGCGCTCCCGGATGAATCCTGGGTGGCGGTCCCGTCTGTCGGATCGACGACGCTGGCGTCCACCCGGTCGAGGTCGGCGGCACCCGTCTCCGTGGGGAACCGGTCGGGCAGCCGGCGCAGTCGGGCGTTCATGTTCCGGATGAGCAGGACGGTGGCGGTGGCCAGCACCAGGATCAGGAACAGCCCCATCGGCCCGGCCAGGCCGCCCGTGCGGGTGTTCCCGAAGTTGTTCTGCGCGAGCACCTCGGCAGCGGTCAGCATGTCGTTCCTTCGGCTCTTGGTTTGCTCCCAGGGTAGCCCGGCCCCAGGTCAGCGGGCATGGGCCGTCTCGCGCACCCCGGCGAAGAGGTCGGACTCGGGCAGCGGGCTGTCGACCAGCGAGCGGACGAGTTCGAAGTCCTCCGTCGGCCACGCGCGCTTCTGCAGCTCCATCGGCACGTGGAACCAGAAGCCGTCCGGGTCGACCTGGGTGGCGTGGGCGCGCAGCGCGTCGTCGCGGACGGGGAAGTAGTCCGCGCACTCGACCCGGGTGGTGATTCGGGGCCCCTTGTCGGGGCGGTCCTCCCAACGGGTGAGCCACTCCTCGTACGGCGACTGGAGACCGGCGGCCAGCATGCCCCCGTGCAGCGCCATGATCTTGCCCTTGGAGAAGCCGATGTCGTAGTAGAGCTTCAGGGGCTGCCACGGCTCACCCAGGTCGGGATAGCGCTCGGGGTCGCCCGCCGCCTCGAACGCGGCCACGCTGATCTTGTGGCACATGATGTGGTCGGGATGCGGGTAGCCGCCCTCCTCGTCGTACGTGGTGACGACGTGCGGACGGAACTCACGCATCAGGCGCACCAGCGGACCGGCGGCGACCGCCACGTCCTGCAACGCGAAGCAGCCCTCGGGCAGCGGCGGCAGCGGGTCGCCCTCGGGCAGGCCCGAGTCGACGAAGCCCAGCCAGGCCTGCTCGATGCCGAGGATGGCACGCGCCGCGTCCATCTCCGCGCGGCGGATCTCGGCGATGTCGGCCCACACCTCCGGCCGGTCGAGCTTGGGGTTGAGCACGCTGCCGCGCTCTCCACCGGTGCACGTCACCACGAGGACGTCCACCCCCTCGGCGACGTACTTCGCCGTGGTCGCGGCCCCCTTGCTCGACTCGTCGTCGGGGTGCGCGTGGACGGCCATCAGTCGCAGTTGCTCTGCCAACGTCGGCGCTCCTCGTCTCTGCCCACCGGTCGCCCGTCCGGGTCGCCCGGCTGACCTGTCGGAATCCTCCCCCGCTCGCGGGCGGGCCAGGGCGGGCCTGCCAGCTGTGACGACCGGGCGGGTGGGAGAATGGACTCTAGCCATTCTTGCCGATGCCCCCGACAACCACGCCAGGAGATACCCGCCGGTGACCGAGACGCACGCCACAGTACCGCCGGGCGCGCCGGTGTTCCCGCCCGGCCGGTACGGCCGCCGCCGCGAGCCGGGGCGCCGCCGGCCGGTGCTGACCACGCTGCTGGCGCTGGCCGCCGTCGCGGCCCTCGGCCTGGTCTCGTTGCGGCTCTACCAGCAGTACGGGAACCCGGCCTACGACGCCCAGGTGATCACCTACACCGAGATCACGGACGGCCAGGTGGTGGTCGACTTCCGGGTGACCGTACCGCCGGGCGGGTCGGCGGTCTGCCTGCTGCGCGCCCGCGACCGCGACGGCGCCGAGGTCGGCCGGGAGACCGTCACCGTGGCCGCCGCCCAGGGTGAGCGGGAGATCATCGCCCGGCACCGGCTGGCCACGGACTCCCGTCCCTTCATCGGCGAGGTGGTGCGCTGCCGGCCCGCCGGCTGACCACGGTCCCGGTGGAACCACACCCGGCGACCGTCGCCGGGTGGCCGCACCCGGGGTGTTGTTCCTGCCCGGTGCCGGCCTCGGGGCTCATGGTGATCACGGACACCCCCGTGTCGTGGGGCACTGGTAACTTGGAATTTCACCTGTCAGCCAGCACGCACATTAGGGAGATCGCCTGTGTCCACTGGCAACGAGGCGTCCGCCACCTGGCTGTCCCAGGAGGCGTACGACCGCCTGCAGGCCGAGCTCGACGAGCTGATCGCCAACCGGCCGGCGATGGCGGCCGAGATCAACGCCCGGCGCGAGGAGGGCGACCTCCGCGAGAACGGCGGCTACCACGCCGCCCGCGAGGAGCAGGGCAAGGCCGAGGGACGGATCCGGTACCTGCAGGAGTTGCTGCGCACCGCGCAGGTCGGCGAGGCGCCGACCGCCGACGCGGTCGCCCCCGGCATGGTCGTGACGATCTACTTCGACGACGACAAGGACGACACCGAGACATTCCTGCTCGGGTCGCGGGAGATCGCCTCGACCACCGAGCTGACCGTCTACAGCCCCGAGTCGGCCCTTGGCCAGGCGATCCTGGGCGGCCGGGCCGGGCAGACCTGCACCTACACGGCGCCCAGCGGCGCGGACATCAAGGTGACAGTGGTCAGTTTCGAGCCGTTCTCCGGCTGAACCGACACGTCGTCGGGGCGTGGGAGGAGAAGGTGCGGGGCGCGGGGGACCGGCGTGGAGCTGCTCGCCGCGCCGCCCTGCACGGGCTGCCCCCGCGACGACCGAACCGGCACCGAACGCGCGGAGGTGTGGCACCGTCCGGTGTCACACCTCCGCGGCGAAGACCACCTGGTAGCCGCTCGCTCGCAGCGCACTGATCAGCGAGTCCGAGTGCGCCACCCCCCGGGTCTCCACCGACAGCGCCACCTCCACCTCACCCAGGCGCAGGTGCGGATTGGCCCGCTGGTGCTCCACGTCGACCACGTTCGCGCGGTGCTCGGCGATCTCCCCGAGCAGGGAGGCGAGCTGACCGGGCCGGTCCGAGCAGCGGACGGTGACCCGCAGGTAGCGTCCGGCGGCGGCCAGCCCGTGCTCGATCACCCGAAGCATCAGCAGCGGGTCGATGTTGCCGCCGGAGAGCACGGCGACCACCGGCGTCTCCACCTGCACCGCACCCGACATGAGCGCGGCCACGCCCACCGCGCCGGCCGGCTCCACCACCTGCTTGCCGCGCTCCAGCAGCATCAGCAGGGCCCGGGAGATGTCCTCCTCGGCGACCGTGACCACCTCGTCGACCAGCTTGCGGACGTGGGTGAACGTCAGCTCGCCCGGCCGCCCCACGGCGATGCCGTCGGCGATCGTGCTGAACGACGGCAGGCGTACCGGCTCCCCGGCCGCCAGGGAGGGCGGGAACGCCGCCGCGCTGGCGGCCTGCACCCCGATCACCCGCACGTCGGGGCGTAACGCCTTGGCGGCCACCGCCATCCCGGAGACCAGCCCACCGCCGCCGACGCCGGTGACGATGGTGCGCACCTCGGGACACTGTTCGAGGATCTCCAACGCGACGGTGCCCTGCCCGGCGATCACGTCCCGGTGGTCGAACGGGTGGATCAGCACCGCGCCGAAGCGCTCGGCGAAGGCCTGCGCGGCCACCAGCGACTCGTCGACCGTGTTGCCGACCAGTTCGACCTGGGCGCCGTACCCCTTGGTCGCGGCGACCTTCGGCAGCGGCGCGTTCACCGGCATGAAGACCGTGGCGTGGATGCCCACCAGCCCCGCCGCGAGCGCCACCCCCTGGGCGTGGTTGCCGGCGCTGGCGGCCACCACCCCGCCGGCCCGCTCCGCCTCGGACAGCCGCGAGATGCGCACGTACGCGCCGCGCACCTTGTACGACCCGGCGCGCTGGAGGTTCTCGCACTTGAGCCACGCGGGCCCGCCGAGCGCGGCGCTCAGCGGCCGGGACGGCTCCAGCGGAGTGGTACGGACGACCCCGTCGAGCAGGTCCCGTGCCGCGCGTACCTCGTCCAGGCTGACCAGTTCCGTCATGCCTAGATCGTGCCATCCGCCCTGCCCGGCACCGGCGACCTGGTTCGGTACCGGTGACGCCGGCGACGCCTGGCCCCGGCACCGGCCGGCAGCGGCCCGGCACCGGCCCGGCACAGCCGGCACCGGCGTGACGTTCTACGACGCGGCCGGTGCGGACGACGCGGCGGATGCCGGATCAGCGGCGATGCCGGACGTTGCCGCCGGTTCCGCGATGCTCATGCCGGGCAGGATCGGGCCGGTGGGCATCGACCGAGTGATCCGGGCGGTCTGGGCCGCCGAGATCCGATGGATCAGCACGATCAGCGACACCCCGGCCACCACGCAGAACACCGCCGGAACCAGGTACTCACCGGTGGCCGAGGCGTAGTGGTCGGCGTACGCCCGGAAGTCCGCCGAGGTCTGTGGGAACGGCAGCGCCTCGTACTCGGCGACGGAGGACCGCGCGATGAACCGCTCCGCGAGGAGGAACACCAGCCAGGCGCCCCACCACAGGTGCACCAGCAGCGGGGTGCTCAGCCGCCACAGACTTTCCCGGGCGATGTTGGCGACCACCCGGTGCGGCATCACGAAGTTGACGAACGGCACCAGCCACCCGGCGATCGCCCACCCGCCGGAGTTGGTGGGCCCGGTGCCCGGGAAGGCGTCCAGGTTCGTCCGGGCCCGCCACGTCCAGACGATGACGAGCACGACCGCGACCAGGAACGCGACCAGATACAGCAGACCCGCCGCCAGATCCAGCACCCCCGCGGTGAGCAGGAACGCCTCGCTGTCGAGGGAGTCGGCCGCCCGCTCGGCGAGCAACGCGTTGACCGGTTGGACCGCCACCGTCAGCAACAGGAACAGGGTGGTCGCGGCGACGGCGACCGAGGCGGCCCGACCGACCCCCCGGACCGGGCGCACCCGGACACCCGGGCGCAGAGCGGGCGATCCGACCGGCGTACGACAGGTCGGGCATTCCCCGGTGCGTCCGTCGTGGTCGGTGTCGCAGGTGTGGCAGCGCATGGTCGACGTCCTCCCTGGTGATGGCACCGGGAGCGTAGATGATCACGCCTTGGCTGGCCAGCCCGTTCCGACCCGCGGGTGACCGGGGGCGTGCCGAGGCCACGGGCTCGCCATCTCGAACTGGCCGGCGATGCCGAGCAGCAGCAGCTCCGAACCGGGCGGCCCGACGAACTGCACGGCCAACGGAAGCCCGTCGGGGCGGCGCCCCACGGGCACCACCAGCGCCGGCAGCCCGGCGATGTTCCAGGGCGCGGCGTAGGGGGCGTACCGGATGTTGGCCTTCATGTTCGCCAACCAGGACCGGCCGGACCAGCCGACGGCCTCCGGCGGCGCGCCGGCCAGCGCCGGGGTGAGCAGCACGTCCACCGAGTGGTCGGCGAAGAAGTCGATCGACCGTTGCCGCCAGGCCGCGCGGTCGGACTGGCGGACGTACCCACGCCGCTGCGCCCAGTCGCCCAACGCGACGTGCCGGCGGCTGCGCCGCTGGAGGTCGCGCGGGTCGACCCCGGCGGCGCGCACGTCGGCCGCCGCGGCGGCGAACCAGGTGGCGATGCCCTGCAGGCCGAGCGCCGTCGGGTAGGTCGGGTCGGCCGGCACCGTGTCGTGGCCGGCGGCGGCGAGCAGCCGTCCGGCGGCGGCCACCGCGTCCCGGTTCGGCGCGTCCGGCGACACGCCGCGCACCGGGGAGCGCAGGGAGACGCCGACCCGCAGCCGCTGCGGCGGCACCAGCTTTGCCTGGGGCCGGCCGGCGAGCACCTGGAAGCCCACGGCCGCGTCGGCGACGGTGGTGGTGAGCATGCCGTGCTCGGTCAGACCGAACCAGTCCTCGGCGCCGAGCTGGCAGGGCACCACGCCCCGCCCGGGTTTGAGCCCGACCAGGCCGCAGCAGGCCGCGGGGATGCGGATCGATCCGAGCCCGTCGTTGCCGTGCGCGATCGGCACGAGGCCGGCGGCCACCGCCGCCGCCGCGCCACCGGACGATCCGCCCGGGGTGCGCCGGGTGTCCCACGGGTTGCGGGTGACGGCGGTGTCGTCGTCGGTGAGGCCCCACAGGCCCAGCTCCGGCATGCGGGTCACCCCGAGGATGACCGCGCCGGCGCCGCGCAGCCGCCGGACCACCTCGTGGTCGGCCTCCGCCACGCCGGTACGCACCGCCGCCGAACCGTTCCAGGTGGGCAGACCCGCGACAGGGGTGTTCTCCTTCACCGCCACCGGCACCCCGGCCAGCGGAAGGTTGGCCAGGTCCTCCTGCTCGTCGACCTTCTCCGCCTCGGTGACCGCCTCCCCGCCGCGCACCGTGCGGAACGCGGCGAGGTCGACGTCGGCCCGGGAGACGTGGTCGAGGTGGTCGGCGACGACCTGGGTCGCGGAGACGTCACCCCGGCGTACGCCCCGGGCGATCTGCTTGGCTGTCGCCCCGACCCAGGTCGGCATGATGTCCTGCACGGCCACCCTCTCCAGCCAGCGGTCAGCCCAGCGCCTGCTCCAGATCGGCGAGCAGGTCGTCGACCGTCTCGATGCCGACAGACAGTCGCACGAGATCGCCGGGAACTTCAAGCGGCGAGCCGGCAGCACTTGCGTGTGTCATCCGGCCCGGGTGCTCGATCAGGGATTCCACCCCACCGAGGGACTCGGCGAGCACGAAGAGCTTCGCCCGGTTGCAGATCTGCACGGCGTGTTCCTCTCCGCCGGCCGCGCGGAAGGAGATCATCCCGCCGAACCGACGCATCTGCTTCGCCGCGATCCCGTGACCGGGGTGCGCGGGCAGGCCCGGGTAGATCACCTGGCCGACCTTGGCGTGCCCGTCCAGGTACGCGGCGATCCGCTCGGCGTTGTCGCAGTGCCGGTCCATCCGGACGCCGAGGGTCTTGATGCCGCGCAGGGTGAGCCAGGCGTCGAACGGGCCGTTGATCGCGCCCATCGCGTTCTGGTGGTAGCGCAGTTCCTCGCCGAGGTTCCGGTCGGCGGCCACCAACGCGCCACCGACCACGTCGGAGTGTCCACCGATGTACTTGGTGGTGGAGTGCACCACCACGTCCGCCCCGTGCGCCAGCGGCTGCTGCAGGTATGGCGAGGCGAAGGTGTTGTCGACCACCAGCAGCGCCCCGGCGTCGTGCGCGACGCCCGCCAGGGTGGCGATGTCGGCGATGCCGAGCAGCGGGTTGGTGGGCGTCTCCAGCCAGACGATCTTCGTGCTGCCCGGGCGGATCGCGGCCCGCACCGCGTCGGGGTCGGAGACCTTCGCCGGGGTGTACGCGAGCCCCCAGCGCTCGGCGACCTTCGCGAACAGCCGGTACGTGCCCCCGTACGCGTCGTCGGGGATCACCACGTGGTCGCCCGGGGCGCACACCGTACGCAGCAGGGCGTCCTCGGCGGCCAGACCGCTGGCGAAGGCGAGCGCGACCGGTCCGCCCTCCAGCGCGGCGAGGCACTCCTGGAGGGCGTCCCGGGTGGGGTTGCCCGAGCGGCTGTACTCGTAGCCGAGCCGGGGCGCGCCGACGGCGTCCTGGGCGTACGTGCTGGTCTGGTAGATCGGAGGGATCACCGCACCGGTGCGGGCCTCCGGGTCCTGGCCGGCGTGGATGGCGAGCGTCTCGAAGCCGTGACTCATTCCGCAGACGTTAGTCGTCGAGTTCTTCCCACCGGGTGGAACCCACCCCGGCGTCACGCAGGCGGACCGTCGGCCCGGTGGAGAGGGGACGCCTGTCGCCGGGCGGCGGACCGTCGCCCTACCCTGAGCAGGTGGCGGGGTGTGTGTTCTGCGGGATCGTGGCGGGCGAGGTGCCGGCCTTCCGGGTGGCCGACGAGCCGGACGGGCTGGCGTTCCTGGACACCCGGCCGGTGTTCAAGGGTCACGTGCTGGTGGTGCCGCGCCCTCACCTGGTGACCCTGGCCGACCTGCCACCCGAGGCGCTCGCCGGCTACTTCGGGCTGGTGCGGCGGCTGGCGGTGGCGGTGGAGTCGGGTCTGGGCGCGGGCGGCACGTTCGTGGCGATGAACAACAAGGTGTCCCAGTCGGTGCCGCACCTGCACACCCACGTGGTGCCACGGACGAAGGGCGACGGGCTGCGGGGCTTCTTCTGGCCCCGTACCCGCTACGCCGACGACGTCGACGCGCAGACCCACGCCGACCGCATCGCCGCGGTTCTGTGAGCGGAATCGCCGTGGTTCTGTGAGCGGAGAGATCTTGGTAGGAAAGGGCCCTGGGAGGGGCCGAGATCGTCCAAGATCTCGGGCGGCGGTGGGGTGGAACCCGGTCAGGTCCGTGGCGCCCCGCTGTCCGTGGCTGAGTGGCGGCGGGGCGGGTAAGGAAGCGGGGCCCGCCGGCGTTGCACGCGGCGAGAGGTACGAGAGGAGTCCCACCGTGTTCCTGCGCCACATGAAGGCCGACATGATCACCTCCGACCAGGCGCTGCCCGGCCGTCCGATCGCCATGCCGATCGGTGACCGGCACGAGGTGCTCGGCAGCTCGTTGAAGGGCCCGTTCCCCGAGGGGTCGCGGGTCGCGGTCTTCGGGATGGGCTGCTTCTGGGGTGCCGAGCGGCTGTTCTGGGGCCTGCCGGGCGTGGTCACCACGTCCGTCGGCTACGCGGGCGGCTACACCCCGAACCCCACGTACGAGGAGGTCTGCTCCGGCCGCACCGGGCACGCCGAGGTGGTCCAGGTGGTCTACGACCCGACCACGATCAGCTACGAGGACCTGCTGAAGGTCTTCTGGGAGAACCACGACCCGACCCAGGGCATGCGCCAGGGCAACGACGTGGGCACCCAGTACCGGTCGACGATCTACACCACCAGCGACGAACAGCTCGCCACCGCACAGGCGTCCCGGGACGCGTTCGCACCGATCGTGGCGCGCGCCGGCAAGGGTGAGATCACCACGGAGATCGGGCCGCTGGGTGACTACTACTTCGCCGAGGACCACCACCAGCAGTACCTGGCCCCGACGAAGAACCCGAACGGCTACTGCAACCACGGCCCGAACGGGCTGAGCTGCCCGGTGGGCGTGGCCCGCACCGCCGGCTGACCGTCTCCCGGCGGCCGGGCCCCCTGGCGGGCCCGGCCGCCGGGACGTGACCGATGCCGGGGGCGTGACCGGTGCCGGGACGTGACCGGCCGCCGGGGGCGTAGCCGGTCGCCGGGCGTGACCGGGCGCCGGGCGTGACCGGCGCCACGTGAGCGGTACTGCGGCGTTCGTCACACAGCCGGGGCCGGGGGGATCCTCGCAGCGTGACGACCGGTGACACGAAAGCCATCGGGTGGGCGGTGGATCACCGTTCCCGTCACCCGCTTTCAGGCGCGCGGGCGCGGATTCTAGCAACCCTGTTACACGACTGTCATGGTCTCAACAGGCGAATCGCAACATCGTCTGGCAGAGTCGATTGCCATGTGCGGACTGGCTGGGGAGTTCCGACGGGACGGATCGCGGGCCGACGTCGCGGTGGTGGAGCGCATGGCGGCGACCATGAGCGACCGGGGCCCGGACGACAGCGGGGTCTGGTCCCAGGGGCCGGTCGCCCTGGGACATCGCCGCCTGAAGATCATCGACCTGTCGGCGGCCAGCGGCCAGCCGATCGTCGATTCCGCCGCCGGGTTGACCGGCGTCTTCAACGGCTGCGTCTACAACTACCGTGAGCTGCGCGCGGAGTTGCAGGCCAAGGGGCACCGCTTCTTCTCCACAGGCGACAGCGAGGTCGTGGTCAAGGCGTACGCCGAGTGGGGGCTCGACTTCGTCGACCACCTGGTCGGCATGTTCGCCGTCGCGATCACCGAGCGCGACACCGGCCGGCTGGTGCTGGCCCGGGACCGGCTCGGCATCAAGCCGCTCTACCTCGCCGAGACGCCGGGCACGGTCCGCTTCGCCAGCACCCTGCCCGCGCTGCTCGCCGGCGGCGGCGTCGACACCACCATCGATTCGGTGGCGCTGGCCCACTATCTCAGCTTCCACAGCATCGTGCCGCCGCCGCGCACCATCCTGCGCGGGGTGCGCAAGCTGCCCCCGGCCACGGTCCGGGTCTACGAGCCTGACGGCCGGATGCGGGAGCGGGTCTACTGGGATCCGTCGTTCACCCGGCGGGCCGAGCACGCCGACTGGTCGGAGCGGGACTGGCAGGACGCGCTGCTCGGGTCGCTGACCACCGCCGTGCGCCGGCGGATGGTCGCCGACGTGCCGGTGGGCGTGCTGCTCTCCGGAGGCCTGGACTCCAGCCTGGTCGTCGCCCTGCTCGCCGGCGAGGGGCAGCGCGGGCTGTCGACCTTCTCCATCGGTTTCGACGCCGTCGGTGGTCGGGAGGGCGACGAGTTCGTCTACTCCGATCTGGTGGCGAAGACCTTCGACACCGACCACCACCAGCTCCGGGTGGCGGCGCAGGATCTGGTGCCGCCGCTGGAGGCCGCCGTCGAGTCGATGGCCGAGCCGATGGTCAGCCACGACTGCGTGGCCTTCTACCTGCTCAGCCAGGAGGTGTCGAAGCACGTCAAGGTGGTCCAGTCCGGGCAGGGCGCCGACGAGATCCTCGGCGGTTACCACTGGTACCCGCCGCTGGCCGGCGTCGGCCGCGAGCAGGCCGTCGAGACGTACGCGAAGGCGTTCTTCGACCGTGACGCGGCCGGGCTGGCCCGGGTGCTCAACCCCGCCTGGCTGGCCGACGGCGACCCGGCCCGGGAGTTCGTGGCCGCGCACCTGGGCCGCGCCGGCGCGGACACCGCCGTGGACGCGGGCCTGCGGCTCGACACGCAGGTCATGCTCACCGACGACCCGGTGAAGCGGGTCGACAACATGACCATGGCGCACGGGCTGGAGGCCCGGGTGCCGTTCCTCGACCACGAGTTCGTGGAACTGGCCGCCGCCTGCCCGCCGGACCTGAAGCTCGCCCAGGGCGGCAAGGGCGTACTCAAGGAGATCGGTCGCCGGGTGCTGCCGCACGAGGTCATCGACCGACCGAAGGGCTACTTCCCGGTGCCGGGTCTCACCCACCTGGAGGGCAAGCTCCTCGACCGGGTACGCGACGCCCTGTCCGCGCCCGAAGCCCGCCGCCGCGATCTGTTCCGTGCCGACTACGTCAACGCCCTGCTCGACGCCCCGAACGCCGAACTGACCCCGTTGAACGGAAACAAACTGTGGCAACTCGGACTCCTGGAAATGTGGCTCCAGAGCCACGGAATCGACTGACCGTGAGCGACACCCTCGCGACCGGGGTCGCCCGCGCCGACCGGAGCCGGGGCAAGGGCCGGCGGTACGAGCGGGTCGGGCCGGGCGGCGATCCGATCGCCGCCAGCAGCGACACCGAGTCCCCCGCCGGTCCGCGCCGCAGCGGCGGCGACGGCGTGTTGCTCGACTGCGGCTGGGGGCGGCTCGTCTTCGGGCAGACCTTCGCCGACCAGGCGGCCGTCGCCGACGTGCTGCGCTCCGAAGCAGCCGGCGCCCGGGACATCTGCATCTACCTGCGCGACCCGCACGTGCTGGTCTCCCGGCTGCCTGACGAGCTGTTCATCGACCCGTCGCTGACCTACCGCCTGCCGCTGGGCGGCACCCGGCGCGGCCCCGGGACCGGCAGCGGGACCAGCGAGGAGGCCGGCACCGCCGACACCCCGGCCCCCCTCGGCGACCAGAACGACCTGCCCGGGGTACGCATCCGCCGGCTCCGCGACGCCGCCGACGCCGACGCCGTGAACCGGATCTACGCCGCGAACAGCATGGTCACCGCCCCGGTCGACGTGCTCGTCGACAACGCCCGCACCGACCGGTTCCTGCACCTGGTGGCCGAATCGGCCACCGGGGAGATCGTCGGCACGATCACCGGCATCGACCACGTGGCGGTCTTCGACGACCCGGACAACGGCGCGAGTCTGTGGTGCCTGACCGTCGACTTCAACCAGGCCCCACCCGGCACCGGCCAGGCGCTGATCACCGAACTGGCGACCCGCCTGGTCGCGCGGGGGCGCGCGTACGTCGACCTGTCGGTCCTCGCCGAGAACGACGGAGCGATCCGGCTCTACGAGCGGCTCGGTTTCTACCGCACCGCCACGCTGTGCGTGAAGCGGAAGAACCCGATCAACGAGCGGCTGTTCCTGCCGGCCCTGCCGGAGGGCTACGACCGGCTCAACCCGTACGCCCGGATCGTGGCCGACGAGGCGATGCGCCGGGGCATCCGGGTGGAGGTGACCGACCCGACCTGGGGGGAACTGCGGCTGTCGAACGGCGGCCGGACGATCCTCACCCGCGAGTCGCTGTCCGAGCTGACCTCGGCGGTGGCGTTGAGCCGGTGCGACGACAAGCGGGTCACCCGCCGGATCCTCGTCGAGGCCGGCCTGGCGGTGCCGCGCGGGCGCACCGCCACCGGTGACGAGGCCGACGCGGCCTTCCTCGCCGAGGTGGGTCAACTGGTGGTCAAGCCGGCCCGGGGTGAGCAGGGCAACGGCATCACCGTCGGCGTACGGACGCCGGAGGCGCTGTCCGCCGCCGTCGAGCTGGCCGCCCGGTTCTGCCCCGAGGTGCTGCTGGAGGAGCTGTGCACCGGGGACGACCTGCGGGTGATCGTGATCGACCACGAGGTGGTGGCGGCCGCCGTGCGCCGGCCCGCCGCGATCACCGGGGACGGGGTGCACGACATCGCCGAGCTGATCGAACGGCAGAGCCGCCGCCGTGCCGCCGCGACGGGCGGTGAGTCCCGCATCCCGCTGGACGACATGACCCGCGAGGTGGTCGCCGAGGCCGGGTACGACCTGCGTGACGTGCTGCCCGAGGGGCAGCTGCTGGTGGTACGCCGGACCGCGAACCTGCACACCGGCGGCACGATCCACGACGTCACCGGCGAACTGCACCCGGTGATCGCCGAGGCGTGCGTGACCGCCAGCCGGGCACTGGACATCCCGGTCACCGGTCTGGACCTGCTGGTTCCCGCGCCCGACCAGCCCGAGCACGTCTTCATCGAGGCCAACGAGCGGCCCGGCCTGGCCAACCACGAGCCGCAGCCCACGGCCGAGCGCTTCGTCGACCTGCTCTTCCCCGGGACACGGGCACCTCAGCGGCTGTGGTCGCCGGCGGGTGCGGCAAGCTCTGGGGCATGACCGCTCGCACTCCCGTTCCCGCTCCACTGAAGCTCGACATGGACTACCTCCAGCAGGTGCTGATCGAACTGCTGGAGATCCCCAGTCCGTCGGGGCGTACCGACCACGTGCAGCAGTACGTGGGCGAACGCCTCTTCGCCCTGGGGATCCGCTCCACCCTCACCCGTCGGGGTGCGCTGAGCGCCTGCCTGCCCGGCCCCCGGGAGACCGGGGCCGACCGGGCGATCGTCGTGCACACCGACACGATCGGCGGCATGGTGAAGCGGCTGAAGGAGAACGGGCGGCTGGAACTGAACCAGATCGGCACACACAGCGCCCGGTTCGCCGAGGGCGCCCACGTGCGGATCTTCACCGACGACCTGGATCGGGTGATCACCGGGCAGGTGCTGCCGCTCAAGGCCAGCGGGCACCGCTACAACGAGGGCGTCGACCTCCAGGGCATCGGCTGGGAGCAGGTCGAGGTGCGGGTGGACGAGCCCGTACACGACATCGCGGGCCTGCGGGCGCTGGGCATCGACGCGGGCGACTTCGTGGCCTTCCTGCCCAACCCGCAGATCACCCCCTCCGGGTACGTGAAGTCCCGGCACCTCGACGACAAGGCCGGCGTGGCGGCGGTGCTGACCGCGTTCAAGGCGATGGTCGACGCCGGTGTCACCCCGGCGGTCACCGCCCACCTGTTGGTCACCGTCACCGAGGAGATCGGCCACGGGGCGTCGCACGGCCTCGACCCGGACGTCGCGGAGATCGTCTCGGTGGACGCGGCGGTGGCCGCCCCCGGCCAGCAGTCCCGGGAGGACGCGGCCACCCTCGCCATGGGCGACGGGGTGGGACCCTTCGACTACCACCTGACCCGCAACCTGGCCGCGATCGCCCGGGAGCACGGGGTGGATCTGGTGCGGGACGTGTTCGAGTACTACCGCTCGGACGTGGCGGCGGCGGTGGAGGCCGGGGCGCACGCCCGGGTGGCGCTGCTCGGCTTCGGCGTGGACGCCACCCACGGCCACGAGCGCACCCACATCGAGGGTCTGCGCCAGCTCACCCAGTTGCTCTGCCTGTATCTCCAGAGCGACCTGGTGTTCCCCGAGTGGGACGCCGAACCGGAGGGCATCCTGGCGGACTTCCCGTCGCTCGCGGTGCAGCCGGCCAGCGAGGACGGCCCCCGGGAGGGCCCGATCGGCATCGCCGACCCCTCCTGACGGTCCTGTGATCGAAATCCGTTGCCGAGGCCGCCGCGGGCTGGATAGCGTGGCGGTACACGGGAAAGGAGGTGGTCCAGACTTGTATAGCAATCGGACTCGTGAGGTGGCTGTCCGCTAGCCGCTGTCCTCGACAGTGATCCGTCCGCTCCTGCGGGGCGGGCAGCAAGGAACCGATCGTCGAGACCGTGTGGCAGCGGTGCGGCGAAACCACGACAGCCACCCGACCCCCGGGGTGCCGGCCCAGTCCAGCCGGCCCGCGCGTGAGCGCGGAAGCCCCGGGGGTCGACCCTTTCCGCCGGCGGGAGCGACCAGGTGTCGATGCGCGAGCTGGTGGTGCTCGGGACGGCCAGCCAGGCCCCCACCCGGGCGCGCAACCACAACGGGTACGTGCTGCGCTGGGACGACGAGGTGATCCTCTTCGACCCGGGCGAGGGCAGCCAACGGCAGCTGCTGCACACCACGGTCACCGCCACCGACCTGACCCGGATCTGCGTCACCCACTTCCACGGCGACCACTGCCTCGGCCTGCCCGGCACGATCCAGCGGCTCTCACTGGACCGGGTGCCCCACCCGGTGGCGGTGCACTTTCCCGCCGGTGGTGCCGACTACTTCGCCCGGCTGCGGCACGCCAGTTCCTTCCACGAGACCGCCGAACTGGCCGTCGAGCCGATCGGGGCGGACGGGCAGCGGATCGCGCTGCGCCGCGGCACGCTGGAGGCCCGCCGGCTGCGGCACCCGATCGAGACGTACGGCTACCGGCTGGTCGAGCCCGACGGGTGCCGGATGTTGCCGGAGCGGCTGGCCGCGTACGGCATCGCCGGCCCGGCGGTCGGTGAGGTGCAGCGCGTCGGTCACCTCGACCTCGACGGCCGCCGCGTCACCCGCGAGGAGGTGAGCGTGCCCCGGCCGGGGCAGCGGTTCGCCTTCGTGATGGACACCGGCCTCTGCGACGGGGTGTACGCCCTCGCCGAGCACGCCGACCTGCTGGTCATCGAGTCGACGTTCCTGGAGTCCGAGGCCGCGCTGGCCGCCGAGGTCGGTCACCTCACGGCCGCCCAGGCCGCTCGGGTGGCGGCCGAGTCGGGTGTACGCCGGCTCGTGCTCACCCACTTCTCCCAGCGGTACGCCGACACCCGCCGCTTCGCCGACGAGGCCCGCGCCCACTTCGACGGCGACCTGGTGATCGCCGAGGATCTGACCACGGTGCAGGTCCCGCCCCGGCGGGTACCGTCGGACGGGTGACCGTCACGCTGCGTTCCGCGACACCGCACGACCTGATGGCCGTGGGTGCCCTGCACCAGCGCTCACGGGTCGCCGCGTACTCGTCGTTCCTGCCGCCCGAGGCCCTGGCCGACCCGACGCCGGAGGCGATGGGCCGGTACTGGGTCGAGCGGTGGGTCTGGGAGCAGAGCACCCACCGGATGACGGTGGCCGAACGCGACGGCGTCCTGGCGGGGTTCAGCTACCTCGGCCCCGACGACGAGGACGAGCCCGACACGGGGCTGCTGTGCGCCATCCACCTCGCCCCGGCTGAACGCGGCCGGGGCGTCGGCCGGCAACTCATGGTCGACGCCCTGGCCGACATGCGGGCGCGGGGCTGGCGGCGCGCGGTGCTGTGGGTGCTGCGGGACAATGCCCACGCCCGCCGTTTCTACGAGCGTGGTGGCTGGCAGCCGACGGGGGTGCAGCAGCCGGAGATGATCGGCCCGGTGAGCACCCCGCAACTGCGCTACGCCCGCCCGCTGTGACCCCAGCGGGCGGAGCGCGGGCAGCGGCGGGTCAGCGGGCGCCGAGGTGGGCCAGCAGGTCCTGACGGGTCAGCACGCCCTTGGGCTTGCCGTCGACCAGCACCAGCGCCGCGTCCGACTTCTCCAGCAGGTTGACCGCCTCGTGCACCGGCTGGCCGCCACCGATCATCGGCAGCGGGTCGGCCATGTGCCGCTCGATGGTGTCGTGCAGTTGCGCCTGCCCGGTGAACAGCGCGTCGAGCAGGTCCTTCTCGGCGATCGAACCGGCCACCTCCCCGGTGACCACGGGCGGCTCGGCCTTGAGGACCGGCAGTTGGGAGACGCCGTACTCGCGCATGTAGTCGATGGCGTCCCGGACGGTCTCGGTGGGGTGCACGTGCACCAGTTCGGGCAGGCCACCGGGCTTGCTGTCCAGGGCGTCCGCGACGGTCGGCTCGGTGCCGCCGTGGTCGAGGAATCCGTACCGGGCCATCCAGGCGTCGTTGAAGATCTTGGACAGGTAGCCCTTGCCGCTGTCCGGAAGCAGCACCACGACCACGTCGTCCGGCCCGGCCTTGCGGGCCACCTCCAGCGCGGCCACCACGGCCATGCCGCAGGAGCCACCGACCAGCAGCCCCTCCTCGCGGGCCAGGCGCCGGGTCATCTCGAACGACGCCTTGTCGGAGACCTCGACGATCTCGTCGGCGACGCTCCGGTCGTACGTCTCCGGCCAGAAGTCCTCGCCGACGCCCTCCACCAGGTAGGGACGGCCGGTGCCACCGGAGTAGACCGACCCCTCCGGGTCGGCGCCGACGACCCGGACCCGCCCCTCGGACGCCTCCTTCAGGTAGCGGCCGATGCCGGAGATGGTGCCGCCGGTGCCGACGCCCGCCACGAAGTGGGTGATCCGCCCCTCGGTCTGCTTCCACAGCTCCGGGCCGGTGGTCTCGTAGTGGGAGCGCGGGTTCGCCGGGTTGGCGTACTGGTTCGGCTTCCACGCGCCGGGGATCTCCCGGGCCAGCCGGTCGGAGACGTTGTAGTAGGAACGCGGGTCCTCCGGCGCGACGGCGGTCGGGCAGACCACCACCTCGGCACCGTACGCCCGCAGCACGTCCTGCTTGTCCTGGCTGACCTTGTCCGGGCAGACGAAGACACACCGGTAGCCCCGCAGCTGGGCCACCAGGGCCAGGCCGACGCCGGTGTTGCCGCTGGTCGGCTCGACGATGGTGCCGCCGGGCTTCAGGATCCCGGCCCGCTCGGCGTCCTCCACCATCCGCAGCGCGATCCGGTCCTTGACCGAACCGCCCGGATTGAGGTACTCCACCTTGGCCAGGACCGTCGCCCGGATGCCCTCCGTGACGTTGCGCAGCCGCACCAGCGGGGTGTTGCCGATCATGTCGACGACGTTGTCGTAGTACTGCACCTCGTTGTGCCCTTCTCCTCCGGCGCCGGCACCGGGGTCGCCGGGCGGCTGGATCGCGGATTCCCGGGCTCAGGGTACGTGGGTCAGGACACGACGTGGCCGGGGACCGTCGAGCTGCGCCGCGTCTCCCACTCCAGGAAACGCTCGGTCTCGCCGAGCACCGCACCCGCCAGCCAGGTGACCATCACCGCGTCGTCGAGGAGGCCGAACACCGCCAGGAACATCTCCGGCACCAGGTCCAGCGGTGACAGGATGTACGCCGTCGCCGCCGTCATCATCGCCAGGCGCAGGCCCCCGTCGTACTCCCCCCGGGCCGTCGCGGCGATCATCCGGGGCAGCGCCGCGAGGCGGGCACCCAGCGACGGCCCACCCCGCGCTCCCGACATCATGGCCCGACCCAGCGCGGCGAACGCCGCCCCGCGCTTCAGTGACTTCCCCATCGTCCGCTCCTCTCCACGTGCAGGGTGCCGCCCCGGCGCAACCCGCGAGGAGGTGGTACCCAGAACCGTCGGATTCCAGGCACCCCGTGCCGGGGCGACGACGACAGCGGGGTGTCGGGCCGGCGCGCTAGTGTCGGCTCATGGGGGTGATGCCTGTTCCCGTCGTACCCGCCGGTCCGCGCTGGCAGCGCGCCCGCCGGGTCGCCCGGCTGGCGGCGATCGGCACGGGTGCCACCGCGGCGGCCGTGGTGGCGTCGAGTGGCGTGCTGTTCGGCCAGGCCCGCCAGGCACGACGGACGATCCCGATGGCCGAGGCGCCGCCGCCGCGCTGCGACGGGGTCTACGGTGCCAAGTTTCCCGGCCCACCCGTCACCATGGTCGTCCTGGGCGACTCGTCCGCCGCTGGTTACGGCGTGCACCGGCGCCGGGAGACCCCCGGGGCGCTGCTGGCCACCGGCCTGTCCCGTCGCCTGCGACGCCCGGTGCGGCTGCACCGCTTCGCCGTGGTGGGTGCCATCTCAGCCGGCCTGAGATACCAGGTCGAGGCGGCCCTCGACACCCACCCGGACGTCGCCGTCGTCCTCATCGGCGGCAACGACGTGACCAACCGCACGCCGCCCTCGCTGGCGGTGCGCCACCTGGTCGAGGCGGTCGGCGCGCTGCGGGCGGTGGGCTGCGAGGTGATCGTCGGCACCTGCCCCGACCTGGGGGCGATCCGCCCGATCCAGCCACCGCTGCGCTGGCTGGCCCGCCGGTGGAGCCGGCAGCTCGCGGCGGCCCAGACGATCGCGGTGGTCGAGGCGGGCGGCTGGACGGTGTCGCTGGGCGACCTGCTGGGTCCCCGGTTCAACGCGGAACCGCACCGGATGTTCGCCTGGGACCGGTTCCATCCGTCGGCCGAGGGGTACGCGATGGCGGCCGCCGCGCTGTTGCCGACGGTGCTGCGGGCACTCGGGGCGAGGCCCGAGCGACGTTCGGCCCCGGAGCGCGGCGAGGGCGTACGGTCGCTGCCGAAGGCCGCTCAGCAGGCGGCCCGGCACCCCGGTACGGAGGTCAGCGGCACCCGGGTCCGCGGGCACGAACGCGGTCCGGCGGGCCGGTGGGCGCAACTGCGTCGACGGGGGTTCTTCGGCGTCGGCGCGGAGGCACAACGAGACTCCCGGGCCGACTCACCCACAGTGGAGGGACTGGCATGACCGAGCGGATCATCAGGTGGTGGCGCCGGGGCGTCGATCACCAGGCGGTGCCGGCGTGACCGGGCAGCCGGTGGCCCGGCAGCTCGTGGCCCGGTTCGGTCGCGCGGCGGCGATCTCCCTGTTCGCCGGCACGGCGGGCGGGGCGGCCGTGCTCGCGGGGCAGGCGGTCGTGGCCCGCAGCCGGCGGTACGCCCAACCCGAGCTGGGGCTGGCGCTGCGCGCCACGATCGGTCGGGCCGGCGCGCCGCCGCTGCGCCTGGTGCTGCTCGGCGACTCGTCCGCCCTCGGCGTGGGGGTGGAGCGCCTCGACGACACAATCGGCGGGCAGCTGGCCAACCTGCTCGCCGAGGGGCCCACGGGCCGGCGGGTCCACCTGTCCAGCGTCGGCGTCTCGGGCTCCCGGTCGACCGACCTCGCCACCCAGGTCGCCCGCGCGCTGCTCGGCGAGCGGCCCGACGTCGCTGTCATCCTGGTCGGGGCGAACGACGCCACCAGCGCCCGGCGGCCGGCCGATGCCGCCGCCTACCTCGGCGCGGCCGTGCACCGGCTGCGCGACGCGGACGTGGAGGTCGTGGTCGGCACCTGTCCCGACCTCGGGGCGGTACGCGCCATCGCGCCGCCGCTGCGGCAGGTGGTCGGCTGGTTCGGACGGCAGGTCGCGCGGGCCCAGACGGCCGCCGTGCTCGACGCCGGCGGCACGGTGGTCGACCTGGCCACGGAGACGGGACCGGTCTTCCGGGCCGACCCGGGGACACTCTGCCACGATGGCTATCACCCGTCAGCGGACGGATACCGCGTGTGGGCGCACGCCCTGCTGCCAGCGGTGGCGGCAGCCGCCGCCGTGGCGTCCCGGAACTGATCCCGTCCGTCCGCCACGGCGGGCAGCCGGGGTGACATTTCCCGCCGCGGGCACGGGTTCCGCGCCAAGTTACCGGCGGGTTAACGTTGGTTCATGCCGACTGAGTCGTCCCGCGACGCCGTCATCGTCGCCACCGCCCGCTCCCCCATCGGCCGGGCCCACAAGGGGTCCCTGCGCGACGTCCGCCCGGACGACCTCGCCGCGACCGTCGTCCGGGCCGCCCTGGACAAGGTGCCCCAGCTCGACCCGACCGAAATCGACGACCTCTACCTCGGGTGCGGCCTGCCCGGCGGCGAGCAGGGCTTCAACATGGCCCGGGTGGTGGCCACCCTGATGGGCCTCGACGGCCTGCCGGGAGCCACGCTCACCCGATACTGCGCGTCCTCCCTGCAGACCACCCGGATGGCGATGCACGCGATCCGGGCCGGTGAGGGTGACGTCTTCATCTCCGCCGGCGTCGAGACCGTCTCCCGGTATGCCCGGGGCAACTCCGACGGCCTGCCCCCGGAGGCGCAGGCCCTGGTCGGCGGCGGCTGGGAGAACCCGCGCTTCGCCGCCGCCCAGGAACGCTCGAAGGCCCGCGCGCAGGGCGGTGCCGAGGTGTGGACCGACCCGCGCGAGTCCGGTGAGCTGCCCGACATCTACCTGACGATGGGGCAGACCGCCGAGAACCTGGCCCAGGTGTACGACGTCACCCGCGCCGACATGGACGAGTTCGGCGTACGCAGCCAGAACCTCGCGGAGAAGGCCATCGCCGACGGCTTCTGGGCCCGGGAGATCACCCCGGTGACCACGCCGGACGGCACCGTCGTCAGCACCGACGACGGCCCCCGGGCCGGCGTCACGCTGGAGGCGGTCGCCGGCCTGAAGCCGGTCTTCCGACCGGACGGCCGGATCACCGCCGGCAACTGCTGCCCGCTCAACGACGGCGCCGCCGCGGTGGTCATCATGAGCGCCCAGCGGGCGAAGGACCTGGGCCTCACTCCGCTGGCCCGGATCGTCTCCACCGGCGTCACCGCCCTGTCGCCGGAGATCATGGGCCTCGGCCCGGTCGAGGCTTCCCAGCAGGCCCTCGGGCGGGCCGGCATGACCATCGACGACGTCGACCTGGTGGAGATCAATGAGGCGTTCGCCGCGCAGGTCATCCCGTCGTACCGGCAGCTGGGCATCCCCGAGGAGAAGCTGAACGTGATGGGCGGCGCCATCGCCGTGGGCCACCCGTTCGGCATGACCGGCGCCCGGATCACCGGCACCCTGCTCAACGCGCTCGACTGGCACGACAAGAGCATCGGCCTGGAGACCATGTGCGTCGGCGGCGGCCAGGGCATGGCGATGGTGCTGGAGCGGCTCAGCTGACGTCGGAGGGTCGGCCCGTCCGCTCGTGGCGGGTCGGCTCTCCTGTCGCCGTCGGGGGTCGGGCGTCCTGTCGCCGTCGGGGGTCGGGCGTCCGTGAGCCGTCGGCCACGATCGTGCGCCTCGGCCCTACAGTGCGTCGCGGGTCGCCGCCGTCGCGGCTGCGGCCCGGGCGAGCACGTCGTCCGGTGGGCCGGCAGCCAGCAGGTCGGCCGTGACGACCCGCAGTTGGTCGATCAGGACCAGGTCGTTGTCCAACCTGGGTACGTGACGGCGCGGCCCACCCTCCGCGTCGGCCCCGAGGTCGGCGAGCGTCTGCACCAGCCGGTACACCAGATCCGCGCGGGACTCCGCGCCGGGCGCGGTGCCGGCCATCGCCCAGCGCGGCTGCTGCCAGTGCCCCACCTGACGGACCAGCAGATCCACGGTTCGCCCCAACTCCCCTGCGCTCACCGCAGCGAGTCTACGGACCGCGTTCCCGCCGACGGGTGACGGCGACGGCGCTGGGACGACGGCGCTGGCGCGACGGCGAGCGAAACGACGCCGGCGCCCGTCCCCGGGGGGACAGGCGCCGGCGGTCGGAGGGCGACAGGATCAGTCGTCGCCCTGGAAGTAGCTCAACAGACGCAGCATCTCGATGTAGAGCCAGATCAGGCTGACCAGGATGCCGAAGGCAGCCACCCAGGAGTAGCGCTGCGGCAGCCCCATCCGGACGCCGTCCTCGACCTCCTTGAAGCTGAGCACGAAGCTCAGCGAGGCCACCACGATGCAGACGATGCTGAAGCCGATGGCCAGCGGGCTGCCGTCGCGCAGGCCGGTGTTCACCCCGAACAACGCCAGCACCAGGTTGATCATCATCACGGCGAAGAGGCCCGCCATGATCGCGATCATGCCCTTGACGAACTTCGGGGTCGCCCGGATGACCTTCGCCTTGTAGAGCATCGCCATCACGAAGAAGACGCCGAAGGTCGCGGTCACCGCCTGGAGCACGATGCCGTCGTACATCGACTCGAAGAACTTGCTGAGCGCGCCGACGAGCACGCCCTCGACGACGGCGTACGCGACGACCAGCGCCGGGTTCGCCATCCGCGAGAACGAGATGATCAGGCCGAGCACCAGTCCGACGACGGCCGCGCCGATCCAGGCGACGCCCAGCAGGGCGTCGGGCACCAGCACCCAGGCCGCCGCGGCGGAGATGCCGAGGATGCCGAGGAGCGTGACGGTCTTGACCACCACGTCGTCGATCGACATGGGGGTGACGGCCGGCGGGGCGGCCGGGTAGCCGGCACCCGTCGGGTACTGCTGGGGGTAGCCGGGCTGTCCGTAGGGCCCGGTCGGGGCGTACCCGGCGGAGCGCTCCCGCTCGGCCGCCTGGCCGAGCCGGGCGAGCACCGGGTTCGAAGTCTTCACTGTCAGGCCTCCCTCAGGGGGTCGTTGCACGTGAACGTGCGCTACAAGAGTAAACGCACCGGCCAGTTCGTGGTGATCACCAGGCTGAGGAGAAGCTGGGAGTGCCCGGGGCGGGGGTCGAACCCGCACGCCTCTCGGCAGCCGCTTTTAAGGCGGCCGTGTCTGCCGTTCCACCACCCGGGCGGGTGACACCGGCGCGCCGACACGCGCGGTGCAGTGTCACCGTAGCGGGTACACCTCCGCCGGGCGTACCCGCTCGCGCCGGTCGCACTAGGGTCGCAGGCGTGAGCAGCCCCGCTTCCGCGGCCCCCGACGCCAGCCCCGAACTGGCTGTCCGCCCCGACGTCCGACCGGCCCGGCCGTGGCCGGCCCGACTGCACGCCGCTGCCGCGCGGCACCGGACGGACCTGGTCGTGGGACTGCTGTTCGTCGCGCTCGCCGGGTGGCTCACCCACGGCCTGTGGCCCGACCCGGCCGCCCGCACGCTGGCCCTCAACCCGGCCGACCAGACCCTGTACGAGTGGTTCCTGGCCGTCGACTCGCGTGCCCTGCTCGGCGACTTCAGCCTGCTCACCGACCGGCTCAACGCCCCGGACGGGGTCAACCTGATGGCCAACACGTCGGTCGTCGCGCTCGGCGTGCTGCTCGCTCCCGTCACGCTCCTGCTGGGTGCGCCTGTCACCTTCGCCCTCCTGGTGGCCGCGAACCTGGCCGGCACCGCCGTCGCCTGGTACCTGCTGTACACCCGGCTGCTGCGCGCCCACCCGGTCGCCGCCGGCCTGGGTGCGGCGCTGTGCGGATTCGGCCCCGGCATGGTGTCGCAGAGCAACAGTCACCTGCACATGACCGCGCAGTGGCTGGTCCCGGTCATCGTCTGGCTGGTGGCCCGCCTGCTGCGCGCCGCCGACCCGGCCAGTGCCACTCGGCCGGCCGGCACCCGGCCGCCGACCCGCACCACCGACCCGGCCAGCACGGCCGGCCCTCGCAGCACCGGCGGCCCGGACCTCCGGCGGCTGGCCACCTCCGCCGCCGGGCTCGCCGCCGTCGTGTCCGCGCAGGTCTTCGTCGGAGAGGAGGTGCTGTTCCTGACCGCCGTCACCCTGATGGTGATGGCGCTCACCTGGGCGGCCGCCGACAGGCGACTGGCCCGCCGCGCCCTGCCCGCCTTCGCCGGCGGGTTGCTCGCCGCCGCCGGGCTGGCCCTGGTCGCCCTGGCCTGGCCGCTCTGGTTCCAGTTCAGCGGCCCGCAGGGTGTCGCCGACGGCCTCTTCAGCCCGCACTACTTCTCGGCCGACCTGCGCAGCTGGACGGCGATGTCACCGCTGTCGGTGGCGGGCAGCGAATCGGCGGCCCGGCTGACCACCGGCCCCGCCGAGTACAACACCTTCCTGGGCTGGCCACTGCTGCTGGTCACCGCCGGCTGCGCCCTCTGGCTGGGCCGTCGCCCGGCGGTGCTCGCCTGCGCGGTGGCCGCGCTGGTCATGGCTGCACTCTCCCTCGGTCCCCGGGTGGTGGTCGACGGCCAGGCCACCGCCCTGCCCGGCCCGTACGCCCTGCTCGGCGGCCTGCCCGTGGTCGACGGTGCCCTGCCGATGCGGTTCGCCCTCGCGGTGCTGCCGTTGGCCGCCACGATCCTGGTGCTGGCGGTGGACCGGGCGCTGCGGTCCGCGGGGCGGGCCAGCCGGCTGGTGCCGGTGGCGGCGGCCGTAGCGCTGCTGCCCCTGTTCCCGACCCCGCTGCCCAGCGCCGACCGGCCGGCCCTGCCGGAGTTCGTCACCGGCGGGCACTGGCGGGGATGCGTCGAGCCGGGCGGGGTGCTGGTGCCGGTCCCGCTGGCCACCCCGAAGGATCCGTGGCCGATGCGCTGGGCGACGGCCGCCGACGCGGGCTTCGCGATGCCCGAGGGGTTCTTCATCGGACCGCACGGCAGGGGCGGCACGGCGGCGATGGGCACGGTCAAACGCCCCACCTCGAAGCTGCTGGACGACGTGGCCCGGACGGGGCTGCGACCGGTCATCGGCGCGGAGCAGCGCCGACAGGCCGCAGCCGACGCGGACTTCTGGGGTGCGTCGTGCGTCGCGGTGGCCGTCGGCACCCCCCACGCGGACAGCCTGCGGCTCACCCTGGAACAGCTCTACGGCCCCGCCACCCGGATGGCCGACGCCTGGACCTGGCGCGTCTGACCGGGCACCCCGGGCCGGGGCACCCGGCCTGATCTGCCCACGACACGACCGCAGTCCTTCCGGCCGCACCACCACCGGACGCGTCGGGGCCCACCGCTCGCGCGGTGGGCCCCGATCGTCGGTCGTCAGACGCGGCCGGCGCCGACCGGCTGGGACGCCTCGGCGAACTCCTCCCGCGGGTCGTGCAGCTGCCCGAGGGCAACCACCTCGCGCTTGAGGAAGAACGCCAGCGACCAGTCGACCACGACCCGCACCTTGCGGTTCAACGACGGGATCCGGCTCATGTGGTACGTCCGGTGCATGAACCAGGCCGGCCAGCCGGTCATCTTGATGCCGTACACCTGGGCGACGCCCTTGTGCAGGCCGAGGCTGGCCACGCTGCCGGCATGCTTGTGCTTGTAGTCCACCGGCTCACGCCCACGGACCACGTTGACGATGTTGTCGGCCAACCGGGCCGCCTGCCGCACCGCGTGCTGGGCGCTGGGCGAACAGAAGTTGCCGGGCTCCTTCGTCAGGTCCGGCACGGCCGCACAGTCGCCCGCGCTCCACGCCCCGTCGACGACCCGGTCGCCGTCCACGACCTGGAGGGTCGGCAGGCAGGTGACCCGGCGACGCTCGTCCCGCGGGAAGTCGGTCGCGTCGAGCATCGGCGACGGCTTCACGCCGGCCGTCCAGACGATGGTGTCGGAGCGGAAGCTGTCGCCGTCGGAGAGCTTCACCACCCCGTCGACGCAGGACTCCAGGCGGGTGTCCAGCCGGATGTCCATGTTCCGCTTCAGCAGCTGCTGCACCGTGTAGGCGCCCATGTCCCGGTCGACCTCGGGCAGCACCCGCTGGGTGGCCTCGACCAGCACCCAGCGCATGTCCTCCGGCTTCAGCTCCGGGTAGTACTTCAGGGCGTCCCGGGCCATGTCCTCCATCTCGGCGAGCGCCTCGATGCCGGCGTACCCACCGCCCACGAAGGTGAAGGTCAACGCCGAGCGGCGGACGTGCGGGTCCGGGGTGGCGGCTGCCACGTCGAGCCGGTCCAGCACGTGGTTGCGCAGGTAGATGGCCTCGCCGATGGTCTTGAAACCGATGCCGTGCTCGTGCAGGCCGGGAATCGGCAGGGTCCGGGAGACCGAGCCGGGGGCCACCACGATGTGGTCGTAGGTGATCTCGCGGACGGGGCCGGCGATCGGCTGCACCACGGCGGTCCTGCGGTCGTGGTCGATCCGCGTCACCGCGCCGGCCACCACCTTGCACCGCCGCAACTCCCGCCGCAGGGGCACCACCGAGTGCCGCGGGGAGATGTTGCCGGCTGCCGCCTCGGGCAGGAACGGCTGGTAGGTCATGTGGGGCTGCGGGTCCACCACCACGACCTCAGCCTCACGGGAGCTGAGCTTCTTCGACAGGCGCAGGGCCGCATAGAGACCGACGTGCCCGGCACCCACCACAAGGATCCGCTTCGGATTCACGTCTTCCATCTTTCCCCCGGGGGCCGCGCTAATCCCCTTCGCGCCCCCCTTCTGTGACGGAGCACAACCCCTGTGACCTGCGCAACGTCAGCTCCACGGGGTCACTGACGACGCAGCAGCCACGCCAGCAACGCGGTCACCACGGCTGCGACCAGCAGGCCGGCGAGGGTGGCGGCCTGGAGCCCTTGACCGCTGCCGAGGTCGGCCAGTCCCACCAGGAGGACGCCCAGCACACAGGTGGCGAGCAGCACACCGGCGGCCCGGATCAGCCAGCGCAGCATCAGATCGGGGTCGACCACCGCGTCGTACGGCAGCATCGCCGACAGGGCGCAGAGGGTGTGCGTGAGATAGAGCAGGGCCGCCACGGCGAACAACCGCCACAACGCGACCGACCGGCCGTACCCGTCGGTGGCGAGCAGCCAACCGCCCACGGTGACCAGCGCCGCGAAGGTCGGCCACACCCGGCGCGGCGCGACCGCCGGCAGCAGCGCCACTGCCGCCAGGGCGAGCACCGTCTGCCCGGTGAACACCTGCGCGGGGTACGCGAGCAGCAGGCCGGCCAGCGCGAGCAGGAAGACGCCGACGCGCACCAGCAGAGGCGTCAGGCTGATCCGGCCGGCGACGTGCCGGGCGGCCCGGACCCGGCCGGTGACGGCGGACATCACCGGGCACCGACCCGGGGCGCGGTGGCCAGGCGGGCCACGTCCCGCAGCACCTGGTCCAGGCTGCCCGCGCCGGCCCACGGCACCACGGGTACGCCGTGCTCACGCAACTGCGCGACCATCGTGTCGCGGTCGAGCCGCCACAGCCGGTACGCGACCTCCGCCCAGCCCCGGTCCTTCGGTGCCGGCAGGTCCACCGGCAGGGTGTCCACGGCCACGACGAAGCGGCCCGAGCGGGCCAGCCGGGCCAGCATCTGCGCCGACCGTTCGTCCAGCAGTGGGGTGAGCACCACCACCAGCGCGTCGGCCGAGAGCAGTTGCGGGCCGAAGACCTGGTCGTAGGGCTCGTGCGGGGAGGACCGGGCCTCGACGTCGAGCAGCCACTCCAGGACGGTCAGGTACTGCCGTCGACCGGTGGCGGGACGCAGCCTGCGGGCGGTGGGGCCGTACTCCAGCAGTGCCACCCGGTCGCCCCGGTGCAGGTAGTGCTCGGCGATCGCGGCGGCGGCACGCACGGTGGTGTCGAGCACCGACGCCGCCCCGTCCACCCCGCCGGAGCGGCCCGCCTCGGCGAGCACGTCGAGCAGCACCACGACCTCGGCGTCCCGGTCGGAAAGGGTGGCCGCCACGTGCAGCTGCCGGGTCCGCAGCGACACCCGCCAGTCGACGCGGCGCAGTCGGTCGCCGGGGGCGAAGACCCGCACCCCGGCCAGCTCACCGCCCTCTCCGGGCCGGCGGGAGTGGTGCGCGCCGACGAGCCCGGCGGCCCGGGGCATGGCCTCGACCGCGTCGAACGGCTCGGTCCTCGGATACACGCGGGTGCGGGCCTGCTCGGCGTACACGGCGCGGGACACCAGCAGCCCCTGGGCGGCGGCGACCCGCGCCCCGGCGGGCCCGACCGGATGCCGGCCCCAGCGCCGGGCGGTGCCGGCCAGTTCCAGGTCGACGGCGGTCGCCGGAGCGACCGAGGTGACGAAGGGCCGGTCGGCCACCGAGCCGGTGTCGCCCGGCCGGCCCGTGGCCAGGGCGGTGCCGGCGAGGCTGGCCCGTTCGATCCGCAGCCAGGGCGACACGCGGGCCCGCAGCACCACCGCGTCGTAGGTCAGCTCGTCGGGATTGCCGACGGTGACCGTGCTGGTCACCTCGCCGCCCTCGACCAGGTGGGCCTCCTCGGCGGTGATCCACACCTGGGGCGGCGCGGCGGGCCGGCGACGCAGCGCGTACGCGGTGCCGAGCGCGAACGGAGCGGCCAGCACCACCAGGTCGACCCGGCCGAGCAGCACCGCGGCGACGAGCAGCAGGCCGGTGAGGAGCACGGCCCGGCCCAGCGCCCGGGTGGGAGCCCAGCCGCCGTCGGGTCGGTCCGTGCCGGTCACGGCGCCGGGTACCCCGGCTGGCCGGCGGCGTAGCTTGGCAACGCCCCGCTGGCCGGGGCCGGGGTGGCGTCGAGAACCTCACCGACCACGAAGGACGGATCGACCCGGCGCAGCCACATCTCCGGGCGCAACGTGATCCGGTGGGCGAGGGCGGGGGCGGCGACGTCCTTGACGTCCTCGGGCACCACGTAGTCGCGGCCGGAGAGCACGGCCCGTACGCGCGCCAGCAGCAGCAGCGCCAGCGAACCGCGCGGGGAGGCGCCCACCAGCACCGACGGGTGTTCCCGGGTGGCCGAGGTCAGGGCGACGATGTACCGGCCGACGGAGTCCTCCACCACCACATCCTCCAGCGCCGCCTGCATCGCGCGCAGGGTGGCCGCGTCGACGACGGGCTTGATCTCGGCCTCCTCGCGACGGCGGGCCATCCGCCGGCGCAGCACCTCCCACTCCTCCTCGTGCTCCGGGTAGCCGAACGACACCCGCAGCAGGAACCGGTCGAGCTGCGCCTCGGGCAGCGGGTAGGTGCCCTCGTACTCGATGGGGTTGGCGGTGGCGAGGACGTGGAACGGCTCGTCCAGCCGGTAGGTGACGCCCTCGACGGAGACCTGCTTCTCCTGCATCGCCTCCAGCAGCGCCGACTGGGTCTTCGGCGGGGTCCGGTTGATCTCGTCGGCGAGCAGCAGGTTGGTGAAGACCGGCCCGGCGCGGAAGGCGAAGTCGCCGCTGCGCTGGTCGTAGAGGAACGAGCCGGTGACGTCGGCGGGCAGCAGGTCCGGGGTGAACTGGAGGCGGCGGAAGTCCAGGCCGAGGGCCTGCGCGAAGGAACGCGCGGTCAGCGTCTTGCCCAGGCCCGGCAGGTCCTCCAGCAGGACGTGCCCGCCAGCGAGGATGCCGGCGAGCACCAGTTCCAGGGCGTCCCGTTTGCCGACCACGACCTGGCCGACCGCGTCCAGCACCGCCCGGGCGAGGTGGCCGACCTCGGTGGCGGGCATAGTCCGGTCGACGTCGTTCATCAGATCTTCTCCAGTTCGGCGACGATCGCCGCGAGGTCGCGCGGCGACAGGGGGCGGCGGGACGGGGTGTCGAGGAACGTCCACAGACGATCGCCCAGCAGCGCCCGGGCCCGGACGGGATCGGACTCGCGGGTCAGCCCGTGCCGCTGGCGCAGACGTTCGTCGGCCAGCTCGGCGAGGCGGGGCAGGATGCGCACGCCGAACCGGTCCTGGTCGCCGGCCGCCCAGGCCAGCGGCCGTTCCCAGCCGTTGATGGCGGCGCGCAGCGCGTCCTGGTGCGCCCAGTTCCAGGTGCCGTCGTCCTCGGTGAGGCGGGCCCGGCCGGGCGAGCGGGGCGGCGGCGCGAGCGTGCCGACGACCCGACGGACCACCAGCAGCGTGACCACCCCGGCGACCAGCACCAGCAGCGACACCTGCAGTCCCACGGCACGCAGCCCGGCGATGAGCACCACGACCACCGCTGCGGCGATCGCAGCCCCGCGGAGCAGGGCCCACCAGGGCCCGGTCTGCCGTCGTTCGGGGCGCGACGGTCGTTCCTCCTCGAAAGTGAGCAGGTCGTCGATGCTGGTGCTCACGCCGCCCCCTCGGCGACCACCGCGGTCAGTTCACCGCGCAGCCGACGCAGGGCCGCGCGGGCCTGGTCGCGGGTGTGCTCGTCGACGGGGCGGGTGGCGTAACGGGCCTCCCGGTAGACGTGGGCCAGTTCAGCCAGCACGTCGGCGCTGACGATGGCCGGCACGCCGGCGGCGGAGTCGCCACGCAGCAGCCGGGTGACCAGGTCGGTGGGGGTGTCACCGGCCAGCCGGGGCACGCCCGCCGCGGCGGCGGTCTCCTCCAGGCGAACCCAGCAGGCGATCACGGCGGTACGCGGGTCGGTCGAGCGGTCGTCCAGTTCGACCAGTCCGGCGTCGAGAGCGGCGACGACCTCAAGGGCGGTGCCCTCGGGGGTGGGCCGGGCGGGCCGCCCGGCGGGCAGCCGACGGGTGACCCGGCTCGCGACGCCGCGTACCAGCACCCAGGTCAGATAGCCGAGCCCGGCGAGCAGGACCGCACCGAGCAGCGCCAGCGCGGCCTTGCCGAGCCAGGCCGGGATCTGGGCACCGGTCTGCTCGGCGACCTCCCTCGGCTCGGCGGGGATGGACGGCTGGGCCTCCCCGCTCGGGTACTCCAGCACGAACGGGGCCTCCTCGACGGCCGGCGGGATCCGGCTCGCGCCGATCGAGGAGTATGCGGAGGCCAGGGTGGCGGCGGCGAGCAGGGCGGCCACGGCGACGACGGGCCACCAGCCGCGCACCAGGCGGGCCGGCGACTCAGGTCGGCGTGTCCCGTCCGTCATCAGCATCGCCCCGCAGTCTCAGTCCGCCCCGGCCACCTGCTTCGCCCGGGTGAACACGTCGTCCAGCATCCCTGGCGTCAGCCGCCCCGTGAAGGTGTTCTGCTGGCTGACGTGGTAGCAGCCGAACAGTTCCGGTGCGGCCGTGCCGGACCAGTGTGCCCCATGACCGAAGACGGGGCGCGGGCTGGGCGGGCGGACGCCGTACACATGGCGCAGGGTGGGCCACCACGCCGCCCAGGCGAAGGCACCCAACGCGACCACGACGCGCAGCGTGGGCCTGACCAGCGCGACCTCCCGGTGCAGCCAGGGCGCGCAGGTGTCCCGTTCGGTGGGGGTGGGCTTGTTGTCGGGTGGGGCGCAGCGCACGGCGGAGAAGATCCGGGTGTCGGTCAGGGTGAGCCCGTCGTCGGCGGCCACGCTGGTCGGCTGGTTGGCCAGCCCGGCCCGGTGCAGGGCGGCGAACAGCACGTCCCCGGAGCGGTCGCCGGTGAAGATCCGACCGGTGCGGTTGCCCCCGTGCGCGGCCGGGGCGAGGCCGAGGATCGCGATCCGGGCCGCCGGGTCGCCGAAGCCCGGCACGGGCCGGCCCCAGTACCGCTGGTCGCGGAAGGCGGCCCGCCTGGTGCGGGCCACGTCCTCCCGCCAGTCGACCAGGCGCGGGCACGCGAAGCAGTCGGCGACGGCCGCGTCGAGGTCGGCCACGTCGGTCGCCCGCGCCGCGCGGGCGACCACCTCTGCGGGGGTACGCGGCTCAGCCAAGCTTCGCCCGGAAGTGTTCGAGGGTCCGGGCCCAGGCGCTGGTGGCGGCCCGCTGGTCGAAGTGCTCCGGACGGTCCTCGTTGAAGAAGGCGTGCGCGGTGCCCGGGTAGTCGTGCAGTTGGCAGGTGCCGCCGGCGGCCTCGACGGCCCCCCGTACGGCCTGGACGCCGTCGTCGGTGGAGGTGCCGTCGGCCTCGGCGCAGTGCACGAGGGCGGCCTTGCCCGCGTAGGCGGGCCACCGGGCCGGCATGCCGTCCCACGGCAGCCGCGGGTAGAAGGCGGCGGTGGCGATGATCCGCTCGGTGCGGGTCGCCGACCACAGCGCCAGGCTGGCACCGGCGCAGAACCCGACGCAGCCGACCTTGCCGGTGACCTCGGGTCGGCCGGCGAGGTAGTCGGCGGCGGTGGCGATGTCCGCCGCCGCCTCGTCGAGCTGCGCGCTGTTCAGCATCTGCCGCGGCTCACTCGGCTTCGCGGCGGGGCCGCCGTGCCGGAAGTCGGGGGCGAGGGCGACGAATCCGGCCTCGGCGAACCGGTCGACGACGGACCGGATGTGGGGCACCAGGCCCCACCAGTCCTGGATGACGATGACCGCGGGGCTGGCCGCACCGGTGGAGGGTATCGCGAGGTACCCCTGGCTCGTCATTCCCGTGCCGGGAAAGGTCACCATGTCGCCCATCGGCCGTCCTCCTAGCGGTCAGTCAACGTTGGCTGGTCGCCCAGTGGTGCTACGTGCCGGTAGCCTGCCACGCCGTGACCGTGCCGGGAAGACGAGGTAGGAGTGGCGTTCACCTCCTGTTCGCGCTGCCGTCGGGGCCCGGGTACACCGACGGCGGCGCGGGTGTCGCGCCGCCGTCGGGGTCGTACGCCAGCCTGCTCAGACCTTCTTGGTCAGGCAGAGCAGGTAGCCGGTGCTGCCCGGCTTGATGCTGTAGAAGACGTAGCCCTCGTCGCCCTCCTTGAAGAAGGTGTTGCACGCCTCGCCGGAGCGGGCCTGCGCCTCGGTCTGCCCGTCGACCCGTCCGACCACGTTGTACGCGGCGTCGGTGTCGGTGCAGGCCACGACCTTCGCGCTGTCGACCTCCTCCTGCGCGGTGCCGGTGACCTCGGGCAGCTCGGCGATGCAGTCGCCGGCCTTCGCGTCGGCGGTCTCGTCGGCGTTGAACACGTTGCCGAGCACGGAGCCGAGGCCGAACTTGAGGCCCAGGACGACCAGGAACACCACGACCGCGCCGATGATGCCGAACGCCTTCTTCTTGCCGCCGGACCTGTGCTCCGGCTCCGCCGGGGGCGGCGCCTGCACGGCCGGCGGGGCCTGCGGAGCGTCCGAAGTGGGGGGCGGTGCGACCTGCTCTGACACGAAGTTGTCCTTCCGAGGGGTTGATGAGCAGACGACACCGTAGCGACCGGCCGTTTCCGGCGCTGTCCCCTCGGACTCATCCGTTCAGCCATTTCCCAGGTTGGCGCGTGCCGCCGCCTCGCCGACCCGTCAGGCGAGGCTCCAGGCGATGCCGTCGAGGATGTCGTGCTCCGAGGCGACCACCGTGCCCAGCCCCGAACGCTCCATGATCACGCGGAGCACCAGGGCTCCCGCCCCGATCACGTCGGCCCGGCCCGGATGCATCACCGGGATGGCCAGCCGCTGCTCGCGGGACTTCGCCAGCAGGTCGGCGGTCACCTCCGCCACCCGGTCGTACGACACCCGGGCGTGGTGGATGCGCTCCGGCTCGTACGCGGTGAGGCCCTGGGCGATCGCCACCACGGTGGTGACCGAACCGGCCAGGCCGACCAGGGTGGCCGCCGAACGCCCGGGGACCGCCTCCAGCGCCCGGTCCACGGCTGCCGCGATGTCGGCCTGCGCGGCGGCCACCTCGTCCGGGCCCGGCGGGTCGCCGTGCAGGTGACGCTCGGTCATCCGGACACAGCCGATGTCCATCGAGATCGCCGCCTCGACCCCGCCCTCGCGGGTGCCGACCACGAACTCGGTCGAGCCGCCGCCGATGTCCACCACCAGGTACGGCGGCCGGGCGTCGGCGGGCAGGCCGCGCACCGCGCCGGTGAAGGACAGCCGCGCCTCCTCGTCGCCGGTGACCACCTCGGGGGCGACACCCAGGGTCCGCTGCACCATCTCCCGGAACTCGGCCGCGTTCTGCGCGTCGCGGGACGCCGACGTCGCGCACATCCGGACCCGCCCCGCGCCGAGCCGGTCGATGTCGGCGGCGAAGCTGGCCAACGCCACCCGGGTGCGCTCGATCGCCTCCGGCGCGAGTCGGCCCGTCCGGTCGACGCCCTGCCCCAGCCGGACGATCTCCATCCGGCGGCTCAGGTCGGTCAGCGGCGCCTGCGGGCCCGCCGCCGGGTCGGGCAGGTCGGCGACCAGCAGTCGGATCGAGTTGGTGCCGCAGTCGATGGCGGCCACGCGCGACGTCACACCGGCAACCCTACGACAGCGGGTCAGAGGCGCAGCAGCATGCGGGTGTTGCCCAGGGTGTTCGGCTTGACGCGTTCCAGGTCCAGGAACTCGGCGACGCCCTCGTCGTACGAGCGCAGCAGCTGCTCGTACACGGGTTGCGGCACCGGCGCACCGTCGATCTCGGTGAAGCCGAACGACCCGAAGAACGAGGTCTCGAAGGTGAGCACGAAGATCCGGGACACGCCCAGTTCCCGCGCCGAGTCGATCAGTTCGCGGACGATCCGGTGCCCGATGCTGCGGCCCCGGTACGTCGGGTCGACCGCCACCGTCCGGATCTCGGCCAGGTCCTCCCACATCACGTGCAGCGCGCCGCAGCCCACCACGGCCCCGCCGCCGGTCACCGCCACCCGGAACTCCTGCACGTCCTCGTACAGGGTCACCGTGGCCTTGCTGAGCAGCCGCCGGTCGTCGGTGTAGGTGTCCACCAGCCGCCGGATGCCCCGCACGTCCGAGGTGCGGGCCCGGCGGACCAGGATCTCACCCGCGCTCACCCGCCCGCCGGCACGTCCACGCAGGGGCCGGCCGCCCACCACTTCTCCACCAGCCCGAGGGTCTCGTCGCCGAACGGGTTCACCCCGGGCCCGGCGCCGAGGGCGTGACCGAGGTGCACGTGCAGGCACTTGACCCGGCCGGGCATCCCGCCGGCCGAGGTGCCGGCGATCTCCGGCACCTCGCCGATCGCGTCCCGCCGGGCCAGGTAGTCCTCGTGCGCGGCGCGGTAGCGGGCGGCCAGTTCCGGATCGGCCGCCAACCGGTCCGCCATCTCCTTCATCAACCCGGCCGACTCCAGCCGGCTGCAGGCCGCCGTCGCGCGGGGACAGGTCAGGTAGAACAGGGTCGGGAAGGGGGTGCCGTCGGCCAGTCGCGGCGTCGTCTCCACCACGTCGGGCAGGCCGCACGGGCACCGGTGGGCCACGGCCCGGGTGCCCCGGGGCGGGCGCCCGAGTTGCGCGGCCACCGCGGCCAGGTCGGCCTCGCTGGCCGGTTCACGCTCCGGCGGGGGTACGGATTCCGCCGCCGGCTCCTGCGGTGGTACGACAGTCACGGTGCCCATCTCTCGTTCGGTGCCCTAGTTGTCGGTCTGCTCGCCGTTGGCGGCCCGCACGCTCGACCACAGCGTGTCGTACCAGGGGTCGGGCACGTCCGCCGCGGCCGGCCCGGCCGGTTCACCCGCGTCCCGGGCGGCGCCCGCCGGGTCGTCCAGGAGGATCACGATCTTCTCCCCGGGGCGGCTCATGAAGAACCGCTCCCGGGCCTTCGTCTCGACGTACGCGTCGTCCTCCCACTTGGCGGCCTCGGCGGCCAGCTCGGCGATCAGCTCCCGCTGGGCCGCCTGGGACGCCTCCATCCGTTCGATGTCGGCCTGCTGGTCGAGGTAGACCCGGACGGGATAGGTGTACGCCAGGGCCAGCGCGATCAGCACCGCGAACAGCACGGTGGCCCGCCCGGTGACACCTCGGGACCGGGGTGCGGCGAGCCGCGTGACCGTGCCCCCGGCCGCCGTACGCCGGGCGGCGGCGGGCCGGTTCGCGGAGCGTACGCCCTCGGCACCCCGGGCCGCGCCCGGAGCGCGACCGGCGGTCGACCGGGGGTCGGCGCGGACGCCGCCGTCCCGGGCCGACGGCCGTCCACTGCGGACCCCGCCCGGCCGGCCGGGCTGACCCGGCCGGCGGGCGGGGCGTTGGCCGCCCGGTGTGCGGCGCTGCTGCATCGTCACACCCCTCCCCCGAGGTTCGGCGTCGTCAGGCGGAACGGTAGCGCGGGAAGGCGCCCGCCCCGGCGTACCGCGCCGCGTCGGCCAACTCCTCCTCGATGCGCAGGAGCTGGTTGTACTTCGCCACCCGGTCGGAGCGGGCCGGGGCACCGGTCTTGATCTGGCCGCAGCCGGTGGCCACCGCCAGGTCGGCGATGGTGGTGTCCTCGGTCTCGCCGGAACGGTGGCTCATCATGCACCGGAAGCCGGCCCGGTGGGCCAGGTCGACCGCGTCCAGGGTCTCGGTCAGCGAGCCGATCTGGTTGACCTTCACCAGCACCGCGTTGGCGGCCTTCTCGGCGATGCCCCGGGCGATGCGCTGCGGGTTGGTGACGAACAGGTCGTCGCCGACGATCTGGACGCGGTCGCCGAGCGCGGCGGTCAGGGTGGCCCAGCCGCTCCAGTCGTCCTCGGCCAGCGGGTCCTCGATCGACACGATCGGGTAGTCGCCGGCCAGCTTGGTGTAGTAGTTGCTCATGTCCTCGGCGGTCTTCGCCGTGCCCTCGAAGGTGTAGGTGCCGGCCTCGAAGAACTCCGTGGCCGCCACGTCGAGGGCGAAGACGATGTCGCTGCCGAGCCGGTAGCCGGCCTTCTCGACCGCCTCGGCGATCAGGTCGAGCGCGGCGGCGTTGGTGGGCAGGTTCGGCGCGAAGCCACCCTCGTCGCCCAGGCCGGTGGACAGGCCCTTCGCCTTCAGCACGGACTTGAGGGCGTGGTAGACCTCGGCACCCGAGCGCAGCGCGTCACGGAAGCTCGGCGCGCCGATCGGCGCGATCATGAACTCCTGGACGTCGACGTTGGAGTCCGCGTGCGCGCCGCCGTTGAGGATGTTCATCATCGGCACCGGCAACAGGTGCGCGTTGGGGCCGCCCAGGTAGCGGAACAGGCTCAGCTCGGCGCTGCCGGCCGCCGCCTTCGCCACCGCGAGGGAGACGCCGAGGATCGCGTTCGCGCCCAGCTCGCCCTTGTTGTCGGTGCCGTCGATGTCGAGCATCTTCTGGTCGATCAGCCGCTGCTCGCTGGCCTCGTACCCGATGAGCTGGTCGACGATCTTGTCCTCGATGTTGGCGACCGCCTTCTCGACGCCCTTGCCCAGGTAGCGGGACTTGTCACCGTCGCGCAGCTCGATCGCCTCGAAGGCGCCCGTGGAGGCGCCGGACGGCACCGCGGCGCGGGCGATCGTGCCGTCGTCGAGCCCGACCTCGACCTCGACGGTCGGGTTGCCCCGGGAGTCCAGGATCTCCCGGGCGACGATTCCCTCGATGGTTGCCACTGAGTCGCTCCTCGTTCGTGTGGTCCGGTCCGGCATGGGCCGCGACGGTGCGGCTGAGGCAGGTGTTGAACGCAGCGTATCGGTCCGCGCGGCCGGGCACGGTGCCCGGGCGTGCCACAGCCCACGGTCCGGGGCCCACCAAGACGGACATTCCCGTATTCTCGGGCCTCAACCGACAACCGGTTTGCGTCCGGAGGACGCGATCGATCAGGCTGGGCGCCATGCCCGCCGCCACGACCACTCTCCGTGTGCTCGCCCTGTCGGTCATCGCGTCGCTCACCGTCACCGGGTGTCAGGCCCTCGACGACGCCGGGCGGGCACTGGAACGGGCTGACGTGGTCAACGAACTCGCCGCCCGGATGGATCAGGCGCTGACGCTGACCTACTCGGCCGACTACCAGCTACCCGGCGGGCAGACCGCCACCATCACCCAGGGGCAGCAACCCGCGCGGTCGGCGTACACCTGGCCCGGCGGCAGGGTGACCGTCACCGAGGAGGCCACCACCCGCTGCGAGACGACCGACGACCGGACCGTCTGCACGCTGGAGCCACCACCCGCGCCGAACGCCAAGCCGTCCGTCGTGGTGTTCGACGAGGTCGAGCGCCAGGGGCTGGTCACTCCACCGATGGTGATGGGCAGGCTCACCACCGCCGCCCTGGACTCCGCCGCCGTCATCACCCAGAGCGACACCACGCTGGCCGGGCTGCACGCCACCTGCGTCGAGGTGCGCCGCAGCGCCGACGACTTCACCGCCTGCGTCACCACCGACGGGGCGCTGGGCAGCTTCCGCGGCGAGGTCGACGGCAAGCCCGTCGAGGTGGCGCTGACCCGCTACCAGGAGGCGGTGGACTCGGCGGCCTTCACGGTGCCGCCGGGCGCCGGCGTGGTGGACCGCCGCCCGTCCTGACCTGGGCGGCCCGGTCGACCGCCGCCCGTCCAACCCGGCGGGAACGGTGGACCGTCGCCCGTCCTAACGGCGGATCAGACGCCGAGCAGGGTGCGCAGGTGCCGCGGCGGCGGGCAGTCGTGCGCCAGCATCGCGTCGTGCCACTCGCGGTGCGACACGCCGTCCGGCCGGGCCGCGGCGATCCCCGCGACCTCGCTGTACCCGACGAAGTACGTCGACAGTTGGGTCGAGGTGAGCAACGCCCTACGCCACTTGCCGGCCGCCTCACCCTCCTCCTGGAAGCCGCGTTCGGTCATCAGCGCCAACGCGTCCGCCTCGGTCATCTGATCGCAGTGCACCAACTGGTCGAGCAGCGCGTTGATGGTCATCCGCAGCTGCATCTTGAGCTGCTGCAACCGCACCGGCAGCCCGCCGAAGCCCAGCCCGGCCATCAGCTCCTCGGTGTAGACCGCCCAGCCCTCGATGAACGGGCCGGAACGGGCCACCGCCCGCGCCCGCGTCGGGCCGGCGTGCCGGCGGGCGTGGGCGAGCTGGAGGAAGTGCCCCGGCATCGCCTCGTGCACCGTCAGGTTGCGGATCATGTGGTCGTTGTACTCGCGGTAGAACGACTCGACCCGGTGCGCCGGCCAGTCCGCCGGGGTCGGCGCAATGCAGTAGAACGTCGGCACGTCAGCCGTCTCCAGCGGGCCCGGCGCGTCGCAGTACGCCACCGCCACGCCCCGGGCGAACTGCGGCATCTCCTGGATCACGCACGGATCCTCGACCACCGTCACCAGGTCGTGGGCGCGGACGAAGTCGCTCGCCTCGTCCAGGGTGACCGAGGCCAACTCCACGATGGTGTGGTCGTCGGGATGCTCGGCGGCGAGCAGGCCCAGGGCGCGGCGTACCGTCTCGTCGTCGGCCGGGCCGCCCACCAGTTCGACGGCCGCCGCCCGGATCTCCCCGGTGACCCGGTCCAGGTTGGCCCAGGCCCGCCGCTGGATCTCGGCGGCCCCCAACTCCGTGTCGAGGGTGTGCCACAGCCGCGCCTCCCAGCGCCGCCGACCCAGCCGTGGGTCACGACCGGGACCCGCGTCGGCCGCCAGGCCGGCACCCAGCCAGGCCACGAACTCCTCCAACGCGGCGATCGCCGCCGTCGCCGCCGGCTCCACCCGGTCGTACAGCGCCGGCACCTGGGCCAGCAGCGCCGGTACCTCGTCGCGAACCAGCGCCGCCGCGCCGGTGAACTGCCCCACCGCCGTCTCGGCGTGCACCCGCGGCATGTCCCGCAGCGTCGCCCGGGCGGTCGCCAGAGCATCCGGTACGGCGGCCAGCCGACCGGCGAGCCGGGCCAGGCGCTCGTCGGGCGGCGCATAGGACCGGGCCACCAACGCGTGCAGCAGCGGGCCGGGGTTGTGCGCCAGCGGATCCCACTCGTACGCCCGGATCTCGTCCGCCTCGAACAGTTCCCGGTCGACGAGCGCGCTGAGCATGGCGTGGTCCACCCGCTCGTCGACGTCCAGCGCATCGGGGTCGACCTCGGAGAGCGCGTCGGACGCGTCGACGAGCATCGCCCGGTCCGCCGCCACCGCCTCGACGGACAGGTCCGGCAGCCGGTCGTCCCACCGGTGATCTCCCGCCGAGGCGGCCAGGCGCGGCCGGGACGCCAGCAACGCCTCGACGATCCGCTCGGCAAGAGGGGCGAACTCTTCCATCCGCCGACCTTAACGGTGTCGACGCCACGGCGCTCCGGTACCGCCGAGGGCCCGTGCGGGCCCCCGCCGTCGGCGGGCAGGTCCTCGAGCGTCCCGAGCGCCCGGCCGGCACCTCCGCCGGATCGAGGCCTGTGCGCGGCCTCAGCCGGTGTCGCCCCGCTCGACGGCGCGGACGGCGTCGGCGTACGCCAGGGTCGTGCGACGCAGCGCCGCCTCCGGGTCCAGCCCGGCCTCGCGGGCGGCGGCGACGGCCGCCAGCAGGCTCGCGCCGAGCCGAGCCTCCGCGTCAACCTGGGAGTCGGCCAGTGGCGGCGGCACCGCCAGACCCACCCGGGCCGCCCGGTCGAGAACCTTCGCGGCCAGGGCCAGGGCCGGCTGGCTCAGGGCGATGCCGTCGAGCACCGAGTCGCGGGCCTTCTCGGACCGCTTGATGCGTTCCCAGTTGGCCTCGATCTCCTCGATGGAGTCGGCGGCGTCGTCGGCGAAGACGTGCGGATTGCGCCGCACCATCTTGTCGACCAGTCCGCCGGCCACGTCGTCGATCGACCAGCGTGCGCCCTCGGGCAGTTCCTCGGCCAGGCGCGCGTGCAGCACCACCTGGAGCAGCACGTCGCCCAGTTCCTCACGCAACGCGTCGGTGTCGTCGGCGCTGATCGCGTCGTACGCCTCGTAGCACTCCTCCAACAGGAAGCCGGCGAGGCTGCGGTGGGTCTGCGCCCGCTTCCACGGATCACCGCCGGGAGAGGCGAGCCGGTCCATCACCGCCACCGCGTCGAGCAGCCGGGCGCCCGGCGGATCCCAGGAGCCGTACATCAACTCCAGCTCGGCCAGCCCCGGTTCCCGGGCCAACCGCAGGCCCAACTCCCGGGCCAGGGACTCGTCACCGGCCGGCCCGGCCAGCCACACGGCCGTGCCACTCCCCCGGGCCGCGTCGAGCAGCACCGGGACCGCCGGCCCGTCGGGCACGGTGACCTGCGCGCCCGCCGCCCGTACCGCCGTGGTCAGCTCGGTCTCCTCGCCGGCGAACACCGCCGCGGCGCGGACGACGTCCCAGGCGGCGGCCGTCAGCAGGCCGGCCGGCAACCGGGGCGAGGTCACCAGCAGGACGATCCGGGGAGTCATCTCAGCCGTCGGTCGGGCCGGTTCCCCTGCCGGCCGGCAGCGGATCCGGGGTGGAGACGTCGGTGACGACGTCGGACGCCGGCTCGCCCAGCGGCACCGTCACCGCGGGGATGTCCACCGTGAGGTTGAGCAGCGGGTACTCCAGCGGACGGTAGCGCGGGTTGACGGTGACGTCGTAGCGCTCCACCACGGCGGCCAGGGAGTCCCGGCTGCCCAGGGCGTTGCGCAGGGTCGGCACGTCGAGCTGCCGGGCCACGGCCTCGTCGGGCTGCGCGGCCAGCTCGGGACTGGCCCGCTTGCCGGCAGCCACCAGATCCGCCAGCTCCTGCGGCGTCGGCTCGACCGGCTGGCCCGCCGGGATGCCCGACAGGCAGGTGCCGAGATCGGCGAGGAGCTGCACGTAGTCGGTCTCGGGCGACAGGCCGAAGCGCTGGGCGATCTGCCCCGGAGGGGCCTGGCCCTGCGGCTGGTAGCCCTCCTCCGCCGACACCCGCTCACACACCTCGGCGAGCACCAGCGTGGTCACCACCTGGCTGCGCCCCGGCAGAACCGGCTGCTGGGGCGGCTGCCCGTTCTCGGGAGCCGCCGTCGGTGCCGGGTTCTTCGCCCGCGCGTCGTCGAGGACGGCGGTGACCGCGTCCTCGGTGATGCGGTGATCGCCGACATACGCGGCGACACCGGGCTCGGTACGGCAACCGGAGAGGGCGACGAGGCCGACCGCCACGCTGGCGACGGCGACAAGACGGCGAGCACGCATGCCCGTCACTCTCTCATGCCCCCCACCCACCCCCACCCCGCCCCCGCCCACCTGCCCACCCCGGCCCCTTCCCATCCCGCCCCACCCGGCCCCGACTGACCACGAAGTTGTGACCGCGACACGTCGGGCGGGACCGGAACAACTTCATGATCGACGAGAGCCGGCGGGGGTGGGGGAGCCCAGGACGTCGTGCAGGAGTTGGGCGCACCAGTCCAGGAGAGCCTGGTCGCGCAGCGGTTCGCCGCCGACCCGGCGGGTGGTCGGACGGGGCACGCTGACCTGGTCGAGGGCCGCCTTGTAGACCGAGTCGGGGTGGTAACGCTTGAGCCGAAGCTGCTTGGAGTCCGGCAGTGGCAGCGGGCCGAACCGCAGGTGCCTGCCCTGCATGCTGACGTCGGTGAGGCCATAGCAGCGGGCCAGCAGCCGGAACCGGGCCACCGCCAGCAGGTTCTGCACCGGAGCGGGCGGCTCGCCGTACCGGTCGGTCATCTCGGCGGCCACCTCGCGCAGCCGCTCCTCGTCGCGCGCCTCGGCGAGCTTGCGGTACATCTCCAGGCGCAGCCGCTCCACGGCGACGTAGTCGTGCGGCAGGTGCGCGTCGACCGGAAGATCGATCTTGACGTCCGTCTCCTCCTCGGGGCGTTCGCCCTTGAACGCCTGCACCGCCTCGCCCACCATGCGCACGTACAGGTCGAAGCCGACGCCCTCGATGTGGCCGGACTGCTCACCGCCGAGCAGGTTGCCCGCGCCCCGGATCTCCAGGTCCTTCATCGCCACGTACATGCCCGCGCCCAGCTCGGTGTGCTGGGCGATGGTGGCGAGCCGCTCGTGCGCGTGCTCGGTCAGCGGCTTGTCCCGCGGATAGAGGAAGTAGGCGTACGCCCGCTCCCGCCCACGGCCCACCCGGCCCCGGATCTGGTGCAGCTGGGCCAGGCCCAGCAGGTCGGCGCGCTCCACGATCAGGGTGTTGGCGTTCGGGATGTCGATGCCGGACTCCACGATCGTGGTGCAGACCAGCACGTCGAACTCCTTCTCCCAGAAGCCGACCATGACCTTCTCCAGCGCCTCCTCACCCAGTTGGCCGTGCGCCACCGCCACCCGCGCCTCCGGCACCAGCTCGCGCAGCTTCCGCGCCGTCCGCTCGATCGACTCCACCCGGTTGTGCAGGTAGAACACCTGCCCGTCGCGCAGCAACTCGCGGTGGATCGCGGCAGCCACCTGCCGCTCGTCGTACGCCCCGACGGCGGTCAGCACCGGGTGCCGCTCCTCCGGCGGGGTGGCGATGGTGGACATCTCCCGGATGCCGGTGATCGCCATCTCCAGCGTTCGGGGGATCGGGGTGGCCGACATGCTCAGCACGTCCACCGAGGCCCGCATCGACTTCAGGTGTTCCTTGTGCTCGACGCCGAAGCGCTGCTCCTCGTCGACGATGACCAGACCCAGCGACTTGAACCGGGTGGCCGCCTGGAGCAGCCGGTGGGTGCCGATGACGATGTCGGCGGTGCCGTCGCCGGCCATCGCCAGGGTCTGCTCGGCCTCCTTCGGCGTCTGGAACCGGGACAGCTGCCTGATCTCCACCGGGAACTGGCTCATCCGCTCGGCGAACGTGTTGTAGTGCTGCTGCACGAGCAGGGTGGTGGGCACCAGCACGGCGACCTGCTTGCCGTCCTGCACCGCCTTGAACGCCGCGCGCACCGCGATCTCGGTCTTGCCGTACCCGACGTCGCCGCAGATCAGCCGGTCCATCGGGACGGTCTGCTCCATGTCCCCCTTGACCTCCTCGATCGCGGCGAGCTGGTCGGGGGTCTCCTGCCAGGGGAAGGCGTCCTCCAGCTCCCGCTGCCACGGGGTGTCCGGCCCGAACGCGTGCCCCTTGGACGCCTTGCGGGCCGCGTAGAGCTGGATGAGCTGCGCGGCGATCTCCCTGACCGCCTTGCGAGCCCGTGCCTTGGACTTCTGCCAGTCGGAGCCGCCCATCTTGTGCAGGGTGGGCTGTTCACCGCCGACGTAGCGGGAGAGCTGGTCGAGCTGGTCGGTGGGCACGAACAGCCGGTCACCGGGCTGGCCGCGCTTGCTGGCGGCGTACTCGATGACCAGGTACTCCCGGCTGGCCCCGTTGACGACGCGCTGCACCAGCTCGACGTACCGGCCGATGCCGTGCTGTTCGTGCACCACGTGGTCGCCGGCCTTCAGCTCCAGCGGGTCGATGGTGTTGCGTCGCCGGCTGGGCATCTTGCGCATGTCGCGGGTGGAGGTGCCCCGCCCGCCGGTGACGTCGTTGCCGGTGAGCAGCACGAACCGGGACGCCTCGTCGACGAAGCCGCTGGCCAGCGAGCCGCAGGTGACCAGCACCTCACCGGGGGCCGGGGCGGTCGGCACCTGTTCGGTCAGCCGGGCGCCCAGCCCGGCGTCGCGGAGCACCTCCACGGCCCGTTGGGCGGGGCCGTGCCCCTCGAAGACCAGCGCGACCGACCAGCCCTCGCCTGTCCACCGCTTGAGGTCGTCGACCACCCGTGCGGTCTCGCCGTGGTAGAGCGGAGCCGGTTGGGCGGCCAGGGCCACCGCGACCGCGTCGTCGGGGATGACGTCGGCGGTCTCCGGCTCGTCCTCCCAGGGCTGCCGGGTCGGCTCCGCGTCGGGCTCGGCCAGACCGAACGGCGACAGCGTCCACCAGGGCTGGCGCAGCCGCCCGGCGGCGGCGCGCACCTCGGCCAGGGTGCGGAAGGCGGCAGCGCCGAGGTCGACCGGGGCCTGGCCGCCGACGGCGGCGGCGGCCCAGCTCGCCGCGAGGAACTCCGCCGAGGTACGCACCAGGTCGTGCGCCCGGGTGCGGATGCGCTCCGGGTCGCACAACAGCACGTGGGTGCCCGCCGGCATGCAGTCCAGCAACAGCTCCATCGAGTCCGCGCCGATCAGCGCCGGGGCCAGGGACTCCATGCCCTCGACGGGGATGCCCTCGGCCAGCTTGTCGAGGATCTCGGTCAGCTCGGGGTGTTCCTGCGCCAACGCGGCGGCCCGCCGGCGCACCGACGGGGTGAGCAGCAGTTCCCGGCACGGCGGTGCCCAGAGCTGCGCGACCTGCTCGATGGTGCGCTGGTCGGCCACGGCGAAGGTGCGGATCTCCTCCACCTCGTCGCCCCAGAACTCGACCCGGGAGGGATGCTCGTCGGTCGGCGGGAAGACGTCCAGGATGCCGCCGCGTACGGCGAACTCGCCCCGCTTGGTGACCAGGTCGACCCGCGCGTACGCCATGCCGGTGAGCTGGCGGGCCACGTCCTCCAGGTCGGCTTCCTCGCCGGCGGCGAGCTGCACCGGCTCCAAGTCGCCGAGCCCCTTGAGCTGCGGTTGCAGCACCGAGCGGACCGGGGCGACGACCACCCGCAGCCGGCCGGTGCGCCCGTGCGAGTCGGCGGAGTCCGGGTGGGCCAGCCGGCGGAGCACGGCCAGCCGCCGGCCGACGGTGTCCGACCGGGGTGAGAGCCGTTCGTGGGGCAGCGTCTCCCAGCTCGGGAACACCGCCACCTGCCCGGGTGGGAGCAGGCTGCCCAGTGCGGCGGCGAGGTCGTCGGCCTCCCGGGTGGTCGCGGTGACGGCGAGCACCGGGCGGCCCGCACCCCCGCCCGCCGCGTCGCCGGGATCCGCCGCGACGGCGGCGACCGCGAACGGGCGCAGCGCCGGCGGGGCGGTCAGGTCGAGGCCGTCGACCTGGGCCGCGCCGGAGCGCGCCAGGTCCCGCGCCCGGGCCAGACCCGGATCGGCCAGGGCGGCGGCGAACAGTCCGATCAGCGCAGTCATGATCACTTCCGAGGCGGGGACACGACGATCGCCCCTCGTCCGCCTGGACGGGGGGCACGAAGGTCGACACTATCTCTCCGGTGGGACGTCGCATCGCAGTCCACGGCGTGACCCCCACCCGCGTGGAACCGACACGTCGCCGCGCGACCGACGACCCGGGGAGGCAGGAATGCCGGAGGGAGTGGGCAGCGACCCGCGCCAGAACACCACCCCCGCCCGCTGGCGGGTGCTGGGGCACCCGGACGGGATACTGGCCTACCAGGTGCGCTGCATCGTCGAGCACCACGGCTGGTCCGAGCCCGCCGAGCAGGAGAGCCACAAGGTGGTCCTGGGTCGGTCCGGCGCGTACCGGCGGCGGGTCAACGGTCGCACCCGGTTCGCCGACGCCACCTCGGTGCTGATGCTCAGACCGGGCGACGAGTTGGCGGTGGCCCATCCGCTGGGCTGCGGCGACTCGTACACCTGCCTGGAGGTCGACCCGGAGGTGCTGGCCGCCCGGCCCGACGCGGACGGCTGGCTGCACCGCACCGGCTGGGACGGGTCCGCCGACGACCGGCTCGACCTGGCGCACCGCCTGCTGATCGCCGAGTTGCGCCGCGGAGTGGACCGCTTCGAGATGGCCGAGCGGTTGCACCGCTTCCTCGACCGGCTGCTGCAGCACAGCGGCGGCAGCGGCGACGGCGAACCGCCCGACGCGGCCCTGGACCGTACGGTGCGGCGCCGGCCCGCCACCCTGGCGGCCCACCGCCAGCTGGCCGACCGGGCGCGGGAGGTGCTCACCGCCGGCGACTTCGCGCTGGGCCTGAACGACGTGGCACAGCGGCTGGGCACGTCACCGCACCACCTCAGCCGGGTCTTCCAGCGGGTCACCGGAAGCAGCCTCACCGCCTACCGCAACCGGCTGCGGGTCCGGGCGGTCCTCGACACGCTCGCCGAGGCGGACGGGCCGCCGCTGCGTGAGCTGGCCTCGGCGTACGGCTTCGCCGACCAGGCCCACCTGACCCGGGTCGTCCGTGACCACGTGGGCCACCCGCCCGCCCGCCTCCGCGCCCTGCTCACCGCCTGAGCGCGGCTGCTCCCCCGAACTTCGGGGAACGAACAAGGATCTTCAAGACCACGCTCCGGACCAGCCCGAGAATGAGGTACGTCGACCCGGGAGGGCCGGGGGTGGGCGGACCTGTTCGGGGAGGCCCGCAGCTCCCCGCTCCCCGGGTGGACCTGCGGCAACGGACCTTGACCAGGCCACCGTCCCATGATCCGCTGGCGGGATGAGCGGACAGTGGCGCGCGCGGTTCGACGCGGAGGTGAGCTTCGCCAACGGTGGCAGGCTGCGGACCGAGGGCTTCCGGCTGGACATCCCGGGGCGGGACGTCGACGAGGCGGACCTCGCCGCGCTCTTCGTCCGGCACCTCGGCCTGCTGATGGTGGCCGACGTCCGGATCAGCAACAGGACGATCATCGAGGAACCGCACAAGGGCGGTCGCGGCGTCGGCACCCGGTCGCCCGGCGGAGCCCCTCGACTGGTCGAGCTGAGCCACCCCGTCACCGACGGGATGGTCACCCTGCCCGGGTGGCCGGCGCCACGGATCACCGACTGGCTGACGTTCGAGGCGTCCCGGGCGAACTACGCGCCGGGCACCGAGTTCCACGTCGGCAGGATCGACATGATCGCCAACACCGGCACGTACGTGGACACCCCGGCACACCGCTACGCCGACGGCGTCGACCTCACCGGCACCCCGCTGGACCGGCTCGCCGAACTGCCCGGAGTCGTGGTCCGGGTGCCGGCCGACGTCCGCGCGGTGGACCGGCTGCTGCTGGCCCCGTACGACGTGGCCGGCAGGGCGGTGCTGCTGCACACCGGCTGGTCGGCGCACTTCGGCACCGAGCGCTACGGCGCACCCGAGGCTCCGTACCTGACCGGTGCCGGTGCCGGTGCCCTGGTCGACGCGGGCGCCGCCCTGGTGGGCATCGACTCGATCAACATCGACGACATGGGCCCGGTCGCGGCCGGCGAGCGCCCCGCGCACAGCATCCTGCTGGCGGCCGGGATCCCGATCGTGGAGCACCTGACCGGGCTGGACGCCCTGCCCCCGGAGGGGTTCCGGTTCACCGCCGCCCCGCCGAGGGTGGCCGGGATGGGCACCTTCCCGGTCCGCGCCTTCGCCGTCGTCGACTGACGGAAGCGCGTACCCGATCCGCCGCCTCGGGTCGGCGTCCACCCGGTAGAAGCGGTGGGAGCAGCCGCTTCACCGGGCCGGAAACCGCCACGAACCGGGCGCTGCCGGTCCGGGACTGGCGGGCCCGCGCGAATCACCCCCACAGAACGGAGTCGGCGTCAACGCTTGGGGGCATGACGAAGGCGACAACCCGGGGCCCCTCCTGACAGCCGGGTCACCATGGATACGATCGAGGGAGTCGGACAGCGCTGTCCTTCGTACTCACGTAAGGAGCGCATCGTGACCGACCAGCACGACCACGACGGCCCCGACGCCGCCCTTCGCGCCGACATCCGCCGCCTCGGCACCCTCCTCGGGCAGACCCTCGCCCGCCAGGAAGGCCGACCGCTGCTCGACCTCGTCGAGGAGATCCGCGCCCAGGTCCGCACCGACGCCCCGGCCGCCGCGCAGCGGCTCGGCGGGCTCGACGTGACGACCGGCACGAAGCTGGCCCGGGCCTTCTCCACCTACTTCCACCTGGCCAACATCACTGAGCAGGTGCACCGGGCCCGTGACCTGCGTCGCCGCCGGGCGGTCCAGGGCGGCTGGCTCGACCAGGCCGCCAAGATGATCGCCGAGCGGGGGGTGCCGGCGGAGGAGATCGCCGCCGCGGCCCGCCGCCTGGCCGTACGTCCCGTCTTCACCGCCCACCCCACCGAGGCGGCCCGCCGGTCGATCCTGTCGAAGCTGCGCGCCATCGCCGACGAGCTGGACGCCGAGACCGCCAACGCGATCCTCTACGGCGCCAGCGACGAGGGCCCCGCCAACCGCCGCCTCGCCGAACTGCTCGACCTGATGTGGCAGACCGACGAGCTGCGACTGGACCGGCCCGACCCGACCGACGAGGCCCGCAACGCCATCTACTACCTGCGTGACCTGTACGCCGAAGCCGCGCCCCAGGTGCTCGACGACCTGGCCGAGACGCTGCGCACCCTCGGCGTGGAGACCTCCCCCACCGCCCGCCCGCTGACCTTCGGCACGTGGATCGGCGGCGACCGCGACGGCAACCCGTTCGTCACGCCCTCGGTGACCCGCGAGGTGCTGGTGATCCAGCACGAGCACGGCCTCGCGGCCACCGAGGCGGCGATGGACGAGCTGATCAACGAGGTGTCGGTGTCCCGCCGGCTGCGCGGGGTGTCGTTGGACCTGTCCGCCAGCCTCGCCACCGACCTCGACGCGCTGCCCGAGGTGGCGCCCCGGTTCCGCCGGGTCAACGCGGAGGAGCCGTACCGGCTCAAGGCCCGCTGCGTACGGGCGAAGCTGGCCAACACCCGGGCGCGGCTGCGCCAGGGCACCCCGCACGTGCCGGGGCGCGACTACAAGGGCTCGGCGGAGCTGGTCGCCGACCTGGAGCTGCTGCGCGCCTCGCTGGCCCGCAACTCCGGTCAGCTCACCGCCGTGGGCCGGCTCGCCTCGACGATCCGCACCGTGTCCGCGTTCGGCCTGCACCTGGCGACGATGGACGTGCGGGAGCACGCCGAGAAGCACCACGAGGTGCTCACCCAGCTGTACGGGGCGGTGGGCGAGGTCGACGACTACCCGTCGCTGAGCCGGCTGGAGCGCACCAAGCTGCTCGCCGACGAGCTGGCCGGCCGTCGACCGCTGTCCACCGCCGACACCCCGCTGAGCGAGTCCGCCCGCAAGACGTTCGACGTGTTCGGCACGATCCGTGAGGCACAGGACCGCTTCGGCGCCGAGGTGATCGAGTCGTACATCATCTCGATGACCCTGGGCGTGGACGACGTGCTCGCCGCGGTGGTGCTGGCCCGCGAGGCCGGCCTGGTCGACGTGAACAGCGGGCGGGCCCGGATCGGCTTCGTGCCGCTGCTCGAGACGCCGGCCGAGCTGAACGCCGGCGGTGAGCTGCTCGACGAGCTGCTGTCACTGCCCGCGTACCGGGCGCTGGTGGCGGCGCGGGGCGACGTGCAGGAGGTGATGCTGGGCTACTCCGACTCGAACAAGGAGGCCGGCATCACCACCAGCCAGTGGTCGATCCACCGGGCCCAGCGGGCGCTGCGCGACGTGGCCGCCCGGCACGGGGTGCGGCTGCGGCTGTTCCACGGCCGGGGCGGCACGGTGGGTCGGGGCGGCGGGCCGACGCACGACGCGATCCTGGCCCAGCCGTACGGCACGCTGGACGGCGCGATCAAGGTGACCGAGCAGGGCGAGGTCATCTCCGACAAGTACACGCTGCCGGCGCTGGCCCGGGAGAACCTGGAACTGTCGGTGGCGGCGGTGCTCCAGGCGACGCTGCTGCACACCGGGCCCCGGCAGCCGGCCGAGATGCTGGAGCGCTGGGACGCGACGATGGACGTGGTGTCCGAGTCCGCGTTCCGGTCGTACCGGTCGCTGGTGGAGGATCCGGACCTGCCGGCGTACTTCTGGGCGTCGACGCCGACGGAGCTGCTCGGCGCGCTGAACATCGGTTCCCGGCCGGCGAAGCGACCGAACACCGGGGCGGGCCTGGCCGGCCTGCGCGCCATCCCGTGGGTGTTCGGGTGGACGCAGACCCGGCAGATCGTCCCCGGTTGGTTCGGGGTGGGCTCCGGGCTGGCCGCGGCGCGGGAGGCCGGCCACGCCGACGTGCTGGCCGAGATGCACCGCAACTGGCACTTCTTCCGCACGTTCCTGTCGAACGTGGAGATGATGCTGTCGAAGACCGACCTGACGATCGCCCGCCGGTACGTCGACACGCTGGTGCCGAAGAAGCTGCACCCGATCTTCGCGAAGATCGAGGAGGAGTACGAGCTGACCCGGCGCGAGGTGCTGGCGGTGACCGCCTCCCCCGAGCTGCTGGACAACTCTCCGGTGCTCCAGCGCACCCTCGCGGTGCGTGACACCTACCTGGAGCCGCTGCACCACCTCCAGGTGGCGCTGCTGCGGCAGTACCGCGAGTCGGGGGCGGCGGGCCGGGCGGTGGCCACCGCTCCGGGCGGCCGGCGGGCCCCGAGCGACGGTACGGCTCTGGAACGGGCCCTGCTCACCACCGTCAACGGCATCGCCGCCGGCATGCGCAACACCGGCTGACCGACGTCCGCCCCGGGCCCGCCGTGGCCCATCGGTGTTCGGCGGCACGGGGATGATCGCAGGCTCCGGTCATCTCCGTGCCGTCGCCACCGTCGCCGTCGCCACCGTCGCCACGGTCGCCGCCGCCTCGCCCCGACGGCGGGGTCAGAAGTCGCCGCCGCCGAAGTCGCCGCCGCCGAAGTCCCCGCCGCCGAAGTCGCCGCCGCCGAAGTCCCCGCCCGGGTCCCCGGTCTCCGTACCGCCGGCGAAGTCCCCCGGCTGACCGGCGTCGTGGCCAGGATCGGCAGAGCCCGGCGAGAACAGGGCGTCGGCGATCAGCATTCCGCCGAGCACCCCCGCGCCGGTGCCCAACGCGGTCTTCCACCAGGGCGTCGAGTACCAACCCGCCGGCACCGGCCGACCCTGGATCCGCCCGCCCGGGTAGTAGTACGGGGTGTCCCGGCCGGGCTGCGGACCGGCCCGCAGGGTCTGCCCCTGCACCTGGACCTGCCGGGACACGGTCAGCTCGCCGGCGCCCTGTGCCGCCGCCAGCGGGGGCAGTTCGGGACCGGGGTCGATGCCGAGGGCGAGCCGGGCCGCCCGAACGTAGACGAGACCCTCCAGTGCCGTCTCCCGAGCCAGCCGGTACTGCTGCACCGTCCGGGCCTGCTCAAGCTGGCCGCCGGCGGCGTTGTACCGCTCACCCGCGTCGGCGAGCGCCTGACGGACGGCGGGCTCGTCACCGTGCAGGTTCAGCACCTGCCCGCCGAGGCGTTCGTACCAGCGCTGGGCGTCGGCCCGCACGTCGGCCAGGGACCGGGCCTGCCGGGCGGCGCTCTCCCGCCGCCACCAGACGAACCCGCCCACCAGCAGTGCCACGAGGACGAGCGGCAGGAGATATCTCATGGCCTGACGGTACCCAGGGCGGGTGGGGCGTACGCGGCCGACCGATCGCCTCCGGTCGGGCCGGCGCTCCCGGCGGCGTACGCCATGTTCTGGCAAGCTCCGGGGGTGGACTTCTCGACGCTGGCCGTGGTGGTCGTCTGCCTCGGTGCCGGTGGTGCGGTGGGCTGGCTGGCGGCCCGGTCCCGCGCGGCGGCCGAGATCGCCCGGCTGGACGCCACGCTGCGCGCCGCCCGCGCGGGTGAGGGTCGGCTGGAACAGTCGATGCGGGCCCTGAACTACGAGGCCACCGCCCAGTCGCAGGAGGCGGTGGCGCGGGCGGTGGCGCCGCTGCACGAGACGCTGCTCCGTTACGAGCAGCGGGTCGCCGAGTTGGAGCGCGACCGGGTGGACGCGTACGCGGAGCTGCGCGAACAGGTCCGCGCGATGGGTGCCGTCTCGGGTGAGCTGCGGACGGAGACCAAGCAGCTGGTGGCGGCGCTGCGCGCCCCGCAGGTGCGGGGTCGGTGGGGGGAACACCAGCTGCGCCGCATCGTGGAGGCGGCCGGACTGCTGGAGCACTGCGACTTCGACGAGCAGGTCACCGCCGCCACGGACGACCGGGGGTACGCCCCGACCTGGTGGTACGCCTGCACGGTGGCCGGTCGGTGGTGGTGGACGCGAAGGCCCCGTTCGACGCCTACCTGACGGCGATGGAGGCCCGCGACGAGCGGGGTCGGGACAGTCACCTCGACGCCCACGCCCGGCATCTGCGGGCACACGTCGACGCTCTGGCGGCGAAGTCCTACTGGGCGGCATTTGATTCCACACCGGAGTTTGTGGTCCTGTTCGTCCCGGCCGACCCGTTTCTGGACGTCGCGTTGCAACGTGATCCGACGCTTCTTGAGCACGCGTTCCGGCGTAATGTGGTGCTGGCCACCCCGGCGACCCTCGTCGCCCTGTTACGCACGGTGGCGTGGTCGTGGCGGCAGGAGCACCTCGCCCGCAACGCGGTGGCCGTCCACTCCCTGGCCCGCGAGCTGTACGGGCGGCTGTCCACACTCGGCGATCACGTCGGCAAGTTGGGCGCGTCGCTGGGCGGGGCGGTGACCGCGTACAACCGGGCGGTGGGGTCGTTGGAGGCTCGGGTGCTGGTCAGCGCCCGCAAGCTCGCCGACCTGGGGGTTTCCGACCAGGAGTTGGCGAGCCCGGCCCAGGTGGAGTTGGCGCCCCGGCAGCCGCAGGCCCCCGAGCTGCTCGACGATGTCGAGGTCGGGTCGGAGTCCGAAATGGATGATCGAAGCCGGTCAACCGGTCAACTCTTCTAACATTATCGATGTGACAATGCGCGCCTGCCCGTATCACGAGATGGTCACAACCTACCAAGCGGTAGTGACATCGAAGGTCGGGAGCGCGAAGTATTTCGCTCACGCGTGCCCTGTATCTGAGGGCCCTGTTCTCTGGAGGAAAGAGAACGTGAGTAAACCCCGAAACCTGAGCCGGCGTACCTCCGCCGCGCTCTTCGCGTCGGTCATGGCAGCCAGCGCCGTGACCGTGGCGGGTGGTGCCGCCACCGCGAGTGCCGCTCCCGCCAACCCCGACGCCGCGCAGGCCACCCCCGCCGAGGCGTTGGGCGCGCACGACGCCAAGCTGCTCGCCGAGGCGGAGGCCAAGAAGGCCCCGACCGTCACCATGATCGTCGCCACCGAGAAGGGCGAGGCCAAGGACGTCGCGGAGGACCTCAAGGGACTCGGCGCCGCCGTCACCGAGCGCTACGACACCATCGGGTACGTCCTGGCCAAGGTGCCGACCGGCAAGGCCGTCAAGGCGGCGACGCTGCCCGGCGTCTCGGCGGCTGACCTCGACGAGACGATCCAGCTGCCCGAGCCGAGGCCCGAGGTCGCCCCGGGCGGCAGGAAGGGCGCCAAGCAGGGACGCACGTTCAGCGGTCCGGGCGAGGACACCAGGGCGAACAACCCCTACATGCCGACGAACGAGATCGGCGCGGTCAAGTTCGTCAAGCAGCACCCGGAGTGGGACGGCCGCGGCGTCACCATCGGAATCATGGACTCCGGTGTCGACCTCGAACACCCGGCGTTGCAGAAGACCACCACCGGCGAGCGCAAGATCGTCGACTGGGTCACCGCGACGGACCCGTTCGAGGACGCCACCTGGCGTCCGATGATCACCGAGGTGAGCGGCCCGTCCTTCAGCGCCGCCGGTGCCACCTGGACCGCCCCGGCCGGAACCTACCGCTTCAACCGGTTCAGCGAGTCGGTCACGAACAACAGCGATGCCGCCGGCGACGTCAACCGCGACGGTGACAAGACCGACACGTGGGGCATCCTGTTCGACCCGGCCACCAACAACATCTGGGTCGACACCGACCAGGACAACGACTTCACCGACGAGGCCGTGATGCGGCCCTACAAGGAGAAGTTCGACATCGGCCACTTCGGCACCGACGACCCGGCGACCGCGATCGCCGAGCGGATGTCGTTCGTGGTCGAGTACCGCAAGGGCGTGGACACCACCCCGGTCGGCGGTCCGGGCCTGGTCGACTACGTCAACATCGGCCTCGTGGAGAGCGCGCACGGCACGCACGTCGCCGGCATCACCGCCGCCAACGACATGCTGGGCAACGGCGCGTTCGACGGCGCGGCCCCCGGCGCGAAGCTGGTCTCCGCCCGGGCCTGCTCGTGGGGTGGTGGCTGCACCTACGCCGCCCTCACCACCGGCATGGCCGACCTGGTCATCAACCGCGGTGTGGACGTCATCAACATGTCGATCGGTGGCCTGCCGGCCCTGAACGACGGCAACAACGCCCGCGCCGAGCTCTACAACAACCTGATCAACACCTACGGTGTGCAGATGTTCATCTCGGCCGGCAACTCCGGGCCGGGTGTGAACACCATCGGCGACCCGTCGGCGTCGACCGACGTGGTCAGCGTCGCGGCGAGCGTCAGCAAGGACACCTGGCTGGCCAACTACGGCTCGGCCGTGCGGAAGAAGAACGCCCTGTTCAACTTCTCCTCGCGCGGCCCGCGTGAGGACGGCGGCGCCAAGCCGAACATCGCCGCGCCGGGTTCCGCGATCTCCACCACCCTGACCTGGCAGCCGGGCAGCCCGGTCGCCGAGGCCGGGTACACCCTCCCGCCGGGCTACTCGATGTTCAACGGCACGTCGATGGCCTCCCCGCAGGCCGCCGGCGGCGCCGCACTGCTGCTGTCGGCCGCGAAGGCGACCGACCGTGGCATCACGCCGGCCGCACTGCGCCGGGCGATCTACTCCTCGGCCAAGCCGATCAAGGACGTCCCGACGTACGGCCAGGGCTACGGCATGTTCAACGTGCCGGGTGCCTGGAAGCTGCTGCGCAAGGACCTGACCACCCGGTCGTACACCTCCGAGGCGGCGGTCTGCACCGTGCTGTCGGGCCAGCTCGGCACCCCGAACCGGGGCACCGGCATCTACAACCGCTGCGGCTCCGCCGACGGCGGCCACAAGGTCAAGCAGGCGAAGACCTACCAGGTCAAGTTGACCCGCACCAGCGGTCCGGCCGGCACCATCAGGCACAACGTCGGCCTGCGGGGCAACGACGGCACGTTCTCGACGCGGAAGTCCATTTCGCTGCCGCTGAACCAGACCGTCGCGCTCAACGTCACCGCCAAGCCCAAGACCACGGGCGCGCACAGCACGATCGTGACGATCGACGACCCGGCCACCGCGATGATCGACTTTGAGGTGTCCGCCGTCGTGATCGCCTCGAACGACGTCAAGAAGCCGGCCTTCTCCTACTCGGCCGAAGGCTCGGTGGACCGCAACAGCACCACGTCGTACTTCGTGACGGTGCCCCCGGGTGCCGGTGCGCTGCAGGTGAACCTCTCCGGCATCGCCACCGGGTCGCAGACCCGGTTCATCGCCTTCAACCCGTACGGCGTCCCGGTGGAGAGCACCTCCAGCCTGGTCTGCTTCACCAACTTCTCGAACGCCGCCACCTGCAAGCCGCAGGAGCGGGACTACCAGAACCCGATCGCCGGGGTCTGGGAGATCGAGGTGGAGTCGCGGCGTACCTCGCCGGCGCTGAACAACCCGTTCCAGCTCCAGGCGCGGGTGCAGGGCGTCGCGGTCGAGCCGGCCGTCGTCGAGCTGCCGTCGGTTGCCGCCGGTGCGGCGACCCCGGTGACCTGGTCGCTGACCAACACCTTCGGCCCGGTCGCCGTGACCGGCCAGGGCGGCCCGCTGTCCAGCGTCAACTCGGAGCGGCCGACCATCGTCGAGCTGGAGCAGCAGGAGTTCACCGTCGAGGTGCCGGAGGGGGCGACCAGCTTCACCGCCCGCGTCGGCAACCCGTCCAACGCCAGCGCCGACCTGGACCTGTTCGTCTACCGGGGTGCCACCCTGGTCGGGCAGCAGGCCGACGGTGACTCGGAGGAGGCGGTGACCGTCACCAACCCGGTTGCCGGCACCTACCGGGTCGTGGTGGACGCGTACGCGGTCGACGGGGCCGGTGGCAGCACCGCCTACGACTACCGCGACTCGTTCTCCTCCCCGTCGCTGGGCACCCTCTCGGCGTCGGCCACCCCGCTCACCCTGGCGCACGGCGCCACCGGCACCCTCACCGGTGCGGTGACCGCCCTGTCCACCCCGGGTGCGGGCCGGGAGCTCTACGGCGAGCTGACCGTGGTGACCACCGAGGGCGCGGTCGTCGGCCGCGGCGCGGTGTCCATCGGCGCGGTCAACTGACCCTTCGGTAACACCCCAGGAGCCCGTCCCCGGTCCGCCGGGGGCGGGCTCCTGCCATCGGACGGCCGGGGTCGCGGGTGCCAGCCGTGTGCGCCGGTGTGGCGGTGCAGGTGTGGCGCCGGCGGCGGGGGTTCCGGCCCCGGGTGCTCACAGTGGCCCCTGTCGAGCTGAGGGCACAAACGGAGCAGCCGGCACCCGCCGCACGCACGGTGCAGCCCAAGAAGGGGCACGCCGTGCAGCAAGCAGGTCGCGGCGGCAGCGACGGGGCGGTCAGGCCGGGTTCAGGCGCGCTTGGCGGTCGTCACCAGGAACGGGATGCCCTGCTGGCAGGTGGTCAACATGCCGGGCTCGGGACGGCCGGTGACCGTGACCCGGGCACCCTCGGTGATGATGTCGCGTGGTCCGCCCAGCAGCAGGTACCCGTCGAGCAGCAGGCAGCCGGGCTCCACGCCCGACTCGACGGTGCCGGTCAGCATCGAGCCGGCCGTGGCCGACGGACTCGCCGGCCGCTTGGTGACCGGCGGGGACACCGGCGCGGTGGGGTCGACCGGGTCGGCCGGGTCGGTGGGCGGGGTGACCGAACCGGTCGGATCCGGGGTGGGCAGGTCGGTCACCGTGGGCGCTCCAGTCGGGGTCGGGTCGGTGGGGCCGTTACCCGCTTCCTGACCGCCGCACGCCGCGAGCGCGGCGCAGACGATCAGCGCGGTGGCGGCGATACGAAGGCTTCTCATACCCTTCAGACGCACGACCGGCCCGAACCGTTCCCGCCGGCTCACCGGCCGGAAGCGGCGGCTGCGGCCTTCATGTCCCGCTTGAGCTCCTGCGGCAGCGAGAAGGTGAGCCGCTCGTTGGCGGTCACCACCTCGTCCACGTCGGTGAAACCGCGCTCGGCGAGATGAGCGAGCACCTCCTGGACCAGTTCGTCCGGCACGCTCGCGCCGGAGGTCAGGCCCACCGTGGCCGCGCCATCCAGCCACGCGTCGTCGATCTCGTGGGCGAAGTCGACCAGGTGACCCGCCCGGGCTCCCGCGTCGAGGGCCACCTCCACCAGGCGCACGGAGTTGGAGGAGTTGCGCGAGCCGACGACGATGACCACGTCGCACTCGGGAGCGATCTCCTTCACCACGTGCTGCCGGTTGCTGGTGGCGTAGCAGATGTCGTCGCTGGGCGGCGACTGGAGCAGCGGCAGGCGGGACTTGAGCCGGGCCACGGTCTCCATGGTCTCGTCGACCGACAGAGTGGTCTGGGAGAGCCAGACGACCTTGTTCGGGTCGCGGACGGTGACCTTGTCGGCACCTTCCGGGCCGTCGACGAGCTGGATGTGGGCGGGGGCCTCGCCAGCGGTGCCGACGACCTCCTCGTGGCCCTCGTGACCGATGAGCAGGATGTCGTAGTCCTCGGCGGCGAAGCGCTTGGCCTCCTGGTGGACCTTGGTCACCAGCGGGCAGGTCGCGTCGATCGCCTTCAGCGACCGTTGCTTCGCCTGCTCGTAGACCTCCGGGGCCACGCCGTGCGCGGAGAAGATCACGGTGGAGCCCTCGGGCACCTCCTCGTTCTCCTCCACGAAGATCGCGCCCTGAGCCTCCAGCGTCCGCACGACGTGCTTGTTGTGCACGATCTGCTTGCGCACGTAGATCGGCGCACCGTAGAGCCGCAGCGCCTCCTCCACGGTCTGCACCGCCCGGTCGACGCCCGCGCAGTAGCCGCGGGGCTTGGCCAGGAGCACGCGCTTACCGGTCCGTGGGGTCGCTTCAGCCTGGGTCACCCGCCCATCGTACGTGCCCCCCGCGCGGTCGGCAGCGCCTGCGACCGGTACCACAAGCCCGGCCCGCCCCGCCCACCGGAGACGCGAACTTCTTGATCACCGCCGGCGACCGTAGGGTGGGCGGGTGAGTGTGGCGGAGACGGGCGGGAAGAGCAGCTCCGACGAGCCGTGGCCGGTGCGGGTGGTCAGCCAGAAGATCGGCGCCTGGGTCGCGCGGCTCGGATGGGTCTGGGTGGACGGGCAGGTGGCGCAGATCAGCCGCCGCCCCGGAGCGAGCACTGTCTTCCTCACCCTGCGTGACCCGTCGGCCGACCTGAGCCTCACCGTCACCACCAACCGGGACGTCCTCGACACCGGCGCGCCCGAGCTGCGGGAGGGCGCCCGGGTGGTGCTGCACGCCAAACCCGAGTTCTACGCCGCACGCGGCACGCTGAGCCTACGGGCCGACGAGATCCGCCAGGTGGGGCTGGGCGAGCTGCTGGCCCGGCTGGAGAAACTGAAGAAGCTGCTCGCCGCGGAGGGGCTGTTCGACCGGGCGCGCAAGCGGCGGCCACCGTTCCTGCCACGCCGCGTCGGGTTGATCACCGGCCGGGCGAGCGCCGCCGAACGGGACGTGCTCACCAACGCCCGCCGCCGCTGGCCCGCCGTGGACTTCCGTACCGTGAACGTCGCCGTGCAGGGGCCGGGCGCGGTGCCGCAGATCGTCGACGCGCTGAAGGTCCTCGACGCCGACGCGGGCGTCGACGTGATCATCATTGCCCGGGGCGGCGGCGGGATCGAAGACCTGCTGCCCTTCTCGGACGAGGCCCTGTGCCGGGCTGTCTTCGCCTGTCGTACCCCGGTGGTCAGCGCGATCGGCCACGAGACGGACACCCCGTTGCTCGACTACGTCGCCGACGTCCGCGCGTCCACCCCCACCGACGCGGCCAAGCGGGTGGTGCCGGATCTCACCGAGGAGGTACGCCTCATCGGCCACGCCCGTCACCGGCTGGAACGGGCCGTCCGTCACCTGGTCGACCGGGAGACCCACCGTCTCGACGCGCTGCGCTCCCGACCGGTGCTCGCCCGGCCCCAGGTCATGGTGGAACAGCGGGCCGTCGACGTGACGGGGCTGCGCCTGCGCGCCGGGCGCTGCCTCGACCACCGGCTCGCCGCCGCCGACGACGACCTGCGCCACACCCTCGCCCGGCTGCGGGCGCTGTCGCCCGCCGCGACCCTCGACCGGGGGTACGCCATCGTCCAGCGCGCCGACGGCGACGTCGTCCGCGCGGCCGGCGACGTCGCGGCCGGCGACTCCCTGCGGGTACGCCTCGCCGACGGGGAACTCACCGCCACCGTCGACGCCTGACACGGCCCTGGAGCCGGGTGTGCTGAGATGGGTGGGATGAGCGACAAGAACGCCGGGCCGGACGAGCGGCTCAGTTACGAGCAGGCCCGCGCCGAACTGGCGTCGGTGGTGGAGCGGCTGGAGGCGGGCGGCACCTCGCTGGAGGAGTCGCTGGCGCTGTGGGAGCGCGGGGAGGAACTGGCGGACGTCTGTCAGGGCTGGCTCGACGGCGCCCGGGCCCGGATCGACGCCGCCCGCCAGGACCCCGCCCGCCAGGGTTCCGCCTCCTGACGGCACGCCCGCCGCGTCGGTCGCCGCCGCGAGCGGCAACCCGGTGCTCCTCACGGGCCCGGTCATCCTGACGGGCCCGGTGCGGGCCCGCCGGCGCTCCGCGCTGTGTCGGCGGCCGGCCCACACGCATCAGTCCACCAGGCTGTACAGCTCCGGCGGGGCCTCGACGACCTGGTCCGCGGGCGGCTTCCGGGCCGCGGTGGCGTTGCCGTAGTCGCTGTAGGTCATCCGGATCTGCTGGGCCGCCACCTGGCCGGCAGCCGGGATCTCCAGCACCAGTTCGCTGAGCCGACCCTGCGGGTCGAGCTCGGCGGTGAAGGGGACGGCCTGTGCCTGCCCGCCGAGCGCCGTGATCGTGGCGGGGTCCAGCGAGCCGGCCTCGGCGGCCTTCGACAGGTCCAGTGTGCCCGCGTAGGTGCCGTCGCCGGTCCGCCGCGCCTCGGTGATGCCCTGGATCAGCACGTCGCTGCCGGCCGGGTCGACCTTGTCGAAGTCGAAGCCGAGGTTCCGGTCGCCCTTGATCCGGCTCTGGTCGAGGTGCTGGTACTTGCCGAGGTTCAGCTTGTCGAGGCCGGGTACGCTGCCGGCCGCCGCGCCACCGAGGTCGACCTTGACCCAGCTGTCCGACCGGGTGTGGATCAGGTCGAGGTTCATCGCCAGGTCGTCGCCCGGCTCGCCGATGCGGACAGTGATCTCGGCGCTCTGGCTCGGCTCGTGCACCTGCCCCTCGGTGGTGGAGCCCAGAGCCGACATGGTGAACCGGAAGTTGCCGTTGCTGATCTCCCGGGTCGAGTCGAGCAGCGCCTGCTCGGCCGAGCCGTCGACCGGTCCGCCCGACGTGGGCGCGGTCGCGGGCGCGGCGGTGGTGGGCGAGGCGGAACTGCCCGCCGGACCGTCGTCGGCGGCGGTGCAGGCGGCCAGGCCGGGAGTGAACAGTGCGGCGGCCATCAGGCCGGCGCTCAGCCGTCGAACCTTCATGCGCTTCTCCAAGGAGGTCACCCGACGCATCTGGTGGCGCCGGAGAATGCCACCTCCTGTTGTTCCCTGCCCGGCCGTCGGGCAATCACCCGTCGTCCGGTCCGCGCGGTCGGCGTCCCGGCGTCGGAACGCCCAGGGGCAGCCAACGGCGGCCACCGGCCGGCCCGGGAGCCCGCTGGCCGTGTCTCATTCGAGGGAACCGGCCAGCTCCCGCAGCTCGTTGTCCCGGGCGTCACCGACCACGATCACGGTACGGTCGGGCTCCAGGAGAACCAGGGCCTGTTCGTTGCCCCGGGCGGTGTACCGCTGCCAGGTGCGCGGACCGAGGTCGGTCTGCCCCTGCGGCTGCGCCGCGTCGGTCAGCTCGGCGGGCAGCAGCTGCTCCGGCGGCACGTCGCTCTGCACGAGCTGGGCGCCGCGCCCCTCCGGGGTCACGTACCCGATCCGCAGGATGGCGCCGCCGTCTGCGGTCCGGTAGGCGGCCCGCACGGTGCGCCAGTCCTCACCGAGCCCGCTCGGCACGCTCACCGGGAACGCCCCGGCCGAGCGGGCCTGGTCGACGGCAGGTGCCGGGTCGACCGTGGTCGGTTGGTCTCCGCCGAGGAAGCCCCGGTAGAAGGCGAGCAGCAGGGCGATCGGGATCAGCAGCACCAGCAGCGAGATCGCCATGTCCTTGGGTGACCGTTCCGACCTGCCGCGGTCGGCGGCGGGTGGCGGCGCGGGCCACTCGCCGGTCTCCGCCGGGCCCACCGGCAGCGCTCCGGGCGCGGCCGGTGGGCCGGCCTGGTCCGGTCCGTCGGCGGGCGCGGACGGCGACGGGCGGTCGGCCGGCGGCTGGCCGTCGGCCGACGGGTGCTCGGCGGGTACGCGGTCGGCAGGCTGTGCGGGTTCCACCTCGCCATTCTGGCAGCCGTCCGACCGGCGGTATCCACGCCATCGCCGCCCCGCCCCCACCCCGCGTCGGCGATCGTGTGAGGATCAGCGACAAAGCCGGCAGGGCGACGCCGAGCCCCGCCGGTCCGGTCTACCCCGCATCGTCGCGAGGAGGAGCCGTCATGACGAACACCACGACGCGGACCCCGCAGGATCTCGACCGCAACCTCGCCCTCGACCTGGTCCGGGTCACCGAGGCGGCGGCAATGGCCGCCGGCCGCTGGGTCGGCCGGGGCGACAAGGAGGGCGGCGACGGGGCGGCCGTCGACGCCATGCGCAAGCTGATCAACTCGATCCCGATGCGGGGCGTGGTGGTGATCGGCGAGGGTGAGAAGGACAACGCGCCGATGTTGTTCAACGGCGAGGAGGTCGGCGACGGCACCGGCCCGGAGGTCGACGTCGCGGTCGACCCGGTCGACGGCACCACGCTGATGAGCAAGGGCATGCCGAACGCCCTGGCGGTGCTCGCGGTCGCCGAGCGGGGTGCGATGTTCGACCCGAGCGCCGTGTTCTACATGGAGAAGCTGGCCGTGGGTCCGGCGTACGCCGACGTGGTCGACATCGAGGCCGGGCCGACCGAGAACCTGCGGCGGATCGCCAGGGCCAAGGGCACCGACGTGTCGGGCGTCACCGTCTGCGTCCTCGACCGTTCCCGGCACGACGACCTGGTGGCGCAGATCCGGCGTACCGGCGCCGGCATCCGGTTCATCTCCGACGGCGACATCGCCGGTGCGATCGCCACCGCACGGAGCGAGTCGGACGTGGACGTGCTGATGGGCATCGGCGGCACCCCGGAGGGCATCACCGCAGCCTGCGCCCTCAAGTGCATGGGCGGAATGCTGCAGGCCAAGCTGTGGCCGAAGGACGCGCAGGAGCGGGAGCGGGCCCTGGCCGCCGGGCACGACCTCGACCGCGTGCTGACCACCGACGACCTGGTCACCGGGGACAACTGCTTCTTCGTGGCCACCGGCGTCACCTCCGGCGACCTGCTGCGCGGGGTGAGCTACCGGGCCGGTGGGGCGTACACCCAGTCGATCGTCATGCGCTCGAAGAGCGGCACCATCCGGGTGATCGACTCCTACCACCGCCTGGAGAAGCTGGCCCTCTACTCGGCTGTCGACTTCGACGGCCGCCCCCTGGCCGAACAGGAGTGATCACCGCCGGGACGACCGCCCTGCCGCCCCTGTCGGCGGCCCGCCGGGTGACCGGCGTGACGGTCGCCCTCGCCTCCGGGGTGGCCGTGGCCGTGCAGTCCCGGATCAACGGCGCACTGGGCGTACGCCTGGGCGACGGCATCGCCACCGCGGTGATCTCGTTCGGGGTGGGCCTGGTGCTGCTGCTGGTGCTGGTTCCCGCCCTGCCGGCCGGGCGACGCGGCGTGCTCACCCTGCGTCGTGCGCTGGTCTCGGGTGCGTTGCGCCCCTGGCAGTGCCTCGGTGGGATGTGCGGCGCGTTCCTGGTGGTGACCCAGGGAGTCACGGTCGGCACCCTCGGCGTGGCGGTGTTCACCGTCGCGGTGGTGGCCGGCCAGTCGGGCAGCAGCCTGGCCGTCGACCGGGCCGGCATCGGTCCGGCGGGACGCCAGCCGGTCACCGGATCGCGGCTGGCCGGCGCGGCGCTGACCGTGGTGGCGGTGCTGCTCGCCGTGGGTGACCGCCTCGGCGAGCCGGGCACCCTCGGGCTGGCCGTACTGCCGCTGCTGGCCGGTGTGGCGATCGCCTGGCAGCAGGCGGTGAACGGGCGGGTGCGGGCGGCCGCCGGCAGTGCGCTCACCGCCACGCTGGTCAACTTCACCGTCGGTACGCTGGCGCTGCTGGTCGCGTTCGCGGTGGACCTCGCGATCCGGGGCCGCCCGCCGGGCAGCCTGCCACCCGAGTTCTGGTACTACCTGGGCGGGCCGATCGGCGTCGTGTTCATCGCGGTGGCCGCCGCGATCGTCCGGTTCACCGGGGTGTTGTTGCTGGGGCTGGCGACCATCGCGGGGCAGATCGTGGGCGCGGTGCTGCTGGACGTCGTCCTGCCCACCGAAGCGTCCCGCCCGGGGCCGACGACCCTGCTCGGCGCGGCCCTGACCCTGATGGCCGTCGCGATCGCGGCGCTCGGCCCCCGGCACCGGTGGATCCGCCGCTGAGCGCTCGACCGGCCCGTCGCCGACGCTCCGGACGCCCAGCCGGGCCCGGCTGTGCAGGCCACCTCGCCGGCCCGGAAGCCCGGTCACCGTCGTCGGCGTCAGGTCCCGTCGGAGGAGTGCCCCGGGAACAGGTGCGCGGACGGGTCGATGGCCACCGCCGCGTTGTTGACGGCGGTGGCGGCCTCGCCGAAGCCGGTGGCGATGAGCCGCACCTTGCCCGGGTACTCGGTGATGTCCCCGGCGGCGAAGACGCGGGGCAGATTGGTCGCCATCGCGCTGTCCACCAGGATGTGCCGCCGGTCCAGGCGCAGCCCCCACTCGGCCAGCGGCCCGAGGTCGGCGGTGAAGCCCAGCGCGGCCACCACCGTGTCGACCGGCAGCGTCTCGGTCTCGCCACCGCGTACGGTGATCTCGGCGGCCGTGATCTCGCCCTCGCCGTGCAGCCGGGTCACCTCGGCGTTCACCACCACCCGCACCGGCATGGACAGCACGCGGGCCACGGACGCCGCATGGGCCCGGAACTTCTCCCGCCGGTGCACCAGGGTGACCGAGCGGGCGATCGGCACGAGCGTGGCCGCCCAGTCGAAGGCGGAGTCGCCGCCGCCGACGATCAAAACGTCCCGGTCGGCGAGTTCGGCCGGCTGGGGCACGAAGTAGACGATGCTGCTGCCCGCAACGCCGTCGGCGCAGGGCAACGGTCGGGGCGTGAAGCTGCCCAACCCGCCCGTGACGATCACGGCCCCGCAGGTCAGCTGCTCACCACCGGCCAGCCCGAGCACCGGGCGGCCGTCGACGTGGGAGAGCTTCTCCGCGCGGGTGCCGAGCAGGTAGGTGGGGTCGAAGGGGGCGGCCTGGGCGACCAGGTTGGCCACCAGGTCCCGCCCCTTGACCGCGGGGAGCCCGGCCACGTCGTGGATGAGCTTCTCCGGGTACATGGCGGTGATCTGCCCACCTGGCTCCGGCAGCGCGTCGACCACGGCAACGGACAGCCCACGGAAGCCGGCGTAGTAGGCGGCGAAGAGACCGGTCGGCCCGGCCCCGATCACGGCGACATCGACCTCGCGCATGGGCGTACCGTCGCTTTCGCTCCACGGATCAACGTGCGCTGATCTTCAGAACAGTAGGGCCGACACCTGCCCGGGGGCAAGGACATCCCGGTACGGCGTGGTTCAGGGCATGGTGAGCGAGGACTCCGAGCGGTAGGGCCCCCCGGAGTCGTCGCGGCGGCGACGGAAGATGACCGCCGCCACGATGCCGCCGATCAGCCCGAACAGGTGCCCCTGCCAGGAGATGCGCGCGTCGGTCGGCAGGACCCCGACCAACTGGCCGCCGTAGAGGAGACCCACCAGCAGGAACACGGCGAAGTTCCACCAGCTGCGTTCGACGATGCCCCGGGTGAGCAGGATGCCGAGATAGCCGAAGATCACCCCGCTGGCGCCGACCACGACGGTGTTGGGCGACCCGGTGAACCAGACACCCAGCCCGCTGACCAGGACGATCACCAGGGTCGACCAGAGGAACCGGCGGGCACCGGCGGCGAGGACGAAGGTGCCGAGCAGGATCAGCGGGATGCTGTTGCTGTAGAGGTGGTCGAAGCCGTGGTGCAGGAACGGTGAGAAGAAGACCCCGTCGAGCCCGTCGATGCGCTGGGGGGCGATGCCGGCAGCGGCGTCGAAGCCGGCGCCCAGCCAGTAGTCGACGGCCTCGATGAGGAACAGGACCGGCACCACGGCGCACATGGCGACGAAGGCCCGGCCGAGGGACCCGTAGAAGGCCTCGGTGCCGAACCGGTGCGGGTCACCGCTTCCGGGTTGCAGGGTCACCCGTCAAGAGCTATCAGCATTCCGCCGCAACCGCCACTTCTGCCGGCGGCCGTCGTCCCCGACGTGGCGACGGTGTGCTGGCCCTCCGACACGGGGGCGGGGTGTGGACGTCGTCCACACCCCGCCCCCGTCGGATCGGGTCCGGCTCGATCGCAGTCAGGCCGGCTCAGTACCAGCCCACGTTCTGTGAGTGGGACCAGGCCTTGCAGGGGGTGCCGTAGCGGCCCTTGATGTAGCCGAGTCCCCACGTGATCTGGGTGGCCGGGTTGGTCTGCCAGTCGCTGCCGACCGAGCCCATCTTGTTGCCGGGCAGCGCCTGCGGGATGCCGTACGCCCCGGACGACGGGTTGCGGGCCTTGTGGTTCCAGCCGCTCTCCTTGGTCCAGAGCTTGTCGAGGCACGGGAACTGGTCGATGCCGAACCCGGCCTTGAGCATCAACGCGCAGCCGACCTCGCGGTTGCCGCTGAACTCGGTGCACGACTCGGGGATCGGGCCGTCGTACGGCTTGCTGGCAGCCGCCGCAGCCTTGGCCGCAGCCTCCCGGGCCTTCTTCTCCGCCGCCGCCTTCTTGCGGGCCACCTCGGCCTTGCGGGCCTTCTCGGCAGCGGCTCGGGCGGCTTGGCGGACCTCGGCGGCCTGCTGCCGGGCGGTGCGCACCTGGCGGGAGACCCGCTGTTCCTGGCGGTAGTCGACGTCCACCTGCGCGACGGCACCGGCGACGTGCTCGGCCGGGCCCGGGCGGGTTGACTCGCGGTCGTCTTCGCCGAGGTAGAAGCCGCCGGCGACGCCCACGGAGAGCAGCGCCACGGCGGCCGCGCGGGCGGCGAACCGGCGGGAGAGCCGACTCACGGAGTGGTCCCTTCGTCGGGGGCATGGGCACTGCGCGGGACGGCCCGGAGAGCGGGCCGCACGCGCGCTGCGGGCGCCCGTGACCGGCGTACCGGTCACCGTCGACGCACCGGCACCGGCGTCCCGTTCGTCGCGTGACGAACGATCAGCGGTGGTGTGCCCGGTGCGTGGGCGCCCGCAGGACACCATCGCGCACAGTGAGGCCCTTGGGAAACGGTGAGCCTCATTTGTGATGTGGGTCACTAAGATAATACGCATGGAGTCCCACGAAAAGGGCATCAGAGCGGGATGTCCTCCAGCAGATCCGTCACCATTGCGGCGATGGGGGACCGCTCCGAACGGCTGAGCGTGACGTGCGCGAAGAGCGGATGGCCCTTCAGCGCCTCGATCACCGCGGTCACGCCGTCGTGCCGCCCCACCCGCAGGTTGTCCCGCTGCGCGACGTCGTGGGTGAGCACCACCCGGGACCCCTGACCAATCCGGGACAGCACCGTCAGCAGCACCCCCCGCTCCAGCGACTGCGCCTCGTCCACGATGACGAAGGCGTCGTGCAGGCTGCGACCCCGGATGTGGGTCAGCGGCAGCACCTCCAGCAGCCCCCGCGAGGTCACCTCCTCCAGGACGTTCTCGTGGATCACCGCGCCGAGGGTGTCGAACACCGCCTGGGCCCACGGCGACATCTTCTCCGACTCGGAGCCGGGCAGGTAGCCGAGCTCCTGGCCACCCACGGCGTACAGGGGACGGAAGACGACCACCTTCTTGTGCCGGCGGCGCTCCATCACCGCCTCCAGCCCGGCGCAGAGGGCGAGCGCGGACTTGCCGGTGCCCGCCCGGCCGCCGAGCGAGACGATCCCGATCGACTCGTCGAGCAGCAGGTCCAGCGCCACCCGCTGCTCGGCGGAACGGCCGTGCAGTCCGAACGCCTCCCGGTCGCCGCGCACCAGCCGTACGGTCTTGTCGGGCAGCACCCGGCCCAGGGCCGACCCCCGCGAGGAGTGCAGCACCAGCCCGGTGTGGCAGGGCAGGCCGGCGGCGGCGTCCACGTCGAGCGACTCGCCCGCGTACAGCCGACCGATCTGCTCCTCGGCCAGTTCCAGCTCGGACATCCCCGTCCAGGTCGGGTCGCTGGCCTGCCCGTGCCGGTACTCGTCGGCGCGCAGGCCGACGGAGGCGGCCTTCACCCGCAGCGGCATGTCCTTGCTGACCAGGGTGACGTCGTGCCCCTCGGCAACCAGGTTCAGGGCGACCGAGAGGATCCGGGCGTCGTTGGACTCCGTGCGGAAGCCGGGCGGAAGCACCCCGTCGTCGGTGTGGTTCAGCTCGACCCGCAGGGTGCCGCCGGCCTCGTTGGCCGGAACCGGCTGGTCCAGCCGGCCGTGGCGTACCCGCAGCTCGTCCAGCATGCGCAGGGACTGTCGGGCGAACCAGCCCAGCTCCGGATGGTGCCGCTTGCCCTCCAACTCGGAGATGACCACGAGAGGCAGGACCACCTCGTGCTCGGCGAAGCGGTGGAAGGCCGCCGGGTCGGACAACAGCACCGAGGTGTCCAGGACGAATGCCTGGCCGGCTGGTCGAGGCTCCCGGGAGTCCGCGGGCGTTGCGGCCGCGGCGCGGCGGCTGCGGGCGCTCCGGCGGGTGGCAGTCGCGGTCGGGGTCTGGTCGGCCCCGGCATTGGTACGACGAGTCGTCACAGGCCTGCTCCGGCGGATGGGCACCCGGCCACCCGCGGTCCGCCTCCTCCGGTGCCCGGCGGAACGGGGTCGGATGCGTGCCCCGTGCGCGAGGTCGCAGGCCGGGCGGGCCGGCTGGCCCGGGACAACCCCGTGCCATGCCTAGACGCTAGCCGCCGGAGCCCGTCCCGACTAGAGGGTGGTCGTGCGCCGCGCGCACGGCAGGGCAGCCGGGGTCGGCGCGTCCCACCGGCCGGGCGGCACCACCCGCACGCGATCCGCCGCGCGGCACCACCCGCACGTGAACCGCCCCGCGGCACCACCCGCACGGGACCGGCCGGGATGCATGCCCCCTGCGCGCATCCCGGCCGGTGGACCATCTCGTCACCGATCCGGCGTGGCCCGGTCCGGGCCTTCCCGGGCCGGGCCGACCCGTCAGCCGGTCCGGCGGGCGAGGGCGCCAGCCGGGTGCCGCCCGGTGACGGGGGCGGCGGGTGTGGCGAACGACGATCCGGTGTACGTGGTGCCACCGCGCACCACCGTGCCCGTGACCCGGGCGGAGGCCGGCGCGGCGGTGACCGACAGGGCGGTCGCGATGGCGGCCTGGGCGTCGCGGCGGCGGCGGTTCCAGGCGCCCCGGTCGCCGTCGAAGTAGCCCTGCCGGTAGCCGAACCGGTAGCCGATCCGGTAACTGAGCTGGCCGTGCAGCCTGCCGGCGGCGTAGCTCGTCGCGCCCAGCAGCAGGACGAGGAAGAGGGCGAGGAAGGGACTCATCCGGCGGCCCCGGCCGGTCTCGGACGACTCATCGCTCCTCCGGCCCGACCACCGGGTCGGGGACCAGGAGCCGGTCGATGTCGGCGGTGCTGATCTCCTCGATCAGTTCGACGCTGATCCGGCAGTTGTCCAGCACCACCTCGGCCACCGAGGCGCGGCGGATCTCACCTCCGGCGTCGTAGACCCGGACGCTGAGTTCCGGGCAGCCGAGGTGGGTGCGCCAGGCGTCCCACTCGGCCCGGTCCGCGACGCTGAGCGAGAGGAATCGGCAGCCCTGGGCGAGGTAGAGGCGCCACGGCGCGCTCAGCCCGGCGGCGACCCCCTTCGCGACCAGGCCGAACGCCTGGGCACGAGTAGCCAGTTCGGTCACCCCGCCCTCCTCGCACCGGCAGCGTGACACATGTGAGCACTGATCGTCTCATGCACGTGACACACCGTAGATTGTCCCACGAGCGTTACAGTATCAGCTTTTCGTCCGGTTCTCCCACCCCCACGTCCAGCTATCCTGACCAGGTGACACCCCCTCAGAAGCGCCGCTGGATCGTTTACCCGCCCACCGCACCCTCCGTCCCGCAGGCGTGACATGGGCGTGCCGGGGCAGCCCTGCGGACCCGCCTGGTCGTACCGTCACGAGGTGACCGAGACCACCAACGCACGGAAGATCGCCTTCGCCACCTTCGTCCGCCGCGCCCTCGACGAGGCCCGCGCGACCCGGGCCTGGAGCGGCACGGAGGTCTCCCGACGCACCGGGGTCTCGCGGCAGACCATCAACCGCTGGGTCCGGGGGGACTGGGCCAGCGATCCCGAGGCGGAGCGGGTGGTCGCCTTCTGCGAGGGGCTCGGCCTGAGTCCCACGGCAGCCTTCGCCGCGCTGGGCTGGGACCGGGCCGGCGCACCACGGGACGCCGCTCCGCCCCCGATGGACCCCGACGTCGAGGCGCTGCTGCGCCGGCTGGTGGACCCGCAGGTCTCCGACGCGGAGAAGTTCCACATCCGGGAAACAATCAGATATCTCGCGTACCGCCCGACTCTGCCCCTCGACAGCCGCAAGCGGGGCAAACAGGCCGGCTAGTTCTCAGATGGCGAAAGACGGCAGGTCAGACCCATTCGTTTCGCTCCGGGGCCGGAACGGGCGCGCTAGCGTCCTGTTCGTACTGCTTGGGCTCGTCGTCGGCGGGGGGACGGGACAAGGCCGAACCCAGCCCTGCGGGACAGAAGGAGGGGTCTGTCCATGACCCTCAAATGGTTGACAGTCGTGGTCGCCACGGTCTCGATGACACTGTGCGCGACGGGGAACGTGGTCACCCTCGCGGTGAACGGCGGGCAGCTACCGCTGCTCGTCAACCTGTTCGCGCTCACCACCGCCGGCACCGCGGTCGTCCTGGCAGTCGTCGCCGAACTGCACGACCGGCTCGACAACCGGGTCACCGCGCTCACCGAGTTCCTGGTGGAGCGACTGCGGGAGATCGAGGAGCGCGCCGGCGACCGGAACACCGGGTTCGTGGAGGGCTACCTGCTCAGCCACGGCCAGGACGCGGCCGTGGTGCCGTTCGGGCGCCGGGGACGAGGAGCCGCCGAACGCTGACCCCTGCCCGCCGCACGTCGCTTCCGCGCCGGGATTGAGCCGCGCCGCGCGGGGTACGCTGTCGCGCGTGCCGCCGTTGAATCTGGGCAACCAGCAGCCGAGGACCCCGTTGGACGCCGACCAGGCATGGCGGGCCACCGCCGACCGGGCGGCCAGAACCGTGCTCTTCTTCGACTTCGACGGGACGCTCGCGCCGGTCGACGACGACCCCACCGCCGTGCAGCCCGCGCCCAAGGTGCTGGCCGCGCTCGAGGCGCTCGCTCCGGCCGTACGGCGCATCGCCATCGTCTCCGCACGCCCGGTGGACTTCCTGCGTGCCCACTTCGGCACGCTCGCCGGCGTCGACCTCTACGGCCTGTACGGGCTGGAGCACTCGCACTCCGGTGGCGACACCGTCACCGAGCCCGCCGCGCTGCCCTGGATGCCCACGATGGTCGAGCTGGCCGACCGCGCCCGCGCCGAGCTGCCCCCCGGTGCCCTGGTGGAATACAAGCGGCTCTCCGTGGCGCTGCACTGGCGCACCGCACCGCAGCTCGCCGAGCCGGTCGAGCGGTGGGGCCGGGCGCAGGCCGACCAGCTCGGGCTGCGGGTGCAGGGCGGCCGCATGGTGCTGGAGATCAAACCACCCGTCGACCGGGACAAGGGCATGGTGATCGACGAGGTGGTCCGGGACGCGGCCGGTGCCTGGTACTTCGGCGACGACGTCTCCGACATCAAGGCGTTCGCGGCACTGCGCGCCCGGGCCGACGCCGACCCGCAGTTCGTCGGCGTCTGCGTCGCCGTCGCCAACCCGGAGACCGGTCACGAGGTCGCCGAAGCAGCCGACCTCACCATCGAGTCCCCCGCCGCGCTGGGCGACTTCCTCACCCGCGCCGTCCACCAGCTGGCCTGACCGGGGCGACCGGTCAGGCCCCGTACCGCCGCTGCCGGGTGCCGTACGAGCGCAGCGCCCGCAGGAAGTCGACCCGGCGGAAGTCGGGCCAGTTCAGCTCGCAGAAGTAGAACTCCGAGTGCGCCGACTGCCAGAGCATGAAGCCCGACAGCCGCTGCTCGCCGCTGGTCCGGATGATCAGATCCGGATCCGGCAGACCCCGGGTGTAGAGGTGCTCGGAGATGTGGTCGACGTCGAGGGTGCCGGCCAGCTCCTCGATCGTGCCGCCCTTGGCCGCGTGCTCCAGCAGCAGCGACCGCACCGCGTCGGCGATCTCCCGCCGGCCGCCGTACCCCACGGCGATGTTGACCTGGGCCCCGCCGCTACGGTCCCGGGTGCGCTCCTCGGCCGCCTTGAGGGCCACCGCGTGGTGCGCCGGCAGCACGTCGAGCGCCCCGACCATCCGCAGCCGCCAGGGGTTGCCCTCCTCGGCCAGCTCGGTGGTGAGATCCTCGATGATCTGGAGCAGCGGATCCAGCTCCGCCGCCGGCCGGGAGAGGTTGTCGGTGGACAGCAGCCACAGCGTCACGTGCCCCACGCCGGCCGCGTCGCACCAGCGCAGCAGCTCCTTGATCCGCTCCGCGCCCATCCGGTGGCCGTCGTTCGGGTCGACGAAGCCCATCTCCCGGGCCCACCTGCGGTTACCGTCGCACATGACGCCGACGTGCCGGGGCACCGGCCGGCCCGCGAGCCGGGCCGTCAGCCGGCGCTCGTAGACGGAGTAGAGGAGGTTCCGGAGAGTCATCACCTTGCAGGGTAACGACCTGTCAACCGGGCCGGTGTCGCGGTGGCCGATCCCGCACGGGCAGGCCGACGCCGATCATGCCCAGCGTCCGCGCGTCGAGCCGGCCGTCGCCCAACCCCAGCTCAACGACCGTGCCGAAGACCTGCTCGTCGCGCCGCGCCGCGCGGACCGCCGCGTCGACCACCCGACGACGCCGGGCCAGCCAGGCCGCGACCGAGCTGTGCCGCAGGTGGGTGCCGAGGCGGCGGCGCAGGGCCGCCGCGTACCGCCGGGCAGCCTGCTCCGGCGCCCCGGCCGCCGCCGCCCCGGCCAGCGCCCCGGACAGCAGGGCGTAGAAGATGCCCTCGCCGGTGAACGGGTTGATCAGCGAGAGCGCGTCCCCGGCCAGCAGCACCCGCCCCCGGCCGGGTGTCGGGCGGTGGGTGGACAACGGCAGGTGGTGCGCCCGCAGCCCGGTGACCGTGGCCGGATCGCCGCCGGGCAGGAGCGCCCCCAGTCGCTCCACCAGGTGCGCCCGCGTCAGCGGCTCACCCCGCAGCACCTCCCCGTACCCGACGTTCGCGCGGCCGTCACCGATCGGGAACGACCAGGCGTACGCCGGCCAGCGGGCGGCCGAGGTGACGATGAGCTGCTCCGGCGGTCCGGGCAGTGCCGGGGCGTACCCCCGGATGGCCAGCGCCAGGTGGCGGTCCGGGTTCGGCCGGTGTCCCAGCACGCGGCGCACGACGGAGCCCGCGCCGTCCGCCCCCACCACGGCCCGCGCGGCGATCTCCCCGTCGAGCACCACCACACGGGCGCCCGGCTCGACCCGACGCACCGCCCGGCGGCGCAACACCACGCCCGCCGCGACCGCCGCCGCCACCAGCCGGGCGTCGAACACGGCCCGGGGCACCGTGTACGCGGGCCGGGGAAGCGCCCGCGCCACCGCGCCACCGCCGGGCGCGACCAGCCGCAACGCCGGCAGCGGCGGATAGCCGTCGACCGCGTCCGGCACCCCGAGGTCGGCCAGCACGTCCAGCGCGTGTGCGGCGATCCCGTCCCCACACGCCTTGTCCCGTGGGAAGTCCGCCCGGTCGAGCAGCAGCACCCGGGCCCCGGCCCGTCGGGCGGCCAGCGCGGCGGCGGACCCCGCCGGCCCCGCTCCGACCACCACCACGTCGAACTCGTCGGTCATCGCGTCCTCCCCTCGCCCTGCACCACTGCCCGGCGGCGGCTGCCGGGCTGCGCACCGTGCCGACGAGGCCACGCGCCGTGCCGCCGCACCGGGCGGGTCGGGCCGCCCCGGGGGCCAACGCCGGGCCGGCCCCCGGACCCTCCCAGCATGCCTCCGCGCTGCCTCAACCAGCGCAACGCAATCGGCGCGGATTCGTTGCGTGGGTCGCGGCAGCGCAGCGGGCGGAGCCCGTGCGCACCGGGGTGCCCACCCGGCTGCCGCCGGTGGTCACCTCCGAACCGTCGATCCGCGCCGCGGGCCGGGCGGGCACCGGCACGACGGTCGGTCGACGACGGCGCTCAGACCGGGGCGTTGCCGTGTTCGGCACGGGCGGCACGCCACAGTCCGTAGCCGGTGAGGGCGGCGGCGGCCACCAGCGGGGCACCGTCGCGGACCAGGCCGTCGACGCCGAGCAGCCACCAGCACAGGGGCAGGTCGACGGCCAGCACGACGACGGTGACCCCGACGAGCAGGGTGCGCGCCCACCGCTTGTCACGCATCAGGAAGGCGGTGCAGAACAGCACCGCGTAGCTGGTCGCGATGCCCGCGCCGAACCAGAGCAGCACAGCGGGCGCCGCCGCGAGCCGGCCGTCCAGGATCTCGCCGCCCGCGACCAGGGCGGGCACCAGCATCAGCGGGCTGTAGGTGAAGGCGGCCACCCGGCTGGTGAGCAGCCAGCCGCTGACCTCCGGTCGGCGGGGCGGGGTTTCCTGCCAGGAGATTCCCGACCTGTCGATGACCAGGCGCGCGCGGTGCCGCACCAGGTGCCCGGCGAGCGCCGAGGACCGGTACAGCAACCACACCACCGCCGCGCAGAGCGCGGTGAGCAGCCCGAACCCGAGCAGGCCGGGCAGCGGCGGCACACCCTGACGCGGTACGACCAGCCGGCCGACCGCGAAGACCGTGGTGACGGCGAGGATCAGCCCGAACGGGCGGGCCACCGTCCGGCCGCGCCGCACGTGCCCGATCAGCAACAGGAAACCGAGCGAGCGCAGCATCGCCCAGCCCGTCCGGACAGCGAGGGCGAGGCCCTGCTCCGGGGCGTACCACCAGTTGAGCACCTCGACCACGACGGTGGTCGCCGCCGTGGTGGCGAGCAGGGCGATCAGCGCCCGGACGGCGGACGGCCGCCGGATGCGGGTTTCGGCGGCCGTCCTCATGGAATCCGATGGTGCCCGTGCCGGGCGACCGTCACACCTGCTTCTGGGGCTCCGCGTCCAGCCGGGCGCGCAGGGCGTCCAACTCGGCCCAGAGCACGCCGGGCAGCTTGTCACCGAACTTCTCGAACCACTCGGTCACCAGCGGCAGCTCCCGGCGCCACTCCTCGGCGTCGACCTTGAGCGCGATCCGGACGTCCTCCGGGGTCATGTCCAGTCCGTCGACGTCGAGCGAGTCCTGGGTGGGAACCATGCCGACCGGGGTCTCGACGGCGTCGGCGCGCCCCTCGATCCGCTCGATGACCCACTTGAGCACCCGGGAGTTCTCGCCGAAGCCCGGCCAGAGGAAGTTGCCCTCGGCGTCCTTGCGGAACCAGTTGACGTAGTAGATCTTCGGCAGCTTCGACTCGTCGCCGTCGGCGCCCTTGCCCATCTCGATCCAGTGCCGGAAGTAGTCACCGGCGTGGTAGCCGATGAACGGCAGCATGGCCATCGGGTCGCGGCGCACCACCCCGACCGCGCCGGACGCGGCGGCGGTGGTCTCCGAGGACAGCGTCGCGCCCATGTAGACCCCGTGCACCCAGTCGCGGGCCTCGGCCACCAGCGGAATCGTGTCACGACGGCGACCGCCGAACAGGATCGCGTCGATCGGTACGCCGTTGGGGTCGTAGTAGTCCTCGGCGAGGATCGGGCACTGGGTGATCGGGGTGCAGAACCGGCTGTTCGCGTGCGAGGAGAGGTTCTCGCTCTCCGGCGTCCAGTCGTTGCCCTTCCAGTCGACCAGGTGCGCCGGCGGCTCGCCCATGCCCTCCCACCAGATGTCCCCGTCGTCGGTCAGGGCCACGTTGGTGAAGATCGAGTTGCCCCGGTCCAGCGTCCGCATGGCGTTGGCGTTGGTCTTCCAGTCGGTGCCGGGCGCGACACCGAACAGGCCGTACTCCGGGTTCACCGCGTAGAGGCGGCCGTCCGGGCCGAAGCGCATCCAGGCGATGTCGTCGCCGATCGTCTCGACCTTCCAGCCGGGGATCGTCGGCTCCAACATGGCCAGGTTGGTCTTGCCGCACGCCGACGGGAAGGCCCCGGCGATGTGGTAGACCCGCCCCTCCGGCGAAGTGATCTTGAGGATCAGCATGTGCTCGGCGAGCCAGCCCTCGTCCCGGCCCATGACGCTGGCGATCCGCAGCGAGTAGCACTTCTTGCCGAGCAGCGAGTTGCCGCCGTAGCCCGAGCCGAACGACCAGATCTCCCGGGTCTCCGGGAAGTGCGAGATGTACTTCGTCTCGTTGCACGGCCAGGCCACGTCCTGCTGGCCGGGGGCCAGCGGGGCGCCGATCGAGTGCAGCGCGTGCACGAACCCGGCGTCTTCGCCCATCGCCTCCAGCACCGCGGTGCCCATCCGGGTCATGATGCGCATCGAGGCGACCACGTACGGGCTGTCGGTGATCTCCACGCCGAACATGGGGTTCTCGGCCTCGACCGGCCCCATGCAGAACGGGATGACGTACATGGTGCGCCCGCGCATGCTGCCGCGGTACAGCTCCGTCATCGTCCGCTTCATCTCGGCCGGTGCCATCCAGTTGTTGGTGGGGCCGGCGTCCGCCTCGTCGACCGAGCAGATGTAGGTGCGCTCCTCGACGCGGGCCACGTCCGTGGGGTCGGTGCGGGCGTAGAACGAGTTGGGTTTCTTCTCGGGGTTCAGCCGCACGAGGGTGCCTGCCTCGACCAGCTCGTCGGTGAGGCGACGCCACTCCTCGTCGGACCCGTCCACCCAGACGACCCGGTCGGGCGTGGTCAGTTCAGCGACCTCACGGACCCAGGCGAGGAGTTCGGGGTGGGACGTCGGGGCCTGATCGATACCGCGAACGGTGGCCGGAGCAACCATGACACATCTCCTTGTGGTCGACGCTGACCTGTCTATGGAGTGCACGAGTCTCAGCGGCGCGTCGCGCGTCGCCTTCGTGGAAACCTGGGATTTGAACTCAGCGTAAACCGGTGGCCCTCGCCAGTCAGTGGTACTGGTTGTGAAGAACTGCACAAGGTCCGGCCACGCTGCGGCATCACGAGCTAATACCCGCTTTCGCGCGCAGTTTCACGCAAATCCTTCGGGGAAGGTCGGTGGGCGTGCGACCCACGGCACAGCCGCCGGCGTTCTGCGGCTCGGTGGGCGGTTACGGCGATCCACGCCGGATCCGCAGCCGCCCGGTTACGCTCGGCTCATCAGCCTTCCGCCCGTCCGTGACGTCCGTGACGACTCCGACCGCCGTCACTACCCGTGCCCGATGCCGACAGCCGGTACGCTCGCGGGGTGGCCGCGACGATGACCGGTAAGCCCGGTGCCGGGCAGACCCGTGGAGGTCTCGTCCGCTCCCTGATCGACCGCTTCGGCCACCTCGTACGGGAGATGAGCAAGTTCGCCACCGTCGGCGGTTTCGCGTTCCTCGTCGACTTCGCCATCTTCAACGTGCTGACGACACAGGGTGTCGAGCGCATCACGGCGAAGACGATCTCCACCGTCATCGCGGCGACGTTCGCCTTCCTCGGCAACCGGTTCTGGACGTGGCGCCACCGGCAGCGCTCCCATCCGGCCCGCGAGTACGCCCTGTTCTTCTTCTTCAACGCCGTCGGCCTCGGCATCACCGTCGCCTGCCTGGGCATCAGCTACTACGGGCTGGGCAGCATCTGGCCCGCGGTCTTCCAGACGCGCCTGGCCGACAACATCGCCAGCTACGTCGTCGGCACCGGGTTCGCGACCCTCTTCCGGTTCTGGTCCTACCGACGGTTCGTCTTCGTCGAAGCGGGAACTCCCCCCGTTCCGGACGTCGACCCGGACCGCAGGGCGTGACCGCGCCCACCCCGTCCGGCCGGAACCTGCCGGCCCCGTCCTGTCCTAAGGTGTTCCGCATGCGTCTTGTCCGTCTGCTGCCGCAACGCTGGCAGAAGTTCGTCCACGAGGCGCTCAAATTCGGCCTTGTGGGAGGCATCAACACCGTCATCAATTACGCCGTGTTCAATGCGCTCGCACTGACCGTTTTCGTCGACGGCCAGTTGAAGGCGACCGTCATCGCGACCATCGTCGCGACGATCACGTCGTATCTGATGAATCGTCACTGGACGTACCGGGATCGGCCGAAATCGGCCATGCAGCGCGAATACGTCCTCTTCTTCCTGTTCAACGGGGCCGGGCTGCTGATCGAGCTGGGCGTCCTGGCCGCCGCCAAGTACGGCCTCGGCGTGACCAGCCTGCTCGCGCTCAACGTGGCGAAGACCGGGGGCGTGCTGCTGGCGACGCTGTTCCGCTTCTGGTCGTACCGCACCTTCGTCTTCCAGGCCGCACCGGCGGCGCCGGCGACCGCCACGGACGGCAGGACCTGGCACGGACTGCCGCGCGACGAGTGGGACACCATGGCCGGCATGGACCCGGTGGCGGAGCTCGCCGAGTCGGTGTCCGAGCTGGAGGAGGCCCAGCCGGCACCCGGCCGGCAGCAGCCGACAGCCGCCACGCCACCACAGCCGCGACCGTTGCCGCTCGACGCGGGGCTCGCGGCGAACCTGGACAAGGAACTGGAGGCGGAACTGGCCGCCCAACTCCAGGCCGTCACCCGCCGTCCCCGCCGCCGCTGACCGACCACCCGGCACGGGTACGGACCTGACGCGCGGCCGTGACCGGCCACCCGGCACCGAAGCACCGCCGTCAACCGGCGGGTCGCACGGGCCCGCGCGGGGTGTCGGCCCGGCCCGTCAGGATCTCGGCTCGGGCTCGGCCCCGCGCGACTCGGCGATGATCTCGCTCAGCTCCCCGTCACCGAGCGAGTGCTTGTCGTGGTGGGCCTCGACGAGTTCGTAGAGCGTCGTCTGCACCCGGTCCACCCCGGGGACGTCGTGCAGCACCGACCGGCCCCGCTCGCCCGCCGACTCGATGGTCAGCGTGCCGCAGCCGAGCATCCGCTCGACGAACTGCTGGTTCATGGCGTGGTCGTTGATCCGGCTGAGGGGCAGGTCACGCCGGTCCCGGGAGAACACCCCGTGCTGGAGCAGCACCCGCTCGTTGGTGAACACGTAGTGCGTGGTGCGCCAGACCAGGAACGGCCACAGCGACAGCCAGAGCACCGCCAGCAGCGCCAGGCCGCCGATCACCGCGAGGGCGACCGGGCCACCGGACCCCGAGGGCAGCAACACGACGCCGGCCACCACCGCCGCGACCGCGACCACCAGCACCGCCACCGGCCGGACCAGGGCCTTCCCGTGCGGGTGCAGGTGCAGTACGACGTGCTCGTCCTCGGTGAGCACGTCCTCGGGAAACGCCACGGCAACCTCCAGCAGACAACGGACGCGCAGACCGTAACCGGTCCACGCTCGTGGCGGGATCCGCCACGCGGCCGTACCCGTACGGTCGGCGGGGAGCGGGCGGATACCGGGCGGGGTCAGCGGAGGTGCACCACGTCGGCGGCGGCCAGGCGGTGCTCGCCCGACGGGGTGACCAGGTGCAGTTGGCCGTCCGGGTCGATGCCCGTCGCGGTGCCGGTCAGCTCACCGCCGTCCGGCAGCAACGCGCGTACCTCCCGGCCGACCGTGGCACACACCGCCAGGTACGCGTCCCGCAGGCCGCTGACCACCGCGTCGCCGCCGGCCGTTCGCCAGCGGTCGTACCAGTCGGCGACCGACCGGAGCAGGGCCCGCAGCAGGGGATCGCGGTCGGTGGCCGCCGCGCCGGCCAGGTGCAGCGAGGTGACCGGCAGACCCGTCGGGTTCTCCGGCAACTCGTGGACGCGCAGCGTGACGTTCAGCCCGATGCCGAGCACGATCGCGGGCGGCTGCGCCGGTGACCCCCCCGGCACCGCCTCGGCGAGGATGCCGGCACACTTCGCGCCGCCCACCAGCAGGTCGTTCGGCCACTTGAGGGCGGCGTCCAGCTCCGCCAGCCGGGTCACCGACTCGACCAGCGCGACACCGGCGAGCAGCGGCAGCCAGCCGTACCCGGTGGGTGGCACCGCCGGCCAGCGACGCTCCGCAACCGCCTCCCCGGGCCGCAGCAGGACGCTGGTCGCGATGCCCGCCCGGGCCGGCGACTGCCAGGTCCGGCCCCGCCGGCCGCGACCGGCGGTCTGTCGCTCCGCGACCACCACCAGCCCCTCCGGCTCGCCCGAGCGGGCCGCCTCGGCCACGTCGGCGTTGGTCGAGGCGGTCTCCGCGTGCAGTTCCAGCCGGGTCCACGGTCCGTGGGGGAAGACCAGCGCGCGGCGCAGCCGGGCCGCCGACAGCGGCGGGCGGTCCAGATCGGTGTACGGGGAACCCGGCATCCCGCCAGCCTACGGGCGGCACTGAGGCGAACTGCACAGCGGCGGCGGCCTGAACCATCGTTATATTCCCTGGGTGACTACCGAGACCGGGATCAACATCCACAGCACGGCGGGCAAGCTGGCGGACCTGGAGCGACGGGTCGACGAGGCGGTGCACGCCGGGTCGGCGCGCGCCGTGGAGAAGCAGCACGCGAGGGGCAAGAAGACCGCCCGGGAGCGGATCGAGCTGCTGCTCGACGAGGGCTCCTTCGTCGAGTTGGACGAGCTGGCCCGGCACCGGTCCACGAACTTCGGCCTGGACCGCACCCGCCCGTACGGCGACGGTGTGATCACCGGCTACGGCACCGTCGACGGCCGGCAGGTCTGCGTCTTCGCGCAGGACTTCACCGTCTTCGGCGGCTCCCTCGGCGAGGTCTTCGGCGAGAAGATCGTCAAGGTGATGGACCTGGCCATGAAGATCGGCTGTCCGGTCGTCGGCATCAACGACTCCGGTGGAGCCCGCATCCAGGAGGGCGTGGCCTCCCTCGGCCTCTACGGCGAGATCTTCTTCCGCAACGTGCGGGCCAGCGGCGTCATCCCACAGATCTCCCTGATCATGGGTCCCTGTGCGGGCGGCGCGGTGTACTCCCCCGCGGTCACCGACTTCACGGTGATGGTCGACCAGACCTCGCACATGTTCATCACCGGGCCCGACGTGATCAAGACGGTCACCGGCGAGGACGTGGCGATGGAGGACCTGGGCGGCGCCCGCACCCACAACTCGCGCAGCGGCAACGCCCACTACCTCGCCTCCGACGAGGAGGACGCCATCGACTACGTCAAGGCGCTGCTGTCGTACCTGCCGTCGAACAACCTCGACGAGCCGGTGGTGTTCGACGCCCCGGCCGAGCTGACGGTGACCGACTTCGACCGGGAACTGGACACGCTGATCCCGGACTCGGCCAACCAGCCGTACGACATCCACCGGGTCATCGAGCACGTTCTCGACGACGGCGAGTTCCTGGAGGTCCAGCCGCTGTACGCGCAGAACCTCGTCGTCGGCTACGGTCGGGTCGAGGGCCGCCCGGTCGGCGTGGTCGCCAACCAGCCGATGCATTTCGCCGGCACCCTGGACATCGCCGCCAGCGAGAAGGCCGCCCGCTTCGTGCGCACCTGCGACGCCTTCAACATTCCGGTGCTGACCTTCGTGGACGTTCCCGGCTTCCTGCCCGGCACCGGTCAGGAGTGGGACGGCATCATCCGCCGGGGCGCGAAGCTCATCTACGCGTACGCCGAGGCCACCGTCCCGAAGGTCACCGTCATCACCCGCAAGGCGTACGGCGGCGCGTACGACGTGATGGGCTCCAAGCACCTCGGGGCGGACCTGAACTTCGCCTGGCCGACCGCGCAGATCGCGGTGATGGGCGCGCAGGGCGCGGTGAACATCCTCTACCGCTCGGAACTGGCCGCCGCCGCCGACCCGGCCGCCGTCCGCGCCGAGAAGATCACCGAGTACGAGGACACCCTGGCCAACCCGTACATCGCCGCAGAGCGGGGTTACGTGGACTCGGTGATCCCGCCGCACGAGACGCGCACCCAGATCGTCCGGGCCCTGCGGGTGCTGCGTACCAAACGGGAGACCCTGCCCCCGAAGAAGCACGGCAACATCCCGCTGTAGACGCCCGGGAATCCCGGTGTCGGGGCTGTCGCCGCCCTCGTCAGGGAGGCGGCGACAGCCTGCCCGCCCCGGCCCACGGCCCTGCGGCCGGTGCCCCCGCTGACAGGCGGCGCACCGGCCGCCCGGTGACGCTCAGCAGGACGGGTTGGCAGCCGGACACATCCGTTGCGCCGCCTTCCGGCTGAGGCTGACCAGTTCCTCTTCCTGCCGGGCCAGCGCAGCCTTCCTCTCCGGCCCGGGGCTGACGCTGCCCAGTTCCCCGTCCGGCCTCATCACGGTGACCAGGTCCCCGACCCGGACGACGACCGTCGTCTCCGCTGCGGGTGCCGTGCCGACCGGCTCGCCGGTCGTCAGCGCGCTCGGCTGAACGGTGGCCTGACGCAACAGCACCGCCTGGTCACCGGCGAAGTCACGAACGACCGGCCGCCAGTGGCGCACCACCTCGGCCTGCGCCGTCACGCCCATCCGGACCAGCCGCCGTTCCTCGGTGCGCCACTGCGCGCAGGCCGCGATCTTGCGGTCGAGGTCGTCGAAGAACCGGCCGGCCGCCGCGGCGGACGACAGTCGGTACACGTCCTGGCTGAGTACCGGATACTGGCCGGAGTTCCCGGTGATCGCGGTGCTCTGCAGGAGGGTCTGCGACCGGGAGTAGCGCGACACCGTCTCCACCCGGGGAAGGCCCTTCGACGTCGCGCAGGCGTCCAGCAGGATGTCGACCCGTACCGCCGCACCCAGCCCGGCCTCGCCCAACCGGACGTCGCTGGACACCGGCAGTTCGGCCGGGTCCAGCAGGACGTCCTTCGGCACCTCGGCGAACACGCTGACCGGCACCCCGGCGGCGGACTGTCGCGGGGCGTCCTCCGCCGGGCGCAGCGTCACGACCACCACCACCGAGACCGCCAGGACGGCCAGCGCCGTCGCCGCCCCCGTACGCCGGCCCCGGCGGCGGGCGCGGACCCGCAGCTCGGCGGGTTCCGCCCAGCGGACGTCGCGCAGCTCCCGGTGCACCCGCTCGGCGAAGGTCATCTCGTCAGGCATCGGCGGCCTCCCCCAGGTCGGAAACGGCGAGCAGGCCGGCGAGCGCGGCGCGCCCCCGGGACAGGCGGGCCTTCACCGTGCCCACCGGCGCGGCGGTCTCCCGGGCCACCTCGGCGACGGGCAGGCCCACCAGGTAGTACAGCGCGATCGCGACGCGCTGCTCCTCGGGCAGCTGGCGCAGTGCGGCGACCACCTCGACGGTGTCGGTGCCCGGCCCGGGGACGCTGTCGACGGCGCCGTGCCGCAGGTAGGCGCGGGCCCGACTGCGCAGGCTGCGCCAGCGGCTCACCGCGATCCGGCTGGCGACCACCCGCACCCACGCCTCCGGGTCGTCGTACCCGCCCACGGTGGACCACCGCTGCCACGCCCGGATGTACGCCTCCTGCACCGCGTCCTGCGCCTCCGTCAGGTCCCCGGTCAGCACGTACACGAATCCGAGCAGCCGTTGCCGGCTGCCCCGGTAGAACTCGTCGAACCCGTCGACGTCGGGCACGTGCTACCTCCCCCGTGGCGGTCCCAAAAGACACGCGCCAGCGAGCCCCGCCGGTTGCACACCACAGCTTTCTGTTGCGCCGGCTGGCCCGAGGAGCCCGTCGGGACGACCAGCCACTGCGGACGGAAGCCGAACCTCGACCACCCGTGGCCCGTCGTGGACCGGGAACGTCAGGGTTGTCTCCCGGGCCGATCGACGCGGCCGGCGACGGGCCGGTCGAGACGGATGTCCTGGCCGGCAACGACGCCGCGCTCGCCCTCTACCAGGCCGAGGGGTTCACGATCGTGGAGACGAAGACCGGTCGCCTGGAGGGGAACGAGGACTTCCCGGCAACCGGGCACCTCATGGTCCGCACCGGGGCGCAGTAGTGCGGGCGGGCACCACCCTCAGCCGGTGATCCCGGCCTCGGTGAGGATCGGGCCCGCGAGCAGCAGCGCACCGGTGCCGAGCACCGCCAGGTTGGCCAGCGCGAACACGGCGACCCAGAAGAACGCCGGGAACGGGGTGATGCCGGCGAGCTGGTCGGCGTCAGAGGCGGGCATCCGGCCCCGGGAGCGCAGCCGTTGCAGCTCCACCACCGGCCGTACGCCGCCGAGCAGCAGGAACCACACGCCGGTCCAGGCGAAGGCGGCCTGCACCTGCGGGGTCGCGTACCAGGAGACGACCAGCACCACGCCTCCGGTGACCACCAGCGACAGCACCCCGAAGGCGTTACGCACCATGACCAGCATGGCCAGCAGCAGCGCCACGGCCACCCACAACAGCAGGGTGATCCGGTTGCCGGCGAGCAGCCAGGCCCCGGCCAGGCCCACCAACGGCGGGGCGAGGTAGCCGGCGAGCAGGGTGAGGATCATGCCGGGCCCGGTGGGCCGACCGGCCGACAGCGTCAGCCCCGAGGTGTCCGAGTGCAGCCGGATGCCGTGCAGCCGGCGGCCGGTCAGCAGGGCGGCCAGCGCGTGTCCGCCCTCGTGGGCGATGGTGACCGCGTTGCGGGCGATCTGCCAGGGCAGCCGGGTGGCGACCACCACCAGCGCGACCAGCGCGGTGAGCACCACCAGCAGCGGGGGTGGATCGGGCTGCGCGTCGAGCAGCCGGTCCCAGAGTGCGGTCAACCCGTCGATCGACACCATGGGCGGGGAGCCTACCGGGCTGTTCGGGGCGGCTTCCCGGCCGTCGTTCGTTCAGGTGGCGGGCGGAACCCGCCCGCAGCATCCACCCCACCCTCCCTGAAAGTTTTCTCTATCGCTCTTGCGCGCAGAGGCATTCACCTTCAAAGATGGCTGTCAATCGACAGACACCTTCGGGAGGCTGCCATGAGCCGTACCAGATCGTCGCTTCGCCGGCTGCTCGCCGCGGGCCTCGCCACCCTCGCCACCGCAGCGGCCACCCTGGTCGCGACCACCGGGCCGGCGGCCGCCGCCACCGTGCCGGGGATCGACGTCTCGCGCTACCAGGGCACCATCAACTGGACGAGCGTCCGCAACTCGGGCGTCCAGTTCGCCTTCATCAAGGCCACCGAGGGAACGAGCTACAAGGACCCCAACTTCAACTCGAACTACACCAACGCCTACTACGCCGGGGTCATCCGAGGGGCGTACCACTTCGCCCGACCCAACATCTCCTCCGGCGCGGTCCAGGCCAACTACCTGGCCTCCAACGGTGGTGCCTGGTCGGCGGACAGCCGCACTCTGCCGGCGGCGCTGGACATCGAAGGGAACCCGTACAGCGGCGGTTACTGCTACGGCCTGAGCACCACGGGCATGCGCAACTGGATCCAGGACTTCCTGAACACCTACCGCTCCCGCACCGGCCGGTACGCGGTCATCTACACCACCACCAGTTGGTGGAACCAGTGCACCGGTCGGTGGACCGGCCCGTGGGCCAACCACCCGCTGTGGCTGGCCCGCTGGTCGAGCACGCCGGGCACCCTGCCGGCCGGCGCATCGGTGTGGAGCTTCTGGCAGTACACCGACTCGGGGCGGGTCTCGGGCATCAGCGGGCCCGTGGACCGCAACTACTGGAACGGTGACCGGAGCCGGCTGATCGCCCTGGCCAACAACACGCGGTGACCCGGTGGCCGGCGGTGGGGCGGGCCTGCGGGCCGGGCCTGCCGCCGGCCGTCGCGGCGAACGCCTCGCCGAGCCACCTGGTGCCGCCGGCCGTCGCGGCGAACACCTCGCCGAGCCACCTGGTGCCGCCGCCCGCCCATGGTGCCGGAGCCCGGGAGCCGGACATCGACGACACGGGCCACCGGCGGCGTGCCACGCCGGCCGGTACCGCGCTCAGGCCCGCCGGGGGCTCGGCCGCCGACCGACGGCGGACGGTGCCGACTGGCCGGCGGGGACCGGCAGCGCGGGCCCGCCGACCGCGGCGGCGCGGCGGGCGAGCCACCAGCCGGCCACCCCGGCGACCGTCACGGCCAGGACCGACACCAGCGCGGCCAGCACCGACAGGCCCACGCTGACGAGCAGCAGGACGACGTCGCCGAACGCGACCAGCATCCACAGTGCCAGGCGTGGCCGGGAGTCCCGGTAACGGTGACCCATGTCGCGCCTCCCTCCATCGTGGAAGAGCACGTACCCCGTCCACCGCCGGGGCATGCCCACCTTGCGGTGCCGGGACGGCCTCGGCCGGAGTACGGCGGTTCCGCAGGTACGGGCCGGCGCGAACCGGCCTGACCCGACGAGGTCGGTCCGGGACGGCACGGGCGGTCTCGGAGGTACGGGCCGGCGCGGACCGGCCTGACCTGACGGGATCAGTCCCGGAGGGGACGGGTGGTCGCGGTGGGAAGAGGTCAGTCCCGGCGGTCCGGCACGAACTCACGGAAGATCATCTCGAACTCGTCGAGATTGGCCTTCCAGTCCTTGTCGGCGACCTCCCAGCGGATGGCGAACCCCCGGTTGCTGGCGGTGACAAAGCCCCGGTTGCGCACCCGGATTCGCGTCCCGTCGCGGGTCTCCCGCCAGTCCCAGTCGGCGCACGTCCGCCAGGCGCAGTCGACGGACCGGATACCGATCAACTCGTAGTCGTTGACGATGCTGCTCCGGCCCGACTCGATGGCCCGCCAGGCGGCGGCAGCGTCCCGTTGCGGCTTGTCCGTCCGGTCGATGACCAACTCGCGGACGCCGTCCGGCTCCTCGTACTTGACCCAGGTGTCACCCGCGCTGCGACGCCAGTTCGGCGGCACCGGAACGGAGAAGCCGACCGGGTCCCTGCGCAGCTCCCAGCCGGGGAGCAGACCATCTGCCGGCGCGGAGGGGGTCTCCGGGGGCGTGGACGACGGAGTGGGGCTGGGCGCGGCGCTGGTGGGCGGTGGTGCGGCCGGCTGCGAGGTCTGCGGTGCCGCGGCGCTGGTCGGGGCGGCGGTGGGGGCGGTGGGGGCGCCCTGCGGGGTGTCGCCCGCGTCGTCCTCGTCGCCGCCGGACAGCAGCGGCACGACCACGGCCAGCCCGAGCAACAGCACCCCGACGAGCGCCCCGATCAGGATCAGCCGACGGTGGCGTCGTCCCCGCGACGACGTGCCGGAGGCGAAGACCCTGCCCCGCTCGGGCGCGGGACTCACCGGCGCGGCCGGCGGCAGCACCGACGTGGCGGCCGGCTTCGAAAGCGCGCTCTTCACGGCGGCAGGCTGCGCGGCGGACCCCGCCTTCGCGGCAGGCTCGCCCTTCGCGGTGGGCTCCGAATCCGTGGCCGGCCCGCCCTTCGCGCCGCCGGTGTCACCCTTCGCGGCGGGCTCAACCGTGGTCGCCGGCTCAGCCTGCCCTGCCGGCCCGGACTGCGTGGCGGGCTCGGCCTGCGCTGCCGGCTCGGGCTTGGTGGTGGGCTCGGCCCCGGCGGAGGTGGACTCGGCGGAGGTGGGCGCGGGCCCGGCCATGGCCTTCGTGGCGTCGGTGTCGGTGGCCGGCGCGGAAACGCCCGCCGGCGCGGCGTCCGTGACGGTGGCCTCCGCCCTGGTCTCGTCGGCGGCTGAGGCCGCAGCCGTGCCGACCGACGCCTGCGGCGCGCGGGGTGCCGGCGGGGTGGCGGTCGCGGCCGATGTCTCCCCCGCTGGACGCGGAGCAGGCACCAGCGGCGGGCGCGGCTCCCGGGGCCCGTTCGGCCCCGGCCGGCGTACGCCGTCAAGCAGGGGGATCGTGCGGGTCCGCTTGCCGCCCGCACGGCGCAGCATGCGTTCCGCCACCTCGGCGGTGATCCGCTCCTGCGGATCCTTGCGCAGCAGCCCGTTCAGCACCGGCTTCAGCGGCCCCGCGTTACGGGCCGGCGGAAGCGGCTCGGTGGCCAGCGCGGCGAGGGTGGCGATCGCCGAGGACCGGGCGTACGGCGACTTGCCCTCCACCGCCGCGTAGAGGGTGGCGCCCAGCGACCAGAGGTCGGCCTCCGGCCCGGCGGTGCCGTCGCGGGCCCGCTCCGGGGCGATGTACGCGGGCGAACCCAGCACCATGCCCGTGCGGGTGACATTGGGGTCGCCCGGGATGGTGGCCAGGCCGAAGTCGGTCAGCACCACCCGGCCGTCGGTGCCGAGCAACACGTTGCCCGGCTTGACGTCGCGGTGCATCACGCCGGCCTTGTGCGCCGCCTTGAGCGCACCGAGCACCCCGAGTCCGATCTCGACCGCCCGGGCCGCCGGCACGGGCCCGTCATCGGCGAGAGTGTCCTGGAGGGACTTCGACTCCACGTACTCCATGACGATCCACGGGTCGCCATCGGTGCGCAGCACGTCGAAGATGCGGACGACGTTGATGTTGTTGAGCCGGGCGATGGCCCGCGCCTCACGCAGCGACCGTTCGCGCATCTCCCGGCGCTCGTCGTCGGTGAGACCGGGGGGTGGAACCAGTTCCTTGATCGCGACGTCGCGGTGCAGCACCTCGTCCCGCGCTCTCCACACCCTGCCCATGCCACCCTGACCGAGCGGCGCGAGGAGCCGGTACCGGTCGGCGACGAGTTGGGGAAGCGCGTCGGACATCGCTGGAACCGTACCCGGCAGCCACGACGCTCACACCGTCGGCACGCCACACGGTGGGTGTGGGCCAGCTCATGGGACGCGTACCCTGGGCTCATGTCTGCCGAAGAGCCGCTGTTCCGGGTCGTCCGCGGCGTACCGACCGCCGAGGAACTGGCCGCGCTGGTGGGCGCGGTCATCGTTCGGTCCCGTCCCGCCGCGCGCCCCCCGGTCGCCGCGTCCGCGTGGGCCCGCAGCAGCCGCCCGGCCGGCGCGGGCTCCGCCGCCGGTCCCGGCGCGTGGCGCGCCTCTGGCCTGCCCCGCTGACTTTTCGGGTACGCGTACCCGCTGGTCGACGGCCCCGGGGGCCAGTACCGACGGACGCAGGGCTGCCGGGGTTGGGCGACAGCCACTAACCTCACTCAGGGAAACGGCGCCGTAACAGGTAGGGAGGGCCGATGATCCCCGAGGAGGACCGTCCAGCGTCCTGGCTGCACGGCTACGGTGGCATCGAGGCAGACATCCGACAGTTGCGGGAGTTCGCCGACCGACTCAGAGGCGAGGTGGAGCGCAACTACGCACCCCACCTGCGATACATCGAGCACGACATGAAGGCCCCGGTGCCCAACCCCGCCGACGCGTTCCTCGAACTGGTGCAGTTCCTCCGCGCCCACTGGGAGACCCAGCAGGCGGCGACGAACGCCGTCTGGGGCGTGGGTGCGGTCACCGGCCGGCTCGCCGGCGCGGCCGAGACGGTCGCCAGCACGTACGCGGGTACCGACGCCTTCTCCGCCGCCCGTGTCGCCGACGTCGAACGGGCGCTCGCCCACCCGGGCACCCCCCGAGCCACCCCCGCGCCCCTGGTGCTCAGTGATCCCACCGGCCCCGACGAGCCTCCGGTGGTGCTCCCGTGAGGGAACCGGGCGTCGGCGGGACCGGCGGCACCGCCCGCACCGACTGGCACCTGATGGACGTCGCCAGCATGTGGGCCTGCCTGGAGGGCCAGGAGACCGAGAACCAGTGGCGGCAGGTGGCCGGCTGGCGCAAGATCTGCGACCTGGCTGGCACCCATCTGAGCCGCCTGAAGGAGTACCGCCGTGGCCTCGCCGACGCGTGGCCACCGGACACCAACGAGGCGGCCCGCGCATACATCCGGGAACTGGACGAGCTGATCGAACAGGTGCAGCAAACGCACGACGCCGCCGCCAGCAACTACACCGCCCTGTCGGCGGCCGTCCAGGCGATCAGCGCTAGCCGGGCCAAGCTCCGGGAGATCTTCGACCAGTACGCCGCGAAGCGGCAACAGAAGCTGGCCTGGGAGGAGACGGCGGCGGACCCGAAGGCGGTCGCAGGAAGCCGGACCTCCCAGCCGCCGGTGACGGATGCGGATCTGGAACGGTTGAACGTCCAGGCACGCGGCATCATGTACGGGCTCAGCGGTGAACTTCAGCAAGCCCAAGTAATGCTCCGCCAACCCCCGACATCACCCCGACAGTTCGATCGCGCTCCTGAATTCTCAGAACCTTATGGCGCCGCATCAATACCGGTGATTCCACCCATTGTGCCAGTGCCCTTGCCGACAGTCGCATCCCCCTCAGCTACTGGACCGAAGTCATCCCGTCATGTACCCGCATCTCTAACACCTGCAGTCGGCCCAGTTCTTGGGGGCGCGAACCCTGGCCTGGCTCCGGCACCCACCCATCCTGGCCTACCTAGCCCTCCTCCGCCCGGGCCGACCACGCCGCCCGCCATAGGCGTTCCGCCGAGCCCTCCGATCGGCACAGGCGGTAGGCCTAGCAGCAGTGGCCCAGGCCCACTCGGACGTCCTACCGTCGGTGATGCCAATAATCCGTCGCATCGAGGGACGAATGTGTCTCGCGCGATGCCTCCGGGCGGATTAATCGGTGGGCTCCCCGGCACCGGCCTGGGCCAGCCTGCGTCCGGGGGCCCTCAACCGCGTCGGGTCAATCCGATCGGTGGAGTGATTGGAGGCGGCGGCGCAGGCACTGCGCCTACCGGCGGAGCCGGTTCCCGCCCTGGTGGCGGAAGATCCTTTCCAGGAGCTCAGGCAATTCCGCCAATCGGCGGTTTTCCCGGCAGTACAGGAGTAGGCTTGAATAGCGGCCGACCGTTGAGGCCCGAACGCAGAGATGACGAACCACGCACCTGGGACCCTGATCATCCTTGGGAGACCAACCAAGGGGTGGATCCCGTGGTTCGTCCACCTAAGGACGACGGTCCCATCGACCCCGGTCCCGCTATCGGCTTTAACAGGTGACCATTCGCAGGGCGTTGGGCAGCCTTGTGTTGTTAACTCTCGCTGTCGCAGTCTGTACTGCCACGCCAGCCAGCGGAAGCGCCCACGCGGCAGCACCGCATGGTACCAGCCAGGTTCGTGGAGATCAATGGCATCTCCAGTTTCTTAAGCTTGCGCAGGCTCATCAGATAAGTCGGGGCGAAGGTGTGGTTGTGGCACTTCCCGACACGGGCGTCGATGCCCATCCGGACCTTCGGTTGAATCTCCTTCCCGGCGCCAACTTCCTGCCAGGAGATGCCAAGGAAGGCATGAAGGACCCAAACGGACATGGAACAGCAATGGCTGGCCTCATAGGCGCTCATGGACAACCGGACGAAACCGGGGCCTTAGGGATAGCACCTAAGGCGCGCATAATTCCACTAAAGACCTCCACCGCCACCAACGAGGGAAATGCCGACCGTCTAGCAATCGCCATCGAGTATGCCATTGCAGCGGGTGCAGATGTAGTCAGCGTCTCCGGCGGAGGCGCAGGAAGCCCGCATCTTTTCCGCGCATTACAGGCCGCCCGAGCAGCCAATGTCGTTGTCGTCGCAGCAGCCGGCAACATACCAGAAGACTCGACCGTGATCTTCCCAGCAGCCGCTGACGGCGTAGTAGGAGTAGGAGGCATCGACCGCCACGGAAACCACGCAAAGATATCAGTTACTGGACCACAAATTGACGTGGTCGCGCCAGCAGTGAACATCTACAGCACCAACACCGGCGCGAAGTACCGCAGGAGCAGTGGAACATCTAACTCTGCGGCTATTGTTGCCGGGGCGGTTGCGTTGATCAGGGCGAAGTATCCGTACCTGCCGGCAGACGAGGTCGTACACCGCCTGACCGCCACAGCCATCGACAAGGGACCGCCCGGGCGCGACGACCAGTACGGCCACGGCGTCATCGACCTGGTGGCGGCGTTGACTGCGGACGTACCGCCGAGGGGTTTCACGTCACCGCCGACGGGAGCGGCCACCGCTGCCACCTCCACCACAGCGGCGGGGCCTTCGAACGGCGGGGGTGACGGTGGGACGGTACGAGGCTGGGCCACCCTCGGCGTCGTTCTGGCTGCGGGTGGGGGCTGGGCCCTCTACGCCCGCCGCCGTCGCCGCGCGGATGATCCTCCACCTCGGATCAGTCGTTGACCGGCTTCCTGGCGTAGGGCAGCGGTGGCGCGGGACCGACGCGAGGGGTGAGCCGGTAACGTCGGCGGCATGTCCGAATCGCTGCCGCTCCGTCTCGTGCTCGCCTCGGCGAGCCCCGCTCGTCGCAGGACGCTTCAAGCCGCTGGCATCGAGCCGGACGTGCTGGTCAGCGGGGTGGACGAATCGCTGGTGGTGACCGAGCGGGCCGAGGACCTGTGCCTGGAACTGGCTCGGCGCAAGGCGCAGGCGGTGGTGACGCGGCTGCAGCCGCCCACCGCGAACGGTGCGACGCCCGTCGGCGGCTCGGGCAGAGTGCAACAGACGCTGGTGCTGGGCTGTGATTCGGTGCTTGCCTTCGACGGCGAGATCCTGGGCAAGCCGGTCGACGCGGCGGACGCTACTCGACGGTGGGAGCGGATGCGGGGACGCAGCGGTGTGCTGCACAGCGGGCACTGCCTGATCGACATGGTGACCGGCCATCGCGCCGAGGCGGTGGCGTCCACGGTGGTGCACTTCGCGGACATCGACGATGCGGAGATCGCCACGTACGTGGGCACGGGCGAACCGCTCGCGGTGGCCGGTGCGTTCACCATCGACGGGTTGGGTGGGGCTTTCGTGGAGCGGATCGAAGGTGACCACGGGACGGTCGTCGGCCTGAGCCTGCCGTTGCTGCGGCGGCTGCTGGCGGAACTCGGCCTGCGGATCACCGATCTGTGGACGAAGGTCGCGCCCGGCAACCAGACGGTCGAACCGCTCGGCTAGCGTCCGGTCATGACACTCAAGTCGATCCCGCTCACCGACGACCTGCACGCGTACCTGGTGGCTCACGGCTCCCCGCCCGACGAGATCATTCGTGACCTCGCTGCGGAGACGCTGGCCGTGCTGCCCGACCGGGCGACGATGCAGGTGGCCCCGGAGCAGGCCGCGTTCCTGACCTTCCTCACCCGGCTGCTCGGCGTTCGTCAGGCGGTGGAGGTGGGTACGTTCACCGGGCTGTCGTCGCTGGCCATCGCCCGGGGGCTGCCGGAGGACGGCCGGTTGACCTGTTTCGACATCTCAGCGGAGTACACGGGCATCGCCCGGGGCTACTGGGCCCGCGCGGGCGTGGACGACCGGATCGACCTCCGCATCGGTCCGGCGGCCGACACCCTGCGGGAGTTGCCGCACGAGCGGTACCTGGACTTCGCCTTCATCGACGCCGACAAGACCGGCTACCCGATCTACTGGGCCGAGCTGGTGCCACGGATGCGCCCCGGCGGGGTGATCGCAGTGGACAACGTGCTGCGCCACGGCCGGGTGATCGCGCCGCAGAACGCCGACGACCGGGCGATCGCCGCGTTCAACGACGACGTGCTGGCCGACGTGCGGGTGGAGGCCGTCATGCTGCCGATCGCCGACGGGCTGACGTTGGCCCGGGTGCACTGAAGCCCGGCCACCAGTCAGCGGATGCTGTGGGCGAACTGCCGGGCCGCCCAGACCACCCCGGCGGCGGCGAGCACCGCGATGATGGCCAGCCCCTGCCAGACCCGGTCGTTGCCGAGGTCACCGGAGAAGAGTGCGCGGGTGCCGTCGACGGCCCAGGAGAAGGGGTTCCACTTGGCGATGCCCTGGAGCCAGCCCGGGGCGAAGGTGAGCGGAAGCAGGATCCCGGAGAGCAGCAGTACCGGCTGGGCGACCGTGTTAACCAGGGGGGCCAGCGCGTCCTCGCTCTTGACCTTGAGTGCGACACCGTAGGAGACGGCGGAGGTCATCAGCGCGATCAGGGCCAGCATCAGGTAGGCCAGCAGCAGGTCGCCGATGAACACCCGCAGTTCGAACAGCAACGCCAGCAGGGTGATGATCACGGCCTGCACGAGCAGCGACACCACGTCCCGCAGCGAGCGGCCGAGCAGCAGCGCCAGGCGGCTGACCGGGGTGACCCGGGATCGTTCGATGACCCCGGCGCGCAGCTCGGCGATCAGGCCGAAGCCCTGGAACAGGCCACCGAAGATGGCCAGCAGCACCAGCAGGCCGGGCACGAAGATCTTGTAGGCCTCGGCCTGGGTGGCCGCGCCGAGGGCGGGCTTGAGCAGCGGGGCGAACAGCAGCAGGTACATCACCGGCTGGAAGATGCCGACCATGACCCAGACGGGGTTGCGTAGCAGCAGGTGAAGCTGCCGTTGGAAGATCAGCCAGGTGTCGCGGGCGAGTTTCATCAGGGCTCCGTCGGTCAGGACTCGCGCAGCGAGCGGCCGGTCTTGGTGAGGAAGACGTCGTCGAGGCTGGGCCGGTGCAGCTCGATGGAGCGCAGGTCGATCCCGGCGCTGTCGATGCGGCGCAGGATCTGCGGGATGGCGGTGGCACCGTCGTCGACGAACAGCCGTACGCCACCGGCGTCGGAGGTCTCCAGCTTGTTGACGAACTCCTCGCCGTCGAGCAGCGACGCGGCCTGCGGGGTGGTGGCCGCGTCGAGGCCGACGAGCACCACGTCGCCGGAGATCTCCCGCTTGAGACCGGCCGGGGTGCCCTCGGCCACCACCTCGCCGTGATCCATGATCGCGATGCGGTCGCAGAGCGCGTCGGCCTCGTCGAGGTAGTGGGTGGTGATGAAGACCGTCATGCCGTCGGTGCGCAGGCGGCGGATCTCGTCCCACATGTGTGCCCGGCTCTGCGGGTCGAGCCCGGTGGTGGGCTCGTCCAGGAAGACGATCTTCGGCTCGTGGATGATGCCGAGGGCGATCTCGACCCGCCGACGCTGACCGCCGGAGTAGGTCTTGCACTTGCGGTCGGCGAACTCGGCGAGCTGGAAGGCCGTCAGGGAGCGGGCGGCCCGGCGGTGCGCGTCGGCCTTGCCGATGCCGTACATCCGGGCCTGGAGCACCAGTTCCTCGCGGGCGGTGGACTCGTCCCAGGTGCTGCCGCCCTGGGGCACGTAGCCGATGCGGCGGCGCACCTCACCCGGGGCCCGGCGCAGGTCGACGCCGGCGATGGTGGCCTCGCCACCGTCGGGCTCGATCAGCGTGGCGAGCATCCGCAGGGTGGTCGTCTTGCCCGCACCGTTCGGCCCGAGGAAGCCGAAGATCTCCCCGGCCCCCACCGTCAGGTCGACGCCGCGTACCGCGTCGACGGTCTTCGTCTCCCGACCGGCCCGGAAGCGGAACGACTTCCGCAACCCTCTGGTCTCGATCATCCGTGCTCCCCGCTCGCGCCGTCGTCGGCATCCATCGTCGCTGCCAGTCCATCAGAGCGGTGTGACACCACTCCGTCCGGGGCAGGGCGCGTTCCTCCGGGGCGTGGCGTGACAGTGCGGCATCCCACACTGAGCGATCGTTAGGGTCACCGGGGCGGCCGATACACTCCCGGTCAGTAACCTCCCGGGAGGAGCCTCGAAGGTGCGTAAGGTTCTCATCGCCAACCGTGGCGAGATCGCCGTCCGCGTCATCCGCGCCTGCCGCGACGCCGGTCTGGGCAGCGTCGCCGTGTACGCGGACTCCGACCGGGACGCCCTGCACGCCACCCTCGCCGACGAGGCGTACGCGCTGGGCGGCGACACCGCAGCCGAGTCGTACCTGCGCATCGACAAGCTGATCGACGTGGCCGCGAAGGCCGGTGCCGACGCGGTGCACCCGGGCTACGGCTTCCTCTCGGAGAACGCCGACTTCGCCCAGGCCGTCGTCGACGCCGGGCTGACCTGGATCGGCCCGACCCCGCAGGCGATCCGCGACCTCGGTGACAAGGTCACCGCCCGACACATCGCGCAGCGCGCCGGCGCGCCCCTGGTGCCCGGCACGCCGGACCCGGTCGGCAACGCCGACGAGGTGATGGCCTTCGCCGTCGACCACGGCCTGCCGGTCGCCATCAAGGCGGCCTTCGGTGGTGGCGGGCGCGGTCTCAAGGTGGCCCGCACGATGGAGGAGATCCCGCACCTGTTCGAGTCGGCCACCCGGGAGGCGGTCGCCGCGTTCGGTCGGGGCGAGTGCTTCGTCGAGCGTTACCTGGACAAGCCCCGCCACGTCGAGGCGCAGGTGCTCGCCGACCAGCACGGCAACGTGATCGTGGTCGGCACCCGGGACTGTTCGCTCCAGCGCCGCCACCAGAAGCTGGTGGAGGAGGCCCCGGCGCCGTTCCTCACCGATGCCCAGCGCCGGCAGATCCACGAGTCCGCGAAGGCGATCTGCCGGGAGGCCGGCTACCACGGCGCCGGCACGGTGGAGTACCTGGTCGGCGCGGACGGCACGATCTCCTTCCTGGAGGTCAACACCCGGCTCCAGGTGGAGCACCCGGTCACCGAGGAGACCGCCGGCATCGACCTGGTCCGCGAGCAGTTCCGCATCGCCGCCGGGGAGAAGCTGCGGCTGACCGACGACCCGACGCCGCGCGGGCACTCCATCGAGTTCCGGATCAACGGCGAGGACCCGGGCCGCAACTTCCTGCCCGCCCCGGGCACCGTCACCGCGCTGCGGCTGCCGACCGGTCCGGGCGTACGGGTGGACACCGGGATCTCCGCCGGGGACGTGATCGGCGGGAACTTCGACTCACTGCTCGCCAAGGTGATCATCACCGGCGAGACGCGGACCGAGGCGATCGAGCGGGCCCGCCGGGCGCTGGACGAGATGGTCGTCGACGGGATGGCGACCGCCCTGCCGTTCCACCGGCTGGTCGTGCGCGACGAGGCGTTCACCGCCGAGCCGTTCACCGTGCACACCCGGTGGATCGAGACCGAGTTCGACAACACCGTGCCGGCGTTCACCGCGCCCGGTGGCGCCGTCGAGGGTCCGGCCGAACGCGAGACCGTGGTGGTCGAGGTGGGTGGCAAGCGGCTGGAGGTCAGCCTGCCCACCGGCTTCGGCGGGGGTACGACCACGGCGGCGCCCGCCGCGCGTAAGCCGGCCCGCCGGGGCGGCGGGGCCCGGGCCGGCGCGGCGGTCAGCGGAGACGCCCTCACCTCCCCGATGCAGGGCACGATCGTGAAGATCGCGGTGGCCGAGGGGGACACGGTGGCCGAGGGTGACCTGGTGGTGGTGCTGGAGGCGATGAAGATGGAGCAGCCGCTGCACGCCCACAAGGCGGGTACGGTCGGCGGCCTGTCCGCCGAGGTGGGTGCGGTGATCACCGCCGGTGCCGCGATCTGCACCATCGCCTGAGCCGAACGGCTCCGCCGCGTGGGCGGTGTCAGTGGAGCGCGTCGACGGCGACCTCGCACACGGCGGCGGTCAGCGCGGTCAGCACCGGCGAGTCGAGCCGCCAGTGCTGCCAGTGCAGCGGGATGTCCACCGTCCGGCCCGGTGCGAGGTCGACGCAGCGCCCGGCAGCCAGGTCGGCGGCGGCGAGCTGGTCCGGCACCATGCCCCAGCCGAGCCCGAGCCGCACCGCCTCGCTGAACGCCGGCACCGACGGCACGTAGTGCACCGGTGGTTCCAACGCACACCCGGTCACCGAGCGGATGAACCGGTGTTGCACCCGGTCCTTGCGGTCGAAGACGATCACCGGTGCCGTGGTCAGCGCGGCGCGGGTGGGCCCGTCGGGGAACCATCGGTCCGCCAGTGCCGGTGCGGCCAGCGCCCGGTAGCGCATCGCGCCCAGCCGCCGTACCCGACAGCCCTGCACGGCCTCGCGCTGCGCGGTCACCGCGGCCGTGACCGATCCGGCGCGCAGCAGGTCGGCGGTGTGTTCCTGGTCGTCCTGCCGAATGTCGAAGGACAGCTCGGGCCGGGCGGGCAGGCGGGCCAGCGCGGCGGGGAACCAGGTGGCGAGCGAGTCGGCGTTGACCACCACGGCGACGCGCGTGCGGCCCCGGCCGCCGCCGAGCGGGCCCCGCGCGTCGGCCAGCGCCTCGCGCTCGAGGAGGGCGAGCTGCCCGGCGAGGCGTAGCAGCGGGCGGCCGGCTTCGGTGGCTTCGCACGGGTGGTGCCGTCGGACGAGCACCTGCCCGACCGTCTCCTCCAACGCCTTGATCCGCTGGCTCACGGCCGACGGGGTGACGTGCAGAAACCGGGCCGCCGCCTCGAAGCTGCCTTCGGTGACGACCGCGGTGAGCGTACGTAGCTGGGTGAAGTCCAGTCCCGTCACAAGCTGAGCTTAACCATCGTCAGAATCATTAGCTGGACTGGTGCAGGTCCACACTTCTACCGTCGGTGCGTGCTCACCTCCGTCCTCGCCGGCTTCTCGCTGTCCGTCGCCCTGATCGTGGCGATCGGTGCGCAGAACGCCTTCGTCCTGCGCCAGGGCCTGCGCCGGGAACACGTCGTGCCGGTCGTGGTGACCTGCGCGGTGTCCGACGCCCTGCTGATCAGCATCGGGATCGCCGGGGTCGGATCGGTGGTGGCCGGGCGGCCGGCGCTGCTCACCGCTCTACGCTGGGGCGGGGCGGCCTTCCTGGCCGGGTACGCGGTCCTCGCCGCGCGTCGTGCGCTGCGTCCCGGCACACTCGCGCCGACCGAGCGTCCCCCGTCCCGGCTCGGCGCGACGCTGCTGACCTGCCTCGCGTTCACCTACCTCAACCCGCACGTCTACCTGGACACGGTGCTGCTGCTCGGTGGCATCGCCCAGCAGCACGCGCACCGGTGGCTGTTCGGTATCGGCGCGATGGCGGCCAGCGTGGTGTGGTTCGCCGCCCTCGGTGCGGGCGCGTACCGGCTCGCCCCGCTGCTCGCCCGCCCTGTCGTGTGGCGGGTGCTCGACGGCACGATCGCGCTGGTGATGGCGGTCGTGGCGGCGTTGCTGCTGCTCGGCTGAGCGGGTGCTTTCCGCTACCACCGGCGGCATGGGCGGCGGTAGCCAGGAATGATGACCGGGTGCGTTTCCTGAATGACACGATTCCCGCGTACGACCTCACCTACAACGACGTGTTCATGGCACCGGCCCGTTCGGAGCTGGCCTCGCGCCTCGACGTCGACCTCGCCACCACCGACGGCACGGGCACCACCATCCCGCTGGTGGTGGCGAACATGACGGCGGTGGCGGGTCGGCGGATGGCCGAGACGGTGGCCCGGCGGGGCGCGATGGCGGTGATACCGCAGGACATTCCGATCGAGGTGGTCGCCACCGTGGTCGCCTGGGTCAAGCGGCGGCATCTGGTGCACGACACGGCCATCACGCTCGGTCCGACCGACACCGTGGGCGACGCCATCCATCTGCTGCCGAAGCGGTCCCACGGCGCGGTGGTGGTGGTCGACGACGCCGGGCGCCCGGTGGGCGTGGTCACCGAGGCCGACACGGTCGGCGTGGACCGGTTCGCCCAGCTACGGCACGTGATGTCGACGGAGTTGCACACGGTGCCGGCGGACGCGGACCCACGTTCCGGGTTCGACCGGCTCTCGGCGGGCCGGCGGCGTCTCGCGCCGGTGGTGGACGACGAGGGTCGGCTGGTCGGGGTGCTCACCCGCCAGGGTGCGCTGCGCGCGACGCTGTACCGACCAGCCGTGGACGACCGGGGTCGGCTGCGGGTCGCGGCGGCGGTGGGCATCAACGGCGACGTGGCCGGCAAGGCGGCGGCGCTGCTGGCGGCCGGGGTCGACGCGCTGGTGGTGGACACGGCCCACGGGCACCAGGAGCGGATGCTCTCCGCGCTGCGTACGGTGCGGGGGCTGGACCCGGGCGTGCCGGTGGCGGCCGGCAACGTGGTGACCGCCGACGGGGTGCGCGACCTGGTCGAGTCGGGAGCGGACATCGTCAAGGTCGGCGTCGGACCGGGCGCGATGTGTACGACCCGGATGATGACCGGGGTGGGCCGGCCGCAGTTCTCGGCGGTGCTCGACTGCGCGGCTGCGGCCCGGAAGCTGGGCCGGCACGTGTGGGCCGACGGTGGCGTACGGCACCCCCGGGACGTGGCGCTGGCCCTGGCGGCGGGCGCGTCGAACGTGATGATCGGTTCCTGGTTCGCCGGCACCTACGAGTCTCCCGGCGACCTCTACACCGACGCCGACGGCCGCCGGTACAAGGAGAGCTTCGGGATGGCGTCGGCGCGGGCGGTCAGCGCGCGGACCGCCGACGACAGCCCGTTCGACCGGGCCCGCAAGGCGATCTTCGAGGAGGGCATCTCCTCGGCCCGGATGTACCTCGACCCGGCCCGTCCCGGCGTCGAGGACCTGATCGACGAGATCATCTCGGGGGTGCGCAGCGCGTTCACCTACGCCGGTGCCCGTGACCTCGCGGAGTTCCACCGGCGGGCACTGGTCGGGGTGCAGAGCACCGCCGGCTACACCGAGGGCATGCCGCTGCCCACGAGCTGGTGACGCCGTGCTCGGTTGCCCTGGGTCCGTGGCGGTCCTGCGCCTACCCTGACGTCATGGACGTCGCCACCCCCCGCCGGGCCTGCCACCCCGCCGACCGCCGGCCGGCGGGGTGACGGGCCTGGCCGGCGGGGAGCAGCCCCGGATCGCCGCCCCGGCACCGCCCGGCTCAGCCCGCCGGCAACAGGGACGCCGCGCGGGTGTCGACCACCCGTCCGATCAGCGCGAGCGCCTCCGCGACCGGCACCGGGTCGAGGGCACGCCCGCCGCGCAGGCGCAGGGAGACCTCCCCCCGGGCCGCCTCGCGCGGGCCCACCACTGCGACGTACGGGGTCTTCCGGCGGGCGGCGTCGCGGATCCGCGCGCCCAGCGAGCCGCCCCGGTCGACCTCGGCCCGCAGGCCACCGATTACCGCCCGACGGACCAGGTCGGCCGCCGCGCCGGACTGCCCGTCGTCGACCGGCAGCACCCGCAGGTGCACCGGGGCGTACCAGGCGGGAAAGGCTCCCTCGTGCACCTCGATGAGATACGCGAACAACCGCTCCATGCTGCCCACCAGGCTGCGGTGCACCATCACCGGCCGCCGCCGGGCCCCGTCCGGGCCGGTGTACGACAGGTCGAACCGCTCGGGCTTGTCGAAGTCGAGTTGAAGGGTGGAGATGGTGGACTCCCGCCCGGCCGCGTCGCGGATCTGTATGTCGATCTTGGGACCGTAGAAGGCCGCCTCGCCGGGTGCCTCGGCGTAGTCGAGCCCGGCGAGCGCGGCCCGGAGCAGCTTCTCGGCCAGCGCCCAGCCGGCCTCGTCGCCGACGTACTGCCGGCCCGGTCCGCGCAGCGACAGCCGGTACCCGGCCGGGCGTACGCCGAGCGCGGCGTGCGCCTCGCGGATCAGCCCGAGAACGGCCTCGACCTCCTCGCCCACCTGCTCGACGGCACAGAAGGTGTGGGCGTCGTTGAGCGAGATGGCCCGCACCCGGGACAGCCCACCGAGCACGCCGGACCGCTCGGCCCGGTACATGCCGCCCAGCTCCGCCACCCGCAACGGCAGCTCCCGCCAGGAACGCCCGCGCGCTGCGAACACCAGGGCGTGGTGCGGGCACAGCGAAGGACGCAGCATCACCTCGTCGCCACCGAGGGACATCGGCGGAAACATGTCGTCGGCGAAGAACTCCAGGTGTCCCGAGCGCACGTACATCTCCCGCCGACCCAGCGCAGGCGAGTAGACGTGCTGATAACCGGCCTGCCGCTCCAGTTCGCGGACGTACTCCTCGACGGCGTGCCGGGCCGCGGCGCCGGCCGGCAGCCAGATCGGCAGTCCCGCCCCGACCAGTGGGTCGGAGAGGAACAGTTCCAGCTCGCGGCCGAGCCTCCGGTGGTCGATCATGTCGCGCTCCTCGTTCGGGTACGGCCCGAAGGCGACCCGGTCCGGACGCGCGAGGCCCCGGGGCGGATCGCCCCGGGGCCTGGTCGACGGATGTGTCAGTGCGGCGCGCCGGGGACTCCCGACGTCGTGGTCACGGCCGCGCTGCGCATGCGGCGACGGTACCGGCGCGGCGGCCCGCACCGCACCCGGTTAACGGGGCGTCGGCACGGGGACGACGACCCAGCCCGGACAGGGGAAGGGCCGCCGGCACGGGACCTGCCGGCGGCCCGGCGGCCCGGCCGTCAGGAACGGGGACCCGACGTCGTGGGGCCGCGCGAGGACCACGGTACGCCGAGCCACGCCGATCCGGCGACCACCGACCCGCAACCACCACCCACCTCGGCTCGTTGATCACGGGACGCACCCGCCGACCCGCGACCGTCACCGGTTCGTCGGATGCGGGAGGCCCCCGCCGTGTCGACGGTCACCACGGGCCGGGGTCGCCGCCGGTGCCGCCGGACATGCCGTCAGGCTCCGTACGCCCGATCGGCCGTATTCCGCGAGGTGGCAGTGGTGCCCGAACTACTCACTGAGGTCGCGTCGCCGGTCTGGGCGTACCTCGCGCTGCTCGGCCTGCTGATCGCCGACGCCTTCGTGCCGGTGATCCCCACCCAGCTTCTGATGATCACCGGTGGTGCCCTGACCGTCTACGGCGGGCTGAACCTGCCGTTGACCATAGCCGTCGGCGCGGTCGGCGTGTTCGCCGGCGACCTGGCCTGCTACCTGCTGGGGCGGGGGACGCCGGGGCGACGCGAGCCCCGAGCCGGCCCCGTCGGCCGGGCCCGCCGGGTCGCCGGCCGGGTCACCCGGGGCCTGCGCCGTCCGGGGCCGCTGGTCATCCTGCTCTGCCGTTTCGTGCCGGGTGGCCGGATGGCGGCCTGCTTCGCCGCCGGGCGCAGCCGCTACCCGTACCGGCTGTTCCTGCTGTACGAGGGCACGGCGGCGCTGGGCTGGGCGACGTACGGGGGGTTGGTCGGTCACCTGGGCGGGACGGCGCTGACCAGCTCGGCCTGGCGGCTCGCGCTGATCGCGGGGGTCGCCGCCCTCGGTTTCGCCGCCGCCGGCTGGGCGATGACCCTCGTCGCCACCCGCAGTCAGCGGAGCACCGTCGAGACCCGGGCCGACTGACCGGCCCGACGGGAGGCGGGGTCACTCCAGTTCGTGGAGCATGAGCTGGCGGGCCGCCTCCGTGATCGAACCCGACAGGCTCGGGTAGATGGTGATGGTCTGGGCCAGCTCGTTGACCGTCAGGTTGTTCTCCACCGCCATGGTGATCGGCAGGATCAGCTCACTGGCCTTCGGAGCCACCACCACTCCACCGATGACCTGGCCGCTGGCCGGTCGACAGAACAGCTTGACGAAGCCGTCGACCACCTCGTCCATCTTCGCCCTGGCGTTGCCCGACAGCGGCAGCATGACCTGCCGGGCCGGCGTCCGGCCCGCGTCCACCTCGTCCTGCGAGACCCCCACGGTGGCCAGCTCCGGATCGGTGAAGACGTTCGCGGCGACGGTGCGCAGCCGCAGCGGCCGGACGGCCTCGCCCAGCGCGTGCCACATGGCGATGCGGCCCTGCATGGCGGCGACGCTGGCCAGCGGGAGCACCCCCGTGCAGTCCCCGGCGGCGTAGATGCCGGGGACGTTGGTGCGGGACACCCGGTCGACGGTGACGTAGCCACCCCGGGCCAGTTCGACGCCGTACTCGGCGAGCCCCAGGTCGGCGGTGTTGGGGATGGAGCCGACGGCGATCAGCGCGTGCGAGCCGGACACCCGGCGGCCGTCGGACAGTTCGACCTCGACACCGGCGTCGGTGCGGCGCACCGCGTCGGCACGCGAGTTGTTGAGGATGCTCATGCCCCGGCTGCGGAACACCCGTTCGATGGCCATGGCCGCGTCCGCGTCCTCGTGCGGCATGACCCGGTCGCGGCTGGACACGAGGGTGACCTCGACCCCCATCGCCAGGTAGGAGCTGGCGAACTCGGCGCCGGTGACGCCGGAGCCGACCACGATCAGGTGCTCGGGCAGCTCGGCCAGGTCGTACACCTGACGCCAGGTCAGGATGCGCTCGCCGTCGGGCACGGCGGTCGGCAGCTGGCGCGGGGTGGCGCCCGTGGCGACCAGCACGGTCGACGCGGCGACCGAGTACTCGCCGGAGCCGTCGGCCGGGGTGACGACCACCCGGTGGGTGTGGCCGAGAGTGTCCTCGCCCAGCCGGGCGGTGCCCGCGACGAAGGTGACGCCGGCCTTGACCAGCTTGGCGTGGATGTCGGCGGACTGGGCGAGGGCGAGCCGCTTGACCCGTTCGTTGACGGCGGCGGCGTCGACGGTGACGGCCTCCAGCCCGTCGGAGTGCACCCCGAACTCCTCGGTGTCCCGGTAGCCGGTGACCACCTGGGAGCTGGCGATGAAGGTCTTGGACGGGACGCAGTCGGACAGCACGCAGGCCCCGCCCGCGCCCTCGGCCTCCACGACGGTGACGTCGGCGTCCAGCTGGGCGGCGACCAACGCCGCCTCGTAGCCCGCCGGTCCCCCGCCGATGATCACGATCCGGCTCACAGCGCCGTCCTTTCGTTCGCGACTGCGGGGCTCCGCTCCGCTGCACTCCTCGCGCTCACCGCGCTCGCCCCCGACCGATGCTCACAGTGACTTTCTTCTCCCGAACGCGTCCGACACGCACCGTCGTATTCTCCCCCACCGGCGGACCGGGCTATCGTCATCGCCGTGCGTCACTACGCCGCCTACGGCTCAAACCTGGACCCCGCCCGGATGCGGGCCTACTGTCCGCATTCGCCGATAGTGGGCACCGGCTGGCTGGAGGGCTGGCGGCTCACGTTCGCCGGCGAGGACGTCATCGGCTGGGAGGGCGCGGTCAGCACCGTCGTCGAATCGCCCGGCGACCGGGTGTTCGTGGCGCTCTACGACATCCACCCGTACGACGCCGCACAGCTCGACGAGATCGAGGGCGTGACCGCCGGCACGTACCGGAGGCTCACCGTGCGCGTCTCGACGCTGGAGGGCGACGTCACGGCCTGGGTCTACGTCTTCGACGGCTACGAGGGCGGTCTGCCCACCTCGTGGTACCTGTCGGAGATCGCGAACGCCGCCGAGAAGGCGGGCGCGCCGGACGACTACGTCACCGAGCTGCGGTCCCGCCCCACCGGCACCGCGTCCGCGTAGCGCGTCTCCCACCCGTCCAGTGTGCTACCGGGCACCCGGCCGGGTCCCGGCGGGCCCGGTCGGGGTCGCCAATCCCACACCGGCGGCGGGGACGAACCGCTCGTACATGTCGGTCCAGAACACCTCGGCCAGGCCGACGGAACGGTAGAGCGTCACCGGGACGGTCGGGTTGCTCAGGTCGACGCCCAGCCCGGCGTGGGCCCGGCCCTTGGCCGCGTACGTGGCGAAGGCCCGCCACAGCAGGGCCGCCCCCACTCCCCGCCGCCGGTACGCGGGCAGCACGGCCAGGGCACGCACCCAGCCGCTGTCCTGGTCCAACGCCTGCCCGGTGGACTGGAGCGCCCCCGCCGGCAGCCCGTCGACCTCGGCGACGAACCACTCGTCCCAGTCGCGGCCGTGGTGCGGGATGTTCGCCCGCCAGCGGTCGAAGTCCAGCGGTTCGTGGTCGGCGGTGTCCCGGAAGGCGGTGTCGATGATCCGGTGCACGGTCCGCAGGTCGGCCTCGTCTCCCGCGCGCAGCGGTCGGACGGTGACGCCGGCCGGGGGTGGCGGCTCGGCGGGCAGGTCGGCCAGTGGGCGGGTCATCCGCACGTACCGCTTGACGAGGGTGAAGCCGGCCTCAGCCAGCTCCCCCGCCCAGCGCTCCTCCGGGGCGTAGCGGGCGCAGCGCGCGGTCAGCCCGGGCAGGCCCCGCTCGGCGGCGCGTTCCGCGACCCGGCGCAGCTGCCGATCCAGCAGTGGGGCGCGCAGCGCCGCCGCCCGGTCGGGGTCGACGTACACCTCGACGAACTCCCGCCCCACCCCGGTCGGGTTGTCGATGGTGGCCCAGGCCACCACCACCCCGTCGGGGGCGGTGACCAGCCAGGCGTCGCGGGCCGGGTCGTGGAAGTTGGCGGTGAGGGCGTCGGCGACGTCCTCGGCGGTGAAGTCGGGGTGGCCGATCGCGAAGGTGTCGGCGGCGTGCACCACGGTCAGGATCGCGGGCACGTCGTCGAGGGTGGGTCGGCGGGCCGACCAGCCGGCGGGAAGAGTCACGGGGGGATCCTGGCAGCCGCGCGACCCGCGCGCCGCCCAATTTTTCTCCGCCCGGCGCGGGCACCGCCCGTGCAGCCGCCCATCGCGGGCACCGCCCGTTCATCCGGGCGACCGGCTGCCCGGCCGGGCTTGCGGGCGGGCCGCCGCCAGCAGTTCCACCAGTTCCGCCCCGGCGGCCGGGCCGAGGGCGGCGAAGGCGGGCGCGGCGAGCCGGTCGGTGACCGCCTCGGCCCACAACCGCCGACGCACCAGGGGGCCGACCGCCGGGTACGGCGGCGGCCAACCGCACGCTGCGGCGCCGAACTGCCCGTCGGGCCCGGCCAGCACCGCCTCCAGCGGGGTCATCCCGGCGGCCCGGACGGCCAGCAGGTGGGCCCCGGTGAAGTGCTCGCGGAGCAGGCGCAGCGCGGCGGCGGCCCGCGCCCCGGGACCACCGTCCGGGGCCGGCATGGCCCGCCAGGCGGCGAACAACGGCAGTCCGCTGGCGTCGGCGGCGGCGACCGCGCGGTCGAGCAGCGCCGCGAGGCGGTCCACTCCCGGCAGCCGGCCGAGCTGCTCGTCGCCCCAGCGGCAGCACTCGGCGAGGTTCACGGCGGCGACCTCGGCGGGGCGGACCGTCCGGGCGGCGGCGTCCCACCCGTCGGCGACCGCGTCGGGGGCGATGAAGCCGAGCGCCGCGGCGGCCGTGCCGGCCCGGACGTCACCGAGGGCACCGGCCCGCCCGGCGACGTAGAAGGCCCAGCCGGAGATGCCGAGCAGCCGGGCCCGGCGCAGCGTGGTGGGGCACCGGGTGTACGCCTCGCCCAACGCCAGCACCAGGGGTTTGCTGGCCGCGGCGACCTGTTCCGGGGTCATCGGTTCACTCCGTGGCCGACCCGATCGTCCATGGTGGATCAGTCTGCCGGTCGGTCGGCACCGGCGTCATCCCTCGGCGTCGGCACCGGCGTCATCCTCCTCGGCGTCGACGGCCTCGATGGCCGCCTCGACCTCGCCGGTGCGGCGGCGGGCGGCGGTGGCGGTCCGTTCGGCGGCCCGACGGGCCAGCCGCGACCGGCTGAGGTCCTGCTCGGCGACGGCCCGGCGGCGTTCCAGCTCGGCCAGTTGGGCCTCGATCGCCGACAGGGCGGCGCTGCCGTCCCGCTCGGCCGCCGTCGCGTCGGCCAGCTCAGCCTCCGCCCGTTCCTCGTCGGTACGCGCCCGGGTCAGCTCCTTCTCCAGTGCGCGGCGGCGGCGTTCCCGTTCGGCGCGGGCGGCGCGTTGCGCCTGCTCGGCTCGCAGGGCTGCCCGGTCTGCCCGCCGCTCGCCGGTGTCCGGGGCGGGCGGTTCCTCCCCACCGGTGACCAGGCGCAGCTGCGGGCGGGGCACCTCGCCGAACCCGGAGTGGCTGACGGCGCGCAACAGGGTGCCGGCGCGTACCTGCTCGGCGACCCGGGTGTCGGACAGTGCGGCGTTGAGGGTCGCCTCGACCTCGGCCAACGGCAGCTTGCCTGCCGACGGGGCACCGTCGGTGTCGGCCGCGAGCCGGCGTACCTCGGCGACGAGCGCGCCGACGGCGGCCCGCCGTTGCGCGGACAGTTCCCGCAGGCGGGGCCCGCTCAGCTCACGCTGGGCGGCCCGCAGCGCCTCCGCGAGCTGCGTCAGGTCGGCGACCAGTGCGGGGCGTTCGATGGCCAGCAGGTTCACCAGCCAGGCGGCCAGCGTGGGGCGGCGCAGCCGGGCGATCTCGCGGGCGGCGGCCTGGTCCCCGGCGCGCCGGGCGTCGGCGACCGCCGCGTCGCGGGCGGCCACGAACCGGTCCGGAGGCGTGCGGTAGAGCTGCCGGACGACGTCGCGGGCGGGAGCGGGCACGAGGCTCAACCGTCGATCCGGGTGCCCGGCTCCAGTCGCCGGTACTCGCAGTTCGACAGGGCCGTGTACTGCCGGTCGAGCACACCGAGGCCGTTGGCGTTGAGCAGCGCGTCGTGCAGCGCGAAGGCCCGCCGCGGGGCGACCGCCCGGATGAAGTCGACGACCTCCGAGAACTTCGACCAGGGGGCGTGGATGGGCGCGAAGAGGGTGTCGACCCGCACGTCCTCGGGCACCACGAGGGAGTCGCCAGGGTGGTAGACGCGGTCGCCGATCAGGTATGCCAGGTTGTCGACGACCGGGATGTCGGGATGGATGACGGCGTGCCGGCCGCCGTAGGCGCGCACGGTGATGCCGGCGGCCGTGAACTGCTCGCCCGGAGCCACCGGGCGCAGGGCCTCGGCGGCGTCGCCCAGGGTGCCGGCGAGGGAGGCCGGCGCGTGCACGACGAGGGGCCGCCGCCGCAGGTGCCGGTCGAGCGCCGCGACGTCGACGTGGTCGGGGTGTTCGTGGGTGATCAGCACCGCGTCCGCCCCGTCGAGCGCCGACTCGGCGTCGCTGAACACCCCGGGGTCGACGACGAGCACTGCCCCGTCGTGTTCCACCCGCAGACAGGAGTGGGCGTACTTGGTGAGCCGCATCGTGACTCCTCCCATATCGAATCGTGATGTCCCCAGCGCAGTCTGCCGGAACCGGCGTGCCCACGTGTCACGTCTGACAGACGCCCCGGAGCCGGGGCGTCGACGAAGGGACGGGGATGGACGGACGAAGCGTGCGACGGCACGGTACGAGATGGACGGTGGCGACGCTGGTCACCCTGCTGGCGCTGGCCGGTTGCGGCAGCGGATCGGACGGCGGCGTCGACTCGGCGGCAGGGCCGGAACAGGGCGTGGCGGCGGAGGACGCCGGTTCCCGGGCGGGCGCGGGCGAGCGGGGCGGGGCGGACGCACCCGCCCAGCAGGGTGGCTCGGGCGCGACCGACACGCGGGTGGAGCAGCGGGCGATCATCTACACCGGAACGATGCGGGTCGAGGTGGACGACGTGGAGGCCGCGGCCCGGGAAGCGATTTCGTCGGCCACCCGGGCCGGCGGTTTCGTCGGCGGCGACCAGCGCCGCAGCACCGCCGCCGACGCGGTGGCCACCCTGGAGCTGCGGGTGCCGGCGGCGGCGTTCGCCCCGGTGGTGGAGGAGATCGCCGGGCTGGGTCGCCAGCAGCGGCGGGAGATCGGCACGCAGGACGTCACCGAGGAGACGATCGACCTCGACGCCCGGATCGCCAGCCAGCGGGCCCGGGTCGACAGTGCGCGGCGACTGCTGGCGCGGGCCAGCTCGATCAGTGACCTGGTGTCCCTGGAGAACGAACTGGCCCGGCGGGAGTCCGACCTCGCCTCGCTGGAGGCGAAGAAGCGGCGGCTGGCCGACCTGACCGCGCTGTCGACGATCACGGTGACGCTGGTCGGGCCGGACGCCACCACCAGCGACGAGGAGGACGAGGCCGGTTTCCTGGTGGGGTTGTCCGCCGGCTGGCGGGTCTTCCTGACCTCGGTGACGGTGCTGCTGACCGTGCTGGGGGCCGTCCTGCCGTGGCTGCTCGCGTTCGGCGTACCGCTGGGTCTGCTGTGGTGGGTGACCCGCCGCCGCCGGCAGCGACTGCGGGCCGACGCGGCCCCGGCGGGTCGGCCCACCCCCGGTCAACAGCCGACGCCGCCGGTGGAGGCGGCGGTCAGCGCACCGCCGCCAGTGCCCGGAGCGCGGTCTGCACCATGAGCCGTACGCCGGCCGGGATGGCGCGTTCGTCCACGTCGAAGGACGCCCGGTGCAGGTCGATGTTCGGCGCGGAGCGACCGACCCCGAGCCGGGCGAGCGCCCCGGGGACGTACTCCAGATACCAGGAGAAGTCCTCGCCGCCCATGCTCTGCGGGGTCTCCGCGACACCCTCCGGGCCGAGCGCTTCGACGGTGGCAGCGGTGAGCACGTCGATGGCACGGGAGTCGTTGCTGACGGGCGGGCGACCGCGCAGGTATTCCAGGTCGACGGTGGCGCCGGTAGGGGCGATCACGTCCTGGACGACCTGGGCGACGATCTTGGGGGCCTGCTCCCACGTGTCGCGGTCCATCACCCGCAGGGTGCCCGAGGCGCACGCCTCGGAGGGGATGACGTTGTAGCGGGTGCCGGCCGAGGCGTGGCCGAACACCAGCAGCAGTCCGCTGTTGGCCGGCACCCGGCGGCTGACCAGCGCGGGAACCTCGGTGATCAGCCGGCCGAGGGCGTCGACCAGGTCGACGGTCAGGTGCGGCCGGGCGGTGTGCCCGCCGGGGCCGGTGAGGCGCACGGTGACGTTGTCGGCGGCGGCGGTGATCGGGCCGACCCGCAGGCCGACCTTGCCCACCGGCAGGTTCGGGTCGCAGTGCAGGGCGAAGATCTGCACGACGTCGTCCAGGCCGCCGGCCTCGATGACCTCCAGCGAGCCGCAGGGCAGGATCTCCTCGGCGGGCTGGAAGATCAGCCGGACCCGGCCGGGCAGCTCGCCGATGTCGGCGAGCTGGGCCAGCAGCATGCCGACGCCGAGCAGGACGGCGGTGTGCACGTCGTGACCGCAGGCGTGGCAGACACCGTCCACGGTGGAGCGGTAGGGCACGTCCTTGACGTCGGTCAGCGGCAGCGCGTCGATGTCGGCGCGCAACGCGATCACCGGCCCGTCGGGGCGGCCGTCGATGTCGCAGACGACCCCGTTGCCCTTGGGCAGCATCCGGGGCCGCAGCCCGGCCAGGGAGAGTTCCCGGGCGATCAGCGAAGCGGTCTCGAACTCCTCGCCGGACAGCTCCGGGTGCGAGTGGATGTGGCGTCGGGTCGCGATCAGCCCCGGTACCCGCAGGGCGAGCAGGTGGTCCAGCTCGAAGGGCAGCGGCTGGGAACCGGACGGCGTCTCCGGCCAGGACGACGCCAGCAGGCTGCCGGTGGGCAGCGTCAACGCACTCGTCACGTCGAATTCTCGATCACTAGAAACGGATGGATCTTCCGGGACAGCAGACAGCCTAGACCTCCGACGGTGACGCTGCGCAACATCGTTACGGTAGTGATCGGAGCGCACAGCGTCACGAACGCCCTGCTGAGAGCGCTCCTGGATCTGCGGGACAGCAGGTAGATCGCGGTCGAACGCTGCCATGCCACCCACACCTCCTACACCGCGTAGCGATCCGGCGTCATCGAATCGGAGCCGACCCCACACCGCCACTGTTCCGAATTGTCGCATTAGTCGGTGCGATGAACCGACACTCCGACAACTACCCGACCACAGCGGCGAGCGGGACCCGCAGACGCTGACACGGACGGACACCGGCCGACCGCACACCGTGTGCGTCCCGGATCACCCGAACGGGTTACCCGCTGGACACCGGGCGCACACCGCACCGCGCGGCGCGTCCGCCCGTGAGCGGCCCGGCATGCAGCGCCCGGCGACGACTCAGAACCGGTCGGACGGGCGGTAGATCCCCCACACCTCGCGCAGTGTTCCACAGACCTCGCCGACGGTGGCCCTGGCGGACAGCGCCCTGCGCATCGGGTAGAGCACGTTGTCGTCGCCCGTGGCCGCGCCCCGCAACTCCGCCAGCGCCGTCTCGACCGCCGCGTTGTCGCGCCCCGCGCGCAGTTTCGCCAGCCGCTCCGCCTGGGCGGCCTCGATCGTCGGGTCGACCCGCAGCGGCTCGTACGGTTCCTCCTCGTCGACCGCGAACCGGTTCAGCCCGACCACCACCCGCTCACCCGAGTCGATCTCCTGCGCGATCCGGTACGCGGACTGCTCGATCTCCCGCTTCTGGAAGCCGGCCTCGATGGCGTCCACGGCCGAGCCGTGGTCGAACACCCGCACCATCAGCTCGTCGGCCGCCGACTCGACCTCGGCCGTCATCGCCTCCACCACGTACGACCCGGCGAACGGGTCGACCGTCGCGGTCAGGTCCGTCTCGTACGCCAGCACCTGCTGGGTACGCAGCGCGAGCCGGGCCGCCTTCTCGGTGGGCAGCGCGATGGCCTCGTCGAAGCTGTTCGTGTGCAGGGACTGGGTGCCGCCGAGCACCGCGCCGAGCCCCTGGACCGCCACCCGGACCAGGTTGACCTCGGGCTGCTGGGCGGTGAGCTGCACGCCGGCGGTCTGGGTGTGGAAGCGCAGCATCATCGACTTCGGGTTCTTCGCCCCGAACTCCTCGCGCATGACTCGGGCCCAGATCCGTCGGGCCGCGCGAAACTTCGCGACCTCCTCGAGCAGCGTCGTGCGGGCCACGAAGAAGAACGACAGCCGGGGCGCGAAGTCGTCCACGGCGAGCCCGGCGGCCAGCGCGGCCCGCACGTACTCGACACCGTTGGCCAGGGTGAACGCCACCTCCTGCGCGGGCGTCGCGCCGGCCTCCGCCATGTGGTAGCCGGAGATGGAGATGGTGTTCCACCTCGGCACCTCCGCGCGGCAGTACGCGAAGGTGTCGGCGACCAGCCGCAGCGACGGCTTCGGCGGGAAGATGTAGGTTCCCCGGGCGATGTACTCCTTGAGGATGTCGTTCTGGATCGTGCCGTTGAGCGCCGTGCCGGGCACCCCGTTCTCCTCGGCGACGAGCTGGTAGAGCAGCAGCAGCACCGAGCCGGGCGCGTTGATGGTCATCGAGGTGGAGACCTTGTCCAGCGGGATGCCGTCGAACAGCAGCCGCATGTCCTCGATGGAGTCGATGGCCACCCCGACCTTGCCGACCTCGCCGTGGGCGATCGGGTCGTCCGAGTCGTAGCCCATCTGGGTCGGCAGGTCGAAGGCGACCGAGAGGCCCATCGTGCCGGCCCGCAACAACTGGTGGTACCGGGCGTTGGACTCGGTAGCGGTGCCGAAGCCGGCATACTGGCGCATCGTCCAGGGACGGGAGGTGTACATGGTGGGATAGACCCCACGGGTGTACGGGAACTCGCCCGGGTCGCCCAGCCGAGAGTCCAGGCCCTCGGGCAGGTCGGCCGCCGTGTAGACGCCCTTGATGGGGAAACCGGACTCGCTGCGCCGTTCGCTCATCACCGGATGGTAGGACGAGCGGGCCGGGCGGCGGGTGAGGGATACCGCACACTCCGTCCGCCGACAGTGACGGACGGTGAGCTATCGACCACCTACCGTTCGGTACGGTAAACGTCCGCCGCGTCGGCTTTCGCATCGGGCGTCTGACCCAGCAAGATAGGGGGGTTGTGTCCCAGCCCCCCTCGATTTCCCCCGGTGGCTTTTCTGTGACTCAGATCCCGACGTGGAGCGGCGGACAATCCAAGCCCCCCACCGGACGTGCGACACCCGGCACCACGATCGGTGACCGGTACTCGCTGCGTTCGGCGGTGGGCAACGGCGGCATGGGCACGGTCTGGCGTGCCACAGACACGTTGCTGCGCCGGGACGTGGCGGTCAAGGAGGTCGTCCTACCCCCGGGCCTGGCCCCCAGCGACCGCGACGCGATGTACGAGCGCACCCTCCGCGAGGCCCGCGCCGCCGCGGCCATCCAGCATCCCGCCGTGGTGCAGGTGTACGACGTCGTCACCGAGGGCGGCCGGCCCTGGATCGTGATGGAGCTGCTCGACGCCCGCAGCCTGGCCGACATGGTCATCGAGGACGGTCCCGTCGCCCAGCGGGTCGTCGCGAAGATCGGTATCGCGCTGCTCGGAGCGCTGGAGGTGGCCCACGCGATCGGTGTCCTGCACCGCGACGTGAAGCCCGCCAACGTGCTGATCTGCTCGGACGGCCGGTGCGTGCTGACCGACTTCGGCGTGGCCCGGATGCCCACCGACGTGCAGCTCACCACCCCGGGGATGGTGCTCGGCTCACCCCACTTCATCTCGCCGGAGCGGGCCATGGGGCAGGATTTCGGCCCGCCGAGCGACCTGTTCTCGCTCGGCGTCACGCTCTACACGGCGGTCGAGGGGCGGCCGCCGTTCGACAAGGGCGACCCGATCGAGACCATGCACGCGGTGGTGGAGGATCCGCCGGCCCCGCCGCAACGCAGCGGGCCGATGGTGCCTGTGCTCATGGGCCTGCTGGAGAAGGACCCGGCCCGCCGGCTCGACGTGCACACCGCCCGCGCGATGCTGCGGGAGTTGCTCGCCGGGCCGCTGACCAGCAACGCGGCGGCGGTCAACTCGATGACCGACCCCTACTCGGTGGTGCCGGTGCCGCGCCCCGTGCCGGTGTCGCTGCCCGCTCCCGCCGAGCAGGCCACCTCGGGCGGACAGATCGGCGGCCGGGCGATGCTCGCACCGGGCGAGTCGCTGACCGACCGATTGGCCGCGCTGCGCCGGGGCGAACGACCGGGCCGGGCGGTGGCCGGCACCTCGGCGATGGACGACACGAGCGCCGACGCGCTCGCCGGCCCCCTGCACACCCCCACCGGCGTGATGGCCCCGCCGGCCCGATCCTCCGGCCCGGCGACCGGCCACACGTACGGCGGCGCACCCGAGGCCACCCAACGCATCGGGGCCGGCGGGCCCCAGGCGACCCCGCGCGTCGGTGCGGGAGGTTTCGGCGCGGCGGACGCCACCCAGCAGATCGCGGCCGGTTCCGCCAGGTTCGGCGGGCCCGAGGCCGACCAGCGCGCCGGCGGCGGTTACGGCGGGGGGCAGTGGTCGGTGCCGGGCACCGGCCAGGCGTGGACCCCGCAGGCCGCCGCACCGGCCCCCACCGGTGGCGGCGCGCTCGACCGCGCCCGGACGGCGGGACGCGGACTGGTGGACGCCGTCAGGGGCTGGCCCCGCAGGGTGCAGCTCGCGGCGGCCGGCGGCCTGGCGGTGGTGTTGCTGATCAGCGTGGTGGCTCTGGCCGGCGGCGACGAGCCGCCGCCCGCCGGCCCGGTCGCCGCGCCCAGCGCCGAGCCCACCGGCGCGGGCATCCCGTTGCAGGAACACTCGGCTCGCGGCGTGCGGGTGATGGTGCCCAAGGGCTGGAAGCGCGCCACCGGAGGCTCCTACGTCGACTACGTCGACCCGGAGGACTCCGGGCGCAAGGTGCGGATCATCACCGAGAAGTGGAGCACCACCTCCGTCCGGTGGGCCGAGGTGGCGTCGGACGGACTGCGCTCGCGGGAGAACGTCTGCGCCCGCCCGTACAGGCAGGTCGCGTTGAACGAGATGGAGTACGCGGGTACGCAGGCCGCCGAACTGGAATACACCTGCGGCGAGGGCGACTCCATGCGGCGCGGCGTGTGGCGGGGGGTGGCGCAGGACGGCACGGCCTACTCGTTCTACCTGACCGCCACCGCCGAGCGGTTCGACGAGAGCAAGCCGATCTTCGACGAGATGGTGAAGTCGTTCCAGCTCACCGAGGCGGGCTGAGCCCGGGGAATGACGCGGTGCTCCGCCGCCGTGCTATCAAGAGGCAATGGCGGCGGACACCACTGACATCGACACCATCCGCGAGCGGGCCGAACGCTGGCTCGCCGACGACCCCGACCCGGCGGCGCGGGCGGAGCTTCGGGCGGTGCTCGACCGGATGCCGGCGAGCGCGCCGGAGCTGGCCGACCGGTTCGCCGGGCCGCTGACCTTCGGCACCGCCGGATTGCGCGGCCCGTTGCGCGCCGGCCCGAACGGCATGAACCTGGCCGTGGTCACCCAGGCCGCCGCCGGGCTGGTCGGGTGGCTCGCCGCCGAGGGCGGCACCGGCCCGCTCGTGATCGGGTACGACGCCCGGCACGGCTCGCGCGAGTTCGCCGAGCGCACCGCCCGGGTGGCAACCGGGGCGGGCCGGCCGGCGCTGCTGCTGCCCCGCCCGCTACCCACCCCGGTGCTGGCGTACGCGGTGCGGCACCTGTCGGCCGTGGCCGGCGTCATGGTCACCGCCAGCCACAACCCGCCCCAGGACAACGGCTACAAGGTCTACCTCGGCGCGGAGCTGGGCGGCCGGCAGGGCGCGGGCGCACAGATCGTGCCGCCCGCTGACGCCGGCATCGAGGCCGCGATCCGGGCGGTCGGGCCGCTGGCCGAGGTGCCGCTCGGTCCCCCCGGCCAGGTGCTCGGCGACGACCTGGTGGCCTCCTACGTGGAACGGGCCGTCGCGGTGATCGCGCCCGACGGTCCCCGGGACCTGGCCGTGGCGTACACCCCGCTGCACGGCGTGGGCGCGGCGGTGCTGACGGCGGTGTTCGCCCGCGCCGGCTTCCCCGTGCCCGGGGTGGTGCCGGACCAGGCCGAGCCGGACCCGGCCTTCCCGACCGTCTCCTTCCCCAACCCGGAGGAACCCGGCGCGGTGGACCGGCTGGTCACGCTCGCCGAGTCGACGGGCGCGGACATCGCGATCGCCAACGACCCGGACGCGGACCGGTGTGCCGTGGCGGTGCGTGACGGCGGGTGGCGGATGCTGCGCGGCGACGAGGTGGGGGTGCTGCTCGCCGACCACCTGATGCGACGCGGGGTGACCGGCCTGTACGCCACCACCATCGTGTCGTCGTCCCTGCTGCAGGCCATGTGCGCCGCCCGCGACCTGCCGTACGACGAGACGCTGACCGGGTTCAAGTGGATCGTCCGGGCCGGCGGGGGCACCGAGCCGCTGGTCTTCGGCTACGAGGAGGCCCTCGGCTACTGCGTCGCCCCGGAGCACGTCCGGGACAAGGACGGCATCACGGCCGCCCTGACGGTGGCCGAGCTGGCCGCCGAGCTGAAGACGCGGGGGCGGACGCTCACCGACCGGCTCGACGAGTTGGCCGCCGAGTTCGGGGTGCACCACACCGACCAGCTCTCGGTGCGGGTCGACGACCTGCGGGTGATCGCCGAGGCGATGGCCCGGGTCCGGGCAGCCGCCCCCGCCGCGCTGCTCGGGCAGCCGGTCACCGGGGCGCGCGACCTGTCGCCCGAGGCCGACGTGGTGATCCTGCGCACCGCCTCGGCCCGGGTGGTGATCCGCCCGTCGGGCACCGAGCCGAAGCTGAAGGCGTACCTGGAGGTGGTGGAGCCGGTGACGGAAGGTGACGTGGCCTCGGCCCGTACCCGCGCCCGGGCGGCTGTCGCCGACCTCCGCACGGAGATCGCCACCATCCTCGGCCTCTGACGCCGCTGCCGGCCCCGACGCCGCACTGTGCCGCCCGGGCCGACCGGTTCGGCCCGGGCGGACCATCCACGGCGGACCTGGGCGCCCCCGCCGCCCCGGCCGGTCCGCCCGTCAGCGGCGTTTGCCGAGGGCGGCGTCGACGGCCTGACCGAGGGCGGTGATGACCAGGCCCACCGACGGCCGCACCACCGAGTCGTCGAGGCTGACGTTGCCGGAGAACCCGGCGCCACCGGCGATCTCCTCCAGCCGACGGCGGGCGTCGACGGCGGCCTCGCCGGTCAGGCCGAGCGCCGGCTCCATCCGCAGCACCGCCACCAGGGTGGCCAGCGCGGCGGTCCGCTCGTCCGGGAGCTGCCCGTCGGCCAGCGCGGCACTGAGTCGCAGCCGGGTGTCCTCCTCCACGGCGGGGTCCGCGAGCGGGTAGCGGTGCACCACGATGAAGCCCAGCTCGGTCTCCTCGACGTCGCGGACCACCCCCTGGGACACCAGGTCGCCGAGGATCCGGTCCCGCAGCCCGTGGCGCAGCCGCTGCACCCACGAGGAGGGGCTCTTCGGATCGTCGGCCGCCATCCGCTCCAGCACCCCGTCGATCACCGGCTCGCCGACCGGCGTCGGGTCGGTCACCGTCAGGTTCCCGTCGGCGTACGCGATCCGGCCGGCCAGGGCCAACTCGACCAGCACGGCGGCGGCCATGCCCAGGTCGAGGCTGATCCTGGGCATGGTCGCCTTGCCGGTCTCGTCGTCGTACGCCAGCAGCAGCAGTTCCTCGGCGAGCGCAACACCAGTCATGGCCCGGAACGCTAGCGCCTGCGCGCCCGCCCGGACACCGACCCGCCGAACCGATCCCGGTTCAGAAACGGGGCATGCCGCCGAACTGACGGTCCCCCGCGTCGCCGAGACCCGGCACGATGAACATCCGGTCGTTGAGGCCCTCGTCGATCGAGGCGGTGACCAGGCGCAGCGGCAGACCCGAGCGGTCCAGCCGTTCGATGCCCACGGGAGCGGCGAGCACGCAGAGCACGGTGATGTCGGTGCACCCACGGTCGGCGAGCAGCCGGCAGCAGTGCTCCAGGGAGCCGCCCGTGGCGAGCATCGGATCCAGCACCAGCACCGGCAGGCCCGACAGGTCCCGGGGCAGCGACTCCATGTAGGCGCGCGGCTCGAACGTCTCCTCGTCGCGGGCCAGCCCGACGAAGCCCATCGAGGACTCGGGCAGCAGCCCCAGCGCGGCGTCGGCCATCCCGAGCCCGGCCCGCAGCACCGGCACCAGCAGCGGAGGGTTCGCCAGCCGGGTGCCCTCGGTGCCGGTGACGGGGGTCTGCACCGGGTACGTCTCGATCGGGAAGGAGCGCGCGGCCTCGTACACCAGCATGGTGGTGAGTTCGTGCAGCGCCGCCCGGAACGCGGCGGAATCGGTCCGGGCGTCCCGCATGGCGGTCAGCCGCGACTGGGCGAGCGGGTGGTCAATGACGAGTACGTCCACGACTGGTCAACCTACCGGTCCGCGGGGGTCGGCACGGTGGGTGCGGCCCGGCAGCGACGACGCTCACGTACGACGACGGGCACTCCCCCGTGACCAAGATCACTCCACTCGGGCGTGCGTAGACTTCGGGGCATGACGGCGACAGCGACGTCGGCCCGGTCGGACCTCTCCGAGCTGGGACGATCCGAGACCGCTCTGCGGACCTTCCTGCACGGCCTGCCCGGCGTGGACCAGGTCGGCGCGGAGCAGCGGGCGGCACAGCTCGGCACCCGCTCCATCAAGACCACCGCCAAGGCCCAGGCGATCGACCTGGCCACCCGGATGGTCGACCTGACCACCCTCGAAGGCGCCGACACCCCGGGCAAGGTGCGGGCGCTCGCCGCGAAGGCCCTGCGCCCCGACCCGGCCGACCCGTCCTGCCCGCACGTCGGGGCGGTCTGCGTCTACCCGGCGATGGTCCCGCACGTGGCCGAGGTGCTGCGGGGCTCGGGCGTGCACCTGGCCAGCGTGGCGACGGCGTTCCCGTCCGGGCAGGCGCCGCTGGAGATCAAGCTCGCCGACACCCGGGCGGCCGTCGAGGCGGGTGCCGACGAGATCGACATGGTGATCAACCGGGGCGCGTTCCTGGCCGGCCGCTACACCGAGGTCCACGACGAGATCGTCGCGGTCAAGCAGGCCTGCGGGGCGGCGCACCTCAAGGTCATCCTGGAGACCGGCGAGCTGGCCACCTACGACAACGTGCGGCGCGCCTCCTGGCTGGCCATGCTGGCCGGAGGTGACTTCATCAAGACCTCCACCGGCAAGGTGCCCGTCGCGGCGACCCTCCCGGTGACGCTGGTGATGCTGGAGGCGGTCCGCGACTTCCGCGCCGCCACCGGCCGGCAGGTCGGCGTGAAGCCGGCCGGCGGCATCAAGACCACCAAGGACGCGATCAGGTACCTGGTCATGGTCAACGAGACCGTCGGCCCGGACTGGCTCGACCCGGACTGGTTCCGGTTCGGCGCGTCCAGCCTGCTCAACGACCTGCTGATGCAGCGCACCAAGCTGACGACCGGCGTCTACGCCGGCCCCGACTACTTCACCCTGGACTGACCGCGATGTTCGAATACGCACCCGCCCCCGAGTCACGCGCGGTGGTTGACCTCAGGCCCTCGTACGGGCTCTTCGTCGACGGCGAGTTCGTCGACCCCACCGACGGCGGCAGCTTCAAGTCGGTCAACCCCGCCTCCGAGGAGGTCCTCGCCGAGGTCGCCGAGGCCGGCGGGCAGGACGTGGACCGCGCGGTCCGCGCCGCCCGAGCGGCGTACGAGCAGGTCTGGGGACCGATGCCGGGCCGGGACCGGGCCAAGTACCTGTTCCGGATCGCCCGGATCATCCAGGAGCGCTCCCGCGAACTGGCGGTGCTGGAGTCGCTGGACAACGGCAAGCCGATCAGGGAGTCGCGCGACGTCGACCTGCCGCTGGTCGCCGCGCACTTCTTCTACTACGCGGGTTGGGCCGACAAGCTGGCGTACGCCGGGTTCGGCCGGCGGCCGACGAGCCGGCACGGCGGCGCGGACCCGCAGCCACTCGGCGTGGCCGCGCAGGTCATTCCGTGGAACTTCCCGCTGCTCATGCTGGCCTGGAAGGTCGCCCCGGCGCTCGCGGCCGGCAACACGGTGGTGCTCAAGCCCGCCGAGACCACCCCGCTGACCGCGCTGCTGTTCGCGGAGATCTGCCAGCAGGCCGACCTGCCGGCCGGCGTGGTGAACATCGTCACGGGTGCCGGCGACACCGGCCGTGCCCTGGTCGAGCACGCGGACGTCGACAAGGTCGCCTTCACCGGCTCCACCGAGGTCGGCCGGGCCATCGCCCGCTCGGTCGCCGGCACCCGCAAGAAGCTCACCCTGGAACTGGGCGGCAAGGCCGCCAACATCGTCTTCGACGACGCCCCCGTCGACCAGGCCGTCGAGGGCATCGTCAACGGCATCTTCTTCAACCAGGGGCACGTCTGCTGCGCCGGCAGCCGGCTGCTCCTCCAGGAGAACGTCGCCGAGCAGGTGCTGGAGTCGCTCAAGCGGCGGATGGCCCGGCTGCGCGTCGGCGACCCGCTGGACAAGAACACCGACATCGGGGCGATCAACTCGGCCGCCCAGCTCGCCCGCATCCGGGAGCTGTCCGAGGCGGGCGCCGCCGAGGGCGCGCAGCGCTGGTCGCCGCCGTGCGAGCTGCCCGACCGGGGTTTCTGGTTCGCGCCGACGATCTTCACCGGGGTCACCCAGGCACACCGGATCGCCCGCGAGGAGATCTTCGGTCCGGTGCTGTCCGTGCTCACCTTCCGCACCCCGGCCGAGGCCGTCGAGAAGGCCAACAACACGCCGTACGGGCTGTCGGCCGGGATCTGGACCGACAAGGGCTCGCGGATCCTCTGGCTGGCCGACAGGCTGCGCGCCGGGGTGGTCTGGGCCAACACGTTCAACAAGTTCGACCCCACCTCGCCGTTCGGTGGTTACAAGGAGTCGGGCTACGGTCGCGAGGGCGGCCGGCACGGGCTGGAGGCATACCTCGATGTCTGAGCGGGTCGCGGTACGCAAGACGTACAAGCTCTTCATCGGCGGGAAGTTCCCGCGCAGCGAATCGGGACGGTCGTATCTCGTGCAGGACACGAATGTCTCCCTGGCCTCCCGCAAGGACGCGCGGGACGCCGTCGTCGCCGCCCGCGCCGCCGTCAGGGGCTGGGCCGGGGCGACCGCGTACAACCGGGGGCAGATCCTCTACCGGGCCGCCGAGATGCTGGAGGGGCGGCGCGAACAGTTCGTCGCCCTGGGCGTCACCGGCGACGAGGTGGACGCGGCGGTCGACCGCTGGGTCTGGTACGCCGGCTGGGCCGACAAGCTCGCCCAGGTGTACGGCGGCGCCAACCCGGTCGCCGGGCCCTACTTCAACCTGTCCGCGCCGGAGCCGACCGGCGTGGTGGCCGTGGTGGCCCCGGAGTCCCCGGCGCTGCTCGGCCTGGTCAGCGTGATCGCCCCGGCGATCGTCTCCGGCAACACGGTGGTGGTGGCGGCCTCCCCGGAGCGGCCCCTCGCGGCGGTGACGCTGGCCGAGGTGCTGGCCACCTCGGACCTGCCCGGCGGCGTGGTCAACATCCTCACCGGCCGCCTGCCGGAGACCGTGCCGACGTTGGCCGCGCACATGGACGTCAACGCGATCGACCTCACCGGGGTCGGCGATCCGGAGTTGGCGGCCGACCTGGAGGTCAGGGCGGCGGAGAACCTCAAGCGGGTGCTCCGGCCGGTGGCGGCGGACCACGACTGGTACGCCGACCCGGGGCTGACCCGGATGACGGCGCTGCTGGAGACGAAGACGGTCTGGCACCCGAAGGGCGGCTGAGGCCCGTCCCGACCTCGGCCGAGATCTACTACGGGGGGTAGGATTGGCGGCGTGACTCGGCTGGGCGATCTCGAACGTGCGGTGATGGACGTGTTGTGGGACGCGGTCCCCGCCACGTCCGACGGGGTGACCGTGCGCGAGGTCGCCGACGCCCTGCGGGGGCGGGAACTGGCTTACACCACGGTCATGACGGTGCTGGACCGCCTCGCCGGCAAGGGCATGGTGCGACGGCAGCGGGAGGGCCGGGCGTGGCGTTACCGCGCCGCCGCCAGCCGCGAGGCGCACATCGCCCAGCTCATGCTCGACGCCCTCGACCTGGGGGGCAGCCGGGACGCGGCGCTGGTGCGCTTCGCCCGATCCGTCACCGGCACCGAGGCGGAGGTGCTGCGCGCCGCCCTGGGCGCGGAGGCCGGGTTGACCGGCGGGGAACAGCTGACCGACCGGGTCGACGCGCCCGTGCCCGAGCCGGGCCGGCGGGCCGACGAGGCCGTGGAACGGTAGGGAGCCCACCGTGGCATACGCCGCTCACTTCGCCGCCTCGATGCTGGCCTGCTGGCTGACCGCGCAGGTCCTGTCGCGTTCCACCTGGCCGTGGCGCAGCCCGCGGGTGGCGATCCTCTGCTGGCAGGCGGTCGGGTTGGCCGTCGGGCTGTCCGCGATGGGCCTGCCGATGGCGCTCGGCCTGACCACGTACGACCGCGCCACCGGCAGCGCCCTGCTGGCGCTGGCCGACGACCTGGCCCACGGGACGCTGCCGGTCGGCGTGGGCGCCGCACAACTCGGCCTGGTCGGGGTCGGCTTCGGCATCGGCGTGGTCCTGCTCACCACGACGGTACGCAGCATCCACGGCACGGTCCGCGTCCAGCGCCGCCACCGGGACCTGCTCGCCCTGGTCGCCCGACGCGACCCCACCGTGCCGGGGGCGCTGGTGCTGGACCATCCCAGCGCGGCGGCGTACTGCCTGCCGGGGGTCAAGCCCCGCGTGGTGGTCAGTGCCGGGGCGCTCAGCCTCCTCGACCGGGCCGAACTGGCGGCGGTGCTCGCCCACGAGCGGGCCCACGCCCGGGAGCGACACGACCTGGTGTTGCTGCCGTTCACCGCCCTGTGCCGGGCCCTGCCCTGGTTCCGGTGGGTGCGCCAGGCCCACGAGCGGGTCGCCCTGCTGGTCGAGATGCGGGCCGACGACAAGGCCCGACAGACGCACGCCGACGCGCCCCTGGCCGGTGCGCTGCGGCGGTTCGCCGCCGCCGGCACCCACGTCACCCCCGCCGGGGCCCTCGGCATGGGCGACCGGGACCTCGACGTGCGCGTGCAGCGGCTGCTGGTCGCCGACCGGCCGCCCCGGCTGCTCGGGGCCGCCGCCCTGACCGTGGCGACGGCCCTGGTGGCCCTGCCGATCTCCCTCTTCCTGAGCTGACCGTGCGGGACGGGCGGCAGGAGGTCGAGGGGGCCCGGGGCACGGGACGCCGCCGCATGCCGCACCTCGTCGGCGGGAGTTCCGGGCACCGGACGGGTCGGCTGACGGTGTGCCGCGTTCCGGCCCTACTAGGCTTCCAGGCGATGTGCTGGCGGATTCTCCGGGAACGGACCGTGGGCAGGGCACCGGTGTACCGGTGAGCCGCCGCCCCTTCGACCCGCGTCTGGTGCGCCGGGTCCCCGCGGCCCGGCGCGACCTCGGCGTGCTCGCGCTGTTCGGCGTACTCGCGGCCGGGCTGATCCTGGCCCAGGCCACCGCGCTGGCCGCGCTGCTGGCCACGGCCTTCACCGGCCGACTGGACCGGCCCGCGCTGGCCGGCTTCGTCGCCGCCGTCGCCGCCCGGGCGTTGCTGACCTGGGCGCAGGGCGTGGTGTCCGCACGGGTCGCCGCCACGGTCAAGGCGGCGTTGCGGGTCGACCTGCTCGGCGCGGTCGGCCGGCACGGCCCCGGCTGGGTCGCCGGCCAGCGCGCCGGGCAACTGGCCACCCTGGCCGGGCGGGGACTGGACGCCCTGGACGCCTACTTCACCGGCTACCTGCCCCAACTCGTGCTCAGCGTCACGGTTCCCGTGGCCGTGCTGGCCCGGGTGTTCGTGGCCGACTGGAGTTCGGCGGTCGTCATCGCCCTCACCCTGCCGCTGATCCCGATCTTCGGGGCACTGCTCGGCTGGCAGGCCCAGGCCGCCACCGAGCGGCAGTGGCGGCGGTTGTCGCTGCTCGGCGGGCACTTCCTCGACATGGTGGCGGGCCTGCCGACGCTGCGCGCCTTCGGTCGGGCCCGGGCACAGATCGGGGCCGTCCGCCGGATGGCCGACGGGCACCGCACGGCGACCATGAAGACCCTGCGGATCGCCTTCCTGTCCGCCCTGGTGCTGGAACTCGTGGCCACCCTGTCGGTGGCGCTGGTCGCGGTGCCCGTCGGGGTGCGGCTGCTCGGCGGCGGCCTGACGCTCCAGACCGCGCTGCTGGTGCTGCTGCTGACCCCGGAGGCGTACCTGCCGTTGCGTGCCGCCGGCAGCCGGTTCCACGCCAGCATGGAGGGGCTGACCGCGCTGGACGAGGCGCTGACCCTCACCGCCGGCGCACCGCCCGCCCGCACCGGCGACGCCGCGGCCGTCCCCGACGGCCGCGGCGAGATCCGGTTCGAGTCGGTGACCGTCGAGTACGAGCGTACGACGGCGCTGCGGGACGTGACGCTGACCGTCCGGCCCGGCGAGCGGATCGCCGTGGTGGGGCCCAGCGGCGCGGGCAAGAGCACCCTCCTCGCGCTGCTGCTCGGGTTCGTGACGCCGACCACCGGCCGGGTCACCGTCGGCGGGGTCGACCTGGCCGGCGCGGACCTCGACGCCTGGCGCCGGCAGGTGGCCTGGGTGCCACAGCGGGCCCACCTGTTCGCCGCCTCGCTGGTGGACAACGTCCGGCTTGGCCGACCGGACGCCCCGGAGGCCGCCGTCAGCGCCGCCGTCCACGCCGCCGCGCTCGACGAGGTGGTCGCCGGGCTGCCCGACGGGCTGGCGACGGTGCTCGGCGAGCGCGGCCACGGCCTGTCCAGCGGGCAGCGGCAGCGGGTGGCGCTGGCCCGAGCGTTCCTGCGGGACGCCCCGGTGGTGCTGCTCGACGAGCCGACCGCCAGGCTGGACAGCGCCTCCGAGTCGACGGTGCTGGCCGCGACCGAGCGGCTCGTGGCGGGGCGGACCGCCCTGCTCGTGGCGCACCGGCCGGCGTTGCTGGCCGACGCCGACCGGGTCCTGCGGGTGGTCGACGGTCGGGTCACCGAACTCACCCCCGCCCCGGCGTGGGAGGCCACCCGATGAGCACCCGCCGACCCGGTCCCGGAGACCACTCGGCGGGCACCACCGCCCAGCGACCGCTCCCCGACGTCGCCGGGCGGCTCGGCGCGGAGCGGGCGGTCCTGCGGCTGGCCCGGCCGTACCTGAACCGGCTGGTCGGCGCGGGGCTGCTCGCGGCCGCCACCGAGTTCGCCGCCCTGGCCCTGATGGCCACCGCGACCTGGCTGCTGATGAGCGCCGCCGAGCGGCCCCCGCTGGACCGGCTGACGGTGGCGATCGTGGCCGTACGGGCCCTGGCGATCAGCCGGGGCGTGCTGCGCTACACCGAACGTCTCGCCGGCCACGACGCGGTGCTCCGACTGGTCACCGACGTCCGCGCCCGCGTCTTCGCGACCCTCGCCGCCCGGCGCGGCGCGACCCGGACCGGCGACACCCTGAGTCGGCTGGTGTCCGACGTGGAGGCGGTCCAGGACCTGCTGCTGCGGGCGCTGGTGCCGGGTGCCGCGGCGGCGCTGGTCAGCGTGCTGGCCGTCGGCCTCGCCGCCCTGATCTCGCCGCCGGCCGCCGGGATGCTGGCCCTCGGCCTGCTGCTGGCCGGGGTGGCGTTGCCCGCGCTGGCCACCGCCCTGACCCGGCGGGCCGCCGACGAGGTGGCTCCGCTGCGCGGAGCGCTTGCCGCCGACGCCGTCGACCTCACCCACGGCGCCGCCGAACTGGCCGCTTTCGGGGCCACGGGTGACGCCCTGCGCGCCGCCGGGGACCGCGCCCGGCGGCTCGCCCGGCTGGAACGCCGGCTCGCGGCCACCGGATTCGCCGTCGACGCGGCCGGAGTGCTGGTGGCCGGGCTGACCGCCGGGGCGGTGGTGTTCGCCGCCCTCCGGGCCGGCGTCGACGGCGTGCTGGTCGGCGTCCTCGCGGTCGGCACACTCGCCGCGGTGGAGATCGCCCTGGCGTTGGTGGGCGCCGCCCGACAGTGGACCGGCCTGCGTGCCGGCCTGGCCCGGGTGGCCGCCCTGCTCGACGACCCCACCGGCCCGGCGGCCCGGGACGCGGTCGCCACCGGCCGCGGGGACGGTGGCCCGGCACCCGCCCCGACCGGCGGCGTGCCGGTGCGGTTCGCGGGGGTCACGGTGCGCTACCGGCCCGGGGCGGCCCCCGCGCTGGACGGCTTCGACCTGGACCTGCCCGCCGGGCGGCGGGTCGCGGTGGTGGGCCCCAGCGGCGCCGGCAAGAGCACCCTCGCCGCCGCGCTGACCGGTGCCGTGCTCCCCGACGAGGGCCGGATCACCGTGGCCGGCCGGGACGTGTCGACGTACCCGCCGGACGAACTGCCCCGCCTGGTCGGCGGCCTGCTGGCGGAGGCCCACGTCTTCCACACCACGGTGCGGGAGAACCTGCTGCTGGGCCGGCCCGGCGCGGACCAGGACGCGCAGGACGCCGCCGTCGCGGCGGCCGGGCTGCGGGACTGGGTGCGGGCGCAGCCGGACGGCTGGGACACCGTGGTCGGCGAGGAGGGCGGACAGCTCTCCGGCGGCCAGCGGCAGCGGCTGGCGTTGGCCCGGGCCCTGCTCGCCGCGCCGGCCGTGCTGGTGCTCGACGAGCCGACGGAGGGCCTCGACCCGTCCGCCGCCGACGCGGTGCTCGCCTCGACGCTGGAAGCCACGCCGGCCGGGCACTCGGTGCTGGTGATCAGCCACCGGCTCAGCGGGCTGGCCGACCTGGACGAGATCCTGGTGCTCGACGCCGGCCGGATCGTGCAGCGGGGCCGGCACGCCGACCTGGTCGCCACCCCTGGCTGGTACCGCGACCAGTGGCAGCTCCAGGAGGCGGCCGAGCGGGGATACCTGGCGCTGCGCCCCTGACCCGGTCCGGCGCCGCGGGTCGCCGCAGCGGATCGGTGGACGATCCGGGCGCGGCGTTGCCGGCGTCGATGTCGAGGAAACAAGCGATCGTGACGCTGAACCCGGACCGCGACCGGGGTGCGGGCATCACCGTTGCGGAGCCGCCCACTAGGGTATGTGCCCAGAGTCACTCGCCGACATGGACGCGGCGGGTGGGCAGCCCGAAGCACACGGAGGTCAGCGTGGCCCGCCAGTCGCCCCAACGGCCGGACGCCGACGAGCCCGAGCTCGACGACGCCACCGCCGAGCCCGACACCGCAACCGCCTCCGCCGTGACGGCCCGCGCGCTCTGGGACGACGTGCGGATCGACCCGGTGGAGATCGCCCTCCCCGCCGGCACGGGTTACACGCTGCGGGCGTACCGGCCGGCAGGTGAGCTCACCCCGACCGACGTGGCCGAGCGCGACGCCGACGACCCCTTCCTGGCCCGTCGCCAGGTGGTCGAGACCGACGACGAGGACGACGACGAGTCCGTCGTCATCCTCGACGAGGAGGTCGCCCAGGAGTTCGCCGAGAGCGACGAGGACGAGCGGGCCGGGCGCACGTCGGATGGCGACGCGTCCACCCGCGACGACCAGGCCGACGAGGACGACGAGAAGGCCGACGACGAGGAGGTGCCCGTCTTCCTCAGCCACCGCGGCCGGCTCCTGCTGTTCAAGTCGCCGGAGTCGCTGGTCACTTTCGTCCGTTCCGGTGCCCCCACCGACATGTCCCAGCTGGACAGCTGGAATGAACTGTCCGAACGGTTGGAACCGGCGGACGTGGCACCGCTCGACGAGGACGTCTACGAGCTGGACCTCGTCGTCGAGAACCTGCGCGGCGGCCACGACACGTGGGATTCGACGCTGCTGATCGAGGCGGGCGAGGTCGCCCGTGACCTCGCGTACGCCCTGCGCCTGCCCGCGGTGCTGGACATGCTCTCCGCCGGGTCCAGCCTCGACGACCTCGACGAGGCCCTGCGGGCCACCGTCGACGGCGGTATCGGCGGTTTCCTCGGCCGGCGGCGGCTCAAGAAAATCGGGGCACAAACCGCAAGTTTGGGTTGGCGCACCATTGTCGGGAAGATCTCTGCGGTGGTGGACTGGCGCGACTGACCCCGAGCGGGGAGCATCAGTCTCTGGCAGAGCAAGGACCTGTGTCCCGGGAGGAGGACGACGCTGTGGCGCTCGTGCGCGTGTACTGCGGTCTGGCGTCGGCGGATCCGGCCGACCGACCGGCCTCGGCCGGTTCGACGCTGACGTCCGCTGTGGTCGACGACGCAGGCCGTCTGCTGCATGTCCACGAGGTCGGTGACGACGCGGCGGGTTACGCCCGCCTGGTCACGTTGCTCGTGGAGCGGTCCGGCGGGCCGAGCGGCGTGGCGATCGCCGCCGACAGCGACGACCACACCGTCACCTCGTTGCTCAGCGCCGCGGGCCGTCCCCTGGCCATCGCCGACGACGACTCGGTCGACGACTTCGCCGAGCGGTTCGCCGACGACGACTCGCTGGAGGAGATGCAGGCGCCGCCGGTCGTCCGGCAGGCCGTCGGCCTGGCCCGCGCCCTGCAGGCCGGTGCCCTGTCCGCAGTCACCCTGCCGGCACCCCGCGACCTGGCCGGCTACAAGCAGGTCCTCTCCGCGCACGCCGCACTGGCCAGCGGCCGGCACTCTGCCGCGGTCGCGCTGCGCGAGGTCCTTCGCGAGCTCTACCCTGCCGCGCTACGCGCCTACCCCGACCCGGCCGAACCGATCCCGCTGGCCGTCCTGGACGCCCTGCCGGAGCCCGGGATGCTGACCGGCACCGTCGCCCGGGGTCGTGAGGTGGCCGTCGCCGCCGACGCGGTCGCGGCGCACCTCGCCGCCGAGGGTCTCGGCGACGCGGAGGAGATCAACGAGGCGGTCACCGCGCTGCGGGTGGCTATTTCCGAGACGCCCCGCCGGGCCACCGTGAACCGGGCGCTGACCTCTGCCGTGGCGGAGACCGTCCGGCAGGCCGTCGCCTCCGTGCGCGCCTGCGACGCGGGCTGCGAGGCCCTGGTCGGTGCCCTGGACGCCCGGGTCGCCGCGCCGAATCCAGCACCGGGACGCCGCGCCGCAGCCCGCCGTGGCGAACCCGTCGGCGACCTGCCCGGTCACAGCGCCACGGCCGACGCCGGACTGCGTACGCTCCGGCCGGCCGGGCCCGAGCACACCACCGGCCGGCGCAGTCGCCCGGAGCCGGTTCCCAGCAACGCCCCGGCACCGGCCCTCCGGCCGATGGGTCCACCGCCGACGGCCCCGATGCCGGTCGCTCCGCCGCCCGTGGCCCCGCCGCCCGTCGCGCCGGCCGCGGTCGCCGGTCCTCCGGCGGCGCGCCCCGAACCCGCACCGTCCCGGATGGACGCGCCCGCCAACCGTCCGGTCTCGGCGCCGCCGCCCCCACCGCCGGGCATCACGCCGATCGCCCCGACGCAGCGGGGAACCGTCCCGCCAGCCGACGCGGGTGAGCCGTTCCGTCCCACGCTGACCACCGCGGCGATCGCCAACGCCCGCGCGGAGCGGCAGCGCACCGTCATCCCGCCCCGGCCGAAGACCAACGTCGAACCCCCGACCGGCGGTTTCAGCGCCACCGACCTCAACGTGCCGGTGTCCGCCCAGCGCCCCGGGCAGGAGCCGCCGGCGCCGGGCTCGCGGGCCAACTGGCCGCTGGTGAACAACGCGGAGGAGCCGGCCGACGCCGCCCCCCGCGACCCGGTCGCGCCGCCCTACACCGCACGCGACGGTCGGGGCACCGATGCGCCGACGCAGCCGAGCGCCGAGCGCCGGGTCACTCCCCCGTGGCTCGCCGACGACCTGCCGCCGGAGCCGCCGGTGCTGCGGCTGGTCGAGCCGCCGCTGCCCGTCCGGTCCCCCCGGCCCGGCCCGGCCCGGCCCGACGAGCTGGAGACGCCACCGCTGCGACTGGTCGACCGGACGAACGCCGATCGTGGCCCACAGCCCCCGCCCAGGCCGGAGCGTCCGGCGGCCGAGCACCGGCCCGCGCCGCCGGTGGAGCGGCGACCGCCGCCGGTCTCCGACGAGGGCGACGGCGACCTGCTCATCTTCGCGCAGGCGAAGTCGGCCTGGTTCGTCGGCCACGGCGAGGACAACGACCTTGACTGGTCGACCACCGCCGACACCGGCTGGCAGGCCGCCGAGCAGGCCGCCCGGCCCGCCGTCGGCGCGGAGACCACCGCCGGTCTACCCAAGCGGGTGCCCCAGGCCAACCTGGTGCCCGGCTCGCCGCTGCGGGAGGAACGTCCGCTGCGGATCGTGCGCGACGCGGCCAGCCTCGCCGAGAACACCACCGGCTACTTCCGTGGCTGGCGTCGGGGACAGGAGATCGGCGGGTTCGCGGTCGGTGGCCGCCCCGGGCGGGAGGCCGCCGGCGGCTGGGACTTCACCCGGGACACCGGAGACCGCGACGACGACCGGGAGTACGAGTACCGTTCGGCCGGCTACCGGTCCTGAACTCCGCTGCGCCTCCGGTCGGGCCGCCTGGCACCCACCGGGTCGAGGGCTGCCCATGGCCGGTGACACCCCGACTGCCGCGCGTCGCCTCTCGCCCCCGCCCGGCTGCCGGCTCGGGCCCGGACGGGGTTCCGGGTCAGGGCCCGGACGGGGTTCCGGGTCAGGGCCCGGACGGGGTTCCGGGTCAGGGCCGGCACCTCCGCCGCCCGGCCGGCTGCGGAGGACTCCCACAGCGCCGCCAGCGACACCCGACGACCTGGTCGTCCGCCGACCAGTCGAGGGCGCGCACAGCACACAGCGCCCGATGTCGACCGAGGTCGACGCCGGGCGCTGCGGTCGGGATGTCAGGCGGGTGCGACCGCGCGCGAACGGCGCATGGTCAGCACGTACTCGACCAGCGAGATCAGCACGTGCTTGGTCGACTCCCGGTTACGGGCGTCGCACGCCACCACGGGTACGTCGACGGGGATAGCGAGCGCATCCCGGACGTCCTGCGGGTCGTGGTACTGCATCCCGTCGAAGCAGTTGATCGCGACGAGGTACGGCAGCCGGCGATGCTCGAAGAAGTCGATCGCCGCGAAGCAGTCGGCGAGCCGGCGGGTGTCCACCAGCACGACCGCGCCGATCGCGCCCCGCACCAGTTCGTCCCACATGAACCAGAACCGGGTCTGACCGGGCGTACCGAACAGGTACAGGATCAGGTCCCGGTCGATCGAGATACGACCGAAGTCCATGGCGACGGTGGTGGTCGTCTTGCCCGGCACCTGCCGGGTGTCGTCGACGCCCACTCCGGCGGAGGTCATGATGGCCTCGGTGGTCAGCGGCGTGATCTCCGAGACCGAGCCGACCAGCGTCGTCTTCCCGACGCCGAAACCGCCAGCGATCACGATCTTCGCCGACGTCACGCGCCCGCTCGGGGTCGGCGGGCGGTGCGACATGTCAGAGCCTGCGAAGTCCACTCAGCACCCTCTCCAGCAGTTCAGTGCCCACCGCGTCGTCCGAGTCGTCCAGGATGGTCGGCTCGTGGACCGCGACCAGGCCGTCCGTCGCCATGTCGGCGATGAGCACCCGGGCCACGCCGAGTGGAAGCTGCATCCGCGCCGCGATCTCGGCAAGCGACTGCACGCGTCCGTCACACAGCGCGGCGATGTACTGGTGTTCACGGCCCTGGCCGCCGCCATTGCCACTGGCAGCGTTCCGACCGCGCACCGTGGTCTCGACGAGCGCCTCCAGCGCGATGTCGAGTCGGGGGCGGGTACGTCCGCGGGTCACGGCGTATGGACGGACCAACGCTCCGGTCGGCTCGTCACGATCGGCCATGTCGCCGTTCACCTCCTTCGTACCCGGCACCGGTTCGCACCGGCGACTCCCCACGTTCGCTGCGTTCCCACCCCGCCTGACCCACCGGTCGGCGCGACGGTCAGCCCATCATCCCCACAGCCGTACGCGGCTGCGGGGTCAGGGCGTCACCCACCCGGTCGACGAGCAGGGCCATCTCGTAGCCGACCTGCCCGACGTCGCAGCTGCGGGCCGCGAGCACGGCGAAGGACGAGCCGTCGGAGATGGACATCAGGAACAGGAAACCGTTGTCCATCTCGACCACTGTCTGCAGCACCGCGCCGCCCTCGAAGCAGCGGGCCGCGCCCTGGGTCAGGCTGACCAGACCGGAGGCGATCGCCGCCAACTGGTCCGCCCGGTCCCGCGGAAGGTCACGTGACGACGCGAGGAGCAGGCCGTCCGCGGAGACGGCGACCGCATGCGCGACGCCGGGCACCCGGTCGGCGAAGTTGGCCAGCAGCCAGCCGAGATCCTGCGTAGTAGTCATCCTTGTTGCTCCTTCTGCCCGCTCCCGGCCACCGGGCCTGAGCCAGACTGCGAGGATTGCTGCCCTCCCGGAGTCGCCTCCGGGCTGGTCGAGTTGCTGTCCGAGGGGTGGCTACGCCCTCGCTGGACGCCCCGGTGGTATGCGGAGAGCAGCCCACGGACGGACTCCGGGGAGCGCCGCTGCACCGAGGTGGTGGGCTTCTCCACCGCACCCGGCACCAACTGTGCCATCGGGGTCCGCTTCGGCAGACCGGTCGATGTGGTTCCCGACACCGGTGCCTCGCTGGCTGCGGAGGCCGCGCGCCAGCCGTCGTCGGCCGCGGTCTGCCAGCCACCGCTGGTCGGGGCCGGGCGGTGCGGGGTCTCGGGAGCGCCGGGACGGGCGCCACGGGTCGCCGCCGACCCGTTGCCCTGGGGCGCGCCGGCGGCTGTCGGGGTGTCTGCCATCGGTGCGTTCCCTACCGTGCGGGGTGAGGGCTGCGGAGCGGGGCGACCCGTGACGTCCACGGCCGCGAACTGCTGCGTCGCCGCGGCATCCGCCGCCGGCGCCGCCTGGGGCGCGCTGGCCGACTCCTCGGTGCCGGGGCGCCGGGTGCGGAACCAGGCCGACTCCAGCTCCCGGAAGATCGGCAGCTCCATCGTCTCGTCCGCGTACCGCTGCCGGTTCTGCGGGGCGGGCGTGGTGGGGCGGGCCGGTGCCTGTGCCGGGGTGGCCACCGGTGCGGCGGTGCGCGGCACGCGGGGCAGCTCGGTGGTCATGTCCAGTGCCGCCGCCAGGCGTTCGGGCACCGGCGGGGGCGCGGTCTCGGCACCGGCGACCGGCGGCCAGGCCGGCGGGGCCGGCGTGTTCGGCGGGGCTGCGGCGGCCGGGGCTGCGGAGACCGGACGCTGCGGCAGCGGGCTGCCCGGCGGCACCGAGACCGGCGCGCCCGACACGGGGTGACCGGACACCGGCGACGCCGACACGGGCATACCCGACACCGGGGGGCGGACACGGGCGGGACCGGCGGTGCCGACACCGCCGGCGGCGTGTACGTCCGGGCCTCGGGGCTGCTCGGCAGTTGCCGGGGGATGGTGGGCTGCTGGCCGGTCGTGTCGGGGTCGTCGTCGGACGCCCGCCGCTGCGGCAGCGGGTCGACGGGCTGGCCGTTGGTCGGCCGGGACGCGAACCCGCCGCCGTTGACTCCGTTCGCGGCCGAGGCACCGGTCAGGTCCGACCAGGCCGGCAGGGCCCGGGCACCGCCGCTGGCGCCGGACGTGCCGGCACCGTTACGCGGGGCCGGGTCGAACGGCCGGCCACCGAGGGTGACCTGGTTGCCGGATTCACCGGGGCGGGGCCCCGACGGGGCACCGGACAGCGCCGGCAGCGCGCCGAAGGCCGGCGTCGGACCGGAGGGTGCGGCGCTGCCGCCGGGCAGGGCGGGGGCGTGCTGCCCGGCCCGGCCGGACAGTGCGCGGGGTACCAGGACCGACAGGGGAAGGATGACCTCCGCCACCGTGCCCCGTTCGCCGCCCGGACGCAGTTCGACCTTGACCCCGTGTCGGGACGCAAGCCGGGCCACCACGACCAGGCCCATCATCCGGGAGACGGTGACGTCCACCTGCGGCGGTGTGGCCAGTCGCTCGTTGAGGTCGTGGAGTTGCTCGCCGCTGATGCCGATGCCCCGGTCCTCGACGTAGAGCGAGGCGCGGTCGCCGACGCGGCGGGCCTCCACGAGCACCTGCGAGTCGGGCGGCGAGAAGGCGGTGGCGTTGTCGAACAGCTCGGCGACGAGGTGCACCAGGTCGTTGACCGCGTGGGCGGAGACCTCGATGTCCCGGTCGATCACCCCGAACTCGATGCGGGTGTAGTGCTCGACCTCGGACTGGGCGGCCCGCAGGACGTCGATCAGGGCGGCCGGCTCCCGCTGCACGCGGGTGGAGTCGGCACCGGCGAGGACCAGCAGGTTCTCGTCGTTGCGGCGCATCCGGGTGGCCAGGTGGTCGAGCTGGAACAGCTCGGCGAGCCGGTCCGGGTCCTCCTCGCCGCGTTCCAGCCGGTCCAGGTGGCCGATGAGGCGGTCGACCAGGATCTGCGAGCGGCGGGCGAGGTTGACGAACATGGTGGACACCGACGAGCGCAGCGCGGCCTGTTCGGCGGCGGTGCGGACAGCCTCCAGGTGGACGGCGTTGAACGCCTCGGTCACCTGACCGAACTCGTCCCTGCTCCGCACCGGCAACGGCTCGGCGATCTGGTTGGCCAGCTGCACCGGGGAGAGCTGACCGGTGACCTTCGGGTCCCGCAGCCGCGCCACGGCGTGCGGCAGACCGTACTGGGCGATGGACAGGGCACCCTGCCGCAGGTCCCGCAGCGATCGGGCCATGGAGCGGGCGACCAGGTACGCGAACAGGATGGCCAGCAGCAGCATGCTCAGCAGCAGGCCGGTCTCCAGGAACACCTGGCGCTGCACGTCCGAGCGCAGCTCGGCGGCCTGGTTCACGACGTTCCGGTCGAAGGTGGCCTCGACGTTGCGGACCAGCCCGGCGTGGGCGGCCATGGCGGCGTCCCACTGGTCGGCGTTGAAGTCGACACCGGCCAGGTTGTCGGAGTTGTCCGAGGCGACCTGGCTCGTGTAGAGGATCGACTGACGCAGGTCGGGGCCGGAGATGGTCTGGTCGTGGAACTCTTCCTGCGAGTCGACGGCGACGGTCGAGAACGCCTGCCCGGCCTGCTGCTCGGCGGTCTTGCTGAAGATGAAGTCCTCGCGCAGGGTCGCGCTCATGCCGCCGGCGATCAGCGCCCGGTGTACCACCAGCCGGCGGTCCGCCAGGGCCTCCTTCTCCCGCGCCACGGCGGCCGCCGCCCGCATCTGGTCGCTGAGTTCGTTGTCGCCCGCGAGCTGGCTGGCCGAGTCACGGACGGACAGCAGCTGGTCGATGAGCGCGTCGTACTGCTGAATGGCCTCAACGATCTTGTATTTGCCGTTGAGTACCTGGCTGCGGATGCCCGGCACGTCGGTGAGGCCCTGGTCGATCTCGTCGAGCAGGCTCTCCAGGCTGGCCGGCAGATCCTCCAGGTCGCCCCGCTGCTGGGAGTACGGCGCCTTGACGTCGTCCACCCGGCGGGCGACCTGGTTGTAGAGGGCGGTGTACTTCTTCTTCGGCTCCGACTCCGGCTGGCCGGCCTGCTGGGGTGGCACACCGAGCAGCAGCACGGCGGTGGTGCGCTCGTCCTGCAGGCCGTCGACCAGGTTGCCCGAGGAGCTGATGAGTTCGGCGAGGTCACCGGCGCGGTTGGCGTCGTTGAGGGACTCCAGGTGGTCGATCAGTCCGCTGGTGCCCACGACCACAGTCGCGATGGTCGGCACGATCATGATGAGACCGAGCTTGGACCAGATCGGCATGTCACGGAGCCGACCTGCGGGCCGGCGTAGACGCGACAGGAAGGAACCCGCCGTCTTCGGCCGTTTGCTCACGTCACCGCCCTCGTGATTTCCGCGCCGGGCGTCACCCCGGACAACACCCAGCGGCCGACCCGGCGGGTCAGACCATCCGAGATTCCATCACGCCACCGAGGAAAGAGAAAGCCCAGGTTGGCCCCGGCTCGGGGTGTGATGAGATGTTGAGACAATCTGATCGCATTCCGTCTGTCCGGAGCTACTGAAGGTAATGGAACATCCGCATCGCGTTGTCCTCCTCGCCGGCCCCTCCGGCTCCGGAAAGTCGTATATAGCGCAACGAACCGGTCTTCCGGTGCTCTGTTTGGACGACTTCTACAAAGATGGCAGTGACCCTACGTTGCCGCGACGGAACGGGCAGGTTGACTGGGAGTCACCGTTGTCCTGGGACGCCGATGCCGCTGTGGAGGTCATCGCCCGGCTGGCCCGACAGGGCCGGGCGGACGTCCCGGTCTACGAACTCGGCGCGGATCGCCGGGTGGCCACCCGGTCATTCGAACTAGCCGGTTCGCCACTCTTCGTCGCCGAAGGGATCTTTGCTGCTGAGATCGTTGAGGAGTGTCGCCGACGGGGTCTGCTCGCCGGCGCGTACGCCCTGCGTCGGCCACGCGGGGCGACGTTCCTCCGGCGGCTGTCCCGCGACCTGGCCGAGCAGCGCAAGGCTCCCCGGGTGCTGGTGCGGCGCGGGCTGGCTCTGCTGCGTGCCGAGCCGGCGGTGCTGCGCCGCCAGACCGGCCTCGGCGCGGAGGCGGCCCGGGCCCGCGAGGTCCTGCGCGGGGTGGCGGCCCTGCTCGCCGGCCACCCCCGTCGCGCCCGGGACACCACCCCTCGATGATCAGGACACCAGCTTGGCGTACGCCGGCTTGATCACCTCGTCGATGATCCGCAGCCGCTCGTCGAACGGGATGAAGGCGCTCTTCATGGCGTTGATGGTGAACCACTGGAGTTCTTTCCAGCCATAGCCGAACGCGTCCGCCAGCAGCGCCATCTCCCGCGACATCGAGGTGCCGCTCATCAGCCGGTTGTCGGTGTTCACCGTGACCCGGAAGCGCAGATCGCGCAGCACCCCGATGGGATGGTCGGCGATCGAGGCCGCGGCACCGGTCTGCACGTTCGACGACGGGCACAGTTCCAGCGGGATCCGCTTGTCCCGGACGTACGCCGCCAGCCGCCCGAGCACCGGCCCGTCGCCGGTGGTGGTGATGTCGTCGACGATCCGTACGCCGTGGCCGAGTCGGTCGGCCCCGCACCACTGGATCGCCTGCCAGATCGACGGCAGCCCGAACGCCTCGCCGGCGTGGATGGTGAAGTGGAAGTTCTCCCGCTGGAGGTATTCGAAGGCGTCCAGATGGCGGGTGGGCGGGAAGCCGGCCTCCGCGCCCGCGATGTCGAAGCCGACCACGCCGTGGTCGCGGTGCCGCACCGCCAGCTCGGCGATCTCCTGCGAGCGGGCCGCGTGCCGCATCGCGGTGAGCAGGGTGCCCACCCGGATCGGGGTGCCCACCCCGGCGGCCTCTGCGCTGCCCTCGGCGAAGCCGGCCAGCACCGCCTCGACCGCCTCGTCGAGGGTCAGGTCATCCTCCAGGTGCTGCTCCGGGGCGAACCGCACCTCGGCGTAGACCACCCCGTCGGCGGCCAGGTCCAGGGCGCACTCGCGGGCCACCCGGCGCAGCGCCGACGCGGTCTGCATGACCGCGACGGTGTGCGCGAACGTCTCCAGGTAGCGCTCCAGCGAACCCGAGTCGGCGGCCTCGACGAACCAGCGCCCCAGCGCCCCGGGGTCGGTGGTGGGGAGCTCGTGCCCCACCTCGGCGGCCAGCTCGATGATCGTCGCGGGCCGCAGACCACCGTCGAGGTGGTCGTGCAGCAGCGCCTTCGGGACCTTGACGATGTCCTCGTACCGGATAGTCGCACCCATGCCAAGACCCTAGTCGGCGGCGGTGCGACCCGGTCGGCGGAGGGCGTCGGCCCGCCGGAGGACGCTCGTCACCGGGACGGACGCCTGCCGTTCCCCGTCGACCAGCCCGGTATGTTCGGCGGCGTGACGGAACTGGTGGCCCGTCGGGGCCGTGGCCCCGGGGTGGCTGGCGCGACCGGGCCCGGGGAGGCGTGATGGACCCCCGCGTCGTCGGACGGCTGCGCTGCCCCGTCTGCCACGATCCGCTGGCCGAGGTCGGCGACGCCCGCGTCCTGCGCTGCCCGCGCCGGCACAGCTTCGACATCGCCCGCCAGGGGTACGTCAACCTGCTGGCCGGGCGCGCCCCGCACGCCGGGGACACCGCCGAGATGGTCGCCGCCCGCGCCGACTTTCTCGCCGCCGGGCACTTCGACCTGATCTCCGCCGTCCTCGCCACCGCCGCGGTTCACGCCAGGCACGCCAGCGCCGCGACGGCGGCCACGGATCAAGCCCACCCGCAGCCACCCGCACCCACGGCACACGGGTACCCGCTGGTGGTGGACGCCGGGGCCGGAACCGGCCGGCACCTCGCCGCGGTGCTGGCGGCGCTGCCGGACGCCGTCGGCCTGGCGCTGGACGTCGCCAAGCCGGCGCTGCGTCGCGCCGCCCGCGCCCACCCACGCGCGGCGGCGGCGCTGACCGACACCTGGCAGCGGCTGCCGCTGGCGGACGCCGCCGCGACGGTGCTGCTGAACGTCTTCGCCCCCCGCAACGGCGCCGAGTTCCACCGGGTGCTCGACCGGGCCGGACGGCTGCTGGTCGTCACCCCCGCCGAGGACCACCTCGGCGAACTCGTCGCCGCGCTCGGCCTGCTGCGGGTCGACCCGGCCAAGGCCGACCGGGTGGCCGACAGCCTCGGCGGGCACTTCACCGAGGAGTCGACGGCCGTGCACCGCCGGGAGCTGACCCTGACGGGCACGGAGGTCGCCACCCTGGTCGGGATGGGCCCGAGTGCCTGGCACACCGACCCCGCCGGGTTGGCCGACCGGATCGCCGTCCTCGGCGAGCCCGTCCGGGTCACCGTGGCGGTGCGGCTCGGCGTGTACCGCCCCCGCCAGGCGCCCCCGCCACGCGCCCGCTAGGTCGACAGGTCGACTTCCTCCCAGCCCGGCGGCTCGTCGTGGTACGGGCCGCGCAGGATCACCGCCCACTCCAGCGCCCACCGGCGCTGGCCGATCGCGTTGGCGTCGACCAGTCCCGGCAGCGACCGGCCCGCTCGCTCCACCTCCAGGTACGCCCAGTCGAGGCAGTAGTGCAGGTCGAGCAGCGCCGCCGCGTCGGCCGGGTGCTGCGGAGCGGTCAGGATGCGCGAGCGCCACTGCCCGAAGGTCTCCCCCGCGGCGATGTGCGGCAGCCGCTCCACCAGTCGCTCGTCCACCGGCAGCGTCGGGTCCAGGATCTTCGTCAGCCCCAGCACCCAGGCCAGGGAGAACAACGCGTCGTGGTGCAGCACGAACGAACGGTGGTCGCCCTTGCCGCCGGTGACGAACTGGAACTCCGGCGGGGTGACCCTCTCCACCAGGTGCGAGGCGAGCAGCCAGCTCATCGCCGCCTGCGGGGGCATGCCGAAGCAACGGGCCAGGATCAGGTGCAGCACGGCGATCCGCGCCTCGATGTCCGCCGTCGGGCGCAGCTCGATCTCGTCGCCCGGCTCCCACACGAGGGGGAACTGCGACGGCGGTAGGGGCAGGTGCAGCCGGGTCAGCTCGTCCAGGCTGGCCTCGCGCACCTCTCGGGGGTCCGGGGCAGGAACGATCACGGCGGATAATCCTGTCTGCTCACGACGGCACGGCGCCGGTTGTCCCCCCTGGCCTGGGAGGATAGCGCTCCTCGGAGGTCAGCACCATGGGGCACGGCCCGGACGGGCTCAGCCGATCCGCTCGATGACCAGGGGTGCCGTCGCCGGCGGGGCGGGTGCCACGGTCACGGCGCGGGCCGCCTCGGCCAGCGCCGCCGGGAGCCGGTCCGCCCGCTCGGCGCGCAACTCGTAGAGGGGGTCACCGGCGCGCACCGGATCGCCCGGCCGCCGGTGCAGCACCACTCCGGCGGGAACGCTGACCGGGTCCTCCTTGCGGGCCCGCCCGGCGCCGAGCCGCCACGCGGCCACCCCCATGGCGTACGCGTCGACCGACGCCACGAAGCCGTCCGCCTCGGCACGAACCACCTCGACCTCGCCCGCCGCCGGCATCGGGGCGTCCGGGTCACCACCCTGGGCCCGCACCATGGCACGCCAGGAGTCCATCGCCCGGCCGTCGCGCAGCGCCGCCGCCGGGTCGGCGTCCGGCAGGCCGGCCGCGTCCAGCATCTCCCGGGCCAGTGCCAGGGTCAGCTCGACCACGTCGGCGGGGCCACCGCCGGCCAGCACCTCGACCGACTCGGTGACCTCGACCGCGTTGCCGACGGCCAGCCCCAACGGCGTGGACATGTCGGTGAGCAGCGCCACCGTCCGCACGCCGTGCGCACCGCCCAGCTCCACCATCGTGCGGGCCAGTTCGCGGGCGTCGTCGACGGACTTCATGAACGCGCCGGAGCCCACCTTCACGTCGAGCACCAGAGCGCCGGTCCCCTCGGCGATCTTCTTGCTCATGATCGAACTGGCGATCAGCGGGATGGCCTCCACCGTGGCGGTGACGTCGCGCAACGCGTACAGCTTGCGGTCGGCGGGGGCGAGGCCGTCGCCGGCCGCGCAGATCACCGCGCCGACGTCGCGCAGCTGGGCGATGAACTCCGCGTTACCCAGGCCGGCCCGCCAGCCGGGGATCGACTCCAGCTTGTCCAGCGTGCCGCCGGTGTGCCCGAGACCCCGGCCGGACAACTGCGGCACGGCCGCGCCGCAGGCCGCCACGAGCGGCGTCAACGGCAGGGTGATCTTGTCACCGACACCCCCGGTCGAGTGCTTGTCCACGGTCGGACGGGGCACCGACGACAGGTCCAGCCGCTCGCCGCTGGCGATCATCGCGGCCGTCCACCGGGCGATCTCCGCACCGGTCATCCCGTTCAGCAGAATCGCCATGGCCAGCGCCGACATCTGCTCGTCGGCCACGGCCCCCCGGGTGTACGCGTCCACCACCCAGTCGATCTGCGCGTCGGACAGCACTCCCCCGTCCCGCTTCACCCGGATGACGTCGACAGCGGCAAAGCCACTACTCATGAACAGATCTCCCCCCAGTCGCATGACGGATACCGACCCGCGGCCTGAACCTCAGCTCCAACGAACCGGGATCTCCATCGGCGGCTCACCCTCGCCGGCCCAGAAGATCGTCCCGCCCGCGTCCACCACGACCACGCGGGGCGTACGGGCCAGTCCCCAGGCGATCGCCTCCGCCGGGTCGCCCCAGCTCGGCCCCTCCTCCAGCACCCCGGTCTCGGCATCCGCGTCGTCCCCGGCGGACCTCTCCCAGTACGCCGTCCAGACCTGCTGCCCGGCCGACAGGTCGGGGTGCACGAACACGGTGCCCCGGCCGCGCCAGGCGGCGAGCCGGCCCGGCACCTCCGGCACCGGGTGCGCCCCGGTGACCGCCTCGATGTCGGCCACGTCGAAGGCGTGCGGCAGCAGCTCGGCCATCCGCAGCGGGCCCTCGGCGGCCTCGACCAGGCACTCCGGCCCACCCTGCTCCCACAACAGCTGGCGGCAGCGCCCGCACGGCATCAACGGCTCACCGGTGGCGTCGACGCAGGACAGCGCCACGATCCGCCCGCCGCCCGTGGCGTGCAGCGAGGAGACCACCCCGCACTCGGCGCAGAGCACCACGCCGTACGCGGCGTTCTCGACGTTGCAGCCCACCACGACCCGACCGTCGTCGACGAGCGCCGCCGCCCCGACCGGGAACTTCGAGTACGGCACGTACGCGTGCCGCATCACCTCGGTGGCGGCGGCCCGCAGCCGCACCCAGTCGATCTCCATGCCAGCTCCCGTCAGCCCTTGATGTACGGCTTACCATCCGCGGCCGGTGCGCGCACCCGGCCCACGAGCCCGGCCACGGCCAGGATGGTCGCCAGGTAGGGCAGCATGGCCAGGAACTGGCTGGGGATCACGCTGTTGATGGCGCTCAGGTAGGTGGCGAGCTGGTCGGCGAAGCCGAAGAACAGCGCCGCCAGCAGCGCCCCCGTCGGGCTCCACCGGCCGAAGATCAACGCCGCGAGGGCGATGAAGCCCTTACCGCCGATCATGTTCTTGGTGAACGAGTACAGCGCCAACGTGTACGACGCGCCACCGATACCGGCCACCATGCCGGCGGCCAGCACGTTCAGGTACCGCAGCCGGAGCACCCGGACGCCGAGGGTGTCGGCGGCGGTCGGGTGCTCGCCGACCGCGCGGGTCCGCAGCCCCCAGCGGGTGCGGAACAACGCGATGTGGATCACCAGGACCAGCAGCAGGCCGAGGTAGAGGAAGATGTTGCCGCGGAACAGCGCCGGACCGAGCAGCGGGATGTCCGACAGCAGCGGGATCTCCCAGTTGCTGAACCGGGGCGCGCTGTTGTAGCGCTGCGCGTCGGTCTGCATCAGCCGCTCGTAGAGGAAGCCGGTGACGCCCACCGCGAGCAGGTTGAGCACGATGCCCATGACGACCTGGTCGACCAGGTAGCGGATGGCGAACACGGCCAGCAGCAGCGAGATGAGCGCGCCGCCGATCGCGGCGGCCACCAGGCCCACCCAGACGCTGCCGGAGATGCTGCCGAACAGCGCGCCGCTGAACGCCCCCATCAGCAACTGGCCCTCGATGGCCACGTTGACCACCCCCGAGCGCTCGCACAGCACCCCGGCCAGCGCACCGAAGATCAGCGGCAGGGCGAGGATGAAGGTGCCCCGGATGATGTTGACCATGGGCATGAAGTTCTGCCCGGCCGGCGCGGCGGAGACCTGCCAGCACAGGAAGGACAGCACGAACGCGACCAGACCGGCACCGAGCACCGGGATGAACCAGCGCTTCGGCAGGCCCGCCAGCATGGCCGCGCCGGCCGCGAGGGCGAGGATCCCGAATCCGATCGCGCCGATCGTGCCGTTGACCTCCAGCGCGGCGCCGGCCGAGTCCTCGCTGAGGGTGAAGCGGGCCTGCTGGTCGGTGGCCAGGGCCCCGAACAGCACCGCGCCGAGCAGGCCGAGCCCGACCAGCACCAGGCCCACCTTGCGGGTACGGGTCCAGAATCCCTCGTCGACCGGCGCGACCGCGACGTCCTCGACAGCCATCGTGGACATCTGTCACCAGCCCTTCGCGAGGCTCGTCTGCGGCCGGGCGGCGCGGGCGGCCCGGAGCTGGAAGATCGCCTTCACCAGGGCAGGCGCGGCGATGAAGATGACGATCAGCGCCTGGAGCACGGTGACCAGCTCCAGCGAGATCCCCGAGTACGACTGCATCCGGTTGCCGCCGGCCTGCAACGCGCCGAACAGCAGGGCGGCCAGCGCCACGCCCCACGGCTTGACCCGACCGAGCAGCGCCACCAGGATGCCGTCGAAGCCGATCTGGGCGACCACCAGCGGGGTGAGAGCGCTCGCGGTGGTGCCCAGCACCATCTGCGAGCCGCCGAGCCCGGCAAGCGCACCCGCGAACACCATGACCAGCACGTAGGTGCGGGTGACGCTGATCCCGGCGGTGCGGGCGGCGTCCGGGTTGGCACCGACGGCGCGCAGCTCGAAGCCGAGCGTGGAGCGGTTGAGCAGCCAGGCCACCGCCCAGGTGGCGAGCACCGCCAGGATGATGCCGGCGTGCACCCGCAGCCCGTCACCGAGCAGCCGGGGCAGCTGCGCGGAGGGGTCCACCGACCTGCTGATCGCGTCCGCGCGGTCCGGGTCGCGGACGCCGTTCTGCACGATCATCCAGGTCAGGAAGTACACCGCGATGTAGTTGAGCATGATCGTGTTGATCACCTCGTGCGCGCCGGTACGCGCCTTGAGGATGCCCGGCACGAAGCCCCAGATCGCGCCGCCCAGCGCGCCCGCGAGCACCGCGACCAGCAGGTGCAGGCCGGGCGGCAGGGGCAGCAGGAAACCGGCCAGGGCGGCCAGGATGACGCCCATGGTGGCCTGGCCCTGCGCACCGATGTTGAACAGGCCGCCCCGGAAGGCGAGCGCCACCGCCAGGCCGGTGAACACCAGTGGGGCGGTGTAGGTGAGCGTCTCCGAGATCGGGCTCATCGCCGCCTGGAACCCGACGGCGTCGGGGTCGAAGACGGCGCCCTTGAACAGGTTGCCGTACGCCTCGCTGACCAACGTCCAACTGGAGTTGATCGCGTCGGCGGGCCGCGCGGTGATGTAGCTGTACGTGCCGAGCACGTCCGGGTCGGACACGATGATCAGCACCGCGCCGACGAGCATCGCCAGCAGCAGCGACAGCACCGTCACGGTGACGGTGTTCGCCGCCCAGAGGTTGTCCAGGAACAGCCGGCCCAGAGTCGGGCGGGCCTCGGGGGTGGGCTGCTTCGGCGTGGTCGCCACCTCGGCGCGTTCGGTGTTGCCGAGCGCGGTCCGCCCGGCCTGCTCCTCGCTCGCCGGCTCCTTGTCCGGCGAGCCCGCCTGGGGGTTGTCGGTCATCGCTTGTCCTCGTTGACTGGGCCCTCGGGGGCCGGAGCCGCGCCGTCGGTGGCCGGGACGTCGCGGTCGGTGGTGGCCGCCGTGGCGTCGGTGGTGGTCGCCGCGTCGCCGTTCGTGGTGGCCGTGGTGGCCCCGGTTCCCGGTGACGGGCGGTCCGCCGGCGCGGTGTCCGGGGTGACGCCGGCCATCAGCAGACCGATCTCCTCGCGGGGGGTGTCCGGGCCGACGACGCCGATGATCCGGCCGCGGTACATGACCGCGATGCGGTCGGCCAGGCCGATCACCTCGTCGAGTTCGCTGGAGACCACCACCACGGCGGTGCCCTGGTCGCGCTCACGCACGATCCGGCCGTGGATGAACTCGATCGAGCCCACGTCCACGCCGCGGGTGGGCTGGGCGGCGATGAGGAGCTTCAGCTCCCGGGACAGCTCCCGGGCCACGATCACCTTCTGCTGGTTGCCGCCGGAGAGGGTGCCGACCGGGGAGTCCGCGGAGGGCGTCCGCACGTCGAACTGTGCGATCCGCTCCCGGGCGGACGACGCGATGGCCTCCGGCCGCAGCGCCAGGCCCCGGCCGAAGGGCGGGCGGTCGTAGACGTCGAGGACCAGGTTCTCCGCGACGGAGAACTCCTTGACCAGGCCGTCGACGCTGCGGTCCTCGGGCACGTAGCCGACGCCCGCGCGGAGCACCTTCTTGGTCGACCAGCCGTCGATCCGCTGGCCGTCGACGGTGACCGAGCCGGCCAGCACCGGCCGCAGCCCCATGATCGCCTCGATCAGCTCGGTCTGCCCGTTGCCCTGCACGCCCGCGACACCCAGCACCTCGCCCGCACGGACGGTGAGGTCGACGCCGCGCACCGCGCGGCACTGCCGGTCGTCGTCGGCCACCAGGCCCGAGACCTCCAGCACGGGGCGGCCGGGGGTGGCGGGGGTCTTGTCGACGGTGAGCCGGACGCTGCGACCGACCATCAGCGCGGCCAGTTCGTCCCGGCTGGCCGTCGGGGAGGCGGTGCCGACGGTCTTCCCGCGCCGGATCACGGTGATCCGGTCGGCGATGGCCTTGACCTCGCCGAGCTTGTGGGTGATGAACACGATCGACTTGCCGGCCGCCTTGAGCGACCGCATGACCGTCAGCAGTTCCTCGGTCTCCTGCGGAGTGAGCACCGCGGTCGGCTCGTCGAGGATCAGCAGGTCGACGTCGCGGGTCAGCGCCTTGACGATTTCCACCCGCTGCTGGAGGCCGACGGGCAGGTCCTCGATCACCGCGTCCGGGTCGACCCGCAGGTTGTACCGCTCGGAGACCTCGGCGACCTCGCGACGGGCGCGGCGGCGGTCCAGGAAGCCGGCGATGCCGCCCCGGGTGCGCTCGGCGCCGAGCATGATGTTCTCCGCGACGGTGAAGACGGGCACCAGCATGAAGTGCTGGTGCACCATGCCGATCCCGGCCGCGATCGCGTCCGAAGGGCCCCGCAGCTTCAACGGCTTCCCGTCGACCAGGATCTCGCCCTCGTCGGGCTGGTACAGCCCGTAGAGGACGTTCATCAGGGTCGACTTGCCGGCACCGTTCTCGCCGAGCAGGGCGTGGATCTCTCCAGGCTCCACCGTCAGGTCGATGTCATCGTTGGCGACCAGATCACCGAACCGCTTGGTGATGCCGCGCAGTTCGAGTCTCAGCGCAACCTCCTGGAGTGCGAAGCGATGGTGCAGCGTAGCCGCCGCGGACCCGGTACCGGCGAGGGGTGGCCGGCCGGTGGAGTGGACCGGCCGCCCCGGTCGCCGACGGAGTGGTCCGCGCGGCGCCGGAGCGGCCGGAACGTGGTGCTGAACCGTGCGCCGGCCGCCGCGATGATCGTCTCACCGTGGCTGCCGGCGACAGGTCACTTCGGCTGCGCGGCGGACTCGACCTTGACGGTGCCCGCGGAGATGTCGGCCTTCAGCTTGTCGACCTCGGCCTTGAGCTCGGCCGGCACCTTGCTGTCGAACTCGTTGTACGGGGCGATGGACACCCCGTCGTTGGCCAGGGTGCCGACGAAGCCGGGGTCGGCCGCCAGCTTCTCGCCACCGGCGGCCTTGAGCACGGCCTCCTTGACGGCGCCCGGGATGTTCTTCACCACGGTCGTGATGATCACGGAGCAGTCCGGGGTGCTCTTGCAGCCGTCGACGTCCACCCAGATGGTGTTGTACTTGCCGCCGGACGCCTTGGCCGCGCTGGTGGTGCCGAGGCCGGCGCCGCCGGCGACCGGCATGATGATGTCCGCGCCCTGGGCCACCAGCGCGTCGCTGACCTTCTTGCCCTCGTCCTGCTTGACGAAGTCGTTGGTGAAGGAGCCCTTCTGGGTGGCCTTGTCCCACCCGAGGACCTGCACGTTGGTGCCCTTGACCTGGTTGTGGTGCGCGACGCCGTCGGCGTAGCCGTCCATGAAGATGGTCACCGGCGGGATCGGCAGACCGCCGTAGGTGCCCACCTTGCCCGTCTTGGTCATGCCGGCGGCGACGTAGCCGGCGAGGAAGGCGGCCTGAGCGGTGTCGAACTGCATCGGGTAGACGTTGGCGACACCGGGGTCGGCGTCGACGATGCCGAACTGCTGCTCCGGGTTGGCCTCGGCGATCTTCTTGGTGGCTTCGGACATCAGGCCGCCGACGGCCAGGATGAAGTCGCAGTCCTGGTTGACGTACTGGGTCAGGTTGACCTCGTAGTCCGCCTCCGCCTTCGACGCGACGTACTTGATGTCGATGTCGCCGTTCTCGGCCTTGGCGTCCTCCAGGCCCTGCCAGGCCGAGGTGTTGAACGACTTGTCGTCGATGCCACCGACGTCGGTCACCATGCAGGCGCTGTACTTGTCGCCACCGGTACCGGCGTTGTTGTCCTCATCGGGGGCCTCGCCGCACGCGGCGGCGCTCAGCACGAGCCCACCCATCGCGACGACCGAGGCGATCCGCATCCCACGCATCGAGCGCAAGACGTCTCCTTCCCATTGCACACCGCGTCCTGCGCGGTGGCAGCCCTTGAGCCGGCTTGCGCTGTGCCGCCGGCGTCCCACGTTACGGACGGGAGCGTACGCCCGCGCCCACCTACCGGCCGACAATCGTGCACGACTGTTGGGTGCCTGTTACCCCTACGTAACCCTTGGGTGGGGCAGATCACCCCGGGCGCTGTTACGCATACGTACGGGTGTCGTGAACGTCCGGTTCCGGGTGCCCTCGCCCGCCCCGGAACGTCACCGCCAGAAGACCGCCACCGCCGCGTTGACCAGGGTCAGACCGACGATGGCGAGGAAGTGCCCGCGGTTGACCTCGTCGCGCTTCCGGGAGAAGAAGACCATGACGAAGATGAGCAGCGCGATGACCAGTTTCGTCACGATCTTCGCCGGGGCGGGCTCGTCGCCGTCGCGCAGCGGTGCGGACAGGCCGACGCCGGCCAACAGGGCCACCACCGCACCCCACAGCATCGCCTTGTTGATCCGGATCGGGCCACTGACGAGCTGGGCGACCGCGCCGCCGAGCAACAGCGCGAAACCGACCAGGTGCACGTAGAGGAGAATCAGTCTCAGAGCTTCCACGGCCACCATCCTGCCCTATCAACGACGTCATGTAGTAGTGGGCCGTGCCCACCTGTCCGGAACCGGTGGGCCGTGGCCCCCTGTCCAGAGCCACGGCCCCCTGTTTCAGAGCCGTGGCCCCTGTTCTCAGAGCCGTGGCCCCCTGTTCTCAGAACCGCCACACCTGGAAGGTGGGGCCGTCGGCGGGCAGGGTCACCGCGCCGGTCGGGTCGGGGCGCAGTGCGGGCGCGCCGCCGTACAGGTTCTCGGCGGGTGGCAGGCCCGGCAGGCGCACCGGCGCACCCGCAGCGCGCCGGGCCAGCACCAGGACGCCACCGGCGGTCGACTCCCGCAGGAACACCAGGGTGTCGGCGTCGGCGTACACCCGGCGCAGGCCGCCGTGGCGCAGCGCCGGCTCACCCCGACGCAGCGCGAGCAGCGCCCGGTAGGCGGCGAACGTCGAGGCGTCCCACCTCTCCGGCCGGTGCCACGGCATCGGCGTCCGCGAACTCTCGCCGTTGGCACCGGTCAGGCCCAGTTCGTCACCGGCGAAGACCACCGGCGTGCCGGGCATGGTGGCCAGCAGCCCGGCCGCGACCTCCTGGCGGGCGGCGTCGCCGACCACCGTGCGGATCCGGGCCGAGTCGTGCGAGCCGAGCAGCTGCCAGGAGTGGGTGTAGGACCGCCAGGACACCAGCGACCGGTACGCGTCCATGGTCGCCAGCACGGCCGGCGCGTCCCGCCGCCGCACCCCGGTCGGGGTGCCGAGGAAGTGGGGCAGCGGCTCGTCGCCGTGGCGCAGCCAGGACCAGACCGGGTCGGTGAACCCCACGTAGTTCATCGTGCCGTGCCAGCCGTCGCGGTCCAGGTCGCCCGTGTGGTCGTGGCCGTGCTCGGCGAGCAGCAGACCGTCCGCGCGGGTCTGGGCCACCACCGAGCGCAGCAGCCGCGCCACCTCGTGGGTGTGGGCGTCGGCACCCCGCCGGCCGGTCATGTTGGCCACGTCGACCCGCCAGCCGTCGAGGGCGTACGGCGGGCGCAGCCATCGTCGCAGCAGCGAGTCCGGGTCGGTGGCGAACCGGCGGCGCAGCTCGGCGCTGCCCCAGTTCAGCTTCGGCAGCGACCGGACGCCGTTCCAGGACTCGTAGTCGCCGGTCGCCTCGTCGAAGTAGTACAGCTCCCGTTCGGGCGCGGACCCGTCGGACGCTGCGGCGGTGAACCACCGGTGGGCGTCGCCGGTGTGGTTGCTGGTGATGTCGCCCAGCAGTCGCCAGCCCCGGGCGTGCACCGCCTCGGCGAGCCGGGCCAGGGCGGCGTCCCCGCCGAGCAGCGGGTCGACGGCGTCGAAGCTGGCCGCGTCGTAGCGGTGGTTCGACCGGGCCGGGAAGAACGGTGTCAGGTAGACGGTGTTGACGCCCAGGCGGTCGAGGTGGTCCAGGCGCTCGGTGATCCCGTCGAGGTCGCCACCGTAGAACTGGTACGGGGTCTGCGGGCCGCGCCCGACGACCGGGGTGTCCCAGTCGCAGGGGACGGCCCAGTCGGGCACGGCGCGGGCGTCGGCGGCGGCGGAGCGGGCGAACCGGTCGGGGAAGATCTGGTAGATGACCGCGTCGCGGGCCCAGGCGGGCGGTGGGGCGTAGCTGACGAGCTTGAAGTCGCCGTTGTCGGGCACGTCGTGGTCGACGGTGCCGGCGGCGGTGAGCCAGCGGGTGCCGCGCGCTCCGGTGAGCAGGAAGCGGTAGTTGCTGACCGGGTTGCGGACCTCGACCGGGGCCCGCCACCAGACCTCGTCGCCGTCGCGGCGGTCCACGACGGCCTCGGCGAACCGAGGCTCGCCGTCGCCGGTGGTGCGCACGTGCACCTGCCGGACGTCGGTGCCGGCCGGCACCCGGACGAAGACGTCGACGGTGTCGCCGAGGGCGGGTTCCTGCTCGGGGACGTACAGGGCGGAGCCGTCGTGGTGCGGCGTGAGGGACATGGGGCGACCTTTCGCGTCGGCCGGACAGGGAGAGGATGGGGTCGCCCGCCGCGGCCGGTCTCCCGGCCGCGGCGGTCAGCCCGTGACTGCTCCGGTGTACGTCGGACGCCGACGCCCTTGCCGCAGCGTGAGCCGAGGAGGCTCAGCCCTTGACCGCTCCGGAGGTGAGGCCGGAGACGATGTAGCGCTGGAGGAGTTGGAACACCAGCACCGTGGGGATCGCGGTGAGCAGGGTGCCCGCCGCGAAGATCCCGAAGTTGTTGTTGCGCTCGCCGGCCACCAGGCCGAACATGCCGACCGCCAGGGTCTTCGCCTCGGGGTCGGTGAGGAACACGTTGGCCATCAGGAACTCGTTGATCGACCCGATGAAGGCCAGCAGGCCGGTCACCGCGAGGATCGGTGCCACCAGGGGCAGGATGATCCGGAAGAACACCTGGGCGTGGCTCGCGCCGTCCACGGTGGCGGACTCGTCGAGTTCCTTCGGCAGGGTGTCGAAGAAGCCCTTCATCAGCCAGGTGTTCGCGCCGAGGGCGGCACCCATGTAGAGCAGGAACAGGCCCCACGGGGTGTTGAAGCCGATGGCCGGCCACAGGTCGGTGACCGTGGTGAAGATCAGGAAGATCGCCGTGATCGCCAGGAACTGCGGAAACATCTGGATCAGCAGCAGCGCGAGCAGACCGACCCGCCGGCCCGCGAACCGCATCCGCGAGAAGGCGTACGCCGCCAGCGCCGACAGGAAGATCGACGCGAAGGTGGCCACGCCGGACAGCAGCAGCGAGTTGAGGAACCACCAGGCGAACTCGGTCCGCTCGAACAGCTCGCCGAAGTTGCCGAACGACACGCCCTCGGTGGGCACCAGTGCCGTGGAGGACAGGGTGCCCAGCGGGTTCACCGCGGCGGAGATGACGAACATGATCGGAAAGAGGCTGAACGCCACCGCCAGCACGCCGACGACGTGCCGCCAGCCGACCTGGGCGAACCAGCGCTTCCTCCTGCGCCGGTCGGCGTTGCGCCTGGCGGCCGAAGCGGCGGGGTCGGCCGCGACCGGGGGACCGGTGAGCGCGGTCATGAGTACACCTCCTCCAGCTGCCGGGTCCGCCGGAAGCTGATCGCGGAGACCGTGGCGACGATCGCGAAGATGAAGATCGACACCGCCGCCGCCAGGCCGTACTCGGCGCCCTGCGCGCCGAAGGCCAGCCGGTACGAGTAGGTGACCAGCAGGTCGGTCGCGCCGGCGGTGGTGTTGTCGGCCGGGAACGGCCCACCCTCGGTGGTCATGTAGATCGCGTTGAAGTTGTTGAAGTTGAACGCGAACGACGCGATCAGCAGCGGCGACAGCGCCACCAGCAGCAGCGGCAGGGTCACCGACCGGAAGGACTGCCAGGGCGAGGCCCCGTCGACCGAGGTGGCCTCGGTCAACTCCCGGGGGATGGCCTGCAACGCGCCGGTGGCCACCAGGAACATGTACGGGTAGCCGAGCCAGAGCTGCACCAGGATCACCGCGATCCGGGCCGACCAGGGCTGGCCGAACCAGTCGACCCCGAGCCCGAACATGTTGTTGATCAGGCCGAAGTCGGTGTTGAACATGTCCCGCCAGGCCAGCAACATCGCGAACGACGGCATCGCGTACGGCAGGATCAGCAGGACCCGGTACCAGTTGGTGCCGCGCATCCTGGGCGAGTGCAGCGCCAGGGCGATGGCCATGCCCAGCAGGAAGGTGAACCCGGTCGAGCCGATCGCGAAGGCGAAGTTCCAGACCAGGGTGGAGAAGAACGGCTCGGAGATCGCCGGGTTGGTCAGCACCCGCTGGAAGTTGTCGAACCCGACGTTGACCTTCCAGCCCTGGGCCAGCCGTTCGCCGTCGGGGGAGACGAAGGCACCGACCGTCTCGTCGGCGGTCCACGTCCGGCCGCTCTCGGAGTCGCGGATGCAGTCGCACGCCCGCTCGTACGCCCGGACCGCCTTGCCCTCGTAGGCGCGCGACAGGCCGGACGAGCGCAGCGCGCCGTCGTCGGTCGGCACGACGAGGTCGGTGATCTCCTGGCTGCGCAGGCTGGCCTGGCCGACGTTGAGCACGGTGTAGCCCTCGGCGGCGGTGACCCTGCCGCCCGGCGCGACGGTGGCGGCGTCGGCGTCGAGCGGGCGCAGGCCGTCGGCGTCACCGACGGAGACCTCGCCGGTGGCCGGGTCGGTGACCAGGAAGACCAGCGGGCCGGTGGCCGCGTCGCCGGTGGTGGCGATCGACAGGGCGTACTCGGTGGAGCCCGGCACCTGCGTGACCGAGGCGGACTGGATGGCGACGATGGCGTCCCGCTTGTCGCCGCGGTGACCGTCGCCGAAGTTCGTGAACGAGGTGCTCGCGGTGTAGAGCACCGGGAAGATCTGGAACACGATCAGGAAGAGCGTGCCCGGGATCAGATACTTGGCCGGGATGTGCCGCGGCGTCAGGTACAGGTAGAACAGGCCGGCGGTGGTGCCGAGCAGCAGGGCCAGCCCGATCCAGTACTCGGCCTCGATGAGCGGGAACGCCGCCCAGATCGCGATCCCGGCCACCAGGCCGAGCAGGATCACCTTGACCGCGAGGCCGGTGGCGGTGATCGGCGCGTGGTTCCGCGCGGTACGGGACGAGCGCGGGAGCCCGGAGCGGACGGGCCCCCGGCCCGGGGTCCCTGGTGCGGACCCCGGGCCGGACAGCGGCGTGCTCATTACTTGATCTGTTCGGCGATCGTCTTGCCGGCGGCGGTGACGGTCCTGGCCGGGTCGGCGCCACCGATGATGGCGGCCTCGGCCTTGCCGAACGGGTCCCAGATCGCGGCCATGGCCGGGATCGCCGGGAGCACCTGGCCGTTCTGGCCGGCCTCCAGGAACTTCGCCAGGTCGGGGTCGCTGCCCTTGACCTGGTCGAGCGCCGCGGTCAGCGCCGGCGGGCGCGGCTCGGCGTTGTAGAGGGCCACGGCCAGATCCGGCGTGGTGGTGTAGTTCGCGACGAACTCCTGCGCCAGGGCCTTGTTCTGCCCCTTGGCCGCCACGTAGAACGCCTGGACGCCGATGAACGGCTGGGCCTCCTTGCCGCCGGCGAAGCCGGGGACCGGGGAGATGTCGTAGGAGATGCCGGCCTTCTTGACGTCGGTGATCGCCCACGGACCGGAGACCAGGAAGGCGCACTTCTTGCCGGTGAAGGTGGCGATGGAGTTCTCGCCGCTGATGGAGCGCTTCAGCGCACCCTCGCCCTTCTCCCCCAGCGCGGCGATCTTCTTGAACGCCTCGATCGATCCGGGCTTGCCGACGCCCAGGTCCTTCGGGTCGTAGTCGCCGTTGGCCGTGGTGCCGAACAGGTAGCCGCCACCGGAGGTGTACAGCGGGTAGATGTGGTACGCGTCGCCGTTCTGGCCGACCTGGAGGCAGAGGATCTCGCTGGCCTTCTTGTCGGCCTTGAGCTTCTTGCCGGCGGCGACCAGGTCCTCGACGGTCTTCGGCGCCTCGGGGGCCAGCTCGGTGTTGCGGATCAGGGCGATGTTCTCCTGGGCGTAGGGCACGCCGTAGAGCTGACCGTTGAAGGTCACCGCCTTGATCGCGTTCTCGCTGAAGCCGCTCTTCTGGTCGGCGGCGAGCTGCACCGGGTCGATGGCGCCGTTCTGCACCAGGTTGCCGATCCAGTCGTGCGCGCCGACCACGACGTCGGGGCCGCTGCCCTGCTGGGAGGCGGTGACGAAGTTGGTCTGGAGATCCTTGGAGACGGCCTGCACCTCGACGGTGACGCCGTTCTCCTGGCCGAACTTCTCCGCGAACGGCTGGAGGGCGGCGGTCCGCTTGTCATCGGCCCAGATGACCAGCTTGCCGCCGGCGGCCTGGGGGGACTGGGACGTCGCCGGCTCGGTGCTGTTGCTGTCGCTGCCGCAGCCGGCGGCGGCGAGCGCCAGGCCGAAGACGGCGACCACACCCGCGGTACGGATGCGCATCGGTACTCCTGTCGTCATGGCGGCCCGCCGGGGGAAGGGCGGCCGCCAGTGGAAACCTCTGTAAGTTCTTGCTGCCCGGCGCTGGTTGCTGCGCCGCTGCTCTCGCATGTTGCGGGGACGTTAGCAAGGGGTTGCAGAGAATGGAAGGGCTTGCAGGAGCGTACGCAAGAAGTTGCCCGTAAGCTAAAGTGCCGCCATGCGCGCTCGTTTGTCCGACATCGCCCAGCAGGCCGAAGTCAGCGAGGCCACGGTGTCGCGGGTGCTCAACGACCGCCCCGGCGTGGCCCCCGAGACCCGGCAGGCCGTCCTGACCGCCCTCGACGTGCTCGGCTACGAGCGCCCGGCCCGACTGCGCAAGCGCAGCGCCGGCCTCGTGGGCCTGGTCGTGCCGGAGCTCGACAACCCGATCTTCCCCGCCTTCGCCCAGGTCATCGAGTCGACGCTGGCCCAGAGTGGCTACACCCCCGTGCTCTGCACCCAGACCCCCGGCGGTGTCACCGAGGACGAGTACGTCGAGATGCTGCTCGACCGGCAGGTCAGCGGCATCGTCTTCGTCTCCGGCCTGCACGCCGACACCGCCGCCAACCACGACCGCTACCGGGCCCTGATCGCCCGGCCGCTGCCGGTCGTGTTCATCAACGGGTTCGCCCCCGGCATCGCCGCGCCCTTCGTCTCCTGCGACGACGGCGAGGCCACCGAACTGGCGGTGGCCCACCTGGCCGCCCTCGGGCACCACCGGATCGGCCTCATCACCGGCCCGGACCGTTTCGTGCCGGTCCAGCGCCGGGTGGCCGGCTTCCGGGCCGCGATGGGTCGCCTGGGGGTCGCCGAGGCCGACCTGGACGAGCTGGCCGAACTGTCGCTGTTCGGCGTGGAGGGCGGCGAGGCCGCCGCGGGGCGGCTGATCGAACGCGGCGTCACCGGCATCGTCTGCGGCTCCGACCTTATGGCGCTCGGGGCGATCCGCGCGGCCCGGCAGCGCGGCCTGGCCGCGCCGGCCGACCTGTCGGTGGTCGGGTACGACGACTCGCCGCTGATGGCCTTCACCGACCCACCGCTGACCACGATGCGTCAGCCGGTGAACCGGATGTCGGTGGCCGCCGTGCGGGCCCTGGTCGACGAGATCAACGGCCACGGGGCACCGCACTCGGAGTACGTGTTCCGCCCGGAACTGGTGGTGCGCGGCTCGACGGCGGTCGCCCCGCCGGCCGGCGCCCGCCCCGCCCCCGGCAACCCGGGACACTCTCGTCCGGCGCCGCCGGCGCTCGTCGTTCCCGCGTGAGTCAGCCCGCACCCGCAGCAGCCGCCGACGCTTCTTGCGCAAGAACTGCTTGACTCTTGCAGCACCCGGGCGGCATCCTTCTGGTCACACCCGCGCTCCCCTCACCCGTACCGCGCGGGTGCCGCCGTCCCGCGCCACAGAACGGGGTAGTCACCGATGACCGTCAGCACCGCCACGCCGCCGATCTCCGACGCCGACTGGTGGCGGTCCGCGGTCGTCTACCAGGTCTACGTCCGCAGCTTCGCCGACAGCAACGGCGACGGCACGGGCGACCTGGCGGGCATCCGGGAGCGCCTGCCGTACCTGCGTGACCTCGGGGTGGACGCCCTGTGGCTGACCCCCTTCTACACCTCCCCCATGATCGACGGAGGCTACGACGTCGCCGACTACCGCGACGTCGACCCGATGTTCGGCACCCTCACCGACTTCGACGCGATGATCACCGACGCCCACGCGCTCGGCCTGCGGATCATCGTCGACATCGTGCCGAACCACACCTCCAGCGCGCACCCGTGGTTCGCCGCCGCCCTCGCCGCCGCCCCCGGCTCCCCCGAGCGGGCGCGCTACATCTTCGCCGACGGCCGCGGCGACGACGGCGAGCTGCCGCCCAACGACTGGGAGAGCATCTTCGGCGGCCCCGCCTGGACCAGGCTGCCCGACGGCCAGTGGTACCTGCACCTGTTCGACCCCGCCCAGCCCGACCTGAACTGGCGTCACCCCGAGGTGCGCGCCGAGTTCGAGGACGTGCTCCGCTTCTGGCTCGACCGGGGCGTCGACGGGTTCCGCATCGACGTGGCCCACGGCATGATCAAGGCCGAGGGCCTGCCGGACGTCGGCTTCAACTCGATGACCACCGGCCAGCGCCAGTCGGAGCTGCTCGGCAAGGGCCGGCTGCCCTACTTCGACCAGGACGAGGTGCACGACATCTACCGCGCCTGGCGGCCGATCCTGGACAGCTACCCCGGCGGCCGGATGGCCGTCGCCGAGGCGTGGGCCGAGACCCCGCAGCGACTGGCCCGCTACATCGGCCCCGACGAGCTGCACCAGGCGTTCAGCTTCGACTTCCTCGACGCCACGTGGTCGGCCGACTCCTTCCGCAAGGTCATCGACACCGCGCTCGCCGAGTCGACCATCGTCGGCGCGCCGACCACCTGGGTGCTGTCCAACCACGACCGACAGCGGCACGTCACCCGCTACGGCGACGGCGAGGTCGGGTTGCGCCGCGCCCGGGCCGCCGCCCTGCTGATGCTGGCCCTGCCCGGCTGCGCCTACCTCTACCAGGGCGAGGAACTGGGCCTGCCCGAGGTGCTGGAACTCCCCGACGAGCTGCGCCAGGACCCGGCGTTCCTGCGCACCGGCGAGAGCCGGGACGGCTGCCGGGTGCCGATCCCGTGGAGTGGCGAGCTGGCCCCGTACGGCTTCGGCCCGGAGGGCAGCGAGCTGAGCTGGCTGCCGGCCCCCGCGACCTGGCGGGCCCTCTCGGTGGCCGCCCAGACCGGCGTCCCCGGCTCCACCCTGGAGCTCTACCGGGCGGCGCTGCGGATCCGCCACACGCACCCCGCGCTGGCCGGCACGGGCACCATCACCTGGCTGGAGACCGAGCCCGGTGTGCTCGCCTTCAGCCGCTCCGCCGGCGACGCCGTGCTGACCTGCGTGGTCAACATCAGCGGTGCGCCGGTCCTGATCGACGGGTACGGCGAACCGGTCGTCGCCAGCGCGGCCCTCACCGACCAGGGCGCCGCCCACCTGCTCCCGGTCGACTCGGCCGCCTGGTTCGCCCGGCACTGACCGGGTGACTCGTCACGAAACCTGGTCGTCCGGCGTGCTCCGCGCCGCCGGGCGACCGACCTGCCGACCCCTTGTGGTGGGGGGCGAGGTGGCGCTGGCGCCCGGGAGAATCCGATCTCCCGGGCGCCGGCCGCCATCCTCCGGCCCGCCGACCTGCTCGCCGGTCAGCAGCTCGGCGATCCGGGCGAACCCGGCCCGCAGCTCCGCCTCACTCGGCGCGGCCCGTGGCTGCGGCGGGTGCTCCGCACGGGCGGCGGAGTCCGCCAACTCCTCGTCCCGCACGTCCTCGAAGTCGCCGTAGAGGTCGGCCTGCTCCGCCCGGGCCGCCTCGTCCCGCGCCGCGGTCCGCGCCGCGGCGATCTCACCCCGCACCTGATCCGCGGAGACCGCCGGCAGCATCGGTTCCACCACCGCCATCAACTGCTCCTCGGCCACCACCGCCTCGGCCAGCGACAGCGCGTGCCCCCGCTCGTAGGGGCCGCAGACCACCGGCTCCCACTCGTCGACGTCACCCAGCGGGCCGAAGGTGATGATCCACGGCAGGTCGTGCATCGGCGAGTCTTCCGGCAGGTCCAACGTCACGAGTGCCCCCACGTTCCCATCCTGGCCCGTCGCCCGACCGGCCACGCCCGAACCGCCAACGCCGCCGGGCAACGCCCCGGCCGGCAGGGGCCGCAGGTCGTCGCCGGCCGGCAGGGGCCGCGAGTCGTCCCGGTCGGCAGCAGCGCGAGGCGTCCCGGTCGGCAGCAGCCGGCGGGTGCTCGGGAGACCCGCCCTACCGCGGGGGCGGAGGTGGGGCGGCCAGGGCTGCGCGGACCAGGGACAGGGCCGTGTCCGACGGCACGCCGAGACGGATCGCCTCGGCGGCGTAGGCCACCGCCGCGCGCTGGAGGCGGTCGACGGCGTCGTCGCGGCCGGGGGCGACGAACGTGCCGTGCCGGCCCCGGGTCTCCAGCAGCCCGGCGGCCTCCAACTCGCGGTAGGCGCGGGCCACGGTGTTCACCGCCAGACCCAGATCCGCCGCGAGCTGCCGCACCGGGGGCAGCCGGGTGCCGACCGGCAGCCGGCCGTCGCCCACCTGTTCCGCGAGTTGGCCGCGCACCTGTTCGTACGGCGGCACCGGCGACGCCGGGTCGACCGGGATCAGCACGACACCTCCCCCGTCCTCCCTCACCCGGCGCCGCCCGGGGTGCCCGGACCGGTGTCCACGTCGAGATCGCGCGGGGTCGGCTGCTCGGCGAGGTCCACCACCCGGCCGCGGTGGCTGGTCGCGGCGAGCGCCGCGCCGAAGAGCACCAACTGGTTCAGCAGGTAGAGGTAGAGCAGCAGGCCCACCGCGCCGGCCACCACCGTGTACGCCGGGTTCCGCTCGGTGCGTACCACGTAGAACCGTCCGACCGTGTTGAGCAGCGTGATGCCCACCGCGACCAGCAGCACCACGGGGCGCAGCCGGACCCGGCTCATCCGCAGCCGGGGCACCGCGACCAGCAGCAGGGTGGCGAGCACCGCGTTGACCAGCACGCTGAGCGCCGCGCTGACCGTGGTCAGCCCGATCGAGCCGGTGCTGCGCAGCAGGAACCGCAGCAGCGACTCCAGCGTGTCGACGGCGGCCACCGAGATCCCGAGCAGCACGAAGAAGACGACCAGCACGCCGAGGTCGACCAGGCGGCGGACCACCAGGTTGCCCGGCTGCTGGTTGAGGCCGTACATCAGGCGTTGCGAGGAGCGGATCGCCTCCACCCAGCCGATCCCGGTGAAGACCAGGATGACCAGGCCGACCACCCCGACCGTGCCGCTGCTCTCGGCCACCTGCGCCGGGTCGATGAAGGGGAGGTTCTCCTCCAGGAAGTCCGCGGCGGCGGCGCTGACCTCGTCGTTGTCCTCCAGGATCGCGCCGAAGATCGAGTACGCGACCAGTGCCAGCGCGAACACCGCGAAGAACCCGTAGTAGGCGATGGCCGCCGCGAGCCGGGCACCGAGCAGGTCGGCGTACAGCTCGACGGCGCGCCACAGGTGGCTGAAGGCCGGGGAGCGGCGGCGGGCGGCCTTCAGTCGGCGGTCGATGCCCGTCGTCACCCGACCCAGGAGGTTCACGTCGTCATCCTCGCCGATCCGTCGTCGTCGCCGCGTGCGTAACCCCGGCACAGCCGGACCGGGACCGCTCAGCCCCCCAGCCGGAAGTCCCGCCGGGGCTGCCACCGGGTCTTGCCGCTGTGCGAGAAGAGGGTGAACGCCTCCACCTCGAACATGGCGGAGAAGTCGGCCAGATCCTCGTACGCCCGGTCCAGCGCCTCGGGAGCGACATCCTGGGCCACCGTCACGTGTGGATGGTAGGGAAAGCGCAACTCCCGGCGCAGCTCGGGGGCGGCGTTGATGGCGGCGGCCAGCAGCTCGCACTCGCTGATCCCGGCGGCGACGGCCACGAACACCACCTGGGTGACCGGCCGGAACGTGCCGGTGCCCCGCAGGTGCAGGGCGAACGGCAGGTGGGTGGCGGCGACACCGGCCAGGTGGCGTTCCACCGCGGGCAACGCGTCGACCGGGATCTCCGTGGGCCCGAGGAGGGTCACGTGGGCGGGTACGGTCTGCTGGTCACCGGCCTCCAGTCGACGCCGGGTCAACAGGCTGCCCCAGGGCTCCGGGATGTCCACGGCGATCCCGATCTGGATGGTCTCGCCGGTCACCGGTGCCCCGTCACCGTCGTCCACGCTCCGCGCCGCCCCTTCGGCCACCGGCTGCCGCCCCCACCCGTCCGTCGTGCGACGACTACTCGCCACGGACCGGCCGGTAGAACCCGACCCGGTCGTAGACGACGCCCAGCGTCTCGACGGCGACCTGTCGGGCCTTCTCCGCGCCGGCGACGAGGAGCTTGTCGAGCTGCGCCGGGTCGGCCAGGTGACTTCGGGTGCGCTCCTGGATCGGGCCGACGAAGTCGCGCACCACCTCGCCCAGGTCCTTCTTCAGGTCGCCGTAGCCCCTGCCGTCGTACGCGGCGACCAGGTCGTCGATGCTCCGCCCGCTCAACGCCGAGTAGATGGTGAGCAGGTTGGCGATGCCCGGCTTGGTCTCGGCGTCGAACACGACCTCGCGGCCGGTGTCGGTGACCGCGGAGCGGATCTTCTTGGCCGAGCGGGCCGGGTCGTCGAGCAGGTCGACGATGCCACCCGGCGACGACGACGACTTCGACATCTTCGCCGTCGGGTCCTGCAGGTCGGTGATCTTCGCGGTGTCCTTGACGATGTGCGGCGCGGGCACGGTGAAGGTCCGGCCGAACAGCTTGTTGAAACGCTGCGCCAGGTCCCGGGACAGCTCCAGGTGCTGGCGCTGGTCCTCACCGACGGGCACCGCGTTGGCCTGGTAGAGCAGGATGTCGGCGGCCTGCAGGATCGGGTAGGTGAACAGGCCGATGCTGGCCCGCTCGTTGCCCTGCCGGGCCGACTTGTCCTTGAACTGGGTCATCCGGCTGGCCTCGCCGAACCCGGTGATGCAGCCCAGCACCCAGGCCAGCTGGGCGTGCTCGGGCACCTGCGACTGCACGAACAGGGTGCAGCGCTCCGGGTCCAGCCCGACGGCGAGCAGCTGCGCGGCGGCCAGCCGGGAGCGCTGCCGCAGCACCTTCGGATCGTGCCCGGCGGTGATCGCGTGCTGGTCGACCACGCAGTAGAACGCGTCGTGGCTGTCCTGCAAGGCCACCCAGTGCCGCACCGCGCCCAGGTAGTTGCCGAGGTGGAACGAGTCGGCCGTCGGCTGGATGCCGGAGAACACGCGGGGGCGGGCGGTGACGTCGGACATGCCGGCAATTCTGTCAGCTACCCCCGGCGGCCGTCATGACGGGCCGGCGGATCGCGCCCGCACCGTCGCCTCGGGGCGGGCGCGACCCGCCCGGCCCGCCGCCCCGCGGCGGGCGCCTGTCGCCCGGCCCGCCGCCGGTGGCGGTACGGTGCGCTGCTCGGGCAGCCGGCCGGCGGTGACCGCGAGCCGGGCCACCCGCCGCCCGTCGAGGGCCAGCACCCGCAGCGACCACCCGGTTGCCGACTCGCCCCCGGCCCCGGCGGGTTCACCGGCCACCGCCACCTCGTCGCCGGCCACCGGCAGCCGGCCGAGCGCCGCCATGACGTACCCGGCGACCGTCTCGTACGGGCCGACCGGCAGGCTCACGCCGGTGCGTTCGGCGAAGTCGGCGAGGTTGAGCCGACCGTCCACCACGGCGGGCAGACCCGCGTGGGCGGGTTCCTCGGCGGTGTCGTACTCGTCGTGGATCTCCCCGATCAGCTCCTCGATCAGGTCCTCCAGCGTGACGATGCCGGCGGTGCCGCCGTACTCGTCGACCACCACGGCCAGGTGGTGCCGCTCGCGGCGCATCTCGCTCAGCGCGGCCAGCACCCGCTTGCTGCCGGGCAGCCGCTTGACCTCGCGGGTCAGCTCCCCGACGGTGGTGCGCGGGTCGGTGTCGGGGCGGAGCAGCACGTCCCGCAGGTGCACGAACCCGACGACGTCGTCGTGCGTGCCGTCGGCGACCGGGTAGCGGGTGTGGGTGGCCTCCCGGACCACCCGCCGGGCCTCGGCGATGGTCAGCCCGGCGGAGAGGAAGACGACCTCGGTGCGGGGCATCATCACCTCACGCACGAGGCTGGCACCGGCGACCAGCACCTCGTCGATGATGCCCCGTTCGACGGGGTCGAGCAGGGTGTTGGCGGCGACGAGGTCGCGTAGCTCGGCCTCGCTGATCCGCTCCCGGCCGGCCGCCGGCCCGGCCCGCAGCAGGTGGGTCACCAGTCGGGTGGCGGCGTCGGCGGCCCGTACCACCACCCGGGCGACCACGCGGGCCACCGGCCCGGGCTCGTGCCGGAGTCTGCTCCGGGAGCGGCGGCGGAGCCGGGGGCGACCGTCTGTGCCCATGACAGAGATGGTAGACAGCGCTGGGCAGCGCTGCGGATGTTCGACTCTGTTCATAGTTGGTGTTTCATGGTGGGATGATGGCGGGCTGAGGGTACGCGTGGCCACCCGTCGTCACCATAGGGTGACCACCGGGCCCGTGGAGAAGGAGACAACCGTGAAACTGCTCGTCACCGGCGGTGCCGGGTTCATCGGCAGTGTGGTGACCCGGATGCTGCTCGACGCCGGCCACGAGGTCGTCGTCCTCGACGACCTGCGCACCGGCCACCGCGAGGCGCTCGCCCCCGACGCCACGCACGTCGAGGCCGGGATCCACGACGCCGCACGGGTGCTCACCCCCGACGCCGGCTTCGACGGCGTGCTGCACTGCGCCGCGCTGATCGCCGCCGGTGAGTCGATGGTCAGGCCGGAGCTCTACTGGCACACCAACACCGTCGGCACCCTGGCCCTGCTCGACGCGGTGCGCGCCGCCGCAGTGCCGAAACTGATCTTCTCCTCCACCGCCGCCGTCTACGGCAACCCCACCGAACTGCCGATCCCCGAGACGGCGGTCAAGGCCCCCACCAACACGTACGGCGCCACCAAGCTGGCCGTCGACATGGCACTCACCTCCGAGGCCGTCGGGCACGGGCTCGCAGCGGTCTCGCTGCGCTACTTCAACGTCGCCGGGGCCTACCTGACCGGCCGGGTCGCCCTCGGCGAGCGGCACGACCCGGAGACCCACCTCATCCCCATCGCCCTGGAGGTGGCCGCCGGCCGGCGGGAGAAACTCCAACTCTTCGGCGACGACTACCCCACCGTCGACGGCACCTGCGTCCGCGACTACATCCACGTGGCCGACCTGGCCCGGGCCCACCTGCTCGCCCTCGACGCGGCCACGCCCGGCCAGCACCGCATCTACAACCTGGGCAACGGCAACGGCTTCACCAACCGCCAGGTCATCGACGTCGTCCGCGAGGTCACCGGCGAGCCGGTGCCCGTGGAGATCGCACCTCGTCGCGACGGCGACCCCGCCGAACTGGTCGCCTCCGCCGCGCTCGCCCGCACCGGGCTGGGCTGGACGCCCGAGAAGCCGACCCTGCACGACATGGTCGGCGACGCGTGGACCTTCTACCGCACCCACCTCCTGGGGCGGTCATGACCGGCCCCGCCGCCCCGGCCGGCAGTCCCGCCGCCCCGGCCGACCGCCCCGACACACCGGCACCGGCGGCCCGCGTCGCCGCCTCGGCACCACCCGGCGACGTCGCGGACCGCGCCACCGTCGGCTTCCGCAGCCGGTACGCCGGCGAGCCCACCGGCCGCTGGGCGGCTCCCGGCCGGGCCAACCTGATCGGCGAACACACCGACTACAACGACGGCTTCGTGCTGCCCTTCGCGCTGCCCCTGCGCACCGTCGTCGCCGCCGCGCCCGGGCCCGACGACCAGTGGACCGTCTGGTCCGAGCTGTCCGGCGAGGCGGTCACCTTCACCGCTGCCGACGCCAGCGAGCCGGGCCGCGTCGGCGGCTGGGCGGCGTACGTCGCCGGGGTGGTCTGGGCGCTGCGGGCGGCCGGTCACCGGTTGCCCGGTGCCCGGCTGGCGGTCGCCTCCGACGTGCCGCTCGGCTCCGGCCTGTCCTCCTCCGCCGCGCTGGAGGCGGCGGTGCTGGCCGCACTCGTCGACCTGGGCGGGCTCGACCTGCCGGCGGAACAGCAGCCCCGGCTCGCCCAGCGGGCCGAGAACGACTACGTCGGGGCACCGACCGGGATCATGGACCAGTCGGCCGTGATCCGGTGCCGCGCCGGCCACGCCCTCTTCCTCGACTGCCGGGACGAGTCCGTGGAGCACATCCCGTTCGATCTCGACGCAGCCGGGCTCGCCGTGCTGGTGGTCGACAGCCGCGCCCCGCACCGCCACGCCGACGGCGAGTACGCCTCCCGGCGGGCGTCCTGCGAGCAGGCCGCCGCGCTGCTCGGGGTCGCGGCTCTGCGCGACGTGCCCGCCGACGGCCTCACCGAGGCGTGGGAGCGGCTGCCCGACGACGAGATCCGCCGCCGCGTACGGCACGTCGTCGCCGAGAACCAGCGGGTCCTCGACACGGTGGCCCTGCTGCGCGCCGGCCGGGTGCGGGAGGTCGGGCCCCTGCTCACCGCCTCGCACGCCTCGATGCGGGACGACTTCGAGATCACCGTTCCGGAGATCGACACCGCGGTCGAGGCGGCGCTGGCAGCCGGGGCGTGGGGAGCCCGGATGACCGGTGGCGGATTCGGCGGCTGCGTGCTGGCGCTGGTCGACGCCGACGGGGCCGACCCGGTGGCGGCGGCCGTCACGGCCGCCTACGCGCGGCGGGGCTTCACCGCCCCGGGCCACGTCACGGTCCGCCCGTCCGGCGGGGTCACCCGTCTGGACTGACCCGCGCAGCCGCCCCGGGGTGACCCGGGGCGGCTGTCAGGCGGCCTCGACGATCATGCCGGCCCCGACCGTACGGTTGGTGGACTCGTCGATGATCACGAAACCGCCGGTGGTGCGGTTGCGGCGGTACTCGTCAGCCAGCAGCGGCACCGTGGTGCGCAGCCGCACCCGGCCGATCTCGTTGAGCTTCAGCTCGCCCGCCGCCTCGTCCCGGTGCAGGGTGTTGATGTCCAGGCGGTAGTGCAGCCCACGGACGATCGCCCGCGCCGACCGGGTGGTGTGCTTGATCGCGTACTTGCCGCCGACCTGCAACGGGCGCGTCTCGTCCATCCAGCAGACCATCGCCTCGATGTCCTGCGACACCGACGGGGAGTTGTTCGGCCGGCAGATCATGTCGCCCCGCGAGATGTCGATCTCGTCGGTCAGCCGAACCGTCACCGACATCGGCGGGAACGCCTCGGCCACCGGGCCGTCAGCCGTCTCCACCGCCGCGATCCGGCTGGTGAAGCCCGACGGCAGCACCATCACCTCGTCATCCGGCTTGAGCACGCCGGAAGCCACCTGGCCCGCGTAGCCGCGATAGTCGGTGACCGTGGTCGACTGCGGCCGGATCACGTACTGGACCGGGAACCGCACGTCGACCAGGTTCCGGTCGGAGGCGATGTGCACCCGCTCCAGGTGGTGCAGCAGCGACGGGCCCTCGTACCAGGGCATGTTCTCCGAGCGGGTGACGATGTTGTCGCCCTTCAGCGCCGAGATCGGCACCACCGTCAGATCCGGCACGTCGAGTTTCGCCGCGAACGCCGCGAACTCGTCGGCGATCCGCTCGAAGACCTCCTGCGACCAGTCGACCAGATCCATCTTGTTGACGCACAGCACCAGGTGCGGAACCCGCAGCAGCGAGCAGAGGAACGCGTGCCGCCGGGACTGCTCCACCAGGCCCTTGCGGGCGTCGACCAGGATCAACGCCAGGTCGGCGGTGGACGCTCCGGTCACCATGTTCCGGGTGTACTGGATGTGCCCGGGGGTGTCGGCGATGATGAACTTGCGCCGGGGGGTGGCGAAGTAGCGGTACGCCACGTCGATGGTGATGCCCTGCTCCCGCTCGGCACGCAGGCCGTCGGTCAGCAGCGCCAGGTTCGTGTACTCGTCGCCCCGGGCCGCGCTGACCGCCTCCACCGCGGCCAACTGGTCGGTGAACAGCGACTTCGTGTCGTACAGCAGCCGACCGATGAGGGTCGACTTGCCGTCGTCGACGCTACCGGCGGTGGCGAAGCGCAGCAGGTCCATCGGCCGGGATTCCGGCCCGGCCCCACCTGCCGTCCGAGCCTGCGTCTCGGTCTGCGCCGCGGTCGCGTCGGCCGGAGGCCGGATCTCGGTGGTCATCAGAAGTAGCCCTCCCGCTTGCGGTCCTCCATGGCGGCCTCGCTGACCCGGTCGTCGCCGCGGGTCGCCCCGCGTTCGGTGATCCGGGTCGCCGCGACCTCCTCGATGACCTTCTCCACCGTGTCGGCGTCCGAGCGGACGGCCGCCGTGCAGGAGGCGTCGCCGACCGTGCGGTAGCGCACCCGTGCCTTGAACCGCTCCTCGCCGGAGCGGGGGCGGATAAACTCGTTGACCGCGTAGAGCATGCCGTCGCGCTCGACGACCTCACGCTCGTGCGCGTAGTAGATCGACGGCAGCGGGATGCGCTCCCGGGCGATGTAGTGCCAGATGTCCAGCTCGGTCCAGTTCGACAGCGGGAACACCCGGATCGACTCGCCGGGGTGGTGTCGGCCGTTGTACAGCGACCACAACTCGGGACGCTGGTTCTTCGGATCCCACTGGCCGAACTCGTCGCGGAAGCTGAACACCCGCTCCTTGGCCCGGGCCTTCTCCTCGTCACGCCGGGCACCGCCGAACAGCGCGTCGAAGCGGTGCTTCTCGACCGCGTCCAACAGCACCGGGGTCTGGATCCGGTTGCGCATGCCGTCGGCCGACTCCCGGACCAGCCCGCTGGCCAGGGCCTCGGGCACACTGGCCACGACCAGTTGCAGGGCCAGCTCGGCCACCCGCTGGTCGCGGTACTCCAGAACCTCCGGGAAGTTGTGGCCGGTGTCGACGTGCATCACCGGAAACGGGACGTTGGCCGGCGCGAAAGCCTTCTGCGCCAGCCGGAGCATGACGATCGAGTCCTTGCCGCCGGAGAAGAGCAGCACGGGCCGCTCCATCTCCGCGACCACCTCGCGCATCACGAAGATGCTCTCCGCCTCCAGAGCGTCGAGGTGGGAGACCTGGTACGCGGCGGTGGCGGTCATGACACGGGCTCGATTCGCTCGCTCATCCGTTCCAGACCTTTCCGGTCGGGTATGCCAAGAAGTAGCGGTCAGGTTACCCGGAATGCTTCTGCAACGCTGCAAGCAACCGACTGGCGAGATCCTTGCGGCAGACCAGCAGGTCCGGCAGGCGCGGATCCGCCTCGTTGTATTTCAGCGCAGAACCATCGATCCGGGAAGCATGCAGCCCGGTGGCCGTCGCCACAGCCACCGGCGCGGCCGAGTCCCACTCGTACTGCCCGCCCGCGTGGATGTACGCGTCCACGTCGCCGGTCACCACCGCCGCGATCTTCGCCCCCGCCGACCCCATCGGCACCAACTCCGCGCCCACGTCCTCAGCCAGGTCGGTGAGGAACACCGGCGGCCGGCTCCGACTCGCCGCCAGCCGGATCGTCCGGCCGCCGCCCGCCGTCGCCGCCGTCATCGGCGGGTACGCCGGCGGATAGTCGGTGCCCAGCACCCGGTGCTGGGCCGGCAACCCGACCGCCCCCGCCACCAGGCCGTGCGGCGACACCGCGTTCCGCGCCCACAGCGCCACGTGCACCGCCCAGTCCGCGCGGCCCTCCTCGCTGAACTCGCGGGTACCGTCCAACGGATCGATGATCCACACCCGGTCCGCCGCCAGCCGGGACACCGCCTCGGCGTTCACGTCCGCCGCCCACGCCAGCCGGGACCCCTCGTCCTCCTCGGACAGCACCGCGTCCCCCGGCCGCCACCTGGCCAGTTCGGTGCGGATCAGGTCGTGCGAGACCTTGTCGCCGGCCGACTTCAACGCCCCCGGATCCGCGAAACCCATCTCGGCCCGCAGACCCAGCAGCGCCTGCCCCGCCCGGTCGGCCAACCACCGGGCGAACGCGCCGTCGATCATCGGAGGACTGCCCATCACTCCCGCTCCCGTCACCTCGCCAGAACCCCGCGCCGCCCCGGGCCCCCACCCGCACCCTGGTCACCGCCAGGACCGCAGACTACCGGCCGACTGTTTCCGCCCGGCCCCACGGCCCACGCCGCCCGCACCCGGGCCGGCGCCGCCGTCAACCGCCGTGGTACAGGTTCTGCGTCGGCTCCACACCCCGCACGACCACCGACTCCACCACGTCGGCGGCCCGGTCCACCAGGAACTCCAGCTCCTTGCGCTCCGCCGCGCCGAAATCCGACAGTACGTAGTCCGCCGGATCCTGCCGCCCCGGCGGACGACCCACCCCGAACCGCACCCGCACATAGTCCTTCGTGCCCAGCGACTTCGACATCGACCGCAGTCCGTTGTGCCCGCCCTCACCGCCGCCGCACTTCACCCGCACCTGCCCATAGCCGATGTCCAGCTCGTCGTGCACGGCCACCACCCGGCCCGGCGGCACCTTGTGAAACTGGGCCAGCCCCGCCACCGGGCCACCCGACAGGTTCATGTACGTCAACGGCTTCACCAGCACCAGCTTCGGACCACCGAAACCCAGCCGGCCCTCCGCCACCTCGGCCACGGCCCGCCGGTGCCGGCCGAACTTCGCACCGAGACGAGCCGCCAACAGGTCGGCCACCATGAAACCCACGTTGTGCCGGTTGCCGGCGTACTCCCGACCCGGGTTACCCAGGCCCACCACCAGCCACGGCCCCGATTCGTCCGTCACCGTCCGCCCCTTCCGCTCTCACCACCGAAGCCACGCGACCCGCCGCACCACCGGGACCGCGACGCGCGCACCACCAGACCGCGACGCGCCGCACCACCGAAGCCGCGACGCGCCCACCACCCCCGGTACGCCGACAGGCGTCCCCGAAGACGGGGACGCCTGTCGCAACGCGTACGGACCGGTCAGGCCTCGGTCTTGGCCTCGGCCTTCTCCTCGCCCTCGGCGGACGGAGCCTCGGCGGGCGCCGCCTCCTCGGTGACCTCGGCCTCCTCGGCGGCCTCCTCGGCCTCGGGAAGGCTCGCCTCGAACTGCTCGGCCGTCGGCGCGGCGGTCACCGCGGCGACCAGCAGCTCCGCCTCGACGGCCAGCTCCACACCGGCCGGCAGCGCCACGTCGCCGGCGGTTACCTGGGTGCCGGCCTCCATGCCCTCGATCGAGGCCTCCAGGTGGTCGGGCACCTTGGTGGCGTCGGCGACCACCGACAGGGTGTCGTGGTCGTGCACGATCAGCGTGTCCTTCGCGGCCTCACCGGTGAGGTGGACCGGGACCTCCACGGTGACCTTCTCGCCCCGGCGGACCAGCAGCAGGTCGACGTGGTCGAACGAATCCTTGATCGGGTCACGCTGGATCGCCTTCGGCAGGGCCAGCACCTGGGTGCCGTCACTGACGTCGATCGCGAAGAGCTGGTTGGCGCCGCCCTTGCGGATCGCGGCGGCGAACTCCCGCGCCGGAAGCGCGATGTGACGGGGCTTCTCGCCGTGGCCGTACAGCACGGCGGGCACCATGCCGGCCCGGCGGGTACGGCGGGCACCACCCTTGCCGAACTCGGTACGGGGCTCGGCGCTGATCTTTACCTCGGACACGGGGAAACTCCTGATGCTTCGCTGCGGCGGCTTGTCGTCTGGCGGTGCTGGGGCGAGGGGCTCGCTGGGGGCTCATGCGTCATGAACGACTGCCCGGAGCACCGCGTCGATGACGGTGTCTCCGTACGGTGCTTTTCAGCGGCCCGCAGGGCACCCTCGCCGTGGCAACCGCACCAGTCTACCCGAGCGGATTCCGGGCCTCCCGGCAGTCCCCTACCACCGTCACCATCGGTGAACACCCTGCCGCGACAGGGGTGCCGGGCCGGCCCGGAGGCCGGCCCCGGACCTCAGCTCAGGCCACCGAAGAGGGTGGTCACCGAGCCGTCGTCGAACACCTCACGGATCGCCCGGGCCAGCAGCGGCGCGATCGACAGCACCGTGATCTTGTCGAGCTGCTTCTCCGGCGGCAGCGGCAACGTGTTGGTCACCACGACCTCGCTGATCGGGCTGTTCTTCAACCGCTCCGTCGCCGGATCCGACAGCAGGGCGTGGGTGGACGCCACGATCACGTCCGCCGCCCCCGCCTCCCGCAGGATGTCGGCCGCCTTGCAGATCGTGCCACCGGTGTCGATCATGTCGTCGACGACCAGGCACACCCGCCCCTCGACCTCACCCACCACCCGGTTCGCCACCACCTGGTTCGGCTTCGACGGATCCCGGGTCTTGTGGATGAACGCCAGCGGGCAACCACCCAGGCGGTCCGTCCACCGCTCCGCCACCCTGACCCGACCCGAGTCCGGCGCGACCACCGTCATCGGCCGGCCCGCGTACTTGCGCTCCACGTACTCGGCCAGGATGTCCATCGCGAACAGGTGGTCCACCGGGCCGTCGAAGAAGCCCTGGATCTGCGCGGTGTGCAGGTCCACCGTCAGGATCCGGTTCGCCCCCGCCGTCTTCATCAGGTCGGCCACCAGCCGCGCCGAGATCGGCTCCCGGCCCCGGTGCTTCTTGTCCTGCCGCGAGTACGGGTAGAACGGCAGCACGACCGTGATCCGCTTCGCCGAACCACGCTTCAACGCGTCGATCATGATCAGGGTCTCCATGACCCAGGTGTTGACCCCGTGCGTGATGGACTGCACCACGAAGGCGTCCGAACCACGCACCGAATCCCGGTAGCGCACGAAGATCTCACCGTTGGCGAACTCGTAGGCGTCGGTGGGCGTCGGCGCGACGCCGAGCACCTCACCGATCTCCTTGGCCAGCTCCGGAAAGCCACGTCCGGAAAAGAGCATCAGGCTCTTGCGGTTTTCGGCGACGATGCTGCCCATGGGCCCGTCTGCTCCCGTTTGGTCGGTGGTGCCCGGCGCGCGGTGGTGGTGGCCCGGGAACTAGTCGGATGCAGTATGCCCCGCGCCGGACGCCGGTCCGCCCCCCTCGGCGCGGTCGTGGATTGCCTCACCTTCCCTTGCGGCAGAGGCCCCGCCCGTCGCACTCTCCCGGGCCCGCTGCGCCGCCTCCGCCGAGCGGGTACCCGCCCGCCTGCGGGCCACCCAACCGTCGATGTTGCGCTGCGGCGCACGGGTCACCCCCAGTGCGCCCGCCGGCACGTCCTGGGCGATCGCGCTGCCCGCCGCCACGTACGCTCCCGGACCCACCTCGACCGGCGCGATCAGGCTCGTGTCACAGCCGATGAAGGCCGCCTCGCCGACCGTCGTCCGGTGCTTGTCCACCCCGTCGTAGTTGACGAAGATCGTCGCCGCGCCGATGTTCGCCCTCGCCCCGATCGTCGCGTCCCCCACGTACGACAGGTGCGGCACCTTCGCGCCCGCCCCCAGCTCCGAGTTCTTCACCTCGACGAACGTGCCCACCTTCGACTTCTCGGCCAGGCGCGCGCCCGGGCGCAGGTACGCGTACGGCCCGACGCTCGCCCCCGCGCCCACCTCCGCGCCCACCGCGTGGCTACGCAGCACGGTGGCCCCGGGGCCGACCACGCTGTCGATCAGCGTCACGTCCGGGCCGACCACCGCACCGCCGCCGACCACCGTGCCGCCCCGCAGCTGGGTGTTCTGGTCCACCACCGCGTCGCGGTCCAACGCCACCGTCACGTCGATCCAGGTGGTCTCGGGGTCGAGCAGGCTCACCCCGGTGCGCATCCAGCGCTCGTTGACCCGGTCGCGCAGCAGCCGCCGCAGCGCCGCCAGCTCGACCCGGTCGTTGCAGCCCAGCGTCTCCGTGTGGTCGGGCGCCACGTGCACCGTCACCGGCTCGCCGGCCGAGCCGAGCAGCCCGAACACGTCCGTCAGGTACTCCTCGCCCTGGTCGTTGTCGGTGGACAGCTTGCCCAACGCGTCGCGCAGCCGCGCCGAGTCGAACGCGTAGATGCCCGCGTTGATCTCGCGCAGCGCCCGCTGGGCGGGCGTGGCGTCCCGCTCCTCGACGATCTGCTCCAGCCGCCCGTCGGCACCCCGCACGATCCGGCCGAGGCCGGTCGGGTCGGGCACCTCGGCGGCGAGCACCGTCGCCGCCGCCCCGTCACCCTCGTGGGCGGCCACCAGCGCGGCCATCGTCTCGGCGCGCAGCAGCGGCACGTCACCGTTGATCACCACGACGGTGCCGGCGGTCTCCGGTACGGCCTCCAGCGCGATCCGCACCGCGTGGCCGGTGCCGAGCTGCTCGGCCTGGAGCACCGGGGTCGCGGTCGGCGCGATCTCGGCGAGGTGCGCGCGGACCTGGTCGGCGCCGTGGCCGACCACGACCACCGTGCGGTCGGCGGTCAACGGCGCCGCCGCCGTGAGCACGTGACCCAGCAGCGTGCGGCCGAGCAGGGGGTGCAGCACCTTGGGCAGCGCCGACTTCATCCGCTTGCCCTCACCGGCGGCGAGCACGACGACGGTGCGGAGGTGGGGCTGGGACACGACGTGGCTCCAGTCGGAACGGCGGACAGTCTCGCGGCCATGCTAACCAGACATCAGCCGCTTATCAGCGGAAGCTCCCGGGAGAGGATTCGAACCCCTATAATCAGGACCAAAACCTGACGTCCTGCCATTAGACGACCCGGGACGGTCTATAACGGACAAAAGCTGCTTGCCGAACCCCTACACTCTAGCGCCCCCCACCGGCCGCGCCATGTCCCATTCCCTTCATGATCCCATCGATCCTCCAGATGCCCATCGGTCATGACCTCCGAATGGGCCCTACGGCGTTCCCGTTCCTGCTCACCGTCCCGAACCAGTGACACCTCCCGCACCCACAGGTAGGCCGTGGACCGGCTCAACCCCCACCGCTGCGCGATCTGCGGCACCGAGCACCCCGTCGCCCGCAGCGCCAGCGCCTCGGCGCGCAACTCGTCCTTGGCGTTCGGGCGGCGCGACCGCTGCGGCGGCGGTACGCCGCGCAGCAGCGCGTACACCCGGTTGCGGCCCAGGCCCCGTGCGGGCCCGGATCTCGCGGACGGTGAGTTGGCTCTCGGTGCGCAGGCGACGGACCTCGGCGGCGAGCGGACCGGTCACCGGATCAGGCCAGGGCGGGGGTACGACAAGATTCGTTCCCGCCGCTGTCCGCTGCGATCCCGGAGCCCCTAAGTTACGGTGACGTAGGCGTAGCTTGTGATCGTCGTCACCGTCCCGTTGCGAGGTGTCCATGTCCAGCGCCCTGCTCGATCCCCACTCCGCCGGCCCTCGACCGCTCACCCAGGGCAGCCAGTCCCGGGGCATCCTGGTCGCGCTCTGGGCGTTCGTGACGGTCCCGTTCGCGGCCCTGGCGGCTGCCGTCCCGGTGGCCTGGGGCGGCTGGTTGAGCTGGACGGACGTGGGCGTGGCCCTGTTCTGGTACGTGCTGTCGGGGCTGGGCGTCACCGTCGGCTACCACCGCTACTTCACCCACGGGTCGTTCAAGGCGAAGCGGTGGCTGCGGGTGGCGCTGGCGGCATGCGGGTCCCTCGCCGTGCAGGGCGAGATCATCCAGTGGGTGGCCGACCACCGGCGTCACCACGCCTTCTCCGACCTGGAGGGCGACCCGCACTCGCCGTGGCGGTACGGCGCGAGCGTGTGGGGGCTGACCCGGGGGTTGTTCCACGCACACGTGGGCTGGCTGTTCGGGCGCGAGCTGTCCAACCGGCAGCGGTTCGCCCCGGACCTGCTCGCCGACCGTGACATCCGCCGGGTCGACCGGCTGTTCCCGCTGCTGGTGACCGTCTCGGTGCTCGGGCCGGCCGCCATGGGCGGGCTGCTGACCTGGTCCTGGTCGGGCGCGCTGACGGCGCTGTTCTGGGCGGGTCTGGTCCGCATCGCGTTGCTGCACCACGTGACCTGGGCGATCAACTCGATCTGCCACGTCTACGGTGAGCGTCCGTTCGCGGTGCGGCAGGGCGACCGGGCGGCCAACTTCTGGCCGCTGGCGATCCTGTCGTTCGGGGAAAGCTGGCACAATCTGCACCACGCCGACCCCACCAGCGCCCGGCACGGTGTGCTGCGTGGTCAGATCGACATCTCGGCCCGGACGATCTGGCTGTTCGAGAGGGTGGGAGCGGCCTCGGACGTGCGCTGGCCGAAGCCGGAGCGGATCACGGCCAAGCTGGTGGAACCGCCCCCGCGCGGCTGAACCGGGCGGTGGTTCGGTCGGTCCACCTGGCAGGATGGCCGGGTGACCGGGCACGACGCAGGCAACATCCCACGACAGGGCGTCACCGAGCGCCGGCGAGGCGGCGACATGGCGGACGTCCCCAGCGACGAGGGGGCCGCGGGCCGCCGCCGGGCGGTGTCCGCGACCAAGCCCACCTCCCGGGTACGCATGTCGGCGGCGCAACGCCGCGAGCAGCTGATCTCGATCGGTCGGCAGCTCTTCGCCGAACGCGGATTCGACGCCACCTCGATCGAGGAGGTGGCGTCCCGCGCCAAGGTCTCCAAGCCGGTGATCTACGAGCACTTCGGCGGCAAGGAGGGCCTGTACGCGGTGGTGGTGGACCGGGAGGTCCGGGCGCTGCTGGACCGGATCACCACGGCCCTGACCGCCGGGCACCCACGCGAGTTGCTGGAGCAGGCCGCGTTGGCCCTGCTCGGTTACATCGAGGAGGAGACCAGCGGGTTCCGGGTGCTGGTCCGGGAGTCGCCGGTGATGTCGGCGGCCGGGAACTTCAGCAGCGTGATGAACGACGTGGCGCACCAGGTGGAGCACATCCTCGGTGCGGAGTTCTCGAGCCGGGGGTACGACCCGAAGTTGGCCGAGCTCTACTCACAGGCCCTGGTGGGCATGGTGGCGCTGACGGGCAGTTGGTGGCTGGAGGTGCGCAAGCCGCGCAAGGAGACCGTGGCCGCGCACCTGGTGAACCTGTCCTGGAACGGGCTGTCCCATCTGGAGGCGAAGCCGGGTCTGATCACGGTTCGGGGGCGCTGAGTTCCGGTCAGCGTTCGCCCTGGGAGACGGGGTGGCTGCGGTGGCGCTGTGCCTCCTCGGCGTGCTCGGGTGGGCCGACCTTGTCGTACAGGCCGGTGCCGAGCAGGACCAGGCCGAAGACCATCGAGATGATGACGGTGGACATCGAGAAGTTCAGGATGTTGGCGTCGGTCTGCAGCACGGACATCATCAGGATGCTGGTGACCAGGAAGACCACGCCGGCGGTGAGGTTCATGTAGTGGCCGAGGTTGCCCCGGCGCGACGCCCCGATGATGAGCACGGCCCCGAAGAGCACGGACGCCAGCGAGAAGGCCAGGTTGGTGCGGAGTCCGAGGACCCAGTTGCTGCCCCGGTCGAACAGAGGGTCGCCCAGGGTCTGGGCGACCCCCCACACGCCGAAGACCAGGATGTAGAGGCCGATCAGGCCGGCGAGGACCCGGTAGAGCGGCCGCGCGGGATGGTTGATCGGAAAGTGCGGCATCGCCCCTCCTGTGGCCGGGTGCAGGCTTTGGGACGAATTGTCGCGCACCGCCCGCCTGGTGTCGCCCGAACCGCCGCAGACCGTCCGGGCAGGATCGGCGGACCCCGGCCCGACCGGCCCCTGGAGCGACGGGCCCCGGCCCGACGGGCCCATGGAGGACGGGCCCCTGGAGGACGGGTCCGGCACGACGGGCCCTGGAACGCCGTCGTCCCGCCCGGCACGGCGGTGGGTCTGCCGGCGGGGCGGGACGACGTGGCGCGGGTCGGGGCGGTCAGAGCACGAGGCGGGCCTTCTGCCAGGCTTCCTTCTCCTCGTCGGTGCCGACCTTGCCGTACATGCCGGCCATCAGCAGGACCAGACCCGCCACCATGAGCACGACGACGGTCAGCACGTTGAGGTTGAAGATGTTCGCCTCGGTGCGGAGGAAGGCGAGCCCGGCGAGACTGACCACCATGAGCAGGTACGCCAGCCACTGGTTGATCGCGACGTCGATGTTGCGGCCGAGGGCCGTGCCGGCCAGCACCACGACCCCGAGCAGCGTGCTCAGCAGCGAGAAGCCGAGGTTGGTGCCCTGCCCGAGGACCAGGGTGTCGTCCTGGGCGAGCAGTTCGTTGCCGGCGCTGGCGATGATGCCGAGCGCCCCGAAGACGACCAGGTACAGACCGGTCAGCCCGCCGATCGCCCGGTAGATCGGCCGCGCGGGGTGGTTGACGGGGGTGTGGGCCATGTCTGAGTCTCCAAGACCGTTCGGTGGGGGGTCGATCAGGATTCTCCCGCACGTGGCCGTGTGACGCCGCACACGGGTCGCACGCGCGCACCGGTCAGGCCGTCGGGATCTCCTCGGCGAGCGCGAGCCACGCCTCCTCGACCTGTTCGCGTTCGGCGCGGACCTCCTTGAGGTGTGCGTCGAGTTCGGCGACCTTCGCGTAGTCGGTGGCGTGTGTGGCGAGCTGGCCGAGCAGCGTCTGCTCCTTCTGCTCCAGTTTGGCGACCTGGCGTTCGAGCCGGGCCAGGTCCTTGCGGGCCTGCCGGGCCTCGGCGGCGGACATGCCGGCGGCGGGCGCGGCGGGGTCCCCGGGGGCGGCGGGCGCGGCACCGCCCGACGGGGTCGGGTCGGCCCGGGCCAGATACTCGTCGACGCCGCCCGGCAGGTGTACGAGCCGGCCGTCGCCGAACATGCCGTACGTGGCGTCGGCGACCCGTTCGACGAGGTACCGGTCGTGGCTGGCGACGACGATGGTGCCGGGCCAGGAGTCGAGCAGGTCCTCCAGCGCGGCGAGGGTGTCGGTGTCGAGGTCGTTCGTGGGCTCGTCGAACAGCAGCACGTTCGGTTCCCCGGCGAGCAGCCGCAGCATCTGGAGGCGGCGACGTTCCCCGCCGGAGAGGTCCCCGACGGGGGTCCACAGCCGCCGGTCGTCGAAGCCGAAGATCTCGGCTAGCTGGGCGGCGGAGATCTCCCGGTCGCCGAGCTGGACGCGCCGGGCGACCTCCTCGACGGCTTCGAGGACGCGCAGGTGGGCGGGGAGTTCGGCGAGTTCCTGGGAGAGGAACGCCGGACGCACCGTGGAGCCGACGGCGAAGCGCCCGCCGTCGGGGCGGGTGACTCCGGCGAGCATCCGCAGCAGGGTGGTCTTGCCCGCGCCGTTGCGGCCGAGGATGGCGATCCGGTCGCCGGGACCGACCTGCCAGGTGACGTCCCGCAGGATCTCCTTCGGGCCGGCGTGCAGGGTGACCTGCGCCAGGTCGTACACCTGCTTGCCCAGCCGGGCGGTGGCGAGCCGTTGCAGGGACATGGTGTCGCGCGGCGGCGGCACGTCCGCGATCAGCTCGTTGGCCGCGTCGATGCGGAACTTCGGCTTGGAGGTGCGGGCGGGTGGTCCCCGGCGCAGCCAGGCGATCTCCTTGCGGAGCAGGTTCTGCCGGCGGGCCTCGGTGGCGGCGGCGACGCGTTCCCGCTCGACGCGGGCGAGGGTCCAGGCGGCGAAGCCGCCCTCGTACGCCCGGACGGTCTGGTCGGCGACCTCCCAGGTGGTGGTGCAGACCGCGTCGAGGAACCACCGGTCGTGGGTGACCACGACGAGCGCGCCCTTGCGAGCGACGAGGTGCCGGGCGAGCCAGTCGACCCCGCCGACGTCGAGGTGGTTGGTGGGCTCGTCGAGGATGAGCAGGTCGGATTCGCGGACGAGCAGCGCGGCGAGGGCGACCCGGCGGCGCTCGCCACCGGACATCGGGCCGACGGGCTGGTCGAGCCCCAGGTAGGGCATGCCGAGGCCGTCGAGGATGGCCCGCACGCCCGCGTCGCCGGCCCACTCGTGTTCGGCGCCCATGCTCTCGGCGAGCCACTCGGTGCCGAGGACCACGTCCCGCACGGTGGCGTCGGGGCTGAGGGTCAGGTTCTGCGGCAGCCAGAGCACCCGCAGGTCACGCCGGTGGGTGACCCGACCGTCGTCGGGTTCCTCGCCGCGGGTGAGCAGCCGCAGCAGGGTCGACTTGCCGGCACCGTTGAGGCCGACCACGCCGATCCGGTCGGCGTCGTCGAGCCCGAGGGACACCTCGGTGAGCAGCGGCCCGGCCGCGCCGTAGCCCTTGGACACCCGGTCCAGGTTGACGATGTTGGCCACGACCCCACCTTCCATGATCAAGGCGTCCCGGGTGCCGGCGGGCACCTGGGGACGCCTGGCCTTCCAGGGTACGCGGCGGCCCCGGCCACCCGCGCTCCGCACGCCACGCCCCGACGACCCCGGCCACCGCGCACCGCACGCCACGCCCGCCGCCGCGTCCCGCACGCCGTGGCATGCGGCTGGGGTCAGACGATGCGGGCGCCCGCCACCGGGCCGTGTGCGGTGCGGGCCTGCCGGCACACCCCCGCGGTGTCCAGCTCGCCGGCGATCCGTTCGGCGTCGGACGCGTCGGCGGCGAGGAAGACGCAGGTCGGCCCGGAACCGGAGACGATGCCGGCGAGCGCGCCCGCCGCCTCGCCCGCCTTGAGGGTGTCGGCCAGGGCGGGACGCATGGCCAGCGCCGCGTCCTGGAGGTCGTTGCCGAGGGTGGCGGCGAGGACCCGGGGGTCACGCTGGCGCAGCGCGGCGAGCAGCGCGTCGGTGCTGCCCAGGGGTACGCCGGCGGTGCCGGCGTCACGGAGCCGGTCCAACTCCCGGTAGGCGGCGGGGGTGGACAGGCCGCCGTCGGCGATGGCGACCACCCAGTGCCACGAGCTGGGGCGGGCCAGCACGGGACTCACCGCCTCGCCGCGGCCGGTGCCGAGGGCGGTGCCGCCGTGGATCAGGAACGGCACGTCGGAGCCGAGGTCGGCGGCGATCCCGGCCAACTCGTCGCGGGACAGCCCGGTGCCCCAGAGGGCGTCGCAGGCGACCAGGGCGGCGGCGGCGTCCGCGCTGCCACCGGCCAGCCCTCCGGCGAGCGGGATCTGCTTGCGCAGGTGCAGCCGGGCGTGGGGCATCACGCCGGCGTACCCGGCGAGGGCGTGGGCGGCCCGGATGACCAGGTTGCTGTCGTCGAGCGCCAGCTCGCCGGCACCCTCGCCCTCCATGGTCAGGGCGAGGGTGTCGCCCCGGCGGGCGGTCAGCTCGTCGTGGATGGAGATCGCGTGGTAGACGGTGTTCAACTCGTGGTAGCCGTCGCGGCGCAGCGGCCCCACCCCGAGGTGCAGGTTGACCTTCGCGGGCACCCGCACCCGGACCGGCCCGGCGGCGCCCCGTCGCCCGTCGTCGTCCGGTCGCCAGGCCTCGGTCACGGGGTGCCGCCCCGGGAACGCAGCCGGATGTCGAGCGGCATCTCCACGGTCAGCTCCTCGGCGGCAGCGGCGGCTGCCCGGAGGGCGGCCGCCGTCAGACGGTGGCGGTGGTCGGGGCCACCGCCGTCACGCGTACACGTCACCCGGATTGTGCGCGACGGCCCGGCGGCGCCGCGCACCGGCACCGGCGTCAGCCTAGTGGGCGGCGGTCGGGCGGTCGGGGGCCGACGCGGCCACGGCGGCGAACTGGTCGACGGTGAGTGACTCCCCGCGTGCGCCCGGGTCGACCCCGGCGGCGGTGAGTGCTCCGGCGGCCCGGTCGGGGCTGCCGGCCCAGCCGGCGAGAGCCGCGCGCAGGGTCTTGCGGCGCTGGGCGAAGGCGGCGTCCACGACGGCGAACACCCGTTCCCGGGGTACGTCGGGGCGGGGCGGTTCGCGGCGGGTGAAGGCGACCAGGCCGGAGTCGACGTTGGGCACCGGCCAGAACACGTTCGGGGGCACCCGGCCGGCGGCGCGGGCGTGGGCGTACCAGGCGAGCTTGACCGAGGGCACGCCGTACACCTTGGAGCCGGGGCCGGCGACGAGCCGGTCGGCGACCTCCTTCTGCACCATCACCAGGCCGTGGCGCAGGCTGGGCAGCTCGGCGAGCAGGTGCAGCACGACGGGAACGGCCACGTTGTACGGCAGGTTCGCCACCAGGGCGGTGGGCGCGGGGTCGGTGAGGTCGGCGGCGCGTACGCGCAGCGCGTCGGCGTGGTGCACGGTGAGCCGGGCGGCGTCGGGGCCGGCGTGTCGCGCGGCGGTGTCGGCCAGCGCCCCGGCGAGCGCCCGGTCGATCTCGACGGCGTGCACGTGGGCGGCGACGGGCAGCAGGCCGAGGGTCAGCGAGCCGAGGCCGGGGCCGACCTCCAGGGCCACGTCGTCTCCGGTGAGGCCGGCGGCGGTGACGATGCGGCGGACGGTGTTGGGGTCGTGCACGAAGTTCTGGCCGAGCTTCTTGGTGGGGGCCACGCCGAGGCGGGCGGCGAGGTCCCGGATCTCGGCCGGGCCGAGCAGGTCTGCGGCCATAACCCGACAGCGTACGGGCCGCAGCGACCCGGTCGGCCGGGCGGGCGGGTTCCGGTGCACGGCCGGCCGGTGGTCAGTGCCAGGGGCCGGCGGGTGGTCAGTGCCAGGGGCCGAAGACGCGGTCGCCGGTGGCGGAGATGGCCGCGCACAGCTCGTCGAGGTCCGCGCCGGTGGTCGCGGCGAGGGACCGGACGGTCAGCGGGATCAGGTAGGACGCGTTGGGTCGCCCCCGGTGCGGCATCGGGGTCAGGTACGGCGCGTCGGTCTCGACGAGGATCTGGTCCAGCGGGGTCAGGGCGGCGGCCTCGCGCAGGGCGGTGGCGCTGCCGAAGGTGACGGTGCCGGCGAAGCTGAGCAGGTGGCCCCGGCGGACGCACTCGCGGGCGAACTCGGCGTCACCGGAGAAGCAGTGCAGCACGACGGTGTCGGGCGCGCCCTCGTCGTCGAGGATCCGCAGCACGTCGGCGTGGGCGTCGCGGTCGTGGATGACCAGCGCCTTGCCGTACCGCTTGGCGATGGCGATGTGGGCCCGGAAGCTCTCCTCCTGCGCGGCGCGGCCTTCGTCGCCGGTGCGGAAGAAGTCCATTCCGGTCTCGCCGACGCCGCGCACCCGGTCGTGGCCGGCGAGGGTCTCGATCTCGCGCAGCGCCTCGTCGAGGTCGGCGAGGCGGGGCGCCTCGTTGGGGTGCAGGGCCACCGTGGCGACGACGGCCGGGTGCCGCGCGGCGGTGTCGACGCCCCAACGGGACGACGCGACGTCCACTCCGACCTGGACGAGGCGGTCGACGCCCACGGCGGCGGCGACCGCGATGGCGGCGGACACCGGGTCGGTGGCGGGCACCGGGTCGGTGGCGGGCGCGTTCGCAGGGCCACCGGCGGCCCCGGCCGGCGGGGCGGCGGTGGCGGTTGCCGACGGGGCGGTGGGCGACGCCGGCGGGCCGGCGGTGGGCCTGGGTACGCCGGCCTCGCTGACGGTGATGTCGAGGTGGGTGTGGCTGTCCGGCACGGGCCGGGGCAACGGCTCGGGTGCGGGCGGGAACTCCCCGGCGCGGCGGGCGGCGCGCTGCCGGCGGGACTCGGTCGGCTCGGTCATCGCCGACAGCATCACACACCCGCCGGCTCCACCGGCCCGCCACCCGACGTTCACCTGGCCTACGTCGGGCGGCTCTACCGTCGCCGGATGGGGACGCCCCAGGGAAGGTGGTACGACGTGAGTGTCACCCCGGCGACCAGTGGCACCGCCCAGGAGCGGACCGGATTGCGGGTGGCGTACGGCGGGGCCGTCTACCCGGCGGAGGAGCTTGCCCGGGGGGCCGCCTACGAGCTGTTCAGCGCCGAGGAGGCAGCCGGGTTCGAGTGGGCGCCGCGGCCGGGGTCGGCGCTGCCGTGGCGTCGGTTCGTGCACGCGACGGAGGTGACCGCGGTGCACGGGGCGGCGGAGCCGGCGGAGGAGCCGGAGGCGCCGCTGCTGGTGCCGTTGCACCGGGAGCACGGCTGGGCCCGGGTGCATCAGCTCAGCCAGCAGCCGGGGGCGGCGGACGATCCGCTGCTGGCCGGGGTCCGCGCCTCGGCGCGGCTGCGTCGGGGCACCCGGATGATGAAGATCATCTCAGCCCGGCAGCTCGCCGGGTACGTGCGGGGCTGGCTGCCGCACGGTTTCTGCTACCGGGAACACGACGTGGCACACCTGCGCACCCCGGCGACGACGAGTGTGCTGCGTACCGACGGCGAGGCTGGCCGCGAGGGCGTCGACGTCACGTACGCGCTGCGGTGGCGGGCCGCCGACCCGGCCGACTACGAGGTGCCGGTGGGGGCGGCCCACGCGGGCCTGACCAGGTTGGCGCTGCGGGACCGGCTGGGCGCGGCGGTGCTCGGCACCGGGTTCACGCCGAGCAGCAACCACCTGATCCCGGAGTTCGTCACCCGCGACTTCGCGGACCTGCCGATGCCGGCGAACGCCACCCTGCTGGCCTATCCGGCGGAGGGCGTGGAGGTGGTGCTGTACGCGTACCAGGCGGAGCAGCGCGGCTGGCTGCGGATGGTGGGGCCGCAGTGGCGGCATCTGCTGGCCGCGGTGCCGGGCCTGTCCCCCGACCAGGAGTACGTGCCGACGGGTGAGACGCCCCGCGCGACGCAGCTCGTCGGGGCCTATGCGGGCGGCGAGTACGAGGCGGTGGCGGACCTGCCGGGCGGGTTCCGGGTGCTGGCGATGACCCGGGCGGCCCGCTATCCGGTGGAGGCGGTGGCGCGGCGGCTGCGGTTCGCCGACTGGCGCGGCGTGGGCTGTCTGGTGCTGCGGGAGGAGGCGGGCTGGCTGCGGCTGCGGCTGCGCCGGCCGGGGCCGGAGACGGTGGCCGCGACCGGGGCGCAGTGCCACGAGCGGGGTGTCTACGAGACGTGGGCCCCGGCTACCGAGGTGACCGACGACCGGGTGCTGGACCTGCCCTACCGGCTCTGAGGGGCGCATAGCGGCGCGGCGGGTGGGAAAGCGCGGGGCTGTTCCGCGCCCCTGGCCCGACAAGGAGAGCCCACATGCCTTTCATCACCGTCGGCACGGAGAACTCCGCACCGATCGACCTGTACTACGAGGACCACGGCAGCGGTCGACCGGTCGTGCTGATCCACGGGTTCCCGTTCAACGGGGCGACCTGGGAGAAACAGACCAGCGCGCTGCTCGCGGCCGGTTACCGGACGATCACGTACGACCGGCGGGGTTTCGGCGCGTCGGCGCAACCTGCCTTCGGGTACGACTACGACACGTTCGCCGCCGACCTGGACGTGCTGATGACCGAACTGGACCTGCGGGACGTGATCCTGGTCGGCCACTCGATGGGCACCGGCGAGGTGACCCGCTACCTGGGCGCGTACGGCTCGGACCGGGTGGACCGGGCGGTGCTGCTGGCCCCGCTGGCGCCGTACCTGCTCAGGACGACCGGCAACCCGGAGGGGGTCGAGAAGAGCCTGTTCGAGGGCTTCCAGCAGGCCATCCTGGAGGACCGGTTCGCCTATCTGACGACCTTCTGCGAGGCGTTCTTCAACTACCAACAGAACCGGGGGACGCTGGTCAGCGAGGAGGCGTTCCGCGCGCACTGGCAGATCGGGGCCCAGGCCTCGGCGAAGGCCACCCATGACAGCGTGGACGCCTGGCAGACCGACTTCCGGGAAGACCTGCCCCGCATCGACGTGCCGGTGCTGATCGTGCAGGGCGACGCGGACGCGGTGCTGCCGTACCCGAAGACGGGTCAGCGGTTGCAGCCGATGCTGGCCGACAGCCGGCTGGTCACGCTGAAGGGCGCACCGCACGGCATCCCCTGGACCAACGCGGCGGACGTCAACCAGGCGATCATGGAGTTCATCGGGACACCGGCGATGGCGAGGGCCTGAGCCGGTCCGGGGCTGAGCCGAGGGCGGCCCCCGGGTGGTCCCGGGGGCCGCCGGTCGCGGTCGGGTCAGCCGGCGAGCCGGGCCAGTTCCTCGTCGACGATCGACGGGTCGAGCTTGCGGAAGACCGGCGTGGGCGCCGCGAGGGGCCGGCCGGCCTCCAGGGGTACGGACTCCCAGCGCGCCCCGACCGCGTAGTCGCCGGTGAGCACCGGGTACGCGGGCCCGCCGTCGAGGTCGTCCACCTCTTCGAGCACGGGCATCGGGGCGTGCACGCCGGTGCCGCCGAGCAGCTCGTGGATCTTCTGGGCGGAGTGCGGCAGGAACGGGGTGAGCAGCGTGTTGGCGTCGCTGACCACCTGGAGGGCGACGTGCAGGATGGTGCCCATCCGCGGTTTGTCGTCGGCGCCCTTGAGCTTCCACGGGGCCTGTTCGGACAGGTACCTGTTGGCCTCGGCGACGACCTTCATGGCCTCGCCGATGGCCTGCTTCTGCCGGTGCCGGGCGATCAGGTCGCCGACGACGGCGAAGCCGGCCCGGGCGGTGGCGAGCAGGGCCTCGTCCGCCTCGGTGAGCCCGGCCTCCCCGACGGGCGGGATGGCTCCGAAGTTCTTCGCCGCCATGGACACCGACCGGTTGACCAGGTTGCCCCAGCCGGCGACCAGTTCGTCGTTGTTGCGGCGCAGGAACTCGGCCCAGGTGAAGTCGGTGTCGTTGCTCTCCGGCCCGGCGACGGCGATGAAGTAGCGCAACGCGTCGGCGTCGTAGCGTTGCAGGAAGTCCCGGACGTAGATGACGACCTTGCGGGAGGAGGAGAACTTGCGTCCCTCCATGGTCAGGTACTCGCTGGAGACGACCTCGGTGGGCAGGTTGAGCCGGCCCAGCTGACCGGGTTCGCCGTCGTGGGTGCCCTCGCCGGAGTAGCCGCCGAGCAGGGCCGGCCAGATCACCGAATGGAAGACGATGTTGTCCTTGCCCATGAAGTAGTGGCCCTGGGCGTCCTTGCCCTCGGCGTCGGCCGACCACCAGTTGCGCCAGGCGTCCGGGTCGCCGGTGCGGCGGGCCCATTCGATGGACGCGGACAGGTAGCCGATCACCGCGTCGAACCACACGTAGATCCGCTTGTCGCCGCGCTCACGCCAGCCGTCGAGGGGGATCGGCACGCCCCACTCGAGGTCGCGGGTGATGGCCCGGGGCTGGAGGTCGTCGAGCAGGTTGCGCGAGAAGCGCAGCACGTTGGGCCGCCAGCCCTCACGGGTGTCGAGCCAGCGGCGCAGCGCGTCGGCCAGCGCCGGCAGGTCGAGGAAGAAGTGTTCGGTCTCGACGAACTCCGGCGTCTCCCCGTTGATCTTCGAGGTGGGGTTGACCAGGTCGACGGGGTCGAGCTGGTTGCCGCAGTTGTCGCACTGGTCGCCGCGGGCGCTGTCGTAGCCGCAGATCGGGCAGGTGCCCTCGATGTAGCGGTCGGGCAGGGTGCGGCCGGTCGACGGCGAGATCGCCCCGGTGGTGATCCTGGGGACGATGTAGCCGTTGCGGTGCAGCCCGGTGAACAGCTCCTGCACCACGGCGTGGTGGTTGCGGGTGGTGGTGCGGGTGAACAGGTCGTACGACAGCCCCAGCGCCTTCAGGTCCTCGGCGATCACCCGGTTGTAGCGGTCGGCCAGCTCGCGCGGGGTCACCCCCTCGGCGTCGGCCTGCACCTGGATCGGGGTGCCGTGCTCGTCGGTGCCGGAGACCATGAGCACGTCGTGCCCGGCCATGCGCATGTACCGGGCGAAGACGTCGGAGGGAACGCCGAAACCGGAGACATGGCCGATGTGGCGCGGGCCGTTGGCGTACGGCCAGGCAACCGCGGCGAGAACGTGACTCATGACCAGCAAGCCTAGTGACCCGTGCCGGGCGGCTGCGAACCAACAGGCCCAACGGGCCGGCGATGCGGTCGACCACCCCCGCGAGCTGGTCCGATTTGTCGCCGACACGCGGCGTGACCTGCCCTGCCGCGCTCCGGTCACGGTGTGCAATGACATCCGTGACTGGCAGACGAGCCGCCCCGGACCACGAGGGCGGGCCCTTTCCCACCGACGGGTGCCCCGACCCGGCGCGGTCCGGCGCGGTGGCCCCCCACCCCCGGGCGGTGCCCGCCCCGCCGGGGCAGCCGCCCGACGCGGCGGGCCCGGCGACGCGGGTGGAGCCGACGACGGGCGCGCCGGTCGACGCCCTGCCCCGTCGGGTGCCGCTGCGCGTGCGCCGCGACCGTGGTGGGGAGGTGGGTACGCCGGACGACGACGGTGGCGTGTTCTGGGCGCCCATCGAGGAGGTGCACTGGGACGGCACCCCGGTTCGCGAGGAGACACGCACCGGGACCGACCGGTGGCGGCGGTGGCTGCCACGACGGGTCCGGCCGCGACGGGCGACCCACCCACCGGAGCCGGTACGCGGTCTGGCCGCCCTGCTGGCGCTGAGCCTGGCCGGGGCGTTCTTCTCCTGGGTCAGCGCCGAACCGTTCTGGATCGCGGTGGGGCACGCCCGGCCGGGCACGGTGGTGGTGCTGGACTGCTCCGGGGGTGGGCTGACCCAGCGGTGCCGGGGCATCTTCCGGGCCGCCGACGACGGTTTCCTGGCACACGGGGTGCGGGTCAGCGGCGTGCCGGGTGACCGGGCGGTCCCGGGGGCGCGGCTGGCGGCGCGGATGACCGGCCCGGACGGCGGCACCGCGTACGCCGACGACGGGGCCGGGGCCCACCTGCGCTGGCTGCTCGGCCTGTTGGCGGTGGTGGGCTGCGGGGTCGGGGTGGCCCGCGCGACGGGGGCCACCCGACTGCCGGACCCCCGGCACCGCCGCTGGGCGGTGGGGGTCGCGGTGACGGCTCCCCTGCTGATCACCGCCGGTTTCCTCGCCGCCGCCTGGTGACGGCCGCCAGGTGACCGCCGCCGGGGCTGCGCGCCCGATCCGGGCCGCCGCTCGTTCGGTGCGGGGGGCGCTCAGGCGTGGACGATCGTGTAGACGTCGCGGCGGCGCAGGTCGTACTCGGTGGCGACCTCGGTGATCGCGTCGCGGCGGGTCAGGCCGGCGGCCTCGCGGGCGGCGACCGCCGCGCGCAGCGTGTCGTCGTCGGGTCGCTCGGCGGCAGCCGCCGGGGCACCGGCCACCACGAGGGTGATCTCGCCGCGCGGCTGCCCCTCCGCGGCCCAGCGGGCCAGGTACCCGAGGGGGCGGCGGAGCACCTCCTCGTACGTCTTGGTCAGTTCGCGGCAGAGCGCGGCGGGCCGGTCGTCGCCGAACGCAGCGGCCAGGTCAGCCAGCGCCGCCGCCACCCGGTGCGGCGCCTCGAACAGCACGAGGGTGCGTTCCTCGGTGGCGAGGGCGCGCAGCCGGGCGCGGCGGGCACCCGGGGTGCGCGGCAGGAACCCCTCGAAGCAGAACCGGTCGCAGGGCAGCCCGGACAGCGCCAGGGCGGTGGTCACCGCGCTGGGGCCCGGGGCGGCGGTGACCGGCACGCCGGCGTCGAGTGCCGCCCGGACCAGCCGGTAGCCGGGGTCGGAGACGCTGGGCATGCCGCCGTCGGTGACCAGCGCGACCTGGTATCCGGCGGCGAGCACGTCGACCAGTTCGGGGGTACGTCGTTCCTCGTTGCCCTCGAAGTAGGAGACGATCCGGCCGGGGATCGTCACGTCGAGGTCCCGGGCGAGCCGGGTGAGCCGGCGGGTGTCCTCGGCGGCCACCACGTCGGCGACGGCGAGCACCTCCCGGAGGCGGGTCGAGGCGTCGGCGGGGTTGCCGAGCGGCGCACCCAGGAGAACCAATCCTCCGTTATCGGACATGTCACCCACGGATCGGCACTCCTTCATCGACGTTCGTACCGGTATCGGGGACGGTGGACGCCACCGGGCACCTTCTCAGCCTACGATCGCCGGGTGACGAGTGCGTCGACAGCACAGAGCGCGAGCGCGGGCGAGCCGGCGGCGCAGCAGCCGCCGGGCGACGGGCCCGGGGGTTCTCCCGGTGCCGGTGGCGGCGTGGCCGGGGGTTCTTCCGCCGGTGCCGGCCCGGCCGGAGGCGGGGTGGCCGGGGTGGTACGCCGCCGGCTGGCCACCGTCGACGCCCGCCTGGACGGCCGCTCCTGGCTGGCCACCGGCTTCGTGGTGGCCGTCGCGGCGATCCTGCGGTTCGTCGGGCTGAGCCACCCACCGGGCAAGATCTTCGACGAGGTCTACTACGCGCGGGACGCCTGGGGGCTGGTCGACAAGGGCGTCGAGTGGAACTACAAGGACGGCGGCCCGTCGTACGTCGTCCACCCGCCGCTGGGCAAGTGGCTCATCGGGCTCGGCGAGTGGGCCTTCGGCTACTCCGACGCCGAGCACGGCATCTCGGTGCCCGGCGCCCTGACGACCACCGCGCCGGAGTTCGGCTGGCGCTTCTCGGCGGCGCTGATCGGCACCCTGTCGGTGCTGCTGCTGGTGCGAATCGGACGCCGGCTGTTCCACTCGACGGTGCTGGGCTGCGCGGCGGGTCTGCTGCTCGCGCTGGACGGCTTCCACCTGGTGCTGTCGCGCACCGCACTGCTGGACATCTTCCTGCTCTTCTTCGTGCTGGCCGCGTTCGGTGCCCTCGTGCTCGACCGGGACGCCAGCCGACGGCGGTGGGCCCGGGCGCTCGACGCGGGCCTCGACCCCACGGCGCCGGGCCGGGCCGGGCGTCCGGCCGGCGGCTGGCGTACGTGGCCCTGGTGGCGGCTGGCGACGGGGGTACTGCTGGGCTGCGCCTTCGCGGTGAAGTGGAGCGCCCTGTACTTCGTGCCGGCGTTCGCCCTGCTGGCCGTGCTGTGGCAGGTCGGCGTCCGCCGCTCGGCCGGGGTACGCCGCCCGTGGCGGGACACCCTTCTCGACGAGGTGCCCTGGCTGGTGCTGGCCGGCGTGCTGATCGCGGTCACCTACGTGGCCACCTGGTCGGGCTGGCTGCTCGGCGACGACGGCTACTACCGGCTCGCCGAGCGCTATCCGAACTCCGGGCTGAGCGACACGCCGGTGATCGGCGCACTGGGCAACCTGTGGGAATACCACTCCGCCGCGCTGGGCTTCCACAACCAGCTCGACGACTCGCACAAGTACCAGTCCTGGCCGTGGCAGTGGTTGCTGCTGGGTCGGCCGGTGGCGTTCTACTGGTCGGGCGACGGGTCGTGCGGGGCGTCCAGCTGCGCGGCGGAGATCCTGCTGCTCGGCACCCCGCTGCTGTGGTGGTCGTTCCTGCCGGCGTTGGCGGCGGTGGCCTGGCTGGGCCTGGCCCGGCGGGACTGGCGCGCCGGGGCGATCCTGCTGCCGGTGGCCGCCGGCCTGCTGCCCTGGTTCTGGTTCGCCCTCCAGGGGCGCACGATGTTCTCCTTCTACGCCGCGCCCGCCCTGCCGTTCCTGGTGCTGGCCGTGGTCTACGTGCTCGGGGCGATCGTGTCGCCGGCGGGGCCGCCGGACGGCCCGGCCGCCGTCGTGGACGAACAGGCGACCCGGGACCGCCGGCTGGTCGGCGGGGTGATCGCCGGGGCGTACGTGTCGCTGGTGGCGCTCTGCTTCGCGTACTTCTATCCGGTCTTCGTCGGCACCCTGCTGCCGTACGCGGAGTGGTCGGCGCGGATGTGGCTCGACGGCCGCTGGATCTGACGCGACGGTCCCGGCGGGCCACCCGCCGGACCGCCGTCGCCACGTGGGTGACAGCACGAAGGGCCAGTACGCCGACCGGCGTGCGGGCCCTTCGCGAAAAGTAAGACGCGCCCCGATCGCCTGCCACGGGGGAAGCGGGCGATTGGGGCGCGCACCTGAAGCTTAGCCAGCCTCGACCAGAGGCACAACGGGGCGGCGCGGGTCAGATTTCCGACGATCCGCGCCCGGTCGGACGGTGCCCGTCCGACGGTCACCGCTCGGTGCCCTTTCGCGCACTTTGCGCCGCGAGGCGATCGCGAGGGGCCCGGACGGACAGCGCACCACACCCGCCACGGAGCCTCTTGCCACCGGGCCACCAGTTCCCCCATCGTATCGATTGATTTCGCTTTCCGGTCACCCGGAGGCGAATCCGCCAACACCCGGCGCCACTGCACTGTCGTCACACCCACCCGACAGATGGAGTCCCGCGATGACCCGCCCCCTCCGCTGGATCGGTGGCCTGCTGGCCGCCGTGACCGCCGCCGCACTCGGCGGCGCCGCCCCCGCCCACGCCGCCACCATCTCGGTGCCGCTGCGCACCCTCGTCGCCAACCTGCCGGTGTCCACCGAGGTCCGCACCGGCTACAGCCGGGACCTCTTCCCCCACTGGATCGACGCCGACCGAGACGGCTGCAACACGCGGTACGAGGTGCTCATCGCCGAGGCCACCACCCGCCCGAGTGTCGGCTCCGGCTGCTACCTCACCGGCGGGCGCTGGTACTCGTACTACGACAACGTCTACTGGACCCAGCCGTCCGACCTGGACATCGACCACCTGGTGCCGCTGGCCGAGGCATGGGACTCGGGGGCGCGGAACTGGACCACCTCACGCCGCCAGGCGTTCGCCAACGACCTGGGCGACGTCCGTTCCCTGGTCGCCGTCACCGACAACGTCAACCAGGCCAAGGGGGACCAGGACCCGGCGGAGTGGCTGCCGACGAACCAGCGGTGCCGCTACGTGGGCGAGTGGGCGGCGGTGAAGACCCGGTGGCGGCTCAGCGTCAACAGCGCCGAGAAGAACACCCTGACGAGCCTCGCCAACTCCTGCTCCAACGTCACGATCACGGTCACCCACGCGTACTGACGATGCGGGGCGGACGGCAGGCGGCCGTCCGCCCACCCGCGTACCGACTCAGAAGCCCTTCGCCCGCCGGGGTAGCCAGCCGATGAACCGCTGCTGGAGACAGGTGACCGTGGCCGGACCCCCGACGTGCAGGTCCTGGGTCGCGGCGGCCAGGCACGCGCCCAGGTAGACGCTGAGCATCGCCCGGTCCCGCCGGTACTCCGCCAGCAACAGGTCACGCTTCGGGGCGCAGGGCCACTCCTCGCCGCAGGTGTCGCACGCCCAGCCGGGGGTCAGCGGGGCGTGGTCACCGGGCCGAGCCGCGCCGCCCTCCGAACGATCCGCCGCCATCGCTCTTCCCTCCCGGCCCGCCCGGTCCCGGGTGGACACCGTCCGTCGACAGCGACCGATCGCCGCACTGCTGGTAACGACGCCTACAGCGTCCACGGACCCTCCGATGTCACATCGTTGCGGTACGTTGACCAACCATGGCCGCCCCGACGCCGTCGCCCCACCCCACCCACCCGCACGCGTCACGCCCGACCGCCGACGCCCGTTTGGCGTACCTCCGGGGAGGCCACGGTGCATGACCTGCTGCCCCCGGCGGTGGCCGTGGCGGTGGCCGGCCCGGCCGACTGGACGGGTGACCTGCTTCCCGCCGAACGGGACTGCCTCAGCCCCCGCGCGGTGGAGAGCCGGCGGCGCGACTTCACCGCCGGTCGGGTCTGCGCCCGCCGGGCGATGGGCGCCCTCGGCCTCCCCCCGGTGGCCGTGCCCTCCGCCGAGGACCGCTCGCCGGTGTGGCCGGCGGGCGTGGTCGGGGCCATCACCCACACCCGTGGCTACTGTGCGGCGGCGGCGGCCCGGGCCGCACAGGTCCGGGCGGTCGGCCTGGACGCCGAACGACATCGTGACCTCACGCCGGACGTCCGCCGGCTGATCTGCCTGCCGGAGGAGGACGACCGGTGCGCCCGGCTGCCGGCGGGCACCTCGTGGCCGACGGTGCTGTTCAGCGCCAAGGAGACCGTCTACAAGGTCTGGCACCCGCTGGTGGGCACCTGGCTGGACTTCCACGACGCTCTGGTGGAGATCGACCCCGACGCCGGGACGTTCCTGGCCCGGATCGCCCCCGCCCGTCTCGCCGAGTCGCCCGTGGTCGACCCGCCGCCGGTGGTGGCCGGACGGTTCGCGGTCGATGCCACCCTTGTCCGTACGGCCGCTGCGCTGCTGCTCGGCTGACCCGCGCCTCCCCCCGACGGCGGGCGCCAGGCGGCGGGGGCGCACGGTAGCGTCAGGCGGTTCGCGCTGTCGCCACACGTCGAGGAGCACGGTGAGCCACCCGCAGGACCCCCACCAGCCCCACCCGGGGCAGCAGCCGCACCCCCCGACGCCGCCGCAGCCGGCCGCTCCCACCTCGGGTGCCCCGACGTCAGGTGCACCACGGCCGCCCGTGTCCGGCGCACCGCAGCCGCCGGCAGCCCAGCCGCCCGCACCGACGGCGGGGATGCCCGGGGATCCGTGGACGCCGCTGCCGCCGGTCGGGCAGCCCGCCCCCGGCAGGGCCCAGGCCAACCCGTGGGCCACCGATGCCCCGAGCGACCCCTGGGCGGCCGCCCAGTCGCCGGCCGAGGGCGACGACCCGTGGGCCGCGCCGTCGCCGGACGATCGCTGGGCCCCTCCCCCGCCGCCCGTGTCCGGCGCACCGCAACCCCCCGTGTCCGGGCAACCGTGGGGACCGGTGTCCGGCGCACCGCAACCCCCGGTGTCCGGGCAACCGTGGGGACCGGTGTCGGGCGCACCGCAACCCCCGGTGTCCGGGCAACCGTGGGGACCGGTGTCGGGCGCACCGCAACCCCCGACCTCGGGCGCCCCGCATCACCCACCTACCTCGGGTGCGCCGTACCCGCCCACCTCGGGTGCCCCGCACTACCCGCCGACCTCCGGCGGCCCCCACTACCCGCCCACCTCGGGTGCCCCGTACCCGCCCGGTCCTCCCCAGGCCGGTCACCCCGGCCCTGGCTACCCGCCTGCGGGTGCACCGGGCTATCCGCCGGTCGCGAAGAGCGGGGGCGGGAAGAAGACCGGCCTGATCATCGCGATCGTGGCGGTCGTGGTCGCGCTGCTCTGCTGCGCCGGCGGCGTGGCCGCCCTCCTCGTCGCCGGCCGGGCTGCCAACGAGGCCGCCGAGGCGCTTCCCACCCCGGGCCCTGCCCGTGACGCGCCCGGCGACGCCCCGACCCCGCGCGGCGGTGAGCCCTCCCGCCCGGCCACGCAGGGCGAGACCTTCGGCATGAAGCCCGGCGACACCCTGATCATCGAGGACGACAAGGGCACGATCGAGATCACGGTGACGAGCTTCCGTACCGTCAAGGAGGGCTGCCTGTCCTTCTCCCCGAAGCCGAAGAAGGGGCTCTACCTGATCGCCGAGGTGACCGCCACGATCACCACGGGCACCAGTTCGATCAATCCGTTCTTCTTCGAGTGGGTGGCCGACGACGGCACCACGACCAACGGGCTGGCTGGCATCTTCGCCGGCTGCGGCGATCCGCTCAGCTCCGGCACCAACCTGCGCGCCGGCAGCAAGCGGGCGGGCACGCTGGCCTTCGACGTTACCGACGACAAGGGCACGCTGGAGTACCGGCACAACTTCAAGACCGAGGGTTCCTGGCAGCCCTGACCGGGCCAGGGGTGGGCACGGTCACGTCGGCGCGGGTCCGGCGTCGGTGGCGCACCCCGATGATCGTCCAGAGTGGACGTCACTACACTGCCCCCGGTGATCAACAAGAGACGATCGGCAGCCGTCGTCCTCGGACTCCTGGCTGCCGCCGCACTGACCGGTCCGGCGCCCGCCGCGGCCCGCGACGAGCCGGACGAGACCCCCGCCGAGCCGCCGAAGGTCGAGCTGGTGCTCGACGTCAGCGGCTCGATGCGGGCCCGCGACATCGACGGGCGCAGCCGCATCGACGTGGCGCAGCAGGCGTTCGGCGAGGTGGTCGACGCGTTGCCCGACGGCACCCAGCTCGGCATCCGGGTGCTCGGCGCGACCTACCCGGGCAAGGACAAGGCCCAGGGCTGCCGGGACACCCAGCAGATCGTGCCGGTCGGCCCGGTGGACCGGGTGCGGGCAAAGGCAGCGGTGGCCACCCTGCGCCCGACCGGGTTCACGCCCGTCGGGCTGGCGTTGCGGGAGGCCGCGAAGGATCTCGGCACCGGCAGCACCGCCCGGCGGATCGTGCTGATCACCGACGGGGAGGACACCTGCGCCCCGCCGGACCCGTGCGAGGTCGCCCGGGAACTGGCCGCGCAGGGGACCCGGCTGGTGGTCGACACCCTCGGCCTGGCCCCTGACGAGAAGGTACGCCGGCAGCTGCTGTGCATCGCCGCCGCCACCGGCGGGACGTACACGGCGGCGCAGAGCGCCGACGAGCTGACCGGGCGGATCAAGCAGCTCGTCGACCGGGCCCGTGACACGTACACGGCGACCCCCGCCCAGGTCGACGGCTCGGCGGCATGCGCGGGTGCGCCCCTGCTCGCCCCCGGTGTCTACACGGACCGGGAGAAGTTCTCGGAGCACCGCTGGTACCGGGTGCCGGTGCGGGCCGGGCAGGAGCTGCGCGCCTCGGTCAGCCTGGCCGTCGACCGGCCGGTGAACCCCGACCACGGGGTGCTGCTGCGAGCCACCGCTCCCGACGGGCGGGAACTGGTACGGGGCGTGGACGCGGGCAGCGGGCGTACCGACGTCGTCTCGGCGGGTCTGCGCTGGTCGGGTGCCGAGGCCGAACCCGACGGGGCCGAACCCGACGAGGCGGGGCCGACACCGGGCGCCAGCGCCGCCGCGCCGGCCGTCGTCTGCCTGGTGGTCAGCAACTCGCTCGCTCCCCGGCCGGGCACCGAGACCAGCCCCGGCATGCCGATCGAATTGACCGTCGACGTGGTCGCCGCGTCCCCCGCCCCGGACGGGCCGGATCTCGGCCGGGGCTGGACGCTGCTGCTCCTGCTGACCCTGGCGGGTCTGCTCACCGGCCTGCTCGCCGGGCTGCTCACCCGCTGGTGGGTCGCCACGTGGAGGGAGAACTGAGATGCGTACCCCCGTCTGGGTCGCCACGCTGCTCGCCGCCGGCCTGCCGCTGACGCCGGGCACGGCTCTGGCCGCGCCCACCCCCTCGCCCGGTGCGACCACCGTCACCAAGGCCGGCACGTCGTTCCTCACCGCCACCACCGTCGCCGCCGGCCAGCCCGTGCGGGTCGGCGCGTCGACGGGCGAGCACCTGTACTGGTCGTTCCCGGCGGCGGCCGGACAGACCCACGAGATCACCGCGACCGTCACCTTCGGCAAGGGCCGCAGCGGCGCGTCCACCTGGACCGTCGACGTCTTCGACGGGCTGCGCCGCCGGCAGGCGTGCACCGCCGGGGCACAGACCCCGACCGCCACGGCCGCCGCGACCAGCGTGGCCCTGGGCTGCACGCTCCGCCAGGTTCGCCCCTGGGCCGAGCCGTGGTCCGCCGACCCGCTGCCCGGCACCTACTACGTCAGGCTGGCCGTCACCGACCTGCCCGAGGCCGACCTGGGCCAGCCGGTCGACGTGGAGCTGCTGGTCTCCGCCGACGGCGAGGGCGGCGCGTCCCGCGAGGACGGGGAACTCGCCGCACCGCTGGTGCCGAACACCAGGGCGGGGCAGGTGCTGGCCGGCGAACCGACCGCCGCCGCGGAGGCCGACGACGAGGAGTTCAGCTTCACGGCCTGGCTGCCCGACGCCGGCTCACGGTGGATCTGGACCACCGCGGGCGGGGTGCTCGCGGCGGTCGCGGGTGTCGTCGGGTTCGCGCTGACCAGAAGGCCCGCGCGCCGCTGACGCAGGCCCGGTGGCCGCGCACCCGCAGGGGTACGCGGCCACCGGCCCGGCCCGTGGGTGGTCACCGCCGTCGCGGCGTGCCGCCAGATCCGGACCGGCTGGGCCACGGCACCTCCGGCGGTCTCAACCGCTGGTGCCGACGTAGGCAGCGAGGTGCTCGCCGGTGCGGGTGGAGCGGGCGGCGACGAGGTCGGCGGGGGTGCCCTCGAAGACGATCCGGCCGCCGTCGTGGCCGGCGCCGGGACCGAGGTCGATGATCCAGTCGGCGTGCGCCACGACCGCCAGGTGGTGCTCGACCACGATGACCGACTTGCCGGCGTCGACCAGCCGGTCGAGCAGGCCGAGCAGTTGCTCGACGTCGGCGAGGTGCAGGCCGGCCGTCGGTTCGTCGAGGACGTAGACGCCGCCCTTGTCGGCCAGGTGGGTGGCCAGCTTGAGCCGCTGCCGCTCGCCACCCGACAACGTGGTGAGCGGCTGGCCGAGGGTGAGGTAGCCGAGCCCGACGTCGGCGAGCCGGTCGAGGATGGCGTGGGCGGCCGGCGTACGCGCCTCACCGGAGCCGAAGAACTCCCCGGCCTCGGTCACCGGCATCGCGAGCACCTCGCTGATGTCGCGGCCGCCGAGGCGGTATTCCAGCACCGCCGGCTGGAACCGCCGGCCCGCACAGTCCTCGCAGGTGGTGGCGACACCGGCCATCATCGCCAGGTCGGTGTAGATGACACCGGCACCGTTGCAGGTGGGGCAGGCACCCTCGGAGTTGGCGCTGAACAGGGCCGGCTTGACGCCGTTGGCCTTGGCGAACGCCTTGCGGACCGGATCGAGCAGACCGGTGTACGTCGCCGGGTTGCTGCGGCGCGAGCCACGGATCGCACCCTGGTCGACCGACACCACCCCCGCCCCGCCGGGGATCGACCCGTGCACGAGCGAACTCTTGCCGGATCCCGCCACGCCGGTGACCACGCAGAGCACCCCGAGCGGGATGTCGACGTCGACGTCGCGCAGGTTGTGGGCCGTCGCGCCCCGGATCTCCAGCGTGCCGGTGGGCGTACGCACCTTCTCCTTGAGGGTGGCCCGGTCGTCGAGATGCCGGCCGGTGACGGTGCCGCTGGTCCGCAACCCCTCGACGGTGCCCTCGAAGCAGACGGTGCCGCCCGCCGTGCCGGCCCCGGGGCCGAGGTCGACGACGTGGTCGGCGATCGCGACCACCTCCGGCTTGTGCTCCACCACGAGCACCGTGTTGCCCTTGTCCCGCAGCCGCAGCAGCAGGTCGTTCATCCGCTGGATGTCGTGCGGGTGCAGCCCGACGGTGGGCTCGTCGAAGACGTAGGTGACGTCGGTCAGCGCCGACCCGAGGTGGCGGATCATCTTGGTGCGCTGCGCCTCACCGCCCGACAAGGTGCCCGACGGCCGGTCGAGCGAGAGGTATCCCAGCCCGATCTCCACGAACGAGTCGAGGGTGTGCAGCAGCGCAGCGAGCAACGGGGCGACCGTCGGCTCGTCGAGGCCCCGCACCCAGGCGGCGAGGTCGCTGATCTGCATCGCGCAGGCGTCCGCGATGTTGATCCCGCTGATCCGTGAGGAGCGGGCCGCCTCGCTGAGCCGGGTGCCGTCGCAGTCGGGGCAGGTGGTGAAGGTGACCGCCCGTTCGACGAACGCCCGGATGTGCGGCTGCATCGCCTCCTTGTCCTTGGCCAGGAAGGACTTCTTGATCTTCGGGATCAGCCCCTCGTAGGTGAGGTTGACACCGTCGACCTTCACCTTGACCGGTTCCTTGTAGAGGAAGTCGTGCAGTTCCTTCTTCGTGTACGCGCGGATCGGCTTGTCGGGGTCGACGAAGCCCGACTCGGCGTAGACCCGCACCGTCCAGAAGTTGTCCGACTTCCAGCCGGGAATGGTGAACGCGCCCTCGGCGAGCGACTTGGAGTCGTCGTAGAGCTGACTGAGGTCGATGTCGGAAACCGTCCCCCGACCCTCGCAGCGCGGGCACATGCCGCCGGTGCGGCTGAAGGTCTGCTTCACGGCTCTGGTCCTGCCGGCACCACGCTCGACCGTGATCGCCCCGCTCGCCTGGACCGAGGCGACGTTGAAGGCGTACGCGCCGGGCGGGCCGATGTGCGGTTGCCCGAGGCGGCTGAACAGGATGCGCAGCATCGCGTTGGCGTCCGTGACGGTGCCGACCGTGGAGCGGGGATCGGCACCCAGCCGCTGCTGATCCACGATGATCGCGGTCGTCAGCCCTTCCAGGACGTCGACCTCGGGGCGTGCCAGCGTCGGCATGAAGCCGTGGACGAAGGCGCTGTAGGTCTCGTTGATCATCCGCTGGGACTCGGCGGCGATCGTGCTGAACACCAGCGAACTCTTGCCGGAGCCGGAAACACCGGTGAACACCGTCAGCCGACGCTTCGGGATCTCGACGCTGACGTCCCGGAGGTTGTTCACCCGCGCCCCGTGCACGCGGATCAGATCATGGTCGTCGGCGGGATGCGGCGCAGCCGACCGCCGCGCCGCCCTCGTGGCCGTACTCATCATGTCTCCATCTGTCGGACGGGCCCGCCGTCGGGTCGCCGGGCCGCTCAGCGCAGCTCCTGGATGCGGACCATGTTGCCGGCGGGATCGCGGAAGGCGCAGTCACGCACTCCGTACGGCTGCTCGGTCGGCTCCTGGACGACCTCGGCGTCGCCGGCCTGCAAGCGGGTGAAGACGCCGTCGAGATCCCTGGTGGCCAGGATGATGCTGGCGTAGCTGCCCTTGGCCATCAGCTCGGCGATGGTGCTGCGCTCGGCGTCGGTGATGCCGGGGTCGGCGGCCGGCGGGTGCAGGACGATCGACGTGCCCGGCTGGCCGGCGGGGCCGACCGTGATCCAGCGCATCCCGCTGTAACCGACGTCGTTGCGGACCTCGAAGCCGAGAGTGTCGCGGTAGAAGGCCAGCGACGCGTCGGCGTCGGTGTGCGGCAGGAAGGTCGAGTGAATGGTGATGTCCATGTCAGCCAGGCTAGTTACGGCTCCGTGACCAGCGCTTCTCGATTCCTGACCGGTCTGGTCACCTGCTTCGACAAGCACGGCGGAATCCCCTCGGTCGTGTGCGTGTGCGCCTGCGCCGCCTGGCGCCGGTAGACGCTGGGCGGCACGCCGACCAGTTCGGTGAAGCGGCTGCTGAAGGTGCCCAGTGAGGCGCAGCCGACCGCGAAGCAGACCTCGGTGACGCTGAGGTCGCCGCGCCGCAGCAGCGCCATCGCGCGCTCGATGCGCCGGGTCATCAGATAGGCGTACGGAGACTCGCCGTACGCCTGCCGGAACTGGCGGCTGAGGTGCCCGGCCGACATGCTCACGCCACGGGCGAGCGCCTCGACGTCCAGCGGTTGCGCGTACTCCCGATCCATCCGGTCCCGGACGCGACGCAGCCGCGCGAGGTCGCGCAGGCGCTGTTCCGAAGCGGAGCTGCCGGTCACCTTCGTGATCGTGCCACGTCGCGCACCCGGCCGGCCGCGACGAGGCACGTAGCAGTAGGCGCACGCCATGGCGCAGCCGTTCGCGGTCGACGGGGCGATGAAGTCGCTGGATCGGCCGTTGGGCCGGGCGGTGAGCGACTTCTTCACTCCGAGCACGAGGGTCTCGGTCTTGATCCGCACCCAGCGGGCCACGTTCGTCTCGTCGCCGTACAGCTCGGCGATGCGGGTGTGGCTGTCGATCTCGACGATCTCGGCGTCGGGGAACCGGGCCAGCACCTGCCGGCCACGCGGGAGCGCGGCCGCCTCCGGCTCCGCGAAGATCCGCCGGATGTCGAGCAGCCGCGAGGGAGGGACGGCGTGGGTCACGAACAGGTACAAATACGGGCCTACCGCCCTCATTCCACCGATGACCGGAGTTTTCGGCCACTCCCGCCGGGTAGCCACCGCCGTGCCCGCCACCCGCCGCCCAGGCCGCTGACGTGCCCGAGGGGCACCTGATCCACCGGTACGCCCGCGAGCAGCACGCCGCGCTCGCCGGGCAGGTGCTGGCCGTCTCCAGCCCGCAGGGCCGCTTCGACCCCGGCCCGTACGACAGACGGCGGCTGCGCGCGGTGGAGGCGTACGGCAAGCATCTGCTCTACCACCTGGACGACAGCCCGACCCTGCACGTGCACCTCGGCATGCGCGGGATGTTCCTGCGGTACGACGACCCCGCCGCCGCCCCGCGCTCCGGGGTGCGGCTCCGGCTGGCCGGGGCGGCCGTCGCGTACGACCTGATCGCCCCGATCCGGTGCGAGCCGCTGCCGCCCGACGGCGAGCGGGCGCTGCGCGAATCGCTCGGGCCGGACCCGCTGCGCGCCGACGCCGACCCGGCGGAGGCGGTACGCCGGCTCGTCGCCGTGCGGGGCGCGGTCGGTGCCGCCGTGCTCGACCAGGCGATCTGGGCCGGCATCGGCAACGCCTGGCGGGCCGAGTTGCTCTTCCTCGCCGGCCTCGACCCGGACACCAGGGGTGTGGGGCCGGCCACGGCGCGGCGACTGTGGGACCTCGCAGTGCGCCACCTGGCCCTCGGCCGGGACGTCGGGCAGGTGGTCAGCGACCCGCTGGTGCCGGGCGAGCGGTGGGTGTACAAGCGGCAGACGTGCCGGCGTTGCGCCGCGCCCGTGCGGGTGTGGAAGCTGGGTGGCCGTTCGGCGTACGCCTGCCCGGTCGACCAACCACACACGTGAACCCGCTCGCCGTGGCCGCCCCCCGCTACCGCCCGTGGGAGAGTCACACGATCAAAAGGCCGTCCCCATCATGGGGAACGGCCTTTGAACTGGGTGGAGCTGAGGGGATTTGAACCCCTGACCCCCTCGATGCGAACGAGGTGCGCTACCGGTCTGCGCCACAGCCCCTCCGCTGGCGTACCAGCATCGGTCCCACCCGGCTTGCACCGGGCGGGCCGGCGCTAAGGCTAACAGGTCGACAGCTCCCGCCGCGAATCACCCCGGCCCGACACCGCCCTGCCCGACACCACCCCCGCCCGGCCCCGTCCCGCCCCCGCCCGTCGGGCACAGTGCGGGCCCGGTCAGGCCGGGTGGGAGGTACGGCCCGACTGGTAAGGGCGGCCCCGCAGCCCGCCGCTGCGCCGGTACGACACCGAGCCTCCACTGGCTGCGGCCGGCAGATCGGAGGGCCGGTCGAGACCCATGGCGGCACGACGTACCGCCTCGCGCTGGGCCGCCAGGCGGCGCTGCGCCTCCCGACGGGCCGCCGCCCGGCGGGCCTGCTCGCGGCGCACCTCGGCCTGGCGGGCGGCCAGCCAGGCGGCCTCGCGGGCGCGGGCCCGGCGACGACGACGATCGGCCAGGGCGTGCGCACGCAGGCGGGCCACATAGATCACCAGGAGGGCGACCGTGACCGAGAAGCTGATCCAGAAGCCGGGACCGACGACCGCCACGCCGACCAGCTCGACCGCGTTGAGCAGGAGGAGAGCGGCCAGTACCCGGCGGCGGCGGTAGATCGCCGGGGTGTGGCGGCCGGCGGGTGGGCGGCGGCGGGAGCGGCCGGCCGGCGGCACCGACCGTAACCGGCGCGACCGGCGGCCGGTCGAGGCGCCGGGCACGGGTGGGCCGGAGACCGGGGCAGCCAGGGTGCCGCCGGCGTTCTCGGCGAGGGTGACCCGCAGGGTGCGGGACGGGTTGACGGGCCGCCGGCCGGGTACGGTGCGCCGCCGCCGACGGCGCGGCAGCACCCGCGCGGTCGACTGCGCCCGCTCCGCCACCAACCGCTCGGTGGCGTCGTACCGGCGGACCAGCGCCGGGGCGAGGGCGAGCAGGCCGGCGGCGGCGAGGACGGCGAGGAGCACCGACGTCGGCACCCTCACCCCTCCCGTCACCTGGTTCGGGGCAACCACCCCCCGGTCGAAGGATCTTCTCCCGAGCGGGGCCGAGTGCGAGGATCCTACGGACGGGCGGCGCTTGCCGCAGCTTGCAGTTACCTGAGGTTACGGGGACGGGCGGCCGACAAAGGACACGCCGCGCCGAGTCACGCGCGTGGGACGACTCACGCGGCGTGCGCGCGCCGCCGGTGCCACCGGGCCAGCAGGCCGCCTTCTGCGGAGATCTCCTCGCAGGTCATCGCATATCCGATGTGGTCGCGCCAGGCGCCGTCGATGTGCATGTAGCGCGCGTGGTACGCCTCCTCGCGGAAGCCGAGCTTCTCCACCACCCGGCGGGACGGCCGGTTCTCGGGTCGGATGTTCACCTCGATCCGGTGCAGGCCACCGGGGCCGAACGCGTGGTCCACGGCGAGCGCCAGTGCGGTGGGGATGACCCCGCGACCGGCCACCCGGGAATCGACCCAGTATCCGACGTAGCCGGAGCAGAATGCCCGCCGCACGATGTTGCCCACGTTGAGGTGGCCCACCAGCCGCTCGACACCCTCGGAGTACAGGCAGACCGCGAAGGGCATCCCCTCGCCGACGCGCGCCGATCGGCGCTGGTCACGATGGACGTAGCGGAACGACGTCGGCGAGTTCAGCTCGTCCCAGCTGCCCGGCAGGGACGACTCCCAGGGAGCCAGCCACGCCCGGTTGGCGCGTCGGATCTCCGACCAGGCCGCCGCGTCGGAACGTCGGTACGGCCGCAGCAGCACCGGACCGTCCACCAGGACGGCCGGCCAGCCCGGTGTTCGCCGGCTCCGGAACAGACTCACCTGGCCCCATCCTCCATCAGCCGTCGGTGGCGCTCACCGGCGACGGTCCAGCAGCAGGACGTCCACGGTGGACCCGGCGGCGGCGGTGGTCACCCGCTCGCCGAGCACCAGCAGGCCGTTCGCCTCCGCCAGGCCGGACAGGGTGAACGGCCCGCCGCTGAGCGGCTGCACAGTGTAACCTCCACCGCGTCGTTCTGCGACGTGTGCCGGGCGGAACTCGCGCAGCCCGCCGGGCGAGGAGACCGTCTCCAGCAGGTGGGCCCGGACGCTGGGCCGGAACACCGGCTCCGACCCGGCCAGCAGGTTGATGGCGGGGCGGGCCAACACCTCGAAGCCGATCAGCGCGGCCCCCGGGTCACCGGGCAGGCACACCACCGGCACCTCCTCCGCGCCGACCGTGCCGAAACCCAGGGCGGTGCCGGGATAGAGGGCCACCTCGGTGAACACGACCGGCCCGGCCCGGCCGCCGTCCCGCCGGGACAGGATCCGGCGCACCATGTCCCCCGGTCCGGTCCCGGTGCCGCCGGTCGTGATGATCAGGTCGGCGCGGAGCGTCTGGTCCTCCAGCAGGCCGCGCAGCCCCTCCGGGTCGTCGTCGCAGATGCCCACCCGGTACGCCAGCGCGCCCGCCTCCGCCGCCGCCGCGGTCAGGGCGTGGGAGTTGGCGTCCACCACCTGGCCGGGCTGGCTGCCCCGGCCCACGTCGACCAGTTCGTCGCCGGTGGCCACGATGACCACCCGAGGGCTGGGCCGCACCACCACGTGCCCGATGCCGGTGGCGGCGAGCACCGCCACCAGCGCCGGGGAGACGTACGTGCCGGCCCGGGCGAGCAGGCTGCCGGCCGGCAGTTCCTCACCGACCTTGCGGACCCCGTACCCCCGTTTGGGGACGCGGAAGATCTCCACCGCCGCCATGCCCTGGTCGGTCCACTCCACGGGGACCACCACGTCGGCGGTGATCGGCAGCGGCGCACCGGCGGCCACCGAGAAGCAGGAGCCGGGAGTCAGCCGCACCGGCCGCCAGCTCGCCGCGCCGAGGTCACCGACCACGTTGAGCCGTACGCTGCGGGCCGGCCGACCGGCCTGGGCCGGGACGTATCCGACGCCCCGGCCCCCGCCGGCGATGTCCTCCCAGCGGGCGGCGTACCCGTCGACCGCCGCCTGGTCGAACGCCGGGAAGGAGTGCGGCGCCACGACGTCCTCGGCGAGGACGTTGCCGTGGGCCTGGGTGAGGTCGAGGTCGAGCGGAGGCAGCGCGCGCAACCTGCGCAGCACACTGCCCAGGTAGTCGGCGAGCGGCGTCAACTCGTTCGCGGCCGCCTCGGCGTCGGCCGTCGCGGTCATCTACTCGGACCGCCCGACGCGTCGGTGTTGACGAACTCGGCCAACCACTTGCGGAACTCGGGGCCGAGGTCGTCGCGTTCGGCGGCGATCTGGACGACGGTCTGGAGGTAGCCCAGCGGCATGCCGGTGTCGTAGCGGGTTCCCCGGTAGACGATGGCGTGCACCGGGACGCCTTCGCTGCGCAGCAACTCCATCGCGTCGGTCAGCTGGATCTCGCCGCCGCTGCCGGGCCCCGTGCGCCGGATCGCGTCGAAGATCCGCCCCGGGAGCACGTACCGGCCGAGCACGGCGAGGTTGCTGGGGGCGTCCTCCGGCTTCGGCTTCTCCACCATGCCGGTGACCCGGACGACCTCGCCGACGTCGGTCAGCTCCGCCTCGGCCGGCTCCACCGAGGCGATGCCGTAGCGCGTGGTCTCGGCCGGGTCGACCTCGAAGAAGGCCAGCACGACGCCGCCGGTGCGGGCCTGCAACTCCAGCATCGCCGGCAGCAGCGGTTCGGACGGCTTGACGAACTCGTCGCCCAGCAGCACCGCGAACGGCTGGTCGCCCACGTGCGACTCGGCGTACCCGACGGCGTTGCCCAGGCCGAGCTGCTCGGGCTGCCGGCAGGTGTAGATGGCGGCCAGTTCCTCCGTCCGCTTGACGGCGGCGAGCAGCTCGGGCTTCTTCGCCAGCCGTTCCTCCAGGTCGGGTCGGCGGTCGAAGTGGTCCACCATCGACGTCTTGCCACGGCCGGTGATCAGCAGGACGTCGCCGATCCCGGCCTGGGTCGCCTCCTCGACGATGTACTGCAACACGGGCCGGTCGACCACCGGTAGCAGTTCCTTGGGCACCGCCTTGGTGGCCGGCAGGAACCGGGTGGCCAGGCCGGCGGCCGGAATGACGGCCTTGACCGCGCGGGGGCGGCCGGTCGCGGCGGCCGCTGAGGGGTTCGCTGAGTGCTCCGACATGTCGCGAGACTATCGGCCACGGCTCTGCCGCGGCGGGTGAGGACCGGAAGACGCGCCGCCGGTGGTGGGCGTTCCACCGGCCCGGGGCAGCCCGTCGTCGGGGCTGTGCGCCCCCGTCGGCAGCGGGATCTCGCGGGTCGGCGGTGCGGCGCTGACGGCGGCGACCCGCCAGGTGTCCCGGCCGCCCGCCTTGGCGGCGTAGAGGGCCTCGTCGGCGGCCTCCAGCACCTGCCCACCGGTGGTGGCGTGGTCCGGGTAGACGGCGATGCCGATGGAGACGGTGATGGGCACGGCGAGTCGGGCGTCCGCGTGCCCCTCGACGGGTACGGGCGTGCCGCGGACCGCCGCGCCGAGGCGTTCCGCGACGGTGGCCGCCCCCCGGGCGTCGGTCTCCGGCAGCAGCACCACGAACTCCTCGCCGCCCTGCCGGAACGCGAGGTCGACCTCGCGGATCTCGCCGCGTACCCGGCGGGCGAACTCGGCCAGCACGGCGTCGCCGGCCGCGTGGCCGTAGCTGTCGTTGACCTGCTTGAAGCGGTCCAGGTCGAGCGCCAGGACGCTGAGCATCCGGCCGAACCGGCTCGCCCGTTCCACCTCCCGACGAAGGGACTCGCGCAGGTAGCGGTAGTTCCACAGCCCGGTCAGCGGGTCGGTCAGCGACAGCCGCTGCGCCTCCTCGTGCATCCGGACGTTGTCCACCGCCACGGCCGCGTGCCCGGCGAAGGTGCGCAGGGTGACGAGGTCGTCGTCGTCGAACTCGTCCGCCCCGAGCCGGTCGTACAGCGCCAGCACGCCCAGCGCCCCCCCGCCGCAGCCGTCGGGCGCAACGTCGGGACGTCGCCCGGTCGGCTCCGGGTCCGCCGGTCCGCCCGGCTCGCCGCCGCGACCCGCCGGGTCGTCACCGGGCGCGGCGAACGGCACCGCGATGTACGTCCGGCAGGTCGGCTCGCCCACCGGGACGGAGGACGCCTCCACCCGCCCCCGGCGGGGCTGCCCGGTGGTGGCGACCACCCCGACCACGCCGCTGCCCAGCGGCACCCGGACCGGCCCGTCCGGCGTCGGCCGGTCGTCCAGCCCCTCGGTGCAGCGGGCGACCAGCGTCCCCGCGTCGTCGGTGAGCAGCACCGCACCGGCCCGCGCGCCGGTCGCCGCGATCGCGCTGTGCAGGATCACCCGCAGGATGCGTTGCAGGTCGTGGGTGCTGGCCAGGGTGTCACCGAGCACCGCGAGATGGCCCCGTAGCTGGTCGCGACTGCTGGTCAGCGCCGCCACGTAACTGCCGGTCTCCCGGGTCATCCGGTTGAAGGCCCCGGCGAGCCGACCGATCTCGTCGTGGGTGCGCACCGGGACGCGGGGCGTCAGGTCACCGCCGGCCACCCGGTCCACGGCGGCGGCCAGTTCCACCAGCGGTCGGGTGGTCACCCGGGCCAGCCGCCAGGCGACGGCGACCGCCGCCAGGGCGGCGAGCAGCACCAGCGTGACCAGTGTGGCGTGCAGGCCCGGCGGCTGGCCGCTGGGCACCGACAGCACCAACGGCAGTGGCTGCCCCTCAACCGGGCCGGCGAGGCGGACGTACCGGCCGTCGTCGGTCTCGGTGACGCGCTCGCCGCGCAGGGTGCCGGCGGCGGCCAGTACGGCCTCGCGCGCCCCGGTCGCCTCGGTGGTGTGGGCGACCCGGGCGGGCGTCCCGGCGGGGTCGAGGAGGGTGACCGCCACCCCCGTCACCGCCGCGAGACGGGCCACGAAGGCCGGATCGACCGGCTGCGCGACGACGACGCCACCCAGCGCGGTGCCGGCGGTGTCGCGCAGCTCCACCCGGACGGTGAGCGCCCCCACCGGTTCGCCGGTCCGCCCGGCCGCCGCGCAGTCCCGCCAGGGCGCGGGCGGGGGGTCCGGGGTGGCGTGCACGGCCCGCCCGGTGGGGTCGGTGACCAGCACGGCGGCGGCGAGCCCCCGGCTGACCACCTGACCGGCGGCCCTGGCCGGGTCATCGGCGAGGGCCACCGCGTCGGCGGCGGCGCGGAGCTGTTGGCAGAGGGCGTCGACCGAGGTGCGTACGGCGCCGGCGGCGACGGCGAGACGTTCGGTGGCGCGGCCACGGTCGATGGCGGCGACGGTGGCGGCGATGAAGATCGCGCCGAGCAGCACCGGGCCGAGCACCACAGCCAGGAAGGCTGCGGTCAACCGCCCGCGTAGCGTCAACGCTTTCCCCCCGGAAGTTGCGCGACCGATGCCTGCGATGCTGACACAGCGCGACCACGAGACAGGCGTTGCGTGAGGAGTGTTGCGTGCCGGAATTTGCGGAAGAAGCAGAAGTGACCGCTGATGCGAAGCGGGCCGTGCGGGTCGCGGTGCTCGCCCGCCGCCGGGCCTCGACCGCCGACCAGCGGGCGACGGCGGCGGCGCGCGTCCAGGCCGAGCTGGTGGCCCTGGTACGCCGGCTGCGCCCGCGCCTGGTCGCGGCGTACGTGCCGGTCGGCACCGAGCCCGGCGGACCGGACCTGCCGGGGGTGCTGGCCGGGGCGCTGCCGGCAGGGGCGCGGCTGCTGCTTCCGGTGCTGCGCGACGACCTCGACCTGGACTGGGGGGCGTGGACGGGCCCCGAGAACCTCGTCGCGGCGGGGCGGGGCATGCGCGAACCGGCCGGGCCACGCCTGGGGATGACCGCGGTGGCCGGGGCGGAGCTGGTCGTGGTGCCGGCGGTGGCGGTGGACCGGCGCGGGCTGCGCCTGGGTCGGGGCGGCGGCTCCTACGACCGGGCCCTGGTGAGGGTGCCGGCCGACACCCTCACCGTGGTTCCCCTGCACGACGGCGAACTGGTCGACCGTCTTCCCGCCGCGCCGCACGACCGTGCCGTACGCGCGGTGGTCACCCCCACCGACGGCCTGCGTACGCTGAACGGGAAGCCGGGTGTCGTGCCCCACACGTCCGCTGGACGAACCGGGGGGCAATGACGCACCATTGGCACTCGAATACGTCGAGTGCCAAACCGGCCGCGTCCGATCCGGAGGAGAACGTGCCCACGTACCAGTACGCCTGCACCGCGTGCGGCAACCAGCTCGAGGCGGTGCAGTCCTTCTCCGACGATCCGCTGACCGAGTGCCCGGCGTGCGAGGGGCGACTGCGGAAGGTGTTCAACTCCGTCGGCGTCGTCTTCAAGGGCTCCGGCTTCTACCGCACCGACTCCCGTTCCTCCGGTTCCGAGAACGGCGGCAAGGGCAACGGCGCGAAGCCCGCGAAGTCCGACGCCCCGTCCGGCGGGGACTCCGGCTCGTCGTCCTCGTCCTCGGCCTCGTCCGGTTCGTCGGGTGGCTCGGGTGGTGGCTCGACGTCGAGCGGTTCGGGGTCGGGCGGATCCGGGTCGGGCTCGGGCGGCGGGGCGGCCAAGGCACCGGCGGCCGCCAGCAGCTCCTGAGGCACGCCGGCCGCCAGCAGTTCCACAGGCACCCGGCGGTCAGCCCCAGTGGGGCGGACGTTCGGCCAGCAGCCAGTCGTCGTTGCCGTCGACGCGTTCACCCCAGCCACGGTCGGTGTCGTCTGCGGTCTGCTCGGGCAGCACCACGAAATCGTCGCTCAGGTCGACCGTGCGGTCGTCGTCGCCGCGCGCCCCGGGATCCTCGGTCCTCACGATCGGCAAGGTTAGCGCAGCCCACCCGGCGCCCCGGACATTGTCGCGCCGACTCCACCCGCTCGCCGATACCACCCGCTGCGGGACCGGGCACGATCAACGGCGGCTCGGCGCGGCGGTCGCGTACCGCCGGCCGGGCGACGCCCCCGGTTGGTAGCGTCGGACGGCGTGACGACCCCCCGACCCGAACCGGCCCCCGACGACCCGTGGCGCCGGCCCGGCTCCGACGCGGACGGGCCGCACGTCACGGGATCCCCGGACCGGGCTCCGGGTTCCGGGTTCCACCCCACAGCCACCGGCAGCCCACCCGACGGTCCCCGCGGTGGGTCCGGAGGCTACGGCGGCCCACCGGCCAGTGTTCCGCCGCCGGCCGGCTGGCGTCCGCCGGTGCACGTGCAGGTCCCCCCGCCCCGCCGGCTGCCGGCTCAGGACATGGACGCGCTCGACGCCGACGAGCAGCGGGCCCAGCGGCTCACCTGGAGCGTCGGCGCGGTCGCCGGCGTCGTACTGCTGGGGCTGCTCTGCCTACTCTGCACCCGGGTCGTCTTCTGACCAGACGGCCGACAACGGCCGACACGTGCACGCGCCCGCGACGGGCGGCCCGGCCAGGCGGCCGAACGGCGGTTCACCAGGTGTTGCCCCAGGCCGCGTCGGCTCCGGAGTGCCCGGTCAGGTAGAGGTGGACCAGCGTGACGACCCCCAGCACGACGATCACCACGCCCAGCACGGGGACGACCCACCGGGGCAGCGCCGGCACCCGGGCGTGCCCACTGGTCGCCACCAGGAGCAGTGCGACCACCACCGCGAGCGGCACGGTGTAGAGGAACAGGGCGTCGCCGTAACGCTGGTGCTCGGCGAGCTTGTCGAGGATCTCGCCGGAGAAACCGCGCTCGATCTGCCGCCGGTGGAGGGCCTCGCCGGACTGCACCGCCACCCACGTGGTCAGCGGCGCGACCACCACCAACGCCGCCACCGCCCAGTCGAGGCGCCTGCGGAACCGGGGCAGCACTGCGTACGCCACGGCGAGGACGACGAGCAGCGGCACGAACACCACTGCGGCGTGGATCACCAGGACGTGCATCGGTAGGCCCAACACCTGTTCGAACATCGCCATCTCCGGGGGTAGTCGCGGGTCGCGGAGGTGCCAGCGTACGGCGAACCGGCCTCCCCGCCCAGAGTCGTCATCCGGCTACCCGCAGCACGGGTGGGCACGGTTCAGGCGACGCCGGCCGGTCCCGCCGCCGCGCGGTCGACCGTCGGGACAGCCGCAGGCCACGCAGGCCGGGCAGACCCGCCGCGGGCGTGGCACGCTTGGGCGGTGGAATCCGACGACCTCGGCCTCTTCGGTCCCGGATCGGTCACGTGGAAACTGCACGAGGAGCCGATCCTGATCGTCGCCGGCCTGCGCTCGCTCTACCTCCAGGCGCTGCACCCCCGGGCCATGGCGGGGGTGGCGCAGAACAGCAACTACCGAACGGACGCCTGGGGCCGGCTGGTGCGCACCGCCACCTACGTGGGCACCACCGTCTACGGCACCACCGCCGAGGCGGAGGCAGCAGGGAGCCGGCTGCGCCGGCTGCACGCCCGGATGACCGCTGTCGATCCCGCCACCGGGGAGCGGTTCCGCGTCGACGAACCCGACCTGCTCCGGTGGGTGCACGTCACCGAGGTGGAATCGTTCCTGGACACCGCCCGCCGGGCCGGCCTGTCGCTGACCGACGACGAGGTGGACCGCTACTACGGCGAGCAGCGCCGTGCCGCCGCCCTGGTCGGTCTCGACCCGGACAGCGTGCCGGGCACCGCCGCCGAGGTGGCGACCTACTACGGCAGCGTACGACCCGAACTGCGGATGACCCGCGAGGCCGCCGAGACGGCACTGTTCCTGACCGCTCCGCCGCTGCCGTGGAAGCTCAGCCTGCCAGCCAGGGTGGGGCTCAACCTGGGGCCGCCCCGGTGGGCGTACCTGGGCATCGCCGGGACCGCCCTCGCGCTGCTGCCGGCCTGGGCCCGGCGGCTCTACGGAGGGCTCGGCCTACCCACGACCGCGCTGTCCGCCGACCTGACCGTCCGCACGCTGCGGCTCGCTCTGGCCGCCGTGCCCCGCCGCTACCGGGAGGGGCCGATGCAGCAGGCCGCGAAGGAGCGGGCGGCCCGTCTCACCGGCACGGTCGCCGGTTGAACCGGTCACCCCTCCGGGCCTGACCCCTTCCCGCGTCCCGAACGAGCGCGTCAGCCCTCGCCGGCCGCCGGCTCCGCCAACCGCTCGACGGCCGCCCACGGCTCCTTGCCCGGGGCCTGCGCGCCGGCCGGGCAGGCGCGCCGGTAGTCGCACCAGCCGCAGCGCGGGCCGGGCGCGGTCGGGAAGGCCGCGTCCGGGTCCGCGCCGTCGGCGACCTCCCGCTCCGCGGCCATGATGTCGCGGGCCGCGCCCTCCGCGCGGGACAGGTGGCGGGCCAGCGAGTCGGTGGTGTGGTCGTGCCCGGCGACCGTGCCCGTGGGGAGGTGGTGCAGCTCGACCCGCCGGCAGGGCCGGCGGAAGACCCGCTCCGCCGCGTACGCGTACAGGGCCAGCGCCTGAGAGCCGCGCGCGTCGTCCGCGTCCAACCCGGTGCGGCCGGTCTTGTAGTCGACGATGACCAGCTCGGAGCCCTGCTCACCCGGGCGGGAGTCGATCCGGTCGGTGCGGCCGTTGAACGCCAGCACCCCCGTCTTCACCGCGACCACCCGCTCCACGCCGACGGGTTCGTCGGCCGGGTCGAGCCCGTCGACGTACGCCTCCAGCCAGCCCAGCGCCCGCCGGTACGCGGCGCGCTCCTGCTCGTCGTCGCGGTAGCCCTCGCGGACCCAGGTGCCCTTGAGCAGGGTGGGCAGCACCTCCGGGCGCCGGCGGTCGACGGGCAGCGCATACCAGTTCTTCAGGGCGGTGTGCACGCTCGCACCGAGCGAGTTGTGTGCCCACGGCGGGCCCTTGGGCGGCGCGGGCCGGTCGACGTACGCGTAGCGGTAGCGGCGGGGGCAGTCTTCGAACGCGCCCAGCTTGCTGGGGGTGCAGACGAACAGCCGCTCGGGCATGCCCTCGAAGCCGAGCTGCTCGGGCTGGGCGTCGCGGGGCCGGGGCGCCCGGCCGCCCGCCGCGGAGTTCCGGCCGGGTGGGGAGGGTCGTCGCACGCCTGAAGATCCTGCCATCCACCCCCGACAGTGTCGCGCAGGCGGTCAGGTCGTCGTGGCGTACTGGGTCACGAACGCGGCGACAGCGTCGGCGATGAGCTGCACGGCGATGGCCGCCAGCAGCAGGCCGGCGATCCGGGTGAGCACCTCGATGCCGCCGGGGCGCAGCACCTTCACGATGCCGCCCGAGTAGCGCAGCACGACCCACACCGTGAGCATCACGGCGACGATGGCGGCGGCGATGGCGACGTACTCCGCCGCGCCGTCGGCCTGCTGCACGAAGAGCATGGTGGCCACGATCGCGCCCGGCCCGGCCAGCAGCGGGGTGCCCAGCGGCACCAGGGCGATGTTGGAGGTGGTCTGGTGGCTCGGGTCGTCGGCCTTGCCGGTCAGCAGTTCCAGTGCGACGAGGACGAGCAGCAACCCGCCGGCGGCCTGCAACGCCGGCAGGTCGACGTGCAGGTAGTCGAGCAGCGTCTGGCCGGCCACCGCGAAGATCACGATGACGCCCAGCGCCAGCGCCACCGCCTGCCAGGCGGCCCGGTTACGGTCCCGGGCGGCCAGCGGACCGGTGAGCGCGAGGAAGATCGGCATCATGCCCGGCGGGTCGACGATGACCAGCAGGGTCACGAAGACCTCGCCGAAGAGCTTGAGATCCACCCGGACAACGTAGCCGCGCCGGCTGCGGCGGAAACTCGGATCAGCCGGAAGCGACCTCGGTCACTCCGGACGCCTCGGCGACGATCCGTTCGTACGCTTCCGGGGCGGTGGTGCAGGCGCCCAGCCGGACGGTCTTGTGCGTGCCGTGGAAGTCCGACGAGCCGGTGACCAGCAGGCCCAGCTCGTCGGCCAGGGCCCTCACGTGCGCCCGCTCGGCCGGCGAATGGTCCTCGTGGTCGGCTTCGAGTCCGGCCAGTCCGACCTCGGCCAGCTCGGCGATCAGCCGGTCGGGCACGATCCGGCCCCGCCGGGTGGCCCGGGGGTGGGCGAACACCGGCACCCCACCGGCGGCCCGGATCAGCCGCACCGCCCGGAACACGTCGATGTCCTCCTTGGGCAGCCGGTACCGCTCCCCCAGCCAGTCCCGCCCGAACGCCTCCGTCGTGGTGGTCACCAGTCCGGCGCGGATCAGCGCCTGCGCGATGTGCGGGCGTCCCACCGTCCCGCCGGCCGCGCCGGCCAGGATCTCCGGCCAGCTGACGTCGACCCCGTCGGCGCGCAGCAACGCCACGGTCCGCTCGCCCCGTTCCTCCCGCGCCGCCCGTACCCGGGCCAGCTCCGCGACGAGGTCGGGGTGGTCCGGATCGAAGAGGTACGCCAGCAGGTGCAGCGGCACGGCCGGCTGTTCGCCGTACCACCGGCAGGAGATCTCCGCGCCGCGGACCAGGCGCAGCCCGCGCGGCAACGCCCGCAGCGCCGGCTCCCAACCCGCGGTGGTGTCGTGGTCGGTGATCGCCACGACGTCGAGCCCGGTGCGGGCGGCCGCGCGCACCAGTTCCTCGGGGCTGAGGGTGCCGTCGCTGGCCGTGGAGTGGGTGTGCAGGTCGATGCGCGGCGAGGTCACCGCCCGACGCTACCGGTTGCTCGTCCTGCTCGGCACGCGCTCGCTGCTCGCGGCGGGTCAACCCGCCCGTGGCCACGCCGCCGGGCGACCTGCCACCCGTGGCCGTGCCGCCACCAGGCCCCGCGCTGCCCGTGGACCGGCGGCCTGGCCGGGTGGTGCGATCAGCCCGACCTGCCGCCGCCGGGCCGGGTGCCACCCGTGGGTCACGTCGCTGCGGGTCAGCTGCCCGTGACGACGACCGGCCGGGTGCCCGACGGCAGCCCGGCCACCGGCGTGGTCCTGGCGGTCGCTCCGGCGAGCGGCTCGACCCGGACGAGCCGGCCGTCGGGGTCCGGGTAGAACACCGCGTCGTCGGAGGTCCAGGCCGCGGTACCGGCCACCGGCGGCAATGCGGTTCGCGCCGACGCCGGGTCGTCGAGGTCGACCAGGAGGGCCGCGGCCTGCCCGTTCGAGGTGCCGTCGACCAGGGCCCACCGTCCGTCCGGCGAGACCGCGCCCCGCCCGGCGGTGCCCAGCCCGGCGACGCAGCCGATCCGGGTGGCCGCCAGGCTCCGGGCCGGGTCGAGCAGGGCGAGACAGGGGCGGGCCCCGGCCTGCTGGGCGACCACCCGCCCGTCGGGCAGTGCGCCGACGACGGCGACGGCGGACCGGTCGACCGCCGGTCGCGGCGCACCGGCGTCGGGACGCCACAGCGCCAGACCGGACCGGCCCCGGTCGAGGCGGACCAGGACGGCCTCACCCACCACGAGGACCGGGTCGGCGGTGGCGGGTACGGCCGTCCGCACCGAATCGGTCAGTTGCCCCCGCAGCACGGCTGCGGTGACCAGTTCCGCGCCCTGTCGCCAGGCGACCCGGTGGCCCGCCCGGTCGACGACGATCTCGTCCGCACCGGCCAGCAGCACCTCGGCCGCGCCACCGGGGGCGATCCGCCAGAGGAACCGGCCGGCCGCCGTCCGGGGGCCCACCGCCAGCCAGCCCGCCCCGTCGGGCAACCGTTGCGCCCGCTCGACCGGGCCGACCCCGGTCAGGGTGACCCGGCGGCCCTGCGCGGTGGCGATCACCGCGCCCACGACCAGGTCGACCTCGGCGACGGCCGGGACGGTGTCCGGGCCCACGGGCCGGGCCGTCGACGCCGTGGGGGCCGGCCAGACCGGCCGGTCCGGGTCGCCGACCACCACGACCGGGGGCGTGTTCCGTCCGGGTTCCCGGTGCAGTTGCGCCACCCCGGTGCTGACCAGCACGGTGGCCACGGCGGCCAGCGCGACCCCGGCCACGGCCCGGCGGCGCTGGACGGCGCGCGCTCGGCGGAGCACCACACCGGCCGGGTCGGCGGCGAGCGGTCGCGGCACGGCGACCCGGTCGGCGAGGGTTCGCCGGAGGGCACGTTCCAACGGGGTCTGCGGCACGTCGAATGGACGTTCCGGGTCCGGCTTCCGGTTGTCGCCTGCACCGGCCGAGGTGTTCATCGGCCCGGCCCGGGGCCGTCGGGCGCACTCCGGACACCGGCGGGGACCAGTTCGCCGGCCCCGGGCGGGTCCGCCGGCCGCGCGTCGGGGGCGGGCCGGACCGGCGCTGCGTCGGCCTCGGCACGACCGTCCACCGAGCCACAACCGTCGGCCAGAGCACGGCCGTCGGCCGGAGCACGGTCGTCCGTCCGGGCGGCGGACCCGGTCGCGGACCCGCCGCCCGGCAGGGGCGGGCCTGCCGCAGCGGGTGTCCGGGGTACGGCGGGAGCGGTCCGGCGACCGCCGCCGGGACCGGGGCGCGGCGCGGGCGGCGGCTCCGCCACCGGCAGGTCGACGGAGGCGTCTGCACCCAGCCGCTGTCGCAGGGTGGTGAGGGCGCGGGAGGTCTGGCTCTTGACGGTGCCCGGTGCGATGTCGAGCAGCGCGGCGGTCTGCGCCTCGGACATGTCCTCGTAGTAGCGCAGGACCAGCACCGCCCGCTGCCGGGCCGGGAGCGCACGAAGGTGGCGCCACAGCAGGTCACGATCGAGCTGGTGCTCGATCTCGTCGACACCGGCCCGTTCGGGCAGCACCTCTGTGGGGCGTTCACCGTGCCAGCGCCGCCGCCACCAACTGGTCGACGTGTTGACCATGACCCGGCGGGCGTACGGTTCGACAGCTTCGATGCCGCCGAGCCGCTTCCAGGCCAGGTACGTCTTGGTCAACGCGGTCTGCACCAGGTCCTCGGCGGTGGCCCAGTCCCCGGCCAACAGGTACGCCGTACGCAGCAGGGCACCGGAGCGGGCCGCGACGAAATCCCGGAACTCCTCCTCCAGAGGATCCCTGCCCGTCACCCGCCACCTCCGAACCCCGGCCTGCTGGCAGCCTGCCACGACCGACGAGCGCGGTCGATTGGCGAAAGGTGCGCGATCGCTCCGATGTTCGGTCGAAAACCTTCAGGCCCCGTCGTCGGCCTTGGCCTCGTCGGCTTCCTTGCCCAGCCGCGCCTCGACCGCCTGCGGCTCGTACATCTCCTCGACGACGCGCAGGTAGAGCTCGTTCGGGTTGGGCAGGTTCTTGATCTCGCGGAGCGCCTGTTCCTGGCCGGCGGACTCCAGCACGAATGTCCCGTAGTTGAGGGCGCGGCCGGTCGGCGTCTGCTCGTACTTCATGTCGGTGACGCGGACCAGCGGCATCATGGCCACCCGGCGGGTGATGATCCCGTTGACCACCATGACCCGCTTGTTGGTCAGGATGAACCGGTCGTACCACCAGTCGGCGACCCTCCAGGCCACCCAGCCCATCACCGCGAACCAGGCGAGCACGGCGATGGTGGTGAGGGCACCCACGTCCTGGCCGGCGAGGAAGCCGGACAGGTAGCCGAGCACGAAGGTCGCGGCGATGCCGACGAGGATCGGAGTGGACAGGTGGATCCAGTGTCGTTTCCACTCGCCCCGGTACCGCTCCGTGGGGAACAGGTAGCGGGCCACCAGGGAACTCGGTTCGTCCTCCAGGGGCAGTACCCGGCGGGGGGCCATGCCGGCGGCGTCGGCGCGCAGCCCGGCCAGCTCGTCTTCCGAGATCTGCGGCGGCTGGTAACCCGCCTCGGGATCACGGACCCAGGTTCTGCCGGACCGACCCTGACCTGCGTAGCCGGGGCCGTCACCGTAGCCGGCGTCGTCCGAGAGGGACGGACCGTCGGACAACCCCGGACCGGAGCCGTAGCCCGGGCCGTCGTCGGGGCCGATCCTGGGGATCGGCTCCGTGTCGCGCTCGCGCCGCTCCCGGTCGGGGTCGTCCGGGTCGAAGGGGGGGCCGGAGGGGCTTCCCATCGGCGGCTAGGCGACGAGACTGGTGAAGAAGTCGCCGAAGCCCTGTGCGATGTCCACGATGCCGCCGCCCAGAGACTTGAACACATCCGCCGCCGAGTTTGGCCGATAGGCGACGAAGAAGATCAAGAAAGCGATTCCGGCCCAGGTGAGGACCTTCTTGACCATGGCGGGCCATCCTCTCGCGCGGCGCCGGGTCCCATTACCGCAGCGGCACCCAGAGTATCAGTGTGGTGTCGTACAGTGAAGATCTGCGTCCGTTCCCCGACAATCCGGTGGCGTGTCAAGCCTTCCCGTGCAAGTACGGGGACGGTGCGCCGTACACGAGTTCGGACGGCGTCCACTCGGTCAGGTCGTGAAGTTCCACATCCTCCGCGAGCAGATGCCCCGCACCCGCCGGCCAGGCTATCGCATGTAGCCACATTCCCCGAGCCTCACCGGCGTACGCGCTTCGATCTGTCAGCGAACTCACCAACCACAGTGGAGTGGGGTGACCGGCCGCCCGGACCCCCGCCCGACCGACGTGGCCCGGGTGTCCGGGGCCCGGATCGTCCAGCGCCTCGGCGAGTTGCGGGCCCGGATCGGGGCCCGCCACCCCGGCGAGGCGGCTGCCCAGCCCCACGCCCGGTTCCTCGGCCACGAAGACCAGGTCGGCGGGCCCACCGCTCAGCGGCTCCGGGCCGGCGCAGGAGAGCGCGGTGGCCCGCACCCCCGTGTGGTCGTCCCCCGCCCACGCCACTCCGGTCAGGGTCCAACCGGGCGGCAGCGGCCACGGGCACCACAACGGCGCGACCGGCCGGCGGGGGGGATCCGCCCCGGCGGTGATCCGGTCGACCACGCTGGCCACGATGTCCGCGCCGATGTTCTCGGGCACGTGCAGCGGGGCCACCGGCCCGCAGTCGGGGCAGCGCGACTCGGAGTGCATCAGGTCCGGCGGCCGCACCGGACCGCCACATCTCGGACAACTCACCGCGACACTCACTACTCCACCGTCACCCCACACCAGCGGCACGTCAAGCGGAGCGCGCAGATCGGCGGCAGGCGAAATGTCGGTCGGGTGCCGCTCGGCGTCGACCGACCCTGGGGCGGTGCCGAGCGACACGGGCCCTCAGGGCGGTGGTGGCCCGGCGTGGGCGCGGATCCAGGCGTGCATGGCGATCCCGCTGGCCACACCGGCGTTGATCGACCGCGTCGAGCCGTACTGGGCGATGGAGAACAGCTGCGCGCAGGCGGCGCGGGCCGGGTCCGACAGGCCGGGCCCCTCCTGCCCGAACAGCAGGACGCAGCGGCGCGGCACGGTGGTGGTCTCCAGCGGCCGGGAGCCCGGCAGATTGTCGATGCCGACCACGGGCAGGTCGAGCCCCGCCGCCCAGACGACGAAATCCTCGATGCTCTCGTGGTGCCGCACGTGCTGGTAGCGATCGGTCACCATGGCACCCCGCCGGTTCCACCTGCGGCGACCCACGATGTGCACCTCGGCGGCGAGGAAGGCGTTCGCGTTGCGGACGACCGTGCCGATGTTGAAGTCGTGCTGCCAGTTCTCGATCGCCACGTGGAAGTCGTGTCGACGCAGGTCCAGGTCGGCCACCACCGCCTCCCGGCGCCAGTAGCGGTAGCGGTCCACCACGTTGCGGCGATCGCCCTGCGCGAGCAGGTCGGGGTCGTACCGCGGGTCGTCCGGCGGGTCGCCGGGCCACGGTCCCACGCCGACGTCGAGCTGCTCACCGGTCACGGACTCGCAGGGTACGCGGCCACACCGGGCCACCGGAGCGCGGCCGGCGACAGCGCCGCGAACTGGTGCCCAGCCGAGGGCCGGGAAGCACGGGCGAGGGCCGGGAAGCACGGGCGAGGGCCGGGAAGCACGGGCGAGGGCCGGGAAGCACGGGCGAGGGCCGGGAAGCACGGGCGAGGGCCGGGAAGCACGGGCGAGGGCCGGGGAGGCCGGAGGGCGGTCAGCGCAGGCCGAGCGCGCCGCCGAGACGGTCGAGGAAGCGGCGGTCGGCCGGCGCGAGCGGCCGGTCGCAAGCCGGCGCCTCGGGTGGGCCGGCCTGGCAGACCCGGGCAGCGACCGACTGCACCCACTGCCGGTACGCCGCCGAGTCGGCGGGGTCGGCCCGCCGGTCGAGGACCCGCACGGCCGCCCGGCACGCGGCGAGCAGGTCCACCACGTCGGTGAGGCGCTCGACGCGCGGCGGGGCCCCGTCGTGTCGGGCGTAGATGGTGGCGACGACCGCCCGGACGAGATCGCTGTCGAAGCCCCGGCCGGCGGCGACCGCCTCGAGACCGGCAAGCCCGGCTGACACCCCCCGGTGGGATCGCCCCGGGGCCGGCGCGGTGGCGGCCACGACCACCCGGCCGGGCAGGCCGGTCAGCAGATCCCATTCGGCGGCGGAGTAGCGCGCGGTGGTCAGCGGTACGGCGCGGTGACCGGCAGCGGACGGCTCTCCGGCGAGGGAGTGGCTCATGGGCACCTCCGGCGCCAGCATATGCCCCGAAACCACAAAAAGGGCCCCTACCACCCGGAACCCGGGGGAAGGGGCCCAACACCGCTCGTCGGCTGGACCGTCGGGTTGCGGCGACCAGCCACCGGATCAGCGCGGCTCGGGGAAGCTCGGCCGCTCGGGGTCGACCCCCTCCGGCACGGCCGCGGCCGCGTACTCCTTCTTCGGGACCATCACCCGGCGGCGGAAGACGCAGACCATCACGCCGTCCTGGTTGTAGCCGCGGGTCTCCACCGACACCACCCCCCGGTCGGGCTTGGAGCCGGACTCCCGCTTGTCCAGCACGGTGGTCTCGCCGTAGATGGTGTCGCCGTGGAAGGTCGGAGCGACGTGCCGCAGCGACTCGACCTCCAGGTTGGCGATCGCCTTGCCGCTGACGTCGGGCACCGACATGCCGAGCAGCAACGAGTAGATGTAGTTGCCGACCACGACGTTGCGCGTGAACTGGCTCGCCGTCTCGGCGTAGTGCGCGTCCATGTGCAACGGGTGGTGGTTCATGGTGAGCAGGCAGAAGAGGTGGTCGTCGTACTCGGTGACCGTCTTGCCGGGCCAGTGCCGGTAGACCGCGCCGACCTCGAACTCCTCGTAGTAGCGGCCGAACTGCATTCGTGTCCCCTTCGACGGGCGGCGATGGAGTTCGGCACAGCATGCCTTATCGAGGGTTAAGGCTCCGGTCGGGGCGCACGGCGGGTGGAAATCTCACACCGACCGGGGAAACCGGGAGCGGACGCAATGAGCGGCGGGGCCCTCCCCGGCACCCGCCGCCCACGCTCTGATGCCCAAGATTCTGCCGTACGCACGTCCGACGTCGACAGAGACCGGGATCACATTTATCGTTTTGTAACACTACGGAGGGTGATGATCAACCAATGTTCGGGCGATCTTTCCAGCTTGCATACACCCTAGTCACTGTTCAAGTTACCGGCCCGTAGCGCACCTTCGCGCCGATCACCCTGGAAACGCTCCCATCACCCCTCGTCACGCAAATGCGTCATGCATTTGCGTGACGCAGGACGGCGGCACACCAACATGTTTCGTCACATCGACTGCCGCGACCCCGGGCACCGACGGGGATGCCGCCGAGGGTGCGGCCAGCCGTCGGCGGCACCCCGGCCGGGCGCCGCCGACGGGTTGCGGCGGGCCACCGCGCGGGGGCCACCGCCGGAGGTGCGGCGGGCCACCGCGCGGGGGCGGGGCCGACCACGGCCGGGGTTTCGGTGTCACCTGTCCGGGAATGCGACGGGGTACACCCTCGTTCCACCAGACGTAGCTGTTCCGCGTGATCGGAGAGACTTCCATGGCAACCGTTGAGCTGACCACGGCGAACTTCGATGAGGTGACCGAGAGCGACGGCATCGTGCTGCTCGACTTCTGGGCCGAGTGGTGTGGCCCCTGCAAGCGGTTCGCCCCTGTCTACGAGCGCTCGTCGGAGAAGCACTCCGACATCGTCTTCGGCAAGGTGGACACCGAGGCGCAGCAGGAACTGGGGGCCAAGTTCGACATCCGGTCCATCCCGACGATCATGGCGATCCGCGACGGCGTCATCGTCTTCTCGCAGCCGGGTGCCCTGCCGGAGTCCGCTCTGGAGAACCTCATCGAGCAGGTGCGGGCCCTGGACATGGACGACGTCCGCAAGAAGCTCGCCGACCACAAGCACTGACGCGTACCGGTGCCGATGGCCGGGCCCACCCCGGGCCCGGCCACCGGCGTGTCCGGCCGCCTCCGCCCGGCAGCGCGAGGTCCCGACGGCCACCGACCGTGATCAGGGGCGGCATCGGGGCCTCGACGTGCCGTATGTTCTCTGTTCGTGGGTGCGTTGACAGACCGCGGCCGCGCGATCCGGGTAGGGGTCACGGGGCTCGGTCTGGCTGTCCTGCTCGCCGGCACGCTCTACGGCGAGGACGACCACTTCCCGTTCGGCCCCTTCCGGATGTACTCCACCTCGGATTCGCCCGACGCGGACGCCCCCGACACCCGGGTGGAGGGAGTCGACGTCACCGGTGATCTGGTCGACCTCGGTGAGGCCGTCACCGGGATCCGCCGGGCCGAGATCGAGGGCCAGCAGGACCGCTACACGGCCGACCCCGCCCTGCTGCGCGAGGTGGCCGAGGCGTACTCCCGGAACCGACCCGACGCTCCGGCACTGGTCGAGGTCAGGATCGTGATCCGGTGGCACGACATCACCGACCGCCGGCCCACCGGACGGTGGACCGACGAGACCGTCGTGCGCTGGCAGGCCACGCCGTGAGCCGCTGGCTGACCGAGGCGGTGCCGCGGGGGCGTGTCGCCGCCTTCCGTACCCTGGTCTACCTGTTCGTCGCCGGCGACCTGGTCGTGTTCACCCCGTGGGTGCGGGCCCGGGTCGACGTGCCCGGCGACCTGTACCAGCCGCTGTTCGTCGGGCGGGTGCTACCGCTACCGACCCCCACTCCGGCGCTGGTGAGCGTGATCTTCTGGGCGTTGCTGGCGCTTGCTGCGCTCGCCGCGACCGGTCGGGCCCCCCGGCTGGCGGGCTGGGCGGTCTTCGCGCTCTACCTGGAGTGGATGATCATCGCGATGAGCTACGGGAAGGTGGACCACGACCGGTTCGCCCTGCTCGTCGCGCTGGCCGTGCTGCCCACCGCCGGCCGGGCCCGGCACGGTGATCCGACCCGCACCGAGGCCGGCGGCTGGGCGTTACGGGTCACCCAACTCGCCGTCGTCTGCACCTACTTCCTCGCCGCCTGGGCGAAGTTCCGCTTCGGCGGCCTGGACTGGGCGACCGGCTCGGTGCTCGCGAAGGCGATCATCAGGCGCGGCACCGACCTCGCCGACCTCGTCGCCCAGGTGCCCCACCTGCTGCTCGTCGCCCAGTTCGGCATCCTCGCCTTCGAACTGCTCAGCCCGCTGGTGTTCGTGCTGCCCGAGCGGTGGCGAATCGCCACGGTCGGGTTCTTCTACTCGTTCCACCTGGTCACGGTGGCCACCATCACCATCTCGTTCGCGCCGCACCTGGTCGCCATGACCAGCTTCCTGCCGCTGGAGAAGGTCCGCCCGGTGCTCCGGGCACGGCTCCTGTGGCACCGGTGGCGGGCACGTCCCGTGGGTGCCGGCCGGGTGGGTGAGGATCCCGGCCCCCCGGGCCCGCCGGCGTCGACCGGCCCGGGCATACCGGTTCGGGACCCCGCGACGCCGTAGCCGGTCGGCCCGGCCCTCGCGGATCCGCAGGACCGTAGCCGGGCTGGTCACACCGGCCCGCAGCGCCACAGCCCGAGCCGGCCCGGCCACGCCTGTGCAGTGGGACCCGGCTGGCACGGACCGGGGCCCGGTCAGCTCCCGATCAGCTCCCGGACGGGCCGTAGAGGCGTTCCCGCGTCTCCTGCGGCAGGGCACAGGCGGCCGTACCGCCGGGCAGCCGGTGCCGGTTTCGGGCCACCCACCGGTACGCGGGCCAGGCCGCGGCCCGAACCGGCCCGAAGCGCAGGCCGGCCCCGGCCGCCCGCCAGAGCGGTGCGCTGCTGCGGAGCAGGGCGGCGATGGCGTCCGGGCCGGCCGCACGCCGGCCGTCGGCTCCCACCCACTGCACCGCCTCCTCGCACTCCGCCTCGGTCAGGCCCAGCCGGTCGAGGTCGGCGAACTGCCAGGGCACCACGCGGGCTCCGGTCGGGATCCGGCGCTGGATGAACTCGGCGCAACGGGTGCAGAACGCGCAGTCGCCGTCGTAGACGAAGGTCGACGTCTCCATACCCCCATCCTGCCCCGGAGCGGACGGGCCGCCCGCAGCGGTGTCCGGCACGTCACTTGCACTCCGGTCGTACGCATGTTCGAATGATGGTCATGCGCTGGGACAACCTCGCCGCTCCCCCGGTGGAGGGCGTTCCCGACCGGGCAGCGCCAGCGACACCACCCCTGCCGCTGGCGCTGCCCGGAGCGATCGTGCGCACCTTCGACACCCCCGGTTTCGCGGGCATGACCTTCTACGAGGTGCGCGCAAAGTCGATCATCAACAGGGTGCCCGGCGCCTCGCGCGTCCCCTTCGAGTGGACGGTGAACCCGTACCGGGGATGCAGCCATGCCTGCGTCTACTGCTTCGCGCGGAACACCCACACGTTCCTCGACCTCGATGCGGGAGCGGACTTCGACCGCACGGTGATCGTCAAGGTCAACGCGGGCGAGCTGGTGCGCCGCGAGCTGGCCGCACCACGCTGGCGGGGCTCGCACGTCGCGATGGGCACCAATGTCGACTGTTACCAGCGGGCGGAGGGCCGCTATCGGCTGATGCCGCCGATCATCGAGGCGCTGCGCGACTTCGCCAACCCGTTCTCCATCCTCACCAAGGGCACCCTGATCCTGCGCGACCTGCCTCTGCTGCGGCAGGCCGCCGAGGCGACCCGGGTCAGTCTCTCGTTCTCCATCGGCTTCGTCGACGAGTCCCTGTGGCGGGCGGTCGAACCGGGCGCTCCCAGCCCTCACCGCCGGCTCGACGCCGTGCGACAGCTCGCTGACGCCGGCTTCGGCGTGGGGGTGCTGATGGCACCGATCCTGCCCGCTCTGAGCGACTCCGACTCCGCCATCGACGCCACCGTCGCGGCGGTCGCCGCCGCCGGGGCGGTGAGTGTGACCCCGCTGGCCCTGCACCTGCGCCCCGGAGCCCGCGAGTGGTATGCCCACTGGCTCGCACGGGAGCACCCGCAACTGGTGCCCCGTTACCGGGAGCTGTACCGGGCGGGTGCCTACGCGCCGCAGTCGTACCAGCGGGAGCTGACGGCGCGGGTGCGGATCGCGGCCCGGCGGCACGGACTGCACCGCGCCGACCCGAGCGACGACCGCCGACCGACCGGGGCCCCGCCGCCGACCGCCGCCGAACAACTCTCGCTCCTGTAGGGCGCGGCCGCCCGCCCGGGTGGGCCGGCGCACCCCGATCCGGGGCTAGGCTCGACGGATGCGTTCCGCCCAGCAGATCCTCGCCGACTCCGCAGTGATCGCCGTCGTGGGCGCGTCCCGCGACCCGCGCAAGGCCGCGCACAGTGTGCCGTTGCAGATGCAGCGGTACGGCTGGCGCATCATCCCGGTCAACCCGACCGCCGACGAACTGTTCGGCGAGCCGGTCTACCGCTCACTGTCCGACATTCCGCACCCGGTCGACCTGGTCGACGTGTTCCGGCCGGCCGACGACGCCGTCGAGGTGGTCCGCGAGGCGGTGGCGATCGGCGCCCCGGCGGTCTGGTTGCAGTTGGGGATCGTCTCGGCCGAGGCACGCCGGATCGCGCGGGAGGCCGGCGTCGACTACGTCGAGGACCGCTGTCTCATCGTGGAACGCGCCGCCGCCGGCCTGACCCGCCTGGCCTGACCCTGCCGGCCCTGGCCCGGCCGGCGCCGACGTGATCCGGCCGCCGCTGACGTCGCTCGTGACGCTGCGGACGCGGCCGGGGGTGCTCCGTCCTCGCTCTCAGCTCGACAGGACGCCCGACCCCTTTGGCCCCGACCCCTACGCTGCGAGCGTGTTCTCTCTGCGGACCGGTCCGCTGCCCAGGAGCGACGACGGTCTCTGGTCCCGGCGGCTGCTCGCCGCATCGGTGGCCGGCGCGGTGACGGTGGCGACCACGCTGGCGCTGCTCCGGGTGCCCCGGTTCGAGGTCGAGAGCTTCGCCTGCGTCCTCTGGCTCTTCGTCATCCTGACCGCGATGCTCCGCCGCTGGCGGCCACACCAGGACTCCCGCCTGGTCTGGCGGGAGCGGGTGGTCGGAGTGGACGGGGTGGAGCCGGGCCTGGTCGCCCGCCGCTCCCTGGCCGGCTGGATCGACCAGGTGGTCAGGGCGGCCTGGGTGGTGGCGGTGGCCCTGATCGTGACGACACTGTTGCCCACCGACCCGCCGTGGGCCCGAACGCTACGACTGGTGTTCCTGGGAGCGGCGGCGGCGGTGGCGGTCGGCGTCGCCAGCTACCGGCAGGCTCGGTTCACCGGGCTGCTGGCGTTGACCGCGAGCGGAATCCGGCACGGCGGCCGGCGCTACGACTGGTCGAACATCGACCGGGTCAGCCTGCACCGCGAGGACGGCCGGCTCAACGGCGTACGGCTGCGCCCACGGGTGTGGCGGTCGCTGGCCCCCGCGCCGGTGGTCGGCGGCCGGGACGTGGCGGTGCCGGAGGTACGCCTCGCGGCGGCGATCGAGGCGTACCGGGAACGGCCGCAGGCGCTTCGGGTAGGGCCGGTCAGAGCTTGTACTCCTTGAGCAGGCCCCGGGAGATGATCGTCTTCTGGATCTCCGAGGTGCCCTCACCGATGAGCAGGAACGGGGCCTCGCGCATCAACCGCTCGATCTCGTACTCCTTGGAGTAGCCGTAACCGCCGTGGATGCGGAACGCTTCCTGGACGACCTCGGCGCAGTACTCGGAGGCGAGCAGCTTGGCCATGCCGGCCTCGACGTCGTTGCGCTGGCCGGCGTCCTTGAGCCGGGCGGCGTTGACCATCAGGGCGTGCGCGGCCTCGATCTTCGTGCCCATCTCGGCGAGCTTGAAGGCGATCGCCTGGTGCTTCGCGAGGGGCTGGCCGAAGGTCTTCCGCTGCTGGGCGTACTGCACAGCGAGTTCGAAGGCGCGGATCGAGATTCCGCAGGCGCGGGCGGCCACGTTGACCCGGCCGACCTCGATGCCGTCCATCATCTGGTAGAAGCCCCGGCCGACCTGGTCGACGCCGCCGAGCACGGCCGAGTCGGGAACGGTGACGCCGTCGAGCACCATCTCGGTGGTCTCGACGCCCTTGTAGCCCATCTTGTCGATCCTGCCGGGGATGGTGAGGCCGGGGGCGGTCTCGCCGAAGCCGGGCTCCTTCTCCAACAGGAAGGTGCTCATGTTGCCGTAGACCGAGTCGGCCCCGGTGTCGGTCTTGACCAGGGTGGCCACCACCGAGGAGTACGCCCCGTTGGTCAGCCACATCTTCTGGCCGTTGAGGACGTAGTTGTCGCCGTCGCGGACGGCCTTCGACTTGATCGCCGAGACGTCCGAGCCGCACTCGGGTTCCGACATCGAGAAGGCGCCGCGCACCTCGCCAGTGGCCATCTTCGGCAGCAGCCGGGCCTTCTGCTCGGCGGAACCGTGCTGCGAGATCAGGTACGCGACGATGAAGTGGGTGTTGACGATTCCGGAGATCGACATCCAGCCCCGGGACAGCTCCTCCACCACCAGGGCGTAGGTCAGCAGGGACTCACCGAGGCCGCCGTACTCCTCGGCGATGGTGATGCCGAAGAGTCCCATCTCCTTCATCCCGTCAAGGATGTCGGTTGGGTACTCGTCGGCGTGCTCCAGCCGCTGGGCGTGCGGGATGATCTCCTTGTCGGCGAACTCCCGGACAGTCTCCAGGATCGACCGCTGCTCGTCGGTCAGGCCGGGCGTCTGGGCGAGTCGAGCCATCTCAGCCTCCGGGGGATCGGCACCTTACTCAAGGGTAACTAAACGCTCGGTCAGTATCGGCTGTGCGGACGACGACGCCAAGGTGACCAGTCCACACAACGGCTGTGAAAAGGTTCACCGCTGCGGGTAGCGTCCGGCAGGAGGAGGACGACCATGAGTCAGCCACCGCCGCCCCTCCCGCCGGACCCGGACCAGCCGCCCGGCCCGCAGGAGGCGCCGCCCTCGCCGTACGAACCGCCGCCGGGTTCGTGGGCGCAACCGCCATCCGACGAGCCCGGCCCGTCGGGATGGGAGCAGCAGCACGGACCCGGTCAGCAGTGGGGGCAGCAGCCGCCGTACGTGCCGCAGGTCCCCTACGGGCAGTACGGCCCGCCGTCCCCGCCGAGGCGGGGCGGCACGAACGTGCTGGCCGTACTCTCGCTGATCTTCGCCTTCGTGTTCGCGCCCGCCGGCATCGTCCTCGGCCACCTGGCGAAGCGGCAGCTGCGCACGAGCGGCGAGGACGGCGACCAGCTCGCCACGTGGGGTCTCGTCCTCGGCTATGTCGTCACCGCCCTGTACCTGCTGGTGTGCTGCGGCCTGCTGACGCTGATGTTCTGGGTGGGAGTGGACCAGAGGACCGTGTGAGGCTCAGCGGAACTGCGCCTCGCGGACGCTGTTGCCGCCGTCGACCACCAGCATCTGGCCGGTGATGTACGACGCGGCGGGCGAGCAGAGGAAAGCGATGGCCGCCGCCACCTCGTCAGGGGTGCCGGGGCGGCCCACCGGAGTGCCGAGGCCCTGCTTGATCTCGGCCATGGTCGAGGCGGCCGTGTGGATCGTCCCCGGGGCCACCGCGTTGACCGTCACCCCGTCGGCGATCATCTCCATCGCCAACGCACGGGTCAGCCCCACCACCCCGGCCTTCGCCGCCGCGTAGGCCGACTCGGTGGGCAGGGCGTTCACCGCGCCCGCGGTCGCCGCGAGGTTGACCACCCGCCCCCAGCCCCGCTCGGCCATCCCGCCGATGAACGCCCGGCTGCACAGGAACGCCGTGGTGAGGTTCCGGTCGATCTCGGCACGCCACTCCTCGTAGCTGAGCTGGGCGACCGGGCGCAGCACCTCGGGCGAGGCGCGACTGGCCAGACCGGCGTTGTTGACCAACACCTCGACGTCGCCGAGCTGCTCGGTGACCGCGTCGGCGAGCGCGCCGACCTCCGACTCGTCGGTCAGGTCGGCCACGAAACCGGTCACGCCCAGCTCACCGGCCCGCTCGTGGATCCGACGCGTGGTGGAGACGATCGCCACCCGCGCCCCCAGGTCGGCGAGTCGGCGGGCCGTCGCGTAGCCGATGCCGTCGGGGCTGCCGGCCCCGGTGACCAGCGCGACCCTGCCGTCGAGGCGCATGGTCACCGGCTCCGGCAGGGCGACGGGCTGGTCGGAGTCGGACGAGGCGGCCGGGCCGGTGGAGGCGCGGCTGCGCCGAGCCACCCCCGGACGGCTCGCGTCCCGCCTCGGCCGGCTCCCCGGACGGTCCGCCGCACGCGCGTCAATCGCCATGCCGAGATCCTGCCCAATGCCGGCGGTCCGGGCAACGCGGCACCCGGTGGACGGGCCACCGGTTTTGCTCCGGTGACTACCCTGACGGCGCACCCGCGACGCAACGGAGAGCCCCCATGACGTACCCGCCGCCGACCAACGATCCGTGGTCGGCCCCGCCCCCGAGCCCGCCGGTCGACCCGACCCTGCCGGCCAGCGGTCCGCCCGTCCCCACCCAGCCGGCGGGACCGGACTCACCCGTGCCGGCCGAGTCCCACGTGCCGGTCGAGTCACACCTGTCTGCCGACCCGTACGCGCCGGTCGACCCGTACGCCGGGGCGAAGGTCGACGGGCCCCCGCCGCCCGTCGGTTATCCCACCTCCGGTTACCCGGCTCCCGGCTACCCCGCCCCCGGTCACCCCGCCCCCGGCTACGCCCCCTACCCGGGGTACGCGCCGCCGCCGAAGACCAACGGCCTGGCCATCGCCGCCCTGGTGCTGTCCCTGGTCGGGTTCACGTCCTGCATCACCGGCCCGGTCGGCGCGATCATGGGACATGTCGCCATGCGGCAGATCCGCGAGACGGGCGAGGGCGGCGAAGGGCTGGCGAAGGCGGCCATCATCGTCGGCTGGATCGTCACCGCCCTGCTGGTCGTGTTCATCCTGTTCTACGTCGGGATCTTCCTCTTCGCCATCTCGTCCTCCTCGACGAGCAGCTACTGAGACGGCGGGTGCCGCCCCTGTGCGACGACGGCGGCCGCCCCGGCCGTGAGCGGGGGCGGCACCGACGTCCGGGCCCTACTCGGCGGGCGGGGTGAAGGTCGAGGTACGGGTCATCCCCGCGGCCCGACCCTTGGCCGCGATCACCAGCGCCATCTTGCGGGACGCCTCGTCGATCATCTCGTCACCGAGCATCACCGCGCCGAGCCTGCCGCCGGCCTCGGAGGTGTAGTAGTCGTACGCGTCGAGGATCAGTTCGGCGTGGTCGTAGTCGGCCTGCGCCGGCTGGTAGACCTCGTTGGCGGCGTCGATCTGCCCCGGGTGCAGCACCCACTTGCCGTCGAAACCCAGCGCGGCCGAACGCTTGGCCACCTCGCGGAACGCGTCCGTGTCCCGGATCTGCAGGAACGGGCCGTCGATGGCCTGCTTGTCGTGCATCCGGGCGGCCATCAGGATCCGCATCAGGATGTAGTGGTACGGATCGCCCGGATAGTCCGGGATGAGCGCGCCCACCACCAGCGACTTCATGTTGATCGAGGCCATGAAGTCGGCCGGGCCGAAGATGATGGTCTCCACCCGGGGCGAGGCGGCGGCGATGGCGTCGACGTTGACCAGGCCGGCGGCGTTCTCGATCTGCGCCTCGATGCCGATCCGGCCGACCTCCAGGCCGAGGGTCTTCTCGATCTGGGTGAGCGTCGTGTCCAGCCAGTGCACCTGGGCGGCGTTCTGCGCCTTCGGCAGCATGATGCAGTCGAGGTTGGCACCGGCACCCTCCACGACCTCGATGACGTCCCGGTACGTCCACGGGGTGGTGAGGTCGTTGACCCGGACCACCCGGGTCTTGCCGGCCCAGTCGCCTTCGTTCAGCGCGGCCACGATGTTCTTGCGGGCGTCCGGCTTGGCCAGCGGGGCGACCGCGTCCTCCAGGTCCAGGAAGACCTGGTCGGCAGGCAGCCCCTGGGCCTTGCCGAGCATCTTGACGCTGGAGCCGGGTACGGCGAGGCAGGACCGGCGGGGACGACCGACTGCGGCCATGGATGCGCTCCTTCCAGCGTCCGGCGGGCACGCCGACGCCAAACAGACGAGGTTCCGGAAACTTAACGATCCCAAAGGGCGTGGTGACGCCACGGTAACCTCGTGCCGTGACCGGGGTGAATGGACCTGTGGAAGATCTCACTGGGCGTCGACTCGTGGTGGTGACCGGAGCCAGCTCCGGCATCGGCCTGGCCGCCGCCGTGGACCTGGCGTACCGCGGTGACCAGGTGGTACTCGTCGGTCGCGACCCCGCCCGGTTGCAGGCGGCAGCCGAACAGGTGCGGGAGGTCTCCGGGGAGCGCCCCGAACTGTTCCGCGCCGACTTCGCTGCCCTCGACGACGTACGCGGCCTGGCCGAGCGGCTTCGGACCGCGTACGACCGGATCGACGTGCTGGTCAACAACGCCGGCGCGATCGTGCTCCAGCCGCTCACCACGGTCGACGGGTTCGAGCTGTCGATCCAGGCCAACCATTTGGCCCCGTTCCTGCTCAGCAACCTGCTCGCCGACCGGGTCGGCCGGCTGGTGGTCACCGCCTCGGGTGCCCACCGCAGCGGGCGCCTCGACCCGGACGACCTGAACGCCCCGCTGCGCCGCTACCGCCCGATGAGCGCGTACGGCACCAGCAAGCAGGCGAACATCCTGTTCACCGCCGAGGCGGCCCGACGCTGGCCGGACGTGGGCGCGTACTGCTTCCACCCGGGCGTGGTGCGGACCCGGTTCGGCAGCGACAGCCGACTGGTGGAGTGGGGCATGCGGATGCTGCCGCTGCTGCGTAGCCCCGAGAAGGGCGCCGAGACGCTGGTCTGGCTCGCGCACCAGGACCGGTCCCGACTCACCGACGGTGGCTACTACCACGATCGCCGGCTGCGCCGACCGCTGCGCAGGGCGGCCGATCCCCAGCTCGCCGCCCGCCTCTGGGCGGCCAGCGCGAAGGCCGTCGGTCTTCCCGGCTGATCCGGCAGGACCGCGTCCGGGGGCGGCGGGCGGCGGGCGGCGGGCGGCGCTGCGATACTCCCCGCCGTGACCGACACGTCGCCCCCACCACCCGGGTGCTGGAGGTGCGGGAGGTCTGACCGGGTCACACCCGGTGCGGACCCCGGTGGCCGGTGACCGGCCACCGGGGTCCATCCGGTCAGGACTGCGATGTCCTGCGGCGGTAGAGGAGCAGCAGGGCGGCACCGGTGGCGACGGCGGTCCCGCCGATGCCGGTGAGTACGGTCAGCGTGCCGCTGCCGCTACCACCAGTGACCGGGAGTTCCGTGCGGGTGGCGGTCGGGCGCGCGGTGGGCGCTCGCGTGGGCTGGCCGGTCGGAGCGCCCGTCAGCGTGGCCGTGGGCGTCACGGTCGCCGTGGCCGTGGCCGTGGGCGTGACCGTGGGCGTCACCGTGGCCGTGGGCGTCACCGTCGGGGTGACCGTCGGGGTGACCGTGGGCGTCACGGTCGGGGTGACCGTGGGCGTCACCGTCGGAGTCACCGTCGGCGTGGCCGTGGGCGTCACCGTCGGGGTCACCGTGGGCGTCACGGTCGGAGTTGCCGTGGGGGTGACCGTGGGCGTCACGGTCGGCGTGGCCGTGGGGGTGACCGTGGGCGTCACGGTCGGCGTGGCCGTGGGGGTGACCGTGGGCGTCACCGTCGGAGTTGCCGTGGGGGTGGCGGTGGGCGTCGCCGTGGGGGTGCCGGTTGGTTGGATGCAGAGGGGGGTGGTGATGGTGTTGGTGTCGAGGGTGACGGCGCCGGTTCGGGCCAGGGCGCGGCCTTGCAGGGTGGCGCCGGTGTTGATGGTGATCGAGGTCTGCGCCAGGATGTTGCCCACGAACTGGGTGCCGGTGCCGATCGTGGCCGAGCTGCCGATCTGCCAGTAGACGTTGCAGGCGGAGACGCCGTTGATGAACACCACGCTGCTGTTCGAGGCGGTGGTGAGCGTGGAGTCGATCTGGAAGATGAACACCGCCGCCGGGTTGTTCTGGCTGTCGAGGGTCAGCGTGCCGGTCAGTTGCGCGGCACCGATCCGGTAGACGCCGGGTGTCAGCGTCAGACCACCGAGCTCCGCGGGAAGGTTGGTGAACGGGGTACGCCCGGCGGCGTCGTTGTAGGCGGTGGTCAGGTCATCCTTGGCCTGCAGGGCCACAGCATCACCGAGATGGACCTCACCGGCGACGATGCCCGGTGGAAAGCCCGTCGCCGTGTTACCCGGATGGACACCGAGATCCTGGGCCAGGAAACTCGGCCCGGTGTTGGTGACGGTGGATCCGGCCAACACAGAGAAGTTCGCCGCCGTGCCCAGACCGACCGGCGCCGGCTGAGCACTGGCACCGGTCGCACTGAAGATCAGTGTAGCGACGCCCACGCCGGCGGCGACGATGGCCGTCATGGCCGACAGCGTGAGGCCCCGACGGCGGCGGATCAGAGAAACTGGCATGATCTTGGCCCTCTCATGGCGCGTTCCCGGCAGTCGCTGCCACGACACCGACGACCTCCGCACCGGACTGCAAACAGGTGCAGAATGACCTTTACATGCCAATCGCCGCAATAGGGACTAAACACCGCAATCATCCATCCACCGAGGCGGCGGTCGGGCCGCCGCGAATCAGTCGGGCAACGGAGCGGCGTCGGCCGGCGCGGCGGTGGTGACCGACGCGCGACGGGCGGCGCGGGCCCCGGCGAGCACCACCACGGCCACCCCCACCAGCAGCAGTCCCAGCCCGGGCAATGTCACCGGGCTGGGCAACTGCCCCAACCAGGCCCAGCCGATCAGGGCCGCACCCGGAGCCTCCAGCAGGATCAGCACGCTGACCGTGGTGGCCGAGATCCGGCGCAGCGCGTAGTTGAACATCGAGTGGCCGAGCAGTTGGGCACCGGCCACCAGGGCCAGGATCGCCAGCCACGTGCCACCGTCGAAGCCGGTCAGTCGGACCCCGCCGATCAGGCAGACGACCAGCAGGATCAGCGCGCACACCCCGTAGCAGATGGTGGTGTAGGTGGTGGTGCTGACGGTGGCCCGCGCCCGCTCGCCCAGGGCGGTGTAGACGGCCGCGAACATCCCGCCCACCACGGCCAGCAGGTCACCGGCGAAGGCCCGCCCCGAGACCGTGAAGTCGGCCCCGGTGGCCAGCACCGCCCCGGCCACGGCCACCCCGACGCCGGCCCACACCCCGAGCGGCAGGCGACGACCCTGTGCACGGGCGATGAGCCCCTGCCAGACGGGCTGGGTGGCGACCAGAGCGGTCGCGGCGGCCACCGAGGTGAGCTTCGCGCTCGGCATCCAGGTGGCGAAGTGGGCGGCCAGGGCCACCCCGGAGAGTACGCAGTACCAGCCCTCCCGGCGGCCCAGGCCCACCGTCAACGACCGGAACTCGGCCCGCCGCCGGACCAGGGACACCGGCCCCAGCACCGCGACCGACAGCAGGTTGCGCCAGAAGGCCACGGCGAGCGCCGGAGCCGCCGCGAAGGCGATCAGCGGGGCCGACGACGACACGGCGACCACCGCCAGGGCGAGCGCCCCGGTGGTCAGCGGGTCGAGCTGCGGGCGGTGCGCATCGAGGGACACGGAGAGCAATCCTCACACGACACCGAGCGGAGCAACGCATCAACGGTCCGTTACGATCATGCTCGTCCGCGCCGGCGACCCTCACCCGCCCCGGAGGCGCTCCTTCATGCCCACCTTCCGGGCGGTGCTGTTCGATTTCTTCGGCACGCTGACCCGCGCCGTCCAGCGTGGCGCAGCCCACCACGAGACCGCCGCCCTGCTCGGCTGCCCCGTCGACCGGCTCGTGAAGGTGCTGGACCGCACCTTCTACCGCCGCGCCACGGGCCGCCTCGGCTCGGCCGAAGCCACCCTGCGCTGGGTGTGCCGGCAGGTCGGCGTACACCCGTCGAAGGCCGCGGTGCGCGCGGCGGTGGCGTCCCGGCAGCGCGCGATCCGCGCCGACACGCGGCTGCGCGCCGACGCCGTGCCGACGCTGGCCGCGCTGCGCGGGCGTGGGTTGCGTACCGCCGTGGTCAGCGACTGCACCCACGAGCTGCCGGCGTTCCTGCCGGACCTGCCCGTGGCCCCGCTGCTCGACGCGCGGGTCTTCTCCGTCCAGGTGGGACGCTGCAAACCGCACGCCGCGCTCTACCTGGCCGCTTGCCGACGGCTGGGGCTCGCGCCGCAGGACTGCCTCTACGTCGGCGACGGCGGCAGTCAGGAACTGACCGGCGCCGAACGGACCGGGATGACCGCCGTCCGGCTCGCCGCGCCCGACCTCGCGGGGCATCTGGTGTTCAACGCCGACCTGGCCTGGCGCGGGCCGGCGCTCCGCTCCCTGACGGAGGTGCTCGATCTGGTGGACCCGGCGGCGAGGCCGGTGGGCACCGCACGATGACCGCGGACCCGTCGGGTTGCTGCGGGCGGGCCCTCAGCGGCGACGGACCCGGTGCAGGCGGAACGGTCTGCGGGTGACCCGGACGGCGGGCGACTCGCGGGGCGGCTCCGCGAGGGAGTCGTGCGGCAGATCCGCCCCGGCGGCGGGCTCCCCGGCCGGGGTGAGCCGAACCAGGGCACAGCCGTCGGCGGCCCACCGGGCGACGAGATCGGCGGTCGGGCCCGACGCGTTGAGGCGCTTCGCCCCGACCAGCGGCGCGACCGTCTCCCACTCCTGCGTGCCGGGGGCGATCCGCGCCACCTCGGCCGGCCAGGTCACCACCCGCCCGCCGTGGTCACCGCGCAGCGTCACCCGCGCCGTCGCGGCGTCGGCCAACCCCGGTGCCGACTGCTCCCCCGGGCCGCAGACCACCAGGAGGGCGCCCTCCAGCGGCACGCACCACAGCGCACGCGCCGGACCGCCGCCGACGGCCACCCACGCCACGGCGGCCTTCTTCGCCGCCTCGTCCACCAGGAACCTGCTCGCGTCGGTCACCGGACCATCCTCTCAGCCGACGAACGGTGGAGCGATGATCTCGCCCCGGGCGACCGGCACGACCTGACCGGCGACGGTCGCGCCGACCGCCGCCCCGTCGGCCGACGTGACCGTGCAGGCCAGGGCGGACGGCCGGCCCATCTCCACACCCTGGCGCACGGCGTACGACGAGCGCCCCTCGCCGGGCAGCAGCCCGCTGGCCACGAGCCACACGCCCAGGCCCAGCGCCGCGGAGCCGGTGGCCGGGTCCTCGGGAACCCCGAGGCCCGGAACGAAGACCCGGGCGTGCGCGGTTTGCGCGGCGGCGTCCCAGGAGAAGACGCTGACGTGCGCAATTCCGTACCGAACCGCCGCGACCGGGTTGACCCGTGCCCGCGCCACCGCGCTCGGGTGCACCGGCAGGTAGGGGAACTCCAGCCCGCAGCCGGCCACCCTGGGCGGCGGCCCGGCGTGGTCGTCGGCGGTCAGCCCGGCCAGTTCCAGCAACGGCTCCGGGTCGAGTTCGGGGCCGAGGGTGGGGGTGCCGCCGGTGAGCGTCGCTCCCGTGCCGGTCACCTCGATCGGCAGCACCCCGGCGCCGCACTCCTGGGTGACCGGACCGGCGGGGAACATCCCGCGCCGGCTGGCGGTCACCGCCGCGCCGACGCTGGGGTGCCCGGCGAAGGGCAGTTCCTCGACCGGGGTGAAGATCCGCGCCCGGTAGGTGGCGCCGACCTGGGTGGGCGGCAGCACGAACACCGTCTCGGAGAGGTTGAACTCCAGCGCCAGCGCCTGCATCTGGCCGGTGGCCAGGCCCTCGGCACCGAACACCACCGCCAGCGGGTTGCCGGCGAACGGGCGGTCGGTGAAGACGTCCACGATCTCGTAGGACAAGGTCGACATGGTGACAAACACTAGGCCCTTAGGCTGGTGCCCGTGAGTACGCCGACCCGGGTCTACATCGCCCGTCTCGCCGGAGTCGCCGTCTTCGACCCCAACGGTGACCTGGTGGGGCGGGTCCGTGACGCAGTGGCACGGCTGCGGCCGACCCAGCGCCCCCCGGAGGTGGTGGGACTGGTCGCGGAGATGCCCATGCGCCGGCGGATCTTCCTGTCGATCAACCGGATCACCACGATCGACGCCGACGCGGTGGTGCTCGGCAGTGGCACGCTCAACCTGCGCCGCTTCGAGAAGCGCCCGAACGAGCTGCTGGTGCTCCAGGAACTGCTGGACCGCCGGGTGCAGATCGCGCCGGGCGGGCAGGCCGGGTCGGTGGTGGACGTGGCCATGGAGGCCAGCCGGGGCGGTGAGTGGTCGCTGAGCCGGGTCGCGGTCCGCGAGCAGACCGGTCGGCTCACCCGCCGCGGCCACCTGCACCAGGTCGAATGGGACCAGGTCCGCGGGCTCAGCGGCATCGCCGACGCCCGGGGTACGGCGAACCTGCTCGCGGTGTTGGAGGACATGCGCCCCGCCGACCTGGCCAACGCGTTGCAGGATCTGCCCGACGCCCGGCGTAACGAGATCGCGGCGGCGCTGGACAACGTGCGGCTGGCCGACGTGCTCAGCGAGCTGCCGGAGCACGACCAGGTGGAGATCCTCGCCGCGCTGGACCGGGAGCGGGCCGCCGACGTGCTGGAGGAGATGGACCCGGACGACGCCGCGGACCTGCTCAACGAGTTGCCGCCGCCGGAGCAGGACGTGCTGCTGGACCTGATGGAGCCGGACGAGGCCGACCCGGTACGCCAGTTGCTGAAGTACACGCCCGGCACGGCGGGCAGCGTGATGACCTCCGAGCCGGTGATCCTGCCGCCGGACGCGACGGTGGCGGAGGCGTTGGCGCGTATCCGGGAGGCGCAGCTGTCCCCCGCCGTGGCCGCGCAGGTGTTCGTCACCCGCGCCCCGTTGACCACTCCGACGGGCCGCTACCTGGGCATGGTGCACTTCCAGCGGTTGCTGCGGGAACCCCCGGCGGATCTGCTCGGCGGGGTGGTGGTCAACGACATCGACCCGCTGCACCCGACCACCCCGCTACCGGAGATCACCCGCCGGATGGCCACGTACGACCTGGTGGCGATGCCGGTCATCGACCGGAACAACCGCCTGGTGGGCGCGGTGACCGTGGACGACGTGCTCGACCACTCCCTGCCCCGCGACTGGCGGGACCGGGACGCCGGGCCTCTCCCGGCCTCCGCCGACGCGTTGCTGGACGGCGCGGATGGCTGACCAGCGGCGTGCCGACCAGCGGCGGAGTGAACGGCTCGACCAGCCACGTGAGCCTCGGCGACTGAAGCTGCCCCGGTTCGACCCGGAGGCGTTCGGGCGCTGGTCGGAGGGGATCGCCCGGGGCATGGGGACGGCGAACTTCATCGTCTACATGACGGTGGTGATCGCGGCCTGGTTCCTCTGGAACACCCTGGCCCCGGCGAGCCTGCGCTTCGACCCGTACACCTTCACCTTCCTCACCCTGGTGTTGTCGTTGCAGGCCTCGTACGCGGCCCCGCTGATCCTGCTGGCGCAGAACCGGCAGACGGACCGGGACCGGGTGGCGTTGGAGGAGGACCGGCGGCGGGCGACCATGCAGAAGGCGGACACCGAGTACCTGGCCCGGGAGGTCGCCGCGCTGCGGATCGCGCTCGGCGAGGTGGCCACCCGGGACTTCCTGCGCTCGGAGCTGGCGCGGCTGGCCGAGGAGATGGACGAGGCGGCTACCCGGCGGCAGCGGCTGGAACGCCGGCACCAGACGCGCGGCCCCCGCCGGACCGGCGCGGAAGGGTTGGACGAACCCCGCGACGAGCTGGACGGCGATCATCCCCGCGAATCCGGTTCGTCCCGGTCGTCGGAGGGCTGATCGTCGCCCATCGAATCGCTCACACCCGACCCCGCTGCCGGCGGGGACCGGGCTGGACCGACGTAGCATTGCGGGCATGTCAGCACCCGTCAGCACCGTCAACGACGCGATCCAGGCCGCCCTGGCCACCGTCAACGACCCGGAGATCCGCCGGCCCATCACCGAGCTGGGCATGGTGCGTTCCGCGGAGCTCGGCGACGACGGCGTGGTTCGGGTGGAGCTGCTGCTCACCGTGGCCGGCTGCCCTCTGAAGGACAAGCTGCGCAGCGACATCACGGCCGCCCTGGGCACGGTGGCCGGGGTCACCGGCGTGGAGATCGAGTTCGGGGTGATGAGCCCCGAACAGCGCCAGGGACTCCAGGCGAAGCTGCGCGGCGGCACCGCGACCGAGGAGCCGGTCATCCCGTTCGCCCAGCCCGGCTCACGCACCCGCGTGTACGCCGTGGCCAGCGGCAAGGGTGGCGTCGGCAAGTCCAGTGTGACGGTCAACCTGGCCGCCGCGCTGGCCGCCCGCGGGCTCGCCGTCGGCGTGGTCGACGCCGACATCTACGGCCACTCGGTGCCCCGGATGCTCGGCGCCGACGGCCGTCCCACCCGCGTCGAGGACATGATCATGCCGCCGCAGGCACACGGCGTGAAGGTCATCTCGATCGGCATGTTCACCGCCGGCAACGCCGCCGTGGTCTGGCGTGGCCCGATGCTGCACCGCGCGTTGCAGCAGTTCCTCGCCGACGTCTACTGGGGCGATCTGGACGTGCTGCTGCTGGATCTTCCCCCGGGCACCGGTGACGTGGCGATCTCGCTGGCCCAGTTGCTGCCCAACGCCGAGATCCTGGTGGTCACCACGCCGCAGGCCGCCGCCGCCGAGGTGGCCGAGCGGGCCGGCGCGATCGCCCTGCAGACCCACCAGCGGGTCGTCGGGGTGATCGAGAACATGTCCTGGCTGGAACTGCCGGACGGTTCGCGGATGGAGGTCTTCGGCTCGGGGGGCGGCCAGACGGTCGCCGACTCGCTGACCCAGACCATCGGCGCGCAGGTGCCGCTGCTGGGTCAGGTGCCGCTGGACACCCGGGTCCGGGAGGCCGGCGACGAGGGCAACCCGATCGTGCTGGCCGAGCCGGATTCCCCGGCCGCGCGGGCGCTGGGTCAGGTCGCCGACCGTCTCGCCGTACGCCGCGAGTCGCTGCTCGGCAAGCCGCTGGGCCTCAAGCCGGCCGGCCGCTGACGCCCGCCGTCCCGGTCTCACCTCGCCGTACCCGGCCGGTTGCACCTCGACACACGGAGAACCGCGGTGTCCTGAGCCAGGGACACCGCGGTTTTCGGTAGGTCGGGTCGGCTTTGCTCAGGTGGCGTCGTCGTAGCTGGCGACGCGTTGGGCCGGGGCCGTCCCGGACGTGGCGGCCGGACGACCGGCGGTGCCCCGCGGGTCGGCGGCGACGGCCACGTCCTTCAGCTCGTCGTGCACCCCGGTCACGTCGGACCGCAGATCGTCGTAGACACCCTGCAACGGCTTCCGGATCGCCTGCTCCTCCTCCTCGCTGAGCAGGTGCTTGCGGATGAACGCCTTCGGGTGCAGGTCCTCCAACTGGATGTCGGTGCCGAGTTCCCTGCTGAGGTCCGTGGTGGCGCTACGGGCCATGTTGCGCAGATTGCGGACCAGACGCATGCCGTCGCCGATCACCTTCGGCAGCCGGTCACCGAAGATCAGGAGCGCCAGGAGCAGCAGCCCCACGAACTCCCACATGTTCAGGTTCTCCAGCACCGCGTGCCTCCTCCTCGGGCTCCCGCGCCAAGACTACGCACGTCACGGACCCGTACGGGAGGGGTGCGGCCCTACTTCGCGTCCGCGGCGAGGGTCACCGAGGCGTTCTGCCTGGTGGACCCCCGCCGGTACTCCACGGTCACCACCGACCCCGGTGCGTACTTGCGCACCAGGGCGATCAGGTCGGTGGGCTCGGTCATCGGCCGCCCGTCGAGTTTGAGGATCACGTCACCGGCCTTCAGCCCGGCACCGGCCGCCGGCCCGGAGGGCTCCACCGCCGCCAGCCGTACGCCCGCGCCGCCGGCCGCCGAGCCCGGCCCGCCGACCTGGGCGCCGATCACCGTACGCCGGGCCTTGCCGGTGCCGATGATGTCCTGGGTGATCCGCTTCGCCTGGTTGATCGGGATGGCGAAGGCGAGGCCGATGTTGCCGGCCTCCTGACCGTCGGCGACCAGCGACTTGATGGTCGAGTTGACACCGACCACCCGTCCGGCCGCGTCGACCAGGGGGCCACCGGAGTTGCCGTGGTTGACCGCCGCGTCCGTCTGGATCGCCGCGTAGTAGCGCACCGGGCCGCCCGGCTCGCCCGCCTGCATGGTGCGGTCCAGGGCGCTGACGATGCCCGCGGTGACCGTGTTGGCCAGCGACAGGGGCGAGCCGATGGCCAGCACCGGGTCGCCGACGGCCAGCGAGTCCGAGTTGCCGAACTCCACCGGCCGCAGACCCGTGCGGGCCACCTTGATGACCGCGATGTCCGACTCCGGGTCCTGTCCCACCACGGTCGCCGCGGCGGTGCTGCCGTCGTTGAAGATCACTGACGCCTTGCCGCTGCCCCCGGCCACCACGTGGTCGTTGGTGATCACGTGACCGTCGGCGCTGGCGATGAAGCCCGACCCCTCGCTCGTGCCACCGAGGCTCGCCACCCGCACGGTCACCACGCTGGGCAGCACCCGCTGGGCGACCCCGGCCAGCGACTCGGGCGGCCGTTGGGCCAGCCCCGGCGGGTCGACGGGGCCGGCACCCAGGACGGGGCCGGTGGCCGCGCCGCCGCGCACCGCGAAGGCGTACCCGAGCGCGCCGCCCAGGGAGCCGGCGAGCAGCGCGATGATCAGGGGGACGAGCAGCACCTGCCGCAGGGACGGCCGGCCGGGGGCGTCGGGGTCGGTCACCGGTTCCGGTTGCGCCCCGGGAACCGGGGCGGCGGGCACCACCACCGCCGCCGGGGCGGCCGGGTCGCGCCACGGGTCGGCCAGCGCGTCGGACCACCAGGGCGACGCCGAACCGTACGCGGTGCCGTGCGGTGCCGTCGGTGAACTCGCCGACGGGCTCCCCGGCCCCGGCTGCCCCGCCGAGGCCGGTGTCCCACCGGGCCGGCGCCAGTCCCAGCCGTCGGTCACGTCGGTGCCTCCCAGTCCGTCCCCGGATCCCGCCCGCGCGCCGGGGCGAGGGGCCGCCCGGCGGCAGCCGGCGGGATACCGCTTCCAGGATTGCACGGATGTGCCGCAGGGGGTCACCGCTTGCCTCCGTGATCGCACGGGGGGACGCGCGGCGATCGCACGGGGGAACGCGCGGCTGCGCCCGAACGGGGTCGCCTCTAGGCTCACAGTGCCCATCGCCCCGCACCACTCGCGCCGCCCGGAGGTGTCCCATCGCCACGGTCGCCGGTTCCGGCCCCTCGACGACCCCGGCCCAGCACTTCGCCGAGTCGTACGTCACCGAGGACCTCGTCCTGCGGACCGCCCGCAGCCTCGCCCGCGAGGTCGGCCTCGACGCGGTCACGCCCGGTGCCGGTGCGGCGCTGCGTCTGCTCGCCGCCGCCGGCAGCGCCCGGGCGGTGGTGGAGATCGGCACCGGCACCGGGGTCAGTGGCGTGTGGCTGCTGCGCGGCATGCGGGCCGACGGGGTGCTCACCACCATCGACGTCGAGGTGGAGCACCAGCGGATCGCCCGCCGGATCTTCGCTGAGGCCGGCTTCGCCACCGGTCGCACCAGGATCATCACCGGCCGTGCGCTCGACGTGCTGCCCCGGCTCGCCGACGGGGCTTACGACCTGGTCTTCGTCGACGCGGAGGCGACGGGCTTCCACGCCTGTGTCGACGCCGCCCAGCGGTTGCTGCGCCCCGGCGGGGTGTTGGCGCTCAACGGCGCCCTCGCGGGCGGGCGGATCGCCGACCCGGCGGCCCGCGACGTGGAGACGGTGACCGTCCGGGAGACGGTGAAGGCGATCCGGGAGTCGGAGCACTGGGTGCCGGCGCTGCTGCCCGTCGGGCACGGGCTGCTCGCCGCCGTCAAGTGCTGAACCCCGGGCCGAGGTCCGCCGGGGCGGACCTCGGCCCGCCGGTCAGGCCAGCGTCGCCAGCCAGCGCAGCAGCCCGCGTACGCCCCAGCCGGTGGCGCCCCGGGTCAGCTCCGCGTCGGCGGCCTCCGCCCAGGAGGGGGCGGACATGTCCACGTGCAGCCAGCGGTCCCGCAGCTCACCGGTGAACTCGCGCAGGTAGAGAGCGGCCAGCACGGAGCCGGCCCCCTGGGTCGGGGCGCTGTGCAGGTCGGCGAGGTCGCTGCCGAGGTACTCGACGTAGTCGGCGGGCAGCGGCATCCGCCACGCGGACTCACCGGCCGCCGCGACCGCAGCCAGCATGTCGGCGGCGAGCTGGTCGTTCTCGCTGTACAGGGCACCGGTGCGTTTGCCGAGCGCGACGGCGTTGGCACCGGTCAGCGTGGCCAGGTCGACCAGCAGGTCGGGCTTGAGTTCCTGGACGGCGTACGCCAGCGCGTCGGCGAGCACCAGCCGGCCCTCGGCGTCGGAGTTGGTGGTCTCGCTGGTCAGTCCGCCGAAGTGCCGGACGACGTCGCCGGGGCGGAACGCCGACCCGCTGACCATGTTCTCCGCCAACGGGGCGAGGGTGGTGACCCGGACCGGCAGGCGCAGTGCCGCCGCGCCCAGGGTGGCCGCGACCACGGCCGCGGCGCCGGCCATGTCCTTGCGCATCAGCGTCATGGCCTGCACGGGCTTGATCGAGATGCCGCCGGTGTCGAAGGTGATCCCCTTGCCGACCAGCACCACGTGGGTCCGGGCGTCGGCCGGCCGCCAGTCCAGCTCGACCAGGCGCGGCCCGCTGGCGGAGCCGCCGCCGACGGCGAGGATTCCGCCGAAGCCCTCGGCGGCGAGCTGCTCGGGTTCGCGTACCCGAAGGTGCAGGTCCGCCACCCCGGCGGCGGCGGTGGCGACCTGACCGGCGAACCACTGCGGGTTCTTCGTGGAGGAGGGGGTGTTGGTGAGGTCCCGCGCCAGCCGGGTCATCTCGGCGGTGGTGCGGGCCGACCGCAGGGCCCCGGCGTACGCGTCCGGGTCGGCGACCAGCACGTCCACCCCGGCCAACGCGGGGGCGTCGTCGGCGGCGTCGGTCAGCCGGAACCGGTACGAGCCGAGGAGCAGGCCCTCGACCAGCCCGCGCACGGCCGCACCGGACACCCCGGCGGGCAGGGAGAGGGTGACATATGTCTCACGTTCGGCTGCCCGGGCCAGCGCCGCCCCGGCCGCCCGCCAGCCCGCCTCGTCCCCTTCCCCGACCCCGAGCAGCAGCAGCCGCTCGGGGGTCCGGCCTGGGCGCAGCTGCATCCGGGTCTCCCCCGCCCGGCCGGTCAGCCGGGCCAGCGGAACGAGCGCAGCCGCCTCCTCGGCGACCCCGTCGGGCAGGGCGACGCCCGCCGGCACGGGTTCGGCCGACGAGTCGGCAACCGACCGGACGGGCAGGGCGATGACGTCGAGCCGCTCCGGCTCGGCGGTCAGACGGATGGCGAGCACGCGGGGCCGTACCTCCCGGGAAAGGTCGCGGGTGCGGTGCCCGCGAGAGGGTGAAGGCCCCTGAGCCACCGGCGGGCCGGTGGCTCAGGGTCCGATGAACTGTCCGCCGAGGTGAGCTGATCGGCGGAGGCGCTTCTTCGTCAGCCGGCGGCTGCCTTCAGCGCGTCACCGAGTGCGGTCGCCTCGTCGGGAGTCATCTCGACGACGAGCCGGCCACCGCCCTCCAGCGGGACCCGCATGACGATGCCCCGGCCCTCCTTGGTGACTTCCAGCGGACCGTCGCCCGTCCGCGGCTTCATCGCCGCCATGTTGTCTCCCCTCAGACCTACACCAGGGTGAGTGGGTTGCCCCACAGCCACTTCGTCACGACCCACCCGCAACCTCGCGGGACTGTCGACTGACGATTTTCCCTGATGAACACCGCCGGACCCAAACCGGAGCAGCATTGATGTAACAGCAGCTAGCTTATCTTGGAAAGGCCTGTCACAATGTGCGGTCATGCAGGCACGGTCGGCACTCTTCGACCTGTACGGCGACCACCTCCGACCGCGGGGTGGCCGGGCACCGGTCGCCGCCCTGGTCAAGCTGCTGGCGCCGCTCGGGATAGCCCCGCCCGCCGTGCGGACGGCGGTCTCCCGGATGGTGCGTCAGGGCTGGCTCGAACCCCTCAGACTCGCCTCCGGGCCGGGTTACTCGATCACGCCGAGGGCGGCCCGCCGGCTGGACGAGGCGGCGGCCCGCATCTACCGGACCGGCCGGGTCACCTGGGACGGCCGGTTCGACCTGCTGGTGCTCGACGGGCCCGCGTCCCGCCGGGAGCGCCAGCGGCTCGCCGCCAACCTGACCTTCCTCGGCTACGGCACGCTCGACGAGCAGACCTGGGTGGCCACCCGACCGGCCGAGGACGTCGACCTGCTCCTCACCGAGGCGGGCGTGCGGTTCGAGCGGTTCAGTGCCGCCCACGCCGCCGGCACCCCCGGTGCGATGGGCCTGGTCCGGCGCGCCTGGGACCTGGCCGAGATCGGCCGGGCGTACGAGCAGTTCGTCGCCGAGCAGCGACCCCTGCTGGCTTCGATCACCGTACGCAGCAACGACGAGGACGCGTACGCCGCCCGGTTCCGGCTGGTGCACGCGTGGCGTACGTTCCTGTTCCGGGATCCGCAGCTGCCTCCGGCACTGCTGCCCGAACGCTGGCCGGGCACGGCCGCGGCCAGCTTCTTCGACCGGCACGCGGCCCGGCTGCGGCCGGCCGCCGACCGTTACGTCGAGCAGTGCCTCGACGGTGGCAACCGCCACACCCGAGAGAAGGGTCGTTAGAGACGTGACCGAGCCGCTGCTCGTCGACCGCACCGACGCCGTCGTCACCCTGACGCTGAACCGCCCGACGGCGATGAACGCGCTCGACGTGGCACTCAAGGAGGCGCTGCGGGACACCCTCGCCGAGCTGGAGGCCGACCGCTCCTGCCGGGCGGTGGTGCTCGCCGGGGCGGGCGGCTCCTTCTGCGCGGGCCAGGACCTGCGCGAGCACGTGCAGACCCTGGAATCCACCACCGGCAACCCGCTGGACACCGTCGGAGCCCACTACAACCCGATCGCCGCCCGGCTGGCGAACCTGCCGAAGCCCGTCGTGGCGGCGGTGCGGGGGATGGCCGCCGGGGCCGGCGCCTCGCTGGCCTTCCTCGCCGACATCCGGATCGGCGGCCCGTCGACCAGCTTCCTGATGGCCTTCGCCAGGGTCGGCCTCGCCGCCGACACCGGGGCGTCGTGGACGCTGCCCCGGCTGGTCGGTCACGCCAAGGCCATCGAGCTGCTGATGCTGGCCGAGCCGGTGCGCGCCGAGGAGGCGTGCAGCCTGGGCCTGCTCAACCGGGTGGTGGACGGCGACGAGCAGGTGCTCCCGGCCGCCCAGGAACTGGCCGCCCGGCTGGCCGCCGGCCCCACCGTGGCGTACGGGGCGATCAAGCGGCAGTTGTCCGTCGCCGACGCGGGCACCCTCGACGATGCGCTCGCCGCCGAGGCGCAGGCGCAGGCCATCTGCGGTGCCACCGCCGACCACCGAGCGGCCACCATGGCCTTCGTCGGCAAGCGGCAGCCCACCTTCGAAGGCCGCTGAGTCGGTCAGTCGTCCTCTTCCGGATCCTGGTTGGCCTCGGCACCGAGCACGAACGCCTGCATCGCCAGTTCGTCGCCGGAGGGCGAGACGAAGGCGGGCAGTTCACGCGGGCCCAACTCCTGCACGTACGACCAGAACAGCCGCACCGCCTCGGCCGCCGAGTCGGCCTCGATCGGCAGATCCAGGCTGACGAGCCAGGATCGGCGCTCGGGCGGCGGCCCGAGGCGGTCGGCGAGGGCCCGGAACGTCGCCGGATCGAGGGCGGTCACCGGCCCGTCGAGGGTGAGGGCGTCGGCCGGCGCAGGCTCGTCGAAGGACCGCCGGGTGTACGTGACCACCAGCGACCCGTCGGCCGGCTCGGACTGCGGGTCGTCCGGATCCTCCCGGCGCTGCGTGGTCGGACCGGCCACCCGCCCCAACGCCACGAGCCGGGGCGGTGCGTCGACCAGCACCGCCACCTGGTCACCGGGGCGCGGCCGGGGCCCGGTGAGCAGACCGGTCAGCTCCAGCGTCTCGTGGTGTACCAGCCGTTCGGCGTCGTACCGGTCGGCCGGCAGCAGCACGGCCCAGGTGCCCGTGCCGTCGGCGTGACTCGCCCCGTTCACCCGGTGCGCGGTGTCGGTCGTCATGGGCCTATCCCATCACGCCACGACGTGACAGCCGGCGAGGTGGTCGTCGACCATCCCGGTGGCCTGCATCAGCGCGTAGGCCGTGGTCGGGCCGACGAAGCGGAACCCGCGCTTCTTGAGCGCCTTCGCCATCGCCGTGGACTGCGGGGTCGACGACGGCACCTCGGCGAACGAACCGGGGCGCGTCGACCGGGGCGGCGGGGCGAAGGACCAGAGCAGCGCGGAGAGCCCCTCGGGCAGGTCGAGGGCCGCCCGGGCGTTCCCGATCGCCGCCTCGATCTTGGCGCGGTTCCGGACGATGCCCGCGTCGCCGAGCAGCCGCGCGACGTCGGCCTCGCCGTAATCGGCGACGTCGGCGATCCGGAAGTCGTCGAAGGCGAGCCGGAACGCGGCGCGCTTGCGCAGGATCGTCAGCCAGGACAGGCCGGACTGGAACGCCTCCAGGGTCATCCGCTCGTAGAGCGCGTCGTCACCGTGCAGCGGACGACCCCACTCGGTGTCGTGGTAGACGGTGTAGTCGGGGGTGCTCGCCCCCCAGCCGCAGCGGGGCGCCCCGTCGGCGCCGATCACCAGGTTGGTCACGTCGTCCAGGCTAGGCCGACCGGCTGACCGACCGCCGCCCCGGAGGGCGCCGAGCCGCACGGGTCACGGCATCCCGCGGTGTCCCCCGTGCGCCGGTGCCTCCACGGCGGGGGACCGGAGCGGAAGCGCACGCCCACCGACGGGCGTACCGCCCTACGGGGGGGCGCACGCCCGAACCCACCGGCCGGGCCCGGAGCGGGCCCAGGGCGGGTTCAGAGCGGCCCGGAGCGGGTTCAGAGCGGGTTCAGGGCAGGCGGCCCTGCTCGACCTGACGGGCGAACTTCCTGAGCGCCTGGGTGAGGCTCACCTTGGAGCCCGGCCACAGCACCGGCCAGGCGACCCGGCCGGCCCGGCCGCCGGGCAGGTGGAACCACTCGTGCCAGACGACCTGGGTCCGCCCGCCCTCGACCGGGGTGCAGCGCAGCACGCCGGGACCGCGCAACAGCCGGCCGCAGTGCACCACCCCGATCTCGTAGGGCTCGTCCACCCGCACGACCCGCATCTCGTCGCGCAGCACCGCCGGGCCGATCGCGGTGACCGCCTCGACCAGACTGCCCTCGCCGCCGTCGCCCTCGACCACCCGGACGGTGGTGAAGGGGATCCAGTCGGACTGCCGCTCCCAGGAGATCAGGGCGGCGAAGACCCGGTCGGCGGGCGCGTCGACGATCACCGTGGCGGTCACCTCGCCGGCACCGGGCTGCGCCGCCTCGCGCAGATCGTCGGGTTCGTCCGCGCCGGTCACGCCGGTTCCGACCGGACCGTGCGGGCCCCACCGGCCGGGTCGTCGGCACCCTGCCCGCCCGGAGCGTCGGCGCCCGGGTCGGCCTGCCGGACCTGCACGGTCGTGACCTCGGCGCGGGCCCCGGTTCCGGGTGCGTCCGGGTCGGGACCGGTCGTCGCGCGGTCCGGGTCGCCGGACGCGACCGACGGTTCGGGACCGGTGACCGTGCCGGCGGCCCGGACATCGACCTCCGGAGGGCTGGCGACGTCGACGCCGGCCGGCGTCGGGGTGGCCGCGCCGTCGACGGGCACCGCCCCGGCGGCGGCACCGGCCGCCTGCTCGCGGGACCGGCGCAGGGCGTCCGCGTCGGCGGTGCGGCCGGCGCGCAGCGCGGCGACCTCCGCCTCCAGGACGCCGATCAGCTCGGTCTTGTAGCCGATGTCGTACGCGGCGCGCCGCATCGCCTGGTCGACCTGGGCCATCCGGTAGCCGCGCAGCGCGGTGTCGAAACGGACCTCGCCGACGTCCGACTCGCGCAGCGGCCGGTCACCGGGCAGCGGCACCGCCCGATCGTCCGGCTCGGCCGGCGCCAGGCCGGGATCCCGGCCGGAGACCAGCACCGTCACCCCGAACACGACCGCCGCGACGGTCAACGCCACGACCAGCAGGAGCAAACCCTGACCCATGCACAGATCGTGGCACGGCGGAGCCCTCGGGGCGACCCCCACCCCGGCGCGGCGTCCCGCAGCGGGTCATCGGAGGTCGACCGGATAGCGTCGGGGGCGACCGGCGGCAGCCCGGTCGACGGCGCGCACGCGAGGAGGCGGGATGGCCGGGGCGCTTCGGCTCGGCGGGCGGACGTTCGCGCCGGGCGAGCTGGTGGTCATGGCGATCGTGAACCGGACCCCGGACTCGTTCTTCGACCGGGGGTCCACCTTCGCCGCCGACAGCGCCCTGCGTGCCGTGGAGCGGGCGGTGGCGGAAGGTGCCGGGATCGTCGACATCGGCGGGGTCAAGGCGGGCCCGGGTGCCGAGGTGGACGTGGCCGAGGAGATCCGGCGTACGGTCGACACGATCGCCGGCGTCCGGGCGGCGTTCCCCGACGTGGTCATCTCGATCGACACCTGGCGCGCGGAGGTGGCGGTGGAGGCCGTGGCCGCCGGTGCCGACCTGCTCAACGACACCTGGTCGGGGGCCGACCCGGCCCTGGCCCGGGTGGCGGCCGAGACCGGGGCCGGGCTGGTCTGCTCGCACGCCGGCGGACTCGCCCCGCGTACCCGGCCGCACCGGGCGGCCTTCGACGACGTGGTCGCGGACGTGGTGGCCACGGTGACCGGGCTCGCGGAGCGGGCGGTCGCCCTCGGCGTACGGCCCGACGGCATCCTGATCGACCCGGCGCACGACTTCGGCAAGAACACCCGGCACTCGCTGGAGATCACCCGTCGACTCGGCGAGTTGGCCGGCACGGGCTGGCCCTTGCTGGTGGCGCTGTCGAACAAGGACTTCGTCGGTGAGACGCTGGACGTGCCGGTGGCGGAGCGGCTGGAGGGGACCCTGGCCGCGACGGCCGTGTCGGCCTGGCTGGGCGCGCGGGTGTTCCGTGCGCACCAGGTCCTCCCGACCCGCCGGGTGCTCGACATGGTCGCCTCGATCCGGGGGGACCGTCCGCCGGTCCTGACCCGACGCGGCCTCGCCTGAGCGCGGCGGGTGGCTCAGGTCCAGCGGAGGATGTCGCGACGCCAGGCGTACAGGATGCCGAGGGCCAGCACGGCCACGAAGATCGCCATCTCCACGACGGTGACGAGCCCGAAGCCGGGGCGGTCGAAGACCACCGCCCACGGGAACAGGAACACCGCCTCGACGGCGAACAGCACGTAGAGGTACGCGTACACGTAGTAGCGGATCTGCATCTGCGCCCAGTCACCCCCGACGGGGTCCACCCCGCACTCGTAGCTGGCACGCTTGCCGGGCGGATCGGCCGGACGGGCGGGACGTAACACCCGGTTGGCCGAGAACGCCGTAACGAAGAAGAGGACGCTGGCGAGCAGCAACAGCCCGAGCGTCGCGTACGAGCCCAGGTAACCGGTCACGACCGGGAGCCTACCGGCCCGACGCCCGCCCCGGGCTCATGACGAAGTTGTTACTCGACGGGACTAGTGTCCTCAGGCAATTGTTACGAGGGATCGACATCCCCCCGGCACCGGAGGTCACATGGCCCGCTCGGACGTACGCCCCGGTCGGCGGCGACGCGACCGGCGTACCGCCCGCCTGCTGGTGGCTGCGCTGGTGGCCGGCATCGCCGTCGCGGCGCTGCCCGGTTGGGCCGCCGCCCCGGCGGCCGGCGCCGCCCCGGCCGGCACCGAGTACACCGAGCCGGCGACCGAACCCGACGAGACCCCGAGCACGGAACCCACGGAACCCGACCCGGTGCCGACCACCGCGCCGCCGACCGTCGAGCCGCCCGCGGAGACCACCCCGCCCGCGTCGACCACCGCACCGGTGCCGACCGCGACGCCCGGCGTGCCGACGCCCACCTCGGCCGCGCCCACCCGCACGACGCCGCCGGCGCTGCCACCGCCACCGACGCGCACCACGGCACCGCAGGAGGTCGCGGTCGGGGTGCGGGTGACTACCGAGGACGTCACTCTGCCCGCCGCCTACTGGAACGCCCCCAGCACCGTGGCCCGGCTGCGCGTCACGGTCACCAACACGGGCGCGGCGACGGCCGGGGTCCGGCTCGCCTACACCCTGCCGGCGGGGCTGACCGACGCCGGCACGAAGGGCTGCACGGCCACCGGCGGCGGCGAGCACCGCTGCGGGGAGTGGAGCGCCGCGCCCGGGGCGCGGTTCAGCGCCCTGCTCCGGGTACGCGTCGACGGCGACGCCTGGCGGCAGATGCCGCTGGGTGGCACCGTGCGGGTCACCGCGACCGCTCCCGGCACCGGCGCCACGGCCGGCGACGACGAGGGGTTCGCGGTGCTGTTCCCGCCCGGTCCCCCGGTGCCCGGCATCGCGCTGCGGGCCGACGAGGTCACCTTCGACATCAGCGGCACGACCAGCGGCCTCACCGTCCGGCTGGGGAACACCGGGACGGTGGACGCGGCCGGACGGGTGGAGATCGTCCTGCCGGCGGGAGTTTCGGTGCCGGCCCCGCCGCCCGGCTGCACCACGGCGGACGACCGCACCCGCTGCGACCTGGGGACGGTGCCGGCGGGCAGGTCCGCCGAGCTGCGGCTGCCGGTGACCGCCACACCCGAGGCCCAACGGGCGGCCCCGCTGGCCGGCGGGGTGGTCGGGCGGCTCGACCCGCGCGCGGGCCCGAGCAGGCAGGTGCAGATGACCTTCCGGATCACCGCCGCCGCGGCCCTGGCCACGCCGGTGGTGTCGCCCCCCGCACCGACCGGCTCGCAGGGGGTCCTCGCCGTGGCCAGGCAGGATCCGGGCGGCGGGGGCCTGACCTCGACGCAGCGGACGGCCGCCGCGCTCATCGGGGTGTCGATCCTGCTCGTGGTGCTGGCGCTGGCGCTGGCCACCACCTCGCTGCGCCGCCGGTCGGCCCCCGCGCCGATCGGGCCGGGTCCCACCCCCGCCGACTGAGGCTGCCCGCCGGGTCGGCCCCGCCGTCCTCCAGATTGCCGGACCTGCCGGCGGTACGGTCGCGAGTCGGTGATCTGCCTAACGGTGTCCTGGGCGTAACACCCTAAGCTGGGACATAAGGCAGCACCCTTCGATCCCAGTCGGCGGACCTACGGGCAAGTTCCACGAGCGATTGGCCGTACGCTCTCAGTGAGGAAGGTCAGCGGGCCACCCAGGGGCGGCCCGCTGCGGCGGCGCGTCAAGGAGGTCACGTGGCCGGGCAAGGCGAGGTCATCATCGAGTTCAGCCGCCCGCGCGATCGCGCGCAGCAAAGTGAGGTGCAGGCGTGAGCGCGAGGAGTCTGCCGGTTTTGCAAGCCCCGCAGTCGCGAACGAAGGTGGCACAGTGAACAAGCAGATCCGTCAACTGGACCGGGTCGTCATCCGGTTCGCCGGTGACTCCGGCGACGGCATGCAACTCACCGGCGACCGGTTCACCTCGGAGACGGCGCAACTGGGCAACGACATCTCCACACTGCCCAACTTCCCCGCCGAGATCCGCGCTCCCGCCGGCACCCTGCCGGGCGTGTCGAGCTTCCAGGTGCACTTCGCCGACTACGACATCCTCACGCCCGGCGACGCGCCGAACGTGCTGGTGGCGATGAACCCGGCGGCACTCAAGGCCAACCTCGCCGACCTGCCCCGGGGCGCCGACATCATCGTCAACACCGACGAGTTCACCAGGCGCAACCTGGCCAAGGTCGGCTACGCGACCAGCCCGCTCGACGACGACTCGCTGGCCGGCTACGTCGTGCACCCGGTCGCGCTGACCTCGATGACGGTCGGCGCGCTGGCCGAGAACGACGTGTCGAAGAAGGACGCCGAGCGGGCCAAGAACATGTTCGCTCTCGGCCTGCTGAGCTGGATGTACTCCCGGCCCTACGAGTCGACCCTGCGCTTCCTGGAACGCAAGTTCGCCGCCCGCCCCGAACTGGTCGCGGCGAACGTGGCCGCCTTCAAGGCCGGCTGGAACTTCGGTGAGACCACTGAGGACTTCGCCGTCCGGTACGAGGTCAAGCCGGCGAGGATGCAGCCCGGCACCTACCGCAACATCACCGGCAACGCGGCCCTGTCGCTGGGCATCGTGGCCGCCGGGGTGCGCTCCGGGCTGCCGGTCTTCCTGGGCGCCTACCCGATCACCCCGGCCTCGGACATCCTGCACGAGCTGAGCAAGCACAAGCGGCTCGGCGTGGTCACCATGCAGGCCGAGGACGAGATCGCGGCCATCGGGGCGGCGCTCGGCGCATCGTACGGCGGTGCGCTGGGCGTGACCACCACCAGCGGCCCCGGTGTGGCCCTCAAGGGCGAGACGATCTCCCTCGCGGTGGCGCTGGAACTGCCGCTGCTCATCGTCGACGTGCAGCGGGCCGGGCCGTCCACCGGCATGCCGACCAAGACCGAGCAGGCCGACCTCAACATGGCGCTGTTCGGACGGCACGGCGAGGCCCCCGTCGCGGTGATCGCGCCGAAGTCGCCGGCGGACTGCTTCCACGCGGCGATCGAGGCGGCCCGGATCGCCCTGACCTACCGCACCCCGGTGATCCTGCTGTCGGACAACTACGTCGCCAACGGCTCCGAGCCGTGGCTGCTGCCCGACGTGGAGTCGCTGCCCGACCTGCGGGTCGAGTTCGCCACCGCGCCCAACGGCGAGGACGGCACCACCTTCCTGCCGTACCTGCGGGACCCGGAGACTTTGGCCCGGCCGTGGGCCATCCCCGGCACCCCGGGTCTGGAGCACCGCATCGGCGGTCTGGAGAAGGCCGACAAGACCGGCGACATCTCGTACGACCCGGCGAACCACGACTACATGGTGCGTACCCGGGCGGCCCGGATCGAGACGATCCCCGTGCCGGACGTCGAGGTGGACGACCCGGACGGCGACGCCCGCGTGCTGGTCCTCGGTTGGGGCTCCACGTACGGCCCGATCGGCGCGGCGTGCCGTGGCCTGCGTCAGCGGGGGCTGTCCGTCGCGCAGGCCCACCTGCGACACCTCGCGCCGATGCCGGCGAACCTGGGTCAGGTGCTGCGCTCGTACGACCGGGTGGTCATCCCCGAGATGAACCTCGGTCAGCTGGCCCACGTGATCCGGGCCCGCTACCTGATCGACGCGATCGGCTACAACCAGGTCCGCGGCCTGCCGTTCACCGCCGCCGAGCTGGAGACGATGCTGGAAGAGGTCCTGAAGAATGTCTGAGCCCGTCGCCCTCAAGCTCACCGCCAAGGACTTCAAGTCCGACCAGGAGGTGCGCTGGTGCCCCGGCTGCGGCGACTACGCGATCCTCGCGGCCGTCCAACAGTTCATGCCGGAGCTGAACATCCCCCGCGAGAACATCGTCTTCGTCTCGGGCATCGGCTGCTCGTCGCGGTTCCCGTACTACATGAACACGTACGGGTTGCACTCGATCCACGGCCGCGCCCCGGCCATCGCCACCGGCCTGTCGGTGTCCCGGCCGGACCTGTCGGTCTGGGTGGTCACCGGTGACGGCGACGCGCTGTCCATCGGCGGCAACCACCTGATCCACGCGCTGCGCCGCAACGTCAACCTGAAGATCCTGCTGTTCAACAACCGGATCTACGGACTGACCAAGGGGCAGTACTCCCCGACCTCCGAGGTCGGCAAGATCACCAAGTCGACCCCGGCCGGCTCGGCGGACTCGCCGTTCAACCCGCTGTCGTTGGCGCTCGGCGCGGAGGCCACCTTCGTGGCCCGCACCATCGACTCCGACCGCAAGCACCTCCAGTCGGTGCTGCGGGCCGCCGCCGAGCACTCCGGCTCCGCGTTCGTGGAGATCTACCAGAACTGCAACATCTTCAACGACGGCGCCTTCGACCAGCTCAAGGACCCGGGCATCCGCGACGACCACCTGATCCGGCTGGAACACGGCCAGCCGATCACCTTCGGCAGGGACGGGCAGTTCTGCGTGGTGCACCCGCCGGGCGGCTTCGGCCTGGAGGTACGCGAGACCGCGTCGACCCCTGCCGAGCAGATCGTCGTGCACGACGCCACGGTCACCGAACCGGCCTACGCGTTCGCGTTGTCCCGGCTGCCGGGCCTGGATCTGCGCAACACGCCGATCGGGGTGTTCCGCTCCGTCGACCGGCCCTCGTACGACAGCGTGGTGCAGTCGCAGGTCGAGGCTGCCAAGGCCAAGGCGACCGGGACGCCGGAGGAGCAGCTCGCCGGCCTGCTCGCCAGCGGCGACACCTGGACCATCAACTGACCTGAGGCTCCCCCGCAGCGGCCGGCCCGACGTCGGGCCGGCCGCTGCGCCGTCCCCGGGCGGGGCCGGGCGCGCGGCCGTCGCGTCGGTGTCAGGTGGTGGTGGCGCTGCCGGTACGCCGGTCAGGTGGGGTTGCTGGCGGGGCGGTCGTCGCGGACGTGCACCAGCATGTCGCCGGTCTCGATCAGTGCGCCCGCCTTGTCCGCCAGGGTGACCACCTTCCCGCGCCGCACCAGGGCGATGACCAGCGACTCCAGTTCGCGGGGCGACCTGCCGACCTCGTGGCGCTCGGCCGACCGCATGGCCAGCGCCATCCCCTGGCCGGGAGTGAGCAGATCCTCCACCACGTCGATCAGGGGCGGCGCCGAGGTCGACAGGCCCAGCAGGCGGCCGGCGGTTGCCGAGGAGACGATCACGTGGTGGGCGCCGCTCTGCTTGAGCAGCGGGGCGTTCTCGGCCTCCCGGGCGGCGGCGATGATCCGCACCTGCCCGGCGGTGAGCTGGCGTACGGTCAGCGCCACCAGCACCGACGCGTCGTCGCTGTCGGTGGCGATGATCACCGCCTTGGCGGTGCGCACGTGCGCCTGGTTGAGCACCGACGAGCGGGTCGCCGATCCCTCGATGGCGACCAGGCCGGAGGAGGTGGCCTGCCGCAACGCCGGCCCGTCGCGTTCCACGACGACGATGCGGGACTTCTCCAGCCCGTTCTCCATCAGGGCGGAGACGGCGCTGCGACCCTTGGTCCCGTAGCCGCAGATGATGACGTGATCCTTCACGGTTCTCTCCCACCGCAACAGGCGCCGGCCCGTCCGGTACTGCTCGGTCAGGACTTCCAGGGTGGTGCCGACCAGGATGATCAGGAACAGCACCCGGGCCGGGGTGACGAACAGGACGTTGACGAGCCGAGCTTCCTGGGTGACCGGCACGATGTCGCCGTACCCGGTGGTGGACAGCGACACCACCGCGTAGTAGAAGCAGTCCAGCAGGGTCAGGCCGTCCTCGTTGTTGTCGCCGTACTGGTCCCGTTCCAGGTAGACCACCGCGACCACGGCGAGCACCAGGCCGAGGGCGGCGGCCAACCGCAGACTCAGCGCGCTGAGCGGCCCTCGCCGCTGCGCGGGAAAGTGGATCACTGTTGGACCTGCCCCGCCTCCGTCGCCTGCACGCCCACAACATAGCCGGTACGCGCTGTCGCACACGGCGGGGTGGCGAGTCGACGGGGACGACGTGCCGGCCGGTGGGCGGGCATGATGGGAGGGGTCACCGGCCGACCGGCGAGAGTGAGGCACGCATGTCGTTGCTGCGACGGGTGATCGGTCAGGTGCTGCGCAGGGTGCGCCAGCGCCAGGGCCGCACGCTGCGCGAGGTGGCCGAGGCGGCCGGCGTGTCGCTGCCGTACCTCTCCGAGGTGGAGCGCGGGCGCAAGGAGGCATCCTCGGAGGTGCTGGCCGCGATCTGCCGCGCGTTGGGGATCGGGCTGTCCGACCTGCTGGAGGAGGCGCGCGACGACCTGCGCCGGGTGGAACGGCGCGCCCCGGTCGGCTACGCAACTGGTGCCGTCCCCGTCGACCGGGTACCCACCGCCCGCGGCGGGACCACCGGCCCGCGCCTGCGGATCGGCTTCCATCCGGGCGGGCCGGCGGCACACGTGGGGGCCGGGCCGTCGCGGGTCGGCGACTGCGGTCCGCTGCCGTGGCCGGTGTCCACCGGTCGGCTGCTGCACGTGGGCGGGGCGCCTGCGGGCACCCCCGGGTCGGTTCCGTCCCTTGCGCCGATCGGCCTGGCGGGTGCCACCGGCCTGCGGGTCCGGCTGCTCCCCTCCGCTGCGGGCGGGCGCACCGGCCCGCGTACCGCCAGGGCGCTGGCGCGACGGCGGGCCCGGTCGGGCCGACGCCGTCTGACCGCCCGGTAGGTGGCCATGTGGTTCTGCCGTGGGCCGATCTGCCGCGGGCAGAATCGCTGGGAGCCCATCCGCCGACCGACGCAGGCTTGGGGAAGCCGGTAGCCGGGCGCCAGGTCGCCCGCCGGCGCGGCGGAGGGCGGAGCGATGATCAGGATGTTCGACGAGGGGCAGCGCGGCTTCGGCGACCAGGTGTTCGAGCGGCTGCTGAAGGAGCGGATCGTCTTCCTCGGCACCGAGGTGACCGACGAGTCGGCCAACCGGATCTGCGCCCAGATCCTGCTGCTCGCCGCGGAGGACCCGAAGCGGGACATCAGCCTCTACATCAACTCGCCGGGCGGCTCGGTGAGCGCGGGGATGGCGGTCTACGACACGATGCGGTTCGTCCGCAACGACGTCGCCACGCTGGCGCTGGGCATGGCGGGTTCGATGGGGCAGTTCCTGCTGTGCGCGGGCACGGCCGGCAAGCGTTACGCGCTGCCGCACGCGCGGATCATGATGCACCAGCCGTCCGGCGGGATGGGTGGCACCGCCGCCGACATCACCATCCAGGCGGAGAACATGCTGCACGTGAAGCGGACGATGCAGGAACTGATCGCCCGGCACAGCGGGCACAGCATCGACGACGTCCAGCGGGACTGGGACCGGGACCGTTGGTTCACCGCAGAGCAGGCCCGCGAGTACGGCCTGATCGACCAGGTGATCAGCACCGCCGCCCAGCTCGCCGCCCGACCCGCGTCGTAGCGGGTCCGGCGCCCCGGCCCTCAGTCGATCAGCTTCCACGGCTCCGGGATGCGCGCGGCCAGCCGGGGCTTCCGGTCGGCCCACCAGCGGACCGAACGGGCCAGCACCGCGCCCGGGTCCTCGACCTGCCGGGTCGGCTCGAACGGCTTACCGAGGCTGGTGTAGCTCTCGAACATCCCGAGGAGCTGCACCACCTGCAACTGGATCGGAGACAGGTGCTGCTCGGCGAGGGGAAGGAAGAAGCGGTGCCACCGCCGGGTGGCGATGAACGGCGGTGCCGCGATCGGGGAGATCCCCCGTTCGGCACGCCACTGGTTGATCGTCGTGCAGACGATGTCGAGCAGGTCGCCGAGACGCAGGCACTCCGTCCCCCCGGCGATCACCTCGGTCCGTTGCCCGGTCGGCGGCACGCCGAGCACCGCCGCGACGACCACCTCGGCGACCTGGTCCACCGGAGCCAGCTCGGCGTAGCCGTCCGGGTCGCCGACGACCGCGGCGGCCAGCCCCGACACCAGCGTCTGCATCAGGGTGTACGGGCCCGTGAACCGGCCGATCGCCCCGTCGGCGCGAGCCCCGATGATCAGTGGGGGGCGCACCACGGTCAGCGGCCCGGAGTGACCGGACCGGACCAACGTCTCGCACTCCGCCTTCGACCACTCATAGCCGTTGCGGTAGCGGCCGAAGGCGGAGGGGACGGGATGTTCGTCCGGCTCCGCCCCGTCGGCGTACGCGGTCGAGACGTGCACCAGGTGGGTCCGGTCGTCGACCAGGTCGAGCACGGCTTCCAGCGGTCGGACGTTCGCCGCCACCGCCTCGTCGCGGCTCATGCTCCAGCGGGTCGACGCGGCGGTGTGCACCACGACATCCCACGGCCCCCGTGCCGCAGCCGGTGGCGCCTCGGCCCCCAGGGTCCAGCCCACGTCGTTCGGGCCGGCCGGACGGCGGGTCACCCGGGTCAACTCCACACCCCGCGCGGCCAGCTCCCGGGTCACCTCCTGGCCGACCACACCGGCCGAACCGGTGATCAACACTCGCATGTCAGCTTCCCTCCCCGTTGACGGCCGGCGCGAGGACCAGCGACACGTTGTGCCCGCCGAAGGCGAACGAGTTGGACAGCGCCGGCTGCGGTGGAATCGACCGGGGCGCACCGGAGACCACGTCGAGCAGGGCGGTGGTCTCGTCGCCGCGGACGAAGTTTGCCACCGGCGGCACCGCCCCGGACACGGCCGACAGGAGCGTCACCACCGCCTCCACCGCGCCGGCCGCCCCGAGCGAGTGCCCCAGCACCCCCTTCGACGCGGTGACCGGGGGACCCTCCGGGCCGAAGCAGTCCACGATCGCCAGTGCCTCGGCGAGGTCGTTGTGCGGGGTGGCCGTGCCGTGCGCGTTGACGTGGCCCACCTGCGCCGGGGTGAGGCCGGCGTCGGCCAGCGCCCGGCGCATGCAGGTGGCCGCGACCGTCCCGTCGGGCCGGGGGGCCACGATGTGGTGGGCGTCGGAGTTGGCGCCGTACCCCAGCAGCTCGCCCAGGATCTCCGCGCCCCGGGCCCGCGCGTGCGTCCAGTTCTCCAGCACCAGGAAGGCGGCGCCCTCGCCCATCACGAAGCCGTCGCGGGCGGCGTCGAAGGGCCGCGACGCCGCCTCCGGGTCGTCGTTGCGTTCGGACATCGCCCGCATCCGGGCGAACGAGGAGACGACCACGGGCGAGACCGGGGCCTCGCTGCCCCCGGCGACCACCACGGAGAGTTCGCCGGAGCGGATCTTCTGCATCGCCTCGCCGATCGCCGCCGCGCCGCTGGCGCAGGCCGACACGTAGGTGAGGGCGGGACCGCGCGCCCCGATCCGGATCGCCACCCGGGCCGCCGCCGCGTTCGCCATCATCCGGGGCACCGTGTACGCGGGCACCCGGGTGGGCCGGTCGCCGTACTCGCCCATCAGCTCCTCGGCCGCGACGAGACCGCCCGCGCCGATGCCGACGCTGACTCCGACCCGCTCGGGGTCGGGTAGCGGGTTCAGCCCGGCGGCGGTGACCGCGTCCGTGGCGGCGGCCACCGCCAGGTACGTCGTCCGGTCGAGCTGTCGCAGCTCGCGGAGCGTGACGTACGGGGTGTGGTCGAACTCGGGAACCCGGCAGGCGAACGTCACCGCCAGGTCGTGCGCGGCCAGTTCCGGCACGGTGGCGGCGGTCGACCGGCCCTCGGCCAGCCGGTCGGCCAGTTCCTTGACGTCGTTGCCGGCCGGGGTCTTGACCCCGATGCCGGTCACCGCGACCCGGATCCGCCCGGTCACGGCCGCTCCCGAAGGCGTTCGTGCAGCAGGTCGATGGCGTTCCCGACGTTCTCCATCCCCAGCAGGTCCTCGGCGGCCAACCGGGTGTCCAGGGAGTTCTCCAGCCGGGCGCCGATCTCCATCAACTCCAGGCTGTCCACGTCGTACGTCTGACGCAGGTCGGTGGTCTCGTCGATCTCCTCGACCGGCACACCCAGCACACCGGCGACCCGTTCGCGGACGACCTCCGCCAGCTCAGCTCGCTGCATGATCGCTGCCTTTCTCGTCGTCCCGCGCCAGCAGGCCCGGCGCCGCCTCGTCGAGGTCCAGGGAGGAGGGGATGCCGAGCGCCGTACGGGCCAGGTACTGCCGGGTGGCGGCCGGCGTCGGTGGGTGGAAGCGGATGGCCTGCGCGTCCCGCCACAGTCGTTCCAGCGGCAGCGACCGGGCGTACGAGGCACCACCGCAGGCTTCGGCGAGGGCGCCCACCAGCGCGGGAACGACCCGGACCGCCTGCTGTTTGACCGCGAGCGCGGTGGCCACCAGCCGTTCCGGGGCCGCCCCGGCGTCCATCCGGCGGGCCACGTCGGCGCAGGCCGCCTCCAGGGTCAGCAGGTCGGCCACCGGGTCTCCCAGGGTCGCCTGGTAGCTGGGAAGTTCGGCGCGGCTCTGCCCGAGGTGGGCGATCCGCAGCCGGTGCAGCAACCCGCCGGCGTGCCGCAGGGCGCTGCGGGCCAGCCCGAGGTAGCAGGAGGTGGCGGTCAACGCGAACCAGATCACCCCGGCGGCGAAGACGTCGTCCTCCTCGGAGCCCGCGCGGGCCTGGTAGAAGACCAGTTCCTTCGGGATGAAGCACTCGTCGAGGACCAGGGTGTCCGAGGCCGAGCCGCGCATGCCCAGCGCGTCCCAGTCCCGCACCACCGACAGGCCCGGTGCGGTGGTGGGCAGGAGCGCGACGAGCACCTGGGAGGGCACGGTCGCGGTCTGCACCTGGAGACAGATCAGGTCCGCCTCGCCGGCGAGTGAGCACGGCCGCTTGCGGCCGGAGACCCGCCAGCCGCCCTCCACCTCTGCGGCGCGCATCGTCGAACGGGTGGTGGAGCCGCCGAGGTTCGGCTCGGCGAAGGCCGAGGCGAGAAGGCGGTTCTGGGTGGCGATCGCCTCCATCAGCAGCCACGAGGTGTCGCCACGGCGACGCCAGTGCTCGACCATCAGGCCGACCGAGAACAGGTGCATGTTCACGGCGACCGCCAGGCCGGGGTCGGCCGCCCCGAGGGCCCGTTGCAGCGCACAACAGCGCAGCAGGTCCGCCCCGCCGCCCAGGAACTTCTCCGGCACCGCCAGGCCCGGCCAGTTCAGGGACCGGAGCAGGTCCAGCGAACCGGGCGCGGGCCGGCCCGTCCGGTCGGCCTCCTCGGCCCCGGCGGCGATCTGGGCGAGCGCGTCGGCCGGCAGGTCGGCGGAGACGTCCGGCCACCCGTCGTCGGCCTGGTCGAGAAGCTCACTCACGACGTCACCCCGGCGTCGGCGGCGACCGGTCGGGCGGTGAGCACGGCCTCGCGGGCGTGACCGACCGCGCCGTCGAGGGCGTCGAGGGCCTGCGCCAGTTCGGCGTCGGTGGTGATGATCGGGGGCAGCAGCCGCAGCGTCTCGGGACGGCTCAGGCAGTGCGAAACGAGCAGGCCCCGCTCGATCAACCCGAACGCGACCTCACCGGCGTGTTCCGCGGTGGCGAAGTCCACGCCCCAGATGAGGCCCCGGCCGCGCACCTCGGTCACCACGTCGGGGTGGCGGGTGCGCAGCCCGGCCAGCCCGTCGGCCAGCGCGGCGCAGATCCGGGCGCCGTCGTCGGCGTACGCCTCGATCGTCCGCAGCGCCGCGGGCACGGCCGCCATGCCCAGCGGCTGCGCGCCGAAGGTCGCGCTGTGCCGGAAGGCGTCCTCGATCAGCGGCCGGTAGAGGCGTTCGGCGCAGACGGCCGCCGAGACCGGCACCACGCCGCCGCCGAGCGGCTTGCCGAGCAGCACCGCGTCCACGTGCAGATTGAGGTCGAGGGCGATCGAACGGACCCCGCCCCGGCGCAGACCGACCTGGATCTCGTCGGAGATCACCATGGCTCCGGCCGCGTGCGCGTCGGTCGTCCACTGTGCCAGCACGGCGGGATCGAGCGGCACCACACCGTTCTCGCCCTGCACCGGCTCGAAGATCACGGCGGCCAGGTCTCCCGCGGCGGCGATCCGGCGTACCGCGTCGGGGTCGGCCGGGTCGGCGTGGGCGGCCCCGCCGAGCAGTGGCTCCAGTCCGGCCCGGAACCTCGGATGCCAGGTCAGGGCCAGCGCCCCCATGGTCTTGCCGTGGTACCCGCCGCGCACGGCCAGCACCGTCTGCCGGCCGGTGGCCAGCCGGGCCAGCTTGACGGCGACCTCCACCGCGTCCGCACCGTTGGTGCCGAAGTAGACCCGGGGCAGGACCCCGCCGAGGTAGCGCACCACCTCCTCGGCGGCGACGGCGGCGACCGGGTTCCCCAGTGCCCTGGTGGAGACCGGCATGGTGGTCAACTGCTCGGTCACCGCCGCCACCACCGCCGGGTTGCGGTGGCCGAGAAGGGTGACGGCGTACGACCCGAAGTCCAGCGCCCGCCTGCCGTCGGAGAGCCGCACGACACAGCCCTCGCCGGCCACCTCCACCGCGCCCCGGCCGGCGAAGCGGCCGGCCAGCGCCATGGCGGGCGACATGTGCGTCCGCAACCGGCGGAAGGTCTCCCGGGCGAGCCGCTCCGGCGAGGCGTCGCCGGTACGCGGGTCGCTCACGGCTGCCCCTGGGTGCCGGTGCCGGCGCGGGCCCGGTCCCCGAGGTGTTCCAGGATGGCCCGGGAGTTGTCCTCCAGCGCCCGGGCCGCCACCGGATTCAGCATCTCGCTCATCATCGGGATGCCGATGTCGAACTCCACGTGCAGTTCGGCGGTGGTGCCCCGCTCGTCGGTGCTGACCTGCCAGTGCCCGGTGAAGTAGGCAAGGTCACCGTCGATCTGACGGAACTCGATCCGGCGGCGTTCGTGGTCGATGAACTCCTCTTCCTCCCACTCCAGTTCGGAGCCCTTGAGCAGCACCGACCACCGGCTCACCCGCCGGTCGCCCGTCCACTCGACGATGCTGATCGCGCGTACCTCGGCCATGTAGCTCGCGTACGACTCGCTGTCGAGCAGTGCGCTCCACACCTCGCCGGGATCCGCGTCACTGGTGTGGCTCGTCGTCACTGTCGGCATGTGTCCTCCGTCGTCGGTGCTAGATCCCCCACTGGTCCCAGTCCATCGGGCCCAGGCCGTGCTCGGTACGCAGCTTCTCCAGCGCTCCCGCGATTCCCACCGTCGGGAAGAACCCCGACGCGGTCCGGAGCACCGGGATGTCCACCGGCAACGACGCTCGCAGCCGTTCGTCCTGTTCGCGGACGACCTGACGGGCCGCCTCCGCCTCTGCCCGGGTCGCCCCGGCAGGCGGCGGGAGACGCCGCAGCGCCCGCGCGGCCGGTGAGTCGGTGAGGGCAAGGTGCACGTGGTGCTCGACGTGCGTGGGTCGCCCCAGGTATCCGGCCCCGACCTGCTCGCAGTAGGTGATCGCCCGCAGCGCCACCGCGCAGGACTCCACGCAGGCCGGGTGGTTCTCGGCGGCCAACGCCGCGTCGATGTCGGTCAGCGCGGTCTGGACCGCCATGGCGTACTGCCAGGCCATCCCGGCGCCGTGGGTGATCAGCCAGGTGAGGTCGGTGCCTCCGGCACGGGCGTCAGTCATGGAGCACCTCTCCCAGTGCGTCACCGGAAACCTCGAGCGCGAGTTCGCCGTTGCGGATGGCGTGCAGGAGCCGCTGCGCCGGCACCCGCGCGGCGAGGTCGGCCACGCTCGTCTCGGCCGTCAACGCGTCGGCGATCAGCCGGCCGTGGCGGGTCAACGCGTAGTCCGTCCGCCCCAGGCGGATCCGGCGCCGCTGCGGCTCGGTCCGCCCGGCGGTGAGCCGCCACGGGTCCCAGTCGGCCAGACCGGCGTCGGCGACGAGTTCCCGCAGGTCGGCTTCGCTGCCGCAGGTGTAGTGGGACCGGCTGAACGCGGGGCCGAACCCGAGCCGGGCGGCCCGGTCCGGTAGCCACTTCTCGCTGGTGAGCACGTCACCCCGGGCCCGGCAGCGCAGCTCAAGCACCTCCCGGCCGGTCCTGCCCCACAGGTAGCCGGCGGCCTCGGCGTCGACCTGCGTGGCCAGCCGGGCCATGGCCCAGAGCTGGAGCACCTGGTCGAGCGAGGCGCGGACCAGGACCGCGCGGACCGCCTCGGCACCTGTCCGGTCGAAGATCGGGCCCTGGTCCGGCTCCAACGGCAGCGCGTTGAGCCATCGGGAGGCGGTGCGGCGGGTCCGCCGGCCGGGCGCCGGGGCGAGACTGACCGGCCCGATCGGCAGCTTCCGGGCCGGGTACGCCAGCGCACCGGCGACCATGGCGGCCGGCATGCTCTCCGGGTAGTGCTCGATGTCGATCGGAGTCTGGCCGGCGAAGAACAGGAACGCCGGGCTGGGCTTGTCGATGCCGGGCACCAGGAGGTGGATGTCCACGTCACTGCCTTGGTTGCCGAGCCCGCCGGCCAGCGATCCCACCAGGTACGCCGGGCCGGCGGTCAGCACGGTCCCGCCCAACGTGACGACCTCGGAGAGGGTGAGCCCGACGACGCCGAGCGCCTGCTCGACGCTGACCTGACCGGTCATGACCACGACACCTTCCGCTGGTCCGGTTTGAGCATGACGAGGGCGAGGAGCGCGAAGACGGTGGCGAAGGCTGCCAGGACGGCCAGTTCGGTGGCCACCCCTGCGACGCCGGCCCCTCCGGAGATGACCTCCTGGAGCCCACGGACCGCCCAGTACGACGGGGTGGCCGGAGCGAACGGGGCGGCCCACGCAGGCAGCAGGTCCCGCGGCACGAGTGCGCCGCCCAGGCCGGCCATCACCAGCGCCAGCACGTTCGCGGCAGAGGTCATCTGCACCACCGTCCGGCAGGCGGCGAACCCGAGCACACCGAGTGCGACCAGGCAGGCGGCGAAGATGCCGACGACCAGGGCCAGGGCGACGAGCGAACCACGCATCCGCAGGCCGAAGAGGACCCGGCCGGCGGTGAGGAGAATGGCGAACTGGGCGACCAGCAGGCCGAGCGGCACGGCGGCCTTGCTGAGCACCAGCACCGGAACACCGACCGCCGTGGCCCGCAGCCGGTTCCAGGTGTTCCAGCCGTGGTCCCGGAAGAACACCATCCCGACGTGCGCGACGAGGAACATCGAGAACATCACCGCCAGGCCGGGCACCGCCTGTTCCGCACCGGTGATGGGGCCGGGGCCGGGGGCCGAACCGGCCAGCGTCATCGCGTCCCGGTAGGTGGGCAGCAGGAACGCCATGAGCACCAGGGGCATCACGGTGAGGATGAGCTGCGGAACGAGGTCCCGGCGCTGAAGCCGCCATTCGTGGGCGACGAGCAGGCCGGCGGTGGCGAGGTCACGACGCATCGGCGGGCACCTCTGCGGGTTCGCCGGGCGGTCCGTCCGCCGGTGCGGCGGTGGCGACGACGCGGTCGAAGACCTCGTCCAGGGTGGACCGCCGCACCTCGACGCCGACGAGGTGGTCGAGGTCGGAACCGAGTTCCTGGAGGACGGAGGGGAGTGCCTCCGCCCCGGTCACCTGCCGGGACACCGCACGGATCCCACCGTCGTCGGAGAGCAGCCGCAGGTCGATGACCGTGCTGCCGTACCGGTCGATGAGTTCGGCGACCGCCCCCCGGGTCACGATGGCGCCCCGGGCAAGCAGCACGATATCGGCGTCGAGCGCCTCGACCTCGGGCAGATAGTGCGTGGAGTAGCAGATGGCGGTGCCGGCGGCGGCGAGGTCGCGCACATGGCCGAGCACGGCCCGACGGGTGGCCGGATCCACGCCGACGGTGGGTTCGTCGAGCAGCAGCAGGGGTGGTCGCGCCACGGTCGCCATCGCGCAGTGCACCCGGCGGCGCTGACCACCGGACAGCGTCCGGACCGGCTGGTCGGCCACCTCGTCGAGCAGGAGCGCGCTGAGGGTGGTGGCCACGGCCTCGGCCCGCTGACGCCGGCCGACTCCGCAGATCGCCGCCCAGTCACTGACGTTCTCGCGGGCGGTGAGGGTGGGGAAGACCGCCATCTCCTGCTCGGCGTAGCCGATGCGACCGCGGGCCCGCCTCGGGTGTCGGGCCACGTCCAGTCCATCGACCGTGACCGTACCGGCACTGGGTCGCACCGCCCCCACCACGGCGTTCATCAGGGTGGTCTTGCCGGCCCCGTTCGGGCCGAGCAGACCCAGCACCTGACCGGGGTCGATGGTCAGCGAAACGTCCCGCAGAGCGGTGCGGTCGGCGTAGGTGACCGAGAGGCTGTCGATTCTGAGCACAGTTCTCCCCACCTCCGTCCCAGTTCGGCCCGACAGGGCTGCGCGAAGCGACGACAGAACGTTTCCGTCGTATGCGTCGACCCGTCGTCACGGAAACCCGCCCACTCAATCCCGAATCACGTCGCGTTCCCAACGCCATTGCGATTGGGCAACACGCCACCCGGGGTAGTCGGGGACTCTAGCACGGCTCCGTCGAGCCCTTCGTTCATACTTTCGTACCCCCTGCCGGTCAATCAGACAGCCGCATCCGATCACCGTCCCTGTGCGACCTGCATAAACGCCGCGACAGAGGCACCCTACGCCGGCACTGGCGGCCCGCGACCCCACCTCGGTCACCCCGCACCCCTAAAACACCTGGCCGACCTACCGACCAGTAGTATTGTCGGCTACCAATAGGGGGTACCGAGGTGGGTTGGCGGGTGCTAGCGTCTCGGTCACTTTGCCCCCACCGGCCAGGCGGAGCTGGCCGGCTCGCGGGGATTCACAAAGACGGCACGATCAACGGCAGCCGGTTGCGCCCTTGACTCGAACCGTCTTGTGGTTCTGTAATACCTCCGTCAATAGCATGCGCGGATGGAATTGACGCGGCCTCCGCGTCACGCAGACCCGACACGAAGCGAGGATCCATGAACGTCGATAATGCACATTCGACTCCGACACAGCTCTTTGACTTCGGGCTCGACTACATCCGCGTGCATTTCGGCAGCAACACGGCCCTCTACACGCAACAGATGACCCACAACGTGTACCGGCAGAACCGCGCCACGATGGTCGACCACATCCTCGACTGCCTCGACCTCACCGGCCGGGAGGCCGTGCTCGACCTGGGCTGCGGCAACGGCTTCATCCTCCGGGACGTGGCAAGCCGGCTGCGCTACGGCGGTCGTGCCGTGGCGGTGGACATCTCCCCCGCGATGCTGGAGCTGGCGCAGCGCAACGTCACCATCTCCTGGGCCCCGCTGGAGTTCGTCGAGGGCCGGGCCGAGGACCTGTCGCGGTACCCGGACGGAACGTTCGACCGCGTCATGGCCAACTTCATCTTCCACTACATCGAGGACCCCGACCTGGTGTGCGGCGAGATCGCCCGACTGGTGAAGCCCGGCGGCCACGCCATCGTGACGATCGAAGCCCGGCATTCGATGCCGGAGATGTACCAGATGCACTTCGACGCCATGGAGACGGTCGGATTCCCGGCCGAGTTCATCGCACGCCTGCCCCGCACCCGACGGGGCAAGATGGTGCTCGACAACGCGCAGGAGATCCTGTCCCGGCAGTTCGGCACGGTCGAAGAGCGCCCGTACGTCGATGCGCTGCGGTTCGAGTCAGCCGAGCCCTACATGACGTTCTACGCGACCGGACACAGGTTCTGCGGCGCCCGGGCGATGGCCGCGGACGACTACCCGGACTCGATGTTCGACCAGCTCTACGCCGAGGTCGAGGCGAAGGTCAAGGCACGCATCGCCGAAGTGGGCTATTTCGAACTCAGCAAGCAGAACTCCGTGTTCGTCTGCTCCTGAGGAACGGGATACCGATGACCACCGCTCTCCTGGCCCCGCTGCGGGTCGCTCTGTTCGGCCTGCCCGGGGCCGGTAAGTCGACCAGCGCGGGTCTGCTCCGCGAGGCCCTGGCCGGCACGGGGCGCACCGTCGCTGTCGTGAAGACCGCCGCCCCGCTCTACGACGTGCAGGAGCGCTTCTACGACCGGGCCGGGAGCGCACTCGACCCCGGCCAGCAGGACGGTGCGTTGCTCAACTTCCTGGGCACGCACTTCCGCCGGGCCGTACCCGGATTCCTGCTGGCGGACTTCACCGAGCGGTGCGGCACCGCATTGCTGGCGGGAGCGGACACGCTGCTCTGCGACGACGCCAGGCCGGTCGACCTGCCCGGCCTGGCGGAGCAGGGCTTCCGGATCGTCCGGATCACCGCGCCGGACGAGCTGCGCCGCACACGGAAGTACGGCCGTGGCGACCGGATCGCCGGGCAGGACGACCACCCCACCGAGGCAGGCGGCGAATCGGTGGTCGCGGACTTCGAGGTGGACAACTCCGGCACCCTCGACGACCTGCGGGCCCAGCTGGCCGACCTGGCGAACAAGCTGGTCGCCGACACCACCCGGGCGCACGGCGACGAGGAACGCGACCAGTGGCTGGGCGGGCTCGTCGCGCGGGCCCGCGCCACCATCTCCGCCCGGTACGTCGAGAACCGCCACCAGATCGGTGCGGTGCTCGTCGCGGGCGACGGTCGGGTCTTCACCGGCATCCACCTGGAGGCGATGGTCGGCCGGGCATCGATATGCGCCGAGGCTGTGGCGCTGGGGCGGGCCTGCGAGGCGGGCGTCACGGACCTGCGGGTGGCGCTCGCCGTACGGCATCCGAAACCCTCGGAGCCGCACCGTGAGATCAAACTGGTGCCGCCGTGCGGGCTCTGCCGGGAACTGCTCCTGGACTACGGCCCGGAGATCCGGGTCGTGCTCGGCTCCGGCGACGGGTACGAACTCGTCCGCCTCGCCGAGATGCTGCCGCACAAGTACGTCGGCACCAAGTGGGCGAACGCCAAGAGCAACGACCGCACCGTGGGGACTGGTGACTGAGTGGACACGTTCCGGGCCTTCATCGAGGCGGAGTTCCCCGACGCCGAGGTCAGCGAGCTGAGCGGCTCCAACAACGTCGTGTACCGGGTGGCGACGGCCGGACGGGTGGCCGTGGTCAAACACGTCACCGACACCGACATCCCGCTGTCCTACCTCGCGGAGGCCAACGAACGGCTCGCCGGTCTGGTGCCGGTGCAGCGGATCCTGCGGGTGTGGGAGGTCGGCAACGGGGACCCGTTCGACGCCGTGCTCTCCGAGTACCTGCCGGGGCGCGACCTCGCCTCGCTGATCGCCGACGGGCAGGGCGTGCCACCCACGCCGGAGCTGGTCGACCAGCTCTGCGCGTTCGCGCTCGCCTGCCGGGAACTACCCGAGATGTACGACGGCTTCGGCCTGTACAAGCGGGAGCCGGTGGTGCTCGGCACCCACCGGGAGTTCGTCGAGCACTACGCCAACCGCTACTGGGGCCGGGTGCGCCCCTTCTACGACGGCACGAAGGTCGGCGCGGCCGTCGACGACTGGCTCTCCGGCGGCTTCGCGGCGGCGGCGGCCCGTAACCCCGCCCCGTTCCGGACCGTGGCGATCGACGCCAACCTGAAGAACTTCGTCGTGGTGCCGGACGGCCGGCTGGTGGTGCTCAACGTGCCGATCGCCGGGCGGTCCACCCCGGCGCAGGCTGTCGGTGCGATCAGCGCCCACCTGCGCAACCGCGAACAGCACGCGCCGTTCCTGGCGGCGGCGAGCCGGACCGTGTGCCCGCACGACGCTGAGCTGGTACCCCACTTCGAGCTCTGGGCACTGCTCGGCATCCTGTCGTTCTACGCGGTACGGGAGCCACAGCGACAGCACGAGTGGCGCAACTGGGGGTCGCCGGTCACCCTCGACGAGGACTTCCGGGCCCTGGTGGAGAGCAACCTGGCGACCCTGGTGGGCCGATGATCCTCACCGGTTCGGCGATCACCGAAGCTGTCACGCGGGGTGACATCGTCATCGACCCCTTCGACGAGGCCCGGGTCAACCCGAACAGCTACAACTACCGGCTGGGACCCGAGATCTACCGGGTCCGCTCCGGCAGCGAGGACGGCGAGGGGCCACAGCAGGAACGGATGGAACCGACCAACGGTCGTTTCCTGCTCCGCAAGGGCTGGTTCTACCTCGGCCACACACTGGAGCGGATCGGCAGCACCCGGTACGTCACCTCGCTGATCGGGCGCAGCTCGATCGGCCGGCTGGGCCTGTTCGTGCAGCTCTCGGCGGACCTCGGGCACTGCGGCGCGGTACACCGGTGGACGCTCGAACTGCTTCCCGCGCTGGACATCTACGTCTACCCCGGGCAGATCATCGGACAGGTGTCCTTCTGGTCCGTCACCGGGGACGTCCTGCCCTACCAGGGCTGGTACGGGCAACACGACCGACCGATGCCGTCGAAGCTGCACGAGAACGTGCGGTACCAGGAGAAGGTACGGGGGTTACGGTGATCCTCACGGGCCACGAGATCCGGCGTCAGATCGACGAGAACCACATCACGGTGACGCCGTTCGACCCCGGGTGCCTCAACCCGAACAGCATCGACCTGTCGCTGGACGACACCATCCTGCGCTACCGGGATCCGATCATCGATCCCCGGGTGGAGCCGGAGGTCACCGAGCACAAGATCCCCGAAGAGGGGCTGCTGCTGGAACCGATGAGCTTCTGCCTCGGATCGTCCCGGGAGATCGTCGGCAGCACCCGGTACGTGCCGATGGTGCACGCCAAGTCGAGCACGGCCCGCGCCGGACTCTTCGTCCACGTGACCGCGGACCTGATCGACATCGGCTCGATCGGGACCATCACCTTCCAACTCTTCTCGACCCTGGCCCTGCGGGTCTACCCGGGGATGCGGATCGCGCAGATGAGCTTCTGGAAGCCGCAGGGGGAGATCACCCTCTACTCCGGCAAGTACCAGGGCTCGGCCGGTCCCCGCAAGTCGATGATCTTCCGGGACCGACACTGGGAGACGCTGCCGCTGTGAGCGACCACCTCCTTGCGCGGGCACGGACAGTCTCCGGCGCGGTGCAGGTGACCGCCCCGGCGGACGACCTGACGGACCTCGCCGCCCTGTTCGGCCCCTTCGTCGACCTCGTGCCTGACCAGGACCCATCACCGCACCTGCCGTCGGTGCACGTGACCCGGGAGGCGCCGACCGGACCAGGCTGGCGAAGGATCGTCACGACCTCCGCGTACGAGCCGGACCGGGTGCTCTGGGTGCACGACGAGCGGCAGGCCGTCACCGTGGTCGGGCAGGCGGGCGACTGGCGTACCCAGCACCTGCTGCGTTCCGTCCGGCACCTGCTGCGCTGGCAGGCCTACGCCGCCGGTGACCTGCTGCTGCACGGTGGACTGGTGATCGCGGGCGGGCGGGGCGTCGGCTTCGTCGGCGGCAAGCGATCCGGCAAGACGTCGAGCATCCTGAGCGCACTGGTCCACGGTGGGGCAGCCTTCGTCTCCAACGACGACCTCGCCGTCGTCGAAGGACCGGAATCCGGCCTCCTCGGCTACGGCTCCCCTCGGACCGTCAACGTCCGCACCGACTCGCTGCTCGCGCTCGCCCGCACGTACCCGGCCCTGGCCGGCCTTCTCGCCGACGCCCGCCACCCGACCAACGCCTTCGAGGGGCGGCACCGCACCGTCGAGTCGATCAACACGGAGACCGGCACCCGCCTGCCCGGCTCCATCTGGGTACGCGCCACGGAACTGGCGGCGACCGTCGGTGCCGAGCTACGGGCCACCGCCGCTGTCGACGCCCTGGTCTTTCCGACGTTCGCCGATAACGGCGAGCCGGAGCTGACCAGACTGAGCCGACCCGCCGCAGCCGACGCCCTCGCCGAGCACGTCGAGCGGGAGGGCACGAAGTACGACCCGTTCCTCGCCGACTGGTTCCCCCGGACCGACACGGTTCGCCGTCGCCGGCTGATCGACCAGATCCTGACGTCCGTTCCCTGCTACCGGCTCACCCAGGACATGCGGCGACTGCCCGAGGCGACCGCGATGCTCCTTCGGGAGATCGGCGCGGTCGGCGTGCCGGAATGACCGGGCCCGCCGGCCCACCGGCCGTCGCCGTCCTGGTGACCCACCCCGACGGCCGGATACTCCTGGTGCCCACCAGGGCGGGGCACTGGACACTGCCCACCGCCGTACCGACGGCCGGCGAGTCGCCGCGCCAGACGGCGACCCGGGCGGTCGACGAGGCCGTGGGGCTCACCCCCCGCGTCGGCGGCCCGCTCCTGCTCGACTGGACGAACGAGGGCGCGTACCAGATCTTCGACGGCGGTGACGTCGGCGGCTCCGCGGTCCGGCGGATCGAGGCCGGCGGGAGAGCGGTCCTGGTGTCGCCGGGAGAACTGTCCACCCGGACCGCGCCCGTCGAGGCGTACCGGATCGACACCGCGTTGCGGGCCCGCGCCGGGGGCACGACGGCGTACCTGGAACAGGGCGAGGTGCCGGCGGTGCTGGCTGCCATGGGCCGCTACCGGATCGCCCCGCGACTGCACAGCGGCGCCGCCTGGACCTGGCACACCGGACCGGTCCCGGCGGAGCTGCCGATCCGGCACTGCTGGGTGTGGCTCTTCGTCCCCGACGGAAGGGTCGTCGGCTACGTCGACGTGGCCGGGACGGTCGGTCTTCCCGGCGGCACCCTCGAACCGCACGAAGGGCGGGACGCCGTCGCCGCCGCGATCCGGGAGGTCGCCGAGGAGACCCAGCTCGGGATGACCGACCCCGTACACATCGGATACCTGGTGGACGACCAACCCGGCCGCCGGCCGGTGGCCCGGGTCCGGATGGCGGCTGCGGTCACCACCGTCGGACCGCCGGCGCCCGACCCGGCGACCGGCACCGTGCACCGCCGGATCCTGGTACCGCCGCGGCTCGTCGGTGAACTGTGCGGCTGGGGTGCCGGCGCAGCCGCACAGACCGAGGCGGCGGTCACCGTGGCCGCCCGGGAATGGGCCATCCCCGAACCGGATCCCGCGCTGGGCGTGAGCGAGCTGACCGGGAATTCCGTCACCGGACGGGTGGCGTCGGTGGACCGCTGACCCGCGCCCCGGCCCCCGGTTGGACCTGGGCCGTATCCGCTGGCCCGCCGTTCGGCGGGGCGCCCGGCGCCCCGTCGCGACCAGGGTGACGGGGCCGCTGAGCCAGCGGTGGGGCCGTAGGCCACCACCTCGCCGGGTGCGGGACGTGAAGCGTCCTCCACAGGATCCGGTCTCTGGTCAGGTGACCGCGAGGACGATGTCGTCGACGTTCGCCACCTCACCGACCTGGCCCAGGGTCGCCAGGCTCGCCTGGTGGATCTCGTCTGTCGCCGCGGTGCAGGCGTCGGACGCGATCAGGATGCGGTACCCGTGGTTGACCGCCTCGAAGGCGGTGCCGGTGATGGAGAGGTTGGTGGCGACGCCGGTGAAGAGGACGTTCTCGATTCCCCGGGCGCGCAGGATCGTACCCAGGTCGGTGCCGAAGAACCCGGTGAGCCGGGCATGGGTGACGACGACGTCGCCCGCCCGCGGCGCGACTTCGTCGATGATCTGGGTCTTCGGGCTTCCTTCGAGGAAGGCCCTCTGCTCCCGGATCAACGCGAAGGCGGGCGTGTTGGGGATGAGGTCCGGATAGCCGGGTCGGTATGCGACACGCGTGTAGACGACGAGGCCCCCGCCGGACCGGACGGCGTCGGCGATCCGTGCCGCGTACGACGGGACACGGTGCCGGGTGACCTGTTCGGCGAAGAGAGAGCCGAACAGTCCGTCCGGACTGACGACCTCGTGTTGCCAGTGAACGGCGAGGACGGCCGTCCGTGTCGGGTCGATCTCGGGCAAGTATCCCCCTCTTATCAGGGGGCGGAGAGCTGTTGCGGCGTCGGCTGGTGTCCGCGGCCACGGCCGGCGCGCGGCCCTCTGCCGAAAGCGTCGAGGCGCCCCCACCGGCCGGGGATGTCGAGCAGCGCCACCCAGTCGAGCTTAGCGGGCAGAGCAGGCCTGGTCACCAGGTCTTCACCGATCGGCCAGAGTCCGAGCATCGCTCTCAGCAGGAGGAGCGGAGCCCCGGAGGACCACGCCTGAGGGCTGCACGCCGTCGGGTAGTTGACCGGGTACCTCGTCTCAGCGCGGGGGCTCCCGGCGAACGCCTCGGGCAGACGGCCGTCGTAGAAGGCCGCCGCGTCCAGGATTCCGGCCGCGATCCGGGCCGCCTCTTCGGCGTAGCCGTAGCACCGCATCCCCCAGGCGATGAACGAGTTGTCGAAGGGCCAGACGGTGCCCACGTGGTACCCGATCGGGTTGTAGCGGGCCTCGCCCTGGGCCAGGGTGCGCACGCCCCAGCCGCTGAAGAGGGCAGGTGACATCAGGTGCCGCACCACGGCCGCTGCCTTCGGCTCCTCGAGAATGCCGCTCCACAACAGGTGACCCATGTTCGACGACATGGCGTCCACCTGGCGGCCGTCACCGTCCAGGGCGAGGGCGACGTACTCGCCGTCGGCGATCCAGAAGTCGCGGTTGAAGCGTTGCTTGAGGTCGGCGGCTTCCCGCTCCAGCCGGTCGGCGTACGCCGGGTCGTTCCAGAAGGTGCGGGCGAGCCTGGCGGTGCGCCTCTTCGCGTCGTAGGCGTACCCCTGCAGTTCGCAGGTCGCGCGAGGGAAGTCCGGCAGGCGGCCGTCGCGGTAGGAGATGCTGTCCCAGGAGTCCTTCCAGCACTGGTTCTCCAGGCCGTTCCTCGTGTTGCGCCGCTGGTAGGAGATGTACCCGGTGCCGGTCAGGTCGGCGTAGGTGTCGATCCAGTCGATCGCGGTGCGGGCTTCCTGTTCGACCGAGCGGACGAGGTCCTCGTCACCGGTCCACCGTTCGTATTCGTCGAGCAGCACGAGGAACAGCGGAGTGGCGTCCGCGCTGCCGAAGTAGGGGCTGTGCGGGCTTTCCTCAAAGATGGTCATCTCGCCGTACCGCAGCTCGTGCAGGATCCGGCCGGGTTCCTCCTCCCGGAAGTTGTCGACGCGGCTGCCCTGCCGGAACGCGAGCACCTGGAGGGTGGTGGCGGCGAGTTCGGGCGCGAACGGCAGCGCCTGGAAGCTGGTGAGGATGCTGTCGCGACCGAACAGCGCCATGAACCAGGGCAGCCCGGCGGCGGGCACGCTCTTGTCCTCGGCGAGGAACGGGCTGAACCGCAAGGAGGCCAGGTCTATGAGGCTCTGCCGGTACGTGGCGCGCAGTGGCTCCCAGGCGCACTCCAGTTGGGGTGCCTGGTCCAACCATTCCAGGAGATCGCCTTGCTTGTCTCTTCCCGTTCGCACTGCTCGGCCGGGAATCGTGAGCCGCTCCAGCCCTCGTGGCATGGGAAGGTCCGGCAGGGCGCTGAGTCGGGCAGACCATTGGCTGTGCGGCCCGATGTGCACCTCGAGTGTCAGGCCGTCGTCGTCCACTGTCGCCGGCACGGAGGAAGAAACGATCGTCTCCCGCCGGAAACGCTCCCGCTCGTAGCCGAGCACCAGTCGTCCGTCGTCGGTACGTCGATAGTACCGGCCCTTCTTCGGCGTTGCCCCGTCCTTGACCTCGAAAATGTCAGCGAAGTCGGCGTCCGCCTCGACTCTGAGAGTCAGGTCGACCGGTCGCCGATCGTTGTTGACGATGACGAGATCCTCGTACAGGCCCGTGTTGAGGTTGTGTGTCCGGAGCACGGTCACCGTGCTGTTGACATAGACGTCCTGGCCGCCCGGGACCAGATAGAACCGGTTCTCGAAGTAGTGGACGTCGTCGATAGAGAGGGTGCTCAGGCGCTCCCCGTTGATTGTCAGCACCCACTTCGACAACAGTCGGATGTCGTCAGCGAAGAGGCCGTGCGGTGCGTCCGCCGACGGAACGATGTCCCCCGTTCGGTCGCAGACGATGAACGTGGTGCCGTCGAGGATGCCGACCTGGTCCTCAGCCATGGTCATCGCCCCGCCTCGCGCGGCCCAGCGAATCAGGCGGCGGCGGAAACAACCTCCGGACGGCCGCGAAGATTCGTGGGCTGCCCTCCACGATCGCCTCGCCACGCAGCACGCTGGTCAGGAAGTACGCCTCCCCGCTGGCGATGCGGTCGAAGACCGCCCGATTTGCCCGAACGACGGCGTCCCCGCCCGTTTCCTGCTCAGAGACCGTGACGTCGCCCTTCGCGATGGAGACAAGCCAATGGTCGACCTGCCCGTCCCGGCCAATGTCGAACCGCACGCTGCCCTGGTGGATCGCCGACAACCGGCGATCGTGCCCGCGCTGCGCAAGGCTGCGGAAGAACTCCTGCGTGACGTCGGCCATCGCAACCCCTCCTCAGAGCCACCATGCCTTCTGACAAGCCGTCACCGCCTCACCCGGAGAAGGTGAAGTCACCGGCCAACTCCGCTGTCGGCTGTGTGACAGCATCCTGGCGCAGCGGCGTGGCGCGCCTACGCTGAGCGCACGTTTGCCCGGCGACGCTCCGGAGGGAGCCGTCCCATGCCAGCCATCCTCACCACCACTCTGCTCGCGGCCGCCTTGACGGCTGCACCCGCCGCGCCCACCGCCGTCGCACCCACCGCAGTCGCCGCGTCCGCCGCGCCCAGTGCCGTGGCCGGCTACCGCCTGGTGGACCTCGGCACCTTCGGCGGCGACACAAGCTACGCCAGCGCCATGAACGACCGCGGCGACGTGGTGGGCCGTGCCCAGACCGCCGACGGCACCTACCGCGGCTTCCTCTGGCGCAACGGCCGGATGATCGATCTCGGCGCCCTGTACCCGGTCGACGTGAACGACCGCGGCCAGGTCGTCGGCTACCTCGGCGGCGGCTCCGGCGGGTATGTCTGGCACCACGGTGTCCTGCGGCCGCTGGGCGACCCGTCCGCCCTGCCCGCGGCGATCAACGACCGCGGTCAGGTCGTGGGCCGCACCAACGCGGGCACCTTCCTGTGGACGAACGGCCGCGTCCGGCCCCTGCCCCTCGGCGATGTGTCCGACGTCAACGAGCGCGGCCAGGTCTCCGGCGGGGTGCACGTGCCAGGCGGCTTCCACGCCGCCTGGTGGCACCGTGGCCGGGTCACCGACCTCGGTGCCGGCCCCTTCGACCGCAGCAACACGTACGCCCTCAACGACCGCGGCTGGATGATCGGCTGGCACTTCTCGTCCGATCAGTCCGTGCGCGGCATCCTCTGGCGGCACGGCCGTGCCCTGGACGTCGGCACCCTCGGCGGCAGCTTCACCCAACTGCAGGCGATCAACAACCGCGGCGAGATCCTGGCCACCTCCGAGGCCGCCGACGGAAGCGCCCGCCCGGCGCTGTGGCGGCGCGGCGTCCTGCACGACCTCAGCCTCGCCGGGGTCAGCAGGGACGGCGAGGTCGTCGACCTCGATGACCGCGGCCGCATAGCAGCGTCGATCCGCCTGGTTCCGGGTGTCAGCCGCGCGGTCGTCTACTACCCGCGCTGACATGGCCGTCGAGCAGGCTTGAGGCAGGCGAACACCGGGGTCATCATCTGGACGGTCGCGGTGACGACCTGGGCGCCGTGGTTTCTGCCGCTGCTGTGGCAGGGACCACGGCACGCGGGCATGCCGAGACATCGTTCGGAAGAACGTGACCAGACCAGCCTGCGTACGGTGGTCGACTACTGGTGGGCGCCGTTCCACGACGCCAAACGGAATGAGCCCGGCGCTGCCCTCACCCGAGTTCCCTGGATTCGGCTCCACCTCGGTTACTACTGTCCCGAAACAGAGACCCCGGGCGAGTTCCACACCCAGACCAACCTCGTCCGGCCTTCATCCGGGTCCTGTCAGCACTGCTCCGCGCCGCTCATGGTGAGCCGGGAAGTACCGCAACTCCGGCTCCTGGCGGGTCGATGATGATCACAAAGGCGAGCAAATCCTCGACAGAGCGCTGACCTGCACGAACAGCCGTCCCCGTGCGGCCAAGATCGCGCCGTCTCTGCACGCATGGCTGCAAGCGGCGGCGACGGGGTGACCTTCGGCGGGTGGCATTCGGCTGCGCAGGCCGCCCGATCGACACGGGAACGTCTTCGCTGCTCAGACGGCGTTCTGACTGATCTTCGAGGTGCCCCCGGCAGGATTCGAACCTGCGACACACGGTTACCGAAAGTAGCGGTGCCAGACTTGTCATTGGCTATCGAAACTGTGCGCTGAGCTGCTCAGACACGAGCGATCAATAACCGTTCGCGATCACTTCTTGTCACCCGTAGGCAGGGGTTTTCGGGGGGTAAACGGGGGACGTAGACCCCAGAATGCCGCCGGGGCAAGGCATTGCGCCTGTCCCGAGTGTTCCGATCTTGATGCTACTGTCGTGAACTGCGGCGGGGGCGAGAGCGTTGGACTTGCAGGAGCACACCGCTCGCATTCAGGCGATATCTGGCCATTGGCACACTCACGTGATGCTTTGCCGCAATCAGGTCGGGGGTTGACGCGGCATACGCCTCTCGGAGCAGTAGCGACCTAGGTAGAAGCAGGCAGCCGGCAAGCCAGTTCGCTTCTTCTTCCTGTTCGGGGTTGCAGGTGAAGAAGGTGTGACCGGCGAGTTGCTGGATCTCTCGGACCTCATGGTTAAGGAGCACGTGGGCGATCTCGTGCGCGATGTCGCTGTTGGTCCGCCCGATCTCGCTGAGCGGGTTGCATACGATGACGGTCCGGCCGCCGGGCAGGTGAAACGTCGCCGCCGAGAACGCCCCGTGCTGCAATTCGTCCAGCTCCTCAAGATCTGCACGGTCAACGAGATGGTCCGCAGGATAGATCTTGATATCGAGGTGCGCGGCGAGGTCACGGATCGACATGTGAGCATGCGGTTCAAGCCCGAGTTCAGCTCGGGTCCGGTCGGCTAGTCGTTCGGCCTCGGTCTTGAAGCCTCGTCGCATTGAAGTCCCGCCTCGTCCGCCTAGTGTTCCGCTCGCGGCATGGATTCCAGCTTCTGCTGCAACTGCTGAAGTAGGCTGGAGAGTTTACGCGAGGCTTCTGGCTTGAACGTTGCCGAGGCCCGAAGGTGTACGCGTATCGGCTGCTGCTTGCCGACAAGGCTGGTGTATAGCTCACGGACGAGCCCGGCGATCTTCTCGGCGGCGGCGTCGGTCAGATTCGGGTCGCGGGCGAGGTGGTGGGCAATGAGTTCGGGGGTGTTCTCGGTTCTGATCCGGGGCGGCTGGAAGAACCGCTCGGGCGGTAGGCCGAGCCAGTGCACGATGCGCCGGAAGTTCGCTAGGTCGGGTAGGTCGCCCTTCTCCACCCGGGCCAGCGTGTTGAACGGCACCTCGGCCTGCTCGGCGGCAGCGCGGAGGCTGAGCCGTCCTCGCCTGAGGCGCTCGGCGTGCACGAGCCGCCCCAGTAGCTCGATGTCGATCGGGTCGTTCACCTGCACCTCCACCGCCTGAGCTGGACTGACCGTCGAGATCAAACTATCTCTTCCGCGAACTTGCGCGAACGCGAGGGCGGAGATTGTGCGGTCCTCACCCGCTCCCTCCCGCTTGTACCTTGATCGGTACATGCCGTACAGTCCTCAACGTTAGCGTAGCTCGACGCGTCCGTGCGTCGGGCTACATCCATGCGCGAGTCGACGCGGGAGGGGCGTCAACTGGCGCTCGTTGCGGATATTGGGGGGACCATGACGCGCAGTCTTCGCGGGTCTGAAATCAGGCGGCTGCCGGACGATGCGGCACCGGGGGTGGCCGACACGCGGCTGCTGCCGAACGACGACTTCGCTGCCGCGTGGTCGGCGATCGTGCTGCCGGACGACATGAAGCAGCGGTTGCTGCGGACGGCGGTCGCCGAAGCGCATCTACGCGCGGCAGTGCCATTCGACGCGCTGCCGTTGCACGGGGTCGTTCTCCTGACGGGCAAGCCCGGCGTCGGCAAGACGACGGTGGCGCGCGGTTTGGCTAACCAGGTGGCGCGCGCGGTCACACACGCTGCTCAGTGGTTGTTCGTGGAGGTCGATCCGCACAGCCTGGCCAGCTCGTCCTTGGGACGCAGCCAGCGTGCGGTGGAGCAGTTGTTCGGCACTCTGCTGAACGAGCACGCCGCCGCCGGCCCGATGATCGTCTTGCTCGACGAGGTGGAGACCCTATTCACTGACCGGGCGGCCCTGTCGATGGAGGCCAACCCGGTCGACGTGCACCGGGCGGTGGACGCCGCGCTCGTCGGGCTTGATCGGCTCGCCCGTCGCCACCCGCAGATGCTGATCGTGGCGACGACCAACTTCAGTGACGCGCTCGATCCGGCGTTGGCTTCGCGCGCGGACTGGATCGTCGAGGTGCCGCTACCGGATCGCGCCGCGCGCCGGCAGATCCTTGAGCACGCCGCTGCGGCGGTCGCCGCCGCGTTCCCCGGAGCATGTCGGCTGCTTGAACCAGCGCTGTTGGACGCGGCCGCCGAGGAAGCGGCCGGCATCGACGGCCGCCGGCTGCGCAAAGCTGTCGCTACCGCCTGCGCGTACCGGCCGGAAGCGCAGGGCGATCCCGACCGGGTGACTGGTCAGGATCTGCTGGCGGTGCTGCGCGAGGAGGGTGGCCACTGATGAGCGTCGTAACACGGCAGGTGCCGTCCGTGCCCGTCCGCACGTCGGTCGCCACATGGACCACGATCATCGGCCTGCTCACCCCACCGGATGCCAGCGCTCGCGCTGACTTGGAGGCGGTCACGAGCACGGTGGCCATGCTGATCGCCGAGGAGTACGCCCGCGAGGCTCCGATAGTGGTCATGCCGGTCGCGGGCGACCGGGTGCGGATCTACACGCTGCACGGCGCAGCCGCGGTCGAGGCCGAGGACCCAGCGGCTCTGGCGACCTGGCCGTTGGCCGAGGCCGGCTGGCGGATCTCGCTGCCGTGCGGCGCAGCCGACCTGGACGATGTCCGTACCGCGTTGGAGCCTTACCCGCACTTCGAGGTTCGCGATGTCACCGAGGGCATCGCCACGGCTAGCACAGCGAAGCAGCGGGGTACCAGCGGTCACGTCGTGATCGACTATGCGGAATTGGAGCGGTCGTGACCACTGCCGTCCGCGTCAACACCTACGCTCACACGACCACGCACGTCGCGACGAACATGCTGCGCGGGATGAAGCAGATCATCCAGCAGAGCGGCCTGAGCACCAGCAAAATCATGGGCGACTGGGCGGTGCTGGAGGCGGGCATCGCTGCGTGGCTCAACTCCGGGCACCTCAACGGCTTGGTGCTGGAGATCTACGACCCAGGCAAGCGCGCCGGCGACGATCTGGCGGGGCGTTTCGACTTCACCATCGACTACAGCTACTACGGCGACGGTGACGGCGAGTTGTGGCTGGACCCGGACACCGTCTCCTACACCGTGCTCAAGAACGGCTCGTACCCGTCGCGCTGCAGCTACCGGCTGATCGCCGACACCGCCCCCGGATATCCAGCGGTGGACGGCTGGTCCACCACCACGTTCCGCTCGACCGCCGGCTTCACCCGACACTCTGTCGGCACTGCGATCGGCGGCGGCAGCCTCGGTGCTGGCCTGCACTACTACACCAGGAGCAACGGATGATCAGCGTCAACGATGCGTTCTACAAGTTCCGCAGCAACCTGGAGACCACCGACACCGAGGACGCGTCCGCGAGCGCCCGGCAGAAACGCATCCGGGAGCAGCTAGACGCCGACGACACCCTCGACATCACCAGGGACTTCCTCACCGGCGCCTACCGCCGACACACGAAGACCAAACCGCTGCGCGACGTCGACATCATGATCGTGCTGGGCAACACCGAGTACCTCGGCCGGCACCCCCACGACATCCTCGAAGTCGTCCGGGCAGCGCTAGTCCCCTACTACGGCGAAGCCCGGGTGTGCTGCGACCGGCGCGCCGTCCGGGTGGACTTCGGGGTAAGGATTGTCGACGACGTCAGCGACGCCGACGAGGTCGTGTCCTTCGACGTCGTGCCCGCCTTCGTCAACGACGACCACTATCTGATCCCCGACGACGTCACCGGCGAGTGGGTACACACCAACCCCGAACTGCACTACGACGCGGCACGGGACGCCAACAAGGACTTCGCGGAACAGTGGAAGCCGCTCGTCAAAATGATCAAGAAATGGAACCAGGTCGCCGGTCACCCGGTTGAGCCGTCCTTCCTCATCGAGGTGATGGCCCTGAAGTTGATCACCGGCCCATGGACCGGCAGCCACCCCCGCGAGCTACGACAGTTCTTCGCCAGCGCCGCCAGCCGCATCGACGAGGGCTGGCCGGACCCGGCCAACATCGGACCTGACGTCTCCGACGTAGTGGACAATGACCCAGCGAAGATGGACACCGCCCGCAAGGCGCTCCGCGCAGCCGAGGCGGCCTGCACCGCCGCGATCAACTTCGACCGGACCGGACGCACCGGCGAAGCCCTGACCGCATGGCGCGCACTGTTCGGACCACTGTTCCCGCTCTCATGACCAGCACCCATGCGGCCCGGCCAGTACCCGAAGGAGCCACGGCCCGCATCACCCAGCGCCAAGACGAGCCACAGCACCTTAATCGACTCCTCGCCTACAGCCGCGACTACCAGATCGCTCACCGATGGCGGCGCGCACGTGCCCTCGGCACGTTCGCGCTCGCCGCGGTCGGCCCGTTCATCTCCTTGTTCATCCCGGCCACCACCGATCTGGTCGCCGCCATCAGCGCCGGATGGCTCGTCCTCGGCCGCACCCTGCTAACCGGAATGGAACAACGAGCCACCCACCACGCCGCCCGAGTCCAGGAACTCTACGACACCAACCTCTTCCATCTACCGTGGAACACCGCCCTCGCCGGCCGCAAACCCGCGCCCGAAGACGTGGCCGCCTCCGCCCGCCACATCACCGACGACACCAAATACCGCAACTGGTACAGCGTCGACCTAGGCACCACACCCTGGCCCGCCGACGTGCTGCTCTGCCAACGCCAAAGCATGGTGTGGAGCCGCCAAGAACACCGCGCCTACAGCGCCACCATCCTGACCACCGGCGTGATCTGGTTCATCATCGGCCTCGTCATCGCCCTCGTACGCGACCTGAGCCTCGCCGACTACCTGATCAAAATCTTCCTGCCCAGTGCCCCGGCCTTCCTCGACACCATCGAACTCGCCCGACAGCACTGGCAACACGCCAACGCGCGCCAACAGGCCGAACACAAGATCGACGACCTCTGGCAGGCATACGTCACCCAGCCCGACACACTCGCCATCAGCAACTGTCGAGAGGTCCAGGACGCCGCTTTTCTACTCCGCCGTAACGGACCTCGCGTGCCGAACCTGTTCTACAAGCTTCGCAGAGCTAGATCGGAAGCCAACACCAGAGCTGGAACCGCAGCGTTACTAAACGGAAGCCACGCAGGGCAGGCACCCGACTGAGGGGTCCACTGAGGTTCCTCGGCGCTGCGACCTCTCACACACGATGTCGGCCGCCAGCGTGTGACCGTTACGCCGACCGCTCTCGTTCGAGCTGCGCGTACCCGCCGGGCCAAGAGTCAGGATCCGGCCGTGAGGAAACCGGCCATGGCCAGTAGGAGCAGGACGCTGCCGCCGAAGGTGCTGCCACCCACCAAGATCGCAGCTTGGGGGGTGAGGTTGCCGATCCAGGCAATCACGCCCGCGGCGACACCGGCCATCAGACTGACAAGGATCATGACGGCCAACCAGAGGGGCCGAGTGGACGCGTTCAACGGCTGAACCTTTCCGGACTGATGGGTAGCCCGATCTCGGGACCGAGGTTCTCGGTTAGCGGGGACACGGCGGGCGCGCGGAGGTTCAGGCTGCGTGGCGGCGCGTCGGGGACGTGCGGTCATCACGCACCACCGAGAAGCCTGCGGTTGATCGCATCCCGGGCGGATGTGGCTTCGACGGCCAGTGCCCGCGCGGCGGTCACCTCGTCGTCGAGGGCGCGTAGGGCTGCGACGATGGCCTGCTGTTGGTGCGGCGGCGGCAGAGGGATCTTCGTCTGCGCGATGTGTGCGGCAGCAACGTACGCGGTCGCGGTGGAACGTGCGAACGTCGTCATCTTGGTTTGGGTGACCAACCGCAGGTAGGCGTAGAGGAAGTAGGGGTCAAGGACGTCAGTGTCGTGGACCCGTAGTCGGAGCAGGTTGGTGCTGACCAGGCGGCCGTCGTCGGCGGGCCGAGCGAGGGCGGGCGGGGTGAGCGCCCCGGTTCGCACGCAGAGCACGTCACCGGTACGCACCTCGTAGTCGACCAGGCTTGCGGCGAGGTGGTGCGGGGCGTACGGCGGGTCGTCAGCCACGATCCGGCCGTCGCGTAGGTGCCGGGGCAGAACGATGGGGACCCCGTGGTCGGAACGGTCCTTGGCCGGTAGGCGGGAGTACGAATAGCCGGTCTTCACCGCGCAGTACTCACCGATATTGACCGTTCGGGCGCCGGACGGCTCGGACAGCAACGCGGTTGCTTCGTCAGCGGCGAGCTGGCAGTCGAAGGAGCGCTGGTAGAGCTGGTGGAGGTCGGTGCGGGTGTCGTGGCGGCCGGCGGGTGGCGATTCGATCCGGCGGCGCACGTACTCGGCGGGGTTGAGTGAGCATGTGTCGGTTCGGATGTCGGTTTTGGGGATGGCCACGCTGAAACGTTCGCTGCCTGGGTGGGATCGGCGGGCGTCGCGGTCGATGAGGAACGACCGCCAGGCTTGCAGGATGTCGGTGTGCCGGGCTTCGTCGAGGGTGGCAGGGCGGTCGTCGGGGGTCCGCGGGTGCGTGGCGTCGATGAACAGGATCGGCTGGTCTGAGCCGGGCGGGTGGCGGACGATCCAGATGCTGGTGGCGATGTGGCTCCCGGCGTAAAGGCCGGACGGAAGTGCGATCACGGCTTCGACCATGGACTGCTCGATCAACTGGCGGCGGATTCCGCTTTCGCGAGTGTTGGCCGAGGTGGCGGCGGTCGGCGGCATGATAATCGCGATCCGGCCTCCGTTACACAGCCGCTGGAGACAGTGCAGCAGCCACCGGAACGCGGACCGTGCCGGCGGTGCCGGAAATGGCCGCCACTGAGTGTCGGGCAGTTGGTCGATCCAGGAGTCACCGCCGAACGGCGGGTTGGCCAGGATGTGGGTGACCGGCGGAGGGAAGTCCTGTTCCGCAGCGCGCAGGTCGGCCGTTTCGCCACGGGCGAGCAGGGTGACTCCGGAGAGGCTGAGCGCGGCGGGCTGGGCTCCGCGTCCGTACAGACTCACCTTGTTCGGCGCTGCTGCGGCCGCTGCGGCGAGCAACTCGCCGCCACGCAGGTAGGGATCATAGATCGACTCCGCGGTGCCGTCGATCAGTGCCTCGGCGAGCAGGGTCGCCACCGCGCGCGGTGTCAGAAAGGACCCTGAAGGCAGCGCGGTCTCGTACTCATCGGCTATTGCTTGCACATCCGCTGCGCCAAGCCCGGCGCAGCGAGCCATGATTCCCCGGACCTGCGAGACCCGCTCCGGTGCCAGCCGTTGCAGGGCAGCGAAGACCTCCGGGCGTACGCCGTCGCGCCGGGCGGTCCGCGCGACGGCCGCGGCGATTTGCTTGAGCAGCCATCGGGCACCGACGGCGGTGAGGTCCGGGGGAATCAACCGGTCCACCTCGGCCCAGGCCTGCGGGTCTCGAGTACGTAGAAGGATCAGTGCCAGGCGCAGCGTGAGGTTGTCGGCTTGGGCTGTCCGGCCGTCACCGGGCAGCTGCAAGTTGGGCGGTTCGACCGGCGCGGCGGCGGCGAGGTTGCGCCGGACTCGATCGGCGTACCTGTCGACTCGGGTACCAGCGTCCCGGGTCCGGGTGACCGCCTGCCGTGATTCCAGCCATCTCAGAACGTCGGCGAGCGCGAATCGCTTGTCGTCGCCTGGGCGGGGAAAATCGGCGTGCCGCTTGCCCCACTGAGTTACCGACGCCCGGCTGACTCCGGCCAACCGAGCGATCTCCGCACGCGTAATCCGTTGCATCGTTCCTCCAACTCGCCACAGTGGACGAGGAAGAAGCTAGAACGCGCTACAGCCGCGCGCAACGATGAGCACTACCATATGCACTGGCGGGAAGCGATGATCACTCTGCGATTGCAAGCACTTCACAGCCCCCTGTACTGGCGATATGCCAGCGAGCGACGTCGCAAGAAGCGCCCACCTGTTAACACTCAGAGTGTTAACACAGCAGCGCTCGCTGGTGGGGCGATGGATAGCAGGATGCGGCGGCCGGCCTTACGTAGCCCTGCTGGTCCGCCGCAGCGCGACAGCAGCTCCAGGACAGCCTTGTGCGGCACTTTCGGGCCGATGACCCGTTCCAGGGCGGGGGTGGATCGGGGCGGCCCGGTCCCTATCAGCGGTCCGCCGACGCCACCCGACCCGGCGACGACACCCCCGGATCATGCGTACGACAGGGGCAGTAAGTCATACCGGGCCGGGCGACCGATCAGTCCCCGGCTGGGGACTGATTGAGAAGGTAACGAGGAGCAACCGGGGGGGTGTCGGCACCAACCCAGCTTCCGGCTCTCCTTGAGCCCCCTGTCAGTCTTCCTTCTCTTGCCGACGCTGGCCGGCGCTCTCTGTTGTGTGCTGGCTTCGCCGCTCCAGCTCGCGCCAGTTCGGCACCAGTGCGGTCATCATGGCCTTGAACTGCTTGCCGTGGTCGCGGTAGCGAAGGTGCAGCAGCTCGTGAACGATGACGTAGTCCTGAAAGTCTTCAGGCTCGGTCGCGAGGTCATCGGCGAATGCCACAACGCCGCCGGGCGCACACGAACCCCACTTACCTGGCAGCCGCTTGATCTGGACCTGCTCAGGATTTACCTTGAGTTTGACCGCCCAGCCCATGGCGCGCCGGCGGAGCTGCTGCTCAGGGTAAAGCGACATGTGCGCCATCCTCACGCCGCCTGCTCCAGCACAAGCACAATCCGCTCGATGACGGCAGCGCGTTCATCCTTGTTGAGCGTCAGCAGCGGCTTGTAGAGACTGGCTCGCAGACGGCGTCTCTCGTCCGGGTTCTCGCGCCAGCTCGGAAATTTGGCGAGCATTGTCTCGATCTCCCGTGAGGCGGCCATGCTGTCGAAGGCTGCAGCCACGGCGGCGCTGCCCTGGCTAATAACCCAGTAAATGGCAAAGCCGACGTCCGAGAGACCGCTGTCCTTCGCCTTCTGCCTGGCCTTCGCCTTCTCCTTAGCCAAAGCTTCGAGTTCTACCATGGCAGCGATACCGTTGATTTTGCGGTCCTCAAGATTCCGCATGACGCGGTCGGCCCGATCCTTGATGCTCTGGAGCACCACGGCGCCGGCCGGATCCTCCTCCATCTCCTTCCGGAGGCCGCGAAGTAGGTTGTAGGCCTTGCCCTCGTCCGGACCGTCGTCGCCCTTAAGCTGCTCCAGCGTCTCGACGTCGAAGTCCACAACCTTGGAGAAACGGCCGAGTCCTTCCTGGGTAGCGCTGTCCTCAATAAGCTTGCGGGTCTTGTGCTCCAAGTCGCCGAGGAAGCTCCCCGACTCCGAGTAGTTGGCCCGGACAGCGGCGTAGAGCTTGGACAGATCCTTGAAGGTCTGGATGTGGTCGCGCAAGCCCGGGTCCGGCGACAGGATCTCCCAGAGAGCCTCGATGTCCTTATAGGCGTCGTAAAAGACCTTCCGGGCGGCCGGGTCGATAAACCGACCGAAGACTGCGGCCTCCAGTTGGGCATCGGGCGTCTTGGCGCCGTCGGCCCGGAGGTACTCTCCTGCAGCCGCTGTGATCTTCTGATGCAGGTCAACCATGAGGATGTCGAGGTCTTCCAGCGCACCCTTGATCGCCCCTGCATCGAGGGTCAGTGCCTTCTTCATGTCCTCCAGCACGCTGACGAAGTCGACGACCAGCCCGACCTTCTTGCTAACGTTCTCGCCGTCAATGTATGGGCGGTTCACCCGGGCCAGCGACTGCAGCAGCACGTGGTTGCGCATCGGCTTGTCCAGGTACATGGCGTATAGCACCGGGGCGTCGTAGCCGGTCAGGAGCTTGTCGGTAACGATCAGGATCTTGGGCTCCTGGTCTGCCTTCTTGAAGAGCTTGCGGACCTCCTGCTCGCGGGTCTCGGAGAGCTGGAGGTCAGCCACGGCAGGACGGTCGACGACGTCATTGACGTTCTTCGAGTAGACGACCTCCGACCACTCCGGTGGCAAGTACTGATCGAGCGCCCGCTTGTACTTGGCGCAGGTCTCCCGGTCGACCGCCACCACGAACGCCTTGTAGCCAAGCGGCAGGACGTTCTCCTTGAAGTGACCGGCAACGAACTGAGCGACCTGGTCGACCCGGTCTACCGCCCCGAGGAACGCCCGCAGGTTGACTGCCCGCTCCAGCACCCGGTTGAGCTCATCGACGTCAGTGACGTCCTCTTCCCCGGCCAGGGCGTAAAACTGCTCTTCGAGGTCCTTGACCGGAAGCCGCATGCTCGACGGCGCGAGTTTGTAGCGGATCGGGAGGGTGGTCTCGTCCTCGATCGACTCGATGATCGAGTACTTGTCGAGATACCCGTCCTCGTCGTCGCGGCCGAAGATCTTGAACGAGCCCGACCCTGCCTGGGAGTCACCGATCGGGGTACCAGTGAAGCCGACGATCGTGGCGTTCGGGACTGCGGCCATGAGATAGGTGCCGAGGTCAGCAGCGATCGATCGGTGGGCCTCGTCGACGAAGACGAAGATGTTGTCCCGCAGCGAAGAGTTGGCCTTAATTCTCTCGAACTTATGGATCATCGACACGATCAAGCCGCGCCGGTCGGAGTCGAAGATGCGCTGGAGGTCGGCCTTACTCTCCGCCCGCTCGACGTTAATGTCGGCGGCCTGCATCTCGCCGAGTAGACGGTCGACCCAGCCCTTGAGCTGGCCCTCCAGCTCGTTGCGGTCAACGACTAGGATGACTGTGGCGTTGTCGAAGCTCGCTTTGTCTTCGAGGATCTGACGGGCTGCGGTCAGCAGTGTGAAGGTCTTACCCGAGCCCTGTGTGTGCCAAATCAGGCCACGGTTCTTCTCGGGGTCAGAGCAGCGAGCGACGATCTTGTCGACGGCCTTGCGCTGGTGTTCGCGTAGGACCGACTTGCGAGTCTCGGAGTCCTCCACATAGAAGAGGATCCAGTCCTTCAGGGTACGCAAAAAGGCGTGCGGCTCGAAGAACGCCTGGGTAGCGCTCTTGTAGGACTCGTCCTCGGTGTACTTCCACTTGAAGACAAAGCGCCGAGAGACGTTCCAGGTGACGCCGTACCAGTACCCCAGCATGTGGGTCACGTTGTAGAGCTGGGTTTGGGCGATGAGCTCGGGCGTCTCCTTCTCGTACCGCCGCAGCTGCGTGATGCCGCGCGTCAGAGCGTCGCCTGAGGTCGGGTTCTTGTGCTCCACGATGGTCACCGGCAGACCGTTGACCAAGAAGATGACGTCAGCGCGATTTCCCTTGCGGGCCACTGGCTCGATCTTCCACTCCCAGGTGATCTGGAGTTCGTTGTTGTCTGGGGTGTTGAAGTCAACGAGCTGGACGGAGCGGTTGCGCTTCTCGCCTTCGTCGTACCACTTGTGCTCGCCGCGCATCCAGCGCAGAATTTCCCAGTTTCCCTCGATGGTCGGCGGCAACGCCTCGATAGTCTCCACGATGGCCCGCGCCTGGTCGGAAGTCAGCCACGGGTTGAACGCCTGCAGCTTGTCTTCGAGCACCGAGGTCAAGAGCATCGTCTCGCGCCCACGCCGGAACACCTCGGCGTCGACTGGCGAAAGTGGCGTCCAGCCGACCTCCTCGGCATGGGCGACCATCGGGAACTGCGCGGTGTACGCCTCGCTGATCTTGAGCACGGTCATACGGTCGCCTCCTCAAGCTTGACTTCCATGGCCGGAAGGACGCTTAGGTCAAGCTCACCGAGACTGACCTCTTCGAACACCATCTGACGGGTCATCACCAACAGCAGCTCCTCCAGGACCCGCAGGCGACTGCGGTGCAGGTTGATCTTGTGATCAACGGACTCAAAGACGCTCACGATCTCCTCTTGCTCTTCCTTGGTCGGCGGAAGCGGGAGCCGCAGACCATCGATAGTGCCGGTATTGAGGTTGTACTTTCCGTCGGCCGCCGGCGTCGCCCTGCCAGCAACCATGGCCGACCCCACAGGGGAGCCATAGAAGTAGGCCACGTACCGCGGGTCGACAAAATCCTTGAGGCGAGCGCGAATTAGGTAGGAGGCGAAAAGAGCTTCAGCCGGCTCATCCTGGTACACCGCGCAAGCACCAAGACGCTCCAGCACGCCGTTGGTGCGGATGAAAAGCAGGTCGCCCTGCCTCAGGAGGTAACGCACAGCGTCGACTTCGCGCAGATCGGCGTACTTTAACTCAGATGGATCGACATGACCGGTCTTGATATTCGGAATGCGAAGCACCGGGTAGCCACGCTCTTCGAGCGTGCAATGGACCGATGTCCCATACTGGAGCCACTCGCGAACGTCAGCAAAATCGACGACAGACCAGCTCTCTGGCAATGGCCCGAGAGCGGTCTCCTTGACCGGCTCGCCACGCAGGCCCCGGGTGAAAAGTTCGCCAGCCACAGCTCGAAGCAGTTCCTCGCCATTGCTCAGAGCTATACGCTCGAGCTCAATGGCGTCCGACACACAGTCCAGCACTCGTGCAATATCGTCCTGTACATCGCGCGGCGGGATCCGGACAGCGATTGAGTAGACATCTTCACGGTTCAGTCCCGGTACAGCACTGTGGCTATTCAAGCCCGTCAGCCCGCAACTACCCAACAGGTAGTAAAGGTAGCGCCAGTTGTGATCACCCTTGTCAACGACGTAGTAGGTCGTGTCTATGGGCCAGAATGGCTCCACCGTGTATGCGAGGGCACCGACCGAGCCCTTGCGCCCCACCACGATGCCCGGGCCCTTGATGAGGGGTTCGTCGTGTACACCAACCTGCCCGTTCGATCCGTAGACGCCATAGTTTCCAGGCCGGCGGGAGTGAGCGGGAAGCGCTTTGCCGTAAGCCAGCTCGATCTCATCACCGAGCACCGTGTCGCGCCACCCAATCATTTCGCCAAACCTCCCAAGAGCTGCAGAACGCGCTCATCCGATGCGCGCTGCCGCAGAGACAGCTCACGTAGCATTCCGACGAGAGTAGGCACATCTGCGGTGGTGCCGAGCGGAGCGGAGATCCTGCTTCGCGACCTGCTCGGCCGGCGCCCTAACACCGAGGCGAGTGCTCCGTCACAGGCGGACACCACCGCTCTGAGCGGCCTGACCGAGGAGGTCGACTTCGGAGAGTTGGCGCAGGTCATCGTCATGTGGATGCAACGGATACCGCACTCCCGGGCCCGCAGGGACATGCTGGGCAAACTGACCGCAGCGTTGGCGGTCGCAGCGGCAACGCCACTGACCGATCTGGCGAGCGCAGCCGGGCGAGCTGACGCCGTACCGCTGCTCGTCGAGTCCAGAAGGTTCGATCCCGCCACGCTCGCGCATTGCGAGGCCATGATGCCCAACCTCCGCAAGCAAGGCGACGTCCTCGGGGCCAGCTCCACCCTGCCCAGCGCACTGGCCTACCGGCGCATCGCCGAACAGCAGGCCAAAGCCGCCCTCGACGGCCAGCACCGCGACCGAGCGGTGGTCGCCTACGCCGAGCTGACTCAACTGACCGGCTGGCTGTGCTTCAACATGGGCGACTACAGATCCGCGCAGCGGTTCTACGACGACGCCCGCAGCGCCGCACACGAAGCCCGAGCAGTCGAGCTGGTGACCTACATCCTCTGCACCATGAGCCATCTGGCAACCTGGCAGGGCCAACCACGAGTCGGCATCGATCACGCCGTCGCCGCAGCCGCCTGGGCCGAGCAGAGCGGCAGCCCCTACGCCCGCGCCTACGCCGCCGACGTGGCCGTGCGCGCCCTCACCGCCGACGGCCAAGCAGACAGGTCGAAAGACGCCCTCGACCGCGAGTACACAGCCCTGCAGGCAGCGCTCGCCGACCACAGCCCTCGCCAGTCATGGTGGTACTTCTACGACGAGTCCTTCTTCTGGAGCACCAGCGCCCAGAACGCACTCAAGTTCCACGACAGCGCCCAGGTACTCGACGCAACAGAAAAGGCCCTCAAGCTCAGCGACCAGGGCAACCTGCACAATCGCTCATTCCGGTTGCTGTACCGAGCCGAGGCATTCACACGTCAGCAGAACATCGGGCTCGCGTGCCAGACCATCACCGAGGTAGTCGAGCTGACCTCGCTTAGCTCAACGCGCCGAATCGAACAACGACTACAAGGTCTCCGTCGCGGCCTCGACCCGTGGAAGCGTAGCCGTGCCGTCAAACAACTCGATCAAGCAATCGAAGCCTACCGCTCAGCGCCCACCACGTAGTGGAAGCGGTCGCACGAACACCGCGTACTCGCGGTAGTAGGCGCCCGGCCTACCAGGCTTAGTGCCGACCCGCTGCCAGCCCCATCCCTCGTAAAGTGCATGGGTTGCCGTCGCGACCGGGTTGGCCGTCAGGGTGGCACGCTGCTCGTGGCGGCCCTTGAGGAACGTGTCGTGCAGGGTGCGTCCGATCCCCTGACCCTGCCACGCCTTGCGGACCTCGATCTCGGCCAGGACGACGGTCCGCTCACCGCCGTACTCGTCGGTGAAACCAGCCTCGGGAGCCGGCTCCAGGCCGGCGAACCAGCCGCGATCCTGCCGCAAGCTGTAGCCGAAGACGAACCCGACCAGCTCGCCACCCGCCCGCGCCGCGACCAGCTCGTAGTTGCGCGCACCCAGCGCACCGGTGGCACGGTCCCGAAACGCGGCGGCCTTGACTGTCGTGTCCTCACCCGCCACATGGCCGTACGCGTCGGCGTACACCTCGCACAACTCGTCCATCAGGCTGGCGGCATCCTCGGCGCTGTGGCGGGTGTACGTCACGTCGGTCACGGGCACCACCATACGTTCGCACGGCACCCCGTTCTTCCCCGTGGCGCGGGGAAGATGCTCACCGAGCGAGCTACCATTTGAGGCGTCGGAGCCTCGATGATCATCTGAATCGGTCATGCCCGCCCTGCTACCACCAGCAAGGGCGCGTCCACACTAGCCACTCCAAGCCGGCACCCCGCGATTTTGCCGGGGCCCTAACCCATTAGGGCTGCCAAGGAGCCCGCGGCAGCGTGCGCACTCCGTTCAAGCGACGCCGCTGCCGCCCGAAGCTGCCACGCCAGCAGAGAGCGAACCGTGCCCACGCGAAGATCCGCGCCCGCGGCGAACGCGCGATCGCCGCCCTCAAGACCTGCAAGATCCTCAACAAGCTGCGCTGCTGCCCACGGCGTGCGACCACAATCGCGCAGGCCATCCTCGTTCTACACCACGTCAAACCCAACCGCTACGAGCCGTCAACGCGTTGACCGCCCTGCTGCGGACCGTCGATCTCAACGTCGACGCCCGTCGCGCCCTGACCACCACGACCATCACCACCCATCGCGGCTTGGCGCACCCGAGGAGAGGATCCGGCCCTTGCCGTCTGCCGAGCCGAGCCATCCGCCTGGCCCGACGCATCAGGGCCCTCGACGCCGAACTCGCCGCCAACCACACCGCCCTGCACGAAGCCGTCACCATGCAGGCGCCGCAACTGCTCGACCTGACCGGCGTCGGCGCCGCAGTCGCCGCGACCGTCCTGCTGGCCTGGTCACATCCCGGACACATCCGCTCCGACGCCGCGTTCGCTGCCCTGGCCGGCGCATCACCACTACCAGCCTCATCAGGCAACACCACCCGACACCGACTCAACCGCGGGCGGCGACCGCCGCCTCAACCGAGCCCTCTACACCGTCGCCCTGGTCCGCATGGGCCACGACCCCGCACCCGGGCCTACGTCACCCGCCGCACCGTCAAAGGCCGCACCAAACGCGAGGTCATGCGCAACCTCAAGCGCTACATCAGCAGGTAACTCTTCCGGACCCTGGCCGCCACCCACACGGCAGAAACCACCGCTTGACAGTTACAAAAGCATCTCAATCTGGGTTAACGCGAATATCGGCCCGACACGCTATCCCGCACTGGGAGGCTTTGAAAAGGTAAGACCAGAGTTGAATGCTTTGCTCAGCGTCCGGATCTTCTCCTGATCCGGCCCTTCCTCGAAGGCCTGTTCATTGTCGGCCAGGAAGTCCCTCCACGCGCTACGCTCACGCTCCATCAAGTCATCATTGTGCGAAGGGTTTTCAATCATACTGCGATACCCCCACAGTGCACTAATTCCAAATATCCCTTCATCTCGCTTAACGAAGCTCCAGCCAGAAGGAAGTTTGGCATCGGTAAAATCGAACAGTTCAACGTGAGCCCAGATCGGCCGAACACCGTCATTCAGAACAAGGAGCATAAGGCTTCCTCGACTGATCGCCATTGCGTAAACCGCGTAGGCACCGTCGACCGTTAACTGAAATTTAGTTGACTTGAAGTTTCCACTTCGACTTAGGGCTGATTCCGACAAGTCGCTGCCACGATTTCCAACACAGATTACACGCATAACCATCAGTCGACCGCTCCCGGAATCCAGTCCTTCACCTTGAGGTCGTCAACTGCACCTGTTGTAGTCTGGTATTGGTAATGAATTTCCACGTCATCAATCGTCTGAGTCATCTTTTGCCAACCTTTATCGGCCGGCCATCTCGGATCAGTTTGCGGAACCCTAACCAATCTTTCACCGGCTTCCGGATTGTGTCTCACCTCCAGCAGCAAATCCTCCTCCCAGTTAACGTGAGGTCGTCGCGCAGTACTGCCCCGCGATGGATTTTGCACAGGTCCAAGACACGGACCCGTATTGTGCACGAGGACCGGCGTGTTGCCGGCGAGCACATAGTACGTGTGGATGTCTGCGATCGTGAGGTTGTAGGCAAGGGCGCGCCATGTGGTTGCCGATACGTGCTGGGTGACCGTTGCGAGCTTGCCTGAGGGGGTGGCGAGTCGATCGCCGGGTTCGAGGTCCTCGGCGGGCTGCCATTCGCGGTCTGTTTCATTCCAGAAGGGGTGGTCTTCGGTTGTTGCGAGGGCAGTTCCTTCGATGCCGAGGGTGTGGAGGTCGTCTTCGTGGACCCAGACGTGGGTGATCTTTCGCTTGCCGCTTTCTCCGGTCTGTGGGTCGGTTGCGTAGATTGTGTCGCCGACCTTCAGTTCACTGATGGCCTTTGCGGTTCCGTCCGCGAGCAAGACCTTCGTGTCGCTGCTGAAACTACATGCGAGTCTGGCTGCATCAACGGCGTTATCCGCGCCGCGCAGCGCTTTCGCTACAAGTTTCAGGATAGTACTGGCGGCGGCACCGGCGCCGGGAATGAGAATTGTTGCCGCCCATAGGCAGCTCGATCCACTGCCTTTTGCGCAGTCTCTTACGTCGGCGTATCCGGTGATTTGCGCCATGAACTCCGATGCGGATGCGGATCCACTCAGGTCGGCTTTGGCGCAGGCTTTCGGGTTGTTGTTGCACCAGACTCTGCGCAGCACGTCGTTTTGGTGGTATGAGGGCAGGTCGTCGAAGTATGTTCCGTAGAGGTGGAAGGAGATGTGGTTGGGTGTCCAGATCTGTCGGACCCCTTCTTCACCTCCCAGGCTGGAGTTGCCGAGTCCGCCGCCTCCGCCTCCGCCGCCGTTGCCCCCGCCACCGCCGTTGCCGCCACCGCCACCGCCGTTGCCGCCACCGCCGTTGCCCCCGCCACCGCCGTTGCCGTCACCGCCTCCCGGCGGCTTTTTTGGCTCGGTTCGCTTGCAGTCGCTGTCTTCGCAGGCGAGGAGGCCGGTGGGGTCGGCGAGGGTGGTGGGGTTGTTGTTGGCGTAGCTGTAGCCGTTCCATTGTTGGGGGTCGGTGAGGTCTTGGATGGGGTCGAGGCTGATGAAGCGGCCGGTGGTGGGGTCGTATTCGCGGGCGCCGAGGTGGGTGAGGCCGGTGGGGTCTTGGGTGCCGCCGACGAAGCCTTTGGTGCCGAGGAAGGGGGTTGGGGGTGGGGTGCGGTTTTCGCCGTAGGGCAGGAGTCGTTTGCGGGTGGTGGTGTGGGTGGCGGCGTCGATTTGGGTGTGTTCGGTGCCGTGGTGGTCGCCTGCGCTCCAGGTGAGGCCGGTGATGGTGCGTACGGCGATGGTGGTGCCGGCGGCGGTGTAGTAGCGGGTGCCGTCGGGTTGGGTGCTGCCGGTGGTGAGGGTGAGTTCGGTGGGGCCGAGGTAGAGGGTGGTGTTGTCGGGGGTGTGTTGCAGGAGTCGGTTGCCGTCGGCGTCGTAGATGTAGGAGGTCTCGTTGGTGCCTTCGGTGAGGGTGTCGAGGCGGCCTTCGGGGGTCCAGTCGAGGTGTTGGAGGGTGCCGGTGTCGGTGTGTCGGGTGACGGTGTTGCCGGCGGTGTCGTGGGTGAAGGTGCGGGTGGGGGTGGTGGCGAGTGGGCCGGTGGCGGTGATACCAGTCAGGGTGTGGGGTTGGCTGGTGCCGGGGGCAGGGTGGGTGTAGGTCCAGACGGTGTTGCCGGTGGGGTTGTGGTCGGTTTGTTGTTTGCGGTTGCCGACGTCGTCGAATTGCCAGGATCGCCAGTAGGGGTCGATGGTGCCGCCTCTGCGGGGGGTCTGGTCGCAGGCGGTGGTGGTGGGGGTGTCACCGGTCCAGGCGTCGGTGAGGCGGCGCAGGGTGTCGTAGCGGAAGCATTCGACCTGGTCGGCGGTGCCGTTGGTGGCGCCGAGCAGTGAGGTGACGTTGTTGTTGTCGTCGTAGCCGTAGGTGGTGGCGTACTTGGAGTTGAACATCCCGCCTTGGGCGGAGTTTTCCAGGTCGACGCTGGTGGCGGTGAGGCGGCCGGTGGGTTGGTCGATGGTCTGGGTGAGGCGGACTCGTTTGCCGATGCCTCCGAGCACGACCTGGTGGGTGGGGCCGTGGGAGTAGTAGCTGGTCGCCGAGACGTAGGTGCTGGCTCCGGTCAGGGTGGTGGCGTAGCCGTTGCCGTTGTAGTTGTAGGTGAGGGTTTCGGCGGGGAGTCCGCCGACGCCGGGCAGGGTGCTGGTGGCGAGGTCGCCGGCTTTGTCGTAGGTGTGGGTGTGGGTGTAGGTGCCGGCGAGGGCGCTGGTCTTGGCGGTGGTGGGGATCGTGACGGACGTGCCGGTGGGCTGGTAGCGGTCGGTGTAGCCGGTGACCGTGGTGGTGTAGGCGGCGCCGTCGTGCCAGCGGGTGGACGCGGTGGGTTGGCCCTTGGCGATGGTGTCGTAGCTGTACTCGGCGATCTTGGTGCCGGTGTCGGCGTCGCCGTGCCAGCGTGAGGTCACCCGGGACAGTTGGTCGTAGGTGAGGGTGATGGTGTCGCCGAGGGCGTTGGTGGTGGACCTGACGCGGCCGGCGGTGTCGTAGGCGGTGGTGGTGAGGCCGGAGTCGGGGTCGGTCGCGGTCTTCTTCCCGCCGGTCCAGTCGTAGGTGTAGGACCAGGTGTTGCTGTCGGGGTCGGTGACGGTCGTCAGGCGACCGAGCCGGTCGTATGCGTAGTGGGTGTCGAGGTGGTCGGTGGCGTTGGTGTACTGCGCCAGCGTGGTGGTCCGGCCGTGTGCATCGGTGTAGGTGGTGGTCTTTTCGGCGGGTGCCGGCGGGGTGGTGACGGTGTAGTCGCCGTGGTGAGCGTGGGTCGTGGTCCGCCACAGCGTGTCGAGGCGGTAGTCGGAGATGTGGGTGGGCCGGGACAGGTGGTCATACGTCGTGCGGGTCGAGGACGGCAGGTCGTTCAGGGCCGGGTTGAGTAGCCCGGAGAACGTGTTGTCGCTGTTGTGGACGGGGGCGCCGGTGGCGGCGACGTTTCCTCGGGCGTCGTAGGTGGTGGTCGTGACGATCCGGCCGCCGTGAGGGCCTTTGGCCTGGGTCTCGCGGGGGCGTCCGGTGCCGTCGAGGAACGTGGCCGACGACAGCCGGGACGTGGTGGTCCCGTTCACGGATTTCAGGGTGCTGCTGGTTGTTGACGGGGCGGCGTGCGGCTGGCCGGTGGCTCCGTCGTAGGGGATGTGGTAGCCGAAGCTGTGTGAACTCTGGCCGGGACTGCCGTCGGTGGGTCGGGGGTCGTCGGGCAGGTAGACGGCGGTGATGCGGCCGAGGTGGTCGTAGACCAGTTCGGTGGTCTTGTTGTTGGCGTCGACGATGCGCAGCGGTCGGCCGTTGTACTGCGACAGGTAGGTGGTCGTGACGTGCGGGTCGGGCAGGTTGTTGCTGGTGGTGATGCCGTCGGTGGGCCAGTTCACGGCCGGGGTGTAGGTGGTGGTGGTCGTGTGTCCGGCCGGGTCGGTGGTCGAGGTGGCCCGGCCGAAGTTGTCGTACGTGGTGGTGGTGTCGGTGTGAGTGGTGGCGTCGCGGTGGGCGCGGGCCCGGGTGACGTTGCCGTCGTAGAGGCCCTGGCTGGTTTCGGTGGTGGCGTTGTCGTAGAAGGTGACGGTGCGGGCGAGTTCCGTGCCGGGGGTTGCCGTGGCGCAGCTGGTGCCTGCGCGGGTGGTGACGCGGACGGGGAAACCGACCATGTACCAGTCGGTCTCGACGCGCTGGGTGTAGGTGGTCTCGACGCAGGTGTCGTCGGTGGTGGTGGCGAGGTCACCCTCGTAGAGGGCGACGGTCGGGTAGCCGTAGGTGTCTCTGGCGGTGGTTTGGGTCTGGGTGGACCGCCAGCCGCCGCTGACCGCCGTGCGGTTCTTCTCCAGCTGGTGGAGCACGCGGTAGGGGTTGTTCAGGCCGGGTCCGTTGCCGAGCGACTGGTAGCCGTGCTCGATGCGGTTCGAGCCGACTTCCTGGTAGGTCGCCAGGGCGGGGTTGGCGTTGTAGGCGGTCATCTTGTACTGACGGACCTGCAGGGTGCGGCCGGCGAGCGCGTGGTGGTCGACGCGGGAGACACCGTCCCAGTCGGTGATCATGGTGCCGCGAAGGGCACCGGCGGCGTTCTTGTCGTGGTACATGCCCTGGTAGAAGGTGTGCGTCGACACGGAGTAGCGGGACGGGTCGGTGCCGGAGCCGTGCAGGACACGCACGGTGCGGTAGCCGCGCCAGTCGCTCCAGGACTCCTCGTCCGCGGGGACGAAGTACTCCTTCGGGTTCGCCCACGTCGCCGTCGACGGCGAGTAGTCGTAGCGGGTGACCTGGTCCGGGGATCCTCCGACGAGGTCCTTGTAGACGACCTTCTTCGTCAGGTACTTGTGGAAGATCCCGAAGCCGCCCTCGCTGCCTTCCGGGGCGTGAAAGATCGGGTAGCAGTCCTCGTTGTTGGCGTCCCAGTTGCCGTCTTTGCCGTTGTGCCAGGTGGTGTAGCCGGGCTGGTCTGAGCCGCCGTCGGGGCAGGGGTCGTCCCTGCCGTAGGTGACGTCGATACGGCCACCGAACCCGTTGTGGATCTGCACCACCCGAGGCATCCGCATCGCCGCCACCCCGAGGCCTTCGTCGTAGTCGACGCGGCCATCAAGGTAGGTGGGCATGAGCTCACCGTCGATCGCGTCGAAATTGACCACCGGCAGTGCGATCTGGTCGGCGTCCGCGCCGGCCAGCCCGACAGGCCGGATGTAGTCCAGGAACAACACCTCGCCGGTCAGGCCGGGAGGGTTGAGGAACTTGTACCGCATGTGCGCCCGGGAGATGTTCTCCCAACTGCCACTGGTGTTCCACTTGTAGGAGGTAACCCGCTCCAGACGCTTTGTGGTGAAGTACGCCTGGGAGTAGTTGCCACACGACGACGACCCGCACAGCAGGTCCGCCGGCACGTCCGGATACGACGACGGGCTCGACGAGATCGACGGGCACGGGTCACTCGGGTACGGGTCACCGACCACGTCCTCGCGGGTGGTGTACTCGACGCACCGGCCAACCGAGTGGAACTCCACCTTCCCGACCGGCACCGCACCCGACTCGGTGGTGTTGCGGCCGTACTCAACGCGGTCGAGGTAGCCACCGCGGTCGTACTCCAGGATGCTGCCGGTCTTCGCCCGCTTGTAGTGGTTCGTCTCCCGGGTCCAGAACAGCTCCGTCATGTTCTCGTTGCTGTCGACAACCCGGTCCAGGTTCCACCGCCACGGATCCCGACACGAACCCGGGAACGACCCGTGGCACGGCTCACCCGCGTCGTCACCGAGGAAGTTCGTCTTCCACACCGCGTCCCGGTTGTGCCCGAACCGGTAGTAGGCGCCGTCCGGAGTACGCACCACCCAGTAGCCGTCGGCCTCGGCACCGCCGGTACGCCAGTCGATCCGCCAACCGAAGTCGTCCTTGGTCTTCCACTCCCCACTGGTGGTCTTGACCAGCTTCGTCGACTGCCCGTTGAGCGAGATCGTCATCTGCGCCGACGTGACGTCGTTGGTGGCGCTGTCGCCGTCGTTCATGTCCGGCGCCTGCCAACACATCTCCGCGGCCAGCAACTGGTCGCTCGGGTAGTCGTCCGCGCAGGACCGATAGGTGCGCTCGATGAACCCCGGGCTGAAACTCCACCCCAAACCAGCCCAACCGCCCTGGTTGTTCGTCCCCGACGTGACCCCGTCAATCGCACTCGACGAGTAACCCAACGACAGCCCCAGCCCGCCGCCGTAGGGCAGCGGAGGCTCCGGCAACGGATAGCTGTACGTGAAGGCCCCGGAACTCAAACCGACCTGCCACGCGTCCGACGGCTTCATGTCCGTGGCCCGGTAGTCACCGGTCGACCCACCCGACGCCGTCGACGTCAACGCGTACACACCCGCCGACGCGACCGCGGTCTCGGCCGCGAAACCCTCGAACGCGCCCCGAAGCGACTGCGTCGCCGTGGCATCACCACCGGCGTCAACAACCGCCGTCAAAGTCTGGGTCTTCGGGTCGTTGACCGCCGGCACGTGCACCGGCCCCGCCGAACACTCCGGCACCTCCGGAGACGTCGCCGCGCACCCCGGCAACCGCACCAACGCCAACCGGTCAGCAAACGACCCCCCGTACGCCTGCGCGAAATCACCGTAATCGACCATGACCCGCACGGGCCACGCCGACGCGGCCCCGTCCGCACGGGCCACGGTGAACAGGCGGCCGGAGTTTCCCAACGCCGACGACGACGCCTTGTCGAAGGCACGCACCCGCACCGACTCCACACCCGAGTCCGCGAGACCCCCCGCGTTCGCACCGGAGGGCTGGGGATCCGTCGCGGCCTCAACGGTCAGCCCGAACGCCTCACGCTGCTCCGCGTCGGCGGTCAGGTCGAGGACCGCCTCGCCAGCCGGCGGGAACGTCGCCGCCGGCAGCGGCACCGTCACCGCGAACTCGTCATCCGGATCCGGCCCCTGCCGCACCGCCGGCAGCGGAACACCCCCCACCGAAACCGACTCCCCCGGCTCCGTCACCGGCGACGCCACCGCCACGGCGGGAAACTGCACCACCGGCAACAACCCCGCCAACACCGCCAACGCCACCACACTCGCGCGCACCCGCCCACGCGCGCCAAAGCGATCGAACGAGGTGCCCCCACGGCGACCAGCAACGTCCACAACGACTCCTCGTCGATCATGAAAAATTGCTCGCCACCGTAGTCACGGCCACGGAACCACCACAAGACCTGGCGCCGCCCAAGATCGCCCGACCGACCCAAACCAACCGTTCAGCCGATGCGAGACCTCCACAACAGAAGCAAGACCTCCTAATCGATGATCTTTACACCGAACATTATGAAAGATCATCGATAGAAATGACTTGTCCGCTTCACAGGCACGTAACCGCAGGTTTGCCTCGCCGCCGGTGGTGGCCGCCGTCGCCTGGAACTGCTCGGCAGGATAGAAGCTGTCGGCCACACGACACCCTGCCGCCCGGTCGTTGGCCACCGAACGAGCCCGGCTGGTCGGATGATCGTCCGATGCGACTGCGACACACCTTCGTAATCCTCACCGCCGTCACGCTCATGCTCGCCGGCTGCGGCGACAACTCCGCCAATAGCCCCCAGGCCGCTGGCCCCGCTGCGGCCACCAGCGCGGGGATGACGCCTGCGCCAGCCCCGCCGATGGACGCGGAGGCGGTACTGGCGAAGCTGACCGCCGCGAGACTCGGCGCCACCCACGGCGCGGTGCAGCACGAGGACAACGACCCCAACGACCTGCTCGGCCGCCCGAACGGCTACACGACACGCGCCTCCGCCGACCTGCCTGGAGGTGACACCGAGACCGACAAGTACGGCATCGACCGCGGCCTTGTGATCGAGGTATGGCCGACCACCGATGACGCAGACCGGCGGTCGAAGTTCATCCAGGACACGCTCAAGAACATGCCGATGTTGGGCACCGAGTACCACTACCGGGCGGATCAGGGGCGGGTGCTGGTACGTGTGTCGGGGAAGGTGAAGCCGTCACTGGCCAGAAAGGTCGAGGCGGCTGTGGCCGGCCTGTGACCGGCGAGCAACCGCGATCCTCCATCCAGCTCGGCATGGCGGGCCGCGGTCGTGTCGCCGGGTCGGTTCACCAGCTTTGACGATCCACAGCTCCTCACAGTTTCAAGGACCGCCGAGCAAGCGCTACGCCCCTCGGGCGCCCCACAGCGAGTTATCCGCGTGCTGTGCTGGTGCGCCGTCCCGGTCCGTAAGGGTGGGCTAGGGCCAGCGGCAGAACGGGACGCGGCTCGACTACCTGTGCGTGATCGACAGGTGACGTGAATCAGATCTTCATGTTTGACTGTGTCTATGCAGGCGGGGGAAGCGCGGCTGTCGATCGACTGCGGTAGCGCCAGCACCGTGGCTGTTCTGGCCTGGGCTGATGGCAGTTCGTCGACGTTGTCGTTCGACGGGCTGCCGTATCTGCCCAGCGCTGTCTACGTGGCCGATGATGGGCAGGTGTGGACCGGGAGGCGGGCCTGGCAGGCCGCCGGGGAGCAGCCGAGCGGGTTGATCCCGAGCTCGCGTCGCCCCTCTGACGGTGACCAGACGGTGGGTGCTGCTCGTGTGGAGTCTCTGGCGTTGGCGGCTGCGCCGTTGCGCAGGGTGGCGGTCGAGGCGGAGCGGGTCGTTGGTGAGCCGGTGCGGGATGTGCGGCTGGTGGTGCCGGCGGGGTGGGGGCCTCGTCGGCGTACGTGGATGCGGCAGGTCGCGCACCGGGCGGGTCTGGCTCAGCCGCGTCTTGTCGAGGCTCCGGTAGCCGTTGCCGGGCATCTGCTGGCCACGGGTGTGCAGTTTCCGGTGGGGGCGTTCATCGTCGTGTGTGACGTGGGGGCGGGCGCGGAGGTGACGGTGTTGCGTCGCGGCGCTGCTGGTTTCGAGGTCTTGGCGACCCTCGCCGATCCTGCGGCGGGTGGCACCGCCGTTGACCTGGCCTTGACTGCCGCTCTCGCGGGTGGTCGGGGGGTGGCCGGCGACGGCAGGGGCGATTGGGCGATGGCGGAGGTGGTCCGTACCGCGAAGGAGAGCTTGGGGACGCACCCGGCCGTTGCGGTACCGCTTGCCGGGCGGGCACCGGTCATCGCGGACAGCGCCATGCTCGACCAGGCTGCCGGGCCGGTGGTGCGACGTGTGGCGGAGTTGGTCGGGGAGACCCTCGCCGCGGCCGAACTCGGTGCCGATGACCTGGCGGGAATCTACTGTGTGGGCGGCAGTGCGCATCTGCCGCATCTGGCTACGGTCGTCGCCGAGCGCACGGGTATCGCCCCCACAGTCGTGGTCGATCCTCAGCTTGTCGCGGTCCGAGGCGCTGCGGACGCGGGGGCAGCGAACGCGGGGCCTGCGGAGGTGGTGGAGGTTGCGGTGCCGCCTGTGCGGCGGGCGGTGGCGATCGCGGTGCCGGGCTTCGCGTCCCTGGCCTTGATCTGGCAGTGCCTGTCGACTGCGGAGCAGCACAACACGCTGAGCGTGCACTACTGGGTGCAGCTGAACTGGGGCGAGTTCACGATGGCCGCCGTGTTCGCTCTGTTGGCCTGCCTCGCCGCAGGTACCGTCCTCGGTTCCCTGATTGCCGCGCGCAGCCCCACACCAAGTACGCGGACCGAGGGTGGGAAGGTCAGCATCGGCATCCTCGCTGCGGTCTCGCTGGGTTTGGCGATCGCCGGTCTGTACGCCGTGGTCACCAGCGAGTACTTCGGTCTGCCGGTGGGCCCGTTCCTCGGCTGGGCCCTGTGGCCGCTCACTCCCCTCACGGTGCTGGCGGTGGCGACGGCGGTGGTCGCCGCCCGGCAGTGGCGCACCCCGCCCGGCGGGTGGTCGGCGCTGCTGGCCGCACCAAGCGGATCGATCATCGCCGCCGGGCTCGGTATGGGGCTGGTTCAGTACTCGTTGACCGCCGACAGGTGGCCGGAACTGGTGGTGTGGATCGACATCGCCGGTCGGGTGGGTGGGCTGCTGGTCGGTGTCGGAATCGTCATGGCGCTGGTGACCCCGCTGATGTTCCGCCTCGTCCTCTGCGCTCCGGTCGGGGTGATCAGCGCGGCGATCGTCAGCATGCAGGCATCCCGCATCCTCGCCATCAGCTACGCCGTGGCCGTGGCGGTGTGGTGGGCGGGCCGGTTGTGGACGCAGATCATCCGTCCGCCCACGATCACCCCCGCCGCCACGACGCCAGCAACGACCTTCCCCGCTGCGGGCGGGGGTGGATGAGGTGCGGTGGCCGCGACAGCTGATGTCGCTGCTGTTCGTCCTCGCGCTCCTGACGGGCCCGCCCGTGGTCCTGCTGGTTCTGATCGGCCCACCCGTACGCGGATGGCCGACCAGGGAACAAGCGCGGGCGTGGTTGCAGGAACCGCTGACCGAGCAGACCCTCACCGCCGGGCTGACGATCGGGGCGTGGCTGTTGTGGCTGCTGCTCGCCTACACCGTCGCCGTACGGGTCTTGACCCGCCTCCGCGCGACCGTGGTCTGGCTCCGGCGGCTTCCCCTACCGACACCACTACAGGCGACGGCCAGCGGAATGGCCGGAGCGGCAGTCTTCGGCGTCACCACCAACACCGCCACGACCACCCCGCCCCCACCACCACCGCCGACAACGGGAGTATCGGAGCAGCCCGAGCGGGCCAGCCCGTTGCATGACGACAGCGCGGCACGCGATGACGGAATCGTGGTGTCCGGCGGATGGCTGCCCCGTGAGGTAGCCGAGCAGGTCGCTGCTGCCGCAGCGCTGATCTGGCTCCGCCGCCGCCGCGACTACGTCCCTCGCCCACCCGGCCCGCACCGCCGCCAGGAACCAGACACCGAAGCGCTACCCCCCACCGTCACGGCCGTCCAAGCCGCCCTCGCCGACGCTCCCGCCCCGCCGGCTGCGCAGATGCCAGCGGACAGCCTTGCCGCCCTCACCGGGATCCTTCCGGCCGGCGGCCTGGGCCTCACCGGACCCGGCGCCCTGCCCATTGGCCGGGGGTTACTTGTCACCGTTCTCCTGGCCGGGCCACGCCACCCCAACACCACGCTGGTCACCACCCGGACCACGCTGACCAGCCTCCTCGGCCCGGAGGCGGAAACACTCGGTCGGCGTCTGCCACACCTGACGATCGTGGAAGACCTCGACGACGCTGCGCGGATCATCGAATCCGCAGACACTTCACGGATCGTGATCCTGGCCGCCGACGACTACGACCGGCACGACATGACCCACCTGATCAGCGCGGCCACCACGGGCGCCAGCAGGCTGGTCGTGTTGGGAGAAGGGCCCGGCGGCCCGACCTGGCACGCCGACTCCACCGGCCACCTCCACGACCCGTCCCGCCCCGAAACACCCCGACCACGGCTGTGTGTCCTGGACCAGGTGGCGGCCACCGACCTGCTCACCATCATTGCCCACCCGGACCCGACACCACCCGCCTTGAGCGCACCGCGCCCCCACCTCCCGCCGGCGATGCCGCCGGGACCGCGCCTGCCACGGCAGACCACACGCGGGAAGCAGCCTCGACCGTCCACCGCACCCCGACAGAGACTGCAACTGCGCATCCTGGGTGAACCCACACTGCTCATCGACGGCGAGCCCCTCACCATCCGCCGCAGCGCCGCCCTCCAAATCCTCGTCTACCTCGCCACCCACCCCACCGGCGCCGACACCCGCCAACTCACCGAAGCCATCTGGCCGGGCCTACCCCGCCGCTCACCCACCGGCCGGCTCTACACCACCCTCAGCGACCTACGCAGCAGCATCCGCACCGCCACCGGACTACACGTCATCGACCACACCGACGACCGATACCGCCTCAACCCCACACACATCGACGTCGACCTGTGGCACCTGCACGCCGCCATCCAACGCGCCGCCGCGACCGTCACCGACACCACCACCGCCTGGCAAACCATCCTCGACGCCTACCCCGCCGACCTCGCAGCAGGACGCACCTGGCCATGGCTCGACCCCCAACGCGAAGCCATCCGCCGACACGTGATCGACACCTGCGTCGCCCTCGCCGACACCGAACCCGACCCACAACGCACACTCGCCCTACTGCAGACCGGCATCCACATCGACCCGTACAACGCCAACCTCCACACCCGCGCCCGCAACGCCCTCATCACCCACGGCGACCATCACGCCGCCACCGAAATGCACCACCGCTACCTCCGGAACCTCGCCCACGCCGGCCTCGACGACACCCCACATCCCCCGCTCGACCGCGAACACGGAACCGCCAGCCGGCGGCAGTAGGCCTCCGCCCCGTTCCCACAAACGGTCAACCCGCACAGGCGCGGAGTCCGGTACGGCGCACCAGGAACCCTTCGCCCGGACAGCCCGCCGACGACGTCCGGCCCCTCTTGGATCTGAGCGCGATCTATCCACAGCCTGTGGAAAACGTCCGCGTTCGGTCACCGCCCCGCACTCGCAGCGGCGTTGGTGGTACGCGCGCTGCGTCCGGCGCCTGGCAGTGATCGCGAGGTTGCCCCGGCGGCATCACCCCATCACCCACCAAGTCCGCACGGCCGTGACCTGCGCGTGTAAAGCCGTGTAAGGACGTGTGAGGTGTTGTAAGCACCGACATCGGCATCAGCAACGCGACTCGCACTTACGGTCCTTCTCACCGACCGCCACGCCTTTCGGAGGGAGACGGATCATGGCGAAACGAGCCTCAGCACCCTTCGTGCGCGCCTGCACCGCCGTACTCGCGCTGGCCCCGCCGGTGCTGCTCTACCTGGCAGGATGGCTCACCCTCGACGGGCTGTCCATGAACGAACTACTGGCGTGGCACAGTCAACCGCTGACCGCCGGCTTCATCACCTTGCTGGGGCAGGGTGGGGCCTGGCTGCTGTGGCTGCTCCTCGTGGCCGCCATCGCCGATCACCTCCACCGCCACCTCGCCCGTCGCATGCGATGGCTGCTCACGCTGCGTCTACCTGGGCCCCTGCAAACTCTCACGGCCGCGCTGCTGGGCACCACCGCCGTCAGCACCGTCGCAGCGCTGCCCGCCACCGCCGGGACCACGACGACAACGGACGCCGACCGGCCACCAGAGACACCACCGTCGGCGGGCAAAGGCACCAAAGCTGACGATGATCGGCTACCTACAACACCTGATCGAACTGGCACTTCCCCATCTTTCGAGTACGGACGTGTCGACACGTCATTCGTCACGACCGCCGCAACACCAGCCTCAGCGACACCGCGTCCTGTGTCCCTCTTCACTCAGACCAGCGCACCGCCGACTCCGCACCTAACCGGTGCCACCGCACCTTCCGAGGCACGGTACACCCGAAGCGGGACCTGTCGCGTCGAAGCCGGAGACACCCTGTGGGACCTCGCCGCGAAGCACCTCGGCGACCCGAAACGCTGGCCGGAGATCTACACCCTCAACCGGGGACACGAACAGGCCAACGGCTACGCCCTCACCAACCCCGATCTCCTCCACGTCGGATGGACGCTCGCTCTTCCCGCCCGCCAAGCCACACCGACCCCCGCCTCTCCCAGCCCTCAAAACCCCGCTACGGCCGACCCCGGCACCGCCGCCCCCACGCCCGACACGGCACCCGCCGCGCCACCCACCAGCCCAACGCCCGATGGTCAACCCCGCCCGCCATCGCCGCACACCGCCTCACCCCGCACCCCCACCAGCACAGCAGACGCAACCACACCCACCCCGGACTCGGATCGAGCTGACGAGCCACCGTATGGCGAGGCGGGGGCCACACTGCCCACGCGAGGCTGGATCAGCCTCGGTCTGGCCGCCGCCATCGCCGCCGTAGCCGCTCTGCTACGCCTCCAACGACGCCGCCGCGCCCGACTGGCCTTCCCCGCATCGGTGAGCACCGCGCCGCAACCGTCCCCGATGCCGCTCTCTCTGGCCCCCGTCGACAAGATCGGCAGCCGCTACCTCGGCCGCAGCAGCGACCACCGCCCCGCCAGCCCTCTCGTGGCGGCGCCGATCGGCGTCGCCTCGGACGGCACCGAGATCAGCTTGTTCCACCTGCCCGGTCCCGGCGTGGCCCTGCACGGCGAGGGAGCCGTGCCAGCGGCCCGCGCCATCCTCGCGTCCGTCCTGACCAGCGGCGCGGTGGAGTCCGCCGCCGCCCGCCCGGTGGTCGTCACCACCGCCGACCTACTCGCCCGGCTCCTGCCCGAGAACGCCCCGGCGGTCGGGCTGGACCCCGATGGCACCGCCTACGACGGAGAACGCCTCATCGTGCTCGCCGACACCGCTGCGGCGGTCACCCACGCCGAGGAGGAGATGATCGGCCGGTGCCGGCTGCTGGACACCTTCGACGCCGAGACGATCACCGACCTCAACGCCCGCACCGACCACGCCGAGACCCAGCCGCCCTACGTGCTACTCATCGACTCCAACCCCCGGCACGCCGCACGCCTCCACGCCGTCGCCACCCACCGCGCCACCCTGAACCTGCACCCCGTCATCCTCGGCCCGCACGACGGCATCCCCACCATCGAGATCAGCGCCGAGGGCACCGCCACCGGCAATGAACTGCATTCGGTGGGACGGCTGTCCGCCCTCGGCGCGGACGACCTCGCCGCCATCCTCTCCATGCTCACCGACGCGATAGCCCGTCCCGAGGCCGGTACCGACGTTGACGACCCGCCCACCGAGACCTCGCCGGCCGCGGTGACCGTCGAAACAAACGAGGCCGTACCGGTCCAGCCCGACGACGCGGCGGCCCTGGTCCGCCTCCGGGTCCTCGGCCCGGTCACCGTCGCCACCGACGCCGGAACGATCGCCACCGGAATGCGCAGCGGCTCCTACACCGCGCTCGCCGTCCTCGCCGCCCACCCCGCCGGCCGCACCCTCGACCAACTCGCCGCCGACCTGCACCCCAACGCCGACCCGACCGCCGCCGTCAAACGCGTACGCACGGACATCACCTCCGCCCGGCGGGTGCTGCGCGCCGCCACCGGCCACGAGGAGCCCATGTTCATCGTCTACGACCCGGCCACCGGCCGATACCAGCTCGACCCCGCAACCGTCACCGTGGACCTCTGGCAGATGCTCACCGCCATCGACCAGGCCACCGCCACCGACGACGAAACGGCGATGCTCACCGCGCTACGCCGGGCCACCGAGCTGTACGGAGGTGACTTCGCCGAAGGCCACGACCACCCGTGGGCCACCGACTGCGCCACCAGCTACCGCCACCAGATCCTCACCGCCTACGTCCGCATCGCCGAAATCCTCGAACCCGACCACCCCGACCAAGCTGTTGCCGCCCTCGAACGCGCCGCCGACCTCGACCCCGTCAACGAGGAGCTGTACCAGCGGATCATGCGCATCCACGGCCGACAGCAGCGACCCGACGCCGTACGGCGCACCCTGAGCCGGCTGGAGGAACGCCTCGCCGACCTCGGCGACGCCGAACCGTCCCAGGCCACCCGCCGCATCGCCGAACGCCAACTCCGCCCCATCGCCCCCGCGGGTGGAGGACGGCCATGAACCACCGTCAGCTCCAACGGATGCAATGGGCGGTGCGGGCGACCTTGGCCCTGGGCGTGGCCGCCTCGGTCACCGCGAACATCCTGCACGCCCAACCGAACCCGATCTCCCAGACCATCGCGGCGTGGCCGCCTATGGCCCTCCTGATCACCGTCGAGCTGGTTACCCGCATCCCTGTCTACCGCCGTGCGCTCGGCGTCATCCGGATCGTCGCCGCTTCGGCCATCGCCGCCATCGCCGCCTGGATCAGCTACCACCACATGGTCGGAGTCGTCGCCCGGTACGGCGAAACAGGCACCGTCCCCTACCTCCTGCCGCTCTCGGTGGACGGGCTGATCGTCGTCGCGTCGGTATCGCTCGTGGAACTCGCCGCCCGTCGCCGCGAAGCCGAACGTCAACCACACACCGTGCCGGCTGACGTATCCGCGGCACCACCTCCAGGCCAGCCCATCGCATCCTCACCCGTCGAGCCCACGCCTGGGACCAGCGACACCAGGCCACCCCGCCAGAGTCCACTGTTGGAACCATCTCCCCACCATGCCGATGCCGACGAATCTGCCCACGGCAGGACTCCTGACGCTGCCGGGCCCCGGGACGACGCCCAGGAAGCAGACGGCAGCGAGACTGATGCTGACCTCGGCGCGGAGCCTGACGATGACGGCCCATCCGACGTTACCGACGTCGACCTCGCCCGGGACCTGGTGCCGCTACTACCCGCCGCCCGCACGGCCCGCGACGAACTGACCCGCGAAGGCCACACCGTCAGCCGGGATGCCCTCGCCCGGCGGCTACGCCAGAACGGCCACTCAATACGCAACAGCGCTGTCTCACAACTACTCGCCACGCTGCGCCAGTCCAAATAAATAGGGCGAGCCGGCCTGGTAGCCCACATCAGCGAGGAACTTTAACTCCACTTCCTGGAGAACCGCGAGGGACTCTGACCTAGCCGCGGTCATCTCATCTCTGTCCATCCCGTTAAAGAGCAGGTCGGTCCAACGCCCTTCTCTTCTCGACCACACCACGAGATGGTCGGGAACCCACAACACCCATACGGTGTCGGCGTCTACATCCAGTGGCGCGAGGGCGGGGCCGATAATCGGTGATTCATAGATCTCCACTGCAAAGCGGTCAAACGGGTGAATCACGAGGAATATGTTACGTGACACATCATTTGACGTTTTCCTCTGCAAGCTGATCTGCGCTCGATCCAACATGGGACGACTGCTGGCCAGGATACCGTCGGCGCTTTCCACCTTCACCGATATGGACAACCCATCAGCATCTCCGCGGGAAATAGCGACACCGATCGAGTGATCGAACTTACGGAACGGGCCTGGAGTCGACTTGACTTCGAATGCGATCTCACCGCTAGCCAGTAGCGGGAATGCCGAGGTATCGGGAAGCCGGAATCGCAGGTCGACATCGCCATCCGTGTCGACTTTGAACGGCACAACGCCCAGAAATGCAGTGGCCAAGATAGCAGCTAAGTGTTCCCCAGCGCGCACGTCGAGACCAGCCAATTGCTCGGAGGGGAGCTGCGACACTGCGCGGGCCGCATCAGCGACCGCACGATGCATAATCGCAACCACGGGGGCACCCGTGTAGCCGCGTTCGCCTTTTTCCATAGGCGCCAATGCTACGCCTAGCACTTTTAGACAGAGCGTTCAGCCGCACCCCGACCTGGCACCGGCGGCGGTCTTGATCGCGTCGTCGAGGTCAGCGTGGATAGGCACGGCTGCCCGAACGGGCACGCCGAACGCTGCCAGAAGGGATCACCATGACCGACGCAACGCCCGGCCTCCGTACGATCCAGGTCGCCGACGATGTGTACGACGTGCTGAAGCGCACGGCCGACAGTCGAGACACCGACATCAACGGCGCGCTGCGCTACCTGTTCGAGGTTCCGACGCCTCGGGCTGCCGCTGAGGACGACGACGAAGACTGAACCGCTCGTACGGCGGATGCCGCCGGGCCGGGCTGACCCGACTCGGCGGCACCTGCCGTACTCAGGCTGTTTGCCCGGAAGAGGTGCCGCTTGCCGCGTACGCGGCGGCAAGCAGTCGCTGCGCCGTGCGTTCAGTGATGTTGAGCTGCTGAGCGAGCGCGACGCCGAGGCCGCGTCGGTCGCACCCGGCGCGGTCGGCCTCGGTCAGGAGAGCGATGGCGGCGGGAAGTCGAGGGTCGTCGGCGTACGGGTGCGGTTTGCGGGCACCGGTGGTGCCGGGGGTGCGGCCGGTGGACTGGCGGCCCGTACGGGCGTCGGCCACGGCCCACACGGTGCGCCGGAACCATAGTCGGCGCACCCGCCCGTCCGGCAGCGTCTCGACTCGGTCGGGGTGGTCGTACAGGGTGTCGGGCAGGTTGCGGTACGAGCCGTAGCCGAGGACCCTCGCCGCCGTGCCCGAGCCGATGAGGTCGTCGGAGTCGCCGCGGCGGTCGACCTTCGTCAGCTCGGCCCGCTTCGCGACCTGGTGCGCGGCGTGGAACGCCTCTATGTCGTCGAGCCAGAACCACTCGCGGCCGTCGTGCGGGAAACCTTCGGGGAAGCCGAACCGGGCGCGGTGGCGGTGCCAGTGGTTGACCGTGGAGTACGCCGCGCCGGTGTGCGCGGCGACTCCGGCCCGGTCGAGGGCGGGCCGTCCGTCGATCACGTGTCGTGCCACGCCGTTCATCCTCCCCCGGGTGCTTCGTGGCCTGCGCCGTGCGGTCGAGGCGAGGCGGGCAGGGCGCGCGGTCGTAGGATCGGCGGTACGCCTGGCTCGGGCAGGAGCGGTCGTGTGGTCCGCAGGTTGGCCTGCAGCGGGGCGAGGTGGCCGGTCGGGGATTCCACGCACCCTCGGGTGTGCCCGCCGGCCACCGACCCGCCTCGTTACGACGGGGGACGCAGCACCCGCCACGCTGTCTGCGCCATCAGGTGTATTGGTAGTGCGGCGAGTTTCGCGCGGGTGGCGGGTTTGATCGCGTCATAGACGGTCAGGATCGCGGCGGCGGTGGTCGCGTCCACCACCACCCCGTCGATCTTGCGGGAGTTGCCGCTTCTCGCCTCCCGCAACAGCTCGATGACGCGAGGGTCGCCAGCGGTCGCGTCGTCGGGAAGCGCCTCGATCTCGGCCAGCGACTCGCAGTCCGGGCAGGTGACGAGGTGTGGGTCCTCGGTGACGCGGCTCAACGGCACGCCCTCTGCGCCGCACACCGGCCCGATCCGGCGGCGGGCCTTCGCATGGGTGAAGGCGGGCCACCCGTGGCGCCCCGTGGTGTCGGTCATGGCACCTCCCCCGCCGGGTGGGTCCAGATGCCGAGGGTGTGGCCCGGTGCGATCCGGCCTCGGCCGGGGGCGAGGGTGTCGAACACCTCGGAGTACCGCTCGTGGAGCTGGCCCCGAGTGCGCATGAGGTGTTTGCCTCGGGTGAGCTTCACGGGCAGGGACTCGACCACCCGGCCGATCAGCCCGTAAAGGTCCCGGCCCTCGATGAAGTCGGCGCAGCCGTCGCACGCCGACCAGCCTTCGCCCCACGCCTGGGTGAAGGCATGCTCGGTGTCGGTGCGGCGTACCCGTGCCGCGTGGTGTCGAGTCTGGTAGTCGCCTACGGCGATGACCTGTGCGGTGACTCGGCGGGCGTCGGTGATCTGGTTGGCGCACCGGTAGATCCAGGCGGCCTCAGGTGCGGAGCAGAAGTCGCACTCGATGATCGGATCGGGGATCTCGGTGATGGGTACGGGCTCGGGGCGGTGGTCGCTGCGTTGGCCGCGCTGCTCGGCCGCGTGCAGGTACTCGACGACCATGCCCAGGTTGTTGAAGCGGACGTTGAGTGCGCGACGGCAGCGGCGGCAGTAGAGCGACTCCGGGACCGGCCCCGTGCTCGCGTCGAGCGCTGCCACTTCGGGAGGTCGGGCGGATTCCTCGGGGGGCGGGGAATTCGGTGGCATTACTGGTCGCCTCCGTCCTGGTGGCGGGTGAGCTGCGGCCGGGTGGGGTTGGCGGGGTTGAAAGTGAGTCCGAGGCGCAGGCTCGCGAGGTCGATCAGCCGCCGCAGCAGGCTCGCGGTTCCGGTGCTGAGGTCGGCGTCGTAGTCGTGGGCGATGCGGCAGGCGTCGCGTACCGCCTCGGCCGCCGTGGTGAGCGCGGCCTCCAGGGCGGCGCGGTCGTCGGCCCGGGTGGCTCGCTTGACGTGCGCGGCTGGGTAGGTGCGCTCGTCGCCGTTGGGGAATCGAAGGGTGTAGCGGCGGGCGTAGGTGGTGTGCGGGGTGGAATAGCGGACGTCGATGACGGTGCCGAGGCGGTACTCGACCGGGTCGGCCGGCTTGATCACTCGCGCGGTGTCGCCGTACTCCATGGATCGGTACATCGGTACTCCGTGGTGAGTCAGAGGGGATGTCGGGTGGTGTGCCGCGCGGCCCGTGGGGGTGGACCCTGGCCGCGCGGCACACCGGCAACGGTCAGGACCAGGCGAGCGGTTGACCGGCGGAACCGTCCGGGGTGGCCGGTTGAGCGGCGACTCCGGGCGGGACGAACGGCGGGGCGGCCTTCACGTGCGGCAGACCGGGGTCGAGCTTTTGCCCGATGCGGTCGAGGCTGGTTGCCCCGTACGCGGTCAGGTGCGCGCCCACGGCGAGGGCCTGCGCGCCGGTGAGCAGCACGACGAGGCGGCGGGCCGAGGTGTCGTGCACGTGCAGCTCGACGTGACCGTTGGTCAGCGGTCGGACCGGCATGAACCGCTCGACCTGCGCCGCGCGGGGCAGTCCCGCGCGGATCGCCTTGACCAGCTCCCGCCAACGCTCGTCAACGAGTGCGTCGAATCGGGCGGCGCGTTCAGTCAGGGTGGCGTGTTCGGCGTGACTGGTGGAGTGTCCGGCCAACGCGCGAGCGACCTCAGCCCGCGCGAACTGGGCACACACATCGTTGGCCAGCGCGATCACGGCCGAGTCGGTGGGCACCGAGGCGGGCGGTGGCGCGACGACCGGCTCGGTACGGACTTTCGCCGTGCCGGTGGCGTGGTGCGCCCCGGTGACAGGGCCGGGCTTGTTCCTCTTCTTCCGGCGTCGGAACCATGGCCAGCGCATCTCAGACCGCCAGCAACTCGAACGCGCGGGCCTTCAGGTCCGCACCGGCACCGGTCAGCGCCCGCGAGGCGCGGGCGAGGTCGGTCTTGGCGGGGGCGAAGTGGTCCACGTACTCGGTGATGGCCTGGTAGCCGGCCCACCGGGTGCCCTTGATCGCCTTCTGCGTGTCCGCGTCTCGGATCAGGTATCGCAACGTGTTCGTGCGCTGCTTCGCGTTGTTCTTCGCGGTGTCGGAGGCGTCGTCCGCGAGGGGCCACACCTGGGCGACGATCTTCTCGAACTCGCCCATGGTCAACGACTCGTTGATCATCTTCTCGGCTTCGGTCTCGAAGTCGTGGAACGCCTTCCACATCAGGCCGAGGGCCTGCCGCGCCTCGGCGATCTTGCTGGTCACGTTCGAGGTGTGCCGGAACGTGTACGAGCTACGCGACCGCTGATAGGCGAGGGCCTGGGTGTTCGCGCACACGATCCGCACCGGGGTCGCGTCGAGGCGAAGCGCGGCGGTGCCGTCGTGCGAGGTGGTGGCCGCGAGGTACAGGTCCATGTCGTCCACCCCGGCAATGCGCATCGCGGTGGGCAGCTTCATGGTGACGAACACCGACCGGCCCTTACGCATGGAGCCTGCGGTCTCGAAGTGCGCGCCGGAGGCGTCGACCAATAGGTTGAGGGTCTCGGCGACCTGCTCGTTCTGGACCACGCTGTAGTCCTCGCCGACCACGCCGAGGTACTCGGTCTCGCCCGTGGCCGGGTTGGTGCGGACGGTCATGTACTTGTCGGGGCAGTCAACCTTCGTCACCCCCCGCTCGGTAACCTCGATGCCCTGAAGGGCGATCTTGCGGACCTCCCAGCCCCCGAGCCACGCCTTGCTCATGACCTCCTGTGCGGTCATGCAGGCGTCGGTGACGGTGCCGAGTTGGTGCCAGGCGGTCAACCGTGCGGAGGCGAAGGCCGTCTGGCCGTTGGCGAGGGTTTCCAGTTCGTGTGCCACGGTGGCACCCCTTCCCGGTCGTGTGGTGTTCGGTTGGGCGGGACGGTCAGGGGATTCCAACCCTGACCGTGCCGCCACAAACAATGTTTCCTACCTCTATCCGCCGATCAAGACGATCGGTTCGAGTCGATGGAGGTTTCTGCGGCGAATCTGACGGCCGCCGCCGGGCGCGGCCTACCGGGTGTCGGTGGCCGGGTGTAGCCGCCCGTCCGGCCCGTACAGGTACGCGCGGACGGTTGTGAACGGGGCCGGTAGGTACACGGTGAACCCGTGTTCGGGGATGAACCGGGTTCGGTAGGTGCGGGTGACGCCCAACAGGTACCGGTCGGGTTTGTCACCGTGCGACCCCGGCGGGATGATGCCCGCCCCGGGTCGGTCGGCGCGGGCGCGGCGGTGCCGACCGAGCGCGAGGTGCGGGCACAGCGACAGGGCGGCGGTCATGCACTCGGGGTGCCCCGGCGGGTCCGCGTAACGCATCAGCTCGGCGGCCCTCGGACCGCCGAGGAACGCCACCCAATAGCCCATCGGCTCACCGCACAGCGAGCACCTCCGTTCGACAGCGAGGCGGGTCGAGGCGGTGGTGTTGATCGTGGTGAAGTCCACGTGCGACCCGCCGCCAGGGTTGGGGTGGATGTTGACCGGCGGGATGGGTAGGCCGCGCCGCGCGTCGTGAGGACGCGCGGCCAGCGAGGGTGGGATGTCGGGCCCGTTGGCAGCCGGGCCGGTGGCCGATGGGCCGGTCACGAGTCACCAGCCGCACGGGTGGTCAGACGTGCCGGAGCGCCGATCGGATCCGACGGTTGCGAGCCGTTCGGGCCGGGCACCGGGCATAGCGGGGTGCCGTCGTGGTGGGACGTGGCCGGGCGCGGGGCGAACCCGTCGAGGGGCCAGTCACGCGGCGGCATGGTCCTGGCGGGTTCCCCGCATTCGGGGCAGCGCAGCGACCCCGGCGCGTGCGTCGGGCCATGGGCGGCGCGGTGGTGGTTGAGGTAGTCGTGGGAGGTGGTCATCGCCTGTTCCTTCCGTGGCGCTGGTGGGTGGGCATACGGGTGCCGGGGCCGGGCATGGTGCCCGGCCCCGGCGGGGCGGTCGGTCAGGCCGCTACCGGCGCGGCGGCGGCCTCATCGGTGCCGGCCTCGTCGTCGGCGGGTGGGGTGGTGTCGGTCTGCGGCGAGGCCATGAACGCGCGGACCTCGGCGGTCGGGGCGGGCGGGTTGTCGGCGAGGGCGTAGGTTTCCGGGGCTTCACGGGTCAGGATCAGCACCCCGAACCCGGTCAGCTTCTCCATGGCGTTGCGGACCGCGCCGGGGCTGCGTCCGCCGATCTCACGGGCGACGGTGCCGGGGGTCACGTCGTGGCCGGTGCCGAGGTCACGCATGAACGCCTCGACCCGGTGCCGCAACTCGTTCTTAGCCAGCTTCATCGACCCGTCGCTGTTGATCTCGCCGGTCGTGCGGCCGGTGCCGGTGGTGCGCCGGGCCGAGGGACGGCGGATCTTGCGGGTGTGACCGCACGTGGGGCACGTGGAGTGCGTCGGGGCGTTGGCCAGGTCCACCGTGGCGAGGTCACCGTTTCCGATCAGCCACAACTCGTTACCGTCGTCGTCAACCGGCAGGCGGCGCGCGGCCCCGGCAACCTCCATCGCGGCGAGGATCGTGTCACCCATCGCCACCGACAGGCCGCTCTCCCCGATCGCCGCGTCGGCGGTGATGCCGTCCGGGTGCCCACCCAACACACCCGCCATGATCAAAACTTTGAGGTCGGGCTGACGCGGGCCGACCGGTGCCCCGGACACGGGGGTACCGGACACCGGGGCCTCGGGCAGGGGTGCCTCGTCGGCCGTGTCCGGCGTCGTGTCCGTGCCGGCCTCGTCATCGGCCGTGTCCGGCGTCGGGTCGGTCGGCGGGGCGTCTTCGGCCGTTGGCTCGTCGGCGGTGGCCAGGCCGTCGTTGTCGGCGGTGGGCTCGTCGGCCGCGTCCGGCGTCGCGTCCGTGGGGGCCTCCTCGTCGGCGGTGCCCGTCGCCGGGCCGGTGGCCAGGGTGTCGCCGGTGGGCGTCGGCTCGTCGTTGGCGCTCGGGTCGGCGGTGGTGGTCTGCCAGGTGTCGGCGCTCTTGCGGTTGCCCTTGGCGGGGTCGGGGGTGCGGGTGGCGGTCCCGGCGGTTTCCATGGCGGTGAGTGCCTCGGTGACGACCGGTAGCGGCAGGTTCGCCGTTCCGGCCAGCTTGCGGGCGGTGACGCCGGGGTGGTCGCGCAGGGCCTCGGCGACGGCGGACCGGGCCTCGTCGGTGCCGGGGGTGAGAACGATGTTTGCGGTCATGGCAATACACCTCCACAAAATGGGGTCGACGAATAGCGATTCCGCGTACGCATGATGCGCATTGTTTGCGGTTCCGCCGGGCGGTTTTTGTTGCCCACGTCCATGGACGCTCGATGCCCGATGGTTGTCAACCCCGCCGCCCAAGACTCTTTACCGGGGCGACACCACACCCTCCGGGGCCCTCCTTTCAGAAAACCTATCGCCACATGACAGGCCGTTTAACGGCCCACATTCGACGCTGCGCCACGTTCCGCACACCTCCCTACCCCACCTAGGGTCGGTGCGGCATGAGCCGCACGCGCCGCCCTACGGGATGCCGTTTTCGGGGCGTCTACGACGGCGCCGCTCCTCCGGTAGGGCAGACACGCGGCAGCACCACGCCCTCACGTAAGCGCATTCAGATTGTGCGGGAAATCACTTCACGGCTTTACAGCGGTACGCCTCTTTGGCGCATGAACGGCACCGGGTCAACAGGACTGCTGCCGCCTTCGTGGATCTCGTAGTGCAAATGCGGGCCGGAGGAGTTTCCGGAGCTTCCGACGTGGCCTATCGGTTGTCCGGCGATCACCGTTTGACCGACCGTTACCGTGGGTTGCCTGACCATGTGGCAATAGCGCGAAGTGATGTCGCCAGAGTGTCGGATGTCGGCGTACCAGCCGCACCCGCCGAGCCCGAGGTAGCCGTCGCTGTCGCATGGCATCGGGCCGCCGGTGGGTTCCCACGACTCGCCGCCGACGATGCACCGGACGCGCACCACGACGCCACCGGACGCGGCACGGATGACGGTGCCTTTCGGGGCCATGATGTCGACCCCGTCGTGGCCGGGCCGGTCGGCCGTGCGGAAGCCGGAACCGGCCGTTCCCGGCACGGGGCGGGTCCACCCGGAGGCACTGATCGGCGCACCGTCGCACACGGGCAGCGTGCCGCCGGTGTACGCGGCGACGATCTCGGTTGCTCGTGTCTCGTGTTTGGCGTAGGCGTCCGGGTACGCCGACCGTTGCACCTTCTGTGCCGCGTCGGTGAGCGGTAGCCGTTCCCACCCCGGCACGGCGAGGAGACGCTCGTAGAAGGTGGCGGCGGCGTACTCGGGGTTCATGATCTGTTCCGGGGTGCCCCATCCTTGCGACGGTCGCTGTTGGAACAGTCCCAACGAGTCATGATCGTTGTTCGGGCCGAGGTGCCCGTGGTTGATCAGCGAGGATTCCTGGAGGGCGGTCGCCACGGCGATCACCCACCCGCGCACAGGTACCCGCATCCGCTCACCCACGGTCACGATCACCGAGGCGTACCGGGCCTGTTCCGCCGACAACCCCGCCGGGGTTGCGCCCGGTGCAGTGACCGCCCCGGCGCAGCTACCCCCGCCTCCGCCGCCCTCGAACACGGATGAGACGACACCGGCGGTAGCGGAGGTGAGCAGCAGCAGCGCGACGGCTGCCCCGGTCGCGACCCACAGGGCTACCCGTCCCACGACGCGCCGCCCCCGGTCGGTGTCGGTAGGTCGGCCAGACGCACCCGGTCGGGGTGCCCCACGATGCGCCAGACCGGCCCCGCCGGGCCGCCGGACGCGGCGGCGTGGTCGGCGGCGGCGGTGGCCACGGCCAGCCCGTCCGGCACCACTGACCGCTGGAGGTGGGTGTGCAGGTTAGTCTCGCGGGCGGTGGTGGGTAGCCAGAACAGCACCGGGTACGCGCGGCGGGGCGGTAGTGCGGCGTAGCTGGTCAGCTTGCCCGCCACCCGGGCAAGGGTTTCGGTGCCGAGGTCGGCCTCGACCCAGAACGGCACCGCACGCCCGTTGTCGGCCCACACGCCGTGTCCGTCCGGGCGGACCAGGTTGCCGCACGCCTCCCGACAGCGTGCCTCGTTCCACCACCGCACCAACCGCGCCCCGGGGTGCGTACGGGCATGAGCCGTGAGCGCGACGAAGAACCCGTTCACCGTGAGCAGGTGCGCCAGTGTCGGAGACATGGCCAGCCGTGCGGTGGCGTCGCGCACAACGGCCGGACGGGGCAGCGTCTCGTCTCGTCCGGCAGCGATGAGGGCCGCGCCGACCGGGCCGAGGGTCCACCTCCACGATTGCGAGCCGGGCCGCTGGTAGTGGCGGAACCGGTCGAGGATGTCTCGATCGTGGAGGGTGTTGAGGCGGTTGCGGGCACGGCCGACCGACCCGAAGGCGAGGTCGACGAGCTGGTCGGTGGTGAAGGTTCGGTGTTGGTCGAGAAGGTCGAGCAGGAGTGCAGCGCGATGGTGGAGGTCTGCACCGTGACGTAGCGGGTCGCCGACCGCTGACGGTTGAGCCGCGCGATCTCGGTCGCGAGTCGCTGCCGGTTGGAACGCACCCGCGCGTTGTACGCGCGCACCTCGCGGTTGTGCTTGTCGACGACCCGCTGCACCTCACGGTTGTACGCCCGAACCTGGCGGTTGTAGTCATCGACGACCTTCTTCCGCCTGCGGTTCTCGTCGTCGACCATACGCTTGTACTGCGCAGGGGTGATCTTTCGTGGCACCTTGACCTCCGATGTCCGCGCCAATGTTACGGCGGGCGTACGACACGTTCCCGGAGTTTCGCGCGGGGTGAGTGGGACCAAGATCAAGGTGTGGGAAAAGCGGCCAACCCGCCAGCAACCGCCATGTCAGCCGTCGCTCACGCTGGCCCATGTCGCGGTCCGCCTAGACTGCCGAACCTGGTCGACCGCCTGCGTTACTGGGGGGTTCTCGGGGGGTGACTCAAAACTTCATAGCTGGACATCTATACCTTGTCAAAGTTCTTGCTGTTCAGCGCCTTGAACTGGTGCCCCCGGCAGGATTCGAACCTGCGACACACGGTTTAGGAAACCGATGCTCTATCCCCTGAGCTACGAGGGCGCGAGGGCCTAGTCTAGCGACCTGCGGGTTCACCTGGGGTGGCAGGGAGTGGCCCACGTTCACCCATGTTCGCCGGACCCCTGTTTGCCCAGCCCAGACCACAGCTCGAGCACACGTACCCCGGTTTGCGACCGGCGGTCGGCCGCGGTGACCCGCGTTGGCACCGGTTGACCCGGGTTGGCATCTGCTGGAGAGCACACACCGCGCACATCATGCAAGATCATGTTGTGCCGCCCGCTCCCTGGCACGGGAGCCGCCAGCCGGCAGAAACGGGGCTTGGCGGCAACCGTCCGCGGAGTTCGAGCGCTGGCTCAGGCACGAGGTCGGCGTGTGCCGGCGTTCGGCGGAGCGGTCGTGCCATCGCCCGGGATCTCCGGCTGGTCCTGGGCGCGGGTTGATGCTGACCTTTCCTCGCCGGTTGCCGGGCGGGCGGGGATCGGCGTGTTGGGGCGCTCGTTTCGCATGGGAAACTCGCGCCGTGAGCTCAGGTGTTCCCCGTACTGTCAAGGCAGTCGACACGTCGGAGTTGATCGGGCTCGACACCGAGGCGATCGAATGCGGACTGAACCGCAATCACGGGGCAGGATGGCTGGCGGAGTTCGCCGATCCAGCAGCGGTGCACTACCTGCGGCCGGTGCTGGTCCACCGGGCGGGGCACCGGCCCGAGTTCTCGCCACACTGGCGGTGCATGCTGTTGTTGACGGTGCAAGACGGCCAGCAGATCTTCTCCCTGCTGGATGTCCTGCCCGCCTCGTTCGAGGATCTACCCGAGACACTGGACGCGGCCACGAAGACCAAGATCGCCCACCGGCTGGAGCATGGGGACCTGTTGACGCAGGCGCAGTGGGCCGACCTCAACCCCTGATCCACGTACTGCTTGGCGGTGACGTACCGGCCAGCTGATACTCGACACGTGATCCATGCGGCAGCAGGCGCCCCGGAAGACGACGACGTCGAGTCCGTCGACCTCGACTGGGAGCGGGGCGGCAACCTCAACCACTGCCGGGAACCCGGGGATGTCGACGCGGCCTTCGACCGTGCAGAGGAACACGTCGGGGTCGCGCTGATCGCCCTGGTTTACAACCACCCCGACACGGACGCGGTCCTACCCAGGGTCGCCCGAGGGCTGCGCTCACCCAACCCGGAGACCCGCAGGCAGAGCCTGCTTGCCCTGATGCACACCGCCCGCCTCCACGGCCGAGTCGATGCCACCACCGTGGAACTGCTCCACGGCCTGCTCACCGACCGCACCCCCATCAGCGCCGGGAGCCCGTACGAGGTGCGCGGCACGGCAACCCAGACTGTCGGGGACCTCCAGGCCTTCCTTCCGCCCGAACAGTTACCCGACTGGGTAAACCACTTCAGCGACTACTGACGGTTGAAACACCCACAGCCGGCAGGAGGCAGCTGGTGTCCTCGTCGACAGCGCTGACCGTGTCCCGTCGGCCGACCAGGCGGGCGACCAGTTGGGGCGGTGATCTGCTGGTGCCAAATTCCGACGGGGTGGCCGGGCCGGATGTCGAGCGCCTACCCGTTGGTGATGTCCCGTTGTCTACGGCCGTGACGAGTTCGATCAGGCCGCCCGCGCGGCGCGGCGGGCGATGTCGTAGCTGCCGGGACCAACCGGGGAAAGGCCATCTCCGGCGTCGCCTCCCCCACGCAGGTCGCTCTGGGTCTTGATGTGCTGGATGTGGTCGCTGGTGTGCACGCGCAGGAGTCCGGCCGTGCTGGCACGCCGGGACTCGATGATCATCAGGTCCGTGAGGAGCCAGGCAGGCCGAAGATGGCGTGCTGGGCCGCTTGGGCGATGGTGGCCTGGGTGGTGGCGGGTAGGCCGAGCCTGTTCCAGTGGAAGATCACGTGCAGTGCGATCACTGCCCGGATGCCACGGGTGAGGGTGCCCGTTTTTCGTTGGCGGTGTAGGGCTGCGCCGGCGTTCTCGAATGCGGTGTGCCAGGCGCCGCTGGTGTGAGGCACGCCGAGCAGCAGGCTCCGAACGTCTCCGGTGAACCGCTCCCACGTGCGGGCATCGGTTGGGGGTGCCTGGTTGAGGTGTGCTGCGCGGTGCTCGGCGACTTGTGCCCATACGTCGCCTTGTTCGTTGAGGTCCAGTACTGCTGCGCGCATCAGCGCAGTGCACAAGATCAGGGAGTTTTCGCGCCGGGTGGTGGGGTGCTGGTAGAGGTAGGTGAGGAGGTGGCGGCTGTCGTGGTGGAACAGCGAGTGCGCGGTGGTCATGGCGTCGTGGCCGCCGAACGCGTGGGTTTCGGGTTCGTAGATGTCGCCGGTCCAGGTGACTCCTTCGGTGAGTAGCCGGCGGGCCTGGTCTCCGCTGTCTGGGCTGTTGGTGGGTAGGTAGCGGATGCGCCAGGCGCCTTTGCGGATGAACCACCAAGAGGTGATCAGGCCGGCGTTCTCGGCGGCGGGAAGCACTCGGCTGAGGTGGCCGAGTGCCTGTTGCTCGCGCTCCCAGGCGGTCTGGCCGGGGTAGGTGATGTTGACCTGGTGCCAGGGGGTGTGGTCCACAGTGACTCTTTCGTCAGGTGAGGAGGAGACAGGCATCCCAGGCGGTGGTGGCGGTGGTGACGAGGTCGGCTCCTGCCTTCCCGTCGAGGAGTCCGTCGGCCTCGTTGGTGGTGGGGGTGGCCTGCCGGTGGAGATCGTTGACGAGATCGAGGGGTATGGGGGTGAGGGCATCGGCAGCGATGCGGCGGGCGGTGGCCAGCAGTCCGGCCGTGCCGTGACACAGGCCTCGGTCGGTGAGCCGCCGAGTCTGTTCGGGGTCGGTGACGCAGGTGGTGAATGCGGTCTCGGCGAGGTGCTGACGGGTGGTGTCGCGCAGGGCTTGTGCGGCGAGTTGCTGGGCGCGGGCGATGCCGGGGGTGCCGTAGCACCAGGACGGCCGGAGCGGGGTTTGTTGGGCCGGTGTTGCGCAATGTAGGTCGGTGAGGGTGATGGTTTGCGGCCACCAGATCGTGCCGTCGGTGTGCTGCTGCCAGGTGTCCAGCCATCGGCTGATGCGGGTGATCGCTGTGGTGTGTCCGGCGACGGTGATGCCATCGCGGAGGGTGAGGGCGAGCAGTGCCAGTGGGCCGGTGACGCCGTGGGCCATGCCGAAATTCGCGTGACCGCCGGGGGGCGGTGGCTGGCGGCGTTCGGGCCCGTTCCAGCACCACCAGCCGGGTAGTTCGCCCCGTGGTTCGGTGAGCCGGACGAGGTATTCCAGGACCTGGCGGAGCAGGTCGTGATCGCCGAGCCGGCGTAGGACGACGCCAAGCCCGGTCAGTCCGCAGATGAGGTCGTACTCGGCGTAATGCGGCTGCTGGTGTCGGTCGATGCGGCGGTGGGCGGCGTCGAGCCCTCGGCGGGTGACCGTGGCGGTGCCGTCGGCGGTGGCCGCTCGTGCCTGGGCGAGCCCCGGGTGGTCGGTGGTGGCGAGGACGAAGGCGAGCGCGGGGGCACCGTAGAAGAGGCTGGCCCCCTCGGCGATGCTCACGCCACCGGCGGTGGCCTGGCGCAGTGCCTCGTACGCTGCGGGCCGGTTGCCGGTTTCCAAGTGCAGCAGGGCGATGCCCGCCGCGCCGTCGGCGAGGGACTGCCCTGCGGTCACTGCTTACGCCCGGCGAGGATGGTGCGGGCGACGGCTCTGGCCAGCCGCAGGCAGTGCCGTTCGGAGGCGGGGTCGACGCCGATCATGCGGGCGTGGTGCAGGTGCAGCAGGTCACCCAGCACCTCGTCAGGATCGAGTCCGTCAACGACGACCAACGACCGGTAAGCGGCCAGCGCTGCCGCGAGTCGCTCGTCATGCACCGGGCGCCGGGCATGTTCGAGCTGAGTGGGGTCGAGGCGGGGCCCGGACCGGTGGGGGACGTGAGTGGCGAGCCAGCGCGGTCCGTCGCCGGTGAAGCCTTCGGCGATGGCGATCATCCCGGCGGCGGTGGCGGCTTGTCGGTCTCCGGTGAGCCGGTGCAGGGCGGCACGTGAGTCGGCGGCGAACACCCGTTCGGCGGCGGCGAGGGTCGCTGCGGCACCGTGGCGGGTCTCGGGGCGGTAGGGGTGCAGGCTGTAGTCGTGTAGGAGGGTGTCATCGTGCAGGTGCTGCACCCAGCCGGCGAGATGACGGGCGGTGTCGGCGAACCCTTCGGTGTCCGGAAGCGGGATGCGTAGCCGCAGGTGCGGCTCGGGGTGGGGATACCGCAGGAACCACCAGCCGGCTGGGAGGTGGCCGGCGGGGCACCCGGCGAGCTCGGCCAGGATGTCGTCGCACCGACCGTGCAGGTGTGCCTCCAGCCACCCTGACTGCCCAGGCCAGTGCTGAACAGGGGTGACGGTCCGGGCGGTTCGGGCTGGTGGGGCGGCCGGCGCGGGTTGGGTGAGGGTGAGCAGGAGTTCGGCGGGGCGGTCGTCGATCCAGCCCGCTGGCCCTGGAGCCTCGGTGACCACGGTGCGGGGATGCCGGTCGAGGTGGTCGCGTAGGACCGCCAGGTGGGCGTGGTCGTCCAGGTCAAGGCGTAGCCGTATGTCGTCGTCGCCGACCAGGACCTCCTGCGGGATGTGCCGCTGGTGGCGGTGTCGCTGCCAGGCGTCACGCCACTGCGGCCATGTGGTGCCCGGAGCGGGAAGGGCAGCGTGGTCGATGATCCAGCGGGCGGGGTGCACGATGGTGCGTCCGCGCCGTAGGCGGGGTAGGAACGGCAGGCCGCTGGCATGTCCCCAGTCGAACCGGCTGCACGGTGCCGTCCACGCGGTCCAGATCTCGGCCAGGAACCGCATCAGCGGCTGCTGCAGCGTGGGCAGCAGCACGCTGTTGAACAGCAGCGGTTCGACGGGCTGACCGGTGGCCGCCGATACCAGCCACAACCGGCGTCCGTCGCCGGTCACCGCCAGATCCTCGATCGTGTACGGCGGTGCCGGGTGGAAGTCGCCGAGAGGAAGGACGGGCAGCAGTTCGGGCGTCCGGGCTACTGCGGTGAGGCGGGCGTCCAGTGGGGGTCCGGACAGCTGCACCGTGGCCGCGCCGGGCAGGGCGGTCGGCAGATGCCGGTAGACCTGTTGGAATCCGGCGAGTTCGGCGGGGGTGAGCAGGTGCAGAAACCGGGCTGCGGCGACCCCGGCGTGGCGGGACCCGCTGAGTACCGTCAGGGTGAACGCGCCGCGGTCCAGATCATGGAGGGTGTCGGCGGCGAGGGTGAACCGAAGTTCGGTGTGCGGGATCGGCGGCCGGTCGTCATTCCCGCGCAGCCGGTCGATCAGCGCGTCGTCGAGCACCACCTCGGCGCAGCCGTCGAGTGCGGCCTGCTGCGCGAGCTGTCCGAGCAGCCGGTCGCGGGCGGTGAACAGCGCGGGGGCGCGGCGAGCGGATCCCCGGTAGCCGGCCGGGAACCCCAGCACGTTCAGCACCTCACGGATGGGAACAGCCGCTCCTGGACCCCACCGCTCGATGAACGCGTTGTGGTACTCGGCCCATCCGGGCGTGGGGAGTGGCGCGACCGCCAGGAGCGTGGACGCGGCCCGCTCCGCCTCGTGCAGCACCGGTGGGGGCAGGGTCACCGCGATGTCGGCGCGTAGATCGACGGCGATCCGGCTACCCGGCTCCGGGATGGCGTAATGGCGGGTGACGTGAGCGGCTGGGTCGGTGGCGGTCATGGGTGGGCGTAGTGCCGACAGCAGCACCCCGGTGTGGACCAGTTCGGCCAGCAGACGCTCGGCGTCGGCGATGCTGGCGGGTCCGGCGACCGTCGCAGCGAGGTCGGCGAACCTGACCGGGGACCGCGCCCCCTGGATCGCCGCCCGGATCGGGACGGTCAGGCGGATCTCGACGTCCCACCGCCGATCGTCGCTGGCATGGGCACAGGGCAGAACCCACCTGTCGCCGCGCCGGTATCCCAACGAGTTCGTCACCACCGCGACGTTGCGCAGGGTGGCCAGGTCCTGTTCGGCCCGCGCGGTGTGCTCGGCGATGAACTGGCCGTCGGGGCGGGAGACCGCGTGATGTGCCTCGCCCAGGCGGACCGCCGCGCGAGCGCCGAACTGGACCGGGGCCACGCCGGCGAACGTGCCGAACGGGGTCGCACGGGTGGTCCAGCGCAGCAGGTACCGGACCGTTGACTGCACCAGGCGGCGCAGTCGCTGCGGAGGCACCGGCTCCCCGCCCAGCGTGCGTTGGATCTGATCGGCCAGCTGCGGCGCCGCGCCGGTGACGGCTGCCGCGAACCCGGGCAGCGTCCACGTCGTGTCCAGCCACTCGCGCCACTGATCCGGATGACCACCGGCGATGTCGGGCCAGGGAGACAGAACGAGGCACTTGGGGTAGGCGGCGATTCTGATCAGCGCCGCACCAGCTGCGGGAACCATGAGGCACCACCGAATCGACGGGCCCGGCGCGCTCGACGCCGGGCCCGATCGGGAGAGGAACGGAAGGGGTCAGTTGCCGCCGTCGCACTTCGTGGTGCAGGCGTTGGAGCCGGTGTTGCCGGAGCCGCACCCGTCGTCGGTGGCGGTGGCGTAGCCGCCCGCGCTCGGACCGGCGTCGACCAGGCTGACGTCCAGGGCAAACTCCGAGGCCTCGGTTTCGTTCACGTACGTTCCCTTCTATGCGGGGGTGAAGGTGAGGACGAAGCGGCTGTGCCGCTTGTCCAGCACCGTCCCGGCCGGCAGGTCGCCGTCGGGAGTACCAGCGGGCAGAACGTGCAGCACCGGCGAAGGGCTGCCCGCATACAGCCACGCGCGCATCTGTCCGACCATCCGACCCGCCGCCGCCGCGGCGCCGGGCCCATGAGCACAGGCACTCAGGTCGAACATGTCGTCGTCGTTCCAGCGCAGCGTCGAGCGGTAGCAGAACGCGCCGTCATCGAGGGCGGCCGGTGTGCCGAAGCGCCACGCCGGGGCGACGACGCCCGCATCGACGGCCTCCTGCTGAGCCGTGAGAACAACGAACCGCTGCCCCGCATCAGTGATGCGGGTCGCCAGCCACAGGTCGAGATCAGCCAGGACGGTACGAGGGGGAAGGCTCACCCCGGCCCATGCCCGAGCGGGTGCCTGCGCCAACAGCTCACCGACGGCGTGGCGGTTGACCTGCTGGTCCTCGTCCAGCCGCAGGTGGACCCCGTCAGCGATGTCGACGTACCGCACCTCGTGCGCCCCGGCGCCCTGCATCGACACGAACCCGCACAACCGCTGGCTGTGGCTGACCAGCCGGTCGCCGGTCCGGCGCATCGCCCACGAGCGGGTCATCCCGAACGTCCGTAGCGGCACGACAAGCGTTCCGTTCTCGGCGAGCTGCGCGGTCCAGGCCGGGGAAATGTCCCACGCGCCGACCGTGACGATGATCAAGTCGTATGAACGGCCCGGGTTGACCGGTTGCTCGGCGTCCGCGCACACCACGACCACGTCGTCGTAACCCGCCGCGATGAGGCAGGCGGTGGCCCGGTCGGTCACCTCACGGTCGATGTCCACGGTCGTGACCGAGCCCGACGGGCCGACCAACTCGCGCAGCAGAGCGGCGTTGTACCCGCCGGAACCGATCTCCAGGACATGCCGGCCGGCCAACCCGCCGTCGACAGCGTCGGCGGCCTGACCGAGCATCTCCGCGATGAGCCACGGCGCCGACACCGAACTGACCGCCTCGTCGCCGATCCGCTTGGTCACCACGGCCTGGTCGGCCCGGTACGCCTCCGCCAGCGCGGCATCCGGAGTGAACAGATGGCGTGGCACGGACCGTAGCGCCGCCTCCACCTCGGACCGCATGACCAGCCCTTTCTCCGTGTGATCAGCGACGAGCTGATCGACCATCGCGGCGTGGAGGTCCTCGCCGCTCGCCGTGTCGACACTCATTCGGGTGCTCTCCCTCTCCATCAGGGCCTCCCGATCGGGTGGCCCGCCGTACCGCTCTTCTTCGGGCCCAACAGAGCGTCAAGCCGCTGGACTCGCCAAGTCACACGGGTATCTCAAGTCGATGTGCTGCCGGTCGAAGGTCGCGTCCTACTGGCGCTCATGGGCGCCCGGGTAAGCGCCCAGATGCCCATGGGCATGATCGTTCGTGCGGCAGGAAGGCCGGGGCAGCCGCAGTACCAAGATCACGGCGCGGAACGGACTCCTGCTGCACTGCAGCCTCCCGTGCTAAGTCGGTGGCGGATCTGACGAGCAGCCAACGGCACGTCTCCACACTCGCCCGTCGAGCCGGTGGAGTGAATGCCGAGCATGCGGACGAAGCGGTTGTCCGCATCTGCGCCACCGGATGGGCGTCTCCCGCACCTACGCATCTCGGTGTTCGTGGTTGCGCCGCGCTAAACACCGAGTGACCCTATGTGCGCGACAGTCACGCTGATCATCGCCATAGTGGTGCGAACAGTCACGAGGAGGCGGTGCTATGGGCCAGACCCCGCGGATGCTCCAGCCGTCCCTGTCCGAGCGCCACTTCTTCGGAGCCGAGCTGCGTCGGCTACGGGAACGGGCCAACCTCTCCCAGGCGCGACTCGGCGCGATGATCCGCTTCAGCGCCGACCTGGTGCGTCGGATCGAGACAGCGGACCGTTTCCCATCCCGGGAATTCGTCGAGGCCTGCGACAGGGCGTTGAAGGCCGGAGGGGCCTTGACCCGCCTGCTGCCTCTTCTCGAGGAAAGCCGCAACAGCGAGAACAAGCGGGCAACTCCCCCGAGCGGCTCTGGCAACGCAGACCCCCTGCTGCCCACCCAACTGGAGGAGAAGCCCGGGGTGGCGGGCATGGTCGTCCGTGTTCCCTTCCAGCCCGGCGTTCTCGACCGCGCCGCCCTCGACTGGCTGAACGCTGCGGCGGGACCCCGGCCGCCCGTGGCCGGACGACCCGGCTCACCCGACCAGGTCGACGAAGAGGATCTTCATGCGGCGGAGACCGCACTGGCGATGTTCCGGCAGTTGGACCACACCCACGGCGCCGGACGAGTCCACGCGCAGGTGCAGCGGTACGTCGAAGGCGAACTGAACCGGCTGTTGGCGAACACTCCCACCTCCGAGACTGTCGGCCGCCACCTCTACGCACTGGCGGCGGGATTCTTCGAGCTCTGCGGGTACCAGGCGGTCGACACCGGCGCCCATGGCCTCGCCCAGCGCCGCTACCTTCGCGCCCTACGTCTGACAGAGGCCGCCGACGACCGCCTGTACGGCAGCTACCTGCTCGCCGTGAACATCGGCCACCTCGCACTGCACTGCGGCCACCCCGACCCGGCACGCAGGATGGCGCTGACGGCGGTGAGAGGAAGCGAGACCCAGGCGACGCCCGCCGTGGCAGCCGCGCTACATGCGGTGGTGGCGCGCACGCACGCCCGCCTTGGACGCGAAGAAGACTGCCTGACCCACCTCGACATCGCGGAAAGGCAACTGGCCCGTGCCAAGCCCGAGGACGAGCCGGCGTGGATCGGGTACTTCGACGCGGCGTACCTCGCCGACGAGATCGCCCACTGCTTCCACGACCTGGGCCGACCGCAGCACACCCAACGGCACCTGGGCGACGCCCTCACCGCCCTGAGCCCCACCCACGTCCGGCGACTCGCCATCGACACCGCGCTCCTGGCCTCGTCGCTGGCCGCCGCCGGCCGCATCGACGAAGCCTGCGCCACCGCACGCGAGGCCGTCGACCACGCCGCACGAACCACCTCACACCGCTGCCTGCAGCGCATCGTCGAGGTACAGGCCGACCTCGAGCCCTACCGATGCGAGCCGGAGGTCCGCGAGTTCGGCGAGTACGTGCGTCACCGACTACCGCTGGCGGCCGTGTAGCCCCCGTTAGTCGTTGGCGGCATCCGCCATCACGGAGCGGTAGTGAGCCAGCTCCGCCTCCAGCGCCGCGCCCGCTCGACGGGACGACGCCACGTAGTGGCCGACATCAGCAAGAAGCAGCACCTCGGGCGCCATACCGAGAGACGTCAACTCGTCGGCGAGTTCGCGGACATCCTCGACCACGGCCACCTCGTCGGCGGTGCCGTGAATGAGCAGCACCGGCCGTTGGACAGCGGCGGCACGGACCCGGCCGGCACCACCTCGCAGCCGCTTCGCGTGCGCCCGCTGGAACCGGGGCACCGTCTGCGCCCACCGGTCAGGATCCACGATCGCCGACACGGCGGTGGCAGCGGCGAACGGGCCGTCCTGGGCCACCGCGTGCAACGCGGTGTAGCCACCGGCGCTGGCACCACGGATGAACACCTGCCCCGGCACCGCCCGCCCCGCCGACAGCAGGTGAACCGCCACCGCCGCGCAGTCATCGACGTCGTCCAGACCCCACCGGCCGTACAACGACTCCCGGAACACCCGGCCGTACCCGGTGCTACCCAGGTAGTCGACATCAACGACGGCGAACCCGCGGCTGGTGAAGAACTGCGCCTGCCAGTCCAGGCGCAGCAGGCAGGAGGCGGTAGGCCCGGGATGGGCCCGCACGATCACCGGCGCCTGCCAGTCCGCCGCCGCGCCCGTCGGCGGATACACCAGGGCAAGCACCTCCCGACCACTGGCCATCCGAACGCGCAGCTCCGTCGGCGTCGACACTCGCGCCCCGTCGAGTCCGGCATGCTCCGACCTGGCAAGCACCTCCACCTGGGGGTCAGCGTCAGCCAGGTCCACGATCGCGACCTGCGGGGCTACGGTCGGCGACGATCCGATCAACGCCACCGTCGTCCCTCGAACGGCCAGGTACGGCTTGATCGACGTGTACGGCAGGTCGACCGGGCGGATAATGCCGTCGGCCTCGATGACGACAAGGCGGTGTCGCGGCCCCTCCTGCACCGCCACGACGACCCGACCGTCGTCGAGGAAGCCATACGACGCGTAACCCAACTCCCACGGCTCCGCAGCACACTCACCCGCGATCGGCGCCACCGCCTCCACCCGGTGGCCGTCCCACCGGTAGGGGTTCCACCAACCACTGCGGTCCGACACGAAGTACAACGCCCCGTCGGGCCCCCACCGCGGCTCCACCGCAGACTCCTCCGGACCGCCGGCCAGTCTCACTGCACCGCCGACCTGACCACGCGACGAGTAGAACGCCACCCACAACTCACACGCGTCCCACGGCATGGCGCGCTCACTCCACGCAGTCCAGGCCAACCAACCCGGACCCGGCCGAGGCGCACCGAGAAACCCCAGGGACGAGACGAGAGTCCGCACCTTCGGAGCAGCGGTGAGCGACACCGCGACGAGTTCGTCACCCTGCCCCGACTCCCGCACAGCCAGCAACTCGCCGTCGCCGACCGTCAGGTCACCGAAGCATCCAGGGACGATCAATTCGACTTGATCGTCGCGACGACGGCTCCGGTAGAGGCCATCCCCGCCGACGCACCACAACGTCCCCTCGGCGACAGCGAACGACCCGCCCCCGTACGCGTGAACGCCGCTGGCGACATCGAAGCCCACCGGACTGACATCACGCTTGCCCTCGCCCGGCCGCCAACGTGTCACCGTCGTACCCCCGCCAGCGTCGGGGCGAGTCTCCAGCCAAAACAGGCCGTCATCGCCGGTACGCAGCTGGTCATAGCTCACCGAGGCGCGGACGGCGTCGTCCACTGACACTTCAGCGATCCTGTCGCCCAGCCTCACGGGTCCTCCTCGAACAACTTCCACGCGGGCCGGACGACGGCGGGCTCGTCAACCGCTCGCCGGGACACCGGCGCGGCCACCGACAGGGCGCGGTCTTCCGGGCCGGCGTGAGCGCCTAGACGTGGCCGACTCTACGTCCGAGCACCTTGTCCAGCCCTCGGATCACCTTGCAAACTTCCCGCCCGATCGCTCCCCGGAGCAATGTCGATGCGGACAGCAGCTGTCGTCCAGCATCATTCCTGATCATGCCTTGGGTCCCGGCAGAAGGCCGTAATGGTCGGCGAAAGAGCGGACAAGGTCTTCGAGTACGGCTTTGCCCTTGGCCGCGGTGGCGTGGGACGGCAGACCAATGATGCCGCTGGTGGTGTAGCCACTCATGCCCCGCGTTAAGAGGTGACGTCGATCGTCCGCTAGGTGGTCGGCATGCTCGAAGCCATCACGCACAACTTCGGGCGCAACGTGCAGAAGCAGCGAAACCTCGAGCTCACCAGCGTGCATGTCCTGGTGGGCTGTGCTGTGCAGGCCGGCGGCAACTCGAGCGTCGTCCCAGTCGGCCCGAGCGGGAAACAGAGTCATCGCCGGTCCGGCGACGTTGGCTTCCTGAACGACGTTGGCAAGCGCGTAGTTCCCACCGTGTCCGTTGATCACAGCGAGCCGATCGATGCCCGAATCACGCAGGGAGTCAGCGATGTCAACGACGACGGCGGCGAGAGTTGTGGCTCTTACGCTGACCGTTCCACGCCACGCCGAGTGCTCGTGGGAGCATGAGATCGTCACAGGCGGCAGCAGAAATAGGCCGTAGCGCTCGGCGACTGCCTTCGCGATCGCGCACGCCACGATCGTATCCGTTACCAGCGGCAGGTGGGCACCGTGCTGTTCGAAACTCCCGACCGGGAGGACCGCGACGGACGCCGCTCGCTCGGACTCGTCGGTACTCGTCGCCGTGGTGATCAGATCCACGGGCTAATGGTTGCACGCTTCGAGAGTCGCCTGCCGATAGGCGAGCACAAAGGCCGCCGCCTCCGGAACGGCTGTCTGCTGGCGAAGGGCCACCACCGTCGGGTTCAACCAGCGCAGAGCCCGCGCGGAGGAGGTACCAGTGGCCAAGGCCAAGGCGTTGGCGGCCTCGGTCGCCGCGCGCTCGACGTCGCCACTGTTGACGTAGGCGGTGGACAGGGCCGATCGCCAAAGGGCCTCGTCGACGCGCCACTGATCTGGCCAATGGCGCAGGAGTTGCTCGTAGAGATCGGCTGCAGCCGCCGGTTGGCCGAGGAGCAGACGGCATTGCGCTTCGTGGGCAGCCACGTACACCGGATCGCAATGGACGCCAACATCGATCGGCAGTTCCGAGCCCCAGTCGGCGCTGCCGGCGCCCCTGTGCGCCTTGTCGATGCTGGCTGCACAGGCGTACTGGTCACCTCCCATCGCGTAGGCCTGAGCTTGCCGGATCAGCAGTAGAGCGCGGATACGGCCGGGTAACCGAACCTCCTCCAGCGCCCGCTGCGCCAAGGCGATGGCATTACGCGGATCGAAGCGCTCGAGGGCGCGTTGGCTCTGCCTCATCAGGACGTAGCTTGTCAACGCTGGCGCCTTAGCTTCGACGGCGTGCTGCTGGGCGCGTCGCAACCAGGCGTCAGCCTCGGTGCCATCGCTCTGCTCGTCGATCCAGCTGAGGAACTCCGCCCACAGCGCCTGCGCGATTAGTACGTCCCGGCGGTCGGCTAAGCGCCTTCGCCGCCCGATGGCGGCTGCGGCGCTGATCTGTGCATGGGCGGTAGACGCCATCCCGGCGTAACCGATGCGGTTTCCGGCAGTGGCCAGACCGACGAGCTGCTCGTGCCATGAGCGGAGCAGGTCGGGCTCGTCGGGATGATCGATGCAGGCCTGAAGCTGGCCCTCCGCACCGTCGACCAAGCGGTAGCCGACGCTGGCGAGCTGACGCTCACTCTGAAGGCCCGGCAGAAGGCCGACCAGCTCACCACCCGCTTCCAGCGCGCTCTCACAAGACTCGATGAAGCGGGCAGACGGCCAACGTTCGGCCTTCTCAACCTTGCCGACGAGGTCACCGCTGACGTGCACCAGCCTGCCTAGAGCACGCTGGGACAGCCCTCGGCACTCGCGCCACCGCCGAAGCGCGGCACCGAATCCGTGCAGCGCCGAACGATGCGGGGTCAGCTGCCGTGGAGTTTGCGCCACCGGTACTCCTGGGTGTCGTCTGCCCTCGCTGCCTCATCTGGACAGGTCTGACCGTACGTGGTCGAACGCTACGCGGACAGTTGCATGCGGACAATACCGTATGTCCGCATCGGCACTATCGACTGATCTGGCCGGACGCGTAATTCTCACTGCTGAGACACCCGTCCGCATGCCGGGCGAAATCATTACCGACGGTTCGTGCCGACGAGCAGTTGCCTCGCTGACGAATCGGCTGCGAAATCGTGAGAGTGGCCAGGACTGAAATACTTGAGGAGTCTAATGAGTCTCCAAAATGACCTCTCCCGATATGGGTATCGGCAGGAGTTGAGCCGCCATCTGCGATTCCGGGACCTGTTGTCCTATGGGTTGGTGTACATGGTGCCGATCGCGCCGATGGCGATTTTCGGCAGTGTGTACGCCGGCTCCGGTGGCATGGTGGCCCTGGCCTACGCGGTCGGTGTGGTGGCGCTGGTGTTCACGGCGTTCTCCTACGCGCAGATGGTCAAGGCGTTCCCGATATCGGGCAGCGTCTACAACTACGCCGGCCGGGGCATCAGCGCGCCGGTCGGTTTCCTGGCCGGCTGGGTGATCCTGCTCGACTACGTCCTCGTGCCGGGTCTGCTGTACCTGGTGGCGTCGATGGCGATGCACGCCACCGTGCCCGCGGTGCCGGTCTGGTTGTGGCTGCTCGGGTTCGTCGCGGTCAACACGGTCGTCAACTCGGTCGGCATCCGGATGACCGCGATGGTGACCCGGGTGATGCTCGTCGGCGAGTTGATCGTCCTGGCGGTCTTCCTCGCTGTCGCCGGCTGGGCTCTCGCCTCGGGCAGGGGCCGGTTCGGTTGGGACGCCTTCTACAACTCCGACACGTTCACCTGGTCCCTCGTGGCCGGGGCGGTGTCGATCGCGGTGCTGTCCTTCCTCGGCTTCGACGGCATCTCCATGCTGGCCGAGGAGACCAAGGGCGGCTCCCGCCAGATCGGCCGCGCCATGGCCGCCGTCCTCGTCCTGGCCGGGGTGCTGTTCATCGCCCAGACCTGGCTGGCCGCGATGCTCGTCCCCGAGCCGGCCTCACTGCTCAGTGACGGAGATCCGAACGGCACCGCCTTCTACGGCGCGGCCGCAGCGGCCGGCGGAGGTTGGCTGGCGACGTTGTGCGCGGTGGCGACGGCGATCGCGTGGGGGTTGCCGAACTCGATGGTGGCGCAGGTGGCCACGTCGCGCCTGTTGTACGCAATGGCCCGGGACAGGCAGCTGCCTGCCTTCTTGGCGAAGGTTTCGGTGCGCCGCAGCGTGCCGATCAACGCGACCCTGCTCACCGGCGCCGTCTCCCTCGCACTCGGCTTGTACATGTCGGTGCGCGCCGACGGGATCACCCTGTTGTCGTCGCTGATCAACTTCGGGGCGATGGTGGCGTTCCTGGTGCTGCACGTGTCTGTGGTCGTGCACTACCTGCTGCGGCGCGGTAGCCGAAATTGGTGGGCCCATTTGGTGATGCCGGCGGCCGGGTTCGTGATCCTCGCCTACGTCGTGGTGAACGCGGACATCGCCGCGCAGCGGCTGGGACTGGCGTGGCTGGCCCTCGGGGTGGTGGTCCTTGCCGGCCTGTACGCCACCGGCCGGCGGCCGGTGCTGTCGGGCATGACCGCCGCCGAGGGGTCGACGTCCCGCCTCACGATGGAAAGGGTGTGAACCGCATGACCACACACGAGGCGGACAGGATCAGGTACCGGCCGGCGCGGGACGAGCTGGCTTACACCTTCGGCGGGCGGATGCCGGTGGTCCACGTGCGGTCGGGGGACGTGCTGGAGGTGTTCACCGAGGACTGCTTCGGTGGGCGGGTGCGCGGTCCGGCGGATCTGCCATCGCAGGTGTGCCAGATGCCCTATCTGAACCCGGTGTCGGGGCCGTTCTTCGTCGAGGACGCCGAGCCCGGCGACACCCTCGCCGTGCACATCATGTCGATCGAGCCGGCCCGGGAGTGGGGGGTGTCGGCGACGTTCCCGCACTTCGGGGCGCTGACGTCGACCTCCCACACGGCCACCTTGCAGCCGGCTCTGCAGGAGCGGGTGTGGATGTACGGCATCGATCGGAAGGCCGGCACGGTGAGGTTCCAGGCCACCGAAACCGACCACAGTGTGGACCTGCCGCTGGCGCCGATGATCGGCACGATCGGCGTCGCCCCCGCAGCGTTCGAGGCCCGCGCGACGATCGTGCCGGACATCCACGGCGGCAACCTCGACACCCCACTCATGCAGGCCGGCACCACCGTGTACCTGGGGGTGAACGTGCACGGGGCGCTGCTCGCCCTCGGCGACGGCCACGCCCGCCAAGGCGACGGTGAGGCGTGTGGTGTCGGCGTCGAGATCGCCACCGTCACCACCCTGGCCGTCGAGGTGGTCAAGGGCGTGTCGACGGGGTGGCCACGGTTGGAGACCGACACCGCGATCGCGTCGGTCGGATGCGCCCGGCCCCTTGAAGACGCCTACCGGGTCGCCCACACGGATCTCGTCGGCTGGGCCAGCGAACACACCGGCATGGACACCCTGGACACCTACCAGCTGGTCTCCCAGGCCGGGCGGGCACCCGTCGGGAACGTGTGCGACCCCAACTACACCGTCCTGGCCTCGGTCGACACGGCTGCACTGCCGGGCTGGTCGCCCGCCTACGGCGGCGTCCACGCCCGGCTACGCCAACACGCGACCAGGTCGCGGTAGGGGATCGATCCGTGACCGCCCTGACCAGGCCGCTGCCGCTGCGGGACGAGGTGTTCCTGCTCGGCCACGACGGCGACACCGGCCACACCCACATCCATCGGCAAGCCCTCGCCCTCGGCCTGGCCGGCGCGGTCCTGATCGACCTGTTCCTGGCCGGGCGGGTCGCGTTGGGCCCGAACGACCCGGCCCGCCCGGCCGGCGACCCGCACCTGTACCTGCACCCGCGCCCCAAGCGGCCCGTCGGCGACCTGATCGCCGACACCGCGATCGCCTCGATCCGCCATGCGGTCACCCCGCCGCCGCTACGTGGCTGGCTGCGGGGGTTCAGCATCGACCTCTACGACCGCACCCGCGCCGCCCTGGTCACCGTCGGCATCCTGCACCACCAGCAACGGCGTCGCCTGGCCGGACTCGTCCGCACCGACATTTACCTGCCCAGCCACACCCGTTGGCAGATCATCCCCCGGGCCCGACTGTGCGCCCTCGCTCAGGGCCGGGAACCGCCCGACAACCACACTGCCGCCCTCGCCGGCCTCGTCGCCGTGCTTGGCCTGTCGGACCACCTTTACCTCGACGACGACACCGCCACCCTCCCCGCCCGGCTGCGAAATGTCGCTGACCAGCACTACCAACCCGTGCGGGCCATCCTTGCCGCCGTGGACGCCAGCGTCGGTGACGTCGCCACCGCCGCCTACCGATAGCCGTCCACCACTCACCGGACCAGGACCACACCAATGACTGTGCCCCGTATCCGCACCCTCCGCTGGACCGAACGCCACGGCACCGCCGACGTTGTCGCCGCCAGCCTGAACCCCGGCTGCCTCGCCGAACGGCTGGTCCCCAACGTCAACCACCGGCTGTCGGTGCTTGCCGCCGTGGCCGAGATCTGGGTCGAACACGCCCTGTTCTTCGGCGAGGTCCACGTCACCGACGACCTCACCGCCGTCGCCGTCGGTCTGCACCGGCTACGCCCGTTGCCACCACCGGCGAGTTACCCGCAGCGCCTCGCCGCGGCCGCCGGACCCTACCTGCGGCGATTCCTCACCCTCGACAGCGTCCTGGACACTTGCCGCCCCGCTGACCCGCACCACCACCTCGCTGTCCTCGCCAGCCCACCTGACGACCAGCGTGGCCTCGACGAGGCGATGCTGCGGCACTACCTCACCCGCATCGACCGCACCGACCTGCCCGCGTGGGCCGAGGTCACCGTGCGCAACCGTGACCTGTTCACCCGCCATGGCTACCGCCCCCAGGCCGACATCCGCCTCCCCGACGGCCCGACCCTGCTCGGCATGCACCGACCTGCCGCCGGCAGCCGACGCTGGCCCGCTAACCCCACCCCCGACCGCAGACAACCGTCACCGCCTCCACCGACAGCAGCGGTGAACCCCCGATAGTCCCATCTGTTCCGTGAAGCACGAAGGATCGCCATCGATGCCGGCACTCCGCGTCTACCCTCGTGAGTTCATCACCGAGGTTGTCGACCACGTCCAGCAACACCGCACCTGCCACGCCCGCGGCACCGCTACCGCCGTCGAACGCCGGTGATTCCCACCGCCGCAACAGTGACCGCGCTGGTGGTGCTGGCCGCCACCGCCGTACCCGCCGCGGCAACGCCGGCGCCGCCCCACGGCCAACCTGATGCCGCGCACTGTCCCACCTCAGCGTTCCCGCAGCCCCGCCTCGCACCGGCGGGCGACACCACCAGCCGCCTGGGCACCCATGTGTCGTACCCGCGACCGGCGCGCGCCCCGTTGCGGGCGCTGGCCGCACGCCTGCGGATCAGCCCGTGCGACACCGCGGCGGGCCCGTATGACCTCGTGCACTACCGGCAGTGGAACAATGCCGCCCGCTCCGGGGTGACGGTTCGGGAGGTGGTCCGGTGGCGCGGCGACGACCGGTCCGGCGGCCAACTCGCCACCCAGCATCCCGCCGGCGTCGTTCCGATCACTGACGACTGGTGGCGGCCCGGCGACCTCCACCAGCTCGGACCGATCGGCCCCTTCACCCGCACCGACGTGCTGCGCCAAGACCTCGGCATCAACGAGCCCTCACCAGCCGATCTCACCGAGGTGCTGGCGAACCTGGCGCATCTGTCGACCTGGTACAGCCCTCGTCGTGACGGCCGCGCCGCCGCCCTCAAGGTGCTGGCCGATCTGAGCCCGCTCACCTACTACCCGCGCGTGGTCGACCGGTCCGGCCGCCCCGGCATCGCCGTCGCCGCCACCAGCAACGGCCTGCGCGCCCTGCTCATCCTGCACCCGGACACCGGGCACGTTCTCGCCTACGAGTCCGCCCACCTGGATCCCTCCGGCTGGCGCGTGCAGACCTACCTCCTCTACCTCGCCCACAGCCACGCCAACCGCCGCTGGTGGGAACCCGCAACCCTTCCCCAGCCAGCCCCGCCACCCCGACCGCTGCACCCGCGACCGCAACAGCACTGGCTGCTGACCACGCCCCTGCCCTGCCACACCACGACGACGCAAGGAGACACACCGTGACGGCCACCGCACCCACGCAGCGCTACCAGTTCCGCAACAGCCCCCACCAGCTTCACTTTTGCAGGAGATGCTCGACCCGGTCACCCTCGACGACCTGACCCGCCTGAGCGTCACCGCCGGACACACCGCCCTCGACGTCGGAGCCGGCGCCGGCTCCATCGCCCAGCACCTGTGTGAACTGGTCGGCCACGCCGGGAAGGTCATCGCCGTCGACATCGACACCAGCATGCTCAACCCCACCGGCGTGCTCGACGTCTACCAACGCGACCTGCGCACCCAACCGCTGCCGGTCGAACCCGGCACCATCGACATCGCCACCGCCCGCCGCGTCCTGGAACATTTACCGAACCGGCACCAGCTGCTCCATCGCATGATCAACGCGCTGCGCCCCGGCGGGCACCTCGTCCTCGGGGAGATCGTCTACGCACCCGTGTCCGCGCACGCCCCCGCCGACAGCGACAACGACCTCATCACCCGCGTCGTGCACACCATCCTCGACGTCCTCGCCGGCCGCGGGGTCGACCTGCACTGGGGCGACAAAGTCCCATCAGTCCTGCTCGCCAACGGCTTCGAACAGGTCCGCACCCGCTGGACCGCCGCGACCTGGACCGGCGGCAGCGCCGGCTGCCGCCTGTACGCCGACAACGCCACCCAGCTACGCGACCGGCTCCTCGCCGAGGACCTGTCCCACGACGAGCTGGACCGGTTCGCCGAGCTGATGACCGACCCGACAGTGCTCGTGCGCGGCTACCAGTTCGCCTCCACCACCGCCCGCAAGCCCCGCTGAACCTGACAGGCGCGGGGGTGGCCGAGCCAGTCGCCCCGGATCGACCTTGGCCCACTCCGGGTGCCTGCCAAAGCTCGGCCTCCTCCCGCGAGGAGAAAAGGCAAAGGGCACCGCGCTGGTGGAACAGGACTACCTGCGCAGAGTCCTGCTCAGAAAACACGGCGGCAACCGGATGCATCCGGTGGCACCGACGTTCATCGCTTCGACCGCGCGTGCCGCGCTCGAAGCCGGCTACCACGTCATTGTCGAAGGTATCCTGGACAACCACGGCCACGGCACGATCCTGCGCCGACTCATCGCCGAGCATCCCGAGCCCAGCGCCGTCTTCTACTTCGACGTCTCGTTCGAGGAGACGGTACGCCGCCACCTCAACCGGGACGAGCCCATTCCTGTCACCGCAGATCAGATGCGCGAATGGTATCTACCCCGCGACCTGCTCGGCATCGACGGTGAACACGTCCTGGCCGAGAACACCGGCTTCGACGAGGCTGTCACCACGATCCTGCACACCAGCGGTCTGGCCACGGCCGCAGCGCTGACTCCGTGTCCAACCCGTTGCCCCCGCTGCGCCGAGAAGAGCAGCGCCACAGCAGCCCACGACGAAACCCGCGCAGATCCGGATGCCACTAGGGCCTGTGTCGAAGTCGGCGGTGGTGTCTGAGGTGGCGTGACCGCTCGGCGTGTCGAAGATCGAAAATGGGTGAGGTCTCCGGTAGATGGTTCAGCGACCAAGCAGAACCTGAAACCGGAGACCTCGTGGACACCCTAGCGGTGACGAGGCGGTTCGACCTGACCGACGTGCAGTGGGCGGTGCTGGAGCCGTTGCTGCCGGCGCCGAAGCGGCCGGGTCGACCGTCGTTGTGGACCAGGCGGCAGTTGATCGACGGGATCCGGTGGCGGATCCGGGTGGGCGCCCCGTGGCGAGACGTGCCACCGCAGTACGGGTCCTGGTCGGCGGTGTATGCCCTGTTCCGGCGGTGGCAGCGCAACGGGACCTGGCAGCGGGTGCTCACCGCATTGCAGGCTCTCGCCGACGCGGCCGGGCGGATCACCTGGGACGTCAGTGTGGACTCCACCAGCGCTCGGGCCCATCAGCATGCGGCCGGAGCGCGGAAAAGGGGGATCTGCAGGTCGAACCGCCTGGCGGGGTCAGCGTCGAGCCGGCAGACCACGCGCTCGGCCGGTCGCGGGGTGGGTTGACCACGAAGCTGCACCTGGGCTGCGAGCAGGGGCAGAAACCCCTGGCGATCGTGCTGACCGCCGGGCAGCGCGGCGACAGCCCGCAGTTCATCCCGGTCCTCGCCTCCATCCGTGTTCCCCGCGTGAGCACCGGCCGCCCGAGGACCCGCCCGGACCGAGTCCTGGCCGACAGGGCGTACACATCGAAGGCGAACCGGGCCTACCTGCGCCGGCGGGGCATCGCCGCGACCATCCCGAGCAAGGCCGACCAGGACGCCCACCGGCGGGCCAAGGGATCCAAGGGCGGCCGCCCGCCCGCCTTCGACCCCCACCTCTACCAGCAACGTCACGCCGTGGAGTGCGGCATCAACCGCCTCAAACGCAACCGGGCCGTGGCCACCCGATTCGACAAACTCGCCGTGCGCTACGAAGCCACCATCCACCTCGCGGCCATCAACGAGTGGCTGTGACCGACTTCGACACAGGCCCTAGGCAGCCGCAAGCAGCCTCCTGGGATCGTGATGGCGTGGCCGGATTCAGTTACAAGACGTCGTGGCTGGCGGTCCGAAACCGGACCCCTGGTGAGGTTGCCGATGTGCTTGGTCTACACCGGCGGGAAGTCCTCGACTGGGCCACCGGCACCGAACGGGCCTACCGCCACGGCGTGCACGTGTCCGCGCCGGTGTCAGGCTGGACCCTCGCCCACGGCCGGCGGCACATTCCGCCGGGTTTCGACGCGACCGAGCCGCCCTTCCCCGACTGGCTCAGGGTGCTGAGTCGGCGTCTGGGCGAGGTGCAGTTCTTCGCCAACGAACGGGTCCCGGACTATCACGCCTGGGCTCGGTCCCGGGATGGTGAACTGTTGCGCGCCTACTGCTTCATCGGCAAGCGAGGCGAGGCGCCGCTGTTCCTCGGTGCTCCGACAGCCGACGAAATCGAACTAAAGGATGTCTCGTAACTCGGTGAAGGCGTTGCTCGGCAACGGGGCTGGTGTCACCCGGCGAGGATGATGTTGTGGAGGTGGGCGATGCCGGATGCGGTGTGGGTCAATGTGTGGGCGGCGCGGCGGTAGTCGCGCAGGATCTTGAAGCACTTCATGCGGGCCAGTACGTGTTCGACCTGCGCTCGGATGGTGCGGTGCTGCTTGTTCAGCTCCGCTTTCCACTCGGGCAGTTCGCTGCCGTCGGCGGGCTTGCGGTAGGGGATGATCACCTCGGGGTTGCCGCGGTAGGCGCCGTCGGCCATGACCGGCCGTCCGGCCAGCTTCTGGTCGATGCCGCTGGTGCGGTAGACGATGGTGTCGTTGCGGTTGCCGGGCTGCGGGTCGCCGAGTGCGACCACGAGGCGGGTGTGGGCGTCGATGGCGACCTGCAGGTTGGTGCTGTAGCGGTAGTTCTTGCTCGGGGCGGCCAGGCGGTGATCCCGGGTTGGGATCAGGGTGCCGTCAACGATGGTGATCTGGTCGACCCGACGCCGGCGTACCGGGGCCAGGGCGAGCAGCGGACCGAGGGTGTCGATGACTCGATGGGCGGCGGAGTGCGACACCCCGAACAGCGGGCCGATCTGCCGCATCGTCAGGTTCGTGCGCCAGTAGGCGGCTACCAGCAGCACCCGATCGGCAAGGTCGAGAGACCACTGCCGCCCCGGCCGCCCGTCAGCGATCGCGTCACCACCCCGCTCGGCGACCAGCCGGACCAGTCTGCGGAACTGAGCGGGCTGCAGCCCCGTGAACGGGAAGATCCACTCCGGGCGGGCCGCCGAGATCACCTGCACCACGACATGATCCACGATGGACCGGTTACCGAGTTACGAGACGTCCCTTAGGCATCGGCACACGCGGCAGGGAGCCCGGATGGGAACGCTGGTCAGACGATGAGTGGACAGCCTGGCACGAAACGACACCCTCCGAGTCCGACGTGATGACGATGGCCGGCCGCTGGAGCATCGACCCGAGCGATATCGACAACGCCACCGTGACTGCCAACGGCATCTACGGGCTACCACCATCGGGCCCTGACCTCCGCAATGACAACTCGGATTGAGGGCCCCTCGTCACCCTACGTACGCCGCACCGGCACGACGGATCGTTCGACCTCCACGCACGTCACACCCTGGTCGGCGGAAGATCCGGATGTCCTGATCAAGTCTGCATCTGCCTCGGGCTGTGCGAGTTCATGGCGCGGGTTCAAGCTGGACGAGGACCGACCAGTTGTCACCCTCGGCGCGGGACGTCGCCCGGACCCGGTAGTCGCCCGGGACTAGATCGATCACGAGGTGATTGTCGGGCTCCAACTCCGCTCCGGGCCACGCCGAATCGACATCACCACAGGCCCGTCCACCACCCAGCGGACATCCTCATCCGGGTCCCAGTCCACGCCAACACGTACCGCTCGGCGGGCCGCGCTCACCAGGTCGTCCTCCTCGTCCGCCGCCGCCCACCGCAGGAACAGCCGTTCCAAGGACAGATACGTCGTTGCTGCCGGTTCGTCGCCCAGAACAAGCGCCTGCCGCTGACCGACGGCGACCACGCCCACATACCCGTCGATCGCACACGCCCGGCCGTAATCCCCCCAATTCTCATCCGTGCTATCGACACCGGTCCACAACGACAGCGCCGACCGCGGAGCCAGGCCGCACGACACGCGTTGCACCGCACCAGCGGTCTTGCTCACGGATCGGGCCGGCGGTAGGCAGGGACGAAGCACTTGCGGTACGGACTCGGCCCACTGCGGATGCCTGCTGCTGTTCGGTCTCATCCCGCGAGGCGGGAACCGCGGCGCTTCTGGTTGATTTTCTCGGCGACGGCATCGGCGGCGTCCTGGTGCATCCGTTTGGTGACACTTTGGTACGTGTCGCGGGTCAGGGTCGTGGTGGAGTGGCCGAGTTGCTCGGAGACGACCTTGATGTCGATACCGGCGTCGAGGGCGATGGTGGCGGCGCTGTGGCGCAGGTCGTGCAGTCGGATCGGGGGTAGCCCGGCTTTGCGGATGAGTTTGCGGAACCGTTGGGTGACGGCGTTGGGGTGCCAGGGTTTCCCGTCGGGGCGGACGAAGAACAGTCCGGTGTCGGGCCATGTGTCGCCGGCGGTGAGTTGCCAGGCGGCGCGGCGGGCCTTGTAGGCGGTGAGGACTTTGGTGGTGTCGGTGTCGAGGGCGATGTCGCGGTTTCCGGCTCTGCTTTTCGGTGGTTTCTGCACGGCGGTGTAGCCGTGGGTGGCGATCTGGTTGTTGATGGTGGTTTCGCGGCGGTGCAGGCGTACTTCGCTGTCTCGCAGGCCGCACGCTTCGCCGCGTCGGGGTCCGCGGTAGGCCATGTAGTGCCACATCGGATACAGGTTGGGGGCGTGGACGGCGGCGTAGTCGAGGAACTGCACGATCTGCGTGTCGGTCCACACCATGACAGGGCCGGGGACCTTCCCGGTGGCCTTCCACCGCTGGACGCGTTCGTCCTCCCACACGATCGGTAGGGGTCGGTCGGCGGGAACCTTGACCAGGGCGGCGGGGTTGGTGCCGACGATGAGTTCGTCGGCGAGGGCGTCGTTGATCGCCTTGCGGAGGCAGGCGCGGATGCGCTGGCGTGTGCTGGCGCCGGTGGTGCGCACGCCCGTGACGGACCTGCGGATCGCTGGGTCAGTGCTTGTCTTCGCGGCGGTGATCTCGTCGTTGCGGCGCTCGATGGCGGCGAACATGGCGCGGATGTGGGTGGTGCGCAGCTTGTCCAGCGGGATGTCTCCCAGGTGTGGAATGAGGTGGACCCGCACGATCGATTCGTAGCCGTGCTTGGTGTTCGGGTCGACCGTGAGGTGGGTCAGCCAGCCGGTGAGGTACTCGGCGACGGTGGGCATGTCGGCCAGCGTCCCGTCGCCGCGCAGCCGCTGGCGGATGCGGTCGACCTCGGGCAGGGGACGTTTGGCGCGTACGGCGGTCTGCAGCAGGTCGGCGATCTCGGTACGGCGGCGCCGGTCACCATCGGCGAGGGCAAGCAGACTTCGGGCGCGGTCGAGTTCGTCGGCGGCGGCACGGCGGGTGGGAAGGCCGGAGCGGCGTAGCTGCCGGCGCCCACCATCGGTGGTGGGTGGTAGTTCGATCTGGTAGGTCCAGTGGCCGTGATCGAAGCTCCAGGCGCGGTTCGCGCGGCGTAGTTTCGGACAGTCATTTCCCAGGGGCTTGCCGGTGTCGGGGTGGCGGCAGCCGCAGCGCTTGAAGATGCTTCCGTCTGGCATCGGTGGTGGTGCTCCCGTTCGTGTGGGGTGGTGGGGCATCGGTTTGGTCGATCGACATCCACGCGTGGTCGGTGGGCACGATCAAGTCACCGCGGTTCCAGCCCGGTAGGTGGGTCCGTGCACGCGGAGGGGCCTTCGGCCGGTGCCGTAGTGCGGGCGTGTTGTCCGGGCTGCGTCACGGCGGAGGGTTGCCGACCGTGGTGTCCCTGCCGCTGCCTGAACGCCCGGCGGCCTGGTCGACGCCCGACCTGTCGGTGTCCTCGGGTGCCGAGACCGGTGGGGATTCGAGGTGCAGTGTCCGCAGGATCGGGGCGGTGGGGACGCGGTAGTGCGCGCCGGCCCGGAACAGGGGCACCGGGAAGGCGTCGCGGGCGGCCAGCTTGTACGCCACTGAGCGGGAGATGCCGAGGATGGCGGCGGCGGTGGTGAGGTCCGTGGTCGCCCCCAACGCCAGGATGCGCTCCGTGGTCCAGGCAGAGGGCGCGTCGCCGTTGCCTGTGGTGGCGGCGGGGGTGCGGGTTCGTCGTGCTGGTCGCATAGGGGGTGACTCCTACGTGCGGGCGATAGTGGTTTCTGTGGCAGGGGTAGTTGGGTTCTGGGTTTCGGACGAGGGTTGACTCCGCAGGCGGCACCGCACTCCGGTTGAATCGGGGGTGCCGCCTGCGGAACGAGCCGGTGGTGTGGGCGTTCAGGCAGGTTGGCGGGGGCTCACCTGGGCTTGAGCCGGAGCCGTTGTCGGCTACGTCGGTAGGCCGCAGGGCCCTTTCCCGCTACCACCTGTACGGGCACAGCAGCAGCCGCAGGGCGGCGGCTGCCTGGTGGGGGACGACGCCGTTGCCGAGGACGCGCAGCGCGCCGGTGCGCGGCAACGCGAGCGTCGGGTCGGTGACGTGGCCGGCTTCCAGGCCCATGAGCCATTCCACGAATGGTGGTGCCAGGACCGGTCTGCCGTGCCGCCCTGGTTGGGTCGGCTCCGGTGCCGGTCGGCCGAGCAGCAGTTCCCATCGCGCCACCGCCTCGGCGTATATCCCCCACCGGTCGGCGTCGGGCTGGCCCAGCGCGGCCACGGTGGTGCGCAGGTCCCCGCCACCGTCACCGTGGCGCCCGAGTCCCCGCGCGTCGCAGGCGCGGGGGGTGGGCAGCGTCCGGGTCGGTACCCGCACGGCTGCCGACGGCAGCGTCAGGTCACCATGTGATCCGCGTTGTCCGGGGCAGCCCTTGGTGCCGTCGGTTGCCCTCGGGGTGGGTAGCAGCACCTGCGACAGTGGTGGTCGCCATCCGGTGCCGGCCCGCCGGCCTGGGGTGCCGGTGTCGCTGGCCCTCGGTGTCGGCAGCAGCCGAGCCACGTCGGTGAGGGTCCGGCCGGTGTGTCCGGTGGGGGTGGTGCGTGCGGCGGTGACGTTCGCCGAGGATCGACTGTCGGCCACCGTGGGTGTCGGCAGCATCCGCGTGGCGATGCCGGCCAGGCCCGGCCGGCGGGCCGCCCCGACTGATGGGGACGTGTTCGACCCGTAGGCCACCGCGGTCGGCGTGGGGAGCAGCCCGTGGCGGGTGCCGGTGGGCTCGACCAGGTCCGGCAGCCCGTACCGGTGGCCTGGGCCTTTGCCGTCACGGGCGCAGGGTGTCGGCAACGTCCGCACCCCCTGCCAGTCGTTCGGTGGGAGTGGCCACCTTCTTATCTGGACAGTTGAGGTGCCACTGATTCTCTGGACGGCTCGTTGAACCCCTACGTTGTCCAGCGTGCGTGTGACAAAAGTTGTTGATGCCCCGGTCGGGCAGCCCGGTGTGGAGTTGGTTGACGACGCCGGCGTGCCCATTGCCGATGTGGTCGGGTTCCTCCGCTTGTTGACGGTGCGTGACTATTCGCCGAACACGGTCCGTGCCTATGCGCATGACTTGCAGAAGCTGTTCCAGTTTCTGCACGGGCGCGGCTTGACGGTCGAGGAGTTCAGGCCAGCGCTGGCGGTGAGTTTCATCGAGTGGTTGCGGACCCGTTCGTCGGGCCGTGGGGCCCAACGGCTGGATCTCGGGTTGACCGCCGGGAACGGCCGCTTGTTGGCGGCCAAGACCTGTAACCGCGTGCTGGCTGCGGTGTCGTCGTTCTTCGAGTACCTGATCAGCGTCGAACGGTACGGCGGTGCCGACAATCCGATCGTGACGATCTCCGACCAGGCGGCGGCTCGTGTTCCGGGCCGTCCTCGGGCGCCGTTGGTGACGTCGCGTCCGCAGCGGCCGGTGCGTCGGGCGTTACGGATCAAGACGGTGGAGTCGCTGCCGCGACCGATGTCCGACGACACCTACGTCGCCTTGCTGGGTGTGCTGCGCACCCGGCGGGACCGTGCGTTGCTGGAGATGATGTGGGAAGGCGGCCTGCGGCCAGGAGAGGTCCTCGGCCTGCGGCTGGAGGACATCTCCTACGGACGTCGGCGAATCGTGGTACGCCACCGGACCGATCACCCGGCGGGGGTGCGGCAGAAGTCCCGCCGGGACCGGACCGTCGACCTGTTGGAAGGCCGAGCCTTGCCGGCCGTCAGCGACTATGTCATGCACGAACGTCCCGCAGACGCCGACACCGGCTATGTGTTCCTCGTCGGCGGTCGCGGCCGGCGACGATGGGAGCCGCTGAGCTACGACGGCCTGGTGCGGATGTTCGCCCGGGCCGCCGGGCGTGCTGGCGTCCGCGATGCCTGGCTGACGCCGCATGCACTGCGCCACACGCACGCAACCCGCATGTTCGAAGGCGGAATGCGGGATTTGACCCTGATGACCCGGCTCGGGCACGCCAGCCCCGACTCGACGAAGATATACACCCGCGTCAGTGATCCCGATGTGGTCAAGGACTACCGTGCCGCGATCGGGAACACCACACCGTGAGCGGAGTCGTTCTGCGCCTGCCGGCATCACCGCCACCGACCGTGGTCGGTGGTCCACGACATTGTCCGGCCGAGGAGTACACGTCGTTCGTCGAGCACAGCGGCATCTACAGCCAGGATCGCAAGATCCGGCTGCATCGTCGACATGCTCGCTTCCTGCGCCAGTTCCCCGAGCTTGATAGCTGGTTCGACCAGCCGCTGCGTCAGCGGCTGGGGTGGCGCAACAAGGACACCCAGACCCGGCGTCGCGGCCCCGGGGATGACTTCGACGTCACCGCCGGCTGGATCAACTACAACGCCCGCGACTACCTGATCTACCTGGCCCTGACCGGCCGGCTGCGGCTGGACTGGGGCTGGCTGCTCGGCATCGGTGTGATCAAGCCGTGGCCGATCGCCGACCAGCTTGGCCTGCCACTGACCGCCCAGGTCGACCAGCTGCGCGAGCGGGTGACCGCGCTGGGACACAACCCCGACAGCAGCACGTTCCGGGTGTCCTGGACCGTGATGCGATTGGTGCTGCACCGCGGCGATCCGGACCTGCACGCGGTCACCGCCGACGATGTCGAGGAATTGAGGGCGACGATCCGCACCCTTGAGCAGGTCCCCGGCATCGACGAGGTCCTCAGCCCACGGCACCTCACGACGATCAAGAACGCGTGGGGCACCAACGTGTTCCGCACCGGGATCGCGTTGTTCCACGCCGGGATCACCGACCGGCTGCCACAGCGCCTGGACCGTAAACCATTGCCGCCGCTGAGCGCGCAGCCGCGAATCGCCGCGGTGATGGACCGCTACCTGGTCGAACGAGCTCTCATCGTGCGGCCCGACTCTATGAGCTCGACCCGGGCCGCGATGCGACGCTTGGGCATCTGGCTGGCCAAGCAACGCCCGGCTGTGGAGAACCTGGCCGAACTGACTCGCGCCGACCTGCTGGACTTCATGACGTGGCTGGTCGGGCAGCGCAAAGTCAAGCACCCCGAGCAGCCGCTCAGCGACGTCTACCGCCGCAGCATTATCTCCGAAGTCACCGTGTTCTTCCGCTACGGAGCCCATGCCGAATGGACCGACATGCCCGCTCGCCCGGTACTGACCCGAATGGACGTTCCCCGGGCGGTCCAGCGCGTCCCACGGTTCATCCCGGCTCACCAACTTGAACCGCTGATGACCGCGATCCGCGCCGTCGAGTGCCCGCTGCAACGGTGTGCGCTGCTGGTCGCCCGGTGGAGCGGCGCACGCCGCGGAGAGATCCGCCGGCTGCATCTCGACTGCCTGGACGCCTACCCCGACGGCACCTCGCGGCTGCGGCTCGCCGCCGGCAAATCGCTCAAAGAACGCACCGTGCCGATCCACCCCGAAGCCGCCGAAGCGATCCGCCGTGTCCATGAACTGCGCCTCGGGCACCAGGACCGCGGCATCTACGACAGAGACACCGACAAGAACGTGCGCTACCTGTTCCTCAACAACGGTCGGCTCGCCGATGTCGAATACCTGTTCGCGGTGCCGCTCGGACGCATCTGCGACGAACTCGGCATCCTCAATGCCGAAGGCAAGCCCGCCATCCACGCCCACCGGTTCCGGCACACGCTGGGCACCCAACTGGCCGAGAAAGGCGCCCGCACCCAGACGATCATGAAGATCCTCGGGCACCTCAGCGCGGGCATGTCCATGACCTACTCGCAGATCTCCGACCCGGTCGTGCTGGCCGACTACCAGGCCGTCCTGCAGCCTGGAGCGGCAATCGCCGGCCCTCTGGCGGACACTCTGCGCCGCGGCCAACTCGACCAGACCGCACTCGACTGGCTCCAGACCAACTTCTACAAGACCGAACTTGAACTCGGACGCTGCCTGCGCCTGCCCCAGGAAGGGCCGTGCGAATGTGACCTCTACCTGAGCTGCCCTAAGTTCGTCACCACACCTCAGTACATCCCCCGGCTCGAGGACCGGCTGCACACCGAAGAGCAACTCATCGCCGACGCCACCGAACGTGGCTGGGCCCGAGAGATCGAACGACACCGCTGCATCGCGGGTCGCATCCGCAGCCTGCTGCAGGAACTCAACACGTTTCACCCGTGAGCGAGTTTACCGTCCTTAACAGCCCAACCAGGAGGAATCGACCGATGACGCGAACCGAGTCACCGCTGGAAGACCGCAACGCGCCCGGGTCACCCAGCAGGAACACAGACGACTGGTTGGTAGACGCCCGGACCTCCTACGACACAGTCGCCGACAGCTACGCCAACTTCGTACGCGACGCTCTCGCCACGGAGCCATACCTTCGTGCAAGTCTGGCGTTATTCGCTGAGCTGGTCCACGCCGCCGGCGACGGGCCGGTGGCAGACGTGGGCTGCGGGCCGGGACACGTCACCGCCCACCTGCACGAACTGGGCGTCGACGCCTTCGGCATCGACCTATCACCCGCGATGATCGACCTGGCTCGGCGCGACCACCCCGATCTGCGATTCGAAGTGGGCTCGATGACCGATCTGCAACTCGCCGACGCCTCGATTGCCGCCCTGCTCGCCTTCTGGTCATTGATCCACATACCCGATGACGCCGTCCCTTCGGTTTTGGGCCACTTCCACCGGGTGCTGCGTCCGGGCGGACCGCTGCTACTCGGCTTCCACGTGGGCGACGAGTCGAGGCTCAAGACACAGGGCTACGGCGGCCACCCCATGAATGTCTACGTTCACCGTCGCCAGCCCGACCGAGTCGCAGCATGGCTACGCGACACCGGATTCACCATCAAGGCCCAACTGCTGATCGGCCCCGACACTGACGCTCCAGGGGCAATCCTCATCGCAGTCCGCCAGCCCTGACCAGGCCGACAGCCCAGTCGGACCGCAATGCAGGCGACGAGCCAGCGCTGCTGTGATCTGCACCACTGTCGCCACTGTCTGTCCAGATAAAGCAGGAACAGCCGGTCTCTGCGGTGGGCTGCGCCGATGTCGGATGCGCGTAGGCATAGCCAGCTCGTGTCGTACCCGATCGTGGCCAGATCACGGTGGACGACGTCGAGCCCTCGCCGCAGGAGGGCGGCGACGTTCTCCACGAACAGCAGCCGGGGTCGAAGTATGCGAACGGCGGTGGCGACGTGGTTCCAGACGCTGGAGTGTTCGCCGGTGATGCCGGCCCGCTTTCCGGCGTTGCTGATGTCCTGTCGCTCCAATGTCAAGCTTCCGTTCCTGGCCACCCCGACGGACTCGGAGGGTAGTGCTGCCGGTAGCGTCGTTTGCGCAGGTGGTGACGGAGGCGGTGCGGTGGCGCGGACGTGGTTGTCGATCCGGGTTGAGTTGGTGTCCGGCCGTGGCGAAGACTTCTGGCCTCGCCCGGGGCGGATCTTCGCCGCAGCGCGGACGCACATATTCGAGCAGCTCGGGGCGGCGATCGACGACGCTTTCGCCCGATGGGACTTGGCCCACTTACGGCTGTTCACCCTCGCCGACGAGACACCGGTCTGCTCGTTCCGGGTTTGGGACGAGCCTCCGGATGGTGCGGTCGACAGTGACAAGACCAAGCTGAGTCGGCTCACCCCGGGTGAGCAGTTCGCTTACGTCTTCGACATGGGTGATGACTGGGCGCATCTGTGCACGGTCGATGAGCAGCGGGTCGATCCGCTGGATCAGCTCGGGTTCGTCCCGACGGAGCCGACGCCGTACTGGGGCTGGGGCAACCTTCCCGACCAGTACGGCCGACGGTGGGACGGCGACGATGGCGAGTCCCCGATGCCAAAGGCTCCCAAGAACCTGCTGCGGGATCTTCCTCCGATCCTGTCCTGGTGGGGCCCGCGGCGCCGCGGATAGCGCTGACGCCGACACGGGCGTTCAGGGCACGGCTGGCAGGCCGTCCTGCCCCGGGACGGCGACTTCGCCGGACAGCCGCTTGGCGGTGATCAGGAGTCCGTAGACGTGTCGGGCGAGGTGGCGTTTGAGAGCGCGGATCGCCTCGGTGCGGCTGTTGCCCATCGCTTTGCGGTTGTCCAGGTAGCGGCGGGCCCGGTCGTCGACGCGGGCCTGGGTGATCGCGATGCGGTGCACGGCGGCGTTGAGACGCCGGTTGCCGCCCCGGTTGAGCCGATGCCGATGTGTCGCCCCGGACGATGCCGGAATCGGTGCGGTGCCGGTGTGCATGGCGAACGCGGCGCTGGAGTGGAACCGGCGCACGTCACCGGTCTCCGCCACGATCCTGGCGGCGGACAGCGGCCCACACCCGGGCAGCGCCAGCAACTGCGGCGCCTGGACCTTCATCAACTCGTGCAGTTCACGTTCGAGCTGATCAGCTCGCCGGGCCAACTCCTCGACCCGGTCAAGCAGTTCCGCAGCGATGGACAGACCCACACTCCCCGCCTGCGCGGCGAGGTAGTCGCGCACATGCGTCACCCAGCGGCGCTTGTGCAGCTTGCGAGCCGGAATCGTCTCGGCGAAGTCCGGGTCCAGGTCATGCAGCAGCCACCGCAGCCGCGAGCACATGCGCACCATCTCACCCACGAGGTCCTCGCGGTGGTCGAGCAGCATCTTCACCACGCGCGACTCGTCCTCCGGCCTGGCCGGCGGCAGGTCCTCACGCAGCGCGGCGCGGGCGACGGCGAGAGCGTCGATAGGGTCGCTCTTGCCCTGACCCCGACCCACCCGCCGGTAGCGGGCAGTCAACTGCGTCGGCACCCACACCGCCGGCTCACCGGCCGCGAGCAGACCCCGCATCAGGCCGCCGGCGACATGCCGGACGTCCTCGACGGCCCACAGCCGTTCGCCGTACTGCCGAGCCCAGCGCAACAGGGACTTCACCCCGCGTGGCCGGGCCGGAGCGGACGTCACGTCGAGCTGACGGCCGTTGCTGTCCACCGCGACAACGACCAGCAGGTCCTTGTGGGGGTCGACACCAAGAACGATCACCTTTGCTGAACTCCCAGGTCATGGCGGCAAGAGGGGAACCAACCGGCGGACATGCCTCAATCGGGGATCTGGACCATGCTCCAATCAAGTCACGCCGGCAGGTCGACACGGCGGCGGACGACATGACAAGACCTCGTCAGCCCGCAGGGCGACAGCACGGAAACGAGTCAGTCCGCCACCGTGGCGTATCTACCACGGCGACGAACCGACCGCCCAGCGCCGCACGGGGCGACAGCACGGGAATGAGTCAACCCGCTACCGCGTCAACGCCGCCCGAAGACGGCCCACCCAGCGTGTCATTGAGGCAAGGGAATCCGGCGGTAACGATGTCGACCGGCTGGACCTTGGTCCAGTCGATGGTGCGGATGTCACCGAGGTTGGGGATGCTGGGCCAGCGGTGCCTGAGGACGGTGGTGGCGTGCCGGTCGGTTTCGGCGTACCAGGCGAGCCGGCCGCCGAGCACCAACTCGACGGCCATGTCGAGCCCGCCGTACCCGGTGCAGAGTGATCCGACGCGGGGGGCGGTGGTGTGGGCACTGCTCACGTCACCTCCCCACGTTCGGCGTCGGCTGTCACCGGCTCGCCGTGGGGGCAGGTCCACGGGCCACACCCAGGCGCGTCCACCGGCCGGGAGCGTGGGCGCAGCCGCACCTCATCGAGCGGCACCCGCTGCCGGTGCAGGAAGAACTGGCCGCGCAGCGGGTGCCCGTCCGCGTTGGCCCGCGCGGAGCCGTTGCGGATGGCCCGGTCGAAGGCGACCGCGTCCGCCCACTCCCGCGGGCTGTGCTCGCGCATGGCGAGCCAGAAGCCGTCATCGTGGAACGGGCAGCCCACGCACGACGACTTCGGGGTGTCGGCAAGACCGTGCTCGGCCAGGAAGCGCAGGCAGTCGGTGCGCCGCCAGCCCAGGTCGAGCAGCGGGTGCACGTTGCGCATGTAGCCGACGTCGGCATCGCGGGCCCGGCCAATCTCGTCGAGGCTGATCCCGATCGCCATCTCCGCCCGGAGCCCGGCCGGTACCCGTGTCGGGTGCGGGTAGCCCAGCCGGCGCCGCACCTCCGCCTTGATCGGTTTGATCTTGTACTCGCCGGTGCACTGCCGGCGGGCCATGCCCCGCTCACCGTTGGGTCCCAGGGTGAACAGAGGCATGGAGGCGAACCTGTGGTCCGGGTCGAGCGCGTCAGCGCGGATGTCACCGGCGCTGACGCGCACGACCTCGATGCCGGCGTGCTGCGCGATGCCGGTCAGGCGGTCCAGATGCCGGTAGACCGCTGCCGGTTCCCAGCCGGTGTCGGCGAAGATCGCCGCGCCGAACCCGGGGATCGCGCCCTGGGCGGCGAGCAGCAGGAGCGTGGAGCTCTGCACGCCGGCGCCCAGGGACAGATAGCGGTGGGTGGGTGCGCTCACGCGACCACCCCGCTTCCGTCCTCCGGCGACTCCAGTGCCTTGGCGAAGATCAGGACGTCCTCGTGGGCGATGAGGTGCATCGGCACCCCGGACGAGCGGGCCTTGCGGACCTGCTGGAGTTGGAAGAACGACGGACGGGCGACGAGATGCCCGTCGCGGACGGCGGCCAGCAGGGCGACGCACCGTTCGGTCGGCACGAGCCCGGCGCGCAGGCCGGCGGCGATGACGGCGCTGGGCAGGTCGACCAGTTCGCCGCGCTTGCGCCACGGGCGGGCGGTGACCACGACGACGCCGCCGGGTCGTAGCAGGGTGGCGCAGCCGGCCAGGATCTGGGCGAAGCCGTCGGCGAGGCCGGTGAGGTCGCGGTAGGCGAGGTTGCCCTTGTCCTCGCCGTCGTTGTAGCGGTCGTCGTACTTGACGACGCCGTGCTCGCCGGGGCGGACGAGGCCGTGGACGGTCGGCCCGTACGGCGGCGAGGTGACCACGAGCGCCACCTGCCCGGTGAGGGCCGTCGGCACCAGCGACATCAGTCGGGTCGCGTCGCCGCGGATGACCGATGCCCGTCCGGTGGCGCCCTGGTCGTGGGCGTGGCGGATGTTGGCGTCGGCGATGTTCGACCATCGCGGCTCGTACTCGATGCCGAAGGCGTCTCGGCCGGCGTGGACGGCCTCGACCAGGGTGGTGCCGATGCCGCACATCGGGTCCAGGATCAAATCGCCGGGCTGGGTGTAGGCGGCGATCGCGTGGGCGGCGATCGCCGGGAGCATCCGGGCGGGATGCTTGACCGATTCCGGCACGTACCGGCCGCGCCGCTGGACGGGACCGGTCGACTGGGCGGTGGCCCAGACGGACAGGCCGTCGGCCTCGACGCGACGGGGGTCTTCGTGCTCGCGGTGCCGGCCGGGGTGGTCCTCGCGGGCGGCGAGGCTGTTGATTGCTGAATCGTTCGGGTCGGGCTGTCCGGTGGTGGTGTGCTCAGGCACGGCGCTCACCGCCGTCGCGGTGGCGCCGCCGCCCCGACCCGGCCGCGGGAATCTGCTGTGGGGTGAAGACCAGCAGTTCGGCGTGCACGCGTAGATGTGCGACCGCCCACTGCTCGGGGTTGGCGTGGGCCAGGGTGAGCAGTTCCTCGTCCGTGCTGTGGTAGTAGACGAACTGGTCGCCGTCGGTGTCGGCCTCGACGGCGACGATGTGCTGCAGGTAGCCGAGCCCTGCGCGGGAGGCGGCGGCCACGAGCGGGCCGAAGTCCTCCGGTGTGGGCTGAGTGCCGGCGGGTACGCCGACGGCGAGGACGAGGCAGCCGCCGGGGCGCAGCAGCCGCGCGCAGGCCGCGAGGAGCCGGGCGAGGCGGACCCGGGCGGTCGTGTCGGCCTCGTGCAGCGGCCAGCAGGCGACCACGAGGCTGGTGGCCGCGTCCAGCGGACCGTTGTCGGGTGGGCGGACGACCGTGGCGTCGGTGTCGGGCAGGTCGGGGTCGGTGAGGTCGTCGCCGAACCAGTCGATTAGCTCGGGCGGGTCCTGGGCGTCGCCGGCCTGCGGCTCGCCGGAGGCGGTGGGCGGGTTGGTGTTGGTCGTGGCCGCGGGTCCGATGATTAGGTGGGAGCTGTCGGTGAACCAGGCGCGGTGGTGCTGGCGACCGCCTTGGGCGCAGATCGGGGCCAGGGCGTGGTCGGTGGTGAGGTCGACGACCGCCTCGGAGGGCCGGCTGTAGGCGGCGACGAGGCGGTAGGCCAGGCGGGTGGGCAGGCTGGTGTGCGTGTCGGCGTTGGTACGGGCCGTGCGCCAGACCGTGATCGGTACCGGCGGGTCGCCGGCGATCAGGTCGATGAGTGTGGCCTCGGTTGGCTCGGTGTGGTCGGCCGGCTGGTGCGGGTGCGGCGTGTGCTCGCTCATGTGGTGTCGGCTCCGCGCCGCGCCGTGAAGCGCTGACACCCCCAAACCGGGCTTTGTGAGCCCTGGCGAACACTTGCCGAACTGACAAGCGCTCACAGCGCTCGACCCGCCTACCGAGACCGGCCCGGTTTCGTCCGCACCCCGCCTTCTGTCAGTGACACAGCGTCACTGACAGAAGGCGCGGACGGGCGTCGGTGTCGGTGCGGAGAACCCTTCGGTCGTCGACGTGGATCAGAGCTCGACCAGCGCTGTGAGATGTCGTCGCCCTTCGCGTGTCGTGGCCGATGTCATCGGTGCGGCGTCGCCTGTCACAAGGGTGCGCGATGTCGAGCGGTGACAACCTGCCCGCGACGTCACGGGTATGTCAGGAGTCCGCGTGGGCCGTCCGCAGCGAGCGGTGACAGCGGCGCGGTGAGCCGGCCGGGTTGTCACCGCGGGCGCGCACGTGTCCGCGGCGAGGGTCGTTGACGCCGTCTCGCAGGTCACAGCGTGAGCCTGTGCCACCGCCTCCGAATCGCTCGGCAGAAAGCTCTGTCAGGGCGTCACAGCGCAGGTCACCCGGCCTTTGTCAGATCCTCAGCCAACGATCAGCGGCGATGGCACGTCGTGCGGGCGAGCCACTGACAGAAATCGGGCCGAGGGCGACGAACAGTGCCCTGAGCGGCTTTGTCGTTTCCTTGTGAGCGCTGCGTGGCGCAATCGATGTCACCGATCGCCGTGACATCCCCGGGCGACGGAATCGCATCCCTTCACTGTCACAGGAGTGTTGACATGAACGTGTCCGACGCTACGACCTGGCCGGCTTCCGCCCTCGACGCGGCGGCGACCGCCTTCGCCGCGCTGACCTGCGAGCCCGCGCCGTTGGCTCTGGACTGCACGGCGTTCTTTTCCGACGCGGGTCTCCCGCAGCCGGTGATGCCGCTGCCCGCGCTGCGGGACTGGCTGCTGCGACACCCCCGCGCCTACACGGCGCGTGACGAGGTGTGGCGGGAGCTGATCCGCCGCGCCCGGCTCGACGGGCCGCACTGGGTCGTCGCCGCGGTCGGGATGGCGTTGCCGGCGCTGCAGCAGTACGCGGCACAGCTGTGCGAGGGCTACGACGGCGACCCGGCGGATATCGATGCCGAGATCCTGACCGGCTTCCTGACCGCGCTCCGCGACCGGGCGGACCTGACCAAACCCGCGCCGTACGCGGGCTTGTGCAAAGCGGCGTGGCGAGCCGGGCGGGACCTGCGCCTGCAGCGGCAGGAGTACCTGCCGGTGGAGGACATCGAGCACGTCGTCCCCGGTCCCCGCACCCCCCGCGTGCCGTATGGGCATCCGGACCTCCTGGTCCGCCGCGCGGTGACCCTCGGGATCCTCGACCCCGATGACGAGCAGCCCTACATCGACGTGCGGCTCGGCCACCGGGCGATCGAGCCCATCGCCGCCGCGAACGGTGTCAGCGTGGACGCCCTGCGAATGCGACTGTCCCGTATCGACAGTCGCGTCGCCGAGGCCCTCGCCGACGGGCTTTTGACCGGGGTCGCGTCGCCGGAGACCACGGTGCGACTGCGGCAGCGAGCCGAGCAGCGCGGTCGGCTCCGCGCAGGACGTGCCGCAGCCGCCCGACGCGAAGCTCCGCGGCAGCACGCTGCGGCAGCCGCCTGACGCTGCCAGCCGAGACGGCTGTGGCCCGACGTCGAACGTCGGGCCACGGCCTTTTCTGGTGCCGGATGCCCTCTCTCTCGGCGACGACCTGCAGGACGTAGTCGGGATCTGCTGCCAGAACCGGGCCGGTCGTCAGACCTCGCCGGGAGGTGCTCACGACGAATCATCTCCGTCAGTGGGCGTACCTGACGCGGCGACCTGCCCGCGAGGAAGTCGGCTCACCTACTACAACTGTCGGCAGTGGCCACACTCGACGAGCCGCCCGTTGCGTAAGGCCAGTAGGCGCAGATGGTCGGCCGGCAGGCCAGATGGGGCGGGCTGGCAGGGCAGCAGAACGTGCCGCTATGGCGTTGGAAACGGTCGATGCGTCACCACTCATCGCCAGTATTCTGTGACGCGTTGTTATCGTCCTGTGTGGTCTCGGCCGCAAGATGGAGTGTTGAATGCCGCAGAGCCTTTCACCCCAATCAGGGCATGGCGCGGGAACGCCTGCATCAGTGGTGCAACCGAGCACGACGAGCGGGTCGGATCGCTTGATCGGGGGTTCCGGGCTGGTCCTTGGTTTGCTTGGTGCCGTGCCGTTGTTCTTCAAGGTGGAGTCGGGGACGTCACGGATCGCTGTCCTGGTGATCTGCGGGTGCATCGGCGCGATGGTGCTGACCTTCGTCCGCGCGCTTACGGCGAAACAGGTGCCCTGGCCGTTCGCCATCTCCGCCACAGCCACTGTGGTCGCGCTCATCGTGACGGTCTACCTCACCGTCAACGAATCAGTGCCGTCGGGGCGGCAGAGCCCGGCGGGTGCGGCAGCACCGGTTCCGTCTGTTCCCGCCACGCTACCTCCGGACACTCCGAGCGCATCGCCGGCGACCACCTGGAGCACGTCTGAGCCGACCCCGACTCCGACAGACCAGTCGACTCCCTCGCCGGATCCGACGGCCAGTGTCGCGGCCGTCACCCGCCTGTCGAGTCTGAAACCGGTGAGCGACGGCAACAACTACGCCGGCCTGGAGATCGCCCACGTCGGCAATGTGGCATACCCCGACAGCCCCAGCATGGGCTGTGGTGAGACCAGCAAGCGGCACGTCGAGTGGAACTCCGCAGGCCAGGGCCACTTCGACGCTACCCTCGCGATCGACGACAACGACCCCCAAGCATCCCAGGCGAAGATCATCGTCGAGTTCCTCAACCACGATGGCCAGCCGCTTCGAAACCACGTCGAGGTCACCATCGGCAACCCGCGGAAGGTTTCGATCCCCCTCGACGGCGCGCTTCGGCTGAGGCTCAACTGCCAGGCCGACGACAGGACGGCATCCAGCAGGTCGGTTCACGCATACCTGTACCTCCTGAACGCCCAGTTCACCGCCACTGATCGATAGAGCACCGCCGCTCTACGGGAGCATTACTCGAAACAGGTGGACAAACGCTGCCAGGCGCACCCCTCCTCCTCGCTTCGAGTGCAGCTGGTCGGCGGAGAGCGCGTTGCGCTGGGCAGATCGATGGAGAAGGCCAACGCTGGTATCGGCTCCGCCTGACGACTGAGGCGGCGCCGACAGCCGGATTCTCCGTCGATCTGCCCCGCGTTGGTTGCGCGGCGCGCCGCGGCTCGGCCCGGCGCGCTCCGCGAGATAGACCCTTTCGCCGTCGTCATCATGCGAACCACGCGGGCGACCTTGCCATCAGCTGTGAGCCCTCGTGGTGCTCACACCGCCAAGGGCAACCGGCGCCGTTGCGTCTGTGAGTCCTTGTCCCTCGGTCACGCTGTCGTCGGGGCGAAACATGCTCTGACCTGCGCTGTGAGCCCGTGCCAGGGCCGTGTGAGCGTGTCAAGTGTTCGTCAGGGCTCACAACTGCCGGTTTGGGGGTGTGGGACTTTCGAGCTGTACCGCTCGCTGGTCCCGCCCGCCGCCGGGCGACACGAGCAGCCGCGATCCGCGTGCCTCGGGTGCCGCGCCACGTTGATGCGCTGACACCACATTGATGACCGCAACCCACCCATGAGGGAGGACGAGCTCCTCCCGGGGTTCACGCGGTTCGTGCGCTTCTCGCCTGCGCCCGGCGGCGGTCCCATCGGACCGTTTCGAGCATCGCCGTGCCCCGACCACGACCTGTTCGTGGCCGGGGCTCGGCGGGAGGTGAACCGCGATGTCCCGTACCCCACATCACACTGTCCGGATCCCGCGAGTCGTTCGTATCGCACTCCGTGTCGCCGTGCCGCTGGCCGGTGTCGGCCTGTCGCTCGCCGTGCCTGCCGCCGCGTACGCCGATGCGGGCGGGGCCGTCTACCTGGCGGCGAACTCGCTGCCGGTGGTGATCGCGAACCTGCAGGCCTGGGTCATGAGCCTGCTGGCCGCGATCGCCACCCTGTTCCTCGTCCTGGCCGGCGTGTACTGGGCCACCGCCGGTGGTGACCCGTCGCAGGTGGAGAAGGCCAAGCTCGCCTTGCGCAACGCGCTGATCGGCTACGGACTGGCCGTTCTTGCACCGATCCTGCTGAAGGTCATCCAGGGCATCGTCGGGGGCTGAGCGTCATGGGATGGATCCTCGACCAGGCCCTGGATTGGCTCACCGCCGCGATCCTGGCCTGCCTCACCGCGATCTTCGACCTCATCACCGGCATTCTGCTCACCACCCCGAAGGTCACCGCGCTGCCGCAGGTGCAGGCACTCACCGGCCGGTCGGTCTGGATCGTGGACACCGTCTTCGTGTTGGTGTTCGTCGCCGCCGGTGTGCTCGTGATGGTCGCCGGCGGCGAACAGTCCCGCTACACGGTCAAGGACCTCCTGCCGAGGCTGGTCGTCGGTTTCACCGCCGCGCACTTCTCTCAGTTGGCCTGCGCCCAGCTCATCGATGTCGCCAACGCCCTGACCTCGGCGGTCAGCGAGGGCGGTCACGACGGCGGCGGCGCGTTCACCGCGATCCGCACCCACCTCACGGCGGCACAGGACCACACCGTTCCGCTGTTGTTCCTGGTTCTGATCCTCATCATCACCGTCCTGGTGGTGACGACGGCGTTCCAGCTGATCGGCCGGTTCGTGGCGCTGCTGGTGATGACGAGCATCGCGCCGCTGGCGCTGGCCTGTCACGCGCTGCCGCAGACCGACGGCCTCGCCCGGCTGTGGTGGCGCGCCTACACCGGATGCCTGGCGATACCCGTGGCCCAGGCGTTCTTCCTCACCGCGGGCAAGCAGACACTGCTCGACCCGGCGGCCATGCTGCCCGTGTTCGGCCTGCCCGTCGACCCGGGCGGCACGCTGAACCTCCTGGTCGTGGTGGTGCTGCTGTGGACCACCGTCAAGATCCCCGCGCTGATGGCCCGCTGGGCGGGCCAGACCGGACGCGGCACGAGCAACATGCTCGGCGCGGTCGTCCGCGTCGTCGTGGTGCAGCACCTCGCCCGCACCGTCCCCGGCCTGAACACCCTTCGGAGGACCATCAGATGACCCGACCCGAATCCGAACCGCCGACGAGGGCGCGGATGCCCGCCGACGTCGACGCACCCGACAAGGTCGCCTACGGCCTGACCTTCCACCAACTGGCCGTCGTCGCCGCCGGCGCGCTGCTGTTCTACACCGCGTGGCACGCGCTGCACGACGTCGTGCCGACACCGCTCCTCGTCGGTGCTGGGGTGGTGCTCGGCGGGCTGGTCATCGGCCTGGCGCTCGGCCGCCGCGACGGCCTGTCCCTGGATGTGTGGCTGCTGCACGCCATCGGCCACATCCGGACCCCCCGGTCGCTGTCCACCTCGACGACCGGTGGCGTGTCGCCGGACTGGATCGAGACCCCCCAGGCCGGTCGGATGCCGCTGCCGGCACCGTTGCGGCTGCCCGCCGACGCCATCGACGACGACGGGCAGGTCAGCCTCGGCGACGCGCGGGCGGCGATCGTCGGCACCACCACCGTGAACCTCGCGCTGCGCACTCCCGCCGAGCAGACGGCTTTGATTGACGGCTGGGGGCGGTGGCTCAACAGCCTGTCGACGCCGACGCAGATCGTCGTGTCCGCGCAACCGGTCGATCTGGCCTCCCACAGCCGGGCCCTCGCCGCCGCCGCGCACGCCCAGCCGCACCCGCGGCTGCGGGCGGCGTGCGCCGACCACGCCGAGTTCCTCGGCGACCTCGCCGCCCGCCGCGACCCGCTGCGCCGGCAGGTCCTGGTCGTCACCCGCTCGGCGGCAGGCGAGCGCGGCCTGCATGCCGCGCGGCGCCGCGCCGACGACACCGTCCGCGCTCTGTCCGGTCTCGGGGTGACCCCACGGGTGCTGGACGGCCCGGCGGTCACCGCCGCCCTGGCCTGCGCGGCCGACCCGTATCGGCCGCCGCGTCCCGGCGGCCTGGCCGCACCCGACGCCGTCATCACCGCGGCCACCCCATCCCGTACCCGCACGGACAGGAGAAGGTCATGATCAGAACAAGACGGTCCGGCGGTGACGGCGGACAGCCGCGGTCGGGGTCGCTGGCGTCGGCGGTCGCGCCAGCCGCCGTCGAGGTCACGCCCCGGTGGCTGCGTGTCGGCGACGGCTACGCCGCCACCCTGGTGGTGACGGGCTACCCGGCCGAGGTGGGACCTGCGTGGCTGGAGCCGCTGCTGTCGTGGCCGGGTCGGCTCGACCTCGCGCTGCACATCGAGCCGCTGCCGGCGTCGATCGCCGCCGCCCGGCTGCGCACCCAGCGAGCACGGTTGGAGTCGTCCCGGCGGGCCGACTCCGAGCGCGGCAAGCTCGCCGACCCCTACGTCGACGCCGCCGCCCACGACGCCGGTGACCTGGCCGAACGGCTGGCCAGAGGCGCGGCGAAGCTGTTCCGCGTCGGCCTGTACCTGACCGTGCACGCCCGCACCGAAGAGGAACTACTGGAGGCGTGCGCGCAGGTCCGGGCCGCCGCCGCGTCCACCCTCCTGGAAGTACAGCCCGCAACCTGGCGGCAGCTTCCCGGCTGGACCACCACCCTGCCCCTGGCGACGGACGGGCTGCGGATGCTGCGCACCATGGACACCCAGGCCCTCGCCGCCGCGTTTCCGCTGTCGAGTCCGGACCTGCCCGCCCCGCTGCCCGGCGACCCGCCTGCCACCGGCGGTGTCCTCTACGGGATCACCCCCGCCAGTTCGGGGATCGTGTGGTGGGACCGCTGGGCGCAGGAGAACCACAACTCGATCGTCCTGGCGAGAAGTGGGGCGGGGAAGTCGTACTTCGTGAAGCTGGAGATCCTGCGCAACCTCTACCAGGGGGTGCAGGTCGCGGTGGTGGACCCCGAGGACGAGTACCTGCGACTGGCCGACGCGGTCGGCGGCAGCGTCGTCCGGTTGGGTCTGCCCGGCGTGAAGATCAATCCCCTGGACCTGCCGGTCGGTGACCGGCGTCCCGACACGCTGACCCGCCGCGGCCTGTTCCTGCACACCCTGGTCAGCGTGCTGCTCGGTCATCAGCCGCCACCGGCGGAGCGGGCCGCGCTGGACCGGGCGATCCTCGCCACCTACCGGCAAGCGGGCATCACCGCCGACCCGGCCACGCACCACCGGCCCGCGCCGCTGCTGCGCGACCTGGCCGCCACGCTGCACGCCGACGACGACCCGGCGGCCGGGAATCTGGCCGCTCGGCTCGCGCCGTGGGTGCAGGGCAGCTTCGCCGACCTGTTCGACGCACCGAGCACCCAGGCCCCGGTCGGACACCTGGTCGTGTGGTCGCTGCGGCACCTGCCCGACGAACTACGCACCGTCGGCACCCTGCTCGCCCTCGACGCGATCTGGCGCACCGTCGACGCACCCACCCGCCCACCACGGCGGCGGCTCGTGGTGGTCGACGAGGCGTGGCTGCTGATGCGCGACGGCGAAGGGGCCCGCTTCCTGTTCCGCATGTCGAAGGCGGCACGCAAACGCAACGCCGGCCTGACCGTCATCACCCAGGACGCCGCCGACGTGCTGAGCACCGACCTCGGCCAGGCGGTGGTGTCCAACGCCTCCACCCAGGTGCTGCTGCGGCAGGCGCCGCAGGCCATCGACGCCGTCGGCGAGGCGTTCGGACTCACCGACGGCGAACGGCGGCTGCTGCTGTCCGCCCGCCGCGGCCAGGGACTGCTGATCTGCGGAGTGAGCAGGACCAGCTTCGAGTCGATCTCCTCAGACACCGAGCACGCCCTGTGCACCACCGACCCGGCCGAACTGGCCGACCTCGACGAGGAAGAAGACGACCTGTGACACCACCAACCGAAGCCCTCAGAGCAGCGCTCGTAGCGTCGCCACCGGCGCCCGGCCCCACGTTCGGGCCGGGCGCCGGCCCTATTCCGCCCCCCACCGGACCTGCGGCCGCGCTGCTCGACGCCGCCGTATGGGCGACACAGCGGCCGTGGCTGGCGGCTGTCGCCGCCGGCGGTCTGATCGTGTGGATCGCGGCCCGCAACCTGGTCGAGATTTGCCGGCACCGCCACCACGCCCGCGGCGCGCGCCTCGTGACGATCGCGCCGCCGCCGGAGGTCGACCCGCACAGCGCGCCAGCGTTGTGGGCGAACCTGGCCGGCGTGCTGACCCCGTCACGGCGCCGCCGCCTCCTTTACGGCACCCCGCACGTCGTGTGGCAGTACACCTGGACCGGCCGGCAGCTGCTCATCTCGATCTGGGTACCCGGCACCATTCCGCCTGGGGCGGTCGAGGCCGCGGTGCGGGCCGCGTGGCCCGGCTCAGCCACCACCACCGACACCAACCCCCCGCCGCCGATACCCCTGGACGCCCGCCCCGCAGCCGGTGGGCACCTGCTGCCCGTACACGCGGAGTGGCTGCCCCTGTCCACCGACCACGACACCGACCCGCTGCGCCCTCTGATGGCGGCCGGCTCCCAGCTCACACCCCACGAGTACGCCTGCGTGCAGATCCTCGCCCGCCCCGCCACACCCCGACGGGCCGCGCGGGCCCGCAGTGCCGCCGGACGGCTACGGTCCGGCAAGAGCGCCGTACCGGCGATCAACCCGGTGGTGCCGGTGCTGTGGCTCCTGGAGGTGTTCCTGCCCGGCAGCGGCGGCACTGGCCGCGCTACGGCACCCACCGCCCGTCGGGATCCCACCGTCGAGCGTGATGTCCGGGCGATCCTGGACAAGACGGCACACCCGCTGTGGCAGACCGGCATCCGCTACGCCGTCGCCACCACCAACCGACGCCCCAGCGCCGACCCGACCGGCCGGCTGCGGGGCATCGCCGACACCCTCGCCTCGGCCTTCGCCATCCACACCGGCCGCAACCGACTCACCCACCGCGCTTGCATGCCCACCCCGGTGGCCGTCCTCGCCGCCCGCCGCCTCGGCCCCGGATTCCTCACCTCCGCCCCGGAACTGGCCACCCTCGCAGCCCTGCCACAAGATCTCGCCGTGCCCGGCCTCGACCGGGCGCGGGCGGCGTCCATGCCGGCACCGGTCGCCATCCCCGCAGGTGGGCGTGGCGTGAAGATGCTCGGCGACGCCGAAATCGGCGGCCACAGCGTCGGGCTGTCCGTGCCCGACGCGAGGTATCACATGCATGTGATCGGCTCCACCGGCTCCGGCAAGACCACACTGCTGGTCAACATGGCCCTCGACGACATCAAAGCCGGCCGCGGCACCGTCGTCATCGACCCGCACGGCGACCTCGTCCTGGACATCCTCGACCGGCTCCCCGCCACCACCGCCGACCGCGTCGTGCTCTTCGACCCCGACCAGGACAACCCCCCGACGCTGAACCCCCTCGAAGGCGACGACCCCGACCTGGTCGTCGACAACCTCGTATCGATCTTCGGCAACATCTTCGCCAAAGCGTGGGGACCGCGGATGGACGACGTCATGCGGGTGGCCTGCCTGACCCTGCTACGCCACCACAACGTGACCCTGCAACACATCCCCCCGCTGCTCAACAGCCCTCAGTTCCGCTCCGCCATGACGGTGGACCTGGACGACCCGGCCGGGCTCAGCGGCTTCTGGCAGTGGTACGACAGCCTCAACGACAGCCTCCGCTCGCAGGTCATCGGACCTGTCCTCGCCCGGCTGCGGGCCTTCCTGCTACGCGACTTCGTCAAACGCACCATGCGCTACCCCCGCTCGAGCTTCGACATGGGCCGCGTCCTCAACGGCGGCGTCCTGCTCGTCCGGATCCCCAAGGGCGTGCTCGGCGAGGACACCAGCCGGCTGCTCGGCTCCCTGATCCTCGCCCAGGTGTGGCAGGCCGCCACCGCCCGCGCCGGCATCGCACCCGACCGACGCCGCGACGCCACCCTGATCATCGACGAAGCCCAGAACTTCCTCACCCTGGCCAACAGCCTGGACACGATGCTCGCCGAGGCCCGCAAGTACCGGCTGTCGCTCGTACTCGCCCACCAAGATTTGGCCCAGTTCCCCCGCGACCTCCTCGCCGCAGCGTCAGCCAACGCCCGCAACAAGATTTACTTCACCGTCGCGCCAGAAGACGCGAAAGTGCTGTCCCGGCACACCCAGCCGGAACTGGGCGAACACGACCTCGCCCACCTCGACGCGTACACCGCCGCCGCACGACTGGTCGTCAACGGCCGCCAGACACCCGCGTTCACCATGAAGACCCAACCACCGAAGCCGATCGTCGGCGAGGCGACCGCCATCCGCCAGGCCGCCGCCGCGGCGGTACCCGCCCAGGACACCAGCGCCGTCGACGACCTCGTCGAACGACTCAGCCGCAAACCCGACCAACGCCGCCCCCGCCCGAAAAGCAACCGGACCTGACGTCACTGTCAGCCGGTGGCGTCACCCGGGCCGCGCAGCGGCTCGCCACCCGGCTCGCCACCGGTGACCGACCGGCACCCGCAGCACAGTGCTGACCTGGCCTGTCAGTGCCGCACACGCCCCTGACAGACGCCGCGCACCGACCTCCCCCGTTCCAGACACCCCTCCCGATCGGGAGGGGCACCCATCCCTGCCAAGGAGCAACCACCGTGTACTCCCGTGTCCCCTCCGGCAAACCGGATCCGCTCGCGGTCTTCGGTCGCATCGTCCCCCGCGACCACGCCCTCCTCAAGCTGCTCGCCGAGCACTACCTGCTGTCCACCGACCAGATCACCAACGCCTTCTTCGACACCCGCCGCACCGCCCAACGACGGCTGACCATCCTGCACCGCCTCGACGTGCTGCACCGCTTCGGCCGCAGCGGCACCCACGGCCGCTACGGATCACTGCTCTACACCCTCGGCCCCATCGGACTGCAACTACACCCCACCGCCTACCACGACCCCAACGGGCTCGGCGGCACAGCACCACGCAGCTCCCTGGAACGCGCCAAACGGATCGCCGCCAGCGGACAGGTCAACCACCTGCTCGGCGTCAACCAGTTCTTCACCGACCTCATCGCCACCGCCCGCCACACACCCGACACCCAACTTTCCCGCTGGTGGTCCGAACAACACGCCACCACCGTCTACGCCCAAGCAGGCATCCGCCCCGACGGACACGGCGTCTGGACCCTCGGCGACACCTCCACCGGCTTCTTCCTCGAACACGACAACGACACCGAAAACCTCGCCCGCGTCGTGGCCAAACTGCGCGGCTACGAACGCCTCACCACCATCGGCCCCCGCTACCCCGTGCTGTTCTGGGTCCCCAGCCGACGCCGCGAAACCAGCCTCCTCGGCGTACTCGCCGGACTCCGCAGCGCCAGCCCCATCGCCACCGCCGTGCACGGCCCCGATCCGGCGGGCCGGGTCTGGACTCTCGCGTCGGACCCCACCCACCGGCGCCACCTGCACGAGCTGCCCTGCGACCACGGCCCCGACACCGTCACCAACCCACAGCGCTTCGACCACCCGTAGAGCCCCACACCGCCTACGCGCTGCAACCTACTGTCGGCGTACGAGCTGCAGTCCAAAGCCGCGTACGCACCGAGTACACAGCGGCCATCGACACCCGCAAACTCAATGGCGAGCTGACGACAAGGCGCTGCCAGCGCACCGAAAGCCTCGTCTACGAGAACAGTCACGTTTGCCGAGCGCAGGTGACGTCCGCACATGCCGATGAGAGTTAACTGCATAGAGCGGCTGGAGCCTGGCGTTACGTAGGCTCGCTCGGCGGGAGATGCGGCTGTGGCGTCCGGCCCCGGCCCTTTCGGATGTACTGGACCCGGGCCTCGTCGAGGCTCAAACTGCCGTTCGGCCCGCCCCTGACGACTGCGCTGTCGTGGTTGTCCTGGCCATCATCCTCCCACGAGCACTCATCGCAGATTTCGTAGCTCCCTCGCTCCGACAACGTGGCGTGGCCGCAGCACGGACAGGTGTAGGGAACATCGCGGACCGCCGCGATGACGTTCTTCAGCGAGGTGTATTGGTATAGCCAGTCCACCCGGCGGCGACCCAGGTCGTCATCGTCTGCACTCATGGCTCGTGTGGCTACGGGATCCCGTTGTACGGGACTGTCCTCCGTCGGCTTGTGGATTACGGCGAGGCGTTCTCGGACGTTTGGATCCGCTACCGAGTGGGTGCGACGAGCACCGTCGGCCCCGGCGTTTTCCGTAGCTACCCGTTGCTTGTCCGGCATGATGCGCCATTGCCACGGGCCCACATCGCCGAGGCGTCCAGTGTGCCGGAGCAGAACGTGCGAAGCGTGCTCCCGTTTTCCCGTCTTCTGCCGCTGCTGGGTCGTCGCATCCGGAGCCAGCCGAGCCAGGATGCGTGTGCTGAACTTCGCGGGTGGCCACCAGTTCACTTTCAGGCCCCGGGTGATGTCGTACGTGTGGAGCACGACCTCAGCGACGCCGAGCGCTGCGAACCCGCTGACGTCGCAGGACCCGAAGTGCCACGCCCGCGTATCCGGCCCTGCGGCCCGCAGCGCCGCGACGAGCAGTCCGCCGCATGCCTCGACAGCGAGCAACACGTCTGACACCGGCGCATCGTCGCGGATCACCAGATCCAACGGCAGGTATGCATCCTGTACCCGGCCCGCCACTTGAGCCGCGTACGCAAGCAAATCATGGCCGATGTGGGCGAGCGTCTCTCGGCACGTCCAGTCGAGGGTGCCAGCGGCGACCGACCAGTCGTGGGCCGAAAGCGGTTCGAGGACCTCGCCCATCATTCGGACGGCACGCTCCAGATCCTGAGCTTCCATGCCGCGCATTCTGGCAGACCGGGCAGGCACCCAGACCGCCAAGAAGAACAAGGCTTTCTACATCCGAATCTGCCGCGTACGGCGCTGCGCGGAGCGTGATGCCCTCGGATGCTGCAGTGCTCACCCGGCGTTCGGCCAGGTTCTCGGAACGGCGGGATAGACAGGGCGCGTGAAGGTGCGCTGGGGTGTCTCGCTCATCCACCGCGTCGTACGAAGCCTGCCACCGAGGCCGGCAGTTCGTCCTGCGGCATGTCCTCGTAGCCAGGACGGGCGAAATCAAACAAGAGCACGACGCGGTCGCTGGAGCCGTAGTTCCACGCCTTATGCGTGACAGTGTCGTCGAAGACCAAGGTCTTGCCTTCGCGCCACTGCCGGGTTTCGTCGCCCACTCGCAGTGCGCAGTCCTCAGGCACGACCAGCCCGAGATGCGCGCGGTAAACGGTCGTCACCCACCCCTGATGTGGCTTGATCTGGGTGCCAGGAGCCATCCGAGAAAATCCAGCGGTCGTCAGGCGAGGAACCTTCGTCAACGCGGAGGCAGTGTTCGGGCAAGCTTCGAGCGCCTCCTCAATTCGTTCCCCGAAGGCGACAAGCCCGTACACGCTCCAGCCCTGGCCGTACATCTCGCGTTGCACCCACGGCTGATAGGTCTCCCGCGGCAGCGCAAGGCACTCATCCCGGATGGCCTCCCACCGTGCCCGAAGACCGGCCAGGAACGGAAATTGCCGCTGATCCACGAACATGAGAGACCATGATGCACCAACGACGGTGATGCGGGCTACGGCGCCGCCTCGTGACGATCGTGGCCCTCGTGTGCACCTCCAGCGGTAGACACACGCTCATGCCGCAACCAGCTCGCTACCTGGCGCTACGGTCGACCTCGGCTCGACAGTCGCAGCCCATCAACACGTGATTGATCAGCCCATCCAGCAAAGCCAGTCGATCAGGTCCCCCGCGACGCCTCAGACGTGCCTGGCCGGGGCACCAGGACCACCACCGCAGTTTCGGACGACCGCCGCGCGGCATAGCCATCCAGGTTCTTGTCGATCTCACGCCAGCGGGCCCACAGCCGCGATCGTTCGCCGTCTGTCGCAGCGTGACCACGCACCGGCCGCGGCCCGTCGACCAGGTCAACGGTCACGTCCGGGTGTGCCTGCAGATTGAGCCACCAGGCCGGCTCGGGCTCCCCCCAGCCGTTCATGGCCAGCGAGACCAGATTCTCGCCGTCCTCGAAGTACCCGAGGATCACGCTGCGCTGCTGGCCGGTGCGACGCCCGACGGTGGTCAGGCGCAGCATTCCATACCGATTGCCGCGCGGACGCGACAGTCCGACACGGCCGCCCGAACGCCGGAACACGCCCCGATGCGCCGACCAGAAGAACCGAATGAACCAACGGGGCGGTAACCACGGCTTCTTGGCAGGGCTCAGGTCCGACTCGGTCACTCCCGCATCGTATCGGCCGCTGTCACGCACGAACGGCAGCCAGCGGCAGGCCGGTAGCACCGAACGGTCTGCGGCTGACAGGCGGCCTACCCACCCCGATCAAGCAGCGGCCAACGTCCGCTACTGCCGCGATCCGCATGCTTTACCGGGATCACCGTGCGTCGAGCCTGCCCGGGCGTACGGAGCCGGACAGGAGGACGAAGTTCAGCCGATGATGGTGGCGAGAGTTGGGTTCGCAGCTCGCGTCGTAGTCGACGGCTGCGGCGAGCAGTCTGGCGGTCGCTGAAAAAGCTGGGACTGCAGTTTCACCTGCCAGTTCGTCGGGAGCCGGGTCGCCGACCGCTACCCGCAGACCTAGAACTGCGGGGTCGGGTCGGCTGATCAGCCGGTCCGTCGACGGCACCAGGGCTGGAGAACGACACCGAAGGCGCTGCAGGACGGGAAGACTTCGGTGGCGGCCATTGCGACGCCGCGATCTGGGCCCCAGTGACCGGCAGGGTGGGCGAGATCTGGTCGAGCAAGCGCTGCGCCAGGGTGGCGTCGATCTCGACGTCTGCGCTGATGCGAACATCGGCCGCGGTCGCCAGGTCCACGACGTCGTCGCTGGTGAACGCATCAGCTCCGAGAGTGCTCAGCCGTCGCGCGAACTCCTGGACATTGATCATTTGCAGCCTCATCGTCGGATTGTTAATTATTCACCGTATCCCCCGCTTCGGTCGGCGGATCCTGCGCCCGCCGTGCGGGCCACTGGGGCCGACAGTCGGCGCCGACAACTGCGACCGCTGCGCGGAAGTCCGCAACTCTTCGGTGAGCTAATCGCGCGTCTGCAGGGCCGTCACGCTCTGTGTTACCCATGCTGTCCCGCGACGCCCGGAAATGCCGCGAGGCGCGTGGTGCAGGGCGCCGTGGCCGCCCAGGATGTGCTTACCTTCTGGGTATGCCGCACCCCATCATGTTTGACGAGGCAGACCCGCTCCTGGGCCGGCTGCGGACGCTCGCCCTGGCCTTCCCCGACGCGGCCGAGAAGGTCTCCCATGGGCGTCCCGCCTTCTACACCACCAAAGTCTTCGCCTACTACGGGGGATCGGTGAAGGTCGACGGCGTCTATCAACAGCACGAACAGTCGGTGATCGTGCTGGTCGACCCCGAAGAGCGCACGGCGCTGCTGGCGGAAGACCGTTGCTTCGTGCCGGCCTACCTAGGGGCCTACGGGTGGGTCGGCGTGGACCTCACCGATGACACCGGCTGGGACGAGGTCGGCGAGCTACTCGACGCCAGCTACCGACGTACGGCCGGGGCACGCAGGATCGCGCTGCTCGACTCCCGACGGCCCTGAGCACCCCGCAGCTGCTCGGCGGCCGGTCATAGTCGAAGATGCCGACGACAGCGTCAGCCCGCACCAGGCTTCGCATGCTGGGCCCGGTTCCGTCGCCCTGATCGGTGCACGCTCCTGCCGCTGTTGGGCATCAGCCCACGTCCACCGATTACTCATCGTGGGTATCGGACATGGGTCGTCGTCCGGCCGCCGTCGCAGCCTCCCGAATTCTCCGCGCCCCGACCTCTGCACGTTGGCGTACTCGACTCTGCACCGGAACTCGTACGCCGACAGCTGCCAGACTGAGCACCTCCGGCAGGCCGACTGTCATCGACGTCCGCCACCGAGCAAGATCGTTTGTGAGGGTCGTGGCGTCTCACAGCGTCCGCGCCGACGACGGCTCCGCCACGAGCCGGAGTGCCTCACAGCGCAGGTCAACCCCACTTTCTGACGGTCAATTCGTCGGATCGGCCTGACAGAACACGCCGCTACCGTTCACTGCACCAACACCACCTCATACATTTCCACCCCGGTCCGGTCCCACCTCGGAACCACCGCCGCACCTACCGGTGCGCCACGCCCACCCGCCCCACCCGGGGCCGGTCGGCGCCGCGCCGTGCGGCGACCCCAGGTCGCACCGCACCAACCCGCACCACACCTCTGCCCGCAACCGACCCACGCACCCGGTGGGCCGGTCATCTTCGCGCGCCCTGACGCGCCGATCTGCAAGGAGGACCCCTCATGGCCAAGAACCCGACCCGCAAGGTCACCGAGCCGGCTGTCACACCGACGGCGACGATCCGCACCATGATCGTCTGTGTGCCGGGCGACCTGCCCCGTGAGGCGCTGACGGCACACCAGCTCGACCGTAACTTCGGCGTGCGGGGCACGCTGTCGCCCCGTTTCTGGGCCAGCCCCGCGCTGCGTCTCTGGCAGCGCCGCCAGATGTTCGGACTGCGCAAGGGCCGTCCTGCCTTCTGCGTGGGCGGGCCGGCGCGGCTGCTGGACCTGACCGGCATGCGCCAGGCCGTCGGTGTGGGGGCGGGCATCCGCCACCAACTGTTCAGCCGGGTCGTGCACGGCACCCGCAACGCCACCGCGTGGCACGTCTACGAGGCCCGCCACCTGGCGGACCCGCAGGAGTACCCGTGGGACAAGGCCGTCGCGGACTTCCACCACCAGCCCCGGGTCAACGCGATCCGGATGCACAACGCCGCCACCTACGGCGCCGGGCAGCTCGCCCTCGGCGAGCTGGAGATGTACCAGGCCGGCTGCATGGCCTACCAGCACCACAGCGCCCTGACCGCGGTCGCGGGCGACGCGCTGATCACCGCCGAGGGGGCGAAGCTGGCCCCGGCCAGCGACGCCATGGCCGACCGGGTGGCCTACCTCGAACAGGCCCACCGCCTGCTCGCCGCCATCGACGCCGACCAGCGACTGCTCGCGGTCACGCTCTGACCCTGTCAGACGGAAAGGAGACATCCCCGACGGGCACCGTCATCGCCGGCCACGGGTGCTTCCACACCTCGCACTGACACCCGTCCGGAACCGATCGGGCCGGCAACCGCCATCGGGCGTACCCGAAGGATGTGTGCTGCTGCCCGGTCGGCTCCGCCGACCACCCACGCTCGCCCCTGCCCAGGCTTCCACAGCAGGAGACCGGCCTTGCGGTACACGCGCACCGTCGCCTCCTGCAGCCGGCGTCGGGCACCTCGGTCGCGGTGAGCCGGCGACGACCAGCTGACCGCTCTCTCACTGCCCCGGCCAGGCGCGCACCTCATCGCCCAGCTCCGGGTCGCCGCACGTACTGGCCGTACACGCCCTGCTCACCATCCCGGCGATCGGCTCACGGTGTCGGCCATTGACCTGCCCGAGCCGCCGCATCTCGCCTCAGCCTGCCAGCCGCCCCAGGGCAAGGGCGCAGATCACGCTGCCGGCCGGCGAGACGGCCGCCCTTTTCCCTCTTGCGCGGCCAGCTCGGGTCCGGATCCGGCGAGCGCCGGCCACCCGGGCCCCTGTCGCACCTCACCACACCGTCGGTGACCAACCCCTGGTCGCCGGCACCCCCTGTCTGAAGGGATACCGCTCCATGATCCAGATTCCGATCTGCCCTGTCTGCGACGAGCCGGTGGCAGACCAGCCCGCCACGCACTGGACCACCGCCTACCGCGGCGGCACCCCGTGGTGGCATCTGACGGACGACAGTCCCATCTGCGCGGCTGCCGACGGCAAACATTCCCAGCCGGTCTTCGTCGAGGACCCGTTTCCGGTCGACGGTCAGACCAACACCTGGCTCGACGAGATGAGCCGCCTGTTCGCGGTCGACGGTCCCTACGACCCCGCCCGACTGGGCAGCGCCATCACCGCCGCCGAACACCTCAGCCACTGGCTGCACACGGCCACCGGACCGTTCAGCGCGCTGCTCACCCTGCCGACGCCCTCCGACGTCGCGTCCCTGATCGGGCACCTGCACCGAACCACCCGGCTGCTCGCCCGGGTGCACGCCCAGACCGGGTCCTACCTCCTTGACCAGGCCCGCCGGGCACACCTCACGAGCGGCGATGACAGCGAGGGGTGGAGCGAGGTCATGGAGGCCTGCGAGGACATCCACACCTGGTTGCAGGACGCAGCCGACCAGCTCGCCCAGTCGGCGCAGGCGTCAGGGACTGCCTGGTCCAGCGCCCGCAAGCTTGTGGTCGCGGGCTACCTCGCCGCCTCGGACACGGCTGGCGCCGACCCCGAGGAGGGCCAGCAGTGACGACTGCTGACTACGCGCCGGCTCGGGGCAGCACGGCCGTGTTCTCCGGCCGGTGGCTGCGCTACGAACCGGTTCCCGGCTTCCACCGCTTCTACGAGGGCTACCTCGCGACGGTGACCGGCTGGTGGAACGGTGCCTTCGAACTCACCTGCGACCACGAGGCGGTGACGGCCCTCGCCCAGACGTTCGCCGCGATGGCCACCTACGTCGGCGGTGACTGGCGCACCGTCGACTTCGACGGGCACACCCTCACTGTCGCCCGTCCGGTGTCCCTCGGCGGCGGCGTCCACCTCGCCGAGCCCACCGACGGGCGTTACCGGATCGGCTGGGGCCTGCCATGGCTACCGGTCGACCCGAGCCGCTGCGACCAAGTCTTCGGCCAGCCGTAGCCACACCACCCCCACCAGCGCAGGGGCGTGAGAAGGCCCCGCCCGAGCGTCGGCGGCGTCCCGAGATCCGGTCACCGCACTTGATCACGAGGCGCCGCCGAGCGTGCATCAGTGCACGCCACATCTCCAAATTTCGAACAACAGCCACAAGGGGAGGACAGATGGACAACACCACCGACCAGACCGTGGCGCCCAGCGCCCTCGACAAGGTCGCCGCCGCCCTGGCGGAACTCGGCCAGGACACGGCCGCCGCGATCGCGCAGCGCGCCGGGGTCGGCTACTCGACGGCCACCAAGCGACTTCGCGCGCTGGAGGAAGCCGGCCAGGCCGTACCGTTTCGCGCCGACGACGGCCGCACCCTCTGGCGGCACGCCAGGAACGCGGCGACCAGCACCGACAGCGTCGACCCGCCGGCCACCACCGACACCGGCGACGACCCGTCCCACCCACCCGCACCGACCCCCGACAACCCGGACGAGGCTCAAGGATCAGACGAGACCCCTGCGGCGGCAGAGCAGGCGGGCAGCGCCGTGGCGGCGGGACCGGACGACGAGTCGACCGCTGTCCAGCCGGACGGCGCACGCCGACCAGCACCCGACAGTGCCGTGGTTCGGCCAACCCCACAGGACCCGCCACCTCCGGCGGACAGCACCCCCAGCGCACCGACCACCACCGACGCCGAGGGTGACGAGCCGTCCCCGGTCGACGCCGCGCAATCAGCCGCTGTCGCCACATCCGGTGAGGCGGATTCGCAGCCCAACCCGGACCCGGCAGGCAGCAGCGACTCCACCGCGCCCAGCAGCCCCGCCGAGGCGGCGAACGCGTCGGGTGACGGGAAACCACGCCGTGCCAAGGGCAGCCTGCGCGGCGCTGTCCTCGACGTGCTCGAAGCCCATCCCGATCAGCCGTTCAGGACCAGCCAGCTGTGTAAGGCCGTCGACCGGGCGAACGAGGGCACCGGCTCGGCCAAGGCCAGCGCGGGTGCGGTCGTCAACGCCGTGCACAAGCTCGTCGCCGACGGTGTCGCCGTCCAGGTCGTCGAGAAGCCGGCGACCTTCCAACTCGCCCCGAGGACCAACTAGCCCGGCAACTCAGTAGCCCGGGGCGGGCGTCGAACTTGGCGGCTCACGCCCACCCCGGTGCTCCTTAACCGACAAGGAGCGCCATCAAGTGTCTCACCTGAACTCCTACCTCACGGCGGCCGGCGGAGTCCTCGCCGGTCTCGCCGCCGCAGCCGTCCTGCTCGTGCGGCAGCGGCAGATCATCCACCACCAGCGACAGACGCTGGCCACCCGCGACCGGGACCGCACCCACTGGCACCGCCTGGCCACGCACAACGACACGACCGACCTGCCGAACCGGCGGGCCCTGCGGACCCACCTCGAGGCCACGTTCTCGCTCGGGGAACCACTCGGGCTCGTCCTCATCGACCTCGACCGGTTCAAGCAGGTCAACGACACCTACGGCCACGAGCACGGCAACGACCTGCTGCACGAGGTCGGACGCCGCCTGACCGCCCTCGGGCCGTCGGTCGCCCTGGCCGCGCACCTGTCCGGCGACGAGTTCGCCCTCGTCGTACACGGCGACGCGGGCAAAGTCGCGACCGCCGCCCAGGCCGCCCACCGGCGCATCTCCACACTCCCGTACGACATCGCCGGGCGGCAGGTGACCGTCACCGCCAGCGTCGGCTACGCCGTCGCCGAACCGGACATGCTGCCCCGCGACCTCCTACAGGCCGCCGACCAGGCCATGTACCTGGCCAAACGCAAGCGCTGCGGCATCAGCGCCCCCGATCCGAGCCACGCCACGCCCCCGGGACTCCTGACCCGCTACCGCGACCTGCGGTAGCTCCCGGGACCACCAGCACCACGCCGTCCGCAACCACCTGAAGCCCCGCAGACCGCATCGGCCTGCGGGGCTTCGCATACATCAAGGAGCCGATACCCGTGATGTCCTTCAACGCCGTCCACACCCTGACCGGGTGCCTGCTGAACATCGAGGCCAACGCCGACCTCGACGGCTGGAGCCGCCCACCTCTCCTGCTGCTCGTCCAAGACCAGCCGGCCCCCACCGGAGCCCACAGCACCAGACGCCAGATGCGAGCCGTGCACCTGCCGCTCAACGACACCCGCATGGGCCGATACCGCGCCGGACGCGTCGACCTCCTGACGGACCTCGCCGCCGCGCTCGACATCCACCAGCCGGTCGCCCGACCCACCCTGGCCGCCTGCGTCGACATCAATCTGATCGCGGACCTCCTCGCCGATCCCACACCCGAGCTTCGCCTGCTGGCCTGGGCCGTCTGCTACGAGAACGTCCTCGTCGACTCTGGCGAACCGCACGAGATCCGACGCGTCGACGCGGTCGACACCGACCGCCGCAGCTACCAGATCACCAGGCTGCGGGACGAACCGCACCCCGTGCTCTCCATCGACGACCAGCTCGACCACGACGACATACCGGCCATCCGCGCCGGACTGGCGCGCCTCGTCCAGACCACAAGCCGGCCCGGCCGCTCCACGCCGACCACCTCCTGACAGCCGTCGACCCCAAGCCGACGAGCGCGCGTTGCGACCTCACCGCGTCGATCACCGTGCATAACGACACCACCCCCAGGCAGACGACTTGACCTTCATCGAGAGAAGAGCGTCGATCAGACCGGTCATTGTCCGGGCCAGCCATCAGGCACAACACCTGTCGACCCCGGTCCGGACGGTGACCCCTGTACGGAAGCCGACGAAAGGTCACCCGCCATGTCTGAGCGCAGCCGCATCCGCCCGTCGCACCGCGCCCTGCTCCCCAGCGACGTCACCGACCTCCTGCTGTGGCGGCTGGCCGTCGACGTCCTCACCGCCCACCAACCCGGACCCGGCGACCGGTGCGCCAACCTGCAGTGCGCCGACCAGACCGGGCCCTGTCGCGCCGCCAGACAGGCACAACAGGCGATGCGCGCCGCGCGCGCCCCGCGACCGGCACACCTGCCGCAGCCGGCTCTCAGCCGCGAACGCGCACCACAGCGGCCGGTCCGCGACCCCGGCGGTTTCGTCGGCTGGTTCACCGCCGGTCTCGCCGCCACCGCCACGCACCTGCGCTCGCGGATTCCGCAGCGGCTGCCTCGCCGAGTCCCCGGCGCGACCCTGACCGCCGCGTACGCCGCGTAACTCCCGCACAGGCGGAACACCACGCCACCCGGCCCGATCAGGAGGACCTAACAACATCCCAGACCGGGACCACCCTCGCCGGCTACGCCCGAACCACCGCCGAAGAAACCCCTCGCGCACGAGTACCGCACCAGCACAGTCCACTGAGCGCGCGGATCGTCCCGCCCCGGGAACGGAACGGGCAACAGGCGTTCGGCGACAGCCAACTCCGTGTCGGTGAGACGACGCGGCGCATCCGGCTCTCACACGACTCAGGTGTGACCGACCGCTGGCTGCGGGGCCGTGCGCAACTCCCTGTCACCACACATCCCCTTCTTCGCCCCGCGGAGAAGGGGCCGGGGGACGTGCCGCTGCTGCACGGCGAGAACGTCGCCGTCCTCGCCCGCTAGACCCGGTACCCGATCCCACCGTCACCGATGACCCGCGCGGCTGACCACGACCGCGCGGTCATCGCCGTGCCCGTACCTCGACACCACACCAGCACGAGGAGACACGACCATGGGACACCCCTGCTACGTCGGCGCCACCGAACCCGCCCAGCCGGGCATCGTCCGCGCCCGCTACGTCCACGTCGACGGCCACCCCTCATCGCTCATTCCGCGACTGCGCGGCATCTGGGCACGCACCGCCCGCCGCGACACCACCGCCCTCATCGACGCGGTCCTCGCGCACGACTGGGCCTACCTCGGACCCGACGTCACCTGCGGCCCGCCGTCTCTTGCCGGCCGACACCCGGTCGCGGGGGTCGGCATGACGCTCGACGACACCAGTGCGGAGCCGACCACCGTCTTCCCGCTCAGCCGCGCCATCGACCTCGACGCCTCGTGGATCTACCTGATCGACCCCGCCGACGACACCGTCACCGTGCACAGCGACGACGGCGAACCGGTCGGCGCCTACCCCCTCCACTGACCTTCGAGTACCAGGAGAACGAACCGCCATGCCAAGCTCCGCATCCCCCAACGGCCGGCAGGAAGCCCCGCCGAATCACACCACCGCCACGCGCCCACACCGAGTCCGCCATTTCGATACCGGCCGTGGGAGGCCCGGATGACGCTGCGATCCCTGGTATCACTCGCCGTGGCGCTCATCGCGGTGGTCATCCTCTGCGCCGGCGGCCTCGGCGGAATCCTCCTCGGCGGCGACGCCGCCGCCGAGTGTGTCCCCGTGGCCGCCTCGCCCGCTACCTCACCAACCACGTCGACGCCCCTCGAACCGCCCACCGTGTGGCCGGCGATCGGTGACTGGGACAGCGACCAGGTCGGCAACGCCGCCGCGATCGTCACCACCGGCGCCCGCCTCGCTGTACCACCCCGCGGGTGGGTCATCGCCCTGGCCACAGCGATGCAGGAGAGCACGCTGCGCAACCTGACCGGCGGCGACCGCGACTCGGTCGGGCTGTTCCAGCAGCGCCCCAGCCAAGGGTGGGGAACCCCCACCCAGCTTCAGGACCCCGTCTACGCGTCGGAGAAGTTCTTCGCAAAGCTGACCACGATCAGCGGCTGGCAGACGATGCCGCTCACCGAGGCCGCCCAAGCCGTGCAGATCAGCGCCTTCCCCGACGCCTACGCCACATGGGAAGGACCTGCCACCCAGCTGGTCACCGCGATCGCCGACACCACCGGCCTACCCACCGACGGGCTGGCCGAGTGCGGGGCCACCGGCCCGTGGACGCAGCCGGTCCTCGCCCCGGTCGGATCCGGATTCCGTACCAGTAACCGGCCGGGCCACGACGGCGTCGACCTCAGCGCCCCGCGCGGCACCATCATCCGCGCCGCGTCCACCGGCACCGTCCGCACCGTCCGCTGCAACGCCGTCCACGTCAACACCGGCACCGAATGGGGCTGCGACCGCGACGGCCACCCCGACCTCACACGCGGATGCGGCTGGTACGTCGACATCGACCACGCCGCAGGCCTGCTCACCCGCTACTGCCACATGGACCAACCCCCAATGGTGACCGTCGGGCAACCGGTCACCGCCGGCCAGCCCATCGGCGTCGTCGGCTCCACCGGCCGCAGCTCCGGCCCGCACCTGCACTACGAGGTGCACCACACCGGCGACGCCAGCCCGAACGGCGCGATCGACCCGGTGCCCTTCATGGCCGCCCACAACGCGCCGCTCGGCACAACGGGGACGATGCCGCCACTTGCGACGATCATCAAGGTCACGTGACCGAGCAGGAACACGCAAGGTCAGTGCTAGCCAGCAGGCAAGACCAGCGGCGCCGCGATGGCGAAGTTCTGGTCGACCGCCTTCACCAAGGCACTCCCTCGATGGCCCAATCCGGACCGTGCGGCCCACCCGTCGAGGGCGTCCAGGAAGCCCACCAGGTCCCGCTGCGCGCGCAGTAACAGCTGCGGCAGCGCACGACGCGGAATGTCGACATGGCGTCCGGCCCAGCGGCCGCGATGACGATTTGGGCCAGCGTCCTGCCACACCCGCAGATCTTCACCGAGCACCTCCAGCTCCGGGCTCGGATCATGTCCCAGCCACGGTGAACCGCCGGTGAGCGCCTGCGCCCAGTCACGCCAGTCCTCCAGCCCGCTGCAACAACCCGGCACGACGTTCGTCCCGGCCGTGGTGTCACCGACCTGCAAGCCACCGGCAACGATGAGCATCTCCTCGGCCAGCAGCGCGTCCACGACCTCATTCCGGCCGCCAGGAGGCGCCACGTCTATCCGATTCGCGAGGGCCGCGACGAACAGCCCGGTCCGCTTATCGGTGCAATCGGCGTTGAGCACCAGCCACGAGCCGGGTGCCAGCTGCTCTGTCGGCCACGGCGACGACCCGCTGTCGAACATCGGCACCTCGACGACCGCCTGCATCGTGATCACCACGTCATTCAAGCCGACATTCCCGGCCGACTTCGACTGCGGCCGAAGCGCTCCAGGCGACTTTCGCGCCATGGATCTTCCGGGCTGACTCATGACGATCACTCTGCGACACCAACACGACCTGCCAACACGTCCCCGCAGGCCGGCATTCCGCCAGCGAGAACCGCGCCGGCTGGTCGCCGACACATCTACGTACGGCGAGTACCGCGTGTTTCGGATTCCGCCGCATCCCCGCAAAGGCCATTGATCGATGCCGGCGGATCAACGGTCACCCAGCGGTCGTCCCGACCGGGATGACCGCCGCAACCCGCATCCACGAATTCCCAAGGAGGTAAGGCACGTGAGTACACCCACGCTGATCGGTGTCCCCGCCCTGTCCGGCAGGTACACCGCCCGCTTGATCCAGTTCGGTGAGGCCCCGGAAGTCCTGGTTCCGCTGCTGCGCCGGATCTGGACCGACACGTTCGGCCGCGACACCGACGCCATGGCCGCCGCGCTGCTGGCCCGCAACTGGCGGTCCCTCGCCGTCAACCCCAGACACCGGCGATGGGACCGGCAGCCGCTTGTCCCGGGACTGGGCTACCCGGCCGGGAACGACACGATGCGGCAGGGCTCACTGCGGGAGGACCTCGACGGGTTTCTCGAGTGGATGTACCTGCTGCACCCCGACCAGGGGCGGCTGGTGGTGTACGAGGCGACGGTCCACGGCCGCTGGCTGCGCCACAGCGTCCACCACCTCGACCCGGTCGAGGACCTGTTCGTCACCGCACCCGCCCTCAACGAGGGCGGGTCGGAGATGACGGTGTGCACCGTGTGCGGGGCGGTCGACGAGATCGACCACGTCGAGGTGCCGTCCATGGCCGGCTACGGCTACGACACCGCCACCAGCTGCACCCGCTGCGGCTCCTCGGTCGCCACCGACCCGATGTTCGGCGCCCGCCTCGTCCGCAAGCCCTGGCCACCCCACGACCCCACGACGGGTGACGCGACGGGCAGCACCGGATGAACCAGCCCGCTCCGAGGCCGTCGCCGCCCACCGGCCACAGCCCATCCAACTCTCACCGATCGGAGAGCAGCATGATCTATCAGCCTGGCCAGCGCGTCGCCCTGGTCCACACCAGCGACCCGTACACCCTGCTGCGGCCCGGCGACACCGGCACCGTCCGCCGCCACGACCAGCGGCACAACGTCGTCGATGTCGCCTGGGACAGCGGCTCGGCCCTGTCGATGTGCCTCGACGACGGCGACCGCATCGAACCAGCCACCTCCACCTCGCCGCCAACCGGCGGGCTGGTCGACGAGGCCGCCGTTTGGGCTACCGCGCTGCGGCGGATGCGCGCCGCCGGCACCGAGGCCGGCCACACCGCCGCCCAGTGGTGGGCTCAGGACACCATCGGTGCCCGGGCCGGCGGCGACACCCGCCTGGCCGCGCGCCGGATCCTGGCCGGTATCAACGACGGCGATCCCGCCGTCCTCGACGCCCTACCCCGCTACAGCTCGGCCGGAGATCCGGTGGACACCAGCGGGTGGGAGCTGTTCGCCGATGCCACTGGCGACACCACAGGCTGGTTCGGGCTGCGCATCCAGCAGCGCGACGAGGCGATGGCCGTCTACCGCGACGCCTTCGACACCGCCGCCACCGGTCGGATCGCCGACCTGTGTCACCTCGCGGCCAGCCCCACCGGCGCCGACGTGTCCCACCTGCGTCCCGCCCGGGTCCGTGTCGGCGACGTCGGCGTGTTCTCCGGCGAGTGGGCGCGCACCGCCGACCCTGACGGCGGCGACCGCATCGCGGTCGGGTTCGTCGGCACCCTGATCGACTCATGGAACGGGTGGGCGGTGTTCTCCTGCACCCGAGCGGTGGCCGAGGCGATCGTCGCCGACCAGCAGCGCCACCGAGACCAGTACCGCCACCGCCTACGGGAGCAGGGCGTGCCGGCCGACGACCTGGACCGGCGGGTCGACGCCGCGCTGGCCAACCTGACCTTCGACGGCGACGTCATCGTCGCCGATCAGCGCGCCCTGGCCGACGACCCGCACGCCATCGACCGCATCGCACCCGGCGGCGACGGCCGGTACGTGGTGATGGGCCGCAGCTGGTGCTGGGAGGCCGTCGACCCGTACGACTGCGACCGGATCGTCGGCGACCTGCCCGACCCCGACCAGGCATAAGCCGGCATCCCGGCCGAGCCCTCGCCATGCCACCGAGCCGACCCGGCTTCGGCGGCGGCACCTACACCACCACGACAGGTAAGACCGACAGGAAGGAACCCAGTGACCGTCCGTACCCAAGAGGAGATCGTCACCCGGGTCTGGGCTCTCCGGGCCCGACCGCGGGGACGTCTTCGGCTTCCGGGAGGAGGTGCTCATGGAGGCACTCGACCTCGACCATGCCCGCCAGGTCATCGCCCCCCGGCACCCGGGCGAGTGGACCCAGCGGGTCGACCACGAGGCCTACGCCCGGGACTACCTGGATTTCGCCGTCGGGAAGATCCTCGACCACCGCGGCAACTCGGCGAGCCGGTCGGTGGACAAGCTCGGCGAACTCGCCTGGCTCCTCGGCCGTGACGACATCGTGGCAGCGGTGGACCACGCCGGCTGGTCGATGTACGGGGCGCCCAAGGTCAAGGCGTTCGCCGACGAGTTCGGCTGGCCGTTCCTCGACGACCTCGACGGCGACGACAGGCTGGCCCTGGCCCGGATGGCCGAGGGACAGCAGTGCGACCCGCAGGGCTGCGAACAGGGCTGCGCCGACTGACCACGACCGTGCCGCCAGCATCGCTCCCGGCCCTCACGGTGCACGCGTAGCCAGCCGGCGCTCCCGCAATCCCGCACCCGCACCCGCAAACCCATTCGACTTGATCGAGTGGTCTGGCGGGGGTTCCATCGTCGGCGCCGACACCGCCCGCGCGGCCTCGACACCGACCAGCGCGCACCAGCGGCGATCCTGCGCGTCGCCGTGACCCTTCAGCACTACCAGGGGTGTGGTCGCCCACCTGCCCGGCCCGACGCGGGCCGGCAGGGGTGGCCCCGCCCGTCTCCGCTGTGCGGTACCCACCCGCCCGCGCACCCGGAGACGGGTGCGCGGGCCCGACTTTTGAATCGAGGCAATCCCATGACCACACCACACCCGCCGGCCCCGCAGGCCGGTTTACCGCAGAACGACCAGGACTCGGCCAGCGGCGCCGGCACTCCCGCCACCGAGGCGGGCTCCGGCCGGTCCGGCTACCTCTACCGCAAGGTCGCCCTGCACCTGGCCGACCACCCCGACACCATCCTCAAGGTCGGCGAGATCACCCAAGCCATCGGCGCACCGTCGTCCGGGGCGGTATTCGAGGCGCTGAAGAAGATGGCCGCCGCCGGGCACGCCACCCACCACCGCGACCCGCACCACCGCTTCCAGATCACCCAGGCCGGCATCGACGCCGCCGGCACCCTCCCACCCGCCGCACCCCGCACCCGCTCCAGCGGCGGTACTGGTGGTGGCCGGCAGTCCCGGCCCGCGCCCGTGCCGCGGCCGAACGGGACGCTGTACCACCCGCGTCGGCTCGGGCGGGGCTGGGACGTCGAGGAACTGCGGCGGCTGCGCACCCAGCAGGTGCCCGTGCTGCTGTACGGGCCGCCCGGTACCGGCAAGACCGCCATGGTCGAGGCGGCCTTCCCCGACCTGCTGACCGTCGCCGGCACCGGCGACACCGTCGTCGACGACTTCCTCGGCTCGTACAACCCGATCCCCGGCGGCGGCTACGAGTTCGTCCACGGACCGCTGGTCACCGCGATGCGGGAGGGGCGGGTGCTGCTGGTCGACGACGCCACCCTCATCCCGCCTCGCGTCCTGGCCGTGCTGTACCCGGCCATGGACGGCCGCGGGGTTATCACCATCCCCGCCAACGGCAACGAGACCGTGGAAGCCGTCGACGGGTTCTACATCGTCGCCGGCCACAACCCGGGCGTGCACGGCGCGGTGCTCACCGAGGCCCTGGCCTCCCGTTTCACCGTCCACCTGCACGTCACCACCGACTGGGACCTCGCCCGCCAACTCGGCGTCCCCAAGCAGGTCGTGGCCGCGGCTATCGACCTCAACGCCGACCTCGCCGCCGGCAAGACCGTGTGGGCGCCGCAGCTGCGCGAACTGCTCGGCTTCGTCAAGGTCCGCGACCACCTTGGCATGACCGCCGCCCTGGCCAACCTGGCCGGCATCGCCCCCGAGGACGCCCGCGATGACGTCACCGCCGCCCTGTCCCGACACACCGGCACGCCCATCACCGCGCTCGCCCTCGGCAAGCGCTAACCGCCGTCCACCTCAGATTTCTGGAAGGAGCCGATCCGTGTCACACCCCAGCACCCACCTACAGCAGGGCGCACCACCGACGCCGGCCGGCGCCAGCGACTGGCATGACTGGTCCGCGGCGTGGACCAAGCACGTCCCGCTGCTGACCGGCCGTACCGACCTCACCGTCCTCGTCGCCCCCGGCGCCGCCGGGGACGCGCCCGAATGCTTCTACCCCGACCTCAACCGGATCGAGGTCGACGCCACCTACATCGCCGACCGCCCCGACGTCACCAACCCGGCCAAGGCCCGGCACAAGCGCCTCGTGCCCACCGGCTACGGGCTGCTCGTACACGGCGCCGCGCACGCCGCGCACAGCCGCTGGACCACCCCACCCGGCACCCCGCCGATCCTCGCCGCTGTCGCCGACATGCTGGAGGAATCCCGGGCCGAAGGACGCCAACGCGCCCGCCGCCGGGGCGACCGCCGCTGGCTGCGCCACGTCGTGACAACCCTCCTCGACCCCGACGACGCGGCCGTCGACGACGCGTGGCACGCCGGACAACTCGCCGCGCTGCTCCTGGCCCGCGTCGACGCCCGTATCGTCACCAGCAAAGACGTCCGCCCCGTACGCGCCGCCGTCACCGGAGTCCTCGGACGCAAACGCCTGCGGCAACTGCGCGACATCTGGCGCGAGGCCCACACCTGCGACGACACCGACGCCGACACCATGATCTGCCTGGCCCGCCGGTGGTGCCAAGTCCTCGGCATCGACCCCGACCAGCAGTACGACACCCCCGTACCGGACGCCGGCCTGTTCCCCGGCCGCCTCGCCGCGGCCCTCGTCGACTACCTCGCCGTCGCCGCTGGTGTCACCCCGGCCGAGTACGCCGCGGCGCTGCTGGCCCACCGGCACAGCCCACCAGCAGAGTGGGACCGCACCGATCCGACCGAGCACGAACACCGCGCGGCCCGCGACCTCGCCAACCGGCTGCGGCAGGCCCGCACCCGCCACCCCGAACCCGGCCGGCGCCCCTCGGTGATCCCACCCGGCCGGCTGCGCACCCGCCAGGCCATCACCGCCGAAGCGCAAACCGCCGCCGGACAAATGCCGACCGCTGCCCCGTGGCAGCAACGGGCGCAACTGCCTCCGGAGAAACCGCGCCTGCACCTGGCGATCCTGGTCGACCTGTCCGGGTCGATGGCCCGCTACACCGAGGCGATGTCCTCCGCAGCGTGGATCTTCGCCAACGCGGCACGCCGCGCCGAGGCGACGACCACCACCATCGGGTTCGGCGACCGCACCACCGTCCTGGTGCCCCCACGCACCTACCCCAGGCAGGTGCTGCACATGCGCACCGGGCTGGCCACCGCCACCTTCCCGGAAGCGGTCAAGGTCGCCGACCAACTCCTCGACCTACGCCACGGCCGCACCCTGCGGATGCTCGCCGTCGTCTCCGACGGCTACCTCGACGACATCCCCGCCGGCCAACACCTCGTCACCACCCTGCACCGCGCCGGCTGCGCCGTGCTGTGGCTCCACCCCGCCGACCCACCCACCGACGGCGAACCGACCGACCCGGACCAAATCTGGGGGCACACCTTCACCCACGCCAACACCCTGACCGTCACCGACCCGACCGAGGCCATCGCGGCAATCGCCGACGCCGCCGTCACCGCACTCACCCAGGCCTGAACGCCGGGCTGAGCGGGCCCCGAGCCGGCAGCCAACCAATCCCACTCCGCGCCGCGGCGCTGCGCCGGCTGCGGCCCGCGCAGCGCCGCACGCCGGGACCCAGGACTCACCAGGGCCTGGAATGCGGAGCTGCCACAGGCGGCCCCACCCGCATCTCGCGGAGGGCCGACGCCGAACGGCCTCGCTGCCGCCCCCGCGACTTGACCACCCCGCGCCATCGAAGCGTGCATGCATCGCGTCCTGACCGACCCCGGGTCCGGACACGGTACGACGCTGCCCAACAAGGAGTTCCTCATGCGTTACGGCACCGACGACGAACACCCCTTCGACACCGACAACCGCGCCTGGCGGCGCCTGCGCGACGTCACCAGCGAACACTTCGACGCCATCACCTGGAACCGGGACCCGGACGGACGGCCGGTCCTGCTCACCCTGCGCGACATGCGCACCGGAGACACGGTCACCCTCGCCGTCCTCGACTCCCTGGAGATCCGCGACCCGCACGCCCTGCTCGCGGTCCACACCAACGGCGACCTCGGCGCCCACGGCCCCACCAGCGGCGCCGAAGCAGCCCACTCCCACGCCGCCACGCTCGCGCTCGACAGCACCACGCTCGCCGTGACCAGGCCCGTACCGCTGCACGACCCCGCCGTCACGGATCTACCCGCCACCAGTTGGGTTGACCTACCACCCGACCTCGCTATGGTCCTGCGGCCGGCCCTCGAGGACGCCCGCACCGCCGTCCTCGTGCTGCTCGACCGCACCGAAGGCTGGCTCGCCCTCATCGGCCCGTTCCCCAACCACGCCGCCGCCGACACGTGGCAACCCGCCGACGGACCCGGCCACACCGCCGACCGGCTCACCGTGCCCCTGCACCCGATCACCATCGAGCAGGCCCAGCCATGACCAGCACCCGACCGCTGGCACACCCCGCCCCCTCACCCATCGTGGCCATCGACGTCGACGGCGTCCTCAACCCCGCCAACCCCGACCACGCCGAGACACTCGGCTACCGGCCACACCGCTACGACGGGCTCGGCCCGGACTGTCGGCGCGTCACCGGCACCGTCTGGCTAAACCCCGGCCACGGGCCGTGGCTGCGGGAACTGGCCGAGCACGCCCAACCGGTGTGGTGCACCAGCTGGAACCAACTGGCCACCGCATGGATCGCGCCACGGCTGGGCCTACCGACCGCCTGGCCGCATGTCCCCGTCCACGCCGGCGCGGTCCGCTTCGGCCACCAGAGCAAACTCACCGACCTGTATGCCTGGGCCGCGCGACGGCCACTCGCCGTCCTCGACGACGAGTTCGGCGGCAAGGACCCCACCACCGCAGACCAGCGCACCGCCGACGGCGCACCCACCCTGCTCCACCGGGTCGACCCGTACGACGGGCTGCGCCGTGCCGACGTCGACACGGTGCTGACCTGGCTGCGCCGGCTCTGACCAGGCCTTACCCGGTGCCGAGGCACTCCGTTCACCCGGATTCGCAGGGCCCGCATCCACGGATGCGGGCCCGCGCCGCAACAACAAGGAGTTGACTATGGACAGCATGTTCGATCCCGCCGACGATCCGGGTAGCGACCGGTCACCCCGACTCAGCGTCGGCGACCCGGAACTGCGCAAGACTCGACGGCTCGCCCGCGAATGCGCCACCTGCATCTTCAAGCCCGGCAACCCGATGCACCTCGACCCCGGCCGGCTCAAGCAGATGGTGACCGAGGCGCGCAGCGACGCGGGATACATCATCTGCCACTCGACGCTGCCCTACGCCGGCTATCCGGAGGCCAAGCCCGCCATCTGTCGAGGTTTCGCCGACCGCTACTCCACCCAGGTACTCCAAGTCATCGAAAGACTCTTCGGGTTCGTCGAGGTTGACTCACCCGGCGAGGACGCCGACGGGACCGACGACACCGCACCGCCGCACGACAACACCACCGGTACGGCACAGCCCCGCTCAGCGGGGTAGAACTGCGGCGACCCAGGTGGGCTGGGCGGCAATCGCTCAGCCCACCTGGGCTACAGACCGGAGCGAATGCCTCCCACTACCAAGGCTCACGGTCCCAGGACGCTGAAGGTGTTACAGATCACAGCTGACCACTCTGGGGCGTTTCACGTCTCTTGAGAGCTATAGACGATACGACCCTTCAATGCCGCTAGATAAGGCTTTATCGATACGAATCTTCCCGTCTCATGCAAGTTGCATCTCGCACGAAACTCGCGATTGAGCTGAGGCAACCTACTTTGCTGGCAGCAAAAATTTGACTTTGTACCTTTAAATCTCCCCATAAGGTACCTGCGCGTCGCACAGACCTGTGCGGCTTTGATCTTGGATTCGCTTGACAAGTGCGAAGACCTTTTCGGCCCGCCCCTCGTTACTCAGGGGACGGGCCGAAGGTCCGAAAGGGGGCAGGGGCGGCACAAACCGTTGGCGCGGGTGCCGCCCCCTGACCTGCAACTACTGGAGAAAGCGCAGGCCTCATGAGGCTAACGAACAAGAGAGGCAGACGGACTGGCCGTAACGGACAGGCCTCGCCCGGCGAGTGGGCAGCACTACTCGGCGGCATCGCCGCGGTGATCGGAGCGCTCTCCGGACTTCTCGCACTCCTCAGTAGGGCCAAGCGCCCTCACCAGGTTGATACCTGGTGAGGGCGCACCCCACTGGCTACGTAGCGACTATTCGCAGGCGATACCGTCGCCGTCTCGATCCAACTTGCGTGAGTAGCCTGGCTCGCCCCGACGGATGGGAGCCGCGCCGGCGGCTCGCACCTCGGAGCAGTTCGCGTAGTAGACATCGCCGTCCGGCGCGGGCCCGGTGTCGCCGTTGCCGCCGCCGGGCTCGCAGGCTTCGCCGTCGCCGTCTCGATCCAAAGCAGGTCGGAATCCGGGGTCCCCCTCGTACAAGGGGTCCTTCCCGGCAGCACGCACGGCATCACAGTTGCGGTAGTAGGGCTCTTTCGGCTGCGGTGCCGCGGTAGTCGGCTTCGGCTTCGGCGCTGCCACCGTCCTGGACGGCTCAACCACGCTGCTGGGAGAAGCGCTGACGGCCGTCAAGGGTTCGGCGGTCGTAGCAACGGCGGTTGGAGAGGGTGACGGACTTGGCGGTGCGTTGGCCTCAGGCTTCTCGTCTCCGACGAGAGCACCAAGACCAGCAAAGCCGCAGCAAGCCATCAGCACCCCACCCACAATGATCGCAGCGATACCACCGGCTCCCAAACTCTTCGACTGGGTTATCGGATCGTTCGGTACGGCCATCGAGATGGAAGGGTTGGGCTGCTGAGTAGCCCAAGGGTCCCGGGGCGGAACACTGATCATGGTGCGCAGTCTTCACAGTCAGTGCCACGATCCCTACCCGCTGATCGGTTGTACTCCTGTCAACAAGCCGACTTCTCAAGTAGGCGACCCCTCACTCGTAAGTACTAGGCGCTCCGTCCGGCCGGATCCGTCCGTGTCTCCGGGGCTCGGATAACCACCCGGCACCGGCCGGGAAGGGCGGTTCTGTCCGCGCCGGTCGCTGTCATCGTTGCTGTCGGCAGCCCCGCCGTTGCGCCGTGTCGCCGGTCCGCAGCCGGATGAAAGCACACGACCGGCGTGGGCAGCCGCAACGAGAGCGACACCCCGGGCGCCTCGACGGAAAGTCTGGCCAGGCAACGGTCGTAGATCAATAAAACAAGTAGCCGTAATTCGCGCTCTCGTGCGCGGCGATGCGGTGACCAGCGAGCCGGATGAAGGCCGTCCCAAGTGACGGTAAAAGCGTCACGCCGGCCGTCAACCCTCGTCCTCGTCATGTGGGTCTTTGTAGGTGGCGCGTGCCCGACTGCGCACTCGAACCTGGTGGTGCCGACAGTCGGCAGGTGGTCGTGCCTGTTGATGTCACTCGCTGCGGCTCGCGCGGCGGGCGGGGTCGGGTTGGTGTCGGGTCCGTCGCCTGGCGATGCCCGGTCGGCGGGGGTAGTCCGGTGGCAGGTATCGGTAGACCGATCGCAACGACTTGCCGATTTTCTCGGCGAGCAGTTCCGGGTCCAGGTTTGGCTCCTTGTTCAGCCAGTAGGCCACTGCTTGCGCGGTTCCCTGGGGCACTTCTGAGTCCTCACCGTCGTTTGCGTCGCTGGCTGCATCCTGATCGCCGTCGTTCGTCTCCTGGTTGGCGTCATCGCCAGCGACGTCCTTGGCGTTCTCGCTTGCGCCTGCCAGGTCCGCGACGGCCGGATCGTCCGGCGACACGGTTTCAGGCGGGCCAGCGTCGCGGCTGTCGGCAGTCTGCTGGTGGCTGCTCGGGGTCGGTTCAGGGTTCTCCTCTGGCTCCGGGTTCGGCTCTTGCCGGTTATCGCCTGGTGTGTGCGTCGCCGATGTGGCGGGCGCTTGTGGCGGGGAGGGGGTGGGCTGAGGTGCCGGTGACGCGTCGTTGGGGCGCTTTCGTCTGCACCAGCGACGGCGACGACGAACACTGTGGACCGTCGCGATCCGCTTCGGGGCGAGGTCCGCGGCCAGGAGTGTGGTCAGTCCGTGGTAGTCGGCGGTGGCCGCGAGGCGTGCGGCGATTTCGTTCAGGTCGTACACCTGCACGGCGATGTCGGCGGTGGTCGGGTCCACGGCGGCTCTGATCTTGCGGTGTAGAACCTTGGCGATCGCCGCGTCGCGCTGTTGGCGGGCGATCGCGTCGCGGGCCGCGTTCAGGGATTCGTACAGGTCGAGGTTGTCGGCCTTGGCGATGGACCGTGCGCGGGAGGTGATGAGGGGGTGGCGGATCCAGTGGCTGATCACCTCGTAGGACGGTGGTGTGGGTGGTAGGTCGCCGGTGGCGCGTAGCCGGTCTCGGCGTTGGTTGCCGGCGTGCATCAGCCATACGAGGTATCCGAGGGCGGACATGCCGGCGTAGAAGCCGCCGACGAGGTGGGCGGGGTGGGCGGCCCAGTTGAAGGTGACGGCTCCGGCGGCGATCGCGGTGGACAGCAGGCGGGACCCGATCGCCTGTTCGCCGAGCCGGCGTCGCACGTCGGCGTTGGCCATGACGACCACGCCGCCCAGTTCCAACGCCGCGAGGGCGGGCACCGCGACAACCACCGGAACGCCGAGCGTCGCGACGGCGCCGGTGACCTGTCCGACGAGGGCGACCAGCAGCACCAGGACGTAGAACGCCTGACGCATCCGGGCGGCGTGCCGGACCGCGGTGGCCAGGTCGGCTTCCAGCGCGTCCCGAGTCGTCAGCGACGCGGCACGCCGACCAGCCGACCCGACCTGACGGTCGCTGCCCGGCCCCGCATCGTCGGCGAGGACGGTTTTCGACGGGGATGCTGCGGCGTGGTCGCGGACGGGGTTCGCCGGCTGCGGGCCGCCGCCGAATGAGGGCTGCGCGTACCGGTTTTCGTGCCCTGTTTCGGGGGCCGCCGGGGGGTCCGGCGTCATGAGCGTGGCCCGTCGTCGCGTGGCTCGGGCTTTCCGGTCGGCCACTGCTGGCGTAGTCCGGCGATGAGCCGGTCGGCGAGTGCGAGGGTGTCCTCGCTGGGTTCGGCGTCGATCTCTTCGAGGCGGCGGGTGAGTGTCCGGCGCAGGGCGCGGATCTGCTCGAGGTGTCCCAGCGTGGCGTGGGCGCGCATCGCCTGTTGGTAGAAGGCCTCGGCGTACGGGTCGTGGCGCATCGCGGCTTCCAGGACGGCGAGGGCTTGTGTCGGGTCGGTGGTCGCGGTGGCGAGGGCGAGGTGGGCGTCGAGGGCCTGGCGGCGGATGCCCTCGCGGTGTGCCTCGATCCACTCGTAGCCGGAGCCGTCGGCGAGTGCGCCGTCGTAGGCGTCGATCGCGCGTTGCAGTGCGGCGGTCCGGTCGGTGTCGGTGGTGGCGTGCTTGGCGTCGCGTAGCGCGTCGCGCATCCGCCACAGGTCCACGTCGAGCATCTCCCGGTTGAGGGTGTAGCGGCGTGACGGGTGGGTGAGGTAGCTGGCGGGTCCGCCGGTGCGGGCGAGGGCCTTGCGGAGCGCGGAGACGTAGGTGTGCAGGCGGTGGGGTGCCCGTGCTGCCGGGGCGTCGGGTAGCAGGTCGTCGAGGATGCTGTCCTGTGCCGCGTCGCCGTCGTGGACGACGAGGTAGACCAGCAGTTCGAGGGCTTTGGCCCGCAGCGGCATGGTCGTGTCCATGTCCACGATGCGGGCGCCGCCGAGCACCCGTACCTTGACGCGCCCGTTGGACAGGGCCGCCGGTTCTTCTCCCGCTGCCTGTGTTCCGTCGGTGGCGGGATCGCGTGGGTGTGGGACGACCGGAGCGGTGTCCTCGGCGGCGGGTGCCGGCTCGTCGCCGACGGGCCCTCGACCGTCGCCGTCGCCGTGGCCGGCGTCTTCGGTGCTGGTCGAGGCCGGTCGCGGGTCCTGGCCGGCAGCCGGTCGGGCAGTATCGGCCGGTGAGGGTCGCTGTTGGCCGGTGTGCGCTTCGGCGACGGTGGTGAGCAGGCCGATCGTCTCGGCAGGGGTGAGGACGCTCAGGCGACCGACGTCGGCGGGGTGCGTACGGTGGCGGGCCTCCCCGTCGGCGGGGGTCGTGGTGCCGTCGACGTTGACGACGACGGTGTTCCCGTCTGGCCAGGAACCGAGAAGGATGCCGTGGATGTCGAGGCGTTGTCCCTGGGCCAGGAGCGCGGCGATCCTGGCGCGTTCGTGGCTGGCCGCGGCGTCGGCGATGAGCAGGATGGGTGGCTGCGGCTCCTCGCACGGGTCGGTGCGGCGCAGCTCGGCGATGGTGTCGACCTCGTGCTGGTAGGCCAAGCGGGTGCGGTGCAGGGTGTCCGCTTCGAGGATGTCCAAGGCGTCATCGAGGCTGCCGGGGACGGTCAGGCGGGGAGTCTCGGGCAGCACAGCGGCGGCACCCAGGAGGGTGGCGGCGGTCGTCGAGGGGATCACCACCGTGCTGCGCGCGTGGGGGTTGTCCACGCCACCGGCGGCGAGGGCGGCGGTGAGGAACCCGCGGCCGGCGGCCTCCGCGCCGGGGCCGGTCAGCCCGAGGCCGGCAGGTGGCCACACCGCGGCCAGTGGGCCGTCCAGCGCCGGCACCACCGGCACGGGCTCTTGGCGCTGCCCTGCATCGCCGTCGGGCAGATCGTTGCCGCCCAGAAGGTCCTTCACGTCCGATGTCTGAGCGTCAGCCGCACCGTCACCATCCCGGCGTACGTGGTCGGTCCCGGCGGCCAGGGGTGTCGCTGTTTCGAGGAGGTCCAGGCCGTCGACGTCCGTGGGGCGCAGGCCCCGGCGGATCTGGGTGACGACGGCAGGCAACGGCTCAAGCCCGCGATCGGCGGCCCGGACGCGCGCGCCCGGGGTCCGGGGCTGGTAACGGCGACGGCGGTGAGCCCAGACCAGCGCGGCGGCAGCCGCGATCGCGAGAGCGAGACCGACGTCGGTCCAGCTTCCCGTCGGCAGTGTGATGCCGGGACGCTCAGCTCGCGCTGACGGGCTACCGGCCGGGGCAGGTGTGTCGGCGCCGGGACCACTCGACGCGTCGCGTGGCGCGGGCGGGGCGGGGACCGCCGGTGACGCCGGACCTGCCGCTGTGGGTGCGCCAGCATCGCTGTTGTCCGGCTGGTCGGTAGGGCTCGTGGCGCCTGCCACCGGTCCGGACGTCGACTGGCTCGGCGCCGGGGCGGGCTCCACCACGCCAGGGCCGTCCGGGCGGGACCGCTTACCGGCTGGTGGGGTGGCGTCCGCGGGTAAGTCCAGGATCCATCCGGGGTAGATGAGGTGCGGGCTGGTGAGGGAACCACCGACGTCGGGGAAGCGGGTGCCGCGGTTGAGGGCGAAGATCTCCGGCCACCGGTCGGCGTCACCGAGCCACCGCTCGGCGATCTCCGACAGGCTGTCCCCACGCTTGACCACGCAGGTCAAGGAGTTCCTTGACGGGGGCGGGGCCGCCTGACCGGACACCAGATGGGCAGGAGGCGGTTGTCTCGCTGCCGTGTCCGCGACAACCTGACGCCCCTCCACACTCCGGTCGGAGGCCCCGCTGTTCGGAAAGCGGTCACCGTCGTCGACGAAGCCGTCGACACCAGTGCGCGGGATGCTCGTATGCCGCTCCGGGTCACCAGATTGAGGCGGGTCACCCGGCGTGTGCGGTTCCTGCCTACCCTGATCGGCCAGCGGTGGCGTCTCGGGTGACCCAGCTACGTCCGTAGCGGAGTGCGCGGTAGCGGGCACGGCGACTGTGGTGACGGCGGTGGCACCCAGCAGCGCCGCCGCGATCCCCTGCAGGGGCCCCGGCAGACGAAGAGCCAGCCGCCACCGGACACGCCCGGTGAACCATCGCTGGGCGCGGAACACCACCGACCCCGCGAAAAGCACCCACATCAACCACATGCCGCTCTGCAGCAGGAGGATGACGAAACCGCGGGTCAGCGGCTGACGCAACCACGCCCCCCACCGCTCCGGCGACGGCACCGTGATGGCAAGCCACCCTGCCGCATACGCCAGCACGAGCGGCGCCGCAGCGAGCAACGCCGTCCCGACGACCGTCGCTGTCGCCGAAGCCGAAAGTTTCACCATGCCCTGCCCCCTCGCGTCATCGACGGTGTTGGCGATGAGGCAGACCGTAGGAGGCTGACGGGCACGAGAGGCGCCTTCAGCTGCTGACAAGACCTAACACCGTCTTACACGACCTCACAAACGCAGGCCACGCCGCTGAGCCCGCCAGCGGCAGCGTCAAGGGACAAGGGCTGCAACGGTTGATCCCGGAGGTTCGTCCCCCTGCCTCAGCACGTGGGTATGGCATGGACGCTGCGGTAGGTCGGGCGCGACGCATAATGGCGGGGATGGATGGTGAGCAGCCCATTGGTGCTGTGGTCGAGGCCGGTTGGCAGGCCGTGCGGGATGACGGCCGCGTGCGTCCGGACCTCGTGCGGGCGGCGTACGCGGAGCCGCGCCTGCGGTGCCTGTTTCCCTGGACAGGGATGGGCGAGCTGCACTTCAGCCGGTGCACCGAGCATCGCTGGACCTGGGACATCCCCTTCATCCGGCCGGCCGCTGGCGGCACCTACGCGGTGGAGGGCCCGAGCCGAACGCAGACCGTCGGTCCGGCGACCACCGCGCGGGAGGCAGTCGCGATGGTGGTCGCACGCCTTCCCGCCGGCTGCGGCCGGGCGTTCGTCGGGAACAGCGAGCAACTCGCGGCTCACGAGGCCGCCACGGGCGTCCTGACCGGAACGCACGACCCGGACCTACAGCTGGAACCGCCGTTCTCGACACTCGCCGCGGCCGAGCGGGCCATGGAGCAGGGCCAGTACGCAGCTGCGGTCGACCTGTTCGCCTCGGTATCCGTCCAACTTTGCTCGGGCATCCACGCACCGGTCGAGGAGGATCTCGGCGCGACTGCTCATCACGCGCACCTCGGGAGGATGGACGCCTTGGCGCGTGCGGGGCGGCTCGACGAACTCGCCGCCCTCGCGGTCACCGACACTCATGCCCGCCGACGCCTGGACCGGCAGTTGCACGAGGACGGCCACGCCGACGGCCTCCGGGCCCGGGCGGCCACCGGAGACATGACGGCCCTGTACTTCCTGGTCCAGCTCCTACGAACCCGAGGTGAGGACGGTGCGGCCAGGCAGGCGGTAGCAGACATCGCGCCCGACGACGACTATGCCCGGCAGCTACTCCACAAGCCGCGAGAGTAGGACCGAGCGCCAGCCAGCCATGTCACTGATCACCCACGCCGCCGCCCGCCGCACCAGCTCGTGACCTTCCGTTGTGGCCCGTTCCCGCAGCCACGGCAGGGTGCCCGGGTCGTCGCCGAACTCCACCACGGCCTTCCGCACCGCACCTCGGCCGGAGGCGAATCCGATTCCGGGTTCAGGTTGTTGTGGGATGTCCAGCAACGCGGAAAGTGTGGTCGGGGTGGAGGCCGGCGTCGGTGAGGCGTCGCGCGTAACGGTCGGACAGGTTGGTCGCTGCCTCGTGGTCGCCGAGGTCGGTGAGGATGTCGACGGCGCGCCGGTGCAGTTGTTCGTTGTAGGGGTCGACGCGGATGCCGTCCTGGAGCCGGGCCAGCGCCTGTCGCGGGTCGGGTTCGGCGGCGGCGAGAGCGGCGTAGGCGTCGAGGACGTGGCGTCGGAGTGCTTCGCGGTGTGGTTCGATCCACGGCCACATCTGTCCGCTGGCGAGGTCGGCGGGGTAGGCGTCGATGATGGCCTGCCAGGGCCGGCTGTCGGTGGTGAGTGTCGTCGTGGCGTGGTCGATGGCGGTGTGCAGGTGCCACAGGTCGACGTCGACGTGGTCGGGGTGGAGCCGGTAGCGGTCGCCGACATGCTCGACGAGCATGGCACCGGCCGTGGTGCGGGCGGTGGCGCGGAGGTGGCTGAGGGTGGTGTAGAGGCGGCTCGTCACCCGGTGTGCGGGCAGTCCGGGCCAGAGCGCTTCGGTGAGTTGCCGGCTGGTGGCGCCGTCGTTGTGGACGGCGAGGAACGCCAGGGCCTGCAGGGCGGCGCTGCGGCGCACGGCCACGGGTGTGCCGTTGACGAAGAGTGCCGGTTCACCGAGCACCCTCAACCGCCATCCGGGGTCGGCGGCGGGCGGCGGGTGCCGGCTCGCCTGGCGGGGAACCAGCGCCCGCTGTCTCTGCTGCGGGGCGTCGCTGACAGCAGTGCGGTGGGTGTGGTCAGTGTGGCCGGCGACGGCGAGCAGGTCGGTGGCCGCCACCGGGTCGAGCACACACAGCCGAAGCTCCGTGTCGGCAGGATGCCGTAGGTCGCGGGCGTGGCCGGTGGCCTCGACGTGCCAGGTGGGCACGCCGGGCCAGAGGGCGAGGACGATCGCGGTGGCCTGGCAGTCGGCGAGTGAGGCGGCGAGACGACCCTGTGGTGGGCCTTCCATGATCACGACGGACCCAGCGGCACCGTAAGGAACGGGCATCTCGTCGGGGGAGGTGCTGGTGTACGGCCTGTGGCTGTGGGGTGGGGGTAGGAGCGCTGCGGCGTCGTCGGTCGTGGAGGTGATCCGCAGGCCGGGTCCGGGCCGGAGCCCGTCGGCGGCCGGGCCGAACAGTGTTTCGACTGCGGTCCGGGTGATCACGACACCTCTGGCCCGTTCAGGGTGGCGGAGGCCGGCGAGGAGGGTGGTGACCAGTATCCCGCGGGCGGCGGCGTACGCGCCCGGTCCGGTCAGACCGACACCCCCACGCGGCAGCTGCGCGGAGAGCGGACCGGTCACAGCAGGGACGGTCGCCGGGTCCGGGTCCGGGCCCGGGGCGGGGGCGGTGCGGGTGGCGGCTTGGACGGCGGCCACTGTCGGTGGCAGCGGCGCCAGGTCCGCGTTCGCCGTCGTCGCCTGCGCTGGTGTCGGCTGGTAGGCGCGGCGGCGGCGTAGCCACCACAGCGACGCGGCGGCGGTGACCTGCTCGGCGACGTCGTACGGCAGCCACCCGCCGGTCACCGCCACCCCGTCACGGTCCTGCTCTCGGAAGGTGTCCTGGGTGTCGGTGGCGGGGACCACCGGGTCGACGGGGGCCTCGACCGCGGGCGTGGAGGTGTGGGCGCCGGCGGTGAACGCCGCGGCGCCGGCCATCCCGGTCGCGGTGGCCTGCCAGGGGGTGGGCAGAGGCAGACGGCGCAGCCACCGCACACCCGCCCACACCCGCACCGCCACCCGGACGGCGGCGGTGTAGGCGACGAACGCCCACAGCAGCCACGCGAGCACGACCAGCAGCCCGGTGAGGTTCTGCTCGGTCAACGGCTCGCGCAGCCACAGTCGTGCCTGCTCGCTGTCGGGCCACCGGTCCCACGGCCACCCCACCCACTCAGTCAGCAGTACTGGTGGCCCGGCCAGCAGGGCGGCGACCGCCAGTAGCGAGGCGGCCTGTCGGGGCCAGCGCATCCTCACCCACCCCTCGACCCCGCACCCCGCACAGGTGTGCCCGGGTGTGAGGCCTTCATGGCGTGGGCGCGGACAGCGGGCGGGGGTGGATGATGCGGGTCCACAGCTGCTTCAGCCACCACACCGTCACCGCGATCGCGTAGATGACCGCGAGGATCCCCGCGGTCCGGGAGCTGACCAGCGCGGCGCAGATGATCGCCAGCGGCGCGCCCAGGACCAGCCGCAACGCCAGCCGCGACACCAGCGCCGTGATGACCCCGATCCCGAGGAGCAGACCACCGACACGACCACCGAGGTCGATCCACACCAGCATGTCCGGCCACCGGTCCGCCGTCAGCGACCACTGGATCAACAGCATGCCCGCGGTGGCCGTCACCACCGACGACGTGGGGAACGCCAGGAAATCCGACCACCCGCCCCGCGGCGTGCGCCACCGCAGCACAGCGATCAACGCCAGCCCGCCAGCAACCAGCAGGATCGGCGCCACCGGCAGCAGAGACCACCGCAGGAACGGCCCCAACTCGGTGCCGATGTACTGACTCCCCACCACCGCGTACATGCCCGCGACAGCGACCCCCAGCCACGCCGCGGTGAGAATCCCCGTGGCGACCTGCACGCCCGGCGACAGCGACACGCTATTCCCGTCACGGGCGGCCAGCGCCGACCCGAGGACCGTGCCCGCCCCCAGGCAGGCGACCAGCGCGAACACCGACGCCATCGCCAACTCACCCCAGTTCAGCGCCGCCACCGGCCGCAAGATCCCGCCGTGCCAGGTCGGGGTCAGCAGCATGTGCGACACCAACAGCAGCGACGCGAAACCCGGCACCGCCATCGCCACCGCCCGCCGCAACGGCGGCACCGCCACCTCCGCCACCACCGGCTCCCCTGTTGGCGCACCGGTGCCCGCCTCCGCAGCCCCCCGCACCGCCGCCAACAACGGATCATCAACCACCACGACGTCGATCCCGGCCTCCTCGGCGAACACCGCGGCGACCAGCGGCATCCGGGCGGCCCCTCCGACGCAGTAGACGCCCGCGAGGGAACCGGCATCAACCTCGGCCGCGGCGATCGCCTCCACCGTCAGCCGGGCCGCACGTTGTAGCACCGGCCGGGCCGCCTGCTCCAACACCTGCGCGTTGAGCACCACCGCCGGCCCCGACGGCACCGCCACGCTCACCGCCGCATGCGAACTCAACGCCCGCTTGGCCGTCTCGACGCTGGCCGCCAGCGCCCACCGCCCACCGTCAACATCTTCGGGACCCGTCAGGGTGCCGTCACCGGCCACCGCGGCGGTCAACGCCTCATCAACCGCCATGCCGCCGGCCAGCGGATCAGCCAAGGTGGCCAGGACCTCGAACCCGGCCTCCCCGCGACCCAGCACGCTGACCTCCGCGCCGCCGCCCAGATCACACACCACCAGCACACTGCCCACCGGCAGCCTCACACCACCAGCCAGCAGATGCTCCGCCACCGCGACCGGAGCCTCCACCAGCCGCGACTGCGGCAGACCAGCCCTGTGCGCGACATGCCGCCACCACGTCCGCCGCCGCGGCCCCCACCCCGCCGGCACCACCAACCGCACATCCTCGACCGGCACACCCACCTGCCGCTGCGCCTCCACCACGACCCGCCGCACCGTCGCCGCCACCAGATCCGTCGCCTCAACCTCGACACCGGCAACCGACACCCGCTGCTCAGCCGACCTCCGCGGCGCCGGAACCAGACCACCCGGCCGCGCGACAGCACCCTGCCACGCCGCATGACCGGTCAGCACCTCACCACCATCGCCGACCAGAACCGCGCTGGGCAGGGAAACCTCACCATCGAACAGCACCGGCGACCAAGAGCCGTCAGACCACGCCACCACGGCGCTGGTCGTGGCAGTACCACAATCGACCGCCAGACGCGCCTTCCCCGAACGCATGAACCTCAGTAAACATGAATAGATCAATGAGGTCACCCCGAAAGTACGAGGCGTGACGACGAGCGCGTTGAGCAGGGTCAACCCGAGCCCAGATTGGGCAGGATCGGGGCCACGCCGGTACTCAGGCCGGAGGTGAGTTCGGCCCGCTGGGGGCTGCTGCCCTGCCGGAAGGTGGCGTTGAGCTACGCGACCAGGTCGTGCAGGTCCAGGAACTCCTGGCGCTGGCCGGTCCGTGCCATCCTCGACCGACTCCTGCACCACCGCGACGTCGTCGCCATTAACGGACCCAGCTACCGGCTCAAGAACCGCCTCACCGCCATCGACGGCCAAGCCAACGTCGCCTGAACCTGGCCACGTTCAGCCGTACCTACCTGGGGACACACACTCGTACGCCGACAACCGCCGCGGGGAGCGCGGCCACCATCGTCCCGTCTCCGGCCTCGTCGCGGCTCCTGGCCGAGGAGAGGAACCACATGCTGGTGATGGCGGCGTCGCCGGTCAGCCGGCGGGACATGGTCTGCAGCGCCACCCGTGCCGCCTCGGCGCTGCCCGCGCCGCCGTAGCAGGTGTCCAGGATGAGCAGCAGGTTGCGCAGGCCGGTCCGGGTGAGGATCCGGACCAGGTCCTCGGTGGGCAGCGCGCTGGCCGCGAGGTCCGTCTCCGTGCTGTCTCAGCAGAGGAGGTAGTGGCGGTCGTCGACGAGACCGTGGCCGGCGTAGTAGACGGCGACGATGTCGTCGCTCCCGATCTCGGCGTCCTGGCTCCAGTGGGACATCGTCCGGCGGAGGTGCTCGGCGGTCGCGTACTCGCCGAGGCCGGCCAGCGCGCGGCGGTATCCGAAGCGCTCGATTAGTGCTGCCACCGTCGCGGTGTCCGCATCCACCTGCGGCAGGTAGGCGGCGTCCGGAAGGTTGCGGTAGCGAGCGGCGCCGATCGTGATGAGGTGACGGCGAGCAGGGGTGGTCGGGTCAGTCTCGGACATGGCCGTTCACCTCGTGTGATGGTCTGGCTTCTCAAGGCACCGACCAAATCGGATCGGAGCTGGCACACTCACCCTTGGAGGAGCGCGGTGACCACCGGCGCGTTCCCGGTCCGACGACCTGGTCAAGGCGTCAGCGCAGATACCGGCTCGCTGTCCGCGGTGGACGCGGTTGGTTCACACCCCGCTTTCGGATGGCACCCATAGGCCGGTTGGGCGACCCGACGTGTCGTGGTCAGGAGTCCTGGAGATCAATCACGCTCTACCGCTCGTGAGTGGGCTGCCGCCGACGGACTCTCCCTTGGCAGTGGCGTGTCCGCGACCACCGAGTTGGTGCCACTGCTGGCCGAACGAGGGTGTGGAGATCGCTCGCCAGCTCTGCCACTGGTGGCTGACCCGATCAGTCACGACCGCTGAACAGGTGGAGGTCTGCCGCACCAGGTGGCCTGATGGTGCAGAACAGCAGCGGGCCTGCGACCAACCCGCGGTTCCTCGCCGACTTTCTGACGACTTCACAGGCGGCGGCCGTCGGACTCCTAGCGGTCGCCGAAGTCGCCCGGACCCGTACCGCGATCCGGTTAGCCCAGCGATCCGCGATCCTGTGGCCACCGGCAGTCGGGCTGAAATCGAACACTGTGGTTCGCCATGTCGGCGTGATCTTGCCGATGGTCGTTGCAGGGTGATGAGGTATTCCGAGGTGGGTTGTCCGCGCGGGGCGGGCCGAGCGTGAGGCGGTGCGGTGGCAGGCGGCGGGGTGGGCCGCCGCGCGGCGCCGGTGTCGGAGTTCGCGGCCCGGCTGCCGGTGTCGAAGACTGCGGTGTACGGGCGGCGAAGCGGTGGCGTTCCGGTGGTGAAAATGCCCTGGCCTCTAAAAGGCCGGCGGCAGCAGGTGTAGGTGCGGCGCCCTGGCATGGGTGGAACTTTAGTCGGCCTCGACGCGGTGCTGGTTCCAGTGCTTCTCCATCCAGGCGATGTGACCGGGGTCGGGCGCTATCGCGAGCCGCTGACCGTGCAGGGTCGCGTAGCCCTCGTACGCGAGCAGGTCCTTACACAGGTTGATCGTCAGCGTGTTCGGATCAACGGCGATGTCTCCCTGGTCGAAGAGGCGGTGAAGATCGCGCCTCATGAGCAGTCCACCGTCGTCGTGGTGCCGGCCGACTGCGGCGTAGCTGTAGAGGTGCGCGGCCTCCAGCGCAGCGGCGGGACCGGGTCCGGTGAAGGCGCAGACGGGGCCCATGGTCGCGAGCAGACGTCGTCTGAACTCGCGTTGGCCCACTCGGACGCGGACCCGAACCTGCCGGTGGCCGTCCCTGCCCAGTCGGGGCCGGGTGCTCGACGAGTTAAGGGCTGCGACGGCCCGTGATCTGCCGACGTTTCCCAGTGCCTCGAGGAATGCATCCCAGCGCAGGGCCCGCATGCTGAGTTGGGAGCGTGGGGAGACGCAGAGGTCGCGCAGGGTCGGGCCGTCGAGGCAGCCTCCGAGGTCGATCCAGTTGGCGTCGTGGCGGGTGCGGAAGGTTGCCACGCGCGCGACCCGGGTTGAGGCGGTCTCGAACGTGTCCGAGCACGGGAAACAGCGGAACTGTGGTGACCGTCGCTTGCGTCGCTTGATGTTCGCCCCGTTGCACCGCGGGCAGCGGTAGAGGATCTTCTCGGCAGAGCCGGTCTCGATGGCCTCGATCAGTGAGGCGCCGATAACGGCTTTCTTGTCCCACAGGACGATCCGGTCGCCGACGGCGACGGTACGGGCGTTCGGGACGGTGTCGTCCCAACTGTAGTGCAGGTCCGGGTCGTCGTCGTACCCGTCGTTGCCGCCGTGCTGCCGGTCTGCTCCCGTGGCCAGCATCAGCCAGCCGGTCGGCGGGTCAACGGTCATGCACGCCCCTTCTTTCAGCATTGGCAGGTCATTGTTCATTCGGCCGGCAGGTTCCCTCCGGAGGGGTCGGGCAGGGGGCGTCGTGTACCCCGGCCTTCCGGTTGTCGGCGGTGGGGTGTCGCCCCACCGCGTCCGGTCGTCGGCACGCAGCCGGGGCCTGCGGAGCTCAGGGCGTGTAGTGCGAGAGGTCGAGCAGTTCCTTCGGTAGCGCTTCGACCAGTGCCGGTTCGCCTGTTCCCCGGTACACGAGGGTCAGGTCGCGCCGTGCGCGGGTGATCAGTACGTACATGCCCATCCGTACATGGTCACTGGTGATGTCGCCGGGGACGTGCTGGAGTTCGGGTGCGAAGACCGCGTCGAACTCCAGGCCTTTCACGCTCTGCCAGGTGATGAGCTTGATCCCCGGGCCGCTGAAGGCGGGATCCGAGAGACCCTCGACGCGGGTGTTGCTGACGTAGCCCTGTACGGGGTTGACGGTGCGGCCACGCAGTTGGTGATGGTAGCTGAAGACGTCCCTGGCGCGGTGCAGGATGACCCCGGTGATGTTGCAGGGGTGCTGCTTCTCGTGCAGGAGCAGGTGGTCGACCGCTTCGGACGTGTGGTCGACCCTGAGCAGGCGGGGTGTGGGGCCGTCCGGCAGTGTGTCCGCGGTGTCGTTGCCGGGCTGGAAGCGGTCGGCGAGGGCGCGGATCTGACGACTGTTGCGCACACTGCGGGGAAGCACGACGGGGTCACCGGTCTTCGCCGCCGCGGCGATCTCCCGGATGGTGCTCTGCCGAGCACCGATGCGCTGGTTCTCGTCGGCGAAGACGCTCACGGACGACGCGAGGGCGCCCAGTGCGAGGTAGAACGCGGCCGGCATGTCCTGGCCCTCGTCGACGACGAAGTACGGTCGTTGTTCGATGGCCGGCGGCTCGGTCATGATCTTGGTGAGGCAGGCCATCCAGTCGATCTCGTAGCGTTCGAGCATCGGAGGGCTGCGCCGGTAGTGTTCCTGCCAGAAGGCGAACATCCACTTGTGGTAGGTCGTTGCTATGTCCGCCGTACCGATCTGCGCCACCGCGGTCCGCGTGTAGGCCGAGAGCACCTTGCTGTACATGAGCATCACGGTCGGCCTGCCCGACCTGTGCAGGGCGGCCGCCCGGTAGATCGCGGTGACGGTCTTGCCTGTTCCCGGGCCGCCGGTGACGAGATGCGACTGCTCGAAGGGGAGGGCGAGAACGTCGCGCTGGGCGGGGTCGAGCTGGGTCACCGGGGGTAGCTGGAGTGTCATGCCATACCTGCCTGGGCGGCGATGAGCTCGGCCAGCGGGTCCCGCATGAAGCCGTACTCGTCGTCGATGACGAGGGTACGGTCCAGCAGCACGTTGCCCATCGTGCAGCTGGTTTCGGGGACCAGTGCGCAGGCGTGGCAGGCTGCCATTGACAGTCCGGCGGGGCCCTGGGCGGTCGATTCGCGGCACACGGGGTCCAGGGAGCACCAGCGGGCGGCGGCGAGAGTGGCGGCGACCGTTGTGACCAGCCGCTCCGCTTCACCGGCACGGGCGAGGCCGCCGAGGGTACCTTCGACGTCGCCTGCGGCGGTGTAGATCAGTATTCCGGCCATCGGTGTGTCGGCGCCCGGTGTGCTGGCGTAGATCCTCTCGCGCAGCGAGGAGGAGGGGTAGCCGGCGTCGAAGGCCAGTTGGCGCATCAGGAGGTGGGCCAGGGTGTGCAGCAGGATGAGCCTTGGAGTGGGAGTGGCCTCGATCCACCTGGCGTGCATGCTGCCGGTGAAACGCTTGTGCAGCGTGTTCGCGTTTCTCACGACCGGCGTCTGGAGCTCCCAGCGGCGGAGGTTGTCCTCGTCGAGGACGAGGAAGATGCCCTCGCCGTAGACCTCGACGGCAGGCAGTGAGCTGCTGCGGGCCCCGAGGTCGGCCGGGATCCGGGTGTCCATGGTGTGGCGTCGGAAGCCCCGAAGGGCCCGGACCTCCCGGAGCCGGTCGACCAGGATGATGTCGGAGATCAGCTGCCTCAAGTGGTCGACGACGGGTTCGAGTGCGCCGTGTCCCGCGGGAGCCGGGAAGGGCGTGGGCCGGGTGATGAAGCGGTCGTCGGGGTGGTGTTCGTCGCGCGGGTTGGTCAGCGCCTTCCATTCGCGTTCCGCGAGGTCCTCGGAGGTCTCCGAGTCGGCGTCGGTGACGGTGGCGCCGAGGCGGTCGTTCAGGATGGCGACCACCTGCTTCTCGGTGACGTTCTCCTGCTCCGCGACGAAGCTGATCAGGTTGTCCCGCATCGGGCCTTCGGGGTCCTTGTGCAGCAGCACGAAGTAGGGGTTCTGTTCGACACGCGCCGCCGTGCCGCCCCAGGTGACCCAGTCGGAGTCGGGCGGCAGGTCGATCGCGGAACCGGTGTCCGGGAAGTAGACGCTGGAGGCGCCCCGCTGCAGGACAACGGGCGTCTGGTCGCAGGTGACCGCCTCGGAGTCCCGTTGCCACGGCTGCCGGCCGCGACACCGGATGCCGATGCGGGTAAGAGCGCGTGGTGAGGTGAGGTCGGACAGGTTCCTGCCGGCCCGGCAGGTCCGGCAACGGACCCGAAGGGACTCCAGTCCGCCGCCCACCGTGGTGAGGTGCTCGAACTGCAGCTCGGGTCGCCCGCACTGGCGTTGCTCCCGTCCCTGTCCGCCGCCGGAGTGTGCCCACTGGGTCCAGGGCACGTCGTCGAGGTGGCCGTTGCCGCACACGGCTACGAATCGCATGGGAACCAGCTGGGGGCCACGCCTGCAGTGGGTGCAGTGGGGGGCCTTGCCGGCCCGTTCCCGGCGGACGCTCCAGTGGGTCATGGTGCGGCATGCACCGCAGAACAACCACTGCGGGAACCGGTAGTAGGGCAGTCGGCCCTCGTTGTGGGCCGGCGGCAGGCGCAGTTCGTCCACCCCGAAGTGCGCGGCGACGCGCGGGGCGTTCAACGTCATGCGCCGGCCCTTCCAGCGGGTCACGTCCTCGGCGACGAAGGACTCGCCGAGCATGTCGACGATCGCTCCCACGCCGAAGGGTGACAGGGCCTGCATGCGTCGCAGCCGACGGTCGGTCACTTGTCCTCTCCCCTCACGGACACCCGGGCCTCCGTGTCGACGTTGCGCATGGAATCGAGGGTCGGCCAGCCCCTTCCCGGCACATCGAACTTCCTCAGCAGCTGGATGCGTTCGCGTCCGCCGCCGGTGTAGGTCAGCCCGCCGAGTGGGTGGGCACGGTCGACGAGTCCGGCCCAGTGTTCCTCGAGCCGTTCGACGTGCCGGGCGACGTCCTCGGCCTCGCGTGGATCGGCGGCCCGGGCGCGTGCGATGAACTCCTGGACGAGGGTCCGCCAGGCGGGGTCGTCCGGGTCGAACGCGGCGGCGTCCCGGTCGTCGCGCCAGCTGTGCGCGTGACGGGCGAGGATCACCATTCCGGCGTGCAGGGCCCGGGTGCGGGCCGGCACCGAGAACGGGGTGACGGAGGTCGGTTCGACGGCCCGGTAGAGGGAGGTGTGGTAGGGGATGAACGACTCGTAGTGCGAGCGGTCCCGGGGCTTGGACGGGGAGTAGAGGGTGACCACCAGGCCGGGTTGGCGTCGCCCGACCCGGCTCGAGGCCTGGATGTACTCGGCGGTGGTCTTGGGCTGGCCGACGACCAGCATGAGGCCGAGTCGGGGCACGTCGACGCCGACGGAGATCATGTTCGTGCTGGGCACGAACGACACCGCTCCGGTCTGGCCCCGTTGCAGGAACAGCCGTTGCAGGTGGCGGGGGATGTCGGCCGGGGGGATGTTGCTGGTGAGCTCCATGATCTCACCGTCGTCGAGGTGGCGCCGGTCGTCCTCGGCGGGTGCGATGACCCCGAGACGGGCGGGGATGTCGTCGTGGGCCAGGGTGACGGTCTTGCCGAGTTCCCGCAGGCTGTTGTGGTAGGCGACGAGGGTCCAGTAGGCGTCGGCGGCCTGCGGACCGAGGGGTAGCTCGACAGGGGCGTTGAGCATGGCCGCGGACAGGTGCACCATCGCCGTCAGGGGGGTGTGGCCCTGCGGCATGACGCCGGCGTAGAGCCGGCCGGGTCGGCTGTGGTCCGACCGGACGAAGTAGGAGTCGTCGGCGTCGAGGCCGGAGGGTGGGAAGAGGGCGATGGGACGTCCGAAGACGCCGCGTGACTGGGCGTCGGCGCGACGGATGGTGGCCGTGGAGGCGACGATCTTCGGGCGGGTGCCGTGGCGGTTCATGGCCACGTCGAAGGCAGCCTCGTAGAGGCCGACGACGGTGCCCAGCGGCCCGGAGATGAGGTGGAACTCGTCCTGGATGATCAGCGCGGGGCCGGGGTCCGGCCCGGCACCGATGAACACCCCGGCCCGCGGTTCGCGGGTGAACCGGGCGAATTTGTCGACGGTGGCGACCAACAGGGTCGGCGGGTCGGCGTAGAGCGCGTCGTCGACCGACGAGACCGGCAGCGTGGTGTGGAAGTCGCAGGAGGCGTTGGGACAGTTCATGCGGAAGCTGTTGTTGTCCGCCTGTACTCCCCAGCCCTGTTCCGGGGCGTCGTCTGAGGGGAGGATCCGGGTACCGCACCAGGGACAGCGTTCGACCTGGAAGCTCTTGGTCGTGGGCTCCCGGTTCCTGATGGTCTCCAGCAGCTCGACGGCGTCGGCGAACCTGTTGGGGCTGTTGTTGCCACCGACCCAGATTCCGATCGAGACCGGCCGGGTGCCGAGTTCGTCCGGGCGTTCCCGACGGATCAGTTCGCTGGCGCAGATCAGGGTGGCCGCCCGCTGGAACTGCTGCGCGGTCAGCAGTCGCAGGGTGTAGCGGGTGATGACGGTGGTGCCTGCGCCTGCGTCGCCGAGCGTGAGGCGGCGGTGGAAGACGGTGAAGGCCACCAGACCGAGGTAGGCCTCGGTCTTTCCGCCACCGGTGGGGAACCAGATCAGGTCGACGAGATCCCGGTCCTCGTGCGCGGGGTCCACGACCGAGGGCAGGGACAGGAGCAAGAACGCCAGCTGGAAGGGCCGCCAGCGGCGGCCCGGGTCGTCGTAACCCGGGGCAGCCGGGACCGGCTCGTTCCAGTCCCGTGTAATGGCAGCGAACGGGGGGCCGCTGCGGACCATCTGCATCAGCATCGCCCTGTTCGCCAGGACGAAGGCCCGCCGCGCGGTGGGGTCCCGCTCCAGCAGCAGCACACCTTCGCGCATCCTTGCCCGGGCCCGGTCGACACGCTGCAGGAGCCGGTCCGCGGCGGCAGCGAGAGGTGGTGCGACGTCGTCGCGGCGGGTGTGGATCCGGCGCGCCCAGTCGTCGTAGTTGTCGACGAAGCTGAGCAGCCTCGCGGTGACCTCGGCCGGGTGCTGTTCCAGCCCGGTGAGGTAGTGCAGGCTCAGTGCCTGCTGGTCGCCGGTGAGGTCGAACGTGACGTCGGGGACGACGTGGCTGGGCACGAACGTGGTCTGCACCGACGTGGCGTGGTGGCCCTGCGCCTCCCAGGTCGCTGCGGCGCCGTGCCCGAGGGCGAAGACGGGGATCTTCCGGTAGAGCAGCGCCAGCTCCTCCTCCTCGGGGTCGACGTGCAGGCGCAGCGTGGACGGGTAGGGGACGATCGCGGCGTCGACCGGACTGCACCGGAGGCTCACCTGGAGCAGGCAGTCGGCGGGGTCCAGCCTGCCGTGTTCCGAAAGGGTGCGTCTGTTGACGAGGGACACGGTGACGAGCGCCCCTTCACCGAAGTCACGCCAGACGACGGTGACGCGGGCGTCGCTGTCGAACAGGAGCTTGCTGCTCTGCCGCCCGGTCGGCGGGGGTTCGACGTACACGGCGTTGCTGCCGGTGGCCGCCAACGGTTGACGCCGCCACTTCTGCCGGTCCTCCTTCAGGTATCTGGCGGCGGTGACCTCGATGCGCAGGGTGCAGCGGGTGCTAGTGACGAAGCTCAGGCCGACCGAGCTCGGCAGCATCTGTCCTGCCAGCGCCACAGGGTCCTCATCGGTATCCGTCGCGTCGGCGGTTCCGGGCACCGGGGCGTCGTCGGCGATGTCGTCGCTGTCGCCCGCGTCGACGGACGCCTCGCGGGGGAACAGGATGCCGGCGAGGTACCGGCGGTCGGGTCGCTCCGTGAGAATTTCGTCTTCGCCGTTCCAGGGGCCCGTCAGCTGGCGACGGAGATAGTTCAGGACGAGCGTCCGTTCCTCGGCGCCGGTCGGTTCGGTCGTGGTGGTCACCGGTGGTCCTCCCGCTGTGGTGTCCGTTGCGCGGTGGCCAGCCAGAGCCCCACCCTCGCGCGTGTCATGCCGACGTAGAGACTGCGGTTGTGTCTGGGGTCCACGGGGCCGACGTCGGCCAGCAGCACGAACCGGTTTTCGAGCCCTTTGAAGTCCTCGACCCTGGCGAACGCGATCCGTCCCCGCGTGGGCCGTCGGAGTGTGTGCAGGTCCAGCACGTCGACACGGTGCCGCCACCGGGCGGGGAGGTCCGCGAACAGGGATTCCTGCAGGGGCAGCGGGGACAGCAGGATGATCTCCGAGGCGGGTATTCCGTTCTCGTGCAGCCGGTCCAGCTCGGTCGCGGCTGCGGCGGCCCGCCTGGCGCGGTCGGGTTCGTGGACCACCATCACCTCGGGTCCTTCGCCGGCGGCGGAGACACCGGTGTCCGCACCGGTCATCCGCTGGGTCGAGGTGACGATCTGGCGGGTGTTGCGACAGTTGTCGCGCAGCCGCAGTTCGGCGGGCCGGAGCGACCGCAGGTAGTCCAGTGCCTCGTCGTCGCAGGAGCCGACCAGTCCCCGCTGGTTGTTGCTGTCGAGCAGCAGGTACCAGCTGCCGTCGGTGAGCCCACCGGCGATCCGACTGTCCAGGTACGACAGGTCGGTGAAGTTGACGATGTCCTGGGCCTCGTCGACCACGACGACATCGAAGGCGCCGTCGGTGCCGGGCGGCAGGTTGGCGAACGGAACGACATGGACGTCCTGCATGCCGGGCTGGTGCCGCACGAATCCGGCGACGACCTGGCTGCGGCAGGTGAACAACGTCCGCTTGCCGTCCGCCGCGGAGCGGCGGCACAGTTCTGCGGCGAGCATCGTCTTCCCTGTGCCCGCGCCGCCCTCCACGAGCAGCCGCGGGTTGTGTTCGACACTGTCGAGGGTGCGGTACTGGCCTGCGGTGAGTGCGACGAGGTCGGCCTCCGCGTCCGTGACGATCTGGCGCAGGGTGGGTACCGCGTCGAAGTCGGGGCGCAGGGCCTGCAGGATCTCCCGCAGGAGGGGTTCCTCGAGCGTGGCCTGACGTCCCCCGGGCTTCGCCCGCCAGTAGTCCGCCATCCGGTTGAGGCCGCGGTGCAGACCGTCGGTCCGGTCGAGCAGACGGCGGTCGATCAGGTTCTCGTCGTCCCATTCGACCGGGGTCTGGTCGGGTAGTTGACAGTCGGGGAACACGACGGCGTAGCCGATGGTGACCCGGCGCATCGCTTCACGACCGAGACGATCCTCGATGCGCCGCTGCAGGGTGAACATGGCGCTGGATGCCTGGGCGAAGGGACTCTCCCGGCGCCGCCGCTGTGTGCCGGCGCGGTCGGTGTGGGTCCAGATGCCGTTCGTGCAGCTGACACGTCCGCCCTTGACCTCCAGGACGTACACACCGCGTCGTCCCGCCACCACGAAGTCGATCTCACTGACGCGCTTCCAGCCGTGTTCGGGCAGATTGAGGCTGTGCAGTGCAAAGCTCCAATCCCCGCCCACGAGTTTGAGACGTCTGTGTATCCGGGCCTCGGCGGCACTCTTCACTGACGGGGAAATCACCTCAGGGACCATCCGCACCCGGCAGATTGTGCACGATGGAGCGCCGAGACGCCTTACCGACCTTCATTGGCCGGCAGCAGAACTGTCCGCTATGGATTTCCCGACCGATGATGAAGTTGTCGAGACGTGTGTGAAGCTGCTATTGGCACACGTGCGCGAGCGCTTGGTGCGCACGCACGAGGTGGACAGCGTCCTCGGTCTCGCCGGTGAGACACGTCCCGCCCTCCGGCAGCAGGTCGTGGCCATGGTGACCGGCCTGGGTGTGGACATTCTCGACCCGCCGGACAACGTTCCGCCCACGGACGGGGACCCGGCGGGGGCGACCGGGCCGGCACTGATCGAACGTGGCGTCTGCGACGCCCGTCTGCTGCTGCGCAGGGACCGGACGTCCCCGCGTCCCTGGGACCGGCTGCTGACAGCGTCGGAGGAGGTCGGCCTGGCGGTCCTGCTGCGCGGGGACCGGTACCTGCCACACGAGGAGGTCCCGAACGGCTACCGGGCCGGCCTGGACACGGCTGACGAACGCGCCCGGGCATTCGACGCCATGGTTCTGCACAATCGCAGGCTCGTCGGGTTCGTGACCGGCAGATACGTGGGACAAGGGCTGGACCCGGAGGACCTGGTCCAGCATGGCGTCATCGGTCTGATGCGGGCGGTCGAGCGGTTCGATCCCACGCGTGGCCTTAAATTTTCCACCTACACGGTCTGGTGGATCCGACAGGCGGTGACGAGAGCACTCGCCAACGAGGGCCGCGCCATTCGCCTACCGGTACACAAAGTGGACCAGGTCCGTCGGGTGGTGACGTGCCGGGCTCGGCTGTTGGCCCTTGCCGGACAGGCGACGGTGTCGGAAATATGTCACGGACTCGGTCTCGGTCCGGAGACGGTCCTTGAATGCCTGAGACTGCACGCCGGTATGACGTCGCTGGATCTACTCGTCGGTGACGGCGCCACACCGCTGGGCGAGATCGTCACCCCGGACCCCGACGCCATGCGGCCGGATGTCGTGGCGCAGCGGCGTGAGACGATGACCATCCTGCGCGCCTCGTTGGCGGCTCTTCCCCCACGGTCGGCGGCGATCCTGGGTTGGCGGGCCGGCGTCGGCACGGACGAACCGCTGACCCTCGACGAGATCGACCGACGGCTCGGGATCAGCCCGGAGCGTGTGCGTCAACTGGAGGGCCGGGCGCTGCCGCAGCTGAGGGACCGGATGAGGGAACGTCTGGGCGACGCCGTCCCCGGCGCCGGAGAAACCGTACGCTGAACCGGGGTCCGACGGCGACGGATTGATCGGTCGACCCGGAGACCGCCGCGAAGGCGTCCCGGGACGCGGGCGACCGGCGAGGGTCACGGGCGGGACGGGCGGACCCGGCACCCTCACGACAGCACGAGCGGTCATCCGGGGTGTCCGCTCGATCTCAGGTCACCAGGTGCCTGTATACGGCGGGCCCGAGGAGGTGTGGCGACGCCTACACCGGCGGAGCGCGGCGGACCGCGGCGTGCTGCGCGACGAACTGGGTCTGCTCCGCGACCGCGCCGGCATCGCCCTCCACCACCAGCTTGCCGCGGGGTCCTAGACGTCGTGCTGTGGATGCACCACTACGGAGTTCATCGTAGGACCGGTTCCTGCCCCGGGTACGGCAGCGTCGCCCTGGACTGATGACCCCGCGCCGGCGAGCCGGACGCGCTTCGCCATGGACCGCACGAACCGCACGAGAATGGCTGTATTGATACAGATGCTCCCGGTCAGCTGGTCGAAGGACATGTACGGACGGCGATGATCCATCCTGGGTCATACCGCCGAGGGGGTGTCGATGACGATGTCATTCGGCCTGCCGCTGTCCAGGGTCGTCCAGATCAACCGCTTGCCGCCTCCACCAGTGCTCAGTGGGGTGATGGCGCGGAACCCGATCGTGACCAGTTCCGGATCGATCCGATCACCGCGCGCTCCCGTCAACGTATCCGGCTTGACGGACGGGTACAGGGTCAGTACCGCCGTACAAGGTGCCGCCAGCGCGTCAGCGGCCGGATCGGGGTGCGCGTCGAGACCCGCGATCCGTGCTGCCGCGTTGCGGTGGCGGCTTTCGCTGATGGCGCTGAGAGTTCCCGTTTCGCTCCGCTTCCTGTCAAAGATGCTGAACGGTCCGTGCCCGAGGATCATGCGGCCGGTGGTGGGGTCCACCTGTTGGGGAAGTAGCACGACCCACTGCCGGAGCTGGGTCGGGGCGAGCGCGTTCAGCCAGGCGCGTTCCGGGACGAATATGTCATCCCGGAGCCACTGCAGGCGGTTCAGCACCGCCATCATCTCGTTATGCAGCAGAACCGCGTGGTAGGCCGAATATGTCGCCTTCGATCCGGTTGCTCTGAATGCGACCGTGCCGGTCGCCGCAGCAGAGGCCAGGACCGGCTCCCAGAGCCTGAGGTTCTGCAGAGCCCGCTTGCCCTTCTCCGGGTGCGCGACCGGTTCCATGGGTTCGCCAGGCGAACTGCGTGAGACCAGTCGGGCGTTCCACATCTTGTTCCGGCCGGTCGGTCGCAGATCAGGACGGTGCTGTTCGACCAGCGGAGGAACGCGGCTGGGCGTCAGTCGGGATTCCGGAGCGGTCTCGGACGAGTACTTGCGGAGGTCATCGCGCAGAGACTGTTCGTCCTGGCAGGCGGCACCGAACAGTGCGTGCAGGTCCTGGGTCGTGTACAGGCGGACCAGGTCGCGGTAGCCGGCCCGGAAGCCGAACCAGCGGCCCATCTGCATCAGGGTGTCGACCTGTCTGGCTGCGCGGCGGTAGTAGGTCACGGTGAGGCCCTCGACGGTGAAGCCACGCGCGAGCTTGTTGCCACCGACGAGGATCCGCCACACGCCGTGCTGGTCGAAGTCGAGATCCTGCTGGTGTCTTTCCAGGTCAGGGTCACTGTTGACGATGATGACCGGAGTGCCGTGGCGGTCGGCCGGCTGGATCAGACCGAGCGCGTCAGCGATGTGCTCGTGCAGTTCTTCGAAGCTGCCCGGCATGGCCGCTCCGGGTGTCTGTGCGGTGGTGACGGGGAGGATGTCGTTCTCATACAGCTCCCTGAGCCGCTGAAGGCCTGTCGGGCTGCGGTAGCCGGCGGTTGCCCAGAGCTTGTCGATGACCCGTGCGGTCTCGCGGTGGGACTCGCGGCCCATTGCTTCGTGCACGAGCATGGTGTGGTGCCGGTAGCTACCGGCACCGGTCCGTTCGCGGTAGACCTTGAGTGCGCCGGTGAGTACGTACATGTCGAGGGCGGCTCGCAGCTCGTGATCCGCGGGCTCGTCGCTGAGGTAGCGTACGTGGGCGCGTTCCTTCGATGTCTTCAACGGTCGCTGTCCGACCGGACGGTCGTCGTCGAAGTCGTGGAAGTCGTCGGCGCCCATGTAGCCGAGCGGCCGGGGCAGCGAGACGATGAAGTCCTTGGGGAAGATGTCCTCGACGTCGGACGGGTCGATGAAGACGTTGGCGTACGGGGTGGCGGTGTAACCGACGTACTGGGCGCGGGGAAGCATCGTCAGGAGCTGGGCGATGAGCCGGTTGATCGCGGTGCGTTTCTTGCTGTCCTCCTTCCACTTAGCGGGGCTCGTGGTGTTGACGGACGCCTGGTCGGACTCGTCGTCGATGATGAGCACGGGGATCTCGCCGAGCCGCGCGCTGACCTTCTTCAGGTCGGTGACGAGGTTGGTGAGGACGGACGCGTTCTTCTTCGCCACGACCAGGCGGGCATCGCTGGTGTAGAGGTTGGCGGGGTGGAAGAACTCCTTGGTGGCGTCGTGCCGTTTGAACCGTAGCGCTGAGATGCCCTGTTTGAGGCGCTGGTAGTCGCCCGCATAGTTGCTGAGCCGTTCGATGTCGGGATGGCCGGAGTCGGACGGCCTGCCACCGTGGTTGATGAACTTGTGGCGTTTCCAGTCGTCGTCGTAGCGGTACTCGTGTGCGGTCGGGTCGTGGTCCGGCTCGATGTTCTCGCGCCCGCACAGTTCCATGTCGAGTCGCCGCTGGGTCTGGGCCCTGAGCATGTTGGTGGTACCGGTCAGCACGATGACCATCCGGTAGCCGGCGTCGATGGCCTTGGCGATCACACCGGTGAAGTTGGCGGTCTTCCCGCTCTGCACGTATCCGACGACGAGGCCCTTGGCCTGGTAGGCGACTTTGCGGGTGGGGTCGGAGATGCGGCGGACGACCTCCTCCGTAGCCTCGTCGATGCCGGCGACGGCGGACGGGTCCCAGCCGTTCGCCAGCAGGTTGGCGCTGTAGTGGGCCCAGTAGAAGTCACGTTCGGTGCGCCGCTGCGGGGTACGCCATTCCTCGAAGTGTTCAGCGATGACGATAGGGGCGTCGATCGCGGCCCAGGGGATGATCTCGGAGAGAAGCTCCTCGGTGGCCCGGTCGAGTTCGAGTGCGCGGCAGATGGCGGCCCGCCGTTCGGCGGTGTGGGGCGCGGTACCGGCGGCCCACGGTCCGTCGTCCGTATGGTCCCAGGACGACAGCTGGTAGGCGAGGCGTTGACGCAGGGCGTCGTCCGGACCGGCGCTCTGCAGATGCGCGAGCAGTGCGGTGCCATCGGTCAGCGACGTGTCTCTGGCGAACAGGGCCGCGAACTGGTGCAACGGGGCGGGGCCGGCGGTCTTCATGCCGTCGAGGGCGGAGCTGTAGCCGGTGGTGACGGTGTCGCTCATCGCAGCTCCTGTTGTCCGGCGGTGAGGGCGGTGCGCAGCAGGTCCGGCGGGTTGTCTTCGGGCCGGCCGGTGAGGTCGGTGCGGTAGCGGACGTCGGTGACCCGGGCGAGGTCCGTCTGCGGTTGCAGCATGGCGGGTGTGATGCGGGGGAAACCGGCGTCGACGATGAAGGTCGCCGGTGGTGTCCTGAGCCGCCAGCGGGTGCCGCAGGATGTGGTGTGGCGGTCCGCCCAGCCTGCGGCGTGGAGCAGGTCATCGAACCGGATCCGGTCGGCTCCGGCGCTCAGCAGGGCGCGACTCCGACCGATGAGTTCAGGCAGGGTGGCACCGTCGTGGCCCGCGACGGTGACCTGGACGGAAACCAGCCACAGTGGCCGTGAGCCGGTCGGTACGAGTTGGGTGAGGGATTCGATGGTGTGGCGGCGCTGCTCGTAGGTGGTGGTCTTGACCTCCACGTCGTAGCCGGGGAAGCCGAAGTCGTGTTCCTCCGACAGGGCCCCGCGCCACGCCTGGAGTGCCACTGCCGGTCCTGCGGTCAGGGACACGCCGGTGAACAGGCACAGCTCCCCGAGCATGCCGGTCTCGGTGGACCGCCGCAGGGTGGCTTCCGGCTGCAGAAGGTGACCCAGCTGGCGGAGGGTGTCGCGGACCGCTGAGGTCATCGGCTGGTGACCCAGCTGGATCCGGTCGGCGACGGCCCGCAGCAGGGGGTAGGCATCGAGGAACACACGGGGGTCCGTGATGACCAGCTCGATCATCCGTCGCCCACCGTGGTGGACGGCGCGGACCGTGACGTGTTCCAGGCCGGTGGGTGCCGGTCGCTCCCCCGGGCGGGCCGGTCCGCGTAGTCCGACACGGTCACCGGGAACGGTGAACAGCACCAGCCGGGGCTCGCCGGGTACCGCGTGGTCCATCGGTGCCGTGTGACGTAGATGCCCGGCGAAGGTCTCGGTGCTGAGATGGCGTTCGCTGGCCGTGCTCACCGGCGCTCCTCGTAGGCGGCGCGTTCGGCGCGGGCGGCGGTGGTGAGCAGGCTCTGCCAGAGTTCGATGTTGTCCTTGTCCCTGGGGCCGAGGTGGGCTCCCTGGAACGTGTTCTCGGCGAGCAGGTAGAGCAGCGTCTTGAGTACCGGCAGGTCGTTGAGGCCTCCGCGTCGGCCGCCGAGCAGCGCGGCGCGGTAGTTCCTGTTCAGCCAGAGGGTGTTCGCCTCCCGGTCGATCTCGATGAACTGGTTGTCCGGGAGCGCCTTCCAGAGGATGTTCACGGGCTCATCGGTCAGCTGGGGCAGCTCGTCGCGGATCTCGCGGGTGACCTTCGGGTGCAGGCCGCGGCCGGGCGGGACGACCGGCCGGCGTCGGGCGGTGGTGCGCTGGTTCGTGGTCGTCCAGACGGCTTCGGCGGCCTGCAGGTAGGTGGTGATGTCGGTGCCGTCCTGGGCGCGGGCGCGGGCGACGGTTCCGGCGAACAGTGGGCCGGCTGTCACCCGGGTCTTCTCCGGGTTCATGATGAACAGGCCGGGGGTGTCGCCGTCGATGTCGATCTCCACGCGGGCGAGCTGGAGTCTGCGGTCGGCGGCGTGGACGCCTTCCCATCCGCCGGCGTGCAGGAGCCGGTCGTGGCGGTACATGTAGAGGCCCTGGCGCTGCTCCGCACCGCCGGGGAGCCGGTACTGCGGCAGGTTCGACCGGCCGGGCCAGATGTGGCAGCGCAGGACGACGGGGGTGCCGTCGAGGTCGGCCCGTAGCTCCTTGGGCCAGCCGGGTGGTGTCCCGGGGTAGGCGAAGGGGTCCAGGGCGTTGACGGTGCTGGCGATGCCGGCGCCGAGGCCGGTGTCCTCGACGTCGATGCTGATGCGGATGTTCCTATGCGTGATGATGCGGTGGAATGTGAGGCCGAGGTGTCCCTGCAGGTGGGAGATGGTCCGGGTGAGGAACTCCTCGACCTGGGCCGGGTCGTCGGTCGAGGGGAACCCGACCACGTCGTCCCAGCGCACGACGGTTCCGCTGGGGTTGGTGGGCACCGGCCAGTTGCGGTCGAGTTCCGCGGCGGCGAAGTCGCTGGTGACGATGTCGCACCGGTAGTCGCGGCGGCTGCGGTTCAGCAGCCACCGGCGTCCGACGGGTGGGTGGCCCGCGGCGCGGGACATGACGGTGAGGCTGGCGGCCTGGCTGAAGGAAGCGGCCTTGAGGCCGACACCGAACCGTCCGAGGTCGGTGCCGGAGTAGTTCCGGCGTCCGCCGACCGTCATCGCGGCGTCGATGGTGTCGGGTCTGATGCCGGTGCCGTTGTCGACGACGTAGAGACCGACGAGCCTGGTGCGGTGCCGGATGAAGCGGATCCGGATGCGGTCGGCGTCGGCGTCGATGGAGTTGTCGACGAGGTCGGCGAGAGCGGTCTCGAGGGAGTGGTTGCGGCCGAGGGCGTCGAGGGCACGCGGGTCCGGTGGGAGTTCGGTCGTTCCCTCGACGGGTACGTCCCGGGTCCACACGGACATGGTGGCACCACCTCTCGGTTGTGGTTCGTGGGTCAGAACCCGGCGACGGGCCGGAAGCCACGCCGGCGCGCGCGGCGCATGAGCGGTACCGCGGCGAGGACGTCCCTGCCGGCGGGTGTCCACCGCTCGCGGAGCGCCTCGGCGACATTGGCGGCGGTGCGTTGGTCGGCTCCGTCGAGCGTGCCGGCGGAGCGCCCCCAGTCGACCAGGTCCGACCAGTCCTGCGCGCTGGTCCCCTGGATGAGCTGCAGGTCCTCGGCGTAGGTGTCGACGTCCGCCAACTCCGCCTCGAGCGCCGGTGAGGGCTGCCAGTCCAGGTCACGGACCGCGTCCCAGCACTCCGGCCGCTTCGCCCACTCCCCGACGTGGACTCGCCCGTCCGGTGGGGAGGTGATCACCTTCTGGGTGAGCATCGAGACCTCGGCTATGGCCTCCCTCAGCGCCGGCGAGAGGTCCTGGTCACGCCAGATCCTGTCGAGGTCGATGCGACCACGGGTGGCGTGCACGAGGAACGCGATGGTGTAAGCCACGATATTGATCTTGTATCCGCCGAAGTCCTGGTCGCGGACGATCCGGTCGGCACGGCGGAACAGGATCGCCTTGGCGACGAGCCTGCGACAGTAGGCCTTGTCCACAGTGACCGGCTCGTCCTTGAGGCGCCCCTGGAAGAGCACGAAGTTCTTCTCACCGCCGCGGCTGACCAGGTGGGGGTAGCGTGCCCACGCCTGCACGAACCTCGCCAGGTCGGCCTTGTCGAACTTCTGGTCCGGCGGGTTCGACGCGCGGAAGGTGGCCCGTCGTGCCGGCGTCGACTCCCTGGCGACGGCGTCGGCGTACTGGCCGCGGGCCCGTTCGTAGTACCAGTGAGTGTCCACGCGGTGCACCGGCCCGGGCGGAGCGAGAAGCGTCCGCATGATCCGCTCCACCTCGATGTGGAAGCCGCTGTTGGCACGGAGATCGGATGCGGTGACCTTGTTCTGGGTGTTCGAGTACTGGGAGATACGGGGAACGATCTCATCGAGCCGGTCCGGGGACACGACCGTGAGCTTCATCTGCACATGCACATCGTCGACCGGGATCCCGTTACGGCGCGCGTGGTGGATCGAAGCGGTGGTCTGACCGCCGTTCACGATCTGCAGGCCGTGGATCCGCCGTATGACGGTCTGCCCGTTGGCCCCCCGGTCCAGATCAACCTGGGATCCCGTGGCCGCGATGCCGTTGTTGTAGGCGAGGAACCGGTCCGGTGTCGTCCGCAACGTCTCCTGGATACCCCGGTTGACCGCGCCCTTCGTCTGCAGGAAGGACCGCACGTTGAGCTCGAGCAGCCGGCCACCGTGCTCGGCGTACAACGCGGCCAGGTCCGCGCCGGGAACGATGGCCAGAAACACCGAGTAGTCCCCCGCCGTCGACGGTGCGGTCAGACACGGCAGGCCGTCAGGGAACTCGGCGATGATCGGTTCCGCCTGGGTCCCGGACACCGACCACGCGGCCAGGCGACGCAGGTCCCACAGCTCCCGGACGACCTTACGGCCCTCGATCTCCGTCGTCATGGCGGGTTCCCGCACGACACTGCGGGCATTGGTGACGATGATGAAGCGGATCCGGTCAACCTGGTGGAACTTCTCCGCGACCGCCCGTTCCATCCCGAGCACCTCGGAGGAGGGGTTCCTGCGTCGTGGGGTCCCCGGCACGGCCCTCAGCAGAAAGTTCTGCAGCCGCCGGGTCACCGCCTCCAGCTCGGGGCGGTTGATCTTATGTGCCTCATCAGCTCGGGGGCTGTACACCGTCGCAAACAGATCCAGGCACCGGTCATCGGAGGAGAGCCCGTAGCCGCTGATCTCCACCCCGTGGTCGCGGTACATCGCCACAGTCGCGTCCTCGGTGTAGCCGTCCAGGCTGAACCGGTCCAGCATCATCCGCGCGAACGCCTCCGCCAGGTCGCAGCCGTCGGCGTCCGCCTGCGCCCGGACATCCTCGATGAGGGTATGCGCGAATGCGCTCACGTCCACGTCAGGCATGATTCGACTCCAACAGGGCGCACGCGACCGCCGTCACGGATAGGACCGCCAGGGGTGAACATTCAGACATCGCGCAGTCTTCCGGGACGAGGGGCGGTTGCCGGGCGGGGCACGGGGGTGGTCGGCATGGGTGACAGGGCTCTTCAGCATATTCGTCCGACGGCTGAATCCGGGAAGCGCCGGATCCCGGTGTCACGGCCGCTTTCAACGTACCGGATCGCCCCTTACTACATAGGCCGGTGGTCGCCGCGCCGGTACCGGCACCTGTCCGGGCCGGGCCCGGGCCGCGCCGCCGGTGAATCCGCCGGTCGTGCCGCCGCGCCCTGCCCCGGACCTTCGGCCCGTTCGGCTGACATCGATGTGTACGCAGATGCCACCGCCCACCGGGCGGTCGGCCGGTCACGACCGGCGCGGTGCCACCGGATCCGTCCGGACGGCCGGAAGGCGCCTCACCCGCGACGGAGGGCGCATTGACATCCACCGGTCGCCGACCGGCACCTCTCAACGCGCTGGTGTCAGCGCAGATGAGCCGGATGCCACGCGCCTCCACGCGCCCGGAACTCCTCATCCGTCGTGAACTGCACCGTCGGGGAATGCGCTACCGGGTCAACCACAAACTGCTGCCCGGTCGGCCCGACATCGCCTTCACCAGAGCGAAGCTCGCCGTATTCATCGACGGATGCTTCTGGCACATGTGCCCGTTACACGGCACGGTCCCCAAGAACAACGCCGCTTGGTGGGCCGCAAAACTACAGCGCAACGTTCAGCGTGACCGCGAGAAGGACGACCAGCTCTCCGCACTCGGCTGGACGGTCGCGCACTTCTGGGAACACGAGGACCCCAGCGACGTCGCGGACCGCGTCGAAACACTATGGCGCCGGGAACGGAGGGCACCGGAACGCGGTACAAGATCACCACGTCATGTGTGACATCCTGGTCTCGGAGCTGCCGTCGCACGCTGGGGAGGAAACCGATGCCGCCCGAATCATGGTTCCAGGTGCCGCCCTCGGCCGCGAGACTGACCGGATCCCTGCGCGACATCGGCTACGAATTCCCCACCGCTGTGGCCGACATCGTGGACAACAGCATCGCCGCAGGAGCGACCCACGTCGACATAAGCATCGAATTCGACGGCGCCGACTCACGGGTCTTCATCACCGATGACGGCTCGGGCATGACACCCAACGCGCTGCTCGAAGCCCTCCGTCTCGGGTCACGACGCGGCTACGCCGATGGAGACCTCGGCCGCTACGGGCTCGGGCTGAAGACCGCGTCGCTGTCGCAGTGCCGGTCCGTCACCGTGATCACCCGCAGTTCGCCGAAGGTGTTCCGCACATCTGCCCGCAGCCTCGACCTCGACATCGTCGAGGAGTGGGACGAATGGGTCATCGTCGACCCAGGTGCCGATCCCGACGTCATCCGTGCCCGGAAATGGCTCGCCGAGGGCACCGGCACGGTAGTGCTCTGGCGCAGCCTCGACAGGGTACTTCCGGAGCGCCGGCCCGAAGGTGGCTGGGCGAAACGGCGCATCGAGACGCTCGCCACCCGCACGGCCGAACACCTCGGAATGGTGTTCCACCGCTTCATCGAAGGTGCTGCCGGCGACCGGCAGGTCGTGATCACCGTTAACGGACAGAAGATCCGCGCCTGGAACCCGTTCGCGCCGGACGAGGCGGCCCGGCAGGAACTGTCACCCCAACGCTTCGAGATCACACTCGGCAACGCCGGTGGCCACGTGACCCTACGCCGCTACATCCTGCCCTCACGCGACAGCTTCAGCTCACCGACCGAGTTCGAACGGCACTCCGGGCCGCTCAACTGGAACCGCCAGCAGGGCCTCTACATCTACCGGGCCAACCGCCTCGTCCAGTGGGGCGGCTGGGGCGGGATCCGCGGCATCGATGAACATACGAAGCTCGCCAGAGCCTCCGTTGACTTCGGCACCGGCCTCGACTCCGCGTTCAACATCAACGTTGCCAAGATGCGGGTCGCGATCCCGGCCCAGCTCCGCCAGATGCTCGAAGCGCCGATCAATGAGCTGTGCATCTACGCCAACGACGCCTACCGCAAGGCACCACACACCGCCGCAGCACGCCGGCCGGTGCCCGCTGGTCTCGGTACCCCGCCCGAGGTCCGCGCCGCCGCGAATGCCGCCGCCACCGCCGGACTCACCCTGCGGGCCGCAGCGATGCAGGCCGGGGAATGGGCCGCCTGGCAGCGCATCACCGCCGTACTGAAGGAACAGTCACCGGACGTCCTGAAGACCCTCGGCCTGGACACCTGAAACGCCCGCGGGAAGGCTGGCACCTGCCGGTCAGAACAGCCGGAGGCTTCCGGCCTGGCTACTTCTGCACACCTTCTGCAGCGGGCACGCGTCACACATGGGCTCGACGGGCCGACACAGTGTGTTTGCCAGCTCAATGAGACCCAGATGCGCCCTCCGGGCGTCGCTGTCGTCCCCGATCATGCGGGCCACCGCCAGCCGGCCGTCCGTAAGCCGGTTCCTCCGGTCGACCGGCTCACCGAGGTAACGGGCAGCCACCCGCAGCACACCCTTCGTGGACAGCACCGGCTCCTCCGAATCGTCCTCACCCGCGCTGGGCACGACCAGAATCGCCAGATCCGCCAACGCCTCATGCAGACCGGGAATTCTGCGCAGCCCGGCGTCGTCATCGAGAACCGCCGGGTTGTCGGCCAGCCGTCCTGCCAGCTCGACGATCCGCCCCGCACGGACCTCCTTGCCCGTCCACCGTCCGATCTCGCTCAGCTCCGCCTCCGCGAGCACCGTCGCCTGCGGGGATGTCCACCTCGCTATCAGCGGCCAGAGCGGACGTACGACGTCCACGGAGGCTCGGTCCAGCAGCATCTCCGCCTGGATCACCTGCCATCTCGTGGTCGCCCGTAGCCAGGGAAGGCCACGAACCTCAGCGCTGTCGAACCACCCTGCGAGCAACGCCGCAACCTCCCGAGTGGAGGTCTCCGCCGGCCGCGCGGCGGCGACGCTCCGGCGCACCGCGCCCGCCAGGTGCTCGGCGAACAGCGGTGGCACCGCGTTGCCGATCTGACGGAACGCCGCCGACGGTGGTCCAGCGAACCTGAACCAGTCGGGGAAGGTCTGCAATCGGGCCGCCTCCCGCACGGTCAGCGTCCGGCCCTGCCGCGGATGGATGTACCAGTAGCCGTCCTTCGCGATGTGCGCTGTGATGGTCCGGGACAGGCCGTCCTCATCGAGGCGCTTGTACTTGTCGTCGAAAATGTCGTCGCGGTACCGCCTCATCTCCTCGGGGAGGTCCGAGTAACGGGTGGTGGCGTCCATCAGCTCGAACGCGCGGGCGTCATCCTCACGGACAGGTCGGGTGATGTGATCGAACAATTTACGCTTGTCAGCGTCCGTCACGTCGGTGCGCATGCTGCGCTGATACTCCGTCACCGGCTCCGCGTAATCGGTCCACCCCTCGGCACCGCCCTCAGGACGCCAGCCACCCTCCACCGGCGGGAGATCACCGATCGCGTTCCATACGGTCACCCGCTCGAGCGCATGCGGCGGCCATTCGAACAGGGCGCCATCGGCCAGGGCGACCACGATCAGGCGCTGCCGGAACTGCGGGACCCCGTACCGCCACGTGTCGACCACCTGAGCCTGAACGGAGTAGCCCATCGATTCCAACTCGTGGACCATCGTCCGGAAGATGAACATCTCCTTGTCCAGCGCCATGTCCGGAACGTTCTCCATCAGCACCGCCGGCGGCCTGGCGAGCCGGATCACCTCGATGAACGACCGCCACAGGTCCCGACGCTCGTCGTACGGGTCACGCTCCGCATAGCGGACCCGATGACGGATCATCGACCGGCCCGCCTTGGAGAACGGCTGACATGGAGGACCACCGGCGAGCAGTTCGATCTGACAGTCCCGCACAAGATCAGCAACCGTGCGGATCACGGTAGGGTCTCCCAGGTCCCAGTTGACGCTGAGACCCCCATGGTGATGCCGGTGGGTCTCGACCGCCTCCGCATCGTGATCAACACTTAGCACGACCTCGTAGCCGGCCTTCTGCAGACCGAGACTCAAACCACCCGCACCGCTGAAGAGGTCGGCCGCAAGAGGTCTCCCTGCGCGGCGGACGCCCGCCGCATAGGCAGGCAGATCGACCGCTTCCTTGCAACTGTCCGGGTGTGGGGCCAGCCGCACGAAGGGGCCTCGGACCAGCTTCACGCCGTACCCTTCACGCTTCCTGGGCTTACGGGTACGGGCAGGGTCAGCGGCGGTCACGGTGATGCACGCTACCGCCGTCGGGGCACGCAAAGCCAGCGACGACGCGGAGCCTACGCGGGTCACGATCACGTACGGCGCTGACCCCGCTGACTGTCAAAGGATCAGGGCGTTGAGGGCCTTGGCCCAACCGTAGACCCGGCCGGTGATGCTCCCGCCGCCCCTACGTTTCTGCTGGACGACGAGGTAGAGAACCTTCATCGCGGCCTGCTTTATGTGGAAGTGGCCGCGCCGGCGGGCGGCTTGGCGGAACCGGGCGTTGAGGCTCTCGATGATGTTGGTGCTGGTGTAGAGGACCTTGCGGACCTCCACCCCCGCCCTACGCGAGATCTACACGGCCCCCACGGTGGCCGTCGCGGCGGCCCGTTTCGAGGCCTTCGCCGCCGAGTTCGGCGACCAGTACCCGGCCGTCATCCGGCTCTGGAGGACCTCCTGGCCGCAGTTCGTGCCGTTCCCCGGCTACGCTCACAATTTTCTGCCAATCCTTGCGACTCGTATAGCGAAGCGACGCCCGCACCAAATGGACGACGCACTGTTGGTGCACCGCCTGCGGCCAGACCTGCTCGATCGCGTTGGTCATCCCCTTGAGGCCGTCGGAGCAGACCATGAACACGTCCTCCACACCGCGGTTGCGCAGTTCCGTGAGGTAGCCGGCCCACTGCTTGGCACCCTCACCGCCGGTCCCGGCCCACATGCCCAGCACATCGCGTTCCCCGTCGAGGCTGATACCGACCACGACGTAGATGGGCGGTTCGCGACCTGCCCTTGGCGGATCTTCATCACCAAGGCGTCGATGAGCACCACCGGATAGAAACCGCCCCCGGTCCAGCGGCCGCGCCGCCAGGCCTCCATCTCGTCCACGACGCTGTCGCTGACCCGGCTGATCAACTCCCGGCACACGTCGGCGTCATACACGTCAGCCAGATGCGCGGAGATCTCCCCCGTGGTCAACCCTTTGGCATGCAGCGACAGGGTCGCCTCGTTGAACCCGTCCAACCTGCGGACATGCTTGGGCACGATCCGTGGCGTGAACGACCCGGCCGGTCCCGCGGGACCTGAATCCGCACCGGCCCGACCTCGGTCTGCACCGTCTTGGCCCCGTGCCCGTTACGAATGTTGGTCCGCCGGCCGGTCTCCTCGTCGACGATGCCGACCTCGTCGAGGTGCGCATGGAGCTCCGCATCAAGCGCTGATTCCAGGACGGTGCTGGTGATCCCGGCCAAGAGCCCACCCGGCCCGACCAACGAGACTCCGTCGGCCTTGGCCCGCTCGACCAACTGCTGAGCGAATTCCACCCCCGCCGCCGTCGGCTGCGAAAGCTGAACAGCGTTCTTCTTGTCTGCCATGACGTGTTCCTTTGCTGGACAGGATCGACGTCCTGTCCAACGGACCACATCCAGGTCAAGCACGGATATTTACGCAGTCCCGGGACCGCCTCACCACCCTCCGTCACCATCGAATGCGAGACAGAGCCGTGCGTCATACAGTCCCGCGCAGTTATTGTCGGATGGTTGACTGCGCTGCGTTGCCTAAGGGACGTCTCGTAACTCGGTAACCGGTCCATCGTGGATCATGTCGTGGTGCAGGTGATCTCGGCGGCCCGCCCGGAGTGGATCTTCCCGTTCACGGGGCTGCAGCCCGCTCAGTTCCGCAGACTGGTCCGGCTGGTCGCCGAGCGGGGTGGTGACGCGATCGCTGACGGGCGGCCGGGGCGGCAGTGGTCTCTCGACCTTGCCGATCGGGTGCTGCTGGTAGCCGCCTACTGGCGCACGAACCTGACGATGCGGCAGATCGGCCCGCTGTTCGGGGTGTCGCACTCCGCCGCCCATCGAGTCATCGACACCCTCGGTCCGCTGCTCGCCCTGGCCCCGGTACGCCGGCGTCGGGTCGACCAGATCACCATCGTTGACGGCACCCTGATCCCAACCCGGGATCACCGCCTGGCCGCCCCGAGCAAGAACTACCGCTACAGCACCAACCTGCAGGTCGCCATCGACGCCCACACCCGCCTCGTGGTCGCACTCGGCGACCCGCAGCCCGGCAACCGCAACGACACCATCGTCTACCGCACCAGCGGCATCGACCAGAAGCTGGCCGGACGGCCGGTCATGGCCGACGGCGCCTACCGCGGCAACCCCGAGGTAATCATCCCCTACCGCAAGCCCGCCGACGGCAGCGAACTGCCCGAGTGGAAAGCGGAGCTGAACAAGCAGCACCGCACCATCCGAGCGCAGGTCGAACACGTACTGGCCCGCATGAAGTGCTTCAAGATCCTGCGCGACTACCGCCGCGCCGCCCACACATTGACCCACACCGCATCCGGCATCGCCCACCTCCACAACATCATCCTCGCCGGGTGACACCAGCCCCGTTGCCGAGCAACGCCTTCACCGAGTTACGAGACATCCTTTAGTCTGGAAAGATGCTCGTTTTGACTGTTGCTCATGTCGGTGGGGGTATCGTGCCGCGTCGGACTCGTGGTTGGGTGTGGGCTGGTCGCGGGGTCGCGGTTGTCGTTGTTGGTGGAGTCGCCATGTATTTATATGTGGCGGGACTGGATAGGGCGGACAAAATCGCAAGCGGGTTGAGCTTGCTGGTCGCCTTGGTCGCGCTGGGCGCCCCGTACCTGTTGCCAGCGGGAGGATCGTCAACCGTGGAAAGTTCCGGTTCGCAGGTGGCGTCTGATGTGGTGGTAGGTGGTCGACTGGCCCAAGTCAGCAGGATCAAAGGCAAGCTCCAGTCGTCGTCACCCAAGTCGCTGGGGTCGGCGCAGCCCCCAGTCGCATCCTCCTCATCGGCGTCCGCGCAGGCGTCGGATGTTGCGCCAGGCGGACAGGCCATTCGTGGCGCCTGGGTAGGTGGTGACGTGACCCAGGTGGGGGACGTTGAAGGGGATGTGACCCTCGGGTGAGTAGGCGTTCTGACCGTGCGCAGGGTGGTCAAGGAGTCGTCGACACCAGCGTTGGGCGGGATCTGTACCAGATTAGCAATGTTGCCGGTGGAGTGACGCTGCGTCCGGGTGCAGCAGTGGCGTCCCGGTACCTGGAAACGGTGCAGCGGATTGCTCCGCAAGCCCTGGTGGGGCGGGAAGCGGAATTGGCGGAGTTGGCCGCGTTCTGCACCGGCCAGGGTGAGGGCTGGTACCGGTGGTGGCGGGCGCCGGCTTGGACGGGCAAGTCGGCGTTGATGTCCTGGTTCGTGCTGAATCCCCCGGATGGGGTACGGGTCGTGTCGTTCTTCATCACTGCCCGGTTCGCGGAGCAGAACGACCGGGTGGCATTTACCGACGTTGTCATGGAGCAGCTGTTGGATTTGCTCGGACAGGAGAAACCGCCGCTTTTGGCCAAAACAACCCGGGAGGCGCACCTGTTCGGGTTAATCAACGAGGCGGCACAGGCATGCCAGCTTCAGGGTGAGCGGCTGATTCTCCTGGTCGATGGGTTGGACGAGGATCGTGGGGTGACTACTGGTGCGGACGCGCACAGCATCGCCAAGCTGCTGCCGGCTACCCCGGTAGCGGGAATGCGGGTCATCGTCTCAGGTCGCCCCAACCCGCCGATTCCCGATGACGTTCCTCAAAATCACCCATTACGTGATGTGCGAATCGTCCGCACCCTTGGTCGCTCCTCCGCTGCGGCGACAATTAAGGGCGAAGCGAAACGGGAACTGAAGCGGCTACTCAACGGATCACGAATAGAACGAGATCTGCTGGGATTGTTGACCGCAGCTGGCGGTGGGCTTGGAGCCGAGAGTCTCGCCGAACTTGCCGGTGTGGAACCGTGGGAGGTTGAAGAGCAGCTGCACAGCGTGTCTGGGCGTACGTTCGCAACTCGGCATAGCCGATTTCAACCCGAGACCGGACCGGAAGTGTTCGTTCTCGGACATGAAGAGCTGCAAGTCGTTGCGGCGGAGCGTATGGGTCCTGCCCTTTTGGCCGGCTACCGAGAACAGCTGCACGTCTGGGCCGAGGGGTACCGACAACAGGGATGGCCAGAGGGAACACCAGAATACCTACTGCGCGGCTATTATCGCATGCTGCAAGCCGATGGTGACCTTACACGCATGATCGCCTATGCTACTGACACCGCCAGACAAGATCGCATGCTAGACATTACCGGCGGCGATGCCGCCGCGCTTAGCGAGATCGTTGCCGCCCAAGACGTCATCCTCGCCAATGACAAACCCGACCTCGGCTGGCTGCTGCTGCTCAGCATGCACCGCAACGATCTGGCTGACCGCAACAACAATATCCCTACCGATCTACCCAGCGTCTGGGCACGACTCGGGCAGCCAAACCGCGCTGATGCCCTTGCTCGCAGCATCACCAACTCTTATCGACAGACACAGGCGTTAGCCGCTCTGGCCGAGACGGTAGCCGTCACCAGAGGCGTCGACCGGGCAAGGGCAATCGTCGACCGGGCCGAAGCGTTGGCCCACAGCATCAGCGACCCATACCAGCAGGCGCAGGCGATGACCAGTCTGGCCAAGGCAGTGGCCGTCACCGGACGCGTCGACCGAGCCGAGACCATCGCCAGCAGCATCACGAACTCTTATCGACAGACACAGGCGTTAGCCGCTCTGGCCGAGGCGGTGGCGGTTACCGGACGCGTCGACCGGGCACAGGCACTCGTCGACCGAGCCGAAGCGTTGGCCCACAGCATCAGCGACCCATACCAGCAGGCGCAGGCGATGACCAGTCTGGCCAAGGCAGTGGCCGTCACCGGACGCGTCGACCGAGCCGAGACCATCGCCAGCAGCATCACCAACCCGGACGGGCAGGCATGGGCACTAACCGCCTTGGCCAACGCAATCGCCGCCACTGGGAACCTCGACCGGGCAGAGACCATCGCCAGCAGCATCACCAACCCGAACCGGCACGCGCAGAGTTTGACCGCCCTGGCCAAGGCAGCGGCAACCATCGGAAATTTCGACCGGGCGCGGCTGTTCGCCCACCAGGCTGAGACGATCGCCCGAAACATCACCAACGCGGACCGAGTGGCATGGGCGCTAACCGCTCTGACCAGGGCCGTGGCCGTCACTGGGAACCTCGACCGAGCCGAGACTATCGCCTACAGAATCACCAACCCGAACCAACAGGCCAGGGCGCTAACCGCCCTGGCCAACGCAGTGACCGCCACCGGAGACCTCGACCGGGCACGGGCACTCGTCAACCAGGTTGAGACGATTGCCCTTACCATCGCTGACCCGTTCCAGCAAGCATGGGCGCTAACCGCTCTGGCCAAGGCAGTGGCCGCCACCGGGAACCTCGACCGGGCAGAAACAATTGCCCGTAACGTCACTAACCCGAGTGAACAGACACGGGCTCTAACCGCCCTAGCCGAGACGGTGGCCGCCACCGGGAACCTCGACCGGGCACGGGCACTCGTCGACCGGGCCGAGGCGTTGACCCGCCACATCACCAACCCGGACCAGCGGGCGCAGGCGATGACCGCTCTGGCCAAGGCAGTGACCGCTACCGGAGATCTCGACCGGGCCGAGACCATCTCCAACAGCATCACCGACTCTTATCCCCAGATGCAGGCGTTAGCCGCTCTGGCCGAGACGGTGGCCGCCACCGGGAACCTCGACCGGGCACGGGCACTCGTCGACCGGGCCGAGGCGTTGACCCGCCACATCACCAACCCGGACCAGCGGGCGCAGGCGATGACCGCTCTGGCCAAGGCAGTGACCGCTACCGGAGATCTCGACCGGGCCGAGACCATCTCCAACAGCATCACCGACCCGGACCAGCAGGCGCAGGCGCTCATCGTCGTCGCAACCGCCTGTGTGGAGGCCGAGGCTGGTTCAGCTCCGGCGGGGCTATATTCGTTGGGCGCAGGCAAAGGTACGGGAGTGCTGCGAGCCCGTTCACTTGCCGCGGCAGCCCTCGCTCAAGGTTCATGGGATAGGTGCCTTGACATAGTGGCCCGCATCCAGCCAAACGCCTTATTGGACGTCTCGAGCGAACGAATGCTCGCAACCCGATGGAGCTAAGAGGACGTCTGATTCACGTATTTTGTGTGTGTTGTGGTTGTAGGGGTTCTCGCCAGGTTGGGGTGGTTTCGGTGGTGAGGCGTTTGGCGAGGTTGTCGATCATGGCGAGGGTGATCATGCTGGCGGAGTTGTCGGGGCGGGCTTCGTAGTCGCGGACGAGTCGGCGGTGGTGCATGAGCCAGCCGATGGTGCGTTCGACGACCCATCTGCGCTTGACCACGCTGAAGCCCTTGACCTGCGGGTCCTTGGTGACGATCTCGACGTCGACGCCGAGGTGGGCGCCGTGTTCGATGACGCGGTTTTTGAATCCGGCGTCGGCCCAGGTTTTGGTCAGGGTGGGGTAGGTGGTGGTGGCCTGGTCGAGCAGGTCTGCGCCGATGGTGTTGTCGCTGGTGCTGGCGGCGGTGACGATGACGGCGAGGAGGAGGCCGAGGGTGTCGGTGATGATGCCGCGTTTGCGGCCGACGATCTTCTTCCCGGCATCGGTGCCCTGTGTGGACAATGGGACGTTGGTGGAGGTCTTGACGCTCTGGCTGTCCATGATGGACGCGGTGGGTGCGATGGTGCGGCCGTGGTGGTCGCGTACGAGGCCGGTGAGCTGGTAGTTCAGTTCGGTGAAGATGCCTTCCTTGCTCCAGGCGGCGAAGTAGCCGTAGACCGTCGGGTGGGGCGGGAAGTCGTGGGGCAGGTAGCGCCAGGCGATGCCGGTGCGGTTGACGTACAGGATGGCGTTGAAGATCTCGCGCAGGTCGTGAGTGGGGGTGCGGCCGCTGACTCCGGCATCGGTGCGGGCCTGTCGCCAGGCTGTCAGGCGGGGTGCGATCAGGGCCCATCGGGCGTCGGACAGGTCGGACGGATAGGCTCGTCGCGCGGTCATGATTCAGGCGTACGGCGTCTGAGGGCCGGATCGACGGACCTCATGTACGTCGATGTCGGGTGAAAGTGAATCAGACACGATCGCGGGCTGAAATGCTCTGATTCTGGTCAAGGTAGAGCTGGCCAGAATGTGCGCCTTCCGGGTCAGGTCCGGCATATTGCCCTGACGAGGTCGAGGCGTAAATCGGTCACTACTGACGCGAACGCGAAACAAACGTCCAGTGAGGGCCGGATCGACGGACCTCATGTACGTCGATGTCGGGTGAAAGTGAATCAGACACGATCGCGGGCTGAAATGCTCTGATTCTGGTCAAGGTAGAGCTGGCCAGAATGTGCGCCTTCCGGGTCAGGTCCGGCATATTGCCCTGACGAGGTCGAGGCGTAAATCGGTCACTACTGACGCGAACGCGAAACAAACGTCCAGTCAGACGCCGTACGCCTGAATCATGACCGCGCGACGAGCCTATCCGTCCGACCTGTCCGACGCCCGATGGGCCCTGATCGCACCCCGCCTGACAGCCTGGCGACAGGCCCGCACCGATGCCGGAGTCAGCGGCCGCACCCCCACTCACGACCTGCGCGAGATCTTCAACGCCATCCTGTACGTCAACCGCACCGGCATCGCCTGGCGCTACCTGCCCCACGACTTCCCGCCCCACCCGACGGTCTACGGCTACTTCGCCGCCTGGAGCAAGGAAGGCATCTTCACCGAACTGAACTACCAGCTCACCGGCCTCGTACGCGACCACCACGGCCGCACCATCGCACCCACCGCGTCCATCATGGACAGCCAGAGCGTCAAGACCTCCACCAACGTCCCATTGTCCACACAGGGCACCGATGCCGGGAAGAAGATCGTCGGCCGCAAACGCGGCATCATCACCGACACCCTCGGCCTCCTCCTCGCCGTCATCGTCACCGCCGCCAGCACCAGCGACAACACCATCGGCGCAGACCTGCTCGACCAGGCCACCACCACCTACCCCACCCTGACCAAAACCTGGGCCGACGCCGGATTCAAAAACCGCGTCATCGAACACGGCGCCCACCTCGGCGTCGACGTCGAGATCGTCACCAAGGACCCGCAGGTCAAGGGCTTCAGCGTGGTCAAGCGCAGATGGGTCGTCGAACGCACCATCGGCTGGCTCATGCACCACCGCCGACTCGTCCGCGACTACGAAGCCCGCCCCGACAACTCCGCCAGCATGATCACCCTCGCCATGATCGACAACCTCGCCAAACGCCTCACCACCGAAACCACCCCAACCTGGCGAGAACCCCTACAACCACAACACACACAAAATACGTGAATCAGACGTCCTCTTACAAACGTGAACTGGAGCTGCGAGGAACGGCGGTCCTCCCGACCCATTGCCTTCATCCGAGCAGAGTCGGCTGGGGCCCCGCCTTCAGGGCGATTCACCACCAGCGGCTCCTGACCTTGATCTCGTGTACGGGTATCTCGGAGGGGTGTAGGGGGCGTTCGACGACGGGGCGCATCGTGTGGGGTGTGATGCGGTCGCGTTCGTGTTCCTCGGCGAACCGGGCGGCCTGGTCGTGTTCGCCGAGGGTGTCCAGGGCCTTGAGGAGGTCGGTCACCAGGATGTCGAGGCGGTGAGTTTCGGCTTCGGCGGCGAGGAACCGTTCGTGGCGGGTCACTGCTCGGTGGCCGCACCACTGGCGTAGTAGTTCGTGACGGGGCCGGTCGTGGCGGCGGTACCAGTCGTACTCCCATTCCGGTGTCGTCGACCGGTTGTCGCGGCCGACGCGGTGCTCGTCGCCGAACTTGCATTTGTGGCGGGACTGGGCTTCCTGCTCGATGACGAGGTCGAGGACCTGGGTCGGATGGGCACGGCACGCGGCCTCGACCAGTTGAAGGGTGCCGGCCGGTGACAGGATGGTCCGGTCGTCGTGGTCGAACCATTCAGCCGAGGCGAGGATGTCGTCGACCGGCCCGTCGATGATCTCGCTCAGCCGGGCCCTGTCTCGGATTTCGGTGGCGCAGGACACCGGGGACCAGAGCAGCTCGGCTACGTCATCGCTGATCAAGAGGCCGAAGATCTCCTCGACGCAGGCTTCCTCTGTACGATCGAGGCTCTGATCGTCGATGCGTTGCCAGTTCGCCATCAGCGCGTCGAAGGTCCCGACCTCGCTCCACGGCACCCGCAGCCGCGACCCGGGGACCTTCTCCACCCGTTCGTCGGGGTCGTCGAGGAATCTGATCTCGAGGCGGGCGCTGTTCTTCTTCGGCTCGACTGCCAGGATGCGGACGCGTTCGGACGGTCCGTGGTCCGACTGCCGGTACGCCCATTCGTCGCCGACGGTGAAGCGGGAGGGGTCGATTCTCATCCAGCCGTCCTTCGGGTGAGCGTCGCTTGTTGCGTGGTACCGGGTCGTGCTGGCGGTTCGCGCCGCGATGGCGGCAGGTCCCGGCGCAGGCTCGTGCGCATCCGGCCGGAGGGTGGTGGAGGTTGAGGTGGACGCACTTCAGGCGCCGTGGTCGAGCAGCCCGTGGTGCCACGATTCGGCCTGTCGGCGGATGCCGGCGTGGGCCTGCCGGTCGTGATCAGGGCGGTGCTCCTTGCGCGGCCCATGGGGGCTCCAGTCACCGAGGAACGGGCGCAGATCGTCGGGTCCGGGTTCGGGGTTGTAATCGATGTCAGCTAGCACGCGGGGATTGCGGATGGGGTCGATCCGGTCGGCGGCGGCCCTGCCCCACGCGACCCAGCTGGCGAGGTACCCGCCGGCGCCGGTCCGCCCCTCGGCCGCTTGTTCAAGGGCGGTGCAGAACGCGCGGATGCCGGCTGCGGTGGTCCACGCCTGGTAGGCGTTGCGGAAGGTGTCCGCGCGGATGTTGTCCGCGGCCTGGACGCGGGCGTCGGCCATCGCGGCGTGCCATCGGGCGAGGGTGGCCTCCTCCTGCCGTCTGCGCTCGGCCGCGGCTTCCTCCTGCCGCCGCCGGTGTTCGGCCGCGGCCTTCTCCCTCGCGGCCTCGGCTGCCCGCCGTTGCTGTTCGTCGGCGGTGACGCCAGCCTCGAACCCTTGGATGATCTGCGCGACGCGCTGTTCTAGACGTACGCGTGCGGTGTCGGTCCAGGTGTCCCGGTTGTCGTACCCGGCCCGGGCGATCTCCAAGCGGAGCCTGCCGGAGTCGACGACGTCGAACTCCGCGGGTTTCATCCACGGCCGCAGGCGCAGCACCTTCAGCTCCTCGGCGGTGGTTTCGTGCGGGACCTGGTCGCGTTCCTCGGTCAGAGTGACCGTGCGTCGAACCTGCCCGGCCTGGAGAAACATCCGCGGATATTTCGCCTTGGTGTTGACCCCGAGCCGGTGCCCTCGCCGGGCCGCCTCGCCGGCGAGCTGCCGGATCAGCAGCAACGCCCGGGGCAGTAGGCCCGAGCTGACAGCGAGGCTGGTCGGATCGGCTTCGAGGGCGCTGAACGCCAGATGCGGGTCGGTGGTGACACGTCGGGTGTTGAGCCGGATCCGGTTCCCGTCGGTCTCGTCCGGGCCGGCATCGGTGTACAGGCGGATGACGGTGTCCCCGGCGTCGCGGCCAGTGTGGCGTAGATGGTGACCCGATGGCACAAGTCCCTGCTGCTTGGCCGCGTGAATGATCCGCCGGTACCGGGCCCGCGTTCCACTGTCGGGACTCTCGATACGGACCATGCCGCCCTCGTGCTGCAGGCGGTCGCGCAGTTCGCGAGCCGATCGCAGCAGATCCTCCGACGAAGCTCCGCCGGCGATGCCGCCGGGTGCCGGCGTCTCGAACCACGGGAGGGAAGCACGGTGGTCGGGATGATCGGGATGGTGGCCATGCTCAAGGTAGAAGCGACCGGCGTCAGTCGAAGACGCCCTCCACACCCCTGCCTTACGTGTCACCGTCACCAGGTTCCGGTCCTGGAGCGCACGCGCCGACCGCCGGTACTCGACGCCGTCCGGGCCACTGAGGTCATCGCCGCCGTGGATCCGGCGAAGCAGGCCGAGCTGCCGCTCACTGAGCGAATCCCATCGCTGCACCATCCGACAGTAAGGGGCACGGCGTACTCGATTGAGCTGGACACGGCCGCATGTGGCAGGCCGGTCCGAAGAACGGACCGAACTGTCGAGGTCCGCCTGCAAACTGACAGTGAGGATGTAGGGGCGGCGCCGTTAAGGTGGTCTATCTTTCGCATCCTCGGCGGCCGCATCGCTCTGCCAGAAATACTTCGCACTAAACGCCGTCACCTGAACGACACTGGCAGTTGCTGGTGCCCGGCAAGAGGGCTCGTCTAGACCGCGCGCCTTGCGTAGCAGGTGCACAGCGAGGGCACGCTGGCTCGGCGAACGGCATCGAGATTGGGGTATGCGGGGCGCTCGGCACTCTGGACTGCGCGGGCGGGGCACGGTAGCGATCAGCGGCGACCGAGTCCTATGCTCTCCAAGACTGCCCGATCTGTCAGCCAGAACGGATCACCCGGAGGGCGGACCATCTGGGCTGCCGGAGGTCACGTCCGGGCACGCTTTCAGGACCCGGCGACAGGCGGCCAATTCCGCGTCGGTGTAGGCAAGGAAGAGCACCCGCTCCGGACTCGACGAGCGGGCCAGACGGTCGACAGCGGCCCGGATTAGTGTACGGCTGACGGTGTCCAGGTCACCGCCCGCCGTGCCGGCGCCGAGCAGCGGGACCAGGACCGTGTGTGCGGGCTCGATCGCGGTGCCGTCCGGGAGCACCGGCTGCTGCGCGGCGGCCAGCGCATGGTGGACGGCGCGGTCGAGATCGCGGATGGGCCGGTAACCGCTGCCCGGCTGGCCCTCGACGGCAGCGGTGTGGACGATCATGCGTACGCCGTTGGTGCGCTCCAGTTCTCCGCCGGAGGTCACGATCGCCACTGCTGGCATCACTGGCCGCCGGTCGCGAACGGCGGCTGCCAGTTCGTCGGCGACCAGGTCGGCCACCACCCGGCCACTCGCGTCCCGGCGGGCGCCCTCGTAGCGGATGATTCCGGACATCGAGAACTCGCTCGTCCGCGACATCATCATGTCTGTGTTCTCGGAATTCACCCAGGCATCCGCGCAGGTCACCTGCCGTGCGTCACCGGTGACGACACCGATCCACCGCTTTGCACCATCATCAGTGTGTCGCAGCTTGAACCAGTGCGTATCCTGTCGGTCCAGTACCGCCCGGCGGGCCACCGCCTCGGCGTCGTCGCGCCGTGCGGCCGCCGCCACCGCCTTGCGCAGGGCTGCGGCTTCACGCCCGTCCCGGTCAGCCGCCCGGTTGCCGGCCCGCAGTGCGGCCGTCCACACCAAAATCACGAAGGCGCCGGCACCGCCCAGAGTGACGCCGAAGACCGTACCGTCGGCGGTGGTGGCCGGGAGGAGCGAGAAGGTGACCAGTGTGGCGGTCAACGCGGCACAGAGCCAGACGAAGACGAACAGCGTGTGGCGCACTCCAACCGACGAAGCACGCGTCGCCCACCACAGTGTCGCCAGACAGAGCACCAGGAAGAGGCCAGCAGACGCTACAACGACAACCACGGTTAACCTCTATTCAGCCGCCACCTCAAGGCAATTAGAATATAACTGATGGCCAATCAAGAATGGTAATCGTGACTGGCCGATATAGTCTGCACATGCGTGATTCTGGTACATAGGTGGGCAGAACACCTATATGGTGCTCGCGATCGACAGGGCGTGGGTCGGCAACCTCTGTCGGTGCACGATGGCGTTGCTCGGCAGCCAGGAGAGTCCAGGGTGGACGATCTTTGGCGCTGCCCCCAAAGACCACCACATTAAGGGTGTCCGGCGGGTACCGGCTCGGCCGGAAGCTCCGATGCGATCCGAGCTTCCAAGACGTCATGCCCTGCTCGTCGGAGTCGGCGGCGACACCCCTCACGCGCTCAATTCGGGCAACGCAGTCAGAGGGCGGACCTTGCCGGTCCTCCAGCTTGGCGCAACCGGGTGGGCGGCAAGTTAGCGGTTTGTCCAGCCGGACCAGGTGATACGACATGCCGTGTGGACCATAGAGTGCAGGTCGGTACGCACCACCCGCAGGTGAAGCCGCCCCACCCCAGCGCCACTGCTCGTCTACGTCATCCAGATGCCCACCGGTACGCTGATCTCGTGAACGAACGGCGCGGTGTACAGGTTGTCGTGCTGACCGCGCTGCCCGTGGAGTACGACGCAGTGCGGCGGCACCTGCATGATCGGGATCGGAGCCCGCATCCGCTGGGCATCGAGTTCGAGGTCGGCAATCTGCCCGACACCGACGGCCGGGTGGCGATTGCAGAGCTTGGGCAGGGCAACCTCGACGCCGCGCTGGCGGTCGCGCACGCCGTCGAGATGTTCCGTCCCAGCGCTATCCTGTTCGTCGGGATCGCCGGTGCCCTGCACGACGATCTCCAGATCGGCGATGTTCTCACCGCAACCCGGGTGTACGCATATCAGAGCGGCATCGTGAGCGACCGCGGATTTCTCACGCGGCCGCGCTCTCACGACGCCGACCGGGAACTCGAACAGCGGGCCCGGGTAGTCGCCCGAACCTATCGCGACCATCCGGATGCGCCAGCGGTCCACTTCCGGCCGGTCGCTGCAGGTGACGTGGTGCTCAACTCCCGCACGCAGCCGCTATCGGACCAACTGGAGAACGACTACAACGACGCGGGCGCGATCGAGATGGAGAGCGCCGGCATGGTCCGGGCCTGCCACGTTTGCCGGGTGCCCGCGCTGGTCATCCGCGGCATCAGCGACCGGGCCGACGGTGCCAAGGAAATCGTCGATGCCAAGGGCTCACAGCCGCTCGCCGCCCGAAACGCGGCGGATTTCGCCGTCGCCGTCATCGCGGATTACCTGTCGGTACCAAGCCGCAAGGTCGCCAAAGGTGCCGAGCAGCCTTTACCGCCCAACGTGCGCTCGAAGGCCGCACCCACCATGCCCGAAGCCCTCGCGAGGACTGGTGAATCGACCCTCGGGTCCGTCACCGATGCCACTACAAAGCCGATAAGAGAACACTCAGCGGACCGGGCAACTGCGCCCTCGGTAGTCAAGCCCGCTGCCGAAGTCCCCACCGCCAAGCCGGTGTCGGCGGAGCAGCGGAATGCTGTTCGGTCGGCCCAGAGTTACCTCAGGAACGGCGCGTTCTCCCGCAAGGGACTAATCGAGCAGTTATCCTCGGATGCCGGCGACGGATACTCGCTGGAGGCATCAACATACGCGGTGGACTCCCTCAACATCGACTACAACGAGCAGGCAGTCAAGTCGGCCCAGAGTTACCTCAGGAACGGCGCGTTCTCCCGCAAGGGACTGATCGAACAGTTATCCTCGGATGCCGGCGACGGATACTCGCTGGAGGCATCAACATACGCGGTGGACTCCCTCAACATCGACTACAACGAGCAGGCAGTCAAGTCGGCCCAGAGTTACCTCAGGAACGGCGCGTTCTCCCGCAAGGGACTGATCGAACAGTTATCCTCGGATGCCGGCGACGGCTACACCCGTTCTCAGGCCGCCTACGGAGCCAGCGAGGCTGGACTCTAATCTCTAAATGCGATGCCAGAGGCAGCGTCAGTCAATTTTTCGGGTGCGGCGGTAGTCGCTCAGGACTCCATGCGAGCCAAAGCATGGGCTCGGATGGTGCGGTGTTGCGTGTTCGGGTCTGCTCTCTCCGGCGACCTCACCACCCGCCGCACCCACGACCTGATCGCCCCCGTCACCGACATCGCCCGCGACGAGGGCTTCCAAGTCCACCCAACCAAGACCCGCGTCCGCGCCGAGCCGACCGGCAACTCCTCGCCGGACTCGTCGTCAACCACCACCCCGCCACACCACGCGACGAATACGACCAGCTCCGCGCCATCCTCCACAACGCCGCCCGCACCGGCCTCGCCGCGCAGAACCGGACCGGCCACCCCGACTTCGCTCAATACCCCATCGTACGAGTTCTCTGGGGCGGTCATCACCATCCGGGACGCGCAGCCAAACTCGCCACGCTGCTGGCCCACGCTCTCGCGGCACCGTAGACTGACGCGGCGCGGCAACTTCGCCGGATCGAGGCAAGGCACGTCGGACCCGAAGCATAGCCTGAGCAGGACTTACGCCCGTTCTGCTGATCTTCGGCAAGCGAGCACAGCAACAGGCGCGTGCGACCCACTATTCTGAAAACAGAATAGGAACCCGCAGGTAGTCAGCCTCCGGGTAAAGATAGAGCGTCGTCTTAGGAAACCGATGCTCTATCCCCTGAGCTACGAGGGCGCGAGGGCCTAGTCTAGCGACCTGGGGGTTCACCTGGGGTGGCAGGGAGTGGCCCACGTTCACCCGTGTTCGCCGGAGCCCTGTTTGCCCAGCCCAGGACCACAGCTCGAGCACACGTACCCCGGTTTGCGACCGGCGGTCGGCCGCGGTGACCCGCGTTGGCACCGGTTGACCCGGGTTGGCATCTGCTGGAGAGCACACCCCGCGCACATCACGCAAGATCATGTTTTGCCGCCCGCTCCCCCGGCTGGGCGTCACCGCCCCGGCAGGAGGTGGCTTCGGCAGCGGCCTTGTCGGCCTTCGAGCGCCGGCTCAGGGCATACCCCGAACCCAGGGCCGGCACCCCACCCCCCGGTTCCGGTTACCGCGCTGCCAGCTTGGTGGACACGGTGTCCGTCCTTCCACAATAGCCATGTGTGAACCTTTCGATATGGTTGTTCTGTTGAACCAGATCGTGAGCTCGAGCATCACGGCGCACCTCGGCGGTTGCCCGTCGTGGTGCGTCAAGGTCCACGCCGAGGAGGAGTTGGGTAGTCCGGGTGACCGGGCCCGGGGGCACTCCCGGACGGTGATGGAGACCCACAAGGGTGAGGTCGGCGGGATGGCGGTGGAGATCTCCTCACTGGAGCACCTTGACCAGCCGAAGGAGAGCACACCGGCGGAGGTTTTCGTGTCCGCCCGGGATCCGCTCAGCCTGGGCGACGCCGGCTACCTCGCCACATCCATCAGGAAGGCGGTCACGGTAGCCGGTCAGACGCACCGGCCGTACTGGTTGAAGCGGGCGTGTCCGTCCTGGTGCGTGGCGATGCACCAGGACGGCGACCACCTCGAGGATCGCATCCACTGGCCAGACGACTCGCCGCCTGTGCTGTTGTCGTTGCACAGCTCGGTGAGTACTGCCGGCGAGTCGTGCAGCGATGGGACGTACCGGCCGCCGGGGCTGGAGGTCGACCTGGAGCAGCACGCCGACGCGGTCGAGCCGGTGGTGAAGTTCGTGATCGAGGGCGCGACAGCGGCGTTACGTCTCACGCTGGACGAGGCTGAGCAGGTGCGGATGGCGGTCGGACGGGTTGTGGCCATGGCGCACGATACAGACAGCCGGTTGACCAAGGCCGGAACGGCTGGTCCAGCATCGACGCCAGACCGGCCGAGCCTCCACCAGACCGTGGCCGACCTGGTGGTACACGACGAGGGCCTGACGGCTGAACAGAAGATCAGTGTGTTCCGCGGCGTGGTCGCCGAGCGACTTGCCCAGCAGGGCCTGAGTGTCGCTGAGCAGGCTGTGCGGTTGAACTGCACCGAGGAGCAGGCGCTGGACGCGGTGGTGGACTTCGCGATGTGGTCGCACGCCGGCTACCTGCTTCCACCCGCCAAGCCGGCCGAGCCGCAGTGCCCGGTGTGGTGCGGTGGGGAGTGCCTTACCGAAGACGGCGTCCGGCTGCACGACCGGCACGTGGCCGCCGTGTACGGCCAGCACAACGAATGTGCCAACGACATCAAGATGGCGACGGTCGACCTTCAGGCGTTCAACTCCCCCGACGGGTACGACGAGCCGCCATCAGTGACGCTGGCCATCGACAATCCGGAACAGCGCCCCACCGACATGACCAAGCTCGACGGGATGAACCACAACACGGTCCGGAACCTGGCCGCATCGTTGCTGTCTGGCTGCTGGGACCGCACGACGATCCGGCTCACCCCTCAGAAAGCGGCGAACCTCGGCGCGTCACTGATCGCCGCATCCCGCGCTGCCCACAACAACACCGCAGTCAAAACCTGACCACAGCGAGGATGCGGAGCGGTCCGGACCCTGCGCAACGAGGTCTGGGGTGATCGGGGGTGCTCCGTGGGTGCTCGGACGTCGGGAAACTGGCCCGGACGGACTGGACTGAGCCGGATTTTCGACTCTACTTTTGAGTGGATTGCATATTGATGAACTTCGCCCAAATCCCGCACCTGCAGTAAGGTGTTCGGATCGGGGTGGACGGGCTGGATTTGGGCTGGACCAGGTTCTTTTTGTATTGAACATGTCGCTACGGATCAGAAGGTTTGGGGTTCGAGTCCCTTCGGGCGCACTTCACGATCAAGGCCGTGACCAGCTGAAATTCGGGTCGCGGCCTTGTTTGTGTCCCGGCATGTGCCGTGGTCTTTCACGTTGCGGGCGGATGGTGCTCCGTTGGTGCTCCTCTGTTTCGGCGGGGATGTTATCTGTTCTGTGCCGCAACTGTCGGTAACGGTCTGCTGGTGTGCGAGGGGTCCGGGCGGGCTGATGAGCCGGTGGCGGTGATGCGTCTGTGGGGTACGCGGAGTCCAGGGGTAGTTCCATCACGTATGGACAGTGGGGCTGTCCTCCCCCCGCTGGGCGGGAACGCCACCCGGAGCGGGCATGGCGGGTCACATGGTTGTGGCATCGTGTCACTGCAAGTGGGAGGTGACGCGGGTGGATGTGTCGTCGGCACCGGCAAGGTACGCCGAAGCGTTGCTGTTTGCCGCCGAGGTGGTCGATGCGGCCACCCGTCCTCCACACGGTGACCACGGTGAGGAAGTGCTGCGCGATCCCTACGCGCAGAAGCTGTTGCGACATCAGAGCGACTGGTCGTGGTGCGACAACCGGCAGGATGTCGACCTGGCCGCCGGCGGGGCGCTGCGCGCGACCGTCGAGTACGTCGCTCGTCGTCACGCCACAGCGCTGCCCGACCACACCGGTCGCGCCGCTGAACACTGGCCCGACGTCGATGACCGCCTGGCCCGGCTGGCCTCGGCGCTGCGCTTCGCCGCCGAGGCCGCCGAGCAGGCCTGGCCACACCGGCTGGGGCAGGTCCTGGCGCCCTGGGTGCGCCAGCGGCTCGCCGGGCTACTGGCCACCACCGGACGGGCGGAAGGGCTGGGCAGTCTGGACGCCCGCGTGCGGCGCGCAATCGTGCTGGCCTGGCAGTACCGGTCGGTGCGACACGAGTTGTTCGCCGACCACCACTGGCAGGGGCGACCACCGGCACCATGGTGGTGCCTCGACGGCACGATCGCCGCCCGCTCCCCGTTCGACGGCTACGCCACCGGTCAGGTGCCCTCCTACGCCCTGCACCTGACCCACCTCGACCACACCACGGGGCAAGGCGAAGGTGAGCTGACCGTCGCCCACTCCGGCACCGCCCCACTGACGTCATACCCAGTCACCATCACCCACAGGGCGCCGACGCTGACCGCCGACGTGGAGGCCGTACACCGGGCGGCTGTGGCCGACGCGCTGTCAGCCCTCGGTCTCACCCACGCCGAAGACTGGGGATCGACCTCATCAGAACCACTAGACCGCTGCTGAGTTCAGCGGCGAGGCCCGCCGGGCAAGCCAGCGGGACGCCTGGTCTACGGGCTTGCTGCCCCGGCCGTGGAGATGGCCCACCTGGATGCCACGGCGACCGTCCCCGGCAGGTGTCCGCTCATGGCCGATATGCGTGCGCCGTAGCGGCAGGCTGTCGTGTTGCACGGGACGGTGAGACCCAAGATCACATGTGCCGATTCACCAGGAGTAATGGCGCCCTGCGAGCCAGCGCGACATGCACTGGGGCTTGGGGTCGTCAGGATGCTGGCAGGCGCCAGCGATCTCTCCGGTGCTAAACCCGGCGATGAAGACGGGGATCTAGCCGTGCCGGATGCCGCGGCGCGGCAGGCGTCGGCGAGGGCGGTGAGGAAGTCCTCGCCTCGGGCGAAGGTGAGGCTGACCATCCGTCCGGGCGTGAGGTCATGACTGCGGATACTGAGGCACTTCCGGTCGGGTTGGTCGGGGGCGAGTGGCTGTGGTGGGTCCAGCCGAGGACGCATGCCCGTCAGGGGTGAAGAAACCTGTCGTAGTCTTCGTCGTACCAGCCGTCGGTGTTGTGTTTCTGGATGGCTCCGGCGACGCGCGTCAGCATCAGCACGTCGCCATTGAGGGTCAGGGCCGCGTCCTCGGCCCTGCCGGCGAGGATCCTGGCCACGGTCGCCAGCATGTGGGGTTTGCCCTTGTCGGCCAGGGTGTCCTTGCGCATGTAGAAGCTGACGTCGACGTAGGTCTCCGGCTCCCACTGCCACAGGGAGCCCCCGTCGTCCTCGGCGCTGTAGTAGCCGTGCCTGCCGCCGGTGATGTCCACGACGTACCCGTGCTCGTCGTTCAGGTCGGCGCTGAGCCTCCGACCGCCGGACGCCGTTGACATCTCGACCGCTCCGAGAGCGGCCAGTTCCGCCACCTGCTCGAGTGGGATGTCGCCCGCCAGCGTCAGCCGGTACTCGACAGCCATCTGCACCCCTTCATCAGTCTCGCCGGATGATCTGAATGATCGCACCGCCGCGCGTTACCGCCGCCAGTTCCTTCAGTCCTGCGATGGGCCAGTCGTGGAACTGCTTGTGCAGGGCGGTGAGATCTCCTCGCCAGTCGTGGAGGTTCAACATCACGCGTTGGGTCTGCTCCGTGTCGACCTTCCTGGACACCGCGCTCCAGACGGCACGGGCCGGAACAGGAGCAGTGGGCGCGTAGCAGTCGAAGACATGCCCCTCGATGAGGAAGTCGGGTGCCTTCTCCGGCCTCCCAGAATCCCCGGTCTCGCGTCGAGCATCCGCGACCTCCTGCCTCATGGGGTTCTGGTGAACCCGGTACCCCTTGCCGGCGACCCTGTCAGCACACTCGTTCTCCAACTCCAGGGCACGCCGTTCCCGTGGCTTCTCGTTCGCAGAGATCCTGGTTCGACGTCCGGTAGGTGACCCGCCGGCGACACCGGTGGGACGCCTGGTCCACAGGGCTACTACGTCATTGTCCGTGTAGACGGCGCCACCCAGGGGGGAGGTCGTCGGGGGTGGGCTGCCGGTGCTAGCAGGAGCGGGGCTGGCCGGTGGATGACCGCCAGCCCCTGTCAGTTTCCCGACGACCCCAACTGCCGGGCCTGCGCGATCGCCGCCTCAACGGCCTGCCGGGCCCCGCCGGTGCGCGCAACGACCAGCACCAGGACCTGCTTGATACTGTCCAGGGCCTGCAGCAGCGGCCCGGGCTGCCCGCCCTGCAGGACCATGGCGACAAGTTGCTGCGCCTCCCCGACTCCGGTGATGGCCCCGGCCGCCGCATCACGCGCGGTGTCGACGGCGCTCTGCACGGGCGCCAGCCCGGCGATCGTCTCCTGGGGGGTGGCTTCGTTCGGCACCGCCGCGGTGGCCTTCGTCGCCTCCCCGATCGACCCGGCGAGACTTCCCAGGCCGCCCTGGATGCCCGTGATCGCGTTGCGTACCCGCGCCACACCCGCCGCCACAGCGACGAAGCCCGCACCTGCGGCCCGCAACGCCACCTCCTGCGCCTGGCTGTCGGCGGCGCCTGCCAACCCCTGCGCGCGTTCGACACCGGTCATCAACGCGCGGAGTTCACCGGCGATCTTCTCGATCTGCGACACGTGGCCGGCGCCCCTATCGACGAAAGCGGAAGTGCCCGAAACCCGAAACTACCGGGCTCCTCGCGATGCCACCAGACACCGCGAGGCGGTCGACACCGCAGACAGCCGCCGCGATGCGAGCAGCCGCATGAATGGCTTCGGTCCAGATTCCAGCTTGTTGGTGGGGTCTGTCGCTGTCTTGTCCGGCTGTCGACATGTCAGCATCGACGGGACGGCGGTGCGGGTGTTCGCGTCGGGAGGCTCGGTGGGTAATCGCAAGCGCAGTGGCCGTCGGCAGCGGCGGGAGCCGATCCGCCGGATGATCCTGCCCACCCGCGTGCCCGGCAGCCGGCGTCCTCACCGCCCGGACGAGACGGCGCTGATGCCGCTGTTTGAGTACAGTCCGATGTTCGGACGGCTCGTCGACGCGCCGGTGGAGATGGTGCCGCTGCTCGCGGTCCTAGCCGTTCTGCACCAGGCGCAGAGCGGCATGCCGGTGGGTACCTGTGTCCCGACGAGTCATCAGGTCAGTGGGGCGCTGCGGCACCTTGGCTTCGAGGCCGAGGCGGTCGCCGCGTGCGCCACGCTGTACCGGGTGACCGACACGTTTACCGAGGTGTCCGAGGTCGGCGTGTGGAAACGACCGCCGGTCGTCCATGCCGATGGCACGACGAATGGCCACATGGTTGTTTGGACGCCGTCGTTCGCGCAACTCGTGGACGCCACCCTGGTGCAGGACCCGCTTCTGCTGGCCGCCGCCCAGGTTAATCCGGTCTACTCGACGCCAGTGTTCGTCGAGGTTCCCACCGACCGGAGGGAGTTCTTCGCGGCTCAGCCCGTCGCCTGGCTCGACGATCACCTGTACGCGTCTTGGGCCATGCTGCCGGAGTGGACACGGCTGACGGACCCGGTTCTGGCAGGGGAGGCCGGCGCGGTCGTGGAACTCGGCGCACTCCGTCTGGCCACCGATGCGCTCCGCCTCATCGCGGCCGTCGCAGAGGAGCGGGATCTCAGCGCGATGCTGGTCCAGTGCCCGCGGCTCGGGGCGCTGCTCCGAGGTGAACACCAGCTACCGGAGTCGCCAGTCGAGCCAGCACCGTTACAGTCGCCGACGTCCGGTTTTCGGACAGGCAGGTCCTTGGACTATGACAATCCACCGACACCAGCTGCCGCGACCGCGTCCGCCGTCTGGCCGTCTCGGTCCGGCCGCGAACCCGGCGATGCTCGACAGGGTTAGCTGCCCGTGCCCATGCGACGATGCTTCTATGAACCACAGCAGCGCCGGCTTGGTCATCTGGGACGTTGACGGGACGCTCATCCCCGCAGACTTGCGCTGGCTGACGCGCGCGATTGCTCGTGCGTACGGCATCGCCCAGTCCGAGGTTGTCTTCCCTGACAAGAAGGTGCATGGGTATACGGACGAGTCGATCGCCGTCGACACGGCGATCGCTTCGGGCGTGGACCCGTCAGCTGCGGAAGCGGGCATACCCGCCTTCCGTCAGGCCATTGCCGCGGTCATGCAAGAGGGCAGGCAGGAATTGGCTGAGGTTCAGCCGCCGTATCCAGGTGCTGCGGCGAGCATCGCGGAGTTGCACGACCGTGGTTTCATCCAGACCGTGCTGACCGGCAATCTGCGTTCGACCGCCGACGTGAAGCTGCACGTGGCGGGCTTGGATGAGTTTCTTGATCTTCGCATCGGCGGGTTCGGATCGGACGCGCGAGATCGCTTTCAGCTTCCGGCGGTCGTAGCTCGGCGCTACTCCGCGATCTACGGTGATTCGCTCGATTCTGCTCGGGTGATCGTTATCGGGGATGCGCCCAACGATATCGCTTGCGCACGTCACGCCGACTTTCGTGTCGCTGTCGTCGCTCACCGGATTGGGCGTCAAGAGCTGGCATCCTACGAACCTGACCTGGTACTTGAAAGTCTCGACCCTACGACGGTGGTGGCCGCCGTCAGTTCGCTGTTGAGTGCGGGCGGGTCGCCGGCTGCCCGTTAGGCAGCCATCTGCTCCTCAAGTTCGAGGACAACCGGCTCGTCGCGCCATCGGGCCAACCGCTGTCGGGCTCGTTGAGCTCGAGCGATGCCTCGATGGTTCCCGCCTGCTTTCAGCTGGTCGTAGGTGTTGCCAAGCAGGGTGCAGGATTGTTCGAGTTCGCCAGCCTCGGCGTAGGCGCTGGCGAGGTCTACGGCTGCTGCCAGGGCGACGTTGACGTTGGCGTGGTCGTGTTCCAGCATCTGTACTGCACTTTCGAGCACGGTCACAGCCTGGTGGGGCTGGCCGAGAAGAAGATGGCATGTGCCCGCATAGACGTGGAGGCGGGCGCTGTTCCAGTCGCTGTAGAGGCCGACACAGTCAATGGGTGACAAGTCGTTGACCGCTTCTTCCGCCCGCCTCAGGGCCGCCGTGGCCTCGCGTGGAAGTCGCAGGGCAGCGTAGGCTTGGGCCTGCTCGGCAGCTACTCGAGCTCGTGCGGCGGGACTGAGATCGGTGGACGCGCGGGCGGCCTCATCGAGTAGCCGCAGGCCCATCATGATGTCACCGTCTGCTTCGATCAGTGTGGCGGCTTCCGAGTGGAGGTTGCTCTCGAAGATGCGTGCCGTCGCGCTGATCCTGCGGCTGCCCAGCCTGTCGCCGAGCTGGCGAGCGTAGGCGCAGTGAGCGAGCGCGAGGGCACGGTTGCCCTGCGCGCTCCACAGCCGGCTGGCAACGATCGAGGCTTCGGCGAGCATCGCTCCGATATCAGCACGGATGGGTGCACGGCCGGCTTTGTGGTACAGCGTCGACAGGCAATCACGGTGGGCCTCGACCAGACCCAGTAGCGCGTCGGGTGACACCGCCTGGCGCTGCTGGGCCAGCATGCTGGTGAGCTTGGAGAAGCTGTTCCACTCGCCCATCAGGTAATCGCTCCCGGACGTGCGAGCGAGCATCTCCACAGCTGTGGAGGACGACGGATCCGCAGCGACTTGAAACGCCTGAGTGGCAGCCACGCTGTTGGGCAGGTGCCGAGTGCTGGTGAGCCGGATGCGATCGTATTCCCGGGACAGTCTGCCGCCGGTCCCCAACAGTTCGTCACTTCGGGTCCAGAAGTCGCGCCCCACGCGCTGCCGGCCGGTCTCCACGTTCGCGATCGTGCTCCGTCCATAGTTCACCCGAGGTGCATACGTCTCTTGCGTGTAACCAGCGGCCTTGCGGCTGCGAGCCAGCATCTGGCCAAGAGCGATCCATGCCTTGGCCACGTCTTGTGGTGGCACGCTCGACATCAGCAACTCCCGATGGGTACGAACGCTCGCGCGGGGCGAGACACAGTGGCGTGGGAGCACTGTAGTGCAAGGCTGTGATGCGTCGGCTACTCAGCGACTTCTTCCAACATTCTTCCGACAAAGTTCCGACATTGCACTCGCGGTGTTGCGAACTCGCGTGACCTGCGATTCTCGTATGCTGCCTGCCTGTGACCCACGAGCCGGCTAAGAATGATCATGAAGTTGAAGCCAAGTACCGCGTCAATGACCTGCAAAAACTGATCACAGCACTCGCCGAGCGGCATGTGGTGTTGACAGAGCCTTCGGTGCAGGACGACCAGGCGTACGCACCAGCCAGCTGGTCGTACGGGATGTCGAAGGTCGGTGTTCCGTTCGCGCGTCTACGCACGCAGGAGGGGCGCCATCTGTTCACCGTGAAGAAGCCGATTGACAACGAGATGGCGTGCCTGGAGCACGAATGCGTGATCCTCGACCGCGACGCGATGCACGCTGCCCTAAGGGACGTCTCGTAACTCGGTGGTCGGTCCATGGTGGATCATGTCGGGGTGCAGGTGATCTCGGCGGCCCGCCCGGAGTGGATCTTCCCGTTCACGGGGCTGCAGCCCGCTCAGTTCCGCAGGCTGGTCCGGCTGGTCGCCGAGCGTGGCGGTGATGCGATCGCTGACGGGCGGCCGGGGCGGCAGTGGTCTCTCAACCTTGCCGATCGGGTGTTGCTGGTCGCGGCGTACTGGCGCACGAACCTGACGATGCGGCAGATCGGCCCGCTGTTCGGGGTGTCGCACTCCGCCGCGCATCGGGTCATCGACACCGTCGGCCCCCTGCTCGCTCTGGCGCCCGGACGCCGGCGCCGCGTCGACCAGATCACCATCGTCGACGGCACCCTCATCCCGACCCGGGATCACCGCCTGGCCGCCCCGAGCAAGAACTACCGCTACAGCACGAACCTGCAGGTCGCCATCGACGCCCACACCCGCCTCGTCGTCGCCCTCGGCGACCCGCAGCCCGGCAACCGCAACGACACCATCGTCTACCGCACCAGCGGCATCCAGCAGAAACTCGACGGGCGGCCGGTCATGGCCGACGGCGCCTACCGCGGCAACCCCGAGGTGATCATCCCGTACCGCAAACCCGCCGACGGCAGCGAGCTACCCGACTGGAAGGCCGACCTGAACAAGCAACACCGCACCATCCGAGCGCAGGTCGAACACGCCTTGGCCCGTATGAAGACCTTCAAGATCCTGCGCGACTACCGCCGCGCCGCCCACACATTGACCGACACCGCTTCCGGCATCGCCCACCTCCACAACATCATCCTCGCGGGGTGACACCAGCGCCGTTGCCGAGCAACGCCTTCACCGAGTTACGAGACATCCTTTAGCCAGGCGATGCCGGCAGACGCGGCGGCCAACCCATTTCATCGATCAACACAAGCAAGGGAGCCTGCCCGCCCTGCGACCAACCACAACAGACAGACGGTGCGATCACCCGACCCATGCGCCGAATAGCATCGACATCCGCAGCTGCACGGCCAACATAAACCGGACCGCGATCATGCCGATGAGCTGCCGAAATTTTAGATTGAGCATCTACGGCTGGAGTACTAGGGCCTGTGTCGAAGTCGGCGGTGGTGTCTGAGGTGGCGTGACCGCTCGGCGTGTCGAAGATCGAAAATGGGTGAGGTCTCCGGTAGATGGTTCAGCGACCAAGCAGAACCTGAAACCGGAGACCTCGTGGACACCCTAGCGGTGACGAGGCGGTTCGACCTGACCGACGTGCAGTGGGCGGTGCTGGAGCCGTTGCTGCCGGCGCCGAAGCGGCCGGGTCGACCGTCGTTGTGGACCAGGCGGCAGTTGATCGACGGGATCCGGTGGCGGATCCGGGTGGGCGCCCCGTGGCGAGACGTGCCACCGCAGTACGGGTCCTGGTCGGCGGTGTATGCCCTGTTCCGGCGGTGGCAGCGCAACGGGACCTGGCAGCGGGTGCTCACCGCATTGCAGGCTCTCGCCGACGCGGCCGGGCGGATCACCTGGGACGTCAGTGTGGACTCCACCAGCGCTCGGGCCCATCAGCATGCGGCCGGAGCGCGGAAAAGGGGGATCTGCAGGTCGAACCGCCTGGCGGGGTCAGCGTCGAGCCGGCAGACCACGCGCTCGGCCGGTCGCGGGGTGGGTTGACCACGAAGCTGCACCTGGGCTGCGAGCAGGGGCAGAAACCCCTGGCGATCGTGCTGACCGCCGGGCAGCGCGGCGACAGCCCGCAGTTCATCCCGGTCCTCGCCTCCATCCGTGTTCCCCGCGTGAGCACCGGCCGCCCGAGGACCCGCCCGGACCGAGTCCTGGCCGACAGGGCGTACACATCGAAGGCGAACCGGGCCTACCTGCGCCGGCGGGGCATCGCCGCGACCATCCCGAGCAAGGCCGACCAGGACGCCCACCGGCGGGCCAAGGGATCCAAGGGCGGCCGCCCGCCCGCCTTCGACCCCCACCTCTACCAGCAACGTCACGCCGTGGAGTGCGGCATCAACCGCCTCAAACGCAACCGGGCCGTGGCCACCCGATTCGACAAACTCGCCGTGCGCTACGAAGCCACCATCCACCTCGCGGCCATCAACGAGTGGCTGTGACCGACTTCGACACAGGCCCTAATACTCCAGCCGGGGTTGTTGACCTTGGTTGAGCTGCGGTTTGATGCGACGCGGGAACGAGGGCAGCCACCGTCGATCATGGGCGGTTGTGTGGACTGACCACGATGCAGCGGTGGCTGCCGGATATAGGGTAGACGCCCAGCGGTGGCGGGTGTTGTTCGACGACCTGATGCTGACGGTCGGGCAACGTTTCCGCAGGCCGGAGCCTCGCCGGCGGGTGCGTGACTTCGTCCGGGGCTTGCTGGCGCCGTTGCCGCAGAAGAACTGCTGGACGATCGCGGAGCATGCCGGTGACACGGGTCCGGACGGGATGCAGGACCTGCTGACCCGGGTGAAGTGGGACGATGCCGAGGTCCGCGCCGATGTCCGCGAGTTCGTCGGCCACCACCTTGGTGATGCCGAGGCTGTGCTGGTCATCGACGAGACGGGCGATCTGAAGAAGGGTCGGCACACCGTCGGCGTCCAGCGGCAGTACTCAGGCACCGCCGGAAAGATCGAGAACTGTCAGGTCGCCGTACACCTCGTCTACGCCACCGACGCTCGTCACGCGATGCTCGACACGGCGCTCTACCTGCCCAAGTCCTGGTGCGACGACGCCGAGCGCCGCGCCGAGGCCGGTGTCCCTGAGCAGGTGCGGTTCGCGACCAAGCCGCAGCTGGCGTCTCGGATGATCGCCGCAGCGGTCACCGCCGGGCTGCCATGCCGATGGGTGGCCGGCGACGAGGCCTACGGCAACGATCCGCGCCTGGGCACACGGCTTCGTCAGTTGCGACTGGGCTACGTCTTGGCCGTGGCCTGTTCGCATCAGGTGATCACCGGCCTTGGCGTCTACCGCGTTGACGCCCTCGCCGCCGGCCTTCCTGCCACCGCCTGGCAGCGGGTGTCGGCGGGTCGAGGCGCGAAAGGCTATCGCTACTACGACTGGTCCTTCACCGCGCTGCCCCACGCCGCCGACACCCACCGCGGGCACCACTGGCTGCTGATCCGCCGCAATCGCCGCACCGGTGAGCTGGCCTTCTACCGCTGCTGGGCATCCGAGGTCGTCCCGCTACACAACCTCGTCCTGGTGGCCGGCCGCCGCTGGAAGATCGAAGAATCGTTCCAAGCCGCGAAGACCGGACTCGGCCTGGACCAGCACCAACACCGCCGCTGGACGTCCTGGCACCGCTGGACCACCCTGGCGATCCTCGCCCACGCCTTCCTCGCCGCGCGACCACACACCGCAGCCGTTCCGACGAGGCCGGGCTGATCGCGCTGACCGTCAACGAACTACGCCACCTGTTCAACATCCTGATCATCGAACCCGGCCGCCGCCGCTGCGACCCACTGCTCTGGTCCGTACGCCGACGCCGTCACCAAGCACGAGCCATGACCAGCCACTACGCCCGGCAAGCCCTCATCGAGCCGTGATCACAATCCCCGGCTGGAGTACTAATTGCTCGGGCGACTCGAACTTGGTCAGGCCCCCGGCGAACTTGTCGGCCGAGAAGGCGATCGGTAGGTAGTTGAACGCCAACTGCGGCGCGTTCGACCTGCGGCTCTCGTTCAAGTCGACGATCACCCTCTCCCTGACCTCGCCGAATCCTGCTGGACGACAACCGGTCGCATCGATCATGCCCCTCGGCATCGTCGCACCGGGCTACGACAGTCCTGGCTGGAGAGGGTGCAGGACTGCACCAGCAACCTCGACGAGTGGGGCGCCCGAGCAGCAGGGCGGCGACACCTACCGCTCAACCGCCGAGCGGGACGTCACCGAGGTGGTCGACGCCACGTAGTGTGGGCCAGCCCGGGGCGGGGGAGTGTTCCCCCGCCTCGGTCGGTCATCGCAGCGATCCGACGACCTCGTCCGCCTGGTCGAACAGGCGCCTGATCGGCTGCTGAAGTTCATTCACCTCGTTGGCGAGGTCTAGCAGCGGCTCCGGTCGAGGCGGCTGGTGGACCGTGTAGTGGTCCTCCGACACCATGCGGAGCACCTTCAGCCCCGCCAACGCCTCGCGGAGCACCGAGCTCAGCTCCACCAATGCCCCCGATGTCGCCCTGACCACGCCCAGGGCTTCCTCAAGGGTCACGGCACCCTGCTCGAGCTCGTCGGCTAGGTCGGACAGGTCATCAGCGGTGCGCGTGGCCTCGTCGAGCGCATCTGTGATGTGACCGAACAGGTCTTCTGGCAGTACAAAATCGATGACCTCACGTTCAATCTCGAGCAGCCTCTCCTCGATGTCGCACGCCAGCCGCCTCACACGGCTGAGGGTGCTCTCTGCTTCCACGTCGAACACCGGCACGCAGTCGGCATCCGCGTGGAACCGGTAGGTCAGATGGAGAAGGTTGGCCGATCCCTTGCCCAGGAGCCCAAGGCCCGTGTTGAGCACATCGGCCAAGCCGGCCTCTACGTCGAAACCGGTCCCCTGCTCGTCGACGAATCGGTGGTAGCGCTCCTCCAGCAGGACGTCCCGCAGCCCCGCCTCGACATCCCATGCCGCGTCGAGACGGCGCTGAATGTCGTCCAGCTCCGCGCGAGCTGCCGCGGCGAGCGGGTCTGGCATCCGCATGCTCTGGTCCTTCAACATCGCCCCCTCGCTCACTGGTCGTCCGCGTCCTGAGCCTGCAGCAGCTCACCGAGCTTCTTCCTGGCCTTGTAAAGGCTGCTGCGAACCGCTTCCGGGGTCATCTGCAACTGGGCAGCGATTTCAGTGGGCGTGTGCTCCTCGAAGGACCAGGCGAGCAGCTGCACCTGCCGCGGCGGCATCTTCTCGAGTGCCTTCCGGATGTCGTGCTTGACGTCAGCAAGGGCGGACCCGCTGTGACTGTGTGGCATGCGGTCGGCGATGTCCTCGACGGGAACGGGGTCGACCCGTGCCAGCCGCGCAACGTACGCCCTTGAAGCAGTCTCCCGCGCGAACGCCTTCGGGTACTCGATGCTCTCCCAGCGCCGGAACACCGTCTGCATCGTCTCCTGCATGATGTCGTAGGCGTCAGCTTCCGAGGCACCCTGCCAGATCAACCAGCCGGCGAGGCGGGTGGCGAACCCGCGGTAGAAGGCGCTGAACTCCTCGACGCGCCGCTGGGTGTCCACCTTGAGGGGCGCGTCCGTGGTCACGAGTGGAGGTCTGACCCCGGCCCAGCGCACCTTGTAGGCGTGCGCGTGGATCTCCAGGTCACCCTGCGGCGGCTCGACCTGGTCGGCGGTCCGGTCATCCACGGCGGCCTCCGGAACGGTCGGTGGCGGGCACGCTCAGTGTGATGCACGATCCGTCGGCCCGCTGGTCCCGGAGCCGACCGCCGCCGGGCAAGGCCTCGGCGATCGCGATGAGCGATTCCCCGCGGACCTTTTCCTGCTGGGCGCGCCACCGCACGCGGATCCACAGCCCTGCCAGGGTGGTGAGGCTGCCGACTACGGCGACGGCCGCCCACCCCCAGCTGATGTTCTCCACTACACCTCGCTCGTGATCTGGTCGGCGTTGGTTGCGCGACTCTGGAGGGTTGAGGGCGTCAAGGGGCTGATCGTGAACCGCCATCTCCAAGATTCTTTCCACGATGCCTGCCGGCGGGCAGTGCTCGGGGCGACTGGGCGCCAGCCTCGACCCGGATGCCTTGCCTGACCAGATCGAGATCGCCGGACTGCTGCGTCTCATCGGCGGTCTGAGGATTCTGGACGGCGACCAGGTGGCCATGGGTGTCGGCGTCAACAACCCGCAGTTGATGTCGGTCGGCCGGGTCAGCAGGCAGCCCCGTCAGCGGACCGCCAGCCTGATCCTGTAGAACGAGCCCATCCAGGTGCCACATGACGAGCTGATGACCCCAGCGGCGCTTGGGCCGGGGGCTGCCGAGGTGTGCCGCATCCTGAGTCGGACTCTCATCGACGCTGTCTCCCCCCGCCGGCAACTGCGCAGATGATCACCCCACCTGGTCCGTTTCGGCTACCCAGGTTGCGGCCCGCGGCGATCGTGGCTGCTCGGTGGCTGCTCGGACGTCGGGGAACTGACGCGGACGTACCGCACGCGGATTCGAGGGGAAGCGCGATGCCCGCCGATCCATCGACAGTCGAGAATGACCTGCCCCTGCAGGGCTTGGACCTGCGAGGACGCACCCGAACTCGGCTACGGATCAGAAGGTTAGGGGTTCGAGTCCCTTCGGGCGCACAAGATCAAGAGGGGTCCGGGCTGCGGGAATGCGGTTCGGGCCCTTTCTGCTGTCCGGCCGGAGTGGACGGTGGGTGTCACGTGGGTGCGATGTGGGTGCAGCCCCGGAGACGGTCTTCTCGCGGGTTCGTCGGGACGTGACCTGCGGCTTTGCGGCCTGCTTGCGCTTCGGAGGGGTCGGAGCACCTGTTTTCGGTTTCGTCGGCGCCGGGGTGCCGGCTTTGGGACCGCGGTCGGGCCGGTTCTTACGGGCCCTGGCTTTGATCTTCTTCCGGGTGTGCGGCGGGCGGCGTTGAGCACCAGTTGGGCGGTGGCGTCGGCGCAGCGGCGCTGGATCTGCGGCAGGACGCTGGTGTAGGTGTCGGCGGTGACCACGATGCTGGAGTGCCCGAGGAGGTCCTGCAGGGTTTTGAGGTCGGCGCCGGCTTCGTGGGCGAGGGACGCGGCGCCGTGGCGCAGGTCGTGTAGCCGCACGGGGGGTAGGCCGGCTCGGCGGACGAGGATCCGGAAGCGGGTGGTGGCGTAGTTCGGGTTGATCGGTTGGCCGTCTGAGCGGGTGAACACGTATCCGGTGTCGGTCCACGGCGTGCCGTTCTCTGCCGCCTCCGCCTTTCGGTCCTGCTCGTAGCGGCGGTGCACGCGCAGGATCTGCACGCTGCGCTTATCGAGGGCGACCGACCGCCGCCCGGCCGGGGTCTTCGGTTCGCCTTCGACGACCTGGTAGCCGGCGGTGGTGCGGTTACGGTCGATGGTCAGGGTGCCGCGGTCGAGGTCAATGTCGGACCACCGCAACCCGCACAGCTCACCGCGGCGTAGTCCGCGCAGCCCGGCGAGCCGCCAGAGGGCGAACAGGGGGTCGTCGTTGACGGCGCCGAGGAACTCGGCGAGATGGTCGGCGGTCCAGACCGCCACGGCCGGCCGGGCACCAGTCTGTTCCCAGGACTCGACGCGAGCGTCGGTCCAGACCCTGGCGTGGGGTTGCTGGTAGCCGGCGATCTCGATGTGCCGGGCCGGGTTACGGTCCAGGACTCCTTCCTTGACCGCGAGGTTGAAGGCGGCCCGCAGGGTGGTGCGCAGGTGGTGCATCGCCGAGGCGGACTGCGGACGGCCCTTGCTGTTCCTGGTGGCCGCTATCTGCGCGAACACGGTGCGCAGGAGCGGGGCGTCGAGGTCCGCCAGGCGGTAGCGGCCGAGCTGCGGGATGAGGACGGTGTCGACGTCGCGGGTGTAGTGAAAGCGCGTGGTGGGCCGGATCTTCGTGCGGTTGTCGAGCCAGTGCCGCAGCCACCGCTCGACCGTCCAGCCCTGTGCCGTTCGATCCGCCTCGGTCGTGGTCAGCCATTCGTCGCGGGCGTGGCGGGCGGCGGCCTGCGAGGGGTAGCCGCCACGGCGGACCCGCTCGGAGTGGCCGAGCAGGTTCCTGGCGGAGCAGTGGAAGTACCAGGTGCCGTGGCCACGTTCCCCCAATCGGGGGCAGGACTGCTCCAATCGCCGCCGCTGGTCGTCCCGGCACCCGCACCGTTTGAAGATCACACCTCACGTCACCATGACCGTGCCCTTTCGATGGACTCACCCGTTCCACCGACGCCGACCCACCTGCCGGTACGGGCCCATCGACCGGCGCTCGCCACCTGTGCCTTCCGACGGTCCACCCACCGGCGGGGCGGCGGCCAACTCGGGAGCTGGGTGGTGACTCTCGTCGAAGGCCGGAGGCAAGGCGTGCCGTGGGGCAGCGGTACCGCCAGAGACAGGATCCGGCGATCTTGAGTCCAGCTGACTGCACCACGCCCTCGAAGTTGGTGTAACGGGTCGTGTTGGTGCTGGGCGTTGCCCGCATTGGTCTACTCGGGTGCGGTGAGAACCCCTGTGGTGAGCAGCAAGGCTTCGAGTTGGTGCTCGACGAGGGCGGGTGCTTCGGGTCCGCGCAGTATGCCATCGGCGTGTGGGTGGAGGCCGAGAACGGTGACCTGGATGGGTGCGGCGAGTTGGGGGAGCTCGTTGATGCGGCCAGCGAGGAGCTCGGTGGCGGCGGTTAGCAGTTCAGCGCCCCAGCGTTCGGTCGCCTCCTCGCTTGTGTCGACGGTGTCTTGTCCGTCGTAGTTGGTGAGCACGCCGTCATCGGCCAGCATGTCCAGCGTGAGTTCGAGTTCAGCCTTGCCGTCGATGAGTTGGATCTGCCGTGTGACGGGGTCGTAGGCGGCGGTCAGGCAGTGCTCGCCACGACGTAGCAGTGTCTGCTCCAGGCGGCCTTCCCAGGTGGAGTCGGTCAGCTCAGCCCAGCCATGACGCGCGAGTGTCGATGTAAGGTGTTCGAGGACGCGGTCGGCGTAGTCGGGGCCTTCGCCATCGCCGTAGAGCCGGTGGTACGAATCGGCCCAGCGGCCGTGGGTGCTGTCGCCGGCTGCCTCTGCGACGTGTCCTATGGTGACGGCCGGCATGAGTAGCGCTGCCAGCTCCGGGACGTCGTGGTCCGGACATCCGCCCCGGTGGCACCAGTTCTCGCCGGGGCAGGTGAGGTTGACGCGGTGGACCGTGTCGACGGTGTCGGTGCCGTCGGCGGACCGGGTCGCGACGAGGACGTAGCTGTGCAGCGGGCTCGGGACGCCGACCAGGCCTTCGCTCGTGTACATTGCTCCGCCGTATACGAACACCACGACGCCGCTGCGCTGTTCGTCTGCCCACCCGGCGATAGCGGCGTGTGCGAGCGCAAGGGTGGCGGAGTTGTCGCCGGGGTCCCAGGTTTCTAGCGTCCAGCGCGGGCTGTGGCGCCAGTCGCCCACGGCCGCGAGGGCATCAACGACGACCTCGTACCGCTCCGGCGAGTTGTCGATCACCGGCAGCCCACCCAGGGTCGGGCTCGTGGCGAGCAGCTCGCTGGCTACGCCTGGGTCCTGCGCGGCCGGCACCGGCTGGACCGGTTCGGGTGACCACCAGCGCACGTCGTCGGGGATCAGTGACTCGTTGGCCGTCGCGTCGATCGTGATAGTTGTGGCTGGCGCGCCGTCTGCGAGGCCGAGGAACGTGAAGAGTGCGGATTCCCATGCGCCGATGCCGCCGGACACCATGGCCAGTTCGGGGCGTTCCTGTTCGGCGGCGGGGAGCATGATGGTCACCGCGCCGAGTTCGGACAGGGCGGCGATCGGCAGCGGTCGGTCCGGCTCGCGTTCGTCCTCCGGCGGCCTGACCGCTGCTGACGTCATGGGTTTGCCGTCGCGGTCAACACGCGGAATCCACGTCGGCCGCCGCTCCTGACGGCGCCGGATTGTCACGACCTGCTTCAGTAGCTCTTCTTTGGAGGGGTGGGAACGCAGAAATCCGTCCGCGGCCGGTCGGACCAACGCCTCAAGGTCGGACTTTCGGAGCAGCTCGGGGTGTTCCGGTAGGTCGATGAACACCTCAGGAACTGCCGACTGTGCCAGCCGCGCCCGCACTGCGGCGGTGAACTTCGCACGGAAGTCGCCTCTGGTCTCCTCGAACGCCTTCCTGGCCGGCTCCAGATCAACATCATCCCCGGCCACGGTCTCAAGCATCGCCAGCAGCAGTTCGTTCTTCATGAACGCGTTGAACACGGTACGACGATAGGGGACCGGCACGGTCGTCAGCCGCCCCTCTCACGGCGTTGCTGGATGGTTGGACGACGATGACGTTGGCGTAGTCGCAGGCGTTGAGGCAGTCGCTGGTGCAAACCGTGCGGTGCCGTCGAGGCTCTGGCGCAGGCGTGCCAGTTGGGCGGTACGGTCGAAGTCCGAAACCTGCGGGGTGCCTCAGCAGCGCGGCGGCAGACCGCCACGGTGTACCCGTCGGATGCGCTGCTGGATGTGGTGCCGAGATCGGCGCGCCTGGAGGTGTCGCGGCGGCGGCTCATGCGGCCGCAGTGCGGGTCGCACGCCGCCAGGCGGCGTCGGTGAACAGGCGCAGGCCATTGAGGCCGGCGATCACGGAGGGGTCCCGTGTCGAGCGGCGGCGGTACAGTAGCTGCTCAATGAGGGCCTGTGACGCAATTTGCTTGCCACACAAGGGGCTACTGACCATGACGGATAGAGATCAAGTTGAACGTGGCCATCGAGCCGCGCTCCTCGCGTTCCTGCCCCGGGCCCGCCGGGTCGAGGCCCATTCCCTCGCCCAGGACCGTGCCGCCCTGGTCGCGCTGGCGCAGATGACGATGCAAGTTGTCATTGATCCCGCGCGGGAGACGCAGACCGTGGTCCAGGAGCTGCCGCCGGAAGAGGTGGTCGAGTCAGCCGCTGCCCGGCTTCGGCCGCTGATCCTCGATGAGGACCCGACCCATTGGGGGAAGTTCTTCAAGGCGGTCGGGTTCTTCCTGCACGCTGGGCAGGTGCCGCCCTCGGCGATGGAGCACCTGAAGGGCCTGAAGGCGGAGTGGGTAGCGATCAAGCCCCGCAGCGAGGTGCTGCGCGGGTACGAGGTGCATCTGTCGAAGGCCGGTTCGAACGAGTCGCAGCGGGTGACCGACAACGTGCTCGGGTTCGCCTGGCTCTATGGCGACGTCGTGCACAGCGACGCGGACCGGCTCGCCCGGACTCGGTCGTTTGGGGTTGCCGAGCGCTTTCGGGCCGCCGCGCCGCTGGTGGCCCACATCATGGTGCTGACCATCGCCACGCTCAACTTCGCGCGTACCCTGTACGCCAACGGCTGGCTGCCCGTCGAGGATGAGGTCTTCGAAACGCCCGTAGTCGTCTCCGACACCACCTTCCGCCACGAAGGCCGGATCTACCTCGGCGAGCCGCACATCGGCGACGACCCGGTCGTCGTGCCGCCCCCTGGGCAGGATCTGGGCGAAGGCTGGTTACCGATCCAGCAGGTGTTCGGCCCAGGGTCGGACGGCGCGGCCCCGGGCGGCACTGCTCAGTCCGAGACGAGCGCGCCGACCTGAGCGGTGGATCGGACCCTGACCTCAGCCACCATGCGACATGGCGCCTCCCCAGTCGCAGTGGCGATGGTTCTGGCTGTCGTGGTGGCACGCCGTCCGCGTGCGATCGCAGGCACCGGACTACTTCGCCCGGCTCGCCGATGGCGGTGGCGTGTTCGTCAACGTGCACCCGCCGGCCGGGCCAGCGCCACGAGGCCCTGGCGACGTAGCACCGAGGCCTTCACACTTCACAGTGGATCGTTGACACTGCGTATATGCTGGCAATGGGGAGTGCCGACAGTCCCACCTCGATCGATTTGGTGACACCGGGCCCGCAAGATCGGGAAGCTATCGACGCGGCCATCCAGCTCGGAAACGCTGCCCGCGCGACTCTCGGTCACATGCCGTTCTCCGCTTACGATGACGCCGCCGTCAAGGGCACCCTGCTGGTGGCCCACGCCGGCGAACGGGTCGTGGGTTACGCACTCTTCGCACTGGCACGTCGACGGGTGCGGCTCAGTCACCTATGCGTCGACCCCGATTGGCGCGGCAAGGGGATCGCCCGGCTGCTTGTCGAGCGAATCAGCGATCTCCACCAAGATCACCTCGGCATCGCTGCGCGCTGTCGGCGTGACTACCGCCTTGGTAAGATGTGGATCCATCTCGGCTTCGCGCAGCGCGGTGAACGCCCAGGCCGTGGAAGCAGCGGAGAACCGTTGATCGACTGGTGGCGGGACCACGACCACCCCAACCTGCTCTCCGCGGACGCTGACACCGTCCTGGTCCGAGCGGCGATCGACATGAACGTGGTGCGTGACCTCACCGAGGCCGGCCGCACCAACGCCGACGAGTCGCACGCGTTGCTCGCACCGCACCTGGTGGGGCTCCTGGAGATCGTCCGCACCGCGGCGCTGAACACCGAGATCGACCGGCTGGACAGCGATCTTCGCGCCCATTGCACCGACCGGGTGCAGACGTTCCCCTCGGTGCGTTCCGATCCCGCCGCGCGTGCCCACATCATCGACGAACTGCAGCGATACACGCGCCCGCTGGATCCCGCGAACCCGAGAGACACCCAAGACCTGCTGGACCTGCAGCACGTCGGTGATGCCATCGCCGCTAACCTGAACGTCCTCGTCACCAACGACCAGAACCTCACCAGGATCTACCGGGAGGTTGCCGAGCGACACGGCCTGCGCATCATGCGACCCGCCGACGTGGTCATCCACATCGACGAGCTAGCGAACGCCGAGGCCTACCGTCCGGCCAGCCTCCTCGACACCGGCTACGTCGAGCGACGCCTGCGCAGCGGCGAGAACCAGACGATCGAAGCGCTGCGCAACCACCGTTCTGGGGAACGGCCACGCCAACTCCAGGGCGCCCTGAACAAGCTCGCCGTCAGCGGCGCCCAACGGCTGGGCATCTACCAATCCACGGGCGAACTCGTCGCCGCCTACGCCACCACCGAGTCGTCCGGCGTCCTACGAGTGCCGCTGCTGCGCGTGGCGAACCAGCCACTCGCCGACACCCTCGCCCGGCAGCTGCTGTTCCGCCTACGGCAGTCAGCACGAGACGCCGCGCTCCCCATGATCCAGATTACTGATCCCCACATGTCACCCCAGGCGCGACTCGCTGCGGTCGACGACGGTTTCCAGGAAACCGACGGCACCCTCTACGGCTACGCAATCGCCACAGTGGGCCCCGCCGCGGAGGTCGAGCGGGCCGCGATCTCCGCTGCGAAGATTGCCGGACTGCCCGCACCCGCACCGCTACGATCTGGTATGCCCGCCGTCGCCGCCGCCGAACTCGAACGTATCTGGTGGCCGATCAAGATCGTCGACAGTGAGCTGCCGACCTACCTCATCCCCATACAGCAGCCCTTCTCAAGCCAGTTGCTCGGCGTACCCGCCAGCATCTTCCCGCGACACGACGCCCTAGGCATCAGCCGGGAACACGTCTACTACCGCAGCCCCGGCGGCACCAGGCCGCAGGCTCCCGCACGGCTGCTCTGGTACATGAGCAAGGGCGGCACCACCACCCAACAACCAGCGGCCATCATCGCCTGCTCCCAACTCGACGCCGTCGTCACCGCCCCACCGGACGACCTCTACGACCGCTTCCAGCACCTCGGCGTCTGGGACAGAAACACCGTGCACAGAGTCGCCCGCAACGGCCACGCACAAGCCCTACGGTTCACCAACACCGAGATCTTCCCGCGGCCGATCTCCCGGCAAACGTTCCGCCGACTCGCTGCCACACACGGCGGCCCGGCCACCGCGCCGCAACAACCAACGCGGATCACCGCCGCGCTGTTCGCCGCCCTCTACCAGGAAGGCCGAGCCCGATGAACCATCAGCGCACCCTGCTGCTCTCGCTTCGCCCCCGCTTCGCCACCGCCATCCTGAACGGCACCAAAAACATCGAGATCCGACGACGCCCGGTGAACGCCGCCCCAGGCACACCGATCATCCTCTACGCCAGTTCCCCACAGATGGCCATCGTCGGCACCGCCCGACTCGGCGCCACCACCGTCTGCGCCCCCGACGACGGATGGCGACGCTTCCACCAGCAGTTCGGCCTCAACCGCGATGAATACGACACCTACCTCGATGGCGCTGTGAACGCACACCTTCTGCACCTCACCACCGTCAACCGCCTCAACGAGCCGCTACCGCTGCACCACCTACGCGAGCAGGCACCCTTCCGCCCTCCACAGAGCTTCCGCTACATCGCCGCAGGCGATCCCGCCGGCCTACGGGACCTCGTCACCACCTGAGCACACCGGCCGACGCATGCGTCCGCCCTCCCGGGAGGCCAGCCGCTACTTGCCAGCGGCGACATCGACAGCGAGCGCGACGAGGGCCGTGACCGCCTGGAGCACGCCGAAGCCCAAAGCCCACAACGCGATACGGGCTTCGAGCGCCATGCGCCTGCCAGGCGTCTGGGTCACCACTGGCGACGCGACACCCTGGACGGCTGGCGGTGTCGGAGGTGACGGCACAGGCGCGAACGACGGCGGAACGATGTGCAACCGGTGAAGCCAAGGATCCAGCCAACTTGCAGCGCCGAGATGGCGAACCCAGGCCACCGTCTTCTGCCGCTTGTGCTTTGGGCAGCCCACGAGAACCTTGCCGTCTTTCATGCAGGGCCTGCGGGTGGTCTTGGTGATGACGAGACACTTGGCGTCGATCCTGAAGCCGAAGTAGTAGCAGACGTACAGCACGCCTATCGACGAGAAGAACAGAATGCAGACGACGTTCTCCCAGAACGTGGGCTGCGCGACGGGCTCCGGATTCGCTGCCACGAGAAGCACGACACTGCAATCTACAGCAGGCGACCAACCAGCCTCGGAACGTGAGCGTCTCACGGAGGCTCATCGACCGCTGCCGTCCGGCGCTCGGTACGCGCTCGCAGCGACGACCAGTAAGGGTCCTTCGCGCCGGTGGTTACCAGCCGTGGTGGTGCTCCGTTGGTGCTCGGATGTTCGGAACCTGACCAGCACGCTTGGAACAGGACCAGCACAGCACGTCCTGCACGGCCGATCGCCGTCTGCGGAAGGTTGGAACCCCGCTCCCGTCATCGCCCTGACCAGCAGACACGCGGTCGTCTGTTTTGGCATTTATAAGCGCGCAGCAGCACACATGCTGCTCCGCCTACGCAGCGTAGAGAGCATCTGACGGGTTCGGACTACGGATCAGAAGGTTCGGGCCAGGGTTGCATCGGATGGGACGGAGCAACGAGGCCCTGTCCACTGCGGTCCGACTCCTGACGGTTGGACCATTACGAAACACCGCCTGGCTGATCTTTAGCAAGCGACCACAGCAACACCCTGCCGCGACCGGCATACATGAGCAGATGAATGGAAATCCGCAGGTCATCAGCCTTCGGACACAGATAGACCACCGCCTTAGAAGCCAAGCGCGCTGGGCCTAGCCTGGTAGGCTAGCGGTCATGGGCCGGTTCTCTGAGGATGAGTTGCAGGCGGTTGTCTCCCGGTATGAGGCGACGCGGGCCGCCGCGTTGACCGAGCGAGACGAGCAACTGCGGGCGTTTCACGCTGCCGGCTGGCGGCCGGTGGATCTGCAGCGCGTCACCGGATACAGCCGAGAGACCATCCGCCAGGCGCTCCGACCGGAAGTCCGGCGGGCGACCAACATCAACCGGCGCCGGACATCACCCCAGCCGCCAGCGGACTACCGGCCCTACGGTGACCGGCGGCCCTACGTGGTGGCCGAGACCCTCGCCGCACTGCACGGCCCGACCGAGGGCACAGTGACGCTTCCGCGTCACCTCGACTGGTCCGGGCACGCCGAATACGACCTTGACCGGCCCGCACGCCTGGGCAGCATGTACAAGGTGGTGCTCACCGAAGCCAGCACGGTCGAGGATCTGGATACCTGGCTCGACGCCGACCTCCTTCGGCGGCTCTGGCCCACCCTCTGGCTGCCGCCCCAGCTCCGCCGGCGCTGGGAGGAAGCCTTCCCCGAACTCGCCGCGACCCGCAGTGACGCGGCGTAGCGGTGGACCCCTTCCATGAACGCCTCGCCCGTACCGGGCTCGGGGCGGCCGATCGATACGGTTTCGCGCTTGCCGGCGGTTACGCGGTTCAGGCCGCCGGGCTCGTCGAGCGGCCCAGCGAGGACGTCGACCTGTTCACCGCCTGGGACCGCCGCGACGAGTTCGCCGCCGCGGTGGCCGCCGTCGTGCAGGCCTACCGGGAAGACGGCCTGACCGTCGAGACCGAGCGGCAGTACGACACGTTCGCCCGGCTGGCCGTCACCGACAGTGTGCGGGTTTCCAAGGTCGAACTCGGCGTGGACTGGCGTGCCAACGAACCGAACCTCATGGCGATCGGACCGGTACTGCACCCTGACGACGCGGTCGCGAACAAGATGAGTGCCCTCTACGGACGAGCGTTCGCCCGGGACTTCATCGACATCGACGCCACGCTCCGATCCGGCCGCTACACCCGCGACGCCCTCCTCGCCCTCGCCCAACGCGCCGACCGTGGCTTCGACCGGCGCATCTTCGCCGACGCCCTCGGACAAGCCGCCCAGCTCGACCCCGACGACTTCGCCCGATACGGCGTCACCGGCCCAGCGCTGGACGATCTCCGAAGCCGGTTCGCGGAGTGGCGCCGCGAACTGCTCGACGACGAGGAACGATGATCGGCCCCGACTCGCGGCTACGTCAAGCCGGCACCCATAGGGCCCACAACGTTCCAGATGATCTTCGGCAAGCGATCGCAGCGATCCCGCGAAGCGACCGGCACACAACGGGGACGATAGGAAAGCCGCAGGTCATCGGCCTGCGGACACCGGCGGAGCGTCGGGTTAGAAGCATGGCCTGAGCAGGACTTACGCCCGTTCTGCTGATCTTCGGCAAGCGAGCACAGCGACGCGGGTGTGCGACCCAATAAAGTGAAAGCAGAATAGGAACCCGCAGGTACTGAGCCTCTGGGTACAGATAGACAACGGTCTTAGGAAACCGATGCTCTATCCCCTGAGCTACGAGGGCGCGAGGGCCTAGTCTAGCGACTTGGGGGTTCACCTGGGGTGGCAGGGAGTGGCCCACGTTCACCCGCGTCACCCGGATGCCCGTTTGCCCAGCCCAGGACCACAGCTCGAGCACACGTACCCCGGTTTGCGACCGGCGGTCGGCCGCGGTGACCCGCGTTGGCACCGGCTGACCCGGGTTGGCATCTGCTGGAGAGCACACACCGCGCACATCATCGAAGATCATGTGGGGCTGCCCGCTCCCCCGGCTGGGCGTCGCCTCCCACGGGGATTCCGGCCAGGTCGCGATCAGCCGCGCGGCGGCCCGGTCGTCGTTGTCGCGGGTCAGGTCCGCCGGGTCGAGAGGCGACGTCGACGTCGCGCACGGACGGCGGGTCGAAGCCGCGTCGTCCGTCAGCGGGTCACCCACGCGGTTGGCTCACGGGGTGATGAGGTCGTCTATGCCGTAGTGGCTCCACCATGTAGGCCGGTGTCTACGGAGTTCGCCCGCGGTGCGGGTCAGCAGGAGCCAGTTGCCGTTCTGGACCAGCGCCGCGTCCTCCTGCCGGGCGGCCAACACCCGGGCCACGGCCTTCATCATGTTCGGGATCCCCTTGTCGACCAAGTCGTCTGCCCGCATGGAGAAGTCGATGTCGGCGTACGTCTCAGGCTCCCACTCCCAGCGGGCACCGTCGTCGCCCTCGGCATCGAAATAGCCCTGGCTCCCTGAGGAGACGGTCAGCGCGTACCCGCGGGTGTCGTAGAGGCGGGCACTGAACAGCCGCGGGTTGGTGCCGCTCGGCCTCGGCTTCTCGGCGGTGTCCGCCGCCACGAGATCAGCGACGTGTTCCAGGGGAAGGTCACCGGCCAGGGTCAACCTGAACTCGACAGCCATCTCTGCGCCTCTCCTCAGTCTCGACGGACGATCTGCACGATCGCGCCACTGGGCGTTACCGCGACGAGTTCCTTCAGCTTCTCGACCGGCCAGGTGTCGAACTGTGTCCGCAGGGCCGCGAGGTCTCCGTGCCAGTCGTGCAGGTTCAGCACCACACGTTGGGTCTGCTCCTTGTCGACCTTGGCGCGGACCTCGCTCCAGACACCCCGTACCGGCTTGCCGAGAGTGGGCGAATAGCAGTCGAACACGTGATCTTCGATCAGGTAGTCCGGGTCTTTGTTCGGGTTGCCGGAGTCGCCGGTCCGGAGCCGGGCGTCGGCGATCTCCTGCCTGGTGGGGTTCTGGTGGACCCGGTAGCTCCTGCTGGCGACTATATCGGCGCATTCGTTCTCGAGCTCCAACGGACGCCGCCCTTCGTCGTCCAACCGGGGCGGGATTCTGGTTCTCGGACCGGTCGGCGTCCCGCCCGGGACTCCGGTTGGCTGCCTGGCCCAGGGCGTACCGTGGCCGTGGTCAGCTGATGGGGTGTCGCCGGCGGCATGAGGTGTCGACGGCGGGTCACCGCGCTCGGAAGGGGTGGGGCTGGCCGGTGGGTGACCGCCAGCCAGCGTCAGTTTCCCGACGACCCCAACTGCCGGGCCTGCGCGATCGCCGCCTCAACGGCCTGACGGGCCCCGCCGGTACGCGCAACGACCAGCACCAGAACCTGCTTGATACTGTCCAGGACCTGCAGCAGCGGCCCGGGCTGCCCACCCTGCAGAACCATGGCGACGAGTTGCTGCGCCTCACCGACTCCGGTGATGGCCCCAGCCGCCGCGTCACGAGCGGCGTCCACGGCACTCTGCACCGGCACCAGCCCAGCGATCGTCTCCTGCGGGCTGGCCTCGTTCGGCACCGCCGCGATGGCCTTCGTCGCCTCACCGATCGACCCGGCAAGAGTTCCCAGGCCGACCTGGATGCCCGTAATCGCGTTACGCACCCGCGCCACACCCGCCGCCACTGCCACGAAGCCCGCGCCCGCGGCCCGCAACGCCACCTCCTGCGCCTGACCGTCAGCAGCGGCTGCCAACCCCTGCGCGCGTTCCACCCCAGTCATCAACGCGCGGAGCTCACCGGCGATCTTCTCGACCTGCGACACGTGGCCGGCATCTCCAATCGATGACAGTGAAAGTGCTCGACAGCTGAACCTACTGGGCTCCCCGCTAGGCCATCAGGGCAAGCCATCTCAGATGTCACCGATCGGTGCAGCAGACCCCCGGCACCCGTGATCCACGCCCTGGAGCGCGACCCCGTGGCCAATGCCCGCAGGTCCACCCCGACGAGGACGCGCTGCCACCGGGGCTGGTCCGCGAGTGACGACCCACGTCCCGGGGCAGCAGTCACCCTCCGATCATGGCTAACGCCCCCACTTTTCGGCAGGACGGCAGCCGTTGGTCGGTTTTCCGTAGATCCGCTTTCCGTCCGGGCCCGTATAGCAGTACTCGAGCTGATCTTCGGCTTGGAATAGCGGACGCCTGTCTATCTCCGTCCCCTTGGCGTCGTAGCTGACCAGTTCAGGGTCGTTGCCGGCCTTGAGCCTTGCGTCGCTGGTCATCAGGCCGAACGCGCCTTCGGAAAGTCGTGCTGTGGTGGTGTGGCCGTCGCCGTGGTCGAGCACGAGCCGGTGGACGCGGCTGCTGACCCTGCCGCTGACGCTGACGTCCCCACCGTCGGCCTCGGTGGAGGTCAGCAGCAGCCGCTGCACCGGCCCGGGCAGCCAATCTCCGTGCGGCCAGGGATCGGTGGCGCCCCCGCCGGACTCGCGGCCCGTTCCCGGCGACTCGACGTCACAGGTGGCGTAGCCGACGTCGTTCATGAACAACACCAGTGCGCGGTCACCCCGCTCGATGGCCACCGCCAGGTCGGCCAGGGACACCGGGACGGCTTGCTCGCTCGGGTCCTGCCGCGTCTGCCGTTGCGGGGAGTTCCACCGAAGGCACCGCTCGGCCGCATCCCGCAGCGTCGGCGACAGCTCCCCGGCCCCCATGGCCAACACCTGCACGGTCGAGCGCTCCGGCCGGTCCCACACCACCGCCGCGGCACCAGATGCCACGGCTAGCAGCACCGCCACGGCCACGGCGATCCTCAGTCGGGGAGTACGCGCCGGAGGCGGGCTCGCGAAGCCGAGGATCCGGGCCCGCATCGCGTGCGCCGACTTCGGCGGTAGGTCCCGCTCCGCGGGTAGGTCGAGAATGTCGTTCACCGCTTCCCCTCCTGAATCTCCTCGGGCAGCAGCCGCGCCAGACGGCTGCGCGCCCGACTGACCCGGGACCGCACCGCCACCTCGCTGATGCCCAACACGGCTGCCGCGTCCGGGTACGACACGCCGGACCACAGGCACAAGGCCACCGCCTCCCGCTCGGCCGGTGACAACTGGCGGACCACCGAGAGGACCTCGGTCATCTGCCGCTCGTCATCGAGCCGCGCGGGAACCTCGTCTGCGAGGTCACCATCGGCGTGCCGCTCCGCCGGTAGACGCCGCAGCAGCGCCAGCCACCGGCGCGCCGACCGCCACTCGGAGCGGACCGCGTTGGTGGCGACGACCAGCAACCACGGCAGCGCCGAGCCATCCACCAAGCGGGCGTCGTGGCGGCGGCGCCACGCGACGAGGAACGTCGCCTGGGTGACGTCCTCGGCCGTCGACCACGACCCGGTCAGCCGGAACGCGTGGTTGTAAACCGAGCGGGAGTACCGGTCGAAAAGCCGGCCGAACGCCGACTCGTCACCGGCGACGATCGAAGACCACAGGTCCTCGTCCGACGGCCAAACATGATGCCTCACACCACACTATGGCCGTCAACGCCGGCCCTGTTGCAGGCCGACGGTCATCGTCTGAGGTCGTGGCGCCGGCGCGAGAGCCGCAGCTCGGGTAGGCGATGGTGGCCAGCCCACCGGGCGGCGGACCAGGCGTCAGGTGTCGAGGCCTGCGAGGTTGAGGCGTTCGAGCAGGCTGGGCTTGCGGGCGTGCGCCGCCCGTAGCTCGGCCAGCCGGTTTCGGAACGATGAGGTGTTTTCGTCGCGTTCGCCGAGGTCGCGCAGGTCGACGAGGAGTTGTACGGCGGTGTCGTACTCGCGGGGTTTCTTCGTGGCGATGAGTGCGTTGACCCGTTGCCAGGCGGCGGGTTGGTCGACTGCGAGGGTGTCGAGGTGCCGTTGCCGGGCGGCTGCGGCGGAGCGTTCCCGGCGGACCCGGTCGCGTTCACGCTGCTCGGCATCCCGTCGTTCCCCCACGGCGCGCAGGTCCGCAGCGGCTGCGAGCAGTTGACCGGCAGTACGGATAGCCGTCGGCGTGGACGCGTCGGCGGGATGCCCGTCGCGGTAGCGGCGCAGCAGTCGGCTGCGCAGGTAGCTGTCGCCGCCGGTGATCAGGTCGGCCAGGATGGCGTCCTTGTCCCAGGCGGGCAGCCCGACGACCCACGTCCGTAGTTGCGCTGCGGTCGGTTCACTCGAGGCGGCCTGCGCCAACCCGGCCGCCGCGGCCGCGATCAGGTCGGTGTCGATGCGCAGGAACTCGGCGACGGCGGTGAGGGGCGCGTCGAGGGCGCCCAGTCCGGCGGGGACAGGCGGTTCGCGCTCGTCGTCGGCGATCTCCTCGGACTGTACGCAGCGGAGCCAGGCCAGGTACAGCAGGCGCAGGTCGCCGGCGGCGAGGCCGGCCCGGACCGGAATGATCGAGGTAAGCAGACCGTGGCCGTCCAGATCCCACTCGTCGGCGCCGTCCTCGTCCTCGTCGTGCAGGTCGATGATGACGTGCTTGCCGGCGGTCCACGCGGATGCGCTGTCACCCTGGCAGTACTGGGCGACGGTGGCGGGGTCGAGCACGTGTTTCGGTAGCCGGAGCATGAGCTGGTGGGTGCCCCAGTTCGCCAGGTACAGGTGTGCGTCGAAGTATCGTTCCATCAGCTTGCGCGGGTCGCCCTTGAAGTTGCCCCACTCGTAGGTGTTGACAAGGCTGGTGGCGGTGATGTCGGCCCGGGTCGACAGCGACCGCAGCTCGGCCCGCTCCCGAACAGTGAGGGGTCGGTCGACGGCGGTGAATTCGTAGTACTGGTACTCGCTCATCGTGGCCTACCTTCCGGCCCAGTGCCGGTAGGCGTCAATCCCTGACCGACGAGGAACAACAAGGCACCCTCGCGGCAGCGATGCACGCCGACGCCGGACCCTGTCGAGCCCTGTTCATCCACGAGACCACTTTCAACCCGGCGACGTCGACCTGGATGCGCCCGGCGCGCTCGCGAGGTACACCGAAGGCTGGCCCTCGACGAGCCCCGCAACACATAGATCACCGACGATGTCGCCGCGGCCCTGACCCGCGGTCGCAACTGTCTCGTCCTGACCCGCCGGGTCGCCCAGGTCGAGGCACTCACCGCTCTGCTCGCCGCACGCGGGCACCAGGCGCTCGTGCTCCCAGGCGCGATGAGCAGCCGCGAACGGCGGACCATCGTCGACCGGCTCGACGGCGCCAAGGCCGGCGACGGTCTCCTTGTCATCGGCACCACACCGTTCATCGGCGAAGGCTTCGACGCCCCCCGCCCTCGACACCCTCTTCCTCGCCGGCCCGATCTCCTACGACTGCCTACTCGTCCAATGCGCCGACCGCGTCATCCGCGCCGCGCCCGGCAAGGACCTCGCCGAGGTCCACGACTATCACGACCCGGCCACACCCATCCTCGCCGCCTCACTCCCACGCCGCATGCCCGGATACCGAGCACTCGGCATGGCCCGACCGCGGGCACGGTGACGCTTCCGCGTCATCTCGACTGGTCCGGACACGGTGAGTACGACCTGAACCGGACCGCACGCCTGGCCAGCATGTACAAGGTGGTGCTCACCGAAGCCAGCACAGCCGAAGATCTCAACACCTGGCTCGACGCCGACCTCCTCCGACGGCTCTGGCCCACCCTCTGGCTGCCACCCCAGCTCCGCCAGCGCTGGGAGGACACCTTCCCCGAACTCGCCGCCACCCGCAGCAACGCGGCATAGCGGTGGACCCCTTCCACGAACGCCTCGCCCACACCGGGCTCGCCGCGGCCGACCGATAACGGCTTCGCGCTGGCCGACGGCTACGCGGTCCAGGCCGCCGGGCTTCTGCAGCGGCCCAGCGAGGACGTCGACCTGTTCACCGCCTGGGACCACCGCAGCGAGTTCACCGCCGCGGTCACCGCCGTCGTGCACGCCTGTCGCAACGACGGCCTGACCGTCGAGACCGAGCGGCAGTACGACACCTTCGCCCGGCTGGCCGTCACCGACGGCGCGATCAACCGCCACCCCAGGTGGCTGCGGTGTGCGGGTCTCCAAGGTCGAACTCGGCGTGGACTGGCGCGCCAACGAACCGATCCTCATGGCGATCGGACCGGTACTGCACCCCGACGACGCGGTCGCCAACAAGATGAGCGCACGCCGTCGGCCACCCCACCGCCGGGGGCCGCGACGGGCTCGTCCTCTACGGACGAGCCTTCGCTCGCACACGAGGCAGAAAACGGAAGCCCGCAGGTCATCAGCCGGCGAACACCGGCGGCGCGCGGGCTGTCGCCGGTCAGGCAGGCGGGCGCGGTGGTGTGGCCGCCACGAGCAGGGTGAGTTCCCGGACCAGGTCGTCCAAGCTCTGGCCGCTCTGCGCTCGGACGAGGCCCAACGCCAGGTCGGCGAGGACATAGAAGCCGAGCGTGCGGGCCTGGTCGGACTCGAAGGAGGCCAGCAGCGCCTCCGCGCCGGCGAGGTCACCGCGGTGGCGGGCGGCGATGACCCCGGCGGCGCGTTGCACGAGGTCGGCGGCGACCGGGGCCGGGCCGGTCATGCCGGTCAGAGCTTCGGCGCGGCGGCGCGGGCGGCGTCGAAGCGGGCGGTGACGTCGGCCCAGTCGACGATGTTCCACAGCCGGTCGACGTAGTCCGGGCGCACGTTGCGGTACTGCAGGTAGTAGGCGTGCTCCCACGCGTCGAACACCAACAGCGGGGTGGAGCCCTGACCGACGTTGCCGTGGTGGTCGTAGACCTGCTCCACGATGAGGCGCTGTCCCAGCGGCTCCCACGCCAGCACACCCCAGCCGGAGCCCTGCACGCTCTTCGTAGCCGCCGACAGCTGCCCGGTGAAGCCGTCGAAGGATCCGAAGTGCTCATCGATCGCGGCGGCCAGCTCACCGTCGGGGCGGTCACCGCCGTCCGGGGACAGGTTGTTCCAGAAGATCGAGTGCAGCACGTGCCCCGACAGGTTGAACGCGAACGTCTTCTCCAACCCCACCAGCGCCGCGAAGTCACCCTTGTCCCGGGCCTCGGCGAGCTGCTCCAGGGCGTCGTTGCTGCCCTTGACGTACGCCGCATGGTGCTTGCTGTGGTGCAGCTGGAGGATCTCGCCGGACATCGCCGGCTCCAGCGCACCGTAGTCGTACGGCATGTCGGGCAGAGAGTAGACGGCCACCAGCAACTCCTCACACCATCGTCGTCGCAGAGTTGGGCGGGCGCCCCGGCGGTAGTTCAGATCATCGCGTTGCCGGAGCACCCGCCCACTGCTGCCAGCATTACGTAGTTGCCAGACTTTGGCAATAAGTACGGTCCAGAGTGAGGCACGGCCCGACGCCGGGCCGGGCGCAGCGCGCGGCAGGAGACCGCTACGGCGGTCGATGGGAAACTGATGCTGAGCAGCACTTACGCACTTCGCTGGGCTTCCGCAGGCGATCACAGCGGCGCGCGGGTGCGACCCGCGCAGGACGCCTGAGAGAGAGAAGCCGCAGGTCATCGGCCTGCGGACACCGGCGGAGCGTCGGGTTAGAGCACACACCGCGCACATCAACGAAGATCATGATGTGCGCTCCCCCGGCTCAGGGCTCGCCGGCCGTGGACCGGGCACTGGACGACAGTCAACGACGTACCCGCGCTCGTCGTTCTGACCGGTGGCGCGAAGCCTCCTGCGCCGCGAAACCGGCCTACCGCACGGTCATCTCCCGGACGCCGTAGGTGTCCCACCACGATTGCCGGTGTTGGCGTACCGTCCCGGCGGTTCGGGTGAGCAGGAGCCAGTTGCCGTGAGCACGAGTGCGGCGTCTACGGGTCGGCTGGCGAGGACACGGGCGACGGCCGACACCATGGTGGGGACCACGGCCTCGGGTGGGTCGTGTTTGCGCAGGTCGAAGGCGATGTTGCTCGTCCGTAGATGTGGCTGCGGTCGACGTCCGCGCGGCCTTGGTTGATGCACTTGTGCAGTAGGTTGAGGCAGCCGGTGAAGCCGAGTGCCTCGACTTCTTCGAAGAGGTGCTTGGGGGCGCGGAGGGCCGGTCGGCTCGCGCGTAGCGCTTGACGGTGTTCAGAGCCAGCTGCAGACGCCGGGTGCACTCCAGCAGGCCCACGCCCCGGTCGAGCAGGTCATGGATCTGGTGCCAGCGTTCCAGACGGGTAGCGGGCGTGTCAGCTCACCGCCGGGCGCGGGTAGGTGCGGCACCCGCTCCGATCCTCCGGGTGGGCAGCTCCGTTTCGGAGAATTCCTGGTCCGGTTTGTTCGGCTAATTCATCTTGCCACACTCATTGGAATGATTGGTGGGATACAAAGGTGAGGTATTGCCCTTCATCGCTGTCTCGTTTAGTTTGGAGTGGCGGCCGCGTGAACGCTCCATGCCTCTGTTGTCCGGCTGTCGGTCACTCCGGCGGTCGGATCAATCCTGCGTGAGGGAGAAGCCCTGTGAGAGAGGTTCGTTCAGGTTGGGGCCGGCGTCTTGCCATGATCGGGGGATCATGGCGGCGGTCCTGACCGTTTCTGTCACCACGGTCTCGGCCGCACCGGCCGAAAGCGAAATTCTTGGCGCGGGTAACCCGAATGCCATCAAGGACAGCTATATCGTTGTCTTCGCTGACGACGGGAAAGTCGCCAGTCAAGGAGTGGACGCGCTGGCGGGGCAGTTGGCCACGAAATACCGGGCCAGAGTGGATCACACCTACCGGTACGCGCTGCGAGGCTTCGCCGCCACGCTGAGCGAGCGGGCCGCCCGCCGCCTCGCCGCGGAGCCCGGCGTCGCCTACGTGGAGCAGAACGGCACCGTATCGACCACGGGCACGCAGACAAACCCGCCATCCTGGGGTCTCAACCGCATCGACCAGCGGAACCTGCCGCTGGACAACAGCTACACCTATCCGAACACGGCGCCGAACGTCACCGCCTACATCATCGACACCGGGATCCGTACCACGCACAGCGATTTCGGCGGCCGGGCGGTGTGGGGCGTCAACACCGTCGACACCAACAACACCGACTGCAACGGCCACGGTACGCACGTCGCCGGCACCGTCGGCGGAAACGCGTACGGCGTGGCCAAGAGCGTACGGCTGATCGCGGTGAAGGTGCTCAACTGCGCCGGCTCCGGCTCCTTCGCGGCGGTTGCCGCCGGGGTCGACTGGGTCACCGGTCACCACACCTCCGGGCCGGCCGTGGCGAACATGAGCCTCGGCGGCTCGGGCAGCAACGCCACGCTGGAGGCGGCGGTGCGCAACTCCATCGCCGACGGTGTCGTCTACGCGATCGCCTCCGGCAACAGCAACTCCAACGCCTGCAACTTCACGCCGGCCCGGGTCGCCGAAGCGATCACGGTGAACGCCTCCGCGAGCAACGATTCCCGGGCGTCCTTCTCCAACTACGGTACGTGCACGGACATCTTCGCTCCCGGGGTGAGCATCACCTCGGCGTGGAGCACCAGCAACACCGCCACGAACACGATCAGCGGCACCTCGATGGCCGCCCCGCACGTGGCCGGTGCCGCGGCCCTGCTCCTCGGCGACAGCCCCGGGCTGACCCCGGCACAGGTGGCCAGCACCATGTTCACCAACTCGACCCCCAACAAGATCACCAGTCCGGGCAGCGGCTCGCCGAACCGGTTGCTCTTCGTCAACACCGGTGGGAGCCCGGGCACCGTGCACGTGACCAACCCGGGCAACCGGAGCACCATGCGCAACGTGGCCAACAGCCTGCAGATGACCGCCTCCGGAGGCACCGCCCCGTACACCTGGTCGGCAACCGGGCTGCCGGCCGGTCTGTCGATCAACTCCTCGACCGGCCTGATCTCCGGCACCCCCACCACGGTCAACACCTACAGCGTGACCGTGACCGCCCGGGACACCGCCAATCAGACCGGCAGCGCCTCGTTCAGCTGGACGATCACCCAGAACCTGGACAACACCTGGGCCTGTTCGGTCCCGGCCGGTTACACCTGGGACCGGGTGACCAACGACCTGAACAACTGCAACCCGGGCGGCTGGGCGTACACCTACCGCCTGCGCGCCCCCGCGAACAACATCACGGTCTGTTCGGTGCCGTCCGGTTACACCTGGGACCGGGTGACCAACGATCTGAGTGTCTGCAGCCCGAGCAGCTTCGCCTACAGCTACCGGATGCGGGTCCCGGCCGACAACATCACGGTCTGTTCGGTGCCGTCCGGCTACACCTGGGACCGAGTGACCAACGATCTGAGTGTCTGCAGCCCGAGCAGCTTCGCCTACAGCTACCGGATGCGGGTCCCGGCCAACGGGCTGTGGGCCTGCTCCGTCCCGCCCGGCTGGAGCTACAGCCAGACGCAGAACCAGCTCAGTGTCTGTAGCCCGAGCAGCTTCGCCTACAGCTACCGGTTGAGTAACTGACGGTCGGGCCCGGCGCGCCGGCTGAGCTTCGAAGTTCAGGTCGCTGCGGCGCGCTGGGCCCGGCGCCGCCCGCCCGTGAGGTGGTTGCTGAAGATCGAACTTGTGCACCGCACGTCCTGGCGGACCCGCGACGAGGCCGAGAACGCGATCTACGCTATTACGGCTGGTACGACACCCGCCGCACCCAGAAGGAACTGGGCTACCTCAGTCCGAACGAGTACGAGGCCGCCTGGCACACCCGCCAGACGCAACCAGCCGAACCAACTGTCGCCGCCCCTGCGCCAGCCGGCAGCAGGTAACCACCGCTCCATCAGAGCGGGGGAACTCAGTACCGGTTCCTGGTCGTTGAGGCCCGCAACGCCGGACAGGCGATGGCTGGTCGCACCGCGTGGAGAATCTGCAACGGCCAGCGGCGTAGCCCAGAGTGTCCTACTCGACAAGGCCCGATCGCTCAGTTGGCTGGTCGGGCTGCCCACCAGCCCTTGCCGCACGTGTACGACGGGCGCCGCATCAACTCCGCCAGGCGCACCACGGCGTACAGGTGGTGGATGCTCGCCTGCGGGTCGACCGCTCCCGTGAGCCAGTCACTGGGAAGTTCGCCCTGCGGCAGGTAGCGGGTCGGCTTACCGAGCAGGCAGCCGGCTTCAGCCAGGTACCAGGTGTCGACGACGCGGTGGGTGCCGGGCTTTTCGGCTGTCACGTCCCGCTGCGCCACGTCGAGCGCCGAGCCGGCCAACCTGATCAGCTGCTGTTGGTCGGCGCCGCCGCAATCGGCCGTGGCGACGATCAGGAGAACGACGTGGAACAGTCGATCGCTCGACCAGGCGTGCAGGTCAGGCATGCTGTTGATGGTGCGGCGTAGAGCGCGGGTCTGGTCGGTGCACAATCCAGGGTGGGCCACCGTCAGGTATGCCTGCGCCAGGATCGACGGTGGCTGCGCACTGAGGGCAGCCCTGACCTGCGATGCCGGGGGGAGCTGGTCACGATCGAGTGCCAGTGCGAGCGTTGTCCGGTCCTGCACGCTGAGCGGGGCGTCCCAGTCGACCGTGGCCGGAACCGATTGCCCGAGGAGTCGTAGAGCCGCCAGCGCCACCGCCGTGTCCGCGGGGTCCCCGTCGCTGGTCGCGTCCGGCAGTCGGGCCTCCGACCGGACGATCCGACGCAGGGTCTGCACCTGGGCCGGCGGGAGCGCGGAGGTCGCGCCGGCCGTGGTGATGGCGTCGAGCACGTTGACGACACCGGACTGCCCCAGGTCGCCGCCGCGCTCGTAACCGGGTTGTCCGAGTGCGTCGAGCGTCGCCTGCCCGGTGGCACGCAGCTCCTCGGGGTTCAGGACCCCCACCGTGGCCAGTGGTGCCAGGATCGCGAGCGTGTCGGTGACGACGGTGAGGTCGCTCGACCGGCCCTGTCGCAGGCGCTCGTCCACGTCCGCCCTGACGGAGGCTTGCGGCTCGCAGGGCCGTTCGGCGGCTGCGGCCACCACCGCCGACCTGACCAGATCCTCCACGGTACGTGCTGCCTCACAGGGGAAGCGGGCGGCCGCGTTGGTCAACAGCGTAGCGTGATCGTCTGCCGCCGGACGCCCAACGATCGAGTGTGACAGCAGCCGGACGATTTGAGCAGCAGCTGACACCCGGCGCTCCGCGCTCACGCCGTCGGCGGGCCTGGCGAGCACCGACCGAGCCCAGGTGACCATGCGATCGAGGCGCTGTGCCGGTATCCGGTCCATCGTGCCGAGCGAATGCAACGCCCGGCTGATCGCCAGCCAGCGGAGACCTTCCTCGTCGCGATCCGGCCACCAGTTCACGAGACGCGCGGTGGCCTGCTGGCGCTCGGTCGAGGACATTTCTCCAGCGGAGGCGAGGATCCGGACTGCGTGGGCGTAGAGCGTGGGGTCTGGCTCGATCGGGCTCACCACCACCGGAAACGCCGGCCCCGGATAGAGGAGGTCATTCGCCCGGTCGACGGCCTGCGCCACCCAAGCTTCGGGTAGCTCGGGTCTGGTCAGAGGCGGCTCGGAACCGCCGGAACCCTTCGGGGTGGGCGTGCATCCCGCCACTAGGGCCAGAACACACCCTACGACGGTGATCCGACGCATGGAGAACGCCGTTGGCACGTGAGCCACCCTTCCTTGCAGCGTTGGTCAGCTGTGTGGCCGTCCGGGCGGGTCCTGCGGCCGTGGATACCGGGAGCCCGCCCGGCGGCAACCGGACCGGGTCAGTAGTCAGTCAGTCGCAGTTGCGTCAACAGCCGATAAGTGGTGTTGCTTGCGGGGTATTCGATGGTGCTGTTGGTGACCTTCTCCACCTTTTCGACGCTGCGAAGGTGGGGGAAGGAGAGATCCGCGTTCCGCGACATGGTGTTGCCCACCAGGGGCGCATCGCGCTCCATCGCCAGGTAGACCCTGCTCGCGCTGATCTCGGCGGACTCGCAACAGGTCAACTCGATGGCATCCCAGCCGACCGACAGGGTCACCCCGTTGCGTCCGAGCGCCTTGATCGTCTCGCTCGACCACATCTTCTGCCAGTTCGAGTTCGAACGCTTGTCCCAAAGTATGCTGTAAGTATAGACATAGATCATGTTGCCCGGCATAGTCCCGTTAGGCGAATACGACACGGTGAGATAGTGGCGGTTGCCGCGTGTGCCCAAATTGTTCCCGGAGCCGTTGCCCTTCCACGCGTCGCCCGACCGCTTGCAGATGTAGTGACCGTTCCACACCTCACACTGTGGCGGATGCACCACGTCCCCCTCGCCGGCAACTGCGGGAGTTGCCACCGCGAGCGCCGATCCGAAACCGACCACCACCGTCAGGAGAGCCGCCAGCAGTGCTGACCTGCGTCTCCTGACGGGCACCAGAGCGGGAAGTTTCATAGTTGATCCTTTCGCCGACGAACCGAACGATCGTTCGACGGCATGTCTACCGATCGACGGCCAGGTGGACCAGGCACAATCAGCCAGGGTCAGAAGTGGCCGAAACGACCTGTTCCCCACCCTGTCTCGCGGAGCCCGGAGTTACCGGGCGGACTGGGCGCCAACAGCGGCTCTACCTGTAGCTATGGACAGTTCGAGGTTCTAGAATCGGCCGATGAACGACGTGGGCAAGAGTTTCGGGCTCTTGCTTGCCCGCTACCGAGGCGATGCCGGGTTGACGCAGCAGGAACTGGCCGAGCGGGCGGGCCTTGGCGTTCGTACGATCGGGGCGCTGGAACGTTCCGAGCGCGCGGCCCCGCACCGGAGCACGCTGCGCCGCCTCGCGCAGGCTCTGGGCCTGCCGAGAAGTGACTGGCAGAATTTCATCTCGGTCGGTGCCGGCCCCACGCCGGCCCCACCCCCGGCGTCGCAGGTGACTTCGGCGCTCGCCGCTCAGGCCGCCGAGCGGGTGGGCAGGGCGTTGCACCAGACGGGCGCCTCCACCGACGCGCTGCGCGAATTCGAACTTGCTCGCCGGATGCACCGCCAACTCGGCAATCACGACGGGCTGGCGCGGCTGCACGGGCGGATAGCCCAGGTCCTGGTAGACACCGGTCGTTTCGGTCCCGCGCTGGCCGAAGTGCTGGAGGCCCCCACCGGCAGCCGGATCACGCCCCGGACCCAGATGTTGCTGGCGATGGTCGCGGCTCGGGCACTCGAACTGCATGGTCAGCCTCTCGACGGACTGACCCACGCTGATCGGGCGGTGGCTCTCGCGCACAGCATCAACGATGATCATCAGCTCGCTGCGGCCTACGTGCGGCGAGGTTCACTGGCCGTTCAGGCCGGGCTGCTGGACAACGCGGCGACCGACTTCGAGGCGGCGGGTCGGCTGGCCAGCCAGTCGGGCGACCTGGTGCGGACGGTCCAGGCGGATCTCGGACGGGCCACCGTCGCGCTGCAACGGGGCCCGCTGGACACGGCACGGCTCTGCGCCGAGCGGGCGCTGGCCGGCGCGGAGCAGCTCGGCGACGTGCTGCGGATGGTCGCCGCCGGCACGTACGCGGCGTCGATCGCGCGTGAGCAGGACGATGCCGCCGGCAGCCGGCAGCTCGCTGCGCTGGCTGCGGTGCCCTGTCGGGGAGTCAGCCTGGTTCAGAACCTGCACGCCCAGATCGTGCTCGCATTGCTCGATCTTGATGCTGGCGCTACAGCGGCGGCCAGGGGCCGGCTCGAGCCGATCGTCGACCCTGCGCAGACTCTCCTGGACGCCAGTTCACGTCGCGAGGCCCTGATGCTGCTCGCGACCGCCGATCTGCTCGACGGGAACCTTTCCGGCGCCGTTCGGCGGCTCGAGGACGCAGATGTGCTCACCGTCTCTCCAGCCTTTCAGATCCCGGACACCATAAAGATGGTGGTGGACATTCTCGTGGCCCAGGGGCGGGCCGACTCGGCGCTGGCGACCGCCGAGTCGATGGTGGTCAGGGCTGACACCTCCGGCAGCGTGCTACACCGGCTGGAAGCCCTGCGGGCCGTCTCGGTGGCTGCCCGCGCGCTGGGCCGTCCGGCACAGGCCGCCGCGGCGATCGCCCAGAGCCGACACCTCGCGGCGGCGCATGGATTTCTCCTGCGGGAGCGGCTGCTCAGGCAACCACCGGGCGCGAAGCCGACTGATCAGTAGGCATCAGGCACGCTTGATCCGTGGCACTCGGCACTGACCTCTGAGCCGCCTTCGGGGCCGACAGGGGTCTCGGTGCGCAACCTGCGGTGCACCGGAGCCAGGCCCCGGATCGGAAGCCTGGTGGAGGCACACAATCCGTACTCCCGGCAGGTGGACCTGGCGATGGAGCTGGGTGTCATCGACCGGTCGGCAGGGGTCGGGACCGCCTTGGCCTTCTTCACCGTGCGGCTGCCCGCCGGCGGTCGACGGTCATCGTCTCCACCGAGGCTGTCCCGAGCGAGGAGCTACGGCGGCTCCAGGCGAACGTGTGGCCGATCGATCCCGCTCGATTGACGCATTGCCTGGTCGCCGTCATCGGGTTCGCCAAAGGTGACCCCGCGCGTGTGTCGACCACCGGGATGCGGGAGTCTGCCACGTTCCCGCAGTAGCCGCCTGACCAGGCTGGACTTGCCAGGCCCCGGCGAACGATCCGAGGACTGGATTCACCAAGCGATCTGCGGCGGGCGGCAAGTCGGTGCCGGCGGTGGTCTCTTCGACCGGTCGACCGGTTGCGTCCACGGCAGTGGTGTACGACTTGCCCCTGATGGGCGTGTTGCGTGGATGAAAGACGGCCATCGCGTCGATCCTTCATGACGACCAAGTCAGAGAAGGGTGATGTCCGCCGAGGCCGACGCGATCTGCGGCGCCGGCTACGGGCAGCGCAGCGACGAGCGGGTCAACTCCCGCAACGGCTACCGGAAGCGCGAGTGGAACACCGGGCCGGAACGATCGACCTGGCGATCCCGAAGCTGCGGCACGGTAGCTACTTCCCGGAGTGGTTGCTGACCCACCGGCGGCGGGCCGAGCAGGCCCTGGTCTCGGTCATGGCCACGAGCTATCTGCTCGGGGGTGTCGACCCGGCGACGCTTCTGGACAGCAGCTCGATCGCCACCGAACTCGGCGGCAGGGCTGACCGGCCCGGCGTACGCGATCCGTACGTCGGGCCGGTCGGCATTCCATCGTCGGGAAGCGGCTCAGTGGGTCGTGCCGGTCAGGCCCGGCGCGCCACCACGGCCCCGTTGGCGCCCGGGGAGCCGAACCGCACGGTGCGGATGTCGACGAAGCCGGCGTCGGCGAGCCAGGCGGCGTACTCGGCGCCTGAGTAGTTCCGGCCGCCCTCGGTCTCGATCAGCATGTTCATGCCCATCAGGGCGGCCTCCGGCGGGCCGGTGCGCTCATCGTTGAGCAGTAGCTCGCAGATGATGATCGCACCGTCGGCCGGCAGGGCCGCGTGACACTTGGCCAGCAGGGCCCGGTTGGTTCGCTCGTCCCAGTCGTGCAGGATCATGCTCAGCAGGATGACGTCGTGCCCGTTCGGCAGTTCAGGGTCGGTGAGGAAGTCCCCGCCGACCGTGCCGATCCGCTCGCTCAGGCCCGCCGCCGCGATCCGCTCCTCAGCCCGGACACACACCTGCGGCAGGTCGAGGATGGTCGCCCGCAGGTCGGGCAGCCGACGGCAGAACTCGATCGGGAAAGCGCCGGCCCCGCCACCGACGTCGAGCAGCCGGCTGTGCGCGCCGAAGTCGTACGCGTCGGCCAGCGCGTGGGCGGTGAAGGCGGACGTGGAGTACATGGCGTCCCAGAACTCGACCAGCATCTCAGGGTCGGTGGTGTCGAACATCGACTGCTGGGCCTGCGGGTCCCAGGTCAGGGGCCGGTCGGTTCGCAGGGCCTCGCCAACCCGGTGCCAGGGCAGGTAGGTGTGCAGGTCGGAGTAGCGGATCTGCGCGCCGAAATAGTACGGACGGCCCTCGACCAGGAACTGCTCGGCGAGTTCGGAGTTGCGGTAGTGGTTTCCGGTCTTCTCCAGCAACCCGAGGGACGCGCTCGCGGCCAGCAGCAGGTCGGCCGGGCGTTCGGCGAGCGCGAACTCGGTGGCCGCCTCGTCGACCGTGAGCGTCCGCCCGTCAGCCAGCCGGCTGTACAAACCGAGTTCGACACCGGCCGCGAGGGTCTTGAATGCCCACACGCCGGCTACCAGACCCATAAGAGGGGTGGGACTAATCATGGTCATACCGGAGCATAACCCATTGTCTAAGATGGACAGTGACTGTCGAACGTCCACGGCTGGTGTCGGGCGTCTGGGCACCGCGCCTGCGATGTCTTGTGTCGATGCAACCGGGTCTAGGGCCTGGTCGGTCCACACCCCGTCATCCGCCGCGCATCCACCGACCTACCCCACCGCGCGACGCGGCTCGCGGCGCTGCGCACCGGCCCCGCCGTTCAGAAGGCCCAGCACCTGCACCGGCAGGTCTCGCAGCAGCCGAGCGAGGCGGGGTGTGTCGTAGCCGGCGTCGGCGACGACCAGAGTGTCGGGGTCGCCGGGTTGCCAGTGGCCCGGCCGCGATCAGCCGCTGCACGAGCTGATCAAGTTGGCCGGCGATGACGGTAGCGGCGTCCTTTCCTGGGGCCAGCCGCACCGCGTCCAGCTTCGCGGTCCATGAGCTGCGGCCGGGTTCCAGGGCGGTGATCAACGAGTACGGCCAGCCGGGGATCATCACGTGCTGAGCTAGATCTTACGGCGCCGTACCCGCCACACCACCACACCGATCAGGACCGCCGCGACGGCGACGAACAGGGCCGCCTCGATGAGCTGGAACGTCCAGAACCGGTCGGCCGGGTGGTAGACCTCGAACTGCTGGATGCCCCGAGCGTGCAGGAACTGGTTGAGGTTGGTGCCGGCCCGGTTGGCGGCGTCCTCCAGCTCGTAGTACTCGGTCCAGCTCAGCCTGCGCCCGGTGGCGTCCGCGTAGCCGTGTTCGATCACCCAGGAAGCGTTGCTGGGCACGGGCCGGTGCCCCGCCTGGTCCTTCGAGCCGCCGACGGGGACCGGCTCCACGGTGGTGAGCGGGGTGGCGTACGCGGGACGGGCCAACAGCGCCACCGACATCCGGGCGGCGAGGAACGCCCCGAATGCGACGCCGAACGCGGGCAGGCTGCGCCGCAGGATCGCTCCCGCGGCGGTGGCGACGCCGAACGCGAACAGCGCGTACGCCACCGGGACAAGCCCCTGCAGGTCGAAGGCGTCGTACTGGAACCGCCCTTCCCACGCGTCGAATGGCTGACGGAACCAGGTGAGCACCGCGGTGAACATCCCGGTGAGCGCGACGGTGACGCCGGCCAGTGCCGCGAGCTTGGCCGCCAGCCAGCGCATCCGCGGCACTGCCTGCGTCCACGCGAGCTGCCAGGTGCCGTCCTCCAGTTCGCGCGCGAGCAGCGGCGCACCGAGGAACGCACCGATGACGACGGGGACCAGGTAGAAGGCCGCCAGGAGGTTCTCGACGTACCCGTACTCCTCGTCGAGCCGGCGGAAGGAGGCCGCGCAGGCCTCGGTGGTTCCGGCCGGTCCCGCACACCGGGCGGGACCGGCGGGGAACAGGTCGTGGGCCTGCATCCCGAGCACGAGCAGGGCGATGCCGAACATGCCGACGAGCACACCCAGGACGCAGACCTCGGTCCGGTGCTGGCGCCAGATCAACCACGTCATGCCGCCACCCCCGACGTGACCGCGGCGCTCGGCTCGGACGGCCGGCGCAGGTACGCCAGCACCAGGTCCTCCAGCGCGACCGGCTGGGTCTGCCACCCAGGCGCGGCCGGGATCGCGCCGTCGCGTACCAGCAGGGTCGTGTGCCGGTCGCTGTGGACGGCCTCCACGACGGCGCCGGCCCGGTCGAGGTCGGTGGCCGTGCGCGGGCCGACGAGCAGCCGGTGCTCGGCGAGGAGGGTGTCGATGTCACCGGTGAGCGTGACCCGGCCGTGGTTGAGCACGACCAGGTGGTCGCAGACGCGCTCCAGCTCGTGCACGACGTGGGAGGAGAACAGGACGGTCACCCCGCCTTCGGCCACCGCGCCCATGAGGACCTGCAGGAACTCGCGCCGGGCCAGCGGGTCGAGGCTGGCCACCGGCTCGTCGAGGACGAGCAGGTCCGGCCGCTTCGCCAGGGCCAGAGCCAATGCGACCTGGGCCTGCTGCCCGCCGGAGAGCGTACCGGCCCTGCGGTCGAGCGGGATGCCCAGCTTCGCCAGCCGGCGCTCGGCCAGCCCTTGGTCGAACCGCAGGTTGCAGGCCCGGCCGAAGCGGAGCATCTCGGCGACGGTGAAGCGCTTGTACAGCGGGTGGTCCTGGGCCAGGAACCCGACCCGGGACAGAGTTTGCGGGGTGCTGGCGGTGACGTCGTGGCCGAGGACCTCCACCGTGCCGGTGCTCGGTGCCAGCAACCCGACGACCAGGCGCAGCAGCGTGGTCTTGCCCGCGCCGTTCGGCCCGGCCAGGGCGATCACGCCGCCCGCCGGCAGGGTCAGGGTGCAGTCGCGCAGCGCCCAGCCCTTCCGGTACCGCTTGCCCACACCGTCGGTGCGCAGCGCGAACTCGGTCGCTGTCACGCCACTTCCTCATTCCTGGTCTGCTGGTGGACGGTGGTAAAGAGCGCGTTGACGGCCTGCTCGTCGAGGCCGGCCGCGTAGGCGCGGCGCAGCCAGGTCGCCAGGCCGCGGCGCAGCGACGTGTACGTCGATGCCGACATCACGGCCGACTGCTGTTCATTGACGAACGTGCCCTGGCCGGGCCGGCCGGTGACCAGGTTCTCCTGCTCCATCTGCCGGTACGCCTTGGCGACGGTGTTCGGATTGATCGCCAGGTTCTCGACCACCTCGCGGATGAGCGGGAGGCGGTCACCGGGTTGGAGGAAGCCCAGCAGCACCGCCTGGCGGACCTGCTGGACGAGTTGCAGGTACGGCGGCACGCCGGAGTGGGTGTCGAGCCGGAAGACGAACACGGTAGCCCCTTACTGCTTTACTAGTAGCATAGTAAAGCAGTAGGTTGGCGGTCAAGAGAGCCGATGCGCCCGGACGACCCCGGATCCGGGCGCCAGCCCGCCCCGACCGCGCCGCCACGTCGTCCGTGACGGGCTGGCTGCCGATCCTGAACCCCAGTGCCGACCCCTAACCGCGGTCGACGGCCGGATGGCTCGATCGCCTGCCCTTATGGTGAAGACTCCTCGCTTTTGGAGAGTCGCCATGTCCACACCCGATTCCGCACCACTGATCTCGGTCGTCGTGCCGACGTACAACCGCGCCGAACTGCTGCGCGGCACGTTGACCGCGTTGGCCGGGCAGCGGATGCCGGCCGCGCAGTTCGAGGTCGTCGTGGCGGACGACGGCTCGACCGACGACACCCGCGACTGCGTGCACGCCTTCACCGACCGGCTGCGCGTGCGTTACGCGTACCAGGAGGACCTGGGCTTCCGGGCCGCGGCGGCCCGCAACACCGGTGCCCGGCTGGCCAGCGGGGACGTGCTGGTGTTCGTCGACACCGGCGTACTGCCCGGCCCGGACTTCCTCGCCGCCCACCTGGCCGTGCACCGACGTCCCGGCCCGTCGCGCGCGGTGATCGGTTACACCTACGGCTACCGCCCCGACGATCCCACCCCCGGCCTGGACGCCGCGTTGCGCTCCTACGGGCCGGAGGAGGTCGTCCGGCGCTTCGGTGCCACCCCCGCCTTCCAGGACGCCCGTCAACCGACTTTCGCCTCCATTCGGTACGACCTCTCGCGCATGCCCCTGCCCTGGTCGTTGTTCTGGACGCTCAACTGTTCGGTGCCGGCAGCGGATCTCCGTGCCGTCGGCGGTTTCGACGAGGATTTCCGGTCCTGGGGCGGAGAGGACCTGGAGTTGGGGATCCGGCTACACAGGCGCGGTCTCGCGTTCGAGGTCAGCCGTGAGGCGTGGGCGGTGGACACGCCGCACCCGCGCTCGGTGACGCAGGACGTCGGCGACAATCGCAGCAATATGCTCACCATCCTGCGCAAACACCCCGAACCGGAGACGGAACTGATGTGGGCATGGTTCTCCCGGCACCTGCCCCAGTTGGCGGACACCCGTACCTGGTTCGTACCGCAGGAACTGCCGGCGATCCAGCGCGCGATCGACAGGGTCCGCACCAGGGACGTGACGGCGGAGTTGACCCGACTGTGCGACGACGTGCCGCCGGGGGCCCGGATCGCCGTCTTCGGCTGCGGCCCGGCGCTGCCGGCCGGCTTCCCGCCCGCGGTACTGCTCGACTTCGACGAGCAGCAGCTACGGCACCTGCCGCACGACTCGCGGCACCAGATCCACCACAGCCTCGGCATCCGCACCGTCCTCCCCGACGACGCCGTCGACGTCGTGCTGATCACCTCCCGGATGACGCCGCTGTGGCGACGTTGGGGACGGCACATCCTGGCCGAGGCGCACCGCGTCGGCCGGACGGTGCGCGGGGCGGGCACGGACCTGCCCGGCTGAGAGAGGGGTCCCGTCGACGACCGGGGCGATCGTTGACGTGCGCGTTCTGAGCCGAAGCAGGCGCCGGCCCGGCAGTCCTAGCCGCACTCGTAGTGGACCCGGACAGCGTCCCAGTCACTCTCGGCAAGATCATTCTCGTCGACCAGGAACGTGAAGGCACCGTCGCCGAAGCAGACACCCACCGGATCCTCAGCTGGATGCGCGCACCTGATCTGCAGCAGCAACCGTTCGTTCGGTGAAGCGACGCTGTCCTGACCCCAGTCCGGCCAGCCCAGGATCCGCGCCTCACCAGACCTCAGCGCCGTCATCTCACCGAAGGCAAGCAGCACCACCATGGTCGGATCGTCATACCCGGTACCCGCCTCGACCACGTCGAACGCGTGCGGCAGGACCAGCTCCGTCTCGAAGCACACGCGCACCGGGTCGAACAGCCCCGGCCGGCCGTAGTCCGCCGACCACTCCGCTGCGAACGCCACCAGATCGTCAGGGGCGGCGAGTTCGCCCAACTCGACACCCGGCGGCGTCCACACCACCCTGGCCGGATACTCGTCGTCGTCATCCGGCTCCGGCAGGGCAAAGAACGGGACCAGGTCGTCGTGCACGGGTGGGCCGCCCTTGCCGCGACGCCTGCGTCTGCCGAACACGCTGACCTGTCAGCGTGATGGCCCAGGCCACACTGCGCTGACCGGCTGGACAGGGAGCCGACCATACTGAGTATGCTCGCCGCCATGCCGCCCTCACCTCGCACTCTGACACTCGTCGTCCCCAGCGCTGGTCTCCTGCTTGGCTTCCTCGACTTCGTCTGGATCAAATGGGTGCCGTTCCCGTTCGCCGAACTCGGCAACTCCACTGCCACCTGGGCGGTCGCCGCGTTCGCGCTCGGCTGGTGGATCCGGTCGGGCGCGCTGCGGGCGGCCGTGGCCGCCAGCGTCCTGCTCGTCGTCGCGGTGCCCAGCTACTACCTGACGGCGACGCTGATCCAGGGCGACGATCCGGCCGTGATCGGGGCGCCCGCCTCGCTGCTCTGGATGGCGCTGGGTGTGATCGCCGGCGTGGTGTTCGGCGTCGGCGGCACCTGGGCCCGAACCGCCGGGTGGCGGCGGATCGTGGGTGCCGCGCTGCCGGCGGCCGTGTTCGCCGAGGAGGCACTGCGCTTCGCTGGCAAGGCGCGGTCCGGCTATCCGGGTGCGTGGTGGAACGTGGCCATCGACCTCGGGCTCGCCGCGCTGCTGATCGTACTGGCGGGCGGCCCTGCCCGGGTGCGACTGCTCACCGCAGCCGTGGCGGTGCCGCTGGCCGGCCTCGGTGCGGTGGCCTTCGCCGCCCTCGGCGGTTGACCGGCAGTCCGCAACCGGTCACGTCGGCAACCGTTGCCGGCTCTGCCCGGCCGGTCGGCAGCACCACCGTTCGCGTGGGCGCGGTGTCGGGCTTCGGCCTGCACGAGGGTGTAGGGGCGTCATCAGCGCGGGCCGGGCGTCCCACGCAGCCGCACCTGTCAGGCGGTGCTGCTCTGGCCTGCCCAGGATGCGACTGCGCGTGGGATCAGACGATCCTGAGATTGGCCATCATGCCCATCGCGCTGTGGTCGACCATGTGGCAGTGATACGGGTAGACGCCGCGCCAGGTGTCGAAGGTGGCCTGCAGCCGCACGCTCTGTCCGGGCCAGACGATCACGGTGTCCTTCAGGCCGGACTCGGTGGGATCGGGCGGTGCGCCGTTACGGTCGAGCACCCGGAACTGCACCAGGTGCATGTGGAAGTTGTGCGGCATGAAGACGTTGGCGTTGGTCACCGTCCACTCCTCGGTGCTGCCCCAGGCGATGGTGGTGTCGATCCGGGCCGGATCGAAGACCTTCCCGTCGATGTACGCCTGGTGTCCACCGGAGCCCGGCTCGTCCATCCGCAACTCGATGCTGCGGCGCACGGTCGGTGTGGGCAGCGGCGGCAGGCTACGTAGCCGCTGCGGCACCGACGTGCGGTCCGGCCTCTTCGCCGGTACGACGTCGAAGCGCATCACCTGGCCGACCATCTCGGCCGGACCGGGTCCCATCAGGTTCTGCAGCACCACGGAGGTGCCCGGCTGGTAGCGGGCGAAGTCGACCACCACGTCGAGTCGTTCGCCGGGTGAGATCATCAGGTATGGCATGGTCACCGGCGCCTCCAGCAGGCCGCCGTCGGAGCCGATCACCGTGAGGTCTCCGCCGTCGGCGAGCCGCAGCAGGAAGAACCGCAGGTTGCTGGAGTTGACCAGGCGGAAGCGGTAGCGGCGGGCCTGCACCTCGAAGCGCGGCCACGGCCGCCCGTTGACCAGCAGGGTGGTCCGGTTGTCGGCGTCGTCCATGTTCCAGACCAACTGGGCGTCGGCGTCCAGATGCGCGTCGCGGAGCACCAGCGGGACATCGAATCGACCTCGGGGCAGTGAAAGTGCCCTCTCGGTGCGGTCGGTGAGCAGATAGAGGCTGGACAGGCCCCGGTAGAGGTGCTCGGCCTCCATGTGGTGGGTGTGGTCGTGCATCCAGAGCGTCGCGTGCGGCTGCCGGTTCGGATAGGTGTAGACCCGCTCGCCGCCGGGTGGAATCACGGCCTGGCCTGAGCCGTCGTCCTCGGGGGCGGTGGCACCGCCGTGCAGGTGCACCGCCGTGGGCATGTGCAGCCGGTTGCGCTGGCGTACCACCACCCGCCGGCCCGAGAAGGCGCGGATCGTCGGGCCGGGCAGGTCACCGTTGTAGGTGTACACCTCGGTGCGGCTGCCCGGCACGATCTCCAATCGCCTCCGGTGCATGGTGACCGAGTAGTAGTCGGTGGTGGCGGTCCGCAGCACCGGGCGCAGGGTCTGCGGCACGGTCATCGGGACGGTGAACGGGGTCACGGGCGTGGCTGCCGGTGCGGCGACCCGTGCCGTTGCGGGTGCCGCGCCGAACTGTCCGGCCAGGCCGGCCAGGCCACCGGTCGCCCCGGCGATGCCCGACGCCGCGCCGAAGCGCAGCAGTTGACGACGAGTGAACAAGGCAGCTCCTTCCCCGAAAGGTTCGCGGGAGTCCGGCAACCGCCGGTGGACCGCGCGGTCGTCACACGCGATGATGCCGGGAATCCCATCGGGAGAAGACCCCTATTGACCGCACACTCAGCCCGGTCCTTCGTGATTAAGGGTTACGTGCAGCTGCCGCGACCCGCGACTCCGACGACGGCCCCCAGGCGTCGATCCTGATCGGCGGTGGGATCCTCCTGCTCATGATCATCGCTGCCGGAGCGGTCGTCCTGACCCGCCGCCGGGCCACCCGGGCTTCCTGACCGCCGGTGGTCGGTACCCCGAACGCTCTCGCCCAGACCGGCAGAGCAGCAGGGTGACCCCGGAGGACGAACCGGGCGACAGACCTGACCAGTCGGGAACTTTCTCAGGCCGCTGGCCGACTACCTCACCGGGAGTCGGCGACCGGGCAGCCGATGGCTCGACGGGCACGAGCCACTCGACCCAAAACCTTCAATTTCGATCGGAGAAGTCGATGCCAGTAACCGAGCTGCCCGGCGATCAACCGCCGGTGACCGAGGCCGTCACAACCGTGCGGCCGGCCCGCCGGCCCACGCCGTTCACGGCGCTGCTGACCCGCTTGCACTTCTACGCCGGCGTCCTGGTCGCCCCGTTCCTGCTGGTCGCCGCTCTCACCGGCCTGGCGTACACGATCACCCCACAACTGGACCGGGCACTCTACGGTGACCAGCTCACCGTCGCCGACGTCGGGGGACAGCCCCGGCCCCTCGCTGACCAGGTGACTGCCGCCCGGGTCGCCCACCCCGACGGCAGCATCGCCGCCGTCACGCCCGGCATCGGCGAGCGCACCACCGAGGTGGTGTTCTCCCAACCGGACCTGGGCGACAGACAGCACACGGTCTACGTCGACCCGTACACCGGCGAGGTCACGGGGCAGCTGACCACCTGGTTCGGATCCACCCCGGTCACGACCTGGCTGGACGACCTGCACCGCAACCTGCACCTGGGCGAGGTCGGCCGGCACTACTCCGAGATCGCCGCGAGCTGGCTGTGGGTGCTCGTCCTCGGCGGCCTGATCCTCTGGTGGCGCCGCCGCACCACCTCCCGCCCCACGGCGAAGCACCTGCTCGTGCCGGACCTGACCGTTCGCGAGGGCGTCCGCCGCACGCGGGGCTGGCACGCCACCACCGGCGTCTGGCTCGCTGTCGGCCTGCTGTTCCTGTCCGCCACCGGTCTGACCTGGTCCCGCTACGCGGGCGCGAACTTCGGCGCAGGTCTGGACGCCCTACGCGCCGGCACCCCTGCGATCTCCACCGCCCTCGACGGGACGCCCCCCGCCACCGGCGGCGGCGAACACCAGCACGGCGACACGCCCGGGGGCACGGTAGACGACCCGGGCACCTACGACACGGTGCTGGCCACCGCGCGCGGCGCCGGACTGGCCGGGCCGGTGGAGATCAGCCCCGCCGCGGAACCTGGCACGGCGTGGACCGTCACCCAGGTCGACAACACCTGGCCCGTCGCCAAGGACCGGATCGCCGTCGACCCGGCCGCCGGCACGGTCACCGCCCGCAGCGACTTCGCCGACTGGCCTCTGCTCGCCCAGCTCAGCAGCCTCGGCATCCAGGCCCACATGGGACTGCTCTTCGGTCCGGTCAACCAGATCCTGCTCGCCGCGCTCGCCCTCGGCCTGCTCTGCGTCGTCGTCTGGGGCTACCGCATGTGGTGGCAACGCCGCCCCACCCGGACCGACCACCGCGCCCCGCTCGGCACCGCGCCCACCCGGGGCGGAGTCCGGGGACTGCCGTGGTGGGCGTTGCTGGCCGGCGTACCGGTCACCGTGGCCGTCGGCTGGGCGCTGCCCTGGTTCGGCGGCACCCTGCTCGCCTTCCTCGTCGTCGACGTCACCCTCGGCGCGGTCGCCCGCCGACGGCGCGTGGTCCCCGTTTCCCCGGCTCCGGCCGGCAGGTGACCGACCCGCCGTCCGGCCGCCCACGAAAGGTGCGGCAGCCGGACGGCGGGGCCGCCGGTGCGGACTGCACGGGCACGCCGTAGGTCACCCGACGGCGTGAACGATGCCGTCGAACGTGAGGCGTACCGGCGTCGGCGTTCCGTGGACAGGCGGGGACGAGGCAGCCTGACTCGGTTCGTGACGGGGTGGCACGGTACCGCGCCACCCCGTCACGGGTGTTCTACCTGGCGGTGCAGGTAAGGGTGGGGGTGGAGTTGGTGCCGTTCCAGGAGGCGTTGAAGCCGAAGCTGGTGGTGCCGTTGGCGCTCAGGGAACCGTTGTAACCGGCGTTCGACGCGGTGACCGACGAACCGCTTGAGGTGATCGTCGCGTTCCAGGAGTTGGTGATGCTCTGGCCGTTGGGCCAGGTCCATGCCACCGTCCATCCGGAGATGGCGGCGTCGCCGGCCCGGACGGTGACCTCGGCGCCGAAGCCACCGGACCACTCGTTCGTCTTGCGGTAGGTGGCGGTGCAGGCACCGTCTCCGGTGGGCGGCGGGGTCGTCGGCGGCGGCGTGGTGGGGGGCGGGGTCGTCGGCGGCGGCGTGGTGGGCGGCGGAGTCGTCGGCGGCGGGTTGTTGCCGCCGCCGAAGATCACGTCACTACAGAGGTAGTACGGCTGGTCGAGGTGGGACGCCTGCCAGATCGTGTAGACGACGTGCCGCCCGGTGCGGTTGCCCGCGTTCACCTGGGCCTCGTAGAGCCCGGTGGTCGGGTAGCTGCCGGTGCGGAGTACCAGGTCGAGGTTGTTCCAGGTGAGGGGCTGGGTGGTCGGGTCGAAACCCTGCTTGGTGATGTAGATCAGCATGTAGTCGGCGCCGTGCCGGGCGCCGTCGGTCAGCGTCAGCGTGAAGTTGTTCGGCATCGGCTTCGCGGTCCACGCGCCGACCGCGTCGAGCGAGGCGTACAGGCCGCCCTGGGTGCGACCGCCGCTGCACAGTTGCCCGTCCGGCACGGCGGCCTGGTGGTTGCCGCCGACGTTCTCGCGGAAGAGGCCGTTCCAGTTCCACATGGTGTTCGGGTTGGCCTGCCACGCCTGCCAGCACATCGGGTCGGTCTGAGCCATGGTGGGATTGAGGTGGTCGGAACCCCAGCGCTCCCAGCATCCGTAGTTGCGCGTCGGCGGGTTGGTGACCGATCCGTGGGCCGAGGCCGGTTCAGCCTGGTTGACGACGACCATCGTGAACGAGGCGAGGAGAACTGCGACCGCGCCTAGTCCCAGACGGCGTCCTGTCCGTGAGAGTTTCATCGATGCTCCAGTTGATGCGCCGGCGCCCAGTGTCCCTCGCTGGGTGCCCACCCCGGAGAAGGTAGACGCCGATCGATTAAGCCGTCCGAGAGGTGGACGGCGCTGCTGCCCAGCAGCGCATGGCGGCTCCCAGCGACGATGGTAGTAGAGACCACTGTCGATGTACAGCGATACCGACGCCCCGCCCACCTGCATCCGCCACGTCGAGGTTCCGCCCCGTCGCGCGCGCCGACACCGGAAAGAGACGGAGCGCGGCTGATGAGTCTGGACGAATCGTGGGTAGGGGACGCTCCAGAGCACCGATGACGAGCCGGAAAGGGAACAGCATGCATACACCTGAGCGCCGTACCCCGCCCATCGCCCGGGTCAGCGAGGGCATGGAGGTGATCGACGGCGCCGGCGAGGTTGTCGGCGTCGTCAAGCTGGTACGCATGGGCGACCAGCAGGCCGTCACCACCGAAGGCCAGGGTGGCGGCGGAGAACTGTCGGACGCCATCGCCGGTCTGGTCGGCGGGACCGAACCGGACGTGCCGGGGCAGTTCGCCGCCCGGCTGCTGCGCAGCGGCTATCTCAAGATCGACTGCTCCGGGTTCCTTACGGGCGACGTCTACGCGCCGGCCGACGAGATCGCCGAGGTACGCGGCAGCACCGTCCAGCTCACCAGCTATCGCCACTCGCTGGTCAAGGAGTCCTGAGCCCGCAGGGTGGTGGCCGCGGACCGTCCGCGGCCACCACCGACCTCCCCTCCCCCCTGGGCGGGATCCACTTCGATCAGGAGCGGCACGTGCTGCATGACGTACGAGATCACTCACCGCCTCGAGCCGGGCGATCAGGCCGTCACCGGATCGGTACGGGGCGTGACGGCGGGGGAGGTCGACCAACCGGGACGCGCCGCCACGACGTCACGCTCGCACAGCGCAGCTGATTCATCACCCGTCCCGTAGTCCGCGGCCCCGGACTCCGGGATCAATCGCGCGGACACACGTTGCCACGGCTGACGGTGTGGGTAGGGCAGTCTGCATGGCTCCCCCACCCGACACCGCCACACGTCCCCACTCCCGTCCCGACGAACAGGTCCGCCTGCGGTCGGCCGACGGCACGACCCTGTTCGCGACCGCGTACGGGCCGCCCGCAGCGCCCACGCTCGTGCTCGTGCACGGGCTCGGCCTCAGCCTGGACTCGTGGCAGCAGGTCATCGACGAACTGGCCGGCCAGTACCGGGTGATCGCCTACGACCTGCGCGGGCACGGCCGCAGCGGCCACTCCCCCACTCGCGACTACAGCCTGGAAGCCCACGCGGCGGATCTCGCCGCCGTGCTGCGGACAATGACCAACGGTCGGCCCACCGTGCTCGTCGGCCACAGCCTGGGCGGCGCCGTCATCCTCGCCCGGACGAAGCACTCCCTCGACGGGATCGCCGGCGTCGTCTTCGTCGGATCGGCCGCCGCGGTGGTCACCGTGCCCGGCCTACCCGCGCGCGGGCTGCCCGATCCCGCACGGCGCGCGGTGATCCGGCTGTGGCTGGCCGTCCTGCGGACCACGGCCGCACTGGCCCGGCCGATGCGTCATGCCGCACCCGTGACCAACGCCGTCGGGCGACGGCTGCTCTTCGCCCCCGACGACCCCGACTCCGCGGTCGACAGGGCCCGGCACAGCTTCCTCGGCACCGATCCGGACGTTCTCGCGCGGACCAGCCTCGCCAGCGTCCGGGCGGACCACTCCCGCCCCGCGCGGCGGGTCCCGGTACCCGCCCTGGCACTCAGGGGGGATCAGGACAAGGAGGCCGACACCGCCGACACGCGGAAGCTGCTCGACCGGCTGCCCGACGGGCACCTCGTCACCCTGCCCGGCAGGGGCCACATGCTGCCCATGACCGACGGCTGCCTCGTCGCCGAGCACATAACCCGGTTCGTGGCCGGCGACCGATGACCCTGATCACCCCGGTCCCTCGGCCATCACCCGTCCGGGTGGACACCGGCCGGGCGTGCCGGTCCCTGAGAACGACATCGGTGCACCCGCCGACCCGGCGACGCCTCCCGCACCGGCCGGTTCGTGTGGTCGGCGATGACGTGCACCAGCAGGAAGTGCGGTTCGACCTGACAGGTCCGCCCGCTACGACTCGTGGCAGGACGAGCGGTGCCATCGGATGGAGTGGGCGCGCTTCGGCCGGCCCGCGGTGGGGAAGCACCACCGGATGGACGCGTTTCTCGATCTGGTGCGGGACAACAGCAGTGTCGGCGGCCGGCTCGTCACCACGGCGATGCTGGTCGTGGTTGCGATACTCGTCGGTTCGGCGGCAGCTCGGCTGGCCGGCTGGCGGGTGACCGACGCGTACGCCCGCTACTACGTACGCAAGGCGACCCACTACGCCACCGTCCTGATCCTGCTGGTGGCACTGGCCGTGTTGTGGCGTCCGTTCGCCGGCAGGATCGGCGTCGTGCTCGGGTTCGTCGCCGCCGGCCTCGCCTTCGCCATGCAGGAGGTGATCGGTGCCCTGGCGGGCTGGGTCAGCATCATGACCAGTCGGCAGTTCCGGGTGGGCGACCGGATCCAGATGGGCGGCGTCCGGGGCGACGTCCTCGACATCACGCCGCTGCGCACCACCGTGCTGGAGATCGGCTCCGGTAGCGACGACAGCTCGTGGGTACGGGGCCGGCAGTACACCGGCCGCACCGTCTCGATCTCCAACAAGGCGGTGTTCAGCGAACCCGTCTACAACAGCACCGCCACGATGCAGTACCTGTGGGAGGAGCTGACGCTGACGATCTCCTACCGCGACGACTGGCAGCAGGCGGAGCGGATCCTCCGCGAGGAGGCGCAGCGGGCATCGTCGTCGCTGGGCGCACGGCAGGCCATCGAGCAGATGCGCCGCCGCTACCCGGTCGGCCGCACCGAGGTCGACCCTCGGGTGTTCGTCCGGGCCACCGACAACTGGATCGAGCTGTCCGCGCGATTCGTCGTACCGGTCCGGGAAGCGCGTGCCGTCAAGGACACGGTGACCCGCACGGTCCTGCACCGGCTGGAGAAGGCCGGCATCACCATCGCCTCGGCAACCCAGGAGGTGACCGTCCGCCAGGCATCCGGTGACGAGTCGTGACGACGCGTGGCGACCGGTTCGCCGGCCGCCACGCCCGGCTCCGGTCCCGTGGGCGGTACTGGCTCGGCCGGCCCCGGCAGACGTCGAACGCCTGTCGGGCCACGCCAGGTGCTCGGGTCGGAGCGGCGAGCCGTTGCCGCCGCGCCGCTGCGACGTCCAGGTGCCGGACGGCCTCGACCGAGCCCTTGGGGCGGCCGCCGGTGGGACGGCCGTCCGCGGTAGCCGCCGGAGCGGCTGTGCCACCGGCGGCAGGAGGAAGCGTTGCCGGCCGGATGTCGAGCAGCCGGTCGAGCCCGATGCGGCACAGCGGGTCGTACACCTCGGGGGTGACGTTGACCAGGCAGAAGCGAGCTTCCACGTCCGCGCAGACGCGGCGGGCGTCGAGCAGGGCCCGGACGGCTGCCATCGGCAGTCGCCCGGTGTGCCGCAGGTCGACGGTGAGCGTGCGGGGCCGTCGGGTGCGGGCCAGGTCCACGAGCAGCTGCCGGAGGCGGGCCGCCGCAGCCGCATCCCCGACGTCCCCGACGGCCCCGACGGCCCCGACGGCCCCGATCAGATGGCCCCGGCCGGCCCCGTACACCCGCACGCGCAGGTTCCCGTGGCCGCTCCCGGTGGGCAGTGGCTCCGCGGCACGTTCGGACAGCATCGTCCGCAACGTGGCGAGGGCGCGGGTGAGCACCCGCGACACGGTCATCTGCGACGTTCCCAGCTCGACGGCGATCTGCCCCTGGGTTCGGTGGCCGTAGAAGTACCGGCTCACCACGTGGCGGGCGCGGGGCGTCAGCCGCGCGACGGCGGCGCGCAGCGTCTCCCGGTCGCACACCGCCTCCAGCGCCTCGTCCCGCGCGCCTAGCAGGTCCTGCCGTTCGCAGCTGTCGTCGTCGGTTCCGGCCGGCCGGTTGAGCGAGTCCGCCCGGTACGCCGACCTGGTGCCCTCGGTGGCGCGGACCTCCGCCGCGCTGATGCCGAGGGCGGCGGCGAGTTCGGTGGTCGAGGGCCGTCGGTGCAGCCGTTGCGTCAGGTCGTCGCGGGCTCGGGTGACCTCCAGGCACCGCTCCTGCAGCCGGCGCGGCACGTGCACGCTCCACACCCGGTCCCGGAAGTGCCGTTTCAGCTCGCCGAGGAGGGTCGGGACGGCGTAACCGGTGAAGGTGTGACCCCGGTCGGGGTCGTACCCGTCGACAGCCTTGACGAGCGCGAGTGCGGCGACCTGCTGCAGGTCGTCCAGGGCCTCGCCGCGGTGCTGGTAGCGCCGGGCCAACTGCCGGGCCAGTGGCAGGTTCCAGCGCACCACGGTGTGCCGCAGGCGGTCGCGCTCGCCGCCGGGGCAGCGGGGGTCCCGCAGCCGGCGGATCGCCGCGACGGTCGCCTGTTCCCGGCGCTCGGCCCCGGCGACGCGGGTGGGCGTGTCCCGGACAGCACCGATCGAAGACATGACGCTCCCAATGCTCGTGACTGGCGGGGGCCTCTGCCCTGCCCGGACGGGGAGGTGGTGCTCAGGGGACGGCACCAGCTCACCTCGGCCCCGGATACCGGACCTCCCGTCCCGGGCCTCACCGTCAGCAATGTCCGCCACGCCGACGCGAAAACCGCCCTCGGCAAACTGTCAACGACTTGTCATGGAGCCGTCACCGGCGTACGACGTCCACCCGCCGGGTGTGACCGGGGTACATCGTCGGGTCCCTTCTGTCGGAATCGGATCTGCCCCGGCACCACCACCGGCGCGCGCACCGCAACCGCTCAACGGCCGGGGGCCGCGGGCGATCCGTGTGTCGGGGTGTGCCGACTGGGGTAGAGCCGGCCGCTACGACCAAGGAAGGGAGATGAGCATGTCAGGCCTCACCACCAGGGAAGCCGGCGTGGAATCCGCTGCCCTGCTCGATCCGGCCCTGGACCGGGCGCTGCTGTGGCAACGCCTCGATGTCGTCGGAACCGATTTCGCCGTCGTCGACCAGCAGCTCACCGCCGCCGACGGCGTCGCGCTCGTCGGTGGAGTCCTGCCGTACTGCCTGCACTACCGCCTGCGCCGGGAGCCGGACGGGCGCTGCACGATGCTGTCGGCGACCGCCGAGGGTGCGGGCTGGCACCGCCAGGTGAACCTTCGGCGCGACGCGGACCAGTGGCGGGTCGACACCCACGACAGCGGTGACCTGGACGCTGCCCTGCGCCGCGTCGGACGTGCAGCGGCGCCGCTCGCCGGCATCGACGACACCGATCGCCTCGACGGCGTCGGCGAGATCGCCGTGGCCCGCGCACCGCTGTTCGCCACCCTGCCCCGATGCGACCGTGCCGAGGCCGAACCGACGAACGTCCGGGTCGGTCTGGTCGTGCCGCCGTCGCTGGCCGTGGTCGTCGTCGACAGCCGGCGGTGGCTCCTGCCCGACGGGGGCATGCGCATGGAGTCCGACACCGGCAACGCCACCATCGCCTTCGACGAGTCCGGTTACGTCACCCACTGGCCCGGTGTCGCCCGACGCGCACCGGTCCACCTGAGCTGATCCGGTGCCGTTTGCCCGCCGCCCCGGCACGGTAGTGGCGGCAGCACCCGAACACGACGATGAGAAGGGAGACCACGATGACCCGCCAGAGTTCCGTGTCGCTCATCAAGCTCGGTGACAGCGACCAGGTCCTCGTCGACCCGACCGAGGACATCCGTGGCCACCGGGTCCGTGACCGCGACGGCAACGACCTGGGCAAGGTCGATGACCTGCTGATCGACAGCGAACAGCACAAGGTACGGATGCTGCGGGTGGAGCACGGCGGCATCCTCGGCTTCGGCGCCACCCCGTCGTTCATCCCGGTCGACGCCGTCACCAGCGTCTCCGACGACCTGGTGTGCGTGGGCGAGCCCCGTGACCGGGTGTCCGAGGCGCCCCGTTACGACCCCGACCTCGTCGACGAGTCCGAGTACTACGAGTCCCTCTACGGCTACTACGGAGTCGCGCCGTACTGGAGCGCCGGCTACGTCTACCCGCCCTACCCGTACTACCGCTTCTAGCGGGAACGGTGGTGGCGTGCCGGGCCGTACCGGCACGCCACCCCGCCGCCCCTCCGGTCTCGCCAGCACGGCGCAGCGCCCACGAACGGGACGTGATGCCGGGAGATGTGGGGGTAGGAGGTCCGGAAGCCACGAGAGAGGAGTTGTCATGAACCTGGGCTTTCTCCGCCCACTGTTCGCCCAGCCCGGCCCGTGGACCTCGGTCTACCTGGACGCCAGCCGGACCGGCGAGAACGCCGACCACGAGGTGCAGCTGCGTTGGCGGACACTGCGGGAACACCTGATCGGTCAGGGCGCCGAGGCGGCGACCCTGGACGCGCTCGACCAGGCTGTCCGTGACCAGCCCGCCCAGCCCGGCCGGTACGGGTTGGCGTTGTTCGCCCGCGCCGGACAGGTCACCCTGGTCGAGCCGCTGCCCGATCCCCCACCGGGCGACGAGGCCCACCATGGTCCGCTGCCCCACGTCATGCCGCTGCTCGTCCAGCGCGGCGAGGAGATTCCGCACGTCCGGGTGCTCGCCGACCGTACCGGCGGCGACCTCGACGCGATCACCGCCGGCGGCATGACCCGGCAGCGCACCGTCGAGGGCGGTGAGACCTTCCCGCTGCGCAAGGTGCAGGCCGGCGGCTGGTCACACCGGCGTTACCAGCAGACGGCCGAGGTGTCCTGGGACCGCAACGCCGGCGACGTGGCCGCCGCCACCGTGGATCTCGCCGAGTCCATCGGTGCCGAGGTGATCGTCGTCGGTGGGGATGTCCGGGCGGCGCAGCTGTTCGTGGAGCGGCTGCCGGTGCGCTGGCGCGACCGCACGGTCCGCACCGACGCCGGCTCCCGACACGCCGGGGCCGACAACGCCGCCCTCGATGACGTGACCGTGCAGGCCATCGCCGAGGTGGCCGACCGCCACACCCGCGACGTCATCGACCGCTACGGGGCCCAATCCGGCGACGGCACGACGCCGACCGGCCTGACCGAGGTCGTGGCCGCACTCCAGCGCGGCCAGGTCGACACCGTGCTGCTGGTCAACGACGCCTCCTCCACCGACACCCTCTGGATCGGCCCCGACGACCCCACCCAGGTCGCCGCCGACGCACAGACCCTGCGCGCCCTCGGCGTACCCCAACCCCAACAGGTACGCGCCGACGCCGGCCTGCTGCGCGCCATCGCCGGCACCGACGCCGACCTCGTCCTCGTCGGACCCGACGACGCACCGCTGGAGCACGGCATCGGCGCCGTCCTGCGCTACGCCGACGCCAGCACCCCCTGAGGCGCCGGACCGATCACCAGGTCCCGCCAGCGGCAGAGCACGAGCCGTGACCGCAGGGACGACGACCCGATGAGTTTCTCGACGCGCCCCGCGACCGCTGCGGAGGCGAACGGTCAGACGCGGGTGCCCTTGCCCAACTGCTCGACCAAGGGCACCCGCCGGATCGTTGACCAAGTGACCCCGCCGGATCGTTGACCAAGGGCATCCGCCTTCTCGAAGGAGTGCTTGACGGCCGCGAACGCCGTCCGATGGGCGCGCTTGCCCTCACCGTACGAGTCGACTGCGGAATCGTGCGCCTCCGCGTAGGTGTCCTGCGCCTTCTTCGGCGACCGCTTCAGGGTGCTGGGCATGTCCTTCCGTGCCGGCATCGTCGCCCCTCTCACCAGCTCGTTTTCGCTGACGTGCCCGCGCGGCTGCCGCCCCAACAACCCGCTTCGGCCTTACCGGAGTCGCTTTGCCCATTCGAAAGTCCGGGCCGGCCGCGCGTGGAAGGGTGACGAGGGAGATGTGCTACGAGAGTCGGGACAGCTGATGCGGATCGGATACAAGCTGGCCAGCGAGGGGTTCGGGCCAAAGGAGATCATTCGACAGGCCGTCCGGGCCGAGGAGGTGGGCTTCGACTTCGTCGAGATGAGCGACCACTTCCATCCCTGGCTCGACGTGCAGGGCCACTCGTCGTTCACCTGGACGGTCTTCGGCGCCATCGCCGCCCGGACCGACCGGGTCGGCCTGGTCACCGGGGTGACCTGCCCGACGGTGCGCTACCACCCGGCGATCATCGCGCAGGCCGCCGCCACCCTCGCGATCATCTCCGACGGTCGGTTCACCCTCGGCGTAGGTGCCGGGGAAAGGCTCAACGAGCACGTCGTCGGTCAGGGCTTCCCGAGCGTGCGGGGCCGGCACGAACGGCTCCGGGAGGCACTGGAGATCATCCGGCTGCTCTGGCAGGGCGGCTACCAGTCGTACGAGGGCAAGCATCTCCATCTTGAGGACGCCCAGGTGTTCGACCTCCCCGACCAACCACCGGTGATCGCGGTGGCGGCGAGCGGGCCGGCGTCGGTGGCGATCGCCACCGAACTCGGCGACGGACTGTTCGCCACCGAGCCGGAACCCGACCTGGTGCAGACCTACCAACGTGGCGGGGGCAGTGGCCCCCGCTACGCGGAGGTGCCGATGGCCTGGGCGCCCGACGAGCAGCAGGCGGTGGAGGCGGCCTGGCAGACCAGCCGGTGGGCGGTCACCGGTTGGAAGGTGATGAGCGAGCTACCCAACCCGGTCAACTTCGACGCCGCCTCCCGCACGGTCACCCAGGACGACATCCGGCAACAGTTCGCCGTCGGCCCCGACCCCGACGTCCACGTCGCGGCGGTACGCAAGTACGCCGACGCGGGCTTCGACCACCTGGTCCTGCAGAACGCCGGCCCCGACCCCGACGGCTTCCTCGACTTCTACCGCGACACCCTCGCCGACCGCCTCCGCGCCCTCGGCTGACGCCAGATCGACCGGATCCGCCGCACGTCCCGCTACTGCCGGTGCGGGGTCCACCACGCCCTACTGCCAGGTGCGATCGACCCTTCCTCCATTCGCCGACCCGACGTCGTCTCCAGTCCAGGCTGGGCGGGGAGCCGCCCGGCAACCGCGTTTCCGGCCGCCGCCCCGCGTTCGGGTCCACCCCTCCGCATGGGCCGGAGCACCGACCGCGCACATCAGTCCCAGGACTTGTCCGTCGCGGGCATGCCGGGAGCCGCTGCTGGCGCGGCGGTTGAGGATGCCCGGACGCGACGGACCGCCGCGACGCTGATACCTGCCGCGAGGAGTCCGGCGATGAGGTAGCTCGGGGCCCAGTTCTGGGCCTGCCAGTAGAGTCCGGTGATGCCGTAGATCATCAGTACCGGCGCGGCGAGACCGAACGGGGCCGCGAGCCCGAGCCCGAGCGTGACCGGTGACGGCGTCCATGCCGTCGTGCCGAGAACGGTGAAGCGCCGGAGGAGCAGCCACGCCGCCAGCAGAAGCAGACCGACCACCGCCACCCACGGGTACGCCTCCCGGTCCCCTCCTTCCGGTACGGCGTACAGATGCCCGCGATACTGAGTGAAGCAGTCGACCGTGGGATTCGACGGGACCCAGGGGCGGCTGCACATGGCAGGCTGGGTTCCGAAACGGTCGGTGGCGATGAGTAGCCGGGTCCACGGCCAGCCGAGCAGCCAGGTCACCACGCCGCTGGTGCCCCACCAGAGCATGAGGACGCCGACAGTGATCCAGGTTCCGGCGAACATACGGGGGCACGGCGCGGCCCCCACCTGGCGTGGAACGCGAAGTGGGGGCCGCAGGGTCACCGGACGAGCAGTGCCGTGGTTGTCGACCGGTGCTCAGAGGTGTCCGATGAGGTTCGGCTCACGGACATTGCCAGGCGCTCATCGCGGCCGGGCCCGGGTGCCGGGCCGCTGGTCCGGCCGGCGTCAGCGGTTGAGCCCTCTCATGGAGTCCGCCGAGTAGCGCGTGCCCGCCACGTCGGCACCGATGTGGTCGAGGGCCGTCCGGTCGTCCGGGGTGAGCTGCACCTGGAGGGCAGCGAGGTTCTGCTCGAGGTAGCCGATCCGCCTGGTGCCGGGAATCGGCACGACGTCGTCGCCCTGGCTGAGCACCCAGGCGAGGGCGAGCTGCGCGGGCGTGACGCTCTTCTCGGCGGCCAGCCTGCGCACCGTCTCGACGAGCCGGAGGTTGGTCTTGAGGTTGTCGCCCTGGAAACGCGGGTTCTGGCGGCGCCAGTCGTCGTCGGCGAGCTCGTCCGGGTTGGTGATCGCGCCGGTGAGGAAGCCGCGCCCGAGCGGGCTGTACGCCACGAACCCGATGCCCAGCTCGCGCAGCGTCCCGAACAACTCCCCCTCGAGCTCGCGGGTCCACAGCGAGTACTCGTACTGGCCGGCGGTGACGGGGTGTACGGCGTGCGCCCGCCGTACGGTCGACGGCGCGGCCTCGGAGATGCCGAGGTGGCGGACCTTCCCGGCTGCCACCAGCTCGGCCATCGCGCCCCAGGTCTCCTCGACGGGCACGGCCGGGTCGACACGGTGCTGGTAGTAGAGGTCGATGTGGTCGACGCCGAGCCGGCGGAGGGACGCGTCGCAGGCGGCGCGGACGTACTCGGGGCGACCGTTGACACCGACGAAGCTGCCGTCGGGTCTGCGTTCGTTGCCGAACTTGGTGGCGACGATGACGTCGTCGCGGCGCCCGGCGATCGCGGTGCCGACGAGCTGTTCGTTGTGGAACGGTCCGTACATGTCGGCGGTGTCGAGCATGGTGACGCCGAGGTCGAGGGCACGGTGGATGGTGGCGATGGACTCGGTGTCGTCGCGCGGCCCGTAGAAGTCGCTCATGCCCATGCAGCCGAGGCCGAGTGCGGAGGTGGTCAGTCCCTGTCCGAGGTTCCGTTGTTCCATGCCGATGAGCCTTCATCTTCGAGCGCGCTCTAAGTCAACCCTAGGATTCGGCCATGACCGAGAGCTACTCCATCGCCGAGATGGTGGCCCGAACCGGCCTCACCGCTCACACGCTGCGCTACTACGAGCGGGCCGGATTGATCGAACCGCCACCGCGGGAGCGGAACGGGCACCGCCGCTACACCGCGGCCGACCTGGGGATGATCACCATCTTGACGAAGCTGCGGGCGACAGGGATGCCGATCGAGGGAATGCGCCGCTACTCGGCGCTCTGCCGGCAGGGCCCCGGCAACGAGGCCGACCGCCGGGCGCTGCTGCTCGAGCACCGCGAGCAGGTGCTCAGCCGCCTTGATCAGTTGCAGGCGGATCTCGCGGTCGTCGACCGGAAGATCGAGATGTACGCGCCGGTCACCGCGAGCGCAGCGGACGCTGGCCGGTCGGAGACCGTGTGCCCAGCCGTTCGGAGCCGCCGGTCCGTCGTGGCGTGAGCGCCTCCCGGGCCGGCTGGCCTGCGCGTGGCGTGACCAGGCTGAAGCCCCGAACGTCTTCCTGGCCGGCGTGGAGTCAGTACCCCTGGTCGAGGCCGCCTTCGTGGGGGCGCACCCGTTCGCGGAAGACGTGGTAGTTCCACACCTGGTAGCCGATGATCAGGGGCAGGAAGACCGCGCCGACCCAGGTCATCAGCACGAGGGTGTAGTTCTCCGCAGCGGTGTCACCCAGGGTCAGGCTCCATGCGGGGTCGAGGGTGGAGGGCAGCACGTTGCCCCGCGTGTAGAGGGCCAGGAACACCGTGACGGTGGCGAAGACGATCGTCAGGCCGCTCATGGTGAAGGCAAGCACGTCGCGGCGCAGGGACAGAGCCAGCCAGATGGTGGCGAGGGTGGCGAACGCGGCGATGGGGAACAGCCACGGCAGGATGCCGAAGTTCGCGAACAGGCCCTCGGTGACGTACCCCATGACGACGAAGCCGACGGTGGCGACGGTGGCGAGGGAACCCCAGCGCAGCGCGGCGGTGCGGGCCCGCTGGTGCAGGGTCGAGTCGACGGGTAGCCGCAGCAGCAGGAAGTTCGCGCCGTGCAGCATGAACAGCAGCAGGGTGGCCGATCCGCCGACCAGGGAGAAGGGCGTGAACACCGTCTCCAGGCCACCGACGACCCGCTCGTCCTGGTTCACCGGCAGCCCTTCGATCATCTTCGCCATCACCACGCCCCAGAGGAACGCCGGAAGGAGGCTGCCGCCGAAGGACATCCAGTCCCAGACGTCGCGCCACCGCTGGTGGCTGACCTGGTTGCGGTACTCGAAGGAGACCCCCCGCAGCAGGAGGGCGAGCAGGATCAGGATGAACACCGGGTACAGGCCGCTGAACACCGCCCCGTACCAGCCGGGGAACGTGGAGAACATCAGGCCGGCGGCGGCGATCACCCACACCTCGTTGCCGTCCCAGAACGGCCCGATGGTGCCGGTCAGCGCGCGCTCCTCGGCTTCGTTGCGGGCCAGCAGCGGTCGCAGGATGTCGACGCCGAAGTCGAAGCCCTCCAGGAAGAAGTAGAGGGTGAAGGTGAGGGCCACCAGCCAGAACCACAGGGTCACCAGGTCCACGCTCAGGCCCTTCGGTCGTAGTCCTGGAGGCCTTCACCGAAGTAGCTCGGCGGTGGCGCGGAGGCGATCTGGGCCTCGGGCTTGTGGCTGATTCCGGCGCGGGCGGTGCTGGTCAGCAGGAAGATGTCCAAGCCGATGAGGCCGAGGTAGACCACCCACAGACCGACCAGGCCGACGAGCACCTCCCGGAAGGTGTTGGCGCTGACCCCCTCGGGAACGGTGAGCAGGCCGTAGACGAGGAACGGTTGCCGGCCCAGTTCGGTGACGATCCACCCGAGGAAGTTCGCCACCCACGGCAGTGGCACCAGCAGGACGAGCAGCCGCAGGTACCAGCGGGTCTGGTCCAGGCCGGCGCGTCTTCGCCACCACAGGAACAGCCCGGTGAAGGCGGTCAGCAGCAGCAGGACCCCGATGGCGACCATCAGCCGGAACGACCAGTACACCGGGGCGACCGGCGGGATGTACTCCCCCGGCCCGTACAGCCGCTGGTACTCCTCGTTCAGTTCGCGCATCCCCTCGTACCGGCCCTCCAGCCGGTTGAAGGCAAGCACCGAGCCCACGTACGGGATCTCGACGTTGAAGCTGTTGCTTCGCGCGTCCTGGTCGATCCCGGCGATCACCGACCAGGGCGCGGGCGAGTCGGAGGTCTCCCACTGTGCCTCCATCGCGGCGAACTTCATCGGCTGGTCGGCGCGGGCGACCTGCGCCTCGAAGTGCCCGCTGGTCGCCGAGAACGTCGTCCCCACCGCGGCGAACACCAACGCCACCCGCAACGCCCGGGAGAACACCTCGACATCCCGCCGGCGGAGCAGGTGGAACGCGCTGATGGCCAGCGCGAAGAACCCGGCGACCGTCCACGCGCTGCCCTGCACGTGGGCGAAGTACAGCCATGCCTTGTAGTTGAAGACGACCTCGCTGAAGCTGGTGAGGACGGCCCGTTCATCGTCGATGCGGTAGCCCACCGGGCGCTGCATCCAGGCGTTGGCCAGCACCACCCAGAAGGCACTGATCTGGGTGGCGATCGCCACCAGCCAGATGCAGCCCAGCCGCAACAGCGGAGACAGCTTGTCCTTGCCGAACCACCACAGGCCGATGAAGGTGCTTTCGATGAAGAACGCCATCAGCACCTCCAGGGCCAGCGGAACCCCGAAGATGTTGCCGACGAAACGGGCGTACTCGCTCCAGTTCATGCCGAACTGGAACTCCTGCACGATGCCGGTGACCACCCCGACCGCGAAGTTGATCAGAAACAGGTGACCGAAGAAGTTCGTCATCCGGGCGTACGTCTCCCGGGCCCCGTGGCGGCGGTAGGCGATCGTCTCCAGCACGGCGATGAAGAACGCCAGACCGACCGTCAGGGAGACGAAGAAGAAGTGGAAGATGTTGGTGGACGCGAACTGGAACCGAGCCAGCTCGACCGCATCCATCCGCGAGACCCCCTCACGACCACCACCCGGAACGCTGCGGGGGAAGTCCCGCCGTAACACCGTACGACGACCGATGCCTTTTCATCCCATTCAAACCAAATGTCGCCTGCCACAACGCGCAGCTTGCGGGCGCTGGTGTCCTCGGTGGTCACGGATCTGCATCGCCGTTCCTTCCACCCGCGGCCTGCGGGCGACCGGACGAGGATGCCAGCCGAAGGTACGGCGCAGTGCGGCACCGATCTCGTCGAGCACCTCTGCCGGTACCGGCGTCCTCGTCGCCGGGTCGACGAGGACACGGAGCAGGTCGCCCGTGCCTCTCGTGAGTTCCCGACCGAGCTCCTGACGTTCGGTGCGGATCCGGTACCGGCGGCTTGCCGTGGCGAGCAGCAGGCAAGCGGCCGTGCCGCCCCCGATCACGAGGCCCGGAGCCAGCCGTCCGGCCGGAACACCCGTCGCCATCTGGTGGAAGCAGAACGCCACCAGCGACACCGGCGGCACAAGGGCCAGGGCGGTGACCATGACCAGCCACCGCCGCTCCCGGCCGAGTGCGGCCCGCCAGCCGCCGTCGTCGAAGGTGGCGAGCCGACAGCCGACGCGGTTCACCCGCAACAGCTCGGTACGCACCGCCGCACGGGAACGCAGGTCAGGCTGCTTCGAGTCGGTGAGGATGGCCTCGGCCCGAGCCACCACCGTCCGATAGCGGGCCTTCGGGGTCAGCCGGTGGTAGCTGCCAGCGGCGTATCGCGAGAGGTACCAGCCGGCCAGCCCCACTCCCACCAGTATCCAGAACACGCCCTGCGCGCCACGCTCTCCGCCGGCGTCGCTGACCAGGTTGATCCCGTACGAGACGGGAATCTGAGCGACGACAGTGGCCAGGGGAATCGCCGCTGCCGACACCCAACGGTCCTGCGGAATCCCGTGCCACCGACGCTCCAGGCGCACCAGAACGGGGAGCCGGGCGAGCCATCGGGCCAGTTCGGCCACGCCGAGCAGCACCATCACCAGAACCGCGGCCATTGTCGAAATGGTCAGATACCGGATGACCAACGCACCAGCCGTTCCCCTCGGAGCACCCTCGGCGGGCCTTGCCACACCGCGCGGATGCAGCGTAGTCAATCGGCAACCCGGTGTGGAACGCGTCTGCGACGGCGGTCGCTCGGGGCCTGCCGCAGCCGCGCGGGCGGCACCTGGTCGGCGGGCGGTACCGACTGGTGGGGAACCGGCGGCTGGCTGCCCCTCAGCGCAGGTGCGTCAGGCGGTACGTCCGGGCTGGTCGACCTGCGGTCGACACGAGCACCTCGGACAGGCAGCCCCGCGCGGTGTCGAGGGTGATCCGCAGAGCGCGCCCGTCGGGCAGGGAGAACCCGTTGTACGGTGCTGGCTCGTTACCCATCGGACCGGCCCCGATGTGGACGGCACCGGCAGCATCCTGTTCGACCGTGGACACCACGACCCGGGCGAGGAGGTCCACCGGCCGCAGCATCTCCACGAACCAGGCGTCCACGGCGGCCGGCCACGAGTAGAAGTACCACGGGTCGTCGACCGCCGACTCGTCCGGCACCCGGGAGCGGACGGGCTTACGGGTGCCACTCACCTGCACCAACTCCCGACCGTCGCACGAGCTGTGGGATTCACCGTGGTCGTCCTTCACGGCGTACGACCAACGCAGCAGACTCTCGGCGCGCAGGTGGTGCTCGGAGACCACCCGCACGACACCGGAGGGGTCGGCCGTCTCGACGGTGGCGACCGCCGAGGTCACCGCCGCGCGGGTCACGAGTGAGAGCCACCCGGGCATGTCCAGTTGCACGTCATTCCCTCACCTTGTCGACTCTGATCACCCATGATGCCGACACGACGGACACGTCGGCGCCGGGGCGCCGCCCCGTGAGCAGCGGCCACGCAGCGTGGACAACCAAGTAGGGGAGGTCGTCCGCCTCGATCGCCACGCTGACCCGTGCCGGCGCGGTGCCGTCACCGGTGCGCGAGCACGTTGCGGTGGGGCGGGAGAAGCCGCAGATCGTCTCGGTGCCGGTGGTCTCGTCAGGAACGCCGTCGACGCCCACCCGCGGATAGCGATAGACGACGACCCGGGACGGCAACTGGTTCGTGTCGAACTCCAGAGTAGCCCGACGGTCCGGTCCGGTCAGCCGGACCGTCGGCCAGTCGACGTGGTCGGCGGGCCCTGCCACCGGCCCTCCACGCGCGGACCAGTCAACTGCGATCCGACGCAGAGGCGTCCGGTGTGTGGGAGCGACCATGGTCAGTCGGGGCGGCGTCAGCGGCGCGGTGAGCAGCGCGTCGGGCAGGTACGGAGCGAGGTCCTGTCGGGCTTCACCGGTTGTCGGCTGGTCCCTGCCCTCCGGCGTCGAGCCGCATCCTGCCGTCACGGCGAGCGCCATGACGGCGGCCGCCACCGCGCGGGTCCACGCGGTGGCGGCCGGCCGCCACAGGTGCGGGTTAGAGCACGAATCAGTTATTCGCACCGCATTGAATCTCGTCGTCGTTCTCTTCGTAGGCGGCGGCGCTCACCGGCTGGCCGTCGAGGATTCCGCTGCCGTAGCCCTCGGTGCGCCAACGGTGCCAGGAACCGTTGTCACAGTTCACGTCGACCGTCACCCGGACGCGCCACGCGGTTTTCGGGCCGGTGGTCTTCGTCTTCATGTGCTCCCACCCGTACCACCGCGATCGGTAGCTTTTCCCGGTGATGGTGTTGTTGACGATTGTGCTGCCCTGACAGAAGGATTCGACCCGGGTGTGGATCTGGTTCGCGGTCGTGTAGGACGGGTGCGGAAGGTCGACTCGCACCCCGCAACTGCCGCTGGCCATGAGCGAGGGCTCCGGTCGGTACGAGGCGTCACCTCGCGCGGCGATGGGAGCCGACTCGTCCTGTTCCGCAGCCTGCGCCGCGTTGGCTGTCCCCGTCAAGACCATTACCGTCACCGTGAAAATGGCTGCCAACCGTGTCGTCACGTGCACGCGCCTTGTCCTTTCGCGAGTGGCTGCGGTCTATTCGCAGACTCTCAACACAACGGGGTCGATGTGAACCTCGATTCGGTGTGACAAGGATCACCTGGCAGCAATAAGCATGCGCCCGAACGCCGGCTCGGGCGACAGGCGGGCGGGCATCAGAAAATGGTGGAATAACCCGCCGAGCAGGGCCTTCGAACCGGCTCGTCCGCTATCCGGCGGCCTCTGCCCGCATCGCGCGTACGGCCTCCCCGGCGAACAGGCAGGCCGCCCGGTGTCCGGGGTCGACCTCGGCGAGCACCGGGTCGGTCCGGGCGCAGTCGGGCCGGGCCTGGGGGCACCGGGTCCGGAACCGGCAGCCAGCAGGCGGATCGATCGGGCTGGGGATGTCGCCGGCGAGAATGATCCTCCGGCGGCTCCGCTCGACCCGCGGATCGGCCACCGGCACGGCCGACAGGAGAGCGGCGGTGTAGGGGTGGGCGGGCTCTCGCCAGATCTGCGCCGGTGTGCCGCTCTCCACGATCCGGCCCAGATACATCACGGCCACCTGGTCACTCATGTGCTCGACCGCGGCCAGGTCGTGGGCGATGAACAGGTAGGTGAGCCCGAGGTCCCGCTGCAGGCTCCGGAGCAGGTTCATGATCTGCGCCTGCACGCTCAGGTCCAGGGAGGCGATCGGTTCGTCGAGGACGATCAGGTCCGGCTCCCCGGCCAGGGCCCGGGCGATGCCCACCCGCTGCCGCTGGCCGCCGGACAGTTCGTGCGGGTGCCGGTCGGCGAGATCCCGGCGCAGACCCACCAACTCGAGCAGTTCGGCCACCCGGTCGCGGCGGGCGGCCCGCCCCCCGACGAGCCGGTGCACGACGAGCGGCTCGGCGATGCTGGCTGCGACGGTGTGCCGCGGGTCGAGGGACGCCTGGGGATCCTGGAACACCATGGCGACGCGGCGGCGGAGCCGGCGCAGCCGTCGGCGGGACCAGCCGGTCACGTCCTGCCCGGCCACCCGGACCCGGCCGGAGGTGGGGTCGACCAGCCGCAGCAGCGCCAGGCCGGTGGTGGACTTACCGCTGCCGGACTCGCCGACCAGACCCAGGGTCTCGCCGCGGCGCACCTGGAGGGACACGCCGTCCACGGCCCGTACCACGCCGGCCGGCGTCGGGAACCACACCGCCAGGTCGTCCAGTTCTGCCACCGGCTCGGTGGCGGCGCTGTCCGTGGTCATCCGTCCTCCCGGGCGGATCCGTGTGGGTAGAAGGTCCGGACGTGGTGGTCCGTGGAGACCGCGACCAGCGGCGGCAGCTCGTGTTCGCACCGGGCGTCGCCGCGAACGGGACAGCGGGGCCAGAAGGCGCAGCCGGCGGGCAGGTCCAGCGGGCTGGGTGGCGCCCCCGGAATCGTGACCAGTTCGGAGACCCCGGCGTCCGGGTCGGGCCGCGCCGCCAGCAGCGCGGCGGTGTACGGGTGCGACGGGGCGGCGAAGACGGCGTCGACCGGCCCCTGTTCGACGATGCGACCGCCGTACATGACCGCCACCGTGTCGGCGGTGCCGGCGACGACGCCGAGATCGTGGGTGATCCAGACGACGGCCGTTCCCAGCCGCCGTTGCAGGTCGGCGACCAGCTCGACGATCTGGGCCTGCGTGGTCACGTCGAGGGCGGTCGTCGGCTCGTCGGCGATCAGCAGGTCCGGCTCGCACACCAGGGCCATCGCGATCACCACCCGCTGGCGCATGCCACCGGAGAGCTCGTGCGGGTAGGAGTCCACCCGCTCGGCGGCGGACGGGATGCCGACGAGTTCGAGCAGTTCGACGGCGCGGGACCGGGCGGCCCGGCGGGTCAGCCCGAGGTGCTCCTCGCCGGCCTCGCCGATCTGGCGGCCCACGGTCAGCACCGGGTTCAGCGAGGTCATCGGGTCCTGGAAGACGAACCCGACGTGCCGTCCGCGCATCCGCCGACGCCGCTGGCGCGGCAGCGCGACGAGGTCCGTGCCGAGCAGCCGGACCTGCCCGGTGACCCGGGCGGATCGGGGCGCGAGGCCGGTCGCGGCGAGCACACTCATGCTCTTGCCGCTGCCCGACTCGCCGACCAGGGCGAGGGTCTGTCCCGCCCGGACCGACCAGTCGACGCCGGCGACCGCACGGGCCGGTCCGCGCCGGGTGCCGATCGTCACGGTCAGGTCCTCGACGGACAGGACGGGTTCGTCGCTCATCCGGCGTTCCTCCTCGCCTCGCTGACGGTGAGCTGGCGGGGGTCGAGCACGTCCCGCAACGCGTCCCCGACCAGGTTGAACGCGAGGACGGTGAGGAAGATCGCGAGGCCGGGGAAGAAGCCCAGCCACCAGGCCTCGGTGACGAATCCACGCCCGTCGTAGAGCATCCGGCCCCACGCCGGCGCCGGAGGCTGGACCCCGAGGCCGAGGAACGACAGCGCGGCCTCGGACAGGATCGCGAACGCCAGCGACAGCGACGTCTGCACGATCAGCGGCGCCGCGATGTTGGGCAGCACGTGCCGGCGCATGATGCGCAGGTCGGACGCGCCCGTGGCGACCGCCGCACGGACGAAGACCTGCTCGCGGACGGAGAGCACACCGGCTCGCGTGACGCGGGCGAAGATCGGGGTGTAGACCACGCCGATCGCGATCATGGCGGTGGTCAGGCCCGGCCCCAGGACCGCGACGATGGCCACGGCGAGCAGCAGGACCGGGAATGCGAACAGCACGTCCATGCAGCGCATGAGCACGCTGTCGAGCCATCCCCGGTAGTAGCCGGCGAACAGGCCCAGGGGCACCCCCACGGCCAGGGCGATCCCCACACTGACCGCGCCGACCTGGAGCGAGACGCGAGCGGCGACCAGCACCCTGCTGAGCACGTCCCGGCCGAGTTCGTCGGTGCCGAAGGGATGGGACCAGCCGGGCGGCTGGAGCATCTGGTCGACGTTCACCTCGTTGACGCCCGACGGCGCCAGCCAGGCCCCCGCCACCCCGACCACGACCAGCAACGCGAGGACAGCGCTGCCGGTCACGGCCAGCGGGTCGCGGCCCAGCGCCGCCAGCGCCCGCCGCGAGGTGGCTCCGCCGGACCCGCTCATCGAACCCGGATCCTCGGGTCGAGGCGGGCGTAGAGGACGTCCACCAGGAGATTGACCAGCAGGAACAGGGCGGCCACGAACAGGATCGCGCCCTGCAGCACCGGATAGTCCCGGGCCTGCACCGCGTCGTAGGTGAGCCGGCCCACGCCGGGCCAGGCGAACAGCACCTCGATCACGATCACGCCGCCGAGCAGGCTGGCCAGTTGCACCGCCACGACGGTGACCACCGGGATCAGCGCGTTGCGCAGGACGTGCCGCAGCACCACCACCCGGGCCCGCAGGCCCTTCGCCTCGGCGGTGCGGACGTAGTCCTCGGAGAGCACCTCCAGCACGGAGGAACGGATGAACCGGGTGAGAATCGAGGCGGTCACCAGGCCGACCGTCACCGCCGGCAGCACCACGTGGGAGGCCCAGCCGGCGGGATCCTCGGTGAGGGCGACGTAGCCCGACGGCGGCAGCCAGCCGAGCACCCCCGCGAAGAGCAGGATGCCCATGATGCCCATCCAGAAGTCCGGCACCGAGACCCCGAACTGACTGAACAGCCGGGCCGCATGGTCGAACAACGAGCCGCTGCGCAGGGCCGACAACACCCCGAGCGGGAAGGCGACCAGCAGCGCGAAGACGACCGCGGTGACGGCCAGGGACAGCGTCGCGGGCAGCCGTTGCAGCACGATCGCGGTGACCGGCTGGCCGCTGCGGAAGCTCACCCCGAGGTCACCGGTCAGGGCGTGCCCGACGTAGCTGACGTACTGCACCGGCAGCGGCCGGTCCAGCCCGGCCCGGCTCCGCAGTGCCTCGTACGTCTCCGGGTCGAAGCGGGTGCCAAGCGCCACCCGTACCGGGTCGCCGGGCACCAGTTGCAGGAGCAGGAACACCACCAGCGTCACGCCGAGCAGCACGACGCCGGACTGGAGCAGCCGCCGCAGGACGAAGCGTGTCACCAGAGATCCCGCGCCGGCTCACCGGTCGAGGGCGACGTCGCGGAAGCGGATCGCGCGATCGGTGCGTACCTCGTAGCCGGTGACCTGCTTCGACCAGCCCTGGACCACGTCCGGGTTGTACAGGTAGATGTAGCTGGCGTCGTCAACGATCTGCTTGGCCACCTGCTCGTACTGCTGCTTGCGCGCGGCCTGGTCGGTCTCGGTGCGGGCCCGGTCGAGCAGCGTGTCCACGGCGGGGTTGTCGTACCCGTGGAAGTTGAACGTGCCCGAGCTGTGGTGCTGGGCGTAGTAGAACTCGTCGGGGTCGATGTTGCCCAGCCAGCCGAGCATGAACGAGTCGAAGTTCCCCTTGCCCTGCTCGTCGAGCCACTGCGCGAAGTCGAGGGTACGGATCTTGACGGTGATGCCGACGTCCTTGAGCTGCGCCGCGATGACCTGCGCGGCGGTGACCGTCTCCGGGTACTCGCTGGTGACCATCAGGTCCATGGTCAGGTCACTCACCCCGGCCCGGTTGAGCAGTTGCGTGGCCTGGGCCGGGTCCCGACGGTACGGCGCGTAGTCGTAGTGGTAGGCGCTGTCCTCCGGAATGGCCGTCTGGTTGACGGTGGCCAGCCCGAACTTGGCGGCCTTGGTGATCGCCTCGCGGTCGAGCGCGAACGCGATCGCCCGGCGCACGTTCACGTCGTCGTACGGCTTCCGGGCCTGGTTCAGTGCGAGATACCAGTAGTCGCTCGACGGCACCGAGCGGACGGTGAGACCGTCGTCCTCCCGTAGCGCCGACACCTGCTGCGGCGGCAGGTTGTCGGTCCACTGCGCCTCGTCCGCGCGCAGGTTCTGCAACGCCACCGTCGGGTCCTTGACGAACCTGAAGGTCACCCCGTCCAGCTTGGCCCTGGTGCCCCAGTAGCTGTCGTTGCGCACCAGTTTGATGCTGTCACCGGAGGTGTAGGAGGCCACCGTGAACGGGCCGCTGCCGACCGGCTGGGTCTTCGCCGCGCCCGACTCCACGTTGGACTTCTCGACGATCGCGACCCCCTTGAAGCCGCCGAGGTTGGCGAGCAGGTTCGGGGTGGGCGCGGTCAACGTGACGACGACGGTGGTGGGGTCGGGGGCGGTCACCGACTTGACGGTGGCGAACCGGTACGACGCGTTCAGCTTCTCCGTGATGATCCGGTTGTACGAATACACCACGTCCTCGGCGGTGAGCGGCGACCCGTCGGAGAAGGTGACCCCCTCGCGGAGGGTGAATGTCCACGTCAGCTGGTCGTCGCTGGTGGTCCACTTCGTCGCCAGCGACGGCTTCATCTCCAGGTTCGCGTCCGGCTCGACGAGGGTGTCGTAGACGTTCTCGAGCACCTGGAAGCTGTGGTAGGCGGAGGTCCGGTGCGGGTCGAGCTGGTCCGGTTCCCCGCTGATGGCGGCGGTGAGGACACCTCCGGTCGAAGCGCCGGACTGCCCGCTGTCATCGACGTCGACACTCTCACCCGCGGTGCATCCGGTCAGCACACCAAGCGTCAGGACGAGCGCGGCGCCGGCTACCCGGAATCTGGTGCTGGACATGGTCCCCCCTGGATTCTTCCCGGCAAAGCGAACGATCGTGCGAGTCTCCTACCCGATCAGACCAATGTCAACAAATGTGGTCGAATTGCCCAGCGCTCGCCTGATACCGTCCGTCACTCCCGCCTGACGCTAACCGCTGGGCGGCGCGTCGTCAGCCCCTACCGGCGACGCCCCGTGGCCCGGTCCCCAGGTGTGCGGCCGGAGTCCGGGGTGCCGGTGACCGTTCGCTGACGGCACCGGGATCGAGGAACCGGTGCCGCCAGCGGCGGCGCAGGTCGCCACGGGCCGGGGCCGGCCTGCGTCGCCACGGGCCGGCCTGCGTCGCCACGGGCCGGCCTGCGTCGACGGCAGTCCAGGCGTTGAGCCGGAGGTGTTCAGTTCGTCGTACCGGGTTGCCCGTCGGTGTCGGTGTCGAAGTAGTCGGGTCGGCTGACCCACGCGTCGCTGACGAACATGACCCCCGGCCGGTCGGCGAGGATGTCGCGCAGGCCGGTGACCACCGCGGCAGCCCGGTCGTACGGCAGGACGACGATGACCATGACGAGTCCGGCCCGGTCGTTGAAGAGCAGCCGGCCCGCGTGGGTGCCGTGGTGACCGAAGCCGGAGACGCCGGTCAAACTGGTCCAGCCGCTCACCCCGGAGGCGTGCAGCAGGGTGCGGACGGCATCCGAGTCGGCACCGCGGGTCACGACCTCGACCTTGACCATCCGGGTCAGTCCCAGCTCTTTCATGCCGTCGGCTCCTTCGCTGCGATGGTGGGGGTGGATCGGGCGTGCGCCGGCCCGCCGGTCTGCGGACGCTGGGGCTGGTTCGGGTGGCTGTGGACGGAGCGGGTCGGTGCTGAGGTGACCCGCCAGGTGTCGTCCTGGTCCAGTTCCGACCACTCTCCGCTGCGCGGGTCGCGGACGGCCAGGGAGAACCAGCCACCACCGGCCAGTTGACGCAGGGCGGGGTTGCGGTCCAACACGGTGACCACCAGGGACCGTGGGGCCTGCACCACCGCGAGCAGTCGCAGTGGCTCGTGGGTCAGCTCGCCGCCGACGCCGACGGACTGCCAGGGCAGGCCGGTGCACAGGTCCCCCCCGGTGCCGGGCAGGACGCCGAGCCCGTCGCCGAGTACGGAGTGCACCGTCTTGGTGCCGGCACCGAGGCGTCGCGGGTCGACCGTGGAGAAGTAGTACTGCAGGTTGATCCATACGGCGACCACCAGCGGCCCGGTCATGATCGCCTCCAGAGCGGCGGCGTCCGGGTCGGTCGACCAGTCGTACGAGTGCAGGAACGTACGGCAGCCGAGATCGTGGCCGGCGGTGAGCTCGCGGGGCGCAGCGATGAACGCGGCGTTGCCGACGAGCGCCCATTCCGGTCGGACCTGCGCCCAGTCGACAGCGCGGGCGGACAGCCGGGCGGCGGCGGGGCGGCCGGGCAGCCGGGCGGCACGCTCGGCGCGCAGCCGGGCGCCCGCCTCCGAGAGGTGGTCGGCCAGAGCGTCGACAACCGGTTGGTGCGTGGCCGGGATCCCGGCGGTGTCGAGCAGGCGCACCTCGTCGGTGACGGTGTCGTGCTCGGCGGCCAGAACCAGGGTGTGGTCGGGAATCTCGATGCCGCGCGCGGCGAGTGCGACGCGTACCCGTGGGTTGTTGAGCATGGTGGCGGCGAGCTGGGCGCTCACGCCGCCCCGGTTGCCGCCGCACGCGCCGCAGTCGAGTGCGGCGGCGTACGGGTTGTTGGTGCTGGTCGCGCCGTGGCCGCAGAGCAGCACCAGCGGTGCGAAGTCCGTGGTGAGACCGATCGTACGCAGGGTCGCCTCGGCGTAGTAGACCTGCTCGTCGAGGGTCAGCGCGGCGTCGAGACCGGTCACCGTGGTCACCGCCTGCTCGGCGCGGGGGGTGAGCCGGCGGGGCATCGCCGCGCGCAGCAGCAGGGCGGTCGTGGCGAGCAGGCCGGCGACCTCCACGAAGGCGAACGCACCGACCGGACTCGCCTTCGCCCCGGCGAACGCCCTTCGCCAGGCCTGCTGCACGCGTCGGGGTTCCGTACGGGCCGGTGGCTCATCGACGGTGGCGACGGGTCGCATCAGGACCGGGCAGCGGTCCCGACCCCGGCGCGCACCGGCGGCCATGGTGCGTACCGGCAGGCCGAAGAAGCCGGCGAAGCCGTAGGTAGCCACCGGCCCGGTCGCCTCCAACTGGCGGCGTAGACCCTCGCTGCGCACGTCGATGCAGAAGACCGCCTGAGCCAGCGGAGCCCCCTGCGGGACCGGGCGCGGTCGGGCGTGGTCGAGGCGGTCCCGCAGCCGCCGCCGGTAGGCGTGCTCCGCAGCCGTCAACCACACCTCCGCCTGCCGCTGCGGGGACAGGTCGGTCACCGCGTCGTGGAGTGCCGTCAGGGCATCCGCCGGGAGGGCGTCCACGGTGGCGGCATCGACACCGAGGACCGTCGCCAGCCGGGCGAGGGCGGCGGCGTCCTCGCCGACCGGTTCGGACGCCGATGTGGTGAGCATCGCCGAGATCAGGGCGACGGCCGGACCGACCTGAAGGTGGCGCTGGGCGGTGGACGCGCCGAGGGCGAGTTCGTAGGTGAGGCGCACCGCGAGCAGATCGGCCACCGCCAGTGCCGGCCGCTGTCCCGGGTGGTCCTGTGACCAGCGGGCATAGCCGGCCCAGCCGGGCAGACGCAGCAGCGACCGGGACAGGTACGCCGCCCACCGGTCGGGTGGCACGCCGAGGGTACGCAGCAGGGCGGCGAGGGCCTGCTCGGGCGCAACCGGCAGGGCCTCGACGAGTTCGGCGAAGCCGACGGCGCCGAGCAGCGCCGGGGCCGGGTCTGCGGCGGCGACCTGCCGCCACCGCGACCAGCAGCCCTGCTCCTCGGTTCCCGGCACCGGCCAGTGGGCGGCCGGGCGACCGCAGTGTGCGGCGCACCAGGCGGTCACCAGGTCGTCGACGGTCTCGCCGAGGCGGGTGCCCAGAGTGTCGTCGAGGACGTCGGTCAGCGTGCGCTCCCCTGCGGTGGTCCGGGCTTCCGGGGACCGGGAGACGGGCCGGGCGGCGAGGCGACGCTGCACCGCTGCGAGAAGGTCGGACGACGGCTGCGGCCCGTCGTGCACCGAGTGGCGTAGCACCAGTATCCGCAGGTCGATGGCGTCGATCGACCGGTTGCCGAGGGACACGGGTTCGATTCCCGCGACCGCCGGGGCCAGGGCGGCGACCAGGTCCGTCTCGCTGATCCCGCCTGCACGGAGTCGTTGCCGCCACCGCGCCGCGGGTAGGTGGGTCCGCACCCCACCGAGGTCGCGCAGCCGGGCGGTGGCCCGCCGGAACGGCGTCCGTTCCAGGCCAGCCAACGGGTTGACCGCCACGAAGCTGTCCAGCGGCCAGGTCGCGGCCACCTGGTCGGCGGCGATGGTCACCGCGGCGGCGGCGCGGGCCGCCGCGGTGCTGTCACCTCGGACCAGGACCGGACGGCCGCTCGCGGGTCGGGCGGCGACCCTCAGCACCGGGCGCTTCACCCTGCCGACAGCGGTCCGGCGGTGCGGCAGCCGGCCGTCCCGCCAGGCCCACCACCACAGCCCGACGGTCCGGCGGCGCAGGGCGGGCGCGGACAGCAGCACGACGACCGCCAGGACCGCCGCCGCGGCGGCGACCGCCACCGGCGGCACCGCCGAGGGCAGGCCCATCCAGTCGGTGGCTGCCCGGCCCGCGACCAGGTAACCGGCGACCAGGGCGAGCACCGCGCCGGTGATCGCCGTCGCGGTCGCCGCCGGCAGCCGCCGGTCGGTCAGGGCGGCCCGCAGCGCGGCGAACCCGGCGACGCCGGCGAGGGCGGCGCTGAGCAGTCCGGGCGCGGTGACGCCGAGCAGCAGCTCGGTCAGTACGACGACGGAGATCAGGACGGCGGTCGCCACGACGAGGCGCTGGACCGGGGCGGGCCCGACCGGCCGGGGTGCCTCGGCGGCCCGCGCCTGAGCCTGCACGGCGCCACCGGCGGACAGGAACGCGTAGGCCTTGTAGACACCGTGCCCGACCAGGTGCACGGCGGCCAGCCCGAAGGCGCCCAGCCCGCACTGGGCGAGCATGAATCCCATCTGGGCCACGGTGGACCGGGCCAGGATGCCCTTGACGTCGGTACGCACCGCGGCGAACAGGGCACCTGCGGCGGCGGTGGTCAGCCCCACCACCAGCATGGCCGTCATCACCACCGGCGCGGCCACGACCACCGGCGCGAACGTGATCATCAGGAAACCCGCCACGTTGACCATCCCGGCGTGCAGGAAGGCCGAGACCGGCGTGGGGGCGTCCAGGGTGCTCGGCAGCCAGCCGTGCACCGGCACCTGGGCGGAGCGCACCATACCGGCCACCAGCAGCAGTCCGCCGGCGGTGGCCAGCATCCAGGCGGGAGCATCGGCGGCGGCGACCCGCACGGCGACCAGGTCGGCGCTGCCGGTAGCGGTCGCCAGCAGGGCGAATCCGGCCACCAGCGCGACGTCAGCGAGGAGGAACAGCCGCCGGATGCGCCGGACCGCGGTCCGCACGCGTTGCTGGTCATGGTGGTAACCGATCAGACCGACGAGGATCCAGCCCGCACCGACCCAACCGGCGGCGAACTGCACCAGGCTGGGAGCGGTGGCCATCACCAGCGTCGCCACAGCGGCACCCGCGACCCGAGACTGGAAGCCGGCCATTCCCGGCTCACCGTCGAGGTAGCGCCGCGCGTAGCCGGCGACCACGGCGGCGATCCCGCTGACCAGCAGTACGAAGACCGCACCGAAGCGGTCGACCCGTACCCCGAGGTCGAACGGTATCCCGGCGACCTCCGGGCGAGCCAGCACACCGACCGCGGGCGCTCCGGTGGCGACGCTCGCGAGCAGCCCGGTGGCCGCCGCGGCGGCGAGCGCGAGCAGCACCCCGGCGGCGCGGGCAGCGCGCCGTGGATCTGGCACGACCAGCGCGCACATCGCTGCGGACGCGGTCGCGGCAAGGACTCCTGTGACCAGTGCGACGGACATCGCCACCTCCTCAGACATACGCACTCTAGAGCACGATTCACGATTCGTGTATCGTGAGACGCACAACAGGTGGTCCGAAGTGGAGGAGCGGCGATGGACACTCCCGATCCCACCCACCGGGCGCAGCGACCGGGGCCGGTCGCCGCCCTCGCCGCACTACGGGCGGGCCACGACCGCTTCCGTACCGGCGCCGCTGCCGCGCCGACGCGGCCGGGACCGCTCGCGGCGGTCTTCGCCTGCACCGACCCGCAACCCGAGCCCGCGATCCTGTTCGGTGGCAGTGATGTGTTCACGGTGCGCACGGCCGGCCTCGCCGTCGGCCCCGCCGTACTCGGCAGCCTCGAGTACGCGGTCGCGCACCTGCACCTACCCCTGGTGGTCGTCCTCGGCCACGACGCCTGCCGGCTACCCTGCGGCAGCGGAGACAGGCGGGTACGCGCCGTCATCGCCACCCTGCGAAAGCGGTCCCTCCTGCTCGACGCGGCCGTCCGCTCCGGCAGTTGCGCGATCCACGGAATGTCATGGCACGGCAGCCGGCAGGCACTCAGGTCGGTCCGGCACACGGATCCGGCACCCGTGCGGCGGGCCGCCCGGCTACGCCCGCCGACTCTCCGTCCACCGTCCCACCCATCGCCTGCCGCCTGACCACCCCGCGACCCAGGTCGAGCCCCACCAGCCCGCGAAACACATCGTCATCAAGGAATTCTTTGGCGACCAGAAAGCCTGACTTCAACTCCGGCGGGCGGCTACGCTGCCGCCTCGCGTTCACGGTCAACTCAGCCAGAGGTGACGATTGCCGTCCGAATCTCCCCGACCCTCGCATAGCGCAGGTTCAGTGCTATCGCGGCCCCCCGCGGAGCTCCGGGTTCCACCCTTCCCGGGTGCAATCCGAAAAAGGATTGCGCCAAGGGGTAGCGCATCGTTGTAGGTCGTTGGATGATTGCCGCCGACGCGCGGTCGACGCCGTGCCGACGCCGACCGAAGGGCCACTCCGTGAAGCGTGACCATTCGCCTGTGTTGCCGGGTCCGGGAGCTACGGATTACGCGCGTTACATGCGTACGGACATCCTGCTCGACCTGCAACGGTCGCCGGACGAGGTCATCCACCGTGACGAATTGCTCTTTCAGGTTGTGCATCAGTCGGCGGAGCTGTGGTTGAAACTGGCGGCGACAGAGTTGACCGAGGCGGTCGCCCGGGTGGCAGCCGGGGACCTGCCGGTGGCTGAGGCGCTCCTGGCTCGGGCGACGCTCGCGGTGCGGCTGATCACCGACCAGTTGGAGATGTTCCGCCACCTGTCCCCCGTGGACTTTCAGGCGATGCAACCCGCGCTGGGCAGCGGTTCCGGGGCGGAGTCACCAGGTTGGCGGCGGTTGCAGACCGCCAGCCGACAACTCGGGCGAGCGTTCGCCGACCTGCTCGCCGGTCAGGCGACCACACCGGCGCAACTATGTCCGGCAGACCCGGCGAACCCGGTGCACCGGCTGGCCGAGGCCATGGTGGAGTGGGACGAACGGGTGTCGCTGTGGCGGGTGCGGCACTACCAGGTGGCCTTGCGGGTCGGCGGTCACGCCCCGGCCGGTACGGCCGACAGTCCGACGAACATGCTCGCCAAACTCGCCGGGCACCGCTTCTTCCCGGAACTGTGGCAGGCCCGAACCGGCCTCGCCGGTGACGGTTCCGACGCCGTCCAGTCCTGAGGATCCGCAGGTTCCGACAAGAACGGCGACTCCGACCATGGATGACACCCGCAATGTTGAGGGACGTCTCGTGCACGAACTGACGAGCTGGTTGGCTGGTGCAGCCACTCCCCACACCTTTCCCTTTACGGCGGTGCTGGATACATTTCACCGCACTGGAAAGCACTTCGTGGCAGGAGAGATGCTCGCCCTGCTCGACGAGGCCCGGCGGCGGCTGCCCGGCCCACGGCCGACCGCGGACGACGACCGTCGCTCGCTTCTGAGCGACTTTCTCGACGTCGCGCTCGACAAGTGGGACGGCCGTTACGACTATCGCAGCTACCTGGCTCTGCGGCTGCTCCGAATGCCCTGCGGAACGGATGAACAACGACCGGCCGTGGACGACGCGACCGGGCGCCGAAGCCGCGATCGGCTCCTGGTCCGTCTGATCGCGGACGCTTTGGCCTTCGAGATGTCCGCCGCCGAACGCGCCACCGACCTGCTCCCACAGGGCCGCCCACCGCCGGCGGTGGTGGCCAAGCGGTGCCGCCTCGGCATCCGGGCCGTCACCCCCGCGCTGAATCGCCTCGGCATCGCCGCAGTGGCCGGCGACGGCGAACCGGTGAGCGCCACCGCGCTGCGCACCGTCGCCACCGACCTCGACGCCGCCGGGGACCTGCGCCTGCGGTTGAGCATGTTGCCGGTCCACGTGACCCACGACGAGTACCTGTTCATCCGGGTGCTCCAGGCGTACGAGTGTCTCTTCGCCGGGTTGGCCGACGAACTGCGGGCGGCCGCCCTGGCGCTGACCGGTGACGCGCCCTGTTCGGCAGCGGAACGACTCGGACACGCCCGGGAGCTCCTCGGCGGTGCCAGCCCGATCTTCTCGTTGCTGGCCACCATGCAACCGGAGTCGTTCCGAACGTTCCGGCAGTACACCGAGGGAGCCAGCGCCATCCAGTCCCGCTCCTACAAGCTGGTGGAATCGCTGTGCCGCGCGCCCGGGGAGGACCGGCTCGACTCGGCGGCCTACCGGTCCGTTCCGGAGGTGCGGGCCCTTGTGCGGTCCGGCCAACCGACCGTCGACGAGGCCTACCGGTCGGCCGTCCGTACCGGCCGGCTCCGCGGCCCGGACCGCGACCTGGTGGCGCGGGCGATGGACGCGTTCGCCGAGGCCCTGCTCCAGTGGCGACGCACCCACCTCCGGCTCGCGGTCCGGATGCTCGGCTCTCGTCCCGGCACCGGATACACCGAGGGCACCCCTTACCTGGCGGCCGTCCGCGAGCTGCCGGTCTTCACCGCTGTCGCCCCCGTCCCGCCACCGACCGACTCGACGGAAGGCTGTCCCGCGTGAGCCAGACCTGCCCCAGCCCGCAGACCGTCGCCCCGGGGCCTCTCGACGCCGCCGCGCACGCCGCGCTGCGCGCCGAGTTCCCCCTGCTGGCGACCTGCGTCTACCTGAACAACAACTCCACCGGCGCGGCGCCCAGGGGTGTCGAGCGGGTGCTGCACGAGTACTGGGAGACGCTGCGCACGTGGCGCGACGACGTGTGGATGGGTTGGCACGACGGCCTCGACCGCTACGCGGACTCGATCGCCGCCCTGCTCGGCGCCCCGGCGGGCAGCGTGGTCACCGATGCGAATCTCAGTACCCTGCTCGCCCGGGTGGCGTCCTGCTTCGACTACCGCCCGCCGCGTGACCGCGTCGTCACCACCGACCTGGAGTACCCGACCGTGCCGTTCGTGTTCCGGGCGTTCGGCCGGTACGGTGCCCGCCTCGACGTGGTCGGTGACGGAGGCCCCCACCTCGACCAGGATGCCCTGGAGGCTCGACTCGACGAGCGGACGCTGCTGGTGTGCGTCTCGCATTCCAGCTTCATCTCCGGGGCCACCGTCGACCTTCCCCGGCTGGTCGCCCGCGCCCACGACGTCGGCGCGTTGGTGGTGCTGGACGCCTTCCAGACCGTGGGGGTGATGCCTCTGGACGTCACCGCCCTCGGCGTCGATGTCGTTCTCGGCGGCGCACACAAGTGGCTCTGCGGCGTCAGCACCGCCTTCCTCTACGTCCGCCCGGACCTGGTGCCGAAGCTGGAACCGGCGGCCACCGGCTGGCAGGCCGGCGACCGGGCGCTGACCTTCCAGCCGTCCACCGACTGGGCACCCGCCGCCCGGCGGTTCGCCGGCGGCACGCCCTACCCCGTGACCTCGTTGATCTCACAGGTCGGCCTGGACCTGCTGGCCGGGATCGGTATCGAGGCCATCCGGCACCACTCGCTGGCCCTCACCCAGCGGGTGCTGGAGCGCGCTGACGAGGCCGGGGTCAAGGTGGTCAGCCCCACCGCCCCCCACCGCCGCGGCGGTGTGGTGTGCCTGGACGTCCCCGACGGCGAAGCGGTGAAGCGGCGGCTGGCCGCCCGCGGGGTGATCTGCAGCTGGCGCGGCTACCTGCGGGTCGGCCCGCACGTCTACAACACCATCGACGAGGTCGATGCGTTCATGGACGCGTTGGTGGAGGTACTGCCCCGGTGACCATCACCCTGTCGCCGCGGGCGCTGATGAGCCTGCTCGCCAACGGTCCCAAGGCCATGGACGTGATGGACACGGCCTTCCGGATGGGTCTGCTCGACGCCCTGGAGCCCGGGCCGGTGCGACTCGACCTGCTCGCAGTGCGGTTCGGCGTGCTGCCGCTGCGGCTGTACAAGTTCCTCGACTGCCTGGAGAGTCTCGGCTTCCTGATCCGCGACGATCCGGCCGACGACATCGGCTCGACCACCTATCGGGCCGTACCGGGGCTGCGTGACGCCGTCGCCGCGGTGGTCGGGCCCGGCGCGGTGGAACGGGACCGGGACCGATACCCGTGGCGGCAGCTGCACGGCCGAATGGTCGAGGCCCTGCAGGGCGAGATCAGCATCTCTGCTGACGACTTCGCGTGGCCGCCGAAGACGGACGCGCAGACCGCCGACTTCGAACGCAGCATGGCGGTCGGGCTGGGGCCGGTGATCGAGACGATGCGGCAGCACGCCCATCTGCTCTGGCCGGACCGGCGTCGCCTGCTGGACGTCGGCGGCGGCGACGCGACCCTCGCCGCGCACATCCTGGACTCCGCACCGGACCTGAGAGCCGACGTGTACAACCTGCCGGCGGTGGCGCCGCTCGTGGCGGCGACTCAGGCCGCCCGGGGCCACCCGGACCGGCTGGGGTTCGTCGGCGGCAACTTCCTCGAAGAGCCGCTACCGCGAGGGTACGACGCGCTGTCCTTCGTCCGGGTGCTGCACGACTGGCCCGACGAGGTTGCCCGCCACCTGGTGGAACAGGCCTACACGGCGCTGGAGCCGGGCGGGCTGGTGGTGATCTGCGAGGAGTTCCGCACTCCGGACCGCCTGGCCATGCAGTTCTTCTGGAGCTACTTCCTGATCGGTGTGGACAACTGCGTCAGTCGACTGCGGGAAGTGACCTACTACACGGGGCTGCTCGCCGAGGTCGGCTTCGAACGGATCGCGATCCTGCCGGGGGGCTGGGAACTGGTCACCGCGTACAAGCCGGAATCAGCCGCCTGACCTTCCGGGCAGGTGCAGCACCAGGCGCTTTGAACGGTTTTGTCATGATCATGGGTCTAAGTGTGTAAAAGTCCGATTGGTCGCGTTGCAGCCGAGTGTTTCGGCTGCTGTCGCGGCAGCGCCTACCGGAGACACACCATGAGAGGGCCACGATCGTGACAGCCACTTCCATCCGTCATCGTCGGCGCGCCGCGCTGTCGGCCCTCGCCGCCGCCACCGCGGCCGTCGCTGCCATCGTCCTGCTGGTCATCAGCGGCACTGGCGCGAGCGCCCAGCCGGCGCCGGTCGGCCTGGGAACAGCCGCGAACTTCTCCGTGCTCGCCGGCTCCACGGTCACCAACACCGGCCCGAGCTTCCTGGCCCAGGACCTCGGCGTCCACCCGGGCAACACCGCGACCGGCTTCCCACCCGGCATCGTCGCCGGCGAGATCCACCTCGGCGACGCCGTCGCCCTGCAGGCCCAGAACGACCTCACCACCGCCTACAACGACGCCGCCGGGCGTACCCCCTTCACCAACCTTCCCGCGGAACTCGGTGGTCTGACGCTGACACCCGGCGTCTACCGGATCGGTGCCGCGCAACTGACCGGCACGCTGACCCTCGACAGCCAGAACAACCCGGCGGCGGTGTTCATCTTCCAGATCGACTCCACGCTCACCACCGCCTCGAACAGCAGCGTGGTGTTCATCAACGGCGTCTCCGCCTGCAACGTCTACTGGCAGATCGGCAGCTCGGCCACGATCGGCACCGGCACCCAGTTCGTCGGCAACATCCTGGCGCAGACCTCGATCACCATGAACACCGGCGCCACCCTGCAAGGCCGCGCCCTGGCCCGAACCGGCGCCGTCACCCTCGACACCAACACCATCACCACCCCCCTCTGCATCCAACCAACCGGCACCCCCACGGCGACGCCCACCGCCACCCCCACGGCAACTCCGACCGCCACGCCGACCGTGACGCCCACGGTGACCCCGACGATCACCCCCACCACCACTCCGACCGGGACGCCGACCGGTCAGCCCACCGGAACACCCACCGGGCCCACCTCCACCCCTACGGAACTGCCAGTGACCGGGGGCAGCGGCGGCAGTAACCCGGTTCCCCTCCTGACGGGCCTCGGCAGCATGGCCGTCGCCGTCGGCGCGGCACTGCTGCTCCACCACCGCCGCAGGACGTCACGCTCCTGACCCGGACTGACCCCGGCGGCCGGTGACCGGCCGCCGGGGTCAGCACGGCCCGGGTGCGGGAGTCGCACTCGCACCCGGTCGAGGGCGTGCGGGACACGTCCCGGCATCGCTGGCCGGGACCGCCCGACCGACTACCGGGGCGAACACCATCCCGACCCACCACCCTCGGGGCACTGAGCAGAACCCTTCGAGGAACCGAGCAGAACGGTGCGGGCATCACGTGACCAGTGATGCCCGCACCGTCCCGCCCGCTGCCGAGCAGTTGCTGGCTACGGGGTGACCGGCCGACCACCGAAGGTCACGACGAGCCGGCCATCCGACGCGAAGGACCAGCCCAGAGCGCCGGAGTACTGGGAGCACCGGGATCCGTTGGAGCCCGACCAGAACTGGTTGGAGCTGTCGGAGTTGCCGACGATCCGGTCGTTCGATCCGCTGTCGCACGAGGTGTTGTTCCGGAACACCGAGGAGCCGCCGTCGAAGTTGAAGTTCCGTTCGGCGTTGCCGATGTTGGCGTTGTTCGACACCGTCATCGAGCCGGTGTTGCGGTTGTAGGTGAACCCGTGCTTGCCGTTCTCGTAGGCGATGTTGCCCCGGATGACGTGGTTCACCGGGATGTCCTCGCCGCCGAGCTTGAAGCCGTTGCGGTCGCCGTTGCCGGCCTGGCCACCGTTGCTGAGGGTGCCGTTGTCGTAGGCGAGGGACGACTCGATGGTCAGCGCGCCGATCGGGCCGGTGTCGCTCTTGGTGTAGAGGTCGTACCCGTCGTCGATGTTGTTGTGAGCCACGGTGTAGCGGAAGACGTTGCCGGGGCCGACGGTCAGCTTCGGGGCGAAGCCGTCCGCGTCCTCACCGTCGGAGTCGACGTTGTCGTGGGACACCGTGCTCACCACTAGGTTGTTCGACGGCCACTGGCTGCTGGGCGCACCGGCGACCAGGCGCGACAGCTGAAGACCCGAGTCGCGGTTGTGGCGGGTCACCGTACGCTCGATGACGTTGCTGTTGCCGGCGAGGAGGATCCCGTTGTCCCCGGCACGCTCGACGATGATGCCGCGGATGTGCCAGAACGAGCCGCCGATCTCGAGCCCGCGGTTCGCCGGATCCTCACTCTGGGCCGAGAAGTTCAACACCGGGGTCTCGCCCGGGTAGGCGAAGATGTTCTTACGCGCGCTCGACGTGCCGTTGTTGCCCTGGCCGATGGTGATGGTCTGCGAGTAGCGGTAGGTGCCGCCACGCAGGTAGATCGTGCCGCCGGCAGGGATCCGGGTGATCGCGGAGGTGAGCGTCGTCGGGCTCGACACAGTTCCGGCCGCGTTGTCGGTGCCGTTCGGCGCCACGTACAGGGCGTTGCCCGACGGCGGGGGGGTCGTCGGCGGGGTCGTGGTCGGCGGCGGCGTGGTCGGTGGGGTGGTCGTCGGCGGGGTGGTGGTCGTCGAGCTGTAGGTCTCGAACTCGGCGACTCGCGGTGTACCGGTTGAGCTGGTGATCTCGAAGTTGATCTTGTCGAGCGAGGTGGGGGTGAAGGTGATGACTCCGGCTCCACTGCCGGTGGCCAGGACGGCTCCGTTGTCGTTGTTGACCACGCGCCAGGCCCGGATGTTGCCGACAGCCCCGGCTGCCTCACGGATGTTGATCGTGGCGACGGTGGTGGCGGAGCCCCACTTGATCGAGATACGGCCGGTCGACCCACTCGGTGACCAGTAGGTGCTCATGTCACCGTCACGGACGTTGCCGTAGCTGGTGCCGCTGGCCTTGCTGGAACCGTCGGAGCCGGCTCCGATGCTGAGGTTGGTGCCGCCCGGCGGGTTCCCGGTGGGCGGTGGGGTGGTCGGCGGAGCCGTGGTCGGCGGAGCGGTGGTCGGCGGGGCCGTGGTCGGCGGGGCCGTGGTGGGGTTCGGGGTCTGCGGGGTGCAGTTGCCGTCGGAGACGCGGAGTCCCTTGTTGGCCCCGGCGGTCTGGCGGACGATGTCCGGCACGCAGTTGGCACCGTCGGGGTCGTAGGAGTACGGGATGCCGACGGTGGTGTTGGACTGCGGGTTCGGGCCGGCCGGGTTGTGTTCGCTGCTGCGGCTCGACCAGGTCACGTTGTCGAAGGTGTTCCCGGCGACCTGCCAGTAGCCGGCCTCACTGGTGTAGAAGGTGCCCAGGACGTCCTTGGAGTCCTTGAAGTAGTTGTGCTCCACCTTCGCCCGGGCCCCGGCGCGGGAGTTGATGCCGGACTCCCGCAGGTTGACGTAGTGGTTGTTGTAGATGTGGGCGATGCCGCCGCGCAGTAGCGGAGTACGGGAGTCGATGTTCTCGTACAGGTTGTGGTGGTAGGTGATGAACCCGTTCGACCGGTCGCTCTCACTGGACCCGACGAGCCCACCCCGGCCGGAGTTGCGCAGGATGCTGTAGGACAGGGTCACGTACTGGACGTTGTTCTTCATGTCGAACAGGCCGTCGAAGCCTTCCGACTCCCCACCCGAGGCTTCCAGGGTGACGTGGTCGACCCAGACGTTGCGCACGTCGCTTTCCATGCCGATGGCGTCACCACCGTTTGACGTCGGCGAGCCGGACTTCTTGACGTTCCGGACCGTCACGTTCTGGATGACGATGTTGCTGGCCTCGCGGATGTGGATGCCCACCTGGTCGAACACCGCTCCGCTACCGACCCCGACGATCGTCACGTTGCTGATCTGCTTCAGCTCGATCACACCATCGGCGGTGTTACAACTGCCACCCGACACCTTGCTGGTGTTGCCGTGGTTGATCGTCCCCTCCACCTGGATGATGATCGGGGTGCTGCTGCTGGCCCGGTTGCACAACGCCGCGTGGATGGCGGTCCCCGAGGTGGCGCGCACCGTCTGCCCACCCGCACCACCGGTCGTCCCACCGTTCTGCGTCGCATAGCCGGTGACCCCGCCGGTCGCCGCCGACGCCTGCGTCATCGGCAGGGCCGCGACGGCCGCGGCCACCGCGACCACGGCGGCACCACCGGCAAGCAGCTTGGGTCTCACTTTGGTCTTCACTCTCGACTCCTCAGGAGTGGGCGCGGCGCGGGTGCTGCCCTACAGCCCAGAACCGCACATGGCTTCGTGTCTGCGTCCCTAGTCGGTCAAGGATCGAAACATCGATGAAACATCAGACTAGGAAAGCGCTTGCCCAGGATGCAAGAGCTGAGTTGTGCAGGTTTGTTGCAGCCCCAGGCGTGCCCGCGCGCCTCCCGACCGGGCCCGCCAGCCGACTCTTCGGAGTTGAACACCGTCGATCGCCGGCACGGACCAACGCGCCCGGAGGCCGGCCCGCGCCCCCGTCATCGCCCTGACCCACCGGCGGGCGGACGGCCCTCCACGGGCCTGCCGGACACCGGAGGGATGCGCCCGCGCCGGGGTGGAGGGGTACGACCCGTCGCGTCGGCGGCACGTCCGACCTCGCGGGTCAGGTCACCGTCGGTCAGGTCCTGAGCCTGCGCCGGTGCGGTCCGGGTGCGTTGGATCAGCACGACGCAGGCCAGCACGACCAGCGCCGCCCCGATCGAGGCAGGGGTGACGGTCTCCGCGAGCAGCAGCGCGGACCAGAGCAGGGTGAGGACCGGCTGGGTGAGCTGGATCTGGCCGACCCGGGCGACGCCACCTCGGGCCAGACCTGCGTACCAGGCGAAGAAGCCCAGGAACATGGAGATCGCGGTGAGGTAGCCGAACGCCGACCAGGCGGGGACGTCGGCGCGCGGCGGGTGCGCCGAGGCGGTGACGATGGTGACGGGCAGGGTGACGGGCAGGGCGAGCAGCAGCGCCCAGCAGATCGTCCGGGCCCCGCCCAGTTCCCGGGCGAGCGCGCCGCCCTCGGCGTAGCCGAGTCCACACAGGACCACCGCGGCAAGGAGGAACAGATCGGCGGCCGACAGTGCGCCGCGCAGTGTGCCACTGGTGGCCAGGAAGGCGAGAACCGCCACCAGCCCGCCGCCGCTGGCGACCCAGAACAGCGGCGGCGGGCGTTCGCCGGCCCGCAGCACCGCGAACACGGCGGTCATGGCGGGCAGCACGGTGATGACGACCGCGCCGTGCGCGGAGGTCTGGGTGGTCAGTGCCAGCGAGGTGAACAACGGGAAGCCGACGACGACGCCGAGGGCGACGATCGACAGCCGCCACCACTGCCGCCGGGTGGGTCGCGGCGCGCCGGTGACACGCAGATAGGCCCAGGCCAGTAGCGCCGCACCGACGGCCCGGCCGAAGGCCACGAACCACGGGTCGAGTTGCTGCACCGCGACGCGGGTGGCCGGCAACGACATGCTGAAGGCGAGCACGCCCAGCGCGCCGAGGCAGAGGCCGACGATCCGATCCGCCGTTACCGGCGCGGCGACAGTAGCGCTACTCTTGTCTCTCATGGAGAACGATAGCGCAACGTCCCGCGTTATCGACCACCTACGCGGCCTCGTGGCCGCCGCGGACCCCGGAACCCGACTGCCCCCGGTGCGCGAGTTGACCGCCCGGCACCGGGCCTCTCCGGTGACCGTCGCCGAAGCGGTCCGGCAGTTGGTGGCACAGGGGCTCATCGAGACCCGGCCCGGGAAGGGCACCTTCGTGGCCGCTCCACGGGCCGAGCCGCGCGCACCCGACCTGTCGTGGCAGACGGTGGCGCTCGGTGCCCGCAGAGCGGGCGAGGACGAGATGCAGGCGTTACTGGCACTACCGCCACCAGGAGCGATTCCGCTCTCCGGCGGCTACCTGGACCCGGAGTTGCAACCGGTCGCGGCGCTCGGTGCCGCGCTGGCCCGCGCCGCCCGGCAGCCGGCGGCCTGGCTGCGCGGGCCGGCCGAGGGGCGTGCGGATCTGCGTGCCTGGTTCGCCCGGGAGGCCGGGGCGCGGCTGCGCGCCGACGACATGGTGATCTGCCCTGGTGGGCAGGCAGCGCTGTCGTCCGCGTTACGCGCGCTCGCCGCACCCGGCGACACCCTCCTCGTCGAGTCCCCGACCTACCTGGGTGCGCTGGCGGCGGCCCGGGCGGCGGGGCTGCGGGTGGTACCGGTGCCCGCCGATGCCGAGGGCGTGCTCCCCGACCAACTCGCCGCCGCGTTCGCCCGCACCGGTGCGCGTCTGTTCTACTGCCAACCGCTCTACGCCAACCCGACCGGCGCGACACTGGCAGGTCACCGCCGAGCCGAGGTCACCGAGGCCGTACGCGACGCCAGAGCGTTCCTGATCGAGGACGACTACGCCCGCGACCTCACCATCGACGGGGAGGCCCCGCCCCCGCTGGCCGCCGACGACCGCGACGGGCACGTGATCTACCTGCGCTCGCTGACCAAGTCCGCCGCTCCCGGCCTACGTATCGCCGCGATCGGTGCCCGCGGTCCAGCGGGTGCCCGACTGCGCGCCGGCAGGCTGCTCGACGACTTCTTCGTCGCCGGCCCGCTACAGCAGGCCACTCTGGAGTTCGTCACCGCCCCGGCCTGGAGCCGACACCGCCGTGGCCTGCGCGCCGCGCTGCGGGCACGGCGCGAGGCGCTGCTGACCGCACTGCGCCGGCACCTGCCGGAACTCGCCCCACCGGCGATCCCCCGGGGCGGCCTGCACCTGTGGGCCCGCCTGCCCGACAGCACCGACGACGTCGCGCTGGCTGCCGCAGCCGCCACCGAAGGCGTCATCGTCTTCCCCGGCCGCCCGTGGTATGCGGCCGAGCCCCCGGCACCGCACCTGCGCCTGACCTACGCCGCAGCCCCACCCGACCTGATGGACGATGCCGTCCGCCGCCTGTCTCGCGCTCTCCGAGCGGGGACGACGCATGCTTGACCGGTCCACGTAGGTTTCGGGGTCGACGGTGTCGAAGCCAGCCCTGCCGGACGACCGGTGTCGGCTACCGTCGTGGCCCACCACCACATCGTGGACGACCCGAGAGACGGAGCGTTGACCGTGACGGACGAGTTGGCCCGTTCGGGTCCGCCGCACCTGGCCGGCCTCACCGAGCCGGCCCCCCGGCCGGCCAACATCTCCGAACGACACTGGAACGGACTGCTGGAGTGCGGCTGGGCGGGTCGACTGCGCACCCCGGACGGGCAGACCCGCTTCCGGCTGCGCTACCACGGCGACCGGGTCGGGGAGACGGTCACCGAAGACGACCAGGGGCGACCGGCAATGGTGTACGCGGTGCCCGAGCAGGGTGGGCCGATCCTGCTGTTCGACGCAGCGGCACACGGCTACAACGCGCTGTTCTGCGACACCTGGGACCCTGCGGAGCTCGCCGGCCGCGACGCCGACGAGTGGTACGTCGACGCCGACGAAGAGGACACCTTCGAACTGGTCGTCTGGGTCGGCTATCAGGTCGACTACGGCGACGAGGACGAGCGGCGGCACCTCGTCGACCCCGACGACCCGGAGCTGGCGGCACTGTCCGGCGGTCGCCGCATGCCCTACGCCGACGCGGCGGCGGCCGGCTTCGACGCGATCGCGGTGATCGCCACCAACTCGCGCGGGCGGGCCACCGACGTCGTCAGCGAGGAACTCGCCTGATCCGTCGCCGACCGCGACCGCGACCGGTCCGGTCCGGTTCGCCCGTGCCCCTACCAGAAGGGCCGCAGCGGGGGCACGTCGTCGCCCGCGAGGCTGCGGATCATCCGTGCGAGTTCCTCACGCAGTACGCCCAGTCCCTCGTCCTCCGAACCGGCGGCCAACCGGGACTCGATCTCGGACAGGACGCGACCCGCCGTCCGCATGTGCTCCCGGCCTTTGTCCGTGAGGACGACGAGCTTGCGGCGCCCACCCAGCGGGTACGGCCGCCGCTCGACGTAGCCTGCCCGTTCGAGGTGGTCGACGATCTGGCCGGCCGCCTGCTTGGTCACGCCGAGTTGTCTGGCCAGCTCGGTGCTGGTGGCGCCCGAACCCTGCAACAGCTGAAAGACGAGCCCGTGGATGGGGCGCAGGTCGTGGTAGCCGATCGCGTCGAGTTCGGCGACGAACTCGGTGAGGACCAGTTGGAACGCCATGCCCAGCAGGAAGGTCAACGGCGTTCGCTCGAGCGGGTCGGGGCCGGTCATGCAAAGCAGCTTGACACAGCGAGCAAGCAGGACCTTTACTGACCCGGCTGGAAGTAAAGCCACTTTACTCGGAGGTTCTCGATGTTCGTCATCAGCGAGACCGAAGCTCGTACCACGGTCACCCCCGCCGGCCGGATGTTCGGTCTCGCCGGGCCGAGCCAGGGCAGCACAGAGGTGAGCACCTGGCGGGTGGAACTGGGCGAAGACGCCGCCACTCCGGTCCACAGCATCGACTTCGAACAGGTGTGGCTGCCCCTCGCCGGCACCTTCGAGGTCACCGTGGGCGACGAGTCGAAGCTCGTGGAGGCTGGTCAGGCGCTCGTCCTGCCGGGCGGCGTCACCCGTCAGCTCAAGACCGTCGGCGGCCCGGCCCAGGCTCTCGTCGCCATGCGGGTGGGCGGTAGGGCCGTACTGCCGAACAGCGACACCAGGGTGCCGCTGCCCTGGGCGGAGTGACCCTTCGCCCGATTCCTCCCAGCGGACCACCTCGCGACCAGACGCGCGTCGGGCGGCGTCACCCCACCTCCGCCAGGGTCGACCAGAAGGCCCAGTCGATCCAGGGCAGCAGGAGTTCGATGTCGGCCGTGTCCACGGTCGGGCCTCCCCAGATCCGGATTCCGGGGGGTGCTTCCCGGTACGAACCGATGTCGTACCCGGCACCCTCCTGCTCGACCTTCGCGCACACCCGGTTGACGAAGTCCGCCCGCTGGGCACCGGTCAGTTCGTCGAAGGCGGGATGGCAGAACTTCACGCAGATGCTGGTCGACGAGATCGTTTCCGGGTCCTCGGCGAGGAAGGCCACGTGTGAACCGGACCGGACCCAGCCAGCGACCACGTCGAGGTTCCGCCGGGACCGGGCGATCATCCCGGGGAGCCCGCCGTTCTGGCGGCACCACCGCAGTGCGACGAGCGCGTCCTCCACCGCCAGCATGGACGGCGAGTTGATGGTGAAGCCGTCGAAGACCTCGTCCAGGAGTTGGCCGTCCCGACTGAGCCGGAAGATCTTCGGTAGGGGCCGGTCCGGCCGGTACACCGCGAGGCGTTCGACTGCGGCGGGGGAAAGAGCGATCATCCCGTGCCCGCCCTCCCCGCCCAGCGCCTTCTGCCACGACCAGGTGATGACGTCCAGCTTGGTGTAGTCGACCTCCATACCGAAGACCGCCGACGTCGCATCACAGATGGTCAGGCCCCGCCGGTCCGCCGGGATCCAGTCTCCTCCCGGGACGCAGACCCCCGAGGTCGTGCCGTTCCAGGTGAAGACGACGTCACGGTCGAAGTCGACGGTGCTCAGGTCGGGCAGGAGACCGTACCGGTCGGCCCGGTGGACGGTCACGTCCGGGATCCGCAGCTGCGCCACGATGTCGTGCAACCAGGTGAAGCCGAAGTTCTCCCAACAGCAGACCGCCACCCCGCGGTGGCCCACCAGGTTCCACAGCGCCGACTCGATCGCCCCGGTGTCCGAGCCGGGAACGACGGCGACCCGGTAGCCCGCCGGCAGACCGAGGATCCGGGTCGACTCCTCGATGACCTCGCGGAGCTTCTCCCGGCCGCCGGGGTGCCGGAAGGAGCGACCGACGAAGGCGTCGCCGAGTTCGTCCGGGTGCCATCCCGGCTTCTTGGCGCAGGGTCCGGACGAGAACCACGGCCGGGCGGGCCGGCGCTCGGGCTTGTCAGGTGTCATCACCAGGGCTACCGGGTGAGGCTGACGAAGTGCCGCCGGGGCCCCTCGTAGGCGAACCGGCCGTGCTGCACGACCTGGTTGTCGAGGACCAGGACGTCACCGGCCCGCATGCGCACCGCTCGGGTGGTCCGCCACAGCGTTCCCCGCAGGAACGCCACCTGCTCCCCGGTCAGCGGGGTGCCGTCACCGAAGGTGGTCGTCGCCGGGTAGTCGTCGTCCGACAGGTCACTCGGGAAGCCCGGATGCGATCGCCAGTAGGAGCTGTGCAGCTCCGTCACCTGGTTGAACCACAACGTCTCGCCCGTCTCGGGATGGGTGGCGAAGGCGGCCCGCCGGTAGTTGTAGTGCAACCGGTCGCCCTCGCCCCACCAGAAGTCGTAGTTCGACGCGGCCAGGTGGCCCTCCACCGCCTGCCTGTCGTCGGTGCCGAACGTGTCGACCCAGCCCATCTCCCCGGCGGACGACTGGCGCGGCAGGTTGCGGTGATACCTGATGCCCTTCTCCTGGAACAGCTCCCGCACCTGCTCGGGGATGAGCGTCAACGTTTCCCGGATGTCGTTGACCGGCACCTCTCCCCCCACCGTCGCCGGGCTCTCGCAGAAGAAGATCGCCCGCCGGGGATAGGTGGCGAGGTAGGCCATCTCGTTGTGGGGAGACAGCGTTATCCGGTGGTCCTCCTCGCTGGCGGCGAGCGCCACCTCCGAATCGACCCTGCGGACCGCTATTCCACCGTGGTAGGCGAGGCGGTCGTACCCCATCCCCGTCACCAACTGCTCGAAGGCGGCCCGGTCGGCGAGCGGCAGGCCGGTGAGGCGCACCCCGCCGTACCGGGGCAACAGCTCGTCCACCACCTCTCGGACCGCGGCGGCGAGGACCCGCTGCGCACCGCCACCGTCCCGCACCGCGAGCACCGGGATCATCTCGCCGGCGTCGGGCACGCTCTCCGGGAAACTGTCGTGGTCCGACCCGGCCAGGTAGGGGCGGTTGCGGACCGGGACACTGAAGGATGCTTCGGGCTCCGTCCGGGTGAAGGTCGGAGCGACCGTGCCTGGCCTAGGGTTCACTGTCATACCTCGCGTCGTCGAAATGTCCGGTGAACGGGGGGAATCACCACGGGCCGCTGGCGGTCCTACTGTTCGGGGTGCCCGCGCAGGACGCAGATCTCGTGGAACACCGGTGTGGCCGGGTCGGCGGTCAGCAGTTCCTGCGCGGTCGTCGCCGAGATCGGCCGATGACCCTCCGGGTCGGCGTAGAACTCGCACGGGACGACGTCCTCGAAACCGGTGCCCCGCATCGCGGCCTCCAGCGCCACGAAGAACGAGATCTCGGTCCGGTCGCTCTGCCGCACGATGCACGAGGCGAGCACCTCGGGCCGGTACCCGTTCACCCGAAACAGTCTGAGCAGGGATTCCCTGCCGACACGGCAGCCGAGGTTGAGGACGACCTGCGCCTGCGGCGCGTGACCCCGGACCCGGCGGAGCAGCGCCTCGATCAACCCCAGCCCGAGGCAGTTGAACGGATAGTCGTCGAAGGCCTCCCACGGATAGTAGTGGGCCAGGTGGTCGGCGGCCGGCTGCTCATTGCCGGCCTGAACCCGCAGCTGGGCGAGGCGGAACCGGGCGTACCGCGCATCCTGCGGGTTCGGCACCTGGGGCAGGCAACCGACGACGACATCGGCGGTGGCCACCCCGGCCACCGCGGCGGGCAGGTCGAGGAGACTGACCGAACCGGGAATCGGCCTGAACCGGTCCGCCAGATCGGGCTCCACCTCGGCGACGAACCTCTGCGCCAGCGCTGGCAGGCGGGGATCCAGGTCGCTGCCGAGAACCAGCGCGGCGGCGCAGTGCCGCAACATGAAGGCGACGTTCGTGCCGGTGCCCACCCCCACCTCGTAGACGCGCTTGCCCTGTAGGTCCGCCCGCTCGAGTCCGGCCTGGAACGTCAGCGTCCACGGATCGGTCGGGTCGAAGGCGAAGCTGGGAAGCGATTCCCGAAAGCCCGCCCGAGCGGGTGGCCGCGTTGACAGCATGCTGTCCGACACAGTGACCAACCTCCAGATCAGGCCGGGGCCGCCCCTTCCGGGTGCGGCCCCCGGCCCCTAGTCGATGAGTAGTACGTCCCCGCCTGTCCCCGAAGGCAGTGGTCGGAGCGCATGGAGGCCGCGTAGCCGCCGGAGTTGAGCAGTGCCACCCGGTCGCCGGGATGCAGCCGGTGAAGGTGGTGGTCCACCGCCCACACGTCGAGGGCCTCGTTGACGTTCCCGACGACGGTGTAGCGCTCGGTACCCTCGTTCCAGCGCGGCGCGACCGCCACGGGTTCACAGGGCAGGCCGTAGAACGCCGGCTCCATCGCCAGGTTGAACCCGGCATCGAGACCGGCGAAGAGGACGTCCCGGCGCCGCTCGACGTACGTCACGGTGGTCAGCAGCAGCCCGGCGTCCTTGACGAGGTAGTCCCCGGGCTCCACCGCGACGAGGAACCTGCCCGCGAACCGTTGTCCCACCAGCCGCGCCCAGCGGTCCAGGTCGAGCGGCCGGTCGGCGGGGGTGTGCGGTACGCCCAGCCCACCGCCCAGATTGACCTCGACCAGGTCGGGGATGTGTCTGGTGAACCTGTCGGCGACGTCGAGTGCCTCGGCGAACTGGTCCAGTTGCGAATCCAGGTAGCCGCAGCCGACGTGCAGGTGCAGTCGGACCACGCGCATCCCCCACCGATCGGCTACGGCCTTCGCCTCCGCCAGGTGGTCGAGGTAGATGCCGAACTTGGTCGTCGGCACACCGCTGTACGACAACCGCTCGTCGTTGCGGTAGCCGACCCCCACCGCCGGGTTGATCCGCAGGCCGATCTCCCGCCCCGGGCAGGCTCGGCCGAGGCTCTCCAGTGCCGAGACCGAGTCGACGTTGATCCGTAGCCGCCGGAAGCGCGCGAGGATGTCGATCTCCCGGGCGGACAGCGAGGTGCCGGTGAAGGAGATCTCCTCCGGCGCGTACCCGCACCCGAGTGCGTGCATCAGCTCCCCCGAGGAGCAGACGTCGACGCCGCACCGGCCCCGGGTGCGCAGGTAGGACAGGAGCGCCGGTGACCGGTTGGCCTTGATCGCGTAGTAGATCCGGTGGTCGACGCCCGCGGCTGCCAACGCGCCCGACAGCCGGTCGATGTTGTCCTCCACCCGCCCGGCCCGACAGACGTAGGTCGGCGTGCCCACCTGCGCGGCCAGTTCCTCCAGTTCGACCCCACCGAGATGGAGCCGGCCGTCGTGGTACCGCAGGTCGCCGCGCTGCCACCAGAGCGGAGCCGGGGGTGTCGCGGGGGTGTCCGGGGCCACGTACCGGACCCGGTCGGCCAGCGCCCCGAGCGAGGCCGTGACCTGGTCGCGGGTGCACTCCGCACCGAGGATCACGCGTACCGGACCGTCGTCCGTCAGTTGCGAGCTGACGGCCTGCTTGATCCGCAGGATCGTCAGTGCCGGCGTCAGCCCGTGGCAGTCGAGCGCGGTCGTGGTTGCGGGAACGGCCGTCTCCACGGGGTTCACCTCCGCCCGGTCGGGCGAGTCAGGTCGAGGGGGTTCGACGTGCCCCGGTGCCGGTCGCACCGCTGCCGGGCGGTCACCGTCAGCATCCTCGGCCCGCCCGCAGGTCCTGTTCCGCTCGCGCGAGCGCGTCGGCGAGGATGTTGACGATCCGATCGATGTCCGCTCTCGTGATGACCAGCGGAGGCGACAGGATGCAGAGGTTCTCGTAGGGCCGGACGAGCAGCCCCGCCTCCTCGCAGTAGGCATCCACCCGCTGGGCGAGTGCCTGGTTGCGAGGGGTCGGGCCCACCTCCCCGGGCACCTGGCACTCGACACAGGCCATCAGGTGATCGCCCCGCACCGCGTACACGATCGGAGACGTGCGCAGTTCCCGCAGCCGGTCGATGAAGTACGGGCCGACGTCGCGTACGTGCCCGCAGATGTCGTCGCGCTCCATCACGTCGATGTTGGCGAGGGCGGTCGCGCACGCGACCGGGTGACCCGAGTAGGTGAAACCGTTGGAGAAGACCGGCTTCGCCGGGTCGGCGCCCGCCACCAGCGAGTCGGCGATCCGATCGGAGATCAGCACCGCGCCGAGCGGCTGGTACCCCGAGGTCAGTCCCTTCGCCGTCACCAGCAGGTCCGGCACGATGCCGAACCGGACCTCGGACGCGAAGAAGTGACCCAGCCGGCCGAAACCCGAGACCACCTCGTCGGAGATGTACAGGATGTCGTACCGCCGGCACAGTTCCCGCGTCGCCTCGTGGTAGCCCGGCGGCGGGACCAGCACCCCTCCGGAGGCGAGAATCGGCTCGGCGATGAAGCAGGCGACCTTCTCCGGGCCGATCTCGGTGATGGTGCGCTTCATCCCCTCGACGAGTTCCCGCAGCCGCTGGTCCGCTGACACCGACGAGGTGTCCGGGTCGTACCCGGGGCTCGCCAGGTGGTGCACCCAGCGGCTCTCGTACTGGAACCGGGTCCGGTCCGCCTCCTTGCCGGAGAGCGAAGCCGCCAGGAACGTGCTCCCGTGGTAGGCGTCCACGCGGGACAGGACATGGCGTTTCTCCGGCATCCCGCGACTGGCGAAGTAGAGATGCGCGATCCGCACGGCCGACTCCACCGCCGTCGAGCCGCACGTGGTGAAGTGGACGCGGTTCAGGTCACCGGGTGCCAGGGCGGCGAGCGTCGCGGCCAGTTCCGTGGCCGGTGCGTTCGAGATGTCACCGAACGGCGTGAAGTAGGGCATCTTCTGGGCCTGGGCTCGCATCGCGTCCACGAGTTCGCGTCGCCCGTACCCCACCGTGACGCACCACATGCCGCCGATCGCGTCGAGATACCTCCGGCCGCTGCTGTCGACCACCTCGACGCCGTCGGCCTCGCACACGATGAGCGATTCCGGCCTGCCAAGCGCCGACAGATCCGCCCAGGGGTGCAGGACGTGACGAGCGTCGGTTGCGACGAGATCGCCCTTCCGTCCGTCGCTCCGGTTCCCGGTGACGTCAGGCAGCATTCTTCGCACCCTTCTCTCCGGCGTCGGCGACACCGGTCGCCGCACCGCGCTCGTCGAGCATCGACCGGTAGCGGTCGTGTGCCTTCGTGATCCCGCTCGCCCGGTACTCCCGCTGGTATTCCGCGAGGCTCGGGTAACCGGCGGCGGCCTCCGCCGAGAGGGCCTCGACGAAACCGCCGTCGCGGATGTCGGCGAGGATCCGGCGTCCCTTGTCCCGCACCTCCTCGCCGAGCAGCGTCCCCAGGTACCGCTGCACGCCGAACCGGCAGGTGGGTGAGCCCTGCTGCTCGATCACCTCGAACAGCCCGGTCGACGCGGCCTCGATGAGCATCTCCGCCATCTCCCCGGAGGCGTGCATGTCGAGCAGCACGGGGATCGGGTCGTAACCGGACTCGGTGAGCACCTCGAAGGAGATCCTGATCGCGTCGATCAGCATCGGGGTCAGGAACTGCTCCTGGAAGAGGTCGAGTTCCGTCTCCACGGCGTGCGACACGGGGAGCACGCCGTACCGGGTGAAGCCGACCGCCTGCGCGATCGCGAGTGATCGGCGCAACGTACGCCCCGACGGGTCCGCGATGACGTCGAGGAAGGCGAGCACCCCGCTGCCGTCGAGATACCGCTGCCGGATCGGCTTGCCGAACATCTTCGGGGCGAGCAGCGCCACGTCGACGTTCGGGGGAAGGGCGATCCGCGCGAACCGTACGGAGAAGCCGTGCGCGAAGACGAGCAGGTCACCGTCGTCGAGATGCGGCGAGATCTGCGAGTGGTAGACCTCCTGGTGGGCCTCGTCGGGAACGAGGAGCAGGATGATCGAGGCGTCCGCGACGGCGTCCGCGATCGTCCTGGTGTCGAACCCGTCCTCGATCGCGGCCTTGCGGTACTCGTCGTCGCGGTTGCCCACGAGCACCGCAACCCCGCTGTCGCGCAGGTTGACGGCGAACGCCTTGCCCTGGATCCCGTAGCCGATCACCGCGACGCGCTCGCCCTCGATGTCCTGCGGGTTGGCGTCCCTGTCGAAGTACATGGATGACCTCTTCCAGTCGGGTGGCGCAGGTACCGAGCGGCACGCCCGCCGTGGCCCGGCGGAGGTACCTGTCAGCGGCGGCTTGTCACTCCATTCCGGCCGCAGCCGCCGGGCGTAGCCGGAGGGTCGCCGGTTCGTGCTCCCGAACCCGCTGCCCGAGCACCGTGTACGTCATGTTGCGGGTGTAGACCTCCCGGAACGCCTCCCACTGCCGCCGGCGTTCGTGATCGGTCCACCGCAGCAGGCGGGCCATCTCGTCCAGGATCAGGTCCAGGACGTCGAGATCGAGTTGGCACAGGCCGTCCATGTCGAACACCACGGCGTCCCGGACGGCCCCCGTGTTCAACAGGTAGTCCTGGTAGTCGCTGGCCGCCTGGTGGGCCACGTGGTGCGCCACCTTGGCGCGGACGAAGTCCCGGTCGCCCCGCTGGTGATCGGCCCGGCCGACCGCGAAGCGCTCCTCCCCGGTGACCGCCAGGAACGGCAGTCGGTGGGTGGTCGACCGGTTGAGCCGGGCGAGGCCCCGCCGGCGCAACTCGCCGGCGATCAGGTTGCCCACCTCCCGTCCGGCCCACCTGAACTCGGTGAGCTTGACGTTGATCAGGTCGTAGACGACGCCGCCGCAGGGCCGGGTGTTGATCCGGAACATCCGGGAGATGTCCTGGACCGCGATCTGGCCACCGTCGGTGGAGGCGAGTGGTCGGATGCCGCAGAAGACGTTGAAGATGTCCCGCCGATCGATCCGCCACCGGCTGTCGACCAGGTGGTTGTACGAGTGCAGCAACTCCTCGATCTCGTCTTCCGTCGGAACGACTCGATCGGGATCCGTGTGGGCGCGGTCGGTGGTGGTGCACTGGATGTACCACATGCCGTGCTGCTGGAAGGGCCGCAGGTAGTGCTGGCGTTCGGCGTTGAGCGGCACCAGGCCCACCTGGAGGCTCGGGTTCTCGGACAGGCTCTGGTGGATGAACTGGTTCGTCGCCTCCAGGTGCGAGCCCCGGGAGTACACCACCGACTGTTTGCCGTCCGGCTGCGCGGTCCGGTTCCTCGCCTGGTCGACCCACGGACCGGCGGCGTTGGTGATGGTGCGGGCCCGCACCGACACCCGCTCCGGCAGCGTGTCGTCGGGGAAGCGCCGCACCAGCGTCACCAGGAAGTAGCCGCCCTGGTCGGGCCGCCACTCGTACCCTTCGACCTCGACGTGGCTCATCGCCCGGATCGGATGCGCACGGGTCCCCCGGTGGTAGGCGTCGCGGATCGCCTTGACGACGAGGATCTTGTCGTTGTTCGCCTTGCCGTCCCAGTAGCGGATACCGCCCAGCAGGTCGCCCTCCGCGAGATGCGGCAGTTCCCTGTCCAGTGCCCTGCGGTTGAAGAAGAGCTTGACCCGGCTGAACCGGGGGGCGAGGCTGCCCCAGGCCCACACGGTGGTGAACAGGTCGTACAACGAGATGCCGAAGAAGACGGCCCACTTCTTCTCGGGGCTGTCCGGCAGGACGAAGACGATGTTGGGGATCTCCTCCACCGTGTCCCTCGTCGTCTCGATCAGGATCTTCCGCTCCCGGGTCCCGCACCAGACCAGCTTCAGATCCAGCCACGCGCCCCGCAGGTTCTGCGCGAACGTCTGCTTGATCTTCGGGTCGCTGCGCAGCCGGAACGCCAGGAGCAGCCGGTGGAACGCCATGCGCAGGTACCGGATCCCCGGGTGGATGGCCTTGCCGGTCTTGCTCGACGTCTCGCCGCCGAACGGGCCACGGTCGACCAGGATCGCGCTGGCGTTCCCGCGCGAGGCCAGGTCCCGCAGCACCCCCGCGCCGGCCGCACCTCCCCCGATGATCAGGGTGTCGTAGAACGTGTCGCCGGATTCGGCTTCCTCGGCGACCTCGCGGAACTGACGGCCCACGTCGGACATGGCGAACGTCCGGGTGACCGGCTGGGGGTCCGCTGAACTGCCGGTCTGCGTCATGCTGCTCGACCTCCTCGTCGTACGGTCGTCACGGAGTGGTTCGAATCCCGCCACGCGCGGAAGGTGATCGAGTCGTCCGGGGGACGGGCGAGGTGGTCCGCCAGTCCCAGCTCCGCTCGATCATGTAGGTCATGAAGGCGCGGATCTGGTTCCGGCCCATGCCGCCGGGGCCCCGGCGCATCTCCATCAGACGCTGTTGCGCCTCGCGGTCGGCCACCATCTGTTCGAAGGGTGGCCAGGCGAAACTCCACAGCGCGTCCATCCGGTCGAAGACGTCGCCCCAGCTCCGGAGGTGCTCCGCGACCCGGCGCCGCAGTCCGTCCGGCACCCGCCCCGGGTCCACGTCCGTCCGGGCACCGGCGAACCACAGGTCGAACAGGAAGACGCCGACCTTCCCCCGCACCACGAAGTGCCGGTTCTCCCCGGCGGGATGGTCGTCCGTCAGCTTGTCGAAGTTGCCCATCCTGATGACGCTGCCCGGAGTGCTGTTCTCCATCTCCCGGAGGTTGCGCTTGAGCCAGTCGAGGTCGTGGGTCCCGGGAGCCGAGCGGTTCGACACCCCGGGCACGCCCGGGTCGTACCCCTGCGGGATCAGGCGTTCCCGCTCGCCCCGGCCGAGATACCAGTCGTCCCCGCTGCGGGCCACCGCCTGCCCGTCCCCGACCGGGTCGAGCAGGTGGTTCAGCACGACGGCGAGCGCGTTGGTCAGCACCGTCTTGCCCGCCCCCGGGCTTCCGTTGAAGCCGACCAGGAAGAGTCCGTCCGGCCGCCGCCTCCGCTTCTCCGCGAGGATCCACTGGCTGAACGGAAGGTACAGCCGCCACAGCTCGTCCACCGGCACGGTGGCGCTGCCGTCGGGAAAGTACGACGCCCACCACCGGGCGAACGGTCGCCCGACGGTCCGGAGCAGGCCGATCCGGTCCCGCAGGATCGAGTCCGCGGAGTCGTCGGTGTGGTCGAACGCCGCCGGCAGGGGGTCGTCCCGGGTCGCCGCCGCGAGCGTACGCAACTCGGCCCGACTGACCGGTCGACTGTCGACGATCTTCGACAGGATCGGGACCAGGTGTCGCCGGACGTCGGCGACCGTCGCGGCGTCGCTGATGGGGTCCACCCGGGGTGATATCAGGTCGTTCCGGGGCAAGGTCGCACCTCCGGGCGCAGGGGTTGTTCGCATCTAGTGCTCCGACAGCAGCGAGTGCAGGTCGCCGAGGGACTGGTCCGGTCGCGCGATGGCGGCCAGCGCGACGTCCCGGCCGAACGATCGGGCGAAGTCACTCCTTATCCGGGCGAAATCCAGCGAGTCGAGTCCGAGGTCCGCCAGCCGCTGGGAGGTGTCCCAGCGATGGACGTAGGAGCTGAGGAAGGAACGGATCTCGTCGCCGTCCGTCCCGGCCGGGTCGGGCCCACCCGGTCGCGCCAGCGGATCGGCCGGGTCCGGTCGCCCCAGCGGATCGACACCCCTGCCGGCCGGCGTCCCCGGTGCCGACGCCACGGCCGGCAGGTCGGACACCAGCGGCAGCTCGGTCCACGGGAACCGGCCCCAGTCCACGTCGCAGACGGCGAAGTTCCGACCTCCGGTGGTCCCCGGCATCAGCGCCGCGACCACGCCGCCGAACGCGCGCAGCGCCGCCCCGGACCCCAGCGGCGTCTCCCCGTTGCTCCGCGCCGTCGCCAGCGCCCTGCTGCTGCGCGCAGCCATCCCCGCGTCGCCCCAGGTTCCCCAGTTGATCGAGACGACGTCCGGACCTCCACCCCCCGCCGGCCACATCGCGCGGGCGTCGACCCACCCGTTGGCGGCGGCGTAGTTCGCCTGGCCGGCGGCACCGAACAGGGAACTCGTGGAGGAGAAGGCGACGATCCACGGCGCCCCGGCCAGACGACCCCACTCGGCCAGGTGCGCCAGTGCCAACTTGGGGGCCAGGACCGCCGGGAACCGGGAGGCGTCGAGGTTGCGCAGCATGCCGTCGTCCAGCGCGCCGGCGAGGTGGATGATGCCGGCGAGGGCACCGGTGTCGGCGGCGAGGCGTTCCACGTTCGGCGGGTACGCCAGGTCCAGCTCCAGGAACCGCACGCCCCGACGCAGATCGCCGGGGTCGCGCCGGCCGGCCACGACGAGGCGGGCAGGGGCCACCCCCTGGTCGTGGATCAACCAGTCCGTCACGACCCGGCCGATGCCGCCGGTGCCGCCGGTCACCAGGTAGCTTCCCGCGCCACCGCCGAGGATCCCGGGCGGAAGGTCCGGCAGGGCGACCGGGAGAAGCCGCTGGGCGAGCAGCATGCCGCCCCGGCAGAGCAGGTCGACCTCCCACGGGTACGCGACGACACCCCGGAGCAGTTGGTCGACCCGGTCGGACAGGTCGTCGTCGTACGCCGGGGGCAGCTCCGCGAGGTGGACCCGGTGCAGGCGCAGTCCCGGCTCCTCGTGCGCGAGCGAGCGGGTCATGCCCGCGACGAGGCCGGCGTCGTCACGGGCCGGCAGGACGACGATGAGACGTCCCCGCACCTCAGCCGCCGCGACGGACCTGAGCAGGTCGAACAGAAGTTCGCAGTGTTGGCTCGGCGTCCGGTCCGGACCCAGTCGGCAGAGCAGGGCGGCCGTGGCCTCCGGGCCGGTCAGCTTCTCCCGCAGGAACCGCAGGCACGCCGCCGGTTGCACGGCGTCGACGTCGAGCCAGGGCACCGCCTCGCCACCCGGATGTCCGGCGACGGATCCCGCCGGCACCCAGCGCAGCTCGTACGTCAGGCGGGACCGACCGGCCGCGCGGGACGTCACCCGAGGATCGAGGCGCTCCAGAAAGGCCACGATCCGGTCGAGGACGCCCTCCCGCTGACGCACCAGGAAGTCGTGCGCTCCCGGATGGACGACGGTGTCCACGATCGGACTCGTGGTCAGGGCGGCCCATCTGCCTGCCGAACCGGGCGGCGCCGAGGCGTCGGTGGCACCGCAGTGCACCTGCACCGGGCTGTCGAGAACCTCGGTGCCCCGCTGTTCCTGCCACCGGACGACGCGTTCCTCGGCCCGGGCGTCGAAGGCGAGGTCGGCATCGAGCAGGGGAAGGGTCTCCCGCCGCCACCGCTCGTCCTGGCGCAACTCGTCCGGAGCCATCAGGTACGAGTCCAGGGCCAGCTCCGGCGCGGCGGATCCGGGCAGGACCGCGGCTCGGCCGGCGACGCAGACGGCCTTGATCCGTCCTCCGCCGGCCCAGTCGGCCAGCGGGCCGATCAGCAGGTCCAGCAGCAGAGACGCGCCGAAGCTCAGGCCACAGAAGGCCACGGCGGCGGTGCCGGCATCCGCTCGCACGGCGGCAGCCAGGTCGGCCAGGACGCTCGCGTCGTCAGCGGTCGCCGGCGTCACCCTCCCGTCCGGGCTGGTGCGTCCCGGCGGGTTCACCGCCACCACGTCCAGCCACGGCGGGGCGGAGTGTGCCCAGCCACGGAACGCCGTGGTGCCTCCGCCCGCGAAGGGAAGGCAGTAGAGGCGCACCGTCGCGTCCGGCTTCTCGACGAAGCGTACGAGCGGACGCTGCTGCGGCTCGACCGCCTGCTGCGCGCTGTCGGTACGGTCGGCTGCGCCGTCCCCGTCGACGTACGCGGACGCCTCCGGCCGGACCCAGTAGCTGGTCCGCTCGAAGCTGTAGGTCGGTGGCAGGTGGTGCGTGGCGGCGGGTCGGGGCGTCGCCGGTTCGCCCTCGTGGAACGCGGCGAAGTCCACCTCCACGCCGTGGCACCACAACTCCCCGATCGTCCGCAGCAGGGCGACCTCGTCGTCCCCGGCCGGGTTCCGGGCCTCGGGCATGGTGGCCAGGGCGAGGGGGCCGCCCGAGATCCGGTGGGCGGTGCACTTCGTCGTCAGCGCGGTCAGGACGCTGTCCGGGCCGATCTCCAGGACGATCTCGGGTTCCCACCGCAGCAACGTGTCGACGCACTGCCGCCACCGCACCGGGGAGTGCACGTGCCGGCCCCAGTAGCTGCCCGGCTGGTAGTGCGGGTCGAGCCACGATCCCGTCAGGTTGCTGGCCAGCGGCACCGTCGGGGTGCGGGCCGCCAGGTCGGTCGCCACCGCGTCCAGCCGGTGCGCGACCGGCAGCATCAGCGGAGAGTGGAACGGGTGACTGACCGGAACCGGCCGGCAGGTGAAGCCCAGGTCCGGCAACTCCGTCCGGGCCGCGGACAGACCGGCGGTCGTCCCGGACAGCACCACCCGGCCCGGGGCGTTCTCGACGGCGAGCCAGAGGCCGTCGCGGTCGGCGAGCCAGTCGGCGAGCCGCTCCTCGTCCCCGACGACGCTGACCATGCCGCCGGGATCCGGCCCGCGAAGCAGTTCCTCGGTCGCCCGTGCCCGGACGGCCACGAGCGCGGCTGCCTCGTCGAGGCTCAACACACCGGCCACGGCGGCTGCGGCGTACTCTCCGATGCTGTGACCGGCGACGGCGACCGGTGTCACGCCGATCTCCATCAGGGCGCGGGCGAGCGCGTACTCCACGGCGAACAGGCCACACTGGGTCACCGTCGGCCGCCGCAGGCTCGTCTCGTCGGCGGTGAGGATCTGCGCGGCCGGGTCGCTGTCCAGGTGGGGCGCCAACCGGGCGCAGGCGGCCTCGAAGTGTCGCCGGAACCGGCCCCCGTCCGCCCGTCCCTGGTACAGCCCGCGGGCCATGCCGGCGGTCTGGGAACCCTGCCCGGAGAAGCAGAAGGCCACGGTCGCGGCGTGACCGCGACGCACCACTGCCCGGGGCGGTCGCGCCCCGAGCCGGCGGAGGTCGTCCCGTCGGGTGACAGGGTCCCCGGTCACGACCGTGCTGGCCCGCAGCGCGTGTGCCTGCCGGGACAGGTGCAGGGCCCGGCACGCCGAGCCGACCTCCTCGGCGGGCAGCGCTGCCAGGAAGCGGGCCACCGCCCCGGCGTTGCGCTGGAAGGCCCCCTCGCCCGCCGCCGAGACCGTCACCAGATGCACCGAGCGCGTGCCGCGTCGGCCGACGTCGGCCCGCGTGACCTCCGGTGCCTCCTCCAGGATCACGTGGGCGTTGGTGCCGCCGATGCCGAAGCTCGACACCCCGGCCCGTCGGGGTAGTTGGGTGGACGGATCGGCGACCAGCCAGTCGCGGTGGGTCGCCTGGACGGTGAACGGGGAACCCTCGGTGTCGACGAGGTCGACCAGCTTCGGGTTGAGGGTCTGGTAGTTCACCGTCGGCACCAGGGCCCGGTGGTGCAGACACAACACGGTCTTGATGAGGCCGGTGATGCCGGCGGCGCAGTTCGCGTGGCCGATGTTTCCCTTGACGCTGCCGATGGCGCAACTGGCGTCGGGTGAGGGGCCGCTGCCCCGGTGGCGACGGAAGGCGTCGTGCAGTCCGGCGATCTCGATGGCGTCGCCGACGTGCGTGGCGGTGGCATGGCACTCGACGTACGAGATCTGCTCGGAGTCGATGCCGGCCATGGCGATGGCGTCGGAGATGGCCTGCGCCTGCGCCCGCGCGCTCGGCGCGGTGTAGCCGGCCTTCATCTGCCCGTCGTTGGAGATGCCGAACCCGGTGAGGACCGCCCAGACGGGATCGCCGTCGGCGATGGCGTCGTCGAGGCGTTTCAGGACGACCGCGCCGATCGAGTCGCCGAAGAGGGTGCCGCTCGCCCCGGCGTCGAAGGGTCGGACCCGGCCGTCGACGCTGCCGACCAGGCCCTCCTCGTAGCGGTAGCCGAGGTTCGGGAAGTTGATGGCGGCGGCGCCCGCGATCGCCATGTCGCACTGGCCGGAGACGATGGACTGCGCGGCCTGGGCGACCGCCACCAGGGCGCTGCTACAGGCCGAGGTGACGGTGACGGCCGGACCGCCGAGATCCATCAGGTACGCGACCCGGGTGGCGATGTAGTCCTTCTCGTTGCCGATCTCGGTGAGGAACAGGCCCGCCGGATCCAGCGGGTCGGTCAGCCCGCCGCCCCGGAGATGGTGGATGAGGTAGCCGTCGATCCCGCACGCCGCGAAGACACCCGTCCGGCTCCGGTACGGGTTGTTCCGCCGGGCGTACCCCGCCTGCTCCAACGCCGACCAGGCGGTCTCGATGAAGACCCGGTGCTGCGGGTCCATCAGGAGCGCCTCACGCCGACCGATACCCCAGAACTGGGCGTCGAACATGTCCGCGTCGGCGACGAGTTGACCGGCGGAGACCCACTTCGGGTGGGCCAGGGCCGCCTCCGGGACCCCCTTGGCCCGAAGCCGGTCCGCCGGGAACGTGGTCAGCGAGTCGACCCCGTTCTTCAGGTTCTCCCAGAACTCCTCGACGGTGTCGGCCCCGGGAAAGCGTCCCGCCATGCCGACGATCGCCAACCTCGTCCGGTCGGACGGGCGCACCCGGCGGGGCGCGGCGCGGTGCGGTTCACCACCGGCCCGGCCGGTCGAGCAGTGCTCGGCCATGGCCCGCAGGGTGCTGAACTGGAAGACATCGATGACCGGGAGGGTGATGCCGAACCGCTCGGCCAGGAGCCCGGAGAGGCGGGCCGCGCTGAGCGAGTCGCCACCCACGTCGAAGAAGTTGTCGTCCGGCTCCACCGCACGCGCACCCAGCACCTCCCGCCACGCCGCGGCGAGCCGCTGCTCCATGGTGGTGAGCGTGGGTGCTGCCGTCCCGTCCGGCTGCTCGGGTGGCGGGGGCAGGGCGGACAGGTCGAGTTTGCGGGCGTCGTTGCGGCTGATCGGCAGCGCGTCCAGGCCGATGACGTGGCGCGGGCGGGCGTACTCCGGAAGCTCACGGCGTGCCCTGAGGCGGGACCGGGCCAGCACCGTCTCGGAGGGGCGCCCCCCGTCGCCGAGAAGGTACGCCAGCAGTGCCGTCGGCTGCCCGGTCCGGTCGTCGAGAACCGGCCGGACGATGGCCCGCGACACCCCCTCCTGATCGGACAGGACGGCCTCGACCGCGCGCAGCGACACCTTGAACCCACGGACCTTGACGACGTCACCACTGCGTCCGAGGATCTCGATTCCCCCACCGGGCAGGAACCGGGCCCGGTCGCCGGTGCGGTAGAAGGTCTGGTCGGCGAAGGGCGAGCCGGCCAACGCGGGTGGACACGGCACGAAGCGTTCCGCCGTCTTCGCCGGGTCGTTGAGGTAGCCGTCGGCGACTCCCGGCCCGGAGAAGTACAGCTCCCCCACACCCCCGTAGGGAACCGGCTCACCCCGGTCGTCGAGCAGCACCGCGGCGCTGCCGTCCAGGATCCGGCCGACCGGCGCCACGAGACGGGTGGGCCCGGTTCCGGCGGCCGGCGGCGGGAGAAGGTCGGCGAAGGAGACGTCCAGGCTTTCCCAGGTGCTGTAGGCGTTGACCAGCCGCAGGTCGGCGGGGAACAGGGCGGCGGCCTTCTCGACCACCCGGTTCGGCACGACCTCGCCCATCAGGAACACGATCTCCATGTGGGCCAGCCGATGCGCCAGCGAGGACGCGATCACGGGATGGTCGAGAACGCTCTCCAGCAGGGACGGGGTGACGACGATCCGGGTGATCCCGAGTTCCGCGATCGTCTCCACCAGCCGTACGGGGTCGACGATGTGGTCGTCCGGGACGACCACCGCTGCTCTGCCCCGCAGGAGCGGCCGGAGACACTCCCAGCCGAAGAAGACGTTCAGGCCGTCCCGCGACGACTCCCCGTACGGGTAGAGCCGGTAGCGCGCGTCGAAGCAGTAGAGACAGCCCCGATGGGTGTTGCGGACCGCCTTGGGGGTTCCCGAGGTCCCGCTGGTCATCGAGATCAGGGCGATGTCGTCCGGCTCGACCTCGGGAAAGACCACCGGGCTGGTGGGGCCGCCGCCGGCGGGGGCCGGCGGATGGTCGTCGAGCACGAGCACCCGGCCGGGAACCCGGTAGGCGGGGGGTAGCCGTTCGACGAACTCCTGCCGGGTGACGACGAGTCTGACTTCGGCGTTGTCGAGGAACCGGCCGAGCAACGACTCGGGCCAGTTCTTCTCCAGCAGGCATGCCGGGGTGCCGAGCCCGAAGCAGGCCAACAGGGTGACGCAGTACTCGGCGGAACGGGGCAGCAGGACGCCCACGACGTCGCCCCGGGTGACACCGTGGGCGGCCAGGTCCGCGGCGAGCGCCACGGTGCTGTCGGCGAGTTCGCGGTAGGACCACCGCCGTGGTGGGTCGACCAACGCCAGGGCGTCCGGGGTCGCGGCCACCTGGGCCTGGAACCGCGTCCAGAGACTGTGCGCCGGCTCCGGGTAGGGGTCACCGGCGATCACGACGGAGGGGGCGACGGTCGCCCGTACCCGGTCCAACTCCGCGTCGAGGCGGCGCAACAGATCGTCGCGGGAGCCGATGGTGTAGAAGTGCCCGCCGTCGAGCAGTTCCACCCGGAAGTCGGTCTCCTCGCCGAGGTGTTCGCGCCACGCCCACAACTGCTCGGGACGCACCGTCCGGTCGCCGTCGCCGCCGTAGACGACGCACGGCACGGGCAGCCGGCGGCCGGCGCGGTCGCCGGTGGAGCAGCGGTGACTCTCGTCGAGGGCGAGGTCGGCCCGCAGCGGAGGAAGGACGAGGGACAGCACCTCCTCGTCGCGCAGGAGTTCCGCCGGCACCAGTCCCCACTCCTCGACCAGGCCCACGAACTGCTCGTCCGGCAGCAGGTGCCCGGTCTGGCTCGGCGCGATGTGCGGTGCCCGGTGCGCCGAGAGGAAGAGAGCGGCCGGCGGGCGGCGGTTCTCCTCGATGAGTGTCCGGCACACCTCGAACGCCACCAGCGCCCCGAAGCTGTGGCCGAAGAAGACGAAGGGTGCCCCGTCGTCGTACCGGTCGATGAGGCGCACCAGGTCCGCCACGAGGGCCGACCAGTTCGAGTAGGGCGGGGTCTTGCGTTGGCGGCCCCGACCCGGCAGCGAGTAGGAGACGATCTCGACGTCGTCGGCCAACCCGGCCGGCCAGTCCTCGAAACTGCCACCGCCACCACCGGCGTGCGGGAAGGCGAACAGGCGCAGCGCGACGTCTTCTCGGGTGGCGATCAGAACGGGCTCGACACCGCCGGCCGGACCAGGACCTTCAGACGAGCCCAGCAACACTCACCCCCACACCCAGCACTGACCCAACGTGGCCGAATCCTCACGCTAGGCGAGGTGTCGAGCGTGGAACATCCACCAATCAGACGACTGGACATCCAGATTCCTGAATGGAACTATGCGCCTATCCCATCGCTTCGCTATCCCACCCTGCGCGCGCCGGAAACCCGGACGCAATAGTTCGTCACCGTCAGGTCCGGATCATTCGTCGAGGTCACGACGCCCGTTACCGACAACAGGGCTGCGCGGTTTCCGACGGCCATGAGATCGGAGAGCCGCCCACCGTAGAATCCACGCGTCGACCTGCGGATGCCTGCTAGGCGAAAGTGACCGGCGGCGTACCCCGTGCCGCCGGCGATGGTGGAAAGGGAACGTACCGTGGAGGCGTTTCTCAGTGTCCTGTTCTCCCTGCGGGGGCGTACGGCGGTCGTGACCGGGGGAAGCTCGGGTATCGGGCGGTCGATCGCCGATTCGCTGTGCCGCGCCGGTGCGCGGGTGGTGCTCGTGGCCCGTCGCGCGGCGCCCCTGCGGGAGGCGGTGACGGCGCTGCACGGAGCCGGTGGCACAGCCGACTGGATCAGCGGCGACCTCGGCGACCGGGCCGGCACCCATCGGGTTGTCGACATCCTGCTTGAGCGGCACGGCACTCCGGACATCCTGGTCAACGCCGCCGGGATCAACCTCCGACCACACCTCGACCAACTGACCGAACAGGACTGGGACCGCACGATGAGGTTGAACCTCGATGCCCCCTTCGTCCTCGGGCAGCGGCTCGGGCCCGCGATGGCCGCCAACGGGTGGGGACGGATCATCCACATCGCGTCCCAGCAGTCGATCCGGGCCTTCGGCGACAGCGGCGCGTACGGGGTCTCCAAAGCCGCCCTCGCCGGGTTGACCCGCTCCCAGGCGGAGGCCTGGTCCCACCGGGGGGTGTGCGTCAACGCGATCGCGCCGGGCTTCGTGCCCACGCCGTTGACCGAGGCGGTCTTCAGCGACCCGGCACGGGCCGAGGCCATGGCCCGGCGCACCATGATCGGTCGGAACAGCCAGCCGGAGGACCTGGCGGGGATCGCGGTCTTCCTGGCCAGCGACGCCTCGGCCTACGTGACCGGGCAGACTCTCTTCGTCGACGGTGGACTGTCGTCGACGTGACGCGGCGAGCCGCCCCCGGCCCGGTAGCGGGCGAGGACCCGGGGGACGCGGGCACGGGGACCGGGGACGCGGGCACGGGGACCGGGGCACGGGGAGCGGGGCACGGGGACGATCATGTGGCGTCCGGAGGGCTAGGGTGACACCTGCCCTGTGAGGCGGGCCGCCGGTCCGACGACGACCGGCAGCGGCGGCCGTCCGAAACCACCTCTCGAATACCCGGTGCCGATGATTGACACGTTCACCCTGGAACAAGTGCGCTTCGCGCAACGACTCGCAGACGAGAGCCGTCGGCTGCTCGGGGCGGCGGCAGCCGGACCGACCAGTGTCGACGTCAAGAACGACAACACCTTCGTGACCGAGGTGGATCGGGCCATCGAAGCGCGACTACGGGAACTCATCGAGAGGAGTCGCCCGGGCCACGGGGTCATGGGAGAGGAGTACGGTTCGCACGGCCTGGACGCGGACGTCGTCTGGATCCTGGACCCGGTCGACGGCACCGCACCCTTCGTCGCCGGCATCCCGGTGTTCGGGACACTGATCGCCGCCAGCCGGTTCGGCAAGCCGTGGATCGGGATCCTCGACTTCCCGGCGACCGGTGACCGCTGGGTGGGCGTGCACGGCCACTTCGCGGAACGCAACGGTGTCGCCGTCCGCACCCGGCGCTGCCCCGACCTGCGCGCCGCCCTGGCGACGTGCTCGAATCCCGACTTCTTCCAGCCCGCCGAGTACGCGGCCCTGGCCCGGATCCGGCAGCAGGTTCGGTACACGCTGTACGGTGCCAGTTCCTACGCCTACGGAGCGCTGGCGAGCGGCCGGACCGACCTCGCCGTCGACAGCGGCCTGAAGACGTACGACGTCTTCGCACCCGCCGCGGTGATCAGTGGAGCGGGCGGCGTGGTCAGTCAGTGGTCCGGCGCCGAACTCGGTCTGGAGACCGACGGACGGATCGTCGCCGCCGGTGACCCGGAGCTGCACCGCGCCGCGCTCGAACTGCTCTCCCCCGGGATGGGCCTGCGTCGCGAGCCCGAGCTGGCCGGGCACGAAGCCGGTGCGCGGCGCTGAACCGGCGCAGCGCCGAACCGGCCGGGTGGGGGCGCCGATCGGTGGCCGCTACCCGGCCGGTTCGCGGTTGACCGGCGCCGGGGAGAGCCCGGACTCCGCCACCTGCGTGATCGACTCGACGCGGGGCTTCGCCGTGGCGAGATAGTCCCCGGTGGCCAGCGCGATGGTGCGGTCGAACCGCGCCGCGTTGAAGAACACCTCCGGAAACTGGAGCAGCTCCGGATCGACGAGAAGCTCCATGCGCTCGTCGAACGAGAACGGCGGGATGGTCCCGACCGGCGTTCCGGCGAGGCTCTCGGCCACCTCCCGCGACGCGAAGCCGGCGTACGTGCCGTCGTACAGGGCCTTCACCTTGTCGAAACAGACCCGTCGGTCGCCGGGAATGACCGCGGCGACGTAACGCTTGGTCTTCTTGCCCACCTTGACCAGCACGATGATGCACTTGGCGGCCTGCCGGGGGTCGTGTCCACGCAGGCGGCTCACCGTTTCGGTGACCCCCTCCGGCTCATGCGCGATGACCTGGTATTCGACACCCCGTTCCTTGAGCAACGTGGTCAGCCGATGGAACATGTCCTCGGAGTTCATCGCCGGTTCCGTTCCTGTTGTCGCTCGTCGGCGGTCGGGTGGGCGTTGCCCCGCTACGCCGGGCTGACCGCGAGCCGGTTGTGCTGAGCCCACCGCACCACGAGCGGAGTCAACAGACCGAGCCCCATCAGCAGCCCGCCGAGCGCCACCCAGCCCGGCAGCCCGTAGTTGAGACAGAAGACTGCCAGGATCGCGGGGGCAGCGGCGTTCGCCGCGCCCTGGCCGAGGCCGAAAGCTCCCGCGTACTGCCCCTGTGCGTGCGGCACCGCCAGCCCGAACGCCAGTTCGAACGAGGCGGCGGCGTGCCACAGTTCACCGAAGGTGTACACCACGGTGGCGGCGCACAGGGCCAGAAGCGCGATCCAGGTGGGCAGGCTCGCCATGGCGCCGATGAGCGCGAGGGACAGCAACAGGGCGACACCGGCCCACCGCATCCGTCGACCGGCCGCCCCGGGATCGACGACGCCCCGGCTGACCCGCACCTGGAGGGCGACGATCAACACGCCGTTGAGCAGCATGAATCCGGTGATCGCCGCGCGCGGCACCGACGTCTCGTTGGCGATCCACAGCGGCAGCGCGAAGGTGGGGATGGCGAGATGCACCGACAGTGCGCCGTTGACCAGCGCGATCGTCAGGTACGGGCGGTCGGTGAACGCCACCCAGCGATGCTGGGTGGGCTCGACGGCCAGCGGCCGGACGTGCGGCAGCCGGAACAGCACGGCGGTGGACACGACGAAGGTCACGGCACTGAGCAGGATCAGGGTGACGTAGACCGGCCCGGAGTCGAGCTGGATACCGATCGTGGCGATCAGGACACCCAGCATGACCCCCGCGTTCGAGATCGCCCGCTGGTAGGACAGGTACCAGGTGGTGCGATCACCGGCCACGGCCCGGATGAGTGGGGCGCGGCTGGCGACCGCCGCGACACCCACCAACGTGGTCAACAGCGACACCAGCGCCAACGCCCAGACCGAGCGGACGACGACGAAGCCGGCGGTCGCCACCGCCCCGCAGAGCATGGTGGCGATGTGCACCTCGCGGGGCCCCCGGCGATCGGCGATGTGCCCGGCCAGGGGGCCGGCCGCCAACCCGACCACGGCACCGATCGTCAGCCCCGCGCCGACCTGGCCCGCCGACATGCCGATGGTGCGGGTCAGGTAGAGGGTGCTGCTGCCCAGCAGCAACCCGCCACCGACCGTCACCGAGAACACCGATCCCGCCAGCAACCGCTGCGGACCCCGCGGCGGCAGCGCACCGGCGAGAACGGCGCGTACGCGTTCGCGGAGCGACCGTACCGGCCGTGGCCCGGGGCCCTCACCGGCCGGCTGCACGGGAGGCGGCGCCTGGTCCGCCAGGTTGCTCATGCCCCCTCGTAGAGCCAGTCCCGGTGCATACGCTCCGGCGAGCGCCTGCCCTGCCACGCCCACCGCTGCCCGGAGGTCAGGTTCGGCTCCGCCACCACCAGCCGGTCCTGGAACCACTCGCGCACCTGCGGCACCCGCTCGTCGAAGTCCTTGACGGTCTCGGTGACGAGGAGCACCGCACCGAGCATGTCCGCCGAGGCCGAGAAGCGCGTGTTCAGGTTCGCTCCCGGCGGAACCCACATCTGCGCGAACGCCACGTCGGGCTGTTGCAGCAGTTCGTCCGCGGTCGGATAGTCGATGACGACACCGGCCGGGCCGTAGAGGCCGGCGCAGCCGACCACCTTCGGGTGCAGCCTGACATCCAGCTTCGGCTGTCGCCCGAGCGCGCAGAGCAGGGCCGCCTCGGCGAGGTCCACGTTGAACTTGGCGTGCACCTGTTCCTGGGTCATCGCGCCACCGCGACGCGCGGCGCACTCGCTGAAGACCACCCTCCCGGTCGCCGGGTCGTGGAACAGCTCCATGTGGAACACGCCGTCCCGCAGCCCGAGGGCGGCGATCGAATCCCGTACGACCGGCTCGGCGCGCTGGTACGCCTCGGCTTCCTGGACGGTGTCCAGCCGCCGTAGCGAGATGGGCCGCTGGCCGGTGATCGCGTCCAGGCACGGCTCGCTGTAGACACCGAGGCCGAAGAACAGCACCTCACCGTCGAAGACCACACCCTCGGCCATCCACTCGTCACCGGGGACGAACTCCTCCAGCAGGAAGGTTCGGCTGGTCTCCCGCTCCTCGCGGCGCTCCCGGCTGACCTTCTCCAGATCCTTCCGGTCGCCCACCACGCTGGTGGACGTGGTGCCGCCGCCGGCGATCGGCTTCAGGACCGCGCGTTCGAACTCCCAGGGCACGTCGCTGACGTCGAAGATGTCCGGCACGACGACCGACCGGGCCACCGGCACGCCCGCCGCCCGTAGCCGGGCCTTCTGCAGGGACTTGTCGCGCATCCGCAACGCCGTGGCCGGTTCGATGACCCGGCAGCCGAGGACGGCGCCGAGCGCGGCAGCGGTCACCACCGCGAACTCCCAGGTGGTCTGGATGGCGTCGAACCGCCGGTCGGCCAGGCCCTCGCGGTGCAACGCGGCGAGCAGATCCTCGACGTTGGTCACGTCGTCGACCCGAATGAGGGTGCCCCCCTCGGGCATCCGAATACGACCGGAATCGTATGCGCCAGAATTGCAGAGCAACACGGGCTCGACGCCATGACGTTCGCAGGCACGCAGAACGTAGGGGTCAGCGCCGATCAACAGAACGGATGCGTTGCTCACGTCTTCTCCAACCTCGCCCCGCCTCGCCGCGCCTCGGCAAGCCGTGGGGATGCTAGCAGTCGACCTACAGATCTTGAAGGCCGCCAGGTCCACAGAGGTCGGTCAGCAACTCCCCCCGTTGGAGCGAACCTGACCGTGGCGCAACATCAGTTGCGGACAGCGCCGGGATGGTCGTTTCGTCGCCGATACACACGGATTCTCGCGCAGTATGTTGTCATCGACAGGGCACCGCGTGATCGCCAATTCCGCCAGGTCGGCGTACCCGTCAACTCGGGCCACCTGCACCGTCGAGCGTCGCACGCGCAACGCCGGTTGGGGAGCCCGTACGCTGTCGTGTTTCCATCAGGTGATCATGGCGGTGGGGTGCCAGCGCCTGATCATGGCCGGCACGCCGCGTCGGCCGTCCGGGTGTCTCTTTACTGACGAAATAACAATCTTAATCGGTATGTTCCCATTTGAGCCTTAGATGGTGGGCATGCGAGCACCTGGACCGAGAGCCTGGTTGTCGCTGGTCGCCGTGCTGATCGCCGGCGCGGTGCTACCCGTTCGGGCGGCCCCGGTGGAGGCGGCACAGGGCCAGCACGAGGCGCTGCCGACCTTCGCGCGGGCCGGCTTTCGTCCGCATCCCATGTCCGATGCCGCGCTGCCGTACAACGACACGCCGCTCGCGCCCCGCGTGGATCCCCACCCGCACGACGAACAGGGCGTCCGGCTGTTCCGGTACAACGGCGTCACCTACGACCACCCCGTCGCCCAGGCACAGTGGGGCCTGAGCAACCTGCGCACCTACCTGGCCAACCGCGATGCCCTCTTCCTGAACCGGGCCCTCGCCCAGGCGCAGCGCAACCTCGACCGCAAGGTCGAGTCACGGGGCGCCTGGTGGTATCCGTACGCCTTCGACTTCCCCCGGTGCGCGCAGATGCCCGGGATCCGTGCGACGTGGTACAGCGCGATGGCCCAGGGCCAACTGCTGAGCCTGTTCTCCCGGCTGCACGCCGTCACCGGCGACCACAAGTGGCGCACGGCGGCGGACAGGACGTTCCAGAGCCTGCTGCTGCCGCCGACGCCGGGACTGCCCTGGGTGAGCTGGGTGGACTACCTGGGCTACCTGTGGTTGGAGGAGTACCCGGTGACGCCGGGGGTCACCGGGGAGCGGGTCCTCAACGGCCTGGTCTTCGCCCTGTACGGCGTCTACGACTACTGGCGGGTCACCGCGGACCCACGGGCGGTCGCGATCTTCGACGGGGCCGCCACGACGGTACGCCGCTACGCGGCCGTGTCCTTCCGCGCCCCGCAGTGGATCAGCCGCTACTCGATCGGCTGTCTCCACAGCAACGCCGACTACCACCCGATCCACATCCGCCAGTTGCTCGAAACGTACGAGATGAGCCAGGCGCCGGTGTTCGCCGGCCTGGCCGACCTCTTCCGGGAGGACTACCCGGCGCCGGCGGTGTCCGGCACCGTCGTGTTCTCGGCCGGCACCCATGTCGGCTACCGGTTCACCCCCGGGGGCAGCATCGTCGGGCTGCGGACGCTGACCCTGTCCCGGCAGTCCAACGCCCACAGCGACCAACGCATCCGCATCCGCGGGCGAGGCATTCACTACCGCGTGACCAACGGGCCCCTGGCCGGGTTCCTCGTGCCGGAGGAACCCGGAAGGCGGGAGCTGCTGGGCGCGGTGGAGCAACACACCTACACCCCTGCGCGGACGTTGGGGTTCGCTCCGGGCACGTACGTCGGGCACCGGTACGACTCGGCCTGGGCGGTCAGCGAGACCAGGACGTTCACCTTCCCCCGGGCTTCCGCCGCCCCGTTCGGCGCGAGTGCCTGGGTGAACGGGCGGCTCAGCTACCAGATCACCGCGGGGGTGTACGCCGGGTTCTGGCTACCGGCGGTCGACGGGCTGACCCCGGCGCCGTGACCGGTCAGCGGGCGGACCCGGGCCGGTGTGGAACTGGCGATCCGGGGTCCGTGCGCGGCTCGCCGGCGCCGATGTCGCGCAGGTGGCGCAGCGTCTCGGCGAAGGAGCGGATCAGCGTCGTCTCGTGGTAGTCGATGCCGTGCTCGGCGCAGTACCGCCGGACGAGTGGGCGCGCCCGGCGCAGGTTGGGGCACGGCATGCTCGGGAACAGGTGGTGTTCGATCTGGTAGTTCAGGCCGCCGAGCAGCGCGTCGATCAGTCGCCCGCCCCGCACGTTGCGGGAGGTGAGGACCTGCCGTCGCAGGTAGTCGACGGTGTCGTCCGCGTCGAGGATGGGCATCCCCTTGTGGTTGGGAGCGAAGGAGCAGCCGAGGTAGAGGCCGAACAGGCCCTGGTTCACGACGATGAACGCGACCGCCTGCGCGGGGGTCAGGACCAGGAACACGGCGGCGAGGTAGCCGCCCAGGTGCAGGGCCAGCAGTCCCGCTTCGACGGGGCGGCGCACGCGACGGCGCGTACCGAAGAGCGCTTTCACGCTGTTGGCGTGCAGGTGCAGGCCTTCCAGCAGGAGCAGCGGGAAGAACAGGTACGCCTGGTGACGTACGACCAGCGCGCCGAGGCCACGCCGGCTGCGTGCCTGGTCGACGGTGAAGGCCAGGGGTTCCACGGTGATGTCGGGGTCCTTGCCCTCGGTGTTCGGGTTGGCGTGGTGCCGGTTGTGCTTGTCCACCCACCAGCCATAGCTGATCCCGGTCAGCAGGTTGCCGAGCACGGTGCCGATCAGGTCGTTCGCCCGGCGCGAGCGGGCGACCTGCCGGTGTCCGGCGTCGTGGCCGAGGAACCCGGCCTGCGCGAGTACGACCGCCAGGGCCACGGCGACGCCGAGCTGCCACCATGATTCGCCCAGCCGGACGAACAGGATCCACAGTCCGGCGTAGGCTCCGACGACGAGGCCGATGCGTACCGCGTAGTAGCCTCGCCGGCGGTCGAGGAGGCCCGCTGCCCGGACCTGCCGGGACAGGTCGGCGTAGTCACTGCCCCGTTGACGGTCTGCGCCAAGACTGGTGTCGCTCACGATGCCGCCTTCGCTGGTTTCGACGGCCGGCTCAGCGCCGCCGCCCCGACCAATCGGTCACCCGGGCCACGAACTGCTGGAGCTTCTGCTGGTTACCGGAGTCGCCCGTGCGGCGCCGGCGTCGTCGTGCCAGGTCACGTCCCCGTTGGTTGTCGAGCATGCCCTTGATCCGCTGGCCCAGGGAACCCACGGTGCACTTCCTCCCTGCCGGCAGTCGCCGGCTGGTTGTCCCGCCGCCTTCACGTTCAGTTTCGGTGATCCACCGCGCCCGCCACGGCGGTTCGGGGTTATTGCCCGGCCCGACAGGTCCGACCCACCCGCCGCCATCGTGTCGGCCCCGGCCGCGGCACGGGCCCGGCAGGGGCCACCCTCACGGCGACGGCACGTCGGCGAGATCGGCCGGATCGAGTCGAAGGGTGGCGAGCAGCCCGACGTGCTCGTCGGGGTTCACCCGCTCCGGTAGTTCGCGCTCGACCCAGTCGGCTCTGGCCGGCTGACCGCGTTCGCGGAGGACGTTGACGATCCGGTGCCTGGCGATCTTCATGGCTGCTCCCTGGTGAGGCCGTCCGCAGCGGTCGTGCTCACGGACGGCGGTGTGGACGCGCCCCTTGCGGGTGACGGCCTCGGGGCCCGGGGCTTCGAACCGAAGTCCCGGACCCCGCGCCTGCCGGCCCGGACCCGAGGTGGAGCGATCAGGCCGGGACCGGCGCTGTGGGGTGTGGATCATGCTGCGGGTGGCCGCCCTCGCTCTCCCCGCCGGTGACGTCGTCGCCAGGCCCCACCGGCGGCCGGGGGCGCGGGCCGGGCGGGATACGGAGAAGGTCGGCGGCGCGGACCGTGTTGGCGGTGCGCGAGGCCGCGACCATGGCCGCCGTCGCCGCGGCGAACGTGGCGTCGGGCGCTATCACGGCCAGGTCGATCCGCAACTCCCGCCGGCCGGTGATGATCGCCAACTCGGGCCCGAGGGTGGTGAACCAGCCCACCCGCACCACCGTGCCGGCGACGCCGATCCGGCACGGATGCCTGTCCCAGGCCGCCCGATGCAGCATGATCCGTTCGATCACGCCTGAGCGTCGGGCGGTCAGCGCGGTGACCAGACTGCACAGTTCGCGCACGGGGTCACGGGAGGTGGGCCACCAGCCACCATCGAGCATCGCACGGTGGGAGGGCGGGTCGGTCAGCCGCAGGCGTGCCGCCGGCGGCTCCGGGGTGCACACCCAGGTCATGCGGTCCTCGGCAGAGCGCATCATGACCGCGCCTCCGGCATCCCGGCCTCCGGCCCGGTTCGGCTGGCGGCCGGACCGGTGGGGGTGGCGGCCGGGCCGGGCCGGGTGGGATCGGCGGGGGTGCGGTGCCGACTGGTCGACGACCGCAGTGCGAAGATGCGCCGCAGGGTCACGTGCACGGTCACCAGCAGCACGCCGAACACTGCGGCGAGCAGCAGCGCGACGCCCATCGGCAGTTGCCCGTGTGCGCCGAAGAAGTGCACGTCCGTACGTTGGCCGTTCTGCAGGATGAAGATCAGGAGCAGCAGCAACACCAGGGCGGATGCCGCGAACGCGATCAGCGAATCCCCGGAGCGGGCCCGCGGTGCCGGGCGGGGCCTCCCGTTGATCTCGGGGCCGGACCGTGCGTCGGTGGAGCGGGCAGAGCCGGATCTGACCATCGTGGACCTCATTTCGACGGCGGTTCGCGAACAACGCGAACCGGAGCCGCCTGGGTCCGGGGCGACGTCCTCAGCCTACTCCTCCGCCGAGCTGTGCCGCCCGTCCGGATGTCGGAATAGCCGATCCTGACGAACCCGTTCGCTCGGTCAACACCCGGATGTCGAAGAGGTTCAGCGGGTGACCGCAGGTGGCCGCCTCCCACGGGGGAACGGCCACCTGCCGTCACGTCAGGCGCCGCAGCAACCTCCGGCCCCGCCGGTGGAGGCGTCGGCAGCGACCAGTTCCAACGGTGCCGACAGCAGGCCGCCGCCGATGCCGGTGGCCAGCCCACGGCCGACCGGCTCGGCGGTCGGGGCCGGGCCGCAGCAGTTGTCCCCGGTGGCGGAGTCGTCGGGGTTGCTGTTGCAGACGCCGGTCTCGGGCAGGTCGAGCTGGACGTCGCGGGCGGCCTCCCAGTCCCCGGCGAGGGCGGCGACGACGGAGCGGACCTGCTCGTAGCCGGTGGCCATGAGGAAGGTGGGCGCCCGGCCGTAGCTCTTCATGCCGACGGCGTAGTAGCCGACCTCCGGGTGGGCCAGTTCGTCGACCCCGTGCGGGGGAACGGTGCCACAGGAGTGCTCGTTGGGATCGATCAGTGGCGCGAGGGCGCGGGTGGCACCCATGACGGGGTCGAGGTCGAGACGCAGCTCGGCGGCGACGGAGTGGTCGGGCCGGAATCCGGTGGCCGCGACGACGCGGTCGACACTGACCGCCTCCTCGCCATGGTTGGCGTGCCGGACGACCACGGTCACCCGGCCGTCGGCGGGAGTGAGGGCGTACACGGAGAAGCCGGTGAGCAGCCGGATCCGGCCGGCGTCGACGTGGGCCCGCAGCCGGGAACCGAGAGCACCACGCGCCGGGAGGGCGTCGGCGTCACCGCCGCCGTAGGTACGTGTCGGCGAGGTGCCCCGGATCGCCCAGGTGACCTGGGTTCCCGGCTCGTCGGCGGCCAGTTCCGCGAGGGAGAGCAGCGTGTTGGCGGCCGAGTGGCCCGCACCGACGACGAGGGTGTGCCGCCCGGCGAACCGGTCCCGGTCGGCGCCGAGCACGTCCGGCAGGGCGTGCTCCAGGTACGCGGCGGCTGCGGTCTCACCCCGGGCGGGCAGGCCGGAGGCGCCCAGCACGTTCGGGGTGCGCCACGTGCCGGAGGCGTCGATGACCGCCCTGGCCAGGATCTCCTCGCCGTCGGCGAGACGAACGAGGAACGGCGTGCTCTCCCGGCCGGCGCTGCGGAGCCGGTCCAGCCCGAGGCGGGAGATCGCCTCGACCCGGGCACCACAGCGCAGGTGGGGCTTGAGCTGCGGTAGCTCCGCGAGGGGCTGGAGGTACCTGGTGGCCAGTTCGGTGCCGGTGGGCAGGGCCTCCGGGTCGGGCGCGACCCAGCCGGCGTCGTCGAGGAGCCGGCGGGCTGCGGGGTCGATGTCGTAGCGCCACGGGGAGAACACCCGTACGTGGCCCCACTGCCGTACCGCCGAAGCGGGGGTGGCCCCAGCTTCGAGCACGGTGAAGGGCAGGTTGCGCTCGTGCAGGTGCGCGGCGGCGGCCAGACCCACCGGACCGGCACCGATCACCACGACGGGCAGGGCGTCCATGGGATTCATCAGACAACTCCTCTGTCTTGACGTTCGTCGAATCAAAAGGGTGTACGGGGCCACGGCGCCCGGCAAACTCAGCCGATCACCGGGCTGCGGCTCAGTCGATCACCGGGCTGCGGCGTTCCAGCAGCACGACGTCGCGCCATCGCCCGTGGTGTCGGCCCACCCGTTCGCGGACGCCGATCACCCGGAACCCGGCCCGCTCGTGCAGGGCCAGGCTGGCGGTGTTCTCGGGAAAGACGCCCGACTGGATGGTCCAGATGCCGGCCGCCTCGGTGGCGGCGATCAGCGCGTCGAGCAGCAGTCGGGCGGCGCCGCGCCCCCGGGCGGCGGGGTCGACGTAGACGGAGTGCTCCACCACGCCGGCGTAGACCGCGCGGGTCGAGGTCGGCGAGGCGGCGATCCACCCGACGACGGTGGCGTCACCGTCGACCACGACGAACCGGTGCCCGGGAAGCTTGTCGGCGTCGAATGCCGCCCAGGTCGGCGCGGTGGTCGCGAAGCTGGCATCGCCGCCGTCGAGGCCGGCCTGGTAGATCGCCAGTACCCGCCCGGCGTCGTCGGCCGTCATGGGGCGGACGGTGAGATCGGCCATCAGCGCGCTCCGTCCGGGATCCGGGCCGAACCCGCCAGCGCCCACCGCCACGAGGCGCACGTCCGGGTTGCCGCCCGGTCGGGAAGCTCGTCCACCACCGCACCCCCGTCCATCACCGCACCTCTTGATCGCAGATCACCGGTCACCGGTCACCAGTCCGAGCCCCTGTCTCGACCCTTGTCGAAACAGACAGTTGCACGTCACCTGGAAGGCTGTCAACCTAGAGGAATGTCGAAACAAGGCGCGCCGTCCGTCCGGATCGACCTGACGGCCGACACGCCGTGCTGTCCGCCCCTGGCGGAGCGCCGCGTACCGGCCGAGACCGCAGCGGTGCTCGCGCCGGCGTTCAAGGCGCTCGGCGACCCGGTGCGACTGCGGCTGATGTCGATGATCGCCTCCGCCGAGGGCGGCGAGGCGTGCGTCTGCGACCTGACCCCCGCGTTCGACCTGACCGGGCCGACCATCTCGCACCACCTCCGCACGCTGCGCGAGGCCGGCCTGGTCGACGCCGAACGACGCGGGACGTGGGTGTACTACCGGGCCCGCCCGGCGATCCTGCGTCAGCTCGCCGCTCTGCTCACCGTCGCCCCGACCGGGGGCGAGTGAGTCGCGCCCACCCGCCGACCGGGCGGGACGGCGGTCAGGCGCCGCGCGGGGCGTACATGATGACGGCGACGCCGAGCAGGCAGATCGCCGCGCCGGTGAGGTCCCACCGGTCCGGCCGGAAGCCGTCGACCAGGACGCCCCAGGCCAGCGAACCGGCGACGAACACCCCGCCGTACGCGGCCAGCACCCGCCCGAAGTTCGGGTCGGGCTGGAAGGTGGCCACGAAGCCGTAGGCGCCGAGCGCGATCACCCCCGCCGCCACGAACCACAGGCCACGGTGTTCACGCCAGCCCTGCCAGACCAGCCACGCGCCGCCGATCTCCGCCAGTGCGGCGAGGGCGAACAGCAGCAGGGAACGCACGACGGACATCCGCCGGACCGTACCGCATCCAGGAGCTGTCACGCTGAGCACTCAGGACCCGCCGTCCGGGTAACGTGATCACGGGGGTGCGCCGGGAACCGCACCGTCCGACCCGTCGGGGCCGGACGGGCCTCGGGTTCCTGACCCGTGGGGGGCGGCCACCCGGTCTTCCGGTCGAGGAGAGGGGCGTACGCGCATGTGCCGAGGGCGGACGACACCGACCGGGGACCGTCGATGACGTTGCAACAGGTCTATCTGCTGATGATCGCCGGCGCCGGGGTGGCGCTGGTGAGCGTGACGGCCGCCCGGGTGGCCACGCGGGTCGGGCTGCCGGTGCTGCTGGCGTACCTCGGAGTGGGGTTGCTGCTCGGGGAGAACGGCCTGGGCCTGCGGTTCGACGACGCCGCGGCGGCCCAGGCGATCGGCACGGCGGCGCTCGCGGTGATCCTGGTCGAGGGTGGACTGACGACCCGGTTCTCCGACATCCGCCCCGTGCTGGCCCCCGCGGCGGCCCTCGCCACCGTCGGCGTGCTGGTGAGCGTCGGGGTGACCGCGCTGGGCGCGCACCTGCTGCTGGGCGTGTCGTGGCAGCTCGCGCTGCTGCTCGGCGCGGTGGTGTCGTCGACCGACGCGGCGGCGGTGTTCTCGGTGTTGCGGACGCTGCCACTGCCACGCCGGCTGGCCGGGCTGGTGGAGGCCGAGTCGGGTCTCAACGACGCCCCCACCGTCATCCTGGTGCTGGCGTTCAGCGCCGCGACCCTCGACGCGGCCGGCCCGCTGGAACTGCTCGGGCAGATGGTCTACCAGCTCACCACGGGCGGCCTGGTGGGCCTCGCCGTCGGCGGCGCCGGGGTGTGGTTCCTGCGCCGGCTCATCCTGCCCGCCTCCGGCCTGTACCCGATCGCCACGTTCGCCTGCGGCATCCTCGCGTTCGCCGCCGCCGGGCTGGCCCAGGCCAGCGGCTTCCTCGCCGCCTACCTGGCCGCGCTGATCCTGGGCAACGCCCGGCTGGCACACCGGCGGGCCACCGTGTCGGTGGCGGAGGGCCTCGGCTGGATCGCGCAGATCGGGCTGTTCGTCATGCTCGGTCTGCTGGCCACGCCACGGGAGCTGCCCGGCGCGATCCTGCCCGCCCTGGCCGTCGGCTCGGTGCTGCTGCTGCTCGCCCGACCCGTGTCGGTGCTGGTCGCACTGCTGCCGTTCCGCATCCCGCTGCGGGAACAGGCGCTGCTGTCCTGGGCCGGCCTGCGCGGGGCGGTGCCGATCGTGCTGGCCACCATCCCGGTGGTGGCCGGGGTCGCCGGCAGTGACCAACTGTTCAACATCGTGTTCGTGCTGGTCGTGGTCTTCACCATGCTCCAGGCTCCGGTCCTGCCGTGGCTGGCCCGCCGGCTGCGGCTCAGCCCCGCCGGCCTGGGACCGGAACTCCAGGTGGAGTCGGCTCCGCTGGACGCCATCGACGCCGACCTGCTGCACCTGACCGTCGACGCGGAATCCCGGATGCACGGCGTGCACGTGCGGGAACTGCGGCTGCCACCACCGGCGGCGATCACGCTGGTGGTGCGGGACGGCACCGCCTTCGTGCCCGAGCCGGACACCCGGCTGCGCCGGGGGGACCAACTGCTGGTGGTCACCACGCCGCACGTCCGGGACCGGGCGGAGCGGCGGCTGCGGGCGGTGACCCGCGCCGGACGCCTGGCGCACTGGCGCGGCGAAGCCGGCGACCCGGACCGGCCGGCGCAGCGGAGACCACCACGCCCCCCGACGGACGTGCCGCCGCCGGCCGCCCGACCACCGGACGCGGCGGCCGGGCAGACGTCCGAACTGGTCGGGTCACCGCACTGACCCGGGGGTGCCGCCCTGCGGGGATTCCCGCCCGCCCACGTCCTGCCCCGGAACACCGTGCGATGATCGCCGTCGTGCCCAGCCCGAGCCGCCGAGCCGACGGCCACGCCACCGACGAGGTGCCGTGCCGTCGCTGACCCGTAGGCCCGCCTGGCAACGGCGCAGTGACCGGTTCCGGCACCCGGCGCAGGTCATCGCCGCCGGCTTCGCGGCCGCGGTCGCCGTCGGGACGGGACTGCTGTCCCTTCCGGCGGCGACCCGGTCCGGTGAGCGGGCCGACCTGGTGGACGCGCTGTTCACCGCCACCTCGGCGGTCTGCGTGACCGGCCTGGTCACCGTCGACACCGGCACCTACTGGTCCGGCTTCGGGCAGGCTGTGATCCTGCTGCTCATCCAGGCCGGCGGGCTCGGGATCATGACCCTGGCCACCCTGTTCACCGTGCTGCTGTCCCGCCGCCTCGGGGTGCGGGCACGGTTCCTCGCCCAGGCCGAGACCAAGAGCCTCAGCCTGGACGACGTCCGCGGGGTGGTCCGCCGGATCGTGCTGTTCAGCCTGACCACCGAGGCGGTGGTGGCCACGGTGCTGGCCGTCCGCTTCGCCACCCGGTACGACGAGTCGTTCGGTGCGGCCCTCTACGACGGTGTGTTCCACGCCGTCTCCGCGTTCAACAACGCCGGCTTCTCCACCCGCGCGGACAGTCTGGTCGGCTACGTCACCGATCCGTGGATCAACCTGACCGTGGCCGCCGCCGTCATCCTCGGCGGTCTGGGCTTCCCGGTGGTGTTCGAGCTGGCCCGCGCCTGGCGCCGCCCGGCCACCTGGTCGGTGATGACCCGGATCACCGTCGCGATGACCGTGGCCCTGTTGGCCTTCGGCACCGTCGTGTTCACCCTGGCGGAGTTCTCCAACCCGGAGACCTTCGGTCCGCTCGACGGGCCGGAGAAGCTGCTGGCCGGCTTCTTCGCCTCGACGATGACCCGCACGGCCGGGTTCAACAGCATCGACATCGGTGCGCTGCGGCCGGAGAGCCTGCTCGCCAGCGACGTGCTCATGTTCATCGGCGGGGGCAGCGCCGGCACCGCCGGCGGCATCAAGGTCACCACCTTCGGGCTGCTCGCGTTCGTGCTCTGGTCCGAGATGCGCGGCGAGACCGACGTCAACGTCGGCCGGCGGCGCGTACCCACCAGCAACCAACGGCAGGCGCTGGCGATCGCCCTGCTCAGCGTCGGGGCGGTGGTCGGCGCCACGGCCGTCCTGCTGGCCATCACCTCGTACTCGCTGGACGTGGTGCTGTTCGAGGTGGTGTCCGCGTTCGCCACCGTCGGCCTGTCCACGGGAATCACCGGTAGCCTTCCTCCGGAGGCCGACCTGCTGCTGGTCGTACTCATGTTCGCCGGCCGGATCGGCCCCCTCACCCTGGCGTCCGCGCTCGCGCTGCGGGACCGGGACCGCCGCTTCGAACTGCCCGAGGAGAGGACGATCGTTGGCTGAACTGCAGACCGAACCGGTGGTGGTGATCGGGCTGGGCCGCTTCGGCAGTGCGCTCGCCCGGGAACTGGTCGAACGGGGCACCGAGGTGCTCGGCATCGACAACCGACCGAAGCTCGTCCAGTCGATGGTCGGGCAGATCCCCCATGTCATCACCGCCGACACCACCGACATCGAGGCGCTTCGGCAGCTCGGCGTCGCCGAGTTCAACCGGGCCGTGGTGGCGATCGGCACCGACATCCAGGCCAGCATCCTCACCACCTCCCTGCTGTCGGAGCTGGGCATCGCCGATATCTGGGCCAAGGCGATCAGCGAACAGCACGGCAAGATCCTCGAACGGGTGGGGGCCCACCACGTGGTCGCCCCCGAGCACGACATGGGCGAGCGGGTGGCGCACCTGCTGTCCGGGCGGATCCTCGACTACGTCGAGGTGGACGCCGACTTCGCCGTGATCAAGACCAAGCCGCCCCGCGACGTCGTCGGGATTCCGCTGCGCGACTCGAAGCTGCGCAGCCGGTGGGACGTCACCGTGGTCGCGGTCAAACCGCAGGCCGCGATGGCGGGCCGGCAACCCGGCTTCACCTACGCCACCCCCGACACGGTGCTGAACTACGGCGACCTGATCCTCGTCGTCGGCGCGATCGACGCCGTGGAGCGCTTCGCCGCCACGGAGTAGCCCCGCCCGGGTGTTGCGTCCCGGGGCTACGGTTTCCGGTGGTGTGCCGGGAAGCCTGGTCGGCAGTCGTGATCCGCCTACCCCGGAGGCTCCCGTGGACCACCCCGCCATCCGCACCGAAAGCCTGACCAAACGCTACGGGCCGCTGCTCGCCCTCGACTCCCTCGACCTGACCGTGCCCGCCGGAGAGGTGTTCGGCTTCCTCGGCCCCAACGGCGCGGGCAAGTCCACCACCATCCGGCTGCTGCTCGGGCTGGCCCGTCCCACCGCCGGCCGGGCGTTCCTCTTCGACACCGACGCCGCCGACGTCGTCGCCGCGCACCGGCGCACCGCGTACGTGCCGGCGGACGTGGCGCTCTGGCCACAGCTCACCGGGGCGGAGATCCTGGAACTGCTCGGAGCGACCGGCCCGGGCGTCGACCGCGGCTACCGTGCCGAACTGGTCGAACGCTTCGCCCTCGACCCGTCGAAGCCGGCCCGCACGTACTCGACCGGCAACCGGCAGAAGGTGGCCCTGGTCGCGGCGTTCGCCACCCGCGCACCCCTGCTCGTGCTCGACGAGCCGACGAGCGGCCTGGACCCGCTGATGGAACGCGAGTTCCGCCGGGCCGTCGCCGAGGCCCGCGCCGAGGGCCGGACGGTCTTCCTCTCCTCCCACCAGTTGGCCGAGGTGGAGGCCGTCTGCGACCGGGTGGCGATCCTGCGCGCGGGCCGCCTGGTGGACGTCGCCACCGTGCCCGACCTGCGACGGTTGCACCGCACCGAGGTGCTGGCCCGGATCACCGGCCCGCTGCCGGACCTCGACGCCGTCGAGGGGGTCGACAGCGTCGAGGTCGACGGCGACGCCGTGCGGTTCACCCTCACCGGCCCGCCCGGCCCCGCCCTGCGGGCCCTGGCCACGGCGGAGGTGGTCACGCTGGCCGTCCGGGAACCCACCCTGGAGCAGATCTTCCTGGACTACTACGGGGCGGAGGGCCGGTGAACCCCGGCCGTGCCGTCACCCGGCTGACGGTCCGTCAGGTCCGCCGGGGCACCCTCGTCGTGCTGGCGGTCACCGCCGGCATGTCCGCGCTCGTCGTCACCACCTATCACAGCGCGCTCGGCGGTGCGGAGGGCGCCGCCGCGCTGGCCGCCCTCGCCGCGAACCCGGCGATCCGGACCCTGTTCGGCGAGCCGGTCGCTCTCGACACCGCCGGCGGCTTCACCGTCTGGCGTACCGGCACCGTCCTCGCGGTGCTGCTCTCGGTGTGGGGAATGCTGGCGGCCACCAGGATCAGCCGTGGCGAGGAGGACGCCGGGCGGTGGGACCTGCTGCTGGCCGGTCGACTCACCCCGTCGGCGGTGATCCGCCGGCAACTCGGCGTCCTGACGGTCGCCGTGGCGGGCAGCGGCACGGCCGTCACCGGGGCACTCGCGCTGAGCGGCACCCCGCTGACCGGCGCGGCGCTGCACGGTGCCGGGCTCGCCCTCGCCGGGGCGTTCGGCGTCGCGGTCGCCCTGCTCACCGCCCAGGTCCTGCCCACCCGCGCCGGGGCGACCGGGGCCGCGACCGCGGTGCTCGGCGTGGCGCTGCTGCTGCGGATGGTCGGCGACGGGATCGGCGCCCTGGGGTGGCTGCGCTGGCTGTCCCCGTACGGCCTGCTGGCCCTGACCCGCCCCTACCTGGACGACCGGGTGGCGCCGCTGCTGGTGCTGGGTGCCGGCACGGCCGCCGTCGCCGCCCTGGCCCTGGTGCTGGCGGGGCGGCGTGATCTGCGCGCCGGGCTCCTCGCGCCGACCACCAGCCGTCCGCCCCGCCGCTGGCTGCTCGGCTCGGTGGAGGCGTTCGCCCTCCGGCGGCTGCTGCGTCCCCTCACCGGCTGGGCGGCCGGGATCGGCGCGTACTTCCTGCTGATCGGGCTGCTCGCGGAGTCGCTGACGGCTTTCCTCGCCGACAATCCCCTGTTCGCCGAGGCCGCCGCGGAGGCCGGCTTCGCCGGTCTGGTGACCGTGCGGGGGTACGCGGCGACCCTGTTCGCGCTGCTCGCCGTCCCCGTCGGGATCTTCGCGGCCCTCCGGCTGGCCGACTTCGGCGCGGCCGAGGCCGACCGCCGGTTGACCTCGCTGCACGCCCAGCCGCTGCGCCGGGGGCGGCTGCTCGCCGCCGAGGTCGTCGCCGCTCTCGCCGGGGCGGCCGTGCTGCTCACCGCCGCCGGCACCCTGACCTGGCTGGGGGCGACGATCGTCGACGCGGGGCTGTCGCTGCCCGCCGCCCTCGCGGGAGCGTGGAACGTGCTGCCGGTCGTCCTGCTCGCCCTGGGTGCGGCGGTGCTCGCCCTGGGGTGGACGCCCCGCGCCGTCGCGGCCGTGGGCGCGCTGCCCGGTGCCGGCGGGTTCCTGCTCAAGGTCACGGCCGAGAGCGCGGGCCAGCCCGAGGTGGGCCGACTGTCCCCCTTCGCCCACCTGGCCGCCGTTCCCTCGACCGGGCCGAACTGGCCCGCGTCGCTGGCCATGGCCGGGGTGGCGGTGGCGGTCGCCGCCCTCGGCTGGTGGGGTTACCACCGGCGTGACCTGCGGGGCTGACCGTTCGGTGGCCGGCGGCGGCCGTCACGCCAGGTAGCTTGGCCTCCGCGGCGGGCACCACGGGTCTGGTTTGCCCTCCGGTGCGGCTTGCGGCCCGCTTCCCGACAGCGACCTGCCGCCTGTCCTCCGGTGCCGCCGGGACGGTCGGGATACCCGCCGCCTGGCTGGGTAGTCGCCTGCACATGACCCGACCGCACCCGACCGTTCCGGGCGGCCCGAGCGCACGGCGGGCCCGCCGTGGCTGACTGGTGGTTCGCGGCCCTCGTGGTGGTGCTGTGGCTGGCGGTCGGTCTCGGCTGCGCGGCTGTCTTCGTCACCCGCGGCGGGCACCGGAACCTGCTGTGGTACCTGGTCGGCGGGCTACTCGGCCCCCTCTTCGTGCCGATCGCCGTCGAGCGCGGCAAGGCCCGGACGCGGCAGCTCGACGTCCGGTCCCAGCCGGCCGTGCCGACCGGCAGGGGACTGCGGGTACTGGTCGGCGTGGACGGCTCGACGCACTCCGACCGAGCGCTGCACGCCGTCGCCCGCACCCTGGCCGGCAGTGTCAGCGAACTGGTGCTGGCCACGGTCACCAGCGTCGACCTGACCGAGGACGAGTCGCGGGAGGAACACGCGCAGGCGCGCCGGCTGCTCGACGAACGGGTCACGGCCCTGCCCCGGGCACTGCCCCGACCGACGACCCTGATCGTCGCCGGTCACCCGGTCGACGCGCTGCTGACCGTCGCCGACGATCACGACGTCGACCTGCTGGTGGTCGGCCGGCACGGGCACGGGGTCAGTGACCGCCTGCTGGGCAGCGTCGCGCAGGAGCTGGCGCACCGTTCTCCCCGGGCGGTCCTGCTCAGCAGCCTGGCCGACCGCTGATCGCGTCGACGTCGTCGTCCGGCCGGCGGGAACCAGGGCGGGCCGGCGAGCGACTACCGGTACATGGGGTGTGAGCAGTGGCGGGAGATCCTGTCGGCGCAGCTGGACGGTGAGACGAGCCCGCACGAGCAGCGGGTCGCCGCCACCCACCTGGATGTCTGCGGCGGCTGCCGGAGGTGGCTCGACGAGGCGGCCCGGGTGACCCGTCGGGCGCGGACCCGGCTGGTCGCCGACCTGCCCGACCTGACCGGGGCGATCCTCGCCGCCGCCCCGCCGCCCGCTCGTCGGGGGCGGACGCAACGGACGGCCCGCCGACTGTCCGCGCTCGCGGCGCGGCTGTCGCCCGGATCGGGAAGCCGCCGGGAGCCGGCCGGCGGGGGCCGGATGGTGACCGGCCTACGAGCGGCGTTGGGGCTGCTCGGGGCGGTGCAGCTCGTCCTGGGGCTGGCCCAGGTCGGGCGGGGCGCGGTCACCGGGTACGGGCACGCGACCGGCCAGCACCTGTGGCACGAGTCGGCCGCGTGGAACGTCGCGGTGGGCGCCGGCTTCCTGTTCGTGGCGCTGCGCCGTACGTCGCCGTCGGGGCTGCTGCCCATGCTCGGCGCGTTCGTCGCCACCCTCGTGCTGCTGTCGGTCAACGATCTGGTCGCCTCCCAGGTGGCCGTGGAACGGCTGGTCAGCCACGGGTTCCTGCTGGTCGGTTACCTGATCACCGTGCTGCTCGCCCGGTCGGGGCCGCGCACCGGCGACCCCGACGGCCACGGCCGACCGGAGCAGTCCCGCTGGCGGCTGCGGTCCGACGAGGTCGACGAGGCGACACCGGCGCCGCTGCGGCTGCTGCCGCCACCCACGGCCCGGGTGTCCCGCCCCCCGTCCCGCCACGCCGCCTGACCCCCGGCCGGTCAGGTCACCGGGACGCCTTCCGGATCCCGGGCAGCTCGCCGCGCAGGGCCAGCTCGCGGAACCGCACGCGGGACAGTCCGAACCGGGTCAGCACGCCACGGGGGCGGCCGTCGATCTGGTCCCGGGAGCGCAGCCGCACCGGGCTGGAGTCGCGCGGCAGCCGGGCGAGCCGCCGAACCGCGTCCTGACGCCCTGCGGGCTCGGTGTCCGGGTGGGCGACGAGTCGTTTCAGCCCCGCCCGCCGCACGGCGTGCCGGGTGACGAGTTCGCTCCGGCGGGTCTGCCGGTTGACCACGCTCTTCCTGGCCATTCAGCGGGCCTCGCGGAACTCGACGTGCCGGCGTACCACCGGGTCGTACTTGCGCAGCACCAGCCGGTCGGGGTCGTTGCGGCGGTTCTTGCGGGTGACGTACGTGTAGCCGGTGCCGGCGGTGCTACGCAGCCGCACGATCGGACGGACGTCGGTCTGCCTGGCCATCAGACCTTCACCCCCCGGCCACGCAGTTCCGCGACCGCCTTCTCGATGCCCCTGCGGTCCACGGTCTTCAGCGCCTTCGCGGTCAGGGTGAGGCGGATCCAGCGCCGCTCCGACGGCAGCCAGTAGCGGTGGCTCTGGAGGTTCGGGTTCCACCGGCGGCGGGTGCGGCGGTGGGAGTGGGACACGGCGTTGCCGAAGCTCGGCTGCGCGCCGGTGACGTCACAACGTCTGGACATTGGGTGCTCCCTTGAACGACGGGTTCCAGGCCATCCTATAATGACAACGGTTTTCATTACCAACGGAGAGGAACTGACATGCCGTCGTCCCCATCGGCACCCGCCGACGCCACCGCGACGGACGCCGACACCCGACCGTCCCTGACCGTGCTGTCGGGCTTCTGGCCCGCCGCAACCTTCGCCGCCGCCCGCGCCCTGCTCGCCGCCGACCCCGCGCTGCTGCTGGTCCGGCACGACCTCAGCGGTCTGCAAGAAGGCGTGGTGCGCCGGGTGGTGCGCAACGGCGACGGCATCGTGGAGGACGAACAGGTCACCCTGACCCACGCCTGCGCCTCCTGCACCCTTCGCGAGGACGTCCTGCCCACCCTCGTCCGGCTCGCCCGCCGACACCCCGGCAGTGACCTGGTGCTGATGCTGCCCGAGGTGGTCGAACCCGAGTCGGTCGCCGCCGTCTGCGCGCACTGCCCGGTGGACGGCACCCCCCTCACCGACCTGATCCGGATCGACTCGTACGTGACCGTGGTCGACGCGGAGCACCTGCTCGACGCGCTGGCCAGCACCGACGACCTGAAGACCCTGGGCATCCACGCCGCCGACAACGACGACCGCGCGCTCGCCGACGTCGTGGTCCGACAGATCGAGTACGCCGACACCCTCGTGCTGTGGGGACGGTCCCGCGAGGGCGCGTACGACACCAGCCGGCTGGGGGTGCTGCTGCACCGGATGGCTCCCTGGTCCGCCCAGTTCCGGGTGGACGCGGACCTGGTCGACGCGTACGCGCTCACCCGGCAGCTGCGCGGCACCCACCGCCACCGGCCCGAGACGCCGGGGGTGCTCAACCGGGCGTTGCAGGGGTACGCGCTCGGCGTGCACGAGCCACAGCCCGACTGCGGCGTGGTGTCCACCGTCTTCCGCGCCCGGCGGCCCTTCCACCCGCAGCGGCTGCACGACGTGCTGGAGGAGGTCAACGCCGACAGCATCCGCTCCCGTGGCCACATCTGGCTGGCCAGCCAGCCGGACACGGTGGTGGCGTGGGAGTTCGCCGGGGGCGGGCTGGCGATGGGCTCGCTGGGCCGGTGGCTGGCCGCCCTGCCCGATCCGCAGTGGGACCACGTCTGCGACCAGCGCCGACTGGCCGCCGCCCTGGAGTGGGACCCGTACTACGGCGACAGGCATCAGCACCTCGTCTTCATCGGCCTGGACGTCGACCCGGTCGACCTGCACCGCACCCTGACCCGCTGCCTGCTCACCGACGCCGAACTGGCCGAGGGCGAGCAGGCGTGGCGGGAACTGACCGATCCGTTCGCCGGCTGCTTCCCGATCGCAGAGCCCGAATCCGACGGAGCCGACCTCCCGTGAAGCCCGACATCCACCCCCGCTACGCACACGTGGTCTACCGCGACAAGGGGGCCGACTTCGCCTTCCTCACCCGGTCCACCGCCACCAGCGACGAGACGGTCGAGTGGACCGACGGCAGGACGTACCCGGTGATCGACGTGCAGATCTCCAGCGCGAGCCACCCGTTCTGGACCGGCAGGCAGCGGCTCCTCGACACCGCCGGTCGGGTGGAGAAGTTCCGCAACAAGTACGCACGGCACCGCCCCACCGGCCGCTGACCCCGGCGTCCGGCGGGGCCGGTTCCCGACCGGGCGACGTGGCACGAGGAGAGGCAGCGAACCGCGACGACTACGGCGCAGGCCCGGAGGCCCGGGGGCGGCCTACACTGGCCACATGCGGTGGGCAGCGTGAGTGACCAGGAACGGCCGGGTGGGCCGTACGGTCACCTGTGCTGGGCGTACGACGACCCCGCCGAGTTCCACGCCCGCGCCGAGCAGTTCCTCCGCGCCGGCCTGACCGCCGGCCGGCGCGTCTGGTTCGTCACGCCCGACCGGCCCGAGCCGGTCCTCGAACGGCTGCACGCCGCGCCCGGCTTCACCGACGCGCTGCGCGACGGTGCCGCCGAGGTGATCGCCCTGGGCAGCGCCTACGCCACCGACGCGGTGGTCGACCACACCAACCAGGTCGCCGCCTACCTGCTCGCCACCCGGGAGGCGCTGGCCGCCGGCTACTCCGGGCTGCGCGTGGTGGCCGATGCCACGCCGCTGGTGCGTACCCCCGCCCGGCGGGACGCCTTCGCCCGCTACGAGCACCGCATCGACCGGGCCATGCGCCAGGAGCCCTTCGAGGCCATGTGCGCGTACCGACGGGCCGAGCTGGGTGACCGGGCCGTCGCCGAGCTGGCCTGCCTGCACCCGCAGCACAACGTCGAGTCCCTGCTCTTCCGCCTGTACGCCGCACCGCCCGGCCAGGGCCACGCCACCCTCGCCGGTGAGTTGGACCTGACCACCCACCAGCTCTTCCGCACCACGCTCGAACGCGCCGATCTCGAACCGACCGACGGCGAACTGGTGCTGCACGCCGCCGACCTGCACTTCCTCGACCACCGCTCACTGGTGCACCTGCGCGAGTACGCCCGCCGCCGCGGCGCGACCGCCGTGCTGCGCACCTCACACGCCGCCGCCGCCCGGCTGGCCGCGCTGCTCGACCTGCCCGGCCTGCGGGTGGAGCTGGTCCGGTGAGGACGGGTCCCGCCGCCGGGCTGCCCGGCCACTTCCACGAGGCCGTCCACTACGACTCCGACGAGGAGCTGGTCGCCGTCGCGGTGCCGTTCCTGCTGGACGGGGTGGCGGCCGGCGAGCCGACGATCCTGGCGCTGGGCGAGCGCACCGGCGACCTGGTCCGCTCCGCGCTGCCCGCCCGCTGCGGCGTCGAGGTCATGAGCGGCGGGCAGGTGTACGCCCGACCGGCCGCGGCGATCCGGCTCTACCGGCACCTGCTGGCCGAGCGGGTGGCCGCCGGCGCGGCACAGGTCCGGATCATGGGTGAGGTGCCGCCGCTCGCCCTCGGCTCCACCTGGGACTGGTGGGCCCGGTACGAGGCTGCGGTCAACCACGCGTACGACGAGTGGCCGCTGTGGAGCGTGTGCGCCTACGACACCCGGCGTACGCCCCGCGCGGTGCTCACCGACGTCGCCCGCACCCACCCCCGGTTCGCCACCGTCGACGGGCGGCACCTGCCGAGCGCGTCGTACACGGCGCCGGAGGCGTACCTGCGCGAGGAGCGGGCCGTCCCGGCCGATCCGATCCAGGCGTCACCGCCGGTGGTCGAGCTGACCGACCCGACCGCCGCGCAGGCCCGCGCCGCCGTCCGCGCCGTCGACCGGGGACTGCTGTCACCCGACGACGCCGACGACTTCACGGTCGCGGTCAGCGAGACCGTCACCAACGGGTTGCGGCACGGCAAGGCCCCGGTGCGGCTGCGGATCTGGGCGGGCGACGACCGCATCGTCGCCACCGTCAACGACGCGGGCGACGGGCCGACGGACCCCTACGCGGGGCTGCTGCCGGCATCCGACGGCTCCATCGGCGGCCTGGGCCTGTGGATCACCCACCAGTCCTGCGACCACGTCACGCACTGGCGCGACGCCGATGGCTGGACGTTGCGCCTCACCGCCGGGCAGCCGCCCCGCGCGGCCTGAACCCCGGTCGCGGACCGAGGAGGAGTGGCAGTGCCAGGCGCCGACGAACTCGTCGACGAGGTGCTCGCGGCGGTGCGCGGCACCGACGTACGGCTCGCCGAACGGCAGCGGGACCGGCTCGTGGTCGGCGCGGGGGTGCAGAACGGCGCGGCGGCGGTCGAAGCTGCCCTCGCCCGCCGGCTGGCGCGGGTCGTCGGGCGGCTCGCGACGCGCGGCTGGCAGCCGGTCGACCTGACCCGACTGGCCGGGCGCCGGCTCGGCGCTCGGGCCGCCGCCCTGGTGGTGGACGTGCTCGCCACGCACCGACGCACCCTGCCCGACGCGGTGCCGACCTGGTGGGACGCGCAACTCGCCGACCTGGACGCGCACGTGTGGTGGGCCGACGACGACCGCCAGCTCGGTGCCTGGGCGCACCGGCAGGGGCTGGACCGGGTGACCGCGCTGCGGGAGGTCGTCGACGTGCTGGCGCTGGTGGAGGGGCTGCCGCCGATCGCGGTGCTCCGCCCGCCGCCGGGCACGGCCGGTGCGACCGCCGACCGGGGGCGTCGTTCCCCGACCGGGGCGTCCCGCATGCTCGACCGGGTCCGGGCGCTGCTGGCCAAGGCGGAGTCGACCACCTTTCCCGCCGAGGCGGAGGCGCTCACCGGCAAGGCGCAGGAGTTGATCGCCCGGCACAGCATCGACCAGGCGCTGCTGTCCACCGACGCGGAGCCGGGTGACCGGCCCGGCGGAGTGCGGCTCGGCACCGATCCCCCGTACGCGGGCGCGAAGGCCCTGCTGGTGCAGGAGGTGGCGGCCGCGAACCGGTGCGAGGCGGTGTGGTCCGACGACCTCGGCTTCACCACCGTGCTGGGCTGGCCCGCCGACCTGGAGGCGGTCGAGCTGCTATACACGTCGCTGCTCGTCCAGGCCACCACGGCGATGCTGCGCGGCCGGGGTGAGCGCCGGTCCGGTGGTCGGCGCACCCGGGGATGGGACGAGTCGTTCCTGAACGCCTTCGCCCTGCGCATCGGGGAGCGGCTGCGGTCGGCCACCGAGTCGGTCGACCGCGAGACCGCCGCGGCGGCGGGGCCCGAGCGGCTGCTGCCGGTGCTCGCCGCACGGTCGGAGGCGGTACGGGAACGCCTCGACACGCTGTTCCCCGGGGTCACCCGGCACCGGCTGTCCGTACGGGACGCCGAGGGCTGGTCGTCGGGCACCGCCGCCGCGGACCGGGCCTCGCTGGCCCCGGGACGCGCGCACCGGCCGCCACCGCGCCTGGACCGCCGCGGCTGACCGTCCCGGACCGCTCACCGGCAGGCGGACGACGGACCGAGGCCCGCCGGTCACCGGCACGCGGACGACGCACCGAGGCCCGCCGGGTCACCGGCACGCGGACGGCGACCGCCGGGCCGGCCACGGGGCCGACCCGGCGGTCGTCTCCTGCTTGACGATCAGCTCTTGAAGGCGTCCTTGATCTTCTCGCCGGCCTGCTTGAGCTTGGCGCCGGTCTGGTCGTTGCGACCCTCGGCCTCCAGGCGCTCGTTGTCGGTGGCGCGGCCGACGCCCTCCTTGACCTTGCCGGTGGTGTCCTCGGTCGTGTTACCGATCTTGTCGTCGATGCCCATGTCATCCTCCGGTGGTCGGCGGGTTCCGCTACGTCAGGTACGTACCCTCCACGCCGGCCCCCAACCGTCCAGCCTCAGAGCCGGTCGAGGATGCCCCGCATCAGGGCGATCTCCTTCTGCTGGCTGGTGGCGATCTGCTGTGCCATCGCCTTCGCCTCCGGACTGGTGCCGGTCGCCGTCTCGCTCCGCGCCATCTCGATGGCGCCCTCGTGGTGGGCGATCATCATGGTCAGGAACTTCCGGTCGAAGTCCCGGCCGGACGCCTTGGTCAGCCCGGCCATGTCGGCGTCGGACATCATGCCGGGCATCGCGTGGTCCATGTGCGGCATCTCGGCGCCGGGCGACGGGACCGGCCGTCCCCAGGTGGTCAGCCAGCCCGACATGGCATCGATCTCCGGCCCCTGGGCCGCCTTGATATCCGCGGCGAGACTCTTCACCTCCGGGTCGGCGGCCCGCGTCGCGGCCAGGTCGGCCATCTCGACCGCCTGCTGGTGGTGCGGGATCATCATCTGGGCGAACATCACGTCGGCGTCACCGAACGGCGCGGCGCCGGCGGTGGGTCCGCCGTCGGCCGGGGCGGTGGTCGTGCCGGAGCCGGCCGTGTCGTGCATCGGGGAGTCGTGGTCGTCGCCGCCGCAGGCGGACAGGGTCAGGGCGACGGTCAGGGCCGCGCCGGCCAGCAGGGCGCGGCGCACGGTGGTACGGATCATCGTGGACTGCCTTCCGGGTATCGGAACATGGGTAGGACGAGGGGACGCGGACCGGGTGGATCCGCGTCGGGGCGTCCTATCTACGCAGCACCGACACCGTGGCGATGCGGAGGCCCACCGGGCTGGGCGGCGCGCGGGGCACCGGGCCGACCCGGCCGCGGCGGCCGGTGGACACGGCGGCGGGTGACCGGCGGGCCGTGATCAGCACAGCGAGCAGCAGCGGCACCGCCAGCGCACCCAGCACCGCCAGGCAGGCCCCCCAGCCGGGCAGGTCGCCGTTCCCGTCGCCCCCGCCGGCCGGGGAGGCCGCCTCGGGGTGTCCGGCGCGCGTGCCGCCGGTCCCGAGGTCCGTCCCCGCGCCGCGGTCGTGGATGGCGGGGTGGGGCCGGTCCGCCGTGGCGGGGGCCACCGAGGGCGGCGTCAGGTCACCGACGGCCGCCGGGATCGCGGCGGCGTGCGCCACGGAATGCTTGTGGTGGTCGCTCGCCGCGGCGTGCGCGTCGTGGCCGATGGTGTGCATCGCGGTGAGGCCGACGAGGGTGCCGGCCAGCAGCAGTGGTCGAACCCACCGCTGCGCCGCCGCCATCGTCCACACCCGATAACGGTAACCGGCGGACCGGCCCCACCAGCGCAGGGGCGACGGTTCGTCACCGAACGTACCCGGCCGGTGACGCCGGACCAGTGCGACCCTGGACGGCTCGGCCGCCGCCGAGGCGGAGACCGGCGGGGTACGCGCCACCGGTGAGTGGACCAGCCGGCCGACGGGCCCCGGCGCGTCGCCACCGCGTGCCTCGCCACCTGCGGTCCGATAGCGGGGTGGCTACCATTCGCAGCGATGGCCCGCCGAGACCACACCAGTGCGGCCCGCGTACGCCGCCGGCCCCCCAGCCCGCCGACGGCCGTCGGCGGCGGCTCCCGGCCACCCCCTCCCGTCGCGGCGCGTGGTCACATCGTCACGGCCGGAGAGTCCCGGTCGGCCGCCACGGCCCCGTTCCGGTCGTGCTGAACCGGAACGGCCCGCCGACACGTACTCCGCTCTGAACTCGTTGGGAGACACCGCATGGGCGCCGACCACAGCCGTCACGCCCCGCCGACCCCGCCCGGGGTGCGGCGGGTACTCGTCGCGACGGTGCTCCCCCTCGTTGTCGCCACCCTGGTCGCCGCCCTGGTGCTGTGGCCCCGCGACGCCCCCCGACCCGACCCGGGGCAGGACGCGCCACGCCACCACGGCACGGTCACCCGGGTGGTCACCGAGCCCTGCCCGCCGACCCCGGAGTCCCCGGAGGGCACCCCGGCGGGCAGCCAGGGGCCGTGCGGCACGGTCACGGTGCGGGTGGACGACGGCCCCGACGCCGGACAGCAGGTCGAGACATCGATCCCGACCGGGCCCGGCGCTCCCCGGGTCGAGGTGGGCGACGAGATCGTCCTGGTCACGCTGACCGATCCGGCCGACCCGACGGTGAGCAGCTACCACATCGCCGCACACCAGCGCGGCACCCCGCTGATCTGGCTCGGGGTGCTGTTCGCCGCCGCGATCGTGGCCTTCGGGCGGTGGCGCGGCCTGGCCGCACTGGCCGGACTGGCGGCCAGCTTCGCCATCCTGCTCACCTTCGTGCTGCCCGCGATCAGCGCCGGCCAGTCGCCGCTGCTGGTCGCCGTCGTCGGCGCCGCACTGATCATGTTCGTGGTGCTCTACCTGACCCACGGCGTGTCGGGGCAGACCTCCGTGGCGGTACTGGGGACACTGGCGAGCCTGGTGCTGACCGGGCTGCTCGGCCTCGCCGCCACGGCGGCCACCCACCTCACCGGGTTCGGCACCGAGGACGCCACGACGCTGTCCTTCTTCCAGGCCGACGTCGACCTGCACGGCCTGCTGCTGGCCGGCATCATCATCGGCTCGCTGGGCGTGCTCGACGACGTCACGGTGACCCAGGCCGCCACGGTGAGCGAACTGGCCCACGCCAACCCCGGCTACTCCCGGCGCCAGCTCTACCAGGCCGCGACGCGGGTCGGGCGGGCCCACGTCGCCTCGGTGGTCAACACCATCGTGCTGGCGTACGCGGGCGCCTCGCTGCCGCTGCTGCTCCTGCTCACCGCGGACTCCCGCGCGGTGGGCCAGATCCTGACCAGCGAGTTCCTGGCGCAGGAGATCGTACGCAGCACCGTGGCGACGCTCGGGCTGATCGCCGCCGTTCCCCTGACGACGGCCCTGGCCGCCGTGGTCACCCGGGCGGGCCGGGACCGGGCCGCCACCGACGAGGCACCGCCCTCTCCCGAGGTTCCCCGGCCGGGCACGGGCCGGGCCGAGGCGCTGCGGGCGCTCAGCGCCCCACGCGGCACCCCCACGTCCACCGCCACCCGATCCGGGTGGCCCGATCCGGACAGGAGCACGGACACCGCATGGTGACACTCCTCAGCGTGACCGTCCCGACGGGTGAGGCTGATAACCACGTCACTGGTCACCCACCGCGATTACGAAATGACGCATTTAGTCGGCATCGGGACGTAGATCCCTCGGGGGACCGTCCGGTAACCTCGCTGCCGGTCACCGCCGAAGGCGCACTCCGGCGCCTGCGGTGCCACCGCCCAATCGCCGCGAGGCGAGCCGGGGAACCAGGTACGTGGGGTGAATCCGCGCCAGCGGTAGGGGCCGCTTCCGTCCCGAACCCGTCAGCTAACCCGGTCGGCGGTCGATGGAAGGGATCACAGTGACGGCACCCCTACGCCGCTGGTTGACGCCTGTGGTGGCCGTGTTCGCCGCCTTCGCCGTCTTCGCCGGCCCTCTCCCGGCGTCGGCCGAGCCCACCCCTCCCAAGCCCCAGCAGCACGACGACGACCCGCCGATGCTCAACGAGCTGATCGAGGCGACGAACCGGGACTTCAGCAAGGCCAAGAGCAGGCTGGAGAAGTCCAAGAAGCGCCAGCTGGAGTTCGCCCTGGAGGTGAGCCGCGCGCAGGCCGACCTGGACGCGCTGGCCCCGCAGGTGAGGGAGATCGCCGCGCAGTCGTACCGGACGGGCCGGGTCGGCGCGGTGGCCATGCTGCTGCAGAGCACCGCCCCCGACTCGTTCGTCGAGCGGGCCTCCGCCCTCGACGAGCTGAACCTGGTCAACGCCAAGCGGCTGGCGCGGGTCAACGAGGCCAGGAACCGGGCGGAGCAGGCCAAGCTGGCCCTCGACGCCGAGGTTCGCGAGCAGCAGAAGCTGACCAACGAGATCGCCCGCAAGAAGCGCGACGCGGAGAAGTCACTGAATCTGGTGGGTGGCTACAGCGTCACGGGCGGCAAGGTCGACGCCACCTCGCCGGTCGCCGCCGTCGCACCGGGGCGCAGCGCGGACGGCGACTGGCGGGCCGAGTCGTGCAGCAAGAACGACCCCACCACCTCGGGCTGCATCACCCCGCGCACCCTGCACATGTACAACGAGGTGCGGAAGGCCGGTTTCAAGCGGTTCGTCGGCTGCTACCGCCCCGGTGGCCCGTGGGAGCACCCGAAGGGCCGGGCCTGCGACTGGTCGTTGCAGAACAGCGGCTTCCGGCCCTGGTACAACGACGACACCCGGATCTACGGCAACAACCTGGCGGCCTTCCTGGTGCGCAACGCCGACCGGCTGGGCGTCTACTACGTGATCTGGAACCGGCAGATCTGGTTCCCGGCGACCGGCTGGTCGTCGTACAGCGGGCCGTCGAACCACACCGACCACGTGCACGTGTCACTGCTCTGAGCACGGCGCGCAGACCCGGCGAGGGCCGCCCCACCGACCGGTGGGGCGGCCCTCGATCCGTGTCGGGGTCGGCTCAGGCGACCGCGCCGGCCGGCTCGACCGCGAGGTCGACCGGTTCGCCCGCGACGGCGCGTACCTCGCCGGCCGCCAGCCGGTACGACATGCCGACCACGGCGCAACGGCCGGCGGTCACCTCGGCGGCGAGCACGGCGGACGCGCCCAGCATCGCCTCGACGGTCTGCGCGATGTGGATGTCGACGATCCCGTCCAGGTCCGTCACGCCCTGCGCCTGCGCCCGGTGCAGGCTGGGCACCACGGCGTCGACGACGGCCCGCAGGTGGCCGGCCGGGGTCGTGCCGGTGGTGAGCGCCGCTCGGGCCGCCTGGACGGCACCGCACGAGTCGTGACCGAGCACCACCACCAATGGCGTTCCCAGGACGGTCACGGCGTACTCGACGCTGCCCAGCACCTCGGGGCCGATGGTGTGACCCGCGGTACGGACGACGAACAGGTCGCCGAGCCCCCGGTCGAAGATGATCTCGGCGGCCAGCCGGGAGTCCGAGCAGCCGACGATCACCGCGAAGGGGTGCTGCCCGTCGGCGACGGCCGTGCGGTGGACGGCGTCCTGGTTGGGGTGGCGAGGGGTGCCCGTGACGAACCGGCGGTTACCGGCCCGCAGTTCGGCCAGCGCACGACTCGGTGTGGTCGGGGCGTCGGACGCCCCGACGGACTCGCGTTCGGGTCCGGGCTGCGTGCCCGGCGATCCGGGTAGGTCCATCCGGCTCACCTCGTCTGTCGACGTGACCTGTCAGTCCCGGCCGACGCTGGACGCGGGCTGTCCCCACAGTCACACGCACGGTGAGGCACGTCAAGAGATACGTGATACGCACTTCATATGTTTCCGGATCGTTGCCCGTCGGCTCGGCGGCTGCCCCGTTCGGGCGGGATGCGGCAGGAAAAAGCCGAAGCACGGGCCATACGATGACGACATGGCGACCAACGACGAAAACGGCCGCACCCGGAACTGGACGTTCCTCACCAACCACGCACACGTCCTGCTCGCCATCGCCCGCAACCCCACCGCGCGGTTGCGGGACGTCGCAGACGAGGTGGGCGTCACCGAGCGCGCCGCCCAGGCGATCGTGGCCGACCTGGAGGCCGGTGGCTACCTGCGCCGCACCCGGGTGGGGCGGCGCAACGAGTACACGCTCAACCCGACCGGGCGGTTCCGCCACCCCGCCGAGGCGGACCACCAGGTCGGGGCGCTGCTCGCCCTGTTCACCGAGGAGCCGCCGGCCCCCGCCGACCCGCACGCCACCGGCGAGTCGCGGGACACCGGCGGTCCACGGGGCACCGAGCGCTGACCTTCGGGGGCCGGGAGGCGGACACGGGCGACACCGACACCACTGGCGATCCATGTCCACATAGCACGAACGTGGCGGCGGTCACCCGATCCGGACCGCCACGCGCACTGCGGTCGACCGTCGCGGGCGATAGGTTGGGTGGGTGCCGTCCATTGCGTCCGTCCGTCCATCCGGGTGGACGCCGCGCGCGATGACAACGCCGGGCGCGACGACACTGCCGCGGGTGCTGACACTGCCGCGCGTGCTGACACTGCCTGGTGTGCTGACGACGCCACGCGCGCTCCGGAACCTGACCCGCCTCGCGGTGACGGCTCTGGTGCTCGCGGTCGGCCTCGGCGGCCTGGTCGCCCCCTCCCACGCGTCGGCCGCCCCGACGACGATCCCCGTCGTCACCGGTGGGCCTTCCGTCAACCCGGTCGGGGCCGACGAGGCACCCCAGGGCCGCCCGCTCATCCTGACGTCGCGGGTCGGCGAGTCCACTCCGACGCGACCGGCCGTGGGGCCCACCGCGACGCTGCGGGCCGCCGAGCCCACCCCGGCAGCGCCTACCGCCGACCGGCCCGGTCCGGCCGCCACGCTCCAGGCCGCTGCGACGACCGGGGGCGCGTCCCCGCGTACCGTCGCCGCCGCGCGTGCCGGCACGCCCGCCGGCATCTCCGGCCGTGGGGTGCCCGCCCGGCGCGGTCCGCCCGCCGTCTGACCCGGTAGGCCCGACCCGCGCCCTGCGCCGGATCGCCGCCCCGGCAACCGCGCCCGTCCCCGACGGCCGGATCCCTCCCCGGCCGCTTTCCGCCCACCACCGTCGATCCCCCTTCGACTGCGAGGTGTTGCTGATGCGTACCGTCCTCTCCTCCGTCCTGCTCGACGTTCCCCGCGCCGCCGTGATCTGGCTGAGCCTGCTCGGCGTCGTCGCCGCCGCCCTCGTGGTGTTGCTGCTGCGCCCCGGCCGGTTCCGCTTCGAAGTGGGGGCCCGCATCCGCGACGCGGCGATGCCCAGTCGGCTGGAGTTCGCGGAAGAGGACGAGGACCGGGAGCGCTACGCCCGCGAGGTCGGCGTGGCCGCCGACCGGGCCGCAGAGACGGCGCGGCGGCGACGGGCCGAATGGCTCGCCGCACAGGAGGAGGCCGAGGAGAGCTGGCGGGCGTACGAGGCGGCCGAGGCGGAGGTCGACCGCCTCTCCGGTGCCGCCGGCATGCCGCTGCCGCGCACCGGCCGGACCCCCGCCGAGTACGCCGACCGCGAGCGCTGGCTGCACCAGGCGGCGCTGGCCGCGTACTGGCGGCGGGAGCTGTCCGAGGAACAGCTCAGCGACGTGTTCGCGCACCGAGCCGGGTGGGATCCCCGACTGCACCCGGTCGAGCAGGAACTGGTGCTGCGTCGCGCCGTACGCGACCACCTGTCGGCCCGGCAGCGGGCCGCCCGGCAGCGGGAGCAGGACGCCTGGCGTACCGCCGAGCTGGCCGCCGCGGCTGCACGCAGCCTGCGCGAGGAGGCGCGCGCCGCCGCCGGTGCCCTGGTCGAGGAGGTCGACTCCGTGCTCCCGCTGGCCGCCCCCGCGATCTTGGAGCCGACGCGGGAGGTCCCCGTCGTCACGCGGGAGGTCCCCGTCGTCACGCGGGAGGTCCCCGTCGTCACGCGGGAGGTCCCGGCCGGGGCGCGGGGGCGCGCGGCCGTACCGGCCTTCTGACTGCCGCGCCGGCTTGCCGGACTCCCGCACAGGGCTGCCGGACTTCCGCCCAGGGCCGCGCGGCCCGAGAATCGCGGGGCCTGTACACCCGCGGGGCAGCGGTGGCGCGGAGCACGGGAGTCAGTGACGCCCAGGACGCCGCCGGGCCCGGCGCGGCCGGCTGGGCTACGGTGACGGCATGTCGCGGGACGCGTGGATCGTCGTGGCCGTCGTCGGCGTCGTGGCGGCGGTCACGCTCGTCGGCGCCGCCGTGCTGGCCGTACGGGTGATCCGCGCCCGACGGATGCTCGGTCCGCTGGGTGGTGGCGGCAAGGTCGCCTTCTACGGCGCGCTGGCGTACGCCGTCCTGCCGGTCGACCTGCTGCCGGATCCGGTCTACCTGGACGACATGGGTGTGCTGGCGGCCGCGCTGATCTACCTCACCCGGTTGGCCCACCGTCGCCGGTCGGCCGCGTCCCTGGCCTCGGAAAGGTCCCCAGATGGCCGGTGACCACCGGTTGGCACCGCACGACGAGCGCGTCGTCGCCTTCTGCCGCGAACGGCACCTGGCCACCCTGACCACGATGCGCGCCGACGGCACCCCGCACGTGGTACCCGTCGGCGTCACCTACGACCCGGAGGCCGGTCTGGCCCGGGTCATCACCGGGGGCGGTTCCCGCAAGGCCCGGCACGTCGCCGACGCCGGCGCGCAGGGTGCCCCGGTGGCGGTCTGCCACGTCGACGGCCGCCGGTGGCTCACGATCGAGGGCCGGGCGGTGGTCAGTTCCGCTGCGAAGGCCGTGGCCGAGGCCGAGCGCCGATACGCCGAGCGATACCGGACACCGCGTCCCAATCCCGACAGAGTGGTCATCGAGATCACCGTCACCCGCCTCCTCGGCAGCCTCTGACGGGCGGGCGGTGCCCCGACCCGGGGTGGAATCCCGCCGCCGTCGAGGTCGTTGCACCTGTTCGTGATGCGGGCGCCGGCAAGAAGGCCGCCCCTCGTCAGAGCGCGCGATCCGCCGAGATCTTGGTACGAAAGTGCCTCTGGAAGGGCTGCCGCGTACCAAGATCTCGACGGCTGGGTGTCAGCCTGCCGGAATGTTCCCCGCTCCTCACCCGTTCCCCCCTCCTGAAACCCCGACCGCCGATGGCCCGCCGGTCGGATCCCTGAGCCGAGCGCCTTCCCGCGCCCGCGCCTCCCCCCGGGGTGCCGACCCGATTGGAGCCCGACCGATGACCCCAATCGCGCACAGAAGCGGCATGTCCGTCGCCGGTCTGCTGGTGGCCGGCGGCTGCATCGCCGGTCCGGCGGCGGTCGCCCAGACGGCGCCCGCCGACGTCGCCACGGTCGCGCCGGGCGGCGCCCCGGTCGCGTCCGCCCAGCCGGCCGCCCTGACGGGCCAGGTCGGTGCCGTCGACCGGGGGCGGAACCGGCTGGCTGAGCGGACGCTGGGCGTCGAGTACCAGGCCCAACCGAACTTCTACTACTGCGGCCCGGCCGCGACCCGGATCGCGTTGTCCTCGCAGGGCAAGGCGCTGTCGCAGGACGAGCTGGCGAAGCGCCTCGGCACCGACGAGGCGGGCACCGACTCGGCCCTGGACATCACGCGGGTGCTCAACGAGCTGACCGGCGGCGGCTACGAGACCGTGGAGATCCGCGACCCGGTGGCCAAGCCGGCGCAGGTGGACCGGCTGCGCGCCCACCTGCTGGACGCCCTGGACGTCGACCGCCCGGTGGTGGCCAACGTCAAGGGCACCGCGGTCGACACCGAGGGCGACCCGCACTCGTACGAGGGCGGGCACTACCTGACCCTGGTGGGCTACCGCGACGGCGGTGACCTGGTGCGCATCGCCGACCCGGCCGCCCCAAAGGGCGGGTACTGGATGACGCTGGAGAAGGTCGCCAACTGGATCGCCGAGCGCGGCTACTCCGCCTGATCGACGCGCCGGCCGGGCTCAGTCCGCCCGACTGACGGCGTCGATGAGGCCGGCGAGCAGGGCGGTCCGGGGTACGACGGAGTCCAGGTCCAGCCACTCCGTCGGGCTGTGGTCGTTGCCGCCGATCGGACCGAGCCCGTCCAGCACCGCCGCACCGACCTCGGCCAGTAGGTTCGCGTCGGCGCAGCCGCCGGTCGCGGTGTGTGTGACGGGTACGCCCAGTCCGGCGCCCACCTTCGCGGCCAGTTCAGCCAGCCTCCGGTCGGCCGGCCCCGGCTCCCACGGCGGGGTGGGGGCGTGCACGGTCAACTCGGCGCGTACCCCGGCGACCGTCGGCGCGGCGACGAGCCGGCGGATCTCGGCGAGGGCCGCCTCGTATTCGCCGATGCGCCAGGCCCGCAGGTCGACGAGCAGGCGGGCTCGGTCGGCCACCACATTGGGGCGGCCACCGGCCTCCAGCACGCCCACGTTGACGGTGACCCCGGGCCACCGGCCGTTGAGCGCGTCGAAGGCGATGGTCAGCCGGGCGGCGGCGAGCAGCGCGTTGGCCCCACGTTCGGGTTCGATTCCGGCATGCGCGGCCCGGCCGCGCAGGATCACCTCCAGGTCTGCCACACCCTTGCGCGCCGAGACCAGGTCGCCGTTGTCGCGGGCGCACTCCAGGCACAGCGCCACGTCGGCGTCGGCGCCGAGAGCACGCAGCAGCGGCCGGCTTCCGGTGGATCCGATCTCCTCGTCGGGGGTGCAGACGAGCAGCAGCTCGCCGTACTCCTCGGCAGCCAGCGCGGCCAGCACCTCGACGGCGGCGAGGCCGGCCAGCACGCCGCCCTTGTCGTCGCTGACCCCCGGCCCGTACGCGCGGCCGTCGTGCACCCGGAACGGCCGGGCGGCGGCGGTGCCGGGCGGAAAGACGGTGTCGAGGTGCCCCGCGAGCAGGACGCGGCGGGTGCCCCGGCCCCGGCGGCGCGCCACCAGCACGTCCCCCAGTGGGGTGCCGGTGGGGTCGGCGACGGGTTCCCGCTCGACGGCCATGCCGGCGGCCAGGCACCAGGTCTGCACCAGGTCGGCGACCTCGCGCAGCCCGTCGACCTGGCCGGAGCCGGAGTCGATGCCGACGAGCCGGGCCAGCCGCTCGTTATACGCGGTCAGCCGGTCGCCGGCGGCGGCGAGCAGTCGCGCGCTGTCGGCCATCAGAGCACCTTGTCCAGGAAGGCGCGGGTGCGCTCGTGCTTCGGGTCACCGAGCACCTCGCCGGGCGGGCCGGTCTCCACGACCACTCCCCCGTCGAGGAAGGCCACGGTGTCGGCGACCTCGCGGGCGAAGCCCATCTCGTGGGTGACCACGACCATGGTCATGCCGTCGGCGGCGAGCCCCTTCATGACGTCGAGCACGTCCCCGACCAGTTCGGGGTCGAGTGCCGAGGTGGGCTCGTCGAAGAGCATCAGCTTGGGGTGCATGGCCAGGGCACGGGCGATCGCCACCCGCTGCTGCTGGCCGCCGGAAAGCTGACCGGGGTAGCTGTCCGCCTTCTCGGCCAGCCCGACCCGCTCCAGCAGCCGGATCGCCTCGGCGCGGGCCCGGTCGCGGGGCGTGCCGAGCACGCGTACCGGTGCCTCGATCACGTTGCCCAGGGCGGTCAGGTGGGGGAACAGGTTGAACCGCTGGAACACCATACCGATGTCGCGGCGGCGGCGGGCCACCTCGCGGGCCTTGAGTTCGTAGAGCCGGTCGCGATGCCGGCGGTAGCCGACGAGGTCACCGTCGACCCAGAGCTGACCGCCGTCGATGCGCTCCAGGTGGTTGATGCAGCGCAGGAAGGTGGACTTGCCGGAGCCGGAGGGGCCCAGCAGGCAGGCGACCTCGCCGGGGGCGACGGTGAGGTCGATACCCTTGAGCACCTCGACGGCGCCGAACCGCTTCGTCACCCCCTCGGCCCGGATCATGGGCGGGCTGGTGGCGGGTGCGGCGGGTATGTTGCCCTGCTGCGTGGCGGTCATCGGACTCCTCCCCGGGCGAAGCCGCGGCCGAATCGCCGCTCGACGAACCACTGGCCGGCCGAGAGCAGGCTGACCAGGGCGAGGTACCAGAGGGCGGCCACCACCAGCAGCGGGATGACCTTGTAGTTGCCCTGGTAGACGGTCTGCACCGCGGTCATCAGGTCGCGTCCGGCGATGATGGACACCAGAGCGGTGGACTTGAGCATGGTGATCGTCTCGTTGCCCATCGGTGGGATGATCACCCGCATGGCCTGGGGCAGCACCACCCGGCGCAGGGTGAGGGTGGGGCTCATGCCGAGCGCGGCGGCGGCCTCGGTCTGCCCGGCGTCGACGGCGAGGATGCCGCCCCGGATCACCTCGGCGGCGTACGCCATCTCGTTGAGCGACAGGGCCAGCACGGCGGCGACGGTGCCGGTGACGACGACGCTGGTGGGCTGGTCGAACAGGACGGTGTCGGTGAACGGCACGGTCAGGGTGAGTCGGGGGAACAACGCCCCGAGGAAGCCGAAGAAGATGATCTGCACGAGCAGCGGGGTGCCCCGGAAGACCCAGATGAAGGCCCAGGCGACACCGCGTAGCACCGGGTTGGCGGACAGCCGCATCACGGCGAGCAGCACCCCGCCGGTGGTGCCGACCACCATGGCCAGCAGGGTCAGCCAGAGAGTGGTGACCACGCCGTCGAGGATGTAGTCCTTGAACAGGTACTCGCCGATCGTGGCGGGTTCCAGGTTGGGGCTGGCCAGCAACGCCCGGATGAACAGGGCGGCCAGGCCGACCACGAGTAGCGCGGTCAGCCAGCGCCCGTAGTGGCGTACGGGCACCACCCGTACGGTCTCGGTGTCGCTCGTCATTGAGTGTCTCCTGCCGGGGTGCGGCGGTCGCCGGACGTCCGTCGGGCCCGCCCTCACGGGTGCGACGCGACGTCCGACGACCGCGGTTCAGGGGGTCGCCGCCGCCGGGGTCAGTCGATGGCCTGGTCGATGGTGGCGGTGGCGAGGCCGATCGGTTCCTGCTTCCACCGCGCGAGGATCTTCGTGTACGTGCCGTCGTCGATGAGCGACTGCACGGCAGCGCGGTACGCCTCGGCCAGTTCCTTGTTGCTCCTGAGGAACCCGAAGCCGTTCGGGCTGGCCAGCCAGCCGTTCGGGGCGGCCGGGTCGGTGACCAGCTCGGCCCTGCCGCCGAGCGTGGGGGCGATGTCCACGAGGTTGACCTGGGTGGCGGCGACGGCCTGGACGTTGCCGGCGATCAGTGCCTGCACCGCCTGCGGGTTCTCCGGATACTCCTTGACCTCGACGGCCCGGCCGGCGCAGTTGGTCCTGCTGTACTCGGCGAGGTTTTTGGCCTGGTTGCTGGCCTTCTGCACGGCCACGGCGCGCCCGCACAGGTCGGCCACGGTCCGCACGCCGAGCGGGTTGCCGGGGGCGACGAGGAAGCCGGTGCCGGAGGCGGAGTAGTCGACGAAGGTAGCGACCTGCTGGCGTTCCTTCTTGTCAGTGATGCCGCCGGCGATGGCGTCGTACTTGGCGGCCTGGAGGCCGGGAACGAGTCCGTCGAAGGGCTGCTGGGTGAAGGTGGCCCGGAGGCCCAGCCGCGCGGAGGCGGCGGTGAACAGGTCGTGGTCGAGCCCGACGAACTCGTCGGTGCGGCCCTCGGTCTTGAAGTCGATGAACGGCTCGTAGGGGGCGTTGGTGGCAACGGTGATCGTGCCGCGCTCCCGCACGACGGCGGGGACCTGCCTGGCGAGTTCGGCGTCGGTGGTGACCTCACCGACGCCCTCGACGGTGACGGTCACCGACGGCGGGGTGTCGGCGGAGTCGGCGGTCGTGGCGGTGTCGCCGCAGCCGGCGACGGCGAGCAGGGCCGTGGCCGAGGCGGCCAGGGCGAGCTGACGGATGCGCATGGGGTGTCCTTCCGGGGGCCAGACGAACCAGCCCCCGGACTGTAACGTAGGTTACGATCTCGGCGAGGTTACAGTTTGCTGTAACGCACGGCTCAGCCTGTACCGAACTCCTGCCGGGCCTGCTCCATTGCCTTGAGTCGACCGCCGGCGACCGGGCCCAGCCGATCGATCACGGCCGCCACCAGCGTCTCCACCAGCGCCAACGCCGGCACGAAGCTGTCGTACGGGGACGGCGACTCGACCCGGCTGGGCAGCACCACCTCGGCCAGCCCGGCCACCGGCGACAACCACCGGTCGGTGAACAGCACCACCCGGGCCCCCCGGGCGGTCACCTCCCTGGCCAGGGTCAGCGTCGGCTCCTCGTACCGCCGGAAGTCGAACAGGGCGAACAGGTCCCGCCGGCCCACGTCGACCAGCATGTCCGTGCGCTCGACCGGGGTCGGCGGGAGCAGTCGGCTGCCGCCGCGCACCTGCATCAGGTGCAGCACCAGGTAGTGGGCCAGCAGCCCCGAGAACCGCCCGCCGGCCACCGTGACCCGCAACTGCTGGTCAGCGAAGAGGCGGGCCGCCGCGTCCAGCTCGCCCTGCGGCACCTCGGCAAGGGTGCCGGCGACCGCCTCGGGAAGGCTCGCCACGGCGCGGGCCAGCGCCCCGGCCGGTGGAGCCCCGGTGCGCTCCGCCGCCCGGTAGGCGGTCAGCGGCGAGGTCTCCCGCTCGGCCAACTCGTCGCGCAGGGCGCACTGGAACTCGGGGTAGCCACCGAAGCCGAGCCGGCTCAGAAAGCGCAGCACGGTCGGGGCACTCACCTCGGCCTTCTCCGCGAGGGAGGCTACGGTGCCCAGACCGGCGGCCGGGTACGAGGCGAGCAGCGCCCGCGCCACCCGACGCTCGGCCGGACTGCACTCGCCGAGCCGGCGACGGACCAGCGCGGCCACCCCCATGCCGGCCGGATCGACAGGGTCCGGCGCGGACCGCGGGTCGGGCTCGTCGGCGGAACGGGTGCTCGGCACGGGCTGAGCCTAGCCGCCGCCGGGCGGGACGCTGCCGGGCCCGGAGGGAGTGGCCGCCCGACTGGCGGCCACTCCCTCCGTCGGAGATCGCGGGTCAGGACTTGGTGACCGTGCAGGAGTAGTCGGCAGTGCCGGAGCCGGAATACGCCTCGACGTCGACGTGGTAGGTTGCCGAGCCCGACGCCGTCCGGGTCAGGGACGCGGACTCGTCGACCCCCGCACCGTCATTGACCGACCGGGTCACCGTGCTGCCGTTGGAGCTCAGCAGGTAGAGGTCGGCGTCGTACGCGCTCGGGATCGCGCAGTTCACGGTCAGCGTCTGTCCGCTGGCGACGGTCACCTTGAAGTAGTCCCGGTCGCTGCTGCTCTTCATGTCACCGGTGACGGTCAGCGGGTAGCTGTTGCCCGTCACGTCGTTGGCGGAGTTACGGGAGTCGTTCGGCTCGACCTCGGCGTAGCTCGATCCGCCACCGGGCGGCGGGGGCGGCGGGTTGGTCGAGCAGTCGGTGACCGGGGTGCCGCTGTAGAGGTTCCCGCTGGGCACCCCGTTGGTCACACTGCGCAGGTAGTACCCGCAGGTGGGGCGGTTGGCGAAGTCGTAGGTCTGCCCGTTGCCCAGCCGCCAGATCTTGAAGTTGGAGTAGGTCAACGGCTGCCGGGATACGGCCACTTCGGGCTGGTGGTCGCCGAGGACCACGTACGCGCTGGTCCCGCTGAGCGTGGCCAGGCCGTTCCTGTTCACGAAGAGGGAGCCACCCTCCTCGACCCCGACACCCCAGGCCGCGCCGCCGCTGGTCCGGCCGTCCTTGATGGCCCGCGCCACGAAGGCCATCGTGCGGCCCATCCGGTCCCGCGCCACGAAGTGCGAGTCGTTGATCGTGTTGGCGTAGTTCGGCCAGCGGAACATGCCGGTGGTGAAGGTCATCGACCGGTCGTACGGGTTGTTCAGGGCGATCGAGGAGGTGGCGCTGCCGTCGCAGGCGTCGTACACGATGTCGCTGTTGATGTGGTGCCCGGCGCTACCGCCGCCGACCCCGCCGCCCTTGGCCACCACGGACTCGACGGACGCCTCCAGCGCGGTGCCCTTCCAGGCCACGTACCGGCACTGGTCCCCGCCCGCGAAGTAGACGAACTCGGCGTTGCGGACGTCCGTGTTGACCTGGCTGTTGTTGCCGTCGTTGGCCGAGGTCAGGGTGAGCGTGGTGCAGGAGTTCACCCCGGACAGGTCCATGATGTCGTCGCACTCGGGGGTGCCGCCGTCGGACCCGGCGATCACCGCGACGTCGATGGAGCCGCTGCCGCCCCGGATCGCGTCGATCGCCTGGGTCATGGTGGCGGGCACGACGCCGCCCGAGCCGTTGAACGTGTACGCGGGGCCGGACCACGTCGCCCGGCTGACGTCGGACGAGCTGCCCTGCCGGTCACGGATGACCTGGGCGTGTGCGGCGGTCGTGCCGACGGGGGCCAGAGCGGCCACGGTCGCGGCGACCGTCACCACCGCGAGCCGGCTGCGAAGAGAGTTTCGAGAAGGGGACATGGGCACCTCCGAGGGGCCACGAATCAATGAAACAGACGTTACATCCATTGAGTTCGCTGCTCAATACGTAACTCCTGTTACATCTTGATGACGTGACCGGGCCCGGCGACGCAACGCCACCGGGCCCGGGACACGCCGTGTCAGGCGGCCACGCCGTGTCAGGCGACGCCGATGCGGATCACCACGTTCGTGAACGAGGTCGAACCGCCGGCCCGGTACGCCGCGAAACCACGCCCCCGGGTCAGCTCCGCCGCCCACTGCGGCTCGTTCTCCCAGGAAACCCCGGCCACCGATGCGCAACCGGTGTGATCGATCAGGCCCTCGGCCAGGCCGACCAGCTCGTAGTTGTAGAAGACGTCCTCCGACGGCGTGACCCCGCACGGCCCGTCGGCACCGGCCACGCGCTGCTTGTTCGGGGCGAACACCGGCTGCCACCGCTCCGAGCGGTAGCGGTCCCCGTCGGTGAGACGGGTCCACCGCACCCCCTCGATGCCCCACACGTCGGAGCCGGTGACCCGAGCCCGGCGCAGGTCGAGCACCGTCACGCCGCGCTGGCCGAGCACCGCCAGCGACTGCCGTCCGGCGCCCACACCGGTCACCCGCAGCGCCGTGTTCTCGTCCAGCCCGAAGACCCGCCGGTTCCCCGTGTCCGCCGCCAGGCGGATCGAGCGGGCCTCCCGACCACGGCGGGAGAAGTGGGTGTCCAGCAGCCCGTCGCGGAAGAAGCCGAACCCGCCCTTCGGCAGGTACCCCAGCACCCCCGCGTCGTCGAAGTAGCCGGGCTTCGCCCCGTCCCGCAGGCCGGGGTCCACCGAACCGCCCGTGATCATGTCGCGGCCCGCCATGATCTGCGCGCCCGCACTGGTGCCGGCGACCACCGCCCCGGCCCGCAGCTTGCGCCGCACGGCCGCCAGGGCCGCCGAGTCCCGTTGCGCCCTGCCCCGCGTCATGGTGGTGACGTACCGGTACTGGTCGCCGCCGCCGAAGAAGAAGCCCGTCATGGAGTTGATCTGCCGCACCACAGCCGGATCGTCGGCCTTCTCCGGGTTGTCCAGGTCGATCGGGATCCACTGCGCGTCGGCGGCCCCGAAGCCCTCGAAGAGGTCCGCGTAGTAGTCGCCGTTGCAGACACTGTTGTTGCAGTCCGGGGTTCCGGCGTCCGGGTCCTCCGACGGCACCGGAGCCGCCGCCGTGAAGATCCCGATCCGGGCCCGGCCGGGCCCGCCGGCGAGCCGGATGATCTCGCCGTAGATCTGCGCGTTGTCGTCGGCCAGCGCGCCGCCGACGAGCACCAGGCTCCCGCCGGAACGGTGGTGCGACGGTGTCGCCGAGGCGGGGACCGCGGCCACGGGCACGCTCAGCGCGACCGCCGTGACGGCACCGACCCCGAAGGTCAGCAGGCGGTTCAAGGGCATGACTGCTCCTCACTGGAAACCGTGAGGGCGGGCCGACGTGAGCGTACGGCACCCGGGTACGCCCGACAACGCCCGTCGGCCTCGCATGCCACCACACGGCAGGGCAACTGAGGGCGCCGCGACCTGCGGCAGGTCGCTGCGTCCGCAGCCCGGGACACCGCCACCTGCCGTAACCCGCGGCGGGCGCACCGCCTCGCCGCAGCGCGCCATCGCCGGCGGGGCGCTCAGTCCTCCGGGGCGATCCGGCGCATCGAGTCGGCCTCGGACACGATCACCGCCTCCATCGGGCAGGAGTCGGCGGCGTCCAGCAGGACGTCGTCGGGCGCGACCCGCTCGACCAACGGGTGGGACAGCCCGTCGTCGAGGGCGAAGTGCTCCGGTGCGATGCCGGCGCAGATCCCGGCCCCGATGCAGCGGGTGGCGTCGACGTGCACCCGCCAGTCGCCGCTCACCAGGCCACCGGCAGCGCGACGAGGCCCCGCACCAGCAGTCCGCTCTTCCAGGTCAACTCCGCCTCGGGCACGGCCAGCCGAAGCCGCGGCGCCCGTACGGTCAACGTCTCCAGCACGACCTGGAGTTCCATCCGGGCCAGTTGCGCGCCGACGCAGTGGTGCACACCGTGCCCGAACCCCAGGTGCGGGTTGGCGGCCCGGGTCAGGTCGAGCCGGTCGGCCTCGGCGAACACCGACTCGTCCCGGTTGGCGGACGGGATGGAGACGACCACGGGCTCACCGGCACGGACCAGCACCCCACCCAACTCCACGTCCTCCAGGGCGTACCGGGCGAAGGCCGCGCCCGCGCCGAGGGGGATGAAGCGCATCAGTTCCTCGACCGCACCGGGCACCAGCGCCGGTTCAGTGCGCAACCGGTCCCACTGGTCGGGGTGGTTGAGCAGCACGTACACCATGTTGGGGATCTGCGTGACGGTGGTCTCGTGGCCGGCGGCGAGCAACCCCGCCGCGAGCTGGACGACCTCCTCCTCGCTGAGCCGGTCGTCGGCGTCCCGCGCCCGGACCATCGCGCCGAGCAGGTCGTCGGTCGGCTCGACCCGTCGCCGGGCGATCAGCTCGCCCATGTACGCGTACAGGCTGCCGATGTAGTGCTGGATCTGCTCCGGTGGCAGCGAGGTGGTGGAGACGATCGCCTCCGACCAGGTGTGGAAGCGGTCCTGGTCGGCCACGGGCACACCGAGCAGCTCGCAGATCACCCGGATCGGCAGTGGGGTGGCGACGTGCGCGACCAGGTCGGCGGGCGGGCCGGCGGCGAGCATGCCGTCGACCAGTTCCTCGGCCAGCGCCCGGGTGCGCGGACGCAGCTCCTCCACCCGCCGGGCGGTGAACGCCTTGGCCACCAGCCGTCGCAGCCGGGTGTGGTCCGGCGGATCCATGGACAGGATGCCCCCGTCGAGCTGCTGCGGCGTGCTCCGGGGTTCGTCGCGCCCGACGGCGGCCGCCCGGCTGAACCGGGGGTCGCCGAGCACCGTACGCACGTCGGCGTGGCGGGTGGCCAGCCAGGTCGGCTCGCCGAACGGCATCCGGACCCGGGTCAGGGGTTCTTCGCGGCGCAACTGCGCGTAGCGCGGGTCGAGCATGAGCCGGTCGGGATCACTGAACGGGTAGCGCTGCGGGATCGTCGCCTCGGGCGCTTCGGTCACCGATGATGTCCTCTCGTCACGACGCCGCCGAAGGGCGGTGCCGGCCGCTCGATCGAACCGACGAAGAGTCAGGTCCCGACTGCGGATGGTAGCGAGAGTGACGGATGCTGACCAGGGGTGACCGTCGACAACGGACGGTCCCGGGCACCCGTCGGGGCGACCCGGGACGGACGATCTCGGTGTCAGCGCACCTGGTCGCCCTCACCGGTGCGCGTCTGGGCCTGGTTCACGCCCTTGTCGATGTGCTGGTCGTACTTGCCGCCGGTGCGCTTTCCGGCCATGTCACCGGCCCGCTCCAGCCCCTGGTCGACCTGCTTGTCGTGCTTGTCGGCGAGATCCTTGGCCTTGTCCATGAAGTTGCTCATGACGTCCTCCCTCAGTGCCGGGTCACCTGCACTGGGGTTCCCCCACCCCAGCGGCACAAACTCCGACGGGCCGGACGGATCGCTCTACGGGGGCGTGCCCGGACACCTAGCGTGGAAACGGGTGTCGGCGGGACGCCGACCGGGTACGACCCGCCCGACATCGAGGAGGGCTGACGTGGTCGCAGGCGATACCGGGCAGACGCCCACCGACACGACGGACCGGGGCGCGGGTCCCCGGCAGACGTGGACGGCACTGCCCTGGCTGGTGCGCTCCGCAGTGGTCTGGAGCGCCTGCCTGGTGGTGATCGTGGCTGGCCTCTACCTGCTGGGCAAGATCGCGGTGCTGCTGGCTCCGCTGGCCGTGGCGCTGGCGGCGACCATCTTCCTGACCGCCCTGCTCGACCCGGTGCAGCTCGCGCTGCGTCGCCTGCGCCTGCCGGCCGCCCTCGCGGCGCTGCTCACCGTCCTGCTGCTGCTGGGTTTCCTGACCGGGGCGGGCGCGCTGGTGTGGAATCTCACCGCGAGCCAGTTCGAGGAGCTGGGCCGGGAACTGCAACAGGGCCTGGAACGCACCCGTGACTTCGTGACCTCCACCCTGCCGGTGACCGACGAGCAGCTCGACCGGCTGCTCAGCCGGGTCCGGGAGGCGACGGGGCAGGGTTCGGTGGACCCGGTCGCCAGCGCGCGCTCCGTCATCGAGGGGTTCGGGGCGGCGTTGCTCTCCCTGGTGCTGCTGTTCTTCCTCCTCAAGGACGGGCGGTCCATGTGGCACTGGGTGCTGCGCCGGGCGACCGGCCCGAACCGCGAGGTGACCGCCGAGGCGGGCCGGACCGGCTGGCACACCCTCGGCTCGTACAGCCGGGGCACGATGATGATCGCCGCGATCGACGCGGTCGGCATCGGGCTGGCCCTGGTGCTGCTCGGCGTGCCACTGGCGTTCCCGTTAGCCCTGATCGTCTTCATCGGCGCGTTCGTGCCGATCATCGGGGCGACCGTCACGGGCGCGGTGGCGGTGCTGGTGGCGCTGGCCGCGAACGGGCCGACCACCGCCCTGCTCACCCTGGCTGCCGTGATCGCCGTGCAGCAGATGGAGGGCAACCTGCTCGAACCGCTGATCATGAAACGCCAGGTGCGGCTGCATCCCGCGGTGATCCTGGTGGCGGTCACCGCCGGCACGCTGATCGCGGGGATCGCGGGTGCCTTCGTGGCGGTGCCGATCACGGCGGTGGTGTGGCGGGTCATCGACTCCGTGCAACGCCAGCGGGAGCAGGCCCGCACCGCACCCACCCCACCCGAGCCCACCCCGCCCGACCCGGTTCCCTCACCGTCCTGAACGGCTCCCGTCCTGGTCACGCCGGGGCGGGGTGGGGGTGCAGGTGGGTGGTGAACCAGTCGGCGGCCTGCTCGGCCACCTGGTCCAGGGCGCCCGGTTCCTCGAAGAGGTGCGTCGCGTCCGGCACGATCCGCAGCTCGACCGCTCCGGGAAGCTCCGCCCTGGCCTGCTCGTTCAGCGTGATCACCTGATCGTCGAGGCCACCGACGAGCAGCAGGGTGGGGGCGCGCACCTGCCCGAGCGCGGCGCCGGCGAGATCGGGTCGGCCGCCCCGGGACACCACCGCCCCCACCTGCGCCGGCCGACTGGCGGCGGCGACCAGGGCGGCGGCGGCACCGGTGCTCGCCCCGAACAGGCCGACGGGCACCGGTCCCGCCGGACGCGCGGCATCCAGCCAGTCCACGATCCCCGCGAGCCGCCCGGCGAGCAGCCCGATGTCGAAGCGCAGCTCAACGGTCACCGCATCCACCTCGTCCTCCGCCGGGGTCAGCAGGTCGACCAGCACCGTGCCGAGCCCGCTTCCGTTGAGCACGTGCGCCACCGCCACGTTGCGGGGGCTGTGCCGGGAACTGCCACTGCCGTGCGCGAAGAGCACCACGCCGGTGGGACGCGCCGGGACGAGCAGATCGGCGGGCAGTTCGACCTGGCCCGCCGGGATCGACACCGCACTGCTGCGCACGTCCATCTCCCCACCTCCGTAACGCCGGCCGACCGGCCGGCCCGTGCCGGCCGGATACCCCGACCGGCCCGCCCCACGCGACCGGCCTCCTGCGCCGACCGGGCGGGCGGGGCCGTTTGTCGGGCGGGGCCCCGGGTAGGCGTCGGACGACCGTAGGACCGGCGCGACCGGCGCGCCCCGAGCAGATCGCGAGGACCGCCCATGGCGCAGCAGCAGCGAGACTCCCGACAGCAGACCGCCGAACGCGGGCGGCAGGAACAGGACACCGAGCGCGACCGGGACTGGGCGGACGAGGCGGCCCAGGCGCGTACCGCGGACGATCCGCGGGCGATGGCACCCCGGGACGCGGCGGGCCGCCCCTCCCAGGGCCGCCCGATCTGACCGCCGCCGCACCGACGGACGACGCGACCGCCGACCCTGTGCCGGGTCGGCGGTCGCCGCCAGCGCCGTCAGGTGCGCAGGTCGGGGGGACGGAGCAACGGCGCGCGGCCGGGTGGCTGCTCCACCGGGGGGATGTCGGGCTCGACGGGCGGGTTCGGCAGGGTCACCGGCGCGTCCCAGGCCACCTTGACCAGGGTGCCGTGGTGCCGCAGCTCCACCGCGTCCCCGGCGCTGCCGTGCCGCAACGCGTACGTCGTGTGCTGCGGGTGGACGTCGACCCGCAGCCGCAGCCCGCACCACTGCAACGAGAACTCCAGCCGACCGAACCGGGTCGGTAGCCGGGGTGCGAACGTCATCAGCCCGTCGTGGTCGCGGAGCCCACCGAAGCCGGCGACCAGGGCGATCCACGCCCCGGCGAGCGAGGCCATGTGTACGCCGTCGCGGGTGTTCTCGTTGAGGTCGTGAAGATCCATCAACGCGGCCTCGCGCAGGTAGCTGTGCGCCAGTTCCAGGTAGCCCACCTCAGCGGCCAGCACCGCCTGGGTGCAGGCGGACAGCGACGAGTCCCGCACGGTGCGCCGCTCGTAGTAGAGGAAGTTGCGGCGCTTCTCCTCGAGCGTGAAGGCGTCGCCCCGCCAGTGCATGGCCAGCACCAGATCGGCCTGCTTGACCACCTGCTTGCGGTACAGCTCGAAGTACGGGAAGTGCAGCAACAGGGGATACTTCTCCGCAGGGGTGTTCGCGAAGTCCCACTCCTGGAGCCGGGTGAACCCCTCCACCTGCTGGTGCACGTCGACCTCGTCGTCGTACGGGACGTGCATGGCCGCCGCGGCGTCGCGCCACTCGGCGGCCTCCTCGTCGGTGACCCTCAGGTGGTACGCCTCGTCCCGGTAGTGGCGGACGGCGTCGGCGGCGGCGAGCAGGTTCCGCTGGGCCATCAGGTTGGTGTAGATGTTGTCGTTCTTGACGGCGGTGTACTCGTCGGGGCCGGTCACCCCGTCGATGTGGAACCGGCCGTGCCGGTCGTGGTGCCCGATGGCCCGCCACAGCCGGGCGGTCTCCACCAGCAGCTCCAGCCCGATGTCCCGCATCAGCTGCGTGTCGCCGGTGACCAGGACGTACCGGCGCAGGGCGTCGGCGATGTCGGCGGCGATGTGGAACGCGGCGGTGCCGGCCGGCCAGTAACCCGACGACTCGGGCCCCTCGATGGTGCGCCACGGGAAGGCCGCGCCCGCCAGGTTGAGCGTCTCCGCCCGCTCCTGGGCCTGCGCGAGCGTGGAGTACCGCCAGTGCAGGGCGTCGCGCACCGCAGTGGGGTGGGTGTAGGTGAGTACCGGCAGCACGAACATCTCGGTGTCCCAAAAGGCGTGCCCGTCGTACCCGGGGCCGGTGAGCCCCTTGGCGGAGATGGGCCGCCGTTCCGCGCGGGTGCCGGCCTGCAGGACGTGGAACAGCCCGAACCGGACGGCCTGCTGCACCTCGGGGTCGCCCTCGACCACCACGTCGGCGGCGTCCCAGAACTCGTCCAGGTACTCCCGCTGCTCGCGGCGCAGCCCCTCCCAGCCGTCCAGTTTCGCCGCGGCGAGGGCCGCGCCGACCTGGTCGCGCAGCGCCGGCAGGGAGCGGCGGCTGGACCAGCCGTACGTGAGGTACTTGACGACCCGCAGGGTCTGACCGGGCTGCAGTACGCAGGCCACGGTGGTGCGTACCCAGTCCTCGTACCCCTCGGACTCGATCGTGTGCGACGGACCCTGCACCTCGTGTTCCATCGCGGCGGCCAACCGCAGGCCGGAGACCTTGGTGCGGTGGATGAGCAGCCCTCCGTCGTCGGTGGTCAACTCCTCCTCGGCCTGCAACGGCGACTCCAGCACGGCGGCGACGCGCGGGTCCCGGCTCTGCGGGGGCAGCGTCTCGTTCGCCACCAGTTCGGACTGCACGATGACGCGCAGCGGGTCGCCGTCGGCCACCTCGACCTCGTAGTTGATCGCGGCGACGGACCGCTGGCGGAAGGAGACCAGCCGGGTGCTGCGCACCTTCACCTCACGGCCGGCCGGAGAACGCCAGTGCAGCTCCCGGTGCAGGGTGCCGGCGCGCAGGTCGAGGATCCGCTCGTGGGCGAGCAGTTCGCCGTAGCGCACGTCGAGGGGTTCGTCGTCGACGAGCAGCCGGATCAGCTTGCCGTTGGTGACGTTGACGATGGTCTGCCCGGACTCGGGGAAACCGAAGCCGGCTTCCGCGTACGGCAGGGGACGCAGCTCGTAGAACGAGTTCAGGTAGGTGCCGGGCAGGCCGTGCGGCTCGCCCTCGTCGAGGTTGCCGCGCAGCCCGACGTGCCCGTTGGACAGCGCGAACACCGACTCGGACTGGGCGAGCACGTCCATGTCGAGGCGGGTCTCCCGGACGTGCCACGGGTCGACGGGATAGGCGCGTTCCCGGATCACTCGGGTCGTCCCGTGTCGAGCAGGTCGGCGAGGTCGGTGACCACGATGTCCGCGCCGTGGGCGAGCAGCTCGTCGGCCTGACCGGCCCGGTCGACCCCGACGACGTACCCGAAGCCGCCGGCCCGGCCGGCAGCCACTCCCGCAAGGGCGTCCTCGAAGACGACGGCCTCGGCCGGGTCGACGCCGAGGACCTTCGCCCCGGCGAGGAAGGTGTCGGGTTCGGGCTTGCCGCGCAGGCCCTCGGCGCGGGCGACCAGGCCGTCGATCCGGGCCTCCAACAGCGGCTCGAGCCCGGCGGCGGCGATCACCTCGCGCCCGTTGGCGCTGGCGGTGACGACCGCGCGGCGCAGTCCGGCGGCGACGACCGCCTTGAGGTACGTGACGGAGCCCGGGTACACGTCGACGCCGCCGCTGCGGATGCTCGACAGAAGCAGCACGTTCTTGCGGTTGCCGAGGCCGTGCACGGTGTCCGCCTCGGGCGGGTCGTCGGGATGGCCCTCGGGCAGCACGATGCCCCGCGAGGCGAGGAAGGTGCGCACCCCGTCGGCGCGTTGCCGGCCGTCGACGTACCGGTGGTAGTCCGAGCCGGGGTCGAACGGCCGGAACGGCTCGCCGGTGGCGGCGGCGCGGCGGCGCAGGTACTCGTCGAAGGTCGCGGTCCAGGCGACGTTGTGCACCCGGGCGGTCTGGGTGAGTACCCCGTCCAGGTCGAAGAGACAGGCGGTCACGTGCGCAGGCAGGCCCAACATCGTACGAATCTAACCAGACCACCCGCCGGGCAAACCCCGATCGACATGCTGGTCCGGTGTCAGCGGTTCGGGCGCAGGGTCCAGACGACGGTCATGACCGAGGTGGCGGTGCCGTCCTCGGTGGCGATCCCCACCGGCACCTCGAACTCGGGACGCTGCCCGGCGTCCAACTCGGCGATCACCTCGGCGGGCGGCCGACCGAGTCGGGCGGTGGCGAGCACGGGCCCCAGGGCCAGCTTCCGGTACGCGATGTCGGCGCGGACGGCCAGCGGGGTGACCCGGTCGAGAAGATGCCCGAACGCGGCCATCACCACCGCGCCGGAGGCGGTCTCGCCGAGGGTGAACATCGCGCCCGCGTGGGGGCCACCGACGTGATTGTGGGTGGCGGAGGAGTCGGGCAGGCGAACGACGGCCCGCACCCCGCCGTCGGCCTCGGGGGCCACCTCGACGAACTCGAATCCGAGCGTGCGGGCGAAGGGCACCGCCCGGAGCATGCCGGCGGCCACCTGGCGCGAGTCGATGGTCATACCGCCGACGCTACTAGCCGGTAACTTGCTCGGCAAGCAGCCGCGGGCCGCACAGGCACGGGCCGCACAGCAGGGCGCCGACCGAGCCGCGCGGCGGGCAGCCGTCAGCAACCCACCTGGGCCCGGTCGGCGGCCACCCGGGCTGCCCGGTCAGCGCCAGCCGACGTCGATACGGTCACCGCGCTCGTCGAAGAAGTGCAGCGCGTCCATGCGTACCGACACCGCGAGGGGGTGACCCGCCGCCACCGCCGGGTACGGTGCGAGACGTACCGCCAGTTCCGCCGGACGGCGGTGGTGTCGCCCCGGGTCGGGCAGCACGCTGGTGCGGCCGGCCGGTTCGGGCGTCGGTTCCCCGCCGTTGCCGCCACGCCCCGCGAACCGCTGCATGACCTGGCCGAACCGGCGCAGGCCACGCTGACCCAGCGGGACGTCACCCTCGGCGGGCGCGCCCATCTCGTCGACCACCACCGCGGTCGCCCCGATGTCGAGGAACGCCAGGGACTCGTGGCCGTGGTGCTCCAGGTAGCGGATGCGACCGTGCAGCACGTCGCCCGGGGCGTCCGGCGCGACCGGGGTCAGCGCCTCCGCGCGCATGCCGACCACGATCCGCTCACCGTGGTAGTGGGCCACGGCCCTGCTGCGGATGTCGTCCCAGGGCAGGTAGAGCGCCTGATCACCGAGGGTCAGGGTGATGTACCGGTCCAGGTGCACGTAGACCGACGCCTCCAGCAGGTTCATCCGGGGGCTGCCCAGGAACGCCGCGACGTAGAGGGTGGCCGGTCGGCCGTACACCTGGGTGGGTGTGCCCACGTCCTGGAGCACGCCCTTGCGCATGATGGCCACCCGGTCGGCCATGGTCAGCGCCTCGGCCTGGTCGTGGGTGACGTAGATGGTGGTGACGCCCAGCTCGCGGGTGAGCCCGGAGATCTCCGCGCGCAGCTCCGCCCGCAGGCCGCTGTCGAGGTTGGACAGCGGCTCGTCCATCAGGAACAGACCCGGTCGGCGGACGATCGCCCGGCCCATCGCCACGCGCTGGCGCTGGCCGCCGGAGAGCTGGCTCGGCCGGCGGCCGAGCACGTCGCCGATGCCCAGGGCGCTGGCCACGTCGGCGATCCGCTCGCCGCGCGGGGTCTGCTCCACACCCGCCAGCTTGAGCGGGAACCCGATGTTGTCGCCGACGGTCATGTGCGGATAGAGCGCGAAGTCCTGGAAGACCATCGCGATCTTCCGCTCCCTGGGCGGCAGGTCGTTGGCCAGCTCGCCGTCCAGCATCACCGCCCCCGAGGTCGGGTCCTCCAACCCCGCGACCATGCGCAGCACGGTCGACTTGCCACAGCCCGACGGGCCGAGCAACACCATGAACTCGCCGTCGTTCACATCGAGATTAACTTTGTCAACTGCCAGCGTGCCGTCTCTGAAAACCTTCGTGACGTCTTTGAGCGCGACGGTGGTCACCGTCTCCTCCCCCAGCTCCTCGACCGAACCCCGAATGACTGTGACCAGCATCATGTGGTCAGCACATCGGGTAAACGTGCCATGTTCGGCTCGTGACAGACCTATTACACACCCTCGAACCGGGCAGTCAGCTCAAACGAGTGCAAATCGTCCCTCGTCGGTAAGGAACACCCGCCGGACGACCCGCTCGGCGGCATGCCCGTCGTCCAGCGCGCAGAACCGCGCCCGGAACCGGGCACGCGCCCGCTCCGCGCCGTCGTCCGCGACCGCGTCCGACGCGAAGATGTCGAGCAACTCCGCGAAGGTCCGCGCCACCGCACCCGGCGGCTCGGCCGTCACGTCGAAGTAGACCCCCCGGGCCAGCCGGTAGGCGTCCCAGTCGGGGGCGTAGACGACGATCGGCCGGTCCAGCACCGCGTAGTCGAACATCGCCGACGAGTAGTCCGTGACCAGCACGTCCGCTGCCAGGTACAGATCCTCGACCCGGAGGTGGGCGCTGACGTCGTGGATCCGGTCCCGGTCGGCGGGGCGCCGCCGGTCCCGGTCGTGGAAGTAGTGGCTGCGCACCAGCAGTCGGCCCGCCGGGCCCAGCGCGGCGAGAAACCGCTCCGGGTCGAACGGCGGCCGGTAGCGGGGCAGGTGCTCCCGGTGCGTCGGGGCGTACAGCACCACCCGCTCACCGGGGCTGACCCCCAGTTCCGCCCGGATCCGCAGCACCTCCTCGGCGGTCGCGGTGACCAGCCGGTCGTTGCGCGGGTAGCCGACCTCCAGCGTCGTGTACGCCGCCGGATACGCCCGCTCCCACATCTGCGTGGAGAAACTGTTCGAGGTGACACTGACGTCCCAACGGTCCACCCTCCGCAGCAGCCCCGCGAAGTCCATGCCGACCGCGCCCAACGGGTAGCGCTGCTGGTCCAGCCCCATCACCTTCACCGGCGTGCCGTGGTGGGTCTGCACGTGTGTCGTGCCCGGCCGGCTGCGTACGAAGTCCGGGAAGTTGACGTTGTTGACCAGCCACCGGGCCCGGGCCAGCACCCGGTGGTACGCGGGCGTGCCCGCCACGACGTACTCGACCCCGTCTGGCAGGGTGTGCACCCGGTCCCGCCGCACGATCCACACGCCCCGCACCTGCGGCGCGAGCCGCCGCGCCGCCTCGTAGACGGCAGCCGGGTTGCAGGCGTACCCCCGGTACCAGTACGCGGCGTACACCGCCAGGCCATCGTCGACCGGCCGACGCAGCTCCGCCCGGTAGTACTCACGCAGCAACGCGTCCCGGGCCAGCCGGGCCGCCCGGCGGGCCGGGGGCAGCACCCGGCCACGGACGGCCCGGGCCCGGCCCCGCGCCGCCGCCCCGGTGCGGCTCGCCGCCCGCAGCGCGCTGAACGTCCGCCAGTCGCCAGCGGCGACCAGCCGGTGCTTGAGCCCTTCGGCGCCCTCCGGCGCGGGCGCGTCCGGCGGAGCGAACCGCCGGTGGTCGGCGCTGATCCGGTCGAAGAACGGCTTCCGCAACTCGGGGGCGATCCGCGCGCCGTTGCCGAGCACGGTCAGCTCGTGCCAGACCATCCGCTCGAACACCGCCGGGCGCAGCTCGTCCAGCCCTCGGTCGGCCATGAACCGGAACACCCGGTGCCACTGCTCGAACACCTCGAAGTGCCGGTCGCCCCGAGTCCGGGTGATCGCCCCGGCCCGGCGCTGCCGGTAGTTGACGCAGACCAGGTCCAGCACGCCGATCCGGTCCGCGGCCAGCAACGCCGGATAGCTGAACGACACGTCCTCGTACCAGCCGGGGGCGAAGCGCAGGCCCACCTGGTCGAGGAACCGGCGACGGACCAGCCGGTTCCAGGCGGTGTGCAGCAGACGCAGGGCCTCCGGGCGCTCCCGCAGCCGGAACGTGACCGGACCGGGCGGCTCCGGGAACACCTCCGCCATGGCGCTGCGGGTCGCGGTGTCGTCCCAGTGGGTGCGGACGTGGTCGACGAGCAGCACGTCGGGCCGGGTGGCCCGGAGCCGGTCGGCCACCTCGGTCAGGCAGTCGGGGGCCAGCCAGTCGTCGCCGTCGACGAACCACACGTACTCGCCGGTGGCCCGGTCCAGCCCGACGTTGCGGGCCGGGCCGAGCCCCACGTTGCCGGGCAGCCGGACGGCCGTCACCCGCGGGTCGCGTTCGGCGTACTCGGCGATGATGTCACCGCTGGCGTCCGGTGAGCAGTCGTCGACCCCGATCACCTCGATGTCGGTGACCGGTTGGCCGAGGATCGAGTCCAGGCATTCGCGCAGGTAGCCCTGCACCCGGTAGGCCGGTACGACGAAACTGACCAACGTCATCCGCACCGGCCCCCCGTCAGCCCGCCGAGCGACCTCCCGCGCCGGCCGGGACGGCCGTTCCCCGCGCTGCGCGGGCCGGCAGGACGACCCAGGCCAGGGCGACGCTCGCCACGAACACCCCGATAAGGTACGCACCGAGTGTAGCTAGAGCAACAGTCGCAAATCCGGCGATCGTGGCGAGTGCCAGCAGCACCGACCGGCCCTCCCAGCCCAGCGTCGCGGCGTGCAGCGGCGGTGCGGGCTGCCGCTTCTCCAGCCGGGCGACCAGGTCGTAGTGGTGCAACGTCAGCACCAGCAGGTACCCGAACACCAGCCAGGCCGGCGCACCACCGACCACCCCGACCACGATGGCGAACAGGAACTCACCGGCCCGCAGCGCCGCGGGCACCAGCCAGTCCAACGGGCCGTTGTGCGCCGCTCCGGCACCCAGCGCGCCCACCAACAGCAGCAGCGCCGCCACCGGCACCGTCCACCGCAGCCCGGCCGCACCCGTCCAGGCCGCCGCGACCAGCACCGCCGCCGGGGCCAGCGCCCCCAGCACCGCCAGGGTCAACGGACCCACCGGTCGCACCACCGGCAGTCGGCCGGCCAGCGGGCCGTCGTCACGGTGCAGGGTCGCATCGACCGTGTCCAGCACCGGCACCCACATCCAGCGTGCCCGCAGGGTACGCAGCGCACCGGTGTACGCGAACGCCAGCACCCCCCAGGTGAGCACCGCGTACAGGCTGACCAGCGGCCCGAACAACGCCACCGTCACCGCGATCAGCGCCCACCGTTCCCCGATCGGGAAGACCACCGTGCGCTTCAACCAGTACGACAGCGAACCCGTGTCGGCCTGCACCCGGTTCGAGGCCGCGTTGAGCCGGTCGCCGATCCCCCCGCCGGTCGTCACCGGCTTCGGCCGGCGGGCCGCCTCGTCGTGCAGCACCCCGTACCAGGCGTCGGTCATGTGCCGCACCGTCTGCAGGGTGATCGCGGCGATCGCCAACGCCCAGCCGTACCGGAAGCCCGCCTGGGTCGCCCCGAAGCCCAGGCCCGCGTACACGACGTACTCCTTGAAGCGGTCGGCCATCGTGTCCAGCCAGCCGCCCCAGGCGCTGAAGTGCCGGGTGTAGCGGGCGAGCTGCCCGTCCACGCAGTCCAGCACGAACCCCAGGTAGAGCAGCACCGCGCCGACCACCAGCAGCACCCGGCCGCCGACGCCGAACAGCACCGCCGCGGCGACCGCCATGGCCACCGACAGCATGGTCACCGCCGTCGGCCCCCACCCGAGCCGGGCGGCGGCCTTCGTCACGTACGGGGACCAGGTGCTGACGAAGTACGTGGTGAAGAAGTCGTCCTTCTCCTTCACCGACAGCTTCAACTCGGCCCGGTCCTCGTCCACGGCGGCCACCCCGGCCTCCGCGACGGCCAGGCCGGTGCGCTCGTCGACCCGGTGTGCCACGAGCAGGCGTACCCGGTGGGCGGAGATCCGGGTGCCCAGCGCCGCGAGGCCGGCGAAGAGCCGGTCCACCGCGGGCGCGGTGTCGGGCTGGGCGGCGGCGCGGGCGGCGGCCACCAGGGCCGGCAGGTCCGCCGGGCCGACCCGCAACGCCCCACCGAAGGTTCCCGTGACCGTGCCCTCCAGGGTGCCGGCCGGGCCGGCGTCGACCACCTGGCCGCGTTCCTCGCACACGACGGCACGACCGGGGGCGGGCGGATCGGTCAGCACCAGCGCCACCGTCGAGCCGCCGGGACTCGTGGCCAGGTGCCGCAGGACGGCGGTGTGCGCCACCAGGTCGACGCCGGTGACGAGCACCGGGCCGGGGGCGGTGGCGGCCAGGGCGGCCAGTTCCGCCAGGTCGGCGGCGAACCGTACGTCCCGCGCTCCCGCCTGGCGGAGCTGGTCGGCCAGCCGCTCGGCCAGCGGCTCACCGGTGCCCGTCGGCAGGCTCGCGGCCGGGCCTCCGGCGGCGAGCACGATCGCGACGGTCACCGGGGAACCGCGGCGTGGTACGCGGCCAGCGCCTCGGCGATGGTTCCGTCGACGCTCAACCGGCCCGCGTCGAGGTAGAGCCCTCGACGACAGAACCGGGTCAGGTCCTTTTCGTTGTGTGACACCAGCACCAGAGTGCGCCCCTCCCCGAGCAGACGGTCGATGGTCGTGTAGCACTTCTTGCGGAACTCCGCGTCACCCACTGCGGTCACCTCGTCCATGAGCAGGATCGGGTGCGGCAGGTGGGAGATGATCGCAAAACCGAGCCGGACCTTCATGCCGGACGAGTAGTGCCGCACCGAGGTGTCGATGGCCCGCTCCACCTGTTCGCCGGCGAACGACACGATCTCGTCGAAGTGTCGCTTCAGGTAGGTCGACGACAGCCCGTGCAGGCCACCGACCAGGTGCAGGTTCTCCCGCCCCGTCAGGTCGTTGGAGAAACCGGCGGACAGCTCCAGCAGCGGCGCGACGTCAGCGCGTACCCGGATCCGGCCCTCGTCGGGGATGAGCACCCCGGCGATCAGCCGCAGCAGCGTGCTCTTGCCGGTGCCGTTGCGGCCGATCACCCCGATCGTGTCCCCGGCGGCCACCGTGAACGACACGTCGCGCAGCGGCCAGAACCGGCCCTGCGCCGCGCCGCGCGTACCCCGGTGGATGAACAGCTCCCGCAGCCGCAGCTGCCGGCGGCGGTTGCGCACGAAACGGATGCCGAGGCCCTGCGCCTCGATGATCGGCTCGGCCATCAGAGTTCCTTGAGGACAGCGGGTTCGAGCCGGCGGAACGCCCACCAGCCGGCCACCAGCACCGCGAGGCTGCCACCGAGCGTGGTGGCCAACAGCCGGGCGTGTGGGAACTCGTCCGGGTACCAGACGGCGTGGTGCAGCTGGAAGATGCCGACCAGCGGGTTCAGCTCGTAGCCGACCTTGAGCCAGCCCGGCAGGCCCGAGTCGCGGACCAGGCTCAGCGGGTAGATGATCGGCGTGGCGTAGAACAGCACCCGGATGATCAGGCGCATGAACCGCTCCACGTCCCGCATCAGCACGTTGCACGCCGACAGCAGCAACGCCAGCCCCACCAGCAGGGTCGCCTGGACGCCCACCGCGAGGGGCAGCGCCAGCAGCGACCAGCCGAGGTCGATCCGCCCGGACGCGGCGTAGCCGACCGCGATCGCGGCGAGGATCGGCAGGCCGGCGAGGTATTCGGCGAACCGGCCCGTGACCCGGCCGATCGGGAAGACCTGCCGGGGCACGTTCATGGTGGTGATCAGGCGGGACTGCCCGGTGAGGGCGTTGGTGGCCTCGCTCAGCGCCGAGCTGGTCCACATCCAGGCGAAGATCCCGGTGATCAGGAACAGCGGGTACGACCCGGCGGCCTCGCCCAGGTGTCGGGTGGTGTCCCGGGAGTAGAGGACGCCGAAGACGAACCAGTAGATCGCCCCCATGCCCAGGGGTTCGATCAGCGACCAGAAGTAGCCGAGCACCGACTGTTGGTACTTCACGGCGAGGTCACGCCGGACCAGGATGCGCAGCGAGGCGCGGTGCGCCCACAACGACGCGACGCCTGTGGTCACCGCCGACTCCCGCCTGCTGAAACGGACGACAGGTTAGCAGTCGGTGAACGGTGCCGGCCGCGACGGCTCAGCACTCGATCACGTTGACGGCCAGGCCGCCACGCGCCGTCTCCTTGTACTTGACCTTCATGTCCGCGCCGGTCTCCCGCATGGTCTTGATGACCTTGTCCAACGAGACCGCGTGCACGCCGTCGCCGCGCAGCGCCAGCCGGGCGGCCGTGATCGCCTTGATGCTAGCCACCGCGTTGCGCTCGATGCAGGGGATCTGCACCAGGCCACCCACCGGGTCGCAGGTCAGGCCCAGGTTGTGCTCCATGCCGATCTCGGCGGCGTTCTCCACCTGCTCGGGGCTGCCGCCCAGCGCCTCGGCCAGCCCGGCCGCCGCCATCGAACACGCCGACCCCACCTCACCCTGGCAGCCCACCTCGGCCCCGGAGATCGAGGCGTTCTCCTTGAACAGCACGCCGATCGCGCCCGCCGCCAGCAGGAACCGCACCACGCCCTCGTCGGAGGCGCCCGGCACGAACCGGGTGTAGTAGTGCAGCACCGCCGGGATGATCCCGGCCGCGCCGTTGGTCGGGGCGGTCACCACCCGACCGCCGGCCGCGTTCTCCTCGTTGACGGCCAGGGCGAACAGGGTCACCCAGTCCATGACGCGCAGCGGGTCGGCGGTGCCGGCCTCCGCCTCCAGGCTGCGGCGCAGCTCGGCGGCGCGGCGGCGCACCTTCAGGCCGCCCGGCAGCGTCCCGTCACGCTCGCAGCCGCTCGCCACGCATTCCCGCATCACCCGCCAGATGTCCAGCAGACCGGCGCGTACGTCGGCCTCGCTGCGCCGGGACAGCTCGTTGGCGAGCATCACCCCGCTGATCGACAGTCCCGACTCCCGGGTCACGTCGAGCAGTTGGGCGCCGGTCAGGAACGGGTACCTGACCGGGGTCGTGTCCGCCGTGATCCGGTCCGCTCCGGCGGCGGTCTCGTCCACCACGAACCCGCCGCCCACCGAGTAGTACGTCCGGGCCCTGACCTCGGCACCCGCCCGGTCGTAGGCGGCGAAGGTCATCCCGTTCGGGTGGTACGGCAACGACCGGCGGCGGTGCAGCACCAGATCCTGGTCGGGGTCGAAGTCGATCTCGTGGGTGCCGAGCAGGTCGAGCTGACGCCCGGCACGGATCCGCTCCACCCGCCTCTCGACGGAGTCGGTGTCCACGGTCTCCGGGGTCTCGCCGGCCAGCCCCAGCAGCACCGCCCGGTCGCTGCCGTGGCCGTGCCCCGTCGCGCCCAGCGAACCGAACAGCTCCGCGCGTACCCGGGCGATGTCCGCGAGCAGGCCGTCGGCCTTGAGCCCGGCCACGAACGTCCGGGCCGCCCGCATGGGACCCACGGTGTGCGAGCTGGACGGGCCGATACCGACACTGAACAGGTCGAACACGCTGATCACGACCGCACCTCCTCGTCGGCACACCACGTTGTGGGCCCAGCCGGCGAGCCTACCGCGCCGCGCCCCGCCCACCCGTCAACCGCCAGGTACCCCGCATCGGGCCGGGTACCCGGGATGGTCGTGGTGGTGCGTCAGACGGTGGCCGCGCGGGTATGCACCTACGGGTGGGCACGTCGCCGCTCCTCCTCGGGACCGAGGGCACGGCGACCACCCGTTCCTAGCGTTGATTCCAGGCGACGCGGCGCAGGCCGCAGAGTGGAGTACGACGATGAGTCGCAAACTGGTCCGACCCCGCCAGGGGCGCATGATCGCCGGCGTGTGTGCCGGCCTGGCCCGCCGGTTCGGCAGGTCCCCCGGTTTCGTCCGGCTGCTGTTCCTGCTGTCCCTGCTGCTGCCCGGCACCCAGGTGATCGTCTACCTGGCGCTGTGGATCATCATGCCCAACGAGGACCGGCACGGCACGGCCTACTGACGCCCTCCACCGGCCCCCGACCGGTCCAGCGGGCGCCGGACACGGGACGCGCGCGGCGCGGGTTGCGGTATATCGCGCTTTCCTGGCGGCCGGATGCCGCGATATACCGCAACTGGAGTCGGTCACCAACCGCGTCCCGGGTCGGCTCAGGGGGCGACGTAGGTGATCGTCACCCGCTCGTAGCCGAGGGAACGGAGCAACCCCTCCAGCATCTTGCGGGTGTTCTCCTCGGCGCGTTGGGTCAGCCCGCTGTCCCGGGCGGCGGTGGTGATGCGCTCCTCGGCCAGCCGGTAGACCTGCTGCTGCCGGTTCGGGTCGCCACCGACGAGCTCGCCGACCCGGTTGAGCAGGCCGCGCTCCTCGGCGAACACGTAGCTGGACTCCATGTCGAGGTTCGTGTCCCCGAGCTGCGGCGCCGGCAGCCTGATCTCCACCGACTTCCCGTCGGCGGACCGCACGATCGCACCCTCGGAGATCGTGGAGAAGTCGACGTACGCCTCGACGGTGCCCGCCCCGACGAACAGGGTGCGCTCGTTGAGCAGCCAGTCCGGCACGTTGCGCCGGTCGTTCTGCAGGTCGACGACGACCTGGTAGTTGCCCTCGGCGGCCACGTAGCGGCTGAGATCCCGGATCGACAGCAGCAGCGGCGGCTGGCTGCGGTCGGTCTGCTCCTTGGTGAACGGGTTGCGGAACTCCGGCAGCAGGCCGGTGGCCTGCACCCCGAGCAGCACCACGACGGCCAGCGCCGCCGCGCCCAGCACCCACAGCAGGCCGCGCGCCGGCCCACCGCCCCCCGCCCTCGGCGCGCTGCCCGGATGGTCGTCGCCGGCCGGCAGGCCGGGGAACTGCGTGGTCGGCTCGTTGCTGTCACCGTCGCGGGCCATCGCCCTCACCGTCCTCGTCCGACAGGTCGTCTGATGAAGACGGTAAGGCCCCCGTACGACTCGCGCTCGGTGGACCGTGCCGGAACAGGTCAGACGAAGGCCGACAGCCCGGTCAGGCGCTGCCCGATGACCAGTTGGTGGATCTCCGAGGTGCCCTCGTAGGTGAGCACGCTCTCCAGGTTGTTGGCGTGCCGCATCACGGGGTAGTCGCCGGAGACGCCGTTCGCGCCGAGGATCGTGCGGCACTGGCGGGCGATCGCCAGGGCCTCCCGCACGTTGTTCAGCTTGCCCACGCTGACCTGGTCGGGGCGCAACCGGCCGGCGTCGGCGAGCCGGCCGAGCTGCACCGCCAGCAGATAACCCTTGGTCCACTCGACGGCCATGTCGGCCAGCTTGGCCTGGGTGAGCTGGAAGCCGGCCAGCGGCCGGCCGAACTGGGTGCGGGTGGCCGCGTACCCCAGGGTGGTCTCCAGGCAGTCGCGGGCCGCGCCCAACGCACCCCAGACGATGCCGTGCCGGGCCTCGGTCAGGCAGCTCAGCGGAGCCTTGAGCCCGGTCGCCTCGGGCAGCCGGGCGTCCGCCGGGAGGCGCACGTCGTCGAGCGAGATCTCCCCTGTGACGGAGGCGCGCAGCGACATCTTGCGCCGGATCTCCCGCGCCGTCACCCCCGGCGTGTCCATCGGTACGGCGAAGCCGCACACCCCCTCGTCGGTGCGCGCCCAGATCACCGCGACGTCCGCGATCGGCGCGTTGGTGATCCACATCTTGCTGCCGGTGAGGACCCAGTCGTCGCCGTCGCGGCGGGCGCGGGTGGCCATGGAGGCCGGATCGGAGCCGTGGTCCGGTTCGGTCAGCCCGAAGCAGCCGATCGCCTCACCGGTCGCCATCGCGGGCAGCCAGCGCTGCTTCTGCTCCTCGCTGCCGTAGCGCCAGACGGCGTACATGGCCAGTGAACCCTGCACCGACACCAGGGAGCGCACCCCGGAGTCGCCGGCCTCCAGTTCCAGACAGGCCAGCCCGTACGCCACCGCCGACGAGCCGGCGCAGCCGTAGCCGGTGAGGTGCATGCCGAGCAGCCCGAGTTTGCCGAACTCACGGGCCAGGTCACGGGCCGGCACCTGACCGTCCTCGTACCAGCCGGCGACGTGCGGGCGCACCCGGTCGTCGACGAGCCGGCGCACGACGGCGCGGACCTGGCGCTCCTCCTCGCTGAGCGACGAGTCGAGGTCGAGCAGATCAACGGGGCTCATGCCGGCAACCTTAACGAAGCCTCAGCGCGCCGGGGCGGTCACTCGGCCGCCCCGAGGACCAACACCCGGGCGTGGATCTGGTTGCGCTGCTGGAGCGCCGCCCGCAACGCCCGGTGCAGGCCGTCCTCCAGGTAGAGGCCACCGTTCCACTGCACGACGTGCGGGAAGAGGTCGCCGTAGAAGGTCGAATCCTCCGCGAGGAGCTTGTCCAGCGCCAGCTCACGCTTGGTGGTGATCAACTGGTCCAGTCGCAGCGGCCGGGGCGGGATCTCGGCCCACTGCTTGAGCGTCAGGTTGTGCTCCGGGTAGGGACGCCCGTCCCGGACCGCTCTGAAGATCACGACGGCACGCTCCCTCCCCCTGGCCGGCCGGCCCGCGACACCGGGCCGGGTCGCGGCGCGACGCCTCGGCGCCGATGACTCGCCAGCCTAGCCGCCCGCCGCATCCCACCGTCCCCGCCGCACGACCTCGTCCATGCGACGTCGCCCACGACGCAACGACGGTGACCGGTGGTCGGGGGCACGGTAACCGATGGTGAGCGCGCCGACGGGCTGGTACTCCTCCGGCACGCCGAACGCCTCCCGGTACGCCGCCTGCCGCTGCGCCGGGATGCCGAAGAAACAGGCCCCCAGCCCTTCGTCCACAGCGGTCAGCAGCATCAGCAGTGCGGCGAATCCGGTGTCGACATGCCAGTACGGCACCGGCCAGCGTTCCGTGGCCCGGTCGGCCCAGCCCTTGTCCGGCTCCGCGTAGCGCTCCAGGTAGGCGGAGCGGTTGGCGTGCGGCACCACGATCAGCGGTGCCCGCCGCATCCCGGCCAGCCACCGCTCCCGACCGCCACCCTCCGGGGTGGTCGCCGCCCAGAACCGTTCCCGGTCGGCCGGCTCCTCCAGCACCAGGAAACCCCAGCCCTGGGCGAACCCGGCCGACGGGGCCCGGACGGCGTGCTCCAGCAGCCGGTCGACCACCTCCGGCGGCACGGGCCGGTCCGGGTCGTAGTTGCGCACCATCCGGCGACGCCGGACGACCTCCGCGAACTCCATCGCGCTCCCCACACCCGCTCAGAGCCCGGGTCGGACGCCCCAGACACCGCGCCAGACCTGGCCCGGCGCCAACGTGATCCGGTCCCGACCCGAGCGGAAGGCGTCCGGTGGGCAGGTCATCGGCTCCACCGCCACCGAGCGGCGGTGCCGCTCCCCCGACAGGGTGTCACCGGTGAAGACCTGCCACCAGCCGAACTCCCCGTCCGCCCAGATCCGCACCCCCGACCCGCCGTCCGGCCCGGCGAGGGTCACCACCGACGTCCCGTCGGCCTCCCGGTCCACCTGCCCGAAGCTGTGGTCGAGCACCGCGTCGCCGATCCGGCGGCCCTCGGTGTAGTCGAACTCGGTGCCGGCCACCTTCGCCGCGCCCACCGGCAGCAGCCGGCTGTCCACCAGCAGCCGGGTACGCCCAGGCACCCGCAGCGACATGTCGTCCACGGCGACCCCCGGCAGCCGCAGGTACGGGTGCACGGAGAAGCCGAACGGCGCCTCCTCGCCGCCGAGGTTGGTCACCTCGTGTTCGGCCCGCAGCCCGTCCGCGCCCACGCTCCACCGGGTCCGCAGCCGCAGCGGCCACGGGTAGCCGGGCTGCGGCGGCAGGTCGTACCCGACCGTCACCGCGTCGGGCCGCTGGTCCTCCAGCCGCCACGGCACCCAGGTGACCAGGCCGTGGATCGCGTTGTGCCGGGCCGGTTCGGTCAGCGTGAGCTGCAACGACCGGCCGCCGAATCGGTACTGGCCGTCGCGGATCCGGTTCGGCCAGGGAGCGAGCACCTGCCCGGCCCCCCCGGGGCAGATCTCGTCGGCGTCGTACCCGTCGAGATGGTCCACCCCGTCCTGCCGGTACGTGCGGACCCCGCCGCCGACCTCGACGATGACAGCCTCGTGGCCGCCGGCGGCGATCGTCCACTGTGCCCCGGACGGCGGTTGCTGGTAAGGGGTTTCCATGCCGGGACCTTAACCGCTCAACCCCGGTCGGCGCTCGACCCGGTCGCGGCCCGGTGACGCAGCAGGGCCGGGAAGGTCACCGCGAGTAGCACCGCCAGCACGGCCGCCGCCAGGCCGCCGCCCACCCACGCCACGCCGCTGCCGAAGCCGGCCGCCATGGTGCCGGCCCGCAGGTCGCCCAGCCGCGGCCCGCCCGCCACCACCACCGTGTTCACCCCCTGGAGCCGGCCGCGCATCCGGTCCGGCGCGTGGATCAGCAGGATGGACTGTCGCACCACCGAGCTGACCAGGTCGGCGGCTCCGGCCAGGACCAGCAGCGCGACGACCAGCCAGAGCTGCCGGGCCAACCCGGCCAGCGCCACCGTGAGGCCCCATCCGACGACGGCCGCCACCAGGGCCAGCCCCTGCCGGCGCACCCGGCCGATCCAGCCGGACACGAGCCCGGCGAGCAGGGAACCGAGCGCGATCGAGCTGTAGAGCCAGCCCACCGCCGCGCCGCCGCCGAACCGCTCGGTGGCCACCTCGGGGAACAGCGCGCGGGGAAAGGCGAAGACCATGGCGATCAGGTCGACGCCGAACGACAGCAGCAGCACCGGCGCTCCGGCCAGGTAGCGCATCCCGTCGACGATGCTGCGCAGGCCCGCCGCCCGGGGCGCGTGCCCGTCCGGGTCCGGCTCCGGCGGCATGGCGGGCAGCCGCAGCGCCGCCCCGACCAGGGCGGTGAGCAGCAACGCGTCCACGCCGTAGGCGACCGGCAGCGCGACGTCCACGCGCCAGACGGCGAGGATCAGGCCGGCGGCCAGCGGCCCGAGCACCGCCGTGGCCATCGCCGTGGTGAAGTTCAGCGTGGTGGCCGCCGGGATCAGCTCGGCGGGGACGAGCCGGGGCACGAGCGCGCTGCGGGCCGGGCCGGCGACCGCGAACGACACCGCACTGAGGGCCACCAGCCCCAGCAGCAACAGCGGGCTACCGACCCCCAGCAGCGCCTGGACCAGCAGCCCGAGCACGGAGACCCAGAGCAGCACCGAACCGGCGAGCAGCACCAGCCGGCGGTCCCGGGCGTCGGCGATCGCGCCGCCCCACAACCCGAACACCAGCAGGGGTACGAAAGCCGCCACCCCGAGCAGACCCACCCAGAACGAGTCCCCGGTCAGCGTGAAGATCTCGACAGGTACGGCGACCGCCGTGAACTGGAAGCCGAACATGGCGATGCTGTTGCCGACCCACAGCCGACGGTACGCGGGCACCCGCAGCGGGCGCAGGTCGATCGCCCAGCGGCGCCGCTCGCGCCCCCGGGCCGTCCCCTCCGTGCTCACGGGGCGAGCCGCTCCACCACCCAGCCGCCGTCCCCGGTACGCCGGAACCGCAGCCGGTCGTGCAGCCGGCTGGCCCGGCCCTGCCAGAACTCCACCGACTCGGGTCGCACCCGCAGCCCGCCCCAGTGCGGCGGGGCGGGGACCTGTTCCACCCCGGCGAACCGCTCCGCCGCCGCCCGGTACGCCTCGTCGAGGGCCGCCCGGTGCGGGATCACCCGGGACTGGTCGCTGGCCCAGGCGCCCAGTTGGGAGCCGCGCGGCCGGTCGGCGAAGTACGCCTCCGTCGCGGCCCGGTCGATCCGCTCGACCCGGCCGGCGACGACCACCTGCCGCTGCATGGGAAACCAGGGGAACACCAGGCTGGCGTACGGGTTGGCGGCCACCTCGGCGCCCTTGCGGGAACCGTGGTTGGTGAACAGGACGAAGCCCTCCGGGTCATACCCCTTGAGCAGCACCGTGCGGCCGCTGGGCCGCCCCGCGGCGTCGGCCGTGCCGAAGACCATCGCGTTGGGTTCCGGCAACCCGGCCGCGACCGCGTCGGCGAACCAGCGGGCGAACTGGGTGTGCCAGTCGCCGGCCAGGCCCGCCTCGGTGAGTCCGGTGTCGGCGGTGTACTCGTGTCGCATCGCCGCCGGTGGCGGTGTGTCACCCGTCACTTTCCCTCCCCTGCCCGTCGGGGCGGTCCCGGCCCCGTGACGCTGACCAGCCCGTCCAGCCCAGTGTCGCCGAGGGATCGGCGGGCCGCGCGGGCGGGGATGTCACGAGCGGCACATCCGGAGCGGGTCGCGCAGCCGCTGGTCAGCAGGCAAGATGTCACGAACACATCCCTGAGGGTCGCCTAAGGCGCTCACCCGGCCGGGGCCGGGACTCCAGAGCCCGGGCGGGCGCACCGACCACACGCCAGGAGACGACATGGCCGACTTCAAACCGGGCCTGGAGGGCGTCGTAGCCTTCGAGACCGAGATCGCCGAACCGGACCGCGAGGGCGGCGCGCTGCGCTACCGCGGCGTCGACATCGAGGATCTGATCGGCCAGGTCTCCTTCGGCAACGTCTGGGCGCTGCTGGTCGACGGGCGCTTCGGTCCGGGCCTGCCCCCGGCGGAGCCGTTCCCGGTGCCGGTGCACTCCGGCGACATCCGCGTCGACGTGCAGTCCGCGGTCGCCATGCTCGCCCCCTACTGGGGCCTGCACCAGCTGCTGGACATCTCCGACGAGCAGGCCCGCGAGGATCTGGCCCGGGTGTCCGTGACCGCGCTCTCCTTCGTCGCGCAGTCCGCCCGCGGCCTCGGCCTGCCGGCGGTGCCGCAGAAGGAGATCGACAAGGCCGAGACCATCGTCGAGCGCTTCATGAAGCGGTGGCGCGGGGAGCCCGACCCCCGGCACGTCAAGGCCGTCGACGCGTACTTCATCTCGGCTGCCGAGCACGGCCTGAACGCCTCCACCTTCACCGCCCGGATCGTCGCCTCCACCGGCGCGGACGCGGCGGCCTGCATCTCCTCCGGGATCGGCGCCCTGTCCGGCCCGCTGCACGGCGGCGCCCCCTCCCGGGTGCTGACGATGCTGGAGGCGGTCGAGCGCAGCGGCGACGCCGAGGGGTACGTGAAGGGCGTCCTCGACCGGGGCGAGCGGCTGATGGGCTTCGGCCACCGGGTCTACCGGGCCGAGGACCCGCGTGCCCGCGTGCTGCGCCGCACTGCCAAGGATCTGGGTGCGCCACGCTTCGAGGTCGCCGAGGCGCTGGAGCGGGCGGCCCTGGCCGAGCTCCAGGCCCGCCGCCCCGACCGGGTCCTCGCCACCAACGTCGAGTTCTGGTCGGCCGTGGTGCTGGACTTCGCCGAGGTGCCCGCGCACATGTTCACCTCGATGTTCACCTGCGCCCGGATGGGCGGCTGGAGCGCCCACATCCTGGAGCAGAAGAAGCTCCAGCGGCTGGTGCGCCCGTCGGCGCGCTACGTCGGCCCGGGGACCCGCAAGCCGCACGAGGTCGAGGGCTGGAACGCCATCCCGCACGGCGTCTGACCGGCGCACCTCGACTGCGGCCCCGTCCACCCGGACGGGGCCGCAGTCGTGCGGTGGGCTGTGGCGGAAGACTCAGCTCCCGGCATGGGACCACCCGACAGGCAGGCGGTCAGGGGTGCGAGGATGAAGGCCGGCAGTGTCGCCGGACCGGGTTCGGTTGCCGGCTCGCCGTGTGCGCAGCGCACGCGCCTCCGGCCGTCCGCGCCCGCCAGCTCACCCGGGCCCCGGCCCTTGCGGAAGGATTCGAGAAGACCGTGGCTGACGCACCGACCATCCGGATTCCCGACGAGATCAAGCCCGCCGACGGCCGCTTCGGCTGCGGGCCGTCGAAGGTCCGTCCGACGGCGGTCTCCGCGCTCGCCGACGTGGCGACCAGCTACCTGGGCACCTCGCACCGGCAGAAGACGGTCCGCGACCAGGTGGCCCGGCTCCGTTCCGGCATCGCCGAGTTCTTCTCCCTGCCCGAGGGCTACGAGGTGATCATCGGCAACGGCGGCACCACCGCCTTCTGGGAGGTCGCCGCCTTCGGCCTGGTCCGCGACCGGGCCCAGTTCGCCAGCTTCGGCGAGTTCGGCGCGAAGTTCGCCAAGTCGGTCGCCGACGCGCCGTTCCTGGGCGAGCCGACGGTCCGCAAGTCGGCCGCCGGCAGCGCCCCGTCGCTGGTCGCCGAGGCCGGGGTGGACGTCTACGCCACCCCGCACAACGAGACCTCCACCGGCGTGGCCGTGCCGATCAGCCGGGTCGAGGGTGCCGACCCGGGATCGCTGCTGCTGGTCGACGCCACCTCCGCCGCGGGCGGCCTGGACGTCACCGTCGGCGAGACCGACGTCTACTACTTCGCCCCGCAGAAGTGCTTCGGCTCCGACGGCGGGCTCTGGCTGGCCCTGATGTCGCCGGCCGCGCTGGAGCGGGCCACCGAGATCAAGGCGTCGGGCCGGTACATCCCGGCGTTCCTCGACCTGGTGACCGCGATCGACAACTCGCGGCTGGAACAGACCTACAACACGCCGGCGCTGGCCACGATCTTCCTGGCCGCCGAGCAGACCGACTGGATGAACGCCCAGGGCGGGCTGGCCTGGGCGGCGAAGCGCACCGCCGAGAGCGCCGCCACCGTGTACGGCTGGGCCGAGCGCGCGTCGTTCGCCACGCCGTTCGTCACGGACCCGGCGCTGCGGTCCAATGTGGTCGCCACGATCGACTTCGCCGACGGGGTGGACGCCACGGCGATTGCGAAGGCGCTGCGGGCCAACGGCATCGTGGACACGGAGCCGTACCGGAAGCTGGGCCGCAACCAGCTGCGGGTCGCGCTGTTCCCGGCCGTCGAGCCGGCCGACGTCGAGGCGCTCACCGCGTCCATCGACTACGTGGTCGAGCGCCTCTAGCCGTCGTCACGGTCGGTGGTCACCGCCCCGCGTGGTGACCACCGACCGTGATCATCGTCGCAGGTCACCCGCAACTTGCGGGGTGTCGCATCCCCCACCTGCGGGTAGATGGGCGTACGGTGGGGCGAGACGCCCGGGTGGCCGGCTCGTGGCGTACGGCCAGCGAAGCGGGACGGAGGCAACGCGATGCGCCCAGTACGCTTCGTCGCCCTCTCCGAGGACGGCCAGGCCCTGGTGCTCGCCGACGAGGTGGGGCGCCTGCTCGCCCTGCCCATCGACGAACGCATCACCGGAGCCCTGCACGCCGAACCGGGCGCGCCGGCGCTCGTGGTGGCGCCCACCGCCTCCGACCCGATCCCGTCGCTGTCCCCTCGGGACATCCAGGCCCGGATCCGCTCCGGTGAGTCCGCTGAGGACGTGGCCCGCATCGCGGGTGTCCCGGTCGACCGGGTGCTGCGGTATGCCGGCCCGGTGCTCCAGGAACGGGCCATGCTCGCCCAGCACGCCCGGCGCACCCGGCTCAAGGGTGCCGAGAAGCCGACCCCGCTCGCCGAGGTGGTCAACGGTCGTCTCGCCCAACACGGCATCGACACCGAGAAGATCTCCTGGGACGCGTGGCGCCGCGACGACGGCACCTGGCGGATCGTGGCCACCTGGCCGTCCGGCAAGGCCACCGCGCAGGCGGTCTGGGATCTCGACAAGACCCGGCAGGCGGTGACCCCGCACGACGACATGGCGCAGTACCTGTGCGCCGAGCGGCCCACGCCCATCCTCGGCCAGGAACCCGCACCGGAGCGGGGCGGCCACGCGCTGCCCGGCCCGTCCCGGGGTGAGCCGAGCCGGGGTGGTGGGCACGGTCTGCCCACGCCCACCGAGTCGACCCGCCCGGGTCGGGACCCGATCCGGGCCGGGCGGGACGCCCTGCTCGCGTCGCTCGACCGGCCCCTCGGTTCCACCTCGGGGCGGGGCCTCGACCCGCGGTCCCCGGCCGCGATGGCCGGCAACCAGGACGCGCCCCGGCAGCGGGCCGTGGGGGGCGGGGCCGCGGCCCTGCTCGGCGGCGGCCAGGGCTCGGCCTTCGACGACGACGCGGACACGCCGAAGGAGGTCCCGGCCGTGCCGTCGCTGGCGGTCCTGCGCCCACGGCGCACGGGTGCCCCGGCGGCCGGGGCGACGGGCGAGTCGACCGAGCCGGGCGGTAAGCCCCGCAAGCGGCTTCCGAGCTGGGACGATGTGCTCTTCGGCAGCGCCCCCGCCGCCCGCGAGTCCTCCTGATTCCACGCGCCACCACACGTTCGTCCGTTCACAGGGCGGATGGTCAGAGGGGCCAGGTGGCCAGCCGGTCGTACGTGGGCCGGGGTCCGGGCTGGCTGTGGATGAGCACCAACTCGCTGGCCGGCCACTGCGGCCCCCGGTAGTCGTCGAGGGCGGCGAGGTCGGCCTCGACGTCGGCCGGGGGCAGTCGGTCGCCGGGGCGGGCCACCGTCAGATGCGGGTGGAAGGGCTTCTCGTCGTGGGGCAGCCGCGCGTGCCGCAGCCGGGACCGGATCGACCGGGCCAGCACCCGTAACCCCTCGACGTCGCCGTCCAGCCCCACCCAGAGCACCGTGCAGCGCCCCCGGCCGAACCGGCCACCACCCGCCAACCGCAGGTGGGAGGGGGTGTGGCGTCCGGCGTGGGAACCCTGGGCGGCCAGTCGCAGGCCGGTGTGCACCTCGCCCAGGCGGTCGTCGGACACCTCGCCGAGAAAGGCGAGCGTGACGTGCGCGTTCGCCGGGTCGGCGAGGCGGACGTTCGTGCCGGCTGCGGCTGCCGCGGCGAGGCGCAGGCCGGCGACCCGGGCGGTCAGGTGGGCGACGGCCTCCGGCGGTGGCTGGACCGCCACGAAGAGCCGCACCTCAGCGGTGCCGCTGCCACTGCCCGGTCTGGGCTGCCGGCAGGACCAGGCCGGCGGCGTGCAGGATCCCCTCGACGCGGATCCGTTCGATCTGCAGGTCGACGCCGGCCAACTCGCCGAGGTGCTCGGTGAGGCCCAACGCCCGGCAGGCCAGGCGCAGCCGCTCGTCGTACGCCTCGACGACCGTGGTGTGCCACACGGCCGCCCGGCCCCCGGCGGCGATCCGCTGCCGTCCCAGCCGGCGCAGGTCGGCGGCGATCTCCTCCAGCGGGCGGCGCTGCGCCCGGTCGAGGTCTTCGGGGTGCACGTCGCGGCCGGAGACGTCCGCCTCCACCGCCCGGTCCAGCCGTGCGATCAGCCGGCCCTCACGCCGCCGGTCCCGCCACGCCGCGTACCGGCGGGTCAGCCGCCCGACCAGTTCGTCGCCGCCGCAGGCCACGACGAGCAGCACCAGCAGGCTGACCACGGCCAGCAGCGCCAGGGCCAGCAGGAGCACCCGTCCCACCTCCACACATGGACGCTAAGCCGTTCCGCAGCGTCACGTTACCCGTTTCCCGGCATCCGTTCGCCACCCGGAAGAAACAGGCCCGCCGCCGGCGGACGGGCGCCGTGGCGACCGCCGGAAGAGATCCCGTGGCCGTCGCCGGCGGACAGCCGTGGCGGTCACCGGACGGGAACCCGCCCGGCGGACCGGAGCGGGTTCAGCAGTCGGCGGGAGTCACGTAGAAGCGGGGCATCGGCAGCACCCGGAACCGCAGCCGCGCCCCGGTGCGGCGTAGCTGCCAGGTCAGCGCCAGCAGGGCCGTGGTCAGAGACATCAACCCGCCGATCCAGATGCTGGCACCGGCGCCGAAGGTCTCCGCCACCCAGCCGATCAGCGGGGCACCGACCGGGTTGGTGCCGAGGAACACCAGCACCCACAGCGCCATCACCCGTCCCCGGAACGCGGCGTCGGTGCCGAGTTGCACCCGCTGGTTGGCGGCCTGGGCGAAGAAGACCATGAAGAAGCCGGTGGGCGGCAGCAGGGCGACCACCATCCAGTACGCGGGGGCGAGCCCGACCAGGGTGCCGAAGATGCCGCACCCGACGGCCGCGCCGAGCACCAGCCACACCGAGGGACGGCTACGCCGACCCGTTCCGGCCAGCGCGCCGACCAGCGCGCCCACGGCCAGCGTCGTGCTGAACAGGCCGAACGAGGCCGCGCCCGTGTGGAAGACCGTCTTGGCCAGTGCGGCCAGGGTGAGCTGGAAGTTGAACAGGGTCATACCGACGACCGACATCACGGCCATCGGCAGCAGCAGGTCCGGTCGGCGGCCGACGTAGCGCAGTCCGTCCATGACCGTGGCGCGGGCCCGCTCCTCGCGCGGCAGCAGCGCCTCCCGGTACAGCTCGGCGGGGCGCATCCGCACCACGTTGACCAGGGGCGCGATCGAGCTGAGGGCGGTCACCAGGAACACCGGACCCACGTCGAAGGCGGCGATGGCCAGCCCGGCGACGGCGGGCCCGACGATGCGGGCGGAATTGAAGGTGGCCGCGTTGAGCGAGAGCGCGTTCGGCAGCAGCCGGGTGCCGACCAGTTCGGAGACGAACGCCTGCCGGACCGGGGTCTCCACCGCGTTGGCCACGCCCAGCAGGGCGGCGAAGACGAACACGTGCCACAGCTGCACCAGGCCGGTGAGCACCAGCGCGGCCATGGCCAGGGCCAGCACCGTCCAGAACGCGTTGGCGGCGAGGAGCAGCATCCGCTTGTCGTACCGGTCGGCGAGCCGGCCCGAGATCAGCGTGAGCAGCAGCACCGGGGTGAACTGGAGTGCGACGACGATGCCGAGTGCGGTGGCCGAGTCGTCGGAGAGTTCGAGGACGAGCCAGTCCTGGGCGATGAACATCATCCAGACGCCGATCAGTTTGATCAGCTGACCGGTGGTGAACAGTCGGTAGTTGCGGACCTGTAGGGACTGGAACATCGTGCTCAGCTTCGCCTGCACTCTTGGTGCGCCTCCTCGCGCTTTCACGTACGCGTCGTCAACGACGGACGGCGCGGCGCGGGGGCACACGTGGTGTGCGACCTCCGGGCGGGAGACCCCGTCGGGGTGTCCCGGCGTCAGGCGCGGGACAGCCGCTGCAGGACCTCGGCGGCCTGCCGCAGGATGTCGCGGTCTGCGTCGCTCAGCTCGGCCAGCAGGTGTGCCAGCCACTCGTCCCGGGCCCGCTCGAACTGGTCGAGCACGGCCCGTCCCCCCTCGGTCGCCGCGAGGATGACCTGCCGGCCGTCGGTCGGGTGGGGGGTGCGCTGCACGAGGCCGCGCTCCTCCAGCTTCGCGACGATCCTGGTCATCGTGGGCGGTTGCACCCGTTCGACGTCGGCAAGTTCCCGGGGCGTCAGCGCGCCCGCCAGCCGGAGGCTGGTGAGCGCGGAGAGCTGGGTGACCGTCAGGTCGCCGACCGGCCGGGCCTGGCGGACCCGCCGGTTGAGCCGGGTGATCGCATCACGCAACTGGGGGGCCAGCTGCGCCGGTGGCACGCTCTTCGCCGTCACCGTCCGCTCCGTCACGATAGTTAGCCTAACTAATGAGCCGGTCGGGCCGCAGGCGATATGACCATGCTCACGGCGACCTGAGTGCGGCTCCGGGCCGGTGTCCCGTGGGACGCCCCGGCCCGGAGCCCGGGTGTCAGAGCAGCACGGACTCGATCGGCCCCCGCAGGAAGTACAGCACGAACAACGCCGCCACCCCGTACAGCAGCGGGTGGATATCGCGGGCCTTGCCCTTGGCGAGCTTCACCACCACGTACGCGATCAGGCCCGCGCCGATGCCGTTGGAGATCGAGTACGTGAACGGCATGAGCACGATGGTGAGGAACGCCGGGATGGCGATCTCGTAGTCGGACCAGTCGATGGTCCGCACCGCCGTCATCATCAGGAAACCCACCACCACCAGTGCGACGGAGGCGGCCTCGAACGGCACGACCTCCACCAGCGGGGCCAGGAACATCGCCAGCAGGAACAGCGCGCCGGTGACCAGGTTGGCCACGCCGGTGCGGGCGCCCTCCGCGACACCGGCGGCGCTCTCGATGTACGAGGTGTTGCTGGACACGCTCGCCGCACCGCCGCTGGCCGCGGCGATCGAGTCGACGAGCAGGATCTCCTTCGTGCGCGGCGGGGTGCCCCGTTCGTCGAGCATGCCGCCCTCCTGCCCGACGGCGACCATCGTGCCCATCGTGTCGAAGAAGTCGGTGATGAGCAGCGTGAAGACGAACATCAGCACGACCAGCCAGCCGGCCCGGCCCCACGAGTCCAACACGTTGAACTCGCCGAGCAGCGACAGGTCCGGCCACTCCAACCAGGAGGTGGGGATCTGCGGCACGTTCAGCGACCAGCCCTTCGGGTTGGGCTGACCGTTGACGAACGACGGGCCGATGTTGCCCGCCGCCTCGACGATCATCGCCAGCACCGTCGAGGCGAGGATGCCGATCAGGATCGCACCCCTGACCTTGCGGACCACCAGCACCAGGGTCACCAGCAGACCCACCACGAACACGAGCATCGGCCAGCTCACCAGCTTGCCGCCGATGCCCAGGCCCACCGGGACGGTGGTGTTCGCCGCGTCGGGCACCCGCCGGACGAAACCGGCGTCGACCAGGCCGATGATGGTCAGGAACAGGCCGATGCCCACGCCGATCGCGGTCTTCAGCTGGGTCGGCACCGACCGGAACACCGCCGTACGCAGGCCGGTGAGCACCAGCACGGCGATGATCAGGCCCTCGATGACCACGAGGCCCATGGCGTCCGCCCAGGTCATCTCCGGGGCGATCTCGTACGCGACGAGCGCGTTGACGCCGAGGCCGGCGGCGACGGCCAGCGGGAAGCGGCCCACCGCGCCCATCAGGATGGTCATCAGCCCGGCGACCAGGGCGGTGGCCGCGGCGAGGGCGGGAATCGGCAGTTGCTGCCCGTCGCCGTCGACGGCCGCACCGAGGATGAGCGGGTTGAGCACCACGATGTACGCCATCGTGAAGAAGGTCGCCAGGCCACCGCGTACTTCCCGGTTCAGCGTCGAACCGCGGGCGGTGATCTCGAAGTACCGGTCGAACCCGCTACGCGGTGCGGCGGGATCGGGTGGTGTGTCGTTGTCGGGCGGCGCTACTGCCATCGGTTCCTCGCAGGTGATCTCGCGTTGTCGCGCGCATCGTCGCAGATCACCGGCCAGCGCAAAAGCTCGGTCACGTTACGCTTGCCGGGTGCCGAAGCAACCGCCGTCGCGACCCGAGCCGCTGGACCCTCCGATGGTGCCGTTCGCCCTCGCGGGGATGGCCGCCTGGGCGGTCGCCGGACTGGTGCTGCTGGTGTTCTTCCGCGACTGGCTGGCTACGAACGACCACCGCAACTGGCTGTGGACCTGCCTGGCCGGTTTTCTGTGGGGCTTCCCCGGGCTGGCCGTGATGATGCGTCATGACGCCAACCGGCGTCGCCGCCGGGCCGCCCGCTGACGCCCGCCCCGGTGTCGGGTCGGGTGCCCGGCTCAGGCGTCGGCGGCTGTCCCGGCCGGGTCGGCGGTCTGCGGGGCCGGGTCGGCCTCCGAGGTGACGGCCACCGTCTCCACCGCGCTGTCGTCGTAGACCGTGGGCAGTTCCACCACCGGTTCCGTGGTCTCCACCATCGTCTCGGAGTGTGCGCCGCACCCGTGGTCCGCGCTGACCACCCGGCCGTCGTCGGGGGCGTAGAAGTTGCCGCAGGCGCCGAAGGACTGCCGTAGCGCGCCGGCGAGCGGCAGGTAGAAGCCGCAGGTGCCGCAGCGGGCGGCGGCGGGCGCGGCCGTCGAGATGGGCGCGGCCGGGCCGTGGTCACCGTCGTACCAGCGCTGGGCGGCCTCCATCCGCCCCTCGCGGGACATCACCCGGGTCCGGCCGAAACCCAACTCCCAGGCCGTCTCCTCGACCGCCGGGTCGTCGGACAGCAGGTAGCCGGGCTGGAGCCGCTCGTCGTCGGTGGGGGTGGGCAGGAGGTCGCCGGGGCCCAGGTCGCCCGGCTTGAGCCGCTCCTGCCAGGGGAGCCAACCGGGCGCGAGCAGCGCGTCCGCGCCGGGCAGCAGCACCGTCTCGCAGATGGTGACCGTGCGGCTGCGGGCCACCCTGGTCACGGTGACGGCCCACCGCCAGCCCCGGTAGCCGGCCAGTCGGCATTCGAAGTAGTGGGTGACGAGCCGGTCCCCCTCGGCGACGGCCTGGAGGTGGTCGCCGACGTCGGCGGGGTCGACCTCGGTGATACCGGCGCGCGCCACCTCGACGGCGGCGGCGCAGACCTGGTCGAGTCGGGCGGCGCGGGCGGAGGCGGGCCTGGTCACCGGACCATTGTTCCCCATCGGTACGGCCGGCTGACAGGCACTCCCCGGAGTTGTTCCGGGCGGTGGTGCGGCACGGGTCGGCGCGATGGGCGAGGATGGGTCCCATGCCGCTGTTCTCCCGCTCCGAGCGGTCCCTGCTGGGGCGGACCGTCGGCACCGGCATCCGCGCCACCCGGCTGCTGTTCCGGGGCTCGGTCAACGGCGGCCGGTGGGTGACCCGCAGCGCCGGCCGGGCCCGGGCCCGGGGTGCCGGCGGCGAGGTCGGCATGGTCCGACTGTTCGACCTGCACGCCCTGTCCTGCGCGGGCGACACGCTGATCGCCATCGGGCTGGCCGGCACCATCTTCTTCAACGTGCCGCTGGGCGAGGCGCGGAGCAAGGTCGCGCTCTACCTGCTGGTGACCATGGTTCCGTTCGCGATGCTCGCGCCGGTGGTCGGCCCACTGCTCGACCACTTCCGGCACGGCCGCCGCTACGCGCTGGCCACCACCATGCTCGGCCGGGCGTTCCTGGCCTGGTTGATCTCCGACTACATCCACGGGTTCGGGCTGTACCCGGCCGCCTTCGGTGTGCTGGCGCTGTCCCGCGCGTACGGGGTGGCCCGCTCCGCGGCCGTGCCGAGGTTGCTGCCCGAGGGGCTCGGCCTGTCCCAGGTGGGTGCGCGGGCCAGCGTCTACGGAACGGTGGCCGGAGCCATGGTCGCCCCGATCGGCCTGGCCGCGTTCTGGTTCGGGGCGCAGTGGCCGCTACGGGTCGCCTCGGTGATCTTCCTGGTGGGCATGGTGATCGCCCTGCGGCTGCCCCCGAAGGCCGACTCGGAGCCACCCGAGCGGGTGCCCCGGCCGCTGCGGGCACTGCGCCGCGCCACCGGGGAACGGCCGTTGGGTCGGGGCCGCCCTGCCGGCCGGTTGGTGATCGCCACGCTGCTCGGTGCGGCCTCGCTCCGCGCCGTGTACGGCTTCCTGCTGCTCTTCCTGGCCTTCGCGATCAAGGCCGGTGACCTGACCACCGTCGCGTTCGGTCGCGAGCTGGGTGACGAGGCGGCGCTCGGCCTGGTCGGCGGGGCACTCGCGGTGGGCACCTTCCTGGCCACCGCGATCGGCACCCGGCTGCGCATCCACCGGCCCGCCGCCCTCCAGTCCAGCGGGATGGTGATCGTCGCCGGGGTGGCCGTGCTCGCCGCGTTGTCGTTCTCGCTGCCCATGGTCGCCCTGCTGTGTGTTGTCGCCGCGATGGCCAGTGGCATCGCCAAGCTCGCGGTGGACGCCTCGATCCAGGAACGCATTCCGGAGCGGCTACGCGCCAGCTCGTTCGCCCATTCGGAGACCGCGCTGATGCTCGCGTTCGTGGCCGGCGGCGCGCTGGGCCTGGTGCCCTTCGACGGCCGGCTCGGCATCGCCGTGGCAGCCGGCGTCGCCACCCTGGCCGCCCTGCGGGGGGCCGTGACAGCCGGCCGGTTGCACGCCGAGCGGCTGCGCGGGCGGCCCCTGGCTGACGACGAACTGGCGGCCGACGCCACAGAGCAGGGCACCGGGGCCACCGCCCCACGTGACGACGCGACGACGGACGAACCGGTCGGTCGCGCCGACCCCGCACCGAGCTCACCCGCCCCCCTCCAGGGCGGTCAGCCCGCCGACGAGCCCGATCTCGCGCCGCCGGGCTACCACATCTACCGCCCGTCGTCGGCCGTCCCCGGTTCCGGGAGCGGGGACGAGCAGTCGCGCCGGGAGTCGCCGGGGCCGCTGTCGTGATCGGTCTGCTGGTGGTGACGGCGGTACCGGCCGAGGCGGAGGCCGTCCGGGCGGGAGTGTCCGACCCGACGGTGACGGTGGTGCCGGTGGGCGTCGGGCCGGCCGTCGCCGGGGCGGCCACCGCCCGGCTGCTGGCGTTGGCCGAGGCCGCCGGGCGTCCGTACCGGGGGGTGGTCAGCGCGGGCGTCGCCGGCGGCTTCGCCGGGCCGGTGGAGGTGGGCGGCACCGTGCTCGGCACCCACGCCGTGGCCGCCGATCTGGGTGCCGAGTCGCCCGACGGGTTCATTCCCGTCGACGAACTGGGCATGCCGGCGGAGTTGCTCGGCGCGGGCCGGTCGATCGCCGCCGACCCGCATCTGCTGGCCGCCCTGGGCACGGCACTACCGGCGGCCACGGTCGGTCCGGTGCTGACGGTCAGCACGGTCACCGGCACGGTCGCGGGCACCACGGAGCTACGCCGCCGGCACCCCGACGCGGTGGCCGAGGCCATGGAGGGGTACGGGGTGGCCGTGGCCGCCGCCCAGGCCACGGTCCCCTTCGTCGAGCTGCGTACGGTCTCGAACCCGGTCGGCCCCCGGGACCGGGACGCCTGGCGCCTGCGCGAGGCCCTCGCCGCGCTCACCAAGGCCGCCGCCGCCCTCGGCTGAGCCGGCGGCGGGCGCACCCTCGGCATGCTGGTGCCCTCGTTCGACCGTCGTCGTCAGGGGCGGTCGAGTCGCATGGCGAGCGGGTGACTGCACTCCACGGCGAAGCCGCAGGCCCGAAGGAACCGGGCGCCGCCGGGCGGGGGCGACCGCTCCGCCCGGCCCGACTCGATGCGCGCGACGGTGGAGTGCGGCACGCCGGAGCGCACCGCCAGTTCACGCTGGCTGAGGTCTGCCCGTCGGCGCGCGGCCCGCAGCAGCACACCCAGATCCAGCCTGGGCTCGCCGATCGTCTCGTCCATCCGTCGATGCTTGCGCCGTGACGCCACGCCCTCAAGCCTTCGGAGACAGCTGTGGACAACCCTGTGGACGAACCTGTGGACAACTGGCCCGCAGAACCTGCGCCGGTGGGCCTGGTGTGGACATGATCGCGCCACGGCAGCGGGCGGCAGCGCCCGCGAACACACCCACGACAGGGTGTCCGGCGGGCCCTCCCGAGCTGCATCGTCTGCGCTATCACCGCCTCGCGGCCGGAAAGCACCGCGCGGTGCTTCGTTCGCGCTATCAGCTCGGGAGGGCCCGGCTTATCAATCCTCGACCCGCCCCCGGACGCATCCGGAAAGCCTGCCGCACAGGCCGAGCCGGGCCGATGCGGGCTGTGCGCCGGGCCGGGCAGGGCAGGGCAGGGCAGGGCAGGAAAAGCTACGGTGGGCGTGTGGCGCTCTCGCTGGCGATCTCGCCCTGTCCCAACGACACCTTCGTCTTCCACGCCCTCGTGCACGGGCAGGTCCCGGGTGCCCCACCGGTGCAGGTGACCTACGCGGACGTCGACGTCACCAACACCGCCGCCGAGCGCGGGGCCTTCGACCTGGTCAAGGTGAGCTACGCGGCGCTGCCCTGGCTGCTGGACGACTACCACCTGCTGCCCTGCGGGGGCGCGCTCGGCCGCGGCTGCGGCCCGCTCGTGCTCACCCGCGGCGGCACCACCACCGACCTGGGCGGGGCGACGGTCGCGGTACCGGGTGACCGGACCACGGCGTACCTGCTGTTCCGGTTGTGGGCGGCGGACCGTCCACCCGCACGGATCGAGGTCGTACCGTTCCAGGAGATCATGCCGGGCGTCGCCGCCGGCCGGTACGACGCCGGGCTGGTCATCCACGAGGCCCGGTTCACCTACCCGCGGCACGGGCTGACCGCCCTGGTCGACCTCGGCGAATGGTGGGAGGGCGACACCGGGCTGCCGATCCCGCTCGGCGCGATCCTGGCCCGGCGGGGCGCGGTCGACCCGGAGGCCGCCGCCGGGTGGATCCGGGAATCCGTACGCCGGGCCTGGGCGGACCCGGCAGCCAGCCGGGGCTACGTCCTGGAACACGCCCAGGAGATGGAGCCCGACGTGGTGGACCGGCACATCGGCCTCTACGTCAACGAGTTCACCGCCGACCTGGGTGAGTCGGGGTTCGCCGCCGTGTCGGCGCTGCTGGGCCGGGCTGCCGACGCCGGGCTGGTGCCTCAGACCTCCAGCTCGCGCGCCACGGCGTGGACCAGCTGAGCGATCTTCTGCGCGGCACGGCGGTCCGGGAAGCGGCCCCGACGCAGGTCCGGCTGCACCTTCGCCTCCAACACCTTGATCATGTCTTCGACGAGGCCGTGCAGTTCCTCGGCGGGCCGGCGGCGCAGCTCCGCCACCGACGGCGGAGCGTCGAGCAGCTTGACCCCCATCGCCTGGGCCCCGCGCCGGCTGTCCACCACGCTGAAGTCGACCCGCTGGCCCCCCTTCAGGTCGGTGACACCCGCCGGCAGCGCGCCCTTCGGCAGGAACACGTCGCCACCCTCGTCGCTGGTGACGAACCCGTATCCCTTGGCCGCGTCATACCACTTCACTCGACCCGTCGGCACCTGAGAACCCCTGCTTCGCTCGAGACGTCTACTCCCTCAAGGCTAGCCGGATCATGTTGCGCAGCGCTTCCGGGAATCCGGTGAGGTCGGCCAACACCAGATCCGCCCCGGCCGCCTGCAACTCGTCGGTGTCGCACGGGCCCGTCGCGACTCCGATCCCCGGCACCCCCGCAGCCCTCGCCGCCACCATGTCGGCCACGTGGTCGCCGACGTAGTGGGTCGCGTCCTGTGCCCGCAAGGCTGTCGCCTTCTCCTCGGCGAACAGGTCGCCGGCCAGCTCGTCCACGGCCAACCCGAGGTGGTCGAGGTGCAGCCTGGCAAGCCGGCCGAGCTTCGACGTCACGACCAGGACCCGGCCCCCGAGAGCGTGCACGGCGTCGACCGCCTCCCGGGCACCGGGCAACGGCACCGTGGGGGTGATCGCGTACGCCGGATACAGCTCCCGGTAGAGCCGGACCGCCTCCTCGACCTGCTCCGGCGGGAACCAGTACGCGATCTCGGTGCGCAACGGCGGACCGAGCCGCGAGACGGCGAGGTCGGCGTCCACCGGCACTCCCGTCAGGGCCGTCAACGCCCGGTACGTGGCGGCGATGCCGGGACGGGAGTCGACGAGGGTCATGTCGAGATCGAAGCCGACCGTCAGTGGGAGCACCCGTTGAACCTACCGGTCGACACGGGCGAGCCGGACGTCCGAGGAGCGGGAGGGCCCCGGACCGGGCTAGCGTGGAACGACGATGACGACCTCACTCGCCGACCACCTGCGCTCGCTGCCCGACGAGTCGCTGGCAACCCTGCTCCAGCTGCGGCCGGACCTCGTCGTACCCGTGCCGGCCGACGTCTCGGCGCTCGCCATCCGGGCCCAGTCCCGGGTGTCGGTGGCCCGCGCGATGGACGGGCTGGACCAGTTCACCCTCCAGATTCTCGACGCGGCACGCCTCACCCGTGATCCGGCCGGCGGCACCGCCACGGTCGACGGGGTCCTCGCCATGGCCACCGCCGGCCCGAACCCGCCCGCCCCCACCGCCGTCCGGGCCGCGGTCGACCGGCTACGCGCCCTGTTCCTGCTGTACGGCCCGGACACCGCCCTGCACCTGATCGGCGGCGTCGACGAGATCTCCCCGTACCCGGCGGGGCTGGGCCGGCCGGCGACGGAGCTGGACCCGCGCACCGCCGCCCTCTGCGCGGACCCGGCGAAGCTGCGGCGGACGCTGCTCTCCGCCCCGCCGTCGGCCCGCGCGGTGCTGGACCGGCTCGCGGCCGGGCCACCCGTCGGCACCGTGCCCCCGGGCGCGTTGCAGGCCCCCGCCGTGGGTGCCGAGGATCCGCTGCCCCCGGACGAGACCAACGGCGGGGCCGCCACCGGCTCACCGGTCCGCTGGCTGGTCGACCACCGGCTGCTGGTGCGGACCTCCGGCGGCAAGGCCGGCACCGCCGGCACCGTGGAGCTGCCCCGGGAGATCGGCCTGCTGCTGCGCCGCGACTCCGGCCCGCTCGGCCCGCTGCGCACCAGTCCGCCACCGGTCGCCGCCGCGTCCCGTGAACCGAAGGCCGCCGACTCCGCCGGGGCCGGGCAGACCATGGAGGCGGTACGCCACACCGAGGCCCTGTTGGAACAGCTCGCCGCCGAGCCGGCGCCCGTGCTGCGTTCCGGTGGCCTGGGCGTGCGGGACCTGCGTCGGCTCGCCCGCGCCACCGGGCTTGACGAGTCGACGGCGGCGCTGCTGCTGGAGGTGGCGTACGCGGCCGGGCTGACCGGTGAGGTGGAGCTGCCCGGGGGCGCCGGCAGCCGGTACGGCGTCGACCAGCAGGTGCTGCCCACCGGCGGGTACGAGGTGTGGCACGCGGGTTCCTTCGCGCAACGCTGGGAGCAGTTGGCCCGGGGGTGGCTGGGGATGACCCGGCAGGTCGGGTTGGTGGGGCAGCGCGACGACCGGGACCGGCCGATCACGGTGCTGTCCGCCGAGGCGGAACGAGCCGGTGCGCCGGCCGCCCGACGCGCCGTCCTCGGGGTTCTCGCCGACCTGGCACCCGGCACCGCGCCGACCGTCGACGAGGTCCTGTCCGTGCTGGACTGGCGGGCACCCCGGCGCAGCCGGGGCCGGGAGGCCGCCCATCGGGAGGTGCTCGCCGAGGCGGCCACGCTGGGCGTGACCGGGCTGGGGGCGCTCACCACGTACGGGCGGCTGCTGCTGGCCGAGGTCACCGACTCCGACGAGCGGGGCGCGGGCGACCCGCTGGGCCGGCACGTCGACGCCGGCGGCGAGGGCGCCTCCACCGCCGTGCGGGCCCTGGACGCCCTGCTGCCCGCCCCTGTCGACCATGTGCTCGTCCAGGCGGACCTGACGGTGGTGGTGCCGGGGCCACCCGATCCGGAACTGGCCACCGAACTGGAGGTGGTGGCCGAACACGAGTCGGCCGGCGGGGCCGGCGTGTACCGGGTCACCCCGGCGAGCGTGCGACGCGCCCTCGACGCCGGCTACTCGGCCGACGACCTGCACGCGCTGTTCCGGCGGCGCTCCCGAACGCCCGTACCGCAGGGGCTGACGTACCTGGTCGACGATGTGGCCCGCAAGCACGGCGGGCTGCGGCTGGGCTCCGCCGGGGCGTACGTGCGCAGCGACGACGAGGCGCTGCTGGCCGAGGTGCTGGCGGACCGGCGGCTGGAGGCGTTGGCGCTGCGCCGGCTGGCACCCACGGTGCTGGTCACCCCGTACCAGGTGGGCCGGATGCTGACCGTGCTCCGCGACGCCGGGTACGCGCCGGTGCCCGAGGATGCCGGCGGCTCCGCGGTGCTGACCCGGCCGAAGGTCCGCCGGGCCCCGTCCCGCGTGTCGGTGGCGTCCCGGGCCGTCGACCCGCTGGCCACGCCGAAGCTGCCCATGCCACGGCTGCTGGGCGTCGTGGAGCAGATCCGCCGGGGCGACGCGGCGGCCCGGGCCGCCCGGCGGGCACCGGCGGTGGTCCGGGGCAACCCGTCTGCCGGGCTTGCCCCGGCGCACAGCCACAGCGACGCCCTGGCGGTGCTCCAGCAGGCGGTACGCGACAAGGCGCTGGTCTGGGTGGGCTACGTCGACGCGCACGGGGCGACCGCGTCGCGGCTGGTTCGGCCGGTGTCGATCGGGGCGGGCTACCTACGGGCGGAGGACGAACGCACGGAGATGCTGCACACCTTCGCGCTGCACCGGATCACTGCGGCGGTGCTGGAGAGCTGAGAGGCCGCCGGGCCGGGGCTGTCGGCGGGTTCAGCGACGCTCGCGGCGCACGGTACCGACGATCGCGACGACCAGCATCAACGCGAACCCGGTGCCGGCCGCCTCGCCGATCGAGGCGACGAATCCCTGCTGGAGCACCAGCCAGCCGAACAGGAACCAGCCGAACAGCAGCACCCCGGCGACCGCGTACGCGACGACCGTCGCGGTGGAGACGGGCTCGGCGGTTGCGCTCCGCACCCGCTCGGGGATCACATCCTGGTTGACGGTCATTCACCCTCCCGCCCCGTTCGGCCTGCGTTCGTTCCTAGATTGTCACCCGGAACGGCTGCCGACCAACACCACGCGGCTGCCGTTGCGGCCCAGTTCCCAGTACCTGACGGCGTCGGCACGCAGCAGGTTCACGCAGCCGTGCGAGCCGATCGACTTGTCGTGCAGGTAGGTCGTGGTCTCGTGGAACCCCATGCCCCGGGTGAAGTGCTGCCAGTACGGCAACCAGACCTCGTACGGGTCGGACCACTCCTTGACGTTGCGGTAGTTGATCGTGAACGTGCCGGCCGGGGTGCGGTAGCCCGCCATCCCGGTGCGGGTCACCGTCGGCTTCACGATCACTCTGCCGTCGCGCATCACCCAGGTCGTCTGCCGGGTGAGGTCCACACAGAACGTGGTGCCGGTGCGCCGCCCGCACACCGCCGTGTCCGTGGTGGCCAGTCGCTTCGCCACGTCGTACGTGAGCGGGCCGGCGCGCCCGTGGGCGGGGCGGATGTCGTACCGCCGCTGGAAACGCTTGATCGCGGCGCAGTCGGCGGCGGACTGCCTGCCGTCCACGGTCACCGGGCCGAACCCGCCCAGCCGGCTCAGGTACGTCTCCACCGCCCGCTGGCGCTCCCCCTGCGGGCAGCCGGCGGGCGCCGGCGAGGCGGTGGGCTTCGTCGGTTCGCGGGTCGGCTTCGCCGGGCTGCGGGTGGGCGCGGCGGGGGTGGGCTCGGCGCGGGCCCGGCTGCGCTCGGGCTTCGGCTTCGCGGTCGGTGTTCTCCGTTTCCGCTGATCCGGTCCGGGCGTGCCGCTCGCCCCCGTTGGCTGCTCCACGGCACCGACGGAGACGGGCCCCCCGCCCCCTGCTCCGTCGGCCTGCGGATCGAACGTGCACGCACCGGCCCCGACCAGCGTGGCCACCGCCAGGGCAGCGAGCCGGGTGCCGAACCTCAGGTGCCCCATGCGCCCTCCCCTGGAACTGGTGTCCCCTTGGTAGACGTGTGCAGGTACACGACCGGTTGCGCCTGGTGAGCATTTTTCTGCGATCGGTCGGCCCGTGCAACACTGGTTGGTCGGCCCGCGGCAGGTCAGCCGCCGATCCGACCCCTTCCGACATGCGACGAGAGGACCTGGCGTGAGCGGTGGACCACTGATCGTGCAGTCGGACAAGACGCTGCTGCTGGAGATCGACCACCCCGACGCCCAGGCGTGCCGGATGACCATCGCTCCCTTCGCCGAGCTGGAACGGTCACCGGAGCACGTGCACACGTACCGGCTGACGCCGCTGGGGTTGTGGAACGCCCGGGCCGCCGGTCACGACGCCGAGGCCGTGGTCGACGCGCTGATCAAGTTCTCCCGCTATCCGGTGCCGCACGCGCTGCTGGTCGACGTGGCCGAGACCATGGACCGGTACGGCCGCCTCCAGCTCGCCAACGATCCCGTGCACGGCCTGGTGTTGCGCGCCGTGGACCGGGTGGTGCTGGTCGAGGTCGCCAAGAGCAAGAAGCTCGCCGGGATGCTCGGCGCGAAGATCGACGACGACACGATCCAGGTGCACCCCTCGGAGCGGGGCCGGCTCAAGCAGGCGCTGCTCAAGCTCGGCTGGCCGGCGGAGGACCTGGCCGGGTACGTCGACGGCGAGGCGCACCCGATCGAGTTGGCCGAGGCCGGTCAGGGCGGCGGGAAGCCGTGGACGCTGCGGTCGTACCAGCGGGAGGCGGTGGAGGCGTTCTGGGCCGGCGGGTCGGGCGTGGTGGTGCTGCCCTGTGGCGCCGGCAAGACGCTCGTGGGCGCCGCCGCGATGGCCGAGGCGAAGGCGACGACCCTGATCCTGGTCACCAACACGGTCGCCGGTCGGCAGTGGAAGCGGGAGCTGATCGCCCGCACCTCGTTGACCGAGGAGGAGATCGGCGAGTACTCGGGCGAACGCAAGGAGATCCGCCCGGTCACCATCGCCACGTACCAGGTGCTCACCTCGCGGCGCGGCGGCGCGTTCACCCACCTGGACCTGTTCTCCGCGCGCGACTGGGGCCTGGTCGTCTACGACGAGGTGCACCTGCTGCCCGCGCCGATCTTCCGGTTCACCGCCGACCTCCAGGCGCGTCGCCGGCTGGGCCTCACGGCGACTCTGGTACGCGAGGACGGCCGGGAGGGCGACGTGTTCAGCCTCATCGGCCCGAAGAGGTACGACGCGCCGTGGAAGGACATCGAACAGCAGGGCTGGATCGCCCCGGCGCAGTGCACCGAGGTACGCGTCACGCTGACCGACGCGGAGCGGATGTCGTACGCGACGGCGGAGGCCGACGAGCGCTACCGGATGGCGGCGACCGCCCGCACGAAGCTGCCGGTGGTGCGCGCCCTGGTGGCGCGGCACCCGCAGGAGCAGGTGCTGGTCATCGGCGGTTACATCGACCAGCTGCACCAGCTGGGGGAATACCTCGACGCGCCGATCGTGCAGGGCTCGACGACCAACAAGGAACGCGAGCGGCTGTTCGACGCGTTCCGGTCGGGTGAGGTGCGGACGCTGGTGATCTCGAAGGTGGGCAACTTCTCGATCGACCTGCCGGAGGCGGCGGTGGCGATCCAGGTGTCGGGCACGTTCGGCTCCCGGCAGGAGGAGGCGCAGCGGCTGGGGCGGGTGCTGCGGCCCAAGGCCGACGGCCGGCAGGCGCACTTCTACACGGTCGTCTCCCGGGACACGATCGACACGGAGTACGCGGCACACCGGCAACGCTTCCTCGCCGAGCAGGGGTACGCGTACACGATCGTGGACGCCGACGACGTCCTCGGCCCACCCCTGCCCACGGTCGACTGATCAGGGAACACTGCCCTCAGTTGCGCCTGGGCGGCAGGACGCCGATCTCCTCGAGGCGGGCCATGATTGCCCCGTGAAAGGTGGCGAAACCGATCTCCGGGTCTGGCTGCCGGATGGGTGCGTCAGCCTCCCGAGCTGAGGTGATCAGGCAGGTGGCGTCGTACAGGCCGGCATTCCGTAGGCGCTGGCAGAGGATCACATAGCGATCGAGGTACGAAGTGTCGGCGAATGCGGGATCGATCGGAAAGCCGCCGCTGCGGGGCTTGCCCTTGCGAAGGGAGCTCGGTGCCTCCTCCAGCAACAGCAGGTAGCCGAGCCAGGGCCTCAGTCGACCGAGCAGGCCATGATCGTACGCCTGCCGCAGGTCGACAGCGGTGCCGATCGCCTCTTCGGCCCGGTTGTTGAAGTTGTTGCCGAACGACGGGCCGACGTGCGACTTGAGCTCGATCGCCGCGACCAGTTCACCCTCGTGGAACACGACGAGGTCCCACTTCTTGGTGGGTCGGAAGTAGCCCGGCAATTCGATTCCGGACTTGCAGCGCACGGAGTCAGGCGGGAAGCCGGCGTCGCGGAACGCTCTCGCGAGAAGCTCCGTCATCGCGTCGAGGTGGGCTCCGCCGGTGACCGCGCCCCGCCCTCCGGTGTCGGCCCTGCCGGACAGCAGCTTCTTGGCGGCCTGCGACTCTCGCACCGCCCAAGAGCTACGAACCGCTTCCTCGAACGAACGCTGATCCACCGATCACATCTCCAGCGTCTTCGATCCCGTACACACGCAGCGCAGCCTCCGTCGCCGCACGCGTGTCCCTCGCATCGAAGGCGGCGGCGAGCGCAGCACGGTCGGCGGCCGAGATCGTCTCGGGCCTCGGGACGCGGATCCGACGCAAGTACTGGGCTTGGAATCGAAGGGTGCCGCCCCGCATCCTAACCGCGTAAGCCTCCACAAAGGCCTGTGCGACACGGGAGAGCAGGAGTCCACCCAGGACCTTCAAGTCCCACCTGTCGGAGACGATGTAGTACAGGTTGTGATGTGGGTAGAAGCCACCCTCGTCCAGCACGGGATGGATAATGGTCTTCATGTCGGGAAAGAGCAGTTTCGGGCGATCGATCAGGGAATGGTCAACCTTGTCGATGGTCCGGTACCAGTGCGCGGGTCGCTTGCCGGCGACGTGCCGGCGTTTGAGTGCCGCCGCGTGCCGCTGGTAGTAGGCCCGCAGGCGCGGCAACACGGCCAGGTCGACGAGCTGGCCGTCCGCGTCCCACGGGTTGACGAGATAGTGGCCGGACCACGAGTGGCTGCCCGTCGTCGTGTCCCTGACCATCGTCAACGGCAACAGCCGTCGCGGTTCGACGTCGGCGTCCGTGGTGATGAAGACGCTGTCGGCGCCCGTGGCAACGCCGATGCCGACCCGGGTGCCCGTGCTCGCGTCCTCGAGCGGGGGTAGTCGGTCGTTCAGTGCCTCGATCAGGGCCAGACGGGACGGAGAACCGGCGGGCCAGGAGTCGCCCCCGGTGAACCAGTGCGGCAGCCGGGCAACCTCGTACCGGTCGTTTCGCTCGGTGACTGGCTCCCCTCGGAAGATCGACTCGACCAGCCCTGGAGCGTCCTGGGGCCCGAAACCCTTCCGAGCGTCCACGACGATGGCGTCGCCCTGCCGGGCACGGCGGACCACGGTCACCGCCGGATAGGCCGACACCTGCTCCTCGAACGCGTCGACATCGTGCATCGTCACGGTGACGTCGACGCTGTAGCCGGCGGCGATGAACTCCCGCAACTGCCGGCCGTACTGGTTACGCATCCACCGGTCGGCACAGATGAACGCGAGAACGCCGCCCGGCGCGAGAGAACGCAGCCCCCGCTCGTAGAAGCCGACGTAGAGGTCGGACCGCCCGGTCATGGTCGGGCAGGCGGCGCGGTAGGCGTGCATACGGTCCGCCGGCACATCCTCCAGGCGGACGTACGGAGGATTACCCACGACGAAGTCCACGTCCTCCTGGACATAGGGGTCGAGCAGGTAGTCCCCCTGCCGCACCCACGCCGTCGCCACCTCCCGCGCCTCGGGAAGCGACCAACCCTCGTCGACCAGCACCTCCCGCACCAGCTGCCTGCTGGCCGTCACGTTCGGGGTCAGCAGATCGAAGGCACGGACGGCCCGCTCGGCGTCACGCAACGGCCGGTCGTGCTTGCGGCAGGAGACACTGACCCGAGCGGCCATCGCGGCAAGGAAGGCGCCACCGCCGCAGGCTGGCTCGACCGCCACCAGCTTGGCAAGATCGCGATCTGCGGTGTAGCCAGCCAGATCAAGGATCAGGTCGACGATCCAGCGGCGCGTGAAGACCTCACCGTGCTCGACCGCCTCCGCCGGGATGGCGGACAGCGACGACAGCATCTCGCCGAGCATGAGCTGCCGCATCTCCGCTGCCACCGGCTTCACCCGACGAGCATAGGTCAACATGCTCGGCACAGATCAGACCAGCACGCGGCTCGTGCGACGGCGGCTGCGAGGTCCACGATGCCGCCGTCGTGGACGGCAGAAGATCGGCGAGGCCGTCGGACAGACGGCTCGTACCGATCTACCGTCGGCGCAAGATCAACCTTGGGCGGACTCCGCAACAAAGACGCCGCGTCCCGGTCGGCCGACCAGCACGCCCTGCTCCCGCAACCTCGCCACCGCGCGGCTGATCGTTGACTGCGAGACGTCGTATTCATCCGCCAGAGCCCGCCCGGAGGGGAGCTGCGAGCCAGGCGGGTACGTCCCGTCCTTGATCTTTCTGATGAAAGCGTCGAGCAGCTCGTCCATCGTGGGTGGGATAGGCACGTCAGGCCCCTTGCAGTCGGTTGGCCCAACCAGTATCGATCAGGCGTTTCGACGCAGGCAACACATGTAGCACGAATGACATAAGTAGGTAGCTGGCTCAAAGACATGCTTGACATAGGTGACTCGGTGGCGATAGCGCCGCTCTCGGTGATGCGGTAATGCGGTGATGCTGCGGTCGGTTGGCACCTCTCGTACCGGTCTCGCATCGCGTCGAGACCCCACTCCCGCGCTCCCCCGGCGCGGCCCTGCTGACGTACCGCCGATCGAAGCTGCGATGGCAGGGCGGGGCGGTCTCCGTCGCCCGCCACCGGCGGAGGCCGCCCCTTCCACTCCGACGCGACCCGACGAAGCGACGCGACCCGACGAAGGGCGGTCACCCATGCGCAACCTGATCCGTCGACTGATGACCCGACGCGAGCAACGCCCGGCAGCCGTCGCCCGTCCGCCACGAACGCTCCGGCCCTGGCAGATCCGCGAGTGGTCCCTCAACGTCCGGCGACGCGGCCTCGACCCCGTCGAGATCCGCGCCTTCCTGCACCGGGTGGCCGACGAACTCACCGTCGCGCAGACCGCCCTGGTCGCGGTGCAGGAGGAGAACGCACGGATCAAGAACGCGCTGCGGGCCTGGCAGAGCGCACGATCGGCGAGCCACCGCTACCGGTGAGCGACCGTTGGGTGATCCATCTGCCGATCACCGCGCCGGACCTGCTTCGCGCCCGGATCTTCGCGCGTGTCGCCGTCCGCCTGCTGGCCCGGCTGAGCGCCCGCGTCGAACCGGGCGGGGTGACCGTGTCGGCCGAGGACCAGCAGGGCGTACGCCATTGGGTGTTCTGCGACCGGCCACTGCCCGGCGGCACGCGGTGTGCGCTGCCCACCGATCACCTGTCGCCCTGCACTCGCCGGGTGCGACCGAGCGCCCGCTGACCCGGTCCGACCCCGGCGGGCCGTCGGCTGGTCAGGCGGCCCGGAGCCTGCGCAGGACGTACTGGTTGAGGCTCAACCCGTCCTCGGCTGCCTGGATGGCGAGTTCGCGGTGCAGGCTCTCCCCGACCCGGAGGTTGAACTTGCCGGAGTAGTTGCGTTCGGCGAACGGCTGCGGAACCTGCTCGTCCTGCTCCGCCATGTCGGCGATCACCTCCCGCACCAGATCCTGAAGCCCTTGCAGGGCCTCGACCTGGGAGGGTGCCAGCCAGGAGAGGGACGGAAACTCGGCACAGGTCGCGACGAACTCACGATCCTCCGCAGACCACATGACGCGATAGGTGTAGTGGGACACCTCCGGACGGGGTTCGTTCTGCATCACATGGCCTCCTTCCTGTCAATCGCCTTGAGCACCTGCCGCCAGTAGTACTACAGGCGGTACCACTTCTGCCGCGACCGGGCAAGAAGATGGGTTGGCGGGCCGCTGGGGTGCGGCCCGCCAACCCACACAGGTGACTACTTGCCGCCACCGGCCCGGAAGGCCACCCAGGCGTCGCTCATCCGGTCCGCCTGGCCCGGGGTGAACATGTCCATGCAGGAGTCCTGCGTGTAGTCCATGAAGTTGTGGATCGGGTCCAGCCCCGGGGCGGCGCAGGTGTCCGCGCCGACCGGGCAGTTGAAGTTCGGTGCCGCCTCGCGCGGGGTGTCCGCGACGAAGTCGCCGGAGGCGGAGCAGCCGTGCGCGAAGGTGTGCTCCAGCATCAGCCAGTGCCCGACCTCGTGCGTCAACGTGTCACCCTCGGCGTACTTGCCGGCCGTCCCGCCCGGCATCGACTCGTCGAGCAGCACCACGCCGTCGATGTAGTCCCGGCCGTTGTTGTAGCCCTTCGGGAAGTACGCCCAGCCGAGCAGCCCGCCGCCGATGTTCGCCGCGTACACGTTCAGGGTGCGGGCGTCGCCGGTGTACAGCGCCCTCTTCATGTCCCGCTCGTTCTTGCCCGGCACCACCGTGTACCAGTCGCTGTTCACCGTCCACGTGGTGTCGACGAGGTCGAACCGGAACGGCGTGTCGGCGGCGTCCGGCGCGGTGGCACCCGAGAACGAGTCGTTGAGCACCTCCATCTGTGCCGCGATCATCGTGTTGAACCGGGTCGTCTCCGCCGCGCTCAGCGGGTGGTCGGAGATCATGTGGAAGACCGTCGGCACGGTGACGCTGCCGTTGGGCAGGCGCGGAGCATCCTTGATCACGCCGTAGGCGTTCGCCTCGTTCTTCGAGTAGAGCACCGGCTCCTTGGCGGTCGCGCCCTCGGCGACCCGGGCCACGCTGTGCGCCTCGGCACTCGGCTCGCAGTACTCGACACCCGGGAAGACGGGCGCTGCCACGCCCGCCGCGCCGTACGCGCCGCCGGAGGCCAGGAACGTCGCGGCGGCGGCGGTGAGAACCGCCAGTCGGAAGGTCGATCTCCTGTGCATCGTTGCACCTTTCGGGGGATGGAAGCGGTGCGGGTCGACGCGGGGTTGCCACCAGGTCGTGGCGTCGTCGTCCGGGTATGAGACCACGTCAGACACGCCGGCAACAGGCTTTGCCGCAAGGCTGGCACCGCTGTAACGGCAGGGGGCCGGGGAGCGCTGTTGGGCCTGCGACCGGGTGATCGGGAGCCAGGTCGCCGCAGCGGTCGGGCCGTCGGGACTGCTGCTCGGGTTCAGGCCGTCGCGCTGGCGGCCACCATCGTCGCCGCCCGGCGGCGGCGGCGCACCAGCCAGGTGACCAGGATCGCCACGGAGACCAGCGGAGCCGGGTGGCCGAGCACCGCGGCGACGGCGAGGTCCGAGACGACGCCGACGACGGTGGCCACGAACACCCAGCGGGGTGCCGTCTCGGCGGAGACGCGCCGCCGGTCGGCGGGCATCCAGCGGGTCGTCGACCAGGGTTTGGCGACCGACACCCAGGCCTGGAAGGCGATGGCACCGGCCATCAGCGCCGAGCCGACGGCCAGCGGAACGGCCGGCCCGGCACTGCCGGTGGCCGCCGCCGAGGCGCTGTCCTTCAGGGCCCCGCCGAGGACGAAGATGCCCAGGTGGAGCTGAACCAGGGTGATCGCGAACTTCACCAGCACCCACCAGTGCCGGACGAATCCCCACGGGGTCGCCGCGGCGAGCATGAACCCGGTGAACGCCGAGGCGTTGGCCAGCGGGGCGAGCAGCCTGCCGTCGAGCACCTGCGCCATCGAGGTGGCGCTCACGGCCTCCGCCCGGCTCTGAGTGGTCAGGCTGGTGACCAGCAGCACGAAGATCGCCAGGGCCTGGGCCATCCAGCCCACCGAGGTGACGACGTGCAGCCAGAGCACGAGCTGACGCCAACGTCGCACGGGTCGCGATGCCATGGGGGTAACGCTTCCACCGGGCCGAACCGTCGACCACCGGAGAAAACCCGCGTCGTACGACCCTGAGGCCGCGCTGCGTCCTCAGGGGACCCCGTAGGGCGGGTCGGTCAGAGGATCCGGGTGATCCGCTCCGCGGCGACGACGGCGTCCCGGCCGGCCGGGTCGAGGTTGGCGCAGAGCACCACCGACGCACCCGCCGACAGGGGCGCGAGCAGCCACTTCACCGGCTGTTCGTGCTCGGCCACGTCGACCAGCAGCCGATCGCCGGCCCGCAGGTCGAGTTGTCCGGCGAGGGCGGACGCGATCTCACCCCACTCGCCGTAGCTGGTGCCGTCGGGGCTGGCCGGATCCGACGGGCGGATCGCCGCGTGGTCGGGTGGGTCGTCGGTGTGCCGGAGCATCTCGACGAACCAGTCGAGCCACCCGAGCGGCACCTCGGTCGTCGGCGCGGTGCCGACGAGGTAACGGTGCACCCCCTCCGGCACGTCCTCCAGCCAGTCGTCGAGGCGTGCCGGGGTGACGAACACCGCGTCGTACGGCCGGTCGCCGCCCGGTTCCAGGACCGGCAGCCCGGCCGTGGCGTGGGGCCGGAACGACACCGCCATCCCGACGGACCAGGCTCCCAGCAACACCGCAGCGGTACGCCAGTGCGGCGGCAGCAGCACCGCGACCCGGCTGCCCGGGGCCAGCCCGCACCCGTCGCGCAGCAGACCGGCGGTTCGGGCCGCCCAGCCGCCCAGCTCGGACGCGGTCAGTGCGACGCGCTCCCCGGTCGCCGCGTCGCACCAGGTGACCAGCGCAGGCCCGCCCAGCCGGGCCGGCTGCCCGCCGGCCGGTCGCACCGTGTTCGTGGGGGTCGGCGTCATCGTGCCTCCTCAGCTGCCTCCGGCCCGATGCTACGCACGACCTCGGCGACGCCACCGACATCGGCACGCATGGTGCCTGTTGGTGGACGGCCGTTCCACTGTCCCCGCCATCTCCGAATCTGTCCCCGCCATCTCCGAATCGTCCCGTCCGACGCCGCATCCGCCAGGACCGTCCCGTACACGTCCGACCCGTCGACTTTGGTAGATGCCTCCGTGGGCTGATGGCCGTGGCGTCGGACGCCTCGCCGACGGCATGGTGAGCAGGCAACAGGTGGTCCACCGCGACGACCAGGCGGCCCATGGCGACGACCAGGCGGATGGGCGGCGACCCCGGTGCTCGACGACGAGGCGAAGGCCCTGCGGCGTGACCTGTGACGGGGAGGAGGGCGGATGACCGGGCAGCAGCCCGACGGGGGCGACCGGCTGCCCGAACTGGGCGACCGGTCGACGGGGTGGCGACGGTTGGCCCCGGTCGCCGCTCTCCTCCTGCTGGCCCCGTGGGCGGCCGAGTGCTCGTGGGGAGGCTTCGCCGTCGGCGACATGCTGCTCGCGGTGGTCGTCCTGGCTCCCATGTACGGGGGCGCGGCCGTGCTGATCCGTGAGGCCGCCCGGCGGTCGGGCGGCGGTTGGCCGATGATCGTGCTGCTCGCGGCGGCCTTCGGGGTACTCCAGGCCGGCCTGGTCGACCAGTCGCTGTTCAACCCCGAGTTTCTCGCCGACACCGAGTTCGCCGAGCGTCAGGCGGCTGACCACACGCGCGTGCCCGTGCTGGGGATCAGCGCCCAGGAGGCGGTCGGCTACCTCAGCAACCATGTGGCGCTGAGCATCTGTGCGCCCATCGCGCTCGTCGAGTCGTACCTGTCCCCGGCCCGCCGTCGCCGGCCGTGGCTGCGGCTGCCCGGCCTGCTCGCCGTCACCGTCCTCTATCTGCTGGGCAGCCTGTTGATCTTCTCCGACGACGGTGGGCGCAAGGGCTTCCAGGCGAGCACCCTGCAGCTCGCGGGCGCGGCGGTCGTGGTCCTCGCCCTGGTCGCGGTGGCGGTGCTGCCCCGCTGGCGACGCAGGCCACCGCCTGCCCCGGCGGCCCCGCAGGCCGCGCCCGCTGCCGTGCCCGCCGCGCCGTCCACCGCCGCCGCACCGTCCACCGCCGCCGCACCGCGGGCCCGCTGGCCGGGGCTGCTCGTCGGAGGCGGCTACCTCGGCGTGGCCCTGCTGTCCGGATGGCCCGGCGTCGCGATCACCATCGCCGTCGTCGCCACGGTGGCCCTCGTGCTCGCCCGCTGGTCGGGGCGCACCGGTTGGGGGCAGCGACACGTGCTCGCCTGCGCCGGAGCGGCGCTGCTGGGTGCGGCCACGCTGGCGTACCTCATTCCGCCGTACGCGCCGGCCTCCCCCGTGGAGGCGCTTGTCAGCGACGTGACGATCAGCCTGGTCACGGTCGTCCTCCTCGGCGGGGCGTACGCGCGCCTGCGCCGCCACGGTGAGACAGGCGCGACCCCCTGACCGCTGATCGTCCGGGGGGGGGTCGCGACCACCGGCGAACCCCGCGTTGACCGGGCTTGGCAGACTCCTGGCGCGGGGGCCGAAACATCCGATGTCGACACCCGGTTCGAACGGGCGGAAAGGCTGCTGTCATGCGAGCAGGAAGATGGTCCCGACCTCGTCGGGGAGCGGCGGGAGCGGCTGCGCTCCTGGTCGGCGCGGCGCTGACCGTGCCGGCGCCCGCCACGGCGGCGCCCTTTCCCAACCCGACGGTCACCGCCACGGTGTGGGCGCACTCCCCCACCACCCCGAATACCGGATCAGTGGCGGCTACTCCGCCACGTCCATCGACACCGACGTGATCGTGCGGCGGACGGGCACCGGGGCGTACACGGTGGTCCTGGAGGGGGCGGCCACCTCGGGCGGCGTCGCGCATGTGGTGGCCTACGGCGGGGGGCCGGTGCACTGCACCGTGCCGGCCTACTACCGCAGCCTCTTCGGTGACGACCACCTGATCCAGGTGCGGTGCTTCGCGGCGACCGGCTCGCCAGTGGACAGCCGGTTCGTCATGACGTTCACCAACCGGCGTTCCGTCCACCAGGGGCGGCTGGCGTGGTTCGCCACCGACCAGACGGCACCGACGGGCCTACGGACGCTGCCCAGCACCTACCGGTACGACTCGACGGGCGGCGCCATCTCCTACGAGCGGCTGGCCAAGGGCCGTTACCGCTTCCACCTGAACCCCAACCCCGACAGCGAGAACGGCCCCATCTTCCCGATGACCCATGTGACGGCGCTCGGCTCGACGGCCGTGAACTGCCAGGCCGACTGGCCGGACGGCCGGATCGTGCGGTGCGCGAACGCCGCCGGGCTGCCGGTCGACGCCCGGTTCGCGGTCACCTACGGCTCCCGGGTCGACCTGCTGGGCCACTCCGCCGGCCCGCGCTTCGCCAGCGGCACCCTCTACGGCGAGCACAGCAGCGGCGGAGCGATCAACGGCGACAGCTACAACTCGACCCTGCCCGGTTACGGCGGCGCGGCCGGCACGCTGCTCGGCACCGGCTTCTACCAGATGACGTTCACGGGCACCGGCACGACCTTCGGCACCGCCTTCGTCAACGCCCACTCGGGCATGTCCCCGGACGGCCCGTCACGGGGGCATTGTGTGCTGGTGAGCTGGACGCGCGCCGAGTCGAACACGGTGATCAGGGTCAGGTGCTACTCGTGGCTGGGTGTGCCGGCGAACCTGAACGCGCGCATCTCGTACACGAGCTGGCCGGCCGTCTGACGGCGGCCAGCCTCCGGCCAGGCCGTCCGGCGGGCCAGCGGGCTCAGCCCGGCAGCTCGGGGCCGCCGTCGAGGAGTGGGGCGAGCAGGTCGCCGTACTCCTCGACGCGGTCCAGCACCTCGGCGGCGGTGAAGGTACGCACCGCCGGCCGCCGACCGCCGGTGCCGGCCTCCACCTCGTCCCAGGTCAGCGGGGTGGAGACCGACGGGGCCGGCTGGGCCCGCAGGGAGTACGGCGCGACGGTGGTCTTGGCCGCGTTGTTCTGGCTCCAGTCGATGAACACCTTGCGGGGCCGCAGGTTCTTGGCCATCTTCGACACGACCAGCTTCGGGTGTTCGCCCTCCAGTTCCCGCGCGATCCGTTTCGCGTAGTCGGAGACGACGTCGGCGGGCTGCGTGCCGGCGATGGGGCAGCACAGCTGCATGCCCTTCTTGCCGGAGGTCTTCGGGTAGCAGTCGATGCCGTCGTCGGCGAGCCGGTCGCGCATCAGCACCGCCACCGCGCAGCACTCACCCAGCCCCGCCGGAGGGCCCGGATCGAGGTCGACGACCAGCATGTCGGGATGCTCGCCGATCTTCCACTGCGGGGTGTGCAGTTCCAGCGCGGCCAGGTTGGCCAACCACACGAGGGTCGGCAGGTCGTCGGCGACCACGTAGTCGATGGTGTCCCGGCCCTTCGTCGAGCCGGGCGCGGGAAGCGTCTCCACCCGGACCCAGTCGGGCGTGGACGCCGGCCTGTTCTTCTCGAAGAACGACCCACCCTCGACACCGTTGGGGTAGCGGATCCTGGTCAGCGCCCGACCGGCCAGGTGCGGCAGCAGCACCGGCGCGACCCGGGTGTAGTAGTCGACCACCTCGCCCTTGGTGAAGCCGGCGGCCGGGTAGAGCACCTTGTCGAGGTTGGACAGTTCCAGGGTGCGTCCCTGCACGTTCACCGGGAACCGTTCAGCTGGCATCATCGACCTCCTCGGCCGGCTTGTCCGGTCGCAGTCGCAACACCCGGGGGAACCGCAGCCGCCCGTCGGGGGTGCGCTGGCCGTACTTCACCTCGACCACCACCTGGGGGCGTACCCAGATCGCCCCCCGCGCATCCTCGCGCGGCACGTCACCGGCGAAGGGCGACCCGCCACCCCGCAGTGGTTCCAGCTCCCGCAGCAGCTCCCGCTCGATCGCCGCGCCGATGCCGCCGCCGACCCGCCCCCGGTAGGTGAGCCGGCCGTCGGGCCGGGGCACCCCCACCAGCAGGCCGCCGATCTTCCGCGCGCCGGGCCGCCAGCCACCCACCACGAAGTCGCCGGTCACCTCCAGCTTGACCTTCACCCAGTCGGGTGAACGCAGGCCCGGTCGGTACACCGAGTCGACCCGCTTGGCCATCACCCCCTCCAGACCGTGCTCGCCGGCCGCCTCGTAGGTGGCGGGGCCGTCGGGGAAGACCGGGGGCACCGCCCACCGCGCCGCGCCCAGCCCCAGGTCGTCGAGGGCCGCCCGGCGTCGGGCGTACGGCCAGCCGGTGAGGTCCGCGCCGCGCAGCCGCAGCACGTCGAAGATCATGTACGTGACGGGGGCGGTGGCGGCCAGCCGGGCCGCCTTCGCCGGGTCGCGGACGTGCATCCGTTCGGCCAGCAGCGTGAACGACGGTCGCCCGGCGGGGTCGAACAGCACCACCTCGCCGTCGAGCAACGCGTCGTCGACCTGCTCGGCCAGCGGGATCAGCTCCGGGTACGCGGCGGTGATCTGCACGCCGGAGCGGGCGTACAGGTGCTGCCGGCCGCCCGCCACGTCGGCGAGGGCCCGGACGCCGTCCCACTTGAACTCGTACGCCCAGCCGTCACCCGACGGAAGCTGACCGGTCATCGCGAGCATCGGCTTGAGCGGCGCGCCGGGCACTCCCTGACTGTAGTTGCCGCCGGAAGTCCTCGCGCCCGCTTCGATCGGATGCGAGCATGGTCGATACCGGGGAAGGGAGCGCGTGATGCGGGCCATCTGGAAGGGAGCCGTGTCGTTCGGCCTCGTCTCGATCGCGGTGAAGCTGTATTCGGCGACCGAGGAGAAGGACATCCGGTTCCACCAGGTGCACCGGGCCGACGGCGGCCGGATCCGTTACAAGCGCACCTGTCAGGTCTGCGGCGAGGAGGTCAGCTACGACGACATCGCCAAGGGGTACGACCTCGGCGGCGGCGAGCTGGTCATCCTGACCGACGAGGACTTCGCCGACCTGCCCCTGACCAGCTCGCGCGCGATCGACGTGCTGGAGTTCGTACCGGCGGAGCAGGTCGACCCGATCCTCTACAACAAGGCGTACTTCCTGGAGCCGGAGAGCACGGCGACCAAGCCGTACGTGCTGCTGCGCGACGCCCTGACCGACTCGGAACGGGTGGCGATCGTGAAGGTGGCGCTGCGCCAGCGGGAGCAGCTGGCCACCCTGCGGGTTCGCGAGGGGGTGCTGCTGCTCAACACGATGCTGTGGCCCGACGAGATCCGCAGACCCGAGTTCGGCTTCCTCGACGAGGATCTGAAGGTCCGCCCGCCGGAACTGGCGATGGCCAGCTCGTTGATCGACTCGATGGCCGGGGAGTTCCAACCGGACGCGTTCACCGACGACTACCGGGCGGCGTTGCAGGAGGTCATCGACGCGAAGGTGGAGGGCCGGGAGGTCGTCGCGCCGGAGGAGGCCGAGGAGGCCCCGGCGGCGGCGGTGGACCTGATGGCGGCGCTGAAGGCGTCCGTGGAGCGGGCCCGGTCGGCGCGCGGCGAGCAACCGGCTGCCAGCGGCGGGGCCGGGCAGCCGACGCCGATCTCCGCGGCCCGTTCGGCCCAGAAGAAGGCGGCCGAGAAGAAGGCGGCCAAGGCCCCGGCGAAGAAGACCGCCGCGAAGAAGGCCGCTCCCGACAGGGCCGAGCCGGCGAAGAAGGCGACGCCGAAGAAGGCCGCCGGGGCGGAGAAGAAGACGCCGGCCAAGAAGACCGCCGCGAAGAAGACGACCCGCAAGAGCGCCTGAGCCGCGACGCCGGAGGGCGGCCCCCGGCACGCGGCTGCGGCCATCCCACCCCGGCCCGCCGCCCGCCCGGTGGGACACCCGGGCACATAGATGGCCGGACCGCCGGGTGAAGCGGCACCGTGGGCGTCGGGGCGGGTACCGTGTGCGTCGGCTTTCCCCGGCGGATGACGCCGGCCACCCCACCTTCGCAGCAGGGAGTCGACGACGTGAGCGAGCGCACGGAGAACCGGTCCACGAAGTCGGAGCGGCGACTCGCCGCCCAGTTGGCGGCTCAGAAGGCAGCGGAGGCCAAGCGCCGCCGACAGGCGTGGGCCGGTGGGCTCGCCGCCGTCGCGGTGGCCGGGGTGCTGATCACCGTCTTCGTGATCGTCGGCCAGCGCGGCGACGACGCCGACGAGCAGGCCGCCGGCAACCCGTCCGCCTCGGCCAGCGCCCCGGCGGAGCCGAGTGCGGCCCCCGCGCCGCAGCTCCCGCAGGGGGCGGACCCGGCGCTGGGCACCAAGCCGACCGTCAGCGCCGGCCAGGGCGAGCTGGACAAGCTCACGGTCACCACGCTGATCAAGGGCACCGGGCCGGAGGTCAAGGCCGGGCAGGCGATCACCACGAACTACGTCGGGGTGTTCTACGCCACCGGCGAGCAGTTCGACTCGTCCTGGGAGCGGGGCCAGCCGGCGACCTTCCCGATCGGCGTGGGTCAGGTCATCGAAGGCTGGGACAAGGGCCTGGTCGGGGTGAACGTGGGCAGCCGCGTCCAGCTCGACATTCCGGCGGAGCAGGCGTACGGCACCGACGGGGCGGGTGGCCGGCCGGCCGGTCCGCTGCGGTTCGTGGTGGACGTGCTGGCCGCGCAGTAGTCCGAGCTGTCCGACGGCGGGCGTCCACCCGGCACCGGGGTGGGCGCCCGTCGCCGCGTTCCGCGACCGTTCATCCCGTTCCGGGCTGATCCGACGAATGTCGTTGCCCACAGATGGCTTTCTGCCCGTCACCCTGCGGCAGTAGGTTCGGCAGCACCCGGCGGTCAGCCGCCGGCATGGCCACCCGGACGCGGAGGTGCACGTGACGACGCTGGACGACCCGGGGCGCACCGCCCGCTTGATGTGGACGCGCTACGAGCCGGTGCACGCGATCACCTACTTCCACCCGCGCTCGCGCGCCGCGTACGAGGCGGTGGGGCTGCGGGGCTACTGGCGCGGCTACTTCGCGGGCCGGGCCGCCCCACTGGGGGCCTGCGACGCCCCGACGGTCGTCGCGGCGTTCTTCAGCTTCGCCCCGCACATGGTGTCCCGCGCGCTACCGGCGGTGTGGACGTTGGCCGCCCCGCAGGAGGCGCTGCGGGCCCGGCTCACCGGTGCGGTGCAGGCCCTGGCCGAGCTGACGTACGAGCTGCCGGAGTCGCATCTGGTCGAGGCGGCCGAGCTGCTGGAGACCGCCGCCGGTGCCGTGCAGACCGCCGGCCGGGTGTTGGGGGCCGCCAACGCCGCCCTGCCGCACGGCGACTACCCCCTGGCCCGGCTCTGGCAGGCCGCCACGACGTTGCGCGAGCACCGGGGCGACGGGCACGTGGCGGCGCTCGTCGCCGCCGATCTCGACCCGGTGGAGACCCTGGCCTGGCGGGTCGCGGTGGACATGTCGCCGGCGAACCTGCTGGGCCGGGGCTGGTCGGAGCAGGAGTGGGCGCAGGCCCGCGAGCGGCTGACCGACCGGGGCTGGTTGACCGTCGACGGGAAGCCCACCGACCGGGGACGCGCCCGCTTCCAGGCCGTCGAGGACGCCACCGACGTCGCCGCCGCACGCCCCTGGGTCGAGTTGGGCCCCGAGCGGACGGGTCGGCTGCGGGAGCTGCTCGACCCGATCGCCCGTGCCGCCCACACGGTGATCCCGGCGGGAAGCCCCATCGGACTTCCCGCCCTCGACTCCTGACCGCGCCCACCTGCTGACCGCACCATCGACTGGCCGCGCCCGAAGACCGAGCGCCGCCGACCGGCTGAGCGCCCACCGGCTGAGCGCGCCCACCGACGACCGTCCCGACGCCGACCGTCCCGCAGCCCCCACCGGCCGCCGTGAGCGACGGGGATGGAGGAGGATGGCCGGATGACGGTGGATGCGGTGGTGTTCGACCTGGACGGCGTGATCGTGGACTCCGAGCCGGTGTGGGAGGAGGTCCGCCGGGCGTACGTGGCGGCCAACGGCGGAACCTGGCAGGACGACACGCAGCGTCGGTTGATGGGCATGAGCACCGGTGAGTGGGCCCGCTACCTCAGCGGCGAGTTGGGCGTCGACCGTACCGCCGAGCAGGTCGCCGCCGAGGTGGTCGAGGAGATGGCCCGACGGTACGCGGCCCGCGTACCGCTGATCGACGGTGCGGACGACGTGGTACGCCGGCTGGCCGCGCGGTGGCCGCTGGGGCTGGCCAGTTCGTCGCCGACGCGGCTGATCGCGGCGGCGCTGGCGGCGACGGGCCTGACCGACACCTTCCGCACCACCCTGTCGACGGAGGAGACCGCCCACGGCAAGCCGGCACCGGACGTTTACCTGGCGGTGGCCGACCGGCTGGGGGTGGCTCCCGCGCGCTGCGTGGCCGTGGAGGACTCGTCGAACGGGGTCCGTTCGGCGGCGGCTGCCGGGATGGTCGTGGTGGCGGTGCCGCACGGGGCGTATCCGCTGGACCCTGACGCGCGGGAGCAGGCGGCGGTGGTGCTGGGCTCGGTCGGCGAGCTGACCCCGGAACTGGTGGCGGGCCTCGGCGCAGCCGTGCCCCGGCCGGGGGCATGAGGGCGGATCCGTCGGGTACGGCAGCCGTCAGGGCACGGTGAGTGAGGAGGCGCGATGAAGGCGATCGTGTACGAGCGCACCGGCGACGCCTCGGTGCTCCAGGTGGTGGACCGGCCGGTGCCGGAGCCGGGGCCGGGCGAGGTGCTGGTGCGGGTGGCCGTGGCCGGGGTCAACCCGACGGACTGGAAGGCCCGCCGGCAGGGCCCCGTTCCGCCCGGCGGGCAGACTCCGGGGCAGGACGGCGCCGGGGTGGTGGAGGCGGTGGGCGAGGGCGTCGACCGTGACCTGATCGGCGAGCGGGTCTGGCTGTGGGAGGCCGCCTGGCAGCGGCCGTGGGGCACCTGCGCCGAGTACACGGTGGTGCCGGTCCGGCAGGCCGTACGCCTCGGCGACGCCCCCTTCGACCTGGGTGCCTGCCTGGGCATCCCGTTCCTGACCGCGCACCGCTGCCTGACCTCCGGTGAGTACCTGCCGGACCGGCTGCACGCCGGGGCGCTCAGTGACCACACGATCCTGGTGCAGGGTGGGGCGGGTGCCGTGGGCAACGCGGCGATCCAGTTGGCCCGCTGGGCCGACGCCTGCGTGGTGGCCACGGTGAGCAGTCCGGAGAAGGCACAGCTCGCGGCGGCGGCCGGGGCGTCGTTCGTGGTCGACTACCGCCGGCAGGACGTGGTCGAGGAGGTCCGCAAGATCGCCCCCGACGGGGTGCACGCGGTGGTGGAGGTGTCGGCGGCACGCAACGCCGCCGCCGACGTCGCGCTGCTGCGCACGGGTGGGGTGGTCGCCGTGTACGCCGACGACGGCGGGGGCGAGGTGACGCTGCCGATCCGGCCGCTGATGGCGCCGAACGCACGCTGGCAGTTCGTGCTGGTGTACACGATGCCGAAGGCGGCCAAGGCGCAGGCGGTGAACGACGTGGCGGCCGCCGCGGCGCAGGGCGGGATCCGGGTGGGCGAGGACATGGGGCTGCCGCTGCACCACCACCCGTTGGCGGCCACGGCCGCCGCGCAGCAGGCGGTGGAGGACGCGGTGGTCGGCAAGGTGCTCGTGACGACCAGCGAGTAGGGCGACGGCCGGGTGGGTTTTCCCATCAGCGGGACAGAGGCGAAGAATCTTCGCAAGAATGGACGGTGCGGGTAGCCCCCGCATGGAGCGGGCGGCCCCGGCGCGGTGCGAACGCCGGGGCCGCCCCTTGGGGAGGGATTTCCACAGGAGTGCTTCCCTACCCCTACCGGCGATGGTGCGCCGGAAAACGTTACGGCGTAGCCAGAATCCGAAAAGTGCTACGCACGGGTAACAAGCTAGTGTCGCCGGCCCCCCGAAGGGAAGCCCCGTAAATTGGCCGGGTGAGCATCTCCTGGGCCGACTCGTACGTGGGGCAGCTGCGCGCGCTGGCCGGCGACCGGACGCTGATGTTCGTCGGCGCCCGCGCGGTGGTACGCGACAACGCGGGGCGGCTGCTGCTGATCCGCCGCTCCGACAACGGGCAGTGGGCGATGCCCGCCGGGGCCATGGAGCTGGGCGAGTCCATCGCCGACTGCGCCGTCCGGGAGGTCCGCGAGGAGACCGGGCTGCGTGCCCTGCGGGTCAGCGCGTTCGCCCTCTACACCGGGCCGGACCGCACCAGGACCAACATGTACGGCCACACCTACCAGATCTTCACCACGGCGTTCCGGGTGGAGGAGTGGGACGGCGTGCTGGCCCGCGCCACAGACGAGACCATCGACGCCGGCTTCTTCCACCGGGAGGCGCTTCCCGCCCCGCTGTCCGTCAGCGTCCCGGAGACCCTCGCCGACCTGGACGTCTTCGAGAAGACCAACCGGCTGATCCTGAAGTAGGCGTCGTCGCCGCCGACGAGGATGGTGGCGAGGGCCGCCGACGGGGATCAGGTCGCCAGGCGACGCGTATCACGTCGACAGGCGGCCCGCGGTCGGCGAACATGCCGGGAGTGGAACTGCTGCGCCGGGTGGCGCTGGACGTCTCGCCCCTGCGCACCTCACGGGACTACCGGCTGGTGTTCTCCGCCGCGGGCGTGTCCGGCTTCGGATCCTTCATCACCTACGTGACCGTGCCGTACCAGGTCTACCACCTCACCGGCGATCCCCTGCTGGTCGGCCTGATCGGCGTCTGTGAACTGCTGCCGCTGCTGGTGATGTCGTTCGTCGGCGGCGCGCTCGCCGACTTCCTCGACCGGCGGCTGCTGGTGTTCGGCGGCGAGATCGGGCTCGCCCTGCTCTGCGGTGTGCTGCTGGTCAACTCGCTCGGCTCGCAGCCGCAGCTCTGGCTGCTCTACGTGGTGGCGGCGCTGACCGCCGCACTCGACGGCCTGCGCCGGCCCGCCCTGGAGGGGATGACCCCACGCCTCGTCGTACCCGACCAGATCCCGGCAGCCTCCGCACTGAACTCGCTGCGGATGCAGATCACCCAGCTCGCCGGCCCCGCCCTGGCCGGGGTGCTGATCGCCAGCGTCGACCTGGTCTGGGTGTACGCGGTCGACCTGGCCACCTTCGTCGTGTCCCTGCTCTGCCTGGCCTACATGCGGGCGATGCCGCCACCCCCGGCGGCCGACCGGCCGTCGCTGCGGTCGGTGGCCACGGGCCTGCGGTACGCGCGTAGCCGTCCCGAACTGCTCGGCACGTATCTCGTCGACATCAACGCGATGTTCTTCGGCATGCCGCAGGCGCTCTACCCGTTCATGGCCGAGCGGATGGGCGGCCCCGCCGTGCTCGGCCTGCTCTACGCCGCGCCGGCCGTGGGCTCGATGGCGGCCACCCTCAGCTCCGGGTGGACGGCCCGGGTGCACCGGCACGGACTGATGGTGGTGTTCGCCGCCGGCGCCTGGGGGCTGGGCATCATCGGCTTCGGTCTCGTCACGAACCTGTGGTGGGCGCTGTTCTTCCTGGCCTTCGCCGGCGCGGCGGACATGGTCTCCGGACTGTTCCGGATGACCATCTGGAACCAGACGATCCCCGATCACCTGCGCGGCCGACTCGCCGGGATCGAGATGCTGTCGTACTCCACCGGGCCCCTGCTCGGGCAGCTCCGCTCCGGCCTGATGGCCCGCACCCCGCTCGGCATCCAGGGCTCGATCGTCTCCGGCGGCGTGCTCTGCGTCGTGGGCACGGTCGCGCTGGCCGCGGCCCTGCCCGCCTTCCTGCGCTACGACGCCCGCGACGGCCTGGCCCACAAGGAGGCCGAGGACGCCGCCCAGGCCGCCCGCGTCACCACGCTGGCGGCCTGAGGACGGGCGGCAGCGGACGGCACGGGCGGCAGCCCGACGAGCGCCGGTGGCCTGAAGACGGGCGGCGGCCCGCGATGGGCGGCGGCCGACGACAGGCCGTGCGCCGATGGACCCGACGCGGCTGCCGGGTCAGTGGCGGCCCTCGGCGAACTCCTCGACGATCTTCGCGCAGAACGCCGGCAGGTCGTCGGGCCTGCGGCTGGAGACCAGCCCGTTGTCCGTGACGACCTCCTCGTCGACCCAGTCCGCGCCCGCGTTGACCAGATCGGTGCGCAGGCTCGGCCAGCTCGTCAACCGGCGGCCCCGCACCACGTCCGCCTCCACCAGCGTCCACGGCCCGTGGCAGATCACCCCGACCGGCTTGCCGGCGTCGAAGAACGCCTTCACGAACCCGACCGCCTCGGGGTCCGCGCGCAGGAAGTCCGGATTCGCCACGCCGCCCGGCAGGACCAGCCCGTCGTAGCGCCCGGCGTCCGCGTCCGCCGCCGCCACGTCCACGTCGTACGTCTCCGACTGGTCCAGGTGGTTGAACGACCGGATCGCACCGGGCTTGAGCGAGACCAGTTCGACGGTGGCCCCGGCCTGCTCGACCGCCTCGCGGGGCTGGACGTACTCGACCTCCTCCACGCCGTCCGCGGCCAGGAACGCGATCCGCTTGCCCTGCAGTGTCGCTGCCATCGTTGCTCTCCTCTCGGGGGTACCCGGAAATCCCTTCCCGGGACCGGATGCCCGAAACGCCCCCTCCCCGTGGTCGACGCCGCAGGTTTGACCGGACCGGCCCGGGGGACGCGGCGGCCATGGGAGGAGCAGCAGCGGAACAGCGCCGGCTCGCCTCGGTGGTGGAGAGCTGGCGGGGACGTCCCGTCCTGGTCGTCGGGGACGCCATGCTCGACGAGTGGCGGTTCGCCGACTCCGACCGGCTGTGCCGGGAGGCGCCCGCCCCGGTGCTCACCCTGCGTCGCCGCATCTCGGCGGCCGGGGGCGCGGCCAACACGGCGGTCAACGTCGCCGCGCTGGGCGGCCGGGCGGTGCTGGTCGCCCCGGTCGGCGCCGACGTGGCCGGGGACGAACTGCACGACTGCCTCGACCGGGCCGGCGTCTGGGACCGCACCGTCAACCAGCCGGGCCGCCCCACGCCGGTGAAGCGCCGCATGCTGGCCGGTGACCAGATCCTGCTGCGCGAGGACTCCGGGGACCCCGACGACCCGCTCGACGACGACGGCGTCCGGCACCTGCTGACCGCCCTCGGCTGCGCCACCGAGGAACTACGCGCCGCCACCGGCGGCGAGCCACCCACGCTGGTGGTGTGCGACTACGGCCTCGGCGCGCTGCCCGCCGCCGTCCGCGCCTGGCTGGTGGCACACCGCGACCGGTACGCGACGGTCTCGCTGGACGCGCACGACCTGGCCGACTGGCGGGGACTCGCCCCCACCGTGGTCACCCCGAGCTTCGCCGAGGCGACCCGGCTGTTGGCCCGCGCCGGCACCGCCGCCCGCGCCGCCGGCCACGCCGGGCTCCACCTCGACCATCCCGGGGAGGACCCGGCCGACGGACCGTCCGAGCTGACCGTGGGTGCCGCGCCCCGCGAGGCGGGCATGCGCCGCACCGACGGGCCGACCGGCGAGCCGACGCCCGGCGAGGGTCGGGTGGCGATGACCGGCGACGGGCTCAGCGTCACCGGGACCGGCGTGACCGTGAACGCCGCCGCGGGGGCCGGCGTCGACCGGGCTGTCCTGGCCCAGTCCCGGCTGGCGGAACTGCGCGCGCACACCGGCGCCGCCGTGGTCGCGGTGACCCTGGACACCGAGGGCGCGGTGGTCGGCGGGGCCGACGGCGAGCCCCGCCGCAGTCACAGCACCCCGGTGCCGGCCAGCCATGCCGTCGGGGCCGGGGACGCCTACCTGGCCGCGATGACGCTGGCGCTGGCCGCCGACGCGCCGCTGCCCACCGCCGCGCAACTGGCCCAGCTCGCCGCCACGATCACCGTGTCGGGGACGGGCACCTGCGTGTGCCGCCGCGACGACCTGCTGGCCGCGCTGGACGTGCCCGCCGCCCGACCCGACGCGGCCCCGCTGGTCGGCGGGGCCGACCTGACCGCGATCGCCGCCGAGCACCGCGCCGCCGGCCGCTCGGTGGTCTTCACCAACGGCTGCTTCGACGTGCTGCACCGGGGGCACGTGCGCTACCTGGAACAGGCGCGGGCGTTGGGCGACGTGCTGGTCGTGGCCGTCAACTCCGACGGCAGCGTCCGCCGGCTCAAGGGCCCGGACCGGCCGGTGAACCCCGTGGAGGACCGCGTCGCCCTGCTCGCCGCGCTGTCCTGCGTCGACCACGTGGTGGTGTTCGAGGAGGACTCCCCGGCCGCGCTGATCGAGGCCGTGCGCCCCCACGTGTACGTCAAGGGTGGCGACTACCCGCCGGAGCTGGTGCCCGAGGCCCCGCTGGTACGCCGGCTGGGCGGGCAGGTCCGCACCCTCGGGTACGTGCCGGACCGCTCCACCTCCGCGATCATCGACCGGATCCGCGCGCACGGCCACGCCGCCGGCACTGCCGCCGCCGACTCCGCCGGCCGGGCACCGGCGACCACCGGTCCCGGTGGATCCACCGACCCGGCACCCGCGGTCAACGGTCCCGGTGGACCAGCCGACCCGGCACCCGCGAACACCGCCGTGCCCGGCGAACTCGCCGGCCAGCCGGCACCGGTCACCGGCCAGTCGCCGTGAACCGGCCGCTCGACGCCGGCACGCCCGAGGGGTTCCGCGCCGAGCGGCTGGTCGACGTGCTGGTGCCCACCCGCAACCGTCCCGCCGAACTGGCGGTCACCCTGGCAGGGCTGGCCGCCCAGGAGGGCGTCGACGGCTTCGGGGTGGTGGTCAGCGACCAGTCCGACGGCGATCCCGGGTACGCCCACCCGGCGGCGGCCACCATGGTGCGGGCACTGCGCCACCGGGGGCATCCCGTGCTGCTGACCCGACGCCTGCCGCGCCGCGGGCTCGCCGAGCACCGGGCGTCCCTGCTGGCCGCCTCGGCCGCCCGGTACGTGCTCAACCTCGACGACGACGTCTGGCTGGAGCCGGGGACCCTGCGCCGCCTGGTCACCGCGATCGGGGAGCTGGGCTGCGGGTTCGTCGGCAACGCCGTACACGGGCTGTCCTACCTCGACGACGTACGGCCCGACACGCACCGGCACTACGCCGAGTGGACGGGCCGGCCGGTGCCGGAACGGATCCGCCCCGGCAGCCCGGAGTGGGACAGGGCACGGATCCACTCGGCGGCGAACCTGCTGCACGTCACCGAGGCGGTCAGGCTGCGGCCGGGCGAGTGGCGGGCGTACCGGGTCTCCTGGGTGGGCGGTTGCGTGCTGTACGACCGGGCGAAACTGGTCGACTGCGGGGGCTTCGACTTCTGGCGGTCGGTGGCGGAGAACCACCAGGGCGAGGACGTCGCCGCCCAGCTCGCCGTGCTGGCCCGCCACGGCGGCGCGGGCGTCCTGCCCAGCGGGGCGTTCCACCTGGAGTCGCCGACCACCGTCACCGACCGGGACGTGGAGGCGTGGGAGGTCGTCCTCGCCGACGGTCAGGCGGGCTGAGCCAGCAGCTCGCGGGCGGCCTCGACGACCTCCACGACCGGCACGTCGGCCACGAAGGAGACCCGGTGCGGGCACTCGCCGTCGCCCGGCCGGTGCGGGTAGATGCCGGGCGTGCAGTCCACCCCGCACACCGGGCAGTGCACCGTCCACGAGCTGATCGGCCGGTGCCGGCCGCGCAGCAGGTTCGCCACGGTGACGAGGTTGCCGACCCAGAAGATGCCGACCGTGGCGGTGCCCACGGCGGCGGCCAGGTGCAGCGGTCCCGTGTCGTTGGAGATCACCAGCTCACAGGCTTCGTAGCAGCCGGCGAGCCCGCCGAGGCTGAGGGTGCCCACCTGGGGACGGACCGGCACCCCGGCCGCCGCGACGACCCGGTCCACCACCTCCCGCTCGGCAGGGGTGCCGGTGACCAGCACCTCGTACCCGTCGCCGTGCAGTTCCCGGGCGACCTCGGCGAACCCTTCGGCGGGCCAGCGGCGGCGGGTGTCGGTGGCTCCCGGGTGCAGGGCCACCCGGGGTCGGTGCCGCGGTCCGAGCACCGTCAGCGCCTCGGCCCGGTCGGCGTCGGTGACGGCCAGGGTGGGCACGATCGTGGTGGCGGGCGCACCGACCAGCGCGGCCACCTCCAGGTAGCGGATCACCTCGGGCTGGTAGTAGACGTAGCGCAGCCAGCGGTCCAGCGGTGGGGCGTCGTCGGCCCGCAGCCCGACGGTGACCCGCGCACCCAGGGCGGCCACGAACGGGTTGGAGTTGGCGCCGCCGCCGTGCGCCTGCACCGCCAGGTCGAACCGTTCCGCGCGGGCCGCCGCGAGGAAGGCGTCGAGGTCCGGTTCCGGCTCCCCCGCGTCGGGCGTGCGGATGCCCGGTGCCGGCGGCACCACCAGCACCCGGTCCACCGGGCCGGGGCGGTCGCGCCACAGCTGCGCGTGCCACGGCGCGCCGAGCAGCACGATCTCCGCCGCCGGGTACGCCGACCGCAGCGCGTCCAACGCCGGCAGCACGAAGATGAAGTCGCCGAGGGCGTTGGCGCGCAGCACGGCTATCCGGGCCACGTCGGGCACGTGCCCGACGGCCGGGCCGAGCAGGGCGAGGCCGGCCACGCCGGTCAGGGCCGGCCGTACTCGCCGGCGGCGACGTCCGGGTGGTGCAGTTCCCGGTCGGCGGCCGGATCGACGGTCGGCGGTGCACCCCCGGATTCGCCACGGGGGCCGGCACGGCCGACGGTGATGGTGCGCGGCGCGGGTCGGTTCGCCCGGGGCAGGCGAACCCGCAGCAGGCCGTGGTCCATCACCGCGTCGATCGCGTCGGGGTCGATCCGGGCCGGCAGGTCCACCCGGTGCTCGAAGCCCCGGGTCTCGAATCCGCCCGGGATGCCGTGGTCGGCGTTGACCTCGGCCTCCGAGCGGGCCCGGACGCACAACTCCCGGTCGTCCAGCTCGACGGCGACCTCCTCCGGCGCGACCCCCGGCAGCCGGACGACCACCTCCCAGCCGTCGGACGTCTCGGCCAGCTCCACCTCGGGCGGGCCGGACCGGCCGCCGACCAGCCGGCGCAGTTCGGCACGCAGCGAGTGCAGTTCGCCCATCGGGTCCCAGCCCTGCTGTCGGCTCCGCCAGCCACGGTTGTGCTCGGTCATCGCGGTTCTCCTGTCCGTCCGGTGGCCTGGGCGGTGCCGGGGGCGGGAGCGGTGCTGGGGGCGTTGGCGTGGGCGTTGGTTGCCGGCCGCAGCGAGCTGGGCGCGTCCAGGCCGGCATCGCGGTCGACGCCGACGCCGAGCCGGTCGACGAGTTCCCCGCCGAGCCAGGCGCTGATGCCGAGGATCGCCAGGGCCACCACCTCGATGGCGACGAGCGCCCCGCCGGCGGCCCGCGACTCGGCGTTGAGCCGCACCACCCACACCGCGGAGAACAGCAGGATCACCGCCACGTTGGCGGCGGCGTGGATGAGTGCCACCCGCTTCGCCCGGGTGCCGGTGGGGATGGCCAGCAGGTCGACCACGCCGGCCGCCGCGGCCAGCAGGCCGCCGACCAGGCCGACCGTGATGTTCCAGTACGCCACCTCGCCGAGGAAGTCCGGCCCGCCGACGGTGTCCACCACGTCGAACAGCACGGCGGTGACCAGCAGTGCGACGGGGAACATCACCAGCATCGGGTGGACGGGGTGGCCCAGGACCTTTAGTCGGCTCTCCATCTTCGGGCCTCCTGCTCACCTCGTCCGTGCTCGGGTTCCGGCGCTCGCTGTGGGCCCTACCCGCCGCCGCGCCGGGGCAAACCACGCACGGGCGCCGCAGTAGGCTCGAAACGACGGTGCGCCGCCACCGTGGTCAACGGACGGGGGAGGTCGACGTGACGGTGGAGATCACCTCGGCGGCGGAGCTACGGGAGCTGCTGGGCACGCCCACCCCACACGTTGCGGCCAAGGAGCGCGACCGGCTGCACGAGCGCGACCGGCAGTGGCTGGCCGCGTCGCCGTTCTGCCTGGTCGCCACCGCCGCATCGGACGGCACCTGCGACGTCTCGCCGAAGGGTGACCCGCCCGGCTTCGCCCTGGTGCTGGACGAACACACCATCGCCCTGCCCGAGCGGCCGGGCAACAGGCGCGCCGACGGCTACCGCAACATCCTCACCAACCCGCATGTCGGGCTGATCTTCCTGATCCCCGGGCGGACCGACACCCTGCGGATCAACGGTCGGGCCCGGCTGCTGCGCGACGCCCCCTGGTTCGACGACATGGTGATGCAGGGGCACCGGCCCGTGCTGGCCCTGGTGGTCGAGATCGAGCAGATCTTCTCCCACTGCGCGAAGGCGTTCCTGCGCGCCGGGCTGTGGGAGCCGGAAACCTGGCGGCCGGACGCGCTGCCCACCCGGGCGCGGCTGAGAAAGGACACCGAGTCACCGGCGGAGAGCCTCGCCGATCTGGAACGCCACTACGGCCCGGAGTACGCGAAGAAGCTCTACACGTGATCAGGCCCATCCCCGTTGAGGGGTACACCCTTGATCGACAGATGTGTGGCTTCCTCAACCCCGGTCGCGCGTGGCCTCCAGCCAGATCCGGCCCTCGAAACCGCCGCGTTCCGCGCGCTTGTCCCGCGCCGCCCGTGCCACCTGGGCCTCGGTGAAGCCCAGGTGCGCGACCAGTGCCGACAGCACCTCCCGGACGTCGGCCAACTCCGCGAGGCGGTCAGCGGGGCCCGCCGCGCCCAGCTCGGTGGCCTCCTCGTGCAGCTTGGCGACCAGCGCGGGCAGCACCTCGGCCTCGTCGAGCGCCCGGACTTCGACCCCGCCGCCCTGCGATTGGATCAGGTCGGGGATCCGGTCCCGGACCAGCTTGCGGTGGAGGACGACGTGCGGCTCGGTCGTGCCGTCATCGTGCCAGCACCCCGAGGCGTCGACGGCTTGACCGGTGCCGAACGCGGACGCGGGTGTCGTCACGCGGGAGCCGCTCCGGCCGTCACCATCCACAGGTGACCGTCCGGATCGGCGAAGACGCCCGCGTACCCCCAGGGTTGCGGGCCCGGCTCGGTGACCACCTCCGCGCCGGCCGCCCGGGCCGGCCACGACCAGGTCGACGTCGGCGGACGTGGCGACGTCGAAGCTCAGCATGACGGGGGTGGGCCGCACGGGCTGTGGCTCGGACATGACCGTCAGTGTGACGGCCGGGTGTGACAGGACCGGTTCCCGAACTGTGCGATGTCGGAGTTTCGTCGAGACCGGACGAATGGGGACACGTCTGCGAGGTGCAGGTCGCATCCCACGCTTCCTCCGTGGGGTCGACTCGCTCGCCGAGAGGAGCGCAGGCTACCGGGGAGTCGGCAGAGCGCCGGGTGCTGCCACGGGTGGCGCAGATCTGAGCCAGTTTGGCTTGCCTGTGTGCCATTCTTGTGCCATGATGGCACCGTGGAGTTGAGCCCGTACGTAACCAACCTGGCACGCGAGTTCGCCACGCTGGCCGAAGCCGGCGGCGAAGAGCAGCGTGCGCTGGTCGAGCGACTGACCGGGTCGCTCGAGTCCACCATCCGGATGGCGATGCTGGAGGTCCTGTCGGCAGCCGCCGACGAGATCACCCAGGATCTGACCCCCGGATCGGTGGAGCTACGCCTCCGTGGACGCGAGGCCGACTTTGTCGTGACCCCGCCCCCCGCCGACCCGCCCGAACGCACCACCGACGACACCACCGACAGTCCGGACACCGAACAGTTGATCATCGACGACGGTCCCACCGCCCGGATCAACGTCCGCATGCCCGAACAACTCAAGACCGCGATCGAACAGGCCGCCGCCCAACAGGGACGCTCGGTCAACGCCTGGCTGGTCCGAGCCGCAGCCGCCGCTCTACAGGGCTCCGACCGTCCCGAACCCCCCGGCAGCGGCATGCGCACCAGGCAGGGATTCACCGGCTGGGTCCGCTGACCACGCACCCGCCCGCACCACCACAGCGGAGCCGTTCACCACGTCACGACCGGAGGAAACATGCCCACCTTCCAGACCCCCGCACCGATCGCCGTCACGGTCGACCTCGGCGCCGGCCACCTGCAGGTCACCGCAACCGACCGCGCCGACACCGTCGTCGACGTCCGCCCCGGCAACGACACCGACGATTCCGACGTGAAGGCAGCTCGACAGGTCAAGGTCGACTACACCGACGGCACCCTGCGCATCACCGGTCCGAAGGCGGGCGCCTTCGACTTCTCCCGCAGGTCCAAGCACGTCATCGTGTCCATCGAACTGCCGAGCGGCTCCCACCTGTCCGCCGAACTACAGGCCGGCGACATCCGCGGCACCGGCCAGCTCGGGCAGTGCCAACTCGAGACCTCGGCCGGCAACATCGGGCTCGAACAAGCCGGCCCACTGCGGCTGGCGACCGCCGCCGGCCACGTCACCGCCGACAGCGTCACCGGCGACGCCGACATCCGCACCGGCACCGGCACCATCCACATCACCAGGATCGACGGCACCGCGGTGATCAAGAACTCCAACGGCAACACCACCATCGACACCGCCACGGGCGACCTGCGGATCCGCACCTCCAACGGCAACATCCACATTCACCACGCCGCCGCCGACGTCGACGCGAAGACCACCAACGGCAGCATCCGCGTCGACGAGGTGGCCCGCGGCTCGACCACCCTCGCCACCTCCGCCGGCAACCTCGACATCGGCATAGCCGACGGGGTCGCCGCCAAGCTCGAGGTCCAGACGAACTTCGGCCGAGTCGACAACCAACTCGAACACATCACCGAACCCCAGACCGACAGCAAGGTCGCCGTACGCGGCCGCACCTCCTTCGGCGACATCACCGTTCGACGCTCCTGATCCACCGGGAGGACCGCCACGTCCTCCCGGTGGCCGACCACGAAACCGTTGGCTGTCGGTGCCCAGCCCGGGAAACGCCGCCGCCACACGGCCGGAAGGGCGGCCCGTGCCCGCTGCTTCCGGCCCACGCCTCGGAACGTCACGCGGTCACGACCAACGCACCCCTTCACCGTCCCGTCAGGTTCACCGTGCCACCGGGGCGAGGCCAGTTTCCTGAGCGGTCGTACGAGCGCCTCGTTGATCGCTTCTGCACACATCGACGCCGTTCGGCGGCTGACGCGAAGCGCGGTGTCACCGACCGGCACTCGATGGTGGGTCCGCAACAACAATCCCACGAGAGTGCACGACAGCCAGTGCACAGTGCCCTCCGCACCACCGCCCACGGCTTCGGCCAACACACGCGATCAGTGGTTTCGTCCGACGCTCCGCGAAGGACAGCGATCCGGCGCGCGACGACATCTGAAAGGGCAGCTCCGATGAGAGTGATGGAGAGATGACACGTTCGGCGATTGCGGTTTCCGGACTGCGAAAAGCATATGGCGACAAGGTCGTGCTCGACGGCATCGACCTCACCGTCGCTCCGGGATCGATCTACTCCCTGCTCGGCCCGAACGGGGCGGGCAAGACGACGATGGTGAACGTCCTCACGACGTTGCTGAAGGCTGACGCCGGAACAATCCGCGTCGCCGGGCACGACGTGGCGACCGCGACCAGGCAGGTGCGCGCCGCCATCGGTGTGACCGGTCAGTTCGCCGCAGTGGACGATCTGTTGTCGGGCCGCGAGAACCTCCAACTGATGGCGGACCTCAAGCACATACGCTCGAGCGACCCGATCGTCACGCGACTGCTGGAGCGGTTCGACCTGGTGGAGTCGGCGGACAGGATGGTGTCGACCTACTCCGGCGGTATGCGCCGGAAGCTGGACCTGGCGATGACGCTGGTCGGCAACCCGCAGATCATCTTCCTGGACGAGCCGACGACGGGTCTCGACCCCCGAAGTAGGCGCACCATGTGGGCGATCGTCCGGGAGCTGGTGGCCGAGGGCGGCACCATCTTCCTGACCACCCAGTACCTCGAGGAGGCCGACCAGCTCGCCGACCAGATCGCGGTGCTCCACCAGGGCCGCCTGGTCGCCGAGGGCACCCCCGAGGAGCTCAAGCGCCAGGTCGGCGGCAGTCATGTGCAGTTCCGGTTCGCCGAAATCCACGAACTCGAGACGGCGGCGCGGCTCCTGCCCGAGTCCACCCGCGACGACGAGGAGCTGACCCTGCGGGTGCCCCACGACGGCGAATCGAGGTCGCTGGTGGCCCTGCTGAACCGGCTCGACCAGCAGTCGATCAACGCCCAGGAGTTCTCCGTACGCACGCCGGACCTCGACGACGTCTTCCTGGCCCTGACCGACCAGACGAGCACCAAGCCCACGAGCAAGGAGGCGATCGCGCGATGAGCGCTCTCTCGACGGCGTTCGGCGACTCGGCGATCATGCTGCGGCGCAACTTCAAGCACACGTTCCGGAATCCGCTCACGGTGTTCAACGCGATCCTGTTCCCCATCGTGATCATGTTGATGTTCGTGAAGGTGTTCGGGGGCGCGTTCAGCGTCGGGTCCGACTACATCGACTATGCGACGCCCGGGCTGCTGGTGATGGCCATCGGCTACGGCCTCGGGGCCACCGCGACGGCGGTGAACTCCGACATGACCAAGGGCATCATCAACCGGTTCAAGGTCATGGACGTCTCCCGCGGTTCCGTGCTGACCGGGCACGTCGTCGTGACCACGCTGCGCTGCCTGGTGGCCTGCGCGGCCATCATCGGCGTCGCCTTCGCGATGGGGTTCGACCCGGCCGCGAGCGCCCTTGACTGGCTGGGCGCGGTCGGTGTCATCGTGCTGCTCAGCTTCGCGGCCGGTTGGCTCACGGTCGCCATGGGCCTGGCGGCGAAGACCGTGGAATCAGCGGGTCTGGCCACCGTTCCGCTGATCATGCTGCCGTTCCTGAGCAGTGCGTTCGTGCCCGCGGACACGATGGGGTTCGGGGTGCGACAGTTCGCGGAGCACCAGCCCTTCACCCCGATCATCGAGACGCTGCGCGGGCTGCTGACGGGCAACCCGTCGAGCAGCGACGCGATCGTGGCCGTCGCCTGGTGTGTTGGGTTCACCCTGGTCGGATACGTGTGGGCGGTCTCGACGTTCAAGAAGCGAGCGTGACGCCGACCAGATCCGTCAGCCTCGGAAAGCGGCGAAGCCCAGGTCGATGACCTGGGCTTCGGCACCGAGCCGCCTGACGGAATCGAACCGTCGACCTACGCATTACGAGTGCGTCGCTCTAGCCGACTGAGCTAAGGCGGCAACGATCGTCGAGTCTACGGCACGACCCCGCCGAAGACCGAGCGGGGATCCCTGTTTCTGCAACCGGACATCCGACTCCTTCCCGGACGGCAGCCCACTCGGATCCGGGCTACGCTGCGGCGGGTGACCGACGATCGCTCCCCCGTCGACCCGCACACCACCCCGCCGACCGGCCAGCCGGGTGAGCCACCGCCGGCCGGGCCGCACGCCGTGGAGGCCTCGGGTGGTCGTCCCGCCCGCCGGCCGCGCAGCACCGATCCGCGTGAGCTGGGCTTCACGCCGCGCGGGCCGGTGCCGTGGCTCGCGCCGTTCCTGCTGGTCAGCACCGGCATCCGTACGCTGCTGGCCATACTCTTCGGGGCGTACCTGGACAAACGGGAGATGCAGAGCGCGCTGCCGGCGCGCATCGGCCGGCAGGTCGGACCCGACGGTGGGCTCTGGCTCGACTACGTGGCCGACCTGGGCGACGGCTTCGACGCCACGTACTCGGTGGCGTACCTGCTCGCCCAGCGCGAGCTGGACGTGGACGGGCACCGGCTACCCCGGGCGCAGACGCTGGTGATGGGCGGCGACCAGGTGTACCCGTCAGCGGCCTACGAGGCGTACGAGGACCGGTGCAAGGGTCCCTACCAGGCCGCGCTGCCGGTGACCCCACCCGAGCAGCCGACGATCTTCGCGTTACCCGGCAACCACGACTGGTACGACGGACTGACCGCCTTCCTGCGGCTGTTCGTCCGGTCCCGGGACCGGCACTTCGCCGGCTGGGGCACCGGCCAGTCCCGGTCGTACTTCGCGGTGGAACTCCCCGCCGACTGGTGGCTGCTCGGCATCGACGACCAGTCCGGGTCGTACCTCGACGACCCGCAGCTCGCCTACTTCGACGAGGTGGCGACGAGGCTGGGACCGCAGAGCCGGGTGATCCTTGCGGTGCCGGCACCCGCCTGGGTCAAGGCCGTCGACCATCCCACGGCGTACGACTCGATCGACTACTTCATCCGCACGATCGTCGCGCCCAGCGGGGCGCAGGTACGGCTCCTGATCTCCGGGGACCTGCACCACTATGCCCGCTACGCGGGCCCGGAGCGGCAACTGGTCACCTGCGGCGGCGGTGGCGCGTACCTGTATCCGACGCACAAGCTCCCGCAGCGCATCGCGGTCCCCCCGCACGACACCCTCGCGCGGCGGTCCAGCCCGTCCCTGCCGTACGAACTGGCGGGCCGCTACCCGGACGCGGCGCGTTCCCGGCGGTACGGCTGGGGGATCTTCGCCCGACTGCCCCGGCGCAACCCCGGCTTCGCCTCGCTGCTCGGCATCCTGCACACGCTGCTGATGCTGGCGATGGTGGGGGTGGCCGAGTACCGCGAGAACGCCACCGACCAACGGCTGTTCAGCGTGCCGCTGGTGGCCATGGTGCTGGTGACCGTGCTGGCGGCGGCGTTGTTCGCCAAGCCGCCGAGTTCCGGTGGCAAGCGGCGGGCCCGGCACTGGATTCTCGGGTTGGGGCACGGCGTGGCGCACGTCGGGCTGGCCGCCGCAGGCAGCTGGGCCTGGCTGGAACTGCCGTTCCACGACTGGTCGTGGCCGCTGCCGGCGGTCGCCGCGGCGGCGTTCTACGGGCCGGTCAGCGGCCTGGTGGCCAGCCAGCTCGTGGCGGCGTACCTGCTGGTGGCGAGCATCTTCGGGGTGAACGTCAACGAACTGTTCGCCGGCCAGGGAATCGAGGACGCGAAGGCGTTCCTGCGGATGCGCATCGACCCGGACGGCACGCTCACCCTCTACCCGGTCGCCGTCGACCGGGTGGCCCGCGACTGGGAGCTGAACCCCGACGACTCGCCGGAATCCTCCTGGCTGGCCCCCCGCACCCCGCTGACCCCTCGGCTGGCGGAACCGCCGATCACCCTCACCTGACCCGGGCGGTGGCGGCCGATCAGGTGGTGTAGTGCTGGTCGTGGGCCTGGCGGGGGCCGCAGACGGAGGCACGCGAGCAGGAACAGCGGGAGCCGTCGGCGTCCAGCCGGACCGTCACGGCGTCCCGGGGGACGCTGTGGCCGACGACCCGGCCGTCCCCCTCCGGTGTCGACACCCGGGAACCGATCGCCGGGGCGGACTCCTGGAACTTCTGGTACAGCGGATGTTCGTACTTCAGGCAGCACATCAACCGCCCGCACGCGCCGGAGATGCGCAGCGGGTTGAGGGGCAGATCCTGGTCCTTCGCCATCCGGATGGTCACCGGCTCGAAGTCGTTGAGGAAGGTGGCGCAGCACAGGTCACGTCCGCAGGAGCCGATGCCACCCTGCACCCGGGCGGAGTCGCGGGCGGACAGCTGGCGCAGCTCGACCCGGCAGTGCAGGGTCGCTCCGAGGTCCCGGACGAGAGACCGGAAGTCCACCCGGTGCGGCGCGGTGAAGTAGATCGTGCTCCGCTCGCCGCCACCGTCGGGCCCGCCGAGGGCGTGGTCGACGGCGACCACCTTCATCGGCAGGCCGTGCTCCCGGATCAGCCGTTTCGCGGCGACCTTGGCCTCCGCCTTGCGGCGCCGCAGCGTCTCGTCGCGGCGCAGATCGTCCTCCTGCGCGAGCCCGGCGAGGCGGGGGAAGCCGTCCGTGTCCTCGGTGACCCACTGGGCGGCCCAGACGCACTCGGCCACCTCCGGCCCGTCGTCGGTCGGCACCAGCACCCGGTCGCCCACCTGCGGGCGCAGTTCGCCGGGATCGAGATAGTAGAGGCGCCCGTACCGGTGGAAGCTGACGGCGCAGAGCATGCCCATTCCCTCACCCTACGTCGCCACGGGCGCTCCGGCGCACCCGCTCGTCGCGGGACGAACACCGGCGTCGCCATCCACCGTTGTCGAATCAACCGATGTGCGGCCGGTCTGGGCGGGGACGGCGCTACCCGACCGGATGCTCACCAGCCGACTCGGGTGGATGTCTCGCGCAGGGGCTGCACCGGGGCGGGAGCGCGCCAACGGGACTCCCTGAGGCTCGGCGCCCACTGGCGGAGCAGGGTCTCCGCACCGTCGTACGCGACGCACAGCACCGCCAGCACCCGTGCCGCGATCTCGGCGGCCTGGGGCGCACCCGTGGTCGACGGGGCCGCCGGATCCCCGGGCCCGCGTGCCGAGGTCGCCGCGACCACTGCCACCGCGTCGGCGGAGCCCAGCACGTCGGCGAGCGCCCGGGCCAGGGCGAGCCGGCTGCCCTCCACCCAGTCGGCCAGCGCGTCGGCGTAACCCGCGGTGGATTCCAGCCGCCCGACGAGGCTCTCCGGACCCTCGTCGAAGTGGTGCAGCAGGGACGCCCTCGCCCGCCCGTACGCCTCAGCGGCCGGCCCCGACCAGAGCAGCTGATCGGTCAGCGCGGCACCGGCGTCGTCGTACCCCCGGACCTGCCGTCGGACCGCGTGACCGGCGGCCGTCAGCGGCGCGGCCCGCAGGTCGAGGAAGGCACGCACCGCCTCGCCGGGAAGCACCTGCATGCGGCGCAGCAACGGCCACACCCGGTGCCCCTCGGGAGCACCGGCGGCGAGCAGCGCGTCGACCCGGCCCAGCAGGTCGAGGCCCGGTTCAGCGAGCCGGTCGAGGGCGTCCATCACCCCTCCCCGAGCAGGCGGCGACGGGCACCGGCGTCGGTGTCGGCGTAGTGGTCGGCCGTGCTCCGGACGGCGTTCGCCGCGGCCGCCAGTTGCGCCGCCGCCGCGTGCGCCTCGCGGGCCCGGTCACCGGTCGCCTCCACCCACTGCCGGTGCAGCGCACGACCGATCTCACCCGGCCGGCCGGCCGCGTCGGCACCGAAGGCGACCTGCGGGGGGTCGCCCGCGGTGACCGCGCGGGACACGCCGCTGAGGTCGGCGGCAGCCTCGTCGAGACGGCCGGCGAGGGTGCGCAGCACATCCATCTCAGGCTCCCGCGAGCGGCCGGTAGGCGACGAAGGTCTCGTTGTGGAGCTTCTCGCGCGCCCACTGGGCGGCATCGGCCGAGGCGGTCACCGCAGCCCGCACCGAGGCGGCGACGTCACGCGGGTGGCGGGTGTGCAGCGGGCCGAGGAAACGCACGTCGGTGACCCGGCCGGCGGCGGTCACGACGACCTCGACCAGACCGTCCGGCGACCGGACGGTCACCTCGACCGTCGTCACCGCCTGGTCGAACTCGGCCTGGAGGGACTCGATGCGGCGGTAGCGCCGCACGGCTTCCTCGATCCAGGCCTCGTCGATCTCCCCCCGCGGCATCGGCGAACTCCTCCCCGGACTGCTCACTCAGTGTGCCACCACCGTCACCACGGCACACCGGACCGTACCGCACCCGAATTGCGCCTGTCGATGCCTGTGGACAACCGGTCCGGCCGACGGGATCCACCGCCCCGGACCGCCCTCGGCACGCGCCCGGATCAGCCCTTCCAGAGGGCGAGCATCATCGCCTCGACGGCGATCCTCGGCTTCACGTTCGCCTCGATCGCCGCCCGGCACGCCAGGACCGCCTCCAGGCGGCGCAACGCCCCCTCCGCCTGCCACTTCTGCGCGCCCGCGCCGGCCAGCGCGGCCGTGTCGACGTGCACCGGGTCGACGGGGGCACGCAGCGCCATGGCCACCGCGTCCCGGTAGAAGCCCGCCAGGTCGACCAGCGCCCGGTCGAGCGCGTCCCGCTGGGCCCGGGTGGCCCGCGACTTCTGCCGCTTCTCCAGGTCCTTCAGCTGTCCCGCGGCACCCCGGATGGCGCCGGCCGCGCCCCGCCCGGTGCCGCCCGCGCCGAGGGCGGTCTCCAGCGCCGCCCGCTCGGCCGCGTCGCTCTCCGCCACCGAGACGGCGGCCTCCGCCTCGGCCGCCTCGATCAGCGCGGAAGCCGCGTCGAAGGCGGCCCCGACCCCGGTCAACCGGCGCGGCACGGCCAGCACCGCCTCCCGCCGGGCACGCGCCTCCGGGTCACGGGCCAGCCGCCGGGCCCGACCCACGTGCCCCTGCGCGGCCGCCGCCGCCCATCGGGCCACGTCGGGCGTGATGCCGTCCCGCCGTTCCAGCACCTCGGCCACCGCGCCGGCCGGCGGCTGCCGCAGCGGTACGACCCGGCAGCGGGACCGGATCGTCACCGAGATGTCGTCCGGGTGGGTCGACGGGGCGCAGAGCAGGAAGACGGTACGCGGCGGCGGCTCCTCGACGGCCTTGAGCAGTGCGTTTCCGGCGGCCTCGGTGAGCCGGTCCGCGTCCTCGATGATCACGACCTGCCAGCGCCCGCCCGACGGGGTGCTGGCGGCGCGCAGCACCAGCGCCCGCATCTCGTTGACGCCGATGGAGAGCCCCTCCGGCACCACCAGCCGCACGTCGGCGTGGGTGCCGGTCATGGTGGTGTGGCAGCCGGGGCAGGTGCCGCAGCCGGTGCCGTGCGCGCACTGCAACGCCGCGGCGAAGGCCCGCGCGGCGACGGACCGCCCCGACCCGGGTGGCCCGGTGAAGATCCAGGCGTGGGTCATCCCCGCACCGGGGTCGCCGGCCGCGACACCACCCGCGCCCGGGGCCACCTCGGCGTCCCCTGGTTCGGCCGTGGCGGCGGACAGCTCGGCGGCCTCCCCGGGACGGCCCGTTGCGGCGCGCAGCACGGCGGCGGCCGCCGCCGCGGCGCGGCGCAGGGTGCCGACCGCCTCGTCCTGGCCGACCAGGTCGGCGAAGACGTCGGGCATCACGTCCGCTCCGTCGTCACCAGCTCCGGGTCGGATAACTCGGACTGCACCGAGGTGTCCGGCCCCTGCGCCGGGCGCTGGTGCACGACGCCGCCGGATGCTCCCAGCAGCATCTCCTCGATCCGGGCGACCACCTGCCCGGCGATCTCCTCGGCGGACCGGGAGGCGTCGAGCACCAGGTAACGCTTCGGGTCGGCGACGGCGAGGTCGAGGAAGGCGTACCGGACGCGTTCGTGGAAGGCCACCGACTCGGCCTCCAGCCGGTCGGTGCCCTCGTTGCGTGCCGCCACGCGGGACAGCCCGGTGCGCGGGTCGACGTCGAGCAGCACCACCAGGTCGGGCTTGAGCCCTCCGGTGGCCCAGGACGAGAGCCAGGAGACCTCCTCGACGGGCAGCGTCCGGCCCGCGCCCTGGTATGCCAGGGACGAGTCGACGTACCGGTCGCTGACCACCACCGCACCCCGCACGAGCGCCGGGCGGACGACGGTGGCCACGTGGTGGGCCCGGTCGGCGGCGTAGAGCAGCGCCTCGGCACGCGGGGACGGTGCCTCCACGCCGGAGCTGTCGAGCAGCAGCGAGCGGATCCGCGCCCCCATGGCGGTGGCCCCGGGTTCGCGGGTGACCACCACGTCGCGGCCCTGCTCACGCAGCCGCTCGGCCAGTCGGGTGAGCTGGGTGGACTTGCCCGCCCCCTCGCCGCCCTCGAAGACCACGAACAGACCGGCGGAGACGAACGGCTCGGCCGGCATCAGCGGGCGGCCCCGGATCGAGCCCCACAGGTCGGCGAGAACCGGCACGCCCTTCTTGTCGTCCATCTGCCCGAACGCACTGATCCCGGCGACGATGCCGGCGGCACCGGCGGCCAGCAGCAGCAGTCGGGTCGACGAGATGGAGACCCCCAGGTCGGCGATCTCCAGGGTGCGGGATCCGCCGACCCCGGCGAGCAGGCTGCTCAGGCCGATGGCGAGGATCAGCACGAGCCGGGTGCCGATCTGCACCACGGCGAAGACCCGGCCGCGTACCTCGTCGGCGATCTCCCCACCGAGCAGGGTGGTGCCGGACAGGAAGGCCATGCCGGCGCCCGCGCCGACGAGGATCGCACCGACCATCGCCATGGACAGGTGGATGGCGAAGGCGAGGGTCATCACCGAGGCGCTGGCCAGCACGATGCTCATGCCGAACCAGCGTCGCCGGGACATCTCCTTGACGATCAGCGGGCCGAGCCCGATGCCGAGGGCCAGGCCGACGAAGATCGCGCCGAAGAGGAGGTAGAAGGCGGCGTCGCCGGCGCCGAGCGAGTTGGCGAAGAACTTGGCGGTGCCGATCACGATGCCGCCGCCGGCGAAGGCCCCGAAGATGCCGAGCACCAGGCCCCGCACCAGCGGCGTCTTGCCGATGAACTTCCAGCCGTCGGTGAACTGGCGCAGCATGCTCTGCTCGGTGCGGCCCCGTTCGGCGGCCTGGCCGTGGCTGATCTCCTTGATGCCGTACGCCACCACCAGGGCGGTGGCGAGGCGGGAGAACGCGTTGACCCAGAGCGCCAACTGGGCGGGCTCGGCCCAGTCGGGCGGGTTCCCGGGCACCGCGCCCCGGACGGCGGCGTCCAGCGCGGCGAGGACCAGCGCGGCGAAGACGGGCGTGAGGCCGTACGTGGTGATCAGCGTGAGCTGGTTGGCCGCCTCCAGCCGGGCGCGCGGGATCAGGTTGGGGACCGCGGCCTCCTTGGCCGGGATCCACAGCAGGGTGATCGACTCGATCAGGAAGGTCGCGACCAGCGCCCAGCCGACGACGACGGCGCTGCTCGCGCCCAGCAGTGCGACCAGCGGGATCGAGGCGAACAGCAGGAACCGCAGGACGTCGCAGATGACCATCGTCCAGCGCCGGTCGAACCGGTCGGCGAGCACGCCGGCGATCGGCCCGAGGACCAGGGCGGGCAGCAGCCGGATCGAGATGGTGGCACCGAAGGCCGCGCCCTTGGCCGTGCTGCCCTCGACCTGCGAGGCGGCGAACACGGAGGTGGCCAGCAGGCCGAACCAGTCGCCGAAGGAGGCCGCGCCGAGGACGATCCAGAGCCGGCGGAACGGCCGGATGCGCAGGACGGACCGGATGCCGGCGTACCCGGACAGGTCGGCTGCGGACTGGCCGCCGGAGCGACCCTCCGGACCGGCCGGCGGGGTGCCTGCGTGGGCGGTACCGCGCTCATGGGCGGCGTCGGCGTCGGCGGTGCCGGGCCGGCGGGCGGCGTCGGCGTCGGCGGTGCCGGGCCGGCGGGCGGCGTCGGCGTCGGCGGTGCCGGACTGGTGGGCGGCGTCGGCGTCGGCGGTGCCGGACTGGTGGGCGGCGTCGGCGTCGGCGGTGCCGGACTGGTGGGCGGCGTCGGCGTCGGCGGTGCCGGACTGGTGGGCGGCGTCGGCGGACGGCCGGGCGGCGCCGCCGGACTCGTTCTCCGACGGCGACACGCCGGGCGACTCGCCGTTGAACTGGCTTTCGATGGCCGTACCTCCACGTGCCGGCCCATCACTGGGCACCCCCGGTGGAACACTCTAGACCCGGCGGTAGGCGTTGCCCGCCGTGACATTGCCTGCTCGCCGAGCCTAGGCCGCCGTCGCCACTGCGCGCAGCCGGGCGGACGCGAGGGCTTTTCGCATTGACCGTTCGACAGTTAGCGTGCACACGTGGCGACCGACAGCGACATCCTGCGGAACCGGCTGGACCGGGCGACCGCACACCTCGACCCGCCGTACGCGGTGGTCGACCTTCCGGCCCTCGACGCCAACGCCGCCGCGCTCACCGCCCGCGCCGGCGGCAAGCCCCTGCGGGTCGCCAGCAAGTCGGTCCGGGCCCGAGCCATGATCTCCCGTACGCTCGACCGCCCCGGCTGGCGGGGCGTGATGGCCTTCACCCTGCCCGAGGCGATCTGGCTGGTACGCGCCGGGGTGACCGACGACGCCCTGGTGGCGTACCCCACCGCCGACCGGGCCGCGCTGGCCGAGCTGGCCGCCGAACCGGCACTCGCCGCCGCCGTCACCCTGATGGTCGACGACACCGGGCAACTGGACCTCGTCGACGCGGTGTGCGCCCCGACCCGCCGACCCGACCTGCGCGTCTGCCTCGACCTGGACGCCTCCTGGCGGCTGGTGCGGGGACGGCTGCACGTCGGGGTGCGCCGGTCCCCCGTGCACAGCGCCCGGGCGGCCGGCCGACTGGCCGCCACCATCGCCGCCCGGCCGGGCTTCCGGCTGGTCGGGCTGATGTCGTACGAGGCACAGATCGCCGGCCTGGGCGACGCGCCGCCGCGGCAGGCGGTACTCGCCACCGCGATCAGGCTGGCCCAGCGCGGTTCCTACCGTGAGCTGCTGGCCCGCCGGGGTGCGGCGGTCACCGCCGTCCGTGAGCACGCGGAGCTGGAGTTCGTCAACGGAGGCGGCACCGGCAGCGTGGCCGCCACCAGCGCCGACCCCGCGGTCACCGAGGTCACCGCGGGCTCGGGGCTGTACGGGCCGACGCTGTTCGACGCGTACCGGGCGTGGCGGCCCACCCCGGCGGCCTTCTTCGCCTGCGCGGTGGTCCGCCGGCCCAACCCGACGGTCGCCACCGTGCTCGGCGGCGGCTGGATCGCCTCGGGCCCGGCGGCGGACAGCCGGCTCCCCCGCCCGTGGCTGCCCGCCGGGCTGAAACTGGTCGGCACCGAGGGCGCCGGCGAGGTGCAGACCCCCGTGACCGGGGCGTCGGCGGCCGGGCTACGGGTGGGAGACCGGGTGTGGTTCCGCCACGCCAAGGCCGGCGAGCTGTGCGAACGCGTCAACGAGCTGCACCTCGTCGAGGGGGACTCCGTGGTGGCGACCGTGCCCACGTACCGCGGCGAGGGCCACGCGTTCCTGTGAGGTCGCCGCCACCCCGGCGCAGTGGTGGCACCGGTCGGGTGCCGCCGACGACACGACCGCGGGCGGGCGGGATGCCCGGGGTGACGGCGCGCCGGCAGGGGACCGGCCGGTGAGCCGGATACCGGAGTCAGGCGGTCCGGGCGGCCGGCTCGCCGGCGGCATCGACGGCAACATCTGCGGCGGCGTCGGATGCGGCGGCATCGGCTGCGGCGGCGTCCCGCGCGTCGACCTGGCGGTGCAGGTACTCGCGGATCAGCGCCTTTGCCTCGGTCAGCACCCGGTCGTCGCCGTCGGGCAGCCGGCGGAACGCCAGCTTGATCAGCGCGTCGGCCGCCTCCACCGCGATCTCCAGGTGGAAGCGCAGATCAGGCACGTCGGTCAGGCCGAAGCGTTCGGTGAGCACCCGGGCCAACTGGTCGGCGATCACGCCGTTGTTGTCCCGCTGCTCGTCGAGCAGGTGCAGGTCGACCACGTCGCCGAAGTGCAGGGTGCGGAAGCCGGGAACAGTGCGGTGCATCGAGATATACTCGTCGATACCCGCGTCGACGCCGTCCCACCAGTGGGTCAGGTCGTCCGAGGCGAAGCGCTCGTCGAGTCGCTGGAGGTAGGACTCCATCGTGCGCAGGGTCAGCGCCTGCACGATGGCCCGCTTGTCCGGGAAGAACTGGTAGACCGAGCCGATCGCCACCTCGGCACGCTCGGCGAGGAGGGTGGTGGTCAGTCCCTCGTACCCCACCTCGTCGACGAGCTCCGCGCAGGCGTCCAGCATCCGCTGGACCCGCGCCACACTTCGACCCTGCACCGGTACGCGACGAAGCGGCCCGGTCGTGGCGGCTGAAGTGGACACTCGCCACCCCCTCTCGACGGATGAACATATCTGCACGTCACGAGTTCGTGACTACCGGTACAACGAGCAAACCTCGATTGCGGTATTTACCAGGGATAACGTTCCTGATATGAATTCGGTTCATATTCATCTCGAGGAGCGCCGATGGCCGTCACCGCCCCCGCCGCCGCCTGGTCGAACTGGGCGGGCAACCAGCGCAGCGTTGCCACCGCTGTGCTGCGCCCCACCACTGTCGACGAGGTCGCGGCACATGTCATAGCCGCCTCCGCCTCGGGTGAGCGGATCCGGCCGGTCGGTGCCGGCCACTCCTTCGCCCCCGTCGCGGTCGCCGACGGGCAGCGGATGGAACTGGCCGACCTGGCCACCGACGTACGGGTGGACGTCGATCGCCGACTCGCCACCGTACCGGCCGCGATGACGTTACGGACACTCAACGCCCTGCTCCACGACCACGGACTCGCCCTGCCCAACCTCGGCGACATCGACGCCCAGACGGTCGCCGGCGCCATCTCCACCGGCACCCACGGCACCGGCACGGCCCACGGCTGCCTGTCCACCTTCGTCGAGGCGCTCACCCTGGTCACCGGCACCGGCGAGATCCTGCACTGCTCCGCCGACGAACACCCCGACGTGTTCGCCGCCGCCCGGGTCTCCCTCGGCGCGCTCGGCGTCCTCGTCGACGTGACCCTACGCTGCGTCGACGCGTTCGTCCTGCTCGCGCACGAACGTCCCGCCTCGCTGTCCGCCGTACTCGCCGACCTGCCCGCCCTGCTCGACAGGCACGACCACGCCGAGTTCTTCTGGTTCCCCTACACCGAGCGGGTGCAGCTCAAGACCAACGACCGGGTGCCGGCCGACGACCGCCCGCTGTCCCGCTGGCGCGGCTGGCTGGACGACGACTTCGTCGCCAACACCGGGTTCGGCGGGGCCTGCCGGCTCGGCCGCCTGGTGCCCGCCCTGGCACCACTGATCAACGCCGCCGCCGCCCGGGCCCTCACCGAACGCCGCTACACCGGCCGCTCCGACGCGGTCTTCTGCACCCCGCGCCGGGTCCGCTTCACCGAGATGGAGTACGCGCTGCCACGCACCGCCCTGCCCGAGGCGCTGGACGAGTTGCGGCGGATCATCGACCGGTTGCCGGTCAAGGTGCTGTTCCCGGTCGAGGTGCGCTTCGCCGCCGCCGACGACATCTGGCTGTCGCACGCGTACGGGCGCGACAGCGCGTACATCGCTCTGCACCAGTACGTCGGCGTACCGGACGAGCCGTACTTCCGGGCGTTCGAGGAGGTGGCCGCCCGGCTCGGCGGTCGACCCCACTGGGGCAAGCTGCACTGGCGGGACGCGGCGTCGCTCGCCCCCGCGTACCCCCGCTGGGCCGACTTCCGGTCGCTGCGCGACCATCTCGACCCGCACCGCGTCTTCGCCAGCCCGCACCTGACCCACGTCCTCGGATCCTGACCCGACCTCCTGCGTAGATCTTGGTACGGACCGGCCCCTCCCGGGGCACATCCGTACCAAGATCTCGGGGCTGTCCACAGGGGCAGACAGAGTGCGTTCCTACGGGGCAGGGTGAGCGTGGAAGGGGTGGAGATGGGAGGGCGTGAGCGCGGGAGTGGGTGAACGCGGGAGGTGAGCGCGGGGGGTCGGTGGGGCCGGAGTGGTGGGGCCGGTGCACGTGGTGGAGCCGGTGCACGTGGTGGAGCCGGTGCACGTGGTGGGGCCGGCGGTTCTGGGGGGCGGGCATGGGCTGGCTGGCGGAAGGCGCTGCCGAGCGACGATTCCGACGAACTCGCCTGGACGCTGTTCCACCAGGACGACGTCATCAGCCTTGAGCAGGCGCGCCAGCACCTCTCCCCGAAGGCCATCCGCCACCGGGTCGGCACCGGCCGCTGGCGCAAGGTCCACCGCGCCGTCTTCGTCACGCACAACGGTCCGGTCGGTGCCGAGCACCTGCGCTGGATCGCGGTCCTCGCCGCCGGACCCGCGGCGGTGCTGGGCGGGCTGACGGCGGCCGAGGCATGGGGGCTGCGGCGGTACGGAAGCCCGCTGGTGCACCTGCTCCTACCTGCCACGCACCAGACTCGCTCGCTCCCGCCCGGGGTGGTGGTGCACCGGACGACCACCCTGGGAGAGGACGACGTTCTAGCGGTCGGGCAGCCCCGGCGGACGATGCCGGCCCGGTCCCTGGTCGACGCCGCCCAGTGGGCCGCGACTGACGAGCAGGCGCGTGCGGTCATCGCCGCCGGTTTCCAGCAGCGTCTGGTCGGTGGCGACGACGTGCACCGGGTCCTGGAACGGCTGCCACGGGCACGACGGCGCCGGCTCATCGCCGAGACCGCGTCCGACGCGGCGGGCGGGTCGCACTCCCTCGCCGAACTCGACTTCCTCGGCCTCGTCCGACGTGCCGGCCTGCCCGAACCCTCGCGGCAGGTGGAGCGGCGTGATGCCACGGGCCGCCGCCGCTACCTGGACGTGTCGTTCGAGGAGTGGCACGTCCACGTGGAGATCGACGGTGGGCAGCACCTGGATCCGGCCGCAGCCTGGGCCGACATGCGTCGCCAGAACGACCTGTGGATCGAGGGCGATCGCGTCCTGCGGTTCCCGGCGTGGGCGGTGCGCAACCGGCCCGACCACGTCACCGGCCAGATCCACGCGGCCCTGAAAGCCGCAGGATGGCCCGGCTGACCCCAGCCGCCGCCGGACACCCAACCCCCGAGATCTTGGTACGCACCGGCCCCTCCTTGGGCACTTTCGCACCAAGATCTCGCCGAATCGCTCACCCCGTCGAGGTCGTCGCCTTACGCGGAGCGGCCGATCTCGCCGGATCGCTCACTCCGTCGAGGTCGTCGCCTTACGCGGAGCGGCCTTCTTGGCCGGGGCCTTCCGGGCGGTCGTGGCCTCGGCGGTGGTCGCCTCCCTGGCGGCCGTGGACTTCGCCGCCGCCGTCCTCGCCGCCGTGGACTTCGCCGCCGCCGTCTTGGCGGCCGTGGACTTCGCCGCCGTGGCCGTCTTCTTCGCCGCCGTGGCCTTCTTCGCCGGCGCCTTCTTGGCCGCGGCCTTCTTCGGTGCCGCCTTCTTCTTCGGCGCCGGCCCCTTGGCCCGCTTCTCGGCCAGCATCTCCGACGCCTCTTCCAGCGTCAGCGCCTCCGGGGTCTGCCCGCGCCGCAGCGAGGCGTTGGTCTCGCCGTCGGTGACGTACGGGCCGAACCGACCGTCCTTGATGACCAACGGCTTCTCGGTGAGCGGGTCGTTGCCCATCTCGCGCAGTGGTGGGGCGGCGGCCCGACGCTGGCGGGTCTTCGGGGCGGCCAGCAGCGCGAGAGCCTCGTCGAGGGTGACGGTGAACAGCTTGTCCTCGGAGTCCAGCGACCGGAACTCGTCGCCACGCTTGACGTACGGGCCGTAGCGGCCGTTGTTGGCGAACACCTCGGCCCCGTCCGGGGCCACGCCGACCAGGCGGGGCAGGCTGAGCAGCTTCAGCGCCTCGTCGAAGGTGAGCGAGTCGGGCGACTGGGTGCGCAGCAGCGACGACTTGCGCTCGCCGCTGGAGACGTACGGGCCGAACCGGCCCGACTTGAGCACGATGGGTTCCCCGGTGGCCGGGTCGTCACCGAGCTTGCGCTCACCGCCACCGCCGAGGAACAGCTCGTGCACCTTCTCGGGCGTCAGCTCGTCGGGGGCGAGCCCCTCGGGAATCGGTGCCCGGTCGCCCTGGGCGACGCCACCCTCCTCGCCCTCCGCCGAGGACCCGGCCGCAGGCGCCGCCGCGCCGGCACGCGAGGCGGCAGCCGGCTCACCGCCGGGCAGCTCACGCTGGAGGTACGGCCCGTACCGGCCGACCCGCACCACGACCTCGCGGCCGTCGTCGTCGACGAACAGCGGAATCGAGTTGACGCTGCGCGCGTCGATCTCGCTGAGGTTCTCGGTGACCAGCTTCTTCAGCCCACCCGCGTGCGCGATGGCCTGGTCGCCGGTGCCGTTCGTGGTGCCGAAGTAGAAGGCGGTGAGGAAGTCGACGGCCGCGTGGTCACCACCGGCGATCTCGTCCAGCTCGTTCTCCATGCTGGCCGTGAAGTCGTAGTCGATGAGGCGCGGGTAGTGCCGCTCCATCAGCCCGATCACCGCGAACGCCAGGAACGTCGGGATCATCGCCTGCCCGCGCTTGGCGACGTACCCGCGGTCCTGGATGGTCTGCATGATCGACGCGTACGTCGAGGGGCGGCCGATGCCCAGCTCCTCCAGCGCCTTGACCAGCGACGCCTCGGTGTAGCGCGACGGCGGCTGGGTGTGGTGGCCCTGCGCCGCCAGTTCGTCGGCGGTCAGCGGCTGGTCCCTGACCAGGTTCGGCAGCCGGCGCTCGGCGTCCTCGGCCTCGGCGTTCTCGTCGTCGCTGGACTCGACGTACGCCCGCAGGAAGCCCGGGTCGGTGATGGTCTTGCCGGTGGCACCGAAGTCGGCTTCCTCGGCGGCCGTGGAGACCGCGCGGATGCGCACCGACACGCTGGAGCCGACCGCGTCGGTCATCTGCGAGGCGATGGTGCGCCGCCAGATCAGCTCGTAGAGCTTGAACTCCTCGGCCGACAGCTCCTTGGCGACGTCACCGGGGGTGCGGAAGTTGTCCCCGGCGGGGCGGATCGCCTCGTGCGCCTCCTGGGCGTTCTTCACCTTGCCGGTGTAGCGGCGCGGCTCCGGCGGCACGCTGCGCTCACCGTACAGCTCGACGATCTGCCGGCGGGCCGCCGCGATGGCGGTCTCCGACAGGTTCACCGAGTCGGTACGCATGTAGGTGATGTAACCGTTCTCGTAGAGACGCTGCGCGGTGCGCATCGTCTGCTGCGACGAGAACCGCAGTTTGCGGGCCGCCTCCTGCTGGAGGGTGGAGGTGATGAACGGCGCGTACGGGCGGCGGCGGTAGGGCTTCTCCTCGACGCGGGTGACCGTGAACGGCCGACCCGACAGACGGGCGGCCAGCCCTCGCGCCCCGCTCTCGTCGAGGTGGACGACCCCGGCACCGGGCTTCACCCGACCGGTGGTGGACTCGAAGTCCTTGCCGGTGGCGATCCGGTCGCCGCCCAGCGCGACCAGGGTGGCGTTGAAGGTACGCGGACCCTCGCCCGGCTCGGCCACCGCCAGGGTGGCGAGGATGTTCCAGTACTCGGCGGTGCGGAAGGCCATCCGCTGGCGCTCCCGCTCGACCACGATCCGGGTCGCCACGGACTGCACCCGGCCCGCCGACAGCTTCGGCATGACCTTCTTCCACAGCACCGGGGAGACCTCGTAGCCGTAGAGGCGGTCGAGGATGCGCCGGGCCTCCTGGGCGTCGACCAGGTCGCGGTCGATCTCGCGCGGGTTCGCCACCGCGGCCTGGATGGCCGGCTTGGTGATCTCGTGGAAGACCATCCGCTTGACGGGCACCTTCGGCTTGAGGGTCTCCACCAGGTGCCAGGCGATGGCCTCGCCCTCGCGGTCCTCGTCCGTGGCGAGGAGGATCTCGTCGACCTCCTTGGCCAGCTTCACCAGCTTGCTGATCTGCTGCTTGCGGTCGGGCGAGACGACGTAGAGGGCGTGGAAGCCGTTGTCCACGTCGACGCCGAGCCGCGCCCACGGCTCACCCTTGTACTTCGCCGGCACGTCGGCGGCGTTGCGGGGCAGGTCGCGGACGTGCCCGAAGCTGGCCTCCACGACGTATCCCGGGCCGAGATAGCCCGAGATCGTCTTGGCCTTCGCCGGGGACTCGACGATGACCAGACGGGTGGTTCCAGCGTTGCTCGGCACGGCTCTCTCCGACCTCACTCCTGCTCGTGGTCGCCCGATGCCCGGTTCAGGCCGCACTCGACCCTCCGGGCCCCTGCGGTCCGGATGTCCAACGTAACGCGCCGTCCGCGTTCCGGGTTTCGCGGGCGGCGATCCGCCCCGGGGCACGGGACGAGGTGCCGGACGGCGCCACCGTACACCGTGGGTGTGGCCGAAGGCGGAACACTGTGACGACGACAGCCCGTCGGCTGATCCGCCGACTGACCGTATCGCCCCTTTTCCGCACACGCCTCGGCGTCGCCACCGCCGGCCTCGCCGTCGCCTTCCTCACCTGGACCGCCACTCGGGCGGCCTCGGGGCACCAGTCAGGTCCGGGGTGGCCAGGCCGTGGCCGGGGCGGCGGCCGGCCGGTCGCCCACCAGCTCGGCGAGCCGCGCCAGCCGGCGTCGGCCCGTGATCCGGTACGCCGGGCCGCCCTCGCCCGGCTCCACCAGCCGGCCCGCCAGGCCGGCCGCGTCGAGGGCCGCGCCCACCGTGGCCCACCGGTCCGGATCGGTGCCGCCCAGCCGCAGCAGGAAGGCCGACGGCTCGGCGACCCCCGCCGCCGCCAGCCACAGTCGCAACCGCCGCCCGGTCAGGTGGAAGGTGGTCGGGGGCCGCTGTGTCGCGCCGCGCAGCCAGGCCGCCGCCAGCGGCAGCAACATCCGGGTGTACGCGGTCCGCACGGTGTGTCGCGCGTCCTCCGTCGGCTCCCAGCTCGCCGGCACTCCCCGCTGCGCCAGCTCGGCCACGAGGACGTGCACCCGCCAACCCGCGTCGACCACCACCGACAGCCGGGCGGTGCCGCCCATCCGTACCACCTCGCCCGGCCCCGCGAGCAGCCCGGCGAGGTCCGCGACGGACGGCTCGGCGGTGTCGGCGCCGAAGAAGACCAGCTGCCGACCGGCGGGCCCGGCGGCGATCGGGGCGCCCGCGGCGGTGGTTGCGGCACCGACCCGGTCGTGCGCCGACCGCTCGGGTTCGGGAAACGCCACCGGCAGCGGCACCGCCTCCGGCGCGTCGCCGGGGCCGGGCGGTGGTGGTCGGCCCGGCCGGCGGAGCTGCGGCTGACCGGGGCGGCGTTCCCCGCTCAGCGACACTCGGGCACCTCGTCGAAGGCGCGCTTGAGCTCCTCGGAGTTGAGCCGGCTGGTGTCCAGCGCGCTGGCGTCGTACTCGGCTTTCAGGGTGTCCACGGCGGTCCGGACGCCGTCGTAGAAGGCGGTGGCCTGGCCGGTGCCCAGCCCGTCGATGGTGTCCCGGGCCCGGCCGTACGCGTCACGGATCTTCGCCAGCGAGTCGCGGAACCCGACCGAGATCTCCTCGCCGTGCTCGGTCTCCGGGACGCCGGCCTGCTCGATGCTGCGTCGGGCGGTCTCACTGGCCTGCTCGGCCCCGGCGAACATCCGGACGAGGTTCTCCTTGGCCTGCGCCGGGGTGGTCTGCGCCGTCATCTGTTCGTCGGTGCTCCGGGTCAGTTTGCTGATCTCGGCCCGCCACGGGGTCAACGCCGAGCAGACGGAGGCCGCCCACGCCCGGGGGCTGGGTCCGTCGCCGCAGCCGGCCAGGAGGACGAGCGTGGCCAGGACCACCGTGAGCTTTCCGGCGGTTGCCGCCCGGCACGTACGCATGCGTTGCAGCGTACGACTTCTGTCGAGACCCGGCACCGGTCAGCGGGCGCGGACCGGCACGGCCCGGCCAGCTGTCGACGCCGGTCGACACGCGCCGGTCCCCGGCCGGCCTGGCGGGCCGACCGGGGACCGGGTCGACGTGACGGGTCAGGCGTTGACCGACTCCGGCCGCTGGTCCGCGCCGGAACCGCTGCCGGTCGAGTCGTCCATCACCACGCCCTTGCGCTTGCTGAACACCACCGCCGCGACGATGATCAGCGTCGCCACCACGGCGATGGTGACGCGCAGCCCGACGTTGCGCTCGTCGCCCACGCTCCACGCGACCACGGCGGGCGCGATCAGCAGCGAGACCAGGTTCATCACCTTGATCAGCGGGTTGATCGCCGGGCCGGCGGTGTCCTTGAACGGGTCGCCGACCGTGTCGCCGATGACGGTCGCGGCGTGCGCCTCGGAGCCCTTGCCGCCGTACGCGCCGTCCTCGACCATCTTCTTCGCGTTGTCCCAGGCGCCACCGGAGTTGCTCAGGAACACCGCCATCAGCGTGCCGGCCCCGATCGCACCGGCCAGGTACGACGCCAGCGCGCCGGGCCCGAGGCCGAAGCCGACCGCGATCGGCGCGAGGATGGCCAGCAGGCCGGGGGTCATCAGCTCGCGCTGCGCGTCCCGGGTGCAGATGTCGACGACCTTGCCGTACTCCGGGCGCTGGCTGCCGTCCATGATGCCGGGCAGTTCGCGGAACTGCCGGCGCACCTCCATCACCACGGCGCCCGCCGAGCGGGACACCGCGTTGATGGCCAGCCCGGAGAAGAGGAACACGACCGCCGCGCCGATGATCAGGCCGACCAGGTTCTGCGGGTTGGCCACGTTCAGCGCGTTGAGGATCTCGTTGCCGACGTCGGCCACGCCCGCGTCCCCGTACGCGGTGCGCAGCGTGTCGGTGTACGAGCCGAACAGCGCGGTCGCGGCCAGCACCGCCGTGGCGATCGCGATGCCCTTCGTGATGGCCTTGGTGGTGTTGCCGACCGCGTCCAGCTCGGTCAGGGTGCGTGCGCCGTGCTCGTCGATGTCGCCGGACATCTCGGCCACGCCCTGGGCGTTGTCGGAGATCGGGCCGAAGGTGTCCATCGCGACGATCACGCCGACCGTGGTGAGCAGGCCGGTGCCGGCGAGCGCCACGGCGAACAGCGACAGCGTGATGGAGCTGCCACCGAGCAGGAAGGCGCCGAACACGCCCGCGCCGATGAGCAGCGCCGAGTAGACCGCCGACTCCAGGCCGACGCTGATGCCGGCGAGGATGACGGTGGCGGGCCCGGTCTGGGAGCTCTTGCCGATGTCCTGGACCGGCCGACGGGTGGTCTCCGTGAAGTAGCCGGTCAGGGCCTGGATGGCGGCGGCCAGCACGATGCCGATCACGACGGCGCCGATGGCGACCAGGCGCGGGTTGCGGTCGACGTCGGTGAGCCCGCCCTCGAGCTGGTCGAAGGTGGCCGGCAGGTAGGCGTACGCGGCGACCGCCACCAGCACCGCGGAGATGCCGGCGGACAGGTAGAAGGCCCGGTTGATCGCGGTCAGGCCGGAGCGGTCCGAGGCACGCAGCCGGGTGATGAAGACGCCGATGATGGCGACCAGCACCCCGATGGTCGAGATGATCAGCGGGAAGACCAGGCCGTCCTCGCCGAACGCGGCACGGCCCAGGATCAGCGCGGCGACCAGGGTGACCGCGTACGACTCGAACAGGTCGGCGGCCATGCCGGCGCAGTCACCGACGTTGTCGCCCACGTTGTCGGCGATGGTGGCGGCGTTGCGCGGGTCGTCCTCGGGGATGCCCTGCTCGACCTTGCCGACCAGGTCGGCGCCGACGTCGGCGGCCTTGGTGAAGATGCCGCCACCGACCCGCATGAACATGGCCAGCAGCGCGGCACCGAAACCGAAGCCCTCCAGCACGGTGGGTGCGTCGCCCCGGTAGACCAGGACGACCGTCGCCGCGCCGAGGAGGCCCAGGCCGACGGTGAGGAAGCCGACCACACCACCGGTGCGGAAGGCGATCTTCATGGCCACCTCGCGGCCACCCTCGCGTTCCCGTGCGGCGGCGGCGACCCGCAGGTTGGCCCGGGTGGCCAGCCACATGCCCGCACCGCCGATGAAGGCGCTGAACAGCGCGCCCACGACGAAGAAGAGCGACCTGCCGAGCTTCACCGCCAGTTCGCTGCCGTCGGTGTCGTGCACCGGCAGCAGGAACAGCAGCACCACCGCGACGACCACGAAGATCGCCAGCGTCCGGAACTGCCGGATCAGGTAGGCCGAGGCGCCCTCCTGGACGGCCCCTGAGATCTCCTGCATTTTGGGGGTGCCCCGGCCGGCGGCCAGCACGGTCTTCGTCAACGCCGCGGCGAAGACGAGCGCGACCGCCGCGATGACCGCGGCCATGACGACATACGTGACATTGGCTCCGGTGAGGGAGATCCCGCCGCCCTCGGCGGCCAAGGTGTCGGACATCTGTGTCCTCCTGTGCCGAACAACGCGCCGGGCGGTGGAGACGCACCGCCCGGCGCCTGGATGCGAACCCGCAAGCGCGCCAACCCACCCCGGCGGACCAGCGATGAACACCCGTCCTCGCTGGCCGCGGGGCGGGTCACTTGCTGACAACCCGCGTACTGTAGCCCCACGCAGTGTTAGAGGTCACACCCAGGGCCGACCGTGCCCCGATGATCTTCGTCGCTGTGTTATGAGACGAAATCTGATATAGGGCGTCATCCATGACGACGAGGCCGCACCCCGTCGTACGGGATGCGGCCTCTCGTTCGTCGTCGACCGCGCCGGGCGGCTCAGCGGCCCAGCGGCCAGACCATCCGCACCTCGGTGCCCACACCCTCGTCGACGGGACGGACCTGGAGGTCCTCGACGAAGCCGGCGAGCAGGGCGAAGCCCACTCCGGTGGTCAGGTCGTCCTCGTTCAGCGACTCGTTGGCGAGCTGGTCCGCGTCGAGCGCGGCGAGACCGATACCCGCCTCGATCGGCGCGCGGTCGACCACCCGCACCGCGTACGTGCCGGAGTCGGACATCTCCACCAACACCGGTTCGGTAAGGCCGTACTGCCGGTGCAGGGCGACCGCGCGGGTGCACGCCTCGCCGATGGCCAGCCGCACCTCGTCGAGCAGGTCCTCCCGGACCCCCGCCCGGCGGGCCACCGCGACACCGACCAGGCGCGCGGTGCGCACGTGCACCGGGGCGGGCGAGAACGAGAGCCGGACCGTGGCCATCACGCGCCGGCGCCGGTCGCCGCTTCGACCGTCGGATGCAGCGGGAAGACCTGGTCGAGGGCGGTGATCCGGAAGATCTTGAGCAGCGGCTCCTTGTCGCAGACCAGGGAGAAGCTGCCGTCGATGGTGCGCAGCCGCTTGAGGCCGCCGACCAGCACGCCCAGGCCCGTGGAGTCGAGGAAGTCGACGCGGCCCAGGTCCACCACGACGTGCCGGGCACCACCGTCGATCAGTTCGAGGAGCCGTTCCCGCAGGCGGGGGGCGGTGTACACGTCGACCTCACCGCCGACCTCGAGCACCGTGTGCTCGCCCACTGTGCGCGTCGCCAGCGACAGCTCCATCGGTCCTCCTCCTCAGAGCCGTAAACTCTCCTGGGCATCTAACCATCACCCGCCGACCGGCCCGACGGTCACCGGCGAAGGCCTCCCCTTACCCAGCACCCGGCTTGTTCAAGTCCGAACACCAGTGCGAGAGTGCAGGACGTGACCTCGGCAGCCACCGTATCCGCAGGCCCCGGCCCCGAGCGACAGCAGGTCGCCACGCCGGGGGAACTGCTGCGCCGGCTGCGCCAACGCCACCCCGTCGACCCGGTCACCCACGTCGAGCGGGTCCCCGCCCGCCCGGGCGTACCGGCCCCGTGGCCCGACTGGGCACCCGACGAGCTGCGCGGGGCCTTCGCGCGACGCGGTGTCGTCGCCCCGTGGCGGCACCAGGCCGAGGCCGCCGGCCTGGCGTACGACGGGCGGCACATCGTCGTCGCCACCGGCACCGCGTCCGGCAAGTCCCTGGCCTACCAGCTACCCGCGCTGGCCACCGTCCTCGCCGATCCCCGCGCCACCGTGCTCTACCTGGCGCCGACGAAGGCGCTCGCCGCCGACCAGCTACGCGCCGTCGCCGACCTCGACCTCGACGGGGTACGCCCCGCCTGCTACGACGGGGACACTCCGCGCGCCGAGCGGGAGTGGATCCGGCGACACTCCCGCTTCGTGCTGACCAACCCGGACATGCTGCACCACGGCGTCCTGCCCGGACACGCCCAGTGGTCCGGCTTCCTGCGCCGGCTGGCGTACGTGATCGTCGACGAGTGCCACGTCTACCGGGGCGTGTTCGGCTCCCACGTGGCACACGTGCTGCGCCGGCTGCGTCGACAGTGCGCCCGCTACGGGCGTACGCCGACGTTCGTGCTGGCCTCGGCCACGTCGGGGGACCCGGCCGCGGCGGCGGGGCGGCTCACCGGCCTGCCCGTGGTCGCCGTCACCGAGGACGCCTCGCCGCGCGGCGGGGTGACCTTCGCGCTGTGGGAACCGCCGCTGCTGCCCGCCACCTCGGACGCGCACCCGGAGCCGGACCTCGCCCAGGTCCGGCGGTCGGCCCTGCGGGAGACCGCCGACCTGCTGGCCGACACCGTCGCCGCGGGGGTGCGCACCCTGGCCTTCGTCCGGTCCCGGCGCGGCGCCGAGGTGGTGGCGTCGACCGCCCGCCGGGCGCTGGACGAGGCCGTGCCGGGGCTCGGCGACCGGGTGGCCGCCTACCGGGCCGGCTACCTGCGCGAGGAGCGGCGCGGGTTGGAACGGGCGTTGCTGCACGGCGACCTGCTCGGGCTGGCCTCGACCAACGCCCTGGAGTTGGGTGTCGACCTGGTGGGCCTCGACGCGGTGCTGGTCTGCGGATACCCGGGCACCCGGGCGTCGCTGTGGCAGCAGGCCGGCCGGGCCGGCCGCTCCGGGCAGGAGGCACTCGCCGTGCTGGTGGCCCGGGACGATCCCCTCGACACCTATCTGGTGCACCATCCGGAGGCGGTGTTCGGGGCGCCGGTGGAGGCCACCGTGCTCGACCCGGCCAACCCGTACGTGCTGGGCCCTCAACTGGCCTGCGCGGCGGCCGAGGCACCGCTGACCCCTGCCGACCTGACCCTGTTCGGGGACGGGGCGAAGGAGGCGGTCGACGCGCTGGTCGAGGCGGGGGCGCTGCGGCAGCGGCCCACCGGCTGGTACTGGCGGCACCGGGAGCGGCCCGAGGTCGACCTGCGCGGCGAGGGCGGCGCCCCGGTCTGTGTGGTCGAGTCGGCAACCGGCCGGCTGCTCGGCACCGTCGACGGCGGCTCGTCGCACTTCCTGCTGCACACCGGCGCGGTCTACCTGCATCAGGGCGTGTCGTACGTCGTCGACTCGCTCGACCTCGACGACGGGTGCGCGCTGGTGCATCCGGAGGAGCCGGACTGGTCCACCCACGCCCGCGACGTGACCTCGCTGTCGGTGGTGTCGGTGCGCTCGTACGTCGACGCCGGGCCGGTCGGGTTGTTCCTCGGCGAGGTCGACGTGACCAGTCAGGTCGTGTCGTACCAGCGGCGGCGGATCGCCACGGGCGAGGTCATCGACACCCGACCGCTGGAGCTGCCGGCGCGGGAGCTGCGCACGGTGGCGGTCTGGTTCACCCTGTCGCCGGAGTCGCTCACCGCCGCCGGGGTCGACCCGGCCGACGTGCCGGGGGCCCTGCACGCCGCCGAGCACGCCGCGATCGGGCTGCTGCCGCTCACGGCCACCTGCGACCGGTGGGACATCGGCGGACTGTCCACGGCCGCCCACCCGGACACCGAGGCCCCGACGGTCTTCGTGTACGACGGGCATCCCGGTGGGGCGGGCTTCGCCGAGCGGGCGTACGGCACGGCGTCGACCTGGCTGCGGGCCACCCGGGACGCGATCGCCGAGTGCGGCTGTGAGACGGGCTGCCCGTCGTGCGTGCAGTCACCGAAGTGCGGCAACGGCAACAACCCGCTTTCCAAGGCGGACGCCGTCCGGGTGCTCGACGTGGTGTTGGCGCACCTGCCGACCGACGGTGCGGCCCAGGGATCCCCTGCATGAAACCCGCTCCGGCGGGGCACAGTATGGGAGCGCTTCCATCGAAGCGTCCCGTGTTGCTGACCGCTGTAGCCGTGTGACCCGCGCCCGCCGGAGGAGGAGTTGTGGCCGACACCATCGCCGAGGCCGTCGACCTGCTCTACATGATCGACCAGGAGAACCTCACCCCCGACCAGCAGATCGCGCTCGGCACGGCGCTCGCCACGCTGGCCCAGGCGGAACGGCTGGACCAGATCAACGAACGGCTCCTCGGCATCCAGCATCTCATCAGTGGCTGGGCGCACCGCGCCGCCGTCGACGGCGTCCGCTGACCCGTCGGGGCCGAGCCGGCGGGGCAGACGTGGTCGACTCGACCCGGTCGGCTCGACCCGGTCGGCTCGACCCGGTCGGCTCGACCCCGGCCGGCGCGGCCGGGCCGCTCCCGCCGGCAGCGGCGGTGGTGGCCGGACCGCCGTGGCCGATCGGGTGGCCGGTCGTGGTGGCCGGGCAGGGACGGGTACGGCTGTGCGAGACTCCGGCCCACCACATCTGAGGAGATTGCATGCAGCTCGACGCCTTGCAGGCCCAGCAACGCTTCCACATCCGGCAGCGGCTGCGGCTCATGGTCAACCAGTACGAGGTCCACGCTGTCGGCCCCGACGGCTCCGAGGCGGGACTGTTGGCGTTCGCGCAGCAGAAGCGGCTCGCGTTCAAGGAGCAGGTGACCATCTACGCCGACGACTCGAAGCAGCAGCCGCTGCTCGGGTTCAAGGCCCGCCAGCGGCTCGACCTCGGCGCCACGTACGACGTCACCGACCACGCCGGCAACCCCATCGGCCTGTTCCGTAAGGACTTCGCGCAGTCCCTGCTGCGCTCCACCTGGTACGTGGAGCAGCCCGGCCTGCCCCAGGCCACCGGCCAGGAGCGCAGCATGCCGGTGGCGATCCTGCGCCGGTTCGTGGATTCGTTGTCCTGGCTGCCGTACCACTTCGACTTCGTCGCCGGCGGCCAGCCGGTCTTCTCCGTCATCAAGCAGTGGGGCCTGCGCGACCGCTACGTCGTCGAGATCCACAACCCGCAGATCGACCGCCGGGTGGTCATCGCCATGGCGATCGCCCTGGACGCCCTTCAGGGCCGCTGACCGAGGCGAGAGCTGAAGGCACTCCTCCACCTCCCGCCTCGACCGGGACGACGCTCAGCAACGGCCCAGCGAGGGCTGGCACCGTTCGCCGGGACGGTTCAGCGTCCGATGGTGTCCAGCTCGGCCACGTCCTGTGCGGACAAGACGGTGGCTGCGCCGGAGATGTTCTCGCGCAGGTGCGTCACCGACTTCGTCCCCGGAATCAGCAGCACGTTCGCCGAACGCTGCAGCAGCCAGCTCAACGCCACCGCCATCGGCGTGGCCGACAGCCGCTGCGCCACCGCCGACAGCGCCTCGGACTGCAGGGGGGTGAACCCGCCCAGGGGGAAGAAGGGAACGTAGGCGATGCCGTCGCGAGCCAGGTCGTCGATCAGGTCGTCGTCGTGACGGACGGCGAGGTTGTACATGTTCTGCACGCACACGATCGGCGCGATGCCCCGGGCCTCGGCGACCTGCTCGGCGGTGACGTTGCTGACCCCCAGGTGACGGATCAGGCCGTCCTGCTGCAGCTGGGCGAGGGTCTCGAAGGATTCGGCGATCGAGCCGTCCTGGGGGCCGTTGGCGTCGCCCATGCGCATGTTCACCAGGTCCAGCACGTCCACTCCCAGGGCCTGCAGGTTGTCCTGGACCTGGCGGCGCAGGTCTTCGGGTCGGCGGGCGGTGGGCCAGCCGCCCCGCGCGTCGCGGTTCGCACCGACCTTGGTGGCGATGAACAGCGACCGCGGGTAGGGGTGCAGGGCCTCACGGATGAGGTCGTTGGTGACCCGGGGGCCGTAGGCGTCGGAGGTGTCGATGTGGGTGATGCCGGCCCGTACGACGGCGCGCAGGACGGCCAGGGCGCCGTCGTGGTCGGCCGGGGGGCCCATGACCCAGGGCCCGGCCAGCTGCATCGCGCCGTAGCCGAAGCGGGTGACCTCGCGATCACCCAGAGTCCAGGTGCCGCCAGGCAGAGCAGTGGGGATGGAGCCGATGCTGTCGCTGGTAGAGCCGCTGGCGTCGCTGGTGGAGGTGGTTCTCACGGTAGGCCTTTCCCGGTGTTGGTCTGGGTGTTCGTCTCAATGACCGCGGTCGCGGTACTAGCGCCGCGAGGCGGCATGGAAGAGACTGACACCCCTGCTCTCCATCGGGAAGTAGGCACTTTCAGGTGCGTTACGCACCCCTTACGCCTGGGGGCAGCATGACCGCGATGACACCGTCTCGCCCGACCGCCCGGACCGCGGAGCTGGCGACGGAGGAGGCGAAGCGCACCGCTGCGCAGCAGTACAACGCCTTCCTGGCGGTCTGCCCGAGCCGGCAACTGCTAGACCGGATCTCGGACAAGTGGGTCACCCTGGTCCTGTGCGCCCTGGCCGGGGAAGCTGCAGAGCAGCGCGACGACGACGAGCCCGCGGGGCCTCGGGTGCTGCGCTACTCCCAGCTGTCCCGGCTGCTGGTGGGCGTCAGCCAGAAGATGCTGACCCAGACGCTGCGGTCCCTGGAGACCGATGGCCTGGTGACGCGCAGCGTCACCCCGACGGTGCCGGTAACGGTCACCTACGAGCTCACCGACCTCGGTGCGTCCTTGCACCGGGTGGTGGGCCATCTCCGCGCGTGGGCTCAGGACAACATGGACGCCGTCACCGCCCACCGCGCCAGCCACGGTCAGGGCACCTGAAGACGCGACCAGGCGACGCCGTTCCCGGAGCGCGTCGGCTGACCCGGCAGTCCTCGGGCGTCCTCACCACCCGGAGATCCCAAGAGCCCATTGCCTGGAATTCAAGGACTGTCGCCTCGTACGCTCCGTCGACACCTTGTCCGCGACGGTGGGCGGTGCACACGCCGAGGGCGAACGAGCCGACGATGAGCAGGCCGCGTCAGGCACGGACCGGGCCGGCCCGGGCGGTGGCCGTGGCTACCCGCGCCGGCCCGAGCGGCAGTTCCACCGCCACCTGGACCGTGACCAGGAGATCGAGACCGTCGAGGCGGCACGCGGCCGGCGTCGCGCCGTTGGCGAGGACGATCTCCACGGCCCGAGCGCAGGCGGTCGGCTCCCCGTCGAGCGTTTGGGCCGCCCCGGCGAGCGCACCAAGGTCTGCCGCGACCTGGGCCTGTTGGCGGGCGGCCCGCGCAGCCGCGACGGTTGCCGCAAGGAGCCCCGCCAGGACGAACACCAGGCCTGCCGCGACCAGGCAGACGCTGGCTCCACCGCGCTCCCGCTGCGCCGACACCGGAGCACCCCCGCTGGCGAGGTGCGGACGACAGCTCTCTTCCACGGGCAGCGTCACGACGGAGCCTCCCCGACCCCGGGTTCGATCGCGGCGACGGCACTGGCGACCACGGTGACCTGCGGCAGACGCGCGCCGAACGCCCGCACGGGGGCCTGCACCGTAGCCCGTACCAGGTCGCCCTCGACGACGACCGTGATGGCCGCGTCGGGCGGCGCGGATCGGCCGGCGACGGTAGCGTCCCCGCCCCGGGCGGCGGCCAGTGCCGCCTCCCGGGCCGCGTCACGACAACTCGCCCGGGTGCTGACGGCGTCGACCGCAGCCAGGCCGGCGAGCAGAAGCAGCAGCAGCGCCGGCAGGCCGGCCGCCATCTCGGCGGTGAACGAACCCCGGTCGCGGCCGACCCGCCGGCGCGCGGTCACTTCAACGCCCGCTCGACGACGGCTCCCAGAGCGGCCTGCACGTCGCCGGAGGTCAGCACCTTCAGCAGGATTCCCGCGAAGGCGACCGCCGCGAGGGTGCCGACGGCGTACTCGGCCGTGTTCATCCCGGCGTCCCCGCGGAGCCGGAGGAGGATTCGGTACATTCTTGATCCTTTCGGTGTGGTTGGTTACAGCACGTCACCGAGAACGGCGACGACCACCGGCACCAGGCCGGCGAGCAGGAAGGCCGGCAGGAAACACAGTCCCAGCGGCAGCACGATCAACACGCCCGAGCGACGGGCGGCGGCCTCCGCCGCGACGCCGCGGTCGGCCCGCAGGTCGTCGGCGAGCCTGGCCAGGGCACCGGCCAGGGTCGCGCCGCTGCTGGCCGAGCGGGCAGCGGCGGCGGCGAGCCGGTCCGCGCCCGGCACCCGCCCGAGGTGCGCCCACGCCTCCTCGTGACCGCCCCCGAGGCGCAGCGTCCGACCGGCCCGCCCGAGCCGCTCGGCGAGCGGCCCGTCGATCGCCTCCGCCACCGCGAGCACCGAACGGTCGAGCGGTGCGCCGGCCCGCATCGCCGCGGCCAGCAGATCCACGGCGAGCGGGAGATCGGCCTCCGACCTGAGCCGGTCCCTGCGGGTGGCGGGAGGTTCGATCCGCCGCAGCAGCCGGTCGGACGCCACGACAGCCGGCAGGGCCAGCAGCCAGCCGAGCCACCACCCGCCGACCACCGCCACGGCGACGCCGGTGAGGACCGCGGCGACGCGTACCGCGTCCACCCGGCGACCGGACCGGCCCGGTGGGGTCGCCCGGCGGTCGTCGAGGCGCATCCACGGGAGCCTGGTGTGGGACGGGGCCGACACACCCGTGCCGGGGCGGGTGCCCAGGCGGCGCAGTCGGGCACGGGACCCGGCTCGGAGACGGACCGCCGGGAAGGCCACGCGCCTGCGGCCGAGAGGAGACGAGGGTGCCATCAGGTCACCACGCTCGGTGGGGCACCGAGCCGCTCCGCCCAGAGCAGCCCGATCGCCTGGAGCGCGACGGCGGCCACGGCGCATCCGCCTCCAACAGGGGTGTGCAGCAACACCTGCACCGGATCCACGCCGATGCCGTAGCCGAGGCCGATGCCGCCCAACGGGAGCGCCGCGAGCAGCAGGGCGGTGGCTCGGGCACCGGCTGCCTGGGCCGCTGCCGCAGCCAGTCCCCGGTCGGTTGCCCGAGCGTCAGCCTCGATGCGCTCCACCAGGTCCGCCAACGGCGCACCCGTACGGTCGGCCAGGCGAACCGCGGCCCTGGTCAAACGGCCGAGCCGGTCCGGGGACCGCACCGCCGCGTCGAGCCGGTGCGCCGCCGTCCCGTGGCGGGCCGGCGCGTGCCCGGCTGTGCCGAGCCGGGCCCTCGACGTCGTGACGGACCGGCCCGGAGCCGGCGGGACCGAATCGTTGACCGGAGTGGCCGGCACCGGCCCGGACGGTCGCGGGTCGGCACCGGAGATCCGGGATCCGCCCGTACCCGAGCGCCCGGCGTCCGGGTGGGCGCCGCTCGACCAGGTGGCGGATGCCGGTTCGGCGAAGCCGAGCGTGGCGACGGCGACAGGCAGACCGGCCCGCAGGTCGGCGGCGAGGCCGCCGAGCTGGTCGAGGCGTCGCCGCCGAGCCTGGCCGTTCCGCCGCGTCCGCCGGTGCCGGAGCACGGCCCGCACGGTCAGCGTGCCGTACGCGCCGAGGGCAACAGCGGCCACAGGCCCGCCGAGCAGCACGCCGCCTCCCGCGCCGGCGAGACCGGTCAGGACCAGAACCTGCCGCGTCGACAACCGCCACCGGGTGGGCGGCTCGTCCGACGCCGACGCCTCTGGTCCGGACGCGTCCGGTGCGGAACCGGCAGCCGGGCCGGAGGGCACGACCGCACCCGGAACGGGCTCGGGCGCGGAGAGTACTCCCGCCGCGTCGATCCGATTGCTGACCGGCCGCGCCACCGCCGGGAAGGCCGTCGCCGGTGCGACGTTCACGACCGGCCAGGCCGTCACGCCCTCCGGGAATGCTGCACGGGGGGCGGTCCGCAGCGACGCGGACGGCACGAAGAGGGGCCGGTCCGCACCGGCAGGCCGGCGGCTGTCCCGACGAGCAGCGGGCCGACTCGGGCCGGGTGAGGCGCACGACCCGAACGGGTCGGTGAACCGTTCCGTGCCGGTCTCCCGCAGCTCGGTCACCCACTCGACGAGTGGATCCCGGGCCTCGCGTCCACGGCGAGGGGCACCGAGCCGCCAACCTCCCCGTCCGTCGTGGCGGTCCTCCTCGGAGGGACGTCGTTTCCGCAACGTGCGGACCAGCAGGGACGTCAGCGCGACCACGGCGAGCAGGGACGCCGACAGCCAGAGGTGGCCGCTCATCCCCGGCCCGCCGTTCGAGGTTTGCCGGCGGGGTCGACGGGGCCTGTGATCACCTGCGGCTCGGTGCCGCCTGTCGCTGCCTCGGGCGCGGGCGCAGACGCGGATGCGGGGTCGTCCAGGGAGGGCGGGTTGGTCGCACCGGGCCAGGGAGTGCGCAGGATCGGCGGCACCGGGACACCACGGGCGTGGATGAGTGCGCCGAGCGCGCGAGCCGCGAGCCCGAGCCCCCGCCCCCGCAGCCAGGCGGGCACGACGGTCACCAGACGTTCAGGCCCCTCGGGCAGGAGCAGACAGACCGATTCGAGTACCCGGCCCTCGGGAGCGCGCCGGAGCTGGAACACCACCTGGAGTGCGGCGGCGACCTGCGCGTGCAGGGCGGCCCGGGGCAGCCCGCCGAGCATCCCGAGGGCCTCCAGGCGGGCCGGCACGTCTGCCGGGGCGTTGGCGTGCAACGTGCCGGCGCCACCGTCGTGACCGGTGTTCAGGGCGGCCAGGAGGTCGACGACCTCACCGCCGCGCACCTCCCCGACCACCAGCCGGTCCGGCCGCATCCGCAGCGCCTGCCGGACCAGGTCGGTCAGCCCGACCGCGCCCGAACCCTCCACGTTGGCGGTACGCGCCTGCAACCCCACCACGTGCGGATGCACGGGCCGCAACTCCGCCGCGTCCTCCACCAGCACGATCCGTTCCGTCGCCGGCACCAGCCCGAGCAGCGTGTTCAGCAGTGTCGTCTTGCCCGATCCGGTGCCCCCGACGACCAGGTACGCCAGCCGCGCCGCGACCACCGCCGCGAGCAGCGGTGCCACGGGGCGGGGAACCGTGTTCTGCCGGACCAGTTCGTCGAGGGTGTAGGGGCGTTGCCGGAAGGTTCGCAGCGACAGGTAGGGGCCCTCGGTCGCGACCGGCGGCAGTACGGCGTGCAGGCGCGTGCCGTCGGCGAGCCGCGCGTCGGCGTACGGGGAGGCGTCGTCGAGTCGGCGGCCGGCCGTCGCCGCGAGACGCTGGGCGAGCCGGCGTACCTCGTCGACGGTGCCGACCGGAACCGCCACCTGGTGCAGCCCTCGCCCCCGGTCCACCCACACCCGCGTGCCGTTCACCAGCACGTCGGTCACCTCCGGGTCGGCCAGCAGCGGCGCCAGGGGGCCGGCACCCACCAACTCGTCGTGCACCCGGTCGGCCATCCGCAGCAGGGCGGTGTCGCCGAGGACGGCGGCGGCAGGCTCGGCGCGAACCGCCGAGACGATCGCAGCCGGCGTGACCGGATCGCTGCCGGCGGCGATGCGCTGCCGTACCCGGGCGGCCAGCCCGTCCCCGAGGGCCGGCCCGGTCACGCCGCACCCGCCAACGGCTGGCCGGTCAGCTCTGCGACGATCCGCTGGCAGAGCGCGGCGAGCGGGCCCTTGCCGTCGGCGGCGGGCGCCTCACCACGTTCCAGGCCCCGGCAGATGCCCGGCTCGGGGCGTAGCGTGCCGGCCAACGGGAGGCCGAGGGCGCGGGCGACCTCGGCGGCCCGGAGGCGGCCGGGAGAGGGCCCGCGCACGACCACCGCCAGGTCCCGGCAGTGCGGACCGGCCGCCGCCACCACCCGGGCCGCAGCGGCGGTGGCCCGCAGCTCGGCGGGCACGACGACGAACGTGCGGTCGGCGGCCTGCAGTGCCGTCACCGCCGAGTCGTCGAACTGGCGGGGCAGGTCGACCACCACGAAGTCGCGACCTCGGCGGGCCGCGTCCAGGGTGGCGGCCATGGCCTCGACGGGCAGCGCGAACAGGTCACCCCGGTCCCAGGAGAGGACCACCAGATCACCCCTGCTGGGCAGGGCGCGTACCAGCGCGGGCGCGTCGACGCGGCCGTTGGCGTCGGTCAGCGCCGGCCACCGGAGGCCCTCCAGCTGTTCCCAGCCAAGCACCAGGTCGGCGCCCCCACCCAACGGGTCCGCGTCGACGAGCAGCGTACGAAGGCGGGCTCGGGCGGCGGTGACGGCGAGGCCGCCCGCCAGGATGCTCGCCCCCGCCCCGCCACGCCCGCCCAGGACGGCGACGACGCGGGTGGTGCCGGTGGGTGTGCCGTCACCCCGGCAGTCGGTGAACCGGTCGACCAACCACGGCTCGGCGGCGGGCAGCGTCACGACGTGCTCCGCACCGATCAACTCGGCGACCTGCCATCCCGGGTCGAGGCCACGACCCCGGCCGACCAGGACGAGCCGGGCCCGCTGCGGCAGTCGGGCCCGCAGACAGGGTTCCGCCTGGTCACCGCCGAGCAGCACCAGCGGGGCGGGCAGCCACCGGGTGCGGGCGGCGGCGGGGTCGACGGCGACTTCCACCTCGACACCACCTGCGGCGGCGAGTCGCAGCAGGTCGTCGAGGAGGTCACCGTCCGAGGTGACGATCAGTGGTAGGGGCCGTGATGGCGGGACGGAGGTGAGGGGTGGCATCGCGGCCTCCAGCGGTCGGGGCTCTCGGGTTGCTGTCCCAGACCCTGCGCGTCGAACCGGTTAGCCCGCCGCCCCGAGGAACGGCCTGTGGACAACGGAGCCTCCTGTGGACAGACCTCGTCGACGTTGTCGATCTGCTATGCCGGGCCAGCCGCCCTGCCGGCACGCGACCGCGCCCGCCAGCCAGCCCGGCTGCGCTTCCTATCCACCGATCCGCACCATTGACGACCCGCGACCGGCACCACGCATAATCAACGCTCCGTGTCCGCCCGCCCTGGCGGCACCGCGTCCGGATCGGGGACCATGAGCACGTCACCGGAGCACGAGGACAGCCCTCGCACCGCACCCCGCCTGCGGATCGGGGGCTGGCTTCCCGAGCCCCGTACCGTCGACAGGCCCCCGAGCCCGCCGGTAGACCGCAGGGAGCGGGCCCGCCCGACCGAACTCGTGCCGGTCGTCCGGCCGCCAGCCTCGCCGGCGCCACGAACCCAACCCCGGGGGCCCCACCGAGGCGTCGTGCTGACCTTCGTCGCGGTCACTGTGCTGGCCGCGCTGATGGTCGGATGGTGGCCCGACGCCGCGCCGGACGTGCCCGACGCGGCGGACGTGCCGGTGGCCGCTCCGGTGGCCACGGAGGAGGTCGCGAAGCCGCCCCCCGCTCCGGCCACCTCGCTCTCACCGGCCCGGGTCTCCCTGTCGTCCCGTGCCACGACACCGACCGGCAGCGCATCGCCGACGCGCGTCGTGGCACCGACCCGACGGTCCGACGCCGCGCCGTCGCCACCGACGAGCCGGCCCTCCCGGCCGGCCTCGCCGAGCCCTTCCGGCCGCAGCAGCCCCGGCGAGCTGAACCCGCTGCCGGCGTCGCGGGAGCGGCACCTCCGCTCCACCGGCGGCGGATCCGAGACACACATCGACTTCGTCAACGAGCGTGCCGAGCGCGTCACCGTGTACTGGCTCGACTACGGCGGCGACCGCCGGCAGTACGCGGTGCTCCAGCCGGGTCAGCGGCACCGGCAGCACACCTACGTGGGACATCCCTGGGTGGTGACCACCGCGGGCGGACGCGCCCTCGTGTGCTTCCTGCCCGCCGCCAGCACCGGCACGGCCGTCATCAGGTGAGGGGGTTCGCCAGATCGGCACCGGTCCCGTCCGGACGGGCAGCCGAACGGGCGACCGGGTGCTGATGACCCGGCCGCCCGCAGGCGTCTATCGCCTAACTACTCATCCCGTGGTTCACCGCCGGCGGCGGCTCTTCTCCGGGATGTTCGCCGAGATCTCCTCGTGGCGAACCCGCTCGTCGATCGGTTGCTCCTCGACGACCTCGTTCCGAGCCAGGTGGGCCCGTTCGACCGGCACCCGGTCCTTGGCCACCACGGGACGTTCGGCGCGCAGCTGCATCTCCTGCTCCGCCTCGCCCATGTCGGAGCGGACGTTGGCCGCGTCGGCGGCGGAGATCGGCTCACGCTCCACGTACACCTCGTCGTGCGCGACCGGCACGGTCGTGTGCACGTCCTCGGTGACCACGTTCTTGCGCAGTACCGCCCTGCCGGCGGGCTGGCTCTCGGTGCCCACCCGCAGCCGCTCCTCGGAGCGGATCAGGTCCTCGCGGCCCTGCGGCGGCTGCGACTTCGGCTGCGCCTGCATCCGGTAGTGCGCGTACAACTGCTCGTTCTGCTTGGCATCGAGCGGAGTGTCGGTGCCAGGCTTCACGCCCGGGGCGCTCTGCACGGTCGCCTTGTCGTACGGAACCATCAGCCGCCCCTGCTGCATCTGCGCGTTGCCCAGGGGAGCCATCGGCTCAAGGCGACCACCAGTCTGCACGCTCACCCAGGTCGGGTAACCCTGAGCGTCGGCCCACACCTGGGCGACACTGCCGATCTTGGCACCCGACTGGTCCTGGACGTCCTGGCCGTACAGCGAACGAACCTGCTGTTCAGTGAATTGCACGGGTCGTCCTCCTCTCGCGTGTCGGCCTCCGGGTACCCGACGGTGTCCCGGCCATTCGTCTTCCCGGCGGCCGGACTGACCTGGGCTTTTTGCTGCTGCGGCCGATGGGCATGAAGTCGCCAGATGTGGGCATTCGCGACCGACCCGAGCCAATGCGAGGAGAGGGGAAGACATGAGACCGCCAGATCATCCCATTCGTCCCGCCAAAGCCGAACCCGGCACAGCGGCGAAGACAAGCCCAGCGGCAGCCTTCGCCCTGGCGCTGGGAGCGGCAGCCCTGGTCAGCGTGTTGACCGTTCTCTTCTCGCCGGTGGGACTCGTGCTGGCGATCATCGGACTCATCCTCGGCATCGTGGCCATGAAGATGACCAAACGCCCAGGGCTGACCGGTAAGGGCGTCGCCATCGCCGGCCTGGTCCTCAACGGGCTCGCACTCCTGATCGCTCTTGCGCTCGCCGCCGGCATCTCCACCTTCCTCAACAACGAGGACGCGGTGAACCGGCTGGAGCGCCAGGTCGAGGACCTCCGCGACAATCTGCCCGAGTAGCCGGCCGGCCGCGGCGCCGGTCCGGGGCGGGTTTCGAGGGCGCTGCGGCAGGCCGCCACCCACATCACCCACGCTGCCGCCTCGCGGGTATGCCTCACGGGACGCATGAAAAGGAGACGACCCCCGTCGGGGGGAGACGGGGGTCGTCGAAGGTTCGGCTCCGGGGGGGTCGAGCCGAACCCACTCAGCGGTCACGGGGGGTGCAACCGCCGAGGGCCTGCCTGTTGTACGAGACATGAACACTCGTCGCGCAGACAAGTCTGCCCGAGGGGACCCGTGTACGTCGAGTGGTGTAACCTCCACTCCCTGCGAAATCGTGTTCGCAGCGTGTGACCACGGTCACGCTGAGCAGGTGGCGGTGGGGGTCTACCCGCAGGTCGGGCCCCGGGCACCCGCCGACGATAGACCATCGGGCTAGACTTTCGCGCCGTGGGCCGAGGTGCCGCTTTCTTCGATCTGGACAAGACCGTCATCGCCAAGTCGAGCGCCCTGGCGTTCGGCAGGCCGTTCTACCGGGACGGCCTGATCACCCGGCGCGATGTGGTCAAGTCGGCGTACGCGCAGCTGATGTTCCGGCTGGGCGGCACCGACGAGCAGACCATGGCCAAGACCCGGGACTATCTGGCGACGCTCTGCAAGGGCTGGCCGGTCGAGCAGGTCCGCCAGATCGTCGCGGAGACCCTCCACGAGCTGATCAACCCATACGTGTACGCCGAGGCCGCCGCGCTGATCGAGGAGCACCAGTCGGCGGGCCGGGACGTGGTGCTGGTGTCCGCGTCGGGTGAGGAGATGGTTCGGCCGATCGGGGCCCTGCTCGGGGTCACCGACGTGATCGCCACCCGGATGGGTGTGGTCGACGGGCGGTACAGCGGCGAGGTCGAGTTCTACGCCGCCGGGCCGAGCAAGGTCGACGCGGTCGGCGAACTCGCCACCGAGCGCGGCTACGACCTGGCCGAGTCGTACGCCTACTCCGACTCGTACAGCGATCGGCCGCTGCTGGAGTGCGTGGGCCACCCGAGCGTGGTGAACCCGGACCGGCAGTTGCGCCGGCTCGCCGCGGAGAACGCCTGGCCGGTGCTGGAGTTCCGGCATCCCGTTCCGTTGGGCCGGCGGCTGCGGGAACGGCCGGCCGTGCCGGTCGCCGCCGCCGCACTCGGGGTGGGCGTCGGGGTGGCGATCGGGATCGCCTGGTACGGCCGCCACCGTCGCACCCGAACCGCACCCGCCGTCTGATCCCGGGGATCGCCGGGATCGCCCCGGCGCCTGAGTCGCTGACCGCCGGTCAGGTGGCGGCGAGGACCTCGTCACCGATCTCGGTGAGCTGGTCGGCGCCCACCTCGACCGCCGACATGTAGTGGCGCAGCCAGGAGCGCAGCCCGTCGGGGGTGCCGGTGGCGAAGGCCCCGGCCGCGCCCACGTACTCGGGCTCGCGCTCGCGGTGCCCGACGTCGACGGTGAGCAACCCACGCGGGTCGAGACCGGTGGAGAGCAGGACCAGTCGGGCGGCTCCCCGGGCCACCACCCCCGAGGGCCCGGCGAAGGGGCGCAGGTTCAGCAGTTCGCCGTGGACGACGGCGGCCAGCACCAGCGGGGACACCGTCGTTCCGCCCGCGACGAGGGTGGCGAGGCCGTCCAGCCGGGCGGCGACCACCGGGTCGGCCACCGGCCGGCCCAGCTCGGCCTCGGTGACGACGTCGCGGGCGGCGAGCACGTGCAGCTTGGCGAGTGCCTGTCGGGGCGCGCGGGGCCACAGCTCGCTCAGCCCGGGCAGCGCCCCGGCCACCCGCAGCGCACCCTGGAGCACCGGATCGGTGACGGTGCCGGCGCGTACCGCCTCCCGCCCGTGGACACGGCCCTCCAAAGCGGCGCTGGCCACTGCGGAGCGCAGGCTGACCTCGGCTGCGACCTGGCCGCCGTGCCGGCGCAGGGCGCGGTGTCCGAGCGCCAGGTCGAATCGGGTACGGGCGTTGTCCACCGCGGGGGCGATGTCGGCGAGCGCGAGCAGCGGCGCGAGCGGATCGGCGGTCACCCCGTCACGCTAGCGACCCGGCCGTCCCCAGCGGTGCCGACCCGGCGGGAAGGCGACCCCCGCCACCACCGGCCGCCACGCACGACCGGCCGCCCGGCAACCGACCGACGCCCGCCGTCCGGCGCGTACGGCTGGCCGCTCGGCGCGGTCGCCGGGACAGCGGTCGCCGCCGCAGTCGGCCGGGACTAACCTGCCCGAGAGACGCAGGTCACGGAACGACGAGGGAGTCACCGCATGAGCGAGCGGCAGCGAGCGAATCATCAACTCAGTGCCCTGGTACCTCATGACGGCACGCAGCGAAGCGGAGTGCCGGCATGAGCGAGCGGCAGCGAACGAATCATCAACTCAGTGCCCTGGTGCCTCATGACGGCACGCAGCGAAGCGGAGTGCCGGCATGAGCGAGGCTTTGGCCAATCTGCTGAACGAGACGCGCCAGTTCCCGCCGCCGGCCGATCTCGCCGCCAACGCCAACGTCACCGCAGACGCGTACGCCGACGCGGACGCCGACCGGCTGGCCTTCTGGGAGCGACAGGCCGGCCGGCTCACCTGGGCGCGACAGTGGGACCAGGTGCTGGACTGGTCGAAGGCGCCGTTTGCGACGTGGTTCGTGGGCGGGCAGCTCAACGTGGCGTACAACTGCCTGGACCGGCATGTGGAGGCGGGCCGGGGCGACAAGGTCGCCATCCACTGGGAGGGCGAACCGGGCGACACCCGCACCATCACGTACGCCGATCTGCACAGGATGACCTGCCAGGCGGCGAACGCGCTGACCGATCTGGGTGTCATGGCCGGCGACCGGGTGGCGATCTACCTGCCGATGGTGCCGGAGGCGGCGGTGGCGATGCTGGCGTGCGCCCGGATCGGCGCCACGCACAGCGTCGTCTTCGGTGGCTTCTCCGCCGACTCGCTGAGCAACCGGATCCAGGACGCCAGCGCCAAGGTGGTGATCACCGCTGACGGGGGTTACCGGCGCGGTAAGCCGTCGGCGTTGAAGCCGACGGTGGACGAGGCGGTGGCGAACTGTCCGTCCGTGGAGCATGTGCTGGTGCTGCGCCGCACCGGCGAGGAGGTCGCCTGGTCGGCGAAGGACCACTGGTGGCACGAGACGGTGGAGACCGCGTCGGCCGAGCACACGGCGCAGCCGTTCGACGCCGAGCACCCGCTGTTCATCCTCTACACCAGCGGCACCACGGCCCGACCGAAGGGCATCCTGCACACCACCGGCGGTTACCTGACCCAGGCGGCGTACACGGCGCACGCGGTGTTCGACCTCAAGCCGGAGACGGACGTCTACTGGTGCACCGCCGACATCGGCTGGGTGACCGGTCACTCCTACATCGTGTACGGCCCGCTGGCCAACGGTGCCACCCAGGTCATGTACGAGGGCACCCCGGACACCCCGCACAAGGGACGGTTCTGGGAGATCGTGGACCGTTACCGGGTCACCATCCTGTACACGGCTCCGACGCTGATCCGCACGATGATGAAGTGGGGCGAGGATCTCCCGGCCGGGCACGACCTGTCGTCCCTGCGGCTGCTGGGCAGCGTGGGTGAGCCGATCAACCCCGAGGCGTGGATGTGGTACAGGCAGCACGTGGGCCGTGGCGAACTGCCGATCGTGGACACCTGGTGGCAGACCGAGACCGGCGCGATCATGATCTCGCCGTTGCCGGGCGTCACCGCCACGAAGCCGGGTTCGGCGATGGCCCCGCTGCCGGGGATCGTGGCTGACGTGGTCGATGACCAGGGTCAACCCGTGCCCAACGGCGGGGGCGGCTACCTGGTGCTGCGCGAGCCGTGGCCGTCGATGCTGCGCACGATCTGGGGCGACGACAACCGGTTCGTCGAGACCTACTGGTCCCGGTTCGGGGCGGGCGCGGGCGGCGGCGGGGGCGGCGACTGGGTCTACTTCGCCGGTGACGGCGCGAAGAAGGACGACGACGGGCACATCTGGCTGCTGGGCCGCGTGGACGACGTGATGTTGGTGTCGGGCCACAACATCTCCACCACCGAGGTGGAGTCGGCGCTGGTGTCGCATCCGTCGGTGGCCGAGGCTGCGGTGGTGGGGGCGACCGACCCGACGACGGGGCAGGCGATCGTCGCGTTCGCCATCCCTCGCGGCACGACGGACACCTCCGGCGCGGCCGGTGAGCAGCTCATCACCGAGTTGCGCAACCACGTGGCGAGGACGCTCGGCCCGATCGCCAAGCCCCGGCAGATCATGCTGGTGCCGGAGTTGCCGAAGACCCGCTCCGGCAAGATCATGCGTCGGTTGCTGCGGGACGTGGCGGAGAACCGGTCGCTGGGCGACGTGACCACTCTCCAGGACTCGTCGGTGATGGAGTTGATCAGCTCGGGGATGAGTGGCGCGAAGTCCGACGAGGACTGACGACGGGCGTACTCACTGAGATGGGTGGCGGTCCACGCGGACCGCCACCCATTGTCATTCGTGCCTCTTTCGTTATCTTCCGGAGGGTGGAGCAGGATCGCTGATTCACGCCCATCGGCGCGCTGTCCTGCCTGCTCAGGACGGTCGGGCCGGTCGCCGAGCACATGACACTGGAAAGCTTTTCCAACAAGAATCTGCAACAAAGCAACGCACGCTCCTTCACACGAGTAACTCCAGTGCCTATGTTCACCAGTGGTCCCATACGTGGGACCGCAATCACCGGCCCCAACCCCCGTAGGGCCGGTTCCCTCACACCGGAGGTACCACGTGCGCAAAGTCGCAGTGGGTCTGCTCGGGCTCTCGCTGACGGCGACAGGGTTGGCGGTCGGACCATCGGCCACCGCCGCCCCGCAGTCACTCGTGCCGGAGGCCGCCCCGTCGGCCGCCGACCACGCCCACGCCGACCACGACCTGCCGAACCCGCTGGAGGAGAAGCGCCGGGCGCTGCGTCAGGAGGGCCTGACCTCGGTCCTCTCCGGCCGGGCCAAGGCAGAGCGAATCAACGGCAGCACGGTCGTGAAGGTCGGCGAGACCGCCGCCGGCGCCCCGGGCGCCAACGCCCGTACGCTGCGCGGCGGCAAGGCCGCCAAGAAGGACCAGTACGTCGAGTTGTCCCGGGAGAAGACCGACAACATCTTCGTGATCCTGGCGGAGTTCGGCAACGAGCGGCACCCGGACTACCCGGACAAGGACCTCGACCCGAACCGGCCCGGGCCGACGAAGTTCGACGGTCCGCTGCACAACGAGATCCCGGAGCCCAACCGGGCGGTCGACAACTCGACCGTGTGGCAGCCGGACTACAGCGCGGAGCACTACCGCAAGCTCTACTTCGGCACCGCCCCCGGTGACGAGTCGGTCAAGCAGTACTACGAGGCGCAGTCCTCGGGTCGGTACAGCGTGGACGGCGAGGTCACCAACTGGGTGAAGGTCGACTACAACGAGGCCCGCTACGGCCGGTCGGGCGACCCGAAGGCCGACGACGACCCCACCGGCGACCCGGTCGTCTGCGCCTCGATCGTCTGCAACAACGTCTGGGCGCTGGTCCGCGACGCCGCCAACCAGTGGGTGGCCGACCAGAAGGCCCAGGGCCGCACCGACGCCCAGATCGCCGCGGACGTCCAGGCGATGGACCAGTGGGACCGGTACGACCACGACGGTGACGGCGACTTCAACGAGTCGGACGGCTACATCGACCACTTCCAGATCGTGCACGCCGGCGGCGACATGGCCGACGGCGACCCGATCCAGGGTGAAGACGCCATCTGGAGCCACCGCTGGTACGCCTTCGCCACCGACCAGGGCGTCACCGGCCCGCCGAACTTCCCGGCGGGTGGCACCCAGATCGGTAACACGGGCGTGTGGATCGGTGACTACACGATCCAGCCGGAGAACGGCGGCCGGAGCGTGTTCTACCACGAGTACGCCCACGACCTCGGTCTGCCGGACGACTACAACATCGGTGCCTCCGCCGACAACAACAACGAACACTGGACGCTGATGGCCCAGAGCCGCCTCGGCGGCAAGAACGACGGCGGCATCGGCGAGCGCGGCGGCGACCTGGGCGCGTGGAACAAGCTCCAGCTCGGCTGGCTCGACTACGAGGTGGTCGTGGCCGGGCAGAAGCGCACCATGACGCTGGGCCCGCAGGAGTACAACTCCAAGAAACCGCAGGCCGTGGTGGTCGTGCTGCCGCAGCGGGAGTACGCCTTCGACAACGGCGCGCCGTTCGAGGGCGAGAAGCAGTTCTTCTCCGGCAACGACGACAACCTGAACACCACGATGACCCGGACGCTGGACCTCACCGGGAAGACGTCGGCGTCGCTGTCGATGCAGGGCCGCTACAACATCGAGACCGGGTACGACTACCTGTACTTCGAGGCGTCCCTCGACGGCGGGCAGACCTGGCAGGCCCTGCCGGGCACCGTGGACGGCAAGCCGATCCCCGAGGTCGCGGGCCGTCCGGCACTCGACGGCAGCAGCGGCGGCCAGTGGGTCGACATCACCATCCCGATGGACTTCGCGGCCGGCCAGGTGGCGCAGTTCCGGTTCCGCTACTCCACCGACGGCGGCGTCAGCTCGGGCGGGTTCTTCGGTGACGCGATCACCGTGACCGCCGACGGCGAGACGGTCCTGGCCGACGGTGCCGAGAACGGCGCCGGCGACTGGACGCTGGACGGTTGGAGCATCCAGGAGGAGACCTACACCAAGGCCTTCGACAACTACTACATCGCCGGGCACCGGTCGTACGTCTCGTACGACAAGTACCTGGAGACCGGCCCGTACTACTTCGGTTACGCGAACACCCGGCCCGACTGGGTGGACCACTACGCGTACCAGGAGGGCCTGCTCATCTCGTACTGGAACACCCGGTGGGCGGACAACGACACCGTCAACCACCCGGGTGAGGGTCGGAACCTGTACATCGACGCGCGTCCGCGCCCGATCTACAACCTGACCGGCCAGCCGTGGCGGGCCCGGGTGCAGGTCTACGATGCCCCGTTCAGCCTGAAGAAGGCCGACTCGTTCACGCTGCACATCAACAGCCAGCCGCACTACATCCGCGGTCAGGCGGCGGCACCCCTGTTCGACGACACCAAGAAGTACTTCTACGAGGAGCTGCCGAACCACGGCGTCAAGCTGCCGGCCACCGGGACGAAGATCCGGGTGCTCAAGCAGAACGGCACCACGTTGAAGATCCGGATCAGCTGACCAGCTGACCGAGCACGAACAGCGGCGCCCGGGCGGTCGACTCCGCCCGGGCGCCGCTGCCGTGGAACCGGCGGTCGACCGTGCGCGGAACCGGGGGCCGATCGTGCATGAACTGCGGGCCGACGGTGCGCGGACCTGGGTCCGTGGAACCGACCGGCGGGCCGCCGCGTCGGACAGGGATGCGCCTGCCCTCACTCCTCACGCCGGCCGTGGCCGGGCTGCTGGCTCTCCCGCTGCTGTCCCTGACCGCGTGCGCCACCGGAGGTGACCCGGGAACGGGCGAGTCGTCCCCGGGGGCCCGCCGCCCGCCACGGGCCTCTCGTCGACCACCGGGCCACCGGAGACACCCGCCGCGTCGACCACCCCGGTCGCACCGTCGGGGCGATCGTCCGGGCCGCCGCTGTCGAGCGTGCCGCCGCCCAGCATCGGCACCTCGGTCAAACCGCCCCGCACGCCGACCGACAACCGCCCCGCGAACGTCGTCGCCGGGCGGATCATCCGCGGCGGCTCCGGCCCCTGCTACGGCCTGCTGACCGACGACGGGGTGGAGTACGCCCTGCACGGTCCCGGCGCCGGGGAACTGGCGACCGGCGCGGTGGTCGCCCTGAAGGTCACCGCCCCGCTCACCGACGTGGACTGTGGGCCCGGCATCGCCAAGAGCATCGTCACGGACTGATCAGGATCGCCCCCGCAGACAGGCCAGGTGCCTCGACGGGTCCGGCGGTGGCCGGGCCCGGGGGCCTAGGCTGTCGACATGACCGAGCAGCGTGGCGGGGCCGTCGACGAGTCCTGCGTCCTCACCGAGGGGCCGTGGACGCACCGGTTCGTCGGCGCCAACGGCAGCCGGTTCCACGTGGTCGAGGCGGGCACCGGCCCCATGGTGCTGTTCCTGCACGGCTTCCCCGAGCACTGGTGGGCGTGGCACGAGATGCTGCCGGCGGTCGCGGACGCCGGGTTCCGGGCCGTCGCCGTCGACCTGCGCGGCTACGGCGCCAGCGACAAGCCACCCCGGGGGTACGACGGCTACACGCTCGCCGCCGACGTCGCCGGCCTGATCCGTGGCCTGGGGGAACGCTCGGCGACGGTGGTGGGCACCGGCGCGGGCGGCATGATCGCCTGGACGGTGGCCTCGTTCCACCCGTCCCTGGTGCGCCGGCTGGTGGTGCTGGGCGCACCGCATCCGCTGCGGCTGCGCGCCGCCATCTTCGCCGACCCGCGTGGGCAGTTCACCGCCTCGACGCCGACCCTGAAGTTCCAGCTGCCCCGGTACGAGCACGTGCTGACCCGGGACGACGGGGCAGCGGTGGAGGAGATCCTGCGCCGCTGGGGCGGGTCACGCTGGGTGACGGGACCCGACTTCGCCGCGTACGCGCAGTGTTGCCGGCAGGCCATGCGGATCCCCCAGGCCGCCTTCTGCGCGCTGGAGGGCTACCGGTGGGCGTTCCGGTCGGTGCTGCGGCTGCACGGGTACCGCTTCGTCCGGCTCATGCAGAAGCCGCTGGTCACGCCGACCCTGCAACTGCACGGCTCGGACGATCTGGCCTCGCTGCCCCGCACCGCCCAGGGGTCCGGTCGGTACGTCACGGCGCCGTACGAGTGGCGGCTGCTCGACGGGGTGGGGCACTTCCCGCACGTCGAGGCCTCGGAACTGGTGCTCGGGGAGATCCTGCGCTGGACGAAGTCGTGACTCAGACGCGCTGTTCGCGCAGGTCCGTCACCTGGGCGGCGGGGGCCCAGCCCTGGTAGACCCCGAAGTCGAAGACCTCCAACCTCATCGCCTGGGCGACCGGCCAGCGACCGCCGGTGTACTCGACCCGCAGCCAGCCGTCATGCTCGGCGAGCACCACGAACGGCTGCCCCTGCCAGGTGCAGGTGGTCCGCACGTACGCGAGGTCGTCGACCTCGTCCACCGGCACCACCCGCACGTGCCGTCCGGGATGCACCTCGGTGAAGCCGTCACCCGGTTCGGGCTGGTACAGCCGCACGTCGTCGCCGTCGGGGCTGGCCTGGTACTCCCGCCCCTGCCAGCGGGCCACGTAGCCGTCGCGGATCATGACGCACCGACCTGACGCCAGGTCAACGCGTCGGTGTCCAGCGTGGCGACGAGCCGCTCACTGCCGTCCGCGCCGATCCGCCACAGCTGGGCACCGTGCGGCAGGCGGGCGCTGTCCACCTTGAACTCGGCCACCACGTCGCTGCTCTCGCCCGGCGCGAAGCCGTTGCCCCGGAACGGGGGACGCTCGATGACCCAGCCCTCCATCGCCCGCATGGCCGGTTCGTTCTGCCCGCCGTAGGGGATGCGGTACAGGCTGGGCCGGTACGCCGGCCACCGCAGCACGTACACCTCCTCGGCGGCTCTGTCGAAGGGCGAGTCGGGGTGGCCCAGGCCGAGAGCGTCGTACAACTCCGCCGGGGTGCTCAGGTGGGCCAGCTCGCCGGCCCGGTGCACGAAACCGGAGACCCGGTCGTAGCCGCGTTCCAGGTAGTACGCGAGTTGGCTGGGGGCCACCGCCTTCTGCATGACGACCGGCCGGGCCGGGTCGATGGCCGGTGGCGTGGTGCGCGCCCGGCTCGCCGGTTCGGGCTCCGTGGCGGGTGGCTCGGGCTCACCCCCGGCGTCGTCGCCCAGCCCCACCTCGGCCGCCCAGTTGGCCAGCCCCACGATCTGCTCACCGGGCAGCTTCGCCCCCACCGGGGTGCCCGGGTTCACCGCGAACGACCATGCCTCGTCCGGCCAGCGGCGGATCAGCTGCACGAAGCGCACGAGGACCGTCTCGACGCCGGTCACGGTATGGTCGGCCAGGCGTTCCGGGGAGGTGTACACCACCACGAACGTCTCGCCGTCGGTCTGCTCGGTACGCCAGACGAATCCGGGCTCCCCGGGACGGCTGCCGGGGGCGGAGGCAGCCGCGACCGGCAGCAGCACCCGCGCCAGCAGCAGCGTGGACAGGAACGTGTCGGTGCTGCCGGCGTCGGCAGCCGAGAGCAGGTCCTCCTCGACCTCGTTGGCCGGTACGAACCCGACCGTCGAGGCAGTCGCGGCACCGGCCGAACCCGTGTGGATCGGCTCCGTCGCTGCGTCCCCGGCCGAACCCGCGAAGATCGGCTCCGTCGCAGCCTCCCCGGCCGAACCCGCGACGATCGGCTCCGTCAGTGCGTCGGACCCGGACTCCGCCGGACCCGCCGGAATCGGCTCCGTCGGTGTGGCATCGGACCGCCCGTGCTCCATCGTCACGGTCGGCTCGTCGGACCGCCCGTGCTCCATCGTCACGGTCGGCTCGTCGGACTGTGCGGCAGGCGGGTGATCCGCGACGGGCGTACCGGGAGAACCGGCCGAGGTCGCCGCCCTGTCCGACACCGCCCCCTCCGCCCGCGCCGGACGGACCGGCTCGAACAGGGACGCTGTCGTGGGGGGATCGACCCGTGCGGAGTTGGTCGGCTCGAACAGCGAGGTGGCTGGGCTTTCCGGCTCCTGGGCCACGCGCTCCGGGTTCGCCTGACCCGAGCTGACGTGTTCCGGGGGCCCCTGCCCGCTGACCGGTCGGGTCGCGGCGGGATCGTCGACACCGTTCGGCGAACCGAGGTCGTGGGTCACCCCGGCGGCGTCGGCGGCGGGCGCGAGGTCGGGAGGGGTGACGGCGGGGGCGGACCGCCGGGGCGTCCACAGGTCGGGCGCGGGTCGCGCGGGCGGCTGCTCGACGGGGTCGCCATCCCCTGCCGGTCGACCCGGATAGGGGGCGGGCGCGGCCTGCCCGGACGTGGCGGACGCGTCACGGGCCTCGACGAGGGTGCCCTCGATGACGATCGGGGTGAACCCGCGCCGCGGGGCGGGGGGCGCGGAAACCGGCTCGGCGACGCTCTCGGGCTGGTCGTCGGACGGCGGGGGCGTCGGCCGGCGGCGCGGCAGGGTCTGCGTCACGTCGGTGTCCGGGCCCGCCTGCGGCCCTGCGTCGGGGGCGGGCCATGCCCGCCCGGCCACGGAGGGCACGCGGAACGGAACCGTGTTCTCCTCCGCGGGTGGCCCCGGCGACCGGACGGCGTCGGCGCCGGGGGTGGGAAGGGCCACGGTGGCCTCGCCGCCCGTCGAGGCGGGGAACGCGTGCGTGGGCGTCTCCGGCACCGGCTCGCCCGACGGCCGGCGACGCGGGAACGGCTGGCTTCCGGAGGCGAACCGGCCGGGCGGCACGGCGCGGCCACCGGGGCGTCCCCCGTCCCCTCGGTGCCCCCGGGCGGACGCCGGCTCGAAGAAGGACCGCTGGCCGGTGTCGGCCTGCCGCCTGTTGGCCCGTGGATCGGGATGCTCCGGCGGGGGCCAGCCGGGATCGGGCCGGCCCGTTCGGGTGGGCCGGCCGTTCGCGGCCTCGCGGGGGTCGCCGCGACCGACGCTGGACGGCGACGCGGAGTCGGCCCCCCAACCGGACGGCGACGCGGAGTCGGCCCCCCAGGTGGACGGGGCCCCGGCGTCGGGTTCCCGACCGGGCGGCGGCGAAACGGCAGGTGGCGGCACGGACCGACCGGCAGCGGGGCTACGCGGCGACGGCGGTGCCGGCTCGGACACCTCGGCCCGGGGCGGTACGGGGGCTGCCGGTGTCGCGTCCGGCCGGGCCACACCGCGCGGAGCCTCCGGGCGGGCGGTCGGGGCCGGGCCGGGCCGCCCCGGGCCGGTCACGTTGTCGCGGGCCCGGGCCAGCGCCTCGACCCGCTCCAACCGGGCGCGGGCACCCATCGTGCGGCCGGGTAGCCGCACGTCGCCACGGGACAACTGGGCGACGTACCAGGCGGGCAGGTAGCCCTCGACCGGCAGGCCGGGATTCACAGCCAGCCACCACTCGTGGTTGGGCCAGCTGTCCGCGAGTTCGAGGTAGCTGGCACGGCGGCTGGCTCCGGCATGCTCACCGAGACAGGCCCGCATGGCCTCGACGGAGGTGAACGCGAGCACGTGGGTCCGGCCGGCGGTCGTCCAGGTTCCCCAGCCCGTCGGGGCCTGACCGGCGGCCGACTCGGGGGACACCGGTAGCAGCAGGTGCGTGCGGGCCAGGATGCGGAAGTAGAGCTGCTGGTCGTTGGCGTGCAGCGCGTCGCGCATCGCCGCCTCGGCCTCGGTGGCCGGCTCCCATTCGGTCACGGCCACTTCCCTCCCGTGCGCAGGCCATAGGTATCGCGTACAACCTACAAGGTGGTAGCAAGATCACAATTGCAGGCCGGTGGCGGCGCGTCCGCTCCGCGCTGAGGCGATAACATCCCGTTCCGGAGTCGACACGATACGGAGGCGGTCGATGTCCCGGATCCCCGTACGGCCCGCCCTGGCCGGCGTGGCGGCGGTGCTGCTGAGCGCCCTGACCACGCTGTCCGGGCCGGTGCCCGTCGCGCGGGCCGCGCCGGGCTGCGCGTCGCCTCTCGCCCCCGCCCGGCCGGTCACGGCCACCCCCTGGCCGCAGTACCGGTACGCCCCGGAGCGGCTGGCCCCGCTGACGGACGGCTCGGGGGTGACGGTGGCGGTGGTCGACTCGGGCGTGGATCCGCGTCACCCACAGCTGGCCGGCCGGGTGCTCGCCGGCACCGATCTGCTCGATCCGAACGGGGACGGTCGCCGCGACTGTGTCGGGCACGGCACCGGGGTGGCCAGCATCATCGCGGCGACGCCACGCGACGGGGTCGCGTTCCGGGGGCTCGCCCCCGGGGTGCGCATCCTGCCCGTACGGGTCAGCGAACAGCAGGTGGTCGACGGCCGCGAGTCGGGGCGCACGGTCGACGCCGCCGACTTCGCCCGGGCCGTCCGCTGGGCGGTGGACCGGGACGCGGACGTGCTCAACCTGTCGGTCGTGCTGTACGCCGACGACCCGGCCGTCCGGGCCGCCGTCGCCCACGCGCTCGCCCGGGACGTGGTGGTCGTGGCCGCCGCCGGCAATTTGCACGGCAGCGGGGATCCGCGCCCGTATCCGGCCGCCTACGACGGGGTGCTCGGCGTGGGGGCGATATCCGCTGACGGTTCCCGGGCCGACTTCTCCCAGACCGGGACGTACGTCGACCTCGTCGCGCCCGGCAGCGACGTGGTCGTGTGCGCGCCCGGTCAGGGTCACCACCGCGCGGAGGGCACGAGCTACGCGGCACCGTTCGTCGCGGCGACGGCGGCGCTGCTGCGGGGGTACCGGCCGGAGCTGACCGCCGCCGAGGTGACCCGCCGGCTGGTGTCCACCGCCGATCCGGCGCCCGACGGCGGCTACGGCGCGGGGGTGCTCAACCCGTACCGGGCGGTCACCGAGTCGCCGGCCACCAGGCTGGACCGGGCCCGACCGGCCGCCGGCATCGGCGACGACCGGGTCGACCCGGCGGTGCTCGCCCAGCGGGCGCGGCGGGCCGCCGCCCGGGACCGGGCGTTCGTGGTGGCGGGCGTCGGAGTGACGGTGGTGGCCGCCGCAGGCGCGCTGGCCCTGCTGGCTCCCCGCGGCAGTCGACGGCGTTGGCGGCCCGCCGACCCGGCCTGACCCGGACGCAGAGCCGGCCTGACCCGGGCGCAGAGCCGGCCCGACCCGGACGCCGACCGCCCGTGGTGGCGTGTCGGGCACACGCCACCACGGGCGACACCTACTGGAACAGGCCGACGTTCTTCTTCTCGGTGTCGAGGTAGTCGGTGGCGGAGTCGCCCACCGCGAGCTTGATGTCGCGCAGCATCGCCTGCAGGTCCTGGGAGGCGTTGCGCCACCGGGCCTGCCGCTGTTCGTAGGCGGCCTGGGCGTCGCCGGTCCAGGTGGCCACGAGCGGAGCGGCGTCGCGCTCCAGCTGACCGAGCTGCGAGTCGAGCGTGTTCATCGCCCGTTGGATGTCCGCGCTGGCCTGTTGCAGCGCGGCGAAGTTCACGACCAGCACATGGTCCATCGGTGTGTCTTCCTCTCCTGCGGTCAGAGCGGCAGCTGGATGCCGCCGCGGTTGGTGGCGGACACGCGGGAGGCCGCCTCGCTGTCCGAGACGTCGTACTGCTGGCCGGCGGTGCGGATGGCGCCCGCGGTCTCCCGCAGGGACTGCTGCAACGCCGACTGGTCCTGTGCCCACTGCCGCTTGACCTGGTCGAATGACCGGCCGCCCGCGCCGCGCCAGGCCTGTTGCAGCACCTCCAGCTGGGCCATCAGGCCGCTCAGCATGGACTGCAACGACTGGTCCACCTGCTCGAACTTCGCGGCGGTCTGCTGCATCACCGCGGCTTCTGCCTGGGTCTGGGACACCCCGGATGCCACCTCGTCTCCTCGGTCTGGCTGGCCGTCGACGCATCCACCCGCCGGACGCGCCGCTCGCGTGAGCGCCCGGACGCCGGATCTGCACGGCACGGTCAGCGGAACTCGTCGCTGACGGTAGCGACCCGACCGCAGTTCTGCTACCCCGCCGCGCTCCCCTGTGGACAACGGCCGGTCGACCTGGCCCCTACGATGGGCGGCACGGAAACCGCGGCGGGTGACCGGCCGAGGAGGTGTGGTGACGACGACCAGCCCTGCGGCCCCGCGGGTGGGGGCACCGACCGGGCAGCACCCGCCCACCGCCGTCGACCCGCCCGCCACCGACGCGTCCGCCGTCGGCCCGGAGTCCGGTCGGTCCGGCGTCCCCGTCCGGCGGCCGGCGGCGCACCCGTTGCGCGGTGGCCGTCGCATCCGGGCCGGGCAGGTCGTCGTCGCACAGGTCGCGGTGGCCCTGATGCTGGCCGCGTCGGGGCGGGGCCCGTTCGCGGTCGCCGGCGCGGCGCTGCTGGCGGTGCTGCTGCTCCCGGTCGCCTGGTGCCGGTTCCGGGGCCGCTGGGGGTACGAGTGGCTGCGCACCGCCCTGAGCTACCTGACCCGCCGCCGCACGCTGCCGCCCGGGGCCGACCCGGCCGCGCTGCTCGGTCTGGTCGACGCGGGAGCCGTCGTCGGCTCGACCGAGCTGGCCGGCGGTGCCGCCGCTGTCCTCGACGACCCGGCTGGCCTGGTGGCCATGCTGGAGATCGGCGATCCCAACGATCTGCTCGGCGACACCGCGCACGTGCTGCCCGCCCCGGCGGCATTGCTGCCCGGTGCCGGCGCGGACGGCCCACCGGTGCGCGTCCAGCTGCTGCTCTGCGGGTTCGCGGCACCGACGGTCGCCGCCGGCAGCGGCGCGGCGGGCACCTCGTACCGGCAACTGACCGACGGGCGGCTGGTCGGCGGGGAGCGGGCCGTGCTCGCCGTCCGGGTGCTGCGGGCGGACGGCTGGTCGGACGAGGCGCTGCGGCGGGCCCTGGCCGGCACTGTACGCCGGATCGTACGCAGGCTGGGCACCGTTCCGGCCCGGCCGCTGGGTGAGCAGCCGGCGCTGCGGTTGCTGGGCGAGCTGGCACACCACGACGGGCAGCCCGTGCGGGAGTCCTGGCCGGCGGTGCGCTCCGGCGGCCTGTTGCAGACCACGTTCCGACTCCGGCGGTGGCCGGATCCGCGTACCGAGGCGGGGCGACAGCTGGTGCCCCGGATGCTGGGCCTGCCGGCGACCGCGACCACGGTGTCGCTGTGCGCCGGGCCGGCCGGCGGCGATCCGTCGGCGGCGCCGGCCGGGCTCGTCGTGCGGCTGAGCGCCACCACCCCGGCGGAGCTGGCGACGGCCACCCGGGCGCTGCGGCGGCTGGTGGACGCGGCCGGTGGCGCGGTGGACCGCCTCGACGGCGCGCACCTGACCGGGCTGGCCGGCACCCTGCCGCTCGCGCTGCCGGGCGAGCCGGTGCCGGGTCGGGTCGCGCTGGAGCTGCCGTTCGGCGCGGCCGGGCTGATGGTGGGTGCCAACCGGCACGGCGGCGCGGTCGCCGTGCGGCTGTTCCGGCCGGAGAACACCCGGGTGATGCTGGTCGGCGGGGTGCGTGCCGCGCAGCTGGTGGCGCTGCGGGCGATGGCCCTCGGCGCGCAGGTGGTCGTGCGCACCACCCGGCCACGGGACTGGGAACCGTTCGTGCGGGGCGTGGGCCTGCCCGGCACCACGATCCCGCTGCTGCCGCCCGGCCGACCGGTGGCCGGGCCCGCCACGCCACTGTGCCCGCTGCTGCTGGTGGACGACGTCGGTCCGGCGGCGGCGGAAACCGTCGCGGACGCGCCGTGGCGGACGACCCTGCTGCTGCGCGACGAGCTGACCCCCGGGGACGCGGACGCGCTGGGCCGGGCCGACCTGGTGGTGCTGCAACCGCTGGACCGGGCGGAGGCGGCGGTGGCCGGCGCGGCGCTGGGGCTCGGTTCCTCCGCCGAGTGGCTGACCCGGATCCGGGACGGCATGGTGGCGGTGGTGAACCGGCGTGCGCTGCGGTGGGCGTTGCTCTCCCCCACCCCGATCGAGTCGCAGCTGATCGGTCACCCGTCCCGGCACTGACCGCGTCACCGCGGCCACGGTCCCGTGGGTGCCCGCCGGGTGCGCCGGGCCCGTGCCTTCCCCCTTTGCGCCGGCCGACGGGGTATGCCGGGCCCGTGCCTTCCCCCGGTGCCTCGGCCGACGGGTTCCGCCGGGTGCCCCGGCGTGGCACGATCCCCGCCATGGGTTTTGTCAAGGGACTGCTGATCCGGCTGGGCGCGACGGCGCTGGCCTTCTGGTTGGCCACGCTGCTCATCCCGGGCATCACGTTGGACGCGGCCTCGACCACGGAGACGGTCACCACGGTGCTCCTCGTCGCGGTCATCTTCGGCGTGGTCAACGCGGTGCTCCAACCGATCATCAAGACCGTCGGCTGCGGCTTCTACCTGCTGACCCTCGGGCTGATCGCGCTGGTGGTCAACGGTTTGCTGTTCCTGCTCACCGCCTGGATCGCCGACCAGGCCGGGCTGCCGTTCGACGTGGAAGGTTTCTGGCCCGCCGCGGTGCTCGGCGCGCTCTTCGTCAGTGTGGTCACCTGGATCCTCGGCGCGATCCTCGACCGCGACTGAACCGCCCCGGGCCGGGTTCACCCCCGGACGGCCACACGTCCCCCGCCGTCCGCGTCCGGCGACCAGATGCCGGGGATCGGCCGACCAGCGGGGCCGGCGGACGGGCTAACGTCGCCAGGGTGTCCGACCTGACCCGTGACGACGGCTACCTGATCAGCACCGACCCGGCGCGTCTCGACCTGGATCTGGTGCACCACTGGCTCTCCACCGACGCGTACTGGGCGTTGGGGCGGGACCGGGAGACGGTGCGGCGGGCATTCGCCGGGTCGGTGCCCTTCGGGGTCTACCGGCCCGGCGACGGGCGGCAGGTCGCCGTGGCCCGGGTGGTCACCGACGGGGCGACCTTCGCCTGGCTCTGCGACGTCTACGTCGACCGCGCCGAGCGGGGTCGGGGGCTGGGCAGCTGGCTCGCGGGCACGGTCCGCGACCACCTGGCCGCCCTGGGCGTACGCCGGATCGTGCTGGCCACCAACGACGCGCACGGGTTGTATGCGAAGGTCGGGTTCACTCCGGTACGGGCCGACCGCTGGATGGAGCTGGACCGGCGGCCGGTGAACCCGGTCACCGGCAAGGAGCCGAGCGACCGTTCGCCCCTTACGGTGGAGGCGTGACGCCGCTCCGCCTCGGATACCTCTTCGGCCTCGGTGCGTACCTGCTGTGGGGGTTCTTCCCGCTCTACTTCAAGCTGCTGCGCCCGGCCTCCCCACCGGAGATCCTCGCCCACCGGATCGTCTGGTCCCTGGCCTTCGTCGCGCTGCTGCTCGCCGCCCTGCGCAACGTGGGCTTCCTCAGGGCCCTGGCACGCCGCCGCTCCGCCCTGGCTGGCATCGGGGCCGCCGCCACGCTGATCGCCGTGAACTGGGGCACCTACATCTACGGGGTCAACTCCGACCGGGTGGTGGAGACGGCACTGGGCTACTTCGTCAACCCCCTCGTCGTGGTGCTGCTCGGGGTGGTCGTGCTGCGGGAGCGGCTGCGCCCGGCGCAGTGGGCGGCGCTGGCCGTGGGCGGGCTCGCCGTCGTGGTGCTGACCGTCGACTACGGTCGGCCGCCCTGGCTGGCGCTGACCCTGGCGGTGAGCTTCGGCGGCTACGGGCTGGTGAAGAAGCGGCTCGGGCTGCCCGCCGCCGAAGGGCTGTTCGTCGAGTCGGCGGTGCTGGCGCTGCCCGCACTGGCATACCTGGGCTGGCTGTCCGCGGCCGGTGACGCCACCTTCGGCCGGGTCTCCGCGGGGCACACCGCGCTGCTGGTGCTGGCCGGCGCGGCCACCGCGATCCCCCTGCTGCTGTTCGCCGGGGCCGCCAACCGGCTGCCGCTGACGGCCCTGGGCATGCTCCAGTACGTCGCCCCGATCATCCAGCTCGGCTGCGGGGTGCTGATCTTCCACGAGCCGATGCCCCCGGCCCGGCTGGCCGGCTTCGCCCTGGTCTGGTTGGCCCTGATCGTCTTCACCGTCGACGCCCTCCGCCACACCCGCCGCCGCCATCCGCACCCGCCGGTCGCCGCCGTACCCGCCGCCATCCGATGAGCGGACGCGCGCAGGCGTGCGGTGCGGTGCGCAGTCACCCATGAGCGACGGCCGACGTGGGCGCCTCAGCGGACGTCGTAGGCGAGCACCGGGGTGCCGTCGGCGCGGACCAGTTCCAGGCGGACCAGGTCGGCGGCCGTGAACCGCGTCGCGCCGGTGATCCGCAGGTCGTCGCCGGGGGCGGCGAGCCACGAGCCGATCTGCTCCGTCGCGCCGTCCGCGCCCCGGGCCACGAGCCGGAACGCGTACGCCTTCTGGTAGCCAGTGCGGGCGTCGTACCCGCAGCGCATGGTGATCTCGGTGCCCCAGTCGCGGCCGGTCAGGCCGATCTCGGCGTGCACCGGCACCGACCCGGCCACCGGCTCCATCTCCACCATCCGCACCTGCGCCACGGGCGGCGGCGCGGGCGACCGCTGTCCGGGCAGGACCGTCGCCAGCCCCACGCCCACCACCAGGGTGACGGTGGCGGCGGCCAGGGCGCTGACCGCGTACCGCAGGCGGGTGGCCGACCGCTCGCGGCGCCGGCGCTCGCGGGCGGTGCCGAGCAGCTCGGGCACCCGCGGGTTCTCCGGCAGGGGCAGGAACTGCTCCAGGGTGGCCGGGTCGAGGCGACCCAGCAGGCCGGGCAGCACGGCGATCTCGGACACCGCCTGCTGGCAGGTGGGACAGGAGGCCAGGTGCCGTTCGTAGGCGGCCCGTTCGGCGGGGGCCAGGGCGCCCAGCACGTACGCGCCGTCGTCGTGTGCGAACTCGCAGCGGGTCATCCGGTCACCCCCATCTCGGCCAGGACCAACCGTAGTGAGCGCAGTGCGTAGTGGGTGCGGGACTTCACCGTGCCCGGGGGCACCCCCAGGCGCGAGGCCGCCTCGGCGACCGAACGCCCCTGGTAGAAGCACTCCACCAGGACGTCCCGGTGGGAGGGGCTCAGGCGGCTCAGGGCCTCGGCGACGGTCCACGCCTCGACCGCGCGTTCCGTCTCGTCGACGACCTCCGGCGGTTCGGGCAGCTCGTCGGTGTAGACCTCGCCGACCCTCGTCGAGCGGCGTCGCCAGGCATCGATGGCCAGGTTGCGCGCGGTGGTGAACAGCCAGGCCCGCACCGAGCCCCGACGCGGGTCGAGCGACTCGGGGTGCCGCCAGGCCCGCAGGAGGGTCTCCTGCACCAGGTCCTCGGCGCGCTGCCGGTCGCCGTCGACCAGCCGCAGGGCGTGGGCGTACAGCGCCTCCGCGTGCTCGTCGTGCAGGGCGCGGAGCAGGTGGGCGTCGTCGTCGGTGATGGCGGTCTCCTCGCTCTCGGCCGCAGCCGGCGGGGCGGTACGCAGGGACATACGTGCCGTCACGACGAACGGTTCAGCCGCAGGTCACCGGGGCACTCTCGGCAAAGGTGTTCACGCCTGGTTCACATCGACGCCGACGCGCGCTCACCGTGCACTCCTAGCGTCCGGCGGGTACGCACGCCGGTGAGCTGGTCCGGCGTGCACCGACCCCCCTCTCCTGGAGGCTCCTGCACATGAGCGACCGTCCCCGGCTGCTCCCGCTGCTCGGCACCACACGCCACGGCAGCCGTGACGCCATGACCTGTCTCTACCGCTGCGGCAACGCCTGCGACCACCCGGTTCCGAACACCTCCGACAACGCGTACTTCGGTGACGTGGTCAACGCCGAGGTCACCCGCCGGGGCGTGGTCCGCGCCGGCGCGGTCGGCGCGATGGTGCTGGGCTTCGGCGGTGCCGCAGCCGGCGCGCTGGCCGGTGCCGCGCCCGCCGCAGCCGCCCCGGCGACCCCGGTCGCTCCCGAGGCCGCCCGCCGCGCACCGGGCCGCCCGGACGTCGGCACCGGTGCCCTCGACTTCAAGCCCATCCCCCCGAACACCCTCGACACGTTCGTGGTGCCGAACGGCTACGACCACGCCGTCGTCATCCGGTGGGGCGACCCGGTGCTGCCCGGTGCCCCCGAGTTCGACCTGCACGGGCAGAGCGCCGCCGCGCAGTCGAAGCAGTTCGGCTACAACAACGACTTCGTCGCCGCGCTGCCGTTGGACCGCCAGGGCAGGCGAGGGCTGCTCGTGGTGAACCACGAGTACACCAACGAGGACCTGATGTTCCCCGGCTACACCACGCCGGACGCGATGACCGTCGAGCAGCTACGGGTGGCCATGGCCGCGCACGGCATGTCGGTCGTGGAGATCGAGCGGGTCGGCGGCACCGGGCAGTGGCGGCCGGTCGAGCGGGGCCGCCGGCCGTACAACCGGCGGGTCACCGCGCACACCACGAAGTTCGAACTGACCGGCCCGGCCGCCGGATCGGCGTGGTTGCGGACGGCCGCCGACCCACGCGGCAGGGTGGTCGTCGGCACGCTGAACAACTGCGCGGGCGGCGTCACCCCGTGGGGCACGGTGCTCTCCGGCGAGGAGAACTTCAACCAGTACTTCGTCGGTGGCGACGCCGCGCCGGCCGAGCTGAAGCCCCGGCTGGCCCGCTACGGCATCAACACCACGGCCCGGTACCCGGGCGGCAGCCGCAAGTGGGAACGCGCCGACGAGCGGTTCGACCTGGCGAAGCACCCCAACGAGGCGCACCGGTTCGGCTGGATCGTCGAGATCGACCCGTACGACCCGGACAGCCGGCCGCGCAAGCACACCGCGATGGGCCGGTTCAAGCACGAGGGCGCCAACGTGCACGTCGCGCGGGACGGGCACGTCGTGGCGTACATGGGCGACGACGAGCGGTTCGACTACCTCTACAAGTTCGTCTCCGACAAGAAGTTCATGAAGGGCAACTCCTGGATCGCCCGCAGGCACAACCTGACCCTGCTGGAGTCCGGCACCCTGTACGTCGCCCAGTTCGACCAGACCAGCGCCGACGAGATCGACGGCTCGGGCAAACTGCCCTCCGACGGCGCGTTCGACGGCCGGGGCCGGTGGATCAAGCTGGTCCGGGGCAACCGGTCGTACGTGGACGGGATGACCGCCGACGAGGTGCTGGTCTTCACCCGCCTCGCCGCCGACAAGGTCGGCGCGACCAAGATGGACCGGCCGGAGGAGGTCGAGGTCAGCCCGGCCACGGGCAAGGTGTACGTGGCGCTGACCAACAACAGCAGCCGGGGCACCGGCAGCAACCCGAAGCCGGACGAGATGAACCCGCGTACCGCGAACCGGCACGGCCAGATCGCGGAGCTGGTCGAGGACCGGGGGGACAACACCGCCGAGACCTTCACCTGGTCGCTGCCGATCGTCTGCGGCGACCCGGCCGACCCGTCGACCTACTACGCCGGGTACGACAAGTCGAAGGTCTCCCCCATCTCCTGCCCGGACAACCTGATGTTCGACGCCACCGGCAACCTGTGGATCTCGACCGACGGCAACGCCCTGGGCAGCAACGACGGTCTCTTCGCCACGGCGATCGAGGGGCCGGAGAAGGGCCACCTGAAGCAGTTCCTCACCGTGCCGGTCGGCGCGGAGACCTGCGGGCCGTTCGTCACCGACGACAACCGTTCGCTGTTCGTGGCCGTGCAGCACCCCGGTGAGCTGACCGGCGCCACCGTCGAGAACCCGGCGTCGACCTGGCCGGACGGCGACTACGCCAAGCCGGGCGTGGTGGTCACCTGGCGTCTGGACGGCGGCCCGATCGGTAGCTGACCCCCCTCCGGCGGCCCCCCACCCCCGGCCGCCACCGCGAGGCCCCCTCCCCGCCTGGGAGGGGGCCTCGTCGCATGGGGAGGGGCTCGGCGCATGGGCGACATCCGTCGGTGACCCCGGCCGGTCAGGTGTCGGCGGCGATGCCGTCGGCGATGGCCCGGGCGGCCGTCAGCAGCTTGGCGCGGACCACCCGGGCGGAGGTCATCATCTCGCTGGCCGGCAGGGCGCAGGCCAGCACGACCCGGCGCTCCATGTCCTTGTCGGGGGCCACCAGCACGGCGGCGCAGGCCACGCCCTGACGGAACTGGCCCAGTTCCATCTGCATGCCGCGCCGGTCCCCGGCGGCCAGGTCGGCCTCGAACGCCTCCGGGGTGGTCAGCGTGGCGTTGGTGAAGGGACGCATGCCGTACTCGCGCAGGTAGCGGTGGCGCTGCTCGACGGTGAGGGTGGCGAGCAGCGCCTTGCCCAGGGCGGTCGCGTGGGCGCCCTCGTCGAAGCCGGGGACGACCTCCTCCAGGTACGGGGAGCGGTGCCCCTCGGCGACCGCGGTGACCGCCACCTGGCCGCCGACGAACCGGCCCAGGTAGTGGCTCCAGCCCGTCTCCACGGCGGCCCGCCGCAGCGCCTCACCGACGGCCGGCGCGCCCCGGAAGGCGGTGACCAGCTCGCGGTAGCGGTCGGCGATCTCCAGGCCGACGATGTACGTGCCGTCCTCCCGGCGGATCACGTAGCCCTCATAGGCCAGGGTGCGCACCAGGTGGTAGGTCGTCGCCACGGTGAGCTCGCAGCGCCGGGCGATCTGCTTGACGGTCAGGCCGCGCGGGGCACGGCCGACCGCCTCGAGCACTCGTAGCGCGCGGGACACACTCCGGATGAGGTCCGAAGGCTCCGCCAAGGGGTCGCGCACAACCACCTCCGACGCCGGGGACTTACACCATATGAAAAACCAGCTCGCCGCGAAATGCCTGCTCGGGTAGATCGGGCAGATCACCATCCACGGATCGTCTATCCGACAGATACTCTGCGTGAGTCGAGGGCGGCTCACGTAGGTTGGCCACACCATGACCGACATCGCCGTGCCGCCCACCTCGGGCGTCACCCTCCGGCCGGTCCGGGCCGGCCTCCACGCCGTCGTCGTGACCATCGCCTGTGTACTGCCGGTCTTCCTGGTGGGCGGGCTGGCCGTGCAGCTGGGCGACGAACTCCGCTTCTCCCCCGCCGGCCTGGGCCTGGCCGTGTCCCTCCACTTCGGCGTGGGGGCACTCGCCTCGGTGCCGTCGGGCCGGCTCGCCGAGCGCTACGGGGCGGCGGTCGTCGCCCGCGCCGGCATCCTGCTGTCCGCCGGCTGCCTGCTCGCCGTGGCGACCCTGGCTCGCTCCTACCCGGTGCTGGTCGGCCTGCTGGCGCTCAGCGGCGTCGCGAACGCGCTGGGACAGTTGGCCAGCAACGCCGCGCTGGCCCGGCACGTGCCACCCCGACGGCAGGGGCTGTCGTTCGGTGTCAAGCAGGCCGCCATCCCGCTGTCGACGTTGCTGGCCGGCGCGGCGGTGCCCACGGTCGCGCTGACCGTCGGCTGGCGTTGGGCGTTCGTGGCGGCGGCGGGGGTCGCCCTGGCCGCGCTGGCCGCCGTGCCCGCGCGGGAGCCCCGACCCGGCCGTCGCGCGCCCGCCCGCCCCGGAGGCGCCACGGCCGCCCTGGTGGTGGTCGGGATGGCGGCCACGCTCGCGGCGGCGGCGGCGAACGCGCTGGGCACCTTCCTGGTCGACTCCTCCGCCGGGCGAGGGCTGTCACCGGGGCTCGCCGGATTGACCCTGACCCTCGGCAGCGCGGTCTGCGTCGCCGGCCGGATAGGCGTGGGCTGGTTCGCCGACCGCCGGGCGGGCGGTCACGTCGCCGTGATCGCCGGAATGCTGGTGATCGGCTCGGCCGGGCTGGGTCTGCTCGCGGCAGCCGGCTCCGGGCCGCTGGTGGCGGGGGTGGTGCTCGGCTTCGGCCTCGGCTGGGCCTGGCCGGGGTTGATGAACTTCGCGGTGGTCCGGCTGCACCCGCAGGCGCCGGCCGCCGCCACCTCGATCACCCAGACCGGGGTGTACGCGGGCGGCTGCCTCGGCCCGCTGGCCTTCGGCGCCCTCGCCGCGGCGGCGGGCTACCCGGCGATGTGGCTGAGCGCGGCGGGCGCGATGCTCACCGCCGCCGCCCTCATGCTCACCGCCAGCCGGCTGCTCACTCCCGCCGCGGCAGCCGGCCCTGCCCGGTGACCCGGGCGGAGCGCGCCACGCGAGCCGGTGTGCTCCTCGTCCGCGCGGGCGGGTGAGACAGCCGGGTCAGCTGGTGCGGTCGGCGATGTGGTCGCAAAGGGACTCGAGCGCCCGGCGGGCCGGGCCCGGCGGCAGCGGAGCGAGTTGGGCGCGGGCATCCTCGGCGTAGCTGCGGACCGTCTCCCTGGCCCGCTTCAGCGCCGGCGACTCCCGCAGCAGGCCGAGGGCCTCGGCGTGCAGGTCGTCGTCGGTCAGCGCCCCGGTCGCCAGGATCTCGCGCAGCCGCACCGAGGCCGCGTCGGAGTCGTCGGAGGCCAGGGCGTAGAGCACCGGCAGGGTGGGGACACCCTCGCGCAGGTCGGTGCCGGGGGTCTTGCCTGACTGCCCCGACTCGCTGGCGATGTCGAGCAGGTCGTCGGAGAGCTGGAAGGCCATCCCGATCGTCTCGCCGTAACCGGCGAGGGCCTCGGTGTGCTCGGCGGACGCCCCGCCGAACATGCCGCCGAACCGGGCCGAGGTGGCGATCAGCGAGCCGGTCTTCTCGGCGATCACGCCAAGGTAGTGCGCCACCGGGTCCTCGGACCGGGGACCGACGGTCTCCGCGATCTGCCCGTGCACCAGTCGCGCGAAGGTGCGGGCCTGGAGGCGTACCGCCTCGGGCCCCAGGTCCGCGGCGATGTCCGCGGCGCGGGCGAAGAGGTAGTCGCCGACCAGGATGGCGACCGAGTTGGTCCAGCGGGAGTTGGCGCTGGGCGCCCCCCGCCGCACGGCGGCCTCGTCCATGACGTCATCGTGGTAGAGGGTCGCCAGGTGGGTGAGCTCCATCACGACCGCCGCCGGCACCACCTGCGCGGCGGCCGGATCGCCGAACTGGGCCCCCAACGCCACCAGGAGGGGACGGAACCGCTTGCCGCCGGCCTCCACCAGGTGTCGGGACGCCTCGGCGACGAGCGGGTCGGCGCTGTCGACGCTGGACCGCAGATCGGCCTCGACGCTCTCCAGCACTCCCAGCACGGACGCCTCGACGCCGGGGTCGGCGAGATGCAGGCCGAGCGCGCCGAAGTGCCTCATGCCCTCCCGGTCCCGGCGCTCGCCGGAGCCGGTGGCACCTGAACGCTCGCCAGCCGGATTACCCACGCCCTCAACCATGCCACACCTCCTCGACCTGCCTGGGCGGGGGATACGCGGAAGGGGCCGGCACCCCCTGGTGCCGACCCCTCCCGCCAGTGTCCCGGGCGGCTAGCGGACGAACTCCGCCGCCCCCGCCGTCAGGTCCAGCAGCGGCGCCGGGGCGACGCCGAGGACCAGGGTGGCGAGCACGCCGATCACCAGTGCCGCCGACGTCAGCCCGCCGGGCACGGTGACGGTGGGGGTCGACTCACCCGGCTCGGAGAGCCACATCATCACCACGACCCGCAGGTACGGGAAGGCCAGCACCATGCTGGTCAGCACGCCTGCGATCACCAGCCACGTCTGACCGCCGTCGATGGCCGGGCCGAAGACCGCGACCTTGCTCATGAAGCCGCTGGTCAGCGGGATCCCGGCGAAGGCCAGCAGGATGAAGGTGAACACCGCCGCGAAGAACGGCGACCGCCGGCCCAGACCCGCCCAGCGGGACAGGTGGGTGGCCTCGCCGTCGGCGTCGCGCACCAGGGTGACCACGGCGAACGCGGCGAGCACCGAGAAGCCGTACGCGACCAGGTAGAACATCGTGCCGGAGAGGCCGTCGCGCCCGGGGGCGAGCACACCCACCAACAGGTAGCCGGCGTTGGCGATCGACGAGTACGCCAGCAGTCGCTTGATGTCGGTCTGGGTGACCGCGAGCACCGCACCGACCAGCATGGTCAGCACCGCCACCACCCCGAGCACGGGAGTGAAGTTCCACCGGGCCCCCTCGAAGGCCACGTGGAACACCCGCAGGAGGGCGCCGAACGCGGCGACCTTGGTGCAGGCGGCCATGAAGCTGGTCACGGGGGTCGGGGCACCCTGGTAGACGTCGGGCGTCCAGACGTGGAACGGAGCCGCCGCCGCCTTGAACAGCAGGCCGATGGCGATCAGGGCCATGCCGGCGAACAGCAGCACCTGGCTGGCCGTGGAGTCGGCCACCGCGGCGTTGACGGTGGCGAAGTCCACCCCGGCCGGGCGGTTCGGCAGGCCGGCGGTGAAGCCGTAGATCAGGGCCACCCCGAACAGGAAGAAGGCCGAGGCGTACGCGCCGAGCATGAAGTACTTCAGCGCGGCCTCCTGGCTCAGCAGTCGCCGGCGGCGGGCCAGCGCGCAGAGCAGGTACAGCGGCAGCGAGAAGACCTCCAGCGCGATGAACATGGTGAGCAGGTCGTTCGCCGCCACGAAGATCAGCATGCCGCCGATCGCGAAGGTGGTCAGCGGGTAGACCTCGGTCGCGCCGTTCTGCCCCTCGGCCTGCCGCCGGTCCTCGGGCGAGTCGGCGGTGACCGCGGCCTGGGCGACGAACGCCCCGCCGCGCTCGACCGCGCGCTCGCCGATCAGCAGCAGCGCCACCGCGGCGAGCACCAGGATCGCGCCCTGGAGGAACAGCGTCGGCCCGTCCACGGCGATCGCCCCGCCCATGGTGATCAGCCGCTCGTCGGCGTTCAGGACCACCATGGTCAGCGCGGCGAGCACCGCCAGCAGCGCCAACGTCAGCTGCACCGGGTGCCGCAGCCGCCGGGGCGCGAACGCCTCGACCAGCACCCCGATCACCGCGGCGCCCAGCATGATCAGGGTGGGCGCGAGCGCCCCGTAGGCGATCGACGGCAGTTGGAGCTCGGTCACTGGACCAACCTTTCGTTCACGACTGCGTGGTGTGCCCACGACCGCGGGACTCGCTCCTCGCGCGGGCAGCCGGGGCTCGCCAGCCCGCTCCTCGCGGTCACCGGCTCGCCTCCTGGACGCCGCCGACCTCGGGAGCGGGGTCGGTCCTGCCGACGTCCTCCATGGTCGCCTGGACGGCGGGGTTGATCACGTCGGTGACCGGCTTCGGGTAGAAGCCGAGCACCACGATCAGCGCGATCAGCGGGGCGACGACGACCTTCTCGCGCAGGTTGAGGTCCCGCTTCATGCCGTCGATCTCGGTCAGCGCCGGGTTGAGCGTGCCCTGGGTGGTGCGCTGCACCATCCACAGCACGTACGCCGCCGCCAGGATGATGCCGAGCGTGGCGATGATCGCCACCGGCTTGTTCACCGTGAACGTGCCGATCAACACCAGGAACTCGGAGACGAACGGCGCGGTGCCCGGCAGCGCGAGCGACGCCAGACCGGCGAAGAACAGCACCCCGGCCAGCACCGGCACCAGCTTGCCCGCACCCCCGAAGTCACTGATCAGCGCCGAACCCCGGCGGGCGATCAGCATGCCCACGACCAGGAAGAGCAGCCCGGTGGCGAGGCCGTGGTTGACCATGTAGAGCACCGCGCCGGTGCCGGCCTGCGTGGTGAAGGCGAAGATGCCGACCCCGATGAAGCCGAAGTGCGCGATCGACGTGTACGACACCAGCCGCTTCAGGTCGTTCTGGCCGACGGCCAGCAACGCGGCGTAGATGATGCCGATCAGGCCCAGGGCCAGTGCCCACGGGGCGAACCACTTCGCCGCGTCGGGGAACAGCGGCAGGCAGTAACGCAGGATGCCGAAGGTGCCGACCTTGTCCAGTACGCCGACGAGCAGCGCCGCCGCGCCGGCCGGAGCCGCACCACCGGCGTCCGGCAGCCAGGTGTGGAACGGGAAGAACGGTGCCTTGATCGCGAAGGCGACGAAGAAGCCGAGGAACAGCCAGCGCTCGGCCCCGGTGGAGATGTCCACCTCCGACAGCGCCACCCAGTCGAAGGTCTTCCCGCCGACCACCCACAGGCCGATCACGGCGGCCAGCATGAACAGGCCGCCGACCAGCGAGTAGAGGAAGAACTTCACGGCCGCGTACTGCCGCTGGTGGCCGCCGTAGCTGCCGATGAGGAAGTACATCGGCACGAGCATGACCTCGAAGAACACGTAGAACAGGAAGACGTCGGCGGCGGCGAAGACGCCGATCATCGTGCACTCGAGGACGAGCAGCAGCGCGAAGTAGGCCGGCACGGACCGCCTGGAGCTCTCGGCGTCGTGCCAGGACGCCAGGATCACCAGCGGCACCAGCACCGCGATCAGCATCAGCATCACGAGTGCGATGCCGTCGGCGGCGAGGGTGAAGCTGACGCCCCAGTTCGGGATCCACGGGTACGACTCGCGGAACTGGAACCGGTCGCCGCCGACCTGCCAGGTGATCCACATGACCACCGACAGCGCCAGCACCAGCAACGACCAGCCGAGCGCCACCTGCTTGGCCAGCACCGGCCGGCTGCGCGGCAGGAGGGCGACCACCAGGGCACCCACCAGCGGCGCCACGGTGAGCACCGAGAGGAACGGGAAGTCGGACATTATGCGGCCTTACCTCCGTCGTCACTGTGCGGTCCGCCGGCGACGGCCGCCTGAGAGGCTGTCAGCCCCCTGAGGTCGATCACGCCAACCACCCCGCCTGCACGGCCAGGAAGGCGGCCACCACCAGCAGCGCGCCGGTCAGGATCGAGGTCGCGTACGACCGGACGAAGCCGGTCTGCATCCGCCGGAGCCGGCCCGAGCCGCCGCCGACCGCTGCGGCGAGGCCGTTGACCAGCCCGTCGATGCCCCGGTTGTCCAGGTAGACCAGCGCCCGGGTGAGGAAGATGCCGGGCTTCTCGAAGACCGCCTCGTTGACCGTGTCGGTGTAGAGGTTCCGGCGGGCGGCGGTGACCAGCACCCCGGCCGGCTGCGGCGTGGTCGCCGTGCCGTTGCGGAACAGGAACCAGGCGAGCCCGGCCCCCAGCACGGTGATCCCCAGGGAGAGGATGGTGACCGCCGTGTGCGACAGGACCGCCGAGTGTGCCTCCTCCTCGCCGCCCAGGCCGGCGGTGGCGGTGAGCCAGTCCGGCACGGAGGTGGCCAGCAGGAAGCCCGCGCCCACGGAGCCGAGCCCCAGCAGGATCAGCGGGACCGTCATCAGCAGCGGGGACTCGTGCGGGTGCACGTCCTCCGTCCACCGCTTCGGGCCGTGGAAGGTCAGCACGAACAGCCGGGTCATGTAGAACGCGGTCAGCCCGGCACCGAGCAGCGCGGCCCCGCCGAACAGCCAGGCGGTCCAGCCCTCCCGCTCGAAGGCCGCCGCGATGATCGGCTCCTTGGAGAAGTAGCCGGAGAACGGGAACATGCCGATGATGGCCAGCCAGCCCGCGCCGAAGGTCAACCAGGTGATCTTCATGTACTTGGACAGGCCGCCGAAGCGGCGGATGTCCACCTGGTCCTTCATGCCGTGCATGACCGAGCCCGCGCCGAGGAACATGTTGGCCTTGAAGAAGCCGTGCGCGAGCAGGTGCACGATGGCCAGGGCGTACGCGCCCCCGCCCAGCCCGACGCCGAGGAACATGTAGCCGATCTGGCTGACCGTGGACCAGGCCAGCACCCGCTTGATGTCGTCCTTCGCGGCGCCGATGACGCAGCCCAGCAGCAGGGTCAGCGCGCCGACGCTGACGACCACGAGCTGGAGCGTCGAGTTCGCCGAGAAGACCGGGTTGGACCGGGCGATCAGGTAGACGCCGGCGGTGACCATCGTCGCGGCGTGGATGAGGGCCGACACGGGGGTCGGGCCCTCCATCGCGTCCGGAAGCCACGCCTGGAGCGGGAACTGGCCGGACTTGCCGCACGCGCCGAGCAGGAGCAGCAGGCCGAGCGCGAGCACGGTGCCCCCGGCCAGCGCGCCGACACCGTTGAAGACCTCGTCGTACTGGGTGGTGCCGAGGGTGGCGAACATGATGAAGATGCCGATGGCCAGGCCGGCGTCGCCGACCCGGTTCATCAGGAACGCCTTCTTGCCGGCCGTGGCGGCGCTGGGCCGGTCGGACCAGAAGGAGATCAGCAGGTACGACGCCAGGCCGACGCCCTCCCAGCCGAAGTAGAGCATCACGTAGTTGTTGCCGAGCACCAGCAGGAGCATGGCGGCGACGAACAGGTTGAAGTAGGCGAAGAACCGCCGTCGGCCCGCGTCGTGCGCCATGTACTCGACCGCGTAGAGGTGGATCAGGAAACCCACCCCGGTGATCAGCAGGACGAAGACCGCGGCCAGCGGGTCGAACAGCAGGCCGAAGTCGACCCGCAGACCGCCGACCGCGATGAAGTCCCACAGGCTCAGCTCGACGGACTTGTTCTCCAGGCCGCGCAGGCCCAGGAAGTAGGTCAGGCCGAGCAGGAAGGTGGCGCCGATGGCGGCCACGCCGAGCCAGTGGCCCCAGCGGTCGGCCCGGCGGCCGAGCAGCAGCAGGACCGTCGCACTGAGCAGCGGGATCGCCACCAGCAGCCAGACACTGCTCAGCAGGCCGTCCGCCGTCGCGTAGGCGACGGTTCCCGTCGGCTCCGCCTGGGCGTACGTCAGAATCTCGTCCACCGGGGCCCCTCTAGTACTTCAGCAGGTTGGCGTCGTCGACGCTCGCCGAGCGTCGGGTCCGGAAGATCGCCATGATGATGGCGAGCCCGATCACGACCTCGGCCGCCGCCACCACCATCACGAAGAACGCCATGATCTGGCCGTTCAGGTCACCGTTGATCCGGGCGAAGGTGACCAGCGTCAGGTTGGCCGCGTTGAGCATCAGCTCGATGCACATGAACAGCACGATCGCGTTGCGCCGGACGAGCACGCCGACCGCGCCGATGGTGAACAGCACCGCGGCGAGGACCAGGTAGTAGTTCGGTTCGACCGAGAAGAAGTCGCCCATCAGCGCAACCGCCTTCCGTCCGCGACCACAGGGCCCGCCGGCCCGCTCCTCGCGCTCACTTGTCAGTCCCCTTCAGCGTTGTCTCCTCGGCGCTCAGCTCACGCACCGGGAGGATGTCCGGGGTGCTCTGCTCGCTCAGTCGGCCGTCGGGCAGGCGCGCCGGGGTGGCCACCGACGAGGAGGTGGCGAAGACACCGGGGCCGGGCTTCGGGCCGGGGTAGTTGCCGGGCGCGAAGCGGGCCTTCATGGTGGCCACCTGGTCGCGCTTGTCCTCCTTGCGCCGTTCGACGTGGGCGAGCACCATCCCACCGATCGTGGCGGTGATCAGCAGCGCCGCGGTGAGTTCGAACGCGAAGACGTAGTCGGTGTACAGCAGCCGCGCGATGCTCTGCACGTTGCCCCCGGCGTTGGCCTGCTCCAGGCCGACCGCCGTGCCGCCCTGCGTGGCCCGGTACACCCCGCTGCCGAGCAGCGTCGCGAAGGCGGCACCCAGCACGATCGCGGCCACCCGCTGCCCGCGGAGCACCTCGATCAACGAGTCGGAGGCGTCCCGGCCCACCAGCATCAGCACGAACAGGAAGAGCATCATGATCGCGCCGGTGTAGACGATGATCTGCACCATGCCGATGAACGGCCCGGCCTGGAGCACGTAGAACACGCCCAGGCTGAGCATGGTCAGCACCAGCCAGAGCGCCGAGTGCACGGCGTTGCGGGCCATCACCATCCCGATCGCCCCGAGCAACGCCAGCGGGGCGAGGATCCAGAAGGTCACCGCCTCCCCGCCGGACACCGCGCCGGTCGCGGCGAGCACGGTCTGCGTGGTCATGCCGTCTCTCCCTTGCCCGCCTCGGCCCGCTGGGCGGCCTGCTCGGCGCCGGGGAACTCCACACCCGGGTGCTCGTCGAGCCGGTAGCGGCCCGGACCCATCGGGGAGGTCTCCGCACCGGCCGACGTGCCCGGGTTGGTGAGCGCGCCGACGTAGTAGTCCTTCTCGCTGTCGCCCAGGCGCATCGGGTGCGGCGGCTGCTCCATGCCGGGCAGCAGCGGCGCGAGCAGCTGCTCCTTCGTGAAGATCAGATCCTGCCGGTTGTCCCGGGCCAGCTCGTACTCGTTGCTCATGGTCAGCGACCGGGTCGGACACGCCTCGATGCAGAGTCCGCAGAAGATGCACCGGGCGTAGTTGATCTGGTAGATGCTGGCGTACCGCTCGCCCGGCGAGAACCGCTGCTCGTCGGTGTTGTCGCCACCCTCGACGTAGATCGCGTCGGCCGGGCAGGCCCAGGCGCACAGCTCACAGCCGATGCACTTCTCCAGGCCGTCCGGGTGCCGGTTGAGGATGTGCCGCCCGTGGTAGCGCGGCGCCGAGACCGGCGGCTTGAACGGGTAGTCGGTGGTGACGACCTTCCTGAACATGTGCGAGAAGGTGACACCGAAGCCCTTGAACGTTCCGGTGATCGCGCCCACGTCACACCTCCCTGGAGTCCGGGCCGGCGATGTTGGCCGGTTCCCGCTCGGCGACCACGCGCCTGGTGCGCGGGCTCGGTGGAACCTGCAGGTCCATCGGGGGCAGCGGGAAGCTGCCCGACGGCCGGTTGTCGACCTGCTCCTGGAGCGGCGCCTGCGGCTGGGGCTTCCGGCTCGGCCAGAACAGCGTCGCCAGCAGCACCACCCCGGCGATGATCCCGTAGACCACCAGCCGGTCGGCGCGTTCCCAGCCCTGCGTCTTCAGGAAGCCCGCCAGGACGACGATCCAGACCAGGTTGACCGGGATCAGCACCTTCCAGCCCAGCCGCATGAACTGGTCGTACCGCAGCCGGGGCAGCGTGCCCCGCAGCCAGACGAAGACGAAGACCAGCAGGACGACCTTGCCGAAGAACCAGAGCATCGGCCACCAGCCGCTGTTCGCCCCCTCCCAGAAGGTGATCGGCCACGGTGCCCGCCAGCCGCCGAGGAACAGCGTCACGGTGAAGGCCGACATGGTCACCATCGCGACGTACTCAGAGAGCATGATCAGCGCGAACTTCAGCGAGCTGTACTCCGTCATGAAGCCGGCGACCAGCTCCGACTCCGCCTCGGGCAGGTCGAACGGCGGCCGGTTGGTCTCACCCACGATGGAGATGAAGAAGATCACGAAGCTCGGGAAGAGCAGCAGCGCATACCAGCCGGGCCCCTGGACGTCCGCGCCGAACAGGGTGAGCCGGGTGCCGTCCCCCTGGGCGGCGACGATCCCGCTGGTCGACATCGTGCCGGAGAGCATGAAGACCGCCACGATGGACAGCCCCAGCGCCACCTCGTACGAGATGAGCTGGGCGGTGGAGCGCAACCCGCCGAGCAGCGGGTAGGTCGAGCCGGACGCCCAGCCGGCCAGCACGATGCCGTACACCGCCATCGACGAGCAGGCCAGCACCACCAGCACCGCCACCGGCACGTCGGTGACCTGGAGCGGCGTCCAGTGACCGAAGATGCTCACCATCGGGCCGAACGGGATCACCGACAGCGCGGTGACCGCGCAGATCACCGAGATCGCCGGGGCGAAGAAGTAGACGACCTTGTCCGCCGACTTCGGCAGGATGTCTTCCTTGAAGGCCATCTTCAGGCCGTCGGCGAGGGTCTGCAGCAGACCGAACGGGCCGACCTGGTTGGGGCCGGGCCGCACCTGCATGAAGCCCACGACCCGCCGCTCGAACCAGACGCCGAGCAGGGTGGCGAGCAGACCGAAGACGAAGGCGAAGAGGATCTTTCCGAGGACCAGCCACCAGGGGTCCCGGCCGAAGTCGGCCAGCGTCGGATCCTGGGCCAGGTAGGTCAGCACTGGGCCCACCTTTCGTTCGCGACAGCGGGGCTCACTGGGCACCCCCGGAGTTGAGGAGCGGGCCCGGCCGGCCGGCGGCTTCCGGGGTGGCGGACCCGGTCGCGGCGGGCACGGAGATCCGTACCACCGAGCCGGACGCCGCACCGAGGCTGCGCCGGACGGTCGAGCCGGGTGAGTTGGTCGGCAGCCAGACGACGCCGTCCGGCATCTCGGTGATCACCACCGGCAGGGTCAGCGCCCCCCGGTCGGTGCCCACCGTCACCGGTTCGCCATCGGCCACGCCGAGCGCCTCCGCCGTGCCCTTGCCCAGCCGGACCACCGGCGGGCGGGCGGTGCCGGCGAGGTGCTCGTCGCCGTCGGTGAGGCTGCCCAGGTCGATCAGCTGGTGCCAGGTGGCGAGCACGGCCGCACCCGCACCGGGCTGCGGCACGGTGCCCGGTTCCACCGACGGCGCGGCGGTACGCGCCACCCGGGTCGCCGGCAGCCCGCCCAGCTCCCGCCGGACGCTGAGCACGTCGCCCGTGCCCAGCCGCACGTCGAGCTGGGCGGCCAGCGCGTCGAGCACCCGACCGTCGGTCATCGCGGGGGTGTCCAGCACCGCCTCGAAGGTGCGCAGCCGGCCCTCCCAGTCCAGGAAGCTGCCGGCCTTCTCGACCACCGGGGCGACCGGGAGGACCACGTCCGCCCGGCGGGCCACCGCCGAGTTGCGCAGCTCCAGGCTCACCAGGAACGGCACCGCGTCCAAAGCCTGCTCCGCCAGGCGCGGGTCGGCCAGGTCGGCCGGGTCGACGCCGGCCACCACCAGCGCGCCGAGCTGACCGTTCACGGCGGCGGCGAGGATGCCGTCGGTGTCCCGGCCGGCCTGGCTGGGGATGACCCCCGCCGGGATGTCCCACGCCTCGCCCAGCTCGGCTCGGGCGGCCGGCTCGGTGACCGGGCGTCCGCCGGGGAGCAGGTTGGGCAGGCAGCCGGTGTCGACGGCACCGCGGTCACCCGCACGCCGCGGCACCCAGGCCAGCTTCGCTCCGGTACGCCGGGCCACCGCCACGGCGGCGGAGAGCCCGCCCGGCACGGTGGCCAGCCGCTCGCCCACGATCAGGATCGCGCCCGGGGTGCCCAGCGCCTCGGCGACCGTGGCGTGCTCGGCGAGCACGCTGGCCTCCTCGCCCGGCACCACCCGGGCCAGCTTGGCCCCGAGCTTCTCCAGGCCGCGGGTGGCGAACGGCGCGATCGCGTACACCGTCAGCTTCTTCTTCAGGTACGCCTTGCGCAGCCGCAGGAAGAGGATGGGGCACTCCTCCTCCGGCTCCAGGCCGACCAGCACCACCGCCGGCGCGTTCTCCACGTCGGCGTAGGTGACGTCGGTGGCTCCGGCGACCGTGCTGGCGAGGAAGTCGGTCTCCTCACGGGACACCGGCCGGGCCCGGAAGTCGATGTCGTTGGTGTGCAGGGCCACGCGGGCGAACTTCGCGTACGCGTAGGCGTCCTCGACGGTCAGCCGACCGCCGGTGAGCACGGCGGTGCCCTGGCCGGCGTCCCGGGCGGCGCGCAGCCCCTCGGCGGCGGCGCTCAGCGCCTCGCTCCAGGACACCTCGCGCAGTTCGCCGGTGTGCCGGTCGCGCACGAGCGGGGTGGTGAGCCGGTCGAAGGCGCGGGCGTACTGGAAGCCCCACCGCCCCTTGTCGCAGTTCCACTCCTCGTTGACCTGCGGGTCGTCGCCGGCCAGCCGGCGCAGCACCTTGCCGCGCCGCCAGTCGGTGCGCTGGGCGCAACCGGCCGAGCAGTGCTCGCAGACGCTCGGGGTGGAGACCAGGTCGAACGGGCGGGCCCGGAACCGGTACTGGGCGCCGGTCAGCGCGCCGACCGGGCAGATCTGCACCGTGTTGCCGGAGAAGTACGAGTTGAACGGCACATCGCCGTCATCGCCCTCGTCCGCTTGCCCGCCGTACTCCTCGTCCCGGTAGATGTTGATCTCCTCGGCGGACGACCGGCCCATCAGGTCGATGAACTTGTCGCCGGCGATCTCGTCGGAGAACCGGGTGCAGCGCTGGCAGAGCACGCAGCGCTCGCGGTCGAGCAGCACCTGGGTGCTGATCGGCAGCGGCTTCGGGTACTCCCGCTTGTGCTCGTGGAACCGCGAGTCCGTGCGGCCGGTGGACATCGCCTGGTTCTGCAGCGGGCACTCGCCGCCCTTGTCACACATCGGGCAGTCGAGCGGGTGGTTCATCAGCAGCAGCTCCATGACCCCCTCCTGCGCCTTCTTGGCGACCGGGGAGGTGAGCTGGGTGCGGACCACCATGCCGTCCGAGACGGTCTGGGTGCAGGAGGCGACCGGCTTGCGCTGGCCCTCCACCTCGACCAGGCACTGCCGGCAGGCACCCGCCGGGGCCAGCAGCGGGTGGTCGCAGAACCGGGGGATCTCGGTCCCCAACTGCTCGGCGACCCGGATCAGCAGCGCCCCCTTCGGGGCGGTGACCTCGACGCCGTCGATGGTCAGCGTGACGGTTTCCGGGGCCTTGACTACATCGGTCATTAGTGGGCTCCCACCAACTGCTTGTCCGACAGCTTCGGCGCGGTACGACCCTCGATGTAGTCGAGGTAGTCCTGCTTGAAGTACTTCAGGGAGGAGGTCACCGAGCTGGTCGCACCGTCACCCAGGCCGCAGAACGAGCGACCGAGGATGTTGTCGCAGGTGTCGAGCAGGGTGTCCAGGTCCTCGTGGGTGCCCTGCCCGGCGAGGATCCGCCGGTACACCCGGACCATCCAGTAGTTGCCCTCCCGGCACGGGGTGCACTTGCCGCACGACTCGTGGTGGTAGAACTCCAGCCACCGGTACGTCGCGTACACCGGGCAGTCCTGGTCGGAGAAGATCTGCGTGGCCGTCGTGCCGAGGATCGACCCGGCGGCGGCCACCCCCTCGAAGTCCAGCGGAACGTCCAGGTGCTCGGCCGTGAGCAGCGGCGTCGAGGAGCCGCCCGGGGTCCAGAACCGCAGCTGGTGGCCGGGCTGCATGCCACCGGCCAGCTCCAGCAGCTCGCGCAGCGTCACGCCCATCGTGCACTCGTACTGGCCCGGGTTGGCGATCCGCCCGGACAGCGAGTAGATCATCGGCCCGGAGGACTTCTCCGTGCCCATCGTCTTCCACCAGTCCGCCCCACCCAGCACGATGTACGGAACGCTGGCGATGGTGCCGACGTTGTTGACCACCGTCGGGCTGGCGTACAGGCCGTGGGTCGCCGGGAACGGCGGGCGCAGCCGGGGCTGCCCCCGGAACCCCTCCAGCGAGTCCAGCAGCGCCGTCTCCTCGCCGCAGATGTACGCTCCGGCTCCCGAGTGCACCACCAGCTCCAGGTCGAACCCGGTGCCGAGGATGTTCCGCCCGAGGTAGCCCTTGGCCTGGGCCTCCTGCACCGCGTTGCGCAGCCGGCGGGCGGCGTGCACCGCCTCGCCCCGGATGTAGATGTAGGCGCGGTTGGCGCGGATCGCGTACGACGCGATGATGACGCCCTCGACCAGCGAGTGCGGGTCGTGCGTCATCAGCGGGAGGTCCTTGCAGGTGCCCGGCTCGCCCTCGTCGGCGTTGACCACCAGGTAGTGCGGCTTGCCGTCGCCCTGCGGGATGAAACCCCACTTGAGGCCGGTGGGGAAGCCCGCACCGCCACGACCGCGCAGCCCCGAGTCCTTGATCAGCTGGATCAGGTCGTCGGGGTGGGCCTTGAGCGCCTTGCGCAGGGCGGCGTAGCCGTCCAGCTTCTCGTAGGTGCCGATCCGCCAGGCGTCGGGCGACAGCCAGCGCTTGGTCAGCACCGGCGTCAGCTTGGCCAGCGTCTCCGGCCGAGGCGTCGTCACTGTCGGGTTCCCCCTTCGCTCCCGGCTGCGGGGCTCGCGGGCTCGCTGCCCGCGCTCGCCTCCGCGTCCCTGAGGTTGCGCTCCTGCGCGTCGGCGTCGTCGCCGGCGGGCTTGCCGTCACCGGCCACCGGGTTGTCCGCCACGCCGGCGGCTTCGGCCGCCCGAGCGTCGGCCGGCTCCGCCGGAGCGCCGTCGACCGGCACCTTGGTGCCCGGGGCGTCCGGCACCGGGGTCTGCGCGTCCGGCTGGCGGGTCTCGGCCGCCCGCACCTCGGGCGACTTCCGGTCGGGTCCGGCAACGTCGGGAGCGGTGGTGCCGGTGGCCGCGGCGGCGGGGGCCGACTCGCCGACCCCGGCCTTGCCCGCAGCCGGGGCGGCGGCCCTGGCGGCCGGTGCGGCGGCCTTGGCCTGCTCCGCCGCCGCGTCCGCCTCCGCCTTGCTGCGGATGGGAGTGTTCGGGTCGAAGCCCGGCACCGAGATGCCGTGCTCCTGGGCCAGCCGCAGGCCGCGCAGGGTCGGCTCACCCGGCACGCCGTCGGCGACCGCACCCTCCCGCTCGTCGGCGAAGCCGGCCAACTGCACCGACATCTGCTTCAGGGTGCAGAGCCGGGCGCCCCGGCTCGACGTCGGCTGCCCGCCCGCGCGCAACTCCTCGACGACACCCACCGCGGTCTGCGGGTCCACGCCGTCGAAGAAGTCGTAGTTGACGGTCATCACCGGCCCGTAGTCGCAGGCCGCCAGACACTCGGCGTGCTCCAGGGTGATCGTGCCGTCGGCGGTGGTCTCGTCGTGCCCGACGCCGAGGTGCTCGGCGAGGGTGTCGTAGACCTCCTGGCCGCCCAGCACGTTGCACATGGTGTTGGTGCACACGCTGACCAGGTAGTCACCGGTTGGCCGGCGCTTGTACATGGTGTAGAAGGTGGCGACCGCACCGACCTGGGCCTTGTTCAGCCCGAGGACCTCGGCGCAGAACGCCACCCCGGCCGGGGAGACGTAGCCCTCCTCGGCCTGCACCAGGTGCAGCAGCGGCAGCAGCGCCGAGCGGGACCGGTCGGCCGGGTACCGGGCGATGATCTCCCGGGCCCGCTCGCGGGTCTGTTCGGTAAAGGTGCTCACCGGTCACAACCTCCCATGACGGGGTCCAGCGAGGCGCCGCCGGCGATCACGTCGGCGATCAGGCCGCCCTCGGCCATCGCCGGGAGGGCCTGGAGGTTGACGAAGCTCGGCTCCCGGTAGTGCACCCGGTAGGGCCGCGTGCCACCGTCGGAGACCGCGTGCACGCCCAACTCTCCACGGGGTGCCTCGATGCCGACGTAGACCTGGCCCGGTGGAACCCGGAACCCCTCGGTGACCAGCTTGAAGTGGTGGATCAGCGACTCCATCGACTGACCCATGATCTTGGCGACGTGCTCCAGCGAGTTACCCATGCCGTCGACGCCGATGGCGAGCTGCGCGGGCCAGGCGATCTTCTTGTCGGCCACCATCACCGGGCCCGGCCTGAGCCGGTCCAGCGCCTGCTCGACCAGCTTGAGCGACTCGCGGATCTCGGCGAGCCGGACCAGGTAACGGGCCCACACGTCACCGTCGGGGTGGGTCGGTACGTCGAACTCGTACGACTCGTAGCCGCAGTACGGCATGGTCTTGCGCAGGTCCCAGGCCAGGCCGGCGGAACGCAGCACCGGCCCGGTCACGCCGAGCGCGACGCAGCCGGTCACGTCGAGCACCGCGACGCCCTGGGTGCGCTGGGTCCAGATCGGCTGCTCGGAGAGCAGGTCCTCGTACTCCTTGAGCTTCTTCGGCATGAGCTTGAGGAACTCGCGGATCTTGACGATCGCCTCGTCCGGCACGTCCTGCGCGACGCCGCCGGGGCGGACGTACGCGTGGTTCATCCGCAGGCCGGTGATCAGCTCGAAGATCTCGAGGATGTACTCCCGCTCGCGGAAGCCGTACAGCATCACCGAGATGGCGCCGAGCTCCATGCCGGTGGTGGCCACCCAGACCAGGTGCGAGGAGATCCGGTTCAGCTCCATCATGAGCACCCGGATGGTGTTGGCCCGCTCGGTGATCTGGTCCTCGATGCCCAGCAGCTTCTCCACCGCGAGGCTGTACGCCGTCTCGTTGAAGATCGGGGCAAGGTAGTCCATCCGGGTCACGAAGGTCGAACCCTGGACCCAGTTGCGGTACTCCAGGTTCTTCTCGATGCCGGTGTGCAGGTAGCCGACGACGGAGCGGGCCTCGCGGACCGTCTCGCCCTCCAGCTCCAGGATGAGCCGGAGCACGCCGTGGGTGGACGGGTGCTGCGGACCCATGTTGACGACGATGCGACCCTCGTTGATCGGGTCGACACCCGAGACGACCTCGTCCCAGTCACCGCCGGTGACGGTGAAGACCTTGCCCTCGGTGGTGTCGCGCTCGGTGGCGTAGTTCGAGGCACTCACTGGTAGGACCTCCTCCGGTCCGGCGGCGGGATCTCGGCGCCCTTGTACTCGACGGGCACGCCGCCGAGCGGGTAGTCCTTGCGCTGCGGGTGGCCCTCCCAGTCGTCCGGCATGAGGATCCGGGTCAGGCCGGGGTGGCCGTCGAAGACGATGCCGAACATGTCGTACGCCTCGCGCTCCTGCCAGTCCGCCGTCGGGTAGACGGAGGTGACGCTGGGCAGGTGCGGTTCCTCGACGGAGACCGCCGCCTCCAGCCGCACCCGACGCCGGTAGGTCATCGAGGTGAGCTGGTAGACCACGTGCAGCCGGCGGGCGTCCGCGCCGAGGTAGTCCACCCCGGACACCGAGGAGCACAGCTCGAACCGCAGCGCCGGGTCGTCCCGCATCACCTGGCAGACCTCGGCGATGCGCTCCGGCCGGACGTGCAGGGTCAGTTCACCCCGGTCGACCACGACCTTCTCGATCGCGTCGCCGAAGGCCGGGTACGCCTCCTCCAGCGCGTCGCGGACCTCGTCGAAGTAGCTCCCGTACGGCCGGGGGGAATCCTCGACGGTCGGCCGCTGGCGGACCAGGCCGCCGAAGCCGGAGACGTCGCCGCTGCCCTGGTTGCCGAACATGCCGCGCCCGGCGGGCGTGTCCGGCGGGAACTCGGCGGGGGCACCGCTGGTGGCTCCGGCCGGGGTCACCGGCACGGGTACGCCGCCACCGGGCACCTTGTCGTCGGACGTCACTTCACACTCCCCCGGAGGTGGTTCTGCGCCTTCATCCAGTTCTCGATCCGCAGCTGCTCCTCGCGGCCCTCCCGGACCGCCTGGGTCCACTCGGCGCGGCGGGCCTTGTCGTTGCGGTACGACGACGGCATCGAGCCGTACGGCACGACCGGCACGTCGCCGCGCGCCTGGCGGGCCTCGAGCATCTTGCGGCCGTTCGGGCCGAGCGGCTCGTGGCCGATCTTCTCGCGCAGCTTGAGGATGGCGTCGATGAGCATCTCCGGGCGGGGCGGGCAGCCCGGGAGGTACATGTCGACCGGGACGACGTGGTCGACGCCCTGCACGATCGCGTAGTTGTTGAACATGCCGCCGCTGCTGGCGCACACACCCATCGAGAGCACCCAGCGGGGCTCGGCCATCTGGTCGTAGATCTGGCGCAGGACCGGGGCCATCTTCTGGCTCACCCGGCCGGCGACGATCATCAGGTCGGCCTGCCGGGGCGAGGCGCGGAAGACCTCCATGCCCCATCGGCCCATGTCGTAGTGCGGACCACCGGCGGCCATCATCTCGATGGCGCAGCAGGCCAGACCGAAGGTGGCCCCCCAGACCGACGACTTGCGCGACCAGTTGACCAGCTTCTCCACCGAGGTGAGCAGGACTCCGGCGGGAAGTTTCTCCTCGATACCCATCTGCCGTTCCTCCCTCAGTCCCAGTCCAGGCCGCCGCGTCGCCACTCGTAGGCGTACGCGACGAAGACCGCACCGATGAACACCAACATCGCCATGAACCCGAACATCGGCAGCGCGTCGAACGACACCGCCCACGGGTAGAGGAAGATCATTTCCACGTCGAAGACGATGAAGAGCATCGCCGTCAGGTAGAACTTGACCGGGAACCGGCTGCCGCCGATCGGCTGCGGGCTGGGTTCGATGCCGCACTCGTACGCCTCGAGTTTGGCCTTGTTGAGCCGGCGGGGGCCGGCGAAGCGGGCAGCGGCCACGGAGAACAGCGAGAACCCCGCAGCGAGGGCGAACAGCCCGATGATGGGTGCGTACGGCGAGAGCGACATCTTCTTCTCCTGCTCGTCCTTCCCTGCCCTTGCTCATTGACAAAAAGTCACACTATTCACATCCCGCCCGGCGGCCGTCGGCGGGGGGGTGCATCGATCGTCCGAAGGTCCACTACACCGCCGGTGCCGCCTTGGTCATCGCGTTGATGACCCGGTCCATGGCGTCCCCACCACGCGGGTCGGTCAGGTTGGCCAGCAGCTTGAGCACGAAACGCATCAGGGTCGGGTGCGGCATGCCGTGCTTGGTGGCCAGCCGCATGATCTCCGGGCGGCCGATGAGCTTCACGAAGACGCCGCCGAGCCGGTAGTAGCCACCGAACCGCGCCTTCAGCTCCTGCGGGTACGCCATCAGCGCCCGCTCCCGCTCGGCGCCGGCCGGGCGGGCCAGGGCCTGCACCGCGATCTCCGCGGCCAGCTCGCCCGACTCCATGGCGTACGCGATCCCCTCGCCGTTGAAGGGGTTGACCATGCCGCCGGAGTCGCCGACCAGCATGACCCCGCGAGTGTAGTGCGGCACCCGGTTGAAGCCCATCGGCAGCGCCGCGCCGAGGATGGGCCCCTCCGCGTTGGTCTCGTCGGTCATCCCCCACTCCTCGGGGGTGTTCGCGAGCCAGTCGGTCAGCAGCCGCCGGTAGTTGGTCTTCCCGAAGGCCGAGGAGGAGTTCAGCACACCCAGCCCGACGTTGACCCGACCGTCGCCGAGGCCGAAGATCCAGCCGTACCCGGGCAGCAGGGCGTCGCTGCCCTTGGCCCGCAGCTCCAACCAGGACTCCAGGTAGTCGTCGTCGTGCTTGGCCGCGCTGCGGTAGTAGCGCCGGACGGCCACGCCGATCGGGCGGTCCTCCCGCTTGGCCAGCCCCAGCGCGAGCGGGAACCGCCCGGAGACCCCGTCGGCGGCGACCACCAGCGGCGCGCGGAAGGTGGCGGGGGAACCGTCCTGGCCGACCTCGGCCTCGACGCCGACCACCCGGTTGGCGCCGTCGAGCACCGGACCGATCACGTTGACACCGGTGCGCAGCTCCGCGCCGGCGGTGACCGCCCGCTGGGCGAGCAGGTCGTCGAAGTCGAGCCGGGTGCGCACCAGGCCGTAGTTGGGGAAGCTGGCCAGGTCGGGCCAGTCCAGTTCGAGCCGGACGCCGCCGCCGATCACCCGCAGGCCCCTGTTGTGCAGCCAGCCGGCCTCGGGCGAGGTGTCGACCCCCATCCGGATCAGCTGCCGCACCGCGCGCGGGGTCAGCCCGTCGCCGCAGACCTTCTCCCGGGGGAACTCGGTCTTCTCCAGCAGCAACACCCGGACGCCGTGCCGAGCCAGGTGGTACGCGGTCGCCGAGCCACCGGGACCGGCGCCCACGACGATAACGTCGGCGTCGTTCTCCACCGCGGTCATCCGCGCCTCCTCCCGCATGCTCGTGAATTGCTTCACAAGCCAGCCGGGGAGGAGTCTATGACCGGTGCCGCGAGCTCGCCGGATTAGGCATGCCTTACTTGCCGGAGACCCCCGTCCAGACCAGGGCGGCTCCGGTTCGTCACGCCCGCCCGTGACACCGGGTGCCCGACCCGACACCGTGCGGGAGTCGATTACGCCCTCCGCGGCGGGCCGACCACGGCCGGTGAGCGACGGGCCGTCCAACGGGCCGGGCGGGCGGCGGACGGGTCAGCGGCTCCGGATCGGGTCGGCGGCGGGGTGGGTCAGCGGCCGGCCGGGCTGGCGGCGGAGTCGAGGCCCGCGTCCACCCGGATCGCCTCGGGCAGGTGCTCGCGCAACGCGCCCCCGGCGGCGCGATCCAGGGCGGAGAGCACCTCGGCCACCACCTGACGCACGTCGGCAGGATCCGCGCCGGCCAGCTCCCGCAGCTGCGCGATCAGTTCCGCGGCATCGTCGGTGGCCGCTTCGTCCCGGTGGGTCATGGGGCGAGCGTACGGAACAAAACAGACCAAAGCGGGAGCGTTCACGAAATTGCTCAGGTGCGGACGGCCCGGTGCAGGGCGACGATCCCCCCGGTGAGATTCCGCCAGGCCACCCGGCCCCAACCGGTCGCCGACACCCGCGCCGCCAGGGCCGCCTGGTCCGGCCACGCCCGGATCGACTCCGCCAGGTAGACGTAGGCGTCCGGGTTGCTGGAGACGGCCCGCGCCACCGAGGGCAGCGACCGCATCAGGTACGACAGGTAGGCCGTGCGGAACGCCGGGTTGACCGGGGTGCTGAACTCGCACACCACCAACCGGCCACCGGGCCGGGTCACCCGGGCCAGTTCGCGCAACGCGGCGTCGGTGTCGTTCACGTTGCGCAACGCGAAGGAGATCGTCACCGCGTCGAAGCTGGCGTCGGCGAAGGGCAGGCGAAGGGCGTCGCCCGCCAGCAGCGGCACCCCGGGCCGGGCGCGTCTGCCCGCGTACAGCATGCCGAGGGACAGGTCGGCACCCACCACGTACGCCCCGGAGCGGTTCAGTTCCTCCGTCGAGACCCCGGTGCCCGCGCCGACGTCCAGGGCCCGCTCACCGGGGCGCAACCCCAGCGCGGCCCGGGTGGCCCGTCGCCACCACCGGTCCTGTCCGAAGGAGAGCACGGTGTTCGTCAGGTCGTAGCGGGCGGCCACGCCGTCGAACATCGCGGCGACCTCGTGCGGCTGCTTGTCCAGGCTGGCGCGCTGGCCCTGCGGGGTACGACTCACCCCCCCCACTCTGCCAGCCGGGCCGAGCCAACCGGGCGGAGGGTCACCGCCGTTCCCGACCGGGACCACCGAACCAGCCAGCGAACCCGCAAGCCGGAAACGCCTCCGTGGCGGGACGGTCAGCCGTCCCGCCACGGAGGCGGGGTGTTCGCAGACGACCCGTGGCGGGCCGATCGGATCGAACGTCAGTCGGTCGACTTCTCGTCGCCGGGGGGCACCAGGACGACCCTGCGTCGCCGGGAGAGCAGCAGCAGGCCGCCGCCGGCCAGCAGCACGGCAGCGCCGATCCCGCCGATCAGGCCGACCTGCGTGCCGGTCACCGGCAGCCCGCCACCGTCACCGCCGGTGCCCGGGGTGGTGCTCGGCGTCGGGGTCGGCTCGCCCGAAGGGTCCGGAGTCGGTTCGGCGGTCAGGTCGACGAAGACGTCGAACTGTGCCTGGTTGTCGGTCGGGTCGACCTCGGTGAAGGCCCTGCGCTGGGCACCGCTGGCGACCTTCGGCTGCTCCTGCGGCTCCCCCTCGGAGTCGTCCAGCCCGGCGGCGAACAGGAAGCCGGGACGCAGCACCGCCTCGGTCACCCCCTCGGCCACCTTCACCCGGATGTCAGCCGTGTAGAACTGTCCGGGCCTGAGCATGACGCCCCGGTCCTCGCAGTACGCCTGCGCGAACCCGCCCAACTCCTGCTCGACACAGCCCTCAGGCAGTTCGGCGAAGGTGACGCCGGCCGGCAGGGTGATGCCGTACGCGACACCGCTGGCCCGCCGGCTACCGCCGTTGTAGACGGCCCAGTCCAGCGGCGCGGTCTGGCCGGGTCGCACCGGCGTGAGCCCGGACTCGTCGGCCTCGTCGCCGTCGACCGCGACATCGGCGTACACGTCCTGCACCCAGGTGGTGAGGTCGTAGCCCGGCCTGGCGACGGTGATGTCGTGCTCGACGGTGTTGTCCTCGGGATTCGGGTCGGCGGTCGCGGCGCTGACGGTGACCACGAGCGTGCCCGCGTCACCCCGCCTGCCGGTGGTGGAGAAGAGCGGGATGCCGAAGTCCTCGGTGGTGCCGGCGGCCAGGTCGCCGAGCAGGCAGCTGAACGAGGTGCCCTCGACCTCGCAGCCCTCGGGTACGACGACCCCGACCTTGCGGTCCTTGAGGCCCTTCGTCTCGACGGTCACCCGGACGCCGGTGGCGTCGACGGTGCCACGGGTGTTGCCGACCTGGAACTTGAACGGCTTGGCCTTGGCTTCGGAAACGCCCTTGGCCAGCTCGTAGCTGAGCGGAGTGAGCAGGAGGTCCGCCTGGTCGGCGGCGAGCGCCGGGGCGGCCGGTACGGCCAGGCCGGCGGTCGCGAGCAGCGCGACGGTGCCGGCGCGGGTGAGAAAGGTACGACGGAGTGACATCGATCCCCCGGGGATAGGGATTGGCAGGTTGCGGAATCGAGCGGACGGTAACCGAGCTCGTCGTGGCGCGCCAGTGCGCTCCGCGCCGAGGCTGGTGGGCGGACGACGAAGGCGGAACGGTCACCCGTCCCGCCTCCACCGTGGTGCGTTATGTGAACGGCCCTCATGGACCGATGGAGGACGGGGCCTCAGGTAATGGTCTTCTCGTCACCCGGAGTCACCAGGACCACCCGGCGACGGCGGGTCACCAGGAACATCGCGGCACCTGCGGCGATCACGGTCGCCCCGAGGCCACCGATCAGCGTCGCCTGCGGGCCGGTCACCGGCAGGCCGCCGTCGCCGCCGCCACCACCGCCGTTCGACCCGTCGACCACGATGAAGGCGAAGGCGTCGGTGTTGTCGCTGGCGTCGACGTCCTCGGCCTGCACACCCCTGACCTGCTCGGGCAGCTGCGCCTTGGTGATCTTCGGACGGGTCTGCTGCACCCCGAGCGAGGCCACGGCGACGGAACCGCCCAGGGCACCCGGTTTCACGTCCTTGGCGACCCGGACCAGCATGCTGACCTCGACGCCGGAGAAGGCGTCGTCCTCGCCGTTGGTGTCGTCCTGCGTCGGGATCATCACCAGGTCGTCCCAGGTGCAGACGACCGAGGTCTGGTCCTCGGCGAAGTCACAGCCGTCCATCGGGGTGGTGAAGGTGACACCCTCGGGCAGCTTGACGGTGCTCCGGAGGCCGACGCTGGTCTGGTCGCCCTGGTTGAAGGCGGTGTACAGCAGTTCGGCGTACTGGCCGGCCTTCAGGTCGTCGTGGACGGTGGCGCCGTCGTCGGCGATGGTGATGCCCCGCTTGACGTCCTCGGCAAGCACCAGCAGATCGGGCCCGTTGACGCCGGTCAGCTCGACGGTGGCGGACGTGCTGTTGTTGGACTCGTCGGTGTCGTCCGGCGACTCGATGGTCACGGTGACCGGGGCGCCGTAGCTGCCCTTGATCTCGACGTTCCTGAAGATGACCACCGGCACGTCGATGGTCTCGCCCGGGCCCGGCAGGTCGGCGCCGGGTATGTCACAGGTCCAGCGGACCGGCCTGCCCTCGCCCTCCACATCGCACTTGTCGGCGAGCGGGAGCGCCGCCACCTTGTCGAAGTCCACCTTCGACACGTCGATGCCCACCGTCAGGGAACCCGGCGTGGCGTCGCCCCTGTTGGTGATCTTCGCGAAGGCGACCTTCCCCTCGACGCCGGCGGCGAGCCTGGTGCCCACCACGTCCAGCGAGAGGTCGGTGGCCCCGGCCGCGTGGGCGGGCGTGCCGAGAACGGTCAGTGCGCCGGATGCCAGCAGGGCGGCGGCACCGAGCCGCACCAGCGGCCGATTACGGAAGGTCATTGGCTGTTCCCCCGTGGGATGAGCGGAAGGGTCGCGCGCCGCACGTTAGCGGCCCACGATCATCGCCGCCACCCCCGATCGCAGGTGTCGCCAACTGCCCACCTAAAGATCACTTAAAGATTGTCCGGATTGATGGCCCTTGCTCTCCCACTTGAGCCCTGGGAGACCCGACCGGGGCGATCGGATCGAACTGCACGGACGGTAGCGGCAGACCGTTCGGACGATGCCCGGTCGGGCATCTACTCATGACGCAGCGCGCAGCCCTCCGCACGCAGCGCAGGGGCGAACACCCGACCCGAGCCCGCGGGTCCGGCATACGGCGAACGCCCGACCCGAGCCGCCGACCCGGATCCCCGCTGCCCCTCACCCGGCGGCGGTTGCCGCCACCGGACCGGGCCCTCCGGTCAGCGCGCCTCGACCAGCGGCAGGGACTTCCCGGCACCGCCGCCCGGCAGGGCGATCGAGGAGAAGTGCGACACCACCCGCTCGTCGGTCGGGTCGTCGGCCGGCGTCCGGTGCACGGCCAGCCGGCGGTAGAGCGTGTCCCGCTGGGCCGGGATCCGGTCCGCGGAACGGATCATCCCGATCAGCTCGTGCAGGTTGGAGCGGTGCCGGGCACCCGCCGAGGAGATCACGTTCTCCTCCAGCATGATCGAACCGAGGTCGTCCACGCCCATGTGCAGCGCGAGCTGACCCACGTCCTTGCCGGTGGTCAGCCAGGACGCCTGCAGGTGCGGCACGGTCTCGAAGAACAACCGGGCCACGGCGACCAGCCGCAGGTACTCCAGCGTCGTGGCCTGGGTGCGGCCCTTGAGGTGGTTGTTCTCCGGCTGGTACGTCCACGGGATGAAGGCGCGGAAGCCCTGCGTGCGGTCCTGCACGTCCCGGATCATCCGCAGGTGCTCGATCCGCTCGGCAGCCGTCTCACCCGTGCCCATCATCATCGTGGCGGTGGACTCGACGCCCTGCCGATGGGCCAGCTCCATGACCTCCAGCCAGCGCTCACCCGACTCCTTGAGCGGGGCGATGGCCCGGCGGGGGCGCTCCGGCAGCATCTCCGCGCCGGCCCCCGCGATCGAGTCCAGGCCGGCGGCCTTGATCCGGGCGATGGCCTCGTCCAGCCCCACCCCGGACACCTTCGCCATGTGCAGGATCTCGCTGGGGCCGATCGAGTGGATGGCCAGCTGCGGGTACGCCTTCTTGACCGAGGAGAACAGCTCCTCGTAGTACTCCACGCCGTACTCCGGATGGTGTCCGCCCTGGAGCATGACCTGGGTGGCGCCCAGCTCGACCGCCTCGCCGCAGCGGCGCAGGATCTCCTCGGTCGGGTGGGTCCAGCCCTCCCGGTGCTTCGGGGCCCGGTAGAAGGCACAGAACTTGCACGCCGTCACGCAGACGTTCGTGTAGTTGATGTTGCGATCGATCAGGTAGGTGACGATGTTGTCCGGGTAGCGCCGCCGGCGCACCGCGTCGGCCGCCTCGCCGAGCGCGTGGAACGGTGCCTCCGTGTAGAGCAGCAGTGCCTCTTCGGGCGTGATCCGCCCGCCGTCCGCGCCGCGCCGCAGGATGTCGTCGATCTCCCGGCTCACCATCACCCCCCGAGCCTACGTCGCCTGTGGTACCCACCGCACCGGGCACCACCACCGGTGACGAACGCCCTACGGACCCGGTCTGACGGCGTTCCCACAACGTGTAGCGGAAAGTGAGCGACCGCGTGATGACGTCCGGCGGAACCCCGATCGTGATCATGGCGCAGGCCCCGGACGCCGTACGAACGCCGAGGTCCGTCCCGGCGCCCGCACGGGCACCCGGTCGACGCGCCGGTAGAGCAGCAGATCCCCACTGCGACCCGACTTGCGCCAGGTGGCGCCGGACAACTCCGGAACGATCATCGGAGGCTCACTCTCGCTGCCGACCCGGGCGGATCACCACCCGGCGCAACGGCGGAGAGAGCGAATCCTGTCAGGCGTCGTAGTCGATCGTGAGGGTGTCGGTGAGTGGGGTGGACTGGCAGGTCAGCACGTACCCGGCGGCCACCTCGTCGGGCTCCAGCGCGTAGTTGCGGGCCATCTGGACCGCGCCGTCGACGACCTTCGCCTTGCAGGTCGAGCAGACCCCGCCCTTGCAGGCGTAGGGCAGCTCGCCACGCACCTTCAGCGCCGCGTCCAGGACCCGCTCGTCGCGGCCCATCGTGAAGACCGACGAGCGGCCCTCCAGCACGATGGTCACCTCGGCGCCGACGCCGGGCTCGTCGTCCGGCCGGCGCACCGGCTCCGGCGGGGCGTCGACATGGAACAGCTCCGTGTGCACCGCCGAGTCCACGACACCACGCTGCGCCAGCACCGCCCTGGCGTCCACCACCATGCCGTACGGCCCGCAGAGGAACCACTCCTCGATGGCCTCGCCGGGCACGATGGTGTCCAGCAGCCGACCCAGCCGCTCCGCGTCGACGCGCCCGGACAGCAGCGGCGACTCGCCCTGCTCCCGGGACAGCACGTGCACCAGGTGCAGCCGGGTCGGGTAACGGTCCTTCAGGTCGGCCAGTTCCTCGGCGAACATCACCGAGTTGGCCGTGCGGTTGCCGTACACCAGGGTGAACGTGCTGGCCGGCTCGACGGCCAGGGCGGTCGCGACCAGCGACAGCACCGGGGTGACGCCCGAGCCGGCGACCACCGCGCCGTAGTGGCGGGCCCGGTCCGGCGCGAAGGCGGTGGTGAAGTGCCCCAGCGGCGGCAGCACCTCCACCGTGTCGCCGTGCCGCAGGGCCCGGCACGCGTACGCGGAGAAGGCCCCACCGGGGACCTCCCGCACCCCGATCCGCAGTCGGCCGTGCCGGGCCAGGTCGTCCGGGGTCGAACAGATCGAGTACGACCGCCGCACATCCTCGCCGCCCTCGCCGACGCGGCGCACGGTCAGGTGTTGACCGGCGGCAAACGCGAAGGTGCCCCGCAGTTCCTCGGGTACGGCGAAGGTGATCGCCACCGCGTCGGCGGTCAGCCGGTCGACGGCGCGGACGGGCAGCGGGTGGAAGACCGGCCGGCGACGGACCGGCCTGGTGATGGAGACAGTCACAGCGCCTTCAGGTGGTCGAAGGGTTCGGAGCAGGAGCGGCAACGCCACAGTGCCTTGCAGGCGGTGGAGCCGAAACGGCTGATCTGCTCGGTCTCCGGGGACCCGCAGCGTGGGCAGCGCACGGCCAGGGTCAGCGGCACCGCGCCGCCGCCGGACGTCGCGGGGGCAGGCGGGGCGATGCCGGCGGCGGCGAGCTTGGCCCGCCCGGCCTCGGAGATCCAGTCGGTGCTCCACGCCGGGCTGTGCACCGTCCGCACCTCGGCGTCCGGGTGACCGACGGCGGCCAGTGCCCGGCGGATGTCGGCGCGGATCACGTCCATCGCCGGGCACCCGGTGTAGGTGGGGGTGATGGTGACGACGACCCGGCCGGTGGCCCGGTCCTCCTCGACCGCCCGCAGGATGCCCAGGTCGGCGATGGTGACCACCCGGATCTCCGGGTCCACCACCGCCGCGACGGCCTCCCCGGGGCTGGTCACCGCATCGCCTTTGCTCGCGACTGCGGGGCTCCGCTGCGCTGCACTCCTCGCGCTCACCACATCGCCTTCGCTCGCGACTGCGGGGCTCCGCTGCGCTGCACTCCTCGCGCTCACCACATCGCCCTCGCTCGCGACTGCGGGGCTCCGCTGCGCTGCACTCCTCGCGCTCACCACGCCGCCCCCGGGTGGGCACGGTGCAGCACCTGCATCTCGGTGAGCAGGTACGACAGGTGCTCGGTGTGCACACCGTCCCGCCCGCCGGCCGGCGACCAGGTCGTCGCCGGCCGGGTCAGCGTCGCCTCGGCCAGCACCTCGTCGACCGTCGCGTCGAACCGCGGGCGGAGCGTGGCCGGGTCGACCGGGGCCGCCGGGGCCGCCGCGAACAGCTCGTGGGTGTACGGCCACACCTCGGCCACGGCCGCCTGCATCCGCCGGTGTGACTCCTCGGTGCCGTCGCCCAACCGGGTCACCCACCGCGAGGCGTGATCCAGGTGGTACGCCGACTCCTTGCGCGTCTTCGCCCCGATCGCGGCCAGCCGCTCGTCGTCGCAGCCGGCCAGCGCGGTGTAGAGCGGCAGCTGGTAGGCCGACAGGAACAGCAGCTTCGCCATGGTCACCGCGAAGTCGCCGTTGGGCAGCTCCACCAGCAGGCAGTTGCGGAACTCCCGGTCGTCGCGCAGGAACGCCAACGCGTCCTCGTCCCGGCCGGCACCCTCCAGCGTACCGGCGTACGTCAGCAGCAGGCGTGCCGCGCCGAGCTGGTCGAGGGCGATGTTGGCCAGCGCGACGTCCTCCTCCAGCTCCGGTGCCCGGGTGGTCCACTCGGCCAGCCGCTGGGCGGCGACCAACGCGTCGTCGCCGAGGCCGAGGGTGAACTCGAACAGGTCGGCGGTCACAGGTGGGCCACCCCGTCCGGCACCTCGTAGAAGGTCGGGTGGCGGTAGACCTTGTCGGCCGCCGGGTCGAAGAAGGCGTCCTTCTCGTCGGGGCTGGACGCGGTGATCGCGCCCGCCGGCACCACCCAGATCGAGACACCCTCCTGGCGGCGGGTGTAGAGATCGCGGGCGTTACGCAGGGCCAGCTCGGCGTCGGGTGCGTGCAGGCTGCCGACGTGGGTGTGCGACAACCCGCGCCGGGCTCGCACGAAGACCTCCCACAGGGGCGACTGTTCGGTCATGCGGCGACCTTCTCCTTCTTCCTCGCCTGCTTGGCCGCGTACGCCGCGGCGGCCTCGCGGACCCAGGCACCCTCGGTGTGGGCGCGGCGGCGGTGTGCCATCCGCTGCCGGTTGCACGGCCCCTCGCCCTTGATCACCCGCATCAGCTCGTCGTAGTCGGGCTGGGTGTAGTCGTACGCCTGCCGGTCCTCGTTCCAGCGCAGGTCGGGGTCGGGCAGGGTCAGGCCGAGGATCTCCGCCTGCTGCACGCACATGTCGACGAAGCGCTGGCGCAGCTCGTCGTTGGAGAAGCGCTTGATCTTCCAGGCCATGGACTGCCCGGAGTGGGTGGAGTCGCCGTCGGGCGGGCCGAACATCGCCAGCGACGGGTACCACCAGCGGTCGACGGCGTCCTGGGCCATCGCCTTCTGCTCCGGGGTGCCGTGCGCCATCGTGTGCAGGATCTCGTAGCCCTGCCGCTGGTGGAAGGACTCCTCCTTGCAGACGCGGATCATCGCGCGGGCGTACGGACCGTAGGAGCAGCGACAGAGCGGCACCTGGTTCACGATCGCCGCGCCGTCCACCAGCCACCCGATCGCACCGACGTCGGCCCAGGTCAGAGTCGGGTAGTTGAAGATCGAACTGTACTTCTGCCGGCCGTCGAGCAGCAGGTCGACCAGTTCGTCGCGGCTGATCCCGAGGGTCTCGGCGGCGGCGTACAGGTAGAGGCCGTGGCCGGCCTCGTCCTGCACCTTGGCCAGCAGGATCGCCTTGCGCTTGAGCGAGGGGGCCCGGCTGATCCAGTTGCCCTCCGGCTGCATGCCGATGATCTCGGAGTGGGCGTGCTGGGCGATCTGCCGGATCAGGGTCTTCCGGTACGCCTCGGGCATCCAGTCCCGCGGTTCGATCTTCTGGTCGGCGTCGATGACCTCGGCGAAGTAGGCGGCCAGGTCGTCGTCGGGCCCGGCCGCGCCGCGCCGGCCGCGCTCGGCGGCCTCGCGCAGCGCCGCTTCCGCCGCCTCGACCTCACCGAGCAGGCCGCCGCCGGGGGTGTCCTCGGCGGAGAAGTCGTTGCCATACATGCGTTCAGTGTTACAGCTTGCAGCCCTCGACACCAGAGGGTGTCACAGGATTCGACGACGCCCCCGGTCACGTGCCCGTCGCGACCCGTGACGCGCACCAGCTATGACTCGCGTCACAAAAACCTGATAAATCCTCACAACACCCGCGCAAAGGCTCGTTGTCCCGACTTCATCGTGAGTTGGCCGGTGTCGAGGCCTGGCGTGCCGCCGAACCACACGTAGACTTCCTGCGTCACACCGATCGGCTGACGACGATCGCCAGCTCGACAAGGGGCCACCTCCCCCGGCCCTGACGGTCCGCCGGTCAGTCCTGGCAACAGCCGGTCCCCCGGCCCTGACACCTGGAGCTCGTCCGCTCATGCGATCCCGCGTGACCCTGGTGCTCGCCGTCGTGGCGGTCCTCCTCGGAGGCGTCATGCTCGTGCCCGCCGCCTACGCCCGGCTCGCCGCCACCGACGGAGGCACCGGCGGCGCCCAGAGCGTGGCCGCCCCCGCACCCACGGTCCCGCCGCCCCCGACCCTGGCCGCCGGCCCGGTCTCGGTGAACTTCAAGGGCGAGTTCTTCTCCTGGGCTCTGCTGGACCGGCAGACCGGCCAGGTCTCCGGGTCGACGAACATGACCGCCACCAGCTCCACCGAGTCGATGATCAAGGCCTGGATCGTCGCCGACTACCTGCGCCAGCTCGGCGACAAGGAGCCGTCGGCAAAGTTGAAGCGCCAGGCCAGCCTCGCCATCCGGGACAGTGACGACGACGCCGCGAACGCCGTCTACTACGCCGCCGGCGGCTCCTACCGCAAGTCGCCGGACGGCCAACCGAATCCGGTGATCAAGCGGGCGATCGGCATCTGCGGCCTGACCGACACCAAGCGCGGCAACGTCAAGGGGTACGAGGGCTACTGGAGCTTCACCAGGATGTCCCCCCGGGACGCCGTCCGGCTCGGCGACTGCATCGCCGACGGCAAGGCGGCAGGGCCGAAATGGACCAGCTGGTTGCTGGACGAGATGTCCAAGGTGCGCGGTAGCGTCAAGAGCCAGCAGGTCAAGTCCGGCGGCGGCAGGTGGGGCATCATCGACGGCCTGCCCGCCGAGATCAAGTCCCAGGGCCCGGTCAGCATGAAGAACGGCTGGACCAAGCTGTACTACGACGGGAACTGGCACATCAGCTGCCTCGCAGTGACCGGGAAGTGGAGCCTGTCGGTGATGCTGCGCTACCCGCACAAGAGCGGGCTCGAGTACGGGGCCCGGGTCTGCGCGGGCGTCGCCACGCAGCTCGTGACCCCGCAGCCCGGCGCCGCCCTCAAGGTGCCCCAGCAGCCCGCCGGGAAGCTCTGATGGCCCGCCGCCGCGGCGGGCCGGGCGACCCCTCCCCCGCGAAGATCATCGTAACGGCTGCCGTGCTGATCGGTCTCGTCCTCGTCTCCCTGCGCCTGCTGCCCGGCTCCCCCTTCGAATCCTCGGCCGCCGCGACCTGGGGCGGCGTCGGCGGCGGCACCGCCATCACCGACGACGGCCCCGCCACTCGTCGTTCGCGCCCGTCACCCTCGCCCAGCCCGTCGCCGGAACCGCTGCCGTTCGTCCCCCGCGACCTCGACCTCGACCTCGACGGCTGGTACGGCTGGAGCCTGCTGGACCGGCGCTCCGGCGAGATCGTCGGCTCCCCCGACATGGCCGAGACGAGCACCACCGCCTCGATGATCAAGGCCTGGATCGTCGCCGACTACCTGCGGCGCACCGACGAGGCCGGCCGAAAGCCGACCGAGGCGAAGCTCGCCGACCTCACGAAGATCATCCGGGACAGCGACAACACCCGGACCGAGCAGCTCTACACGGAGATCGGCCGGTCCGAGTCGATCAAGCGGCTGCTGAAGACCTGCACGTTGACCGACAGCAACGTCGCTCCCGACAAGGGCTGGAGCCGAACCGCGCTGTCCCCCCGGGACACGGCCCGCCTCGGGGACTGCATCGCCGACGGTAAGGCCGCCGGCAAGGAGTGGACGAGCTGGCTGCTCAAGGAGATGCGCCTGGTGCGCGGCGCCGGCGACTTCGGCATCCGCAAGGCGTTCCCGAGCGCCGAGCGCAAGACCATCGCCATCAAGAACGGCTGGGTCGACCGCATCCGCGAACAGGAGATCCACGTCAACTGCCTGGCGATCGGCGACACCTGGACCATGGGCGTCATGCTCCGCTACCCCATCGGCAGGGGCTACGAGTACGGCATGGACAACTGCCGGAAGGTCACCAAGGCACTGCTCCGCAGCGCCACCTGACCCTCCGGGGGCGGTGGGGAAAGCTCAGCCGCTGAAGAAGGCCGGGCCGTCGGCCGGCAGCGCCGGAGCAGCACCGACCTCCGCGGCCCGCCGGGCGAACTCGCGCAGGCCCGCCACCTGCCGCTCGCCGAGCGAGAAGTCGAGCACCCGGAAGTACTCGGCCAGGGTGGCCGCGTCGAACGGCTCCCACCGGGCCGCCGACTCGGCGACCTGGCCCAACTCCGCCAGGCACAGGTCACGGGAGCGCAGGAACGCCTCGTGCACCTCCTTGACCAGGCCGGGATGGGCGGTGGCGAAGTCGCGGCGTACGGCCCAGACGGCGAAGACCATCGGCAGGCCCGTCCACTCCCGCCAGGCCTGCCCCAGGTCGGTGACCTCCAGCCCACGCCTCGGCGCCTCGTGGAGGGCGCGCAGCGCCACATCCCCGATCAGCACCCCGGCGTCGGCCTCCAGCAACATCTGGGTCAGGTCGGGTGGGCAGCGAAAGTACTCCGGGCGCACCCCGTACCGCTCGCCGAGCAGGAGCTGGGCCAGCAGGACCCCGGTGCGCGACGTGGAGCCGAGCGCCACCCGGGCACCGTCCAACTCCGCGAGGGGCTTCGTGCTCACCACGTTGACCGAGAGCACCGGCCCGTCGCTGCCCACCGCCAGGTCGGGCAGGAGCAGCAGCTCGTCGGCGTGTCGCAGGTATTCGACGTTCGAGATCGGCCCGATGTCCAGGTCACCGGCGACGAGCGCGGCGCTGAGCCGGTCGGGTGAGTCCTTGTGCAGGTCGACGTCGATCAGCGCGCCCGAACGCATCAGACCCCAGTAGATCGGCAGGCAGTTGAGGAACTGGATGTGCCCGACCCGGGGACGTGCGACGCGCTCGACCATGCCCCGACCGTATCCCCGTACCACCTCGCCTGCTGAGCTGGCCGCCCCGGAAGTGGCCAAACCCGCATCCCACCGCCCGCCCGACGGGCGGGAAATGCGGTGGAGGCGGGTACGGTGCAGGCGTAGGCTGTTGGGCCGCCGACGGCCGAGGTGAGCAGGCACCGGAGCGGACGTCCCCGCGCCGGACGGGCGGCCATCCGCCTTCCGGAGACGCGAGCGATCAGCAGATGACCTCGAACGGGAAGTCAGCATGACCGCAGTCGAACTCGACCCCCACCACGCACAGCCGGGCTCCGCACACCCCGACAGCGACCGTGTGCACCACGACGGCGGCGACACCGCCCGCCTCGACGGCGACCACGCCGCCCCACGGGACCACCTCGACGGCGACCTGGCCGCCGAACGGGAGCACCTCGACGCCTCCCGGGCCGCGCTGGGGCGGATGCGCACCCGCGCCGAGGCGCTCTTCGCCGGGGGCCACCAGGTGGCCGGCGACGCGTACGCCGCGGAGACCCTCGGCCGCACCCTGGCCCGCCGGGTCGCCGAACTGGCCGACGACCCCGACACGCCGCTGTTCTTCGGCCGGCTCGACTTCGGCGCGTCCGACCGGGACCACGCCGGGCGGCGCTACCACGTGGGGCGGCGGCACGTCGCCGACGACACCGGTGAGCCGCTGGTGCTGGACTGGCGGGCACCCGTGTCCCGGTCGTTCTACCGGGCCAGCGCCCGCGAGCCGCAGGGCGTGGCCGTGCGTCGCCGGTTCGGCTACCAGCGGGGCGAGCTGACCAGCTTCGAGGACGAGCACCTCGACCGGGGCGAGGAACTGGGCACCGCCAGCCGGATCCTCACCGCCGAGATCGAGCGGCCCCGCGTCGGCCCGATGCGCGACATCGTCGCCACCATCCAGCCCGAGCAGGACGAACTGGTCCGCGCCGACCTGGCCGCCTCGATCTGCGTGCAGGGCGCACCGGGAACCGGCAAGACGGCGGTGGGGCTGCACCGGGCCGCGTACCTGCTCTACCTGCACCGGGAACGGCTCCGCCGCTCGGGGGTGCTCGTCGTCGGCCCGAACCGGGCGTTCCTGGCGTACATCGCAGCGGTCCTGCCGGCGCTCGGCGAGGTCGAGGTCGCGCAGGCCACCGTCGAGGACCTGGTCGACCGGGTGCCGGTGCGGGCGACGGCCGACCACCCGACCGTCGCGGCGGTCAAGCACGACGCGCGGATGGCCGAGGTGCTGCGCCGCGCCGTCGAGGCCCACATCGGCACGCCCAGCGACCCGATCATGATCTCCGACGGTTCGTTCCGCTGGCGCATCGGCCTGGACCCGCTGCACCGGGTGGTCGAGGAGACCCGCCGCGAAGGGCTGCCGTACGCGACCGGGCGGGAACGGGTCCGCGCCCGCGTCGTCAGCCTGTTGCAGCGGCAGGCCGAGGCCCGGCGCGCGGAGTCGCCGAGCGACGCCTGGCTGCGCCGGACGGGCAGGTCCCGCCCGGTCACCGAGTTCCTGGACGCGGTGTGGCCGGCCCTCACCCCGGACGGCCTGGTGCACGCGCTGCTGAGCGACCCGGCCCGGCTGGCCTCGGCGGCCGACGGCCTCCTCACCCCCGACGAACAGGCCCTGATCGCCGGCTCGCCGGCCCGCACGGCGACCATCGGCACCCGGCTGGGCCGGACGGCGAAGGCGACGAGGTGGACCCCCGCCGACGCGGTGCTCATCGACGAGGCTGCCGGGCTGATCGAACGCCCGACGGGCTTCGGGCACGTGGTCGTCGACGAGGCCCAGGATCTCTCCCCCATGCAGTGCCGGGCGATCGCCCGCCGCAGCGAGCACGGCTCGATCACCCTGCTCGGCGACCTCGCCCAGGGCACCGCCCCGTGGGCCGCCACCGACTGGCGGGAGACACTGCGCCACCTGGGCAAGCCGGACGCGACCGTGGTGCCGCTGACAGTCGGGTTCCGGGTGCCTGCCGCCGTGGTCGCGCTGGCCAACCGGCTGCTGCCGGCGCTCGCCGTGGACGTGCCGCCCGCGGAGTCGCTGCGCCGCGACGGCGCGCTCGACGTGCGTACCGTGACCGACCTGACCGCCGCGACGGTGGCGGAGGTGCGGGCGGCGCTCGCCCACGAGGGGTCCGTCGCCGTCATCGCCGCCGACGACGCGGTCGGCGGCCTGCGCGCGGCGCTCGCGGCAGCCGACGTCGACACCGCGACCGTCGACGACCCGGCCGCCGCGCGGGTCACCGTGGTGCCCGCGAGCCTGGTCAAGGGCCTGGAGTACGACCACGTGGTGGTGGTCGAGCCGGCCGCGATCGTCGCCGCCGAACCACGCGGACTGCACCGGTTGTACGTGGTGCTGACCCGGGCGGTGTCCCGGCTGTCGGTGCTGCACGCCGAGCCACTGCCCGATCCCCTCACCTGAGCGCGACCGGCCCGGCCACGGCCGGAGGCCGGCACCTCCCCGCCGACGCCAAGGAGCAGCAATGATCCTCGCCCGCGCCGAACAGGCCACCCGCCGCTACGGCGACGTGCTCGCGCTGGACCGCGTCGACCTCGACGTGCGCGCCGGCGAACTGGTCGGCCTGCTCGGGCCGAACGGGGCCGGCAAGAGCACCCTGCTCAACCTGCTGGTCGGGCTGCGCCGACCGACCTCCGGGCGGGTCGAGCTGTTCGGCGGTGACCCGCGCGACCCGGCGTCCCGGCTGCGGATCGGGGTCACCCCGCAGGAGACCGGCCTGCCCGGCACGCTGCGGGTCGGCGAGGTGGTCGACTTCGTCTCCGCCCACTACCCCGATCCGGTGCCCCGGGCCGAACTCCTGGACCGTTTCGGCCTCGGCGAACTGGTCCGGCGGCAGTGCGGCGGGCTGTCCGGCGGGCAGCGGCGGCGCCTCGCCGTGGCGCTGGCCTTCGTCGGCCGTCCCCGGCTGGTCGTCCTCGACGAGCCGACCACCGGCCTCGACGTGGAGGCGCGGCACGCCCTGTGGCAGGCGATCCGGGCGTTCCACGCCGACGGCGGGACGGTCCTGCTGAGCAGCCACTACCTGGAGGAGGTGGAGGCGTTGGCCCAGCGGGTGGTGGTGATCGGGCACGGCCGGGTGCTCGTCGACGACACCGTCGCGGCGGTGCGGGCCGTCGTCGGCGTACGCCGGGTCAGTCTCGTCGCCGACACGCTGCCGGCGCTGCCCGGCGTGGTGCGCACCGAGCGGGTCGACGGCCGCACCCACCTGCTCACCGCCGACGCCGACCAACTGGTCCGCGACCTGGTCACCTCCGGGGTGGCTTTCCACGACCTGGAGGTGCGTCCCACCTCGCTGGAGGAGGCCTTCCTCGCGATCACCGCCGACGACGCCGCCCAACCGGCCCCCGCCTGAGGAGACGACGTGCAACTCACCCTGGTCCACGCCCGCTACCAGCTACTGGAAACCGTCCGGATTCCGATCGCCATCTTCGGCAGCGCCTTCTTCCCCGCCGCCGCGATGCTCTTCTTCGTGGTGCCCTTCGCCGGGAAGGATCCCGTCGGCGCCACCTACGCGACCGCCGCGATGGTCACCTTCTCGGTGATGAGTGCCAACATCTTCCAGTACGGCGTCGGCGTCGCCGAGGACCGTGACCAGCCGTGGAACCCGTACACCCGGACGCTTCCGGCCGGCGCCGCGCCGCGCTTCGCCGGCCGGGTACTGGCCGGGCTGGCGATCACCTATCTCTCGCTGGTGCCGGTGGTGCTGATCGGCGCGACGCTGACCGCCGCCCGGACGACCCCGGGCGCCCTCCTGCTCGCGCTGCCCACCGTGGCGGTGATCTCGGTGCCGTTCACCCTGATGGGCCTCGCCATCGGATACTCGCTGCCGAGCAAGGCGGCGATCGTCGTGGCGCAGCTCGTGTTCTTCCCGCTGGCCTTCGGCGGTGGCCTGCTCAGCGCTCCCGACCAGGCCCCCGGGTTCATCGAGGCGGTGGCGCCGTTCGTGCCGACCCGGGGGGCCGTGGAGCTGATGTGGGCGACCGTGGGCGACTACCCGGTCAACCCGCTGGCGCTGGTGATGCTGGGTGTGTGGGTGGTGGGGCTGGCCGCGCTGGCCGGGTGGGCGTACCGGCGGGACGAGGGTCGCCGGTTCAGTTGACCAGACGACCGTTTCCGCCCCGCGCGGCGGCGTACCGGTGCCACCATGCCCGAAGGGGCCCGGCCGGTCGGGGCCACCCCCGCGCCGAGAGGGGTCGACGTGAGCACCGTCCCGCCGGGTACGCCCTGCTGGGTCGACCTCGCCACCCCGGGCCTGGACGAGGCACGGCGGTTCTACCCTGAGCTGTTCGGGTGGACCGGCCGGGTGGACCCGGAACCGGAGGCCGGCGGGTACACCGTCTTCCTGCTCTCCGGGCGTGCCGTGGCGGGCGCGGGACCGCCAGCGGTGCCCGACCAGGAGCCGATCTGGTCGACGTACGTGGCGACCGACGACGCGAACCTGGTCGTGGGGCGGGTGCGCCGGGCCGGCGGGCAGGTCGTGGTGCCGCCGTTCCCGGTGTTCGACCGGGGCCGGATGGCCGTCTTCGCCGACCCGGCCGGGGCCGCGTTCAGTGTCTGGCAGCCGATGACCTTCGGTGGGACCGAGATGTCCGACCGGCCCGGCACGATGAGCTGGACGGAACTGGTCACCCCCGACCCCGAGGGCGCGAAGGAGTTCTACGGGCTGGTCTTCGGCTGGCAGCCCTACGACGAGCGGCCGGGGCCGGGCACGTACGCGGCCTGGCGGCTCGGGGACCGGGTGGTGGCCCGGATGGTGTCGCCGCCGGCGGGCGGGTCCCCGCTCGACGGGCCGGCGTACTGGTCGGTGTCCTTCGCCGTGGCCGACGCCGACGCCACCGCCGCCCGCGCGGCCGAGCAGGGTGGCACGATCCTGGTCCCGCCGCGCCCCGTGCCGACGGGCCGGCAAGCCGTCCTCCGCGACCCTGAAGGCGCCCTGTTCGCCGTAACCACCCACCCCACCCCCTCCCGGCAGGGTTGATCAACAAGTTCTCAGCGGGGGCGGGTGGGGACCACCAGGGGGCCGTGTTCACCGGGGATGACCTTGACCGTGGCACGGTAGTGGCGGGCGAGCAGTTCCTCCGTGAGAACCTGCGCGGGAGTGCCGGTGGCGACGACCCGGCCGTCGGCGAGCAGCACCATGCGGTCGGCGTACTCACCGGCGACGGAGAGGTCGTGCATGGTGGCGACCACGGTCAGGCCGTGCGCCCCGCGCAGCTGGTCGACCAGTTCGAGAACCTCCTGCTGGTGACCGATGTCCAGCGCACTGGTCGGCTCGTCCAGCAGCAGCAGCGTGGCCCCCTGGGCGAGCGCCCGGGCCAGGAAGACCCGCTGCCGTTCGCCGCCGGACAGGGTGGCCAACTCCCGGGCCTGGAAGCCCGCCAGGTCCAGTCGGTCCAGGACGTCGTGCACGGCGGCGAGGTCGGCGGCGGACTCGCGACCCAACGCCGGAATGTACGGGGTGCGGCCCAGCAGCACGTAGTCCAGCACCGACATGCCGGCCGGCACGACCGGGGACTGGGCCACGGTGGCGACCACCCGGGCCCGGTCGCGGCGGCGTAGCGCGCCGAGACGCGTACCGAAGAGGGAAACGGCGTCCGGCGCGGGCAGCAGGCCGCCGACGGCGCGCAACAGCGTCGACTTGCCGGCGCCGTTGGGGCCGATCACGGTGACCCACTCGCCGGCTGCGACGGTCAGGTCGACACCGGCCAGGATCGGTGCTCCGCCGAGGCTGACGTGCAGGTCCCGCACCTCGACAGCCGGCACCGACCCGGTCCCCGACGACACGGGACCGGACGACGGTTCAGGACCGGCCGGCACCGGAGCCGACGTAGTCACGTCAGCACCCGCCGGGTGGTACGCAGCACGAGTACGAAGAACGGGCCACCGAGCAGCGCGGTCACCACGCCGATGGGAATCTCCTGCGGGGCGGCGGCCGTGCGGGCCACCACGTCGGTCAGCGCGAGGAACGCCCCGCCGAACAGCAGCGACAGGGGCAGGATGACCCGGTAGCTCGACCCGGCGAGCAGCCGAACGGTGTGCGGGACGATGATCCCGACGAAGCCGATCAGCCCGGACGCGGAGACGGCGGCGGCGGTGCCCAGCGAGGCGGCGGCGATCAGCAGGTAGCGGGACCGCTGCGGGTGCAGCCCGAGGCTGGCGGCCTCGTCGTCGCCGACGGAGAGCACGTCCATCTCCCGCCGGTACAGCAGCACCACCAGACTGGTGACCAGGAAGTACGGCAGCACCAGGCGGACGTCCTCCCAGCCGGCGGTGGCGAGGCGACCGAGCAGCCAGGAGTAGACCTGCTGGATGCTGTCGGAGTTCCGCTGGAGCAGGTAGGTCTGCCCGGCGGAGAAGAACGCGGAGACGGCCACGCCGGCCAGGATCAGGGTGGCCGGGGAGCGACCCCGCCCACCGGACACGCCGAGCAGGTAGGTCAGCAGCACCGCGCCGAGCGACCCGACGAACGCGGCCAGCGGGATGGTGACGGGCAGGCCGGTGAGCGTGCCGCCGGCCGCCCCGCCGAGGGTGATCACGGCGGTGACCGCCAGGCCGGCGCCGGCGGCGACGCCGAGCAGGTACGGGTCGGCCAGCGGGTTGCGGAACACCCCCTGGTAGCAGCCGCCGGCCAGGGCGAGCAGCCCGCCGACGAGCAGGCCGAGCACGACGCGGGGCAGCCGCAGCTCGGTGACGATGGCGATCTCCCGCTCGGTCAGCCCGCTGTCGAGGCGTACCCCCGGAATGAGGTTGAGCAGTTCGGCCGCGACGCTGCCCGGCGGCAGGGCGACCGGGCCGAGCGACACCCCGACGACCAGGGCGACCAGCACCGCGGCGACACCGGCGACGAGCCAGCGCGGGCGCAGCCCGGCCGGCCGGGACGCGACGGGCGTCCCGGCCGACCGCAGCGGCGTGGTCGGCTGCCGCTCGCGGCGGCGGTCACCTCCGGTCACGGGCAGGGCCGTGGTCACCGGCGGGCGTCCGTCACGGGGTCGCCGTGGCGGTGGCGTCGACGATGGCGCGCAGCAGGTCCACCACGCGCGGCCCCCAACGGGAGGCCACGTCGTCGTCGAGGGCCACGATCTGGTTGTTCTTCACCGCGGTGATGCCGGACCAGCCGCCGCGGGCCTTGACGGTCTCCGGGCTCTGCTGGCAGCACTTGGTGTCGGCGAGGAAGATGAAGTCCGGGTCGGCGTCGACGATGACTTCCTGGGACAGCTGCGGGTAGCCACCGTTGCTGCCGTCGGCGTCGGCCGCGTCGGCGATGTTCTCCAGGCCGGCGAGCGTGTAGAGCGAGCCGATGAAGGTCTTGCTGGTGGCGGTGTACAGCTCCGGGCCCAGCTCGTGGAAGTAGGTCGGCTTCTCGGCCCGCTCCGGCACCTCGGCGACGATCTTGGCGATGTCGTCCTTCATCCGCTTCGTGACGTCGGCGGCGGCGTCGACGTTGCCGGTCAGCGCGCCCAGCTCGGTGATCTGCCGGTAGGAGTCGTCCAGCGTCTTCGCGGCCGGGTTCAGGTGGACCGGGATCTTCAGCGCGGTGAGCTGGTCGACGATCTTGTTGGTGTCGTTGGCGAGCACCACCAGGTCGGGGTTGCGCGCGGCGATGGCCTCGGCGTTCGGCTGGTAGCCGGACAGGTCGGTCTTCGGCGCGTCGGCCGGGAAGTTCGACTGGTCGTCGACGGCGGTGACCTGGGGGCCCGCGCCGATGGCGAACAGCATCTCGGTGGCCGTCGGCGACAGCGACACGATCTTCTCGGGCCGCTCCTGGAGGGTCAGCGAGCCGACCGTGACGGGGAAGGCGGCGGCGGAAGAACCGCCGGCATCGGGGGTGGGCGTGTCCGAGGTCTTCTCGGCGCAGGCACCGAGGGTCAGCGCGGCCACCGCGAGGGTGGCGGCGAAGATCCGGGGGGTACGTCTGAACATCGGTCCTCCTGTCGGTCGAGGTGGTGCTTCGCCGACAGGACGCGTACGTCCGTCCGCGAGGCGCCCTTCCTCGAGAGCGCGGGTCGCGACCGCACCGCAGGCGACCTGGCTCGTCCCCGGCAGGGGCATCACAGTTGCGGGACAGCACCGGTTTCGCACCGGCTTCGCTGTGGCGTGGTCGGTAAGACGGTAGCGCACGCCGCGCGGCCCTCTTCCTGGTCACGCAGCGATCCCCGCCGAGCGGCCGCCGACTCCTGCGCGGGGGCGGGAGACGACGACCACTCGACGGGGATTCATCCGCTTTCCTGCCGGATCGGGGCCCTGCCCGAGGTGGAACGGGGCCCTGCCGGGTGGGACGGGGCCCCGTCGGGGGTGGAACGGGGCCCCGCCGGATCAGGAGGCGGTGATGGTGACGTTGTCCACAGCCGCCTCGACCAGGCTCGCGCCCGAGGCGTCCGCAGCCTCCACCAGGATCCGGACGGACTGCCCGGCGTACGGGGTGAGGTTGAGGCTCGACACCGTCCAGGAACCGTTGCGGTTGGTCGCCGCCCCGGCCTGGTTGAGCAGGGTCGTGGTGCCGCCGTTGTGCACCACACTGACCCGGAAGTAGTCGGCCGAGGACGAGTTCGAGGCGTGCGCCAGGTACCAGGCCAGCGACAGGGTCAGGGTGCCGCTCGACGGCAGGGTCACCGCCGGGGACCGGGCGCTGGTGGCACCGCTGTCGATGTCGTAGGAACCGGCACCACTGCCGGCCGGCGCGCCGGTGACCAGGCTGTTGCTGCCCGCGTACGGGGTGAGCTGCTTGGCGCCGCCGGAGTTGGTCGCCTGCGCGGCACCCCGCTCGAACTGGCCGGTGGTGGCGTTGTCCGTGCCGCCGGGGTTGATCGTCCAGCCGGTCGCGGTCTCGAAGGTGTCCGACCAGACCGTGGTGCCACCGCCACCGCCGCCGCAGTACTGCGACTGCTTGCCGATCGCCCGGTACGGGCAGTCGGCGTACTCGCTGAGGATCAGCACCGCCTCCCGGTTACGCGACGTCTGCGCGGGGATCACCTCGTCGGGCGGGTAGAAGCCGCCGCCGGAGGCCGAGCCCGGGTACAGCTCGAAGGTGTACGCCCAGATGCCGTGCGCCGCCCACATCCAGTCGATGCTGCCACCGTCGGTGATGTACAGGTCGCTGGACTGCTGCGGGGTGAAGCCGTTGGTGGCCGCCATCTGCTGGCCGATGGTGGCGAAGGTGTTGTACTGGTCGGCCGTCATCCCGGTGGTGGTGTTGTTGGTGGTGTGGCCGAACGGCCACAGCACCAGCTCCGAGTACGTGTGGAAGTCGATGTTGGCCTTGATCTGCTGCGTCCCACCGACGACGCGGCTGTTGACGAAGTTGCGCAGCGCCTGGGTCTCCGGCGCGGAGAACGCCGACGGGCCCCGGTAGGTGTCCGACGAGGTGGAGCCGGACGAGCCGCCGCAGCAGCCCCACAGGTAGCCCCAGTTGCGGTTCAGGTCGGTGCCGACGTACGACGAGCCGCTGTTCGGCTGGCGGTTCTTACGCCACGACCGGTACGAGCCGGTGGCGATGTCGTACTCACTGCCGTCCGGGTTGACCGTCGGGACGATCCACAGTTCCCGGGTGTTGACGATGTCCCGGATCCGGGAGTCGGAGTTGTAGTTGTCGGTGAACAGGTTGAGCAGGTAGATCGCCATCTCGACGGTCAGGTGCTCCCGCGCGTGCTGCTGGGAGTTGAACAGGATCTCCGGCTCGTTCTCGTCGGAGGCGACGTTGTCGGAGATCTTCACCGCCATCAGGTCACGGCCCTGGTACGAGGTGCCGATGCTGATCTTCCGGGCGATCGTCGGGTGGTCGGCGACCACCTTGTTGACCACGGCGGTCAGCTCGGCGTAGTCGTGGTAGTTGGAGTCGGCGGGCGGGAAGGCCAGCGTGCCGGCCTCGGCCTGACCCCGGTCGGTGGGCAGCGCGGCGACCGCCTCCAGCCGGAACCCGAGACGGCTGATGGCCGCCGCCTCGGCCCGGGTGGCCGAGATGTGCAGGACGCCGTGTTCGGAGTAGTCGATCGCGGCGCCCGTACGGGCCACCGCGTCGCGGTCGGCGAGGGTCTTCGGGCCGAGCACCCGGTAGGGCACGGCGGCAGGTTGCGCGTCCCGGTCGGGGGCGGGCCGGGCGGACACGGGCGGGGCGGCGAGCGTGAGCAGGCCCAGCCCGGCCGCGATGACGAGCGCCAGACCACGGCGCAGAGGGATGGAGCGGAAGGCCATGGAACCTCCTCGAGGTGCGGGCGGACCCGCCCGGTGGAGGACAGCCCACCACCGGTCACATGGTCATATCAATATCGATCGTTGCTCGGCTCATCCCAACCTGATCGTCACTTCGGCGACATGTTCCCCTGCCACAGGGTCACCGGAGGGCGGGCCGCCCGGAAGGTTCCCCTGCCACAGAGCCGAAGGGCGGGGTGGGGGAGGGCGGCGGGTCGGGGAGTCCGGCGACGCCGGTCACGCCCGGCGGCCGGGGTCACCGTCCTGCTCGTCCTCGCCGGCCAGGGCGGAACGCAGCCGGTCCTTCTCGGCCCGCCGCCGCTGCGCCGCCGCGGCCAGTTCCGTGGCCATCTCCTCCCGCCACTGACGCAGCAGGAAGAAGGAGGCCGCCGCGGAGAAGATCACCGCGAGCATCAGCTTCAGCAGGAAGTTCAACTCCACCGGCCACAGTGCCAGCAGCACGATGACGAACAACCCGATCCGGCCCAGCGTGTACTTGACGGCCCCGCTCACCCTTCTCCCTTCCCCGACGCCGGTCGATCCGGCGGCGATGTCAGCCCGTCCGCGCGGTCAGCCCGTCCGGGCCTGTTCAGCCCGTCCGGCGAGCCAGCCAACGGACGCCGTGGAACCAGACCACCGCATACACCAGGGTGAACGTGGCCGCCCCCAGCGCTCCGGACGCCAACGACGGCAGCGCGCCGCCCAGCCCGGCCACCACCAGCCCGGTCACCACCGCCAGCGTCGCGGCCGACAGGGCGGCCACCACCCGGGCCGCGCCGAACTCCCAGGCCCGGAAGTCGTCCAGGAACAGCCACGCCGGCAGGATGACCGCCAACCAGCCGTTGGCACCGCCGAACCCACCGTCGCCGAGCCAGGTGAACAACCCGTCGAACAGCACCAGGGCGAGCAGGCCGATCACGAGGCCGGCCAGGGCCACCCCGACCAGGTCGCCCGGGACACGGATGCGCCCCTGCGCGTCGCGCCGGGGAAACCCGGCCTGCTGCTCGGTCATGGCCCTGTCAGGGTACGTGCCCGGCTCAGGCCCAGACCTGCTGAGGCTCGGCGCGGCGCTCGGCCAGCGACGGGGCGGCGTCGTACTCGCGGACCACCTCGTAGCGGGTGTTGCGCTCCACCGGCTGGAAACCGGCGTCCCAGATGAGGTGCAGCAGGTCGTCGCGGTGCATGGTGTTCGGGGTGCCGTACGAGTCCGCGTCATGAGTGATCTTGTATTCCACGACCGACCCGTCCAGGTCGTCGACGCCGAAGTTCAGCGAGAGCTGGGCCACCGACAGCCCGTGCATCACCCAGAAGCACTTGACGTGCGGGACGTTGTCGAACAGCAACCGGGACACCGCGAACGTCTTCAGCGACTCGGCCGGCGCGGCCATCGTGGTGCGCGCCTGGATCCGGTTGCGCACCTTGCCGTCCGCCGAGTCGACGAAGTCGTGCTGGTAGCGCAGCGGGATGAAGACCACGAAGCCGCCCGTCTCGTCCTGCAGCTCACGCAGCCGCAACACGTGGTCGACCCGGTGCCGGGGCTCCTCGATGTGGCCGTAGAGCATGGTCGACGGGGTCTTCATGCCCTTCGAGTGGGCCAGCCGGTGGATCCGCGACCAGTCCTCCCAGTGGCAGGCGTGGTCGACGATGTGCTGGCGGACCTCCCAGTCGAAGATCTCCGCGCCGCCGCCGGTCAGCGACTCCAGACCGGCCGCCATCAGCTCGTCGAGGATCTCGTCGGCGCCCAGCCCGCTGATCTTCTCGAACCACTGCACCTCGGTGGCGGTGAACGCCTTCAGCTTGACGTTCGGCAGCGCCGCCTTCAGCTCACTGAGCACCTTCGGGTAGTAGCGCCACGGCAGGGTCGGGTGCAGGCCGTTGACGATGTGCAGCTCGGTGAGCTGCTCGTCCTCCATCTCCTTGGCCTTGCGCACGGCCTCGTCGATGCGCATCGTGTACGCGTCCTTCTCGCCCGGCTTGCGCTGGAAGGAGCAGTACGCGCAGCTCGCACTGCACACGTTGGTGAGGTTCAGGTGACGGTTGACGTTGAACATCACCCGGTCGCCGTTCAGCTCGGTGCGCTTATGGTGCGCCAGCCGGCCCAGCCAGGCCAGGTCGTCGCTGTCGTACAGGGCGATGCCGTCCTCGCGGGTCAGCCGCTCGCCGGCGTACACCTTCGCTTCGAGGTCACGCTTGAGCCCGGCGTCCATCTGCAAGCCACGTCCCTTCCACCTGCGGTCGGAGTCGAGCCTACGTCGGTCGTCCGACCGGCTCACAGCACGGTCGTCCGAGGGCGGCCCACCCCACGAACTCTCAGCCTCCTGTTACCCGCCGAGACATCGACATCGTTACGCGGCTGAGGTAAACAAGGGTGGGGGACGACACACTGGTACCGTCCCCACGGCCGCGCCCGTGACAGCGCGGACCCAGCACGCCGGACGGGGAGCGGAATGGTCGACAGCGGGCGCGGGCGACGGCAGCGACGACGTGACCCGGTGATCTCGCCGGTGCTCCGGCCGATGCTCTGGTCCGCTCTCCTCGGCGCCGTCGCCGCCGCCGTCCTCGCCGCCCCCGCGTACGCCGAGCCCGGCGTGCCCGTCACCGTCCCGGACAGCGGCTCCCGCCCCACCGTGTCGAGCCCGCTGCTGCTGCCCGGCGGCGTCGCCGCCCCGGGCCTGCCCGGACAGCCCGCGCCGGGGGTCGCCGCGCCGGCCACCGATCCGCTCCAGGCACAGATCACCGCTGTCGAGACCCGCATCGGTCAGCTCGGCACCCAGCTCCTGCAACTCGAACAGCAGCGCACCGAGGCCGAGACGCAGCTACGCACCGCCGAACGCGACCTGGAGTTCGCCCGCGACGCCCTCACCGGGGCGCAGCGGCGCGCCGACACCGCCGCCGCCCAGGCACTCAAGGCCGCCGCCGCCCTGCCACCCGGCGAGTTCGCGACCGACCTGCGCGATCTGACCATGCTCCAGCGGCTGCACAGGGGTGACCGCCGCGAGGAGTCCACCAACGCCGCCGCCAGCCAGCTCACCCGCGCCCGCACCGACGAGCAGACGGCCTACCAGGCGTACCTGTCGGCCGAGTCGCGGGCCAAGGGAATCCAGGAGCAGTACGCCGCCACCGAGAAGGCGCTGCGCGCCGAGGAGGCGAAGCTGCTCAAGCTGCGGGAGGAACACTCCGCGCGGCTGGTCGAGCTGGCCCGTCAGCAGGAGGCGGTCGAGCAGCAGCTCGGTGCCGGGTACCTCGGCGGCGAGTCCGTCGACGGGCTGGCCGCTCACCCGACGGCACTGGCTGCCCTGGCGTACGCGAAGCGGCAGCTCGGCGACCCCTACCTCTGGGCGGCCGAGGGCCCCGACCGGTTCGACTGCTCCGGCCTGATCTGGGCCGCCTACCGGTCGGCGGGCTACTACGACCTGCCCCGCGTCTCCCGCGACCAGTACTACGCCACCCGGTCGCGGACGGTGGCCCGCAACGCCCTGCTCCCCGGCGATCTCGTTTTCTTCGCCTCCGGCAGCAGTTGGACGAGCATCCACCACATGGGGATGTACATCGGCGGCGGCAAGATGATCCATGCACCGACCACGGGTGACGTCGTCAAGATCTCGACGGTGAGCTGGTCCCGGCTCTACGCGGCGACCCGGGTGGTCGGTGCGGTTCCCGCCCCGTCCACCCCGCCGAAGCCGAAGCCGAAGCCCACTCCGAAGCCCACGCCGTCGAAGCCCACCACGCCGACGCCGACCCCTACCGGAAAGCCGAAGCCGACCCCGACGACCCCGAGCCCCACGCCCAGCCCGACCGACTCACCGTCGCCCTCGCCCTCCGGCTCGACCTCCCCGTCGCCGACCGGCCAGGCGTCACCCTCCGGCTCGGCTGTCCCGACGGCCTCCGCCTCGGCCTCCCTGGCGCCCTCCGGCTCGGCGTCCCCGTCGGCCTCCGGCTCCACCTCTCCGCTGCCGAAGCCGACCGGGCAGGCGTCGCCCTCGGCGGGCTCCTCGCCGAGCGTCGGAGCCAGCACCAGCGTCCCCGCCACCACGGCGGCGAGCAGCAGCGCGGGGCCGGAGACCAGCGCCTCGACCAGCGCCAGCGCCTCGACCAGTCCCACGACCAGCACCTCGGCCAGTCCTTCGGCGAGCACCGGGAGCTGACCTGCGGGCCACCGTCCCGGGCACCCGGAGCGGATCGCCACCTGGTCCCGGTGCAAGCTGTCCCGGTGACCTGCGGAGTCGATGACCACTCCGGCTGTGCGACGAGGTGCGAATGTGGCACGGTGACAGTCAGGCACTCCCGGTCCGACGCGACGGGTCCGGGTGCGGACGTGGTGCGGAGGGCGAGCATGGCCGACGAAGTGGTTCCGGCGCAGCCGGGTGGGCCCGGATCGGCGTCCGGTCCGGCCGCCCCCGTCGCCGACCGGCCGACGTCCGCAGCACCGGCCAGCACCGCCACCGGTGAACGACCCGAAGTTGCGCCGGCCGGCTCGGCACGGGCCCGGGTCAGCGTGCCGACTGCCGTCGCTCCTCCACAGGGGGGTGCCTCCCGCCCGGCCGGCGTCCCCGTCGGCACCACCTACCGGGCCACCACACCGGTCGGTACGGCGGAGGACGTGGGGCCGCCAACCGGCGGGTCGGCTGCCGCACAGGCAGCCCAGGCCGAGTCCCCCGCCCCCACCGACGCCCCGGGCCGGGCCGACGCACCAGACCGGACCGACACACCGGGCCGGACCGACACACCGGGCCGGACCGACACACCGGGCCGGGCCAGTGGACCAGGCCAGGCCGAGACGCCACGCCGAGCCGACGTGCCAGGCCAGCGGTCGGCGCGGGCCAGCGCCACCGTGCCCGGGGCGAGTCGGGTCACCGCCGACGAGGCCGGAGCCGCCGGGCCCCGGTCCGCCACCGCGAAGGTGTACCGCTCCGCGCCCACCGACCCCGAGCCCCCGGAGCCCGCACAGCCGCCGCAGCCGGCCGAGCCGCCGACGCCACCCACGCCCGAGCCGGAACCCGCACCGGCTCCCGTCCCGCCGGTACCCGGGCCGACGCCGCCCGCCCCGAACCCGCCGGTACCCGGACCGACGCCGCCGGCACCCGGGCCGCTCCCACCGGGGCCGGTGCCGCCCGGACCCGGTCCACGGCCCGGCCCTCCGGTTCCGCCGGTGCCCGGACCACCCACGCCGCCTCCGGGACCCCCTGTCCCCGCTCCGCCACCGCCCCCGGGGCCGATGCCCGCGCCCCCGTTCCCGCCCCCACCCGCCACCCGGGCCGCCGCCCCGGTCGTGCCCGCGCCGGCGTTGCCGGCCTGGCCGCCGCCGACGAACCCCGGCAGCCGCCGGGATGCCCCGGCCGGCAGCGAACCCGGCGCATCACCGAGCGCCGTCCCCCGGGCCTCGGTACGGCCGAGCCTCCTGCCGTCGACCGAGCGGCCGAGCGTCCTCCCGCCGACCGGCCACACCGCCCCGGTCGTCCCGGACCGGACGACGGCCACGCCCGACAGGACCGCCACGGACCGGACAGCGGCCCTGCCCGAGCGGCCGGCGGCCACGGACCGGACGACGGCCGTGCCCGACGCGACCGGCACCGACCGGACGACCGCCCTACCCGACGCGACCGGCGCTGACCGGACCGTGTCCCTGCCCGGTGGCGTGGCCCCGGCACCGCCCGGGTCGGCCGGGAACGCGGGCCGTTCCGGGCGGTACGACGGCGACCTGGGAACGTTCTACCGGGCGAACCCCGACGGGCCCGGCCACGCGACGGTGTCCTTCCCGTCCAGCAGCCCGCTGGAGAACTCCGGTTCCCTGACCGGGCACATCCTGGCCCAGGGCTGGACCGAGAACCCGAACCAGGAGCGGTCGAGCACGACCCGGGTGGTGATCGCCCTCGCCGCCGCGCTGGGCCTGCTGGTGGCGATCGGCGTCGTGGTGGTGCTGCTGGCCGACGACGCCATGGGTGGACTTGTCGGGGGCATGCTGAGCGGCTGAATGCGGGTGAGCCCGCCCACTACCGCCAGGCGTGGCCGGTGCGCGTCGGACAATCGCCGTACACTGGTCGGGATCACTGACCCGGCGCGCTCCGCGCGCCCCTGGGCGATCTTGCGGGCGATCCGGCGGCACGATGCCGTGGCGGGCCATCGCGAAGATGCGCCCCGCTCGAAAGGCATTTCTTGACCATCTCTGCTGTTCCCGGCACCTCCCCGTCCGTCCTCGACCAGGCCGAGCAGGCCGTCCCCGACTTCGCCGCCCTCGGCCTGCCGCAGCCGCTGGTGCGGGTCCTCGCCCGGCAGGGCATCACCACTCCGTTCGAGATCCAGCAGGCGACGATGCCCGACGCGCTCGCCGGCCGGGACGTGCTGGGCCGGGGGCAGACCGGCTCCGGCAAGACTCTCGCCTTCGGCCTGCCGTTGCTGGCCCGCGTCGCCGAGCGCAACCGGGCCCGGCCGCTGCACCCGCGGGCCCTGGTCCTGGTGCCCACCCGTGAGCTGGCCATGCAGGTCAACGACGCCCTGGTGCCGCTCGGCAAGGCTGTCGGCGTGTTCCTGAAGACCGCTGTCGGCGGGGTGCCCTACGACCGGCAGATCGACGCCCTGCGCCGGGGCGTGGAGATCGTCGTGGCGACCCCGGGCCGGCTGGGCGACCTGATCGCCCGGGGCGTGTGCCGCCTCGACGATGTCGAGGTCACCGTGCTGGACGAGGCGGACCAGATGGCCGACATGGGTTTCCTGCCGGAGGTCACCGAGCTGCTGGCGAAGACGCCGGTGGACGCCCAGCGGCTGCTCTTCTCCGCCACCCTGGACGGCGACGTCGACGCTCTGGTCAAGCGGTTCATGTCCGACCCGGTGACGCACTCGACCGCGCCGTCGACCGCGTCGGTGTCCACCATGGACCACCACATGCTGTTGATCCCGCCGCACGACAAGTTCCCGGTGACCGCGGCCATCGCGGCCCGCGAGGGCCGGACCATGGTCTTCGCCCGTACGCAGCTCGGGGTGGACCGCCTCGTGTCGCAGCTCGCCGCAGTGGGGGTGCGCGCCGGTGGCCTGCACGGCGGCAAGACCCAGCGGATGCGTACGCGCACGCTGGCCGAGTTCCGTGAGGGCCGGATGAACGTGCTGGTCGCCACCGACGTGGCGGCCCGGGGGATCCACGTCGACGGCGTTTCGCTGGTGCTGCACGTCGACCCGCCGAAGGACCCGAAGGACTACCTGCACCGGGCGGGGCGTACGGCCCGCGCGGGCGAGTCCGGCGCGGTGGCCACGCTGGTGCTGCCCAAGCAGCGCCGTACCACCCTGGCGATGCTGGAGAAGGCGGGCGTGGAACCGGCACAGTCCCGGGTGCGGGCCGGCGATCCGGTCCTGTCCGAGTTGACCGGCGCCCGGGAGCCGAGCGGCGTGCCGGTACGCGAGGAGCCTGAGGAGCCGCGTCGGTACGGCGATCGGCCGGGCGGCCCGCGCCGGTTCGGCGATCGGCCGCAGGGCGAGCGCCGCTACGGCGACCGGGAGGCCCGCGGCGACCGGCGTCACGGCGACCGGCCGACCGAGAGTCGCACCTTCGGCGATCGGGGCGAACGGCGCTACGGCGACCGGCCGACCGAGAGCCGCACCTTCGGTGACCGGGGCGAACGGCGTCACGGCGACCGGCCGCAGGGTGAGCGACGCTTCGGCGACCGGGGCGGGTTCCGGCCCGAGGGCCGGGGCCGGGACGACCGGCCGCAGGGCGAGCGGCGTGGTTTCGGCGGCCGACCGCCGGCGCGTACCCACTGATCCGACGCGGACGCCGTCGCGGAGCCCACGCTTCGCGGCGGCGTTCGTCGCATCCACTGCCGGTCTCGGTCCGGTGGCGTAGCGTCGGTCCATGCCGACAATGCCGAAGTCGTTGCTCTGGTCCAGGACCGACACCGCCGGGGCCGAACACGTCCGCTTCGACGACCGTCGAGGGCTGACGGCCTACGGCACGCAGCTGGCCGTGGACCCTGTTCCCTTCACCTGCCGCTACCAGCTCGCCACCGACCACGACTGGGCGAGCCTGCGGCTGGAGGTCGAGGTCGAGGGGGCGGGCTGGTGGCGCAGCGTACGTCTGGAACGGGCCGTGGACCGGTGGCGGGTGACGGCCGCCGAACAGGGTGACCTCGACGCTGCCCTGACCGCCGGGGGGCATCCCGGGGTCGGGCTGCCGGGCACCGACGACGCGGACCGGCTGGCCGAGGCCCGCGACCTCGACCTCGGCGGCTCACCGCTGTTCAACACCCTTCCGGTACGCCGGCTCGGGCTGGCCGCCGCGCCGGCCGACACTGCCCACCGGGTGACGGTCGCGTGGGTGCTGGTGCCGAGTCTGACCGTGCTCCCCGCCGAACAGGTCTACACCGGGCTCGGAACCGGGCGGGTGCGCTTCACCAGTGACACGTTCACCGCCGACATCGACGTCGACGCCGACGGGTTCGTGGTGCGCTACCCCGGGCTGGCCGAGCGGATCGACCCGCGCTGAGGCGTCTGCGCCCGACGGGTCGCCACCGCGCCACCCGCGGCGGCGCGGTCAGGCCGGCCAGTCGCCGGTGTCGAGGAAGCGCTCGACGGTGGCCAGGTGGGGGGCCAGATCCAGGTTCTGCGCGGCCACCCACGCGTCGGAGTAGTAGGTGTCGGCGTAGCGGTCGCCGGCGTCGCAGATCAGGGTGACCACGGAGCCGTGCCGGCCCTCGGCGAGCATCCCGGCGATCAGCCCGAACGCCCCCCACAGGTTGGTGCCGGTCGAGCCGCCCACCCGGCGTCCGAGTACCGCCGAACCGGCCCGCATCGCGGCCAGTGACGCGGCGTCGGGCACCTGCACCATCCGGTCCACGACCGAGGGTAGGAAGGACAGTTCCACGCTGGGTCGGCCGATCCCCTCGATCCGTGAGTGCCGCCCGGTGCACACCGACCAGTCGGCGGCCCGCCAGGCCGGGTAGAAGGCGGAGTTGTCCGGGTCGACCACGCAGAGCTTGGTGGGCAGCCGCCGGTAGCGGGCGTACCGGCCGATGGTGGCGCTGGTGCCGCCGGTGCCCGCGCCGACCACGACCCAGGCGGGGACGGGGTGCCGTTCGAGGGCGAGCTGCGCGTAGATGGCCTCGGCGATGTTGTTGTTGCCCCGCCAGTCGGTGGCCCGCTCGGCGTAGGTGAACTGGTCCATGAAGTGCCCGCCGGAGTCCTCGGCCAGCCAGCGCGCCTCGACCACCACCTTGGCCGGGTCGTCCACCAGGTGGCAGCGGCCCCCCTGGAACTCGATCTGGGCGATCTTCTCGGGCGAGGTGGAGGCGGGCATCACCGCGATGAAGGGCAACCCGAGCATCCGCGCGAAGTACGCCTCGGAGACCGCCGTCGACCCGGACGACGCCTCGACGATCGTGGTCTGCGGGCCGATCCAGCCGTTGCACAGCCCGTAGAGGAACAGCGACCGGGCCAGCCGGTGCTTGAGCGAGCCGGTCGGGTGCACCGACTCGTCCTTGAGGTAGAGGTCGATTCCCCACTTCCGGGGCAGCGGGAACGGCAGCAGGTGGGTGTCGGCGGAGCGGTTGGCGTCCGCCTCGACGGCGGCGATCGCCTCCATCACCCAGGCCCGGCCCGCTTCGTCGCACCGGTCGAGTTGAGTCACGCGGGAAACGTAGCAAGGAGGCCCGAGCGCAGGGGCACCGGCCCGTGACGCGGGCGGGGCACCGGCCCGGTGACCCGGGCGGATCAGCCGGAGTGGCCGCCGGTCCTGCGGCCTTGCCGGCGCTGGCCGGCCCGCCCGACGGCGAGGATCAGCGGGGCGAGACGCAGCGCCAGGCCGGGCAGCGCGTCGAGGAACCGAACCTGCGCGCCGCGCCAGCGCGGCACGCTGACCACCGGGCGGGGTCGCCGGGCCAGCCGCGCCACGCGTCCGGCGACCCGCTCCGGCGTCAGCAGCGTCCCGGTGAAGGACGCCGCCGCCCCGGGGTCGTCGAGCTTGTCGTGCAGCATCGGGGTCCAGATCCCGTCGGGGCACAGACACGAGACGTGTACGCCCCGGTGCCCGGCCAGCCGCAGGTCGGCGAGGGTGCCGATGCTGAAGGCGACGAGGGCGTGCTTGCTGGCCGCGTAGAGGGTCTCGCCGGGCGCGGCGACCAGCCCGGCCAACGACACGATGTTGATCACGTGGCCGCGCCCCCGGGCACGCATGACGGCCAACGCCGCCAGGGTGCCGTTCATCGCGCCGAGCGCGTTCACCTCGACCACCCGGCGGCGGGTGCCGGCATCCTGCTCCCAGCTCGGCCCGGTCACCAGGATCCCGGCGTTGTTCACCCACAGGCCCAACCCGTCGGGGTGGCGTGCGGCGGCCTCGACGGCGACGGCCGTGCAGGCCGCCTCGTCGCGGACGTCCAGGGGCCGGGACCAACCACCGAGCGGAGCGGCGGCCTCGGCGACCGCCCCGGCGTCGGTGTCGGTGAGGAGAACGGGCCAGCCGTCGGCGTGCAGGGCGACGGCGATGGCCCGTCCCAGGCCGCCGGCCGCTCCGGTCACGACGGCTGCGCCGGTCACCACGGTCGCCCCGTCACCACGGCCACCCGGTCACCACGGTCGCGTCTGTCGGGCGCCTCTTCGCGGCGGGTGCGGGCTGCGGACCTCCCATCGCCGCACGCTACCGCCGCGTGCGGGGGCGGCACCAGTGGCCGGTCGCCGCATCCGGGAGCCGCGACGGTGGTCGGGCTGGCGGGGATCAGGTGGTCGGCGTGCTGACCGGCTGGGGTCGGTTCTCCCACTTCGTCGACAGGGCGATCCCGGTACGGGTGGAGGCCACCCCGGCAACGCGGTTCAGCCGGACGATCAGTTGCTCAAGTTCGGCGATCGTGCCCACCCGGGCCTTGAGCAGGAACGACTCGACGCCCGCCATGAAGTAGCAGGATTCGATCTCCGGCATCCGCCGGAAGGCCTCCAGCACGTCGTCGGTGTCTGCGGCCGAGTCCTCGACGATGCCGATCAGGGCGGTGACGCCGAGCCCGATGGACTCGGGCTCGACCTCGGCCCGGTAGCCCCGGATCACGCCGCCGGACTCGAGCTTCCCGACGCGTTCGTGCACTGCCGGGGCGGAGAGTCCGACCTGGCGGGCCAGTTCGGCGTACGACAGGCGGGCGTTGCCCCGCAGGAGGTCCACGAGGCTCAGGTCGATGGCGTCCACGGACTGTAGACCCTAGTCGCAGCGGCGTAACGCCGGGCGTTCGGCGTCCGTTGCACATGACAGCAGGTGACAGTTCGCAGACGGTCGGTCTAGGGGGATCCACGCCGGTACCATTTACTAACTTCCCACTCCGTGCGTTTTTCGCGTTTGGCGGACACGCCAGTTCCCTGGTGCTGTAATTGCCATACGTCCCTCATGACGGCTCTGGGCTCGCACCGGCCGGGGGCAGTGTGTTCAGCCGGGGGCTTCGTCGACGCGAGGAGGGGGCTGTGGACACTGGAGATCGCCTGCTGACACCGGGTGAGGTCGCTGCGCTGTTTCGGGTGGACCCGAAAACTGTGACGAGATGGGCGGCGGCCGGCCGGATAGGCAGCATCCGGACTCCAGGCGGGCATCGCCGGTTTCGGGAATCCGAGGTGCGGGCCCTGCTTGAGGGGGAGGGCATGCTGGACGAGGCGGACGACATGGGCAGACCGCGCAACGCGGGCCCGGCCGCTTCCACCGGGCCCGGCCCGGCCAACGCGGGCATGTACTGATCTGGTGCGTATCGGAACGCGGGCCGGGCTTCAGGTCCGGTCCGCGTTCAGCTGTCCCGCCCAGCGGTGGAACAGCGTGTGCGGGACCCCGAGCGCGTCCAGCACCTTTCCGGCCACGAAGTCGACGAGTTGCGCGGCGGAGGCCGCCGCACCGGCACCGTAGAAGCCGGGGCTGGCGGGAAGCACGACCGCTCCCGCGTCGTGCAGCGCGATCAGGTGCTCCAGGTGGCTGCGGGTCACCGGGGTCTCCCGCGGCACCACGACCAGTGGGCGGCGCTCCTTGAGGTTGACCTCGGCAGCCCGCTGCAACAGGTCCTTGGACAGTCCGATGGCGATGCCGGCGCAGGCGGCCGTGCTGGCGGGCACCACCGCCATGCCGCGTACCCGGTAGGAGCCGCTGCTGGGCCCGGCCGCGAGGTCGCCGGCCGGCCAGTGCCGCACGTCGGCCCCGTCGAGGTCACGACCCAGCCAGGCGGCCAGGTCGTCGGCCCAGTGGGCGTCCCGGAACGGGCGGCCCGTCTCGTCGAGCACGGTCAGCCGGGCCGCCCGGGAGACGATCAGGTCCACCGGCTGACCCGCGTCGAGCAGCCCGCGGACGACCGCCGCCGCGTACGGCGTGCCGGACGCTCCCGAGACACCGACCACCCATGGTTCGCGCATGCCGTACAGCCTGCCTGACCACCGCCGGGGAGAACCGCCCGCCCCCACCCCGTTAGTCCGCGCCTTCCGGATTGCCGCTTGTGTCCTGACGTACCGACCGGTAAGCGAGAATCATTCCGATCTGGGATGCTGCCTCGAAAGCGATCCACCGGAAGCAACTGCGGGAGAGGAACCCGGGATGACGGGCGAGGTCCTCTGGTCCCTGCGTGCGCAGTGTCCGCTCCCGGCCCGGCTGTCCCCGCACGCCGACGGGGTGCAGGAGTGGCTGCTCGACTGGCTGCCGCAGGTCGGCCTGCCGCTCGACGCGGCCGGACGGGAGCGGCTGTCGAAGGCCCGGTTCGCCCGGTACGCCGGCCGGCTGTATCCCGACGCCACCGAGCCCGACCTGCGCGTGCTGACCGCCCTGTTCACCTGGTTCTTCCTGGTCGACGACGCCTGTGACGGGCCGGACAGGCTGCCACCCGAGCGGATCCGGGCGCTGCGCGACGGCACGCTGGGAGTGCTGCGCGGCGACCCCCGGCTGCGGCACGCCGGGTTGACCGGCCCGCTGCGCCGGCTGCTGCTCAGGGCGTGGCGGGAGCCGCGCCGCCGGATGCCGGCCCGTTGGCGGTCGCGGTTCGCCGACGCGGTCGCCCACCATCTCGACGGCACCTGGCGGGAGGCGGTCAACAAGGACACCGGCCATGTTCCCGGCGTCGCCGAGTACGTCGAGCTGCGCCGGGCGACCGCTGCCACCTACGTGTCGTACCCGCTGGTGGAGTTCGTGACCGGGCGGCTGCTGCCGGACGCGGTCTACCACCACCCGTCGGTGCGCCGGATCGCCGCCACCGGCAACGACCTGGTGTCCTGGTACAACGACATCGCCTCGCTCGACCGGGACCGGGCGACCTCCGGCGGGCACAACCTGGTGCTGGCGCTGGCCGCCGAGCGGCGCGTCCCGGAGGCTGCGGCGGTGCGGCTGGCGGCGGAGCGCTGGCGCGAGGCGATGCACCGCTTCCAGGAGCTGCGTGCCGCCGTGCCGTCTTTCGGGGCGGCGCTGAACGAGGCCGTCGGCGACCACCTCGACGTGGTGGCCGCCGCCGTGGTCGGCACCGTCGAGTGGACGCTGGAGAGCGCCCGCTACCCCGGCCCCGACCTGGCATCCGCTTCGGTCGGCTGACCACCGGGGCCCGGGAGGTGGACCGGCCCACCGGGGCCCGGGAGGTGGACCGGCTCGTCGCCGCCCGCAACCGCCCGGCAGCGGGTGCGGTCCCGCCGCTCCCGACAGCGGCCGGAACCGCCCGGCGCCAGGGCCGCGGCCCCGGCGCTCCCGACAGCGCGTCGGCTCAGGGGCGCAGGCCCAGCCGCACCACCAGGTCGAGCAGCGCGAAGACGAACAGCGCGATGCCGACGAAACCGTTGGCGGTGAAGAACGCCCGGTTCACCTTGCTCAGGTCGGTGGGGGTGACCACCACGTGCTGGTAGCCGAACGCGACGGCGGTCAGCGCCAGGCCGATCCAGAACAGCCAGCCGAAGCCGACCAGCACCCCGAACCATCCGAACAGTGCGAAGGTCACCACGTGGGCGACGGTCGAGGCGTGCAGCGCGAAGGGCACCCCGTGACGGGCCGGTACGCTGTGCACCCCGATCTCCCGGTCGACCTCGGCGTCCTGGCAGGCGTAGATCAGGTCGAAGCCGCCGATCCACAGGCCGACGGCCACGCCGAGCAGCCAGGCGGGCCACGAGCCGGCGAACGTCCCGGTGACCGCCAGCCACGCGCCGACCGGGCCGACCGCCTGGGCGACGGCGAGGATGGCGTGCGGCCAGTTGGTGAACCGCTTGCCGTAGGGGTAGACGACCAGCGGCACCACGGCCAGCGGCGCGAGCGCCAGGCAGAGCGGGTTGAGCAGGGCTGCGGCGGCGAGGAACACCACCAGGGCGACGGCCGCGCCGGTCCAGGCCGTCCGCGGGCTCACCGCGCCGGTCACCATCTCCCGGTTGGCGGTACGCGGGTTCAGCGCGTCGATGCGACGGTCGAGGATCCGGTTCGCGGCCATCGCGAACGTCCGTGCCCCGACCATCGCCACGGTGATCAGCAGCAGGTCGAGCCAGCGCACCCGCCCCCCGTCGACCTGCATCGCGGTCAACGCCGACAGGTACGCGAACGGCAGGGCGAACACCGAGTGCTCGATGGCGACGAGCCTGAGGAAGGAGGTGACCCGGCCGGGTCGCGTCTCGACGGCGGTCGCCATCAGATGCCGTACTCCTTCCAGCGCTTGTCGACCAGGGAGACCACCTCGGGGGCCATCGTCATCTCCTCCGGCCAGCCCCGGGTGTAGCCCTCGGTCGGCAGCTTGCGGGTGGCGTCGACACCCGCCTTGCCGCCCCAGAACTGCTGGTACGACGAGTGGTCGAGGTGGTCCACCGGTCCCTCGGTGAGCAGCAGGTCGCGGGCGTAGTCGACGTTGCCGAAGGCGCGGAACGCGACCTCGTCGTAGTCGTGCACGTCGCAGTCCTCGTCGACGATCACGATCAGCTTCGTCAGCGACATGAGGTGCGCGCCCCAGATGGCGTTCATCACCTTCTGGGCGTGCTTCGGGTAGCGCTTGCGGATCGACACGATCGCGCAGTTGTGGAACACCCCGGCGGCCGGCAGGTCGTAGTCGACGATGTCGGGGATCAGCAGCTTGAGCAGCGGCTGGAAGATCCGCTCGGTGGCCTTGCCCAGGCCGTGGTCCTCCTGCGGGGGCTTGGAGGTGATGATCGAGTGGTAGACCGGCTCGCGCTGCATGGTCATGGTCTCGACGTGCAGCACGGGGAACGGCTCGACCGGCGTGTAGTAGCCGGTGTGGTCACCGAACGGGCCCTCGGGCAACCGCTCGCCGGGCTCCAGGTAGCCCTCCAGCACCACCTGGGCGTGCGCCGGCACCTGCAACGGCACGGTCAGGCAGTCGACCATCTCGACCCGCTCGCCGCGCAGGAAGCCCGCGAACAGGTACTCGTCGATGTCGCCGGGCAGCGGCGCGCTGGCCGAGTAGCTGACCACCGGGTCGCAGCCGATGGCGATGGCGACGGGCAGTCGCTGGCCGAGTCGCTCGGCGACCGCGTGGTGGGCGGTGGAGTCCTTGTGGATCTGCCAGTGCATGCCGAGGGTGTTGCGCGAGTGCTGCTGGAGTCGGTAGAGGCCCAGGTTGCGCTTGCCGGTCTCCGGGTGCCTGGTGTGGGTCAGCCCGTAGTTGTGGAAGATCCCGCCGTCGCCGGGCCACACCTGGAGGCCGGGCAACCGGTTCAGGTCGACGTCGTCGCCCCGGTACACCACCTGCTGGCAGGGGGCGGTCTTCACCTTGCGCGGCGGCACCGACTTGAGCTGCATGACCTTGCCGAGGCCCTCGCGGATGCCGGACCAGCCGACCGGCAGCTCCGGCTTGACCAGCGCGCCGATCCGCTCGCCGATCTCGTCCAGCGACTCGACGCCCAGCGCCATCGCCATCCGCTTCTCGGTGCCGAACAGGTTGATCGCCACCGGCATCTCGCCACGGGTGGGACGCTCGAACAGCAGCGCCGGGCCGCCCGCGCGGACCGTCCGGGTCACGACCTCGCTGATCTCCAAGGTCGGGTCGACGGGTACGGCCACCCGCTTCAGCTCACCCGCACGCTCCAGCGCCGCGAGGAAGTCCTTGAGATCGGTGTACGGAAAGCCACGAACCGCCATGCCAGCAAGTCTCCCGCACCGCCCGGGCCGGTGGCGAAGCCGGGTCACCGTCACCGCTGTGGGGCATCCCACGCATCCACCACGATGTCCGGAGGTTTGGCGGGCACCACACCCTGCAGAACGTAGAACCACAGTTCTGGGAAGTGAACCTCTCCATCCAGCGGCTGCGGGTCAGTCGACGCCGGCGTACGAGTGCAGGCCCTCGAAGAAGATGTTCACCCCGAACAGGTTCATCATCACCGTCAGGAAGCCCAGGATGGCGAGCCAGGCGGCCACGTTGCGCTTCACGCTGGGCGTGGCGCGGGCGTGCAGGTAGCCGGCGTACACCACCCAGGAGATGAACGCCCACGTCTCCTTCGGGTCCCACCCCCACGGCCGGCCCCACGCCGCCTCCGCCCAGATCGCCCCCGCGATCACCGCGAAGGTGAAGATCGGGAACGCGAAGGCGTGCAGCACGAAGGTCAGCCGCTCCAGCGCCGCCGCCGCCGGCATCCGCTTCGCCAGGGTGTACGGGAAGCTGCGCCGGCCCTGCTCGTAGCCGTTGCGCATCAGGTACGCCACGGCCGGCACCACGCCCAGCAGGAACAGCCCCGAGGCGAACACGATGGTCGACACGTGCACGATGAACCAGTACGAGTTCAGCGCCGGCAGCAGCGGCACGACCGGGGTGTAGAGCACCAGCTCGGCGGTGGCCACCAGCAGCACCATGACCAGGGTCAGGAACAGCCCGAGGCGGCGCAGCGACGGCACCTTCCACAGCACCGCCAGCCAGGCGGCGACCCCGATGAACGAGACCGTCAGCACGAACTCGTACATGTTGCCCCAGGGCATCCGGTCGGCCGCGAGGCTCCGGGTCACCAGGGCCGCCAGGTGCAGCACGGCGGCCACGGCGGTGACCCCGACGGCAACCCGCCCGGCCAGTCGCGCCCGCGCGGCGGTCCGCTCGGCCCGGCTCGGCGGACCCGCGACGACCGACCGATCGGCCCCGGCAGCAGCCCCGTCGCCGACGCCGGACAGCGCGCCGACCGCGTCACCGACCGCCCGGCCGCCGTCACCGTCACCGCCAGCGTCGCTCTCAGTGGGCAGCGTGCCGACCGCCCGGCCGCCGGCCCCCGCGCCGACCAGCTCTCGGGTGGGCGTCGCGGTGGCGGCCCGCGCGCGGGCGTTGCCGAGCGCGTACTCGACGGCGTGGCTGATCATCCCGATCAGGTACGCCAGGGTCGCGAACGTGACCAGCAGGTCGGACAGTGCGGACATCAGTCGGCTCCTTCTCGCGCGCCGGCCCGGTCACCGGCGTCGCGTTCGTCGCCGTCCCGCCCGTCGCCGCTGAGCGCGGACACGAGCTGGGCGAACTCGTCGGCGAACCCGGGTTGGTCGGTGCGCGGCAGGCCACCGGCCTCGACCAAGCTACTACCGCCCGTCGGAGATCCACCTGTGGGGTCGGCGACACCCCCACCAGGGGGCAGCACGCGGAGGAAGACCCGGCGGCGCCGGCCGAACAGCGACCCCATCAGGCCCGTCAGCAGCGTGACGGAGGCCACCAGCAGCAGCGTCGCCCCGGGATCGTGGCGCACCGACAGCACGATGTACGGCTCGGTTCCCAGGAACTCCAGCGTCGTGCCGTCGTCCAGCGTCCACGTTTCGCCGGGCCTGAGCAGCTTCGTGCCGACCTCGGTGACCTTGCCTTCGCGCACCTGCCGCTGATCCAGCTCGTAGACCGAGCCGGGGATGCCGGCGTCCAGGCCGAGGTTGCCCCGGTAGGCGACCAGGTTCACGGCCGGGTTGCGCTCCGTGGGGTGCTCGGACCGGGTGAACGGCCCCTCCTCCGGGGCGGTGGGCAGGTAGAGGCCCGTGAAGGCCATCTGGAGATCGGGGTTCCGCTCGCCGGTGGCCGGGTCGACGTTGACGTCGGGGTAGGCGGCCAGTCCCTCCCCGGTCAGCCCGACGTCGCCGGTGCTCAGGAACGGGGTGGTGCTGGTCTGGGTGCGGCCGTACCGGTCGGTGTAGCGCAGCACCGGCGCGTACCCGTGACCGAGCAGGTAGACGTTCGCGCCGTCGAGCCGCAGCGGCGAGTTGACCGAGAAGTCGGCGGTCCGTGGCGTGCCGCCGGCCTCGTCGACGGTCACCTCGGCGTTGAAGAACTCCGCCTGGCCCGACTCCAGGAACCGGGCCTCGAAGTCGTCGAGCCGCACGCAGAATGGGGGCAGGTCGGCGCTGCCGACGCGCGGGCCCAGCTTCGACTCCGCGTACTGCTGGCGGGTGTTGCAGAACGCGTTGTCCTCACCGGCGACGAGCAGCCGGTTGCCGCTCCAGCCGTACCAGGATCCCAACGCCACCCCGACCAGCACGACCACCAGCGAAGCGTGGAACAGCAGGTTGCCGGTCTCCTTGAGGTAGCCCTTCTCGGCGGAGACCTCGTCGCCGCGCACCACGACGCGCCAGCGCCGTGCCCGCAGCGCCCCGACCAGCGCCGGCACGCCACCCGCCGGGGCGGCGAACACCGTGTGCTGGGGCAGCCGGTCCAGCCGCCTCGGCGCGGCCGGCGGCTTCGACCGCAACGCCCGCACGTGATCGCGCAGCCGGGGGGTGATGCAGCCGATCAGCGAGGTGAACAGCAGCAGGTAGATGGCGGAGAACCAGACCGAGCCGAACGCCTCGAACGCGCCGAGGCGGTCCAGGACGGGGGCCAGGTCGGGGTTCGCCGCGAAGTAGTCGCGGACGTCCTCCGGGTTGACCCCGCGCTGCGGCAGCACCGAACCGGGGATCGCGGCGACCGCGAGCAGGAACAGCAGGATCAGGGCGGTACGCATGCTGGTGAGCTGCCGCCACGAGTTGCGCAGCAGGGCCAGCAGCGGGTTGGGCCGGCGCCGGGGCGCCTCGGCCGGGGTCTGCGGCCGGTCGTCCACGACCGTCATCAGATGCTCACCTCACCCACCCCGATGGTGGTCTGCAACCAGATCACGACGCTGGTCCACCCGCCGGTGACCAACGCCAGTCCGATCATGACCAGCAGCACCCCGCCGACGCGGGTGACCCAGCGGCTGTGCCGCCGCACGGCGCGGAAGACCCCGAGCAGGCGCTCGAAGGCCAGCCCGAAGACGACGAACGGTACCCCCAGCCCGAGGCAGTACGCCACGGCCAGCGTGACCGCCCGATCCGTCTGCCCGCTGGTGGCGGCCATGCCCAGCACCGCGGCGAGCGTCGGGCCGGTGCACGGCACCCAACTGAGCGCGAACACCGCCCCGAGGACGGGTGCACCGGCCAGGCCGGCGGCCGGCAGCCGGTTGATCCGCAACTCGCGTTGCAGTCCGGGCAGCACCCCGACATAGCCGAGCCCGAGCAGCACCACCAGCGCCCCGATGACGATCTCCAGCGTGCGCTCGTACTCGAAGAAGACCCGGCCGACGCTGGTGAACAGGATGGCGGTGGCGGTGAAGACGGCGGTGAGCCCGGCAACGAACAGCAGCGTCCCCGCGAGCACCCGCCCCTTGACGGCGACCACGGCCGTCGTGGTCCGCTCGCGCACCGCCACCCCGGCCGGGGCGGCGACGGACGGGACCGGGTCGGCGGACGGGACCGGGTCGGCGGCTGTCGTGGCCGGCGGGCGGCGGCCCTCAAGGTCCACGCCGGCCAGGCCGGTGACATACGACAGGTAGCCCGGCATCAGCGGCAGCACGCACGGGGAGAGGAAGCTGACCAACCCGGCCAGGGCCGCCGCGCCCACAGCGAGCAGCAGCGGGCCGGACTCGGCGAGCTGACCGAAGGTCTCGCCCATCAGCGTTCGCCGGTCGGCGGAGCTGACTCCGCGGCGACCCGCTCGACGATGGGTTGGAGATCGTCCCGGGTGACCGCAGCCCGGATGACGGTGGCGATGCGCCCGTCCCGGTCGAGCACGACGGTCGCCGGGATGCTGTTCGGCGGGATGTCCAGGGCCAGGGCGAGGCGACTCGCCGGGTCGAAGATGCTCGGGTACGTCACCCGGCCCTCCTCGAAGGCGATCGCCTTGTCCCTGCTGTCCTGCACGTTGATGCCGAGGAAGGTCACCCCGGAACCCCGGGTGGCCTGGTAGGTGGCCTCCAGGTCGTCGGCCTCGGCCCGGCAGGGCGCACACCACGAACCCCAGAAGTTCACCACGACCACCTGGCCGCGCTGGGCGGCGACGTCGTACCGGCCGCCGGTGAGCAGCTCACCGGCGATCGTCGGAGCGTCACCACGCTCGTCGGGCGCGCACTGCACCATGCCGGCCTCACTCGCGCAGCCCGCCTCCCCGTCCGAGGAACAGGCGGTCAGGGCCACCGTGGCGGTCACGGCGGCGAGCAGACCGGCGGTCCACCTCCGGGCGTCCATCAGGCCCCCTTGGCCGTCCGGGCTGTCGGCGACATCGCGATCAGGTGCGCGGCCGGCTCCGAGTAGCCGATGCCGACCACCTTCGCGCCGTCGAAGTGGAACGAGGTGAGGCTCGCCAGGCCGCACTGACGCTTGCGCGGATCGTGCCAGAGCCGCTTCCGCTCCACATACCGCCGCAGGGTCCAGATGGGCAGCTGGTGGGAGACGAGCACCGCCTCGCGGCCCTCGGCGGCGATCCGCGCGGCGTGCAGCGCGGCGAACATCCGCTCGGCGATGGCCCGGTAGGCCTCGCCCCAACTGGGGGTCACCGGGTCGCGCAACACCCACCAGTTACGCGGGTCGCGGAACGAGCCGTCACCGGGTGAGACCTTCTTGCCCTCGAACCAGTTGGCGCTCTCGATCAGCCGCTCGTCCTCTCCGACGGGCAGCCCGAACTGGGCGGCGATGGGCTCGGCGGTCTGCTGGGCGCGTTCCAGCGGGCTGGCAACGACGTGCACCACCTCCCGCTCGGCCAGGCCCTGGGCAGCGGCCTTGGCCATCTGCACGCCCAACTCGCTGAGACGGAAACCGGGCAGCCGGCCGTAGAGAATGCTGTCCGGGTTGTGCACCTCGCCGTGCCGCAGCACGTGGACCACCGTATCGCTCACCGCTGCGCCCCCTTTGTTCGCGACTGCGGGGCTCGCAGGCCCGGCTCACTCCTCGCGCTCACCGCAACCCCCCGTTGCCTGCCGCAGCCGCCGCGTTGGCCGCCCCGGGCAGGGCGGCGGCGATCTGTTCCAGTGCGGCGTCGTCGAGTGCCGCCGACACGAACCACGACTCGAACGCGCTCGGCGGCAGGTAGACCCCGGCGGCGAGCATCGCGTGGAAGAACGCCTTGAACGCGGGCACCTGCTGGGTGCGGGCGCTGTCGTAGTCCACGACGTCGGCGTCCGTGAAGAAGATCGAGAACATGCTGCCCGCGTACGACAGCCGGTGCGGCACCCCGGCGGCGGCCAGCGCGTCGGACGCCAGCTTGCCCACGACGGCGGCCGTGTCGTCGAGCCGGCGGTAGACCGCCTCGTCGGCGAGCCGCAGCGTGGCGAGGCCGGCGGCGCACGCGAGGGGGTTACCGGAGAGGGTGCCGGCCTGGTAGACCGGGCCGGCGGGAGCCAGCCGCGCCATGATCTCCGCGCGCCCGCCGAACGCCGCGGCGGGCAGCCCACCCCCCATGACCTTGCCGTACGTCCACAGGTCGGCGTCGACCGGGTCGAGGCCGTGCCACCCGGTGCGGGACACCCGGAACCCGGTCATCACCTCGTCGACGACGAGCAGGGCCCCGTGCGCGTGGGCGATCCGGGCCAACTGCTGGTTGAAGCCGTCGCGGGGGGCCACCACACCCATGTTGCCGGCGGCGGCCTCGGTGATGACCGCGGCGATGTGCGGGCCCTCGGCGGCGAACGCCGCCTCCACGGCCGAGATGTCGTTGTAGGGCAGCACGATCGTCTCGCTGGCCGCAGCACCGGTCACGCCGGGAGAGTCGGGCAGGCCGAGCGTGGCCACGCCGGAGCCGGCGGCGGCGAGCAGCGCGTCGACGTGCCCGTGGTAGCAGCCGGCGAACTTCACGATCTTGGATCGGCCGGTGAAGCCGCGGGCCAGCCGGATCGCCGACATCGTCGCCTCGGTGCCGGAGTTGACCAGCCGGACCTGCTCGACCGGTGTCCGGTCGACGATCACGGCGGCCAGCTCCACCTCACCGGGGGTGGGGGCGCCAAAGCTGGTGCCCTTCGCGGCGGCGGCCTGCACGGCGGCGACCACCTCGGGGTGGGCGTGCCCGAGAATCAGCGGCCCCCACGAACAGACGAGGTCGACGTAGCGTCGGTCGTCGGCGTCGTACAGCCAGGGCCCCTCCCCCGGACCATGAAGCGCGGGGTGCCGCCCACCGCGCGGAAGGCGCGCACGGGGGAGTTCACCCCGCCCGGCACAATGGCGCGGGCGCGGTCGAACAGGGCCTCTGAGGCCGGGGCGTCGACCGGGTAGCGGCCGGATCCGGCGGGAAACGTATCGGTCACGATGCCGCCATTGTGTCAGCGCCGGGCGGGGAATCGGCAGGCACCCCGGCTCGGGGTTACCAGACTCACCTGCCGCCGGGCCACGGTCCGGTAGCGGGGGCGGGGCCCGGCCCACCAGCCGGGCGGGGTCACGGCCCACCAGCCGGGCGGGGCGGGGGACGGTTCGGAGCGGAGGACGGGGCGGCGGGACGCTGGGCCCGCCCACCGCCGGGGGCGCGTTCGCCGGATTCCGGGCGGTCGACGTCACCCGCCTCGGCAGGCCGGGCAGGAGAGATCGCGCTAGGCTGACCGGGTGGATCGTGCCGAACTGTCCATCACCGTACACCGGACGGGTGACGAGGCCGTGCTTCGTCTCGCCGGTGAGATCGACATGCTCACGGCCGCCCAGTTGTCGACGGTTGTCAACGAGGTGCTGACCGAACCGCCGCCGCGGATCGTGCTCGACCTGGGCGGGGTCACGTTCTGCGACTCACAGGGCCTCGGCACCCTGGTGGTGCTCAGCCGCAAGGCCAGCCACGCACAGACCCTGCTGATCCTGACCAACGTGGGTGAGTTCCTGCTCCGCGTCCTGGACATCACGGGCCTCCGCTCCGCCCTGATGATCCGCAACGAGTCCCCCACCACCTGACCCACCCCTCCCCACACCCACCCCCGCCGCCCCCCACCCGGCGCAGTCGATCATGAAGTTGTCGCCGACGTTCCGGACTCCGGGCGGCCACAGTTTCATGATCAACCGGATGGGCGCATGGGCCGGGCGGGTGGAGGCGGGAGCGGGTGGAGTCAGGGGGTGGGGTGCCAGCGGGCGTTCTCCAGGAGGGCGACAGCGCGGGCGCGGGCGTCCGGGTCGTCACCGCGCAGCAGCCTCGTGACCTCGTCCACGGCCTCGGTGAGCGTCCGCCACTGGGTCTCGCGTTCCCGCAGCACGTCCGACTGCGCGGTCAACTGGCGGGTCTTCACCCACAGGTCCACGAACACCGACACCTTCGCCCGCAGCACCCACGGGTCGAACGGCTTGGTGAGATAGTCCACCGCACCGACCGCGTATCCGCGCAGGGCGAGCTGGGCGTCCCGGTCCGCGGCGGTGAGGAAGATGATCGGCACGTTCCGGGTACGCTCCCGGCGCTTGATGTGGCTCGCCGTCTCGAAACCGTCCATGTCCGGCATCTGCGCGTCCAGCAGGATGACCGCGAAGTCGTCCACCAGCAGTTGCTTGAGCGCCGCCTCACCGCTCTCCACCGCCACCGACTGCACCGGCAGACCCTGGAGGATCGCCTCCAGGGCCATCAGGTTCTCCCTGCGATCGTCCACCAGCAGCGCCTTGGCGACCTGGCTCACGAGCTCTCCTCCGTACGGCTGCCGCTGATCCAGGACGCCATGAGTTCGATCAGGTCGTCCAGGTCGACAGGCTTGGTGATGTAGTCGCTGCCGCCGGCCGCCAGTGCCGACTCCCGGTCGCCGGGCATGGCCTTGGCGGTCAGGAACACGATCGGCAGGTCCGCGAAGCGATGGTTTCGCCGGATCTGCCGGGTGGTCTCGTAACCGTCCTGGTCGGGCATCATCGCGTCCATCAGCACGATATCCACCTCCGGGTGCTCCGCGAGCAGACGGACGCCGTCGGCGCCGTTGTCGGCGTACAGCACCGTCATCCCGTGCAGCTCCAACGCGCTGGTCAGCGCGAAGACGTTACGCACGTCGTCGTCGACGATCAGCACCGTGGCTCCGTCGAGCTGCCGGGTCGCCGGTGCCTCCGCCGCCTGGGGCGGCAGCAGCTCCACCGGCGGCATGAGCAGCGACGACGGCAGGCCCGCGCGCTGTGGCGACGGTGGTGCCGGCGCGACCACCGCGTCGGGGGCCAGCACGGCCGGTACGTAGAGGGTGAAGGTGGAGCCCTGCCCGGGGGCCGAGGACACCACGATGTTGCCGCCGAGCAGCCGGGCCAGGTCCCGACTGATCGACAGGCCCAGCCCCGTGCCGCCGTACCGCCGGCTGGTGGTGCCGTCGGCCTGCTGGAACGCCTCGAAGATCAGGGACAGCTTGTCGTCGGAGATGCCGATCCCCGTGTCGATCACGGTGAACGCGATGACCTGCCGGGCGTTGGTCAGTGCCGGCACGTCGAAGGTGACGTTCTCCGCCGCCGGGGCGATGCGCAGCGTCACCGCCCCGTCGTCGGTGAACTTCACCGCGTTGGACAGCAGGTTGCGCAGGATCTGCTGGAGCCGCTGGGCGTCGGTGACCAGCGCCGGCGGCAGGTCCCGGCTGACCCGTACCTGGAAGTCCAGGCCCTTCTCCTCGGCCTGCGGGGCGAACGCCTGCTCCACGTACCCGCGGATGTCCTCGAACCGGACCTCCGTCGGCTCGACGTCCATCCGGCCTGCCTCGATCTTCGACAGGTCGAGGATGTCGTCGATCAGCGACAGCAGGTCGGAACCGGCGCTGTGGATGGTGCGGGCGAACTCGATCTGCTTCGGGGTGAGGTTGCGCTCCGAGTTCTCCACCAGCAGGCGCGCCAGCAGCAGCAGCGAGTTCAGCGGCGTACGCAGCTCGTGGCTCATGTTCGCCAGGAACTCCGACTTGTACGCCGAGGCACGGGTGAGCTGCTGCGCCTTCTCCTCCAGGCCGAGCCGGGCCAGCTCGATCTCCCGGTTCTTCGTCTCGATGTTGCCCTTCTGCTCCGAGAGCAGCTGCGCCTTGTCCTCCAGTTCGGCGTTGGTGCGCTGCAACTCCGCCGACTGCTCCTGCATCTCGTGCGCGAGCCGCTGGGACTGGGCGAGCAGTTCCTCCGTGCGCCGGTTGGCCTGGATGGTGTTCACGGCGACGCCGATGGTCAGCACCAGCCGCTCCAGGAACGCCAGGTGCAACTCGGAGAAGGTGATGACCCCGGCGAACTCGATCACACCGAGCAGTTCGCCCTCGAACAGCACGGGCAGCACCACCAGGTCGGCCGGCGGGGTCTCGGCCAGCCCGGAGCGCAGCCGCAGCCGGCCGTCGGGGGTGGCGCTGACCCGGATGGTCCGGCGGGACAGGGCCGCCTGGCCCACCAACCCCTCACCCGGCCCGAACGTCACGTCGTGGCCGCGCGCCACGTAGCCGTACGACGCCGTCAGCCGCAGCCGCATGCTGCCGTCGGAGCTGTCCGCCAGGAAGAACGCGCCGAGTTGCGCGTCGACCAGCGGGGTCACCTCCATCATGATCATCCGGCATACCTCGCCCAGGTCCCGCTGGCCCTGGAGCAGACCACCGATGCGGGCCAGGTTGGAGTCCAGCCAGCCCTGCTCGGCGTTCTTCTTCGTCGTCTCCCGCAGGGTGACGATCATCTGGTTGATGTTGTCCTTCAGCTCCGCGACCTCGCCCTGCGCCTCGACGGCGATGCGCTGGGTCAGGTCGCCCCGGGTCACCGAGGTCGACACCTGGGCGATGGCCCGCAGCTGCGTGGTGAGCGTGGAGGCGAGCTGGTTGACGTTCTCGGTGAGGTCACGCCAGGTGCCCGAGACGCCCTTGACCTGCGCCTGGCCGCCCAGCTTGCCCTCGATGCCGACCTCCCGGGCCACCCGGGTCACCTCGTCGGCGAACGACGAGAGCTGGTCGACCATCGTGTTGACCGTGTTCTTCAGCTCCAGGATCTCGCCCTGCGCGTCGACCGTGATCTTCTGCGACAGGTCGCCCTTCGCCACCGCCGTGGTCACCGACGCGATGTTGCGCACCTGCGACGTCAGGTTCGACCCCATCGAGTTCACGTTGTCCGTCAGGTCACGCCAGGTGCCCGAGACGCCCTTGACCTGCGCCTGACCACCCAGCTTGCCCTCGGTGCCGACCTCCCGGGCCACCCGCGTCACCTCGTCGGCGAACGACGAGAGCTGGTCGACCATCGTGTTCACCGTCGACTTCAACTCCAGGATCTCGCCCCGGGCGTCGACCGTGATCTTCTGCGACAGGTCGCCCTTCGCCACCGCCGTGGAGACCTGGGCGATGTTGCGCACCTGGGCGGTCAGGTTCGACGCCATCGAGTTCACGTTGTCCGTCAGGTCCCGCCAGGTGCCGGCGACGCCGCGCACCTGGGCCTGGCCACCCAGCTTGCCCTCCGTGCCCACCTCCCGGGCCACCCGCGTCACCTCGTCGGCGAACGACGAGAGCTGGTCGACCATCGTGTTCACCGTCGACTTCAACTCCAGGATCTCGCCCCGGGCGTCGACCGTGATCTTCTGCGACAGGTCGCCCTTCGCCACCGCCGTGGTCACCGACGCGATGTTGCGCACCTGCGACGTCAGGTTCGACGCCATCGAGTTCACGTTGTCCGTCAGGTCCCGCCACGTACCGCTGACGCCCTTGACCTGGGCCTGGCCGCCCAGCTTGCCCTCGGTGCCGACCTCCCGGGCCACCCGCGTCACCTCGTCGGCGAACGACGAGAGCTGGTCGACCATCGTGTTGACCGTGTTCTTCAGCTCCAGGATCTCGCCCTGCGCGTCGACCGTGATCTTCTGCGACAGGTCGCCCTTCGCCACCGCCGTGGAGACCTGGGAGATGTTCCGGACCTGGCTGGTCAGGTTGCCGGCCAGCTGGTTGACGTTCTCGGTGAGGTCGCGCCACGTGCCGGACACGCCGCGCACCTGGGCCTGGCCGCCCAGCTTGCCCTCGATGCCGACCTCCCGGGCCACCCGCGTCACCTCGTCGGCGAACGACGAGAGCTGGTCGACCATCGTGTTCACGGTGTCCTTCAGCTCCAGGATCTCGCCCTGGGCCGCCACGGTGATCTTCTGCGACAGGTCGCCCCGGGCCACCGCCGTGGACACCTGGGCGATGTTGCGCACCTGCGCCGTCAGGTTCGACGCCATCGAGTTGACGCTGTCGGTCAGGTCCTTCCAGGTGCCGGCGACGTTCGGCACCTCCGCCTGGCCGCCCAGCTTGCCCTCCGTGCCGACCTCCCGGGCCACCCGCGTCACCTGCTCGGCGAACAACCGCAGGGTGTCGGTCAGCGAGTTGAACGTGTGCGCCAGCTCGGCGACCTCACCCCGGGCGTTCACCGTGATCTTCTGCGACAGGTCGCCCTTCGCCACCGCCGTCGCCACCTGGGAGATCGACCGCACCTGCCCGGTGAGATTCGACGCCATGGTGTTCACCGAGTCGGTGAGGTCCTTCCAGGTGCCGGCCGCGCCCCGCACGTCGGCCTGACCGCCCAGCTTGCCCTCCGTGCCGACCTCCCGGGCCACCCGCGTCACCTCGTCGGCGAACGACGAGAGCTGGTCGACCATCGTGTTCACGGTGCGGCCGATCCGCAGGTACTCGCCGCGCAGCGGCCGGCCGTCCATCTCCAGCGCCATGTGCTGGGACAGGTCACCCTCGGCGACCGCGACGATGACCCGGGCGATCTCCGTGGTGGGCCGGCCCAGGTCGTCGATCAGCGAGTTGACCGCGCGCTGCCCCTCCGCCCACGACCCGTCCAACCCCTCCTCGTCGAGACGCTCGGTGAGCCGGCCGTCCCGCCCGACGATCCGGCTGATCCGGCGCAGGTCCAGGTGCTGCCGCTCCTGGAGCGACACCACGTCGTTGAAGGCGTCCACCACCTCCCCGGCCGCGCCGGAACGCCGACGCAACCGGACCTTGAGGTCGCCGCGGCGGACCCGCCGCAGTGCCTCCGCCAGCTCGGAGAGGACCGCCTCGTGGTCGGCGGCGGACGGGTCCGCGTGTGCCGACTGTTTCGCCGTGGTCATCATTCCTCGCTCATCTCGACGGTTCCCGGCCAGCGGCCGGCCACCCCATCATTGTGCCCGTGACCTGGTCGCGCCACGTCGCACCGCCGGGCGGGCCCGGAGCGTCTGATCGGTGATCGGCTTGGCAGCGGGCGGGTGGCGGTGGAGGATACGGGGGTGTCAGCGGAGACGGGGCCCGCGACGGACGGCAGCCCAGACGAGCGCGTCCGGCGGGTCCGCCTTCCCGCCGACCGGCGTACGCCCGCCGCCGCACGGGCCGTCGTGCGCAGCGTGCTCGCCGAGGCGCACCTCGACGATCTGCTCAACGAGGCGCTGCTGCTGACCACCGAGCTGTCCACCAACGCGGTCGAGCACGCCCGCACCGAACTGGACATCGAGGTCGTCGCCGACCGGGTGGGCCTCACCGTCACCGTCTCCGACTTCGCCTCCGGCCCCGTCGACGAGCTGACCGTCGGTGTGCGCAACAACACCGCCGACATCTCCCAGGTCACCGAGCGCGGGCGCGGCCTGCTGCTCGTCGACCACTTCGCCAGCCGCTGGGGCACCACCTACCTGCCCACCGGGAAGGGGGTCTGGTTCCGGCTCGACCTGTCCGGCCCCGGTGGCAACGGGTGGGACCACCGACCGCCAGCCGTGGCGGCGGCCACCGGAGCCGGCGGGGGTGAACCCGAAGCGCCGAGCGCCGGCGCCGTGACCGAGCTGCTCCAGACCGCCCCCGACCCGTACGCGGAGGACCCGCTGCCCGAGTTCGCGGCCAGCCTGCTCACCCGGCTCGCGGAGATGGTGGGAGCGGCCGGCGGCGTGGTACGGCTCGACCGCGGCGACGGACAGGGCAGCCAGGTCCTCGCCCGGTACGGTCGTCAGCCACGAACCGGCAACGAACTGGTGCGGGTGCCGTTGACCGTGCACCGCCCGTACGCCGGGGAGCTGGAGCTGGACGCGGCACCGACGGCGTACGCCCGGCCGCTGGCGGTGCTGGCCGCGGAGCGGCTGTCGCTGCACCTGGAGAACGACCGGCTGCGCCGCGCCGACCTGCGCCGGCAGTCCTGGCTGACCTTCCTCGCCGAGGCCAGCGAACTGCTCGCCCAGTCACTGGACGTCGAGCTGACGATGGCGCTGGTGCCACAGCTGGTGGTGCCCCGGCTCGGGCAGTGGTGCGCCGTGCACACCACCGACGAGTGGGGCCGGCTGAAACTCGCGGCGGCCAGCCATTCCGACGAGGCGGTGCTGCCGCAGTTGCACGCCGTGCTTCGCGAGACCGGGCCCGACTCGGTGCAGGCGCGGCTGCGGGAGGCGTCCCGCAACGGCACCCAGATGCCGCTGGGTGCGCCGATGGAGGGCTTCGCCGTTCCGTTGATCGCTCGGGGCCAGCGGCTGGGCACCCTGGCCGTGGGCCGGCACCTGCGGCACCGGCACGACCCGGACGAGGTCGCCGTGCTGGAGGACGTGGCCCGCCGGGCTGCCCTGGCCATCGAGAACGCCCGGATCCACGCCGAACGTCGCCGGGTGGCGCAGGCGTTGCAGCAGTCGCTGCTACCACCGGTGCTGCCCGTGGTGGAGGGCATCGGCCTCGCCGCCGAGTACGTCCCGACCGGCGGTGACGTCGACGTCGGCGGCGACTTCTACGACGTGGTGCCGCTGTCGGACGGCCGTTGGCTCGTGGTGATCGGCGACGTCTCCGGCAAGGGCGTGCAGGCGGCGGCGGTCACCGGCCTGGTGCGGGACGTGATCCGGGTGCTGGTCGGGGACGGCAAGCCGCTGCCCGAGGTGTTGGCGCGGCTCAACGGCACACTCGTCGAGCGGGGCAGCGGCCGGTACTGCACGCTGGCCCTGGCGGCGGTGGGCCCCGGCGACGGCGACCAGCTCGACGTGGAGCTGCACCTGGCCGGGCACGACCGGCCGGTGCTGCTGCGCTCCGGCGGCGGGGCGGCCACGTTCGTCGGCACCGGCGGCACCGCGCTGGGCCTGCTCGACTCGATCGCCACGCCGGCCACGGCGCTCCCGCTCGCCCCGGGCGACTGCCTGGTCTTCTACACCGACGGCGTGACCGAGCGGCGGCGGGGACGCGAGCTGTTCGGCACGGACCGGCTCCGCGACGCCGCCGCACCGCTGGCCGGCTATCCGGCGGACGTGGTGGCGGCCCGACTGCGCGCAATCGCGATCAACTTCTCCGTCGAGACGCCCCGCGACGACATCGCGATCCTGGTGCTGCGCAACGACATCGGCTGACGACCGCCTGTGCACCGCCACGCGGGCACGCACACCGCCGCGCGAGCAGGGCACACCGAACCCGCCGGCCTCGCGGGCAGCGCACACCGCCGCACGCGCAGTGCACCACTGCGCGGGCCGTCGTCACCGCGCCGCCTCGGCGGGGTCGCCGCCGGTCTCAGAGGCCGCCGGGAAGGCGGCCCGGTGCCAGGCGGCGGTGCGGGTCGAGGTCGTCACGGGCGGCGCGCATCCCGGCCACGCCGGCCAGCTCGCCCCACAGGTCGACGGCCCGGCGCACGGCCGGCGGCGCGGACACCACCACGCAGCGGCCCTGCCGGGCGAGCAGCACCGCGCGTACGGCGGCGAGGATCATCGCGACCCGTTCGGCGGGCATCGCCCCGGGCAGGGCGGCGTGCACCACGCCCAGCCCGGCGGAGCCGCGTACGGCCACCGGCGCACCGGACGCGTCGCACAACGCGTAGACGGCGGCGTGCAGGTCTTCGATCGGCACCTCCAGCCGCAGCGCGGTGTCGCCCGGCGCGAACGGGTAGTGCCGCCACCAGCGCGGCGCCGACCGGGTGACGGCCGTTTCGGCCCCGAACAGGGCACCCAGCCGGTTGGCGCGATCAGCCACATCGGACGGACCGCCTTCCAGGAGCACCGTGAGGGAGCCCGCGGCGGCCGTGGCCCGCCCCGTCACGGACGGGTGGCGGGACATCGCCTCGGCCCGGCCGCCCTGCCTCGGCCGGGGCCGCACGCCAGCCGGCAGATCGAGTTCGACCGCAGCCGGGTCCAGCCGGGCGCCGAGCACCGTGCGGACCAGTTCGCGCACCTCCATGGGGTTCTCCACCGGGCGGGACACCCACATCCGGCTCGCCGGGGCGGCCTGCACCCGCAGCGTCGCGGCGACCAGCACGCCCAGCGCACCCTGGGCGCCGCAGAGCAGGCGGGCCCGGTCGAGCCCGGCGGCACCGCCCCCGATCTCGACGAGGTCACCGTCGGCGGTGAGGTAGCGCAGGCCGGCGAGCTGCTCGCAGGCGCTGCCGTGGCGGAGCCGCAGTGGACCGGACTCACCGGCGGCGAGCACCCCGCCGACGGTGGCTCCGGGCGACGGAGCGTCCATCGCGAGCCGCCGGCCTGCGCGTTCCAGAGTGGCCTGGACCGCGCGCAACGGGGTTCCCGCGCCCACCTCGACGGTCTCGGCGGACGGTTGGTGGCCGATCCCGGCGAGGCGGCCGGTGTCGAGCACGATGTCCAGCCGGTCGGGGGTGGCACCCCAGTCGATCTTCGTGCCGGCTCCCCGGGGCACCACCGTCAGGTCGTGCGCGACGGCCAGCCGCAACACCTCGGCGGCGGCCCGTGGTTCGCCGGGCACGGCCACCCAGCGGGCCGGACATCCGGCCACCTCGTCGGCCGGGCCGGCGAGGCGGGCGAAGGACGGGCCACAGATCCCGGTCAACCGTCGGGTGATGTCGAGGGCGCCGGGCCGGTCGGTGTCACTCACTGCTGCCGCCATCCCGTCATCGTACATGTGTTCGAACAGTCCGGTGGTATGTCGCTCCGACGAGACCGCGCCGGGCGGGGCGCGGTGCCGGTAACGTGACGCCGTGACCACCGAGACCCCCCTCCCCGCCGCCAAGCGCGTACCCACCGAGCGCGTCCACCACGGCGACGTCGTCGTCGACGAGTACGCCTGGCTGGCCGCGAAGGACGACCCGGAGACGATCGCCTATCTGACCGCCGAGAACGCCTGGACGGAGGCGCGCACCGCCCACCTCGCCCAGCTGCGCGACGAGCTGTTCGAGGAGACCCGCCGGCGCACGCAGGAGTCCGACCGGTCGGTGCCCACCCGCAAGGGCGACCACTGGTACTACACCCGCACGGTCGAGGGGCAGCAGTACGGGGTGCACTGCCGCCGGGCGGTCCGCGACGGCGAGACCACGCCTCCGGTCAGCGTGGCCGGAGCGCCGCTCGACGGTGAGGAGGTGCTGCTCGACGGCAACCTGCTCGCCGAGGGGCACGACTTCCTCGCGCTGGGCGCGTTCGACGTCAGCCCCGACGGGCGCTGGCTGGCCTACTCCGTCGACAACTCCGGCGACGAACGGTTCACCCTGCGGGTCAAGGATCTCGTCACCGGCGAGCTGCTGCCCGACGAGGTGCCCGACACCTTCTACGGCACCGCCTGGTCCGCCGACGCGTCGGCGCTGTTCTATCTCACCGTCGACGAGACGTGGCGGCCCAACCGGGTGTGGCGGCACGTGATCGGCACCCCCGCCAGCGACGACACCGTGGTCTACCAGGAGGACGACGAACGCTTCTGGGTCTCCGTCGAGCTGACCCGCTCGGAACGCTTCATTTTGATCGACATCGCGAGCAAGACCACCAGCGAGGTCCACGTCATCCCCGCCGCCGACCCGACGGGCGAACCGGCCGTCGTCGCGCCGCGTCGGCAGGGTGTCGAATACTCGGTCGAGCACCACGGTGACCGGTTCCTGATCCTGCACAACGACGACGCGGAGGACTTCGCACTGGCGTACACCTCGGCGGACGCCCCCGGCGACTGGGTGCCCCTGATCGAACACTCGCCGGGCACCCGGCTGGAGTCGGTGGACGCCTTCTCCGACCACCTCGTGCTGACCGTCCGCAGCGAGGGCCTGACCGGGCTGCGGGTCCTGCCGGTCGGCGACGGCGACGGTCACGACATCGCCTTCCCCGAACCGCTCCACAGCGTCGCGCTGGACGTCAACCCCGAATACCGCACCAGCCGCGTCCGGCTGCGCTACACCTCCCTGGTCACCCCCGACTCGGTGTACGACTACGACCTGGTGACCCGCGAGATGGTGCTGCTGCGGCGCAAGCCGGTGCAGCCCGGTCCTGACGGTCGGCAGTTCGACCCGACCGACTACGAGCAGCAGCGCGACTGGGCGCTGGCCGACGACGGCACCCGGGTGCCGATCTCCGTCGTCCACCGTCGGGGGGTGCCCCGAGACGGGTCCGCGCCGTGCGTCATCTACGGCTACGGCTCGTACGAGGCCAGCATGGACCCGTGGTTCTCCGTCCCCCGGTTGTCCCTGCTGGACCGTGGGGTCGTCTTCGCCGTGGCGCACGTACGCGGCGGCGGTGAACTGGGGCGGCACTGGTACGACCAGGGCAAGATGCTGACCAAGAAGAACACCTTCACCGACTTCGTGGCCTGCGCGCGGCACCTGGTCAAGTCCGGGTGGACGGCATCGGAGCGCCTGGTCGCCCGGGGCGCCTCGGCGGGTGGTCTGCTGATGGGCGCGGTGGCCAACCTCGCGCCGGACGCGTTCGCCGGCATCGTCGCGCAGGTGCCGTTCGTGGACCCGCTGACCTCCATCCTCGACCCGTCGTTGCCGCTGACCGTCACCGAGTGGGAGGAGTGGGGCAACCCGCTGGAGGACCCGGAGGTGTACGCGTACATGCGCTCGTACGCGCCGTACGAGAACGTGGCCGCCCACGACTATCCGGCGATCCTCGCGGTGACCAGCCTGAACGACACCCGGGTGCTCTACCACGAGCCGGCGAAGTGGGTCGCCCGGTTGCGGGCGGTGGCGCCGCAGGGCGACTACCTGCTCAAGACCGAGATGGGGGCGGGGCACGGCGGCCCGAGCGGCCGCTACGACTCCTGGCGGGAGGAGGCGTTCGTCAACGCCTGGATCCTCGACCGGCTCGGTCGCGCCTGACCACCCCAACCACCCAGTTGGACGGGGTCGGAAGGTGGGCCGACCCCGACCGGCGGGCAGGCCCCGACCGGCGGGCAGGCCCCGACCGGCGGGCAGGCCCCGACCGGCGGGCAGGCCCCGACCGGCGGGCAGGCCCCGACCGGCGGGCAGGCCCCGACCGGCGGGCAGGCCCCGACCGGCGGGCAGGCCCTGACCTGCGCGCAGGCCGACGCCCGTCGCGGTGCCGACGACGGCGATCAGTCGGCGACGACGGGTCCGGTCGACGGCCCGCGGCGCCGCCCGGAGTTGATGACGCATGTGACGATCTCCCGCTGCCAGGCGCGTCGGGGCGGTCCGGCCCCGACGCGGGCCCGGCGTTCGGGCCTTTCGCATCAGAAAGCGCTCCCATGTTCGCCGACGTTACGTCGGCCGATGACATGCGACTTCTCCACGTGACGATCAGACTACGGAAGGTGTCAAGACGTCGGGGGTCGTCGGCCGGGGCGACGACCGCGGAATCAGCCGGTCCGCGACAACCGGCGGCCGGCCCGGTTCAGTGGCGGCGGAGAGCCACCACGGCGACGTCGTCCTGGATCTCGTCCGGAGCCAGCTCCACCAGCAGCCGCTGGCAGAACCGGTCCAGGTCCGGCTCGACGTGCTCGGCGCACCGCGCCAGGGCCCCCAGCCCGTCGTCGATGGTGGCGTCCCGGCGTTCGATCAGCCCGTCGGTGTAGAAGACCATGGTGGCGCCGGCCGGCAGCACGAACTCCAGGTCGGGGGGTCGGGGCGCGCGGACGCCGAGCAGCGGGGCCGAGTGGTGCACGTACTCGACCTTCCCGTCCATCGTGATCAACGGTGGCAGGTGGCCGGCGCTGGCCAGCCGCACCCGACCCGTGCCCGGCTCCATCAGCAGCACGCAGATCGTGGCCAGTTCGTTCGGCAGCAGCGTCCGCATCAGCTCGTTGACCCGGTGCAGGATCTCACCCGGCTGGTGCCCCTCCACCGCGTACGCCCGCACGGCGTGGCGCAGTTCGGCCATCACGGTGGCGGCGTGCAGCGAGTGCCCGGCCACGTCGCCGACGGCCAGCAGCAGGTGACCGTCGAGCATCACCAGCTCGTAGAAGTCGCCGCCCACCTCCGTGCGGGCGCTCGCCGGCTCGTAGCGCACGGCGAAGTCGAGGCCGGCGACCTCCGGTAGACGGCGCGGCAGCAGGCTGCGCTGGAGCGTGACGGCGATGCGGTGTTCCTCGTCGAAGGACCGTTGCGCCTCCACCGCCGACGCGACCGCCTGCGCCAACTGCACCAACACCGGTGTCCGGGCGATCTGCGTGCCGGTGGGCACCACCACGTACAGGGGCGCGCGGTCGTCCCGAAGCCGGGCGGCGGCCACGGTGACCGTGTCCCCGGACGGCCAGTCCACCAGCGCCCAGGCCTCCGACGGGTCGACGCGCACGGTCGCCCCGACCGGCACGGCCGTGTCGTCCACCACCCAGGTCACCAGGCCGGCCTCGGCATCCGGCCCGGAACACACCCCGGCCAGGCAGTCCCCGTCGAAGGTCTCGGCGACCACCGCCGCGGGAGCCTTGAAGATCTGCGCGGCACCGTGTGCCGCCGCCGCCAGCAGCCGGGTGAAGTTCGGTGCCGCGTGCACCGCCACGGTGGTGTCGGCCAGCCCGGTCAGCCGCTCGGCGAGCAGTTCGGCCCGCTTCCGGGCCTGGTAGTAGCGCAGCACGGCGTGTGCGGTGGCGACCAGTTCGTCGGGCTCGATCGGTTCGGCCAGGTAGGCGTCCGCACCCCGGGTGAGGCCCTGCGTCCGGTCGTTCGGGTCCACGGCGTGCGCCGACACGTGGATCACCGGCAGCGCCGGGTGCGCGGTCTTGATCCGTTCGCAGACCTCGAAGCCGCTGAGGTCCGGCAGCCGAACGTCCAGCACCACCAGGTCGATCTTGTCCACCCCGACCCGGGCCAGCGCCTCGCCGCCGGTCTCCGCCTCGAGAACCGTGAAGCCGGCCCGACTCAGCCAGCTGACCAGCAGGTAACGCTTGGTTCGACTGTCGTCGACCACCAGGACGGTCGTCGCGCCGCTGTCCACGTCACGCTCCGCCCACCGGGAGCGAGACCGTGAAGGTGCTCCCCCGGCCGGGCTCACTGGTCAGCTCCAGCGTGCCGCCGAGCAGGGTCACCAGCCGTCGCGCGTACGGCAGACCGAGGCCCGTGCCGTTGACCCGGGTCGCCCCCGGCACCTGGTAGAACTCCTCGAAGATTCGCTCGTGCAGCTCCGGCGCGATGCCCGGGCCGGTGTCGGAGACCGACAGCCACCAGTGCCCGTCCCGCCGCTCGGCCCGCAGCCGCACCTCGCCCGAGGCGGTGAACTTCAGCCCGTTGTGCAACAGGTTGCGCAGCACCTGGGCGAGCAGCACCTCGTCGCTGCGTAGGCTGGCCGGTGCCGGTGGGTCCTCCACCACCAGTTCGACCTCGTCCTCCGTCCGGACGGCCCGCAGGGTGCCGCGAAGCTGGCCGAACAGGGCCCGCAGGTCGACCTCGGCCCAGTTCGGCTCGATCCGGCCGGACTCGGCCTTCGCCAGGTCGAGCAGTTCGTTGACCAGGGCCAGCAGGTCCGATGCGGAGGAACGGATCAGCCCCACCTGGCGGGCCTGCTCGGCGGTGAGGGGGTCGGAGGCCGAGTCCGCCAGGAGCCGGGCCAACCCGATGACGGCGGTGACCGGGGCGCGCAGCTCGTGACTCACGTTCGCCAGGAAACGGCTCTTGGACTCGCTGGCCGCCCGCAGCTGCGCCGACTTCTCGTCCAGCTCGGCGTAGAGCGCCACCACCCCCCGGTTGGTCTCCTCCAGCTCGTCGGTGAGCTGGTGGTACAACGCCATGACCCCCTGGTTGGTCTGCTCCAGTTCCTCGTTGAGGCGGGCCAGTTCGTCGCGCTGGCTGCGCACCTCGTCGAGGGCGGTGACCAGTTGCGCGTTCTGGGTGGCGAGTTCCTCCTCGGCGGTGCCGGGGGCCGTCCGTTCCAATGTGGCACGCAGCTCGGCGAGACGCTCCGGGGTGAGCGTCTGCGCGGTGAGTGGAACCCGTCGGGACATCCTCACGACCGTATCCTCCGTCCCCGCCACCACGCTCAGTGTGTCCACCAGGCGCGCCACGGCCCCCGACTGCGGCTCGTACCGGCCGTCGGGCAGTGGTGCCACGGGGACGAGGTCCACCCGCAGGTGGCTGCGTCCGTCCGCTGTGGTGACGACGGCGAAGATCACGTCGGCCCCGCCGGTGCCGCGCAGCAGGTCGCGGGCCACCTCCGACAGTGCCGTGGCGATGCGTACCTGATCCTGGTGTTCCAGGCCGACCGCCGCGGCGACCTCCCGGCCACGCTGGCGGACCACGAAGATGTCCTGTTCCACCCGCAGCGCCATGTGCAGCAGCGCCGCCGTCATGACCAGGCCCTCGCCACCAGTACGCCCGCGTCGTCGCGCCGGGTGCCCGCGTCGCGCAGCACCGTCGCGGCCACCACCAGCGGCGAGCGCTCGGCCAGCCCCGGGTAGTCGTCGAGCCGCCACCGGTCGACCACCCCGTCGGAGTGCATGACCAGCAGCGAACCGGCGTCGAACGGGTATTCGTAGCCCCGGATCACCGGCCGTTGGTGCCCGGCGATGCCGGGCAGCGAGACGAGCCCGCGCCGACCGTCCGAGGTCAGCAGCGCGCCGGTGATGTTGCCGAGGCCGGCGTAGCGCAGCAGGCCGGTCTCCGGGTCGGGCTCGGCAACCGCCAGGGCCGCCCCCCGGGTGTGTGCCATCGACCGGTGCAGGTGGGCGACGACCTCGGTCGGCGGGGCCGCGGGCGCGACGCGGAAGGCCGCGAGCGCGGCGTCGGTGGCGGCGGCGGCGAGTGGCCCGTGCCCCAGTCCGTCGCTGACCAGCACCTGTCGGCGGCCGTCGACGATCCGCCAGGCGCAGCCGTCGCCGCTGACGGTCTCGCCGGTCAACGGTCGGGTCAGCCCGTCCACCCACGCCCGGCCGGGGTCCTGCCCCGGCCAGACCCGGACGGCGATGACGGTGCCCCGACCCGGCCGGGAGTACGCGTCGAACCAGCTCGCCTGGCGCACGATCGCGCCCAGCCCGATACCGAGGGTGCCGGTGGTGGAGTGCCCGTCGCGGGCGGAGTCGGTGACGTCGGCCATACCGGGCCCGGAGTCGATGGCGACCAGTTCCACGCCGGCCTCCTGCTCCGCGCGTACCGGGCGCAGCAGCAGCATCCCGTCCTGGGCGTGCTTGACCAGGTTGCTGGTCAGCTCCGCCACGACGATCGACAGGTCGGCGGTGCGGGCCTCGTCGAAGCCGAGCTGCCCGGCGAGCCGTTCGGCGGCCCGTCGTGCGGCGCTGCCGGTGCCGCCGTCGTCCACCCGGAACCAGACTCCGCGGTCGGTGACCGCGTCGCCGGTCATCGCGACCACTTGGTGACCGTGATACGTGTTCCCTCGCCCACGGCGGTTCGGATGTCGAAGTCGTCGACGAGCCGACGGGCCCCGCTGAGGCCGAGGCCGAGCCCGCCCCCGGTGGTGTAGCCGTCGGTCAGCGCCAGGTCGAGGTCGGCGATGCCGGGCCCGGTGTCGGCGAAGACGATCCGTACGCCCTGCTTGTGGCCGTTGTCGACCACGCTCACCTCGACCGTTCCCCCGCCGCCGTAGACCAGGGTGTTGCGGGCCAGTTCGCTGGCCGCGGTGACGACCTTGGTCTGGTCGACGAGGGAGAGCCGGACCGCGACCGCCACGGTGCGGACGAGTTGCCGGACCCGGACGACGTCCTCGTCGCTGCTGACCGGCTGCGCCCTGGGCAGGCCCGTCTCGACGCCGGTCACGGCGACGCCGTGGGCTCGAAGTCCGGATCGTCGTCGTGGTCGTCGTGCTCCTCGGCGTGGAAGGCGGCGATCAGTTCCATGCCCCGTTCGACGTTCAGGGCCGTCCGGATGCCGTTGAGCGACAGCCCCAGTTCGACGAGGGTGATGGCCACGGCGGGCCGCATGCCGACGACGACCGTCTCGGCGTCGAGCACCTTGGAGATCGAGGCGATGGTCGACAGCATCCGGCCGACGAACGAGTCGACGATGTCCAGCGCGGTGATGTCGATGATCACGCCGTGGCTGCCGGTGTCGACGATCCGCTCGGCGAGGTCGTCCTGGAGGGCGAGGGCCGTCTGGTCGGACATGTCGACCTGGATGGAGACCAGCAGGATGTCGCCGATCTTGAGGATCGGCACCCGCTCCATCACGCCTCCCGGCGAGGCCGGCGGCGACCGGTCTCCACGCCGGTCAGCCGCAGCACGTGCCGTAGCGCGTCGGCGAGGCTGGCCTTGGTGGCGATGTCACCGAACTCGATGCCGAGCGCCACGATGGTCTGCGCGATCTGCGGCCGGATCCCGGAGATGATGCAGTCGGCGCCCATCAGCCGGGCGGCCACCACCGTCTTGAGGATGTGCTGGGCGACCTGGGTGTCGACCGCCGGGACGCCGGTGATGTCGATGATCGCGTACGGCGAGCCGGTGTCGACCAGGGTCTGCAGCAGCCGCTCCATCACCACCTGGGCGCGGGCCGAGTCGAGCGTGCCGACCAGCGGCACGGCCACCACGCCCTCCCAGAGCTTGACCACGGGGGTGGACAGCTCCAGCAGCTGTTCGGCCTGGTCGGCGATCAGGCTCTCCCGGGTACGCACGTAGGTCTCGAAGGTGAACAGCGCCATCTGGTCGACCAGCGCGGTGTAGGCCACGTAGTCGCGCAGCGAGCCACCCGTCTCCTCGACCAGCGGCAGCAGCGCGTCCTTGAGGGAGAAGATGCTGGTGGCGGTCTCGGTGGCGGAGAAGCCCTGTCGGGCGCGGCCCCTGGACAGCTCGGCCAGCACGGCCCGCAGTTCGGTGGCCCCCTCGACGGTCAGGTCCTGCGCTCCCCTGCCCAGGGCGTCGAGCAGCGCCCGGTGCAGATCCTCCACCTGCCGGCCCAGCTCGGCCTGGGTCAGCCGGCCCCGCAGCGAGCCGGCGACCAGCTCGGTCCACCGGCGGGTGACCTGGTCGCCGTGCCCCGTCAGCAGGTCGACCAGTCGACTGCTCTCTTCCGTGCTCAACGCCATGGTGAACTCCCTCGCCCGGACCGGGCGGACTCTATCACCGCAGACCCGGGCGCTACTTGCCGCGCAGCAAAGGAATGACGGACGGCACCGGATGTCGGTCCCGTTCTGCGTACCGGCCCGATGGTGGGATACCGTTCCTGTCGATAACAGGAGGTCTTGCTGATGTCCCTGACGGTGCACACGGAACAGCGTGGCGACGTGGTCGTCGTGGCGGTGGCGGGCGAACTGGACATGGCGACCGCTCCGCAGTTGCAGGACCAGATCACGGATCTGCTCGACAAGGGCCGCAGCCGTCTCGTGTTCGACCTGGCGGAGGTCTCGTTCTGCGACTCGACCGGGCTGTCGGTGTTCGTCCGGGCCAAGAACAGCTGCGACGAGGCCGGTGGCGTGGTGCGCCTGGCCGCTCCGCAGCGCGGGGTGCTGCGCATCCTTGAGGTGAGCGGCCTGGTCGAGGTGCTGCACACCTACCCGACGGTCGACCAGGCCGTCGCGGGCGACCCCACTCCGGCCTCCTCCTGACCGTCACCGCTCACCGCTCGTCCTCGATATGGCGGGGACGGGCGATCACCAGGCCCGCGCCCGCCTGCACCACGAGCGCGAACAGCAGGAAGCCGATCGGCGCGGTCCACCCGCCGGTCGCCTCGTAGAGGACGCCCACCAGCAGCGGCCCGAGGGCCGCGATGACGTACCCGGTGCTCTGCGCGAAGGCCGACAGCGCCACCGTGCCCTCGGCGGTGCGGGCCCGCAGACCGATCGTGGTGAGGATCATCGGGAACGCCCCCTGCCCGATCGCCAGCAGCGCCACCCAGAGCAGCGCGCCGGCCTGCGGCGCCAGCGCCAGCCCCAGGTAGGCCAGCGTCGACGCGGCGGTCAGCCCGAGCACCAGCGGGCGCAGCGTGGCCAGCCGGCCGGCCAGGGCGGGCATGAGCAGCGCGATCGGCACGCCGAGCGCGGTCACCCCGGCGAGCAGGAGGCCCGCGTCCTGCGGCCGGAAACCGGCGTCCCGGAACAGTTGTGCCAGCCAGCCCATGATCGCGTACCCGCTGAGCGACTGCGCCCCGAAGTACACCGCCATGGCCCAGCCGAGCCGGGTGCGGCCGGGCCGGATCCGGGTGCGGGGGTGCGCGCCGGGGCCGCGCGGCGCGCGGCGGCGCGGGCCCGCAGCGCCAGCGGCACCCACGGTACGACGGCCACCGCGGCCATGGCCGCCCAGACGCCCAGGCCGGCCCGCCAGGAACCGAAGGCGTGTGCGACCGGCACGGCCGCCGCCGCGGCCACCGTCGTGCCTGCCGTCAGGGCCATCGTGTACGCCCCGGTGACCAGCCCGGCGCGGTGCGGGAAGTGCTGCTTGACCAGCATCGGCAGCAGGATGTTCGCCACCGCGATACCGGCCAGGGCCAGCGCGCTGGTGACCAGGAACGCGGCGGCCGAGTCGGTGACCACCCGCAGCGCCTGCCCGGCGGTCAGGGCGAGCATGGCGAGCACCAGCAACCGGGCCGGGGCGAGCCGGCGGACCAGCCACGGGGTGGCCGCGCCCAGCCCGGCGAACGCGATCGTGGGCAGGGTGGTGACGAAGCCGGCCATCGCGCCGGAGAGCCCGAGCCCGGCGCGTACCTCGTCGAGCAGCGCGCCGAGGCTGGTGATTGCGGCGCGCAGGTTCAGGGCCACCAGCACCATGCCGGCCAGCACCAGCATCCTGTGCCGGGACCGGTTGCGCGCGGCGGGCCGGAGGTGCTGCCCGCCGTGGCCGTCCTCGCGGCCCGCCGGACCCGCGTGTTCGGCGGGGGCCGGGGGCACGGCGGTGGGGGGCGGGGGCGGGATCACGCCCTCGAACCTACAATCATGGGATGAATTTCGGCCGGGAGTGTAAGCAGTGACACCGTCGGATGACCCCGCCGCCGTACCCCCGCGCGGGCAGCGGGTGCGCGACACGATCGCCCAGCTCCGGGAACGCATCCTGGGCGGCGAGTGGCCGGTGGGCGGACGGATCCCCACCGAGCCGCAGCTCGTCGCCGCCCTCGGCGTGGGGCGCAACACCGTCCGCGAGGCCGTCCGGGCGCTGGCACACGCCGGGGTGCTCGAGTGCCGGCAGGGCTCCGGCACGTACGTGGTGTCGACCGACGAACTGGCTCCCGTGGTGGCCCGTCGGCTCACCGACGACCGCACGGCAGAGGTCGTCGAGGTGCGCCGCGCCTTCGAGGTGGAGGCGGCGCGGCTGGCCGCGCTGCGGCGTACCCCCGACGACCTGGCGGCCCTCGACGACGCGCTCGCCGCCCGCGAGGCGGCCTGGCGCGGCGGCCGGGTCGACGAGTTCGTCGAGGCCGACGCCGCCCTGCACACGGCGGTGGTCGCCGCCGCGCACAACCGCATGCTCGCCGAGCTGTACGCCTCGGTCGGCACCGCCCTGCGCCGCACCATCGCCACGGCCATGGGCGACACGCTGGAGCCCGAACGCCACGTCGACCACGCCCGACTGGTGGCGGCGATCCGGGCCGGCGACCCGGAGCGCGCGGCGGTCGAGGCCGGCGCTTTTCTGGAGCCCCCGCCCGGGGCATAGGTTGTGCCCGACGAAAAGACCGGACACCTCGGGAGTACGGATGCTCAAGGGCTTCAAAGACTTCATCATGCGCGGCAACGTCGTCGACCTGTCGGTCGGTATCGTCATCGGCGCGGCGTTCACGGCGGTGGTCACCTCGCTGACCAACGCGTTCCTCAAGCCGCTGATCACGCTGTTCGTGCTGCTGCTCACCGACAGTCCGGACGGAATCGACGGGGCGGTGTGGACGGTCCGCGGTGTCGAGTTCGACTGGATCACCTTCGTCAACGCGGTGATCACGTTCGTGCTCACCGCGGCGGCGCTGTACTTCCTGGTGGTGTTCCCGATGAACCGGCTGGCCGAGCGGCGCAAGCGGGGCGAGGAGCCGCCGCCGGCCGCGCCCAGCGAGGAGGTCAAGCTGCTCACCGAGATCCGGGACGCGCTGGTCGCCGCCGGCCACAACACGCCCGGTCAACAGCGCGGCGCCCTGGACGACGTGCTCGGCCGGCGGGAGGAACCGCCCACCGGGCGCTGAACCCGGCGTACGCACATCGGCCCCTGCGGGAATCCCGCAGGGGCCCCTTCCTTTCGTACGCATGTTCGATAGAGTCCCGCCATGGAGCAGCGCAGACACTGGTGGAACGGGAAGTGGGGGCGGTTGGCCCGACGGGACGTCTTCCTCCGCGCGGACGCCGACAGGTGGCACGTCGAGCAGCGGGCCGGCGGGGCGGAGGGCGTCTCCCGGTTCTACGAGTACCCCAGCGTCGAGGAGGCCGAGGAGACCGTCCGGGCGCTGCTCCAGGGCACGGACACCTGGCGCGAACTGTCCCCGCGTCCTCCGTCCGGCTGGACGCCCACCCCCTGACCGTGGCCCCGTTGTCGACCCGACGGAAAGTTTGGTGCCGCCGCGCCGGACGGCGCATCCCGTCGGCCCGGGTTTGGCCGCAGCGGGGGCCGGGAACCGCACGGAGATGGAGCAGCAGGGGAGCGGGCAGCGGGCGGACGCGGGACATCGGACGGAGCCGCGGGGGGCCGGACAGCAGGCCGTGCTCTCCCGGGTCACCACCGGCATGCGGGTCGTCGACCCGGGTGGGGTGGAGGTCGGCGTCGTGGATCTCGTCCAGCGGGGTGACCCGAACGCCGTGACCGTGCAGGCGGCGCCGACCGCCGACCCGGGCGGCAGTCTGGACGAGCTGATCGAGTCGGCGGCCGTGGAGGAGCCCGACGTGCCCGCCGACCTGGCGGCCCGGCTGCTGCGTTCCGGCTACCTGAAGGTCTCCACCGACCTGGTCCCCGCCGGCGCGGTGTACGTGCTGGCCGAGCAGATCGACACGGTCACCGACGAGCGGGTTCGTCTCGGCGTTCCGGTGGCCGACCTGCATCCGGAGGAGTGACGGCCCCGCCCCCACCGGAGCCGGAGCCGGGACCGCCGGCCGCCACCGGCGCCCGGTCCGACGGCGGCGTCCCCGGCGCCCGCGTCGATGGTGTCCTGGGCCGGCGCACGAGCGGCGTCCCGCGCCGGCGGAAGAGGAGCAGCATCCCCAGTCCCGCCACCAGCCCCCAGAACGCGCCGCCCACGCCCAGCAGGGACACTCCCGACGCGGTGACCACGAAGGTGATCACGGCGGCCTCCCGGTCGGCCGGTTCGGCCAGCGCCGACGACAGCGCGGTGGCCAGCGCCCCCAGCAACGCCAGCCCGGCGACCGCCTCCACCAGCACGGGTGGGGAGAGCGCGACGAGGGTGGTGGCGAGCCCGGCGCCCAGGCCGAGCAGGGCGAGCCCGGCACCGGCGGTGACCGAGGCGATCCACCGACGTTCCGGGTCGGGGTGCGCGTCCGGGCCAGCGGCCAGGGCGGCGGTGATCGCCGCGAGGTTGACGGCGTGCCCGCCGGCAGGGGCGGCGACCGCTCCGACCAGCCCGGTGGTGCGCAGCGCGGAGCCCAGCGGCGGCCGGTAGCCGTAGCCGACGAGCACGGCCGTGCCGGGCACGTTCTGCGCGGCCATGGTCACCAGGAACAGCGGCAGCGCCAGGCCGACCAGCGCCGGCAGGCTCCAGGCGGGGGCGGTCAACTCCAGGACGGGGCGCAGGCCGGCGGGGTCGAGCGCGGCGGCGGGCGTGGTCGCCGCGATCGCCACCACGGCCACGGCGAGCGCGCCGGGCACCGCCCACCGGCGGGCGAGGCGGTGCAGCACCAGCCAGGCCAGCACCACCGGGGCGGCCAGCGCGGGCACCTCGACGAGGGCCCGGACGGGGGCGGTGCACAACGGCAGCAGCACTCCGGCGAGCATCGCCCCGGCGACCGGGCGGGGGATCGCGGCGACCGCCCGACCGAGCGCCGGGAACAGGCCGGCGGCCACGATCAGCAGACTGGAGACGAGGAACGCGCCCACGGCGACGGGCCAGCCGCCGGGCACCGGGCCGGTGGCGACGAGCAGGGCCGCGCCGGGTGTCGACCAGGCGACGCTCATCGGCAGCCGGTGCCGCAGGCCGAGCCAGGCCGCGCAGACGCCGGAGGCGACGCAGAGCACGAGCAGGCCCGAGGCCGCCTGGGCGTCGGTGGCGCCGACGGCACGCAGCCCGGCCAGCACGACGGTGAAGGAACTGGCGAAGCCGACCAGCGCGGTCACCACGCCGGCCAGCACCGGTTGCGTACGCCCGACCATGCCCCCACCCCCCTCGTTCCGTAAACGGAACGGTGAACGTGTAGCACCATAGCGGGATGCCGCAGCCGTCACCAGCCCACCGAACGGCCGACGAACCCGACCGTCCCGTCCCGCCGAGCCCCGAGGCGGACGCCGGGACCGTCGGCACCCGGGTCCGCAGGCTGCGCGAGGAGCGGGGCATGTCGTTGTCGGCGCTGGCTCGACTCGCCGGGGTCGGCAAGGCGACCCTGTCCGGGCTGGAACGCGGCACCCGCAACCCGACCCTGGAGACGCTGTACGCGGTGACCGCGCAACTCGGCGTACCCCTGACGGCCGTGCTGTCCAGCCCGACCGCCGGTCCCACCGTGCGCGGCGCGGCGGTCGCCGCGACCCTGCTGGAGGTCTTCGACGACGCGGACGCCACCTACGAGCTGTACCGGATGCGGGTCAGCCCCGGGCCGGGTCAGCTCTCCCCGGCCCACCAGCCCGGGGTCACCGAACACGTCACGGTCTTCGCGGGCGTGCTACGCGCCGGGCCGACCGACGCGCCGCTCACCGCCACGGCGGGCGGACACCTGCGCTGGAACGCCGACGTGCCGCACGGGTACGCCGCCGTCGGCGACGAGGAGGTCGCCGCCAGTCTGCTGCTGCGCTACCCGCGCCGACGGCCATGATGGACCGCCGACGGCCGGGGTGGCACCGCCGGGATGCCGGACCGGCCGTGCGGCGACAACCAGGACCGTCGACATTTCCACCGCAGTAGCGGGAGTGCGGAAAGACGCCGGGCGGGTGTTCTTGGCAAGCTTGACGCATGACGCTGATCCTCCGCTCGGCCATCCTCAACGACATCGGCCTGATCCGGACCAACAACGAGGACTCCGCCCTCGCCGGCGACCGCCTCGTCGCGGTCGCGGACGGCATGGGTGGACTGCCCGCGGGCGAGGTGGCGAGCGAGATCGTCATCCGGATTCTCGACGAACTGATCCCGCCGACCGCTCCCGACGCCGCCGCCGACGCCCTGCGGGCCGTGGTCAGCACCGCCAACCAGCGCATCCACGCCGCCATCACCGCCGACCCCGCCCGCGACGGCATGGGTACGACGCTGACGGCCGGGCTGCTCGCCGGGAACACGCTGGTGCTGGCCCAGGTCGGCGACTCCCGCTGCTACCTGCTGCGTGACGGCGAGCTGACCCAGCTCACCCGGGACGACACCTTCGTCCAGGCGCTGGTGGACCAGGGGGCGCTCACCCGCGACCAGGCCCGGCACCACCCGCAGCGGTCCCTGGTCACCCGCGCCGTGCAGGGCTCCGACGCGCCGCCCGCGATCGGCGCGCTCACCGTCCTGGCCGGCGACCGGCTGCTGCTGTGCAGCGACGGGCTGTCCGACTACGTGGAGGACGCCTCGATCGCCTCGGCGCTGGCCTCGTACTCCGATCGCCAGCACTGCGGCGAGCAGCTCGTCAAGCTCGCCCACCAGGCCGGCGCACCGGACAACGTCACCGTCGTGATCTCCGACATCGTCGAGGACTGAGCGCGCCGTCCGGGGCGCGGGCTCGCCAGCGGCCCGGCCGCCTCCTACCATCGGCCGGTGCGCCTGACCTCCCCCGCCATCGTCGGCACGCTCGCCGTGCTCACCCTCCTCACCGCCTGCGGCGGCCCGACGGGCGACGGCGACGTGCCGACCGCCGCGGCCACCGACTCCGCCCCGGCCGGTGGGCCCACCCCGGCCGGTCCCGCCGCCGCCCCCACGCCCCGGGTGGGGCTGGGCGGACCCGGGGCGGCCCGGAGCCCGAAACCGACCGCTGCGGTCCCCGTACCGAAGGCCGGCAACCCGGGCGGCAGGGCGGGCGTGCCGGCGGAGGCGCGGGCCGTCGACACCTCCCGGCCGGACCGGACGGTCGGCTCCGGCACCCCGGCGAGCTGCACGTCGGCGGCGGTGGTCAAGGCGGTCGCCGCAGGCGGCGTCATCACCTTCGACTGCGGCCCGCGACCCGTGACCATCGCGATGACCGCCACCGCCAAGGTACGCAACGCCAACGGGCCGAAGGTCGTCATCGACGGGGGCGGCCTGGTCACCCTCAGCGGGCAGGGCCGACGGCGGATCCTCTACATGAACACCTGCGACGGGGCACAGGGCTGGACCACCTCGCACTGCCAGAACCAGGACCACCCGCAGCTCACGGTGCAGAACCTGACCTTCACCGCAGGCAACGCCACCGGCGAGCGGACCGACGGCGGCGGCGGTGGGGCGATCTTCGTCCGGGGTGGTCGGGTCAAGGTGGTCAACTCGCGGTTCGTCGACAACCGGTGCGACCCCACCGGCCCGGACGTGGGCGGCGCGGCGATCCGGGTGCTCAGCCAGTACGACAACCGGCCCGTCTACGTGGTGGGCAGCACGTTCACGGGCGGGTCCTGCGCCAACGGCGGCGCGTTGAGCAGCATCGGCGTCTCCTGGGTGGTGCTCAACAGCGTGCTGCGCGACAACGAGGCCGTCGGCCGGGGCGCGAACCCGGCCCGGTCGGGCACGCCGGGTGGCGGCAGCGGCGGGGCGATCTACTGCGACGGCAACCGGTTCACCCTGCGGATCGCCGGTTCGGTGGTGGAGGACAACGTGGCCCGGGAGGGCGGTGGCGCGGTCTTCTTCGTCAGCAACGACCGGTCCGGCACGATGACGGTCGAGGGGTCGACCCTGCGCCGCAACCCGAGTCGTGGGTTCGAGACCAGGGGGTATCCCGGCATCTTCTTCCTCGGTGCCCGCAATCCCACGGTCACCTCCTCCACCCTGCGTTGACCCGGTGGCCCGGCAACCGACACCGCTCGCCCCGCCGCCGAGTCGAACCCTGTTCGCCGCCGAGTCGAACCCTCATACCCGCCACTCGGTCACCGGCGCCCACACCGAGCTTCGCCGCCGGTCGACCGGGCCGAGTCAGTAGGGGTTGCCGTGGCCGGCGAGCCGTCCCTTGACGAGGCCGCCGGGACGGCCCGGCAGGTCGGGTGCGGCGGTCATCGGCGGGGTGGCCGTGTGGGCGCCCCCGGCCATGCCGGCGAACAACTCCTTCAAGGCCGTCACCGCGTCGGTGCGCGGCTGCCAGCCCAGTTCCGTCTCGGCCCGCTCGCTGGACATCAGCGGCACGTTGAGGGCCAGCTCCACCCAGCCGGCGTCGACGGGCTGGAGGCGGGCCCGCCAGGTCAACGCGGCGGCGGCGCGCAGCACCGGGGCGGCCACCGGCACCGTCCAGCCGTGGAAGTGCTTGGCCACCAGCTCCGGGGTCAGCACCGGGTCCGCCGCCACGTTGAACGCGCCGCGCGCGTCGCCCAGAATCGCGCGGGCGTACGCGTCGGCGACGTCGTCGGCGTGCACGGCCTGCATCCGCAGCCGCCGGTTCGCGGGCACCAGCGGGATGCGCCCGTACCGCAGCAGGCGGACCGGCGCGAACGGGCCCAGGAAGTACCGGGTGATCTCGGTGGCCGCCGGCCGTTGGAAGATCAGCCCGGGGCGCATCCGCACGACCCGCAGGTCGGGTTGGTCCCGTTCCAGCCGGTCGAGCAGCGCCTCCACCTCGGCCTTGTCCTGGCTGTACGACGATCCGGGCACCCCCGTGGCCGGCCAGCGTTCGCTGACCGGATGGTCCTTGGGACCGGGCGCGTACGCGCCGACCGACGAGGCGAACACCAGGGCGGGGACCCGGGCCCGCGTCACCGCCTCGGCGACGGCGTTGCTGCCGCCGACGTTGGTGCGGTGCAGCACCCGCTGGTCGTGACTGGGCTGGATCTGCCAGGCCAGGTGCACCACCGCGTCCGCCCCGGCGAAGACCCCGGCGAGTTGGTCGGCCGCCCCGGGCGCACCGATGTCGCAGGAGTGCCATTCCACCTGGTCGTACGGTTCCCCGGCATCCTGCCCGGGTAGCCTTCGGGCCACCCCGACGATCTCCACCGCACGCTCCCGCCGCAGCCGGCGCACCAGCGCGGTCCCCGCGTTCCCGCTCGCCCCCACCACCACGATCCGCATGTGCTGCCCGTACCCGGTCCGCAGCGCTCCAACCGCCCGATCGCCGTCCGGCCGGGGCGGTAGCGCGGACAGGGCCTTCGCGGCGGACCGGAAGGCGCGTACCCGGTAGGTCACCTCCGCCCGGTCAGGAGCCGACGCCCGCCCGGCTGCCACGAGGGGTGGTTCTCGGGGGCCCGGCGCGGCGGTCGAGCACGGCGACGACGAGGGCGTGCGGCACGGTGAGCGCGGCGACGAGCATCAGCGCGGTGGCCGCCGACTCCGGCCAGTCGGCGGCGAGCCAGAACACGGCCAACGCCCCGAGCGCGGCCAGGCTGGGCGGTGCCGCCTGCCGGGCGAGCCGCCCCAGCGGGCGGGCCAGTCGACCGGCGGCCAGGTCGGCGGCGTTGACCGGGTCGGCCGCCACCAGCCGGGCCAGGTGCCGGGGGGCGTGCCAGCCGCCGAAGTACGCCCCGAACGCCGCCAACGGCGGCACCACCAGCACCAGGGTCACCAGCAGCGCCAGTTCGGCGGCGACGGCGTGGTCGCCGCGCCGCAGGAGGCGTACCCCGGCCAGGGCGGCCAGGGTGAGCACGGCCGCGACGCCCGCGCGGGCCTGGCCGGGCGTCAGGCCGGCGGCACCCCCGGACAGCGCCGCCACCAGGGGCCCGACCTCCGTCGGGTGGGCGGCCAGGGGCAGCAGCACGACGGTGGCGCCGAACGCGGCGGCGGTGAGCGGGGCAGCCTGCGGGGGCCGGCCGGCGCGCAGGTCGGCCACGGCGGTCTCGCCGGTGCCGAAGTGGGCGACGGACAGCAGCAGGAAGGCCAGCAGACCGACGCCGGGCAGCGCCCGGAAGGCGAGGAAGACGACCACGACCAGGGTGGCGTAGCCGGCCGCGAGCAGCGCCGGGTGCGGTGCCCGCCGGCCGAGCACGATCCGGGGTACGAGGTGGTCCAGCGCGCCGTGCGGGACACCGACGACGAGCCCGGCCAGCAGCAGGGCCCGGTCCGCGTCGCCCCAGCCGCCGGGCACCACCAGTTCGACGGCGAGCACGGCGACGACCAGTGCCCGGGAGCCGCCGACGGCGACCCGGGCGGGAAGCTGATCCGCCCACACCCCCACCCACGGACCATATAACCTGATTTGTGGGTATTAGTGCTGGTCGGACGGGGGCACCGTGAACTTCGAGAACATGTTCGACTACAACGTCGACCAGTACACGATCGTCTCGCACGTGCTGACGCTCGGCTACGCGGTGATGGCCGCCGGCCTGGTCTACTTCCTGCTCACCCGCAACAGCTCCGACCGGCGCTACCAACTCGCCTCGACCCTGTCCGCGGTCGTCATGATCTCGGCGTTCTTCGAGCTGTGGGTGCTGTCCCAACGTTGGTCCGAGGCGTTCGACTGGAACGGCTCCGCGTGGGTGCAGAGCGACACACTGTTCACCAACGGCTACCGCTACATGAACTGGTCGATCGACGTGCCGGTGCTGCTCATCCAGCTGCTGGTGGTGCTCGGCATCACCGGGCGCGCGTTCCACCGCACCTGGGTCCTATTCGTCGCCGGCGGCCTGGCGATGATCTACACCGGCTACGCGGGCCAGTTCTACGAGGTGGAACGCTCGGCACCGTTCTGGATCTGGGGCCTGGTCAGCACCGCGTTCTTCGTCCTGCTGCTCGTGCTGGTGGCCCGGACGATCTTCGGCAACCTCAGCCGGCTGCCCGCCTCCGCCCGCCCGATCGCCAAGGGCGTGTGGTGGCTGGTGCTGGTCTCCTGGATGCTCTACCCCGGCGCATACCTGATGCCGGCCATGTGGGACTCCGCCGACGGCGTCGTCGCCCGGCAGATCACCTACACCGTCGCCGACATCACCTCCAAGGTGGTCTACGGCGTCCTGCTCGGCATCATCGCCCGCAAGGTCAGCGTCGACGAGGGATACGCACCGGCCGCCGAGGAGGACGTCGCCCGACCGCGCGGCGGCCTCACCTCGACGGCATAGCGCACCAGGTACTCAGCCGCCGGCGAGGCGGAAGAGCTCCGCGTGGAGGTTCTGAAGGCAGGTGGCGACGACTGACGTGCGGACTCGACCTTGAGGCCGGTGAGGAAGCCGGGAGCAGCATCTCCTGCCTGACCAGGTCGGGCAACCTGGGCGACGGAGATGACAGGATCTGAAAGGAGCCGTCGAGCGCAGGGTGCGCGCCAGCAGAGAACGGCAACGACCGGATCTCGATCTGGTATGGCCGCTCGGTCGCCAGCCAAACGAGGTGATCAAGTTGAGCGCTCATCCCGGCCGGTCCGCCGACCTGCTGGCGTAGCACTCCCTCGCCGAGCAGCGCGGTGTCGACCCCGGCACGGCTGACCAGTGGTACGAGCTGCTCGGGGTCCTCCGGGTGCCGGTCGATCGGCTGGCGCCCGACAAGCTGCGCGACCGGCTACGGCCCTGGGCGCTGGCCACCCTGGCGGCCGGCGGCTACGGTTTCGGCCGCTACTACGCCGGCTACTCCACGTTGCGCGACCGGCGTCCCGACAATCATTGAGCACGCGTCGGGACGCCGGTCGGTGCTCGTCTCAGCGGTCCGCAGCGACAGCCATGTTGAACCGCTCGAGCGCCTCCTTCTTCTCTGGGGAGAGTTCGTCGATGTTGACGGAGTGTGTGCGCTGCGTGTCTTGATGCAGGTCAATACCTTGCACCAAGCCTTGAACGATGTCATCGGCCTCGTCAGCCGTGAAGCCAGCGTCCGTCAGAATGTTCGTCGGCAGCTCAGTCATGTCGCCCGTTTACCCATCCGCGCCGGTGATTCAACCTGCCGCGCTGACCGGACAGGGTGGACATCGGGTTCTCCGGAACGACGGCTCGACGGCTATCGCCGCCGGGTGCGCGAGGCGTTACGCGACGACCGTGAGGCGGCCGACCGGATCGCCGCCGGCATCACGCTGCTCGCCTCCCCCGACCCGACGTCCCGGCACCGGGAGCGGGGTGACGACGCCGGCCAGGCCGTCGCCGACCTCCTCTGGTTCCCCACCGGTGGCGGCAAGACCGAGGCGTACCTCGGCCTCACCGCCTTCACCATCGCGGTACGCCGTCGCCAGCCGGACCAGGGCGGACCTTCTGCGAGCGGGGCAACCACCACCTCGACCGAGGCACCCGACCTTCCCGGCCCAGCGGTCGCTCTCGCCCTGCTCAGCGCAGCCCTCCTGTACGGGCGCGCGGACGCGAGGCGCACCGAGCTGGCAGTCAGCGGGCCGACCAGTGCAGCCGTGCCCGTAGGGCTGACCAGTTCCGTGATCGTCGAGGTCATCCGGGCGGCCCGGAGCAGACTGCTCGTGGCGAGCTTCGCCGCGTACGGGTCGCCGAGGTGGTAGCCGAGCTGCGGTCCGCGGCCCTCCGGGGCGTACACGTCGATCTGGTTCGAAAGCTCAGCCGAGGTGGAAGCCCTCAGTACGCCAGGCCCTGCGGCTGACCCAGCAGGGCCGCTCCGCCGGTGGCCAGCCAGCCCTCCGCCACCGCCGCGTGCTGGCTGAAGGTGTGCATGTCACGGAACCGGCGCTGGATCGCCGACGAGTTGCGGGCCACTGCGCCACCGCCGCTGCGGTAGCAGGTGTCAACGGCCCGCACAGCGGCTTCGGTCACCCAGGCCAGCGTCGCCGAGGCACGCGGGGCCAGCTCGGTGAGCGCGGCCGGGTCGTGCTCGCAAGCTGCCCACACCTCGTCGGCCACCTCGTGCAGCAGAGCCCGGGCGGCTCGAACGTCCAGCTCGGCCCGTCCCAGGTGGACGTGGAACACCGGCGAGTCCTTGAGCCCGTTCTTGGCGTACAGCCGCTGCTTGCCAGAGTTGACCATCGCCACGGTCTCGTCCAGCGCGCCCTGCGCGATGCCGACGGCCACCGCGCCGAGATGCAGCACGAAGTGCACCAGCGGGGCGACGAAGCCGGGACCGGGCACGCACGGCGCGCCGGTGAACAGGTCGAAGGTGTGCTCGGCCGGGACCCGTACGTTCGAGATCGCCACGTCGTTGCTGCCGGTGCCGCGCAGGCCCAGGACGTGCCAGGTGTCGATGATCTGCGCCTGCCCGGCGGGCACGAGCATCGAGCGCAGGTGCGGCACTCCTTCGGTCGCGCCGGGCAGCGGCTGGCCGTCGCGGGTCACCACGCAGTTACCGAAGATCCAGTCAGCATGCGCGCTGCCGCTGGCGAATGCCCACGTGCCGTTCACCGCGTAGCCGCCGTCGACGACCTCGGCAACGCCCTGGGCGTTGAAGCCGCCGGCGATGATCACGTCGGGGCCGTTGGCATAGAACTTGTCGAACTGCTCGCGCTCCAGCAGCGCCACCAGGTGCGGCGTCTCGGATCCGATCATGACAGTCCAGCCGGTCGAGGCGTCGGCACGCGCCAGCGTCTCCAACACGTCGAGTCCGACACGCAGGTCGACCTCGTGGCCGTGGTGGCTGCGCGGCACGAACATCCGGAAGAACCCTGCCTTCTTCAGCTGGGCGAGCAGGTCGGCGGGCAGGCCGCGGTCGGCGTCGAGTTCCGGGGCGCGAGCGGTGATGGTGGCCGCGAGCTCACGGGCTGCGCGGAGGAGGTCGGCGGGCTGACTCATGGTTGTTCTCCCTGACGAGGTGGTACGGGTCGGGTCGCCGGCGGCACTGTCGGGCATCGCCGGCGGCACCACCGCACCCTGCTCACGCGTCACCGGCGCGGAGTGGTTGTCAACCCAGGACGTCGTCTATCGGACACGTGTGCTCGGGCACTGAAGGGCAACCCGTCGGCCGGGTCACATCTGTGCTGCCCGGCCTCGGGGAAGGCAGATCCGGGCACAGCTGCCGGCACGGGGCCTGAGCCAGCAAGGCTCCGGCCGATTCATCCGTACGCGGGCGGTGTGCAGCGGGGCGGACCACATCACAACCCGAAGGCGGACGATCGGGTAGCCTGATGGCCCAGCGGGCCGCTAGCTCAATGGCAGAGCTGTGGACTTTTAATCCATAGGTTCAGGGTTCGAGTCCCTGGCGGCCCACTCCACCCCAGGTCAGCGGCCCTGATCGGGCTTTGGAAACCGTGATCAGGCGCGGCACAGCAGCGAAGTCAGCAGTAGGCGTGCCGGAGGATCTGCATCGCCACCCGAGGGTGCACGTCCAGGTCCGCCAGGAGCGAGGCACAGGTCCGCCGTGCGTCCCGGACGGTGATCCGCCGGACTCCGGCAGCATCGCAACGCCGGTCCCAGAAGCGGTTGACGTTGCGCGGCTCGACCGGCCGCCCGTACCGGGTGGTGAAGATCAGGTCGGAAGGCTGCCAGGCCGGACCAGCGGCATCCCGGGCGACGGTCTGCGCGGCACGGCGGCGGTCGAGCGCCACGGTGCAGATGTCCGGCAGCGGCAGGGTGGCGTCCGAGGCGGCCGTCTTCGTCTCCCGGTGCAGCAGTTCGGCACCGACCCGCTGAAGCTGTCGGTCGACGGTCAACTCCCCCGCGTCGAGGTCGACATCCGCCCAGGTGAGCCCCAACATTTCACCCTTGCGCAGACCGAGCACCAGGACCAGAACGTAAGCGGCGTAGAGCGGATCGTCGTCGACGCGAGCCGACTCCAGGAAGCGCCGCGCCTCGTCGCTCGTCCACGCCTTCCGCTTGCGCCTACGTACCGGCGGCAGCTTCACCAGGGACGCGACGTTGCGGGTGATCAGCCCGTCGATGATCGCCTGGGAGAGCAGCGTCCGGAGCACGGTCCGCAGATGGGTGACGCTCGTTGCCGAGGGCAGATCCTGGCAGCAGCGTCCGAGGACACAGCAGCGACGCTGGGCGGGCTTACGCCGCTGGTCCTTGCCCTGGGCGCAGCACTGGGGCCCGGACGATGCGCCCAGAACTTACAAGCGAGGGGTCGAAGCGCCCCATTGGCGAGGCTGACTCAGGCCGTCGCGAAGCCGTAGGACGTCAACCAGTGGTCACACCCCCGCCGCCGATGCCGACGAGGTCGGTAAGCACCGGCAGTGGCCGATCGGCGGCCACGACCACCACGCCAATTCTGGCCCATTGTTCCTCCCATGCTCGGCTGACTGCGAGCCGAGCATGGGGAGCGGACCTGCGCCCGCGTTACGGCCGTCGGAGCCGTACGGTGTGACAGTCACTATCCCACCCTGAGCTGCGGGAATGCGGTTCGGGTTGTGCCACATCCGGTCCACCGAACGGATACCCGAACGGAGGGGTGCAGGTAGCAGAAAGGCAGGCCACGGTCGATGTCTTGGCCGCGCTGCCATACGACGACCGGACTCCCCACCAGGGTGGCGAATTCGTGGGTCAGTTCTGACCGGGGCTTGCTACGGGCAGTCCTGCTTCCTTGGCGCATTCGAGCAACCGCCGGTCGTAGGTGACGAAGGCGGTGAGTGCCGTGCCGGACTCGTTGGTCAGTACTTGGGCGGTGGCCAGGTGGATGGCGTCGAGGCTGCGGAGCGCCGGCTCGGCGAACGCGGCTGCGGTCGCACGGATCGTGCTGTCGATCTCCAGTCGGAACAGCCGTCCGACGGCAGCCGGTACTCCGATCAAAGCTTGCGGAGCTGATCGGCGCAGCGCTCTGGGCACTTCCACCTCGACGAGAGCGGAGGAGACCAGCGGCACGTCGTCGTGCTTGTTGAGCCAGGAGACAAGGTCGGCGCTGCACATCTCCTGCCGAACCAGCTTGACGACGGCAGCTGAATCGAGATAGATCACCAGCGCTCCTCGTCACGCATCGCAGCGAGGGAGGCGGCCACGTCCACCTTTTCGTCACCGAGCTTCGGTGGAAGTGGCACAGAGCCGCCGCCGGTTGGGGCGACGGCTCGCCCTGCCGCTACCAACTTGGCCAACACCGACCTGTCGTCGCCTACCGGAACAAGTCGGGCGATCGGGTGTCCGCGATCGGTGATCTCGACGGTCTCGCCGCCACTCACCCGAGCCAACACCTGGCTCGTGTTCTGGTTCAGCTCCCGGACACCGATGCGTTCCATGGATACGAGTGTAGAACCAGATGTTCTACGAATCTAGCTCCTGGCGTCATCCGGGCTACCTGTTCGCCGACCAGAGGTCGACGAGGTCCAGGCCATGACGACTGGCCAGCAGTTCGGCGGGTCGTGCCGGCAGCAGCTCGGCGCGCACGCTGGGAAGGAGGTGGTGGTCGCGGAGGGCCGGGGCTGCGGCGAGCTCGACCACGAGCCGCAGCCCCGGGGCCGTCGTCGTGTGGTTCTTGGCAGGCCGGGACGAGCCCGGCCGATCACACCTTGAGGACGTCCACGTCGTACAGCGATATCGACGCGTCTCGGGTGGCCAGGGTCAGACCCTCGGTGATCGCCTGTGCCACGAGCATGCGGTCGAAGGGATCGCGGTGGTGGGGTGGGAGGCGGCCGGCGGTGATGGCGTGGGCGTGGGTCACCGGGAGTTCCTGGAAGCCCATGTCCCTCACCCGCTCGGCGAGGTCGGGTGGGCCGGCGAGCTTCCCCGCACTCTGCTTGATGGTGATCTCCCACAGGCTGACCGGGGAGAGAAGTATGTCTGGCTCGTGGCGTAACTGGTCGAGGAACTCGGTGCCGAGGGTCGCATCGCCGGTGATGGCCCAGAGCACGACGTGGGTGTCCAGCAGCAGGGTCATGCGCCGATGCCGAAGTCGTTGGCGATCTCGGCGTTGGTCTGGGGGGAGTCCCAGTCGCCGGAGAGGTCCAGTTGCCCGGCGAGGGAGCCGATTGCGGTGCGGTTGGCCCGTCGGACCAGCGGCACCACCTTCGCCACCGGGGTGCCCGCCCGATCGATGATGATCTCCTCGCCGCGCTCCACCCGTTCGATGATGCGCGACAGATGAGTCTTGGCGTCATGCATGTTGTAGTGCACAGCCTCAGCCGACATCATCCGACCTCCTCGTTTAGCTAACACCTTAGCCAACTCGGCCCAATGTCGCCGCCGACGCATCGGATGAGCTGGGCAAACTTATGGTTGGTGGATCACCGGCGATGGTGGCGAGGTGGTTCGCATGGTGGCACCTCCGGCCCACGCACCTGACTGCGGGGAGTGATCACCGTACGAATCGGTCGGCGTGGGCATCCGGGAGGGTCAGATGCGGTGCAGGCCGTGCCGCCGACCCCGGCCGGGGCGGCGAACCCCTGCTCAGCCGTAGCTGACGAGGACTGCGCCGACCGCGGCGGTGTTCCACAACGCGTGGGCCACCACGGCTGCCGTCAGTCGGCGGGTGGCCAGGAAGAGCCCGGTGTAGACCAGCCCGGCGACGGCGATGGACAGCGCGTTCAGCGCGTTGGCCGGCAGGTGCAGCAGGCCGAACAGGAGCACCGAGACGACCGCCGCCACCCGCAACGCCACCCGTGGCCGGGTGAATCGGTGCGGAATCGCCCCGAGGAGGAATCCGCGGAAGTACAACTCCTCGGCGATGCCGCCACCCACGACACCCAGCACGAGGGCGGCGGCCACTGCGACCGCACCGCCGGTGGTCATCCGTAGGATCTCCTGGACCTCCGGGTTGGCCGCGCCACCGGATGCGGGCAGCAGCACCCCGAACTCCAGCAACAGGCGGGGCGGAACGGTGGCCGCCGCGATCAGCGTGTCCCGCCGCCAGTGGCGCGACGTCAGGCCCAGAGTCCGATGGTCGAACCCGTGGCGGCGCAGCCACCAGGTGATGAGGAGGACGGCCGACACCAGTTCGGCGCCGGCGACCGCGAGCAGTACCACCGGCGTCCCGTCGGCCGCGAACAGGCCCGCAGCGAGCGGTGGAACGACGAAGCAGATCAGCGAGCCGGCGAGGAACAGCCCGGCGGTGCGGACGGGTACGGGGATGACCACGGCTGGTCCGACCTCTCAGGTGGGTGGCTTGGTCGTTCGGCGTACCGGTGCCGGGTGGCCCACCGGCGGCATATCGAATTTCGATACTATAGGGAGTACATATCGAATGTCGATCTGGGGAGGGTTCCTGGTGCTCCATCAACTCGGACAGAGGCGTCGTTCCCGCACAGGTCCGACGGGCCAGGGTGCCTTCGAAGCGGTCACGGCGGGCGCCGTGGCGCTCGGCGCCCTGCTGGTCGCAGGTTCGGCGGTCGGCGCTCTGGTCGCCGACAACCTGGTCGTGCCCGTGACAGTGACGCCCACGGCCGACCTCGGTGCGCAGGTCACGGCCGGTCGCTTCACGCTCGCTCCCCAGGGAGCCGCCATCCTGACCGTGGCCGAGCCGACCGCTGGGGACCGACTCTGGATCTTCGGACCGGCGTTGCTGCTCGCGGCCGTCATCGCGGCGACCGGAGCGTTGTTGTGGCGGGTGGTGCGGTCGCTGCGTACCGCGGACCCGTTCCACCCCCGTAACGCCCGCCGGGTCGGCGCGGCGGCCGCCGTGCTCCTGCTCGGCGGATCGCTGGCCGCCGCACTCCAGGCCGCCGGTCATCTCACACTCGTCAGAGCGGCCCGGCACGCCTGGCAGCCTGACCAGGTGTTCGCGCTGCACACCGTCATCGACCTGCCGGTGACCACCCTGCTGCTCGGCCTGGGCCTCGGCGCGGCGGCCGAGTTCCTGCGCCGGGGCGCGGCACTGCGCGCCGACCTCGAAGGACTGGTGTGATGGCCCCGGTCGACGACGAGCAGCCCGCCAGCCATCGGGTGGTCTGCCACCTCGACCGACTGCTCATCGAGCACCGGATGACTCTCGCCGAACTCGCCGAGCGGGTCGGAGTCACCGTGGTGAACCTGTCGGTGCTGAAGAACGGCCGGGCCCGAGCCGTCCGGTTCTCCACCCTGACCGCCATCTGCGACGTGTTCGGCTGCCAGCCGGGTGACCTGTTCAGTGTGCGTCCCGTCGGTCCGTCCGGACCGCCCGGTCCGGCATGAGCGCCCGACCGGATCCGGTAGCCGACCGGTAGGGTGCCGGCCTCCGTGGGTACGGACCCTTCCGAGAGATCCGGCGATCGAAGGGTACGGGTGTTGGAACAGGCAACGGTCAAGAGTCGTGACAGAGCGGTGGAGGTGCCGGAACCGCCCACCGGTCGCGCCAAACTCGGGTACATCGGGCCGGGCGTGCTCTGGGCGATGGCCGCCCTGGCCACCGGCGAACTGCTGTTCACCCCCCGAGTCGGCGCCCAGTACGGGTACACGTTGATGTGGGCGTTGATCGCGGCCCTGGTGCTCAAGCTCTTCGTGACCCGGGAGATCGGGCGCTACAGCGTGGTGACCGGTCAGCGACTGCTCAGCGGGATGGCCGACCTGCCGGGCCCGCGTGGATGGGCACTGTGGATGATCCTGGTGCCGCAACTGGTGGTCGGCGTCGCGGCCATCGCCGGCATCGCGAGCGCCGCCGCCAGCGCCTTCACTCTGGCCGCGCCCGGCCCGATCGAACTCTGGACGGGAGTGGTCATCGCGGCGGCGGCCGGCCTGGTGCTGTTCGGCCGCTACACCGGGGTGGAGTGGGTGTCCCGGATCATCGGGCTGCTACTGGCGATCGGTGTCGTGGTGGCCGCCGTACTCGTCGGCCCGAGCCTCGGCGAGGCCGCATCCGGTGTGGTGCCCACGGTGCCCGAGGACCTCGTGGTCGCCGACATCCTGCCCTGGCTGGGCTTCCTGTCCAACGGCGCTGCCGGGCTCATGTGGTACTCGTACTGGGTCGCGGCGAAGGGCGTCGGCGTCGGCGCGCTGGAGCATCCGGGCCGCCTCGACCCGCGCAGCCTGGATGCCGGCCAGGTGGCCCGGGTGCGTCAGTGGTTGCGGACCATGACGCTCGACTCGACGTTCGCCGTGGTGGGCGTGGGGATCATCACGGTCGCGTTCCTCATCCTCGGTGCGGAGCTGCTGCGCCCGGAGGGCATCGTGCCGGCGGAGTCCGACGTCGCCCGCGACCTGACCACGCTGTTCAGTGAGGTGTTCGGCAGTGTCGGGTTCTGGCTGATGGCGGTGGGCCTCATCTCGGCCTTCTGGACGGCCACGCTGACCAACATCGACGGCTGGCAGCGGCTGTACACGGACGGCATTCGCAAGGTGCTGCCGTCCCACCTCGCGCAGCGTCCGTGGGCCAGCCCCACGGTCATCGGCCGGGTCGCCGTGATCGGGTGGCTCGCGGTTCTGCCGTTCGCGGTGTTCGTCATCTTCGGCGACCCGGTGGCACTGCTCACCCTGGCGGGGTCCATCGAGGCCGTGCACATCCCGCTGGTCGCGGCGCTCGTACTCTGGCTCAACCGGCGTACGCTGCCGTCCGCCCTACGGGCCGGCTGGGCGGCCACCACGCTCGTGGTGATCGCGATCGTGTTCTTCGCCGGTTTCGCGGCGTACTACGTGTGGCAGCAGGTGATCGGCTAGGCCGGACTTCCGATCGTCCGCACCTTCCGGGCGAGTCGGTACCGTGACACGCCATGACAGCCCGGTTCAACCAGTCGACCATCTTCGAAGCCGCTCGGCTGGGCGACGTGCAAGCCGTTCAGGACCATATCCGCGCGGGGGCGGACGTGTCGGCCGTCAGCCCGCACGGGTTCACCGCCCTACAGATGGCGGCGATCGGTGCCGACACCACACCCGTGGAGCGGAATCTGGCGGTCCTGGACCTTCTCGTACGATCCGGCTCCCCGCTGGAACATCGCAGCGCGGACGGCCGGACCGCGCTGTTCCTGGCGGCGGAGTTCGCGCCGTCGACCGATGCCGTGCAGTTGCTGTTGGATGCCGGTGCCGAAGCCGACGTCGCCACGAACGCCGGGCAGCATGTCCTGTGCAACGTCATGATGCCCGCCGTCGGCGAGCTGCTCGCCCGGGTCACCGGCCGACCCGTCCCGCCGCCGACGGCTCCGGAGCCCGATCCCGTGCGGATGCGGGCCGCCCAGTGGCGTGCCGCCAGTGACCGGATCACCACCGTCTTCGAAGCCCTCACCGATGCCGGTGTCGTGGCTCTGCCGGACACCGGGCGTACCCAGGAGGACGGCTTCGCCGACTGCGCCGAGGCCTACCGGAAGCGGGGCGGCGCGGCGGCCGGGCTGCACGGTTTCTGTTACTACACGCGGCAGGACACGAACCGGGCCAAGCGCACCAGCCGCCTCCCGCTGGCGTTCTGGGGCGCTCCGGAAGGCGGGCCGGGCGACATGGAGCGGGTGGGTGACCTGATCGTCCGCACCTTCCGCGCACATGGTTTCGGCGTGACCTGGAACGGCTCGGGCGGGAGTCGTCCCGTCGTGGACCTGCGCGACGGAATCTGATGCCTTCGAGCCGGCCGACCTGAGTGGAAGCGGCCGGTACCCACGTCCTCGAACGGCGTGCACAACCGGGGACGGCCGGCTCCGACCGGCCGGGCACCGACGTGCACCTTCGTGGCCACCCCGACCGGGTTCCGGTGATCGGTGCCCTCCGGCGCGTACCCGTTCGGTGGGCTCGACCGGTGGGCTCGACCGGGGGCCTCGGGCGACGGTCCGAGCCACCTCGTTCGGGTGTGTCGCCGGCCCGACCAAACGTCGATGATCGACAGCGATCCATGGCATCGGCGTGAACAGGGGAGGCAGCCATCGACACGCAACGTGTGGGCGTGGTGGGTTCCGGCAACATCGGCCAGGCGCTCGCGGCGCACCTGGCCGGGCACGGCCACGAGGTCAGCATCTACGCCCGACGTCCGGAGAAACTCGCAGCGGTGGCCACCAGCGGCTCGATCAGCACGACGGGCATGTTGGAGGGCACCTTCCCGATCGCGGAGGTCACCGACGACCTGGCCCGATTCGCGCAGACCTGTCCCGTGATCTTCATCGCGACGGTCACCACCGCCTACTCCGACGTCGCCGCCACCCTGGCACCCGTACTGCGTCCCGGCCAGGTGGTCGTCCTGTTCTCCAGCAAGCTCTTCGGCAGCGTCGTGGTCTCCCGTGACCTGTACGAACGTGGCGCGCCCGAGTCGGTGGAAGTGCTGGAGACCGACTGCATCCTGGCCGCCCGGGTGCTGCCGGACGGCAGGGTGGCGATGGCCCGCAAGGGCTGGAACCTCCTCTCGTCGCCCCGGCGGCCGGCCGTCGACGAGCACCTCCCCTTCCTCGCCCGGGTCTTTCCCGGCCTGGCGGCGGCGACCAACCTCGTGCACCGCGGGGTGAACGACTTCGGTGCGATGGCGCACGTGGTCATCTCGTACGCCAATCTCGGGAAGATCGATCGCGCCGAGCGGGTGCTCTTCTACGAGGAGGGCCTCTCCGAACGTACGGTGTGCCTGCTGGAGGCCGTCGAACGGGAGTTCCGGGCGGTCGCCGAGGCCTACGACGCGACGCTGGTGCCCACCCCGGAACTGCTGGACCGCTACTACGGCGGGGTGGACACCACCAACCTGCTGAGCGCGATGCGCTCGACCTGGGTCTACCGGGGGGTCACCGCGCCGACCAGCGTGGACGACCGGCTCCTCCAGGAGGACGTGGTCAACACGCTGGTTCCGCTGGAGCAGCTCGGCCAGCGCGCCGGCGTGCCCACCCCGATGGTCAGCGCCATGATCAGCCTGGCCGCGACGCTGTCGGGTGCGGACCACCGCCGCACCGGGCGCACCCTGGAACGGCTCGGCCTGGGCGACCTGGACCACGACGGCCTCCGGGGGTGGCTGCGGGCCTCCTCGGCGGCACCGGACCGAACCCGATCGATGGAGGAGGCGGCGTGATGCCGGAGAACGCAGTGGTGAGCGACGAGCGGACCAGGGTGGACTGGACGGAGTGGCAACGCCGCTGGGACGACCAGCAGACCGGTTACCTGCCACACCGGGAGGCCCGCTTCGAGGCGATGTTCGACGTCCTGGCGGAGGTGCTGCCGGAGGACTTCGTCGCACTGGACCTGGCCGGTGGCCCGGGTTCGCTGGGCCGCCGGCTGCTGGCCCGGTTCCCCGCGGCGACCTGCGTGTCGGTGGACTTCGACCCGGTGCTGCTGGAGATCGGTCGGCAGAGCTCCACCGACCTCGGCGACCGGTTGCGCTTCGTCGACGCCGACATCAGCCGGCCGGACCTGCTCGACCTGCTCGGTCTGGACCAGGTCGACGCGGTGCTCAGCAGCACCGCGCTGCACTGGCTGCCGCCGCACGCCCTGGTCGCCCTCTACGGCCGGATGGGCACCCTGCTCCGTCCCGGCGGGATCCTGCTGAACGCGGACAACATCCCGTTCGGCCGGGAACGGGGCAGGTTCCAGGAGATGGCCGAGGCCCGGCGGGCCCGGCACGCCGTGGCGGCCTTCGGTGCCGACATGGTCAGCGGTTGGCGGGCGTTCTGGGAAGCCGCCGAAGCGGAACCGGCCCTGGCCGCCGTCTCGGCCGAACGGAACCGACGCTTCGCCGACCTGGACCGTAGCCACGCGGAGCCGATCCTGGCGCTGCACCTGGCCGCCCTGTCCGACGCCGGCTTCGGCGCCGTCGAGGTGGTTTGGCAGGAGTTCGACGACCGCGTCATCGCCGCGATCCGCTGACCGGGAGCCAGGTACGCCGGTCATCCCGGGGCGGGCGGGCTGGGCTGCGCTGCCCGCCCGCCCCGGGGTGACCGGCGCTTCCCGCCCTGGTGCGCATCGAATACGCTGCGCGCGCGGTCCCCGGTTCGGCGGCCCGCGCAGACCGGACCGTCGCGGTCCGGTCGCCATCAACGGGGAGGACACATGGCAGCTGCCTGCCTTCGCGCAGTCACACGCATCCTGGCCACCGTCACCGCGACCACGGTACTGCTCACGGCGGCGGTCGCGCCGGCCGTCGCGGCGGCGAAGCCGAAGATCGCCTTCTCGGGCATCGGGTTCTCGACGGACCATGTCGACACGACCACCGGGGGCACGACCGTCACCCTGAACTGGACGGTCACCGACACGTCGACCACGGCCCGCGACCTCAACGGCAGCATCTATGTGCGGCGTTTCAGCGGCACCACGGCGGTCGGGCCCGTCGAGCAGATCCGCTTCGGTCTGAACGGCGGCTGGCCCGTCGTCGGGCCGCACACCGGTGGGATCGCCAGTTCGTCGTACGCGTACGACGTCCTCGTGTCCGAGTACGGCCCGGCCGCGCCGGTGACGTACCGCGTCACGAAGATCACCGCGACCGACGACCAGGGCACCACGCGAACCATGTCCGGCGACAAGATCAGCCCAGCGGCCGTACTGACCGCCACCCAGACTCCCGACACCGCACCGCCGGCGACCGAGGGTGTCTGGCTCGCCTCGCCCACCAGGCCCTACGTGTACGACAGCGGCTCTGGCGCGACCCTGCGGTATGGACTGTATGTCCAGGACGAACCGGGCGCGGGCTTCTGGAAGGGCCGCCTGGTGCTGGACGGTCCCGGCACCGCCACGATCGTGTCGCCGTTCACGCTGGTCGACAGCGGCCAGGGATATCAGCTCTGTGGCGACAGCCAGGTCTGGGACATCTGGTTCCTGGAGTGCAACCTGCCGGTGACCCTGCCCGTGGGCAGCCCCACCGGCGAGTGGGCGATCAGGTCGGTCAGCCTGACCGACCGGGCTGGCAACACCAGGCGCTTCACCGACCTCGACACGCCCACGGTGCGGGTCACTCGTAATGAGGTGATCAACGCGACCGGGTTCGCGCTGAACCCGACGCAGGTGAACAACTGGCGCGAGTCGGCGTCGACCACGCTGACGTTCACCGCGAGCGGAGTACAGGGCGCGCTGACCGCCACTGTCGAGACCCGGGGCTGCTCGACCTGGAACCAGGTGCTGACCGAAGGGCCGGCGGGCACGTACTCACTTCCGGTGGTGATGAGTTCGCTGGCCCCTTCCTGCACCATCGACGGCATCCTGCTCACCGACGCGGCCGGTTCGGTCTCGGTGTACGGCACCCACTACGGCGGGCCGGGGCTGGACCTGCAGGCCACCCGGGTGCCCGACACGACCCGGCCGGTGGCGACCGCGGCAGCGCTCAGCCGCACCGAAGCTGCTCCGGGCGACCTGTTCAACGGCATCACCGTCGACGTCACCATCGACGATGTCACGCTCGCTCCGGTGACCGGGTTCTCGACCACCATCTACAACTCCCTCGGCCACTCGGTGGGCGGCGCGGGCGGCGGGATCAGTGTCGGGCCCGACGGGCACGTCTCGCTGCCGGTCCACTTCCGCGATCTGCCGCCGGGCACGTACACGGTGGGCTTCTCGCTCAGCACCTCGGCGGGCAACAGAGCGTCCTGGGGCTACCCCAACAGCGGAGTTCCGGCACCGTCCGGGCCACTGGTGTTCACCAGCCTGCCAGCGGCCTGACCTACCACCACCCGGCAGCAGGGTGCGGCCTCTCCCCGTCGGGGAGAGGCCGCACCTTCGTCTGTCAGCAGGACCGGCCGCGACCGGCACAGGGGTTCTGGTCTGGCTGACCGGGGATCTACTACGACAGCCGTCACGTCCGCTTCGCGGGCCACCAGGCCGCCGACAGCGCAACGACCGCACAGAGCAGCATCAGGCAAACGAAACCGCAGCAGAGCAGCGCGCCGAAGCCAAAGAAACCTTCCATAGTCGTGATCGTAGGTACGGGTGAGAACCCTATGACCCTCGATGTACCCCGACGCCGAGGCACGTAGGGCAGCAACAGCGCGGCTCCGGCCGTCACGCATCGACGAGTCCGATGTACTGTCCGTAGCAGTGAGCCGCCGACCGGTCTGACTCCGCCAACCCGCTACCTGGGAGCGTCGTCGTGTCGCACGTCGATCCGCGCTTCGGTGCCCAACTTCTCGCACTGCGCACGAACCAGGGTCTGTCCCTGCGGGCGCTCGGGCAGCTCGCCCACCGGGGCAAGAGCCACCTGCACGACCTGGAGACGGGATCAAAGGCTCCCACGCCTGAGACGGCACAGCATCTTGACCAAGTGCTGAATGCCGGCGGGACGCTCGCTCGTCTCGTCGACCAACCTGTCGATCACGACGCCGAGGCGGGCGAACTGCTGGCGCGGGTACGGGCCACTGACGTCAGCGCCGACACGCTCGCCCGGATCGAGGCGAATGTGGACGATCTGGCGAGCGCCTACGCGACCACCCGACCGGTTGACCTGCTGCCGATGGTGCGGCGGCAACTGGCCTACGTGGGCCGACTGCTCGACGGTCGCGGCACGTTGGCACAGCGTCGACGCCTCATCGTCGCTGGCGGCTGGTTGGCGGTGCTGCGCGCGACCGTACACATCGACCTTCTGCAACGATCAGCAGCCGGCGCGCACCTGGCCGCCGCCACGTCACTCGCTGAGGACGGTGAGCACCCGGAGATTCAGGCATGGTGCCTGGAGACTCAGGCATGGGACTGGCTCACCCGTGGCAACTACCGGCAGGCCGTCGACCTCTCGCAGCAGGCCCAACGGGTGGCTCCCCGAGGCAGTTCGGCGCACATCCAGGCGACCGCCCAGGAGGCGCGGGTGTGGGCGCGCCTGAGTGATGTGCGGCGGACGCGTGATGCGCTGGATCGCCTGGAACGGTTGACCGCGAACCTGCCCGTGCCGGACCAGGCCGAACACCACTATCGGTACGACCCGACGAAGGCGTTGGCCTACACGGCGACGACGCTGTCCTGGGCGGGAGACCCGGCGGCCGAGCAGGTCGCTCGGGCAGCCCTGGCGGAGCTGGATCCGCGCGGTGACGGCGGCGACCGACCACGGCGCTCCGCGTCCGCCCGTCTTGATCTCGCCATGGCACTGGTGGCCGCCGGTCAACCCGACGAGGCCAGCGTCGTGGCCGCCGACGCTGTCCGGTCCGGGCGCGTCGTGTCGTCGAGCTGGTGGCGGGCGCGTGAGGTGCTCCGGCGGGTCGAGCTGACCGGCGCGGCGGAAGCGTCGGCGCTACGCAACGTGTACGAGGTATGGAGTGCGTCTACGCGAAGGCCGGACCAACGCGAACAGGCTGGCAACGGGCAAGGCCACCAACCCGTCCGTAGCCAGGACGGTTGACCTTGGTTCTCTGATCCGAGCATGTCGTCAGGGCGTAGAAGCCGGTCCTGCATTCCTTCCCACACCCCAACACCGGCGCGTACGGTGGGGTACACGATGTACCCCACTCGGGCGAGGTGTCTTCCGTGACCAGCGAACAGCAGCCCACCCCAGGTCAGCGTGTCGAGCGGCTCCGGCGTGCCGCTGGCCTCTCCCGTGAGCGGCTCGCCGGATTGTGCGGGCTCTCGCCGACCACGGTGAAGTTCATCGAGAACGGTCGCCGATCGTTGACGCTGCGCGCGGCGCAGCAGTTGGCTCCACACCTCGGGGTGCGAGATCTCGGTGATCTGTTCGGTCCAGAAGTCGCGCTGTCCCTTGACGGTCGGGCCAGCCATCCCGCCGTCAACGACGTCCGCCGGGCGCTGACCGCCTGGCACATCACTATCGACGGCGAACCGGAAAGCACCGACTACCTACGTGGCGCGGTCGATTCGGCCTGGCAGACGTGGCACACGTCCCGACACCAGCGGACGGCGGCGGGCGAGATCCTTCCGGGCCTGCTCGACGCCACCCAGCGCGCGACTCGGCTGCACAACGGCGACGATCGACGGGCGAGCCTCACCCTGCTCGCCCAGGCATACCACCTCGCACAGGCTTACCTGGCCTGGCATGGCGACCGGGAGATGGTGTGGCTCACCGTCGATCGCGGGATGACCGCCGCCCTGGACGCGGACGATCCGCTGGCCATCGCGCAGGCGAGTTGGTACGCAGCACACCTGTTGCGTGCTGTCGGCCGTGGTGACGAGGCGTTGGATCGGCTTCGGCAGGCGCGCGGACTGATCGAGCCGCGGGTCGCGGATGGCGGCACCGAGTGGGCGGAGATGCTGGCTGACCTGCATCTCTGTGCGGCGCTCACCCGCGCCCGGACCGGCGACCAGGGTGCATGGTCGGATTGGGATGCCGCCCGTACGGTTGTCGACCGGGCGTTGCCCGACGGCTTCGTTGGTCTGCGGACCCGGGTTTCCCGGCCCCTGGTCGACGTGTACGCGGTGATGTGCGCGGTGGACCTGGGCGATCCGGACGAGGCACAGCGCCGTGCTCATGCCCTGGACCCGGCGTCGATCCCGTCGACGGAGCGCCGGGGCCGGCACTTCGTGGAGTTGGCCCGTTCGGCCGATCTGGAGGGTGCGCGGGAGGCGACACTGCATCTACTTGGGCGAGCCGAGGCGACGTCGCCGGAGACGGTCCGCTACTCACCGGTCGCGCAGGACATGGTCACCCGGCTGTGCCGCGAAGCACCGGCGGCGATCCGCGCCGAAGCGGTCGACCTCGCCCGCCGAATCGGTGCCACTGACCTGTAGGTACACCCCGTCACCGGGTACGCCGTGTACCCCACCACCACGAAGGCACTACCTAGCGTGATGCGGCAGCGACTTTAGGGGAGTTGCCGTACCGGCTTGAGGTGGTGTCGTGGGTAGTGAGTTGTTGCCGATCGGTCGGCGGGTGGCGTACTGGCGGGGTCGACGCAGGATGTCGCAGCAGGTGTTCGCCGACCGGCTGGGTAAGTCCAAGAGCTGGGTCGACAAGGTTGAGCGGGGTGCCCGGTCACTGGACAAGGTCTCGACCCTCCAGGACATCGCCGCTGTCCTGCGGATCGACCGGGCGGTGCTGCTGGGCCGCGACGCCCAACCCGCCCTCGTGGACGGACGGGCCGAGGGCGTGGACCGCGTCCGGGCGGCCCTGTCGACGTACGAGACGGCTCTTGGCCGGCGGGTGCCCAGCAGTGACGTGCCGTCCGTGGGTCAGGTGGCCCGCAGCGTGGGGCATGCGTGGACGACCTACCAGCACGCCCGGTACCCGCAGTTGATGGGCGTGCTGCCGGATCTGGTGATCGGGGCGCAGCGCTGCTTCGCCCGCGAGCCGGGGTCGGGGCGGGTGCCGCTGGTGGAGACCTACCGGGTGGCCGCGTCGCTGCTGGTGAAACTCGGTGAGGCCGAGCTGGCCTGGTTGGCCGCCGACCGGGCGATGGCCGTCGCCACCGGTGACCGGGTGCTGGTGGCAGCGGCGGCCGTGCAGCTCGGGCAGGTGCTGCGCGCCACCGGCCGGGCGCGCTCGGCGGTGTCGACGATGCGGGCCGCCGCGTACCGGATCGCCCCGCCGGACCTCGACGGCGGCCCGCCGTCGGAGCTGTCGCTGTGCGGCACCCTGCTGGTGCAGGCCGCCCTCGCGGCGGCCCGCAGCGGAGACGACCACGGCACGGCCGACCTGATGGACGAGGCCGCCGACCTGGCTGCCCGGGTGGGCGACGGCCACGACCACCACCGGACCGCGTTCGGACCCACCGCTGTCGCGGCGGCCCGCACGGTCGCGGCGGTGGAACTGGGCGACGCGGGCGACGCGGTGGCCTGGCACGAGAAGGCGGTCGGGCGGGACGGCTGGCGGTGGCTGCCCGCCGAACACCGCGCCGCCCACCTGCTCGACGCCGCCCGCGCCCACCTCCAGGCCGACGACCCGGCCGGCGCCGCCCGGATGGTGCTGGACGCCGACCGGACCGCTCCCGCCGAGGTACGCCACCGACCGGCGGCCCGCGAGGTGCTCGCCCGGGTGGCCCGGCATCCGGACGCCCCGGCGACGATCGTTCCGTTGGCCGCCGCCCTCGGGGTGTGCTGAGTGACCGCGCCGTTCCTGTCCCTGGCCCAGATCCTCAACCGGCTGGCCCTCACCGCCCGCTGGATCCTGCGCGACCACCAGCCCACCCCGTGCGGTCGCTGCCCGATCTGCCACACGGCGGACTGCGCGGTGGCCACCGCCGCCCGCAACGTCCTCGAAGCGACCAGGCGGATGCGCTGGGGCGATCCGGTGCAGCAGCAGGCGGCAACCGATCCGGCGGCACCCGACCACGACGAACCCCGGCAGGCCGGATGACCGCCTGAATCGTGGGTACGGGTACTCACGCCCGGCGATGTCTGTTCCGTCAGGATCGTGGACGTGAGCATGACGAAGCAGAACCGCCCGTTCCTCGGCGTCCTGATCCTCGCGGCGGCGACGGTGCTGTGCTGGGTCGCCTGGCTGAGCTGGGAGACCGGCTACACCGTCGACCCGGAGACCGAGGCCACCAGCGGGCCGTACTCGGTGTGGCAGGTGGCCGGGTGCGTCGTCACCCTGGCGGCGATCGCGGTCGTCGCCGGCTGGCGGCTGCCGCCCTGGGTGGTGGCGCCCGTGATGACCCTCGCCTTCACCGTGCCCTGGTCGTGGCACGCGGCCCGCTCCGACGACAGCGGCCTGTGGGTGGTGGGTGCCGTCCTCGTGCTGATCGGGATGGCCGCCGGCAGCACGGCGGTCAGCCTGGTGACCTGGCTGGTCCGGCGGAACCGCACCGCCACGCCGACCACCTGAGCCCGGCACGCCGACGGCCTCAGCCGCAGGCCGACCAACGGAGCCCCACCGAACAACGGAGCCCCACCGCACCGGATCGACCGGCTTACGCGTCGGGTTCAGCGTTCGCCTGCCGAGCGGCGGGTGGGGCGGCGGCCCGGCGGGCACGACGGCTCCGGGCCGGCGTCGGGCACCGGCGGCATCGGTCGGACGGCCGGCTCCCCGGCGGCGACCCGCAGCCGCTCCCCGTGGTGCCACAGCTCGATCGCGGTGCCGCCGTCGGCGTCGGGCAGCTCGTAGCGGGCCTCGGCACCGGTGAGGGTGACCCGCAGCCGGTGGCCGTGCCAGCGCAGGTTGAACGCCAGTCGGTCGATGCACGCCGGCAGCCGGGGATCGAAGCTGAGCAGCTCCCGGTCGTCGCGCATGCCGCCGAAGCCCTGCACCAGCGCGAGCCACGCCCCGCCGAGCGACGCCAGGTGCAGACCGTCGCCGGTCTTGTCGCCCAGATCCGCCAGATCCTGCATGACCGACTCGGCGAACAGGTCGTACGCCAGGTCGAGGTGGCCGACCTCGGCGGCGAGCACCGCCTGTGGGGACGCCGACAGCGACGAGTCGCGGACGGTACGCGCCTCGTAGTAGGCGACGTTGCGGGCCTTCTGCTCGGCGGTGAACTCCCCCGGGCAGCGCTGCATCGCCAACACCAGGTCGGCCTGCTTGACCACCTGCTTGCGGTACAACTCCAGGTACGGGAAGTGCAGCAGCAGAGGGTAGTCGTCCTCGGACGTGTTGGCGAAGTCCCACTCGGCCTGGCCGGTGAACCCGGCGGCCTGCTCGTGCACGCCGCGCTTGTCGTCGTACGGGACGAAGACGGCGTCGGCGGCGGCCCGCCAGCCAGCCACCTCGGCGGGGTCGACGCCGAGTCGGGCGGCCACCTCGGGCAGCCGCTCCACGGCGTCGGCGGCCCCCCGCAGGTTGCGCCGGGCCATCAGGTTGGTGAACACGTTGTCGTCGACCAGGGCGGCGTACTCGTCGGGGCCGGTGACGCCCTGGATGTGGAAGGCGCCGTCGTCGGCGACGTGCCCGAAGCCGTGCCACAGCCGGGCGGTCTCCACCAGCAGTTCCAGGCCGGCCTCGGCGAGGAACTCCTCGTCGCCGGTGGCCCCGACGTAGCGCAGCACGGCGTCGGCGATGTCGGCGTTGACGTGCAGGCCGGCGGTGCCGGCGGGCCAGTAGCCGGAGCACTCCTCGCCGCCGATGGTGCGCCACGGGAACGTCGCCCCGGTCAGCCGCAGCTCCGCCGCGCGGTCCCGGGCCTGCGGCAGGTGGTGGTGCCGCCAGCGCAGCGCCGACCGGGCCACCCCCGGCGCCACGTACGTCAGCACCGGCAACACGTAGCCCTCGGTGTCCCACAGCACGTGGCCGTCGTAGCCGTTGCCGGTGAGCCCCTTCGCGGGGATGGTCCGGTCGCCGTCCGGTCGGCCCGCCTGAAGCAGGTGGAACAGCCCGAACCGGATCGCCTGCTGCAACTCGACGTCACTGTCGAGTTCCACGTCGGCGGTGAGCCAGGCGGCGTCCAGCGCCTCCCGCTGGCCGGCGAGCAGGGCGTCGAAGCCCTCCGCGCGCGCCGCGTCGGCAGCGGCCACCACCTCGTCGGCCAGGGCGTCGGGGCCGGCACCGTCGACCGGGGCGCAGTCGTACGCGGCGAACTTGGTCAGCGCGATCCGCCGCCCGGCGGGAAGGGTGCCGGTCAGGGTCAGCCGGAACCGGTCGGGTGAGCAGTCCACGGTGGTGGCGACCTCGTCGGGGGCGTCGACGTGGTGGGCGACGGCCACCGCCACCCGCTGCGCACTGCGGTCGGTGCGGTGCACGAGCACCCCGTCGGTGCCGGCGGAGCGCTGCCGCTCGGCGGTCAGGGGATCGTCGATGACCGACGCGGCCCGGGGGTCGCCGGCCCGGTCGGGCACCCGCTCGTTGGCCAGCAGGTCGGAGGAGATCCGGATCTCGACCGACTCGTCGAGCGCCTCCACGCTCCAGTCGACCACGCCGACCCGGCGGTGCGGCAGCGACACCAGCCGGGTGCTGCGGATCCGGACGGCCCGCCCGCCCTGCGACACCCAGTCGGTGTACCGCTCGACCACCCCGGCGCGCAGGTCGAGCACCCGCTCGTGGGCACGCAGCGTGCCGGTGCGTACGTCCAGCGGCTCGTCGTCGACCCACAGCCGCACCAGGCAGGCGTTGGGCGCGCTGACCACGGTGTCGCTGAGCAGCGGAAACGCGTAACCACCCTCGGGGTAGGACACCTCGCGGCGCTCGTGGAACCCGTTGAGGTAGGTGCCCGGCATGCCGCACGGGACGCCCTCGTCGAGGGTGCCGCGCCATCCGACCCAGCCGTTGGACAGGGCGAAGATGGACTCGGTCTCGGCGATCCGGTCGAAGTCGTCGGCGGTGCGCCGGATCCGCCAACGCTCGTCGCTGTCGACCTCGGGGCGGATCGGGGGGCGGTCGGCGGTGGGGGTGCGCTGCACTGGGCCTCCAGGAACTCTCCGACGTCGGTCAGCCAACCAGGCCCGGCTGACAGTTCCCCGTGAGCGCGCCGGGCACACGTGGTCGCCCGGTGTGGCCGGTCACGGACGCCGACGCGGCCGGTCAACGCACCAGCAGCAGCGCGCCGACCGCACCGAGCACCAGGTAGGGCCCGAAGGGCAGGTGGCTCGTCCAGCGGGCCCGGCGGGTGGCCAGCAGCACCAGGGCCCCCAGCGCGGACAGGGTCAGGGCCAGCAGCAGCCCGGTGACCGGCAGCGCCCAGCCGTACCAGCCGAGCAGCAGGCCGACGCTCACCGCCAGTTTGGCGTCGCCGAGGCCGAAGCCGCGCGCACCGAAGGCGAGGGTGCTGGCGGCGAAGAACACCGCCAGGCCGAGCCCGGCGGCGGTGGCCCGCAGCCAGGGCCCGGGGCCCGGCCCGGTCAGGGCGGCCACGCCGAGCCCCAGCCAGGTGCCGGCGGCGGCGGGCCAGGTCAGCCGGTCGGGCAGCCGGTGCACCGCCACGTCCACGAGAACCAGCGGCACCGCGAAGGCCAGCCACCAGGCGGTGGCGACGAGCACGGCGACGGGCGGCCCCAGCAGCACCAGCACGGCGACCGCCGCCAGCGTCGCCAGTTCCACGGTCGCGGGCGGTGGGCCGACCCGGGTGCCGCACCCGCCGCACCGGGCGGTGGGGCCGAGCACCGGCCAGGGCCGGTCGAGGCGGATCGGCGTGCCGCAGGCGTCACACGCCGCCCGGTGGGGAGATTCCGGGGGTACGGCGTGCCGCACGACGGCCAGCCGCAGCAGCGGGGTGAGGGTCAGCAGGGCCGCGACGCGGGGGCCGTGGCGGCGTACGCCCGACGGGGTCTCGGTGAGGGTCACGGCTGCTTCCCGCTCCCCCCGACACCGGTGACCGACCGTAGCGTCGCCGATGTGGACGTGTGACAGCCGATGACGCCCGGAGCATGACGGGTGTCACCCACCAATCGTTTCCCGCACTCATGTGAGATTCCCACGGATTGCAATTCGCCCTTTCGTTGAGTCGGGGCAGTGCGGGACGGATCGGACCAGAAAGCCCGCCCACCACCCGGTGTGAAACGGCAGTGGGCCGGCCCTCGAGGGGTCGATCCCCGGGCGTGCCGGGTCCGGACGCCCACGCCCCACCCCAGCCCGACGGACGCCCGCAACCTGCCGGCAACCACCAGCACCCACCACCTGTCATCACTCAAAGTGTTCGAACGAATTGCCTCTGTTGCATCGGCGGGCGTCAGCCTATGCTCGCCCCTTGGGTGTGACGCAACCCACCGTGGACGAAACCGACGACCTGGGACACATGCATTCCTAAAGATCCGTATCGGTAAATGTGGCGGGTAGTTCGACCGAGCAGCCGGACGCAATCGGTCGCGCTGCCGCCTGCCCGGATGGCCGGCTCACGAGGGTGGCCACCGGGTGGTGGACACCGAGGAGGACGACGGTGCGACGACAGCGATGCTGGGCGGCCGGACTGCTCGCGACCCTGGCGGTCGGCCCCGCCGCCGCGTGCGCGGCCGAACCAGAGGCGACCACCCGGACGGCGTCCGACCGCCGGGCCGCCGCCCCCGCCGACCGCGACGCCGCGCAACGGGCGGCGGCCGAGGCGGCCCTCGCCGCGTACGCCGGATATCTCGACGCCTCGCGCGCCGCCGGGCGGCACAGCGACCCGCGACACCCCGAGCTGGCCCGCTACGTGGCCGACCCGCTGCTGACCAAGGTGCGGCTGGCCCTGCACCGGGCCCGCGAGAACGGCGCGGTCGGCACCGGCACGCTGCGCTCCGACCCGACCGTCACCACCGTCGACCTGGAGGCCGATCCGCCCACCGTGGAGATCCAGGACTGCCTCGACGCCACCGGCTACCGGCTGGTCTTCACCCGCAACAAGCGCACCGTTCCCGGCAGCGACGGAAGCCGGCACCTGGCCACCGCCGTCGCCACCCGCTACCCCGACGGACGCTGGCTGATCAGCACCGGGGCCGCCCACCAGGACCAGCCGTGCTGACCCGCCGGTCGGCCGGCGCTCCCGCCCGCCGCGCGTCGCTGCTCGCCCCCGCCCGCCGCGCGTCAGTGCTCGCCCCCGCCCGCCGCGCCGCGCTGCTCGCCGCCGGCCTGACCCTGCTGCTGGCTGCCGGGGCCGTGCCCGCGCTCGCCGCCGATCCCGGCGCCGAATGCCCGCCCGCGCAGCCCAACTGCAGCGTCTGGGACGACGACCCGGGCATCCCCGGCGGTGGCGGCGACGGCGGCGACGACGGCGGGAACTCCGGCGGCGGCAGCGGCAGCGGCAAGTGCCAGTGGAACGGCCGCACCGTGCCCTGCTACCACGACGTGCTCGGCTGGTTCAACAACGGCGACGGCTGCTACTACAAGCTCGCCGAGCCGCAGCCCGAGGCCCCCGACGGCCAGCAGTGGTACACCCGCACCTGCAACGCCGGTCTCGGCGACCAGACGTCGGTGCCACTCGACGCCCCGCCACCCGGCTTCGGCACCCCGCCCGACCCGGAGGAGATCGCCCGCCGCGTGCTGGCCACCATCACCATCGAGGCACCCCGGATCAAGGTCGCCCCCCGCCGCAGCAAGGGCCCCGGCCTGGTCGGCCTGCCCGTGTGGATGTGGGGCGACAACCGGCCGGCCACCTTCGGCCCGATCCCGGCGAAGTCCGACACCGACCGCGGCCTGACCGTCACCATCCGACCCGACTTCGACCGGATCGTCTGGGACATGGGCGACGGCCAGAAGGTCACCTGCACCGGCGCGGGCCGGGCCGGCACTCCCTACCGGGCCACCGGGCCACACGCCGGTAAGCGCTCCCCGACCTGCGGCTACGACCGCGGCTACCAGCTGCCCCGCCGCTATTCGGTGTGGGCCACCACGTACTGGACCGTGCACTGGTGGGGCGGCGGCCAGACCGGCCAGATCCCGCTGACCCGCACCACCGGAACGGTCGAGATCCAGATCAACGAACTTCAGGTGGTGAACCGATGAGCCTGGCGACACGTCCCGGGACCGGGCCGGTGGACGCTCCGGTCGCCCCGCCCAAGGTCGTGCGGCAGCGCCGCACCCGACCCGGGCTCCTCGGCCTGGCCGTGCTGCTGATCGCCCTCGGCGGCCTGGGAGCGGCGTTCGCGGTCACCTCCGTGCGGGCCACCGGCAGCTACCTCGCGATCGCCCGCCCCGTCGAGGTGGGCACCGTGCTCAGCGCCGACGACCTGATCTCCGTACAGGTGGCCGGCGGTCGGGGGCTGTCCCCCGTGCCGTCCGGGAACCTGGACGAGGTGGTCGGCCTGCGGGCCGCCGTGGCGCTCACCCCCGGCACCCTGCTGACCATGGAGCAGCTCACCGAGGATCCGCTGCTCGGCCCCGGGCAACAGCAGTTCGCGCTGGGCCTCAAGCCGGCGGAGGTGCCGGCCCGGGTGCTGCGCCCCGGCGACCGGGTGCTGCTGGTCAGCACCCCCGACGACGACTCGGCACGCGCCTCGACCGCCACCCGGTTCGAGGCCACCGTCATCGACACCGCCACCCCCGGCAGCAACGACGAGGTGGTGGTCTACCTGGCCCTGGCCGTACGGGACGTGCCAGCCGTGGTCGCACTGTCCGCACAGGACCGGCTCGCGGTCGTGCTGACCCGGACGGCCTGACGATGGCGATCATCGCGCTGGTCTCGGCCAAGGGTTCCCCCGGCGTCACCACCTCGGCGCTGGCCTGCGCGCTGAGCTGGCACCGCCGGGTGGTGCTCGCCGAGTGTGACCCGGCCGGCGGGTCGATCCTCGCCGGTTACCTCGGCGGCGCGCTGGACGGCCCCCGGGGCATCGGCGAACTGGCCGTGGGCGAGTTGCGGGACGGCAACCTGGAGACGGCGTTCTGGTCGCAGCTCGTCGACCTCGACGCGCCCCGCCGGGAACGGCTGCTGCTGCCCGGCGTGGTCGACCCCGCCCAGGCCGGCAGCGTCATTCCGCTGTGGCAGCGCTTCGCCGACTTCTTCACCGGGCTGGAACGGGGCGAGCCCGCGTACGACGTGCTCGTCGACTGCGGCCGGCTGCACGTCGTCGGCCCGCCCTGGCCGATCCTGCGCGCCGCGTCGGTGGTGCTGCTGGTGACCCGGGCCAACCTGCCCGACCTGTCCGGCACCCGGGCGATGGTCCGGGCCATCGAACGGGACTTCGCCGAGCACCGGGTGCCGCCGGGCACGCTGCGCCTGCTGCTGGTCGGCGACGGCCACGGCAAGAGCGAGATCAGCAAGGCGCTGGGGTTGCCGGTGATCGCCCGGCTACCGCACGACCCGCGTACCGCCGGGGTGCTCGGCCTGGGCGGGACCGTCCGCACCGGACGGCCACTGATGCGCGCGGCCCAGGGGTTGGAGGTGCCCGTCGGGGCGCTGCTCGACCGGCGGCGGGCCCGGCTGGCCTGGCCGGTCACGCAGGGGGTGCCGGATGCGCTTTGAACCCGTCTCCTCCGACCCCCGCCGCCAGGCCGCCACCTCGACGGTTCCCCCGCTGGTCCCGGTCAACGGGCGGCACCACCACCCCGTGTCCGCGCCACCAGCCCTCACCCCACCCGCCACGGGGTCACCCACCACCGGGTCACCGGCCATCGCGCCGCCGCCGCAGCAGCCGCCGCCCCGCCCCCGGGTCGACTTCCAGGTGGTCCGCGAGCTGCGCCGCGCGCTGACCGAACGGCTCACCCTGTGGCAGCGCGGCCGGGAGTTCACCGTCGACGAGGAGGACACCGAGCGGGCCCGGCTCGCGGTGACCCTGGTCGCCGAGTACGCCGACGCGGTCCGCCGGGCCGGCACCCCGATGGCGGCCGGTGAGGAACGGCTGCTGCTCGACCAGGTGACCGCCGAACTGGCGGGCCTCGGCCGACTCCAGACCCTGCTCGTCGACGGCACCATCGAGGAGGTGCACATCCTCGGCTGCGACCAGGTGCGCATCACCCGGCACGGCGGCGGCGTCGACTGGGTCGAACCGATCGCCGACAGCGACGACGAACTGGTGGAGATCCTCCAGGCGGCGGCACGTCGGGCGGGGGCCACCGAACGGTCCCTGTCGACCTCCAAGCCCACCCTCGACCTGCAACTGCCCGACGGCAGCCGGCTGGCCGCCGTGTTCCTGGTCAGTCACCGCCCGTACGCGGTCATCCGCAAGCACAACACCCTCGACGTCACCCTCGACGACCTGGCCGGCACCCGGGGCGACCTGGACGAGATGATCGACCCGCTGCTGCGCGACTTCCTGCGCGCCGCCATGCGGGCCGGCCTCAACATCATGGTCGCCGGGCTGGCCGGTGCGGGGAAGACGACCGTGATCCGGGCGCTGATGAGCGAGATCCCGCCCGACGAGCCGTACGTGCTGCTCGAGGAGAGCCGGGAGCTGCTGCCCGCCCGCCGCAGCGAACGGCACCGGGCGGTGATGAGCTTCGAGGCCCGGGAGGGGCACGGCGAGCGGGGGCCCGACGGCCGGCCCGCCGGTGAGGTGAGCATCGCCGACCTGATCCCCGTGTCCCTGCGGATGGGCGTGCTGCGGATCATCGTGGGTGAGGTCCGGTCCCGCGAGATCGTGCCGATGCTCCAGGCCATGACCACCAGCCGGGGCTCGATGTGCACCATCCACGCGCGTACCTCGGCCGGGGTCGGTGAACGGATCGTCGAGCTGGCGCTGGCCCACGGCCGGGAGATGACCGTCGACCAGGCCCGCCGGATGGCCGGCAACGCACTCGACCTCATCGTCTACGTGACCGTCGAGGACGAGACCGCGATCGGAGGCCGCAAGCACCGCTTCGTCTCGCACGTCGAGGAGGTCATCGGCGTCGGCGACGGCAACCGGATCACCACCACCCGCGTGTTCGGGCCGGGGCCGGACGGCCGCGCCGTACCCCGGCACCTGCCGGAACGGATCCGCGACCAGCTGCTGCGCGTCGGCTACGACGCCCGCCTGCTCAGCCGGTGGATCGAAGCCGGCCAGGGTGCCTGGCGGCGGCCCCGGCACACCCGGCTGGGCCGGCGGTGACGGCGTGCGCGACGACATCGAACTGATCGCCGTGGTGTCCGGCGCGGCCTGCGTGGCCGGCCTGGTGCTGGCGGTCGTCGCGCTGGTCGGCACCACCCGGCCCGCCGGGCCCGCGCCCGGCGGCGGGATCGGCGTACGCCGGCTGTGGCTCGGGTCCGGCACCACGCCCCGCGAGCAGCGCGCCCACCAGACGCTGCTGGTCGGCGCGCTGGTCGCCGGCGCGCTGGCCTTCCTGGTCACCGGCCTGCCGGTGGTGGGCCTGCTGGTGGCGGTGGCGGTGCCCGGCACCCCGTGGTTGTTCTCCGTGGGCCGGGCCGAGCAGCGGGCCATCGCCCGGATCGAGGCCGTCGGCGAGTGGACCCGCCGGCTCAAGGACGTCTCCGCGACCGGGCAGGGTCTCCAGCAGGCGATCACCGGCACGGTCACCACCGCCCCGGAGGAGATCCAGGAGGAGGTACGCCTGCTCGCCGCCCGCCTCCAGGCCGGCTGGCTGGCCCGCTCCGCCCTGCTGGCCTTCGCCGACGAGATCGGCGACCCGGTCTGCGACCAGGTGGTGGCCGCGCTGATCCTGCACCTGACCGACCGGGGCGAACGCCTCGGCGACGTGCTCGGCTCCATCGCCTCGGCGGCGGCGGCCGAGGTGGCGACCCGGCGGGAGATCGAGGCCAAGCGCACCCAGCCCCGCTTCGCCGTCCGGTTCCTGACCGGGATGACCCTGGCCACCATCGCGTACGGGCTGCTGAACACCGAGTACGTCCGCCCGTACGACACACCGTTCGGGCAGGTCGTGATGGCGGTGCTCGGTGCCGCGTTCGTGGGCCTGCTGGCCTGGGTGCGCTCGATGAGCCAGCCGCCCCGCCCGGCCCGGTTCCTGCCGTCGCCCGACCCTCGGGAGGTGGTGGCGTGAACTGGCAGCTGACCCTCGCCGTGTGCGGCGGCGCCGCCGTCGGGTGGGGCGTGTTCCTGATCGTCCGGGAGCTGGTGCCGGCCACCCCCGCGCTCGGGCCGGCGCTGCGCCGGCTGCACCAGCCTGCCGGCACCGCCCGGATCGCCCCCGCCGACCGCCGGTTGGACTGGCTGGCCGGGCTGGCCCGCTGGCTGCGCCCACCGCACCGGCAGCTCGCCCTCCTCGACCGGACCCCCGAGCAGTACGCGCTGTCGCTGCTGCTGTCCGCGCTGGTCGGCCTCGCCGCGCCGACGCTGCTCGGCGTCACCCTGTTCGCGGTCGGTGTCTCCCTGCCGCTGGTCGTGCCCGTGCTCGGCAGCCTCGGGCTGGCGCTGCTCTGCGCGCTGGTGGCGCACCGGGCGGTGCTGACCCGGGCGGACGCGGCGCGCGACGAGTTCCGCCAGGCCGTCTGCACCTACCTGGACCTGGTGGCGTTGCAGATGTCCGCCGCGCACGGGCCGGTGCAGTCGCTGGAACGGGCGGCGGCGATCTGCGACGGCTGGGTCTTCGACCGCATCTCCGAGGCGCTGCGGATCGCCCAGATGCAGATGCACTCGCCGTGGGACGAGCTGCGCGACCTGTCGGACCGCATCGGCATCCCCGAACTGGGCGACGTGGGCGCGATCATGCGGTCCTCCGGCAGCGAGGGCGCGCAGGTGCACGAGAGCCTGCGCAGCCGCGCCGACTCGCTGCGCGACCAGATCCGCACCGACAACCTGGCCCGGGCCGAGGGGGTGACCAGCCGCCTCGACATCCCGGGGGCGCTGCTGGTCTTCGTCCTGCTCGGCTTCGCGATCTATCCGTTCCTGGCCCGACTGTGACCGACCCCCGATGTGAAGGAGAAGCCATGTCCGTCCTCACCTACCTGCACGTCGCCGCACGTGCGCGCTTGGCGGAGCTGCGTACGCACGGCGACCGTGGCGACAGCCCCGTACCCACGGCGGTGATCATCTTCGGTCTGGTGGCCGTGGCGATGGCGGTCACCGCCGCCGCCCTCGGCGCGGCCAACGACTGGATGGGCAACATCCCGACGCACCAAGACCCGACGGCGCCCTGATCCGTGCGCCGGGCAGCTACCGCGCGACGCCGGACGGTCGAGGCCGTCCGGCGTCGCACCCTGCCCACCGCGCCGCGTGGCACCCGATCCACAGCCCCGCGTGGCACCCGATCCGCCGCCCCGCGTGGCACCCGGCTCGCCGCGTGGCGCGGGGATCGGGGCGGCAACCCGGTCGAGCTGGCGGTGACGCTGCCCGCGATCCTGGTGCTGCTGTTCGGCTCGATCCAGGTCGCGGCGTGGTTCGTCGCCCGGTCCACGGCGCTGAACGCCGCGCAGAGCGCGGTGAACGCCCAACGTCTGCACCAGGCGCCGGAGGGGGCCGGCGCGGCCCGCGCCGACCAGTTCCTGCGTGCGGCCGGCGACTGGCTGGTGGGTTGGGACAATCCGGGGCCGAGCTGCACGAGCACCGCGGCCGAGGCGACCGAGGTGACCTGCACGGTCACCGGCCGGTCCCTGTCGGTCGTTCCCGGGGTCAGCTTCCCGGTGCGGCAGACGGCGCACGGGACGGTGGAACGGTGGACCACGCCGTGAGCCGGGGCTCCGTGTCGATCGAGGTGGCCGTGCTGGCGCCCGCCTTCGTGGCGATGATGGTGCTGGCGGGCATCGCCGGCCGTACGGCCGTGGCCACCGAGGCGATCGAGGCCGCCGCGCACGACGCGGCCCGCGCGGCGTCGATCTCCCGGGACGCCCGCACCGCGCAGGTCGACGCCCGGGACGCGGCCCGCCGGCAGCTCGACTGGCGGGGACTGGCCTGCACCAACCAGCCCCAGGTGAGGTTCAGCGGCACGGTGGCCGGACGGGCAACCTCCCTCGGTGAGGCGTTCCGCAGCCCCGTCGGGCAGGACGCCTCGGTCACCGTACGGATCACCTGCACCGTGTCCTTCCGGGACCTGCGGCTGTCGGCGGTGCCGGGAATGCCCACCGGGAACCGGATCACGGCGAGCTTCACCTCGCCCCTGGACCGCTACCGGAGCAGAGGGTGACCACCTATCGCCGGAGTGCCCCGGCCGCCACGCCGTCCCCGCCGGCCGGCTACGGGGGGCGGGCACGGCCGTGCCTGCCGCACCCGCCGACTCCGCCGGCCGGCGACGGAGGGCGGGTGAGCATCTTCCTCGCCGTGGCGCTGTTCGGCGTCCTCGCGGTGATCGGCATGTCGTTCGACGGCGCGGGCCAGCTGCGTTCGCTCCAGCGGGCCGACAACCTGGCCGCCGAGGCGGCCCGTGCCGGCGGGCAGGCCATCGACCGGGCCACGGCCATCGAGGGCGGACCCACGCGCATCGACCAGGCCCAGGCCCGCCGCGCCGTCGCCGGGTATCTCGCCGCCGCCGGGGCCACCGGCCACTCGGTGAGCTTCCCCGTGGTGGACGGCGAAACCCTGATCCAGGTGCGGGTGACCGTCACCTACCACCGGGCCGTGCTCGGCCTGTTCGGCTTCGACGACACCGTCACCGTCTCCGGGGAGGCGACCGCGCGGCCGCTGACCGGGGCACCCTAGGGAGGGAAGGTAGCCATGGCCGCTTCGGGTCGGTCCCCGCTACGCCGGACCGGACACGTCCTCACCGGGCTGGGCGCGCTCGTCGTGCTCGCCGCCCTGCTCGTCGGCGGGCCGGTGGCCCTTCTCGCCCTGGCCGGGAACCCGCTGCCCGACCATGTGCCCACCCTCGCCGAGGCCGGTTCCACCCTCACCAGCCGGGACGACGGGCAGTTGTTCCTCCGCGCGCTGGCGTTGGCGGGCTGGTTCGGTTGGGCCACCTTCGCGCTGTCCGTGCTGGTCGAGCTGGGTGCACAGGTGGTGCGCCGTCCCGCGCCCCGGTTGCCGGGGATGGGCCGCCAGCAGCGGGCCGCCGCCGCGCTGGTCGGGTCGGTGGCGCTGATCCTGGCGGCGAGCCCGGTCGCGGCGAGCGCCGCGACACTGGCCACCACCCCGGGGTACGCCCCGGCGATGGCCGCGCCCCCGGCGGTGGCCGGACCGGCGATGGCCGCGCCCCCGGCGGCGGTCGGACCGGTTGCTGCCGGACCGCTGACTGCCGGACCGGCGGTGGCGATGGCAGCCACGCCGCCGGCCTCCGACGCCCCCGTCTACCGGGTGGCCCGGGGCGACTACCTGGGCGAGATCGCCGACCGCTACCTCGACGACTTCGACGACTACCGGCAGTTGGCCGCGATGAACCGCCTCGACGACCCCGACCGGATCCGACCCGGCCAGCTGCTCGCGCTGCCCGCCGAGGCCGACGACCAGGGTGCCCGCCGGCACGCCACCGGTCGCCTGGTCACCCGGGCCGAACCCCGGCCGGCGCCCGAGCAGGCCACCCCGCGGGACGACGCGACCCGCGACGTGCCGGAGAACCACGACGGCGCGCAGGAAGCGCCGACCGAGGTGCGACCGGGAGAGTCCGCCCCCCACCCCGACGAGCCTCCGGCGCAGCGTCCGGCCGGGGATCACCCGCTGGTGACGGTCGGGGCGGCCCGGGCCGGAGAGCCGGACCGGGTGAACCGGCCGCTGGCGGTCTCCGCCGTCCTCGCGGTGGCCAGCATCGTCGGCGCGCAGATCGGCGCGGTGCTGGGCCTGCGTCGGCGACCCACGGCGGCGGTGGCCCCGACCACGCAGGTGCGGGCACAGCAGCACCGCGAGCTGCCCGCGGGCAGGCACCGCCGCGACTGAGGCCCCCGAGCCCGCGGTCAGGGCAGGCGGGCCTCCACGACACCACCGATGATCCGGGTGGGCAGGATCTGCTGGTCGTTCGGGGACGGGCCGTGCACGACCTCGCCGTCGGCGAGCCGGAACGCGCTGCCGTGCCAGGGGCAGACCACGCAGGCGTGGCCGTCGATCTCGCGTACCTCGCCCTGGCCCAGTGGTCCACTCTGGTGCGGGCAGCGCTCCAGCATCGCGGTCACCTCGTCGCCCTGGCGGTAGAGGATCAGCGAGACGTCGTCGACCCTGCGGGTGATCAGTTCCCGCTGCGGCAGGTCGATCACGTCGACCACGGAGTGCCAGCCGTCGCTGATCCGGTGCAGCTCGGAGACACTCACGTTGACCTGCGCGCCCTGCTTGTAGGCCAGGTGGCCGCCCAGGTAGGCGCCCGCGCCGGCCGCGCCGAGGCCGAACCAGCCGAGGGTACGGCCGAGGTTGTGCCGACCGGAGAGCCGGGCGGCCAGCGAGCCCGCGTAGAGGGCCAGCCCGACCGTGTTGGAGGCGGCGTGCACCAGGCCGATCCGGCGCTGCTCACGGGATAGGGCGGCCCAGTCGTTGAGGCCGGCCACCGCCGTGGGCAGGGCGCTCAGGGTGCCGACCGCGGTGAGCGTGGTGGCCGCCCGCCGCTGGCCGGGCAACAGGTCCAGCACGGCGGTGCTGATCCACGCGCCCGCGGGCACCTGCACCATCGCCGGGTGCAGGGGGTGCCCCAACCACACGCCGTGCAGCAGGTCGCGGACCCGCTGCCCCCGCAGCGTGCCCTGCACGACCTTCTGCAACCGGTCACCGAACCGGTCCAGCCCGGATGCCTGCTCGATCTTCCTCATCAGTGCTCGCACCCGTACCGACTTCCCGACGTTCCAGGTCACAAACCGGTCGCGGAGGATGAATTGCGCTCCGGGACGGTCAGCGACCAGACTGCCAGCGACCTTCGTGGATGGCCTCGGCGAGTGGGCGGGTGCGCCGCCAGCCGTGCCGGACGAGGTCGGGCACGGCTTCCAGGTGGCTGACCGGGCCGAGGCAGAGCCAGGCCACCGGGCGGATGCCGGCGGGGATCCCGAGCAGCCCGGCGAGCCAGGCCTCGCGGTAGAAGGACACCCAGCCGACGCCGAGTCCCTCGGCGGTGGCGGCCAGCCACAGGTTCTGGATGGCGAGGCAGGCCGAGTAGAGCCCGGCGTCGGCGATGGCGTGCCGGCCGAGCACGGCGGGTCCGCCGCGCGCGGCGTCGTAGGTGACCACGACCGACAGGGTCGACTCCAGCACCCCGTCGATCTTGATGCGGGTGAACCGGTCGGCGGCCTCGCCGTCCAGGGTGGCCGCGAAGACGTCCCGCTCGGTGTGCACGTGCTCGTGGAACCGCCGCCGGGTCTCCGGGTCCCGGACGACCACGAAGTCCCACGGCTGGGAGTGGCCGACGCTCGGCGCGGCGTGTGCCGCCGCCAGGATCCGGTGCAGGGTCTCCTCGGGCACCGGCGCACCGGTGAACTGGGCGCGTACGTCCCGGCGGGTGTGGATGGCGTCGTACAGGTCCATGGCAGGCTCCCGCTGCGCTCGGCCCACGCCGCAGGCGTGGGCACCTGACGCGAGGCCGGTCTTCGGACTCCCGGATCGACGCCTGGCCGTCCGCCTTCCCGGCCGCTGGGCCAGTGGCTGCGCTGCGCGCGTGGACGGTGGCTCCCCGGTCACCGCGGCGGGCCCGTGCCGGATTCGCACCGGCTTCCCGATTCTCCCCGCTCGCGCGGGGCACCTCACATGATGTGCCGTCGGCGATGCTAGCGCCGGCCCGCTCGTCGCTGGCTGCCGGGCGGGACGTGCGGCATGCTGGGCGGGTGGGCGTACGGGTGGAACGCGACGGGCCGGTGACCACCGTCATCCTGGACCGGCCGGCGGCGCGCAACGCCGTCGACGGTCCCACCGCACGCGCCCTCGCGGACGCGTTCCGCGCCTTCGACGCCGACCCCGACGCGGCGGTGGCCGTGCTCTGGGGGGCTGGCGGCACGTTCTGTTCCGGTGCCGACCTGAAGGCCATCGGCACACCCAGCGGCAACCGGGTGGAGACCGAGGGGGACGGGCCGATGGGCCCCACCCGGATGGCCCTCGGCAAGCCGGTGGTCGCGGCCATCTCCGGTCACGCGGTGGCCGGCGGGCTCGAACTGGCGCTCTGGTGCGACCTGCGGGTGGCCGAGTCCGACGCCACGCTCGGAGTGTTCTGTCGACGCTGGGGGGTGCCGCTGATCGACGGGGGCACCGTCCGGCTGCCCCGGCTGATCGGGGAGAGCCGGGCGATGGACCTGATCCTCACCGGCCGGCCCGTGGCGGCCGACGAGGCGTACGCGATGGGGCTGGTCAACCGGTTGGTCGCGCCGGGTGGGGCGAGGACGGCGGCCGAGCGGCTCGCCGCCGAGATCGCCCGGCACCCGCAGACCTGCCTGCGCACCGACCGGGCGGCGGTGCGCGCCACGGCCGGCCTGCCGGAGCCGCAGGCGATGGCCGTCGAACTGGAGTTCGGCCTGGTCGCCCTCGCCACGGACGCGATGCCCGGCGCGGCCCGCTTCGCGGCGGGTGCCGGCCGGCACGGGGCCCCCGCTGACTGAACCGGGCACGGCTCCGCCCTGTCGCTCCCGGCACCGGGCCACGATCGCCCAGGGGCCGCCCGACGACCCGCCGCCCGGTCCGGGTCAGCGCAGCCAGGCACCCGGTCGGTGTCAGCGCAGCCAGGTGGGCGTGGGGCCGGGCGGTTCCAGCGGCGGCGGGTAGCCGTCGGGCGGGGTGGGCAGCCGCCAGGGCTGGTGGACGGCCGGGCCGGCGATCGCGGCCAGCTCCGGCACCCAGCGGCGGACGTAAGCGCCGTCGGGGTCGTAGCGTTCCGCCTGGCGTACGGGGTTGAAGCCCCGGTACGGCTTCGTGTCGTTGCCGGTGCCGGCCACCCACTGCCAGTTGCCGGAGTTGTTCGCCACGTCCCCGTCCAGCAGCCAGTGGGAGAACACCCGCACCCCGGCCCGCCAGTCGAGCCCGAGCGACTTGGTCAGGTGGCCGGCGGTGATCAGTCTGGCCCGGTTGTGCATCCAGCCCTGGTGGCGTAGCTGCCGCATGCCGGCGTCCACGACGGGCACCCCGGTGCGCCCCTGCGCCCAGGCGGCGAGGGCGTCCTCGTCGTACCGCCAGTTCTCGGTGGCCCCGCGCCGGTACGCGTCGGTGGAGATCCCGGGGAAGGCGTCGGTGACCTGGTAGTAGAAGTCCCGCCAGCAGAGCTGCCGGACGAAGGGCGAGGCCCGGTCGTCGACGCGGTTCGCCACGCTCAGCGGGGACAGGCAGCCGAACCGCAGGTACGGGCTGAGCCGGGAGGTCTCGTCACCGGCCATGTCGTCGTGCCGGTCGGCGTAGCGCGGCTGCGCCGGCAGCCAGGCGGTGAGCCGCCGCCGCGCCTGGTCCTCACCGCCGGGGACGGCGTCGGGCGACTCTCCCGGCGGCAGGGCGGGCAGCCGGCCGGCAACCACCCCGGTCGGCAGGGTGACCCGGCACGGCGGGGCCAGTTCGTCGCGCCACGCCTGCCGCGCCCAGGCCCGGTGGTAGGGGCTGAACACCCGGTAGTGGTCCCCGCCACCGGGCTTGAGCGCCCCCGGCTCGACCACGGTCAGCCCGGGGAACGTCCGCAGGTGCAGCCGGTGTCGGGCGCACTCGTCGCGCAGCCGCTGTTCGCGGCGGCGCGCGTACCGGCTGACGTCGGCGGACAGGGCGACCCCGGTGGCGTGCACCTCGGCGGCGAGCCGGATCGTCTCGGCCACCGGGTCGCCGTGCCGGACGACGAGGTCGCCGCCGCGCCCGCGCAGGGCGTCGCGGAGCGCGGCGAGGCTCTGGTGCAGGAACCGGGTGCGGTTGGGCGACAGCCCGGCCAGCGCGGGATCCAGCACGTACAGGGGCACCACCCGGTCGAAGGCGGCGCAGCTGGTCGCCAGCGCCGGGTGGTCGTGCACCCGCAGGTCGCGGGTGAACAGCACGATCGCGGTACGGGCGGTCACCGCACCGACGGCCCGGGCGGAGGCACCGAAGGCCCGGGCAGGGTCACCGGCGTGCCGGCGGGGGTGAGCAGGGCGCGGGCGGCAACCGCCATCCGGCGGCGCTGCGGCACCAGCGCCCGGTCGACGAAGACGTCGTAGTCCTGCGCGGCCACCTCGTCGAGGATGCCGCCGTACAGCGCGTAGGCGGTACGCATGCACGCCTGGGAGGCGGGGGCGAGCAGCGTGATGCCGGGGGCGGCGGCCAGGTAGTGCTCCTGGGCGCGGGTCACCTCGTACCGGATCAGGTCACGGATCGGTTCGGTGGTGCGTCCGGCGGCGCGGGCGGCGAGCAGGTCGTCGCGGGTGACCCCGAACCGGGCCAGGTCCTCGTCCGGCAGGTACGTCCGCCCCCGGTCGAGGTCCTCGGCCACGTCGCGGATGAAGTTGGTGAGTTGGAAGGCGAAACCGAGCTGGCGGGCCGGTTCGCGGGCGGCGGCGGGGTCGGAGCTGCCAAGGATGGGCAGCATCATCGTGCCGATGACGGCCGCCGAGCCCTCCATGTAGTCGAGCAGGTGATCGTAGGAGCGGTACGACGTGACCGTCAGGTCCATCGCCATGCTCTTCAGGAACGACGCGAAGTCGTCCCGGTCGAGGTCGAAGACGGCGATGGTGTGCAGCACGGCCGGCAGCAGCGGGTCGTCGACCGGAGCACCGTGCAGGCCGGCGACGAAGCGGCCGCCCCAGTCGTCGAGCCGCGCTGCGCGCTCGGCGGGCGGCAGCTCCTCGGTGCGGTCGACGATCTCGTCGGCGTACCGGGTGAAGCCATACAAAGCGTGCACATGCCGCCGTTTCCATGCGGGCAGGAGGCGGGTGGCGAGATAGTAGGTGCGGCCGTGGCGTCTGTGCAGCTCACGGCAACGGTCGTAGGCAGCGGTGAGATCTGTGTCCACCCGGCCCTCCTCGGTTAATCGACGCACCAATCGACGCAACTCGTAACCCTAGGGTACGCTCGGCCGCATGGCCAACGACGCAGTTGCGGGTGATGCGCTCCGGGTGGCATCGGCGGGGCCGGCCGAAGGCGACGATCCGGTCCGCGCGGTCCTGGCCGCGTACACGAAGGATCTGGTCACGGCGGTCGACGACACCCTGGCGGGCTTCCTCGCCAGCGAGGTCGACTCGATGACCGAGATCGACGCAGCCATGGGCGGATTCGCCGCGACGGCACGCGACTGCGTCCTGGCGGGCGGCAAACGGGTACGGCCAACGTTCGCCTACTGGGGCTGGCACGGGGTCGTCGGCAGGGCCGAACCGGTCACCCCCGTGCTGCCGGCGCTGGCCGCCCTGGAACTGCTGCACACCTTCGCGCTCGTGCACGACGACGTGATGGACGCCTCCGCCACCCGGCGGGGCAGGCCCACCGCCCACGTGGCGGTGGCCGCCCAGCACGCCGCCGCCGGCCACCGCGGCGACTCCGGCCGGTTCGGCGAGACCGTCGCCGTGCTCATCGGCGACCTGTGCATGGTCTGGGCCGACCGGCTGCTCGCGCACGCCGCCGTGCCCCCGGCCCGACTGCTCGACGTGCGACGCTGCTACGACCAGATGCGGGTCGAGACCGTCGCCGGGCAGTACCTGGACGTGCTCGGCGAGAACGATCCGGCCACCTGGTCCGTCGACCGGGCGCTGCGGGTGGCCCGCTACAAGACGGCCAGCTACACCGTGCAGCGTCCGCTGCTTTTCGGGGCCTGCCTGGCCGGCGTCGCCGCCGACGCGCCGCTGATCGCCGCGTACACCCGCTACGGCCTGGCCGTCGGCGAGGCGTTCCAGCTCTGCGACGACCTGCTCGGCGTCTACGGCGACCCGGCGACCACCGGCAAACCGGCCGGCGACGACCTGCGTACGGGCAAGCCCACCGCCCTGCTCATGCTGGCCCGGCAGCTGGCCCGCCCCGGGCAGCGACGGGCGCTGGACCGCGCCGGCGCGGACGTCGGTGACCGGGAGATCACCCGGCTGGCCGAGCTGGTGGCCGACACCGGGGCGGTCGCCCGGGTGGAACGCATGATCGACGAGCGGGTGGCCGAGGCGCTGACCGCCCTCGACTCGGCCGCCATCGACGAGACCGCGCGCACCGCGCTGACGGGGCTCGCGACCGCCGCCACCCACCGGCGTTCATGATGGGCAACTCTGTGAAGGAAGGTGGTCGCCGTGCGGACCGTTGACGGGCGTACCGACCGGGTGGTCGTCGTCGGGGCCGGGCTGGGCGGGCTCGCCTGCGCGCTGCACCTGGCCGGCAGCGGCCGGCAGGTGACGGTGCTGGAGCGCGAACCCGTGCCGGGCGGCCGGGCCGGCCGGCTCGGCGTGGACGGGTACGAGTTCGACACCGGCCCGACCGTGCTCACCATGCCCGACCTCATCGCCGAGGCGTTGGGCGCGGTCGGCGAGGAACTGCACGACTGGCTGGACCTGACCCCCCTCGACCCGGCCTACCGGGCCTACTACCCGGACGGCTCGACGCTGGACGTGTTCACCGACACCACCCGGATGGCGGCGGAGATCTCGCGCGTCTGCGGCCCCCGGGAGGCCGACGGCTACCTGCGGTTCGTCGACTTCGCCCGCAATCTGTGGCAGCTGGAACGGGCCGACTTCATCGAACGCAACCTGGACGCGCCGACCGACCTGCTCACCGGCAACCTGCTCAAGTTGCTGGCCAACGGCGCCTTCCGCCGACTGCAAACCAAGATCAACCAGTTCTTCCGTGATCCGCGTACCCAGCGGATCTTCTCCTTCCAGGCCATGTACGCCGGCCTCGCCCCGCACGACGCGCTGGCCATCTACGCGGTCATCGCGTACCTCGACTCGGTGGCCGGGGTGTACTTCCCGCGCGGCGGCATCCACGCCGTCTCCCGGGGCATGGCCGGCGCGGCCGAGAAGCACGGCGTGCAGATCCGGTACGGCACCACCGTCGACCGGGTCGAGACGTCGGGCGGACGGGCCACCGGCGTGGTGACCGCCGACGGCGAGTTCGTCCCGGCGGACGTGGTGGTGCTCAACCCGGACCTACCGGTCGCCTACCGCGACCTGCTGCCCCCGTCCCGCCAGCGCAGGCTGACCTACTCGCCGTCCTGCGTGGTCCTGCACGTCGGGTCGTCGCAGGGATATGGCAGGATCGCGCACCACAACATCCACTTCGGACGGTCGTGGAAGGGGACGTTCGATGAGGTCATCCGGCGCGGTGAGCTGATGACCGACCCGTCGCTGCTGGTGACCAACCCCAGCCGGACCGACCCGTCGGTGGCACCGGCCGGCAAGCACACCTACTACGTGCTCGCCCCGGTGCCGAACCTCGAACGCGCGCCGTTCGAGTGGCGAGGCGACCTCACCGCCCGCTATGGCGACCAACTCATCGCGACCCTGGAGGAGCGCGGCTACGTCGGGTTCGGCGCGGGCGTCGAGGTGCTGCGTGCCGTCACCCCCGCCGAGTGGGCCGAGCAGGGCATGGCGGCGGGCACCCCCTTCGCGTCCGCGCACAGCCTCTTCCAGACCGGCCCGTTCCGCCCGTCGAATCTGCACCGTTCCCTGTCGAACGTGGTCTTCGTCGGCTCGGGCACCCAGCCCGGCGTCGGCGTCCCGATGGTGCTCATCTCGGGCAGGCTGGCGGCGAACCGGATCACGGGAGACGGCAGGTGACCACCCGGGAAGGGCACCTGGTCGAGCTGGTCGACGACACCGGCCGGGCCCACGGCGAGGCGACCGTCGCCGCCGCACACCAACCACCCGGTCAACTGCACCGCGCGTTCTCGGTGCTCCTGGTCGACCAGGCCGGCCGGGTGCTGCTGCAACGCCGGGCAGCCACCAAGACCCGCTTCCCGCTGCGCTGGGCCAACTCGTGCTGCGGGCATCCGCTGCCCGGGGAGTCCCTGACCGAGGCCGCCAACCGTCGCCTGGGCGAGGAACTGGGGGCCGGGCCGGTCGAGCTGACCGAGATCGGGGTGTACATCTACTACGCCGAGGACCCGACCACCGGCCGGGTCGAGTTCGAGTACGACCACGTCCTGCGGGGCGACTTCCGGCCGGACGCGGCACTGCGCCCGGACCCGGACGAGGTGGCCGAGCTGCGCTGGGTGGACCCGACGGTCCTCGAAGCCGACCTCGACGCCGAGCCCTGCGCGTACGCGCCCTGGCTGGGCGGGGTGGTGAACCGGCTGCTGCGCCCCTCGGGGCCACCGGCCGGCCGCCTCGAACCGGCCGTGAACCCGTCCGGGCTGCCGGCCGATGACGCGTCGGAGCGGCCAGGTGGCCGATGAGGCGCTGAGCGCGGGCGTCGTGGCCCGGCGGCTGGGCGTCGCCGTGACGACGCTGCGCACCTGGCACCAGCGGTACGGGCTCGGTCCGAGCGAACATGTCCCCGGTCACCACCGGCGCTACACCCCGGCCGACCTGGCCCGCCTGGAGATCATGCGGCGGCTCACCGCCGAGGGGGTCAGCCCCGCGGAGGCTGCGCGGTGGGCCCGGCAGGCACCCGACGCGGTGCCGGTGGAGGCCGCGTCGACCGCCCGGACGCGCGTCGCCGCGGCCCGCGACGGCGGGGGCACGACCATCCCGGTGGGCCGGGCCGGGCCGGCGGCGCGGGGGTTGGCCCGCGCCGCGATGCGGCTCGACTCGGTGGCGATCAGCGACGCCATCGCCCGCGCCCTGGCCGCCGACGGGGTCGTCACGACATGGGACGGGCTGCTGCGCCCCGTGCTCGCCGGCATCGGTGAACGGCACGCCGCCACCGCCGGGCTGATCGAGGTCGAGCACCTGGTGTCCCGCTGCGTCTCGGAGGCGTTCGCGACCGTCGCCCGGAGCCACCCGGCCACGGGGTCACCGCGGATCCTGCTCTCCTGCGCCGACGAGGAGCAGCACAGCCTGCCCCTGGAGGCGCTGGCCGCCGCGCTCGCCGAGGCCGGGGTCGCCTACCGGATGCTCGGTGCCCGGGTGCCCGTGGCGGCCCTGATCGAGGCGATCCGCCGGACCGGGCCGGCCGCCGTCGTGGTGTGGTCACACACCCGGGCCACCGCCGACCCGGCGCAGCTCACCGCCCTGTTCGCCGCACCCCGCCGGCCCCTGCTGGTGCTCGCCGCCGGGCCGGGTTGGCGGGCCGACCTGCTGCCCGCCGGAGTGGTGCGCCCGGTCGACCTGGCCGAGGCGGTGTCGCTCGCGGTCGCCGTCCGCGACTCGCTGGACCAGGCGACGCCGGACTGACCGGTCGCCGGTCGGTGAGCTAGCGTCAGGCCGTCCGCCTGCCCCGATACCCCTCTCGGGAGCGAACGATGCGTTCTCGCGCCCTGCTCGCCCACCTACTCGGTCTGCTGCTCGTCGTGACCGGCTGCGGCGGTGGCCGACCCGACACCACGGTCGCCCCCGCCCCGTCGGCCACGTTGTCGCCCGCGCCGCCGCCCCCGGCTCCGAAGCCGACCCGCGTCGTCCGGCCCAAACCCCCGCTGCGGGCGCTGCCCGCGAAGCTGCCGGCGGGTCTCAAACGCACCACCGGGGTACGCGCGGTGGCGCTGACCTTCGACGACGGACCCGACCCGGCGTGGACCCCCAAGGTGCTGGACCGGCTGCGGGCGGCCAAGGTGTCGGCCACCTTCTGCGTGGTGGGCACCCAGGTTCGCCGCCACCCCGAACTGGTCCGGCGGATCGTCCGGGAGGGCCACCAGTTGTGCAACCACAGTTGGAACCACGATCTGGACCTCGCCCGTCGGCCGGCCGCGCAGATCCGGGCCGACCTCGTCCGCACCGACCGGGCGATCCGGGCGGCCGTGCCCGACGCGAAGGTGCCGTTCTACCGCCAGCCGGGTGGTCGCTGGACTCCGGAGGTGGTCGCCGTGGCCAAACAGCTCGGCATGCGCTCGCTGCACTGGACCGTCGACCCCCGGGACTGGGCCAGGCCCACCGCTCCCGCGATCGAGAAGCGGGTGCACAGGGCGGCCCGCCCGGGGGCCATCGTGCTGCTGCACGACGGCGGCGGCAACCGGGCCGCCACGCTCGCCGCCTGCCGCCGGCTGATCGCCGACCTGTCGGGGCGCTACGGCGTCGCCCAGCTTCGCTGACCGGGCTGACCTGGGTCTTCTTCGCAGGCTGCGGCTCGGGCCATCCCGGTTTGGCCGACCAGCGGGCCATCACGTATGCTTTCCAAGCCTCCGGCGGGGCCGGATGGGAGCAAGTCCGCTTGAAGTTGCGAGTGTGCAATGATGGCGGGGCCGCCCTCATCGTCTAGCGGCCCAGGACGTCGCCCTTTCAAGGCGGTAGCACGGGTTCGAATCCCGTTGGGGGCACGATCCGACCCCGGTCGGAGGCAACACCAGCTAGGTCCTGTGGAGCAGTTGGAGTGCTCGCCGCCCTGTCAAGGCGGAGGTCGCGGGTTCAAGTCCCGTCAGGACCGCAAGCGCTGACGCCGCGCCCTCAACGCGCGGCGTTCTGCGTATCGGCCCGTGCGGTAGCATGAGCCGAGCACCACGGCCAGGTAGCTCAGTTGGTACGAGCGTCCGACTGAAAATCGGAAGGTCGGCGGTTCGACCCCGCCCCTGGCCACATAGCCTTTCGCCGGGCTACAGAAATCCTCATCTGCGGAGACGCGGATGAGGATTTTTCTGTACGCGCCTCTGTACGCGCCCCTGCGCGCCCGGAAGCTGAGCTACCGGCCGGTGGGCCGGTGGGCCGCCACCCCGTCCTGGATGGCCTCCCACACGCTGCGTCCGGCCTGCCGCAGCGTCTCCCCCGCCTGTTCGGCCAGATGCACGGCGCTCGCCGCCCCGGACCGGGCCCCCGCCGGTGGTGGGACCGCCGCCGGCTCCCCCGCCCCCTCCGGCTCGGTCCGGTGGCCGGCGTCACGCTCAGGCCGTGGGCGGTCGGCCACCGCACCGATCGCGCCCACCTGCTGGCCGAGGTCGTCGGTGGCACCGCCACCCCCGTCACCCGACCCCACCGGCCCTCCGGACCCGCCACCCCGCACCCCTGGTTCGCCACCCTGAACACTGCCGCCACCACGACCGCCGCCGGCCTGACCACTGCCGGCCGGGCCACTGCCGCCCGGACCACTGCGGGCCGGGCCACTGCCGCCGCGCGGACCGCCGGCTCCGCGCGGACCGCCGGCCCCGCCCGGTTGAGTGCCGAGTGGCTCGCCGGTCGCCGCCGTCACCCGCACGTCGACCATCTCGGGCCGACGCGCCGACCGGCGTACGGGGCGGCCTTCGGCCACGACCTGCCCGGCCGCGCGGTTGACGTCGTCGGTGGCGGCGGTCGCCGTACCGGCGAGGGCATCGATGATCTGCGGGTTACGGTCGAGGGTGGTCAGGGCGCGGTCCAGGATCGTCACCAGCTTCTCCAGCCGCACCTTCAACAGCGCCTCGGCATGCACCCCCGCGACGTCCAGCTCGACCCCCTGCAGATGGACGCGGATGCCGGCGTCGAGCTGGAGCAGGTTCGCCAGCCGCGCCCGCAGCGAGACGTCGGCGTCCAGACCATCCACCGCCAGGCGGATCGAGTCGACCGAGACGTCCGGGATATCCAGCAGGACGTCCGGTTCCGCCGGAGCGACCGCCGTCCGATCCGGCTCGTGATCCGGCTCGTGATCCGGCTCCTGGCGTGGGTTCTCGCTCATCGGCTCCGCTCCATGATCCGCCGCCCGGTCGGCCCCGGGACCGTCCGGCGCGCTTACCCGCTCCGGGGCGGACCATCCACCGGACCGGGCCGACGCGAAGGAGACAGGCCGGGCCGGGACAGGGCGGGCGCGGGGCCGGGCGGGCCGGGGCAGGCCGGCGTCGGACCCTCGGCCATGGCGGGCGCGGGCCGGGACAGGACGGGCCGGACCGGACAGGGCGGGACGGGTGGAGCACCCGGGGAAGCTGCGCACCGGGGCACCAGCCGGTATGGTCCGGGCCTATGGGACAGGGCATGGCCGATCCGATCGACATCCGACAGGATCTCGATCGGTTCGCCCTCCGCAGCACGTTCCTGGTTCCCGTCCCCACGGACCGGGCGTTCTCGGTGTTCACCGGGGAGTTGACCGACTGGTGGGTGACGGAATACACGTGGTCCGGGCCGAACCTGCTCGCCGAGCTGGGGATGGAGCCACGGGCCGGGGGGATGCTCTACGAGATCGGCCCGCACGGCTTCCGCGCCGACTGGGGTCGCGTGCTCACCTGGGATCCGCCCCGGCGACTGGTCTTCACCTGGCAGATCGGGCCGGACCGCGTGCCGGTGCCCGACCCGGCCCGAGCCAGCGAGGTCGAGGTGTTGTTCGGTCCGGAGGGCTCAGGCACCCGGGTGGAGGTCGCCCACCGCCACTTCGACCGGCACGGGGCCGCCGCCGAGGGCTACCGCGAGGCGCTGACCGCGGGCTGGCACGAACTGCTCTCCCGTTACGCCGCCGCGGTCGTGCACGGCCCGCTGGCTCCGCCGCGCTGATCCGAGGGGGTCACCGGGGCAGAGCGGGACCACCGGGCCCGGGTACGCCGGCACGCCCACCCAGGTCGGCCCGGTGTCCCGCCGCCGCCCCGGAGGCGAAGCCACCGCCGGCGAGCCGGCGGCGCGGTGCCGTCCGCACCGTCGGATACGTCTCGGCGAGCCGGTGTTGCACCCGGTCGGAGCGGTCGACGAGCACCAGGGCCATGGCGGGCGCACCGGACTCGGCGACGGCGGTCTCCTCGGCGGCCCGCACCCGGGAGCCGACGACCTGCGCGAATCCGGCCAGCCAGGATCGCCGGAAGGCAGCCGGGTGCTCGCCCGGCGGCACCCGCGCACCGGCGAGCCCGTGCGCGGCCTGAACCAGCAGCGAGGTCCAGAGCAGGTCGACCCGGTCCAGGTCGCTGGCGAAGCCGAACAGGTGCATCGCGAAACCGTCCCCGTGCCGACGGCGTACACACCGACAGCGCAGCGGGTCCGCGACTGCGGCGAGCAGGCCGGCCTTGTCCCGGGCGTACGGGGCGCGGATGTCGACGATGCGGTCGGTGACCGGGTCGCTGGCGGGGTCGCGGGCGGCCAGCAGCGCCCGGTCCACGCCGTAGCGGGCGATCAGCTCGGTGGCCTTGGCGGTGAACGCCGCCGACTCCTCGGGGGTGCAGGCCGGGTCCTCGGCCTTGGCCAGGAGCTTGCGCACCTTGCTGAGCATCGCCTCGGACATGTCGCCAAGCCTGGCACGCCGTCCGGTCCGCCCCGGAAGCCGACACTTTTCATTGATGCGTATCATCATCACGATTCGCGCACCGTCCCTGACGGACGGTCAGCTGATGTTGGAGGTACGCGTGTCCGCTCGCCTGTTGGCCGCCACGGCGGCACTGACCGTGCTCGCCCTCGGTGCTCCCGCCCAGGCCGCTCCCGCCGGGGCCGCCCCCGCAGCAACCCACACCGAGGGCACCGCCGGAGCCGCCCGCACCGGGGCCAACCTGGGCGCGAACGTGACCCTGGCCACCTGCTACGGCGGGGCGAAGCGCAGCTACTTCGCCACCGGTGGATGGGGCGGGGACGCCGGTCCGTACCGCACGACGAGCCGCTGTCGGGACATCAACGTCCGCAACGCCAGCCCGTACGGTGTCGAGGCGTGCGTGATCTTCACGGACGTGACCAGCCGGTGCAACTACCTGACCTACCTGCCGGCCCGCTCCGGCTGGATGACGGTGGCGACCAACGTCCGCGACGGGGTCAACTTCCGGGTCCGCTTCGAGACGCTCCGCTACGAGTACGAGCCCCTGGTCGCCTACCACGCGTTCTGAGCGACCGCGCGGCGCCCGCCCCCCGGACGGGCGCCGCGCGGTCAGCCGGCGCGGTGGCGCAGCGTGGCCACGGTCGACCCGGCCAGGGTCAGCAGGCAGTCCGGCAGCAGCCCGTCGGCCGCCGCGGCACCGAACAGCGCCTCGCCGGTGTCGATGTCGGCGTTGGCGTACGCGCTGACGAAACGAGCCACCCAGCGAGCATCGTATCCGGCGAGGTCGATGTCGGGGAAGTCGAGTGCGCACGCCCCCCGGGGAGCCCCGTCCCCGACCATGGTCGCCGCCAGGCACCACGCCACCTCGTACGCGCCGTTGAGGCCGGCGCGGTCCACCACCGCGTCGAAGGCACCCACGACCGCGTCCGCGTCGCCGGCCAGCGCCGAGCGGAGCACGTCAGCGGCGTCGTCGAGCATCTGCTGTGGCGAGTCGGTCACTCAACGCACGGTACGGGCTCCCGTCAAGCCGTCCACGGGACCGACCCGACCGTCACTCAGAGTGATTAGGTGGGCGACCTGCGGATTAAGCGGGCTCCACGGTCCCGCCGGCCGCGCCGGCACGCTAATGTGCGCAGCGGACCTTCGCCGGAGGAAGGACGACCATGCACATGTCACGCGGGGCGCGGACGGTCATCACGGCCGCCTGTGCCACGTTCCTGCTCGCCACCAGCGCTTGCGGAACGGACCAGCCAGAGGAGCCGGTAACCACGCCGGTACGCCTCTACGGCACGGACGGCAACATGCTCAACACGTACCCAGCGGAGCTGGGGGACCGTGCCGGGCTGGTCGATGGCATGAAGGGCACCACCCCGCTCACCCCGCTGCCCGACGCCTTCAAGAACCGGCTCCGGACGGTGAACCCGCAGCTGACCGACTTCCTCTACTCCGCCGAGGCGTACGACGCCGTGCTGATCAGCGCGCTCGCCGCCGAGCTGGCCGGCACCACCGACCCGGCGGCCATCGCCCGGCAGATCGTCGGCGTGACCAACCGGGGGGTGCGCTGTGAGAACGCGAAGGACTGCCTGGCGGCGGCCCGTTCGGGCCGGGACGTGGAGTACCGCAGCGTCTCGATGACCCGGGCCGGGTTCACCGACGCCGGCGAACCGGCCACCGCCAGCTACGCCACCCTGCACTTCGACGGTCAACAGCTCAACGACGCCAAGACGGAGTTCGTGGGTGCCGGTGACGAGTCGGCGGCCAGCACCAAGGCCCCACCGAAGCCGAAGCCCGGTGCCGCGGGGGCCGACGGTCCGCTGGTCCTGGGCGGGTTGCTGCCCAAGACCGGTGACCTGGCGCTGGCCTACCCCCCGCTGGGTGCCGGGGCGGCGTTGGCGATCAAGGAGATCAACGCGGCCGGCGGCGTGCTGGGCGAGCCGGTCAAGTGGATCGACGGCGACGACGGCACCAACCCGGCGGTCGCCAAGGCCACCGTGGCGGAACACGTCCAGGCCGGTGTCCACGTCATCATCGGCGCCGGCGCCTCGGGCATCTCCCGCGCCGTGCTGCCCGACGTGGTCAGTGCGGGCCTGGTCCTGTTCTCGCCGTCGAACACCGACGCGAGCCTCACCGAGCTGGACGACGACGGGCTCTACTTCCGTACCTCCCCGCCGGACAGCCTCCAGGGCCGGGCGCTGGCCGACGTCATCCTCCGCGACGGCCCGCAGAAGGTCGCGATCGTCGCCCGCCGGGACTCCTACGGCGAGGGGCTGCAGAACACGGTCCGCACCGAACTGGAGCGGGCCGGCCTCGGTGCCGACCGGGTGAAGTTGCTGACCTACGACCCGCCGGAGGACGCCAAGGCCAACCCGGTGAACTTCACCGACGGCGCGAAGCAGATCAAGGACTTCGGCGCGGAAGCCGTTCTGATCATCGGCTTCAGCGAGTCCGCCGCGGTGATCCGGGCGCTCGCCGACGCCGGGGTGCAGATCCGGCAGTGACGCGCTGACGTCGGCGACCCGACGGCCGCACCGGTACGCCGGTGCGGCCGTCGTCGTCCGAGCCGCCGGACGCGGCCACCGGACGCGGCCACCGCGCCGAGCCGGGCGGCGATCGGGCGGCGGTCGGGCGGCGGGCCGGCGGGCCGGGTGGCGTCAGCGGGCGCGGCGGCGGTCCAGGAACTCGGTCATCCGGCGGTGCTTCTCCTCGTCCTCGAAGAGCACCGCCTGGCTCACCAGGTCGAGGTGCGGGTGGGCGGCCGGCGGCGCGTCCACGGCCAGTTTGGTCAGCCGCACCGCCAGGGCCGAGCCCTTCGCGATCTCGTCGAGCAGCTGGTGGGCGACCGGCAGCAGTTCCGCCGGCTCGGCCACCACCCGGTTGACCAGGCCGATCCGCAGCGCCTCCTCGGCGTCCACCCGCCGGCCGGTGAACAGCAGCTCCTTGGCGCGGGCCTCACCGACCAGCACCGGCAGCCGGTGTGTCGCGCCGGCCCCGGCCAGGATGCCCAGCCGCACCTCGGGCTGGCCGAACACCGCCCGCGCCGTGCACACCCGCAGGTCACACGCGTACGCCAGCTCGGCGCCGCCGCCCAGCGCCGGCCCGTCGACGGCCGCGACGGTCGGCATCGGCAGCGCCCGGATCCGGGCGAACGCCGCCTGGTTGATCGCCGCGAGGGCGTCGAGTCGCCCGCGTTCCCGCAGCTGGGCGATGTCCGCCCCGCCGGCGAAGATGCCCTCGACGCCGCCGGTGAGCAGCAGCAGCCGGGGCCGGGCCTCCAGTTCGGCACACACCTCGTGCAACGCGCCGATCAGGTCGGCGTCGATGGCGTTGCGCTTCTCCGGCCGGTCCAGGGTGACCACCAGCCGGTCGGGCAGGTCGTCGACCCGCAGCCCCCCGCTCACCGACCCACCTCCGTCACCTTGACGCCGTTCTCCCAGCGGTAGAAGCCGTGGCCGGTCTTGCGGCCCAGCCGCCCGGCGGCGACCATCTCCTCCAGCAGCGGGGGCGGCGCGAACCGGTCCCCGTACGCGGCCTGGAGGGTGCGGGCGATGTCGAGGCGCACGTCCAGGCCGACGAGGTCGGTCAGCTCCAGCGGCCCGACGGGGTGCCGGTAGCCGAGCGTCATGGCCTTGTCGATGTCGGCCGGTGAGGCCACCCCGTCGGCGACCATCCGGATCGCCTCCAGCCCGAGGGTCACCCCGAGGCGTGAGGTGGCGAAGCCGGGCATGTCGCGTACGACGACGGGGTCCTTGCCCAGCCGGCCGGCGAGCGTCACGGCGGCGTCGGCGGTCTCCGGGGCGGTGGCCGCGCCGACCACCACCTCCAGCAGCGCCATCGTCCAGACGGGGTTGAAGAAGTGCAGCCCGCAGAACCGTTGCGGGTGGTCCAGCCCGGCGGCCAGCTCGCCGATCGCGATGCTGGAGGTGTTGCTGCCCAGCAGCGCCGGGCGCAGCGCCTCGGCGGCGCGCAGCACCGTCCGCTTCAGCTCCAGCCGCTCCGGTACGGCCTCCACGACGACGTCCGGCCCCTCGGCGACCTCGGTCAGCGTGCCGCGCAGGGTGATCCGCTCCCGGTTCGCGGCGGCCTCCTGTGCGGTCAGGTTGCCCCTGCGCACCGCCTTGTGCCCGAGTTCGGTCAACCTGTCCAGGGCCGCCGCGCCCCGGTCCCGGTCCACCTCGACCAGGTCCACCGCGTATCCGGCTCCGGCCGCCACGTACGCGATGCCGAGGCCCATCGTGCCGGCCCCGACGACCACGAACCGCTCGCTGATGCCGCCGTCGGCGACGCGCGGGGTCTCCGCCGCGTCGGGCCGTCCGGTCGGTCCGCTCCGCTCAGTCATGGTGCGACCCTATGCAGCATCGGTCCGGCCCTGATGCGTGGGGGCGAGCGGGAGCGGGTACAGACGGCCGCAACCGAGGGAAGGACGGACAGATGAGCCAGGCACCGGAGACCGTGGACGGCGTGGGCACCGAGGAGACCGTGGAGACCCGCGGCGACGAGCGCGTGGAGCTGCTGCGCGCCGACACCAACAACGACGGGAAGACCGACGTGTGGGTGGTCGACACCGACGGCGACGGCAAGGCGGACCTGTTCCAGTTCGACACCGACGGGGACGGCAAGGTCGACATCACGATGGTCGACATCGACGAGGACGGCACGCCCGACGAGGTGGTCGACGGTGACGGCGGCCTGCCGCCCGAGGAACTCCCCCCGACCGTGCGGGTCTGAGGGCCGCATCGTCCCGCCCGGCCCCGGCGACGTGGCGGCCCCGGGGCGGGCCGGGAGGGCCGGTCAGCGGGTCTCCGCCGTGGGGGTGTCGGTCAGCGGGTGTCCGCCACCGCAGCCGCCGGCCCGCCGGCCAGGCGCAGGGTGGCCAGGTAGTAGGGGGCGTCGGCGACGTCCACGTCGGACAGCTCCCAGGCCGAGCCCCGGACCAGTTCCGCCAGTTCGTCGGGCGAGCAGACCAGGTAGTCGAACCATCCGGTGGCCAGGTCGCGGTAGCGCAGTCGCAGCCGCAACTGCCCGCCGAGGCGGCCCCGCCGGCGGTTGAGTTCGTGGTAGCCGGTGTGCAGCGGATCCCGGGTGCCGTAGGGGTTCGTACCCTGGGCGATGACCTGCGCGCCGGGGCGGGCCAGGGCGGCGAGCGCGGCGAGGAACGCGGGGGCCCGTTCCCGTCCCTCGAACAGGCCGAGGTTGTTGCCGAGCAGCAGGAAGGTGTCGTACCGCCGCCCGTCGGCGGCGTGCGTGTCGACGGTCCCGCAGACCAGGTCCCGTACGCCCCGACGCCGGCACACGTCGAGCGCGCCGGCCGAGGTGTCGAGCCCGGTCACCGGTACGCCCCGCTCCTGGAGCAGCAGCGCGACGCGCCCGGCCCCGGTGCCGACGTCCAGGGTGGCGCCCCGCACCCGGTCCACCGCCCGGTGGTCGTACGGCTGCCAGTGTTCCGGCCCGTCCAGGTAGTGCGCGGCGGGAGCCCCGTGGACCAGCCCGTCGTCGCGCTCGATGATCTCGATGACCGGGCGCGGCAGCCGGCCGCCCGCGAGTGGCCGGGGGCCGATCCCGGTGGCCGTGGCGAACGCGTCGCGCAGCAGTTCCCCGTACACGTCACCGATCCGTGGTCGCCCCGTCACGGGCTCACGCTATCCCCCCGCTCAGCGCGTCGCACCCGCCGTATCCTGGCGGCGTGACGACTCTGGACCGCCTCGCGGCGGAGAAGTACGTCCTGCTCACCACGTTCCGCAAGGACGGCCGCGCCGTGCCGACCCCGGTGTGGGCGGTGCGGGACGGTGACGCGCTGGCGGTGTGGACGGTGGCGGACTCCGGCAAGGTGAAACGCATCCGGCGCAGCGGTGAGGTGACCGTGGCCCCGTGCGACGTGCGGGGTCGCCCGCACGGGCCGGCGGTGCCGGGGCACGCGAGCCTGTGCGACCCGGCCCACACCCGGCGGATCCGTGACCTGCTCAAGCAGAAGTACCGGCTGATCGGCCGGCTGAGCCTGCTCGCCAGCCGGCTGCGCCGGGGCGAGGGCGGCACCGTCGGCATCCGGGTGACCGTCGCCGACTGAGACACGACGAAGGGCGGCGGACCAGGTCCGTCGCCCTTCGTGAGATCCTGTCTTGTCTCGCCCGACCGGTCAGTCCCCCTGGCGCTGCTGGGGGATCTGCCCCTGTAGCAGGGCTCTGACCTCAGACTCGCGGTACCGGCGGTGCCCACCCAGGGTGCGGATGGCGCTGAGCTTGCCAGCCTTGGCCCAGCGGGTCACCGTCTTCGGGTCGACGCGGAACATCGACGCCACCTCGGCCGGTGTAAGCAGCGGCTCTGGTTCATGCGTTCGCGATGCCATCGGTCACTCCTCCACATGTATAGACATCGGCCGGGGTCCCGCCGGCCGACGCGTCTCCCATGGTCCGGCTAGTCCCCGATGTCCGACATGGGCCGAACGGCCGAACGTCCCTAGACGGACGGATGAACCATGCCCGATTTATACGACTTTTACACCCCAGAATGCCCCTTATTCGGACTCATGATCACGGTTCGTGATGAGTCAACTACGAGGCTCCCTCGCCTTGGGGGCACTTTCCCGGGACAAACCGGTATCAGTTGCACCGCTCCAGGAGCTGCACCGCGCGCCACCGCGCGACCAGCTTGTCGTACGCCGAAGACGCCTCCTCGGCCTCGCCCCGGGACAGTCCGGCCAGCCCGGAGGCGACCAGCTCCGGCGAGTCGTCCTCGGCGAGCGTCTCGTCGGACAGCAGGTCCACCAGACCGCCGTAGTCCAGCTCCACCACCGAGCGCGGGTGGAACTCCTCCAACCAGCGGGCGGCCTCCTCGACGGCCTCGGTGATCGGCGCCTCGCCGACCGACTTGCGCAACACCGACAGCGCCCGCGACGACCGTCGACGCGCCTTCGAGATCTCCGCCTGGAAGCGCAGTGACCGGCGCTGCGGTGCTGTCACGTGCTGCCGTTCCTCGGCGTCGAACAGCACGAACCACCGCAGCGGCACGCCCCAGGTGGCGATCTGCTCGTGCACCCGGGGAACCCCGTGCTCCAGCACCCGGGCCCCGCTGCGCCAGTCGTCCACCACCGCCCTGGCCTGCCCGGCGAGCACCGGCGGGACGAAGGCGTCGGCGAGCACCGGCGGCACCCCGTCGCGGGCGCTCAGCGCCGCCTCGGCGACCCGGATACGCAGGTTCCACGGGCAGACCAGCAGGGTCTCGTCCGTCTCCAGCACGTACGCCTCGTCGGGCAGGTCGGGCAGCCGGGTCCAGCCCGCGCCGAGCGCCTCGATGACCGCCGTGCGCTGCCGGCCGGGGCCCTCCACGGGTGCCACGGCCCGCCCCTGCTCCACGTACCGCCGCCAGTACGACTGGCGGTCGCGGTCGAAGGCGGTCAGCGGCTCGTAGACGCGCAGGTAAGAAGCGAAAAGCGACGGCACCGCGCGATCCTCCCACGAAGCGCAAGCCGAGCGCCCCCCGGCGCTGTCGCAAGGGGCGCGACGACGCCGCCCGATATTAGGCTCATGGCCACACCGGCAGCATCCCCGCCGGCGTCCACCAGGTCCGCGCCCCACAAGGGCGCCTGCCGACACAGGAGCAGTCATGGGCGTATTCGCCAGCACCGACGACCCGGGGTCCACCGGTCACGAGCAGGTCGTGTTCTGCCAGGACACGCAGACCGGCCTCAGGGCGATCATCGGGATCCACTCCACCGCGCTCGGGCCCGCGCTCGGTGGCACCCGGTTCTACCCGTACGCCAGCGAGGAGGCCGCCCTCGCCGACGTGCTCGACCTGTCCCGCGGGATGGCGTACAAGAACGCCCTGGCCGGGCTGGACCTCGGCGGCGGCAAGGCGGTCATCTGGGGCGACCCGGAGCAGGTCAAGAGCGAGGCGCTGCTGCGCGCGTACGGCCGGTTCGTGGAATCCCTCGGCGGGCGCTACTACACCGCCTGCGACGTCGGCACCTACGTGGCGGACATGGACGTGATCGCCCGCGAGACGCGGTTCGTGACCGGCCGCAGCGTGGAGCACGGCGGGGCCGGCGACTCCTCGATCCTCACCGCCTGGGGGGTCTTCCAGGGCATGCGGGCCGCCGCGGAGCACGTCTGGGGCTCGCCGACGCTGGCCGGCCGGCGGGTCGGCGTCGCCGGCCTGGGCAAGGTCGGCAAGTACCTGGTCGGGCACCTGCTGGACGACGGTGCCGAGGTGGTGGCCGCCGACGTCAGCCAGCGGGCCGTGGACTGGGCCCGCACCAACCACCCGCAGGTCACCCTCGTCGACGACGCCGCCGCGCTGGTCGCCGCCGACCTCGACGTGTACGCCCCCTGCGCGCTGGGCGGCGCGCTCAACGACGAGACGGTGCCGGTGCTGCGGGCCAGGGTGGTGGCGGGGGCCGCGAACAACCAGCTCGCGCACGCGGGCATCGAGAAGCTGCTGGCCGACCGCGGCATCCTCTACGCCCCCGACTACGTGGTCAACGCGGGCGGCGTGATCCAGGTCGCCGACGAGATCGACGGCTTCAACTTCGAGCGCGCGAAGCTGCGGGCGACCCGGATCTACGACACCACGCGGGAGATCCTGCGGCTGGCGGACGCCGAGGGCGTACCCCCGGCGGTCGCGGCCGACCGGTTGGCCGAGCGACGGATGGCCGAGGTCGGCCGGCTCCGCACGATCCACCTGCGCTGAGCGACGACCGGGGGCGGCCGGGTCCGCGCCGCCCCCGGTGCCGGCCTCGCCAGACACCCGGGTCGTGGTCGGGCCGGCCGGGCCCCTGGAGCCGCTTTCGTGGTCGTTTGTCCGGTGTCATGAGCGTCAACGACTCCGCCCCTTACCGGGTACACTGTGTGACGGCCGGACCACCGCGACGCGCAGGGCCGGTCGTCGGTAACCCGAGGTGCCGAACGGTGGCATCCCCATGTACCGTAAGAGCCACGAGAGATGCCTGACGTCATCGGGGCCCGCCTTCGGGCTGCCCCGCATTCTGTGCGAGGGGGTCGAGCCATGGGGCGCGGCCGTGCTAAGGCCAAGCAGACGAAGGTGGCCCGGGAGTTGAAGTACCACTCCCCGAACACCGACCTCACCGCCTTGCAGCGCGAACTGGCGGGTGCTGGTAAGTCTGAGCACAACTTCGACGACGACTACAAAGAGTATGTCGACGACGATGATGAGGATCACGCGGACGACGACCCGGATCCGTGGGCTCGTCCGACCCGCTGACCATCCGTCGCAGCTGAGCACGCGGCAGTCCGCGTGCTCACGCATGTGCTCACTCGGCAGCGGCGTACCACCCGACGATCAGGGCCTGCCGTGACCGGAGGACGATCCGGCGGTGACGGCAGGCCCTGAGAGCGGCAGCCCGGAACCGGCCACCGCTCACCGCGGCCGGTTGTTCCAGTTGTAGAACGTCGGGATGTTCTCGAAGTGGTTCCAGGCGCAGACCGCGCCGGGCCCGTCGCGATCCGTCACCTCCGTTCGCAGCCGTCGCGCCGCCTCGGCGTCGTGGAGCAGGGCGGTCAGCCCGACGGCGGCCTCCCGCACCCGGTCGGCAACCCCGTCCGGGGTGGCTGCCCCCGCACGCTCACATTCCCGGTGCCTGGTGGTTTCGGGCATGCTCCAACACTCCCTCCAGTAGGCGGATCTTGCTGTTGCGGCAGTGCTCGGTCTCCGTGACGTCGAAGCGCCCCAGTTCGAAGTACCGGTTGGCCGCGTGGCCACCGCCGCAGAAACCGAAGTACGGGCACGTCGTCCGGCACGCCTCCACGCCGGCCACGAACTCGCCCACCCAACCCGTCCCCGCCGCCCCGGCGAGAATCGTGCGCAGCGGGGTGGCCAGCACGTTCCCGCTGGAGAAGTCGCCGTACCGGGGGTCGGTGAAGCCCGCCAGCTCCGGCGACAGCACCACCACCGCCCCGTCGTGGGCAACCGTGGGGATCGGGTCCAGCCGGCCCGGAAGCAGCCCATCCGCTGTGTCGTCCAGCACGGCGGCCGCGTACCGCAGCGACCACTCCACCTCGCGCAGGTGGATGCGCGGGTTGCGGCGCCAGGCCGCCACCAGCTCGGCCCAGAAGGCCGTCACCGTCGCCGCGTCGTGGGCGTTGTCCCGGGTGTTGACCCCCTCGGTCTCCTCGATGTTGACGCCGAGCACGTCGCAGCCGAGATCGAGGAAGTAGTCGTACAGTTCCACCGCCCGGCCCGGAGCCGGGTCGCCCACCACGGCGAGGGCCGAGAAGGGCAGGCCGTGCCGGCGCAGGGCCGCCACCCCCCGCACGATCCGGTCGTACGCCGGCCTCCCGGCCCGGGTGACCCGGTCCCCGTTCCGCTCCCGTGGCCCGTCCACACTGATGCTCACCCGCATCCCGCGGTTGGCGAAGAACGCACACCAGGCGTCGTCGATCAACGTCGCGTTGGTCTGGACGTGGTGCTCCACCTGTGGCGCGAAGGGTGCCATCAGGGCGGCCAGATGCTCCCGGCCAGCCGTGAGCGGCTCCCCGCCGTGCCACACCACGGAGAACCGGCCGTCGGCCGCCCACGGGTTCACCGAGGCGGCCACCGCCTCTGCCACCGCCACCGGCATCCGCCGGTCCACCGCCCGAAACGGCAGGTAGCAGTACGCGCAGTCGAGGTTGCAGAGGGTCGTCGGCTGCATGACGACGTACGACGGGACGGTGGCCAGGCCCCGCATCCCGCGCATCGACCGTCCCCGAGCAGCCATCGCCCTCCTCAGCGGCTGAAGGGCTGTCGGGTTGACCGGACGCGGGCATCCGACAGCGTGAGAGGGTGCCCTTCAGGCTAGGCCGCGATGGCTACTCGGGTGAAGCCCTGATCAGGTGCCCGGATGATCAGCGGAGTGTGATCATCCGCGGGTGTGCTGGCCGACCATCTGCACGGTGCCGGTGCCCTCGATGATCTCGCCCGCCTGCCAGGCCTCCACGCCCCGACCGGTGAGGGTGGCCAGGGCGCGGTCGGCGTCCTCGGCCGAGACGATCGCGAACATGCCGACGCCCATGTTGAACGTCGCCTCCATCTCCGGATCCTCGATCCGCCCCTTGGACTGGATCAGGTCGAAGATCGGCTGGGGCTTCCAGGTGGACCGGTTGACCACCGCGTCGACGTGCTCGGGCAGGATCCGCACCAGGTTGCCGGGGATGCCGCCGCCGGTCACGTGGGCCAGCGCCCGCACCTCGGCCTCGGCGATCAGCTTCAGGCAGTCCTGCGCGTAGATCTTCGTCGGGGTGAGCAGCTCCTCGCCGAGGGTGCGCTGCCGACCGAAGTCGTCGATCACCACGTCCAGCCGCATCCGGCCCGCGCCCAGCAGCACGTGCCGCACCAGCGAGTAGCCGTTGGAGTGCAGGCCCGAGGAGCGCATCGCGATGACGACGTCACCCACCTCGACCCGCTCCGGGCTCAGGATGTCGCTCTCCTCCACCACGCCCACGCCGGTGGCGGAGATGTCGTACTCGTCCGGACGCAGCACGCCCGGGTGCTCGGCCGTCTCACCGCCGAGCAGCGCGCAACCGGCGTACCGGCAGCCGTCGGCGATGCCCGCGCCGATCTCGGCGACCTTGTCCGGCACGACCTCGCCGGTCGCGATGTAGTCGAGCAGGAACAGTGGCTCCGCGCCGCAGGCCACCAGGTCGTCGACGACCATCGCGACCAGGTCGATGCCCACCGTGTCGTGGATGTCCATCTGCTGGGCGATCACCAGCTTGGTGCCCACCCCGTCGGTGGACGAGGCCAGGATCGGGTTCTTGTACTTCTTCGTGTCCAGCCGGAACAGGCCGGCGAAGCCACCAAGGTCGCCCATCACCTCCGGGCGTCGGGTCTCCCGCACCTTGGACTTGAGCAGTTCGACCGCGCGGTCGCCCGCCTCGATCGACACCCCGGCGTCGGCGTACGAGACCGAGCGTTTGCGCGTCGTACGGCCGGTGCCGGCTGTCCAGGGCTGGCGATCGCCGCCGGCACCCGACGGACTGCTTCCTGCGCCGCTGCGCTCGGACACGTGCGTCACGGTTCTCCCCTTTGTGGTTCACGGGACCGCACCGGGAGGGCCGGGCGGCTCCGGGCGGTGCTACGGGCGGTGCGCGGTCGCGCCGCCCGGAGTGGCGACGAGCGGAGGGATGGTCTGCTCGGCGGTGTCGGTGGCGGCGACCCGCCGGCCCACCCCTTCGAGCACGTGCTTGCCGATCAGGTTGCCAGCCGGCAGCTCGATCGGGTATTCACCGTCGAAACACGCGCGGCACAACCGGGTCTTCGGCTGCTCCGTCGCGGCGATCAGCCCGGGCAACGAGACGTAGCCCAGGGTGTCGGCCCCGATCGAGCGGCGGATGCCGTCGGTGTCGAGGCCGTTGGCCAGCAGCTCCGCCCGGGTGGCGAAGTCGATGCCGTAGAAGCAGGGCCAGTTGACCGGCGGCGACGAGATGCGTACGTGCACCTCCAGCGCGCCGGCCTCGCGCAGCATCCGCACGATCGCCCGCTGGGTGTTGCCGCGCACGATCGAGTCGTCCACCACGATGAGACGCTTGCCGCGGACGTTCTCCCGCAGCGGATTGAGCTTCAGCCGGATGCCGAGCTGACGCAGGGTCTGCGACGGCTGGATGAAGGTGCGCCCGACGTACGGGTTCTTCATCAGGCCCTGGCCGTAGGTGATGCCGGACTCCTCGGCGTACCCGATCGCGGCCGGCGTGCCGGACTCGGGCACCGGGATGACCAGGTCGGCCTCCACGGGGTGTTCCTTGGCCAGCTGGCGGCCGATCTGCACCCGGGCGGAGTGCACGTTGCGGCCGGCGATGGTGGCGTCCGGGCGGGCGATGTAGACGTACTCGAAGAGGCAGCCCTTGGGCTCGGGGGCCGCGAACCGGGCGGAGCGCAGGCCGTCGGAGTCGATGGCGATCAGCTCGCCCGGCTCGACCTCGCGGACCACGCTCGCCCCCACGATGTCCAGCGCGGCGGTCTCACTGGCCACCACCCAGCCGCGCTCCAGCCGACCGAGCACCAGCGGGCGCACGCCGTGCGGGTCGCGGGCCGCGTAGAGGGTCGACTCGTCCATGAAGACGAAGCTGAACGCGCCGCGCAACTGGGGCAGCACCTCCAGCGCGGCGGCCTCGACCGAGAGGTCGGGGCGGCTGGCCAGCAGCATCGTGACCAGCGAGGTGTCGTTGGTCGCGCCGTCGGCCACCAGGCCACGCTCGGCAACCTCACGCTGGAGCTCGGAGGTGTTGACCAGGTTGCCGTTGTGGGCCAGCGCGATCGTCGTGCCGGCACTCGTGGCCCGGATGGTCGGCTGGGCGTTCTCCCAGGTCGAGCCGCCGGTGGTCGAGTACCGCGCGTGCCCGATCGCCAGATGCCCACGCAGACTGGCCAGGGTCGGCTCGTCGAACACCTGGGCGACCAGGCCCAGGTCCTTGTAGACGACCACTCCCGAGCCATCGCTGACCGCGATGCCCGCCGCCTCCTGCCCCCGGTGCTGCAACGCGTAGAGACCGAAGTAGGTCAGGTTGGCGACCTCCTCGCCCGGCGCCCAGACACCGAAGACGCCACAGGCGTCCTGGGGGCCGGGTCGTTGGGGATCAAGGTCGTGGCTCAGCCGGCCGTCGCCTCGGGGCACCTGCCGCTCCCTCTTGCTGGTCTGGACCCGTCCGGCGGAGTCAGGAGAGCTGCTCCGCGCCGGTCCACCGGGACCGCTGTCGTCGCCTGACAGTGTACGCGAACAGTGGTCTATACGGATAGTGAGCATCTCGCCACGTTCGGTGCTGATGTGATCCACGTCGCTCCTTCTCAGAGCGGCAGGTACGGCGCCAGGTCCGCCCGCGCGCCACTCACCCGCACGCGACCCTCCGTCACCGCCGCCACCCAGTCGACGCGACCGACGGCCAGCGCCACCCAGGTCGATGGATCCATCTCGATCACGTTCGGTGGCGTGCCGCGGGTGTGTCGCGGACCCGCGACGCACTGAACTGCACCGTAGGGTGGGACGCGCACCTCCACCGATCGGCCGGGGGCGCGCTCCACGAGGGCGGCCAACAACGTACGGACCGCCTCCCGGAACACCGGCCGTTCGGGCGTACGCCCCTCGTCGAGCGCCGACAACGTCGCCGCGACGGCGGCGGACTTTATGTGCGGAGAGGACACGACGGGACGATACGGCCCGCCGACACGGCCTATCACGCTGGCCCTGGGTCGCGCCGATCCGGCCCGACAAGGCATAGTTGCCGACGGCGTATTCGTACCGTGATGATCCCGGCCCGGCGCCCGCCGGCCGAGGAAGTCAGTCCGGAAGGCGGTGGACGTGTCAACACACCGACGTGCCTGGCAGCAGCGGGCCGGTGTGGTCGTGGCGCTGGTTGTCGGCGCCCTGCTCGCCGTCCCCGCGACACCTGCCCACGCCGCCGACGTCACCGTCTCGCCCGGCTCGGTCACCGTCAACGCCGGCAGCGACGCCACTGTGACCGTACAGGTCACTCCCCGTGACAACGACGAGAACGCGAAGGTCAGTCTCAGCGGCCTGCCGTCCGGCGTGAGCTGCGGCGGTTGCGGTCAGATCACCTTCGACTCCGATCAACCGAAGTCGGTCGAGCTGACGATCAGGGCGAACGACAACGCGGGCGACGCGACGGCCAACGTCACCGTCCAGGTCGAGGCGAAATCTGGCAACGACACCGCCAACTTCTCGCTGACCGTCAAGGGCCGCGCCGCGCCGGAGCCCACCCGGGCGCAGACGGTCAAGTCGATCTCCGGCCGGGTGGTCACCCAGGAGGGCGAGGGCGTGCCGAACGCGTACGTCCTACTGAAGGACAGCGCCGGCCGGCAGCGCGACACCACCACCGACGGCAGCGGCAACTTCCGGTTCACCGGCAGCACGGAGAACCCCATCGCACCGGGCCGCATCGACCTCGGCGCGAGCAAGGACGACATCCTCGCCGCAGTGAGCTTCAACGCCAGCGCCGGCCAGAGCGTCACCAACCGGCGGATCTCCCTTGCCATCAAGACCGAGGCCACCCCGAGCCCCACCCCGTCGGCCAGCGAGTCGGCCGTGCCGACCGTCGAGCCGACCGAGGAGCCCCTCGACGAGATCGTCGAGCCGACAGAGGTCGCGGCGGCACCGGCCGCCAACGAGGATTCGGGCGGCTTCGGCAACTGGTTGTTGATCCTGCTCGGCGGGCTCTTCGTCGCGATCGGCGTCGGCACCATCGTTCTGCTGTGGATGAAGCGCCGCGAGACCGACGAGGAGGACGCGGACGCCACCGCGACCGGCGCGGGTGCCGCGCCGGCCGCCCGGGGAGCGATCCGCGGGGCCGACGACCAGACCCGCGTGGTGAACCGGGTCGGCGGCGCCGGGCCGGATCCGACGATGGTCGCCGGGGGCGCCGCCCTCAGCAACGCCCCGACGATGATGCACCGCCCCGTGATCGACGACGTGCCGCCCGACCCGTACGGCGCCCCGCCGCAGCCCTACGGCGCGTCCGGGGGTACGGGCTGGGGCGGCTACGGCGAGGACCAGGGCGGGTACGGCACGCCGGGCTACGGCAACGCGCCCTCCTCCGGCAGCGGCTACGGCAACGCTCCTTCCTCCGGCAGCGGCTACGGCAACGCTCCTTCCTCCGGCAGCGGCTACGGCACGGCCCCCGCGTCCGGCAGTGGCTACGGCACGGCCCCCGCGTCCGGCGGCGGCTACGGCAGCGGATCCGCTCCGGCCGGCGGCTACGGCACCGCGCCGTCCCCGGGCAGCGGCTACGCCGGCCGGGACTACGGCGCGCCGGGCGGCGGCACCGACTATCCGCCCGTCCCCGCCGGCGGTCCCGGCTACGGCGACCGCTACGACGAGCCGACCGGCCGGTACAGCGGGGAGGAGACGCGCTTCCCGCCGCCCGCCGACCCGTACGCCACCGGCGTCTACGAGCCCGGCAAGGGCCAGGACTACGGTCAGCAGGATCCCGCTGGCTACGGCCGGGGTGCCGAGCCGACCGGCGGATACGACCAGCGCGGATACGCCGCCCAGCCCGGCGGATACGACCAGGGCGGATACGACCAGGGCGGCGGCTACGGCCAGCAGACCGGCCAGTCCGCCGGCTACGGCCAGCAGCCACAGCACGGCGGCTACGGCCAGGACGGCCCGCAGGCCGGCGGATACGGTCAGCAGCCACCGGCACAGCGCGGCGGATACGACAGCTACGACCAGGGCGGCTACGGCCAGAGCGGGTACGGCGGCCAGCAGCCCGGCAGCTACGACCAACCCACCACCTACGACCAGGGCGGCTACTACGGCGACCCGGCGCAGCCCGGTCGCGGCCGGCCCGACGGACCGCCCCCGGAACGCGGCGGTCGCCGCCTCGACTGGCTGGACGACTGACCAACCGACGGGGCCGCCCCGTCCCGGCACCACACGTGCGGGCCACCCGACTCGGGCGGCCCGCACGGCAGCTCCCGGGCACTCCGCCCTGTCTCCCGGCCCCGCACCACTGTCCCCGCCCAGCATCGGATCGCGCCGTCAGGCGCCGGCGTGAACCCGCGGGGATGGTGTCAGGCCGGCGTGGGTCGCCGGGGCGGTGCGTCAACCAGCCGAGCGGCGTCAGGCCGGGGTGAACACGCCCCGGCGCAGCAGCGGCACCACTTCGGAGGTGCCGACGCGTACCGCGATCTCGACGTCCCCGGCGAAGCCGTCCTCGATCAGTTCCCGACCGGAGACGCCCCCACGCACCGCCGCCGGTACGTCCGGCGTGCTGGCCAGTGCGGCGAGCGCCACCGCCGCCTCCACGGAGAGGCCACCGGGTGAGTCGGACACGGCGTCCAGCACGCACGCCGCCCCGAGCTGGTCCTCCACGCAGGGGCGCAGCGACCCGTCGGGCCACCGTTCACCGGCGGCGACCACCCCGATCGGGGCGGTCGTCGAGCCGTACCCCTGGCGGAGCAGCCAGCGCCCGACGGCGCGAGCGTTGCGCAGGTTGGCCGCGACCACCGGACGCCCCGTGGCGCTGGCGGCGGCGCTGATGGCCGAGCCGTTCGGCGACGGCAGCACCAGATCGGTGGCGACGGGCGCGGTGCCCAGCGCCGCCGGTGACAGCGACCACGGATGGCCGGTGTCGGCCTGACGGCGACCGACCGCGACGACCGCGCCGACCCGCCGGGCGTAGGCGGCAGCCTGCCCGCCCCAGGGGAAGGGATGGACCCGCATGCCGCGCCCCACCGCCACCTCGACGGCGGTGGTGAACGAAAGTACGTCCACCACCACCAACGCCGCGCACACCCGACCGAGTTCCGCCGCCCCGGCCAGTCCCCAGTCGAACCGTGCCCCGGCACCGGGTTGGCCGTGAACGGCCTCGGCCATTGCCTCAGCGCTCGTCAGGCGCCGAGTGGTGCTCGGTGGCACCGGGCTCGGGGTGCCGGTGCCCGGCGGTGTCGTCGGTCGACGGCGCAGGCCGACCGGTGGGGCGCACCGGCGGCGCGGCACGGTCACCGGGAGCGCCCGACGGTCCGTGGTCGCCGGCCGGGTCGGACCGGCCGTCGTCGACAGTCGACGCAGCAGGTGCCGCACCGGCCCGAATCGCGTCGCCGGCCGGCGCGGTGCCCACCGGGGCAGCCGTCGGCGGGACGTCGGCGTCGGCCTCCCGCTCGACCGCACCGGTGCGGGGCTGTGGGCCGGCCGTGGCGATCGGCTCGGACCCGATCGCCGGGTCGACCTCGGTGGCCGGGGCGTCGGCGGGCAGCGGAACCGCCTCGACGGCACCCGCGACCCCGGCGGCCGGCGCCGGCACCTCGGCCAGCCCGGCACCGCCGAACAGAGCCGGCAGGGTGGCCGTGTGAGCGGCCCTCAGCTCGTCCAGCCCGAGCCGGAACTGGCCGTGCACGTCCAGGGCACCGCCGGTCGGGTCGGTGACCCCGATCGGCTCCCACGGCACGCCGTGCTGGGTGCAGAGGGCGGTGAACGCCTTCTCGTGCCCACGCGGCACCGAGACGACCGCACGCCCGGCCGACTCGCTGAACAGGTAGACGAACGGCATGGAGCCGCCCTCGAAGCGCTCGGGCACGGCGATCCGGGCGCCGACGCCGCGACGCAGGCACGCCTCCACCAGGCCCTGCGCCAGACCGCCGTCGGAGAGGTCGTGGGCGGAGCTGAGGTGCCCGACGCGGGCCGCGTCGGCCAGCAGCTCCGCCAGCTGACGCTCGCGGTCCAGGTCCACCTGCGGGGGTACACCGCCGAGGTGTTCGTGGGTGACCCACGCCCACTCCGAGCCGGACAGCTCCACGTGGGTCTCGCCGAGCAGGAAGATCTGGTCGTGGTCGCCGTTGGCGCGGGGCACGAAGCCCATCGGCACCCGCTCGGCCACGTTGTCGAGCAGACCGAGCACCCCGACCACCGGGGTCGGGTGGATCGCCGCCGCGCCGGTCTGGTTGTAGAAGCTGACGTTGCCGCCGGTCACCGGGATGCCCAGTTCCAGGCAGCCGTCGGCCAGGCCACGCACGGCCTCGGCGAACTGCCACATCACGCCCGGGTCCTCCGGCGAGCCGAAGTTGAGGCAGTTGGTGACGGCGATCGGCTTCGCGCCGGTCACCGCCACGTTCCGGTACGCCTCGGCCAGCGCCAGCTTCGCACCCTGGTAGGGGTCGAGCCGGGCGTACCGGCCGTTGCCGTCCACGGACAGCGCCACGCCGAGCCCGGTCCGCTCGTCGATCCGGATCACGCCCGAGTCCTCGGGCTGGGCCAGCACGGTGTTGCCCAGGACGTAACGGTCGTACTGCTCGGTGACCCAGGCCCTGTCGCAGAGGTTCGGCGAGGCGATCATGCGCAGCAGGGTCTCCCGCAGCGCATCCGGGTCGCTGGGCCGGGGCAGCGTCTCGGCCCGGTCGGCCTGGAGCAGGATGAGGTCGGCCGGCTCGCGCATCGGACGGGCGTAGACCGGGCCGTCGTCGACCAGCGAACCCGGGGGCACGTCGACGACCAGGTGGTCCCGCCAGGTGATCGTCAGTCGGCCCGGCTGGCCGTCCTCGGCGGGCGGGGTGACCTCCCCGATCGCGGTGGCGAGCACGCCCCACTTCTCGCAGGTCTTCAACACGGCGTCGAGCTTCTCCGGCTCGACCACCAGCAGCATCCGCTCCTGCGACTCGCTGGCCAGGATCTCGTGCGGCTCCATGGAGGGCTCGCGCAGCGGCACCCGCTCCAGCCACACCCGCATGCCGGTGCCGGCCGAGGCCGCGGTCTCGGTCAGCGCGCAGGTCAGCCCGGCACCGCCCAGATCCTGGATGCCGACGACCAGTTCGGCGTCGTACAGCTCCAGGCAGGCCTCGATCAGCAGCTTCTCGGTGAACGGGTCACCCACCTGCACGGACGGGCGGCGCTGTTCGCTGCCCTCGTCGAAGGTGGCGCTGGCGAGCACCGACACGCCGCCGATGCCGTCCCGGCCGGTCTTGGCACCCATCAGCACCACGACGTTGCCGGGGCCGGTCGCGTCCTTCTTCTGTAGCCGGTCGACCGGCAGCACACCGAGGCACAGCGCGTTGACCAGCGGGTTTCCCTGGTAGCAGGGGTCGAAGACGACCTCGCCGCCGATGTTGGGCAGGCCGAGGCAGTTGCCGTACCCGCCGACCCCGGCGACGACTCCGGGCAGCACCCGGGCGGTGTCGGGGTGGTCGGCCGCGCCGAAGCGCAGCGGGTCCATCACCGCGACCGGGCGGGCACCCATGGCGAGGATGTCGCGGACGATGCCGCCGACACCGGTCGCCGCGCCCTGGTAGGGCTCGACGAAGCTCGGGTGGTTGTGCGACTCGACCTTGAAGGTGACCGCCAGTTCGTCGGAGACCTGCACGACGCCGGCGTTCTCGCCGATGCCGGCCAGCATCCGGTCGCTGGGCGGGGCCTTCTCGCTGAACTGGCGCAGGTGCACCTTGCTCGACTTGTAGGAGCAGTGCTCGCTCCACATGATCGAGTACATGGCCAGCTCGGACTGGGTGGGGCGGCGGCCCAGCACGTGCCGGATCCGCTCGTACTCGTCGTCGCGCAGGCCCAGCTCGGCGTACGGCTGGAGCTCTCCGGCCGTGCCGGCGGCACGCGGCACGGTGTCCACGTCCTCGGCCCAGTCGGACGCCGGCTCGGCGGGCCGGGCCGGGGCGGCGGCGTGCGGCGCGACGGGAGCCGGACGCGACTGCGCAGGCTGCACTCCAGCGGCCGGGAAGGCCCCCGGGGTCTCCCGTACCTCGTCCGGGTGGGTGGTCATGAACTCTCCTCGCTGCGCTCGCCGCCCAGCGGGCGGGTGAGCCTACCGATGATCCCGCCGCGCACGGTCACGCCGGCGCCCCCACCAGGTGCTTGAGCACCGAGGTGAAGAAGCCGAGGCCGTCGAGGGAGGGGCCGGTGAGCGCCTCCACCGCGTGCTCGGGATGCGGCATGATGCCGACCACGTTGCCGGCGGGGTTGGTGATCGCGGCGATGTCGCGCTGCGAACCGTTGGGGTTGCCGCCGAGGTAGCGGGCGACGACCCGGCCCTCCGCCTCCAACGCGTCCAGCGTCGCGCTGTCGGCCACGTAGCAGCCCTCGCCGTTCTTGACCGGGATCAGCACCTCCTGGCCGGGCTGGAAGGCGTTCGTCCAGGCGGTGCCGGTGGACTCGATGCGCAGGATCTGGTCGCGGTTGCGGAAGTGCAGGTGCTGGTTGCGGGTGAGCGCCCCGGGCAGCAGGTGGGCCTCGCAGAGGATCTGGAAGCCGTTGCAGATGCCGAGCACCGGCAGGCCACCCTGGGCGGCGTCGACGATCGTCTCCATCACCGGGGCGAACCGGGCGATGGCCCCACAGCGCAGGTAGTCGCCGTAGGAGAAGCCGCCGGGCAGGACGACGGCGTCCACCCCGTGCAGCTGGGGGTCGCCGTGCCAGAGGCGGACCGGCTCCGCCCCGGCGATCCGGACGGCCCGGGCCGCGTCCCCGTCGTCGAGCGAGCCGGGGAACGTCACCACACCGACCCGCGCGGTCACGACCGGGCGTCCGCGGGCTCGTCGGCCTCGACCAGGTGGACGGTGAAGTCCTCGATGACCGGGTTGGCGAGCAGCTTGTCGGCGATCTCCCGGGCCCGGTCGAGGTCCGGTTCACCGGTGAAGTCGATCTCGATTCGCCTGCCGATCCGTACCGAGGCGACGTCGTTGACGCCGAGCCGGGGCAGCGCGTTTGCGACGGCCTGGCCCTGAGGATCGAGGATCTCGGGCTTGAGCATGACGTCGACGACGACGCGAGGCACTGGGCACTCCTGACTGTGTACGCAGTTGGGTGCCGACCCACAACGGGCGAGCGCAGCCAGCCTACCTGGCAGATACCGCCCGGGACGCACCGGCCGGAGGGCGTCGGGGCAGTGATCGGCGTTACCTGTCCGCAGCGGACGGGACCGATGCGGGTTCGTTGCGATCCCGATGCGCGTTCGTTGTCGGGGCCGGAGTGTCGGACCCGGCGGGGCGGGTCACGCGAAATCCAACTGTTACATCGGATTGTTTCTATCCAACTCTTGTGAAACACCGCACGGACCCCTACGGTACATCGTCAGACGTCGATTTATGGCGTCGCGAACGGCGGTCACCCCCAGGCCGCCGTCGCAGGTCGACCCGGCGAACCCGGGTCCAGCCCCCAAGGAGCCTCACGATGCGCATCCGATCCCTGGTCGCGGTGTTCGCGGCCACGCTGGCCGGCGTGCTCGGCGCCAGCTCCGGCGCGGTCGCCTCCCCCACCGCCACGCCGTACATCATCGGCGGCGGCACCGTCTCCTCCGCCCCCTGGGCGGCGGCGGTGTTCAGCAACGGGTCGTTCACCTGCTCCGGCTCGGTCATCTCGTCGCAGTGGGTCCTCACCGCGCGGCACTGCCTCGGCGGTTCGATGTCGGTTCGGATCGGCAGCGTCTACCGCTCCTCCGGCGGCGTGACCCGCACCGTGAGCGCCACCTACGGCCGCTACGACCTGGCCCTCATGCGCCTGTCCAGCCCGGTCAGCACCTCCTACGTCTCCCTCGCCAGCACCAACCCGCCGGTCGGGTCGACCAACTCGATCTACGGCTGGGGCATGACCTGCTACAGCGGTTGCTCCGCCTCCACCCAGCTCAAGACCGCTTCCGTGCGGGTGACCAGCACCAACGTCAGCGACGCGTACGGCGGCCAGGCCATCCGCAGCAGCCGGATCAACGGCAACGCGTGGCGGGGCGACTCGGGCGGCCCGCAGTTCTACAACGGCCAGCAGGTCGGTGTCGCCTCCACCGCCGACGGCCAGAGCATCCAGAACTACGGCAGCGTCGCGTACAACCGGGCCTGGATCAGGTCCGTGGCCGGCGTCTGACGGTTAGCGCCCTCGGCGGCGCGGATGGTGGGCAATGCGCCCGCCGTCCGCGCCGCGCCGTTTTGCAGCATCCGATCAGGTGAACAGGCCCCCCGATGTGGCGCAGGATCGGCTGACAGCATCGGAACCGTGCTGGTCGTGACGACGGATCAACTTCCCGGCTACGAGATCCGCCAGATCCTCGGCGAGGTGGTCTCCTCGATGGCCAGGACCCGCAACCCGTACCGCGAGGGGGTCAAGAACCTGCGCGGCGGCGCGTACGACCCAATGGCGCCGGACAACCTGACCCGCTGGCGTACCGACTCGGTGGCCCGGCTCGGTGAGGAGGCCCGCCGGCTCGGCGCGAACGCGGTGGTGGGGATGCGCTTCGACAGCCGGGACTGCGGCGAGATGTGGATGGAGATCTGCGCCTACGGCACGGCGGTGATCGTGGTGCCCAAGATGCCCGACGTCATGCCCTCCGACCAGCCCCTGGTGGCGGCGGGGACGGCCCACGACGCGGCGTTGGCCGACTCCCCGGGCGGCATCGCCGAACCCCCCAGCGCCCCCACCCTCTCCTCGGCCGCCGAGACCCCCACCCCCGACCCGTCAGGCTGATCGCCTCTCGCCCCCCCACCGCACCGATCCCCACCGGGTCGATGGCGGGGGCGGATCAGAGGATGGGGGGTGGGGCGTAGGTGGCCGCCGTGGGGTGGGACTCGACCACCCTGGTGATGCGGCGGGTGACGCTCTGGATCTGGGCGGGGGCGGCGCCGACGAAGGCGGCCCGGTCGGCGACCAGGGCGTCGATCTCCGCGCGGGACAGGCCCAGGCGGTCGTCGGCCGCGAGCCGGTCGAACAGGTCGTTGTCCGGGGTGCCCTTCTCACGCATGGCCAGTGCCACGGCCACCGCGTGCTCCTTGATCACCTCGTGGGCGACCTCCCGGCCGACGCCCCGGCGCACCGCCGCGACCAGGATCTTGGTGGTGGCCAGGAACGGCAGGAAGCGCTCCAGCTCGCGGTTGATCACCGCCGGGTACGCCCCGAACTCGTCGAGCACGGTGAGGAAGGTCTGGAACAGCCCGTCGGCGGCGAAGAACGCGTCCGGCAGGGCCACCCGGCGGACCACCGAGCAGGACACGTCCCCCTCGTTCCACTGGTCACCGGCCAGCTCGCCGACCATCGACAGGTAACCCCGGATGATCACGGCGAAGCCGTTGACCCGCTCCGACGAGCGGGTGTTCATCTTGTGCGGCATCGCGCTGGAGCCCACCTGGCCCGGCTTGAAGCCCTCCGTCGCCAGCTCCTGGCCGACCATCAGCCGGATCGTGGTGGCCAGCGACGACGGCGCGGCGGCCACCTGGGCCAGCGCGGAGATCACGGCCAGGTCGATCGAGCGCGGGTAGACCTGCCCGACGCTGTCCAGCACCCGGCTGAACCCGAGATGCCCGGCGACCCGCCGTTCCAGCTCGGCCACCCGGTCGGCGTCGCCGTCGAACAGGTCGAGCTGGTCGGCGGCGGTGCCGACCGGGCCCTTGATCCCCCGTAGCGGATACCAGGCGATCAGCTCCTCCAGCCGCTCGTACGCGATCAGCAGTTCCTCGGCGGCCGACGCGAAGCGCTTGCCCAACGTGGTGGCCTGCGCCGCGACGTTGTGGGACCGGCCCGTCATCACCACGCCCGAGTACTCGTGCGCGTGCCAGGCCAGCCGGGCCAGCGCGGCCACCACCCGGTCGCGGATCAGCTCCAGCGAGCGGCGCACCTGGAGCTGCTCGACGTTCTCGGTGAGATCCCGCGAGGTCATGCCCTTGTGCACGTGCTCGTGCCCGGCGAGGGCGCTGAACTCCTCGATCCGCGCCTTCACGTCGTGCCGGGTGACCCGCTCCCGCTGCGCGATCGAGGCCAGGTCGACCTGGTCGAGCACCTGCTCGTACGCCTCGACCACGCCGTCCGGCACGGCCACGCCGAGATCCCGCTGGGCCCGCAGGACGGCGAGCCACAGCCGCCGCTCCATGCGGACCTTCTCCTCCGGCGACCAGAGGGCGACCAGTTCGGGTGAGGCGTAGCGGTTCGCGAGCACGTTCGGGATCGTCGTCACCCCGCCATTGTCCGGCACCGCCGTCGAGCCTCCCGGCGGGGTACGGCGGGTACGGCCGGCCGCCCGGCCCCGCTGGTGGTCGTCGCCGACCGCAGGGACGTCAGCGTTCCAGGATCGCGGTCACGCCCTGGCCGCCGGCTGCGCAGATGGAGATCAGCCCGCGTCCGCTGCCCTTCTCCGCGAGCAGCTTCGCCAGCGTCGCCACGATCCGCCCGCCGGTCGCCGCGAACGGGTGGCCGGCGGCCAGCGACGAGCCGTTGACGTTGAGCTTCTCCCGGTCGATGCCGCCGAGCGGGGCGTCCAGGCCCAGCCGGTCCTTGCAGAACTCGGGCGACTCCCAGGCGGCGAGGGTGGCGAGCACCTGCGAGGCGAACGCCTCGTGGATCTCGTAGTAGTCGAAGTCCTGGAGCGTCAGCCCGGCGCGGGCCAGCATCCGGGGCACCGCGTACGCGGGGGCCATCAGCAGCCCCTCGTCACCGTGCACGAAGTCGACGGCGGCGGTCTCACACCAGGTGAACCAGGCCAGCACGGGCAGGTGGTGTTCGCGCGCCCACTCCTCGCTGGCGAGCAGCACCGTGGAGGCACCGTCGGTCAGCGGGGAGGAGTTGCCGGCGGTCATGGTGGCCCGGTCGGCGTCGGGGCCCTTGGCACCGAAGACGGGCCGCAGCGAACCGAGCTTCTCCAGGGTGGTGTCGGGGCGCAAGTTCTGGTCGCGGGTCAACCCCAGGTAGGGGGTCGTCAGGTCGTCGAAGAACCCCTTGTCGTACGCGGCGGCGAGCCGCTGGTGCGAGCGCAGGGCCAGCTCGTCCTGGGCCTGCCGGTCGACGTTCCAGCGCAGCGCGGTGCGGGCGGCGTGCTCACCCATGGACAGCCCGGTGCGCGGTTCGGCGTTGCGCGGGACCTCCGGCCTGAACGGCTGGGTGGGGCGCAGCTTCGCGGCGATCCTGAGGCGCTCGCCGAGGGTGCGGGCGGAGTTGAGCTTGAGCAGGGTGCGGCGCAGGTCCTCGTTGACGGCGAGCGGGGCGTCGGAGGTGGTGTCGACGCCACCGGCGATACCGACGTCGATCTGCCCGAGGGCGATCTTGTTGGCGACGAGGATGGCGGCCTCCAGGCCGGTGCCGCAGGCCTGCTGGATGTCGTACGCGGTTGTGTGCGGGTCGAGCTTCGAGCCGAGCACCACCTCGCGGGTGAGGTTGAAGTCCTTCGCGTGCTTGAGCACCGCCCCGGCGACGACCTCACCGACCCGCTGACCGGCCAGCCCGTAGCGGGCCACCAGGCCGTCGAGCGCCGCGCCCAGCATGTCGGCGTTGGAGGCGTTCGCGTAGCGGGAGTTGGACCGGGCGAAGGGAATGCGGTTGCCGCCGATGACCCCGACCCGCCGAATGTTCTGCACGATCCGCCTCCTCTGGTGTTGCCCGCACCTTACTCGCCAGTAGGCTACGCCCATGACCGACAGGTACGCGAGCTTCGTCCAATCGGGGGCCGGCCGCGCGCTGGTCAAGCGGCTCGGGCTGCCCGACCCGCCACGACTGCGCCGGCACACCCCCGGCGATCCACTCGTCCCCGGGCTCGTCCTGACCGGCGCGGCCGACGGTGGCCGCCTCGCCGAGCCGGTCGGGAGGATCCTGGCCGCCGCCGGGGTCGCGCTGCGCGACCCGGCCACCGCCGTCGCCGATCCGGCCACCGGGCGGACGCCGGCCAGCGCCGCCCTCGTCTACGACGCTACCGGCATCACGGACTCGGCCGGGCTGCGTCAGCTCTACGACTTCTTCCACCCGCAGGCCCGCGCGGTGCAGCCCAGCGGGCGGGTGGTGGTGCTCGGCACCCCGCCCGCCGAGTGCGCCACCCCGCGCGAGGCCACCGCCCAGCGGGCGCTGGAGGGCTTCGTCCGCAGCGTCGGCAAGGAGTTCGGCCGGGGCATCACCGCGCAGCTGGTGTACGTCACGAAGACCGGGGACGCGGGCACGCTGACCGGCCTGGAGGCGACGCTGCGGTTCCTGCTGTCGGGCCGGTCCGCGTACGTCTCGGGTCAGGTGATCCGCGTGGGGGCCGGGCAGGCGACGGCCCCGGCGGACTGGGACCGGCCGCTCGACGGGCAGGTGGTGCTGGTCACCGGCGCGGCCCGGGGCATCGGTGCGGCGCTGGCGCGGGTGCTGGCCCGTGACGGCGCGCAGGTGGTGGCACTGGACATCCCGTCGGCCGGGGACGAGCTGGCGGCGGTGGCCAACGAGATCGGCGGCACCGCCGTGCAGCTCGACCTGACCGCCCCGGACGCCCCCACCCGGCTCGCCGAGCACCTGGCCGCCCGGCACGGCCGGGTCGACGTGGTGGTGCACAACGCCGGCATCACCCGGGACAAGACCCTCGGCCGGATGGACGCCGACCGCTGGGACTCCGTGCTGGACATCAATCTGTCCAGCCAGGAGCGGATCACCGACGTGCTGCTGGAACGGGAGCTGATCCCGGCGGGCGGCCGGATCGTGACGGTCTCCTCGATCGCCGGGATCGCCGGGAACCGGGGGCAGACCAACTACGCCACCAGCAAGGCCGGGGTGGTCGGTCTGGTCGAGTCCCTGGCGCCGGTGCTGGCCGAACGCGGGATCAGCGTGAACGGGGTCGCCCCGGGCTTCATCGAGACCCGGTTGACCGCCCGGGTCCCGCTGGTGCTGCGCGAGGCGGGACGCCGGATGAACAGCCTCTCCCAGGGCGGCCTGCCGGTGGATGTGGCCGAGACCATCGGCTGGCTGGCGTGGCCGGCGTCCGGCGCGGTCAGCGGCAACGTGGTCCGGGTCTGCGGCCAGAGCCTGCTGGGGGCGTGATGGCACGGCGGGAGGAACCCACGGAGGACCTGTCGGTCCACGAGCTGATCGAGGGCCCCACGGAGGTGTTGTCGTCCGACCTGCTGGCGGCGGCACGTGCCGGCGGCAGGGAGCTGGAGGAGACCCACGACCTGTCCGCGTACGCCAGCGGTGGCGCGGACGGCCGGGCCCGGATCGCGCTGCCCCGGCTGCCGGCGGCCGGGCCGCTGTACCGGCGTGCCCTGCTGAACGCGCTGCCGCTGGTGGGCGGGCGGCGGGCGGCGGACGTGCCGGCGGTCGAGCTGGCCGTGGACGGGGTGACCGTGGACCGGGAGCACCTGGCCGACTACGACCGGGTGTGCGGGTTCCGCCTGACCGACCGGCTACCGGCCACCTACCTGCACGTGGTGGGCTTCCCACTGTCGCTGCGGCTGATGACCGCCCCGGAGTTCCCGATCGCGCTGACCGGCGTGGTGCACGTGGGCAACCGGATCACCGTGCGTCGGCCGGTCACCGCCGACGAGACGGTCGCCTTCACCACCTGGGCGGAGAACCTGCGCCCGCACGAGCGCGGCCGGCAGGTCGACGTGGTGCTGGTCGGCACGGTCGGTGGTGCGGAGGTGTGGCGCGGCGTGTCCACGTACCTGGGCAGGGAGCGCACCCCCGGCGACGGGGGGCGGCGCGAGGCGCGCGAGGGAGCCGGGCCGCCGGCCGCCTCGGCGCACTGGCGGGTCGCCCCCCGCGTCGGTACGGACTACGCGCGGGTGTCGGGCGACCACAACCCGATCCACACCTCCCGGCTGGGTGCCCGCCTGCTGGGTTTCCCCCGGCCGATCGCGCACGGCATGTGGAGCAAGGCCCGCTGCCTGGCGGCGCTGGAGAGCCGGTTGCCGGAGGCGTACACGGTCGAGGTGGCGTTCAAGCTGCCGGTGCCGCTGCCGACCACGGCGGCGTTCAGCGCCACGGCGGACGGAGCGCACTGGGACTTCGCCCTGCACGACCTGCGCGGACGACCACACGTGGTGGGCACCGTCCGCTGATTCGGGGGCCGGGCACTTGCCCGGCCCTCTCTTTCGCGCTAGGTTGTTCTCAGATGGAGATGTTCTCAGAGTGAGGGTGATGGAGCGTGAACGAGCAGGACTTCCTCGCCGACTACGACCCGCGCGCCTACCCCGCCGTCGCGGTCACCGTGGACGTGGTCGCCCTGACCATCCGCGACGCCTCTCTGCACCTGCTGCTGATCCGCCGCGCCGAACAGCCGTACGCGGGCCACTGGGCGCTGCCCGGCGGCTTCGTCCGCCCCGACGAGGACCTGACCGACGCCGCCCGACGCGAGCTGGCCGAGGAGACCGGCCTCGGCGGTGAGCGGCTGCGCCGCGTCCACCTGGAGCAGCTGGCCAGCTACGGCGCTCCGGACCGCGACCCCCGGATGCGCGTCGTCTCCGTCGCCCATCTCGCCTTCGCCCCCGACCTGCCCGACCCCGCCGCCGGCACCGACGCCGCCGAGGCGGCCTGGGTGCCCGTCGCCGGGCTGACCGCCCGGCCGCTCGCCTTCGACCACGGCCGGATCGTCGACGACGCCCTGGAGCGGGCCCGCTCCAAGCTGGAATACACGCCGCTGGCCACCCGATTCCTGGCCACCGAGTTCACCATCGGCGACCTGCGGGCCGTCTACGAGACGGTCTGGGGCCACCCGGTGCACGCCGGCAACTTCCACCGCAAGGTGCTCTCCGTGCCGGGCTTCGTCGAGGGCACCGGCACCAGCACCGAGCGCGGCGGGGCCCGGGGCGGCCCGCGGGCCCGGCTCTACCGGGCCGGCGACGCCCGGCTGCTGCACCCGGCGCTGCTGCGCCCCGCCCGTGAGGAGACCGCGCGATGAGAACCGAGGAGGCCGTCCGCCTGGTCGCCGCCGCCCGCGACGACGACGAACTGTTCGGCGGCGACGCGCCGGAACGCCGCTACCGGGAACTGGTCGCCGCCCTGCACCCCGACCGGCTCGGCCGGGCCGACCCGCAGACCCGCGCCGATGCCTCCGACGCCTTCGTCCGGGTCACCACCCGATGGCGGTCCCGCGGGATCACCGTGCTGCGCGGCTACCGCTGCGGCCGGCCCGCGTACTCGGGCGACCTCGCCGACCTGTACGACGTCGGCGCGGACCGCCTGCTCAAGCTGCCCCGCGACCCGCACGACAACGACCTGATGGCCCGCGAGGAGCGGGCCCTGCGCACCCTCGCCGAGCGGGGCGACCCCCGCTGGCTGCCGTACGTGCCCCGACTGGTCGACAGCTTCGCGCACCGGGACACCACCACCGGGGCGCACCGGCGGATCACCGTGCTCGCCACCGCGCCCGGTCTGCGCAGCCTGGTCGAGGTGAAGCGCGCGTACCCGGACGGTCTGGACCCCCGCGACGTGGCGTGGATGTGGCGGCGACTGCTGGTCGCGCTCGGCCTGGCCCACCGGGCGGGTGTGGTGCACGGCGCGGTGCTGCCGCCGCACGTGCTGGTCGAACCCGACGCGCACGGGGTGGTACTGGTCGACTGGTGCTTCTCCGCCGAGCCCGGCGGCCTCGTCCCGGCGATGGTGCCCGGTCACGAGGACTGGTACCCGCCGGAGGTCCCCGACCGCCACCCCTGCGGGCCGGGCACCGACATCTTCCTGGCCACCCGGTGCATGACCTGGCTGATGGGCCGCCACGCCCCGCGCGAACTGCTCACCTTCGCCCAGGGCTGCCGGCAACGGTTCCTGCGCGCCCGCCCCGACGACGCCTGGCGGCTGCTGCGCGAACTCGACGAGGTGCTGCACCGGCTCTACGGGCCGCGCACCTTCCGACCCTTCACCCTCAACCCGTAAGGAGGCTGCCATGGGCAGCGGAATGTGGTCCACCGACGTGTACGACGCCGCCGACCGGTACCGCCGGGCGACCGGGGCCAGTGCCTTCTCGTACAGCGACAGCGGGGCACGGGTCGTGCACCCGGCGCTCGATCCGCGCGGCGCGGTGCGGGAGAGCCGGGACTCCGCCGAGCACCCGCAGTCCACGCCCGTCGCCGTGCTGTTCGACGTGACCGGCTCGATGGGGCACGTGCCCCGCACCCTCCAGGCGAAGCTGCCGCAACTGCTCGGGCTGCTGCTGCGCCAGGGGTACGCCCGCGACCCGCAGGTCATGTTCGGGGCGATCGGCGACGCCACCTGCGACCGGGTGCCGTTGCAGGTGGGCCAGTTCGAATCCGACAACCGGATGGACGAGGACCTCGGCCGGATCGTCCTGGAGGGCGGCGGGGGCGGCCAGATGATGGAGTCCTACGAGCTGGCGATGTACTTCATGGCCCGCCGTACGGTCACCGACAGCTGGGAGAAGCGGGGCCGGCGCGGCTACCTGTTCATCATCGGCGACGAGCTGGCCTACCCCCGGGTGAAGGCCGCCGAGGTGGCCCGGCTGATCGGTGACGGTCCGCGCGAGGACGTGCCGCTGCGGCAGGTGGTCGACGAAGTGACCCGCCGCTGGGACACGTACTACCTGCTGCCCGCCGGCAGCCACTACTCGGGCAACCGGAAGGTGCTGGACTTCTGGCGCGGCCTGCTCGGCCAGAACACCCTGGAGCTGGACGACCTCGACGCGGTGTGCGAGACGATCGCGCTCACCGTCGGCCTCGGCGAGCAGGCCATCGACCTGGACGCGGGCCTGCGGGACCTGGACCGTGCCGGCTCGACGGCCACCGGCACGGTGTCGAAGGCCCTGGCCCGCCTCGGCGGGGCGGATCGGGCCGAGGTCGCCGAACTGCCGGCCGGGCGCACCGGCAGCGGCGGCAGCGGAGTCGTGCGGCTGTGACCGGCACGGCGGCGGGCCAGGCTGTGTGCGCTCCGGCGGCGAGGGGGCCGCGCGGGCCGCACACGGTCGTGGTCGACCTCGGGTACGGCGACGCGGGCAAGGGCACCGTCGTGGACTGGCTCTGCGCCACCCGTCCCGTGCACACGGTGGTCCGGTTCAACGGGGGCGCGCAGGCGGCACACACCGTCGTCCTGCGCGACGGACGCCACCACACCTTCGCCCAGTTCGGTGCCGGCAGCTTCCACCCCGGCGTGCGGACGCACCTGTCCCGGCACGTCGTGGTGGACCCGCTGGCGCTGGCCGCCGAGGCCGACCACCTCGCCGCCGTCGGGGTGACCGACGCCTTGGACCGGCTGACCGTGGACGGGGAGGCGCTGCTGGCCACCCCGTACCACCGGGCCGCCAACCGGGCGCGGGAGCTGGCCCGGGGAGCCGACCGGCACGGCTCCTGCGGGCTGGGGGTGGGGGAGACCGTCGCGTACGGGCTCGCCCACCCCGACGAGGCGCCCCGCGTGGCGGACTGCCGCAGCCCGATGCTGCTGCGCCGGCGGCTGACCGTGCTGCGGGACCGACTCACCGCCGAACTCGGCCCGTTGGACGCCCCACCGGTCGAGGACTGCCTGCCGGCGTTCGCGGCCTTCGCCGACCGGGTGGCGGTCGTCGACCGGTCCTGGCTGGCGAGGGCGCTGCGGGCCGGGCCGTGCGTCTTCGAGGGCGCCCAGGGGGTGCTGCTGGACGAGTGGCACGGCTTCCACCCGTACACGACGTGGAGCACCACCACGTTCGCCAACGCGGAGTCGTTGCTGGCCGAGGCCGGGCAGGCCGGTTCGGCGACCCGGTTGGGGGTGCTGCGCACCGTCACCACGCGACACGGGCCGGGGCCGCTGGTCACCGAGGACGGGACGCTGCCGCTGGCCGACCCGCACAATCCCACGAACCCGTGGCAGGGCCGGTTCCGGTTCGGCCACTTCGACGCGGTGGCCCACGCGTACGCCCTGGCGGCGGCCGGCGGGGTCGACGGGCTCGCGCTGACCCACCTCGACCTGATCGACCGAGGGCTCGACCTGCGCATCTGCCGCCGCTACGCGGACTTCGGCCGGTTGGAGCCAAGCCCGCCCGGCGATCTGGACCGGCAGGCGGCGCTGACCGCCCGTCTGCTCCGGGCCCACCCGGTGTACGACGAGGCCCCGGCCGACTGGCCGACGGCGGTGGCGGAGGCGCTGGGTGCCCCGGTGGCGCTCACCTCCCACGGCCCGACGGCCGCCGACAAGATCACGCTCGGCCCCCTGCTCGCGCCGTCACGTGGGTTGCCCACCGCGTCGCGTGGGTCGCTCTGACACGACCCCTGACCCGGAGCCGGGAGGTGACGGTCCACCCGGTCCGTCGCAGCTACCGTCAGGGGGTCGTGGGGCGCCAGGTGGCACCGTGGAGGAGTTGGCCGGCACCGAGCCAGGCCGCGTTCATCATCCGGGTCGCGGTCTTCTCCGGGTCGGCCTCGGGGTGGTCGGCGAGCCAGTCGGCCAGCGACTCGGTCGCGCCCACCAGGGCGTACGCGACGACCTCCAGCTCCGTCTCGCCCACCTCGCGCCCCTCGGCGCGCAGGGCGTGGTCGAGCATGCCGGCGACCACCTCGACGATGCGGGCGCGCATGCCGGCGAGTTCCCCCGCGAACGGCTGCTCGCCCCGGGCCTGCCGGTACAGCACCGCCCAGCCGTCCCGGTGTGCCCCGACGACGCCGAAGAAGGCGCGCAGCCCTCGCCAGAGCCGCTCGTCGGCGGGCAGGCCCGGGGCAGCGGCCCCCGCGATGGCCTCCATCATCCGGGTGCCCTCACGATGCAGGCAGGCGACGAAGAGTTCCTCCTTGGGGCCCAGGTACGCGTAGACCATGGGCTTGGAGATGCCCGCGTCCTCGGCGATCTCGTCCATGCTCGCGGCGTGGTACCCGCGGCGGGAGAAGACCCGGACCGCCGCGTCGAGCATCTGCTGCTCGCGTACGGCGCGGGGGAGGCGCTTGAACGAGGGGGCGGAGGACACCTTGCGAGCATACCTACTGGTGCGTAGGGTTACGCACGAGTAGCCAATCCCGCGGAAGGTGCAACATGACTGACTTCGACCCGGCCAACTTCGCCAACGTCGGCCCGAAGGAGTTCGCCCAGCTGGTCAAGTCCACCCCCGACGACAAGATCGCCGAGGTGATGTCCGGCGACCTGCGCGGCAAGATCCTCAGCGAGGTCTTCGGCCGGATGCCGCAGCTGTTCCGCGCCGACCGGGCCGGCTCCACCAACGCGGTGATCCACTGGAACATCACCGGCCGCCCCGACGGTGGCACCGACACCTACGAGGTGGTCATCGCCGACGGCACCTGCACCGTCAACGAGACCCCGCAGCACGACCCCAAGCTGAGCCTCACCATGGGCCCGGTGGAGTTCCTGAAGATCGTCTCCGGTGGCGCCAACCCCGTGATGATGTTCATGACCGGCAAGCTGAAGGCCAAGGGCGACCTGGGCCTGGCCGCCAACATCGCCAACCTTTTCGACATCCCCAAGGCCTGACGTGGCTGAGTTCTCGCTCGACCTGAACGAGGAACAGCGGGATCTGCGCGACTGGGTGCACGGCTTCGCCGCCGACGTCGTGCGCCCGGCCGCGGCCGAGTGGGACGCCCGGGAGGAGACCCCCTGGCCGATCGTCCAGGAGGCGGCGAAGGTCGGCCTGTACGGCTTCGAGTTCCTCGCCACCTGCTGGGCCGACCCCACCGGCCTGTCCCTGCCGATCGCCAGCGAGGAACTCTTCTGGGGTGACGCAGGCATCGGCCTGTCGATCTTCGGCACCTCCCTCGCGGTGGCCGCCATCTACGGCGCCGGCACCCCCGACCAGCTCGTCGAGTGGGTGCCCCAGTGCTTCGGCACGGTCGACGAACCGGCCGTCGCCGCGTTCTGCACCAGCGAACCCGAGGCCGGTTCCGACGTCGGGGCCATGCGCACCCGCGCCGTCTACGACGAGGCCACCGACGAGTGGGTGCTGAGCGGCCAGAAGGCGTACGCCACCAACGGCGGGATCGCCGGCGTGCACGTCGTCACCGCCTCGGTCGAGCCCGACCTCGGCTCGCGGGGGCAGGCGGCCTTCGTCGTGCCGCCGGGAACCGCCGGCCTGACCGCCACCCGAAAGCTGCGCAAGCTCGGCCTGCGCGCCTCGCACACCGCCGACGTCTTCCTCGACGACGTCCGCGTGCCCGGCCACTGCCTGCTCGGCGGCCGGGACGCCCTGCGGGAACGGCTCGACCGGGCCCGCTCCGGGCAACGCGCCTCCGGCCAGGCCGCGATGCGTACCTTCGAGCTGTCCCGCCCCACCGTCGGCGCCCAGGCGCTCGGCGTGGCCCGGGCCGCCTACGAGTACGCGCTCGACTACGCGAAGAGTCGCGTCCAGTTCGGACGGCCCATCATCGAGAACCAGGCCGTCGCGTTCGCCCTCGCCGACATGCGAACCGAGATCGACGCCGCCCGGCTGCTGGTCTGGCGGGCCTCCTGGATGGGCCGCAACAACCGGCCGTTCACGGCGGGCGAAGGGTCGATGTCGAAGCTGAAGGCCGGTGAGGTGGCCGTCTCGGTCACCGGGAAGGCGGTGCAACTGCTCGGCGGGGCGGGCTTCCTGCGCGACCACCCGGTCGAGCGTTGGTACCGGGACGCGAAGATCTACACCATCTTCGAGGGCACCTCCGAGATCCAGCGGCTGGTCATCTCCCGGGCGATCTCCGGGATGCAGATCCGCTGACCTCGGCCACCACGGAACGTGGCCGGCACAGGTCGGGGCCCTCACCCCGGCAGAAGGAGGCCCTTGCGGCATGGACCTGCCGTTCGTCGTCGCCACGCTGACCCGCCGTGGGCTGCTCGCCCCCGGCCGTCCCATCCGGGTCGCCTCCCAGCTCGCCGCGCTGCGCACCTGGGGTTGGAGTCTCGCCGGTGAGCTGCGCCAGGCCGCCGCCCGCGACCCGGACCGGACTGCTGTCGTCGACGAGCACGGCACCGAGCTGACGTACGGCACGCTGCTCAGGCGGGCCGAAGGGTTGGCCCGCGCGCTGCGCACCGCGTACGGCGTACAGGCCGGCAACCGGATCGGGATGCTGTGCCGCAACCACTCCGGGCTGATCGAGACGATCGTCGCCGCCACCCTGCTCGGCGCGGACGCGGTGCTGGTCAACACCGGGCTGTCCCCCGCCCAACTGGCCGCCGTGGCCGAGGAGCAGGCACTGCGGGTGCTGGTGCACGACGACGAGTTCGCCGAGATGGCCCTCGGGCTGGCGGGTGCCCTACCCCGCCTCGACGAGCGGGCCCGGGAGGAGCTGCTGGCCAACGCCCTGCCCGGCGACCTGCGACCGCCCGGCCGGGACGGCCGGATCATCGTGCTCACCTCCGGCACCACCGGGGCACCGAAGGGGGCCCGCCGGCCCACCCCCAACGGCTTCGGTCCCCTGGTGTCCATCATCGACCGGATCCCCCTGCACGTGCGGGACCGGGTGATGATCGCCGCGCCCCTCTTCCACACCTGGGGCTACGCCGCGCTCCAGGTCTGTTTCGCCCTGCGCGCCACCATCGTGCTGCACCGGCGCTTCGACCCGGCCGCCACGCTGGCCGCCCTGGTCGAGCACCGCTGCAACGCGCTGTTCGCCGTACCCGTGATGGTGCAACGGCTGATGGAGGTGCCGCCGCCGCAGCCCCGGCCGGCGCTGAAGGTCGTCGCGGTCAGCGGCTCGGCGCTGCCCGGCGGCCTCGCGCCGGCCTTCATGAACGCGTACGGCGACGTCCTCTACAACCTGTACGGCTCCACGGAGGTCTCCTGGGCCTCGATCGCCTGCCCCGCCGACCTGCGGCAGGCACCCACCACCGCCGGCCGCCCGCCGCACGGCACCCGGCTGGCCATCCTCGATGACGCCGGCCAGCCCGTACCCGCCGGCCGGGTCGGACGGATCCTCGTTGGCAACGAGATGCTCTTCGAGGGTTACACCTCCGGGATCGATCGGGAACGCCACGACGGCCTGCTCGACACCGGCGACCTGGGACGGGTCAACGCCGACGGGCTGCTGTTCGTCGACGGCCGTGCCGACGACATGATCGTCTCCGGCGGAGAGAACGTCTTCCCGTCCGAGGTGGAACAGCTCCTCGCCCAGCTCCCCCAGGTACGCGAGGCCGCCGTCATCGGGGTGCCCGACGAGCAGTACGGCCAGCGGCTTGCCGCCTTCCTAGCGCTGCACCCGGGTGAGACGCTCGATCCGGACGCGGTCCGCGAGTACGTCCGCCACTACCTCGCCCGCTTCTCCGTGCCCCGCGACGTCGTGTTCGTGAAGTACCTGCCGCGCAACGCCACCGGCAAGGTCCTGGCCCGCGAGTTGCGCCGCTACTACGGCTGACCGACGGCGCGGCCGATGGCGGCCTCCACCCCGCCGACCCGGTCGGCCAGCAGCCCCAGCGCGCCCACCGCGCGGTCCACCGGGTCGTCGGACGCCCCGCCCAGCGCCCGCGTGCGCTGGAAGGCCGCCTTCACCTCGGCCCAGCGGCGGGCCTGGTCGGGGGTGAGCCGGCCGCGCAGCTCGGCGAGCTTCAGCAGGTTCGCCTCCGCGCCCGCCGCCAGGGTCTGCGCCTCCCCCAGGTAGTGGTCGTCGATCACCGCTTCCAACTCGTCGTCGGTGAGCACCGGGACGACCCGCTCGGCCAGCTTGTTCATGTTCCGGTACGACCCCTGGAGCTGGAACGGCGGTTCGGTACGCGCGTCGTCGGACTGCGCCGCCGAGGCGATGTACGCCTGGTTGTTGGCCAGCACCACCTCCTGCACCCGCAGCAGCTTGCGCAGCACCGCGACGATCTGTTCCAGCTCCACCGGCGAGTACGGGTGCGACAGCTGGTCGGCCCGTACGGAGTCGTCGCCGCGGGCCATCCGCACCAGCAGCTCCACATCGGCCCGGTCCCGCCCCGCGAGCGGGGCCAGCACGGGGTTCGCGGTGAGCGCGTTCTCCAGGTAGCTCAGCGCGAACACCTCCTCCCGCCCGGACAGCACGTCGCCGAGGTTCCACACGTCGGCCCGGTTGGCGAGCATGTCGGGGATGCGGAACCGCTGCCCCGACTCGGTGTACGGGTTGCCGGCCATGCACACCGCGAACCGCTTGCCCCGCAGGTCGTACGTGCGGGTGCGGCCCTCCCACACGCCCTCCATGCGCCGCTGCCCGTCGCACAGCGAGATGAACTTCTGCAACAGCTCCGGGTTGGTGTGCTGGATGTCGTCGAGGTAGAGCAGCACGTTGCTGCCCAGCTCCAACGCGAAGGAGATCTTCTCGACCTCCTGCCGGGCCGTGGCGTCGGGCGCCTCCGCCGGATCCAGCGAAGTCACCCCGCTGCCCAGGGCCGGCCCGTTCACCTTCACGAACACCAGGCCGAGCCGGCTGGCCACGTACTCCATCAGGGTGGTCTTGCCGTAGCCGGGCGGCGAGATCAGCAGCAGCAGGCCGGACTGGTCGACCCGCTTGCCGTCGCCGGTCGCGCCGAGCTGCCGGGCCAGGTTGTCGCCGATCAGCGGCAGGTACACCTCGTCGAGCAGCCGGTTGCGGACGAAGGCGCTCATCACCTTCGGGCGGTACTCGTCGAGCCGCAGCCGCTCCCGTTCGGCGTCCACCAGGGCGTTGCGCCGCCGCTGGAAGTCGCGGTAGGCGGGCACCCACACCGTGCGGAAGCGCCGGGTGCGGGCCAGCGTCTCGTCCAGCCGCAGGGTCAGCGCCGACCCGTCGATTCGGGGGTGCGCGCCCAGCAGGTCGCCGACGGTCCCCGTCATCGTCGCGGTCGACTCCACCCGGGGCGGTTCCGACCCGCACAGCTCGACCGCCACCGCCTCCGGCAGGTCGTACCCGGACAGGCCGGCGTCGTCGGTGGCCAGGAACGCGGTCAGCCACGCCTCCACCACCTGGTACCGGCTGGTCAGGTCGCCGTCGAGGGCCCGCAGGTCGTCGTCGAACTCCCGCGCCGACCGGGACTGCGCGCCGCCGAGGGCCCGGCGGAAGCGGTCCAGCAGAGCCCGCGCCCCGGCCCCGGTGACGAACCGGACGGGCGCGCGGGACAGCTCCTCGAACAGGTACTCACCGGCCGAGTCGGCCGGCCCCGGCAGGCCGGCGTCCCGCAGGAAACCGCCGACCGCGCCGGCCAGCTCCGCGCAGAGCCGGTCGATCGCGTCCCCGCCGGGCCCGTCGCCGGCCGCCGGCGTCGCGTCGCCGCCCGGCTCCCCGGGGGTACGCGCCGGAGCCGGGCGGCCGAAGCGCTCCCGGGCCCGCGCCAGCGAGGCGGCCCGTGCCGTCCAGCCCGTCCTGGCCGGCTCGTCGGTGCCGTACCGCCACCACAGCTGAGCGGCGGCCCGCGCGTCCGGCGGGTAGCGCAGCAGGTCCGCACCGGCGTGCAGGCGCAGCAGCGTACCCAGGATCGCGGCGGCGTCGTGGTCGTGCACGCCCCGCTCGTACCCCTCGTCGTAGCGCGTCTCGGCGACCCGGCGGACCAGCTCGCGCAGCCCGTCGGCGTCCACCGCGGCGGCGTGCAGGGCGTCCAGGGTGAGCCCGTCCCGGCCGGCCTCGGCGGCGGCCAGGATCGAGGTGGCCAAGTGTTCGGCCCGGTACACCTGCGGCGACTCGGAGACGAGGTGTCGGTCTGCGAACCGGCGGGTGCCCTGGAACCGCTCGTCGCGGATCGGGGCACGGTAGTCGGTGCCGGTCACCGCGAACGACAGCAGCCCGTCGTGCGGCACCACCGTCACGTCCAGCGGCTGGGTGTTGACGGCGAACCGGTGCCGGCCCAACCGGATCGTCTCGCCGCCGTCGGCGTACAGGTCGAGGCGGTCGCGCAGGCCGCGCCCGGCCTCCTGGCGGGCGGCGCGGACCCGGCCGTCCAGTTCCTCGGCCCGCACCGGGTCGCCGAGGGTACGCAGCTCCGCGACGACCGACCGGAGCCGGCCCACCATCGGATCGGCCGCGAAGTATGTGTTGATCTCGTCGAGGGAGCCGAGGGTGCCGGCCCGTCGCTGCACGCTGGCCAGGATCCGCTCGGCCGACGACACCAGCCGGTCGGCCCGGCGGGCCCGCTCGTCCAGCAGCGCCTGCTTGCGCGACGAGAACGCCTCGTAGATGTCGGTACGCCGGGTGCTCAGCTCGGCGAGGAAGTCGTCGAACTCCCCGAACCGGGATTCCAGGTCCTCCACCCGCAGCAGCAGCCGGCCGAGCTGTTCGTCGCAGCGCTCGGCGGTGTCCGCCGCCGCCAGCGCCCCCGTCACCGCCTGGCCCAGCAGGGCGAACTCGGCGGCGAAGCCGGCCCGTCCCTCCGCCGCGAACAGCTCCCGGCGACGGTTGTCCAGCACGGCCCGCGCCCGGTTGACCGCGCCGAGCACCTCGCCGACCCGGCCCAGGATGCCCGTGCGTACCGTCGCGTCGGCGATGTCCAACCCGCCCACCACGTCGGTGATGGTCTGCAGGCCCTCCGCCCGGCCGGCCAGCTCATCGCGGACGGGGGCCGCCTCGGCCACCGTGCCGATCGCGGCGGCCTGCTCGGCGAGCCGGTCCACCTGCTGCCGGTAGCCGTCGAACGCGTCGTCGCGGCCCAGGAACCCCACCGCCCGCCGGCCCGCCGCCGCCAGCTCCCCGTCCAGCTTCGCGGCCAGCTCGTCGATCCGGCCGTGGTCGACGTACCGCAGCTCCCGCAGGGTCTCCAGGTGGCCGCGCGCCTGACGCAGCCCGGCGAGCTGCGCCACCCAGTCGTCGGCGCTCAGCGGCGCCTCCCCCGGGCCCGGCGGGCCAGGGACGCGATCCGCTCGTCGCTCTCGTCGACCGCGGCTCGCGCCTGCTCGGTGAGGGTGCGCACCTTCTCGTACTCGTCGAGCACGGCGGTGGCCGTGCGGCGCAGCTCCGACACCGGTGCCAGCAGGTCACCCAGTTCCGCCTCGCCCAGCCAGTGGTGGTGGTCGCCGATGCGGGCACAGGCGGCGATCAACGCCTCGTAGACGCCGGTCGTCGGCGTGGTGCCGTCGACCGTGCGGACGACCGAGAGACAGTCCGAGATGCCGCGTACCAGGTCGGCGTTGCCCACCCGCTCCAGCGGGCCGGTGCCGGCCGGCTGCGCCGCCGCGTACGCGTCGGACACGAACGGCGTACGCCAGATCTGCATCGGGTGGACCCGGGTGGGCTCCTCCGACGTCGCCCGGAACACGACGAGTGTGCCGTCGTCGAACAGGGAGAAGCCGTGGCACGGGATCGGCGCGGCCACCTCCTTGCGGATCGCGTTGTACGGCAGCAGCAACGACCGACCCTCGGCGCGGGCGTGGAAGACGTACAGCACGTCCTCCCCGTTCGGCGACCGGACCACCCGCTCGAACTCCAGGTCGGCGACCTCGGTGTCGAAGGTGCGGGTGACGCCGGTGGCCAGGTGGTAGCCGCCGGGGAAGATGATGCCGTGGTCGTCGGGGAGCCGCTGGCAGGCCGCCCCGATCCCGTCGAGCCGTACGACCTCCCGGGTGAGCGCGTTGAAGACGAGGTGCCGCCAGGCCTCCTCCTTGTACGGCCGCAGCCGGATCAGGATCAGCGGGCCGACGCGGGCCCAGTGCACGTCGGCGTCGGCGAGGCTCTGCAACGGCTCGTCGACCGGCTCGCTGTAGATGCCCTCCCCGGACTCGGTGTTGTTCTCCACCTTGACGGTCAGCGAGCCGCCGACCGTCTCCACGAACACCTCGCCGGCGACGGAGATGTGCGGGTGTCGACCGGGGACGTGGTCCTCGCGGGTGGTCTCCGTCCACTCGAAGTCGTGCGTCGGCGGGAAGACGTGGTCCCGTTCGCCCCGGCTGTCCAGGTACTCGGGCATGCCGTCGACCCCGACCCGCCACCGCAGCACCCGGATGTCCCCGGTGCGCGGCCCGGTCTGGAACACCGCCAGCAGCCGGCCGTCGACCCGGCGCAGTTGCAGCAGCCGGGTCTGCCGGTAGTAGCGGTACAGCTCGGCGAAGTCGCGGACGAACTGCGGGTCGCGTAGCAGGCCGGGCAGCTCGTCGTGGCCGGCGGCGTCGAACCGGAACACGTCACCGCTGACGCCGCCGTGCTGGTGGCCGCCGTGCTGGTGGCCGCCGTCCCCGTGATCGCCGTCCCCGTGGCCGGCGCTCCCGTGACCGGCGCGCTGCCGGGTGAACCGGTGCAGCGAGAAGACGTCGTCGATGGTCGTCTCCGGCTTGAGCCCGATGAAGACGTTGTAGCCGAACAGAATCAGCCCGCCGACGGAGACGACGTCCCGGGGGACGCAGTTGTGTTCCGTACGGATCCGCTCGGTGCTGAGCAGACGCAGCTCGGTGCTGCCGAACACCTCCAACCGGCGGGCGTTGAGCGCCTCCGCGCGGCGGGCCAGCTCGGCGGCCTGCGCGGCGAGCCGGCCCCGCAGCACCTCGTAGCTGCCCGCGTCCATCCCCCCTGCCGCCGCTGCCGGTTCCGCGGACGGTACCGCCCCCGCAGGGCCGGTCGCGCCGCCCGTGGCGGGGCCGGTCGCCAACTCACTCACCGGCACGCTGCCGGACGCCGGTCAGGGCGGCGACCGGGGTCTCCGCCACACCCAGACGCTTCGCGGCGTCCAGCAACTCCTGGAGCCTGCCCCGGTCGGCGCCGCCGGAACGCATCTGCTGGGCCAGGAACGCCGACAGGGTCAGGTTCTGCACGTCGGCGCTGTCCAGCGCACCGACCATCCGGGCGAGGTCGTCGGTGAAGCTGGCGGAGCCGTCCAGCCAGGGCCGCGCCAGGTTCTTCGCCACGTCGGAGTGGGCCACGAACCCGTCGATGCTCTTGCCGAACGAGATCGAGCTGAGCAGCCGGTCGAAGAAGACGCTGTCGCCGCCGACGATGTCGATGTTGGCCTTCTCAAGGCCGGTGCCGACCAGCTTCGCCTGCGCCTCGGCGACCTGCCGCTGGGTGTCCAGGCCGGCGAGCCGCACGTCCTTCTCCAGTTCCAGCCGCAGACGGTACTCCTCGTGCTCCCGCGTCGCGTCGTCCAGCGCGGCCATCGCGGCGGCCTTCTCGGTGAGGCCCTCCGCCTCGCCCTTCAGCTTCTCGCGGACGGCCTCGGCCACCAGCAGCGCCTTCTCCCGCTCGACGGTGACCTCCGCGCGTCCCACCTTCTCGATCGCCTCGGCGCTGCGCTCGCGGACCTGCACGTCGGCCAGGCCGGCGGCAGCCGTCTCCGCCTGAACCCCCTCGGCCAGCCGGATCTTCGCCCGGGTGTCCAACTCGGCGGCCTGCTGCCGGGCCTCGGCCAGCACCAGTTCCTCGCGGGCCTTGAACTTCGCCGCCGCCTCGGCCGCCTCGGCGGCCTTGATGCCCTTGACAAGGCTTTCCTGCGCTTCGGCCTCGGCCTGGATCACCACGGCCTGGCGGGTCCGCTCCGCCTCCTCGACGACCCGGAGACGCTTGATGTTCTCCTCCTGCTCGGCCACGGTCTTCTCCACCGCGATCCGCTCCCGGACCACCTCGGCGATGGCCCGCTTCTCCGCCTCGACCTCCTTGTCCTTGGCGATCGTGCTGAGCTCGGTCTCCCGCTCCCGGCCGATGACCTCCAGCAGACGGTCCTTCTCGATCCGCTCGGTCTCGATGGCGATGACCCGCTCGCGGTTCTTCTCGGCGACCGCGATCTCCCGGGCCCGGTTCTCGTGCTGCACGCCGAGCTGCTCGTCGGTGCGGATGTTCGCCGCCTCGGCGCGCAGCCGCTCCTCGGCGCGTACCCGGGTGATCTCCGCCTCCTCGCGGGCCCGCACGGTCTCGATCTCGCGGCGCTGCTTGGCCTCCGCGTCCGCCTGCCGGCGCTCCAGCTCCAGGATGGCCTCCCGGGCGTCGACGTTCTGCCGGGTGATCTCCTTCTCCTCGCCGCGCCGGAACTCGTTGGTCCGCACGTGCTCGATCGCGGTCAGCTCGGTGATCTTCCGGATGCCCTGGGCGTCGAGGATGTTCGCCGCGTCCAGCTGCGACATCGGCGTCTGCTCCAGGAAGTCGATCGCCGCGTCCTCCAGGCTGTAGCCGTTGAGGTCGGTGCCGATCACCCGGATGATCTGGTCGCGGAACTCGTCCCGCTTGGTGTAGAGGTCCACGAAGTCGAGTTGCTTGCCGACCGTCTTCAGCGCCTCGGAGAACTTCGCGTTGAACAGTTCCTGCAACGTCTCCCGATCGCTGGCCCGCGCCGTGCCGATCGCCTGCGCGACCTTGATGACGTCCTCGGTGGTCTTGTTGACCCGCACGAAGAAGGTGATCCGGATGTCCGCCCGGATGTTGTCCCGGCAGATCAGACCCTCGTTGCCGGTCCGCTCGATGTCGATCGTCTTCACCGAGATGTCCATGGTCTCGGCCTTGTGCAGCACGGGCAGCACGACCGCGCCGGTGAAGGTGACGTCCACCCGACGCACCTTGGAGATGATCAGCGCCTTGCCCTGTTCGACCTTGCGGAACAGGCGGCTGACCAGGAACACCACGCCGAGCAGTACGAGGAGGACGACGGCGAGCAGTACGCCGATTCCGGTGGTGACGACATCCATGGTGGGGCGCGCGGGTCGCCGCTCGGGGCGCTCGCGCTCCTCCTCTCGAGAGTTCGGGGCAGCGGGAAGCTGGCCGGCGGCAGGAACGGCCGACCGAGCCGGGTGTCGAGGTGGGCCGCCGGTGGCGTCCACGCGGCTACGGGGGCGGGGGCCGGGAGCGGCCTCACAGGTACGGAACGGGGGGAGGAGCGGCCCTACCGGCCGGGATCGGACCGTTTTCGGAGCGGATCGAGGGCGGGGTCGGCGGGCATGACCCAGAAGAACTCGCCCTGGGCGTCGTAGTCGTAGATCAGTGCGGAACTGCCGGCGGGCATCCGCTCGTCGCCCGGCTGGCGCACCTGCACGACCGCCGACGAGCCGTCGTCGGCGGTCACCTCGGCCTGGCCGAAGTCGGCGGTCACCGTGCCGGTGCGGACCACGCAGAGCCGGCCCACGAATCCGTGCCGGCTGGCCTCCGAGCCGTCCGGGAACAGGCGACCCAGCGGAATCGCGACCAGCCGGGTCACCACCCACGCCGCGAGCGCGGCGGCCACCAGCAGCCCGACCGACCCGACTATCCGGGCGGCCGGCCCCAGCCCCAGCTCGTCGAGCAGTGCGCCGCCGGCCAGGCTGACGAACCAGGCCACCGCGACGAGCAGCGAGAACGCGACCGCCGCGGGCACACCGCCGAGTCCGAGCCCGGCGAGCAGGTTGCCGGACACGCCGTCGACGTCGAGGTCGTCGCCGAGATCCAGGACACCGGTCAGCACGAACAGCCAGTAGCCGACGACGACCACCAGGAGGAAGCCGAACAGGACGGTGGGGAAGCTGAGTGCCGCGCCGACGAAACCGCTCACCGTGCCTCCCCCCGATCGCCGGACGTGGCGGTCCAGCGGCACGATGATCGTGACACGACCTGTCAACGCCGTACGACGGCCGCCCTCGGCCGGTGTTCACGGCCCGGGGACCGGACGTCGACGGGCGCGCGCCGCAAGCCGGCGAATGACGGCTACGCCACCAGGTAGCCCGTGGGCCGGGGCAGTCGGATCGTCCCGGCCGGCTGGGCAGGCGGCGGCCTCGACGGGGCCGCGCGGGGGTTCAGTTCGGCAGGGAGACGCGTCCGTCGACGGCGGCGGCGGCGATGTCGGTGCGGTGCTGCGAGCCGGCCAGCCCGATGCCGCGTACCACCTCGTAGGCGGCGTCACGCGCGGCGGCCAGGTCGGGGCCGGCGGCCGTACCGCAGAGGACCCGGCCGCCCGCCGACAGCAACGCGCCGTCGGCGGCCCGGCGAGCGGTGCCCGCGTGGACGACCCCAGGACGGTCGGCGCCGGTGATCACGTCGCCGGTGCGCGGCGTCGCCGGGTAACCCTCGGCGGCCACCACGACGGTCACGGCGGCACCCGTACGCCAGCGCAGCGGCGGGTGGTCGGCCAACGTGCCCGTGGCGGCGGCGTGCAGCAGGCCGGCCAGGGGCGTCTCCAGCAGGGCGAGCACCACCTGCGTTTCCGGGTCGCCGAAGCGCGCGTTGAACTCGATCACCCGGGGCCCGGCGGCGGTGATCGCCAGCCCGACGTAGAGCAGGCCGGCGAACGGGGTGCCCCGGCGGCGCATCTCGGCCAACGTCGGGTGCACCACGTCCCGCATGACGTCGTCGACCAGACCGGGCGGGGCCCACGGCAGCGGGGCGTACGCCCCCATGCCGCCGGTGTTCGGGCCGGTGTCGCCGTCGCCGATCCGCTTGAAGTCCTGGGCGGGCAGCAGCGGCAGCGCCGCCTCGCCGTCGGTGACCACGAACAGGGAGACCTCGGGGCCGGCGAGGTACTCCTCGACCACCACCCGCCCGCAGTCGGCGGCGTGCCGCAGCGCGGCAGCGCGGTCGTCGGTCACGACGACGCCCTTACCGGCGGCGAGGCCGTCGTTCTTCACCACGTACGGCGGGCCGAACTCGTCCAGCGCCTTCGCCGTGCCCGCCTCGTCGGTGCACGTGTACGCGCGTGCCGTGGGCACCCCGGCGGCGGTCATCACGTCCTTGGCGAACGTCTTCGAACCCTCCAGCCGGGCGGCCTCGGCGGACGGACCGAACGCGGCGATCCCCTTGGCACGCACGGCGTCGGCGGCACCCGCGACCAGCGGCGCCTCCGGCCCGATCACCACCAGGTCGGCCTGCACCTCGACGGCCAACGCGGCGACGGCGGCCGGGTCACCGGCGTCCACGTCGCGCAGCTCGGCCACGGCGGCGATGCCAGGGTTCCCGGGAGCAGCGACCAGCGCCTCCACACCCGGATCGTCAGCCAGCCCGAGCGCGAGCGCATGCTCCCGCCCCCCACCACCCACCAGAAGAACCCGCACGACCCGGCATCCTACGCGACCTCCCACCCTCCACCCGTTCCCACCGCGCCCCGGGTGGGACGGGTCAGGGGAGGAGGGGGTGGCGGGTGACGTTCTCCTCGCGGCCCGGGCCGACGCCGACCACGCTGACGCGGGTGCCGCAGAGTTCCTCGACGCGGGCGATGTAGCGACGGGCGTTGTCCGGGAGGTCCTCGTCGCTCCTGGCCTTCGTGATGTCCTCCCACCAGCCGTCGTGCTCCTCGTAGATCGGCGTGGCGTGGTGGAAGTCGGTCTGCGTCATCGGCATCTCGTCGAACCGCTCGCCGTTGATCTCGTAGCCGACGCAGATCGGCACCTTCGGCAGGCCGGTCAGCACGTCCAGCTTGGTGATCACCAGGTCCGTGACACCGTTGAGGCGGCAGGCGTACCGGGCCACCACCGCGTCGAACCAGCCGCAGCGGCGCTCCCGGCCGGTGGTGGTGCCGTACTCGTGGCCGATCTTGCGCAGGTGCTGGCCGTTGTCGTCGAACAGCTCCGTGGGGAACGGGCCGGAACCCACCCGCGTGGTGTACGCCTTGCTGACCGCGATCACCCTGCTGATCGCGGTCGGCGGGATGCCCGCGCCCACGCACGCCCCGCCGGCCGTCGGGTTCGACGAGGTGACGAAGGGGTACGTGCCGTGGTCCATGTCGAGCATGGTGGCCTGGGCACCCTCCAGCAGCACCGTCTCGCCACGGTCGAGCGCGTCCCAGAGCATCACCCGCGTCTCGGCGATGTACGGCTTGAGCCGCTCGGCGTACGCCAGGTACTCCTCGATGGTGGCGTCGACGTCGATCGCCTTACGGTTGTAGATCTTGAACAGCAGCTGGTTCTTCTCGCGCAGTGCGAGTTCCAGCTTCTTGCGCAGGATGCCCGGGTCGAGCAGGTCCTGCACCCGGATGCCCATCCGGGCGACCTTGTCGCCGTACGCGGGGCCGATGCCCCGGCCGGTGGTGCCGATCCGCGCGCTGCCCAGGTACCGCTCGACCACCCGGTCCAGCGCCCGGTGGTGCGGCATGATCAGGTGCGCGTCGCCGGAGATGCGCAGCCGGGACACGTCCACGCCCCGCTCGGCGAGCCCGTCGATCTCGGCGAGCAGCACCTTCGGGTCGACGACCACACCGTTCCCGATGACGATCATCGCGCTGGGTGACAGCGCCCCCGAGGGCATCAGGTGCAGCGCGTACTTCTGCCCGTCCGGCGTGATCACCGTGTGCCCGGCGTTGTTGCCGCCGGAGTAGCGCACGACGTAGTCGACCCGCTCACCGAGCTGGTCGGTAACCTTGCCCTTGCCCTCGTCGCCCCACTGAGCGCCGATGAGCACGATCGCTGGCATCTTCTTCGCCTCCAGAAGGCTCGGGTGCCAGGTGGCGACCGGTCGGCGAGCCCGGGGTGTCAGGCTAACAAGTAGTAACGGCGTGGCCGGCAGGGGTCGCGTCGAGAGGCAGGAGGCTCCTACCCGTGTACGACGTGGTGCTGCTCACCCTCGGCTCGGAGCGGGACGCCCCCGGTGGGGGTTGCGGCAGTGCCGGGGCCTGCTGCGGCGGAACCGCCCCCGGGACCCAAGCCGCCGACGAGCGCTGCGAGACCCCGCGCGTACCCGTGCTGACCTGCGCGGACGCGCTGACCGCCCGGGGGGCGCGGGTAAAGACGGTGACCGCCCGTTCCGACGCCCAGATCGACGAGGTGCTGGCCCGACTCGACGCTCCGCCCCGACCCGACGGCCTGACCTGGCCGGACCCCGACTCCAAGACCCGCCTCGTGGTGGCGGTGGCCACCGACGCGCAGTTGCGCGCCGTCCTGCGCCGGCTGGTCCGGCGGTACGCCCCACCGCCGAGTCGCCGCCCGGCAGACCTGGCGGACAACCGGACGGTGCCCGACCTGCCGCCGGTGGGCGTACTCCCGCTGGATCCCGCCCGTGGTGACACGCAGCGTGACCTGGCGGCGCAGCTCGGGCTGCCACGTGACCCGGCGGCGGTGGCGGCGGCCGTGCTCGACGGCACCCCCCGCCGGCTGGACCTGCTGCGCAACGACGGCGGCTCGGTGACCCTCGACGGGGCGCTGCTCGGCGCGGCCGACGACGACGGCCGGCCTCTGCACTGGCGGGGCCGGGTCGAGGTGGACGACGTCGTGCTGTCCAACGGGGACGACCCGCTGCTGGCCTGCGCCATCGGCAACGCCGCGGGGTACGCCCGACTGGACGACGTGACGCTGCTCGCCGATCCCGACCCGACCGACGGCAGGGTCGAGGTGGCGGTGGCCCTGCCGGTCGTCACGCGGTCGCCGCTGGGCCGGCGGCGGGTACGCCTGGAGGTGCGGCGGGCCCGGGGTCGGGCCGTGTCGGTGCTGCCCAGGGACGCCGGGAAGCTGCCCTACCTGGACGACGGGGTCGAGGGTGAGCTGACCCGCAAGCGGTCCTGGTGGACCGAACCGGGCGCCTGGGCGGTCTGGACGAGCTGACCCGGCGGGGGCCGCTCGGTGCCCTGACCGGTTCGGCCGGGGGGCCTATCCTCGGCAGGAGGAATGGGGAGGATCCGTGGTGGACGAGAACGCCGACCGGTCCCACACGGCCGGCCAGCATGGGGTACCGGAACGGGACATCGAACCACTCTGGCCGCCCGACCAGATCGAAGCCGGACCGGGCTTCGACGCTCCCGCCTGGGGTGCCCCGCCGCCGAGCGTGCCCGGACCGCCCGCCGTGCCGCCGGGGACCGGCCAGCACCCGCCGGCCGTGCCGCCGTCCCCCGTCGACTATCCGTCGCTGACGGACGAGCCGCCGGCCAGCGGCTGGGCCGCCGGACACGTGGGTCGCGGCACGGTGCCGCCACCGGCCGACGGGCCAGGCCCGGACGCGCCCGGCCCGTACCCCTACGGCAGCCCGGCCGCTCGACACGGCGGGCAACCCTTCGGGGGCACGGCTGTGCACGGAGGTCCGCCGGTACCGTCGGCGTCGGTCGGCCCGGTGCCGCCCGCCCCCGCCCCCGCCCCCGTCGACCTCGATCTGCCGTTCACCCTCGACCAGCCGACCGCCCTGACTCCGGCCGGAGAGGTCGTCTCCGCGACCGACCCGGCCGCCGCCAGCGGCGGTACGACGGAAGCGGAGCCCGACCGGGACGCCGCCGCCCCGGCCCGGCCCACAGGCCCGACGGCCGGGAACCCGGTGCCGACCGCCGGGAACCCGGCCGACAGCCCTGTTCTGGCGGGCGGGAGCACGGTGCCGGGAGTCGGCAGCGGATCGCCGGACGCCGGGCCGTCCGGCAACGACGACGATCGGATCGGCGACGGGTCCGCGCCTCGCGCGCCGCAGTCGCCGTGGGCGCAGCCGCCGCAGCGTACGGCCCCGGAAACCGCTGCCCCGCGCAGCGCCGACGTCCCGCCAGCCCCGACGTGGGCCGCCCCGGCGACGTACCTTCCCACGGCACCCGACCCGCAGGTCGGCTTGACCACACCCGACCCGCCCCGGTCCGGCCTGTCGGGCGCGCCCCTGCCCCCGTCGCCCGGACCGCCGGGCACGCCCGCCGCCGCAACGTCCGGCACACCCGTCGCGCCGTCGCCCGGCCAGCCCGGCACGCCCGTCGCAGGGTCGCCCGGCCAGCCCGGCACGCCGGCGACACCGCCGCCCGGCCCGGCCTACGGATCCGCGTCCGTGCCGGGGCAGCAGCCCACGCCGGCGCCGCCCGGTCCGTTCCCGCCCCAGCCCGCCTGGGGCCACCCGATGCCGTGGCAGCAGGGGGCGGCGGGTGGTGCGCCGCCGCCGGGGTACCCGCCGAACGAGACGGCCCGGCCACCCGCACCCGCCTACCCGGAGCCGGCCTGGAACCCGGACGCCGGCGCGGCGCCGACGGCCGAGGACTTCGCCCGCCGCCGGCAGGTTCGCCCCGCCGACCCGGTCGCCACGATGGGCGTCCGCGCGATGGTCAACAAGACCGGGCTGGTGAAGCTCGCGCCCGGCCGGCACGAGCAGGAGCTCAAGCGGGACATCGAGACGGTACGCCGCAACTTCGGCGGGCTGCGCCAGGTCACCGTCGTCAACCCGAAGGGCGGGGCCGGCAAGACGGTGGCGATCCTGCTGCTCGCGATGACCTTCGGGCAGAAGCGCGGCGGGTACGTGCTGGCCTGGGACAACAACGAGACCCAGGGCACCCTGGGCATGCGGGCCCAGCAGGACTTCCACTCGCGTACGGTGCGGGATCTGCTGCGCGACCTGGGGCAGTTCCATGGCGCGCACGGACGGGTCGGCGACCTGTCCCAGTACGTACGTTCACAGGGCGAGGGCATGTTCGACGTGCTCGCCTCGGACGAGTCGGCCACCGGCGGCGAGATGTTGACCGCGTCGGCGTTCGGCGAGATCCGCGAGGTGGTCAGCCGCTTCTACAAGCTCATCTTCGTGGACACCGGGAACAACGTCCGGGCGCAGAACTGGCAGGCCGCGATGGACGCCACCGACCAGCTGGTGGTCACCATGTCGGCCCGTAACGACTCCGCCGAGACGGCCGCCCGGATGCTCGACCACCTGGAGCAGAGCGGGCGGCAGCGGCTCGTCCGGCAGGCGGTCACCGTGGTCTCCATGCCACCGTCCCGCAAGGAGATCGACCTGCCCGCGATCCAGGAGCACTTCGCGGCCCGCACCCGGGCGGTGCTGCTCGCGCCCTACGAGCGGCTGATCGACACGGGCGAGCCGATTCGCTACAACCAGCTCTCCGCCGCGACCCGGGACGCCTGGCTGAAGATCGCCGCTTCGGTGGCGGAGGGCCTGTAGGCGCACGTCCGCCGGCCTGGTGACCGGGCCGGCGGACGGGACGGGCTGCACGACCCCCGGACCGGGGTACGGCACACGGACCGCCTGGCGCGGACGACACGGACTGCGCCACCGGACGGGGGCCCGACACGCGGACCGCCCGGCGACGACGCCCCGGGCGGTCCGTGTGCCGGCCGACGCCGGTGTGCTGGTCAGTTGCTGGCGAGCGCGTCTGCGGCGGCGGGATCACAGTCGCGGAGGAACTGCGCGCAGCGGGCCGCCTCGTCGGCCTCGCCGATGGCGTCGGCAGCCCGGGACAGCAGGTAGAGGCAGCGCAGGAAGCCCCGGTTCGGCTCGTGCGACCAGGGCACCGGACCGTGCCCCTTCCAGCCGCTGCGGCGCAGCTGGTCGAGGCCCCGGTGGTAGCCGGTGCGGGCGAACGCGTACGCCGGGACGACCTGGCTCGCGGCGAACGCCCGGGCCGCCAGCGCCGCCCACCCCGCGCTGTAGGTCGGGAAGCGGGCCGCCACGTCGGCGAACTTCTCGTCGCTGCCGGCCCGCTCGGCCGCGCCCAGAGCGGCGTCGGCTTCGTCGTGGGCAGGTAGGAGTGTGGCGGGAGGCTCAGGCAACAGGTTCTGCATCGTCCCATTCAACCCGCTTCGCGGGGCGACACGCGAGGGGGTCCGGCGAGCCGCCTGGCCGAACGGCTGGGGAGTTGGTCACTCCCACGGCCGCCGGTGCCGTCCGCGCCGGCTGGCGCGTCGGCGGGGAGGGAGCGGGTGGCACGGTGCGGGTGCAGTCGCCGGGTGGGTGAGGTGTGGCGGTTGACCTGGCCGGGCAGGATGGCCAGGTGCCGACCCCACCACCCGCGGACATCATCGAGCCGCACACCCGCACCGAGATCGAGACCCGCGCCGACTTCGACCGGCAGCTGGCGACCGGCAGCCTGGCCGGGCTGACCGTGCAGGGCCTGCGACTCGATCTCGACCCCGTACCCGACCTCACCGGGGTCGACGTGACCGACGCGCTCTTCGTGGGCTGCCGGTTCGCCACCCGGGAGGTCGGTGCCGACCTGGTCCGGCGACGCGCCGACGTGGTGCCGCCCTTCTCCGAGCTGCCGTACCCGACCCAGCCCACCCACCTCTACACGCCGGAGGAACTGGCCGCCGGCTTCGCCGAGGGCGGCTTCGCCGGCATGTACGACACCCGGGTGTACGCGCACTTCCGCGCCCACGGCGGGGCGCTGCCGGAGGTGCGGGAGGCGCTCGGCCAGCGGTTGCACGACCACGGGGTGGACAACGCCCTGGGCGACGCCACCCGGGCCTGGCTGGCCACCCACGGGCCGCAGTCGGTGGTGGGCGTGATGGGCGGACACGCGGTGCCGCGCGGCAGCGCGCCGTACCGGATGGCCGCCGTGCTGGGCCGGGAGCTGGCGCGGGCCGACCGGCTGGTGGTCACCGGCGGCGGTCCCGGCGTGATGGAGGCCGCGAACCTGGGGGCGTACCTGGCGCTGCGGCCGGACGAGGCACTGTCCGAGGCGATCGACCTGCTCGGCACCGCGCCCGACTTCACCGACCACGACCGCTACACGGCGGTGGCGCTGCGGGTACGGGAACGGTGCGGCCCGACCGTCGCGCCACCGCCGAACGGCACGGACCCGGCTGCGGCGTCGCGCGCCGACAGCGCCAGCCTGGCGGTCGGGGAACTGGACTGGGCCCGCTGCGGTGGGCTGGCGATCCCCACCTGGCTCTACGGTCACGAGCCGGCCAACCTGTTCGCCGGCCGGATCGCGAAGTACTTCTCCAACGCCATCCGGGAGGACACCATCCTGCGGCTGGCCCGGGGCGGGATCGTGTTCGCGCCGGGCCGGGCCGGCACCGTGCAGGAGGTGTTCCAGGCAGCCACGAAGACGTACTACGGCACCGACGGGGCCAGCGGCGCGTACGTGTTCCTGGATCGCGCGTACTGGACGCGGGAGCTGCCGGTGGAGACGTTGCTGCGCCCGTTGCTGGCGGCCTCGCCGTTCGGCGACCTGTCGGGCACCGTGCACCTGACCGACGACGCGTACGAGGCGGCCCGGCTGCTCATCGGGGTCTAGCACACGCCGACGGCCGGCCCCGAGGTGTGGGACCGGCCGTCGGCGGTACGCGTCAGCGCGTCACTTCATCCGGGTGCCGCTGGAGCGCAGGTGCTCGCAGGCCTCGGCGACCCGGGTGGCCATGCCGGCCTCGGCGGCCTTGCCCCAGACCCGCGGGTCGTACATCTTCTTGTTGCCGACCTCGCCGTCGACCTTCAGGACGCCGTCGTAGTTGCGGAACATGTGGTCCGCGACGGGCCGGGAGAAGGTGTACTGGGTGTCGGTGTCGATGTTCATCTTCACGACGCCGTAGTCGAGCGCCTCGCGGATCTCCGACAGCAGCGAGCCGGACCCACCGTGGAACACCAGGCTGAGCGGCTTCTCCTTGCCGTACTTGGCGCCCACCGCCTCCTGGATCTGGTTGAGGATCTCCGGACGCAGCTTGACGTTGCCCGGCTTGTAGACGCCGTGCACGTTGCCGAAGGTCAGCGCCGCCATGTAGCGGCCCTTCTCGCCCAGACCGAGGGCCTCGACCATCGCCAGGCCGTCCTCGACGGTGGTGTAGAGCTTGTCGTTGATGGCGTTCTCGACGCCGTCCTCCTCGCCACCGACGACGCCGACCTCGATCTCCAGGACGATCTTGGCCTCGGCGGCCCGGTCGAGCAGCTCGGCGGCGATCTCCAGGTTCTCCGCCACCGGCACGGCCGAGCCGTCCCACATGTGCGACTGGAACAGCGGCTCCTGGCCGGCGGCCACCCGCTCCTTGGAGATCTGCATCAGGGGCCGGACGAACTTGTCCAGCTTGTCCTTCGGGCAGTGGTCGGTGTGCAGTGCGATGTTGACCGGGTACTTCTTGGCGACCTCGTGGGCGTAGGCGGCGAACGCCACCGCACCGGTGACCATGTCCTTCACGGAGGGGCCCGAGAGGTACTCCGCGCCGCCGGTGGAAACCTGGATGATGCCGTCGCTCTCCGCGTCGGCGAAGCCCTTCAGTGCCGCGTTCAGGGTCTGCGAGGACGTCACGTTGATCGCGGGGTACGCGAACCGGCCGGCCTTGGCGCGGTCCAGCATCTCCGCGTAGACCTCGGGGGAAGCGATGGGCATGTGATGCGCTCCTTACTTACCGCTGTCGGCCGTGCTGGCCGCTGTCGTCCATGGTGCGCCGGACCGCGCTGTCCTCCGCGGGCAGTATCCCGCAGCGGGGCCACCCGGCCACAACCGACCCGTGGAGTGCGCACCGCGACCACACCCACCGCCCCATCCTGGCACCGGGCGTCCGACCCGGTGGGCCGATTCGGCCGGATCGGGTTGTCCCCGTGCCGAGCGGCGAACGAGGGCAGCCCGTACGGTGTGTGGGGAAACGTCCGTCGAGATCCCGGGAGAAACTGGTATGGGTCAGCCCGACGAGGACTTCACCCCGAGCGACCACCTCGCCCCGGAGGAACGCGACCTGGAGGCATCGGCGCCCGACGCGGTCGAGCAGGCCGCGACGGTCGAACCGGCCGAGGGCGACGTCGAGCCGCACCGCGGCCTGGAGGTCGACGACTGGGACGCGATGGAGCAGGCGCGGGTGGTCACCGCCGACGAGGACGACTACCGCTGACGACCCACCACGGCGAGGGCGGCCGAGCGGGTGATCCTGATCAACGGGGCCCGCGGGGGCAACCGAAAACGGGACGACGCAAGATCGACAGAGCTGCCACCATGGGCGGGTGCTGCTCACCCTCACCACCACGCACCAGCCCGCGACCGACCTCGGGCACCTGCTGGTCAAGCATCCCGACCGGGTGCACGCCTTCGACGTGCCGGTCGGCACCGCGCACGTGTTCTACCCGGAGGCCGGCGAGCAGCGCTGCACCGCCGCCCTGCTGCTGGACGTCGACCCGCTGAAGCTGGCCGCCGCGCGGGGGCGGGGCGGGCGGGCGTCGGCCCCGGAGGGCTTCACCCTGGGGCGGTACGTCAACGACCGCCCCTACGCGGCATCCAGCCTCCTCGCGTCGGCGCTGTCGCGGGTGTACCGCTCGGCGCTGCGCGGCGAGTCCCGGGACCGGCCGGAACTGGCCGCCACCGCCGTTCCGCTGGAGGTACGGGTGCCGGTGCTGCGCTGCCGGGGCGGCGCGGACGTGGCGACCCGGCTGTTCACCCCGCTCGGCTGGGCGGTGACCGCCACGCCGATCCCGCTCGACGAGCGTTACCCGGAGTGGGGCGACAGCCGGTACGTCGACCTGACCCTGACCGGCACGCGGCGGGTCGCCGACGCGCTCAACCACCTGTACGTGCTGCTGCCCGTCCTGGACGACGCGAAGCACTACTGGGTGGCTCCCGACGAGGTGGACAAGCTGCTGCGGGCGGGTGCCGGCTGGCTGGCCGAGCACCCGGAACGCGGGTTGATCGCCCGCCGTTACCTGGCCCACCGACGTGCCCTGGCGGGCGACGCGCTGGCCCGCCTGGCCGCCCAGCAGCCCACCGACGAGCCGCCCGTCGAGGAGAACGTCGACGACAGGGACGTGGTCGCACCCCGGCCGCCGCTGGCCGCGCTCCGCCGGGAGGCGGTGCACGCCGCACTGGTGGAGGCGGGGGCCACCCGGGTGTTGGACCTGGGCTGCGGTGGGGGTGCGCTGCTGGCGACGCTGGTCGGCGACCGCCGGTTCACCGAGGTCGTCGGCACCGACGTGGCACCTCACGTACTCGATGTCGCGGCCCGTCGGCTGCGCCTGGACCGGCTGCCGCAGCGACAGCGCGACCGGATCAGCCTGTGGCAGTCGGCGCTGACCTACCGGGACGACCGGCTGCGGGGCTACGACGCCGCCGTGCTGATGGAGGTGGTCGAGCACGTCGACCCGCCGCGCCTACCGGCGTTGGAGGACGCCGTGTTCGGTCACGCCCGGCCGGTCACGGTCGTGGTGACCACCCCGAACGTGGAGTACAACGTGCGCTACGAGGGCCTGCCGGCGGGAGGGTTCCGGCATCCGGACCACCGCTTCGAGTGGTCCCGCGCCGAGTTCGCCGAGTGGACGGCCCGGGTCGCCGGGACGTACGGCTACACCGTCGTGCGGCGGGGCGTCGGCGACGACGACCCCGAGGTCGGTACGCCGACCCAGCTCGCCGTGTTCACCCGGAAGGAGGAGAGCCGGTGACCGCCCTCGACATCCCCGAGCTGGCACTGGTGGCGCTGGTGGGGGTCTCCGGCTCCGGCAAGTCCACCTTCGCCCGCCGGCACTTCGCGCCCAGTCAGGTGCTGTCCTCGGACACCTTCCGCGCCATGGTGGCCGACGACGAGAACGACCAGTCGGCCTCGTCGGACGCCTTCGACGCGCTGCACCACGTCGCCGCCATCCGGCTGCGTCGCGGCCTGCTCACCGTCGTGGACGCCACGAATCTCCAGCCGCACGCCCGGGCCGCGCTGGTGCGGGTCGCCCGCGAGCACGACGTGCTGCCCGTCGCCGTGGTGCTGGACGTGCCGGAGGCGTTGGCCTGGGAGCGTACGCAGGGCCGCCCCGACCGTACCTTCGGCCGACCGGTGCTCACCCGCATGCAGCGCGACCTTCGGCGCGCGTACGGGCTGCTGGCCCGGGAGGGCTTCCGCAAGGTGCACGTGCTGCGCGGCGTCGACGAGATCGACGCCGCGCAGGTGCGCTACGAGAAGCTGTTCAACGACCGCCGGGAGCTGACCGGGCCGTTCGACATCGTGGGCGACGTGCACGGCTGCCGCGCCGAGCTGGAAGCACTGCTGATCCGGCTGGGTTGGGAGCTGCGCCGCGACGACGCGGGCCGGCCGGTGGACGCGACCCACCCGGCGGGGCGTACCGCCGTGTTCGTGGGTGACCTGGTGGACCGCGGCCCGGACTCCCCCGGTGTGCTGCGGCTGGTGATGGGCATGGTGGCGGCCGGTCACGCGCTCTGTGTGCCCGGCAACCACGAGCAGAAGCTGCTGCGCAAGCTGCGCGGCCGGGACGTGCGCCTCACCCACGGGCTCGCCGAGACGATGGAGCAGCTCGCGGCGGAACCGGAGGGCTTCGCCGCCGGGGTGGCGACCTTCGTGGACGGTCTGGTCAGCCACTACGTGCTCGACGGTGGCCGGCTGGTGGTCGCGCACGCGGGGCTGAAGGAGGCGTACCACGGGCGGGCGTCCGGCCGGGTCCGCTCGTTCGCGCTGTGGGGGGAGACCACCGGCGAGACCGACGAGTACGGGCTGCCGGTGCGCTACCCGTGGGCACGGGACTACCGGGGGTCGGCCATGGTCGTGTACGGCCACACGCCGACGCCGCATCCCGAGTGGGTGAACAACACCATCTGCATCGACACCGGCTGCGTGTTCGGCGGCCGGCTCACCGCGCTGCGCTACCCGGAGCGGGAGCTGGTGGCGGTGCCGGCGGAGCGGGAGTGGTACGCCCCGGTCCGGCCGCTGACCGCCGCCCCGGCACGTCCGGACGAGGTGCTGGAACTGACCGACGTGGCGGGCCGACGGCACGTGGAACACCCGTACGGGTCGTTGACCGTGCCGGCGGAGAACGCCGCCGCCGCGCTGGAGGTGATGAGCCGGTTCGCGGTCGACCCGCGCCGGCTGGTGTGGCTGCCGCCGACCATGGCGCCCTGCTCGACGTCGAGCGTTCCGGGTTACCTGGAGCACCCGGCGGAGGCGTTCGGCGACTACCGGGCCGCCGGGGTCGACCGGGTGGTCTGCGAGGAGAAGCACATGGGTTCGCGGGCGGTGGTGCTGGTGTGCCGGGAGCCCGACGGCGGGCCGTTCGGGCCGGGTGGCGGCGTGGTGCACACCCGCACCGGCCGGCCTTTCTTCGGGGAGCCGCGGGACACGGCGCTGCTGGACCGGGTGCGTGCCGCCGTGGGCACGGCGGGGCTCTGGGCGGAGCTGGACACCGACTGGCTGCTGCTGGACTGCGAGCTGTTGCCCTGGTCGGCGAAGGCGGAAGGGCTGATCCGGGAGCAGTACGCGGGGGTGGGTGCCGCCGGCCGGGCGGCCCTGCCGGCGGCACTGGCGGCGTTGGACGCTGCCGCCGCCCGTGGGCTGGACGTGGCCGCGCTCCGCGACCGGACGGCCCGCCGCCGGGACGACGTGGTCGCGTACACGGAGGCGTACCGGGCGTACGTGCGGCCGACCGACGGGCTGGACGGGGTGACCCTCGCGCCGTTCGCGGTGCTGGCCGGGGCTCGGGCCGGCTACGCAGACCGGGACCACGGCTGGCACCTGGCCCTGGCCGACCGGCTCTGCGCGGCCGACCCGGGGTTCTTCACGCCCACCCGGCGGCGGGTGGTGGACCTGTCCGACTCCGACGCGGTGCGGGCCGCCACGGACTGGTGGCTGGCGCTGACCGCCGACGGTGGCGAGGGCATGGTCGTCAAGCCGTACGCGGGGCCGGCCGCACGCGGCGGGCGTGGCTCGCTGCTCCAGCCGGGCGTCAAGTGCCGGGGTCGTGAGTACCTGCGGATCATCTACGGTCCGGGGTACACCGAGCCGGAGCAGTTGGCGGCGCTGCGCCGACGGTCGCTGGGTCGCAAGCGGGGTTTGGCGCTGCGCGAGCACGCGCTGGGCCTGGCCGCGTTGGACGCGCTGGTGGCGGGCGCTCCGCTGTGGCGCCGCCACGAGCTGGTCTTCGCGATCCTGGCCTGCGAGTCGGAGCCGGTCGATCCCCGGCTGTGACTCGTCGGCGGCAGCGGTACGGGCGGTAGCCTGACCGTGGCGGGCGCCACAGTGGCCGCCAGGTCGAGCGATTCACGAACGGGACTTCTTCATGGCATTGGGCGAACGGGTAGGCCACGTCTTCCGTGGGGCCGCGATCGGCGTGGCCGAGGCGGTTCCGGGGGTCAGCGGGGGCACGATCGCGCTGGTCACCGGGGTGTACGAGCGGGTCATCGCGTCCGCCGGCCATCTGGTGAACACGGTGCGGTACGCGGTCTCCGACGTCCCACGCAGACGGGGCTGGACGCGGGCCGGGCAACAGCTGCGCCAGGTGCACTGGGATGTGGTGGTCCCGTTGCTGATCGGCATGCTGCCGGGTCTGCTGATCGCGGCAAAGCTGCTGGAGCCACTGCTGGAGGACTATCCGGAGCAGACCCGCGGCCTGTTCCTCGGCCTGGTGCTCGCCTCGGTGCTGGTGCCGGTGTCGATGGTCGGGACGCCGTGGCGGGGCGCCGAGGTGGCCGCCCTGGTGGTCGCCGGGGTGGCAGCCTTCGTCCTGACCGGTCTTCCGCAGGCGTCGATCACCCCGCATCCGCTGGTGGTGCTGGTGGCCGCCGCGGTCGCGGTCTGTGCCCTGGTGCTGCCCGGGGTGTCCGGGTCGTTCCTGCTGCTCACGTTGGGCCTGTACGAGCCGACGATCAACGCGGTCAACGACCGGGACCTCGGCTACCTCGCGGTCTTCGCGACGGGCATGGTCATCGGCCTGGCGCTGTTCGTCAAGCTGCTCCAGTGGCTGCTCGAGCAGCATCGGCGGATGACGCTCGCGGTGATGGCCGGGGTGATCCTGGGCAGCCTGCGGGCGTTGTGGCCGTGGCAGTCGGAGGACCGCGACATGTACGCCCCGGGCGGCAACGTGCTCCCGGTGGTCGCGTTGTTCCTGCTCGGGGTCGCCGTGGTGGCGGTGATGATCGTCGCTGAGCGGCGTCGGCTGCGCCGGGCCGCGCGGGACCTCACCGAGGAGTCGTACGAGACGCCCCGGGTCCGCTGACCCGACTCCGGACCGGCCGCCGCCCGGCGGTCGGTCCGACCGGCCGTCCGGTGCCGCCCCGGTCAGGGGCGGCACCGGACGATCGACTCAGCTCAGCGGGCCTTCTTGGTGGCCCGCTTACGCGGCGGCGTGAGCAGATCCGCGATCGTCGCGATCGCGGACGGCACCAGCCGGTAGTACGCCCAGACACCACGCTTCTCGCGCTCCAGCAGACCGGCTTCGGTCAGGATGCGCAGGTGGTGACTGACCGTCGGCTGCGAGAGGCCGAGGGGCGCGGTCAGGTCGCACACGCACGCCTCTCCCTCCGGAGCCGACTGGATCAGGCTGAGCAGCCGCAGCCGAGCGGGGTCCGCGAGGGCCTTGAGGACCCCCGCAAGCCGCTCGGCGTCGGCACGTTCGATCGGCTCGCCGGCAAGCGGCGAGATCTGAGGCATGGTCATTTCAGCCAACGCAGTTCCCACGTTTTCCATCCTTCCACCAGCAGCATCGATCCGCCTGCATATGAGCAGATCCGAATCGGCAGACTTTTAGGCCACAAGGCCGAGGTCAGCCAACGTATAGGCCGCCCGATAAGGCAGTCCGGCGGCTCGCACCGCGTCGCCGGCACCTCGATCAACAATAACCGCAACTCCCACGATCTCAGCCCCGGCCTCGCGAAGGGCTTCGACAGCGGTCAGTACACTTCCGCCGGTGGTGGAGGTGTCCTCCACCGCCAGCACCCGGCGCCCCGCCACGTCCGGCCCCTCGATCCGGCGTTGCAGCCCGTGCGCCTTGCCCGCCTTACGGACCACGAAGGCGTCCAGTGGACGGTCGGACTCCGCCGCGGCGTGCAGCATCGCGCCCGCGACGGGATCGGCCCCCAGGGTCAGCCCGCCCACCGCGTCGTACTCCCAGTCGGCGGTCAGATCACGCAGCACCCGGCCGACCAACGGCGCAGCGCGGTGATGGAGCGTGACGCGGCGCAGATCGACGTACCAGTCCGCTTCACGCCCGGAGGAGAGCACCACCCGGCCGTGGACCACCGCCAGGTCGGAGATGAATTTTCGCAGGTCGTCGTGGTCCCCCATGGGGGTAGAGGGTACTGCGCAAGTCTGTGGACCGCGTGTGCGGGCCACCGTTGGTCAACCCTCCGGGCGACCGATGGGTGGCGATGTCCGACTACGCTGCGCGATCGTCGGGCCCATCGAAGGGACCGGATGGCGACCGGTGGCCACACTCTGGCGGGGCCGCGCCGGTCAGTCGCGGTCGCGGGAGACCCGACCACGGGTGTCGCCGGTGACGACCCGCACCAGCCGGCGGGGTGAGTGTCGCAGGGCCGCCACGGCCAGCTTGTACTTCCATCCCGGAACACTGACGGCCCGGTCTTTCCGCAGGTCACGCAGGGCCTCGTCGACCACATCCTCGGCCCGCAGCCACAACCAGCGCGGCGTTCTGGACATGTCGATGCCGGCCCGCTGGTGGAACTCGGTGCGGGTGTAGCCGGGGCACAGCGCCATCACCCGCACCCCGAACGGGCGCGCGGAGAGCCCGACGGACTCGCTGAAGTTCGTCACCCACGCCTTGCTGGCCGAGTAGGTGGAACCGGGCATGACCGGGCCGAAACCTGCAACCGAAGAGACATTAATCACTGCCCCATCGTGCCGCTCGACCATCGTACGCAGGGCCGCGAGGGTCAGCCGCATCACCGCGTGCACGTTGAGCCGCAGCAACCGGGCCTCGTCGGCGGCCGTGGACCGCAGGAAGGGCGTGTTCAGGCTGATGCCGGCGTTGTTGACCAGCAGGCCGACGGCCGGTTCGGCGGCGAGCCGCCGTTCCACCGTCGCGCAGCCGTCGTCGGTGGACAGATCGGCGGGAAGGGTCTCGACCCGTCGGCCGTGGGCGGCGGTCAACTCCTCGGCGAACCCGGTCAGGCGCATCGCGTCCCGGGCCACCAGGATCAGGTCCCACCCGTCGGCGGCGAGCCGGCGGGCGAACGCGGCACCGATCCCGGCGGTGGCGCCGGTGATGAGGGCCCGGCGCTCGCCGGTCGACTGGTCGCTGGTCACGGGAGCCTCACCAGGGTGCGGGCGGGGGCGGCGCCCCGGGTGTCGGAGGGGAGTGCGGCGGGGGCGTCACGGCGACGGGGCGGCGGAACCAGGCACCGGCCGCCGGTAGTGCCAGTAGCACGGCCACCACAAGGTAGCCGAGCAGCTGGGCGACCGAAACTCCGGCGTTGAGCGGCAACCACCAGCCCGGGTGCGCGTCCGGGATCAACGCGTACAGCTCGGCGGTGGTCCGCGCGTCGGCACCCAGCCGCAGCGGCACGGCCCGCTCGGCGGTCAGCGCCCCCACCCCGCAGCACCCGCAGAGCAGGCCCACGCCGCAGACCACCCAGGTGGCGACCCGGGCGCCGGGCCGACCCCGCCGCAGACCCAGGGCGAGGCCGCCGAGCAGCGGCGCGACCGCCACGCTGAGCCCCGCGGACAACGCCGCGACCAGCCACAGCAGAAGGACCACCGCGTCGATCTCGGCCGGGCCCGCCGAGGTGGACGCGGCAGCCGCCCGGAACTCCCGGACGGTGCCGCCCACGATGAGCAGGCCGGTGACCGCGTACGCCAGCGCGCCGACGGCCATCAGCACCAGCACCACCGTGGCCGCGGTGACCACGGCGGGGCGGCGGGCCGGTGCCTGATCGGGGTACGACACGACGGATCCCTCCGGTAGGCGTTCGGGTTGCAACCTACTCGGAGGGACCGTCGCAAGCGTCGTTAACTCACCGGCGGTGGCGGCGGACCGGGCCGGTCCGCCGGCGGGGGCTGCTCGCCCGGCCGGTCCGGACCACCGGCGGCCGAGTCGCCACCGGGCGGTGCGGGCGGGGTCTGCGGGTCCGAGCCGCCCGACGGGCCGGACTGGCCGGGGACCGGCGGGTAGCCCGGGGTCGCCTCCGGACCCGACGGCGGATAGCCGGGGGTGGCCGGGTAGCCCGGGGTCGCCGGATAGCCGGGCGCCGCCGGGTAGGAGCCGCCCGGCAGCGGCGGCTCCCAGGCGGGCTGCGGCTTGCGGAAGAACTCGTTCGCCTTCGGCAGCGCCAGCAGGATCAGCGCCGTGACGAGCGCGATCAGCCCCAGCACCCCGATGATCGTGCTCACCGGGCCGTACCAGCCGGGCAGCGCCTCGTCGAGGCGGCGGTTGATCTCCTCCTGGCTGGGCATGTCGCCGGTGGTCGGGCCACTCATGGCGCCGCCCAGCGCGGTGCCCAGCAGCCCCAGGCCGCCGCAGCACAGCGCGATGCCGCCGACGATCCACGTGATGATCCGGGAGACGTTCTTGCCGCGGTTGTTGAGCACGGCGAGGACGACGAAGCCGACCGCGAAGAGCAGGCCGATCACGCTGGCGCCGATGGTCACGGCGGCGACGAAGCCCTCCGTGCCCTCGGCATCGGTGCCCCGGTAGGCGTCCCGGTAGACGTCCTGGATCGCGCCCAGCGTGGTCAGCCCGACGATCAGGCTGATCACCTGGAGGACGGCGTAGAAGATGAGCAGGTAGCTGGAAACGGTGACGACGCTCGGACGCGTACGCCCGGGCGGGTTCTGCGGTTCGGTCACGATTCTCCTTCCGTGGATCGCGCACACACCGTATCCGCAACCGGCCACTCGGGCAGGGTATGACGCTGGACGTTCAATAGCCGCGCCACTCCTCACGGGCGTACTCGAGCACCCGGGGTTGCAGCAAAGTGGAGGCCGGCACGTCCACGCGCCGCCGGTCGGCGGGGAAGGCGCCGGCCGCGGCGAGCGTCGCGGCGTCGAGGAAGCGCAGCGCCGGGGCGTCCCCCGGCAGCCGCAACGGCGGGGCGGCACCGGGCGCGGCGAGCAGGAAACCCCAGTCGCCGAAGGACGGCACGTCCACGTGGTACGGCGTGGTGGCGAACCCGGCCGCCCGCAGCGACGCCTCGATCGACCAGAACGACCGGGGCGCGAAGTACGGCGACCCGGCCTGCACCACCAGCCGCGCGCCGGGAGCGAGCACCGAGCGGACCAGCGCGTAGAACTCGACCGTGTACAGCTTGGCGGTGGCCGTCTCGTCCGGGTCGGGCAGGTCCGCCACCACCGCGTCGAACCGGTCCGGGGCCGTCCGCAGCCAACCGAACGCGTCGGCGTGCACCACCCGCACCCGGGGATCGTCGAAGGCCCCGTCGTTGAGCCGGCGCAGCTGCGGTTCCGTGCGCGCCAACGCGACCACCGCCGGGTCCAGGTCGACCACCGTGATCCGGCGGACGTCCGGGTAGCGCAGCAGTTCCCGGACGGCGAGCCCGTCGCCCGCGCCGAGCACCAGCACCTCACGGCGTGGACCGGCCAGCACCGGATGCACCAGGGCCTCGTGGTAGCGGTACTCGTCGACGGAGCTGAACTGGAGGTCGCCGTTGAGGAACAGCCGCAGGTCGGTGCGGGAACGCCCCGGCTCGGGCATCGACCGGGTCAGCACGATCTCCTGGTAGCGGCTGCGCTCGGCGTGCACCACCGGGTCGCGGTAGAGCTGCTGCCGGGCGGTCAGCTCGAAATCGCGGGCGGTCACCCACGCGTACCCGAGGCAGAGGGCGACCACGACGGTGCCGGCACCGATCCCGACCCGCGCCCGCCGGCCCACCTCCCGGCGGAAGACGGTGAACACCAGCGCGACCCCGGCGACGGCGTTCACCGCCCCCACCACCAGTGCCCCCTTGAGCTGGCCGAAGGCCGGCAGCAGCAGGAACGGGAAGGCCAGGCCGCCGAGCAGGGCACCCACGTAGTCGGCGGCGAACAGGTCGGCGACCGCGCTGCCGGCGGCCTGCTCCCGGATCTGTTGCAGCAGCACCATCAGCAGCGGGATCTCCGCGCCGATCAGCAACCCCAGGGTGAAGGCCATCGCGACCAGCGACGGGCCGTACAGGTCGAGCCAGGCGAACGCCGCGTAGAGCAGGAGCACCGACAGGCCGCCGAGCAGCGCCAGCAGCAGTTCGACGGCCGCGAACGCGACGGTGGCCCACCGCTGCAACGGCTTCGCGGCCAGCGCCCCGACACCCATCGCGAAGACCATCACGCCGAGCACGATCGACGCCTGCCCGACCGTGTCACCGATCAGGTAGCTGCCCAGCGCGACCAGGGCCAGCTCGTAGACCAGCCCGCAGGCCGCGCAGACGAACACGGCCGCGAGGACGGCCGCGCGGGCCAACCGCCAGCCCGGCCGGACCGGCGCGTCGGTGGTCACCGTCGCTCCGGGGTACGCTCCGGCCCGCCGGCGCGGGCGGCCGGCCCCCGCGGTCGGGTGCCGGCGGCGGCGCGCTGCCGGCGGCGCTGCACCAGGCCCACGGTGACCAGCAGCACGGTGATCAGCAGCAGGACCACCGCGCCCACCAGATAGCCCCAGCGGTCGCGCCACAGGTCGGAGGAGGTGTCGGGCAGCGGGGCGACGCTGGCGGTCGGGGTGGCGGTGACGGCCGGCGCCGGCTCGACCGCGCCGGTCTCGGCGTACAGCAGCGGCAGGCTGACGGCCGCGCGGGTGATCGCCCAGCCCGGATCGTCGAGGAACGCCTCCTCGGTGAGCCCGAACCGTTCCAACCCGTTCTCGACCCTGATCAGGGCGATGGCGTCGATGTCGGTGGACCCCTCGACGTCGACCAGGACGCTGTCTTCGAGTTCGCTGCTCTCCGAGGTGTAGCGGATCTCGGCGACCACCTGGATCCACCGGGGGCACCCCGGGTTGTCCGTGACCGGCACACCGTCACCGAGGTTGGAGCCGACGCTGAGCGCGTCCAGGCCGCCCCGGTCGACGAGCCGCCAGCCGTAGCAGAGGCCCTGCGACTGGGCGGCCCGCGCGAGGATCGGCACGGTGTCGGCGCGTTCGGTGGCGGTGGGTGGCGGCACGAACGTGCTGTCGTTGTCGTCGCCGGCCAGCACTCCGATGAGGATGGCCAGGACGACCGCGCCGATGCTGAGGCCGACGACCCAGCCGGTCGCCTTCGCGGGCTTGTCCGGCCGGGCCGTGGCCGGTCGCTTCGCCGTCGACATCAGCTGATCGCGGCGGCGATGATCGCGCCGGTGGCGAGGTGGACGACGGCGGAGACCCACACCGCCGGGTGCGGCTGCGGGTCGACCAGGATCTCCCCCAGTCGACCCGGGGTGGCCGCGTCCAGCAGCAGGAACGCCGCCGCCATGATGACCAGCCCGAGCACGCCGTACGCCCCGGCACCCACCAGGCCGATGGCGAAGTCGTCCTCGCTGGCGACGATCGCGGCGACGACGATGATGCCGACGCCGGCCAGGTTCGAGGCGAGCAGCAGCGCCGCGTTGCGGTTGCGCTCGTTCCAGATCAGCTCGTTGAGCCGGCCGGGCGTCGCCACGTCCACCAGGACGTAGCCGATGCCCATCAGCAGCACGCCGACCACCCCGTAGGCGAGGGTGACCAGCAGGTCGGTGACGAGGTTATGCACAGGGTGCTCCAGCGAGTTCGTTCCCGGACGGGAGAGGTGGGGGGTCTACTTGCCGCTGCCGGGGCCGCCGCCCCGGACGGTGTTGCCGCGCCCCCAGCCCCAGTGGTTGCCCACCACGGAGTGATAGCGCGGGTAGGCGGTCTGCATCCGCTCCAGCAGGATCAGCGAACCTGCGGCGAGGGGCAGGATCACCACCGAGTCGTCGTCGTAGCGCAGGTAGACGCCGCTGCCGTCGACGTACTGGTCGGCCGGCTGCCAGGCGTCCGTGACCTCCTCGGCCACCTGGCTCGGCGAGCGTGTCGAGGTGTAGGCCACCGCGTCGCCGCCCAGGTCGTGGGACGCGGCACGGGCGTAGCGGTCCTCGACGAAACCGCGCGGGGAGAAGTTGCCGTAGGAGAAGGCGAAGGCGGCGACGAGCGCGCCGATGACGGCGAACGCCCCTCCCACCACGAACCAGCGTCGGTACGTCATCGCAGTGTCACCACCGTCTCGGTCAGGACCAGCTCGTTGGTCTGGGGGTACGCGTGCCAGGTGCGCCATGCGAGCCCACCGGCGGGTGGGTCGGGGCGGACCGCCAGCGCGGTCACCGCGTCGACGTCGCCGGGGAAGACCCCCACCAGGGCGTACGGGTCGTCGGTCAGGTCGGCCCGCAGCGCGGCGACCCGGTCGGTGAGACCACTGCCCTCGGGGCGCAGCACGGTGGCGGTGAACCGGTAGCCGGCGTTCTCGTCGTGCAGCGCGTCGGGCAGCGCGGGCGGACGGCCGGGCAGGCAGGCCACCGTCTCGGTGAGCGCCCGGCCGGGGGCCCGCAGCACCACCTGGTGCGACGCACCGAGCAGGCGCAGCCGCAGCCCGACCCCGCCGGGCAGGGCCAGGTCGAGCACGTGCAGGGCGGGCCGCTCGACGTCGTCGAGAGCCAGGCTCAGGTCGGCGGCGTTCGTGTCCACGTACGGGGTGTCGAGGGTGACCAGCATCAGGCGTCCGCCGCCCGTGGGTAGATCATCACCTCGGAGCGGAGCAGCTTCTCGCCCACGGCGACCTCCCAGCCCGCCTCCCCGTACGCCTCGAAGGACAGCCGCCCGCCGCCGGGCGCCTGGTAGTCGTGGTAGCGCATGCTGCCCGCCGGGTCGAGGCCGGTGGTGCCGGTGGCGGTGTAGCGGGCCTGGCCGGATTCGTCCCAGTTGTACCGCCGGCCGGCGAACTCGATCGTGGGCGCACCGGGGGTGACCGTCGCCCCGGGCTCGGCCGCCCAGAGCACCAGCTCCAGCTCCGGGTCCTCCTCGACGGACAGCCAGCGGCGCACCCCGCCCGCGTCGTCGAGCAGGTGCTCCGCCCAGCTCCAGCCGCCCTCCACGAGGCGCACCGAGCCGCGCACCGCGTAGGACACCTGGCGGATCTCGACGATGTCGCCGGGCTTCAGGCGGCGCGGGTCGCCCCGCAGGGCGTCGGCGTCGCGGTCACGCAGCGGATCGGCCGGTGCTGCCGGGCGGTCCGGCCGGCGTCGGGACCGGCGGAGGGCCACCACGGCGACCACCACGCCCGCCACCCCGACCAGACACCCCAGCGCCGCCAGCAGGTACGCCACCTGTCCGTTCACGCCGACCACCTCCCCAGGTACGTCGGCGGAGACGGTAACAACCCGGCGCACCTGGGCAAACTCGATGCCTATCGGTCATATCCCGATCACGCGCAGTTCCCACTGGAGGTGGGCGGCTCAGCCGGGGCCGACGGCGAGGCCACCGGGTCGGCCGAGGCTGCCGGGGCGGGCCCACTCGGGACACCCGGCAGGTGGACGGCCGGGGCGGGGCAGCGCGCACAGGCCCAGCAGCACCACGACGGCGGCGACCTGACACCAGAAGGCGATGGTGACGGTGACGGGCCGGGGTGGGCGCGCCGGCGGGTCGACAGCAGTGGAGGATTCGGCAGCCGCGGGGGAGTCGGCGGGGGCGGTCATGGCTCGGAAGGTTCGGGGCCGGTGCAACGGGCGGCAGACCCGATCGGATGCGCTCGGCGGGCGGAGGGATCGTCAGGCGTCGTCGGGGCGGCGGGCCGCGTACTCGGCCAGCGTGGTGCGGTCCATCACGCAGCCGGTGAAGGTGCCGACCTCTGCCGGGTCGTCCCGCAGCGCCGCCCAGGCGGATCGTCCGGCGGCCGGGTCGAGACGCTCCAGCAGCGTGGCCGCGTACACCCGGCCGGCGGGGGAGCCGGCGGCGAGCAGGCGGTCGAGCTGGTCGCGTACCCCGGCGGGGTCGCGGTCGGCGGCGACCGCCACCCGGCGGTACGCCTCGGTCACCGGCAGCAGCGTGCCGGCGATGCCCACCCCACCGAACGCCACCGTGTCGGCCGCCGATAGTTCCCGGATGTCCGCACTGACGTCGTCCATCCCCTCTTCCTACCCCCTCAACCCGCCACCCCACCGAAGTCGATCGGGAGGTTCACGCCGGGGTCGCCGCGCGAACCTCCCGACCGGTCCGGGGCGAGGGGTCAGGCCCGCGTCACCGACAGGGTCTCCTTGGTGTCCGCGAGGTCCACCCGCACCGTGTCGCCGTCGCGGATCTGCCCGGCGAGCAGGGCCCTGGCGAGCTGGTCGCCGATGGCCGACTGCACCAGGCGGCGCAGCGGACGGGCCCCGTAGATCGGGTCGTAGCCGTGCTCGGCCAGCCAGGTGCGGGCCTCGTCGGTGATCTCGAGGCCGAGTCGGCGGTCCGCCAACCGCCGGCGCATCCGGTCGAGCTGAATGTCGACGATGGCGCGCAGATCCTCGCCCAGCAGGGCCGCGAAGACCACGATGTCGTCGAGGCGGTTGAGGAACTCCGGCTTGAAGTGCGACCGGACCACCGCGAGCACACCCTCCCGGCGCTGCTCCTCGGCCAGCGTCAGATCGCCGATCACCGACGACCCCAGGTTCGAGGTGAGGATCAGGATGGCGTTGCGGAAGTCCACCGTCCGGCCCTGACCGTCGGTGAGCCGGCCGTCGTCGAGCACCTGGAGCAGGATGTCGAAGACGTCCGGGTGGGCCTTCTCCACCTCGTCGAGCAGGATCACCGAGTACGGCCGGCGGCGCACCGCCTCGGTGAGCTGGCCGCCCTCCTCGTACCCGACGTAGCCGGGCGGGGCACCGACCAGGCGGGCCACGGAGTGCTTCTCCCCGTACTCGCTCATGTCGATGCGGACCATGGCGCGTTCGTCGTCGAAGAGGAACTCGGCGAGCGCCTTCGCCAGCTCGGTCTTACCCACTCCGGTGGGCCCGAGGAAGAGGAAGCTGCCGGTGGGGCGGTCCGGGTCGGCGACGCCGGCCCGGGCGCGGCGCACCGCGTCGGAGACCGCACCCACCGCCTCGGCCTGGCCCACCACCCGCTCCCGCAGGGACTCCTCCATCCGCAGCAGCTTGGCGGTCTCGCCCTCCAGCAGCCGGCCGGCGGGGATGCCCGTCCAGGAGGCGACGACGGCGGCGATGTCGTCCGCGCCGACCTCCTCCTTCAGCATCGCGCCGTCGGCCTGGAGCCCGGCCAGTTCCTCCTCGGCCTGCCTCAGGTCGGCCTGGAGAGCGGGGATCCGGCCGTAGCGCAGCTCGGCGGCCCGTTCCAGCTCGCCGTCGCGCTCGGCGCGCTCGGCCTCGCCGCCGAGCCGCTCCAGTTCCTCCTTGGCGGTGGACAGCCTGGTGATGTGGCTCTTCTCCAGCTGCCAGCGCTCGGACAGCGCGGTGAGCTGCTCCCGCTTGTCGGCCAGCTCCTTGCGCAGCCGTTCCAGGCGCTCGGCGGAGGCGGCGTCCGGCTCCTTGGCCAGCGCCATCTCCTCGATCTCCAGCCGCCGAACGGCCCGCTCGATCTCGTCCACCTCGACCGGACGCGAGTCGATCTCCATCCGGAGCCGGGACGCGGACTCGTCGACCAGGTCGATGGCCTTGTCGGGCAGGAACCGGTCGGTGATGTAGCGGTCGGACAGGGCGGCGGCCGCCACCAGCGCGGCGTCGGTGATCCGCACGCCGTGGTGCACCTCGTAGCGTTCCTTGAGCCCGCGCAGGATGCCGATGGTGTCCTCGATGGTCGGCTCCCCGACCAGCACCGGCTGGAAGCGGCGCTCCAGGGCCGGATCCTTCTCGATGTGCTCGCGGTACTCGTCCAGCGTGGTCGCGCCGACCATCCGCAGCTCGCCGCGGGCCAGCATCGGCTTGAGCATGTTGCCGGCGTCCATCGAGCCCTCGCCCTTGCCCGCGCCGACCACGGTGTGCAGCTCGTCGAGGAAGGTGATGACCTGGCCGTCCGAGTTCTTGATCTCCTCCAGGACCGACTTCAGCCGCTCCTCGAACTGGCCCCGGTAGGACGCGCCGGCCACCATCGCGCCGAGGTCGAGCGAGACGAGCTTCTTGTCCCGCAGCGACTCGGGTACGTCACCGGCGACGATGCGCTGGGCGAGGCCCTCGACGATGGCGGTCTTGCCGACACCGGGCTCGCCGATCAACACCGGGTTGTTCTTGGTACGCCGGGACAGCACCTGGATCACCCGGCGGATCTCGGAGTCCCGGCCGATCACCGGGTCGATCTTGCCGTCCCGGGCGCTGGCGGTGAGGTCGACGCCGTACTTCGCCAGGGCCTGGTAGGTCTGCTCGGGGTCGGCGGTGGTGACCCGACGGTCACCGCCGCGTACGGTCGGGAAGGCCGCGACCAGGGTCTCCTCGGTGGCCCCGGCGGCCTTGAGCGCGTTCGACACCGCGCCGCCGACCCGGGCCAGGCCGGCGAGCAGGTGCTCGGTGGAGGTGTACTCGTCGCCCAGCGGCCGGGCGATCTGCTCGGCCGCGCCGATGGCGTTGACGAACTCGCGGGCCAGGGTGGGCTCGGCGATGCTGGAGCCGCGGGCGGCGGGCAGCGCGTCGACAGCGCGTTGGGCGGCCCGACGCAGCTCGCCGGGATCGGCTCCGGCGGCGCGCAGCAGGCCGGCGGCGGTCGAGCCGTCGGTGTCCAGCAGTGCCAGCAGCAGGTGCCAGGGCTCGACGGTGGCGTGCCCGCGCTGGTTCGCCAGGGCGACGGCACCGGTGATGGTCTCGCGGCTCTTGGTGGTGAGGCGTTCCGTGTTCATGGGCTCCCCCGGAATCGGCGTGTCCACTGGTACCGACACCACCAGAGTTGAGTCTATTCCACTCAACTCGAATACTGTGATCCAGCTCACCCCTCTGCCCGGACCGTGGCAGACCCCGACCGTCCGACGCGCGATCATGCCCTGCCGGGCCGGGGGTAGCCTGGGCCGGTGCGAGTACGTGTCGAGCAGACTTCATTACCGGGAATCGGCGTACGTCACGACATGATGACGGAATCCGGCCGCCGCCTGGGGGTGGTCTCCCACCGCAACGGTCGCCGTGACCTCGTCCTGTACGACCCGGACGATCCCGACTCCTGCCAGCACGACATCCCGCTGACCGACGACGAGGCAGAAGCGCTGGCCGACATCCTCGGCGCGTCGCTGATGCTGGGTCAGCTCTCCGGGCTGCGGGAACAGGCCGCCGGGCTGCTCACCGAGCAGATCGCGATCCCGGCCGGCTCGACGTACGTGGGCCGTCGGCTCGGCGACACCAGGGCTCGCACCCGCACCGGCGCCTCCATCGTGGCGGTGCTGCGCTCCGGAGAGGTGATCGTCTCACCGGAACCGACCTTCCGTTTCGTGGCCGGTGACGTGGTGGTCGTCGTCGGGACCCGGCAGGGCCTCGACGGGGTGACCGCCATCCTCGCCGACGGCGACCCGGACGGCTGAGGCGCGGATGCACGAAACCACGACCCTGCTCGTCGAGGTCGGCGCGCTGCTGTTCCTCCTCGGCCTGCTCGGACGGCTCAGCCGCCGCATCGGCCTGTCGCCGATCCCGCTCTACCTCCTCGCCGGCCTCGCCTTCGGGCACGGCGGCGTGCTGGAGCTGACCGCCAGCGAAGAGTTCTTCGCCGTCGGCGCCGAGATCGGCGTGATCCTGCTGCTGGTGATGCTCGGCCTCGAATACTCGGCCAACGAGCTCGTCGGCAACCTGCGCGCCTCCGCCCCGGCAGGGCTGATCGACGCGCTGCTCAACGCCCTGCCGGGGGCCGCGTTCGCACTGCTGCTCGGCTGGGGCTGGGTGGCCGCCGCCGTACTCGGCGGCATCACCTGGATCTCGTCCTCGGGTGTCATCGCCAAGATGCTGGGCGACCTTGGTCGGCTCGGTAACCGGGAGACCCCGGTGATCCTGTCGATCCTGGTGATCGAAGACCTGGCGATGGCGTTCTACCTGCCACTGGTGACCGCGCTGCTGGCCGGGGTCGGGCTGGTCAAGGGCGGCGTCTCACTCGGCGTGGCGGTGCTGACCGTGGTGGTCGTCCTGGTGGTCGCCATCCGCTACAGCAGGGGCATCTCCAAGGCGATGTCCGCGGACGACCCCGAGGCGCTGCTGCTCGGCGTACTCGGGATGACCCTGCTGGTCGCCGGCATCGCCGCGAAGCTCCAGGTGTCCGCCGCCGTCGGCGCGTTCCTCGTCGGCATCGCCCTGTCGGGTCCCGTGGCGCATCACGCCACCCAACTGCTCACCCCGCTGCGGGATCTCTTCGCGGCGGTGTTCTTCGTCTTCTTCGGCCTGGTCACCGACCCTCGGGACATCCCGCCGGTGCTGCTGCCGGCACTCGCGCTGGCGATCGTGACCATGAGCACGAAGACCCTGACCGGTTACCTGGCCGCCCGCCGGGCCGGCATCGCCGAACCCGGCCGATGGCGGGCCGGGCTGACGCTGGTGCCCCGCGGGGAGTTCAGCATCGTCATCGCCGGGTTGGCGGTCGCCGCCGGCAGCGTCGAACCGCAACTGGCGGCGCTCGCCACCGCGTACGTGCTGATCACCGTGGTCACCGGCCCGATGGTGGCCCGCTTGCCCGACTTCGGCTGGTTCAAGCAGTGGCTACGGCGGCGGGCAGCGGTCCAACGCACGCGACCCGCGACGGTGCCGGACTGAGCAACGCGGGCCCGGCCGACCCTGCGCCGGGCCCGCGTTGCGCCGGCCCGACCCCGCGCCGGCGTGGGGTCGGGCCCAGCGTGCGGGCGCCACGGCCGATGGATACCGAATTGCTCCTCGCAGGGTCTACCGCCGCTCGCCGATGCCGAGTTACGGTGTCGCCCCAGCAGCCAGGACTCGCGGGGTGGTGGACACCGCGAGCAGAGCGAGCGGAAGGTTGGCCGGTGAGCGTGCAGGAGTCGACGTTCCACGGCTTCGCCAACCCCGTCGATCCGTCCCCGGCGGAGTTGCGGGCGTGGGCCTACCAGCCGGATTCGGTGCCCCTGACGTCGATGCCTCCCGACTGGGACCTGCTGGTCGCCGGGGACCGGCTGGTGACCACCCTGTTCGACCTGGCGATGGATCCGAGCTGCCCGGCCCGCCGGTTCGCGCTGCACTGCCTCTACATCTACGCCGCCGACGGCATCCGGACGAACTTCCGCGCCCACCCCAAGCGTCGTTTCCGCAAGCTGGTCGAGCACGCCGAGCGGGATGGCGACGCCCTGATGCGTACGTGGGCACACAACAGCCGGGTCCTGCTAGCCCGCCCGGAACTCTTCGTCTACCGGGAGTGGTGCGAGGGCGGCCTGGTCCGCGAGAACCGCAAGATCGCCTGACCCACTCCCCACCCACCCCCGGCCTGGCCCAGGTTGATCAGGTGATGACCGGATTCACGCGCTCGGGGGCGGCAACTTCATGATCAACGCATCGGAGCGGGGCGCGAACGGGCCGGGACCCCCCGTGGGTCCCGGCCCGCACGTCGGCGGAGCGTCAGCGATCCGATCCACCCTGATCGCGGCGCACGGTCCCGGCCCGCTCCCGGTCGACACCGTGATCGACCCGGTCGAACCCGCCGTTCCGGATCGCGCCCGAGAAGCGTTCGGTGATCTCGTCGAACCTCACCCGGACGTCCTCAGCCACCTTCCCGAGCCGGTCCTCCGTCTGCCGGGCCACCTCCTGCTCCGATCCCGCCATGGCTCCCCCCGCCAGTTCGGAAGTCCGGATTGAGCCGATGTACCCGATCCAGAGGTTACCGAAGGGGCCGGGTGCCGCGCTTCCGAACGGGAAAGGTGAGAAGGCCGAGTACGCACCGTGCCCCGGCTCACCCCACACCCGCCGGGCCGGAACAGGTGGCCGCGACACGGCGGATCAGGAGGCGGTCAGCGCTGCTCCGGGCCCCGGCGGGGACGCCACACCACCAACGCCGTCGAGGTGCGGTTGGTGGGCACCAGGTCGCGGCCCGGAAAGCGGGCCAGCGACTCCAGTTCGGCGATCCGCCGGTACGCGGCATCCAGTTCCGCCTCCAGCCGGGCCACCCGTTGCTGCGCCTGCTCCAGCAACTGCTCCAGGCCGATGATCCGCTTGATGCCGGCGAGGTTGACCCCGTCGTCCTGACTGAGCCGCTGCACCTCGCGCAGCAGCACCACGTCCCGGACGCTGTACCGGCGCCCACCCCCGGCCGCCCGGCCGGCCTGCACCAGACCGAGCCGGTCGTACTGGCGCAGGGTCTGCGGGTGCATTCCCGCCATTCGCGCCGCGACCGAGATCATCAGCACCTTGGCCTCGTAGGCAGCGTCCTCCGAGCCGACGAACCCGTCCGACATCCCACTCACCTCCGCACCCGTCCACGCATCAACCGGATCGACGCACCCGCGCGTCGAGATGTTCCCTGGCCGCCGGCGGGGTCTGCGCGGCGAAGGTCTCCAGCGTCGCCCGTGCCTCGTCGGACACCCGCGCGGGCACCACCACGTCGAGGGTCACCAGCAGGTCGCCCGCCTGCCCGTCCCGGCGGCTCACGCCCTTGCCCCGGGCCCGCAGGATCCGTCCGCTGGGCGTACCCGGCGGCACCCGCAGGGTCACCGCGCCGTCGAGCGTGGGTACCCGCAGGTCGGTGCCGAGCACCGCCTCGGCGAACGTGATCGGCACGGTCAGGGTCAGGTCGTCACCCGACCGCCCGAACAGGTCGTCGGGCCGCACCTTGACGTGCACGAACAGGTCACCCGCCGGACCGCCGCGCTCGCCGGGCTCACCCCGGCCGGCCAGCCGGATCCGCTGGCCGTCGGCGACCCCGGCGGGGAAGCGGACATTGAGCGTCCGGGTCTTGGTGACCCCGCCCGTACCGTGACACTCGGGGCACTTGTCGTCGACCACCGTGCCCACTCCCTGGCAGCTGCGGCACGGCTCGGAGAAGCTGAACGACCCCTGGTTACGGGTGGTGACTCCCGCCCCCTGGCAGACCGGGCAGGCCCGTGGCTGGGTGCCCGGCTTCGCGCCGTTGCCGTGGCAGGTCTCGCACATCCCGGGGGCGCGCAGGGTCAGGGGCAGCGTCACGCCCCGGACGGCGTCGTCGAAGTCGAGGGCGACCTCGGTCTCGACGTCGCGCCCGCGGCCCGGGCCCCGGGGTGCCCCGCCACCGCCCGCCCCGCCCGTGAAGATCGAACTGAACAGATCCGAGAAACCACCACCGGCGAACCGGCCACCGGTGCCCGCCCCGCCCGGCGTCCCCCCGCCGAACAGGTCGGAGACGTCGAACGGCACGCCCCCGGGCTGCCCCGCGCCGCGAGCACCGCGGCGGAACGCGCCCGAGCCGAACAGCGAGCGCATCTCGTCGTACTGGCGGCGTTTGGTGTCGTCGCCGAGCACCGCGTACGCCTCGGAGGCCGCCTTGAAGCGCTCCTCGGCCTTCCGGTCGCCGGGGTTGTGGTCCGGGTGCGATTCCCGGGCCACCTTCCGGTACGCCTTCTTGACCTCCTCGGCGGTGGCGGTCTTCGCCACGCCCAGGACCCCGTAGTAGTCCTTCTCGACCCAGTCCTTCGAGCTCACCTGTCCACCTCCTCCCCACCGCGCCGAACCGGCCGTCCCGCCCGTCGTGATCCGACGGGCGGGACGGGCCGGCCGCTGTCCTGCACTACTCGGGGTCGGCGACCGCGACCAGCGCGGGCCGCAGCAGCCGCTCGCCGACCTGGTAGCCGCGCCGCATCACCTGTACGCAGGTCGGCTCACTGACGTCGGCGGACGTCTGGTGCGCCACCGCCTCGTGCCGGGTCGGGTCGAACGGGTCGCCCTGCTCACCGAACGGGGTGAGCCCGAACTTGCCGAGCGCGCTGGTGAGCTGTTCGGCGACGCTGCCGAACGGGCCGACCAGGTCGCCGTGCTCCCGGGCCCGGTCGAGATCGTCGAGGATCGGCAGCAGCGCGGCGAGCACCGAACCGGTCGCCTGCTCGGTGACCAGGCCCCGGTCGCGGTCGACCCGCTTGCGGTAGTTGGCGTACTCCGCCGACACCCGTTGCAGGTCCCGGGTGCGTTCCTCCAGGTCGGCCCGCAGCGCCTCCAACTCGGCGCCCAGCGACGAGCCGCCCGGCTGGCCGTCCGCCGGCTGCGCCGGCGCGTCCACCACCGGCGGCCCGCCCGGGGCCGGTTCGTCGAGCGCGGTGGTCTCGACCTCGATCTCGTCGACCACGACCTCGGCCTCCTCGACCAGCCCCTCGGCCGGGACGTCGGTCCCGGCGTCAGCGGCGGTCGCCGTCGGCTCGTCGTCCTGGCCGATCTTGCGGTTGTTGCGGATGACGACCCGCGGCCCGTCGCCGGTGGCCGGCTCGGCGGACGCGGAGCCACCCGGCGTCGTCCCGGTGGTGTCCAGGTCGGCGGCTCGTGGCTTCTCCGTCATGCGGCTACCTCATCCCTCTGCCGTGAGTTCGGGTGCGGAGCAAGGGTGTCACTTCTTGTCCTTGTCCTCGTCCACGATCTCCGCGTCGACCACGTCGTCGCCACCGGCCTGCGAACCGCCGGCCTGGGCGCCACCGGTCGCGCCGGCACCCGGCCCGGCCTCGCCGCCCGGCTGGCCCTGCTCGGCCTGCTGGGCGTACAGCAGGGAACCGGCCTCCTGGGAGACCTGCGCCAGCCGCTCGTGCGCCGACTTGACCTTCTCGATGTCGCTGCCGCCGAGTGCGCCGCGCAGCTCACCGAGCGCCTCGTTGAGCTTCTCGCGGTTCTCCGCCGGCAGCTTGTCGCCGTTCTCGGCGAGGAACTTCTCGGTCTGCCACTGCAGGGCCTCGGCCACGTTGCGGGTCTCGGCCTCGTCGCGGCGGCGCTTGTCCTCCTCCGCGTGCTCCTCGGCGTCACGGCGCATCCGCTCGATGTCGTCCTTCGGCAGCGAGGAGCCGCCGGTGATCGTCATCTTCTGTTCCTTGCCGGTGCCGAGGTCCTTCGCGTGGACGTTCACGATGCCGTTGGCGTCGATGTCGAAGGTGACCTCGATCTGCGGCACGCCCCGCGGCGCGGGCGGCAGGCCGGTCAGCTCGAAGGTGCCGAGCTTCTTGTTGTACGCGGCGATCTCGCGCTCGCCCTGGAACACCTGGATCAGCACGGACGGCTGGTTGTCGTCGGCGGTCGTGAACACCTCGGACCGCTTCGTCGGGATCGTGGTGTTGCGCTCGATGAGCTTGGTGAAGATGCCGCCCTTGGTCTCGATGCCCAGGCTCAGCGGGGTCACGTCGAGCAGCAGGACGTCCTTGACCTCGCCCTTGAGCACGCCGGCCTGCAGGGCGGCACCCACGGCGACGACCTCGTCCGGGTTGACGCCCTTGTTGGGCTCCTTGCCGGTGAGCTGCTTGACCAGGTCGGTCACGGCAGGCATCCGGGTGGAACCGCCGACCAGGATGACGTGCTCGACGTCGGAGACCTTGATGCCGGCGTCCTTGACGGCCTGCTCGAACGGGCCCTTGCAGCGGTCCAGCAGGTCCTGCGTCATCCGCTGGAACTCGGCGCGGCTGAGCGTCACGTCCAGGTGCAGCGGGCCGGCCGCGCCGGCGGTGATGTACGGCAGGTTGATGTTGCTGGTGGTGGCGGCGGACAGCTCGATCTTCGCCTTCTCGGCCGCCTCCTTGAGCCGCTGCATGGCCATCTTGTCCTGCGAGAGGTCGATGCCGTGCTCACCGCGGAACGTCTTGACCAGGTGGTCGATGATCCGCTGGTCCCAGTCGTCACCGCCCAGCAGGTTGTCACCGCTGGTGGACTTGACCTCGATGACGCCCTCGGCCAGCTCCAGCAGCGAGACGTCGAAGGTGCCACCGCCGAGGTCGAAGACCAGGACGGTCTGCTCCTTGGAGCCCTTGTCCAGCCCGTACGCCAGGGCGGCGGCGGTCGGCTCGTTGACGATCCGCAGCACGTTGAAGCCGGCGATCTCGCCGGCCTCCTTGGTGGCCTGGCGCTGGCCGTCGTTGAAGTAGGCCGGGACGGTGATCACCGCGTCGGTGATCTGCTCGCCCAGGTAGGCTTCGGCGTCCCGCTTGAGCTTCATCAGCGTGCGCGCCGAGATCTCCTGCGGGGTGTACTTCTTGCCGTCGATGTCGACGGTCCAGTTGGTGCCGATCTCCCGCTTGACCGAGCGGATCGTCCGGTCCGGGTTGGTCACCGCCTGGCGCTTGGCGACCTCACCGACGAGCACCTCACCGTTGCGGGCGAACGCGACGATCGACGGGGTCGTCCGCGAGCCCTCAGCGTTGGCGATGACGGTGGGCTCACCGCCCTCCAGAACGCTGACGCAGGAGTTCGTCGTGCCGAGGTCGATACCGACCGCACGTGCCATCTTCGCTTCCTCGCTTCGTTACGTGTGAGCAGGTGACGGGCCATTCCCGCCGGGTCTCCGGCGGGCCGCCCGCGGGGCGCCCGGCAGGCCCGCCCGCAGCGACCCCACCGCAAGTTGAGTGAACTTGACTCAATAGTGCCACGCCCCTGGAAATCGTCAAGTCGAGGTTGAGTCGACCCGACGCAACCTCGGGTTGCTACCGATCGGTTGTCTTCTCTTGTGTCGGTCGGGCACGCTTTAGCGGTGACGACGAACGGCGATCCCGCCCTCCCCACCGGCACGCCCGCCGTCGCCGCCCGCACCGGCCCCACAGACACCGGGCCGGACCCGTCCGCCACCACCGGGCACGACGGGCTCTCCGCCGCACTGGCCGGCCTGCGGGCCGCGATCGGGGCGGCCCGGTTCCCGCTGGCCCTGCCCTCGGCGGAACCTGCCGGGCGGATCGCCGCCGGCCTCGCCGACCAGCTCGACGACTACCTCCTGCCCCGGCTCGCGCGTCTCGACGCGCCCCTGTTGGTGGTCGTCGGCGGATCCACCGGCGCGGGCAAGTCGACCCTGGTCAACAGCCTCGTCCAGGCCCGGGTCAGCGCCGCCGGGGTGCTCCGGCCCACCACCCGCTCCCCGGTGCTCGTGTGCAACCCCGCCGACTCCGGCTGGTTCCGGCGCGGCGACCTGCTGCCCGGCCTCACCCGCACCAACCAGCCCAGCGAGGAGCCCGGCACGCTGCACCTCGTCACCGCTCCCGCCCTGCCGCCCGGCCTGGCGTTTCTCGACGCGCCCGACATCGACTCCGTCGTCGACGCCAACCGGGCCCTGGCCGGGCAGCTCCTCGCCGCCGCCGACCTGTGGCTCTTCGTCACCACCGCCGCCCGGTACGCCGACGCGGTGCCGTGGGAGCTGCTGCGCAGCGCCCGCGCCCGGGGGGCGGTGATCGCGATGGTGCTCGACCGGGTGCCACCCGAGGCCACCGAGGAGATCGCCGCCCACCTGTCCGAGATGCTCGCCGAGCAGGGTCTCGGCGCGGCCCCGCTGTTCGTCCTGCCCGAGACCTGGGTCGACGGGCAGGGGCTGCTGCCCGACCGGATCATCGCGCCGCTCGCGGACTGGTTCGCCCGGCTCGCCGCCGACGCCGACGCCCGGGCCGCCGTGGTCCGGCAGACCCTCGACGGCGCCCTGGCCGCGCTGCACCCCGCCGTCGAAGGGCTGGCGGAGGCCGCCGACGAGCAGGTTGACGCCGCCGACGCGCTCGACGAACGGGTCCGGGCCGCGTACCGGGGCGCGCACCGCACCGTCGACCAGGGGCTGCGCGACGGCCGGCTGCTCCGGGGCGAGGTGCTCGCCCGCTGGCAGGAGTTCGTCGGCACCGGTGAGTTCTTCCGCACCCTGGAGGCGCGGGTCGCCCGGCTGCGTGACCGCGTGGTCGCCGCCGTGACCGGGCGTCCCGCCCCCGCCGTCGAGCTGCGGGACGCGATCGAGTCCCAACTCGTCACCCTGCTGCGCGGCGTTTCCGCCGAGGCGGCGGAGAACGCGTACACGGCGTGGAAGGCACACCCGGCCGGGGCGGCTCTGCTCGACCCCGACCTCGCACACCACGCCGCCGACCTGCCCGAGCGGGCCGAACGGCTGGTCCGGGACTGGCAGCGCGGCGTGCTCGACCTGGTGCGCGCCGAGAGCCCCGAGAAACGGTTCGTGGCCCGCACGGCCGCGTACGCGGTCAACGCCACCGGGCTGGCCGTGATGATCGCGGTCTTCGCCTCGACCGCGTTCATCCCCACCGGGCTGGAGGTGGCCACCGGGGCCGGCACCACCGTCGCCGCGCAGGCCGTCCTCCAGGCCATCTTCGGCGACCAGGCCGTGCGTACCCTCGCCGAGAAGGCCCGGGCCGACCTGCTGGACCGGGTGCGGACGCTGCTGGACGCGGAGGCCGCCCGCTACCTGACCCGCACCGAACAGGCGCGGCCGACCGCCGAGACCGCCGCCGAGCTGCGCGGGGCCGCCGCGTGGGTGGCGGAGGCCCGCCGGCACAGCGGCCTGGCCACGACCCCCGACCCGGCGCTGACCACCGTCGAGGGGCAGGCCCGGTGACCGGCATCGTGGGGCGCGTCCGCGAGGTCTTCCGGGGCGACCGACGGGTCGACCCGGACGTGCTCGTCTACCGCCTGGAGGCCGTCCGCCGGCTGCTGGAGGTCGTCGACGGGCTGCTGCCCGACACCGAACTGGTCGCCGCGCACACCCTGGTGGAGCGGGCCGGCACCCGCCTGGCCCTGTCCCGCGACCACACCGTCGTCGCGCTGGCCGGTGCCACCGGCAGCGGAAAGTCCAGCCTGTTCAACACCCTCGCCCGGATGGACCTCTCCCCGGTCGGCGTGCGCCGTCCCACCACCGGCGTCACTCACGCCTGCGTCTGGGGGCCGCTCGACGGCGGAAGCCGGCTGCTCGACTGGATCGGCGTGCTGCCAAGGCACCGCTTCGTGCGGGAGAGCGTGCTCGACGGCGACAGCGAGTCCGGCCTGCACGGGCTGATCCTGCTCGACCTGCCCGACTTCGACTCCGTGCAGCGCACCCACCGGCTGGAGGTCGACCGGCTGCTCGGCCTGGTCGACCTCGTGGTCTGGGTGGTCGACCCGCAGAAGTACGCCGACAAGGTGGTGCACACCGGCTACCTGCGGGAGTTCCACCGGCACCGCGACGTCACCCTCGTCGTGCTCAACCAGGCCGACCGGCTGCCCGAGGCGGAACTGCCCCGGGTGCTCGCCGACCTGCGCCGCCTGCTCGACGCCGACGGCCTGCCCGGGGTGCCACTGCTGACCACCACCGCCGTCGACCCGAACGGGGTCGTCGGGCTGCGCAACGCGCTGGAGCGGACGGTCTTCGAACGGCAGGCCGCCCTGCGCCGCCTCGACGGCGACGTCGACGCCGTCGTCGCCGGGCTGGGCGGGCTGATCGGCCAGCCCGGCCCTGTCGTCGGTGCCGACGACCCGGCGGTGGTGTCGCTGGAACGCGCACTGGCCGGGGCCGCCGGCGTGTCAGCGGTCGCGGATGCGGTCGAGCAGGCGTACCGGCACCGGGGTGCCGCCGCCACGGGCTGGCCTCTGGTGCGGGGCTGGCGGCGGCTGCGGCCCGATCCGCTGCGCCGCCTGCACCTGCCCGGTCCGGCCGGCGAGGTGGACCAGCCGGCGGAGAGCCTGGTCGCCGCCACCTCGGTCCCGGACCCGACGGCCGCGCAGCGCTCCGCGTTGGGGTTGGCGGTGCGGGTACTCGCCGACCGGGCGTCGGCCGGGCTGCCGGCGGCCTGGCCGACTGCCGTCACCGGCGCGGCCCGGTCCCGACTCGGCGACCTGCCCGACGCGCTGGACCGCGCGGTCGCCGGCACCGACCTCGGCATGGACCGGCGGCCGATCTGGTGGCGGCTGGTCGGTGGCCTCCAGTGGCTGGTCACCCTCGCCGCGCTCGCCGGCCTGGGCTGGCTGGCCGTCGAGTACGCGCTCCGTGCGCTCGGCCTGCCCGCCCTGGACAATCCGACCGTCGGTGAGGTACCGCTGCCGTCCCTGCTGCTGCTGGGCGGGCTGCTCGCCGGCCTGCTGGTGGCCGCACTGACCCGGCCCGTGGTGCGCTGGGCCGCCCGCCGGGCCCGCCGCCGGGCCGAACAGCGGCTCACCGAGGCGGTCGCGGCGGTCGGTGAGGAGTACGTGCTCGCGCCGGTGCACGCCGTGCTCGCCTCCTACGCCGACGCCCGGGAACTGCTCCAGGCCGCCGCCCGCCGCTGACCGCCGCACGCAGCGACTGCCTCAGGCTGTCGCCACGCCGCTGGCCGCCGTCCGCAGCACCCGCGCCACGCCACCGCCAGCCATCTCCACGCCAGCTCCACGACGCTCCCACGCCGCCGCCGACCGTCCCGCCGGGCCGAGAACGACCGGCCTCGACCGACCCGCTCCTCCCATCCGGCGGCGTAGGGTCGAGACATGGCCACGCCTCAGACCCCCTACGACGCGGTGTTGCACGCCGCTCGCGACGTGCCCAAGCTCGACACCGCCCTCGACGCGGAGATGCTCGGCGCGGCCCTGCTGGGCAGCGTGTACGCGGTCGCCGAGACCGACCGGGAAACCGCCGTGCGGGAGTTCGTGGCGGGCTTCCTGGCCGCCACCACCCGGCGCCGGGCCGCCGCCGCCACCACCGTCCGGGCGGTCTTCGCCGCGCTGGTACCGCAGGCGGCGGGCGCCGACCGGGTACGCCCCGGCGCCGCCGCACCGGCCTGGTCGGGCCACCTCGGCCGGGTGCACCTCACCGGCTGCTGGTCGTACGGCGACGTGTACGGCGACCAGACTTCCTACCTGGCGACCTTCGCGTACGACGACGCGGCCGGTGGCCCGGAGCACGCCATGGTGACCCTGCTCGACCACAACATCGGCATCGCCAAGGATGTCTTCGTGGGCGGGCCGCCCGCGCGAATCCTGGAGCAGGTCCGGCAGATGTGTGCCGGCGACGAGCTGACCTGGTTCCGCGAGGAGGATCCGGCCCGGATGCGCGGCGAGGTGACCCGACACCTGGCGATCACCGACAACCTGGGAGAGCTGCCCGCCGAGGGGTCGCTCGCCACCGACCGGGCGCTGATGGGTGCCCGCCTCGCCGTGCTGCCCGGCGGTGCCACGGCCGCCACGGCACCTGACAGCGAGCCGCTGTCCGCCGCTGAACGCACCGATCTGGTACGGCGATTCCTGGCCGCTCCGGAGGCGGCCCGGTTCGGCCTCGACAGCGTGGACGGCGCGGAGCTGGCCTCCCTGCACTTCTGCATCAGCCTGCTGCTCGACCACGCGGCCACCTTCCCGGACGCCGACCCGCTGCGCTGGAGTCCGACCGTCACCGGGTTCTTCCTGCTCGACTGGGTGCACCGGCGGGCCGTCCTCGACATGGACGACGCGGCCATGCTGCCCCGGGTGCTGCGAGCCTGGGCCGCGTACGCCGCTCGCAGACGGGGCCTGCCCGAACGGGCCGCCGCGCAGACGGACTCCTCGATCGAGGAGATGGTGCCCGAGTTCGCGCGGCTCTACAGCACCGGTGAGCGGCGCAGCCCGGCCACGGCGGCCGTCGCCCAGTTAATGGCCGACGGGGTGGACCCGGACGACCCGGCCGCCCTGGACGCCTGGATCGAAGCCAACCGGCACCGCCTCACCGACGATTCCGCCTGACACCGACCCCGAGCACCGGGGCGCGGTCAGGCCGCGCGGAGCCGGGCCGGTGGCGGAGCCGGGGCCAGGCTCGGGTGGCGCGGTCAGGCTGCGCGGAGCCGGGCCGGGGGCGAGGCCGGGCTGGGGGAAGCAGTGCCGGTTCGGGTCGACGTCGGCCGGGGTGGGTCCGCCGGGTCGGTGGGCGTACCGGTGGCGTGCGGTGGGTCCGAGGGCTCCGGTGTCGGAGAGGTTGCCGAGGGTTCCGGCGTCGGAGAGGTTGCCGAGGGCTCCGGGGCCGCCGAACCGGTCGGCGTTGGTTCGGCGGTTCCCGTGGTGCTCGGTTCGGTGCTCGGGCCGGTCGGCGGGGCACTGGGGGATTCCGAGGGCGGGGCGCTGGGCGACGGCACCGGTGACCGGCTGGGCGAGGGCACCGGCGAGGGGCTCGGCGACGGAACGGGATGGCTCCCGCTGGGCCGGGGAGCGGGTCGTGGGGTGGGGGGCCGCACGGGCAGCCGGGGTTCCCACAGGTCCGCGGGCGCTCCGGCGGGTGGCGGCACCACGGGCGTACGCGGACCGGGGTCGACCGGGCCGGGCACCGGCCCGGTCATGGGTGAGGTGGCCCCTGGGGTTCCCGGCTGGCCGGTCACCGGTGGTGGGATCACCACGGGGCCGACCGAGGGCGTCGGGATGAACCGGGTGCCGCTGTCGGGCAGGGCGGTGCGGCCGACCGTGGCGGAGCCGGTGCTCATGGCGGCGACGATGGGCATCGAGGCGGTGCCGGCGAGCAGCGCGACGGTGAGCAGGTAGCCCCGGGAGGGGCCGGCGCCGCCGGGAGCGCGGTGCGCGCCGACGACCCGGCGGTAGCCGCCACCCGCCCGGTGCCGACCGAGGGCCGGGACACCGGGACCTTCACCTGCCTCGGACACCGTGCGCTCCTCGTCGTCGACCGGCGGGTCGGTGGGGTCGACCCGGCGGGCCACCGGCACCTGCCCGGCCCGCGCTCAACAGCGTGGTTCAGTGACTCTGTGTCGGCCAACCCCGCACCGCGTGTCGACACGCAGATCTGCCCGAACGGTGATGAACCAGCACCGTTCGGGCGCGCGTCGCTGAACCCGACAGCCCGGCGATTCGGGTAACGAAGTGGGCGCCCACCCGGATGCGGGGCGGGCGGACTGTGGGCCGGCTCACGTGTGATGCGAATATGGAGTACGACGGCAGCGAAGCCGCGACCTCCGCGCACCCACGCGGCAGGCGCGACAGCGCACCGGCTCCCGAACCGGGTTCAGCCAGGAATCCGGCTCACGCCGCGCGGCAACCCCACCCGGGCTAGGCGCGGCCGCCAGGAACCGGTCCGGCAGCAGCCGGACGGGTGCACGAGTCGCGCGGCCGGGTGACCCCCCGGTGCCGACGCAGACACGACAGGGAGAGACGGATGGCAAAGGGCGACCCCGGGGTGTCCCCCCGCGGCCGACGGGCCGCACCCCGTTCGAGGAAGGCGAAGACCGGCGACCCCTCGCTGGTGCAGCTGCTGACCCCGGAGGGTGAGCGGATCGACAGCGCGACCGGGCCGGACGGCACCGAGTACCGCGTCGACTTGACCGACGACGAGTACCGCGGCCTGTACCGCGATCTCGTGCTGGTCCGGAAGCTGGACGCGGAGGCCACCGCCCTGCAACGCCAGGGTGAGCTGGGCCTCTGGGCCAGCCTGCTCGGACAGGAGGCCGCCCAGGTCGGTTCCGGGCGCGCCCTGCGTACCCAGGACATGGCATTCCCGACCTACCGGGAGCACGGCGTCCTCTACTGCCGGGGCATCGACCCGATCATGCCGCTGGGCCTGTTCCGGGGCGTCGACCAGGGCGGCTGGGACCCGAACGAGTTCAGGTTCAACATGTACACGATCGTGATCGGGGCGCAGACCCTGCACGCGACCGGGTACGCCATGGGCATCGCGATGGACGGCAAGACCGGCGGCGACGACGGCGAGGCGGTCATCGCCTACTTCGGGGACGGCGCGACCAGCCAGGGCGACGTCAACGAGGCGTTCGTCTGGGCCAGCGTCTTCAATGCCCCGCTGGTGTTCTTCTGCCAGAACAACCAGTACGCCATCTCGGAGCCCCTGGAGCGGCAGACCCGGGTCCCGCTCTACCAGCGGGCCGCCGGCTTCGGCTTCCCCGGCATCCGGGTGGACGGCAACGACGTGCTGGCCACGTACGCGGTGACGCGGCACGCGTTGGACAACGCCCGGCACGGGCAGGGCCCGAGCCTGATCGAGGCGTACACGTACCGGATGGGGGCGCACACCACCTCCGACGACCCGACCCGTTACCGGATCGCCAGCGAGGTCGAGGCCTGGCAGGCCAAGGACCCGATCGCCCGGATGAAGGCGTTCCTGACCAAGCAGCAGATCGCCGACGACGGCTTCTTCGCCGAGGTCGACGAGCAGGCCCGCACCGAGTCGGTGCACCTGCGGGAGCGGGTGTTGGCCATGCCGAACCCGGAGCCGGTGACGATGTTCGACCACGTCTACCCCCACGGGTCCCCGGAACTCGACGAGCAGCGGATGCAGTTCACGAACTACCTGGAGTCGTTCGAGGGGAGCGCGCACTGATGGCCACGGAGACGCTCACCCTCGGCAAGGCTCTCAACGTCGGCCTGCGCAGGGCCCTGGAGAACGACCCGAAGGTCGTCATCATGGGCGAGGACGTCGGCAAGCTCGGCGGCGTCTTCCGGATCACCGACGGGCTCCAGAAGGACTTCGGCGACCAGCGGGTGATCGACACCCCGCTGGCCGAGTCCGGCATCATCGGCACCGCGGTCGGCCTGGCCATCCGCGGCTACCGGCCGATCTGCGAGATCCAGTTCGACGGCTTCGTCTACCCGGCGTACGACCAGATCGTGTCGCAGGTGGCGAAGATGCACTACCGCTCGCAGGGCAAGGTGCGGATCCCGATGGTCATCCGGATCCCGTTCGGCGGTGGCATCGGCGCGGTGGAGCACCACTCCGAGTCGCCGGAGGCGTACTTCGCCCACACTGCCGGCCTGAAGGTGGTGTCCTGCTCCACCCCCCAGGACGCGTACGTGATGATCCAGCAGGCGATCGCCTCGGACGACCCGATCGTCTTCCTGGAGCCGAAGCGGCGCTACTGGGAGAAGGGTCCGGTCGACCTGGACGCCCCGCTGTCACAGGCGTACCCGCTGCACTCGGCGCGGGTGGCGCGGCCCGGCACGGACGTCACGCTGCTGGCGTACGGCCCGATGGTCCGCACCTGCCTGGACGCGGCGACGGCCGCCGCCGAGGACGGTCGGGAGCTGGAGGTCATCGACCTGCGCACGCTGTCCCCGCTGGATCTGGGCGTGGCCTACGAGTCGGTGCGGCGCACCGGTCGGGCGGTCGTGGTGCACGAGGCCCAGGGCAACCTGGGCATGGGCGCGGAGATCGCGGCGCGGATCACGGAGGAGTGCTTCTACTCCCTGGAGTCCCCGGTGCTGCGGGTGACCGGCTTCGACACCCCCTACCCGGCCGCCCGGGTGGAGGAGGAGTACCTGCCCGACCTCGACCGGGTGCTCGACGCCGTCGACCGCACCTTCGGCTGGTGATCGGCATGTCGCGGATCAAGGAGTTCAACCTGCCCGACCGGGGCGAGGGCCTGACCGAGGGCGAGATCCTCGCCTGGCTGGTCAAGGTGGGCGACACCATCGAGCTGAACCAGCCGATCGTCGAGGTGGAGACGGCCAAGGCGGCCGTGGAGATCCCGGCGAAGTGGGCCGGCCAGGTGCAGGCGATCTTCCACCCGGAGGGCACCACGGTGGAGGTCGGCACGCCGATCATCGCGATCGACACCGACCCGGGCGCGGGCCCGGTCGAACAGTCGACCACGGGTGCGCCGGCCACCGAACTGCCCGCCCCGTCGGCGACTTCGTTGGCCGCCGTGCAGGTTGCGCCCGCCGAGGGCGCGGTCGAGCCGGGCCTGATCGGCGGTCCCGCGCCGGGTGGCCGCACGGCCGTGCTGGTCGGCTACGGCCCGCGTACGACGACCGCCAAGCGCCGCCCGCGCAAGGGTGCGGTCCCGGTGCAGACCGACACCGCCACGGCGGCTGCGGCACCGGCCGCGCCCGCCGCGCCGGTGTCGAAGGCCGCCCCGGTGTCGCCGGCTCCCGCGGCGAACGGCAACGGGCGGGCCGGCGCGTTGGTGCTGGCCAAGCCGCCGGTGCGGAAGCTGGCGAAGGATCTCGGCGTCGACCTGGGCACCGTGGTGGGGTCGGGGCCGCTCGGGTCGATCACGCGGGAGGACGTGCAGCAGGCCGCGAGCGGGGCGGCGTCGGCCGCCGAGCCGGCCACGGCCACCCCCACGGCCACGGCCACCCCCACGGCCACGGCCACGGCCACGGCCACGGCCGCCGCGAGTTTCGGCGCGGACCGCGAGCAGCGCATCCCGGTCAAGGGGGTACGCAAGCTCACCGCCGAGAACATGTCCCGCTCGGCGTTCACGGCCCCGCACGTGACGGAGTTCCTGACCGTCGACATGACCCGGGCGATGAAGGCCCTGGACCGGCTGCGCGGGCGGCGGGAGTGGCGGGACGTCCGGGTCTCGCCGTTGCTGCTGGTCGCCAAGGCGGTCCTGCTCGCGGTCCGGCGTCACCCGATGGTCAACTCGACCTGGGCGGGCGACGAGATCGTGGTGAAGGAGTACGTCAACCTGGGCATCGCGGCGGCCACCGACCGTGGCCTGATCGTGCCGAACATCAAGGACGCGGGCCGGCTCTCGTTGCGTGAGCTGGCGGACGCGATGACCGGGCTGGTGCAGACCGCGAAGGCCGGGAAGACGTCCCCGGCCGACATGTCCGGCGGCACGTTGACGATCACCAACGTGGGGGTGTTCGGAGTGGACACGGGCACGCCGATCCTGCCGCCGGGCGAGTCGGCGATCCTGGCCTTCGGCGCGGTCAGGGAGCTGCCCTGGGTGCACAAGGGCAAGGTGAAGCCACGGCAGGTGACCACGCTGGGCCTCTCCTTCGACCACCGCATCATCGACGGCGAGCTGGGCTCGAAGTTCCTGCGCGACGTCGGCGACTTCCTCGCCGACCCGGAGGCGGCGCTGCTCGCCTGGACCTGACGGTCCACCAGCACGGCCGACGGCCGGTGTGCCCGGGGTTAACGCCCGGCACACCGGCCGTTGCCATGAGGCTAAGAAACCTTCAGCCTTAACGACCGTTGACCTACGATCTTTAGGCTGGTGTCCCAGCTCACCTAATAATCATTGGAACTTTGCCTCGTCCTGCGCTTGAATGGAGTCAACGACGGGCTGACAACCGAATAGCCAGGAGGAGAGCCACCATGAGCATGATCGAGCGATTCCGCAACCGCCGCGACGCCAGCCGCCGCGCCCGCGCCATCGAGGCCGCGCTGCGCTCCGCCAACTCGCCCGCGGTCCGCGACGAGATCCTCGCCATCGCGCAGCGTCACATGCACTGACGCTCCACCACGTTTCCCACCCTCCTCCAGTCCGACGACCCGCCCGGGCACCCGGGCGGGTCGTCGGCGTTCCGACGCCAGCGGCACCGGGATTCCACCCCGACGCACCGCCCGGTACGGTGAGGCTCGGTCGTCAACCGCCACGCCGGAACACGTCGAGCCGACAGAAGCCGCTCGAAACCATCCGGCGACGGAAAGTGACGGCCACGCTCCCCGGAAGCCCCCCGGGGCGGCCACCGGATACGGTGCGGGGAGCCGGCACGACCGGTACGGGACCGGCGACGCCGGCAACCCCGTCGAGCAGACCGATCGGCACCGGCGGCCGACATGTGATGGAGGAGGCGCACGCATGACGTCCGAGGGCTCGCACCACCCCGGCCAGCAGCCGGACGAGGTGCCGCCGGGCGGCGGCGGACAGGCGCCGTACGGCGACCGACCGGCGCAGCAGGACAACGGGTACGGCGCCGCCGCTCCCGACCTCGGCTGGGCACCACCGCCGCCGACGCGACCCGACTCCCCGGCGCCCACCTGGGCCGGCGGCCAGCCGGCCGCCCCGTGGGGTGGCAACCAGTCCAACCCGCAGCCACCCTCCACATCGCCCCAGGGTTGGGAGCCGCAGGGCGGTGCGCAGCAGCCCTGGCCGGCGCAGCCCGAGCAGGGCCAACAGCCCGCCTGGGCGCAGGGCCAGAACGCCGCCCCACAGCCCGCCTGGGCGCAGGGTGACAACGCCGCCGCCGGTCAGCCCGCCTGGGAACCGCAGGGCGAACAGAACCAGCCCACCTGGGCGCAGGGTGCGCAGAACCAGCCCGCGTGGGCCCAGGGCGAGAACGCCGCCCCCGCGCAGCCCGCCGCCCGGGGTGCCGCACAGGTGCCGACCGCCGCCGCACGCCCGGCCGAGAACTGGGACACCGGCGCCGCCCCGCAGCAGGCGTGGGGTGCCTCGGCGTCCGACTCGCGCCAGCCCGAGGACCGCCCGCAGCAGCCCGACTGGGCGCAGGGCCAGAACGCCGCCCCACAGCCCGACTGGGCGCAGGCCGGCCAGGGCCAACAGGCCGCAGCCGACCAGCCCGCCTGGGCACAGTCCGGCCAGGGCCAGCAGGCCGAGCGACCGGCCTGGGCACGGACGGAGCAGGAGCAGCCCGCCGACCGACCCGGCTGGGGGCAGACCGGCCAGGAGCAACCCAACGACCGACCCGCGTGGGTACAGGCCGAGCAGGGCCCGCCCGCCGCGCGGGCCAGCGCACAGGTGCCACAGGCGAGCCCGTCGGCACCGAACTGGGGCCCGCAGGACGAGCCCGCGCGGCCGGGCGGTTGGTCGCCCGACCCGCAGAACCAGCCCGCCTGGGCGGCCGAGCAGCAGCCCGACCGGGCCCGCACGGAGACCTGGCCGGCGGGTTCCGCGCCGGGCGAGCAGCCCGACTGGGCGCGGCGTGACGACGCCCCCGGCGAGCGGCCCGCCCAGCCCGACTGGGCCCGGCAGGACGAACAGCCGGGCTGGTCGGGTGCCGCCGCAGCGCAGCAGCCGGCCTGGATGACCGGCGACGACCGGCCGGACGCCGGCAGGCAGCCCCGCGACGAGCAGGGCTCCGAGCAGGGCTCCACCGCGCCGGCCCGGGCCAGTGTGTCCGTGCCCGGCCCCGGCGGACCGCTCCCCTCCTGGGGCCCCACCGAGGCCGCCGGGCAGCAGCCGGGTGTCGACCGGATGGTGCCCGACGTGCAGCCCTGGAGCGCCGACGAGGCGTGGGGGCGGGCCGACTCGGGCGACGCCCGTTCCGGCCGGGCCGAGGATTCCCCCGCCTACCAGCCGGCACCCGGGCCGGGCATCTCGCCCGCCAACGCGGTGCCGCTGCCCCCTCAGGAGCAGCGGGTGCCCGGTGCCAGCCTGGCCGCAGCCCCGCCAGCCGACTACGCCCCGCCGGCCCCGTTCGGCGATCCGGGCGGCCCGCCCGCGTACGACCGGGAGCAGCAGTCCGGCGGCTGGGGCCAGGCCGACTCCCGGCACGAGGAACCCCAGTCGCCGGCCGGTCCCGTGGTGCCCGCCCCGCGTACCTCCCCCGAGGCCGGCGGTGGTCGGGCCTCGGTGCCCGGCGAGGCCGGCGATTCGGCACCCGCCGGTGGCCGGGCCGCCGCGAGCGCCTCGGTGCCGCTGGCCAGCCGAGTGATGCCCCCCACCGACCAGGGCCCACGCCCGGCTGGCACGCCCACCCCGCAACCGCGGGTGTACGGCCGACCCGCCCGGCCCGACGTCGAGACGGACCAGCCGGAGCGGGACGGCCAGCGGGCCGAACACCAGCCGCCCCGGTTCGACCAGCCACCCCGGTTCGACCAGCCGCCGGGCGGCAACTTCGACGACCGCGACCACCGACCGGGCGGGGCGGACGCATTCGCCGCCGCGCCGGCCGCCCCGCCGGCCTTCCCGCCGGGGGTGCCGTCCTTCGTCGACGCGCCGCAGAGCAACCGGCCGGTCAACGGCGTCCGCCCGCACGACGACGACCGCCAGTCGGACCAGTTCGGTGGGCCGGCCGACCCGTTCGCCGGGCCCGGCGCAGGAGGTCCGGGCAGCGGTGCCGGCGCGGCCTACCCCCCAGCGCCGGAGGCCCGCCCCGGTGCGGACTACACCGCCGCCTTCCCGCCCGCGCAGTCCGCGCCGGACTCCTGGTCACCGTCAGGATCGGGCGAACCCGAGCAGGGCCGCTTCGACCAGTTCAAGCCGGTGTCCGAGCCGGCGAAGGAGGCCCCGCCGCCGAAGGTCCGCAACGGGCGGGTGCTCGCCGCGGTGCTGGTCGCCGCCGTGCTCATCCTGGCCGTGCCGTTGGGCCTGCTGACCCTGCTCGGCATGGTGGGCGACTCGGACAATCAGTTCGACCCGGCCGTGGGCTCCTGCGTGAAGCAGTCGGGCGAGAGCGCGGTGGCGGCCGACTGCGGCGAGACGGGCGCCTACACCGTCGTCTCGAAGGTCTCCACGAAGGACAACTGCGCTGACCCGGCCCTGCCGCACGTGGAGTTGCCGGGCGACGGCGCGAACCGGGTGCTCTGCCTCAAGCCGGCGGACAGCTGACGCGACGTGTCGGGGTGCAGGCCGCACTGGTTGCGGCATGTCGGGGTCTTCCACTCGCCGGATACCCCGACATGCCGCAACCAGAGCTGATCAGTCACCGCTGACCGGGCGCTGGCCGAGGGACGGCGGTGTCGCGTACGACTCAGCCCACGCCCGTCCGTACGGAAGGCCACCGTCGTACGGCACGATGGGGCCATGAGTGCACGCGTACGCGCACCCGAGCTGCGGGGTCGGGCCTGGTTGAACACCGGCGGGCGGGAGCTGCGGCTCGCCGACCTCCGAGGCAAGATCGCGTTGTTGGACTTCTGGACGTTCTGCTGCATCAACTGCCTGCACGTGCTCGACGAGTTGCGTCCGCTGGAGGAGAAGTACGCCGACGTGCTCGTCGTGGTGGGCGTGCACTCGCCGAAGTTCGAGCACGAGAAGGACCCGGACGCCCTCGCCGCAGCCGTCGAGCGGTACGGCGTACACCACCCGGTGCTCGACGACCCCGAGCTGGACATGTGGCAGCAGTACGCGGCCCGCGCCTGGCCGACCCTGGCGGTGGTCGACCCCGAGGGTTACGTGGTGGCCACCATGGCCGGCGAGGGCCACGCCGAAGGGCTGGCCCGACTCATCGACGACCTGATCGCCACGCACGAGGCCCGGGGCACCCTGCACCGGGGCGACGGCCCCTACGTGCCGCCCGCCGAGCCGGAGACCACCCTGCGGTTCCCCGGCAAGGCCCTCGTCCTGCCCGGCGGCAACCTGCTGGTGTCCGACTCGGCCCGACACTCGCTGGTCGAACTCGCCCCCGACGGCGAGACGGTGGTCCGGCGTGTCGGCACCGGCAGCCGGGGCCGGGCCGACGGGCCGCCGGACGTGGCCTCCTTCTCGGAGCCGCAGGGCATCTGCCTGCTGCCGCCGCACACCGCCGAGGTGGCCGGCTACGACGTGGTCGTCGCGGACACCGTCAACCACCTGCTGCGCGGTGTCAGCCTCACCTCGGGTGCGGTCGTCACCGTGGCCGGCAGCGGCCGGCAGTGGCGTTCCACCGTGGACGACCACGCGCACGACGCCCTCTCGGTCGACCTGTCCTCGCCCTGGGACGTGGCCTGGTACGACGACCGAATCGTGGTGGCGATGGCCGGCATCCACCAGCTCTGGTGGTTCGACCCGGTGAAGCGCACCGCCGGCATGTACGCGGGCACCACGGTCGAGGCGCTGCGGGACGGGCCGCTGCCCGAGGTGTGGATGGCGCAGCCGTCGGGCCTGTCCGTGTCGGCCGACGGCGCCCGGCTGTGGGTGGCCGACAGCGAGACCAGCGCGATCCGGTACGTCGAGGACGGCACCATGGGCACCGCCGTGGGTCAGGGGCTGTTCGACTTCGGGCACGTGGACGGGCCGGCGGCGCAGGCGCTGCTCCAGCATCCGCTGGGGGTGTGTGCGCTGCCCGACGGCTCGGTGCTGGTCGCCGACACGTACAACGGCGCGGTCCGCCGCTACGACCCGCAGACCGAGCGGGTCTCCACGGTGGCCGACGGGCTGGCGGAGCCGAGCGACCTGGTGCTCACCGCGGACGGCGGGGTGCTGGTGGTGGAGTCAGCCGCGCACCGGTTGACCCGGCTCGCCCCGGGCGCGCTGTCCGCAGCCGGCGCGAACACGGTCGACGGACCCCGGCACCGCACCGAACGTAAGCCGACGGACGTGGCAGCCGGCGAGGTCACCCTGGACGTGGTGTTCACTCCCGCGCCGGGGCAGAAGCTCGACGACACGTACGGGCCGTCCACCCGGCTGGTGGTGTCGGCCTCCCCACCGGAGCTGCTGCGGGAGGGGGCCGGCACCACGACCGACCTGTCCCGGCGGCTGGTGGTCGACGCCGACGTGGCCGGCGGGGTGCTCCAGGTGACCGCCCAGGCGGCGACCTGCGACGCCGACGTGGAACACGCGGCCTGCCACCTGACGCGGCAGGACTGGGGGTACCGGTGCGGGTGGTCGAGGGCGGCGCGACCCGCCTTCCGTTGGTGCTGCGCGGCCTGGACACCTGACCGGCCCGGTCGGCCGGATGGTCAGTCCGTGAAGGGGCGGGGAACCACGCCCGCGTCGAGGAGGGCGGCGCGGACCAGTTCGGCGGAGCGGACCGCGCCGGGGGTGTCGCCGTGCAGGCAGATCGACTCGACCACGCACGGGACGACGGTGCCGTCGACCGCGACCACCGTCCGGTCGGTCGCCATCCGTACGGCCCGCTGGGCGATCTCCTCCGGGTCGGTGAGCAGCGCCCCGGGGGCGTTGCGGGGCACCAGTGCGCCGCTGGGCAGGTAGCCACGGTCGGCGAAGCCCTCGGCGACCACCCGCAGGCCCGCACCCTGGGCGAGCTGGGCGAGCACCGATCCGGGCGGGCACAGCAGGGGCAACTCGTCGTCGACGTCCTTGACGGCGGCGATCAGCGCCGCCGCCTGCACCTCGTCGCAGGCGGCGGCGTGGTAGAGCGCGCCGTGCGGCTTCAGGTAGCGGACGCGGGTGCGGAACAGGCGGCAGAAGACGTCCAGCGCGCCGAGCTGGTAGATCACCTCGTCGCGTAGTTCGGCGAACTCGTACGCGATGTGCCGCCGGCCGAAGCCGGCCAGGTCCCGATAGCCGACCTGGGCCCCGACGGCGACCCGGCGTTCGACGGCGGCGGCGCAGACCCGGCGCATGGTGGCCGCGTCGCCGGCGTGGAAGCCGCAGGCGACGTTGGCGGAGGTGACCAGGTCGAGCAGCGCCTCGTCGTCGCCGAGCCGCCAGATGCCGAATCCCTCACCGAGATCAGCGTTGAGGTCCATGGAACCTCACCGTAGTGCCCGGACGGGCCTGCGCGAGCGCGGTCACGTCGTCCACCACCCCCACGACGGGGTACCCGCCGGTGGTCGGATGGTCGGCGAGGAAGACGAGCGGTTGGCCGTCCGCCGGCACCTGCACCGCGCCCAGCACCAACCCCTCGCTGGGCAGTTCCCCGGCCACCGCGCGGGGCAGCGGCGTGCCGAACAGGCGCGCGCCGACCCGGTTGCTCAGCGGGCTCACCGTGTACGCCTCGGCGAACAGCCGGTCGAGAGCGGCGGCCGTGAACCAGTCGTGCCGAGGGCCGAGGCGAAGCGCCAGGCGCAGTTCCCCGGGCAGCGGGGTGGGCACGGTGACGTCGACCGGGGCCGGTGCGCCGGCCGGGTCGCCGAGCGGGAGGCGGTCCCCGTCCCGTAGTGGCGGGGGGCCGAGCCCGGAGAGGGTGTCGGTGGCGCGGCTGCCCAGCACGGGCGGGACCGTTATCCCCCCGCCCACGGCGATCCAGTTCCGCAGGCCGACGCGGGGTGGGCCGATCCGCACCACCGCCCCGGCGGGTACGGACAGCGGCCGGCCCACGTCTGCGGCTCGACCGGGGCCGTGCGGCACCGTGACCAGGACGGCGGCGTCCGCTCCGGTCACCGCGACCGTGGTGGCGCGGACGAACCGCAGGTCGCAGCCCGTCAGGGTGGTTTCCAGGCCGGCGGCGGCCTCGGCGTTGCCGACGAGTCGGTTGGCCAGCCGCAGGGCGGCCGGGTCGAGCGCGCCGGAGCGGGGCACCCCGAGGTGCGCCCAGCCGGGCCGGCCGAGGTCCTGCACGGTGGTGAGCGCCCCGGCCCGGAGCACCTCGACGACCCGGGCCGGCGTGCGGGTGTCCGGGCCGTGGAGGCGGTGACAGGGCGGGCGGTGGTGGCCCGGCCCGGTCACGCCGGCACCAGGTGGACGCGGGTGCCGGGGGCGAGCCGGGCGGGTGGGTCGGCGTGCACGTCGAACAGGGTCAGCCCGGTCCGACCGACCAGCAGCCACCCACCGGGTGAGGCGGTGGGGTAGATGCCGGCGTACGGGCCGGCCAGGGCGACGGCACCCGCCGGCACCCGGGGCCGGGGGGTGGCCAGCCGGGGCACGGTGAGGGTGGCGGGCAGCCCGGTCAGGTACGCGAAGCCGGGAGCGAAGCCGCAGAAGGCCACCCGGAAGGAGGTGGTGGCGAGGCGGTGCACGACGGTCGGCACGTCCACGCCCCAGTGGCCGGCGACGAGGGGCAGGTCCTCCCCGTCGTAGGTGACGGGAACGTCGACGGTGCGGACGGCGGCCGTGGTGGACGTCGATCGGGCGGCGGCCGTGGTGGGCGTCCACTGGGCGGTGGCCGTGGTGGCGGCGGGCGTCCAGCGGACGATCCGGGCGGCCGTACCGGCGGGGTCGGGTACACCGTCGAGCAGGACGGTCGCGGCGGCGGGAACGATCTCCTCGGCGGTCAGTTCGCCGTTCTCGCGGCGTCGCCACAGCTCGGCCCGCCAGGCTTCGACCCGGTCGGCGAGGTCGGGGCCACCGGCTGCCGGGACGGAGTCGGCGTCGGCGTCAGAGCCGCCGGCTGCCGGGGCGCGGTCGGGGGCGGCGTCAGAGCTGCCGGCTGCCGGGGCGTGGTCGGGGGCGGAGTCGCGGTCGGGGGCGGGGACGGGGTCGTCTGGTGCCGGGGCGAGGTCGAGCAGGAGGGCGTGGGCGCCGACGGGTCGGATCCGCATCCCGCCATCCTTGCGTACGGTTCTGGTGCCCCCGGATTCCCCGGCCCGTCATGACACGTGACGGGTGGCACTACCCAGAAGTAACCTACGGTGCCGTAGCCTGAGGGAGTGACCACCTCCGCACCGCTTCGGCTCAAGCCGGTCGACATCGGTAAACCCCGGATGCGCGGCTGGCTGCACACGTACGCCTTCTTCGTCGCCGTGGTCGCCGGGATCGTGCTGTCCGCGATCGCCGCCACCCGGCCCGGCTGGGCACCCCTGGTGAGCTGCCTCGTCTACAGCCTGACCGTCTGTGGTCTGTTCGGCACCAGCGCCCTCTACCATCGTCGCGTCTGGACCGAGCGCGGCTACCAGATCATGCGCCGCATGGATCATTCGATGATCTTCGTCTTCATCGCGGGCACGTACACCCCGTTCTGCGTGCTGCTGCTCGACGAACGGGCGGCCGTCGTCATGCTGTCGCTGGTCTGGGGCGGCGCGCTGGGCGGGGTCGCGGTCAAACTGGTGTGGCCGCACGCCCCGCGTTGGGTGTCCGCGCCGCTGTACCTGGCGCTCGGCTGGGTGTCGGTCGCGATGCTGCCGGACATCCTGCGCGAGGGCGGCGTCACCGCGCTGGTGCTGCTCGCCGTCGGGGGTGCGATCTACAGCGTCGGCGCGGTCTTCTACGCGCTACGCCGACCCAACCCGTGGCCGACGGTCTTCGGCCACCACGAGTTCTTCCACGCCTGCACCCTGGTGGCGGCCCTGTGCCACCACATCGCGATCTACTTCGCCCTGTTCGCCTGAACGGTCACGTGCCGGGGCCCGCCACGTCGCGGGCCCCGGCACGGGTCGGCGGGGGTCAGACGGTGCGGCCGGGACGCCGCACCTCGCGGTGCTCCCGTACGACGCGGTCGTCCCGGACCGGCACGGCCCGGTCGTCGATGACCCGCTCCTCGCGGACGGTGGCCACGGTGTGGCGACGCGAGTTCCAGAAGTAGAGGGTCACGAGCAGGCCGGCGACCCCGGCGAGCATCAGCACCCAGCCGACGACGCTCAGGTTGAGCCAGCCCACATCCGCCTCCACGGCGAACGCGAAGATCGCACCAACCGCGATCAGGAAGATGCTGCCACCAATGCCCATCTCGTCGTCTCCTCGGCTCTCCGCTGGCGTTGCACTCCGCCGCGGCCATGGATGAGGGTGCGGCACGCATCGACATACCCGGGCACGGTGATCGCCAATCGGGCAAGCTGGTGGCATGACGGACACTGGGGAGGAACGACGGGCACTGGTGCTGCTGCGACACGCGAAGGCCGAGCCGCCCCACGGCGACGGGCCGGACGTGGATCGACCTCTGGCGGCGCGGGGGCGTGTGGACGCGACGGCCGCCGGCGCCTGGCTGGCCCGCCACGAGCTGCTGCCCGACGTGGTGCTCTGTTCGGTGGCGCTGCGCACGCGGCAGACCTGGCACCAGGTGGAGACGGGCATGACCGGCGTACGGGCGGAGGGCGGAACGGCCGGTCCCACGCCGGTGGTGCGGTACGAGAAGGACGCGTACGAGGCGCATCCGGAGGATCTGCTGGAGCTGGTGCGGCGGGTCGACCCTTGCGCCCGCACGGTGCTACTGGTGGCGCACAACCCGGGCATCTCGCTGCTTTCGGCGCTGCTGGCTCCGCAGCGGGCCGATCCGGACGGGCTGCGCACCAGCGACATCGTGGTGCACCACCCCACCGTGGCCTGGTCGGAGTTGGGACGGGCGACGGCCCCGATCGACGTGCGGCACACCGCCCGCGGCTGAGCCGCCCGTGCCCGTGGTGGCACGGCCGGTGGTGAGTGCGGTGGCGGATGGACGAGTGGGGGCTTCAACGACCGGCCCTGTGCCGTGGTCGGTCAGTTGGGCGGCCCGGTGGGCGGCGGCGGGTCCGGCGGCGGTGGCATCATCGCCGTCGGATGCGACAGCCGGTTCTCCTCCACGATGAGGGTCCTGGCCCGTTTGCGGCGATCCTGCCAGAACCAGAGCGTGGTGAGCAGGACGGCCAGCCCGGCCAGAATGAAGACCCAGCCGACCGCGCGCAGATCGATCCACCAGACGTTGGCTCTGATGGCGAAGGTCAGGATCGCGCCGATCGCGATCAGGAAGATCCCGCTACCAATGCCCATGTGCGCTGCACTCCCCCGTGCGGTGGCTCTGGGCGTTCCCTGACGTGGTCCCGCGACGGTTACCCGCCAACGGCACCACCTACCCGGCGGGCCGACCCCAATCGCGGCCAGCCTCCGCCTGCTGGCGTCCGCAGCGGATCCGGACCACCGCACTCGAGTGGAGCTGGTCGTCGACTGCGCCCCGCCGTCGATGCCGAACTCGGCTCGGAGCGGGGTCGCCAACGGCCGGCGGGTCACCACCCGCCGGCCGTCACGACCAGCTCACGCCCCGAGGACATCCGGGGTCACCCCAACCGCACGAAGCGGTACGGGGTTACTCAGAACGCCTCCTCCGGGAGGTCCATGATGTCGAGGTCGGCACCCTCGATGATCCGCCGGTCGGCGCCGAGGCGGGGCAGCACCTCACGGGCGAAGAACCGGGCGGCGGCCACCTTGCCGGTGTAGAAGGCCCGGTCGGCGGCGGACACCTCGCCCGCCAGAGCCTTCAGTGCCACGTCGGCCTGCCTCTGCAGCAGCCAGCCGACCACGACGTCGCCGAGGGCCAGCAGGAAGCGGCGGCTGCCCAGGCCCACCTTGTACAGGGCACGGCCGTCGCCGGCCTGCGCCTCGCCCAGCCAACCGGTCATCACGCCGACCATCGTCTGGATCTCAGCGAGCGCCTTGCCGAGAGCCTGACGCTCCTCCTTGAGCTGACCGTTGCCGGCCTCGGTGGCGATGAACTCCTGAATCTCGCCGGCCACGGCCATCAGTGCCTTGCCGTTGTCCCGAACGATCTTCCGGAAGATCAGGTCGAGGCTCTGGATCGCGGTGGTGCCCTCGTACAGAGTGTCGATCTTGGCGTCCCGGACGTACTGCTCCAGCGGGTAGTCCTGGAGGAAGCCGGAGCCGCCGTAGGTCTGCAGCGACTCGTGACCGAGCAGCTCGTACGCCCGCTCCGAGCCGACGCCCTTCACCAGCGGCAGCAGCAGGTCGTTGACCCGCTTCGCCAGCTTGGTGGCCTTCTCGTCGCCGGCCGCCTCGGCCATGGCCACCTTGTCCTGCCAGGAGGCGGTGTAGCAGACCAGCGCCCGCAGACCCTCGGCGTACGACTTCTGCAGCAGCAGCGAGCGGCGCACGTCCGGGTGGTGGGTGATGGTGACCCGGGGGGCGGTCTTGTCGGCCTGCTGGATCAGGTCGGCGCCCTGCACCCGGTTCTTCGCGTACTCCAGGGCGTTCAGGTAGCCGGTGGAGAGCGTGGCGATCGCCTTGGTGCCGACCATCATCCGGGCGTACTCGATGATCATGAACATCTGGCGGATGCCGTCGTGCTTCTCGCCCAGCAGCCAGCCCTTGGCCGGTACGCCGTGCTCGCCGAAGGTCACCTCGCAGGTGTTCGAGACCTTCAGGCCCATCTTGTGCTCGACGTTGGTGGCGTAGACGCCGTTGCGCTCGCCCAGCTCGCCGGTCTCGGAGTCGAAGTGGAACTTCGGCACGACGAACAGCGACAGGCCCTTGGTGCCCGGCCCGCCCACTCCCTCGACGCCGACCGGGCGCGCCAGCACGTAGTGCACGATGTTGTCGCTCAGGTCGTGCTCACCCGAGGTGATGAAGCGCTTGACGCCCTCGATGTGCCAGGTGCCGTCCGGCTGCTGGACGGCACGGGTGCGGCCGGCACCGACGTCGGAGCCGGCGTCCGGCTCGGTGAGGACCATGGTGGAGCCCCACTGCTTGTCGATGAACAGCTTGGCCCACTTCTTCTGCTGCTCGGTGCCCTCGACGTGCAGCACGTGCGCGAAGGACGGGCCGGAGGCGTACATCCAGACGGGGGCGTTCGCGCCGAGCACCAGCTCGGCGAGCGACCACCAGAGAGCCCGCGGAGCGTTGGTGCCGCCGAGGACCTCGGGGAGGTCCAGCCGCCAGAACTCGGAATCCATGAACGCCTGGTACGACTTCTTGAACGACTCGGGCAGCGGCGCGGTGTGCGTCGCCGGGTCGAAGACCGGCGGGTTGCGGTCGCTGTCCGTGTAGCTGGCCGCGAGGTCCTCGCGGGCCAGGCGGTCGACCTCCGAGAGGAAGCTGCGGGCGGTATCGACGTCCAGGTCCGTGTACGGTTCCTGGCCGAACGTCCGGTCCGCCCCGAAAACCTCGAACAGGTTGAACTCGAGGTCCCGAAGGTTGCTCTTGTAGTGGGTCATGCTCGCTGGCCCCGCTTCCGGACAGGTGTTACCGATCAGTAACCCTGACTGTATTACTCACGGGTAGGCAGCGACAAGCCACTGGCGGAAGTGACAGCGATTACACACCTGCGGTTCGGGATTACGACACCTGGACGGACCCGGACGGACCCGGATGGATCACCCCTCCGTCGCGCCGACCTCCCAGCTCGGCACCACCGCGGGCGTGGCGGCCGGAGATCCCGTGTACTCCATCAGGACCAGCGCGATGTCGTCGTCCAGCCGGCCGTGCACCCACTCCACCAGGGCGGTCTCCAGCGACGCCAGGCCGTCGGCGACCGTGCCGTGCCCGAGCAGCCGCCACGCCCGGTCGGCGGTGGGGAAGAACTCGCCGTCCCGGCGGGCCTCACCGAGCCCGTCGGTGAACAGCAGCAGCCGGTCACCGGGCTCCAGCCGCTCCACCCGGGGACGGACCACCGGCATGAAACCCAGCGGCGGCGCGGGGGCGGGCGGGTCCAGCGGGATCACCGAACCGCGACGCATCAGCAGCGGCGACGGGTGCCCGCAGTTGACGATGGTCAGCGTGCCGCCCCGCTCCTCGACCAGCGCGGCGGTCACGAAGTCCTCGTCACCCACGTTGCGGGCCACCGCACGGTCCAGGTCGGCGACGACCGCGCGCAGGTCCGCCCGGTCGTACGCCACGTGCCGGTAGGAGCCGAGCACGATGCTGGCCAGGCGGACCGCCTCCAGCCCCTTCCCGCGCACGTCACCGATGATCATGCGTACGCCGTACGGGGTGTCGATCGCCTCGTACAGGTCGCCACCGATCTCGGCGGTCGCCGTCGAGGAGATGTACCGGCCGGCCACCGAGAGCGTCCCGACCCGAGGCCCGAGCGGACGCAGCACCGCCTGCTGGGCCACCGTCGCCAGCTTGGACAACTCGGCGATCTGCTCGGCCTGCCGTTGGCGCATCGCCGCCACCGCCGCCGCGATGGCCGTTCCGAGAGCGATCCCCGCCACGGCGACCGCCGTGGACACCGAGACGGCCGGCTCGACGAAGGCGAAGGCCGCACCGAGCACGGAAGCGGCGGCCCCCACCCCGAGGACCACACGCCAGGACGCCAGCGCCGCCGCCAGGAACGGCGCGGCCACCATCAGGGCGATGTAGTTCGCCTCACGCCCGTCCGCCAGCTCCACGGCGGAGACGAGCGCGAGCAGGGCGAGGGCCGCGCCGAGGCCGGCGCGGGATCCGGGGCTCAGTGGGCCGTGGCCCGACTGGAAGGAGTGCGTGCGTACACCCGACAGCATGCCTGATTGACGTGAGCACGTGAATCAACCGGCCCGACGATGTGCCCCGGGCCCTGAGAACAGGGCGATGTGCTGCGGGTCCGGTGAACAGGACGACGCGCGCAGGACCGTCTCCACGTGCGCCGGGACGGTGCCGCAGGATGGTCGGCATGTACGCCGACCTGAGCGGACGACTCGTCGAGCTGTTCCGGTGGATCGACCCCGGCCCCGAAGCCGATCACCTGGTCAGCGACCTCTCCGGCTGGTGGCGCGACCCGCAGGTACTCGCCGAACTGGGGCCCGCTCTCGTCGCCCCGTTCCGCCCGGCCCGGCCCACCGTCGTCGTCTCCCCGGCGGTCACCGGTCTCCTCCTCGGCCCGCTCGCGGCGACCGCGCTCGGCGTCGGTTTCGTCCCGGCGCACAAACCAGTCGACGGGCGGCTGCCACCCGGGCCGCTCACCTGGGCCCAGAGCCCACCCGACTTCCGGGGTCGGCGAGTCGACCTGGCCGTCCGCGACCGGCACCTCGGCCCCGGCGACCGGGTCCTCGTCGTGGACGACTGGATCGCCACCGGCGCCCAGGTCCGCGCCCTCTACGACATCTGCGCGGCCCGGGGCGCCGAACCCGCCGGCACGGCGGCCGTCGTCCGCGGGTGTGCCCCGGAACTCGCCGCCGAACTCCGGGTCACCGCACTGCTCGACGCCGCCGACCTCGACAGGACGCCCTGACACCCACCTCCGGGCACCTAGCCGACGAACCGCTCCACGGCGGTGCACACCTCACCCAACGCCGCCGCGCTGCGGGCGAGCGGCCCCGGCACCATCAGCGCGTGGTCCGCCTCCGGGATCTCCAGCACGTACGGGGTGAGCCGGCGGGCCACCGCACCGTCCCACGTACGGTCGGCAGTGCCTCCGACCAGCACGAACGGCGCTCGGGTGCGGCGCAGCGCGGCGACCACGTCCGGTCGGTGCAGCAGCGGGGTCAGCCACACCGCGGCCAGCCCCCGATCGGCGGCCAACTCCACGGCCAACGTGCCCAGCGACTTGCCGACCAGCAGATCCGTGCGGTCGTTGAGGGTCGGGGCGACCTGCTCGTTGACCCACCGGCCGGCGGTCTCCAGGTCGAGGTCGTCCGGCACCTGCCAGGTGACCGCGTGCAGGGCGAACCCGGCCCGGCGCAGCGCCTCCCCCGCGTACAGGAAAAGTGGGTACCGGGTGTCGTAGCCCTGGCCGGGAATGAGCACCGCGCGGCGGTCCGCCATGGACGTCTCCTTGTCGTCGAACGACCACCGTACCGCCGGGTCGACCCGCACAGGTGCGACAAGTGCCACGACGGGCGATCGGCCGGCCGGTAGCCTCGGCAGGATGTGGCCCCGCATCGGTGGACTGCGCACGCTCGCCCTCGGCACGCCCGGTGAGCTGCGCACCAATCTCAACACCCTCGTCCTGGCCGGAGTGAAGACCGCGACCGCCGGGCTGCTGACCGAGTACGCCCAGGAGCACGAGCAACTGGAGCACGTCGGCGAGCGGTTGGTGCTGGTGGACGACGACGACGTGCTGGCCGGCGTCGTCGAGGTGACCGGCGTCGAGGTGGTTCCCTTCGCGCAGGTGCCCTGGGAGTTCGCCCGCGCCGAGGGGGAGGGTGACCGCGACATCGAGGAGTGGCGGGCCGGCCACGCCGCCTACTGGGCGCGGCAGGGCACCCCCGTCACCGACGACGCGGCGGTCGTCTGCGTGCGGTTCCGGCTGGTGTCCGGCGGCGAGGGCGGCGTCGCCAGCGGCGACCTGGGCGTCTGAACCTCCGCCGGTGCCCGTGCGGCGTCCAGCCGTGGTGGCCGTCGTCACCGGCGAGGGTGGCTGCGCCGTCACTGGTGTGGGTGGCCGCCGTCACCGGTGTGGGTGGCCGCCGTCACTGGTGTGGGTGGCTGCGCCGTCCTCAGACCCGGCGCAGCTCCGGCAGCAGGCGGGTGGCCACGTCGACCAGGACGGACTCGTCGCCCGCGTACCAGCTGCTCTGCCGCGGCCAGTGGGTGATCACGTCCGTGAAGCCCAGCTCGGCGGCCCGCCCCACCTGGTCGGCGAAGAACTGGGCGCTGTCCAGCGAGAACACCGGGGCCGAGTCCAGCGACAGGTGGCGGTCCAGGGTGGCCGGGTCGCGTCCGGTCACGTCGAGCACCCCGTCGAGGCGCTGGGCGTACTCCCGTACGCCATTCCACCAGTCCGTCAGGTCGTCCGCGCCGGGCCCGGTGGTCACCCAACCCTGGCCGAAGCGGGCCACCAGGCGCATCGAGCGGGGCCCGTTGGCCGCCATCACGAACGGCACCCGTGGCGTCTGTACGCAGCCCGGGTTGTTCCGCGCGTCCACCGCGGCGAACCAGTCGCCCCGCCAGGTGGTGCCGTCCTCGCGCAGGATCAGGTCGAGCAGCTCGACGAACTCGGCGAACCGGTCCACCCGCTGCCGGGGCGGCAGTTCCTCGCCGCCGAGCACCGCCGAGTCGAACCCGATCCCGCCTGCGCCCAGCCCGAGCAGCACCCGCCCGTCGGAGACGTCGTCGAGCGCCGTGACCTGCCGGGCGAAGGCCGCCGGGTGTCGGAAGTTCGGCGAGGCGACCAGGGTGCCCAGTCGGATCCGGGCGGTCACCGTCGCGGCGGCGGTCAACGTCCCCATCGAGTCGAACCACGGGCCGTCGACCAGGTCCCGCCAGCCCAGGTGGTCGTACGTCCAGGCGTGGTCGAAGCCCCACTCGTCGACCTGCCGCCACCGGTGCCGCGCCACCGACCAGCGCTGGTCGGGCAGGATCACGATGCCAATCCGCATGGTCGTCACCCTACGGCGAGCGCGCCGGCCCTGTCGGAGGGCGCTTCTGTGCTGGCCGGGTGGACTGGAGTTCGACGGCGAACTGTGGATGTGGAAGGGCCCCTCGACTCACGAAGTGCCACGTTCGCGGCCACTCAGTCGAGACAGAACTCGTTGCCCTCGACGTCCTGCATCACGAGGCACGACTCGTTGTGACCGTCGGCAAGCAGTAGTCGCACCCGTACCGCGCCGAGCGCGACCAGTCGTGCGCATTCGGCCTCAAGTGCGGCCACGCGCTCCTCACCCACGAGCCCGGTGCCGACCCGCACGTCGATATGCAGTCGGTTCTTGACGACCTTGCCCTCGGGAACGCGCTGGAAGAACAGTCGCGGGCCCACACCTGAAGGATCGACGCACGCGAACGCTGAACCCTGATGTTCGGGCGGCAGCGCGCGATCGAAATCGTTCCAGGTAGCGAAACCCTCCGGTGGCGGCGGTACGACGTACCCCAGCACCTCACACCAGAAACGGGCGACGCGCTCAGGTTCTGCGCAGTCGAAGGTGACCTGGAACTGCTTGACTGACGCCATCGGGCCATCATAAGCAGCCGACTCCCGCAGCCGACTCCCGCAGCCGACTCCCGCAGCCGACTCCCGCAGCCGACTCTCGCGGATGAGTCGCAAGTCGCACGATCGGCAGCGCCCTGGTGACCCCCGGTCGGCCTGGGTTCACCCCGGCTCGTGCCCCTGGCCGACCCGGTCCTACTCGTCCTCGAACGGCTCGTCATACCACCGGAATCCGGCCGCGTCGTCCTTGATGGTCAGTAGGAACTCGGCCACCTCGCCGCCGTCGGGGAAGGTCATCGTGACGGCGGCACGCTTGGCCTCGCTATCCCGTTCCATGGCCTCGTCGCCTTCCTGGCCGGCAGAGGCGCTCCGCGCGGCGAAGAGCGGCCGTAGCGGCTCGAACCCCGGTAGCGCGCGAAACCGGCCGTACATCCAGGGGAAGTCGTGGCTCTGCACGTCGATCTCGCCGACCAACTCGCCCCGGTGGTACAGCCGCCACACCCTGCCCGCGTCCACCGCGACAGCGTAGGCGGCGCCTGCGTACCGCGGCGGTGCCGGCGACGATCCTGCCCGCGCTCCGTGATTAGCTGGCCGGCTTCGTCGACGACAACCCGGAAGCGCTGGTCTTCACCACGCCGAGCGGCAAGCTCATCTGGCGCGGCAATCTGAACAAGATCATCGGGTGGCCGGCGGGGTGGCCCGGCGCGGGTAGTGGCCCGTGGATGGCCCGGCGCATGATCGTTGACCTGGAAACATCGAAGGCCCTGGCTCGGGACTCACATCCTGACCAGGGCCTTCGTGGTGGAGCGGGTGACGGGAATCGAACCCGCACTGTCAGCTTGGGAAGCTGATGTTCTGCCATTGAACTACACCCGCAGGCGGCACCACTGTACCTGAGTCACCGCCCGCCTGCACCCAGGCACCCCGAAGCCGCCGTGTCCGGTCCCGGCCACCCTCTCACCTGGAGGGCCTCGCCTCGGTCGGCAGAAGTTTCATCCCGGCAACATATGCCCATTCTCAAATGTGTCGATGGGTTGTAACGTCTGCTGCACGTTTCCCCCACGGCGCGACACACCCCCGGTCACGCCGTCCAGAAAGAGGTGGGCCCATGGGACTCCGTCCCAACCTGCTGAACCGGCGCTACGCCGGCATCGCATCGACGTCGTTCGCCCTGCTGCTGGGAGTGGCCACGGTCGGCCTGCTGCCGGCCGCCACCGCCCCGGCCGCCCCCGCAGTCACCGCCGCCTCCGCCGCCGACGAGGTCTGCGAGCCGGCTGACGCGCTGGCGAGGGCACGGCCTGGCGCGGGTACGACGCACGACCCGAACCAGCTGACCCTCCGCCAGGTGCAGCAGCGCGAGACCGAGCTGGCGGAGCTGCTCCAGGTGCAGGCCAAGCGCGTCGGCCAGCGCACCCTCAGCACCCAGGCCGCCGCCGCGTCGGTGACGATCCCGGTCGTGGTGCACGTGATCCAGCGGAACTCGACTCGCGCGGGCGGCAACATCCCCGACTCCATGGTCAACTCGCAGATCAGGGTGCTCAACGAGTCGTTCAGCGGGGCCACCGGCGGCGCGTCGACCGCGTTCACCTTCTCGCTCCAGCGGATCAACCGGGTGACCAACTCGTCGTGGTACCCGATCAGGCAGGGCTCGTCGGCCGAGCGGCAGATGAAGTCCCAGCTGCGGGTCGGCGGCAAGAACACCCTCAACATCTACCTGGGCGCGCTGAGCAACAACCTGCTCGGCTGGGCAACCTTCCCGCAGACCCGGCTCAACAGCATGGACGGCGTGGTCGTGCTGAGCGAGTCGCTGCCGGGTGGCACCGCCACCAACTACAACCAGGGCGACACCGGCACCCACGAGGTGGGTCACTGGCTGAACCTCTACCACACCTTCCAGGGCGGCTGCGCCGGTTCGGGTGACAGCGTCTCGGACACCCCTGCGGAGGCGTCGCCGGCCAGCGGGTGCCCGACCGGCCGCGACACCTGCTCCGCGCCGGGCCTGGACCCGATCACCAACTTCATGGACTACTCGTACGACACCTGCATGTACCAGTTCACCCCGGGCCAGGCGACCCGGATGATCAACGCGTGGAACGCGTACCGCGCGGCGTGACCCGCCAGCTCTGACCGCGTACCACCGGTGCCGGCTCCCTCGACGGGGCCGGCACCGGCGGGTGCGGGGTCAGGCCGCGCGGACGTGGCGGGCGGCGGACGCGGGCTGTGGCAGGCCGCCGGCCGCCGGGGTCGCCGGGTCGAGCCAGACCTGCACGTGGGGCCGGCCGCCGGGGTCGCCGGGACCACCCGCGACGCCGTGCTCCCGGTGGGCGAGCATCGCCACCTCGACGGTGAACTCGAACAGCCGCCAGTCGGCGCGCGGCTCGGCGCGGGCGATGTCGACCAGCCGGCCGACCCGGGCCCGGTCGGTCACGGGACGCGCCCGACCGGCCACGTACGCCTCGTCGTCGCTCTCCTCCGGCGGGAACGAGTGCAGCGCGTAGCGGCCGTCGCGTTCCAGGTCGCGTCGCTTGGGCGAGTCGATGACGAAGCAGAACAGACCCTCGTCGGTGATCACCGGCGAGACCGGGTGGACGCGCGGCCCACCGTCGGCACGGACGGTGGCCAGGTAGCCGAAACCCGGCCCGTACTGCTGCATGAGAAGGCGGATCCCCTCGGCGAGTCGGGGCTCGTCAGCGGAGAACTCGGACCAGGAAGCCATGCCGACATCCTATCGAACACGTGTACGAAGACCTAGTCCGACACGCAGGTCACGCACACCGCTCGCTATGGTGTTCCGATGCTGCTCTCCGACCGGGACCTGGTCTCCGAGATCAAGGCGGGCACCCTCGCGCTGGAGCCGTTCGAGCCCACCCTGGTGCAGCCGTCCAGCATCGACGTCCGACTGGACCGGCTGTTCCGGGTCTTCAACAACCACCTCTACACGCACATCGACCCGGCGACCCGGCAGGACGACCTGACGTCGGCGATCGAGGTCCCCGAGGGCGAACCGTTCGTGCTGCACCCGGGCGAGTTCGTGCTCGCCTCCACCCTGGAGGTCATCTCGCTCGGCGAGCAGCTCGCCGGGCGGCTGGAAGGCAAGAGCTCGCTGGGCCGGCTCGGCCTGCTCACCCACTCCACGGCCGGCTTCATCGACCCCGGCTTCTCCGGCCACGTGACGCTGGAACTGTCCAACGTGGCCAACCTGCCGATCACCCTCTGGCCGGGCATGAAGATCGGCCAGCTCTGCATCTTCCGGCTCTCCTCGCCCGCCGAACACCCCTACGGCTCGGCGGTCTACGGCTCGCGCTACCAGGGTCAGCGCGGCCCCACGCCGAGCCGCGCCTGGCAGAACTGGCGCGCCTGGCCGACCCGCTGACCCGCCGTCGGCCGACGCACGCCCCGCGAGCGGCCGACCGGCCCGCGCCGTCGGCGGCGCGGGCCTGTCCTCTGGTACGCGGCCGGCGTCAGCCCGGTCGTCCGAAACTGTGGATCGGGCCGTCGTTCAGCTTCTTCATCTTCACCGGCACCCCGGCGCGGGAGGCGTGCACCACCCAGCCCCCGCCCACGTACATGCCGACGTGGTGCAGGTCGGCGTAGTAGAAGACGAGATCGCCCGGTCGCAGCTCGCCGCGCCGGACCGACGCGGTGACCCGTCGCTGCCGCGCGGCGTTGTGCGGCAGCGACACCCCGGCCCTCGCCCAGGCCGCGAGCATCAGCCCCGAGCAGTCGAACGCGTGCGGTCCCTCGGCCCCCCACACGTACGGCTTGCCGATCTGGGCACACGCGAACGACACCGCCGCCCCCGCGGGGCCGCCCGGGTAGGTGGCCGGGCAGGGTGCCGGCCGCAGCGGCCCGCCGCCACCCCTGCCGTACGCGCGCAGCCGCAGTCGCTGCAACCGGTCGATCTCTGCGTTGATCTGCCGCTTGCGTTCCGCCAGCTGCGCCTCGGCGCGGGTGAGCTGGGCGATCACGTCGTCGAGCGGTGCCTTGGCGGCAGCCAGCTCGTCGCGCAGCTCGGCGGCCTGCCGGACGTCGGACTGCTGGTGGTGGGCGTACCGGTCGAGCAGGCCGAGCTGTTCGATCAGCTCGGCGGGTGACCGGCCGCCCAGCAGGGCGTTCACGGCGCTGACGGTCTCACCCTTGTACGCCCGGACGGCGAGCTGCCCGACCCGGTTCATGGCCTCGTCCACCCGCTGCTGGAGCGGGGCGATGCGGGCGGCCAGGTCGTCGGCCTCCCGACGCCGGTCGGCGAGGTCCTGACGGGTCGCGTTGTGTTTCTCGATGACGGGTTCGAGCCGGTTCCAGTCCTCGTCGATCTGGCGCTCGATGTCGGCGACAGTGGGGTCGGCCTGGGCCCCGGTGGCGCCTGCCGTCAGGACGACGGCGACGCCGAGCAGGGCGGCGAGTGCGGTGGTGCAGCGGTACCAGCGTGGGCGCGGCGCAGCCGTCATCGGGCCGGCGATCGCCGGCCGGGTCAACGGTGGCCGCGGGGCATGGTGTGCCACCGGGCTCCGTACTCCTTCTTCCTCAGACCGCCTACCGGGTTAGCTGACGGGTTCGGGCGGGAAGGGGGCGCCCTACCGCAACGGCTGCGGATTCACCCCGGGGAACCTGGGTCCCCGGCTCGCTCGGAAGCGACTCGGCGGTGTCGGACCGTCGCCATCCCGGCCGGATGGTCGGTCACCGGCCCGACGGAGGACCACGTTAGGGACGACCACCGGCGATGCGCAACGGATTCACGCGATGACACTCCGTGCTGATAGCCGACAGAAGCGAAGACCCCCGGACGCTTGACCGGGGGTCTTCGGGCGGCACTGCGTGACGGGTCAGCCGGGTCGGCGAAAACCCGCCAGGGGCATGGTGGTGATGCTGGAGACGTTCACCGGCTTGCCGGCCCGCGCGGCGTGCACCATCTGGTTGTTGCCCAGGTAGAGCCCGACATGGTGCAGGTCGCTGAAGAAGAAGACGAGGTCACCGGGGCGGGCGTCGGCCCGGGAGATGGCCTTGCCCTCGTTCCACTGTGCCCCGGTGAAGTGGGTGAGGTAGATGCCGGCCGCCTTGTAGGCGTACTGGGTCAGGCCGGAGCAGTCGAAGGTGTTCGGGCCGGTGGTGCCGAAGACGTACGGCTTGCCGATCTGCGCGCAGGCCGTCCGGATCGCGATCCTGGCCGCCTCGCTGACCACCCCGTTGATGGTGGGGCAGTTCGTCGTCTTGACCGTGGTCTTCGGCAGCGACGCCTCCAGGCGCTTGACGTCGGCCTCGATCTGCTTGCGCTTCGCGGCCAGCTCCGTCTGCTGCTTGGTCTGGGAAGCGATGAGGGCGTCGAGGCTGCGCTTGCGGTCGTCGTACTTCTGCCGGACGCGCACCACCTCGTCGATCTGCCGGCGCTCCTGCGCCGCCAGGCGGTCGAGCAGCGCCATCTGCTCGCCGAGGGTGTCCGGGTTGGCGTTGAGCAGCAGTGCGCTGATCTCCTGCGAGGGCCCGTTGACGTAGTAGCGGGAGGCGAGGCTGCCCACCCGGTTCATCGCCAGTTCGGCCTCCAGGGCCAGGGGCTCGATCTTCTTCTCCAGGTCGGCCGCCTTCTTGCGGTTGACCCTCAGCTCCGAGCGCACCTTGTTGTACTGCTCGATGGTCGGTTCGAGCTTGCGCCACTCCTTGTCGATCTGCGCCTCGATCTCGTCGACCGTGGGTTCGGCGTGAGCGGGCGCGGCGAGCACGCCAGCGCCGACAGCGACGGCGGCGGCGAGGACGAGCAGCGCACGGGCGGCGCGGCGCAGGCCACCCGGTCGGGTGTTCCGCTTCGGGCCACGACGATGAGGGGGCACGGCTGCCACCGGCATCGACTCCTTTGCAACCGACCGCCGGGCGTCCCGCCGAGAGGTGGAGAGGCGGGACAGACGACCCACACAGCGGTCGGTGCCTCAGAGTAGGGAAGCCGAGAGGTGGAATCAAGACGACCCGAGAGAGCTTCACGTGGGTGCGACGACGCGGGTACCGAGAGTGCCGATCGTCTTCCCGCGTCGAACGCGACGGGCGCGGCAGCGCCCCTGTGGAGGGTGCTGCCGCGCCCGTCGTACGCGCGGAACGACTCAGCCGGCCACCGGCTCCTCGGAGGTGCGGGTCTGGTCGGGCCGGACCGAGCGGAGCAGCACGCTGGCCACGTCGACCACCTCGACCTGCTCGCCGGCGCCCTTGCCGTTCACCCCGTCGTTGAGCATGGTCGAGCAGAACGGGCAACCGACGGCGACCGTCCGCGCCCCGGTGGACATGGCCTCCTCGACCCGGTCCACGTTGATCCGCTTGCCGATCTTCTCCTCCATCCACATGCGGGCGCCGCCGGCACCGCAGCAGAAGGAGCGCTCGCTGTTGCGCGGCATCTCGACGAGGCCGCTGTCGCCCGCGCCGCCGCGACCGTCTCCGCCCTCGCCCGCGACGGCGCTGCCGAGCACCTCGCGGGGGGCCGCGAAGACCCGGTTGTGCCGGCCCAGGTAGCAGGGGTCGTGGTAGGTCACCCCGCCGTCGACCGGCTGCACGGGGGTGAGCTTGCCGGTGCTGACCAGGTGCGCCAGCAACTGGGTGTGGTGCACGACCTCGAACTCGCCGCCGAGTTGGCCGTACTCGTTGCCCAGGGTGTTGAAGCAGTGCGGACAGGTGGCGACGATCTTCTTCCGGCTCTTCTCGCGGCCCTCGAACGCCTCGTTGAGGGTCTCCACGTTCTGCTGGGCGAGCATCTGGAAGACGAACTCGTTGCCGATCCGGCGGGCCGGGTCACCCGAACAGGTCTCGCCCTCGCCGAGGATGGCGAAGGAGACGCCGGCCTCGTTGAGCAGCGTGGCGACCGCGCGGGTGGTCTTCTTGGCCCGGTCCTCGAACGCGCCGGCGCAGCCGACCCAGAACAGGTACTCGAAGTCCTCGACCTCGCCGACCCGCGGCACCTCGAAGTCGAGGCCCTTGGTCCAGTCCTCGCGGGTGTTCTGCGGGGCCCCCCACGGGTTGCCCTTGTTCTCCAGGTTGCGCAGCATGACGCCGGCCTCGGAGGGGAAGTTCGACTCGATGAGCACCTGGTAGCGGCGCATGTCGACGATGTGGTCGACGTGCTCGATGTCGACCGGGCACTGCTCGACGCAGGCGCCGCAGGTGGTGCAGGACCAGAGCACGTCGGGGTCGATGATGCCGCCTTCCTCGGCGGTACCGATCAGCGGCTTCTCGGCCTCGGCGAGGGCGAGCACGTCGACGTGGGCGAGTTGCGCGGCGGTGGCCTTCTCCTCGCCGGTCAGGTCCTTGCCGCCGCCGGCCAGCAGGTAGGGCGCCTTGGCGTACGCGTGGTCGCGCAGGCTGAGCACCAGCAGCTTCGGCGACAGGGGCTTGCCGGTGTTCCAGGCCGGGCACTGCGACTGGCAGCGCCCGCACTCGGTGCAGGTGCTGAAGTCCAGCAGGCCCTTCCAGGTGAACTGCTCGACCTGGGCGACGCCGAACTGGTCCTTTTCGGGGTCGGCCTCCTCGAAGTCGAGCGGCTTGCCCTGGCTCATCATCGGCCGCAGGGCACCGAGACCGGAACCGGCGGCGCCGGGGTTGCGCTTGAAGAAGATGTTGGGGAAGGCCAGGAAGCGGTGCCAGGCGACACCCATCGTGACGTTGAGCCCGATCACGATGAGCCAGGTCATCGAAATCATGATCTTGATGAGGGCGGCGATGCTCACTCCGGCCTCGGCGTCGGGCAGGATGGAGCCCACTGCGTGGCTGAGCGGGGTCGCCCAGGTCGGGTACTCGAAGTGGTCCGTGGCGACCTTGAAGCCCCGGATGACGAAGCCCATGATCAGCACCGCGAGGACGACGGCCTCGACGAAGTAGCCCTGCCACATGGTGGAGCCGGTGAACCGGGACTTCCCGCCGGGCCGGGTGGGCCGGTTGCGGAACCGGATCGCGATCAGCACCAGGATGGCGATGATGCCGAGAATGCCGATCCACTCGGTGACCAGGCCGTAGAGGGCCCAGCCGCCGACCAGCGGCAGACCGCCCGTCGGGGACACCACCTCGAAGTACGCCTCGAGCACCAGCAGCGACAGCACGACGAAGCCGACCATCACGAACCAGTGCGCGGCACCCACCACGCTCCAGCGGAGCATCCGGGTGTGGCCGGCGGTCTCCGCCAGCATGGTCGTCGTGCGCGTGCCCTTGTCGGTGAAGCGGGACGGGTCGGGCTGACCCAGCCGGATCACCGCCACCATCTTCATGACCGCACGCGCCGCGAGCCACACCGCAACGGCGGTGATGGCGGCCGCGAGGATCGTGGTGACGATCTGGACGCTGCCCATCGAGTTGGCCTCCCCGGTCTGCTGCCTGTCGAGCGGCTCGGCGACCGGGATCCAGGTCGGGGCGCGAGCGGCGAGCTGCTAGCCGCACCCCCGACCGGACCGGTCGATGACCTCGCTCCGCTCGGTCATGCAGTGCAGCCTACGCGCAAGGTTACCCATCGGTAACGTGAGACTTCTCGCACCCAGGCCACGCCGCCCTGCCGACACCTTAGGGTGCCCGGCTCACGTTCGCCCGGTAGGGGCCAGGCGGAGTGACCTGGACGTCTCCGGACGGCGCACGACGAAGCCGTCGGCGGGAAAGGGCCGCCGGGTCAGCGCCAGCGGGAGAGCAGCACGAGCGAGGCGACCATCGCGCCGAAGCCGACCGCCAGGTTCCAGTACCCGAGCGACATGATCGGGTACTCCTGCTCGGAGAGGTAGTACACGACCAGCCACCCGATGCCGAAGACGATGAGCGCGACCGCCGTGACCGGCAGCCACACCGGGCTAGGCTTGCGCGTCGCCGCCGTGGCCGTCGGACGGACGTCCGTCGGCGGGGTGTACACCTTCTTCTTGCGGACCTGAGACTTGGGCACGACGCTCTCCAGAGGGGTTACGACCTCGTCCGGCCTGACAACCGGGCGCGGGGGCGACGGTCCATGGCCAATAATGTTCGACAGCTAGCGTAGTCCCGAAAACCCGTCCGATCCACGAATGGTTCAGGCCGGTACCCGGTTCCACCGGAAAAGTTGGCCACGGTCGCCCGGCGACGGGGCCCGTGGCCACGCACCAGACACAGGGGGAAGGGTCAGTGGAGTACACATCCGGCGCGGCATCCTGGCAGAAGGTCGTGCGACGCCTGGTCGCCGGCCTGCTGCCCGGGCGGCCACACCGGCGCAGCGGCTGGTCCATCGGGGTGCCCGTCATCGCGGTCGCCGCCGGGCTGCTGTTCACGACCACCGCCACCACGGCCGGCGGCACCGCCCTGCGGGAGGACCGCCGCCCCCAGCTCACCCAGCTCATCGAGGACCGGCGCGCCCAGGTGGCGGCCAACGAGGCCCGCGCCGCCGAGCTACGCGCCGAGGTCGAGGGCCGCACCACCGCCCTTGCCGGGTCCGACGCCCCGATCCGCGAGCAGCAGGACCGCGCCGCCGAGTACCGGGCCGCCGCCGGGTTCACGGCGCTCACCGGGCCCGGTGTGACCGTTGAGCTCAACGACGCACCCCGGCTCGGCGACCAGACGCTGCCCGACGGCGCCACCAACGACGACCTGGTGGTGCACCAGGGAGACGTCCAGGCGGTCGTGAACGCCCTCTGGGCCGGTGGCGCCGAGGCGATGTCAATCATGAACGTCCGCGTGCTGACCACCAGCGCGGTACGCTGCGTCGGTAACACCCTGCTGTTGCACGGCCGGGTGTACTCCCCACCGTTCAAGATCGTAGCAATCGGCGACCCCGCCACCCTTCAGCGGGCCCTCGCCGACTCTGAGGGAGTCCGGTTGTACAAGGACGCGGTCGACGACTACCAGCTCGGCTACAGCGAGACCGTCTCCACGGTCACCGTGCCAGCGTTCGAGGACAGCACGACGCTGCGCTCGGCGACGGTGCCCCGGTGAGCAGCCCGGAGGACGGTCGGCAGCGCCCGCACGGCGACGAGCAGACCGAGATCCTGCCCCGGATCGACCGCACCGCGACCGCGCCGGCCCGTCCGGCTCCCGCCGGCCGGTGGCCCGACCCGGTGCTGCCGCCGCGCTCCGCGGAGCCTCCGGCCGTCGCCGCCGGCCCGCAGCCCGCCGCCCCGCGTCCGTCCGCCGGCCCGCAGCCCGCAGCCATCCGCCCACCCGCCGGGCCGCAGCCCGCCGCCATCCACCCACCCGCCGGGCCGCAGCCCGCCGCCATCCACCCACCCGCCGGGCCGCAGCCCGCCGCCCCGCGCCCATCCGCCGGCCCGACGCCCCTGACGCCCGCCGCGGCTTCCCCGGGTCCTCGGCCGGCGGCACCGCAGTCGCCGCCCACGACCACCGCCGCGCCACGGCCGGCCGTCGGCCCCGCCGACCCCGGGCGACCCACGAACCCGGGGCGCTTCGACCCGCCCGCCGACCACCCCGGCCTCCCCGACCAGAGTCTCTGGCAGGGGTCGGCACCCCGGCGGGCCACCGACGACCCCCGGCCCCGCACCCCGGGCGGCGACGCGCCATGGTCGACCCGCACCCCCGACCCGCCCCCGGTCTGGCCGGGCGGGTCGGTCGTGCGACCGGGTGCCCCCACCCCGTCCGTCCCCGCCGGGCAGACCGCCCCGTCCGCCGCCGGGCAGACCGCCCCGCACAGAACGTCGCCGCCGCCGGCCGCCGGCCAGCGCAGCGCGCAGCCGACACCCGCCGGCCGACCCGGAGCAGCACCGCCGCCCGCCGGCCAGCACGGAGCAGCACCCCACGCCGGCCAGCACGGACCGGCCGGGGACGCGCCCACCGCCCTCATCCCCCGACTCGACCGGACAGCGGCCGGCCCCGGCACGCCGGCCGACCCGGCGACCACCGCCGTCATCCCGGCGGTCGGCGGGCGTACGCGGCCCACGCCCGACTCGACCGCGCTGATGGGCGCCGTACCCCGGACCCCGCCCCGCGAGGATGCCGCCGAGGCCGGGGAGCCAGACGAACCGCCCCGCCCCCGGCGCGGGGAACGGGTGGTGCAACTGCGCCCGCACCAGACCGGTGAGGGCTACCGGAGCGTCTACTCCGAGCTGACCCGCCCGACGGTCTGGTCCCGCGTGCGGACGGGCCTGCGGCTCAGTGGCGAGCTGCTGATCACCTTCGGCCTGGTGGTGCTGCTGTTCGCCGGTTACGAGATCTGGGGCAAGTCGGCCATCGTCGACGCCCACCAGGACGACCTCACCCAGCAGTTGGCACAGGCGTGGGGGCCGGAGGGCGATCCGACGGTCGCCCCGTCGGCCAGCGCGTCCGCCAAGCCGAAGCCGCCGGTGAACGGCAAGCCGCTCGCCGGGCTCTACATCCCGAAGCTCGACAAGCAGTGGGTCGTGGTCGAGGGCGTCACGCAGAAGGACATCCGGTATGCCCCGGGCCACTACCCGGACAGCGCCATGCCCGGCCGGGTCGGCAACTTCTCGGTCGCCGGGCACCGTAACCGGGCGACCTTCTGGCGGCTGGACGAGCTGCGCGACGGCGACCCGATCGTCGTCGAGGGCCGCGACGAGTGGTACGTCTACCAGGTCACCGACAACATCATCGTGAAGCCCACCCAGGTGGAGGTGGTCGCCCCGGTGCCCGGTAAGCCCGGCGCGAAGCCGACGAAGCGGATGCTGACCCTGACCACCTGCAACCCGAAGTTCGACAACTACGAACGGTTGATCATCCACGCGGAGCTGACCCGCAGTCAGCCCAAGTCGGAAGGTCGCCCGGCGGAGCTGGGGGGCTGACGAATGTACGGCTGGATCTGGCGCAAGCTTCCCTTCGGGCTGCCCGGCAAGCTGACCGGCAGCCTGCTGCTGGCGACCGCTACGGTCGCGCTGCTGTGGTACGTGGTGTTCCCGTGGGCCGAGCCGCTGCTGCCCTTCGACGACGTCCAGGTCACCCAGGACTCGGGCGTTCCCGGCGAGCCGGCCGGTGACGTGCCGTCGGACGCGCCGCCCGGCGACGAACACGACCTGCCGTACGACACCGAGACCAACAACACCCCGCCCCCGGACGACGAGTGAGCCCCATGCGTGTCCTTGTGATCGACAACTACGACTCGTTCGTGTTCAACCTCGTGCAGTACCTGGGCCAGCTCGGCGCGGAGTGCGAGGTGCGCCGCAACGACGAGATCGACCTTGCCGGGGTCGGCGAGGCCGGCGCGGACGGCATCCTGCTGTCACCCGGCCCCGGCAGCCCGGACCGGGCCGGCATCTGCCTCGACGTGATCCGCCGCTACGGCGGCGAGCTGCCGATCTTCGGCGTCTGCCTCGGCCACCAGGCGATCGGAGAGGCGTTCGGCGCCACCGTGGCCCGAGCCCCCGAGCTGTTGCACGGCAAGACCTCCGAGGTGCGGCACCAGTCGACGGGTGTGCTCACCGGGCTGCCCGACCCGTTCACGGCGACCCGCTACCACTCGCTCGCCGTACGGCCGGAGACCCTGCCGGACGAGCTGGAGGTCACCGGCTGGACCGATTCGGGGGTGGTGATGGCGATGCGTCACCGCACGCTGCCGATCGAGGGGGTCCAGTTCCACCCCGAGTCGGTGCTGACCGAGGGCGGGCACCTGATGCTGGCCAACTGGCTGGCCGCCTGCGGTCACCGCGAGGCGCTGGACCGTGCCCCGGCGCTGGCCGCCGAGGTGGACGCCCGTCGCCGCGCCGCCTTCGCCACCATCTGACCGGCCCTCTCTCCCACCAAGGCGACACCGAGCCGCCGGACGCCGGACCGGGCGGCAGCGGGCAGCCCTCCCCGTCTCGGGATCGGGCGTGGGTCAGTCGTCGGGGAGTCGCACCGGCGGGGTGGGAAGCAGGCCGCCGCCGTCCCCGCCGCCGTCGTCATCCGGTTCGGTCGGCGTCGGGGTCGGAGTCGGCGGCGACTGCGACGGCGTCGGGTCGACCTTCTCCGGCACGGTCACCTCGATGGTCACCTTCTTGCCCTTGAGCAGTTCCGTTCCCCCGCGTGGATCCTGGGCGGTCACCCGGCCGGCCTCGGCCGCCGGCACCGGGTCACCCTCGACGACCTCCACGTCGTAGCCCGCCTGCTGGAGTTCCCGCTCGGCCTGCGACTGGGTCCGGTCGAGCACGTTCGGAACCTTGGTGATCCTGCCGTTGGAGACCTCGACGGTCACCTTGGTGCCCTCCGCGACGCTGGTGCCCGAGGGCGGGTCCACCTTGACCACGGTGCCCTCGGCGGCGCTGCTGTTGACGTCCTTGCGGTCGACCTCCAGGTCGAGGTCGGTGAGCTGCTGCTCGACGTTCTCGAAGGGCGAGTTGACCAGGGCGGGCGGGATGGTGACCTCGGGCTTGCCGCCACAGACACGGACGGTCACCGTGCTGTTCGGTTCCAACGGCGCCCCGGCGGCGGGCTGCTGGCTCGCCACCGTGCCCTCCCGGCAGCTGTCGTCGAAGACCTGCTCACCGGCCTGCGGGTTGAAGCCGGCCTGTCGGATCTGGGCGAACGCGTCCTGTTGACTGAGCCCCGTCACCGTCGGCACGGCGACCTCGTCGGCGTCGCGCTGGTTCAGCAGGAGGGCGGCCACCAGGGCGATCACCGCGAGCACGCCGAGCGCGGCGAAGGTCGCGATGAGCCAGGAGGAGGCCCGCCGCTGCCGCGGGTCACCGACCCGGGCCGGGATCTGCCGGGTCTGCGGAGCGCCCGCGGCGGCCGGGTAGCCCGCCGCCGCGCCGGCCGCGGACATCGGCATCGTCTCGTCCTCGCGCAGCACCGGAGTGGCCATCACGGGCCGCCCGGCGGCGGCGCGGAGCAGGTCGGCGCGCATCTCGCCGGCGCTCTGGTAGCGGTTGAGCGGGTTCTTCGACAGCGCCTTGAGGACGATCGCGTCGATCGCCGGGGTGACGTCCGGGTTGACGTCGCTGGGCGTCGGCGGGGCCTCGCGTACGTGCTGGTAGGCGACGCTCACCGGGCTGTCGCCCACGAACGGCGGGTGCCCGCACACCAGCTCGAAGAGCACACAGCCGGCGGCGTACACGTCGGAGCGGGCGTCGACGGCCTCGCCCCGGGCCTGTTCGGGCGAGAGGTACTGGGCCGTACCGATCACGGCGCTGGTCTGCGTCATGGTGGTGGCACCGCTGGCCAGGGCCCGCGCGATCCCGAAGTCCATGACCTTGACCTGGCCGGTCTGGGTCAGCATGACGTTGCCGGGCTTGATGTCCCGGTGGATGATGCCGTGCCGGTGGCTGAACTCCAGCGCCGCGCACATGTCGGCGCAGATCTCCAGCGCCCGCCGGGGTTGGAGGCGGGCCTCCGCGCCGAGGACCTCCTTCAGCGTCCGCCCGTTGACGAACTCCATGACGATGAACGGCAGCGTCTCGCCCGTGGGCGCCTGCTCCTCGCCGGTGTCGTAGACGGCGACGATGGCGGGGTGGTTGAGCGACGCCGCGTTCTGCGCCTCCCGGCGGAAGCGCATCTGGAACGTGGCGTCGCGGGCCAGGTCGGTGCGCAGCATCTTGATCGCGACGTCCCGGCCGAGCCGCAGGTCGCGACCGCGGTGCACCTCGGCCATGCCGCCGTAGCCGAGCAGCTCGCCGACCTGGTACCTGCCTCCGAGCAGGCGGGCCTGCGCTGTCATCGCGTCTGTCGTCCTTCGCTCGTCGTCGTCTCGTCGCTGCCGGATCGGACCCGATCCAGTCGACGGTACGCCGTGCCGGCCAGATCGTCTCGTCCGGCGAGCCGCAGCGCGTCGGATGTCACCGTTCGTGGGGCGTCCACCACCGGCGCACCGGTATTCAACTGCTCCCGCACCTTGTAGGAAATCACGCCGGAGCAGAGCAGGACCAGTGCCGCCAGGAGCACGGCGAGTAACCAGACGCCGGTTCGCGAACGGCGGGGTGCGGGCTGCGGGCCGGATTGCGCGTAGGCCACCGGTCGGGCGGCAGGTGGGCGTGTCGGGGCGGCCCCTCGCGGGTAGCCGGTCGACGCCTGCGCCGCCGGCCGGTGCGGGTGCCCGGCCGGCGCGACCACGGTGGGGCGCGGCTGGCTCACCGGCGGCCGGGGCGGCTGGGCGGTGACGGGCGGCCGGGGCGGCTGGGCGGCCGGCGGGCGGGGCGACGAGGGCGACGGCACCTGGGCGCGGCCGGGAGCGGGCGCCGGCGAGGACGGAGCGCCGGAGACAGGTTTCTGGCCGCCGGCCCGCGCCTGCTGGGAGAGCTGCGCCTTCAACTGCCGGGCGACGTTGGACAGCGCCGCGGCGCTGGGCCAGCGGGCCGCCGGGTCCTTCGCCATCGCCCGCTCCACCACCGCCCGCACCTGCGGCGGGATGTCCGGCGGCAGCGGCCGGGGATGCTCCCGGACGTGCCGCATGGCGATCTCCAGCGGGTTGTCACCCTCGAACGGCCGCCGGCCGGCGAGGCACTGGTAGGCGACCACACCGAGCGCGTACACGTCGGAGGCGGGGGTGGCGACCTGCCCGGTGGCCTGCTCGGGCGAGATGTACGACGCGGTGCCCAGCACCGAGCCGGCGGCGGTGAGCTGGCCGACCAGTTCGGAGCGGGCGATGCCGAAGTCGGTCAGCACGAGCGTGCCGTTCGGCCGGACCAGCAGGTTGCCGGGCTTGACGTCCCGGTGCACGATGCCCTTGCCGTGGGCGGCGTGCAGGGCGTCGGCGGCCTGCGCGACCAGCGCCATCGTGCGGGCCGGGGTGAGCCGGCCGACCCGGCTCAGCGTCGCCGACAGCGGATCGCCCTCGACGTACTCCATGATCAGGAAGGCGATCTGCTGGTCGTTGCCGAAGTCGTAGACGTCGACCACGCCGGGGTGGTTGATCGTCGCCATCGTCCGCGCCTCGCCCCGGAACCGCTCGGCGAAGCCGGGTTCGTCGAGCAGCGCCGGAAGCAGGCTCTTCACGGCGACCGTGCGGCCGAGCACCTGATCGGTGCCGCGCCAGACGTCGCCCATGCCGCCGCTGGCGATCCGCTCGTCGAGACGGTAGCGGTTGCCGAGCTGGACGCCGGGGCTCAACATGTCAGCGCCCCCCGGGTTCGGCGATGACCGCCCGCATGATCTGGCCGGCGATCCGGGCCGCCTCGGCACTGCCGCCGCTGCCGGCCTGTTCCAGCAGCACGCACACGGCGGAGATGGCGTTGCCGTCCTTGTCGAGCACGAAGCCGATGAACCAGCCGTGGTCGGGTCGGTCCGGTGCCGACTGGGCCGTGCCGGTCTTGCCGCCGACGGTGTAGCCGTTGATCTGGGCGTTGCCGCCGCTGCCGTTCCGGACGACGCTGACCATCATGTCCCGCAGGTCTCCGGCGACCTGGCTGCTGACCGGCTGGCGCAGCACCCGGGGTTCGACGGGTTCGTAGACGGTGGTGCGGTCGGGGCCGAGCAGCTGCCGCACCACGTACGGCTCGTACTGCCGGCCGCCGTTGGCGACCGTGGCCGCGATCAGGGCCCCCTGCAACGGGGTCATCCGCACGTCGCGCTGGCCGATGGACGACTGGGCCAGCGCACCCGGGTCGTCGCCGCCGTCGGGGTTCTCCATGCTGCCGGTCCGGCTGGCGGCCACCTCCAGGCCGCCCTCGCCGGGCCGGCCGACCCGCAGGTCGTCCTGCTCGAAGCCGAACTGGCGGGCCTTCTCCTTGATCGTGTCAGCGCCGAGCCGCAGGCCGAGCTGCGCGAACCCGGTGTTGCAGGACTCCGTGACCGCGTCGATCAGGGTCACCTCGGACTCCGGGCAGATCGACGGCGCGGCGTTGCGGATCGGCTCACCCGAGGTCGGCGGGGTGAAGCTGGGCCCGGCCGGGATCCGGGTCTCCGGACCGACGCCGTTCTCCAGCGCCGCCGCGGCCACCACGATCTTGAAGGTGGAGCCGGGCGGCAACGTCTCGGCCAGCGCGCGGTTGCGCAGCGGCCGGTCCGGGTCCTGCTCCAGCCTGTTGTACGCGGCGGTCGCCTCACTGGTGCTGTGGCTGGCCAGCGGGTTGGGGTCGAAGCTGGGCATGGAGACCATCGCCTGCACCGCCCCGGTACGCGGGTCGATGGCGATGGCCGCGCCCTTGTCCGCCCCCCGGTTGTTGTTGCGCAGCTGGTCGTACGCGACGTCCTGGGCCCGGCGGGACAGGGTGAGCAGCACGTTGCCGCCCGCGGTGCGGTCGCCGGTGAACATGTCCTTCACCCGGTTGGCGATGAGCTGGTCGCTGGTGCCGGCGAGGAAGTCGTTCTCGAACCGCTCGACGCCGGTGGCGGCGAGGTTGACCGGCTTGTAGCCGATGACGTGCGCGTACTTCGCGCCCCCGGGGTAGGTGCGCAGGAACTTCAGTTCGCCGTCGGTCTCCTTGCTCACCGCGAGCGCGGTGCCGCCGGCCTCGATGTTGCCCCGGCGGCGCTCGTACTCGGCGACCTGGACCCGGCCGTTGTAGTCGCTGGTGCGGTACTCGTCGGCCTTGTACGCCTGGATCCAGTTGAGGTTCGCGAAGAGCAGACCGAACAGGACCATGACGACGATGCCGACCCGGCGCAGCGGTGCGTTCACGGCTTGATCACCTCCGTGGGGGCACCGTGCAGCTGCTCCGGCGGCCCGCCGCTCGGGCGGGCGACCTTGCCACCGGCGGCGACCGGTCGGCGGGCCGCGTCGGAGACCCGCATCAGCACCGCGATGAGCAGCCAGTTGGCCATGAGCGAGGAGCCACCGGCCGACAGGAACGGGGTCGTCTGGCCGGTGAGCGGGATGAGCTTGCTGATCCCGCCGACGATCACGAAGACCTGGAGACCGAGCGTGAACGCCAGGCCACCGGCGAGCAGCTTGCCGAACGAGTCCCGCACCGCGAGGGCGGCCCGCAGGCCCCGCTCCACGATCAGCAGGTAGACCACCAGCAGCGCGGAGAGGCCGAACAGGCCGATCTCCTCGCCGATGCCCGCGAAGATGAAGTCGTTCTGCACCTCGGGCAGCAGCAGCGGCTGCCCACCACCCGGCCCGGCGCCGAACAGGCCGCCCGTGCCGAGCGCCAGCAGCCCCTGCACCAGCTGGTAGCCGTCTTCGTAGGGGTCGGCGAACGGGTCCAGCCAGATCTGCGCCCGCAGGTAGAAGTTGGCGAACGGCCCGCCCACGGCCTCCCCGAGCACGTACGCGAGGTATGCGCCGCCGAAGAACAGCACCAGGCCGATGAGCAGCCAGCTGACCCGCTCGGTGGCGATGTAGAGCGTCACCACGAACATGCCGAAGTAGAGCAGCGAGGTGCCGAGGTCCTTCTCGAAGACGAGGACCAGGAGGCTGATGATCCACACCACCAGCACCGGGCCGAGGTCACGGCCACGCGGGAGGTCGATGCCCAGGAAGCGGCGGCTGGCCAGCGACAGCACCTCGCGCTTGCGGACCAGGTAGTAGGCGAAGAAGACCAGCAGCGCCAGCTTGGCGAACTCACCGGGCTGGATGGAGAAGCTGCCGATGCGGACCCACAGCTTCGCGCCGTTGATCTCCGAGATGCTGGCCGGCAGCACCGCCGGGAGCATCACCAGCACGATGCCCGACAGGCCGAGGGTGTACGCGTACCGGGAGATCGACCGGTGGTCCCGCATCAGGGTGAGCAGGCCGGCGGCGAGCACCACCGAGATCAGCGTCCAGGCGAGCTGGCGGCCCCCGGTGCCCGCGAAGATGGCCAGGCCCTCCCGGTCCGGCGGGGCGGCCTTGGCCAGGTCGAGCCGGCGCAGGAAGCCCACCCCGAGCCCGTTGAGCAGGGCCACGGCCGGCAGCAGGGCCGGGTCGGCGAACGGTGCCAGGAACCGGATCACCAGGTGGGCGCCGAGGAAGACCGCGGTGAGTGCGGCGGCCGGCATCCAGAAGTCGGGGGTGACCGTGTCCAGGACCTTCGCCTCGACCATCGCCCCGTAGGCGGCCACCAGCACCATGGCCAGCAGCAGCAGCGACAGTTCGGCGTTGCGCCGGGACCGGGCCAGGCGTACGCCGGGCTGCTCGCCCATGGTGGCGGGCGAGGTTGCCGGGGTGGCCGCTGCGGTCACGATCGTCCTCGGATTCGAGCCGACGCCTACTCGGGCGACCGGCAGGTGGCCGGGTCGACCGCCGGCGAGAAGGTGTCGGAGGGTGGGGCGTCGGGCGTGGAGGCCGGCGCGGTGGGAAGGCCGGACGGGTCGACCGTCGGCAGGGCGGTCGCGGCCGGGGTCGGAGTCGGGGGAACCGGCGGGGTGGGTGTCGGAGTGGGTTCGACCGGTGCCGGGGGGATGGTGGGCGGGCAGATCGGCTTGAGGTTGACGTTCGTCGGGCTGTCGACTGTCAGCTCGGCGAGCCGCCGCTCGGCGTCCGGCTGGTTGCGGGCCGGGATGCCCTGCTTGACCTGCTCCTGCGCGGCCAGCGTCAGGTCGTCCAGTTCGGCGGTGCTCTCCGAGTGGACGGTCGACAGGTCCATGCCGGCGATCTGGCCCTGGATGCCCCGGAACACGGCGATCTGGCCGTCGTCCGTGGCACCCACGTAGTACTGGCGCTGGGTGTACGTCCAGCCACCGAAGGCACCACCACCGACGAGCACCAGCAGCGCGCCGGCGATCGCCAGGGCCCGCAGGGGCCGGCGTCGCCGCTCCTCCGGCTCGTCGTCGGCGTTGGCCGCCGACTCGTCCTCGGGTGCCGGGGGTCGCGGCGCGGACAGCGCCGAGGCGCGGGCGGCCGGGGTGGAGACGTCGGCCGAGGTGGCCATTCCCCGGTCCCGGGCGGCGGCACCGCCGACGATGGGGCTGGCCTCGACGATGTCCTGGTCGGTGGCGTCAGCGATGATCACCGTGATGTTGTCGGGGCCGCCGCCGCGCAGCGCGAGCTGCACGAGGCGCTCCACGCACTGCTGCGGGTCGGCGTACTCGCGCATGGTCTCGGCGATGGTCTCGGCGCTGACCACGCCGGAGAGCCCGTCGGAGCAGATCAGGTAGCGGTCACCGGGCAGCACCTGGCGGACGCTGTACTCCGGGTCGATGTCGCGGCCGTCGAGCGCCCGGGTGAGCAACGAGCGCTGGGGGTGGCTGCTCGCCTCCTCGGCGCTGATCCGACCCTCGTCGACGAGCATCTGGACGTAGGTGTCGTCCTTGGTGATCTGCGCGAACTCGCCGTTGCGCAGGAGGTAGGCCCGCGAGTCGCCGATGTGGACCATGCCCAGCTTGCTGCCGGAGAAGAGGGTCGCGGTCAGCGTGGTGCCCATCCCCTCCATCTGGGGGTTGGCGTCCACGGTGTCGCGGAGTTGCTGGTTGGCGGTGCCCACGGCGGACCGGAGCGCGTCGACGAGGGCGTCACCGGGGACGTCCTCGTCGAGGGGCGCCATGGCACCGATGACGATGTTGCTGGCGACGTCACCGGCGGCCATGCCGCCCATGCCGTCGGCGACGGCGAGTAGCCGCGGCCCGGCGTAGACGGAGTCCTGGTTACCGTCTCGGATCAGACCGCGGTCGCTGTGGGCCGCATAGCGCAGGGTCAAAGTCATGGCCGTAATTCGAGAGAGGTGCGGCCGATACGGATCGGCACGCCGAGGGGGACGGGGGTCGGTCCGGTGACCTTAGCGCGATCCAGGTAGGTGCCGTTAGTGGAGCCGAGGTCCTCGACGAACCACTGCCCGTCCCGTGGCACGAGTCGGGCGTGTCGCGCGGAGGCGTAGTCGTCGGTGATGACGAGGGTGGAGTCCTCGGCACGACCGATGGTGATCTGAGAATCACCCAGAGTGATCCTGGTGCCGGCCAACTGGCCGGCGGTGACCACCATCTGGTGGGCCGCCCGGCCCCGCTTCGCCTTCGCCTGCTTGGCGGGCTGCCCGGCCGGCGCGCCCACCCCGCGGGGCGCGGCGACCAGCCGGCCCGAGCGGGCACCCGCGAACAGGTCCCGGCGGATGACGCCGACCACCGTGAACACGAAGATCCACAGCAGGATGAGGAACCCGAACCGGGCGACGGTGATGACGAGTTCCGGCAAGGCGGATCAGCCGTCCACGCGGAAGGTCAGGGTCGTGGTCCCGAGCTGGATCATGTCGCCGGGGTTGAGGGCGACGGCGGAGACCCGCTGACCGTTGACCATCGTGCCGTTGGTCGAGCCGAGGTCGGTGAGCACCACCTGACCGCCGTCGAAGTCCAGCCGGGCGTGTCGGCGGGAGATACCGACGTCGGGCAGGCGCAGGTTGGCCTGGTCGCCGCGGCCGATCACCGTCGAGCCCATCTGGAGCGGGTAGGTGCGCCCGTCGCCCGAGACCAGCCGCACGTTGCGCCCGCCGCCGTGGCCCGGCGGGGGGCCGTAGCCGCCGCCCTGGTCGTACGCGGGATAGGCCGGCGGGCCGGCGTCGTAGCCACCGGGCGCGGACACCGGGGCGACCTCGCCGCCGGTGTAGACCTCGGCGGTGACCCGGAACATGCCGGTGTCCAGCCCCTCGCCCCGCTCGATCTCGACGATCACGTCGCCGTAGACCGTCCACGCCTGCTCGCCGATGAACTCCGCCTGCGACTGGGCCAGTTCCTGGGCCAGCGCGGCAGCGTACGGCGCCAGCCGACTGTGGTCGTACGGCGAGAGATCGATCACGTAGCGGTTGGGCACCAGGGTGCGCCCACCGGCCAGGATGGCCTTGTGCGCCTCGGCCTCCCGCTGCATGGCGTTGAGGATCTCCACGGGGTGGACCACCCCTTTGAAGACCTTGGCGAAAGCCCCCTCGACCAGGCCTTCCAGACGCTTCTCGAAGCGTTGCAGCACGCTCACCGGCTCCTCCTCGGGTCCCGAGGACATGATGGTATCCGTCCGGCGCGCCCGCAGCTCACACGCCGCTCGGCCCGCCGGCGGCGGCCCGTTCGGACGGGCCCACCGTGCCGTGTTACTCTTTCGTCCGCCACGAACGGTGACCGCCCCACGGGGACGTTATCCGATCGCGGTGAAGACCGACAGCCAGGTAGGCTCACCGGGCCCCGCTGGAGACAGCGGGCGCGGCGCAGATTACAGTGTTCGAGGTCGTGCCACGGGGAAGTGGCGGAATGGCAGACGCGCACGGTTCAGGTCCGTGTGCCCGAAAGGGCGTGGGGGTTCAACTCCCCCCTTCCCCACCATAGACAGAGGGCTCCGCAGCTTGCGGGGCCCTCTTGCCATGTCGGGTCGGGTCACCCGTCACGCTATGCTCCGATGGTTTCTGCCTCCGACGGACCAGGAGTGGCGTGTGAGTGTCGCGTTCGTGACCGGATCGGGCGGGCTGATCGGCTCCGAGGCGGTCCGGCACTTCGCCGGCCTCGGTCTGGATGTCGTCGGCATCGACAACGACATGCGGCAGGAGTTCTTCGGCGAGGAGGCGTCCACCGCCTGGAACGTCCGCCGGCTGACAGACGAGCTTGGCCCGTCGTACTCGCACCACAGCATCGACATCCGGGACCGCGCCGCGCTGGGCAAGCTCTTCCAGCGGTACGGCGGCGACGTCGCCGTGGTGATCCACACCGCCGCGCAGCCCTCGCACGACTGGGCGGTGCGCGACCCGTTCACCGACTTCGACGTCAACGCCGCCGGCACCCTGAACGTCCTGCAGAACGTCCGTGAGCACTGCCCGGAGGCCCCGGTCGTGCACTGCTCGACGAACAAGGTCTACGGCGACCGGCCGAACGACCTGCCGCTGGTGGAGCTGGAGACCCGCTGGGAGATCGAGCCGGGGCACGCGTACGAGCAGGGCATCCGCGAGGACATGTCGATCGACGCCTGCCTGCACTCCATCTTCGGCGCGTCGAAGGTGGCCGCCGACGTGATGGTGCAGGAGTACGGTCGCTACTTCGGCATGCGGACGGCCTGCTTCCGGGGCGGGACGCTCACCGGGCCGGCCCACTCGGCCACCGAACTGCACGGCTTCCTCGGGTACGTGATGCGGGCCAACATGGAACGCCGCACGTACAAGATCTTCGGCTACCAGGGCAAGCAGGTGCGGGACGCGATCCACAGCTCCGACGTGGTGTCGGCGTTCGAGGCGTTCTTCCGCAACCCGCGCTCGGCGGCCGTCTACAACCTGGGCGGCGGGCGGCACTCCAACACCTCCATGCGGGAGGCGTTCGCCGAGGCCGAGCGGATCACCGGCCAGGAGATGATCTCCGAGTACGTCGAGGCGAACCGGATCGGCGACCACAAGTGGTGGATCGGCTCCAACGAGGCGTTCCAGGCCGACTACCCGGACTGGAAGCAGGTCTACGACGTACCGATGATCATGCGGGAGATCTACGAGGCCAACGTCGACAAGTGGGTGCCGGGGTCATGAGCGAGCGTCAGCGAGGTGCGGCCGTGAACGAGCGGGGCAAGCGCAACGTCCTGGGCGTCCTCGTCGACGCCACCGACTACGCCGCCGCGACCGAGCAGGTGGTCGTGGCGGCGCAGGAACGCCGACCGCTGGCGCTGACCGCGCTCGCCGTGCACGGCGTGATGACCGGGGTCCTCGACCCGGCGCACAACGCCCGCCTGAACTCCTTCGACGTGGTCACGCCCGACGGCCAGCCGGTGCGCTGGGCGTTGAACCTGCTGCACGGCGCCGGCCTCACCGACCGGGTCTACGGGCCGCAGCTCACCCTGCACGTGCTCTCCCGGTTCGCCGACGAGGGCCTGCCCGTCTACCTGTACGGCTCCACGGAGGAGACGCTGTCGCGCCTGATCCCGGCGCTGGAGCGGATGTTCCCGGCTTTGAAGATCGCGGGGGTGGAGCCGTCGAAGTTCCGTGCCGTGCAGCCGGGCGAGGACGTGGAGATCGCCGACCGGATCCGCGCCAGCGGTGCGCGCCTCGTCCTGGTCGGGTTGGGCTGCCCCCGCCAGGAGATCTTCGCGTACGCGATGCGACCGCTGCTGGACATGCCGCTGATGGCGGTCGGGGCGGCCTTCGACTACCACGCCGGGCTGTTGCGTAATCCGCCGTCGTGGATGCAGCGGGCCGGGTTGGAGTGGTTCTGGCGGCTCGGCCTGGAGCCGAAGCGGCTGTGGCGGCGGTACGTGATCCTCAACCCGGCATACCTGACCCGACTGGCGGCGCAGAAGACCGGGCTGTGGAAGGCGAAGCCGCCGAGGCCGGCGACCGAGCACCCCGGCAGCTTCGCCGTCTGATCCCGTACGCCGCAGGCCCCCGCCGTGACCGGCGGGGGCCTGCGTGTCGTCGTGCGTCAGAGGGTCAGGGTCCAGGTGTTGATGTAGCCGGTGTCGCCGGAGTAGGCGTCCTGGACCTGGAGCCGCCAGGTGCCGTTCGCCGCCTCACCGGAGAGGTTCACCGTGTAGGTGGCGTTGACGTTGTCGGCGCCGTCGAAGTAGCTGCTGTTCTTCAGCCGGTAGGCGGAGCCGTCCGGGGCGAGCAGGTCGATGACCAGGTCACCGCGGTAGGTGTGGACGATGTTGACCGCCACCGTCGAGGCCGAGGAGGCGTTGCGGTTGCAGCCGGTGATGGTGATGGAGCTGGTCACCGTGCTGCGGTCCGGGATCGCCACGTCGGTGCCGTTGGTGCCGGCGCAGCTGCCACCCCCGCTGCCGGTGACCGTCAGCGAGTAGGTCGCGGTCTTCGTGCCGGACGTCGCGGTTCCCGAGACGGTCACGGTGTACGTGCCGGCCGGGGTGCTGGCCGAGGTGTTGATGGTCAGCGTCGAGGAGCCGCCGGAGGTGACCGTGGCGGGGCTGAACGAGGCCGTGGCCCCGGACGGCAGGCCGCTCGCGGAGAGGCTGACCGACTGGGCGGACCCGTTGGTGGTGGCGGTGGACACGGTGGCCGTGGCCGAGCCACCCGGCGCGACCGACCCGGAGGTCGGCGAGACCGAGACGGAGAAGTCGTTGGTGGGGGGCGGGGTGCTGCCGTTGACGACGTAGAGCAGCTTGTTCGGCGAGCCGCTGCCCGGGTTCGTCACCACGTTGCTGGTGGCGTTGTTGACCAGCGAGTCCCGAACCTGCTGCGGGGTCCACGAGGGGTTGGCCGACAGCACCAGGGCCGCCGCGCCCGCCGCGTGCGGGGACGCCATCGAGGTGCCGCTGATGGTGTTGGTCGACGTGTCGTTGGTGATCCACGGCGCGGTGATCGACGAACCCGGCGCGAAGATGTCCAGGCAGGTGCCGTAGTTCGAGTACGAGGCCCGCGCGTCCGTGTTGGTGGTCGCGCCGACGGTGATCGCCGCGGGGGTCCGGGCCGGCGAGGAGTTGCAGGCGTTGGCGTTGGAGTTGCCGGCGGCCAGCGCGTACGTGACTCCGGAGGCGATCGAGCTGGCGACCGCGTTGTCGAGCGCGGTGCTGGCCCCACCGCCGAGGCTCATGTTCGCCACGGCCGGCTTGACCGCGTTGGCGGTCACCCAGTCGACGCCGGCGATGACCCCGGCGGTGGTGCCGCTGCCGGAGCAGTTGAGCACCTTGACGGCGACCAGGCGGGTGCCCTTGGCGACGCCGTACGCCGTGCCGCCGGTGGTGCCGGCGACGTGGGTGCCGTGGCCGTTGCAGTCGGTGTTGTTGGTGTCGACCGTGTTGGTGCCCCAGACGGCCCGACCACCGAAGTCCGAGTGGCTGATCCGGATGCCGGTGTCGAGGATGTACGACGTCACGTTGGTCGCCGTGTTCGGGTACGTGTACGACCTGTCCAGCGGCAGGTTGCGCTGGTCGACGCGGTCGATTCCCCAGGACGGGGGGTTCGTCTGCGTGCCGGCGATCGACACGACGTGGTTCTGCTCGACGTACGCGACGGCGGGGTCCGCCGCGATCCGGGCGGCTGCCCGCGCGCTGACGCGCATCTCGGCACCGCGGACGGCCGAGTTCCAGGTGCGGGCCACCGTGCCACCGTGGCGGCTGCGCAGCCGGTCGACGGACGATCCGACGGCCGGACGGGCCACCGCGTCGTCCTTGAACACCACGATGTAGCTGTCGGTCACGGCGGTCGCGCCGCCGGCGTTGCGGATCATGCCGACCGGTTCGGCGGCCATGGCGGGCGATGCTGTCGCCACCATGGCCAGCGCGGCCAGCCCGACGAGAACGGACCTGTGTGGAAGAGTCATCTTCCTACCTCCCTCCGACCGGCATCGACCGTCCACCGGCTCGTGGCAGGTGAATCGATGAACGCCGATCGAGGTGAGGGTAGTTCGGCCGATGGACGCAGATAAACATGTCGGATTCCCCATAACACCAGTGGGATGGCCCCTACGGGACCCGGTACGGGACGAACCAGGGGCACGCCCCTGATTCACGAACGCCGGAATCGGGAAAGGCTGTCCGGTATGGAAACCCACCTCGCCGTCCTGGTTCCGGTGGCCGTCGTGTGGTGGGTCGCTGGCTGGCTCGCGGACGGGCTACCCCGGCTGGACCGGGCCCGGCTGCTCCGCAGACGCACCGGATGGGTTCTCGGGCTGACCCTGGCCGGCATCGGACTGACCGGCGCGGTGTTCCTGGCAGGTCTCGCCAGCGCCGCCGTGCCGGCGGACCGGGCCGCGGCCGGGCTCGCCCTCGCCGCCGCCCCGGCGTTTGTGGTCGCGGTCTGCACCGTGCGCCGGTTGCGCCGGGTGCGGGCGGGTGCACAGGCGTTCGCCGCAGTTCCCCGGATCCCCGCGCCGCACGGGCTGCGGGCCGCTGCGGCGCACCCGCTCGTCGGGCTTCCCGTGCAGGTCACCGGGCTGGCGATCCTGCCGGCCCTGGCGACGGCGAGCGGGGCGAACCTGCCCACCGGGCCGGGCGTGACCGGCTTCGCCGTCACCCTCGGAGTGCTGGGCGTCGCCGCCATCGGGGTACGCCACGCCCTGCGGCACAACCGGCTCGCCGAGCGGGCCATGCCGGAGCGTCCGGCCTCAGCGCGAACGGCCGGAGCCCTGCACGTATAGCAGCTCCAGGATCGCGCGGGTCGCCTCGAACCAGCGGTCCAGCCAGCCGGGCGGGGGCACACTGCCCTTGGGGGGCAACTCCAGGAGGAGACCGCGCAGCAGCGGGTGGTCGACCAGCGACTCCGACGGCTCCGTCGGCCAGCCGGACGGCGGGAACGACGGCTCGGTGAGCGGGCTCGAATCCAGCGACGGCAGGGACATGGCCTGGCCGGCCTGTTCCGGTGCTGCGGCGGTCTCGCGTCCCGGCAGGTCGGTGTCGGTGGACACCACCTCGGTCAGCACGGTGTCCCGGCGGGCGCCGCGGTACTTCCCACCGAACCGCTCCGCTTTGCCCGGCCCGTTCGTCAGGTTCTCTGACCCGATCGTCGTCATCCGCCTCGCCTGCCTCGCTCGGACCCGCCAGAGGCGGGATGTCGACCAGCGCCGTACGCAGGGGTACAACGAGTCGGGGACGCTCTGGCGACGGCATCGCGCCGGGGAGGATCGCGTCAGCACCGGTCGACTGCGTGCCCGCCAGCCGACCGTGGCCGCGCCGGTCGAGCCCGGCCCGCCCGGTCGAGCAGGTCCACGCCCGGGGGGGTGCGGACGCGACGCTGCCCCCCGCCCGGTCGGACCGGACGGGGGGCAGCTCGGGACACGCCGGGGCCGGTCAGCCCCGGTCGAACACTCCGCCCCTGGCACCGGCGACGAAGGCGTGCCAGCCTCCCGGGCCGAAGAGCAGTGCGGGACCCGCCTTGTCCTTCGAGTCCCGGACGCCGACGGCCCCGGTCACGTACGCCACCTCTACGCAGTTGTCACAGTTCGGCCCGCTTTTCGAGCTCTTGAACCACGATGCCTGCGTCAGGTCCACGGGGAACCCCTTGGTCGCCATTTCCACAACGGCTCCTCTGCCAGTTTTGCGATGTGTGCGACGGACTCCTCCGGTCGTATGGCCGCTGCCCGAATGTGATCGAAGATGAAGCTGTACTTCTGTAGCTCGTCGCTCTTCTCCAGGAAGAGCCCACCCGTAGCATTCTCCGCGTACACGACATCCGGATCATTCGGCTCGGGAAAGCTGAGAACCGTGAAGGTGCCGTCCATGCCGGCGTGCGCCCCCACCTCGAAGGGCAGGATCTGCAACGTCACGTTCGGCAGCTGGGCCACCTCCACCAACCGTTCGAGCTGGCCACGCATCACCGCGTCGCCCCCGACCGGCCGGCTCACCACCGCCTCATCGAGCACCACCCACAGATCGACCGGATCATCCTGGGTCAACAACGACTGACGGCCGAGTCGGACACGCACCCGTTGCTGCACCTGTTCCGCGGTGAAGTCGGGTCGTGCGGCCCGGATCATCGCCGTGGCGTAGTCCTCGGTCTCCAGCAGGCCCGGCACCACCTGCTGCTCGTACGCCCGGATGGAACTCGCCGCCGCCTCCAGGCCGACGTACGCCCCCACCAGAACCGTGCTGTACGGGTGCCACCAGCCCTTCTGTCGGGCCTCCCGGGCGATCTGCACCAGCTCGTCGCTCTCGGCGCCGACCACGCCGTAGATGCGGAGCATGTCCCGCACGTCGCGGGGGGTGGCCGTGGTGTGGCCGGTCTCGATCCGGGAGATCTTCGACGCCGAGCACTCGAGGTGCTCGGCGACGACCTCGATGGTGATCCCCGCCGCCTCGCGCTGCCGGCGCAGTTCCGCGCCCAGCCGCCGGCGGCGGATGGTGGGGCTGCGCCGCTCAGTCACGCGGCCCCCGTTGGCTGCTGACCCTCACCGGGACACCTCCGCTCGGCGCACCGCTGTCGCCACCCGCCAGGGGCGCCACCGTCGGGGCGGGCGTGCGTTCGCGGCGGGGGGTGGTACCGGTCGTCGACCGGCCGCGACGGGCGAAACCGGTCCTCAGTGTGCCGTCCGGACGCCAGCCCCTTCAAGCGCCCACTCGTGCACGGCGCTCGCGTATCGGCAAAAGTCGACATGCAACTTGCATGACGCACGTCCCTGATGCACTCTGTCCCTATGGCTCGGGTCACTCACTGTTTCCTCGCGCTCTCACGGCGTGATCTTCGTGGGAGCCGGGTGGGTGGGCTGATCCGGCCGACGACAGTCAGACCCGCCCCGGGGTGATGACCCCGCCGCTGCAAGCCCGACGGCTGCGGCGGCGGGAGCGGTACCCGGGAGCACCCGGGTGATGGTCGGGTGGCGGCGCGCCACAGCGGGTACGGCCCGACCACCACCTGCGTGATCCGGTCCCGAGGCACGACCCCGGCACCGGGCATCACCACATCCCCCTGACAACCCCTGCCGGCCTTCTCCGCCGGCCGATCCTCCAGGAGCCCATGTGCTTCCCCGCTCCGGTGACGTTCTGCACGTGACACGCGCGGCGAGTGTCCAGTTCCTCAGGCCCATCATGTTCCGGGTGATCCGGGTGCTCGACCAGCCCACCTACGACGGTTGGCTGTGGCTCGAAGGCTACGAGTTGAACGCGGCGGGGGACGCGGTCAACCGACGGTCGATCTTCGTCCAACGAGAGGGTCTGGTGCGGATCAAGGCCGCTCCCGAGCCCCGGCCGCACACCGTGCGCACCCAGCGCCGGCCCGTCACCCGGACCCCGGTCCGGGTGGGCTGAGCCTGACGTTCGGCTGCCCGGAGGGCGTACCACGCCATAGAATTGGTACGCCCACCCCGGCAGGTCTCCACCGCGCGCGTCCAGGACCCCGAACCTGGGATGGCCATGGTCGAACAGTCCGCCGCGCGGCGGCACCACCGCTCCCGTATCGCCTACGCATTCGGAATCCTGGCGCTTCTCGGCGCCGCCACCGTCCTCACGGTCGTGGTCCGGGATCCCGCCCTGTCCTCGACCCGGCTGACCGCACCGGTGCCCGCACCGGCGATCACCGTGGTCGGCGAGGACCCGTCCGGGACATCCGGCTACGAACCGGAGGACGCGTACCCGGACGACGGGCCCGATCCCGACGAGCCGTACCTGTTCGGTGCGCCCGACCCGGCAGGGACGGCACCCGACGACTCGGCGGGCGCTGACCCGTACGCACAGGCCGGGCCGCCGACCCACCGCGACCACTCGGCGGCGGAGATCAGTCGGTCGCTGTTCTGGACCGGGGTCTTCGGTCTGGCCATCTCCCTCGCCGGCCTGGGCCTGGTCGGGACGCGACGCCGGATGTGGTGAGCGCCGGCCGCCTTCGGCTCAGGGAGTCGGCGTGGGCGACGCCGTGACCTCGCCGGTCGGCTTCGCCGAGGTCACCGACGGCGACGGCGCGGCCTCGGCCACGATCAACGTCACCTCCCCGTCGGCGTCCACTTCCGCACCGGCCTCCGGATCGGTGGCGAGCACGGTGCCCTCCGGCGCGTCGGACGGGCGGTACTCGATCCGGTAGTCGAGGTCGAGCCCGTCCAGGATCACGCGGGCGGCGTCCACCGAAAGGCCCTCCAGCGGCGGCATCGGCACCTGGGCCGGAGCGGTGCTGGCCGGCGCAGTGGTCGGCGCGCGGGTGGTCGGCGCCGCCGAGGTGGGGGGTGCCGTCGGCGCGCCGGTCGGTGACGGCGCGGGAGCCGGGTCGTCGGCCGACCGCAGGGCGAACCACAGCCCGACGCCCAACAGGCCGAGCAGCAGCAGCACCAGAACCCCCCACAGGATGGGCGCCCACCACCGCCGGCCGGACTGATCCTCCGGGTACCAGTCGGGGGCCTCGTCGACCGGCCGGGACTGCGGCACCTCCGCACGCCCCGACCACGCCGGCCCGGACCGCTCCGGCGGCAGCGCGGCGGTCTCGTCGGGACCAACCCGGTCCATCGGCGCAGTCCGATCGGGACCAACCCGGTCCATCGGCGCGGTGCGGTCCGGCCCGTCCCGGTGCAGCGGCGCGGTGGCGTCCGGGCCCGTCCGGTCCGGTGCCGGCCCGTCCCCGGCCGCCCGGTCGGCGGGATCCGGGATCCGCTGCGTCCGGTCGGCCGGATCCGGGATCCGCTGCGTCCGGTCGTCGCCCCCGGCCGGGGGTTGCTGGCGGTCGTCGCTCATGGCACGTCCTCTCCGCACCGGACCGCCGTCGGCCCGCACCGTCGAGTCAAGCGTAGGAGCGGCCGGCCCGCCATCCGCGTGTCGACCCGCCCGCTGTCGGCTCGGCGGCACCAGCGGACGTGCCGCACCGACCGCCGACCGCACCCGCCCCGGCCGACCACGCTGCGTCGACCTGCACCGGTACCGTCGCGCACGACTCGCCGCCCCGGCCGCCGGACGCTACGCTGCCCGGCATGGCCAGACAGGGCTGGGGAGGATCGATCGCCACCGCCACCGGGGTGGCTGCCGGCGCCGGCGCGGCGCAACTGGGCTTCGGCTACGGGCTGGGCATCATCAACTGGACGCCGGCCGTGGCCGACGCCGGCACGGCCGCCTGGGTGGCCAGCCTGGTGTGGGCCACCTGGATCGGGGCCACCTCCACCGTCCTCGGCGCCGTCAGCGCACAGCGGCTGCACGAACGTCGGTCGCCCGAGGTCGCGGCGTCGGGGCCGGCGGCGGAGGGGATGACCGTCGACGCGACGGCCGCGTCGACCGCGACCCCACCCGCACCGGCACGGCCCGGCGGCACCCTGCGCCGGCTCTGCCTGGCGGTCGCCGCCGGGTTCGGCGCCCTCATAACGGTGCTGCTGGTCGCCGTACCGGCGCGGATGGCGCAGGTGCCGGACGCCTCCTCACCCCGCGCCGTGGCAGCCGGGTACGCGGCCGTCGGCGTCCTCGTCGGGGTGCTGGTGGCCGCCTGGGCCCTGCACTCACGGGCCGTCGCCGGCAACGTGACGGCCACCGCCGCCTGGCTGTGGCTGCTCGCCGTGGTCGCCGTGGCCGACTCGGTGCTGGCCGGCCGGGGTCTCACCACCGCACAGCTCGGGATCTGGCAGTTCAGTTCCGACAGCGGGCAGTTCTGGCTCCGGGACTACTTCTACTGGCCCGGGGCGGTCCTCTCGCTGGGGTCCGCGCTGGTGATCGGCGTGTTCGCCGCGCGCCGGGCCGCGCGGCTGCCGGCCGGGCGGGTCGGCACGACCGCCTCCGGCGCGGCCGGTCCGCTGCTCGTGGCGACCGCGTACTTCCTGGCGGTGCCGAGGTTGACGGAGATCAGCCCGGAACAGGTGTCGGCCCACCTGATCGCCCCGTATGCGGTGATCGTGGGCGTCGGCGGTTCCACGCTGGTCGCGGCGCTGGCGCAGCGGGCCGACCGGCGGCGGGCGCAGCGACGGGCGCCGGATCCGGGCGACGACACCGGCTCGGCGCTGGCCGACGACGTGAACACGGCCCCGGCCGGCACGGCGCTGGCCGACGACACCGGCGCGGCGGGCGAGCGGCGCGATCGCGCGGGCCGGGCGGTGACGGTGCCGCGTCAGCGCACCGGGGAGCCGTCCGCCCATCCGGCCCGGGCGACCGCGACCTCCCCCCGCCCGACCACCGGCACCCGTGCGGCGAAGCGGGCCCCCGCGCCGGATCCGGCGCGGGACGACACGCCGATCACCACCTCGACCTTCGCCGCCGTCGCCGATCCCGGCGCCGACCCGGAGCCGCACGCCGGGAGGCCACCCGCGGAATCGGCGGCCGGGAAGCCACCTGCGGCGGCGGCCGGGCAGCCGTCGACGGAGCCGGACGACGCGACCGCGGACCCGGCCCCGCGCCGGGGCCGGCCGTCCCGCCGGCCCCGCTGACGGGGGCGTACGGCGGGGTCAGTCCACCGGCCAGGTGTGCACCGGCTCGTTGCCGCGCTGGTGTTCGGCGTACCGCTGCACCATGTGGTGCAGCGCGGCGTCGCGGTGCATGCCACGGTGCCGCTCGGCCGCCCACACCGTCTCGGTCTGCCACACCGCGCCGTTGCGGCCGGTCCGGCAACGCTGTTCGATGATCCCGAGCAGCCGGTCACGTTCGGCCGGGGCCACGCCGAAGCCGTCGAGACCGGCCGCCGCCGTGGGCAGCAGCACGTCGAGGACGAGTTTGGTGACCGGCACCTCGCCGAGCCGGGGCCAGTGCAGCACGGCGTCCATGCCGCGTCGGGCCGCCGCGTGGAAGTTCTCCTCGGCGGAGCTGAAGGTGAGCTGGCTCCAGATGGGCCGGTCGGACTCCGCCAGGCCACGGGCGAGGCCGAAGTAGAAGGCCGCGTTGGCCAGCATGTCGACCACGGTGGGCCCGGCCGGCAGCACCCGGTTCTCGACCCGCAGGTGCGGGCGGCCGTTCATGATGTCGTACACCGGGCGGTTCCAGCGGTAGACCGTGCCGTTGTGCAGGCGCAGCTCGCTCAGTTCGGGCACCCCGCCGGCGTGCAGGATCTCGACCGGATCCTCCTCCTCGCAGATCGGCAGCAGCGGCGGAAAGTAACGGACGTTCTCCTCGAACAGGTCGAAGATCGAGGTGATCCATCGCTCACCGAACCAGACCCGGGGGCGTACGCCCTGGGCCTTCAGCTCGTCCGGCCGGGTGTCGGTGGCCTGCTCGAACAGCGCTATCCGGGTCTCCGCCCAGAGCTGGCGGCCGTAGAGGTAGGGCGAGTTCGCGCCCACCGCCACCTGCACCCCGGCGATGGCCTGCGAGGCGTTCCAGTAGTCGGCGAAGCTGTCGGGCGCGACCTGGAGGTGGAACTGGACGCTCGTGCAGGCGGCCTCGGGCGCGATCGAGTCGGTGTGGGTCCGCAGCCGCTCGACGCCGCGGATGTCGAGTTCGATGTCCTCGCCGCGGGCGCCGACGATCTGGTCGTTGAGCACCCGGTACCGCTCGTTGGTGGAGAGGTTGTCGGCGACCAGGTGGCGTTCGGTGAGGGTGGGCAGGATGCCCACCAGCACGATCCGGGCGTCCGACCGGGCCGCCCGCTCGTCGGCACGGGCGAGGCTGCTGCGCAGGTCACCCTCGTAGTCGCCGAAGCCGTTGCCCTCGATCAGCCGGGGTTGGGCGTTCAGCTCCAGGTTGAACCGGCCCAGTTCCGTCTGGAACAGCGGGTCTGCGATCGCGGCGAGGATCTCCTCGTTGCGCATGGCCGGCTCCGCTGCCGCGTCCATCAGGTTCAGCTCGATCTCCAGCCCGGTCATCGGGCGGTCGGCGTCGAACCCGAAGTCGTCGAGCATCAACGCGAAGACGTCGAGGCACCGCCGTACCTTCTGCCGGTATCGGACCCGGTCCTCCCGGGAGAAGGCGCCCCGCTCGACGTCCCTGCCCATGTGTCCTCCCGGCGCGCGGCGCAACGGAACGGTGCCGTTCCGCAGCGCATTGTGAACCATCCACGGTAGGAGCGCCGAGCCGACAGGGCCAGAGGCCCGGCCGGCGATCCAGCGACCGGAACGACGACCGTCCGGTCGGCGATCCAGCGACCGGAACGACGACCGTCCGGTCGACGACCGCCCACCGGACGCTCCACCTGCATCCCTACCCAGCCGGGCCCCGCCGCCACCACTCGTGCCGACGAACAAGTCGTGACAATTCGCACGCGTCGACACCGCCTGGTTCTTGTCGACCGCCTCGCTGACGTGGAACTCGGTGCGGGAACCGGGCCAGCCGGACCGGTCACCGGGACGGGAACGGGCCCGTGCCGGTGCGGCGCGGACCCGTCGGGAGGGAGCAGGCGGTCAGACCTGACGGACGGCCTCACCCTCGATCTCGATCTTCACCTTCTTGCCGACCAGGACGCCGCCGGTCTCCAGGGCGACGTTCCAGGTGAGGCCGAAGTCCTCGCGGTCGATCTCGGTGCTCGCGGAGAAGCCGAAGATGTCCTGGCCGAACGGGCTGCGGCCGACGCCCTCGAACTCGACCTCCAGGTCGACGGTACGGCTGACGCCCTTGATGGTCAGCTCACCCGTGAGCACGAACTCGTTGCCGTCGCGGGACTTCACGCCGGTGCTGCGGAACTCCAGGGTCGGAAAGGCCGCCACGTCCAGGAACTCGGGGCTGCGCAGGTGGGCGTCGCGGTCGGCCTGGGCGGTGGTGATGCTGGCGGCCTGGATGGTGGCGCTGACCGCCGACTGCATCGGGTCCTCGGCGACGGTGATCGTCGCGGTCGCGTCGGCGAACTCGCCGCGAACCTTGCTCACCATCATGTGCCGGGCCAGGAAGCCGACCCGCTTGTGCGCGACGTCCAGCAGGTAGGTGCCGGCGGCGGGAATGGTGAGGCCGTCCCAGTCGCGGGTAACCGACTCGGTGTTGCTGGTCATGGTGCTGCCTCCGGAATGTTGTTTAATAACCCAACGACTGACTGAGCAACTATAGCGTCGGCAATATTCCTCCTGTCAAGTACTGCTAGGATGGACGGGTGGATCAGACCGTGTTCGACGACCCCCGGATCACCGCCGCCGGCCTCTTCTTCGAGGTGCACGCCGGCCTGTCGGCTCGGATGGCCACCCAACTCGAGGAGCACGGCCTGTCGACGGTCGAGTTCGAGGTGCTGACCCGCCTGGCCCGCTCCCCGGGCAACCAGCTGAGGATGACCGATCTGGCGGCCCAGACCTCCCTGTCCACCAGCGGGGTCACCCGGGTGGTCGACCGGATGGAACGCGACGGGCTCCTCACCCGCCGGGCCTGCCCCGCCGACCGGCGCAGCTCGTACGCGGTGGTGACCAAGGCCGGACTGCACCGGCTCGACCAGACCCTCCCCGGGCACCTGGAGCTCATCGAGCAGTGGTTCACCGGCCAGCTCGATCCGGCGGCGCTACGCGCCCTGCTCGACGGCCTGCGGCGGATCCGCGACGCCGTCCATCCCGGGGCCACCGCCGGCAGCACCTGCCATGCGGCACCGACCGGACCCGCCCCGACGGACCACTGAGCTCCCTGCCCGCCGAGCAGAACAGGGCCGGTGGCGGAACCGGCAGAAAGACCGGCAGAACTCCGTCAGCCAAGGGAGATAGTCGATTAAAACGGACCGGCAACGAGGCCGTTCCTGGCTAGTCTCCGTGCAGCGGGGTACGCACTCGGGGGGGGTGCTGGCGCGGGCGATGAGCGAGGGGTTGACCAGGGGGCTCGATCGTCCGCGCCTCCCCGCTGCCCTCCTCCCGCGAACCCTGCGGTGCCCCTGCGCGCTGCGGCCAGGGCATACAACAGACCTTCCTCGTGCGACAGCAGCCGGACGCCGTCGCGCTGACACACCAGGTCGAGGCGATCCAGCACCGCCGGATCGGCCGTGCTGGCCGCCAGTCCCACCAACGCCTCCACCGCGTCGCGGCGGTCCCGGACCGTCGCGCCCGCGTCGGCGGCGGCGGCGAACCACTCCGCCGCCTGCTCCCGGTCCCCCCGGTGCAGCGCCAACGTCCCCTCGATCAGCGCCACGGCTGCGTCCTGCCGGGGCAACTCGGCCAGCACCTCGGCGGCCTCGGCGGCCCGCCCGTCCTGGGCCAACGCCAGACCCACGGTGCCCCGCACCCGGTGCCCCTGCTCACCCAACGAGTTCAGGCCCGCCAACACGCGCCGTCCCTCGTCCACCGCATCGGCGTACCGGCCCTCCAGGCGGAACACCTCCGCCACGCCGGCCCGGGCCAGCAGCCGCAGCCGGCGGTCACCGCACTGGGCGGCCAGCCGGTCGACCGTGGCCAGCCGACGTCGGGCTGCCAGCAGGTCACCGACCCGGACGTCGTGCCAGGTCAGGCGCATCCGGGCGAGCGCACCCTCCCGGATCAGGCCATTGCGGTCGGCCAGCGCCAACACCCCCTCGGCCTCCACCAGCGCCGCGTCGGCGGCACCCGTCGCGGCCAGCAGGTCGCAGAGGGTCGTTCGCGCCGCCAACTCCCCGCTGCGGTCGCCGAGCTGCCCGAAGGCCACCACGGCCGCCCGGGCCGCCGGCAGTTCCTCGGCCGCCGCACCGTGCTCGGCGGCGAGCCGGGCCACGCCGAGCAGGGCCCAGGCCCGTACCGCCGGATCGGCGTCGGCCGTACGCGGGTCGGCGAGCAGCCGCAGCAGCCACTGCCGGCCGGCCACGTCCCGCCCGCGAAGCCGCCACCAGCGGGGCAGCCCCGACGCCAGTCGCAGCGCCGTCACCGGATCGTCGGCCGCCGCGTACGCCAGGGCGGCACTGATGTCCCCACCCACCTCGTCGAGCCGGCGCACGGCAGCCGCCGGTTCCACCCCGGCCAGTTCCGGCAGGGCCCGGGCGACCAGTCGGGCCAGTACGCGGGCGTGCCGGCGTCGGATCCCCGCCAGCTCACCCTCGCCGGTGGCCCGTTCGATGGCGAAGTCCCGCACGGCGTCGAGCAGACGGAACCGGAACGGACCCGCGCCCCGGACGCTGAGCAGACCCAGTTCGAGGAAGCGGTCCAGCAGCGGAACCGCGTCGACGCCGTCGCCGAGCATCTCCTCCGCCAACTCCACCGACCAGCGGTTGCCGAAAGCGGCCAACCGGCACAACGCCGCCCGCTCCGTCGGGGTGAGCAGGTGGTAGCTCGTCGCGACGGCGTCCCGCAGGGTCCCCGCCACCGCTGCCTTGCTGTCGTCGCCCCACCCGGAGCCCGTGCCCGACCGGTTGTCCCCGCGCCAGTCCGCACCGTCGGACAGGTCGGTGGTCAGGTCGAGGACGCGATCGCCGTACCGGTCCAGCAGTTCGGTGGGATCCAGCAGACGGCCCCGGGCCGCCATCAGCTCGATGGCCAGCGGCAGGCCGCCCAGCCGGCGGACGAGCGCGGCCCCCGCCGGCAGCTCGGCCGCGGTCGGCGGCTCGCCGCGGGCCTGGGCCAACCGGGCGGTGAACAACGCCATGGCCGGATAGTGGGCGAGCGCCTCGACGGGCGCGTCGGGCGGCGGCACCTCCAGCGGGCTCACCGGCCACACCCGCTCGCCGGGCAGCCCGACGGGGTGACGTCCGGCGGCCAGCACCCGCAGCGACGGTGCCACGGCGGTCAGCCGGTGCACCACCCCGGCAACCGGATCGGGCGCCCGTTCAGCCGCGTCCACCAGCAGCAGCGCCGGCCGGTCGGCGATCCGGGCGGCCAGGTCGGCCAGGCTCGGCACGTCGTACACGGTCAGGGCGGTGGCCAGCACGTCGGTGGCGTCCGAGCCGGGCCCGACCAGCACCCCCGCGACACCTCCCGGATAGTGGGCGGCGACCACGCGGGCCACCGACAGGGCCAGGGCGGTCTTGCCCACCCCGGCCAGTCCCACCAGGCTGACCAGCCGGGGACCCGGGCCGCCGGTGAGCAGCTCGACCAGCTCGACGACATCCTGTTCCCGGCCGAACAGCTTCGGCGGCGCGGGCAGTGCGACCGCGGTGGGCCGGGCCGGCTCGACGGTGTCGGGGACGACCCCGCGGGCGGCGGCGAGAAACGCCGACCGGGCCGTGCCGGCCAGGCCGAGCGCCCCGGCCAGCAGCTCCACGGTGGTGCGTTGCGGGCGAGCGGACCGGCCGCGCTCCAGGTCACGGAGCGTCCGGACCCCCACCCCCGCCTGCGCCGCCAGCTCGGCCTGGGTGAGACCGGCGGCGAGTCGGTGCTGGCGCAGCAGGTCCGGCAACGGAGTACGCGCACCCTGCGGACGATGATGGCCCGGCGTCATGGGGACGAAGCGTACGGTCGAGGTGTGACCCCTCTCAGCGCAGCGTCGGGCTACCGACGCCGGCCTGCGGATACCCGACAGCCCCGGCCCGTCGTCACATCCCCAGGTCGCGGGCGATGATCATGCGCTGCACCTCGGAGGTGCCCTCGCCGATCTCCAGGATCTTCGAGTCCCGCCAGAACCGGGCCACCGGGTATTCGTTCATGAAGCCGTACCCGCCGTGGATCTGGGTGGCCTCGCGGGCGTTGTCGACGGCGATCGTGCTGGCGTGCAGCTTGGCGATGGCGGCCTGCCGCTTGAACGGCTCGCCGGCCAGCATCCGGGCGGCGGCGTCGTAGTACGCCAGGCGGGCGGTGTGCGCCTTCATCTCCATGTCCGCGATCTTGAACTGGATGGCCTGGTAGTTGCCGATCGGCTGACCGAAGGCCTCGCGCTCCCGCGCGTACTTCACCGACTCGTCGACGCAACCCTGGGCGAGGCCGACCGCCAGGGCGGCGATGGCGATCCGCCCCTCGTCGAGAATCCGCAGGAACTGGGCGAAACCCCGGCCCCGCTCACCGAGCAGGTTCGCCGCCGGCACCCGGCAGTCGTCGAACGTCAGCTCGTGGGTGTCCGAGGCCGTCCAGCCGACCTTCGAGTAGCCGGGGGCGACCGTGAAGCCGGGCGTCCCGCTCGGCACGATGATCGTCGACAGCTCCTTCGACCCGTCGGGCCGGGTGCCGGTGACGGCGGTGACGGTGACCAACGCCGTGATGTCGGTGCCGGAGTTGGTGATGAACGCCTTCGAGCCGTTGATCACCCACTCGTCGCCGTCGAGCACCGCCCTCGTCTGCGTGCCACCGGCGTCCGACCCGGTGCCCGGTTCGGTCAGCCCGAAGCCCGCCAGGGCCTCGCCGCTGAGCAGCCTGGGCAGCCACTGCGCCTTCTGCTCGGCCGTGCCGAAGCGGAAGATCGGCATCGCCCCGAGCGAGACCGCCGCCTCCAGGGTGATCGCCACGGACGAGTCGACCCGGGCCAGTTCCTCCAGGGCCAGGCACAACGCGAAGTAGTCCCCGCCCATGCCGCCGTGCTCCTCGGGGAAGGGGAGCCCGAACAGGCCCATCTTGCCCATCTGCCGGATCACCTCGTACGGGAAGGTGTGCTTCTCGTAGTGCTCGGCGATGACCGGCGCGACCACCTCGCGCGCGAAGTCCCGCACGCTGGAGCGCAGCGCCTCTTGCTCCTCGGTGAGCCGGAAGTCCATCAGGTTCCTCCTGTTACGACGGCTCCGCCGGTCGCTCGTGACGCCGGCCGGTCTGGGTCTTGTCACGGGGCCGGATCCTCGGTGGTGATCCGGTGGAGCGAAATGTGCGATGGGTCCCGCTGCCTGCGGTGCGGAGGGTGGTGCCGGCCGCCCGGCTCGGTCCGCCCGGTCGGGTCAGACCGGGGTGACGCCGTGCCGGCGTCGGGAGAAGTGACGGTCCCTGGTGCGGGCGGCGGCGAAGCGGCGGACCAGTTCGGCGCGCAGCTCGTGCGGCTCCACGATCGCGTCGACGACCAGCTCGCTGGCCAGCCGGACGACGTCGATGTCGCGCTCGTACTCCTCGCGCTTGGCGGCGACGAACGCCGCCCGCTCGGCCTCGTCGGTGATGGCCGCGATCTTGTTGGCGTAGACGGCGTTGACCGCGGCCTCCGCACCCATCACCGCGATCTTCGCGGTCGGCAGGGCGATCGTCGCGTCCGGCTCGAAGCCGGGGCCGGCCATCGCGTAGAGGCCCGCACCGTACGCCTTGCGCACCACCACACAGATCTTCGGTACGGTCGCCTCGGAGATCGCAGTGATCATCTTGGCGCCGTGCCGGATGATGCCCTGCTTCTCCACCGCACTGCCGACCATGAACCCGGGCACGTCGGACAGGAACAGCAGCGGCACGTTGAACGCGTCGCAGAGCTGCACGAACCGGGTCGCCTTGTCGGCCGAGTCGACGAAGAGCACCCCGCCCTTGAACATCGAGTTGTTGCCGACCACGCCGACGACCTCGCCGTTCAACCGGCCGAAGCCGATGGTCAACTCCTTGGCCCACAGCGCCTGGATCTCGAAGAAGCTGCCGTCGTCGAGCAGACCTTTGACGTACCGGCGCATGTCGAACGCCTGCCGCTCACTGGCCGGAACCAGCGCTGCCAGGTCGACCTTCGCGGACGCCTCGACGGCCGGCGCGGCCGGCGGGGCCTGGGTCCAGTTCGCCGGCAGGTAGGACAGGTAGCGCCTGACCACGTCGAGCGCGTCGGCCTCGGTCTTGCAGAGGAAGTGCCCGACGCCGGACTCGGCGCAGTGCACCTTCGCCCCGCCCATCGCCTCCAGCGTGGTCTTCTCGCCGGTGACCATCTCGACCATCCGGTCGGAGCCGAGATACATGCTGGCGTTGCCGTCCACCATGGCCACCACGTCGCAGAACGCCGGGATGTACGCCCCACCGGCTGCGCTCGGCCCGAACAGGGCGCACACCTGCGGGATCGAGCCGGAGGCGCGGACCTGGTTCCAGAAGATCTTTCCGGCACCACGCCGGCCCGGGAAGAGGTCGACCTGGTCGGTGATCCGGGCGCCGGCCGAGTCGACGAGGTAGACCATCGGCACGCCGGTCGCGTACGCCCGCTCGATGATCCGGATGATCTTCTCGACGGTTCGCGCGCCCCAACTGCCGGCCTTGACCGTGGAGTCGTTGGCCATCAGGCAGACCTGCCGGCCGTCGATGGTGGCGGTGCCGGTGACCACACCGTCGGCGGGCAGACCCTCGGCCGTCGCGTTGGCGTAGAGACCGTCCTCGACGAAGGAGCCCTCGTCGACCAGCAGCGCGACCCGCTCGCGGGCGAACAGCTTGCCCTTGGCGGCGTTCGCCGCGTGGTACTTGTCCGCACCGCCGGCCCGGGCGCGCTTACGCAGCTGCTCCAGTGCCTCACCGTCGAGCGTCACGCCGACTCCCTCGCCCCTGCGCCGACCCGCCTCGTGAGCGCGCCGCCTGACCTGAACGATCGTTAGGCTACCCCACGAACTCGCCTGCCGGCGACCCGACCACTGGCCCCGAAGGATGGGCCGCGGGCCGGGGCGCGCCCGGGCCCGGGCCCGGGCCCGGGCGCGGGCCGAGGCGGGCGCGGGCCCGGGCGCGGGCCGAGGCGGGCGCGGGCCCGGGCGCGGGCCGAGGCGGGCGCGGGCCCGGGCGCGGGCCGAGGCGGGCGCGGGCCCGGGCGCGGGCGCGGGCGCGGGGCGTGACATGCGGCATGTCGCGCCATCAGGCGGCGCGGATACCGCGACATGCCGCATGTCGCGCCTGATCAAGGTTGGCGGGCGTAGGGCCGGCCCGACCGGGAGACCGGCCACGGATGGTCAGACCGGGAGCGGGGTGAGGCGGCTGCGCGGGCCGGCCCGCAGCACCCCCGAGGGAAGGCGACGGCCGGTCAGTTCCTCGGCCAGCTCCGCGACCTCGATCAGGGCGTCCAGGTCGATGCCGGTGTCGATGCCCATGTCGTGCAGCATGTGCACCGCCTCCTCGGTGGCCAGGTTGCCGCTGGCCCCCGGCGCGTACGGGCACCCGCCCAGGCCGCCGACGCTGGCGTCGAACTCGGTGACGCCCAGTTCCAGAGCGGTCAGCATGTTCGCCAGGGCGGTGCCCCGGGTGTTGTGGAAGTGCATCAGCACCGGCACCTGGGCGTTGCGGTCACGGACGGCGGTGAGCAGGTCGCGGACCCGCCGGGGCGTACCCATGCCGGTGGTGTCGCCGAAGGCGACACGGTCCGCGCCGTCCCGGACCACCCGGTCGACGATGGCCGCGACCCGCGCGGGCTCGGTGTCCCCCTCGTAGGGGCAGCCGAAGCTCGTCGCCACGATCACCTCGGCCCGCGCGCCGGCACCGTGCAGCAGCTCGATCAGCTCGGCGATGTCGTCGAGCGACTCGTCGGTGGAGCGGTTGACGTTGCGCCGGTTGTGGGTGTCGCTGGCCGAGACGACGACCTCGATCTCGGTGAAACCGGCGGCGAGGGCCCGCTGCGCGCCCCGGGTGTTCGGCACCAGCGCCGAGTAGCGCACCCCGTCGACCCTCGCGGCCCGCCGCCACACCTCGTCGGCGTCGGCCATCTGCGGGATCGCCTTCGGGTGCACGAACGACACGGCCTCGATCCGCCGCACCCCGGTGCGGGAGAGGGCATCGAGCAGCCGCACCTTCGCATCGGTCGGGATGGGCTCCTCGTTCTGGAGCCCGTCGCGGGGCCCGACCTCACGGATCGACACGAATTCCGGCAGTTCCGCCATAAGGGATCACCTCACTGTGACGGCATGGCGCGTGATGTGTCCCCAGCATGCCACCACGCCCGGCAGGCGCCACGAGTCGCCGCCACCACGGCCCCGTGGGCACCACGCCACCGCAGGCACCGCCGGCACGCCGGCCATCACGCCACCGCAGGCCGACCGGCCGCCGCGACCACCGACGGGCCGCGACCGGACGGTCGGCCGTGCGTACGACGCGGTCAGCGCATCCGGGAGACGATCCCCGTGTCGTAGTCGCCGGAGAGGAACTCCGCGTTCTCCAGCAGCTCGGCGAAGAACGGCAGATTGTTCTTCGGGCCGGCGATCTCGAAGCCCGCCACCGCAGCCCTCGCCTGCTCGATCGCCTCCGCGCGGGTCGCACCACTGACGATCAGTTTCGCCATCAGGCTGTCGTAGAACGGGGTCACCGTGTTGTCCGCCGCGTACCCCGAGTCGACCCGCACCCCTTCGCCCGCCGGCTCCACCCAGGTCCTGATCACGCCGGGGCCGGGCAGGAACCGCTTCGGGTCCTCGGCGTTGACCCGCAGCTCGATGGCGTGCCCACGCGGGGCGAGCGCGTCCGGGTCGAAGGTCGGCGCGAGGCCGGCCGCCACCCGCAACTGCTCCTCGACCAGGTCGACCCCGTACACCAGCTCGGTCACCGGGTGCTCCACCTGGAGCCGGGTGTTCATCTCCAGGAAGAAGAACTCGCCCGTGGCGGGGTCGAGCAGGCACTCGACCGTGCCCGCGTTGCGGTAGCCCACCGCCTCGCCCGCCCGCACCGCCGCGGCCAGGAACCGCTCCCGCAGCTCCGGCGACACCGCCGGGGACGGGGACTCCTCCACCAGCTTCTGGTTGCGCCGCTGCACCGAGCACTCGCGCTCGCCGAGGGCCACCACCCGGCCGTCGGCCAGGCCGAGGATCTGCACCTCGACGTGGCGTACCCGGGGAAAGTACCGCTCGATCAGCACCGAGCCGTCGCCGAACATCCGCTCCGCGAAGGTGCGCACCTTCTCGTACTCGGTGGTCAGCGCGGCCTCGTCGGTGGCCACGCCCATGCCCATGCCGCCACCGCCCGCGGCGGCCTTCACCATCACCGGGTAGCCGATCTCGGCGGCGGCGGCGACCGCCGCGGCGAGGTCGGCCGCCGGCTCGGTGGTGCCCGGCGCGACCGGCACCCCGGCCGCCGCCATCAGGTTCCGTGCGTTGATCTTGTCGCCCATCGCGGTGATCGCGTCCGCGCCGGGTCCGACCCACACCAGGCCGCTCGACTCGACGGTACGGGCGAAGTCCGCGTTCTCCGACAGGAAGCCGTAGCCGGGGTGGATGGCCTGGGCGCCGGTCGACTTCGCGGCGGCGAGGATCCCCTCCACGTTGCGGTAGCTCTGTGCCGGGTTCGCCGGGCCCACGCAGACCGCCTCGTCCGCCTCGGCCACGAACGGCAGGTCGGCGTCCGCCTCCGAGTGCACCGCGATCGCGCGCACGCCGAGCCGCCTCGCGGTGCGGATGATCCGACGGGCGATCTCGCCCCGGTTGGCGACCAGCAGCGACTCGATCATGTTTCCTCCCAGCGTCCTAGGGGTGGGGACGGCTGCCAGGTAACCACGCGCCTCCCCTTACTCACGAGTAACAGGACTGCCGACCCGCTGACGAGTCACAGGTTGCCGATTCGTCGGCCCTCCCGCAGCGGGGCCCCAGGTTGCCGACCCACTGCCGGTCCTCCCGCGTGGCGGGGTCAGGCCGGGGTGGTCGGCGCCAGGAGGGCGGCCAGGGTCGCGGAGCGCAGCAGCTCGGCCCGACGATGGCGGTCGACCTCCCCGCCGAGGAAAGGCGTCGAGTTCATCAGGCCGAACGCCGCGTGCGCCAGCACGCGTGCCTCCCCGTCGGGCAGCCCGGCGTGCAGCGCGGTCAGTACGGTCACCCACTCCTCGACGTAGAGCCGCTGGAGCCGGCGGATCCGCCGACGGGGCTCCTCGGGAAGGCGGTCCAGTTCGTGCAGGTGCAGGGCGATGACGGCAGGATTGGCCAGGGCGAACTCGACATGGAAGTCGATCAGCGACTCGAGTGCGCCGCGCGGGTCGCCCGGGCGGCCGGCGGCCCGCTCCTGCCCGCCCGCGAGCAGCCCCTCGCTGACCGGCACCAGCGCGGCGACCAGCATCGCCTCCTTGCCGGCGAAGTGGTGGTAGAGCGCCGGACCGGTGACCCCGGCGGCGGCGCCGATGTCGTCCATGGAGACGCCGTGGTAGCCCTTCGCCGCGAAGAGCCCGACCGCGATCTCCAGGATCTCGTCCTTGCGGGACCGGCGCCGACCCGAACCCGTGCTGTTCGTCGTGCCCCGCGCCTGCTGCTCCACCGTCACGGGGCAAGCGTAGACCTCGGTCGGGACCCTGGGGAGGCCGTGGTTACCCGTGGGTTCCCGCCGGACGCTGCGCCTCGGCACTGACTGCGTTGATCATGAAGTTATGACGCGGCGATGACCGAAATGTCGGGGGATAACTTCATGATCAACGACCGAAAGTGGGTGGGGCCAACCATTGGGGCGTTGTCGTGCGTTTGGGTGGGGACGGGGATCGAGGGAGATGGTCGATGGCACCGGTGCGCACGGCGGACGAAGGACGCGACGGGTACGTGGCATTCGTCGAGAGCCACCAGCACCGGCTGCTGCGTGCGGCGTACCTGGTCTGCGGCAACCGCCACCAGGCCGAGGACCTGCTCCAGGACGCCCTGCTCAAGCTGGCGCTGCGCTGGTCCAGCGTGCGCGACGGCGACCCGGCCGCGTACGTACGGACCATCCTCTACCGGGACGCGGTGTCCTGGTGGCGGAGACGCCGCCGGGAGTGGCTGAGCGCGTACCCGCCGGAACAGGTGACCCGCGACGGCGATGGCGACCTGCGCCTGGTTCTGCGCCGCGCGCTGGGCCAACTGCCACCGCGCCAACGGGCCGTGCTGGTGCTGCGCTACTTCGAGGACATGACCGAGGCGTCCACCGCCGAAGCCCTGGGGGTCACCGTCGGCACCGTGAAGAGCCAGAGTCACGCGGCCCTGCGCCGGCTCCGGGAGGTGGCGCCCGACCTGGGCCGGGCCGGGCTCGACGGCGACCGCGCGAGCGAGACGGAGGTGACCCCGTGAGCAACGACGAACTGAACAAGCTGCTGACCATGGCCGCCGAGGACGTCCGGCCATCGCACCCGGCGATAGCGGCCTGGAACCGGGCCCGGCGCGTCCGCCGCAACCGCCGCGCCGCCGCTGCCACCGCGCTGGCGGTCGTCCTGCTCGTCGGCGGTACGGCGCTCGCCCTGCGTCCGGCTGATCCACCCGTGCCGGCCGCCCCGGCGACCGCCGGCCCCGTCGTGCCCAGCGCACCGCCCGTGCAGCGCCCGCCGGCCGAGCTGACCTACCCGGGTGACCCGCTCGGCCGCCTCGGCGACCCGGTGGCCGCGAAGCTCTCCGACCGGCCGGTACGTCAGGCGCTGGCGCTCTACCAGCCGGTCGACCCGAACACCGGTGTCGAGGGCCGGATCCGGGTGCTCGGCGACGACGGGCTCGTCCGCGACCTCGACGTGGTGACGCCGGCCCGGACCAGGGACGCTGCGGGCAACGAGGCGGTCCCGCTGAAGACCGGCAGCCTGTCCCCGGACGGGCGGCAGGCCGCCTTCGCGCAGACCGACGAGGTGATCGTGGTCGACCTGACCACCGCGCAGGTCCGCCGCCATCCGCTCAGGGGATATCTCGAGCACGCTCTCTGGATCGGCGACCGGCTCTTCGTCGGCGACGACGACACCACGTACGAGTTGGACCGGACGACCGGCACCGCGCGGACGGTTCCGCTGTCGCCGTGGGACCTGGTGACGCTCGAACCGGACGCCCGGGCCGACGCCCTGCTGGCGGTGGGCGGCACCTCGGGGAGGCTGACCCTGACCCGGTGGACGCAGCGCAACGGCGTCTCCGAGCTGGGCACCCAGCCGGTCGACGTCCGCGCACTGCCGCGCGGCAACCAGGTCGACGAGTTCTACGGGCGCGGCTGGCAGCGCGGCGACAAGGTGGCCCGGGCCGGCTGGATCACCACCGGCAGCGCGGGCGGGCTGGAGGGGGTCGCGCTGCTGAACGCCGGGACCGGTTTGGTGACCCGCCTGCTCGACCTGGGCCGGGACCGCTGGAAGGGCTGCTGCGAGGTGCTGGGCTGGAAGTCCGACGGCACGGTACTGGTCCGGCACGACCCGGGCGGGCTGATCCGCTGGCGGCCGGAGACCGGCGAGGTCACCGGCGTCGTCCGCGGCGTGTACGGCGAGGTCTCACTCGCCGCCGGGTGATGAAGCTCCCGCGCTCGGGCGGCGCCGCCTCAGTTCGTCAGGCCGCCGGGCTGGTCGCCCTTCACGACAGGGGCGCGGACCAGGTTGCCCCACTCGGTCCACGAGCCGTCGTAGTTGCGCACCTGCGGGTAGCCCAGCAGGTGCCGCAGCACGAACCAGGTGTGGCTGGACCGCTCGCCGATCCGGCAGTACGCGATGACGTCGTCGTCCGGGCTCAGCCCGAGCTGGTCGGCGTAGATCGCCCGCAGCTCGTCGGCCGGCTTGAAGGTGCCGTCGGCATTGGCCGCCGACTTCCACGGCTTGTTCACCGCGCCCGGGATGTGCCCCCCGCGCAGCGCACCCTCCTGCGGATAGTCCGGCATGTGCAGCATCTCACCCGTGTACTCGCCCGGCGACCGCACGTCCACCAGCGGACGGCCGGCGGCGACGTGCCCCATGACCTGCTCACGGTAGGCCCGGATCGGGGTGTCGTCGCGCTGCGGCACCGGATAGTCGGCGCGGGGCCGGGTCACCTTCTCGCGGGTCAGTTCCCGCCCCTCGGCGATCCACTTCTGCCGGCCGCCGTCGAGCAGCCGCACGTCGGCGTGGCCGAACAGGGAGAAGACCCAGAGGGCGTACGCGGCCCACCAGTTGAAGTTGTCGCCGTAGAAGACGACCGTGTCGCCCCGGCCGATGCCCTTGGCGGCGCACAGCTCGGCGAAAGCCTCGGCGCTGAGATAGTCGCGGGTGACCTGGTCGTTCAACTCCAGGTGCCAGTCGATCTTCACGGCTCCGGGAATGTGGCCGGTGTCGTAGAGCAGCACGTCCTCGTCGGACTCGACGACGACGAGACCCTCGTCGCCCAGGTGCTCGGCCAGCCACTGCGTGGTGACCAGGCGGCCCGGGTCGGCGTACGACTGGAACTGGGAAGCAGGATCGGTCGGCACAGACATGATCCCCAAGGTACGCCGGACCAGGGGGTGTCGACCGGCGGATCCCGGTGCAGCGCAACGATCCGCCCGGACGTGACAGTGGTGTGCAGTCGCCGAGCCACCGAGGACGACCATGACCGTAGGGCACCGGAACCGCCCGACACGCGCCGCTCCCCCACCACCCGTGGACTTCACCGACTTCTACCAGGCGCACTTCCACCGCCTGGCGGTGCAGCTCTACGCCTACCTGGGGGATCACGCCGAGGCGCAGGACGTCACCCAGGAGGCGTTCTGCCGCACGCTGGAACGCTGGAACCGGATCGGCGGCTACGACGACCCGTCCGCCTGGGTCCGCCGGGTCGCCTGGAACCTGGCGACGAGCCGGCTGCGCCGGGTACGTACCGCCGCCCGTCACCTGGCCCGGCAGCGCGAGGAGCACGTGCCGGGACCGGAGCCGGACCGGGTGGCGTTGACCCGCGCCCTGGCCACCCTGCCCGCCAGCCAGCGCCGGGCCGTGGTGCTGCACCACCTGGCGCACCTCAGCGTCGCCGAGATCGCCGCGCAGGTCGGCGCACCGGAGGGCACCGTCCGGTCCTGGCTGTCGCGGGGCCGCGCGGCGCTGGTCGGCTACTTCACCGAACCGCAGGAGGCTCGCGATGCGTGAGACCGACCTCGACGGAATGTTCGCCGAGTTCGAGGCGTCCGCGGTGGCGGCGCTGCGCCCGCCGGGTGTGGCGGCTACCCAACATCGGGTACGCCAACGCAGGTTGCGCCGCCGGGGTCTGCTCGCGGGGATCACCGCCCTGGTGGTCGCCGGGCCGGTGGGCGCGCTCGCCGTGGCCGGTCGCGACGACGGGACGCCCCCCGAGCCGCCACCGCCGACGGCGGCACCGGGCCCGTCCGTGTCCGACCGGAAGGTCGTGGTGCCGGGGACGGTCGGCGGGCCCAGCGAGCTGCGGTTCGTGGACGCCCGGCACGCGTGGGCACTGTTCGACACCTGCGACGGGACCGACCAGGTCACCGACGGATGCCGGCGGACCCTGGCGCGCACCACCGACGGGGGTGTCACCTGGCAGGGCCACGAGCTGCCCACGGTCAACGGCCGAAGCAACCTGCTCCCGACGGACGAACGGATCCTCACCGTCGTGTCGAACCAGGACTACGTCACCACCGAGGACGGGGGCGAGACCTTCGCCACCAGCACGTTCCAGGACCCGTCTGCGGCGGCGCGACGGGCGGGGGCGACGGCGAGCGGCTTCCGACTGGGCTGTCCCTCGCCGGGCGGAACCTGCGACGAGTTCCGACTCGTCCGGATCGACGTGGGCCGGGGCGACCCGGGACAGGCCGGCTCGGGCAAGGTCGAACAGCCTCCCCTGACACTTGACGCGGCAAACGCGGTCCACCTGGTCGAGGGCGGTGACGGACGGCTCTGGACGGCCGTCATCGACGACGAACAGGCCACCGTCGCCGTCAGCAGTGACCAGGCGGCGTCCTGGCAGCTTCTGCCGCCGGTGCGAGGGGCCCAGCGCCTGCTGGTCTCCCCGACGGGCGAGGACGTCTGGCTGGTCGGCGAGGCGGCCGGCAAGCCGGTCTGGCGGCTCGTCGACGGCCGGTGGCAGCGGCAGGGCGGGCTGCCCGACGCAGCGTCCGACGTGGCGGCGGCGGGCGGCGGGCGGCTCGTGGTGACCGGCGCCTACGGCGGCGCGGGCGTGTGGCACGACGGCCGCTACGAAAACCTGCCCGAGCTGCGGGACGTGTTACCGGTGGACGACTCCAGCGGGTCGGCGACGGTCGAGGTGGCCCGCGACGGCACCGTCGTGTTCAGGCAGGGCCGCAGTTGGGTCGTCGGCTCCCTTGGAACCCGCGCCTGGACCCGCCTGTCCTGATCGGAAGCCGGCCGGCCCGGGTCACACGGGGGACCCGGGCCGGCCGGGCTTCCGCCACCGGTGCCGGGTCCGCCGGTGCCTCAGCCGGCAACTCCCGTCAGGTGCGGCGGTGCAGCAGGCGACCGGCGACGACGGTGGCCACGCAGGTGCCGTCGGCGGTGAACACCGCCAGGTCGGCACGACCACCGACGACCAGCTCGGGCGGGTCCGCAGTCACCGCGACGTGGTTGCGGGCCGCCGCCGCGCGCAGTTCCGGGTCGGCGAGGTGCGCGGCGGGCACCGCCGCCACGCCGCGCCGGAACAGGGCGTGCACCCGCTCGCGCGGGGTGGGGGCCGGCGGGAGCGGGCCGTCGTGCACCAGCGCCGGCCCGAGCACGCCCGGCCAGCGCCGAACCCGCGCCCGCGGGTACGCGGAGAGCAGGTCGGCGAGCGGCCCGACCGCCACGATCCGGTCCCCGTCGACCAGCACCGCCCCGTCGGGCACCGGGTCGGCCACAGCGGCCCCCGCCGACACCGCCACCCGGTCAGGTGCGGCCGGCACGGCCCGGTCAGACGCAGCCGGCACGGCCCGGTCAGACGCAGCCGGCACGGCCCGGTCAGGCACGGCCGGGGACGGCCCGGTCGGGTCGTGGTGAGTGCGGGTTCGGCGCAGCATCGGCGCGGTGTGCAGGGTGCGCACGGCTCACTCGGCGAACGGGCCGAGGAGGGGGCGCTTCGCGGTCACCGTGTCGCCGGAGGAGCGGCCGGTCAGCCGGCGCCTGAGCCAGGGGGCGAGGTGCTGGCCGACCCAGCGCACGTCGGCCGCGCGGGCGGACAGCCACGGCGTGGGCTCGGGATGCGGCGGCACCAGCAGCCACTCCTCCTCGCAGCCGACGCCCAGCGCGGTGAGCACCTGCCCGGCGACCCGCCGGTGCCCTGCCGGGGACAGGTGCAGCCGGTCGGTGCTCCACAGCATCGGGTTGAGGAACGTGTCGTCGGCGAACAGGTCGACCAGGATCGCGCCGTGCCGCCGGGCGGTCTCACCGACCGCCTCGTTGAGCAGGGCGATCCGGGGGGCGACGAGGCGCTGGCCGGGCAGCCGGGCCATCACGTCGGCGAACCGGAACAGCACCACGTCGGCACCGCCGGAACGCAGTCGCCTGACCACGTCGTCGAAGCGGCTGACCAGGGTGTCCGGGTCGAAGGTGCGACGCAGCACGTCGTTGCCACCGGCGGCGAAGCTGATCAGGTCGGGCTTCATGGCCAGAGCGGACGGCACCTGCTCGGCCACCACGCCGGGAAACAGGCGGCCCCGGATGGCGAGGTTCGCGTACCGGAAGTCGGGCCCGGCCTCGGCGGCGAGCCGGGTGGCGACCAGGTCGGCCCAACCCCGGTAGGTGCCGTCCGGGTACGGGTCGTCCATGCCCTCGGTGAAGCTGTCCCCGACAGCGACGTAACTGCGCCAGCGCACTGATGACTCCTCGACGAGCGACGTACCGTGCGTCCGACAGTGTGTCACCGCAGCCGGGTTCCCCGATGCGGACCCGCGCCGGACGTGGTGGACGTCATCCGGCGCTGCGAGGTACCCGAGACGACAATTTTCTGCCCGATTCCGGCATGCTTTCGGCTGCTCGCCGGCAGAGGCGTATTACCAGCTAAGCGCTCGTCGTCAATGGTTAGGGACCGCTGCCAGCTGTCCGTTCTGAACAAGACCGTCACCCCACTGGACCTTGTCTCTGAGGGTGATCGCGATATAGCTTGGCGTCATAGCGAGGATGGCGGCCGCAGCGCTGGCACGCTACGACCGCCGGGTGTCCTCACCGTTCGCGACCCAGGGAGTCACATGAGGACGAGAAACAGAGTACTCGGCATGCCCAGAAGGGCGAACAGGCGCACCGCGCGACTGGTCGTCACCGCTGCCGCAATGATCGGGCTGCTCCTGTCCGCGGCCCCCGCGGCCGCCGCCAGTACCCACGACAGGTCGGCGACCACCGCCACCACGAGCTCCGAGGCATCCCCTGAGCTGTTGTTCTACCAGCTCGACCAGTGTCTGAACGGCTCGTTGGCAGCTGGGTTCAACATCGCTGGCTGGGGCACCACCCACTACGGCACGGCGAAATTGTACTGTGGCGATTCGACCAAGGGCGCCAAGCACATCCACGAGGGCCACGGTTCCCTCTACGGTAGCGGCGGCGACGATTTCATGACCTGCATGAGCAAGATCTTCAGCGATGGATTCCTGGCCGGCGGGGGCAACATCCCGGACACGTACAAGTTCCGCTACGTGTGGACCCACCCGGTAATTCCGGGATCGCAGTTCTACGCTGACGCCATCGTCGACCAGTACACCGGCTACATCTACACCGCCTTCACCAACGGTGGCAGCGGGAACAACTGGGGCAACTGCGCCGACCTATGATTAACTGATGCTACTTCCCTTGGAGCAGGGCATCGTCCGTTCGCTTTCCGACGAGCGGATCGAGCTGCGATGGACGGACGGCGGCCACCCGGTGGACCCGCTCGTGGTGGCGGCGGCGGACCTGATCCTCGGTGAGTGCACACCCGACGAGGTCCGCGCTGCGGCCGCGACAGCCGTCGCCGGTCACAGCGCGGACCCGTTGCGTTCCGCGATCGCCGACTACGAGCCGGCGCACGAGGGTCTCCTCGACGACAGCGATCCCGGCTTCCGTCGTCTGGTGCGGGAGTTCGTCGCGGCTCAGGGTCATCCGGACACGCCGGCTGGGGCCTGCGCCATGGTCTGCCTGCTGCTGCTGCGACGCATCGCCGACCGAGCCGTCCATCCCGTGGTGGGCAGCAAGGCACTGGCCTGGTACGGCCTCTGGGCAGGCTACGCACCTGGCGACGCTGTCAGGATCTTCGCCGACCTCGTCGACAGGTGGTACGCCGACGCCGAAGACCGGCTCACGGTCGAGGCGGAAATGGTGCGGCGGGCACGATCTCTCCTTGCGTCCGGCACCTGAGCCGAGGCCCGCGCCGAGTCACCTGCCGTTCCACACAGAATGCCGCAGGCCGGCGTAATGGGGCGGCGGATCCGGACTCCGTAGCCCTACGCTGCGGCAATGCTGTACACCTGGTCGCCGCCGGGAAGGGGCCGCAGCTCGACGCGGCGCTGGAGCTGGGCGGGCGGCTGTCCGAGGCGGGCCTTCGGGTGCTCGTCGACGACCGCACCCACGTGTCGGCCGGCGTGAAGTTCACCGATGCCGAGCTTGTCGGCGTTCCACGCACCGTCGTGGTGGGCCGCCGCCTCGCCGACGGGTACGTCGAGCTTCGCGACCGGGCCACCGACGAACGCGTCGAGACGCCCGTGGGAGATCTGCTCGAACGCCTTCCCGACGGGGTACGTGATACGAGGGTGTAGCTGGTGCCGGCTGGGTAATGCACCACGATCGGCTGAATGATCTCGGGAGGGCTTTCATGGGTGGAGTACGGGTGGCGGACGTCATGACCAGGCAGGTGGTCTACCTGCCCAGCGAGACCACCGTCGACGAGGCGGCCCGGGTGATGAAGGAGGCCGGCATCGGCGACGTGGTCGTCACCGACGGTGCGAGCCTCGCCGGCATGCTGACGGACCGGGACATCGTCGTGCGGGCGGTCGCCGAGAACGCCGACCCCACCACCACCACGATCGGTTCGATCATCACCCGCGAAGTGGTCATGATCGAGCAGTTCTGCACGACGGGTGAGGCTACGGCGCTGATGCGGGAGCGGGGCATCCGTCGCGTGCTGGTCTGCGACAGCGAACGCAAGCTCGTCGGCATCGTGTCGCTCAGCGACCTCGCCGTGCAACTGGATCCGACCTCGGTGTTCAGCGAGGTCAGTGGGCAGGCACCGATCACCTGAGCCGGTCACCACCGCTCGGGGCGCGTTCTCCGGCGGCGGTAACCTGACGTATGCCCGAGATGCCGAGCAAGTTGGCCGAGATCGTCGACGAGTTCGCCTCCGCTCCGCGCGACGTCGTACTGGAGATGCTGCTGGAATACTCCGACGCCGTCCCGCCGCTCCCGGCCGACCAGCCCGGCCGGGAGGGCATGGAACAGGTCGTCGAGTGTCAGACGCCGTTCTTCCTGCGCGCGGAGGTGACCCCGCAGGGCAGGGTGCGGACCCTGTTCGACTGCCCGCCGGAGGCCCCCACCACCCGCGCTTTCGCCGGGATCCTCGCCGAAGGGCTGGCCGGGGCCAGCCCCGAGCAGGTGCTCGCCGTGCCCGACGACCTCTACCAGCGGATGGGCCTGGCGCAGGCGATCAGCCCGTTGCGCGTACGCGGTGGCACCGCCGTCCTGGCCCGGCTCAAGCGGCAGGTCCGGGAACAACTGACCTGACCTGGGAGTTGTCCCTCGTCATGGAGATCGACATCTACGCCGACGTGGTCTGCCCCTGGTGCTGGATCGGCCGTCGGAGGCTGGAGACCGCCCTCGCCTCGTACGACGGCACGGTGAGCGTCCGGCACCGCCCGTTCCAGCTCGACCCGTCGCCGGTGCCCCAGTCGCGTCCGCTGCTCGACGCGATGGCCGACAGGTTCGGCGGGCGGGACCGGGCGAGGCAGATGTTCGCCCGGGTCGCCGAGGTCGGGGCGGAGGTCGGGCTGACGCTGGACTTCGACCGGGCGGTGGCCGCGAACACCTTCGACGCCCACCGGCTGATCCGCTGGGCCACCGGACGTGGCCGGGCCACCGAGACGGTCGACGCCCTGTACCGGGCGTACTTCGCCGAGGGCGTGGACGTCGGCTCCCGGGAGGCGCTCGCCGCCGTGGCCGCCGGCGTCGGCCTCGACAGTACGCAGGCCCGCCGCCACCTCGACTCGGACGCGGACGTGGCCGAGCTGCGGGGCGAACTGGTCGAGGCACGGAAGGTCGGGATTACCAGCGTCCCCACCTTCGTGCTCGCCGGGAAGTACGCCGTCACCGGCGCCCAGGAGTCGGAGACCCTGCTGGCCGCCCTGTCCGAGGTGGACCGCCGCGAATCCGCCGTCGGCTGACAGCTGGCGTCCCGTGACCGACGGTTCGCCTGTGACAGCACACGGTGCAGTTCGTGAGGACCCGTCGGGCACCCCTGTCCCGGGCGGCGGCGGGGACCGCAGCCCGGCAGCAACCAACGCGACGGTCAGGCCGGTCTCGCCAGCTCCTCCACCACCCGGGCACCGGGCAGCGCGCCCAGCGCGGGGCCGGGCATGACGATCTTGCTCTGCCGCACGCCGGACCCGACGATCACGTGCGGGGTGGCGATCACCCGAGGGTCGACCAGGATCGGCCAGGACGCCGGTAGCCCGATCGGGGTGATCCCCCCGTACTCCATGTCGGTCAACTCCACGGCGTCGGCCATCGGCGCGAAGCTGGCCTTGCGCACCTCCATGGTGCGGCGGACCACCCCGTTGACGTCGGCGCGGGTGGTGGCGAGCACCACGCAGGCGGCGTACCGGACGACGCCCTCCCGCCTGCCGGCGATCACCACACAGTTCGCCGACTCGTCCAGCCCCACCTCGTACGCGGCGCAGAACGCCGCCGTGTCCGCCAACTCGGCGTCGATCGGCGCCACCAGCACCCGGTCGACGTCCACCGGCGCGTCGGCGGGCCACTGGGCCAGCGCGGCGGCGACCGGCGGCGCGAGCAGGTCGGTGCGGGTAAGGGCAGGTTCGGTCTTCAACGTCCCCATCACGGGAGTGATCCTCGCACCACCCGGCGGGTGCCGCCCGTCGACGCGACGACTACCCGTCCGGAGCTGGACCGTCGGTGGACGGGCCGTTGTCAGGCGGTCTCCAGCGCCTCGCCCAGGCCCTTCGCCAGCCCCGACAGATGCTGGTCGGCCAGCACGTGCCCGGCGGTGATGACCAACGCCAACGGCCACTCGATCACCTGAAGCGCGGCGAGGACCCCGATGCCCGCGTAGTAGGCGAGCTTGTCCGGCGGCGGCACGGCGACCTCGCCCAGCAACGGCACGTCCACGTGGCGGGTGAAGGCTTGCACGGTCTCGTGCGCCCCGCTGAGCTGACGCGTCAGTGTGCTCATTCCGGCCTCCCCGGTGACGGTGATGGTGACGCCCACCCGGATTCCACCGTCGTGACCGTCCATGCCCTCGGCCGGCCGGAACTTTCCTCCCGGCCGCTGGGCATAACGACCGCTCCGCCGGGAAGCCAGGCCGCCGGGCACGAGCGGTGGGAGGCGCAGATGGCGTACGGCATCGTCGGCCGCCTCCTGCCGCCGATCGCCGTACCACGGCTCGTCGGCGACGCCACCCGCACCGTCGGGGCCGCCGCCACCCGCCTGGCCCGGACAACCGGGCTGGCCAGCCGCCGGGTCTGGTCCCGCCCCGGCCGGCACCACATCGAGGTGCACGGCGTCTGCCAGGACGGTGGGGACGTTCTCGCCCGCCAGGTCGAGGCCAGGCTGGAACGGATGCCCGGCGTGCTCTGGGCCCGGGTCAACGCCCCGTCCGGTCGGGTGGTGGTCGCCTACGGCACCCCGGAACCGAGGCTGGGCGACCTCATCACCGCCATCGCTCGCGTCGAGCGGGCCTGCCCGCACGAGCCGGACCCGGACATCCCGCCGCCGCATCCGCCCGAGGAGGGTCCCCGCACCCCGCGTACCCTCGGCGCGCTGGCCTCCGACGCGCTCGGCCTGACCATCTCCGCCGCCACCCGGATCCTGCCGTTCACCCCTGTGCCGGGCGAGGTGTCCGGTCTGCTCGCCGCCGTGGACCTGCATCCCAGGCTGCACGCCCTCGCCAACCGGGGGCTGCGTGCCGACCCCCGCGCCGACCTGCTGTTCCCGCTCGCCGAAGCCGTGGTGCAGGGCCTCACGGGAGGTTGGACCGGCATCGTGCTCGACGGGGTGCAGCGGGTCGTGCAGTGGGGTGAGGCCCGGGCCCAGCTACACGCCTGGGAGCGGGCCGAGCCGGACCTGACCGGCAGCCCCGAGCGGGCCGTCGCCCGGTCGCCCATGTATGGCCGGCCCCAGCAGAAACCGGACGGACCGGCCGAGAAGTACGTCACCCGGATGCTTGCCGCCGGGACGGCCACCGCCGCGGCGGCCCTGCCGGTGGTCGGTCCCAAGCGGGCCGCCGCGCTGGGCCTGTCCACGCTCCCCAAGGCCCCGGGCAGCGGACGCGAGGGGTACGCCGCACAACTCGGCCGGATCCTCGCCCGGCGCGGCGTCATCGCCATGGACCGCAACGTGCTGCGGGAACTCGACCGGATCGACACTCTCGTGCTGGATTCCGCGGTGCTCGGCTCCGGCCGGGGCGTGCTGGCCGACCTGGCCCCGCTGCCCGATGCGGACACCTCCCAGGTGGCGGCGCGGGCGTTCGCACTGTTCGACCCGGACGCGCCCGACGGTCTGCGGCAGGCCGACGGCTGGCGGCTGGGCCCGCTGGACCGGCTCGGTGTCGGCACCCCCGAGGACACCCCGGAACTGCACCGGCTGCGCGGCGGCGGTGGCGACGTGCTCGGGCTGGCGGACGGCGACCGCCTCGCCGCGCTGCTGCGGGTCGAACCCGAGCCGGCACCCGGCGTCGACCTTCTTCCGGCCGCCGCCCGTCAGGCCGGGTTGCGGCTGGTCGTGGCCGGCGGCGACCAGCGGCGGCACGACTTCGCCGACGCGCTCCCGCCCGGCGGGGACCGCCTGGTCGATTCGGTGCGCGCCCTGCAACGCGACGGGGCGATGGTGATGCTCGTCTCGGCCGACCGGGCGGCGCTCGCTGCGTCCGACTGCGGCCTAGGCCTGTCCAGCGCCGACGCCCCGCCGCCCTGGGGAGCGCACCTGCTGGTCGGCACCGACCTGCGGGTCGTCGCGCTGATCGTGGAGGCTGCCGGGGTGGCCCGCCGGACGACCGCGCAGAACCTGCGCGTCGGCCTGGCCGGCACCGGGCTGGGCGCGCTGGGCGCCCTCACCGCCGACCCGGCGCACCTGCCCGCCCGGGCGTTGTCGGCGGTCAACGGCGCGGCAGCGCTGGCCTTCGCCAACGGTGTGTGGCGTGCCGGCCGACTGGCCGACCGCACCGGCACACCCACGCCCACGATCACCGCCTGGCATCTCATGCCGGTCGACACCGTCCTCGGCCAGCTCGGCAGCGGACCGGAGGGGCTCAGCGACACCGAGGCACGGCGACGCCACCGCACCGGCTCCGGCTCCGAGTCGGTCGGCCCGACGGGGCTGCTGCACGCGTTCGTCGACGAGTTGGCCAATCCGCTCACCCCCGTGCTGGCGGCCGGTGCGGTGCTGTCGGCGACCTTCGGCTCGTTGGTCGACGCCGCCCTGGTCGGCGGGGTGGTGGGCGGCTCGGCGCTGGTCGGTGCCCTGCACCAGCGCCACACCGAGCGGTCACTGGCCGAGCTGCTGTCCCATTCGGCGGTCACCGCCCGGGTCCGTCGCGACGGTCTGGAACGGGTGGTGCCGGCGGAGGACCTGGTGGCCGGGGACGTGGTGCTGCTGGATTCCGGCGACGCGGTGCCGGCCGACTGCCGGGTGCTGGAATCGGTCGGGCTGGAGACCGACGAGTCCTCGCTGACCGGGGAGTCGCTGCCGGTGACGAAAACCGATGAACCGATCGTCGCCGCCACTGTCGCCGACCGCCACTCCATGCTGTACGAGGGCACGACCGTCGCCGCCGGGCACGGCGTGGCGGTGGTGGTGGCCACCGGCCCGGACACCGAGGCCGGGCGCAGCGTCGCCCTGGCCCGGCAGGCTCCGCCGACCGGCGGGGTGGAGGCCCGGCTCGGCCGGCTCACCAGCGGCGCGGTCCCGGTGGCCGCCGCTTCGGCCGTTGCGGTCGCCGGCGCGGGCCTGCTGCACGGCGTACCCCTGGCGGAGTCGGCGGCGACCGCCGCGAACCTGGCGGTCGCGTCGGTGCCGGAGGGGTTGCCGTTCCTGGTCAGTGCCGCCCAACTGGCCGCCGCCCGGCGGCTGGCCGAACGTGGTGCGCTGGTGCGCAACCCGCGCAGCATCGAGGCGCTGGGCCGGGTGGACGTGCTCTGCTTCGACAAGACCGGCACGCTGACCGAGGGACACCTGCTGCTGGCCGGGGTGGGCGACGCCGACGGGTTCGAGCCGGCGGACCGTCTCGACGAGCGGCTTCGGCGCACCCTCGCCACCGCGCTGCGGGCCACCCCGGCCGCCGACGACCCGAACGACCTGGCCATGCAGACCGACCGGGCCGTGCGTCGGGGGGCCACCGCCGCCGGTGTGACCGAGCAGACCGGCGCGGAGGGCTGGCGGGCCGAGGGCGGGTTGCCGTTCGAACCGTCCCGCGGCTACCACGCGACGATCGGAGAGACCGGCGACCGGGTACTGCTCAGCGTGAAGGGTGCCCCGGAGACGGTGCTGCCGCGGTGCACGGCCAGCCGCACCGGCGGCGGCAACCGGCCGCTGGACGGCGCGGGCCGGGACGCGTTGCAGCGCCTGCTCGCCGAGCAGGCCGGGGCGGGCAACCGGATCCTCGCGGTGGCCGAGTGCGACGTGACCGACCCCGACGTGACCGACGACGACGTGCGCGGCCTGGTGTTCGTGGGGTTCCTGGCCCTCTCCGACGGGGTCCGCGCCAGCGCCGCCCCGGCCGTGCGCCGGATCCGGGCGGCCGGCGTGCACACCATCATGATCACCGGCGATCATCCGGCCACCGCCGAGGCGATCGCCGCCAGCATCGCCGACACCGACGAGCAGCGGGTGGTGACCGCGACGGAACTCGACCAGCTCGACGACGACGCGCTGGCGGCCCGGCTCGCCCTCACCGACGTGGTGGCCCGCTGCACACCCGCGCACAAGGTACGCATCATCCAGGCGTTGCAGAAGTGCGGTCGTACGGTAGCGATGACCGGGGACGGCTCGAACGACGCGCCCGCCATCCGGCTGGCCGACGTGGGCATCGCCCTCGGCCAGCGGGGCACCCCGGCGGCCCGGGCCGCGGCCGACCTGGTGGTCACCGACGATCGGCTGGAGACCATCATCGCCACCCTGGTGGAGGGGCGGGCGATGTGGTCGTCGGTACGCCACGCGTTGAGCATCCTGGTCGGCGGCAACCTGGGGGAGATCGCGTTCAGTGTGCTGACCGCCGCCGCCACCGGGCGTTCCGCGCTCAACGGCCGGCAGTTGCTGCTGGTCAACCTGCTCACCGACCTGGCGCCGGCGCTGGCCATCGCGGTCCGTCCGCCGTCCGGCGACCACGCCGACGGCCTGCTGCGCGAGGGACCGGACTCCTCGCTCGGCGGAACGATGACCCGGGAGATCGGATTGCGTGCCGCCGCCACCACGCTGGGCGCGACCGCGGGCTGGACGCTGGCCCGCTACACCGGCACCCGACGGCGCGCGGGGACCGTCGCCCTGGTCTCCCTGGTGGGTACGCAGCTCGGGCAGACCGTCCTGGCCGGCGGCACCAGCCCCACCGTGCTCGTGTCGACGGCTGTGTCGGTCGGGGCGCTGGTGGCGGTGGTGCAGACGCCGGGGGTGAGCCACTTCTTCGGCTGCACCCCGCTGGGCCCGGTGGGCTGGAGCATCGCGGCGGGTTCCGCGCTCGGGGCGACCTTCGCCAACGGCGCGCTGAGCCGGGTCGTGGGGCGGCTACCCGCGGCCAGGGCCACCGAGGCTGGTGGAGCCACCGAGGCTGACAGGGCTGACGGGGCTGACGGGGCTGACGAGGCGCCCGAGTGAGTCACGCCCTTGCTATGCAACTCGTTGCATAGCACGATGCTCGCGTGGCTCTGGAACACGCGATCCTCGTCTCCCTGCTGGAACAGCCCGGCTCCGGCTACGAGCTGGCCCGCCGCTTCGACCGCTCCATCGGCCGCTTCTGGACGGCCACCCACCAGCAGATCTACCGGGTGCTGCGACGGATGGAGTCCGACGGCTGGGTGACCGCCGAGGAGGTCGACCAGGACGGCCGACCCGACAAGCGGTCCTACTCGACCACCCCGCAGGGTCGGGCCGCCCTCGTGGAATGGCTACGCGCCCCCGTCCAACCCGAGGCCGTCCGGCACGAACTGGCCGTCAAGATCAGGGGTGCCGCGTTCGACGACCCGGCCGGCCGCGCGGCGCTCGTCGCCGAGGTCGAAAGGTACCGCGACACCCACCGGGCCACCCTCGACCGCTACCTCGCCGGGGAGAAGCGCGACTTCCCCGCCCCGTCGACCCTGGACGCGCAGCGATCCCTCCAGCACGTCGTCCTGCGCGGCGGCATCGCGTACGAGCGGATGGTCCTCGCCTGGCTCGACGACGTCCTCGACACCCTGCGCACCCTCGACCGCTGACCCCGCCCCGCCCCGCCCCGGAAGGGAACCGCCCCGCCATGCTGCTCAACCCGCGCACCTACGACCCCACCCACCTCGACGAGCCCAGCCGCCGGCTGCTGCGCGTCACCGTCGACTGGTTCGAGAACCGGGGCAAGAAGGCGCTCACCGACAGCTACAACACCCACGAGTGGTACGCCGACTTCCTCGACTTCGCCGCCAGGGAGGGCCTGTTCGCGGCGTTCTGCACCCCGTCCGCCGACGGCCACGGCGACCCGGCGAAACGCTGGGACACGGCCCGCAACGCCGCGCTCAGTGAGATTCTCGGCTTCTACGGCCTCGGCTACTGGTACACCTGGCAGGTCACCGTCCTCGGCCTCGGCCCCGTCTGGCAGTCCGTCAACCCGGCCGCCCGGGCTCGCGCCGCCCAACTGCTCGACGACGGCCACGTCATGGCGTTCGGGCTGTCCGAGCGCAGCCACGGCGCCGACATCTACTCCACCGACCTGCTGCTCACCCCCGCCGCCGACGGCGGCTTCCGGGCCAACGGCAGCAAGTACTACATCGGCAACGGCAACGTCGCCGGCCTCGTCTCCGTCTTCGGCCGCCGCGCCGACATCGACGGCCCTGACGGGTACGTCTTCTTCGCCGTCGACAGCCGCCACCCCGCGTACCACCTGGTCAAGAACGTGGTGAACGCGCAGATGTTCGTCAGCGAGTTCCGGTTGACGGACTATCCGGTGCGCGCCGAGGACGTGCTGCACACCGGCCGAGCCGCCTTCGACGCCGCCCTGAACACCGTCAACGTCGGCAAGTTCAACCTGTGCACCGCGTCCATCGGCATCTGCGAGCACGCCATGTTCGAGGCGGTCACCCACGCCCACCACCGGATCCTGTACGGCCGGCGGGTCACTGACTTCCCCCACGTGCGGCGGGAGCTGACCGACGCGTACGCCCGGCTGGTCGCCATGAAGCTGTTCAGCGACCGGGCGGTCGACTACTTCCGCTGCGCCGGCCCCGACGACCGCCGTTATCTGCTGTTCAACCCGATGACGAAGATGAAGGTCACCACCGAGGGCGAGAAGGTCGTCGACCTGCTGTGGGACGTCATCGCCGCGAAGGGCTTCGAGGCCGACACCTACTTCGACAAGGCCGCCCGCGACATCCGGGGCCTGCCCAAGCTCGAAGGCACCGTGCACGTCAACCTGGCCCTGATCCTCAAGTTCATGGCCAACTACCTGTTCGATCCGGCCGAGTTCCCGCCCGTGCCGACCCGCCACGACCCGGCCGACGACGAGTTCCTGTTCCGGCAGGGCCCGGCCCGAGGGCTCGGCGCGGTCCGCTTCCACGACTGGCGCGCCGCCTACGACGCCCACGCCGACGTGCCCAACGTCGCCCGGTTCCGCGAGCAGGCCGAGGGCCTGTGTTCGCTGCTCGCCACGCACGCTCCCGACGAGGCCCAGCAGCAGGACCTCGACTTCCTGCTCGCCCTCGGCCAACTCTTCGCGCTCGTGGTCTACGGTCACCTGATCCTGGAGCAGGCCGGGCTGACCGGCCTCGACCGGGGCCTGCTCGACGAGATCTTCGACGTGGCGGTCCGAGACTTCTCCAGCTACGCCACCGAGTTGCACGGCAAGGCCGCCACCACCGACGGGCAGGCCGCCTGGGCGCTGGCGCACGTCCGCCGCCCGGTCACCGACCCGGCCCGCACCGCCCGGGTGTGGGCGCAGGTCGAGGCGCTGTCCGGCGCGTACGAGATGCGGCCCTGAACCGACGGTCGCCGTCCACCGCACGGGTGGACGGCGACCGGTCCGGCACGCTCAGGCGTGCTCCGAGATGGCCTCGACGAGGTCGCCGACCGGGCGGTCCGGCAGGGCGCGCGCCACGTCGGCGACGGCCACGATCCCGACGAGTTCGTGCCCGTCGATCACCGGCAGCCGACGCACCTGGTGCTTGCCCATCGTGCGCAGGATCTCCGTCGCGTCGTCGTCCGCACCGATGGTCACCGCCTCGCCCTGGGCCAGCTCACCCGCGGTCACCGAACCCGGATCGCGGTCCTGGCCCAGCACCTTCACCACGATGTCGCGGTCGGTGAGCATGCCCTTCAGCCGGTTGTCCTCGCCGCAGATCGGCAGCGAGCCGACCCCCAGCTCAGCCATCCGCCGGGCGGCTGTCCTGAGGTCGTCCCGCTCGCGGACGCAGGTCACGTCGTCGGTCATGATGTCGCGTGCGTTCGGCATGGTCGTCACACCTCATTTCAGGGGGATTCTGCCGTCGCGGATCTTCCTACCCCGGCCGGCCCGGACCATGCACCCCGCCGAACCACGCACCGGCTGGACCACGCACCGGCTGGATCATGGACGGACCGGCTGATGGACGGGCCGGATCAACGTTGCGGCTGCCAGGTGGCGGCGGCACGGCGCAACCGGTCGTTGACCGCCCGCCCGATCCCCACCTCCGGCACCGCCTCGGCGACGATCTCCTCGACGCCGGTCGCGTCGAGGCGGTGCAGCGCCTCGAACAGCCGCGCCGCCGCCTCGGTCAGGTCACCGGCCGGTGACAGCACCTCCACCGCCGTCCAGCCGCCCGCCGGGCGATCCTGGAACGCCAGGTAACCCCGCCGGACCCCGTCGCCGGTCGCCGGTCCCGTGTCGGCTCCCTGGCCCACCTCGGCTCCCCGGCCCACCTCGGCTCCCTGGCCCACGTCGGCTCCCTGGCCCACGTCGGCTGCCGGTTCCCCGCCGGTCACGGCCGCCAACCGCAGCGGCGTACGCGGGGCGTAGTGCGCGGCGAGGGTGCCCGGTGCCACCGGCTGACCCGAACTGCCAAGCCGCACGGTCACCGGCCCGGCGACGGCCTCCACGTTTTCGACGGCCAGCGCGCCGAGGCGCAGCACCACCGCGCGGTCCCCCCGCGCGTCCACGATCGTCGACTCGATGCCGCACCGTGTCGGCCCGCCGTCGAGCACCACGTCGACGGCCGCACCCAGCCCGCGCACCACGTGTTCGGCCCGCGTCGGGCTGAGCTGCCCGAACCGGTTGGCGCTCGGCGCGGCCACCGGCACGCCCGCCGCCGCGATCAACGCCCGCGCGTCGGCGTGGTCGGGCACCCGGACCGCCATCGTGTCCAGCCCGGAGGTGACGATCGGCGGAACCACCGCCGGCCGGTCCACGATCAGGGTCAACGGCCCCGGCCAGAACCGGGCAGCCAACGCCGCCACCGCCGGCGGCACCGCGCCGACCAGCGGTTCCAGGTCGGCCGCGTCCGCCAGGTGGGTGATCAGCGGATCGAAGCTCGGCCGTGCCTTCGCCTCGAAGATCCGCGCCGCGGCGTGCGCATCCAAAGCGTTGGCACCCAGGCCGTAGACGGTCTCGGTGGGAAAGGCCACCAATCCGCCGGTACGCAGGACGCGGGCGGCTTCGGCGATGCCGCTGCCGGCAGTCAGGACGCGGGGACCTCCGGAGTTCACTCCCCGACGCTAGCCTGCTGCCGGCCCCGTCTGCGCCGCCGGGTGTCAGCGAGGTCGGCGACGACCCGTCGGCCGGCATCGAGCCGGAGTACAGTCATCCGCTCACCCACCTCGATCCGTCAGTGGAGGATGTGGTCATGCTTCGTCCGCCGCGTGCACTTCTGCTGGACTTCGGTGGCGTCCTGGTCGACGCCCCGCCGCAGCCCCCGGCCCCACCCGAACTCGTTCACCGCCTCGCCCGACTCGTCACCGGAGCGGTGTCTGACGAGCAGATCGCGACGGATCTCGGCGCAGGCTCCCGTGCGTACGCGCTGTGGCGTGACGACGTCGGCAGGTCCGCCGAACCGGTCGAGCTGCCCCATGCCCGGGTGTGGTCCGACTTCGTGACGCGTACGTGGCCGCAGGATGCCCGGGACGCCGTCGAGCGGGAGGCCACTTCGCTGGCGTACGCCTGGACGTGGCGGGCCGAGTGGGAGCTACGCCCCGGCATCCCCGATGCGTTACGCGCCGCGACCGCCGCCGGTCTGCCCCTGGCCGTCGTCAGCAACACCCTCTGCGGCGCCGCGCACCGCGACTTCCTCACCGGCGTCGGCCTGGCCGACCTGTTCGCGGCCGACCTCTACAGCGACGAAGCCGGTCCTCGCAAACCGAACCCCCAGCTCGCGCTCCTGGCCGCCGACGCCGTCGGAACCCCCATCGCGGAGTGCTGGTTCATCGGCGACACCGTGCACCGCGACATCGCCTGCGCCCGGCGGGCTGGCGCACAAGCGGCGATCCTGATGCGTTCACCCCGCACCGACCGGGAACCACCGCACCCCGACCTGACTCCGGACGCCCGGGTCGAGGACGGTCACGGGCTGCTCGCCCTGCTGCGTCAGGTCTGGGACAGGGCAGACCAGCCATCCGCCGGCGCGTGACGGCGGACCCGTTCGCAGCGTCGACGCCATCCACCTGGCCACCGCCCGAGTGCTGACCAACGAGTCCGGCACGGCAGTCCCCGTCTTCGTCACCCGCGACCGGCGGCTGCTCAGAAGCGCCAGGCAAGCAGGACCACCCGTAGCAAGCTCCGGCCGGAACTGATCCACGAACCCACCACTGTGTGTGAAGTCCGGCCGCGGATCCTCCCCCATCCGCGCTCTGAGTCGGCGGTCTCTACGGGGAGAGCCATGGTACGACTCCCTGACCACGCTGACCGCGGTCGCGGCCGTAACGAAGCGGATCAGGTTCGGCACGCTCGTCGCGTCGCCGAACATCCGTCACCCGGTGCTCATGGCCAAGCAGGTGATGACCCTGGACGAGATCTCCGGTGGACGGCTCGTCCTGGGCATCGGGGCCGGAGCGGCGGACGGTGCGGACACGCGGGTGATGGGCGTGGCCGACGGCGTACGCCGCGGCGACCGGTTCGAGGAGTTCGTGACGCTCACCGACTCGCTGCTGCGTCAATCGCGCACCACCTTCCACGGGGCCTACTACCAGGCGGTGGAGGCGGACATGGTGCCGGGTTGCGTGCAACGTCCGCGGGTCCCGTTCGCGCTCGCGGCCAGTGGACCGCGGGGCTTCCGCCTGGCCGCCAGGTTCGCCGAGACCTGGGTGACGATCGGGGACACTGGTCGACCGGGTGAGCGGTCCGAGGCGGACGGGTGGGAGATGCTCCGGCGTCAGGTCGGGCAGCTGACCGCCGCGTGTGAGCAGGCCGGGCGCGATCCGAAGCGGATCGGCAGACTTGTCAACGTGAGCAGGGCGGTGCCGGATCCGTACGGGTCGGTCGAGCGTTTCGTCGACGTGGTAGGTCGCTGCCATGAACTGGGTTTCACTGAAGTCGTGGTCAATCATCCCCGCCGGTCCGGGATCTTCCACGGCGACCCGGACATGTTCGCGCACGCGGTACGGCAGGCGCTGGCCGTCTTCGGCCGGGGCGGCTCGTAGCGCGCGCCGTCGGCCGCGTCCAGTGAGGGCCGCCGGTCAGTGGTCGGAACGTCTGCCCGAGGACGGGTCCGTTTCCGTCTGGACACGGACGAGCTGGTCGCCGGTGGAGGTCCGGTAGTAGAGGACGGACCGCCCGGAGCGGCGACGGTGGACCAGCCGCGCGTCGAGCAGGATCTTGAGGTGGCGGCCCACCGTACCCAGTCCATAGCCGCTCAGGGCGACGAGCTGGGTGGTGCTCTTCGGTGTGTCCAACTGGTTGAGCAGACCGGCCCGGACCGGGCCGAGGAGCGCACCGAGTGCGCGGGGCGCCATGGTCTGTCCGGCTTCGGCGAACAGACCGGCGCAGGGGTACACCACCGCGTACCGGTGCGGCTGGTCCCAAGCCACCCAGCCGCGCTGTGCCGTGGTCGGTATGAACAGCAGCTGCGCGTCGGCGAGGTCGCGTGGCGGGTGCTCGTACGTGTTGATCTGTAGTCGTCCGTCGCCCAGCCAGCGCATTCCCTGCCGCATGCCGCTCAGGGCGGTGGCCCAACCTCCAACGCTGATCTGTTGGGTTCGGGACACGATGTCGGCCTCGAAGATCCGCCGTCGGCTCGGCCAGTATGGCCGGACGGTGTGGCTCCACACCCACTGGGTCAGGTCGGCGACCCGGTCCGGCAGGTCCGGTACGGCCAGCGCCGGAGGGACCGAGCCGCCCAACGCAGTAGCCACTTCGGCGAGGGCGACCACGGCGGGCGTCTGGCGAACCGATCGGAGCTCGTCGTGGAAGGTCCGATCCTCCGGGCTCGGCGGCGGGCTCATGAAGTCAGGCATCCAGTTCGCCTTGACTACGTTCCGAACAAACAGGGCGACCACCGGATCAGCGGCGAGCCGTTCTCGGTAGGCGGCGATCTGGGCACGGGAGTGAGCCCGTCGTCCGGGGGCCGCCGCCCGCCCGTCCAGGATATGGAGGTTCGCGATGGTCTCGGCGAGGGCGGACACGGTGAACCGGCTCTGCGCCAGGGTGTCCGTACCGATCTGCCACACACCCATTTTTCGCCTCCTTGCGAAACTCTAGCTTCCCTCTTCCGAGAGATCGAGACTGCCGGTCATGCGTACGTATGGTGAGTTGTTCCGGATCCCGGATTTCCGGTCGCTCCTCGCGGCCAGCGCCGTGCAGATCGCTGCGACGATGGCCAGCGGACTAGCGCTCAGCACGCTGGTCTATGCGGCGACTGGCTCGCCATTGCTGGCCGCTCTGGCTCTGTTCGGCTCCTCCTTCGCCCAGGTGGTAGGCGCCACCACCTTGCTCTCCGCAGCAGACCGACTACCGCCACGGACCGCGCTGGTCGCGGTTGCGCTTCTGTTCGCGGTGGGCACGCTCAGCTTGGCCGCACCACGAATGCCGCTCCTGGCGATGTTCCTGATCATCTTCAGTCTCGGCCTGGTCAACTCGGTAACCGGCGGGGTGCGCTGGGGCCTGCTGGGGGAGATCGTGCCGGACGATGCCTACATCCTCGCCCGCTCCGTCTTCAACATGCTGGTCGGGGTTATGCAGATCATCGGGTACGCCCTCGGCGGCGCCCTGATCGCTGTCCTGTCGCCCCGGCAGGCGTTGCTGGTGAGCGCCGGTCTCTACCTCGTCGGAGCGGCTATCGTGCGGTTCGGTCTGACCGCCCGCGCACCGCGTGCCACCGGACGACCGTCAGTTCGCGAAACCTGGCGGGTCAACCGCCAACTGTGGTCCTTGCCCGCCCGTCGCCACATCTACCTCGCGCTCTGGGTCCCGAACGGGCTGATCGTGGGGTGCCAGGCACTCTATGTGCCGTACGCACCGGCGTCTGCCGGTGTGCTGTTCATGGCCACGGCGCTGGGGATGCTGGCCGGCGACACCATCGTGGGCCGCTTCGTGCCCAGACGGCTACGGTCACGTCTGGTCACCCCGCTGCGCCTGCTCCTGGCGGCTCCGATTCTCCTCTTCGTGCTTCCTCTGCCGGTGCCAGTCGCGGCGCTCCTCCTGGCGGTTGCCGCCGCGGGGTTCAGCGCGGGGTTGCTGTTGCAGGACCTCCTCATCGCGCTCATCCCGGACGACATGCGGGGCCAGGCGCTCGGGTTGCACACGTCCGGTTTGCTCACCATGCAGGCGGTAGGTGCAACGATCGCTGGTCTTGTTGCACAGTTCATGCCGATAGGTGCGGCGATGAGTGTCATGGCGATCGCGTCGCTGCTGGTGACGCTCGTTCTCACGCCGGCGTTGCGGCAAGCGGTGACTGCATCGAGGGTCGAGAGGGTCGCCGCCTGATCAGGTCGGCGACCAGCCGTCGCGCCAGAGCTCCAGTGACCGCGTCCGGCGACAGTCCCTGCTGGCATGAGGAGTGCCCGTTGACCCCGTACACCGACTCCCGATCAGGAACGGTGTCTGTTCCGCCTGAGAACTGTCTGGCACACATTCTGTGATTGATCTTCGCGACGACGGTTCATGGGGTGGCCAGGACGCGTTTGCGGAGGAGGCCGAGGTTCGCGCGGCCGTACATATGCCGCTTGATTGTCTTGATGCGGTTGACGTGGCCTTAGACGGGGGCCTGAGCTCCAGACCGTACGTGCCTTGTGTGCGACGCGGTGCTCCACCAGCAGCCCTGCGACTGCCTCGTCTGCGGAACCCTGGTCTTCGAGGAGCGATGGATCGTCGTGGCACCCGAGATGACCGCCGAGCGGGTCTGGGCCGGCGCTCTTGACGACCTGGTGAGCCTCAACTGACTCGCCGAGCGGCGGGCGGCAACCGGGCCTGGTCGGACTGGCTGTCAGATCACCCGGTTCGGCCCGCTCCGCCGCCGGGGACGTTGATCGACCCCCAAGCAGCTGGTCTCTTCGCGGGAGTCGCTTGGCTGTACGGATGGCTGTACTCGGAACCGAGATCAACCAGTGTTCGTGCTGGTGGAGCCCAGGGGACTCGAACCCCTAACCCCTGCCTTGCAAAGGCGGCTCACAGGCGTTGGGCGATGTTGACAGGCGATGTCTCCTGTCGCTGATCGCCCAGCGCCTGTCGTCTTTTGGTGTTTAGCCACAAGGACTGTCGGCGCTCTTGCTGACGATTTGCTGACTCCGACTAGGTACACATTCCCGCTCGCGGCACAAGTTACCGGCGGGTTTAGTGATTGCCGACGCCACCGCACGAGTTTTTTTCCCGAGACCGCAGGAACTTTTTGTACACAGGGTGGGGATTACATCCTTGCTGGTCAGCGTGCTTCCGAAGGGCGACATCCACCGCCCGCCCACAGGCTGTCCACACGTTGCACACATGTTTGTCCACCCAGTGTCCACAGGCTCGTCCACCGACCCTGTTGGACGACGCGCCGGTCGAGTGCTTCGATCTTCGACAGGAGGACTTACACGGCTGTAAGCATCCACAGGTTGGTCACCAAGGTGTGACCGTTAGTCGTGTAGAACCTCTAGAGACACGGAGCGGCACCCGCCTAAGGAACGGGTGCCGCAGTGAACTCCGTGTTGATCCGCAGCCAACGAACCAGCGAAGGAGAACGAGTGCCCAGGCTAGCAACCCGGCGTGAACAGACCAAGCGAAGCGATGACCAACAAGCACATCGGATCAGCTACCTTGCTGCCGTAACGGCCCTGGTCACGGCGGTGGCGACGCTAGTTGCCGCTGCGGCCACCTTCGCGGCGTTGTTCATCGACTAGTAGCACCTCGGCCGGGGGCAGATCAGCCGTTCCAGACTGCCCCCGGCCCTGCCGCTACGCAGCTAAGCCGAGTAGCGCTCCGGCCCGTGCGTTGAACCGCTGGACTTCGTGCAGGTTGCCGAAAGGCTTCATCCGCCGTTGCAGGTCGCGCACCGTTTCGATAGCCCGCGATGAGTTGACCGACGCGGCCAGGTCCACGACGTGCGCCGCACGCGACGCAGCGGCTTCGACGTTGGCGCGGTCAAGGTCAGCAATTGAGAGCGCGGCCTCGCTGAGCGCCCCGCGCCGGGCTCGGCCCTGCCGCCGAGCACCGGCAGCGGACTCACTGGCGAAGCGCTCAAGCTCCGAGGGCCGGCCAAGGTCACGGAAGCAGTGTGCGGCCTCGCCAAAGATGTACGGCGCGTCGATGAACTTCGCCCAGGCCGGTTCGTCGTCGTGAACCACCCGCCCAAACACCTGCTCGGCCCTGACGACCGACGCGGCCGCGGCCGAAGCCTCTCCGAGAGCCGCGAGTGCACGCCCCTCAAGAATGTGAAGATCAGCGAGGCAGGCGGGTGAGTCACCTTCGGTCAGACCGTGGCGGCCAGCGCGTGCCAGCATGAGCGCCTCACGCGGATGGCCGAGTAGGTTCGCCTGATCGGACATGCCGGCAAGTACGTGCGCTCCAAGAGCTGCGCTACCGGCCGCTTGCGCCAAGCGCAGCGCCTGGATCAGGTACCGCTGCGCTAACCCGTGCTCGCCATCGTCGTACGCCATCCAGCCCACCAGATACGACTGCTCCGCTGCGGCTTCGTAGAGCGCGCGCCGAACGGCCGGTTCGTGCTCTCGCTTGAGCAAGGGCAGAACGTAGCTCTGCATGTACTCGACCAGCGCGGTCCGCGCGTGCCCACCACCGCGCATCACGTCCATGTCCTGAAAAAGCGCGAACATCTCCCTGATGCCTGCCACCTGGCGCATGCCCACCTGGCGCGGCCCGCGCTCGGTCGTCGTCTCGTCAAGCGTGGCTAGGAGCCAGTCTCGGCTAGGCGCACCGAGTGCGGCCAGCACGAACGGCGCTTTCACGATTTCGCGGCGCTTCACGTCAGCTCTCCCGAGATCGATGATCGTATCGACGGTTGCGTGCGGATCGTCTCCGTACTTCAACCCTCGCGCGGCAAGGGTTTCTTCCTCGATCATGCCGAAGTCGGACGGGCTCACCCGTCGACCTACCCGTTCGGATAGTGCCCGCGCAAGCAGCGTCGGAACCGGTGATCGCGGTGTCTCGCCGCGCTTTACCCAGCGGTTGACGGCCGTGTAGTCGTACCGGAGGGCAAGCCCTTCGCTGGCACCAAGGTCGTTGATGCGCCTCGCCAGCCCGGCCCACGAGAACCCCGCCCGGTGTACGAGTGCTGCCAGAGCGTCATTCGGTTCGCTCAACTGTCTGTCCCTCCCCAGGGCACCTACCTGGGACGGTACCGGTGAGGTGGCACGGCGGGATACGCCCGCATGGGTTGCCGAACTTCACATGGGTCGTCACATGGTGCTGACCACTGCCGATATCGGCTTTCCTCGTTACATGCCAACGAGATCAACGAACACCACGGACGACCGTCTTCACCGTCGCCTGCGACACGCCGGCCGCCTCGGCAATCTCGGGCACGGTGTGATCGGTCGAGCGGCGCACGTCGCGGATCAGCGCGTCACGCTGCTGCCGCAGGGTTTCGAGCGCCTGGCTGGCTTCACGAACCCGTTCAGCGAGCTTCTGGAGATCCTCAAGAGCCGTCATGCCGGACAGCATAGCGGCTAGACGGCTACCGGCGACACGGCTAGACAGCTAGCGGGTAGCCGGCTACCGTATGACCTATGCAAGCGGCCCCGGCGGGGGTGCCACCCCGCCGAGGCCAGTGCATCAACCCGTTCCCTGTGGAGAGGACACGAAGATGCAGGTCAAGACTACCGCCGCTGCGTCGGCTGCTGACAACGCTGGTTGGCCGTTGGCGTTCACGTCGCCGAGTGTGGACGAGGTTGCGGCGTTGTCGTACGGCGAGCTGGCGTTGGCGGTCCGTTGCTCGGAGATGCCGACCGACCGGCCGCAGGGCGTGAAGGAAGACCCCCTGGCGTACGCGATCGATGGCCTGGCCCGGATGGGCGTCGTGGCAATCCGGCGGTTGGAAGAGCAGTCGCAGGCGCTGGTGAACCGGAAGCACTTCGGTCCGGACCGCCCGGCGAAGCGGACCGCTGCGGTCGAGCACAACCGGTTGTGGGGTGACGCTCGCCGGTTCGACCGGTCGCACAGCATGGCCGGCCGGTTGTGGCACGCGCTCGCGGACCGCCGGGCCGGCATCGCGGCGGCGGTCTGACCGGTCCGCCTGGCGGGTCACCTGGCCACGGGTGGACCCGCCGGGCAGGCCCGGGTGTCCGCGACCGATCCCTGGTGAGTTCAGTCGGGACAGCGGCGGTGAGGGTTCGCGCTGCTGGCGGTGTACGGAAGCCCGGGTTCCAACATCACGAAGCGGGTCGACCGGTTCACCGCTGACCGGGTCTGAACCCCTGCCCAGGTCGGCCCCCTTTACCGACCCTCGACAAGCCGCCACCCCAGGAGGAAGCACCCGTGAGTACGGTCATCCCGTTCCCCCAACGCCCCGCCGACACCACCCAGACCGGCGATGACGGCACCTGCACCGGCCGGACCGCACCAGTCGTCCGCGCCGTCTACACCGTCGCTGAGACAGCCGAAATCCTTTCCCTGTCTCTTGGCTCCACCTACGCCCTCGTGCGCTCCGGCGAGATCCCGGCCATGAAGCTTGGCGGGCGGTGGCTCATCCCCAAGCGCCGACTTCACCAGTGGCTTGACGACCTACCCGACACCCTCGCCGACGACACGGCCGGCGGGCGTCGTCGGCACCGCCACCAGCGCGACGCCTGACGACGGCGCACCCGTGGCCTAAATGGCGAGAATGGCCAGAATCCCGCCCGGCCAAGGATTTTGGCCATTCTCGCCATTACGACCACCGCACTACCGGCCCCCGGCCGGCCCGTGGGCGCTGGGGTAGCACCCCCCACGCGCGTTTACGCAGAGTAACGGTTGTTGGTGTTCGGAAACCCCGCGCCTTCGCTGCGATGTCTAGCGGCCCACCTTGCTAGACCTAGCGACGCCGCTAGCGCCCCAACCGCCACCCCACTAGGGAGCTAGCTTCTAGCGGCCATCAGGGCAAACACCCCGCGATTCTGCCGTGAGCCGCTTCCGCACCCCCGAGTGCCCTGCTAGCTAGCCGGTCGATCAACCCTGCCCGCAATCACTGTCCGCAACAATGATCAAGGGGAAGCCGTCCCATGGGACACATCATCAAGACCCCCGCCGGCACCTACCGCGCCAACTGGCGCGATCCGTCCGGCCGCCAGAAAGCGAAGACCTTCCGCACCCGCAAGGAAGCCGCCGCGTACCTAGCAGCCACGGAAACGACCGTGAGCCAGGGAACCTACGTCGACCCCGCCGCCGGCAAGACCCGGTTCGGCATGTACGCCGAGCGCTGGCTTTCCTCGCGGTCGGTGGAGGCAACCACGCTGGCCGGCTGGACGTCGCGCCTACGCGCGCGGTTGCTGCCGCAGTGGGGTACCTGGCCGGTTGCCCGCATTGACCATCTGGCCGTACAGGAGTGGGTGACCCGTCTCGGCCGAGAGTTGTCGCCGGCTACCGTCGCCTCGTGTCACTCACTTCTGTCGTCCATCCTCGCGTCGGCGGTGCGTAGCCGGCTGATTGCGTTCAACCCGTGCGAGGGTGTGCGCCTGCCGGCACAACGCAAGCGGGCGGGTGGGCAACTCATGCTGACGCTCGACCAGGTGACGGAGCTACTCCTACCGAGTGTCCCGGCGTGGCATCGTCCCGTCGTCGCGGCGGCGGCCGGGGCGGGGCTGCGGTGGGGCGAGTGCCTCGGGCTGCGGTGGACCGACATCGACTTGCCGGACGATGACGACCAGGACGCCACGCTCACCGTGCGGCGAGTGGTGATCGAGGTCAACGGGCACCCGGCCGACAAGCCGTACCCGAAGACGGCGCAGAGCCGGCGCACCGTTCCCGTACCGCCGTTCCTGCGCGCCGAGCTGGGTCGCCACCATGCCCAGACGAACCCCGACGTTGCCGATCGGGTCTTTACCAATCAGGCAGGAGATCCGATGCTACGGAGCAACTTCCGGCGCCAGGTGTGGCGACCCTCGCTTGTGCGCGCCGGGTTGCTCGGCAGCGTCACGGAGGCCGGACCGCACCGATTCCGGGCGACCTGGCACGACAGCGAACGCGCGGAGTGGTCGGCGGAGTTCACCACGCACCAGGACGCGGTGGCGCACGTCGCGGTCAAGGCGGCCGGCGGGCTGCGGTTTCACGACCTGCGGCACGGGTACGCCACCTGGCTCATCTCCAGCGGAGTACCGGTCAACGTCGTCCAGGCGGTCATGGGGCACGAACAGGCGTCGACCACGCTCAACCGCTACACGCACACGCCGGCCGACTTTCATCGGCTTGTCCGAGGGGTTTTCGCGGCCCCTGCTGACGACTTGCTGACTGCCAACGAGGGTGGTCGATCAAATGGAGACGACGGAGAGGAAGAAGTGGCCCCGTGACCTGCACGGGAGCCAAGTGGAGCCCAGGGGACTCGAACCCCTAACCCCTGCCTTGCAAAGGCAGTGCTCTGCCAGTTGAGCTAGGGCCCCGCGACTGGCCGGCTCCGCACGGGAACCGACCGGACAGGAACGATGTCAGCGCAGGTCGGGGGCGGTGGTCGCCTCGTGCCACAGGGCGCGCTCATCGTTGCTTTCCTTGATCTTCTTCGCCACCACAGCGGCCACACCGACGACGCCGACCAGAATCAGCAGCTTCTTGAACATTGGGGCGACCCCTCACGCTCGACTGTGTCGTCGGACGAAGTGCGGTGGGGCTAGCTGGAATCGAACCAGCGACCTCAGAGTTATCAGCTCTGCGCTCTAACCGACTGAGCTATAGCCCCGCGTTGCGACGAGCAAGGTTAACCCATCCCGCCACGACGCCCCAAATCGGGGTCAGGCCCGCAGCGTTCCGTCCGTCCTGAACCTACCCGACCCAGGGTCGCGCCGCCGCGCGCTCGCCCGGCACCCCGCCGGAGGCCCGCCCGGGATGCCGCAACTCGCGGCATCGGGCCCACACAACACCCCGACATGCCGCAACTCGCGGTGCCGGAGGCCATCGTGCGCCGGAGACGCGGACGCCGGGGCCACCGCGTCAGCGGGTGCCCCGGCGTACGGGACGTCAGTCGCGCTCGGCGAGGGTCAGCTCGATCCCGCCGACCAGGTCGGCGCAGACGTTGTACACGAACGCCCCCAGCGTGGCGAGCGCCGTGAACAGCACGACGTTCACCAGGCCGATCAGCGCCGAACTGAGGATCACGCCCTTGGCGGTGATCCGGAAGCCGCTCGCCCCCTGCCCGCCACCCGCGTTCACCAGGTCGGTGAGGCTGTCGTTCACGCTGGTGAACACGCCCATCGCGTCGAGCGCCAGGTAGAGCACCGAGGTGGCGACCACCACGACGATGAACAGCACCACCGACACGGCGAAGGCGAACTTCATCACCGACCAGGGGTCGATCCGCTTGAGGTTCAGCCGGGCCCGGCGCGGCCCGCGCGACGCGGCGGAGCTGACCGAGGTACGCGCGGCGCGTACCGCCTCGCCCACCCGAGCGGCCCCGACGGCGGCCGCGCCGCCGATGCCCGGCGGCAGTCCACCTCCGTTGACGGGTCGGGCGGTGCCGGCCACCCGGGTGCCCTCGGGTTGCTGCTTGCCGCCGGTGACCTTCGGTTGGGTGCCGGTGGCACCCAACCGCGACTGGGTGCCGGTGGCACCGACGCTCGGCCGACTGCCCGCCGCGGCGGACGACTGACCGGGCCGGGTGGTGATCGGCTGGGTCGATGTCGACGCGGCGCCGCTCGCCGTCCCACCGCCGGTGGCACCGACGGCGGGGGTGTCCTTCCCGGTCTTCTCCGGCGTGCTCTCCGGCTCGGCGTCGTCGGGCTTCTCCGGCGGCGGTGCCATCCCGGGAGCCCGGGTGAATTTCGGGGCAGGCGCGTCGGCGGGGACCGTCGCCCGGCCCACGGCCGCGCGGCCGGTCGCTGGCTGGCCGCTCTTCGCGGCCTCCTCGTCGACCGGGTTGGCCGAGGTCCCCGTGTTCCCCGACTTCGCCTGTGTCTCCGTCATTCAACTAGTCCTGTTCGTCAGGCTCGTCGGCATTGCGAGCAATCGCCACGATAGTCACGCCGTCCGGGAGGTCCATCAGCTTGACTCCCATTGTGTTCCGGTCACGCGTGCGGCGTACAGGCTTCACCGGAGTCCGGATGACACCACCGTTGCTGGTGATCGCGAACAGCTCGTCGTCCGGGTCGATCACCACGGCACCGACCAGACCACCGCGCCGCTCGGTGATCTTCGCAGTCAGCACACCCTTCCCTCCCCGGCCCTGCACCGGGTATTCCTCGATCGGGGTACGTTTTGCGTATCCGCCGTTGGTGGCCACCAGGACGTCCAGCCCCTCCCGGACCACCTCCATCGCCAACAGCACGTCTTCCTCGCTGAACCGCATCCCGATCACGCCCGACGTCGCCCGTCCCATCGGCCGCAGCGCCTCGTCGCTGGCGTTGAACCGGATCGCCTGCGCGTTCTTGGAGACCAGCAGCAGGTCGTTCTCCGGCGCGACCAGGGCAGCACCGACCAGCTCGTCCTCATCGCGCAGGTTGATCGCGATGATGCCGCCGGAACGGTTGGAGTCGAACTCCTCGAGTCGCGTCTTCTTCACCAGACCGTTCTTCGTGGCAAGCACCAGGTAGGGCGCCACCTGGTAGTGGGGGATCTCAATGATCTGGGCGATCTGTTCGTCGGGTTGGAAGGCCAGCAGGTTCGCGACGTGCTGCCCCTTGGCCACCCTACTGGCCTCCGGCAGCTCGTACGCCTTGGCCCGGTACACCCGCCCCTTGTTGGTGAAGAACAGCATCCAGTCATGGGTCGAGCAGACGAAGAAGTGGCTGACGATGTCGTCCTGTCGCAGGGTGGCACCGCTGACACCCTTGCCGCCTCGGCGCTGCGAACGATATTGGTCCACCTTCGTCCGCTTCGCGTACCCGGTGCGTGTGATCGTCACCACCACGTCCTCGCGGGCGATGAGGTCCTCCATCGAGACCTCACCGTCGAACGGGATGATCTTGGTGCGCCGGTCGTCGCCCCACTTCGCGACGATCTCACCGAGTTCCTCCGAGACGATCTGCCGCTGCCGCTCCGGCTTGGCCAGGATGTCCTTCAGGTCGGCGATCTCCACCTCCAGCTTCGCCAGGTCGTCGAGGATCCGCTGCCGCTCCAACGCGGCGAGACGACGCAGCTGCATGTCCAGGATCGCGGTCGCCTGGATCTCGTCGATCTCCAGCAGCCGGATCAGCCCCTGCCGGGCGTCGTCCACCGTCGGCGAACGCCGGATGAGGGCGATCACCTCGTCGAGGGCGTCCAGCGCCTTGGCCAGGCCACGCAGGATGTGCGCGCGCTCCTCCGCCTTGCGCAGCCGGAACGCCGTCCGCCGGCGGATCACCTCGATCTGGTGCTCGACGTAGTAGCGGATGAACTGCGCCAGGTTCAGCGTGCGCGGCACCCCGTCGACCAGCGCCAGCATGTTGGCGCCGAACGTCTCCTGGAGCTGGGTGTGCTTGTAGAGGTTGTTCAGCACGACCTTGGCCACCGCGTCGCGCTTGAGCACGAGCACGATCCGCATGCCGGTACGCCCGGAGGACTCGTCGCGGATGTCGGCGATCCCGGCGAGCTTGCCCTCCTTGATCAGCTCGGCGATGCGTTCGGCCAGGTTGTCCGGGTTGACCTGGTAGGGCAGCTCGCTGACCACCAGCGCCGGCCGGCCCCGCTTGTCCTCCTCGACCTCCACCACGGCACGCATCCGGATCGAGCCCCGCCCGGTGCGGTACGCGTCCTGGATGGCCTGCTGCCCGACGATCAGGCCGTGCGTCGGGAAGTCCGGGCCCTTGACGATCTCCAGCAGCGCTTCGAGGGTGGTGGCCTCGTCGGCCTCCGGGTGCTCCAGGCACCACTGCACCGCCGCGCCGATCTCGCGCAGGTTGTGCGGAGGGATCTTGGTGGCCATGCCGACCGCGATGCCCTCCGAGCCGTTGATCAGCAGGTTGGGGATCCGCGACGGCAGGATGGTGGGCTCCTTGGCCCGGCCGTCGTAGTTGTCCTGCAGGTCGACGGTGTCCTCGTCGATGTCTCGCAGCATCTCCATCGCCAGCGGGTCGAGCTTGCACTCGGTGTAGCGCATGGCGGCGGCAGGATCATTGCCGGGCGAGCCGAAGTTGCCGTTGCCGTCGACGAGCGGGTAGCGCAGCGACCAGGGCTGCGCCATCCGGACCAGGGCGTCGTAGATGGCCGAGTCGCCGTGCGGGTGGAACTGGCCCATCACGTCGCCGACGACGCGGGAGCACTTCACGTAGCCGCGGTCGGGCCGGTACCCCGAGTCGAACATGGCGTAGAGGATCTTGCGGTGGACCGGCTTGAGCCCGTCCCGGACGTCCGGCAGTGCCCGTCCCACGATGACGCTCATCGCGTAGTCGAGGTAGGAGCGCTGCATCTCCACCTCGAGCCCGACCGGCTCGATGCGGTCGTGCGCGACGACCGCACCGACGACCTCGGGGGCCTCGGGCTCGTTGGGTGTGGACTCGGGGATATCGGTCACTGTTAACCCTTATCAGACTCAGAGTCGCTTTTGTGCTTGTGGATAACGGCTGTGGAAACCGGCCAAGCTGTGGATAACCCTGTGGACCCGTTGGCCCGGCCGGTGGAGGCCGACCGGGCCCGGGGTCAGATGTCCAGGAAGCGGACGTCCTTGGCGTTGCGCTGGATGAACGAGCGACGCGCCTCGACGTCCTCACCCATGAGTACGCTGAACAGCTCGTCGGCGGTGGCGGCGTCGTCGAGGGTGACCTGGCGCAGCGTCCGGGTGGCCGGATTCATCGTGGTCTCCCACAACTCGGGGTAGTTCATCTCGCCGAGACCCTTGAACCGCTGGATGTCGTCCGGCTTGGCGTTGGGCTTCTTCTGCTGACGCAGCGCGATGAGTCCGTCGCGCTCCCGGTCGGAGTACGCGTACTGGGCGTCGTCGCCCTTCCGGTTCCACTTGATCTTGTAGAGGGGCGGGGCGGCCAGGTAGACGTGCCCCAGTTCGACCAGCGGCCGCATGAAGCGGAACAGCAGGGTGAGCAGCAGCGTCTGGATGTGTTGACCGTCGACGTCGGCGTCGGCCATCAGCACGATCTTGTGGTAGCGCAGCTTCTCGATGTCGAAGTCGTCGTGGATGCCGGTGCCCAGCGCGGTGATCAGCGCCTGGACCTCGTTGTTCTTCAGCACCCGGTCGATCCGGGCCTTCTCCACGTTGAGGATCTTGCCGCGGATGGGCAGGATCGCCTGGGTACGCGGGTCACGCCCCTGCTTGGCCGAGCCGCCGGCCGAGTCGCCCTCGACGATGAAGACCTCGGACTCGCGCGGGTCGGTGGACTGGCAGTCGGCCAGCTTGCCCGGCATCGAGCCGGACTCCAGCAGCGACTTGCGCCGGGCCAGCTTGCGTGCCTGCTGGGCGGCGATCCGGGCGCGGGCGGCCTGGGACGCCTTGCTGATAATGATCTTCGCCTCGGCCGGGTTGCGGTCCAGCCAGTCGACCAGCCGGTCGTTGCAGACCCGCTGCACGAAGCTCTTGACCGGGGTGTTGCCCAGCTTGGTCTTGGTCTGGCCCTCGAACTGCGGGTTGGTCAGCTTGACCGAGATGATCGCGGCCAAGCCCTCACGGATGTCTTCGCCGGAGAGCTTCTCGTCGCCCTTGAGCAGCTTCTTCTCCGCGCCGTAGCGGTTGACCACGCTGGTCAGCGCGGCCCGGAAGCCCTCCTCGTGGGTGCCACCCTCGTGCGTGTTGATGTTGTTGGCGAAGGTGTAGACCGACTCGCCGTACGACTCGTTCCACTGCATGGCGATCTCGAGCGACATGCCCTCCTCCTCGGCCCCGAACTCGACCACCGTCTTGTGCATCGGGGTCTTCGAGGCGTTGAGGTGCCGGACGAAGTCGGCGATGCCGCCCTCGTAGTGGAAGGTCACCTCGCGGAGCTTGCCCTCCTCACCCTCCGGCACCCGCTCGTCGAGCAGGTGGATGGTGAGGCCACGGGTCAGGAAGGCCATCTCCTGGAGTCGCCGGTAGATGGTCTGGAAGTCGAAGTCGACCGTCTCGAACACGTCCGGGTCCGGCCAGAAGGAGACCGCCGAGCCCGTCCGGTCGGTCGCCTCGCCCTTCTCCAGCGGGGTCGGCTTGGACTGGTGGTACTGCTGCCGCCAGACGGAGCCGGACTTGTGGATCTCCACGGCCATCCTGGTGGAGAGGGCGTTCACCACCGAGACACCAACGCCGTGCAGACCTCCGGAGACCGCGTACGCCTTGCCGTCGAACTTGCCGCCCGCGTGCAGCACGGTGAGCGCGACCTCGACACCCGGCTTCTTGAGCTTGGGGTGCAGGTCGACCGGGAAGCCACGGCCGTTGTCGGTGACCCGGACGCCGCCGTCGGCGAGCAGCACCACGTCGATGGTGTCGCAGTGCCCTGCCATCGCCTCGTCGACCGCGTTGTCGACGACCTCCCACACGAGGTGGTGCAGACCGCGCTCGCCGGTCGATCCGATGTACATCCCGGGCCGCTTGCGGACCGCCTCCAGACCCTCGAGGACGGTGATCGACTCGGCGCCGTACTCCTGATTGTCCTGCGCTGCCACCCTCGGCCACTTTCTCGCGCCGTGTGCACCTGGTGGCGCGGTCGGGCGCGGGTTCGGCGGACAGGACGCGACGTCGGCGCGTGGACCGGTACCGGGCAGTTCCGGGGTACGGGTCGAACGCGCCGGTCGCCGCGGTTGCCCGCGGATCGCGATCGGCTCGACCCGAGTCGGACGATGATCAAGGGCCCGGACCGGGCCCCGTGTCTCGTCGCTCGCACCGGGTCTTCGTCTCACGCCAATCTTACTGTGAGCGGGCGACAGAACCACCACTCGGCACCCCCTTCGTGGCGTCTGAGACGTTCGTAGCCGGCCGAACCCCGCTGCCCGCAACTCCCCCTACACGCCAGGCCCCCACCGGGGGGTGCGACCGGCCGACGACCGCCTGTCAGGATCGGGCTGCAAGCGGTCGTGCCGTAGGTTGGCGGCGGCGGCCTTGATCTTTGGCGGCCGGAACCGGACGATCGACCAGATCGACCCGACTCGTGCTGAGAGGTGACGCCAGATGGGGCTGGACAACGTCGCGGTGCACTGGCCGCGGACCGGCCGCTTCTACGACCCGGTCGCGCCGGCCGAGTTCGTCGACTTCGGCGAGATCGCCGACATGCCGCGGATCTCCGCGCCCACGGCCGCGCTGGCCGAGCTGATCGCCAAGACGGGCACCGTCCGGGCGACCGCGTACACCGAGGTGGTGGACCTGCTGCTCGGCCTGGAGGGGGTGCTCTACGCCACCGACGCCGCCGCGGAGGACGAGGACCCGGTCATCGACCCGGACGGCTGCTCCTGGGTCGCGGGCGGCATCGAACGGTTCGTGGCGGCCCACCGCCCGCACGGCGAGGCGGTCACATTCGAGTCCGTCGGCGAGGTGCTGCGGTCGCTGCTCGCCGACGGTCGGCTCGCCGAGCAGCAGTTGCGCTGGCTGGAGAGCCGGCTCGACGGGCTGCGCGACGACAGCGGCGCACCGCCCCAGTGGAACTTCACCTGCGCCGAACTGAGCGTGCTGGCCGCGTTCTACCGGCGCTGCGCCGACCGTGGGTTCGCCGTCTACGCCGACGCCTGACCGCGCCGGGCCGCACTGAGCCGCTCGCACTGAGCCGCTCCGCACTGAGCCGGGCCGTACCATCCCGCCCGCACCGCACCGCACCGGGCCGGGCCGGGCCGGGCCGCGGCAGTCGGCCTCGGGGCCGACGGTCCGGGGTCAGCCGTAGGTGTCGCGCGGGCCCCGGCCCCGCACCCGACGCGGACCGCGCGACCAGGAGGGTGCGGCCGGGCCGTGAATGTGCAGCTTGCGAACCACGTTGTGACCCACCTCGCTGGCGATCTGCCTGAGCAGCGAGGCGGCCAGCAGCCGCAGCTGGGTGGCCCAGGCCGTCGACCGGGCCTCGACCGTCAGCTCGCCGTCCTCCAGCTTGACGGGCCGGCTGTGTTGGGCGACGTCGGGACCGACCACCCGCTCCCACGCGCCGAACACGGTCGCCTCGGCCGCGGGCTGCTGCCAGCCTCGGGCCTTCACCAGCCGGTCGAGCACCGCCCCGAGCGGCTGCGGATCACGGGGATCGGGCCCCGGCCCGGAGTACCCCCGCAGCCGCCGCTCGCCGCCGGTGCCGCCGGCCCCGCCCGTGCGCCGGGTCCGCGCCGCCGCACCTCGGCGGGCCTTCGCCGCGTCCAGCACCGCCCGGGCCAGCTCGGGCCCCGACGCGCCGGGCGCACCGTCTGCGACCGGGCCGGCGTCCGCGCCGGGCGCGGTCCGTGCCGCCGCCCGGTCCGTCCCCGACTCGCCGCCCGAGGCGGTACGCGCACTGTCCGCCCCGGCCGGTGCGGTGCGGCCCGGTTCGGGCGGACGTCGGCGGGGCGGAGATCCGGGGTCAGTCGACACGGTGCACCGTTCCTTCCGTGACGACGTACCGGGTACCGCGCAGCGCGACCGGGACGTCGTCGTCGACCGCGCAGGTCACCAGCAGCTGAGCGGCCCCGCCGACCAGTTCGGCCAGCCGTTCCCGGCGACCGGTGTCCAACTCGGCGAAGACGTCGTCGAGCACCAGCACCGGCTCGATGCCGTCGGCGCGCAGCAGGTCGTACCCGGCCAGCCGCAGCGCCAGCGCGAAGGACCAGGACTCGCCGTGGCTGGCGTACCCCTTGGCGGGCAGCGGACCGAGCGTGAGGGTGAGTTCGTCGCGGTGCGGGCCGACCAGGGTGGTTCCCCGCTCGATCTCGGCGGACCGGGCATCGGCCAGCGCGGCCGTCAGCGCGGCGGCCAGGGACTCCCGGTCGGTGGTGGGTTCGGTCAGGTCCACCGACGGCCGGTAGGCGATCCCGGCCGCGCCCCGACCGGCGGCGACCGCGTCGTACGCCTTGGCCACGTGCGGGGTCAGCGCGGCGACCAGCTCCAGCCGGCCGGCCAGCAGTTCGGCACCGTGCCGGGCCAGGTGGGTGTCCCACACGGCCAGGGTGGTCAGGTCCCCGCCGCGCGTGCCGCCCGTCTTGCGGGCCAGGTACGCGGTGCGCAGCAGGGCGTTGCGCTGCTTGACCACCCGGTCGTAGTCGGCTCGGACGCCCGCGTAGCGGGGCTGGCGCAGCACCAGCAGGTCGTCGAGGTAGCGACGGCGCTCGGCCGGGTCGCCCCGGACGAGTTCCAGGTCCTCCGGAGCGAACAGCACCAACCGCAGCGCTCCGAGCACGTCGCGGGCCCGGCGGGCGGGTGAGCGACCGAGCCGGGCCCGGTTGGCCCGGCCCGGCACGATCTCCAGCTCGACGAGCAGTTCCCGGCCCTCGTGCACGACCGCGCAACGGATCACGGCGGAGGTGGCACCCATCCGGACGAGGGGGGCGTCCGTGGCGACCCGGTGGGAGTCCAGGGTCGCCACGTAGCCGATGGCCTCGACGAGGTTCGTCTTGCCGACGCCGTTGGCGCCGACGAGGACGTTCGCCCCCGGTTCCAGGTCGACGCCGATCCGCTCGTACGAGCGGAAGTCGACCAGTTCGAGCCGGCGGACGTACACAGGCTGCGAATGCCGGTCAGGGCTTGCGGACGGCGTGGCCGCCGAACTGCTGGCGCAGGGCGGACACGGCCTTCATCGCGGGTGAGTCGTCCTGGCGGGACTGGAAGCGGGCGAACAGCGAGGCGGTGATGACGTTGAGCGGCACGGCGAGACGGACGGCCTCGTCGACCGTCCAACGGCCCTCGCCGGTGTCCTCCGTGTAGCCGCTGAGCTCGGCCAGCTCCGGATCCTCGTCGAGGGCCCGGTCCAGCAGGTCGAGCAGCCAGGAGCGGACCACGGTGCCGTCCCGCCAGGACTTGAACACGCCGGGCACGTTGGTGACCAGCTCGGAGGCGGTGAGCAGCTCGAAGCCCTCGGCGTAGGCGTGCATCAGGCCGTACTCGATGCCGTTGTGCACCATCTTGGCGTAGTGGCCGGCACCGACGGGGCCGGCGTGCACGAAGCCGAAGTCGCCCTCGGGCTTGAGCGCGTCGAAGACCGGCATCAGCCGGTCGACGTGCTCCCTGGCTCCGCCGACCATCAGGCCGTAGCCGTTCTGCCGGCCCCAGACACCCCCGGAGACCCCCACGTCGACGTAGCCGATGCCACGCTCGTGGAGGCGCTCGGCGCGGGGGGCGTCGTCGCTGAACCGCGAGTTGCCGCCGTCGATGACGATGTCGCCCTCGCCGAGCACGTCGGCCAGGTCGTCGATGGCGGCGTCGGTGAAGGCGACGGGGACCATCACCCAGACGGCCCGGGGGGCGTCCAGCTTCTCGGCCAGTTCCGCCAGGCTCGCGACGTCGCTCAGCTCCGCGTCGCGGTCGTATCCGACCACGTCGTGGCCGGCGGCACGCAACCGCTCCCGCATGTTGCCGCCCATCCGGCCGAGTCCTACCAGGCCGAGCTGCATGTCGTTTCTACCTCCGTGGGTGCGGATGTCTCTGCGCGATCAGCGGGATACGCGGATCGGCATGATGAGGTACCGGTACCCAGGGATGACCTCGCCATCCTCGCCGGCAGGTGAAATCACGGCGGGTTTGAAGGCGTCGACGAACGAGAGCACGGCGAACTGGGCCCCGAGGTTGGTGAGGCCGTCGATCAGGTACTGCGGGTTGAAGCCGATGGTGAGCGGGTCGCCGGTGAAGGTGGCCTCCATGGCCTCGCTGGCCCGCGCCTCCTCGGTGCCGCCGGCCTCGACGACCAGCCCGTCGACGCTGAAGCTGAGCAGCACGGGGGTGGTGCGTTCGGCCACCAGGGCGACGCGCTTGACCACCTCGATGAGGGTGGCGACGGCCAGCCGCGCCTCCGCGTTGTGGCTGGCCGGGAAGAGCGAGCGCACCGGCGGGTAGTTGGCACCGTCGAGCAGCCGGCTGGTGGTTCGGCGGGTGCCGCCGGAGAAGCCGATCATGCCCTCGCCGGCCGCGCCCTGGGACAGCGACATGATGACCTGGCCGCCGAGCGGGCCCAGGGCCTTGGCGGTGTCGTGCAGGGTGCGGGCGGGCACCAGCGCGTTGATGCTGGTTTCCGGGTCGTCCGGGTTCCACTCCATCTCGCGCAGCGCCAGCCGGTAACGGTCGGTGGCGAGCATGGCGAGGGTTCCGCCGGACAGTTCGAGGCGTACGCCCGTCATCATCGGCAGCGTCTCGTCCCGGCCGGCGGCCACGGCGACCTGGGCGACGGCGGCGGCGAAGGCCGCCGCGTCGATGGTGCCGGCGCTGGCCGGCATCTCGGGCAGGGTGGGGTAGTCCTCCACCGGCATGGTGGGCAGGGTGAACCGGGCACTACCGCAGACCAGCTCCAGGTGCGCCCCGACGGCGGCGATGTCCACCGGCTTGGCGGGCAGGGCCTTGGTGATCTCGGCGAGCAACCGGCCGGAGACGAGCGCGGCGCCGTCGGCGTCGCCCTGGACCTCGACGGTCACCTGGCTGGAGACCTCGTAGTCGAACCCGGAGACCTGCAGGTTGCCGTCGGTGACACGGAGCATCACACCGGCCAGCACCGGCACGGACGGCCGGCTGGGCAGGCTCTTCGCGGTCCAGGCCACGGCCTCGGCGAGCGCGTCGCGCTCCACTCGGAACTTCATCAATGCCTCCGCGTCGACGTCAGCGACAACTCTCTCATGCCGACCGCTGCCCACCGTCCCGCCTGACCGTGCGGGTACCCATCGCACCTTAGGGCGCGCGGGCATCGGCTGTGCGCCCGACCCCGTGGATCCAGGTGCCGGGGTGACCGCCGACGGCGGTCCGCGACCCGATCCACAGGAAGTCCAACGGTGATGATTGGTTTTTGTTCTCTTAGAAGAGATAACTCATCGTCTTCGTCGCACCTGTGCAAACTGGGGATAACTGACGTTCGTGCAGCTCAGGCACGTTATCCACCGGTGGTTTAGCTGTGGAGAACCTTGGGCAAAACCCGAGCGGCCATCCACAGGCGGCTCACGTCCACGGGTTTTCCACCGTTGTCCACACGTTGTCCACCGGTTATCCACCGGGTTTCTCCCCAGGGCTGTGGATTGTCGGGACGGCCGACGGAGCCGTTATCCCCAGAACCTTCAACAGGTTCCCCACAGGCCGACCGTCCGCGGTGGACAACGGGCGCCGATGTCCACAGGTGTCCACAGGCGTCCACAAGGTTGTCCCCAGGGTTTCTCCACAGCCTGTGGGTAACTGGTCGGGAACGCAGGGTGGTTATCCACAAGCCTGTGGACGAAGAGCTGTGGACAACGATCGAGGCGGTGGACGGTCACGGGCATGATCCTGTGGCCTTCACCTCGTCGAGGGTCCAGCGGTGGGCACGAAAAAGCCCGGCCCTCCGGCCGGGTCCGTCGCTGACAGGGTGGCCGCCGGACGGGTGTTCCCTGCCCGGCCGGCGTACGCCTCAGGTGGTCTGCTTGATCCGGTTGGTCAGCTCGGCGATCTGGTTGTAGAGCGACCGCCGCTCGGCCATCTGCTGGCGGATCTTCCGGTCGGCGTGCATGACGGTGGTGTGGTCCCGGCCGCCGAACGCCTGCCCGATCCGGGGCAGCGACAGGTCGGTCAGCTCGCGGCACAGGTACATGGCCACCTGGCGGGCGTTGACGAGCACCCGCGACCGCGAGTGGCCGCGCAGGTCCTCCAGGCTCACCCCGAAGTAGTCGGCGGTCGACACCATGATCTGGTCGGCGGTGATCTCCGGGCCGGCACCGTCGGGAATGAAGTCCCGCAGCACCTCCTCGGCCAGCGACAGCTCCACGGTCGAGCGGGTCAGGCTGGCGAACGCGGTGACCCGGATCAGGGCCCCCTCCAACTCCCGGATCGAGTTCGACACCCGCGAGGCGATGAACTCCAGCACGTCCGGCGGGGCGTACAGGCGCTCCTGGGCGGCCTTCTTCTGCAGGATCGCGATCCGGGTCTCCAGATCCGGCGGTTGGATGTCGGCGAGCAGGCCCCACTCGAACCGGGTCCGCAGCCGGTCCTCCAGTGTCGCGAGCTGCTTCGGCGACCGGTCGGAGGTGATCACGATCTGCTTGTTCGCGTTGTGCAGCGTGTTGAAGGTGTGGAAGAACTCCTCCTGGGTCCGCTCGCGGTTCTCCAGGAACTGGATGTCGTCGATCAGGAGGATGTCGACGTCGCGGTAACGGCGCTGGAACGCGCTGGTCTTGTCGTCCCGCAGCGAGTTGATGAAGTCGTTGGTGAACTCCTCGGTCGAGACGTACCGGACCGAGCGGGCGTTGCCGAGCGTCGTCGCATAGTGCCCGATGGCGTGCAGCAGGTGCGTCTTGCCCAGCCCCGAGCTGCCGTAGATGAACAGCGGGTTGTACGCCTTCGCCGGCGACTCGGCCACCGCCACGCTCGCCGCGTGGGCGAACCGGTTGGACGAACCGATGACGAACGTCTCGAACATGTACTTCGGGTTGAGCCGGTTGCCGCCGGCGTCCGCACCCGTCGGCAGCCGCCGGTCGTCGCGTAACCCCGAGCGGTGGTCCCTGCCGCCCCGGCCCGGCCCGCTGTCGGTGTCGCCGTCGCGCGGCATCGGCCGGATCACGTGCTGGTCGCGTGGCGAGATGCCCGCGTCCTCGCGGTAGTGGCCGTCGAACGACCGGGGCTCGGCGGGCAGCGGGTCGAGGCGGGCGGCCCGCTCGTCGAAGCCGCGCCGCTCGGGGTGCGGCGGCCGGTCGGGGTGCGGCGGTTCGGCGAAGGCGGTGCTGAACAGTGCCTCCTGGCCGGCGGGGCCGGAGCCGTGGTCGCCGTCGACCACGACGCGGTCGGTGGGCGGTTCGGCGCGTTCGGGCTGTGCCTGCCCCGGGATGAGCGGCAGCTGCCGACCCGGGTGGGGCGGGCGGCCGTCGAAGCCGCCGGGCTCGTCGCCGAAGCCCGCCGGGCCGGCGGACTGCTCGGGGGCGCTCCGGTAGACCGTGCCGGCCGGCCGGCCGGAGCCGTCCTCGGGAACCCGGACGGTCACCGCCACCTGGATGGACCGGCCCAGCCGGCGGCTCAGCGCCTCGGTGATGGCCGGGCGCAGCCGGGACTCGATCACGTCACGGGTGAAGGCGTCGGGCACGGAGAGCAGGACGGTGTCCTCGACGATGGCTCGCAACCGGGTCAGCCGCAGATAGGCGCGCTGCTGGGCGGAGATGATCTCGTCGGCGAGCTCGTCGGTCGTAGCCGTCCACACCGCGGCAAGGTCGGTCGTACCGGTCACCGTCGTGCCACCCCCTCGCCTCTGCTCCCGGACACCGTCCCCGGCCGATCCATCCCGGGGACCGACCCGTTCGGGCGGGTGTCCGCGCATCCTGCCCGGACGGCCCACCGGTCGTCCTCCACAAGTTATCCACAGCCTGTGTACCGACCGATTGTGGCCGTCCGCCGGACGCGGGTCCGACCTGCCCCTGCAGGGACGGGCGCTGAAGCGGGTTCACCGTGCCGAACGATTCACCACCGTGTCCGGTCTTGCCTCACCGGGCGGCGACCGGACCTTTCGACGCTGACCGCAATCGGGCACGGTAACAGCGATGTCGCCGCGCCATCAACCGTCACGCGCGGCGACGCCTCCGTGGCGGCGGCGAAACCGCCGGGCACCCTTCCGGCTTCCCGGGTGTCCGCCCTGCTGGGAGGGTTTGACGGTGATTGCGCCCCTACGTAGGCTGGAGCGGCTGCTCTCTCGCCCTCTGCTAGGGTGATGGATGCTTGCTGCCCGCGGTCGTGACCCCGCACCACCGAGGTCCCGCTCCACCGGGCAGCGCCGAACGGGGCCACCGTGAAGGTGGCCCGGACCACCACACGACCCGACGGGCCCCTCGCCCGGGGCGTACGGAAAACGGAGAGCCTGACGTGAGCAAGCGCACCTACCAGCCGAACAACCGCCGGCGCGCGAAGACCCACGGCTTCCGGCTGCGCATGCGCACCCGTGCCGGCCGCGCCATCCTCTCGACCCGTCGCGCCAAGGGCCGCACCCGCCTGGCGGCCTGAGGCCGACCGGTCCGGTCCGGGGGCGTGGGCAGTCGTGTTGGCCGCCGCACAGCGACTGCGGCGTAGCACAGACTTCGCCGCAGCGGTCCGGGGTGGCCGACGCGCCGGCCGCGGCGCAGTCGTCGTCCACCTGACCCTCCCCGGAACGCCCGACCTCACGGCAGACCTGCCGACGGAGCCGGCGCGCAGCGGTGCGGAGAACCCTTCCGCGCCCACCCGCGCCGGCTTCGTCGTGTCCAAGGCCGTCGGGCCGGCGGTGGTCCGCAACAAGGTCCGTCGCCGGTTGCGGCATCTGGTCCGGGAACGGCTCGCCGGGCTGCCGACCGGGAGCACCCTGGTGGTACGCGCCCTGCCGGCCGCAGCCGAGGCCGCGTACCCGCGCCTCGCCGCCGACCTCGACGCGGCGCTGGCCGCCGCGCGGACACCCCGGGGGCGGCGGTCGCGGTGACAGGTGGACCGGGCATTCCCCCGCCGACGACTCCCGGTGCCCGGGTGCTGAGCGGCCCCATCATCGCGTACCGTCGGTGGATAAGTCCGGCCCTGCCGGCCCGCTGTCGGTTCTACCCGTCGTGCAGCGCGTACGCCCTGGAGGCGGTGGCGCGACACGGCGCGTTCCGGGGAGCCGGCCTGACGGTCCGGCGGTTGTTGCGCTGCCACCCCTTCCACCCAGGTGGATACGACCCGGTGCCGGAGCCGGGCGGCCGCCGCCGTGCCGATGTGACTGGAGCCTGAGAATTGAGTCTCGACTGGATCTACTACGCGATTTCGTGGATCCTGCTGGCCTGGCATTCGGCCTGGGACGCCGTCGGAGTTCCGGTCGGTGAGGTCCTCGGCACCAACTGGTCCTGGATCCTGGCCATCATCTTCCTGGTGGTCACCGTCCGGGTGATCCTGTTCCCCGTCTTCGTGAAGCAGATCAAGTCGCAGCGGGCGATGCAGGCGCTCCAGCCGCAGGTCAAGGCGCTACAGGAGAAGCACAAGGGTGACCGGGAGACGCTCCAGAAGGAGATGATGGAGCTCTATCGGAAGGAAAAGGCCAACCCGCTCATGGGCTGCCTTCCGATGTTCCTCCAGATCCCGGTCTTCCTCGGCCTGTTCCACGTGCTCCGCCGGCTCAACCCGGATCCGGAGAAGAACAACAAGGATCTGTACGGCTGGACGGTCGACCAGTTCAACAGCGCGTCCGAGGCCACGCTGTTCACCGCGCCCATCGCCAGCAAGTTCGGTTCCACCGCCGAGGAACTCGCCCAGCTCGGTGCCAACAGCACCACCGTGAAGATCATGGCCGGCATCCTGGTCCTGGTCATGATGGGCACCACCTACCTGACCAGCCGTCAGATGATCCTCAAGACCGGCTGGGCGGAGGACCCGCAGCAACGGATGATCCAGCGCCTGATGCTCTACGGCATCCCGCTGTCGCTGTTGATCTCCGGTGCCATCTTCCCCATCGGTGTGATCATCTACTGGGTCACCAACAACCTCTTCACCCTCGGCCAGCAGCAGTGGGTCCTGCGCAAGTTCCCGCCCCCGGTGACGGCCACCAGCAAGCCGGGCACCCCGGCGCAACCGGCCCGAGCCGGTGGGCTGTTCGGCCGAGGCAAGGCCGCCACCCCGGCCCCGGCCGCCAAGCCGGCAGCGCCCAAGGTCGCCGGGCCGAAGCCGGGTGCCAAGCCGGCCAACCCGAAGAAGGGACGCCCCGCCAAGCGGCAGGGCTGAATCGTCCGGGCCGTCGCCGGGTGACCGGCGGCGGCCCGTTCCGCACCGTGCCGCCGCCGTGAGGCCGGCGCCGGAGCGCAAAGCGCCGCGCGCGACGCGGCCCCTGGGCGACACTGCCCGACAGACGTGCCCGTGGGCACCGGCGACGTCCCGCCGGCCCCGGGGAACCAGCGGACCCGACGGTCCGGCCGAGCGAGTACGGAGATGACACCGTGACCGACACCAGCATCCCCCGCGCCGACCAGTCTCTGGACGACGAGGAGACCACTCCCGCCGCTACGGGCGACGAGGACGGCGAGACAACCGCCGAGGCGGGCACGCGGGAGAAGAAGGCCCCGGCCGAGAGCGACCTGTTCCGGCAGAGCGAGATCGCCGCCGACTACGTCGAGGGGCTGCTCGACATCCTCGACTACGACGGCGACATCGACGAACTGGTCTCCGGCGGTCGCCCGGTGGTCGAGGTCGTCGGCGGGCGTCTGCAGAACCTGGTCGGCCAGCGGGGTGCCACCCTGGAGGCCCTCCAGGAGTTGGCCCGACTGGCCGTGTTCAGGCAGACCGGCACCCCGAGCCGGCTGCTGCTCGACGTGGGCGGCTACCGCGCCAACCGGCGCAAGGAACTCGGCGCCGTCGCCCGCAACGCCGTCGAGAAGGTGAAGGAGCACGGGGAGCCGGTGCGCCTGGAGCCGATGTCGGCGTTCGAGCGCAAGTGCGTCCACGACGTGGTCAACGCGATGAGCGGTGTGGAGAGCGAGTCGGAGGGCGTGGAGCCCAACCGACGCATCGTCGTGCGGCCGGCGGACTGACCGGGTGACCCACGACGACACCACGGCCGCTGCCGTGGCCGGCCCGGGCGGCACACCGCCCGGGCCGTCGCCTGTGCGGCCCTCGCCCACCGACGCGGTGCTGCCGCCCCACCTGGCTGAAGCGGCCCGGACCCTGTTCGGCGATCGGCTGGAACTGGCCGCCGCGTACGCCGAACTGCTCGCCACCGACGGCGTGGTGCGCGGGCTGATCGGGCCGCGGGAGGCTCCCCGGATCTGGGATCGCCACCTGCTGAACTGCGCCGCCGTCGCCGACCGGCTCCCCACCGAAGCGACCGTGCTCGACGTCGGCTCCGGCGCGGGTCTGCCGGGGCTGGTACTGGCGATCGCCCGGCCCGACCTCGCGGTCACCCTCGTCGAGCCACTTGCCCGACGCACCTCGTTCCTGATCGAGGTGGTGCAGCAGCTCGGGCTCACGAGGTCCGTCCGGGTGTTCCGTGGTCGGGCCGAGGAGGCGGCGACCGGATCAGCCGGGGCCGGTCCGCTCAGCGGTGACGTGGTGACCGCCCGGGCCGTGGCCCCGCTCGACCGGCTCGCGGGCTGGTGCCTGCCGTTGGTCGTGCCGGGGGGACGCCTCGTGGCGCTCAAGGGTGCCTCGGCCGTCGATGAGATCACGGAGCACGCCGCCGCTGTCGATCGGCTCGGCGGCGGCGTGCCGACCCTGCATCTCTGCGGCTCGGGCCTCATCGATCCGCCGACCACCGTGGTGGAGATCGTGCGCGAACGGGTCGTCCGCCCCCGGTCCGCGGCGAAGAAGAAGTCCAGGGGCGGGCGGTCCCGCCGGGGCTGATCCCGGTGCCGGCGACCAACTAGGACGAGTCGCGGGTGCGCGACGACTGTCAACGCCGGCTGAGATTTCGCTGTCAACGCCGGCCTTGGTTCCACGCGGCACCGCCGGCTGGGGCTTCGCTGTCAACGCCGGCCTTGGTTCCACGCGGCATCGGCGACGACGGCACCGGCGCCGGCGACCGTGGTCGACGCGCACCACCGGAGGTCGGGAGCGGCGGCGCTCCCACCGGCGGCCTTCGTCGTTGGACCGTGCAGGCGTCGGTCATCCAGACGAGCAACGGAAGACGGTTACCAACCCGACGTGGACCGGTCGCGGCCGGGAGCCGTAGGCTGGCCGCGCGTCGATAGTGTGGAGCGGGCGGCGACGGCGTCCACCGGGACCGTTCCCGCCAGGCCGCGGTCGCGTCTTCGTAAGTGCGTGGCGGCCCAGGTTGACGGGTGCGGACCGACCATCCGAAGCGGGCAGGGATGACAGGTGCATGACGACGGCAGGTACGACGATCCACCCATGAGCGGGCCGACGGGCGACCCTGTTTCACGTGAAACCGACCGCCCGAACTGGTCCTCGGAGCGGACCTCCCGTCCGGCCGGATCTGCGCCGCCCGCCCGGCAGGAGGGGGCGACCACCGGTGCTGCCTGGCCGCCGTCGAGGGAGCCTGCGGTCGGTCCCGACGATGCCGGGGGACAGGTGATCCCGCTGCGTCGCAGCCCCTCTCCGGCGGTACGGTTCGAAGCGGGAGTACCACAGCAGCCGACCCCCGACACGGCGCTGGAGGCGACCCCGCCGGTAACCGCGGACGACACGCCAGGAACATCGGTTACTCCCCCCGGAACCGAGTCCGCGTACGTTTCACGTGAAACCCCGACGCGCGAAGAGGATGACCCACCGTTGGCTATGGAGGCGATGCGCGCCGTGCAGATCCTGAATCCCAGTGGCGAGGTGACGATGCCTCGCCCGGACCGGACGCGGGTCATGGGCGTCGCTAATCAGAAGGGCGGCGTGGGCAAGACCACGACGACCGTGAACCTGGCGGTGGCGTTGGCCCTGCACGGGAACCGGGTGCTCGTGGTCGACCTCGACCCCCAGGGAAACGCGTCGACCGGGCTGAACGTCCCCCACCACACGGGGGTGCCCGACGTGTACGACTGCCTGATCAACAGCGTGCCCCTGGAGGAGGTGGCCCAGGGCGTGGAGGGCATCCCGAACCTCTGGTGCGTACCCGCGACCATCGACCTCGCCGGCGCGGAGATCGAGCTGGTGTCGGTGGTGGCCCGGGAGTCCCGGCTGGCTCGCGCGATCGCCGCATACCCGGGGCACTTCGACTACGTCTTCATCGACTGCCCGCCCTCCCTCGGCCTGTTGACGGTCAACGCGTTGGTCGCCGCGCAGGAGGTGCTGATCCCGATCCAGTGCGAGTACTACGCCCTGGAGGGCCTCAACCAGTTGATCAACAACATCAATCTGGTTCGTCAGCACCTGAACCCGAAGCTCGAGGTGTCCACCATCCTGCTCACCATGTACGACCGGCGTACCCGGCTCGCCGACGCCGTCGAGCAGGACGTGCGCAATCACTTCGGCGACAAGGTTCTCCAAGCGGTCATTCCCCGCAACGTCCGGGTCTCCGAGGCACCGAGTTACGGCCAGTCGGTGATGACCTACGATCCCGGGTCGCGGGGAGCGACAAGCTACTTCGAGGCTGCCCAGGAGATCGCCGAGCGCGGTGTCAAGGAGCCGGTGAGCCGGAATGCGTAGTGCTGACGAGGCGCTGGGAGGCGTGGCATGAAGAACCGTCCTCGGGGCGGTCTGGGTAGGGGCCTGGGGGCACTCATCCCGACCGGGCCGGCACCTGACACTGGCACGCCCCCACCGGCAATCGTGGCGGGGTCGGCGGTCGACGGCGTAGCCGACCGGGATGAGTCACCTGCGGAGGTGGTGTCCGCCGCCCCTGCCCCGCCGGAGCCGTCGCTGAGCCCCGTGCCGGGTGCCCGGTTCGCCGAGATCCCGGTGGACTCGATCGTGCCGAACCCGAAGCAGCCCCGGCAGGTCTTCGACGAGGAGGCGTTGGAGGAGCTGAAGACCTCCATTCAGGAGGTCGGCTTCCTCCAGCCGATCGTCGTCCGTCAACTCGACGAGGAGAAGTTCGAACTCGTCATGGGCGAGCGGCGGTGGCGGGCCGCCCAGGCGGTCGGACGGGACAGCATTCCCGCGATCGTCCGCGACACCCGTGACGACGCCATGCTGCGGGATGCCCTGCTGGAGAACATCCACCGGGCGAACCTCAATCCGCTGGAAGAAGCCGCCGCCTACCAACAGCTCCTCGACGAGTTCGGTGCCACCCACGAGGAACTGGCCCGCCGGATCGGACGCAGCCGCCCGCAGATCTCGAACACGATCCGGCTGCTCAACCTGCCACCGCAGGTGCAGCGGAGGGTCGCAGCCGGCGTCCTCTCGGCCGGCCACGCCAGGGCACTGTTGAGTCTCGACGAGCCTGCGGCCCAGGATCAGCTCGCGCTCCGCATCGTGGCCGAGGGACTGTCGGTCCGGGCAACGGAGGAGATCGTGGCGCTGTCGTTGAGCGACGGCACCTCGAAGAAGGAGGCGGCCCGCCGCCGTCCGAAGCCTCACGCCCCCGCACTGACCGATCTGGCGGACCGTCTTTCCGATCGCTTCGACACCAGAGTGAAAGTCGACATCGGTCGCAGCAAGGGCAAGATCACGATCGAGTTCGCCACCGTTGACGACCTGGAGCGAATCGTCGGCATCATCGGTGTCGGGCAGGAAGAGGAACCCGAGGCCTGAGCCGACAACGCTTCGCCGTCCGACGGCCGCGCCCCCTGCCGGGGACGCGGCCGTCGTCGCTGTTGGGGGATGCTGGGCCGGGAGACGCAGCGGTGGCGGCTCGTCGACTGTGGTGCCGGCGGCTGTACGACGCGTGTGCCCGCGGCGTCGGGATTCGTGGGGTCGGGGTTTGTGGGGTCGGGGTTTGTGGGGTCGGGATTCGTGGCGGGTGCGCGGAGACGGTTGGTGCGGACTCCTCTGGAAGTTGAGACCACTCCTGGCGCGGCACCCCGGTCACGGATTCAGCGCTATGACGCAGTGCAGTCTGCGCACCGGTGCCCTCGCACAGTTCGCAGCACGCGCCCCGCTGATCCGCGCTGACCGCGCTGCCCGGCAGAGTCTCCCGTGGCGTCGTCACGATGGCCCCAGCAGGCCGTGAGGCCGCCGGAGGCCCTGGTGGGGAGTTGCCAGCTGAGTCGGCTTGAGCGCCGTTTCACGTGAAACCGTCGGTGACGAGGGCGCTCATCCCGACTCCCTGGCGGCACCTGGTCAACCCCTCAGTCGTCACCGGGTGCCGATGGAACCAGACAAGACGACGGTGGATCCGCCCGCACGGAAGCTCCGGGGTCCATGCCCCTTGGCCGGCAGGTCGACCGCGGCGGACAACTGTCCCGTTCGCCTCCCCGGGGTCCGGGCGGCCAGCAGGGTCGGCGGCCGACGGCGGTGCCACCATGACACCGTGTCGTTCCCCGGCGAACACGGCCGATCCGGCTAGCCGGCGTTGGTGAGCGTGGGCAAAGGATCAGGTCGGCCGGCTACGCGCATCCGGACCACCTGCGTCCGATCGCACACTCTGACTTGCCGAGCGCCATCCCAGCGCCTCCGCGTGCCCTGCCTCCGCGTGCCCCGCCTCCGCGTTCGCTGTCCGCACGCCGATCTGTTCTCGTTCTCCTTGGTAAGGAAACCGTCCCCGGACTGGGCTCTTTGACGGGCGAGAACCGCTCGACCGCCAACAGCAGGTCTTCGCTGGCACCACCTCTACCGGCGGCACCGCTCAGCCGGCCGCGTCCTGCTCGGACGCGCACCACGGAAGAGGCCGCGCGAGGTGTTCCACGGGACAGGTCGCGTCACGAACCCGGCTGGCGGCGATGGCCGAGGGCTCGGCCGGAGCACCTCGTCGTCACGTTTCACGTGAAACAGCCGTACGCGTCGACGCGTCTGCGGGGGCTCGGCGCAGCCGTCATGAACGCTGTCGGCAAGAGTCTGCGACAGTTCAACGACCGGCAAAAGTTATCCACAGGGGTTATCCACAGGCTCTCGGTGTTTCACGTGAAACCAGCGCCGGAATCCCTTACTGAGCAGCGGATGACGGCGTGTGGTCGGAGTTTCAGCGGCCTGTGGATATCCCTGGGGAAGAACCCGGTGACCCCGAGGTCCGGCGCTCGATCGTCGCTGAATCGGGTAGGGACAGCGGTGGTGAACTCGGGTTAGGGTCAGCGTCGTGCAGGACACCCCTCCCTCAGTTCCGTACTTCACCCAGTGGCCCTCCTTTCCCTTCGAGGGCGACCTCCGTGTCAAGCAGCTCGACGATCCGGTCCCGGTCGAACCTCCTCGTAAGGGCGAGGGCAACCGGGAGTGCACCGCCTGCAACGCCCCCGACGACGCGTACATCTGGGTGGGCGAACGCTGGCGGGTGCGCGCCATGGACCGCCCCACCGGGTTGCCGATGGTGCTCATCCTGGAATCCCGGTCGCACCTCGACCTCGGTGACCTGCCCAACCTGCTCGCCGCCGAACTGGGTGTGATGACAGTCCGGCTGGAACGGGCCATCCGGTCGCTCGACGGCGTCGCTCGCGTCCACGTGAATCGTTGGGGTGACGGCTCCGCCCACCTGCACCTGTGGTTCCTGGCCAGGCCGTACGGGCGCCTTCAGCTCCGCGGAACCTTCCTGTCCCTGTGGGACTCGATCCTTCCGCCCATCTCCGAGGACCAGTGGCGGGAGAACCTTGCCATGGTGGCCGCCTGGCTGGCGGAGTTCGGCGGGCGTCCGCTCGCCGAGCCACCCCGCATCCGCTGGCAGGCACCCTCCAGTCTCTCGGCCCAGTCGGCTTCGGGCGAACAGGAGGCGATGGAAGTCGGTGCCGTCGTCGTACCGCGACAACGGTCGGGTCCCGCCGACGTGGTGGGCGGCGACGACCTGGCCGACCCGCGGAACGCCGCCGATCTGACGCGGGAGGGCGACCAGTCGCACGACACCGACCCGAACGGGCACGTCGGGTCGGTGCCGATGACGGACCCGACGACGGCGGAGAGGGTGGAACCGGCGGACGTGGGCGCGTCGGCGGATGAACCTGACGATGTCGCAGGCGTCAACGGGAACGAAGAAGTGGCCGCCCCTTCTCCCGCCAGTACAACGGCCGGGCAGCCCCGAGAGACGCGGTCCCCGGCCGGTGAGCCGGCAGGAACGGGAACGACGTCGACCACCGGGACGTCGGCCCCGGCTGCGGGTGCCACGGACGATTCATCGGCCTCGGCTGCCGGGGCCGGTAGACCGGGCCGGTAGTCGGCTGAACAAGTCCGGCCACTACCTTTCCCGCTGCCGGTTGCCCGACCCGTTCCCCTGCCCGCGGGTGCCGGATCAGCGGGTCGCGGCGCGGGCGACCAGGGTGCCGAGCACCTCGCCGAAGTCCAGCCCAGCCGCCTGGACCGCCAGCGGGAGCAGTGAGGTCTCGGTCATGCCGGGCGAGACGTTGACCTCCAGCACGTGCGGCTGCCCGGCCGCGTCGACGATCAGGTCGACGCGGCTGAGGTCGCGCAGCCCCAGAGCGTTGTGCGCGGCCAGAGCCACCTCCGCCACCGACTCGGTCGCCCTGGCGTCCAGCCGGGCGGGGGTGTGCCAGGTGGTGCGGCCGGCGGTGTAGCGGGCCGCGTAGTCGTACACGCCGTTGCGGGGCACGATCTCCACGGGCGGCAGCGCCTGCGGCCCGTCACCGAGGTCGATCACGGATACGGCCACGTCCATCCCCGGGACGTACCGTTCCACCAGCGCCGTCGGGTCGTACGCGAAGCAGCCGACCATCGCGGCGGGCAGGGACGCCGCGTCCCGTACCACTGCGGCGCCCAGCCCCGAACCGCCCTGGGCGGGCTTCACCATCAGCGGCAGGCCAAGCCGGTCGGCGATACGGTCCAGCACGGCGACCGCCCCCAGTTCGCTGAACCGGTCGTGCGGCAGGGCCACCCAGTCGGGGGTGGGAATGCCGGCCTCCCGGAGCACCGCCTTGGCCGAGGGCTTGTCCCAGGCCAGGCGGGAGGCGCGGGCGTCGCAGCCCACGTACGGCACGCCGCACAGGTCGAGGACGCCACGCAGCGAACCGTCCTCGCCGGTGGCCCCGTGCAGGGCGATCACCACCGCGTCCGGCGGATCGGCGGTCAGAGCGGGCAGCAGGGCGACGTCGGCGTCCCGCAGTTCGGCCTCCACCCCCACGGCGCGCAGCGCGTCGAGCACCCGGCGACCGGACCGCAGGGAGACGTCCCGTTCGTAGGAGAGCCCGCCGGCCAGCACCAGCACATGCAGGTCGGAGGTGGTTGCGGTCACGACGGAGTTCTCGGCAGAGGTGGCACCCATGCCGGAATCATGCCAAGTCGGGACCCGGGGCGTCCGAACCGGCCTGCCCCCGCCGGCCTCCCGTCCGGCTCACCGCACCGAACACCCGCCGCATCGCGATGTCCTGTTCCATGACGCCAGCGAGCCGGCGCACGCCCTCACGGATGCGCTCCGGCGACGGGAAGGAGAAGTTCAGGCGCATGTTGCCGGTGCCGGTGCCGTCGGCGTAGAAGCCGGTTCCCGGCACGTAGGCGACCCGCGCGGCGATGGCGCGCGGCATCATCGCCTTCGAGTCCAGCCCGTCGGGCAGGGTCGCCCAGACGAAGAGTCCGCCACCCGGGGTGGTCCAGCTGGTGCCGGCCGGCATCAGGTCCGTCAGCGAGGAGAGCATCGCGTCGCGTCGCTCCCGGTAGACCTCCCGGTAGACCTTCAGCTGCTCGCGCCACGGCATGGTGCTCAGGTAGGTGGCGACGGCGGCCTGCGCGTACGCGCTGGGGCAGAGGATCTGCGCCTCGCTGGCGATCACCAGTTTGTCGCGGACGGCGTGCGGGGCGAGGATCCAACCGACCCGCAGCCCGGGGGCGAAGGTCTTGGAGAAGGTGCTCAGGTAGAACACCCCGTCACGGCGGCGGGCCCGCAACGGTGCCGGCGCCTCCGCCTCGAAACCGAGCTGGCCGTACGGGTCGTCCTCGACCACGAGCAGACCGGCGCGCTCGCAGATGTCGAGCACCCGTTCCCGCCGCTGCTCGGTCAGCGTCACGCCGGTCGGGTTCTGGTAGGTGGGGATGGTGTAGAGGAACTTGACCCGTCGACCGGCCCGTGCCTGCTCGGCGATGGCTGCCTCCAGCGCCTCCGGAACCAGCCCGTCGTCGTCCATCGGCACATGCACGACCTGCGCCTGGGCGGCCTGGAAGACCCCGAGCGCGCCGACGTAGGTCGGCCCCTCGGCGAGCACCACGTCCCCCGGGTCGAGGAACAGGCGGGCCACCAGGTCGAGGGCCTGCTGACCCCCGACGGTGACCACCACGTCCTCCGGTGAGGCTCCGCAGGCCGCGTCGATGCCGGAGAGCGACATCACCTCGCAGATCCGTTCGCGCAGCTCGAGGGTGCCCTGGCCGATGCCGTACTGGAGGGAGGTGGTGCCGTGTTCGGCGCCCAGCCGACCGAGCATCTCGCCGACCGCGTCCAGGGGCAGCGCCGCGATGTAGGGAGCACCGCCGGCGAGGGAGACCACCTCGGGACGGCTGGCCACCGCGAACAGCGCGCGGATCTCCGAGGCGGTCATGCCCCGGACCCGACGGGCGTAGCGGTCGGTGTAGTCGTCGAGCGTCGTGCCGGTCATGACATCACCTCGATGGCTGCGCGGGCGGCTCCCGCCCCGGGATACCCGGGACACCGGCGACCATGGCGGCACGGCGCGCCGGGTGTCGATGGTAGTCGCCGAAACCCGGGCGTGTCGCGCGCGAAGCGGTGCTGTCCACATCGCGGACCCTCGGACAGGGCACCTGAGGTGGGCATTCGCGCGTCCTCTCCCGTACCGGCGGCCGGCGGCGTACGATCGCTCGTCGGGGGCAGGAAGGCGGCGAGCACGCCGCCCGGACCGGCCGTGCCGGATCCCACCCCGAGCCTACGTGGGGGATGCGCCAATGTCGCGACGCCTGGTCAGCCTGACCCTGGACACCCTTGAGGATCTGCCCCGTCCGTGCCGGCAGTGCGTCTACTGGGAGCTTGATCCGGTTTCCGCCGACCGGGCCTGCGCCGCCGGCGATCCCGGGCTGGAGAAGGAGGCGTGGGTCTCGCAGACCCTGCTGGAGTGGGGGTCGTGCGGCAAGCTCGTCTACGTCGACGGGATGCCGGCCGGCTTCGTCCTGTACGCCCCGCCGGCCTACGTGCCCCGGTCCATGGCCTTCCCCACGTCTCCGGTCTCCGCCGACGCGGCGCTGCTGATGACCGCCAGCGTGGTGCCCGCGTTCGCCGGGGGCGGGCTGGGCCGGATGCTGGTCCAGGGGGTGGCCCGGGACCTCACCAAGCGTGGCATCAAGGCGATCGAGGCGTTCGGGGACGCCACGTTCGACGACGCCGCCGACCCGGCCGGGGCCTGCGTCGCCCCCGCCGACTTCTTCCTCTCCGTCGGCTTCAAGACCGTCCGGCCGCACCCGCGCTACCCCCGCCTGCGCCTCGAGCTCAGGACGGCGCTGAGCTGGAAGTCCGACGTCGAGTACGCGCTGGAGAAACTGCTCGGCTCGATGAGCCCGGAGACGCTGCTGCGGCCGGTACGCCCGGCCCCTGCCACCCGCTCCACCGGCGGCTGACGACTGACGGCTCCGCTCAGTCGACCACGGTGCCGGCGGCCACCGCCGCACGCAGTTCGCTGACGTCGATCGAGCCGGTCGGCACGTCCCGCTCGACGGGCAGGTACATCCGCTGCACGGCGGCCACGATCGCGTCCACCACCCGGTCCCGGAACCGCGGGTCCACCAGCCGGCCCCGGTCGGCAGCCGAGGTCAGGTATCCCACCTCGACCCGTACCGCGGGCATCCGGGTGAGCCGGAGCAGATCCCACGCCTTGGCGTGGGTACGGCAGTCGCGCAGGCCGGTGCGGGCCACGATCTCCCGCTGCACCAGCCCGGCGAGCCGTTCGCCGGTGGTCGAGGTCACGCCGTTGTCGGTGCCGTAGTGGTAGGTCGCCACGCCCTCGGCCGCCGGGTTGGCGTGCCCGTCGAGGTGCAGCGAGATGAACACGTCGGCGCCGAGCGAGTTGGCGAGCTGAGCCCGGTCGATGTCGGGCAGGCACGTCTCCGGGGCGGACCCCCGGGTGAGCTGCACCCGGACCCCGGCGGCGGCGAGCCTGCCCTCCAGCCGGTTGGCCAGGTCGTGGACGAGGTCCGCCTCAATCCAGCGCAGCGGCCCGTCGGGGACGACCACCCCCGGGTCGGTGCCGCCGTGCCCCGGGTCGACCACCACGGTCCGCCCCACCAGCGTCGGACCGGACTGCCGGATCGCGTCGGACTCGCGCAGCCACTGGGGCCGCCCGCCGACGACCTTGCGGCCGAGCCGACGCAGCGCGCCCATGGTGTGCGGCCCGCAGGAGCCGTCGGGAACGAGCCCCACCTCCCGCTGGAACTGGGCCACGGCACGGGCGGTGCGGGAGCCGTAGATCGCGTCCGCGTGCCCCACGTCGTACCCCATCTCCAGCAGGCGCTCCTGCAACGACCGGACGTCCTCGCCGGTCAGCGGCTCGGGCACCGCGTGGTAGAGGGTGCGGGCCCCGAGCCGCCAGCGGGCGGCGTCCAGGGCCCGCCAGGTCTCCGCGCCCACCCGGCCGTCCACGCTGAGCCCCCGGGACTGCTGGAAGGCCCGGACGGCCCGTTCCGTCACCGCGTCGAACTCGTCGCCGTACGGGCCGGTGGCCACGGAGAGCAGGTCGAGGCCGGTGAGCACCGTGCGGATCTCCTTCACCGCGGGTCCCCGGTCACCGGGTCGGATCGGACGCACGCACGCTCCCTCTGCACGGTCGGTGGCCGGCCGTTGGCGCGGCGGGACCCGGACGGGACCAGGTGGCCCCAGGTCGAGGTTATGCGTTGCGGGACGCGCCGGGGCGACACCCGGGAAAAAGCCGTCGACCCCGTGCCCGGCAGATCGGGACGGGGTCGACGGAAGCGTCGGTGCAGGTCAGAGGGCCGATTCGATGAGCTTGACCAACTCACCCTTGGGCTTGGCGCCGGCGATCGACTGGACCGGCTCGCCGCCCTTGAAGATGGTGAGGGTCGGCACGGACATCACCCGGTAGGCGCGGGCGGTCTCCGGGTTCTCGTCGATGTTGAGCTTGACGATGGTGACCTGGTCGCCCATCTCGCCGGCGATCTCCTCCAGCAGTGGCGAGACCTTACGGCACGGCCCGCACCACTCGGCCCAGAAATCGACCAGGACCGGCTTGTCGGACTTCAGGACGTCGGCGGTGAAGCTCGCGTCGGTGACCGCCTTGGTTGCTCCCACTATTGACTCCTCCTTCGGGATGCTGCTGTCACTGGTTGTTCAGCCTTCGACCGTGGCGATGAAGCGCTCGGCGTCCAGGGCCGCCGCGCATCCCGTACCCGCGGCGGTGATGGCCTGCCGGTAGGTGTGGTCGACCACGTCACCGGCGGCGAAGACGCCCGGGATGGTGGTGCGGGTGCTGGGTGCGTCGACCTTCACGTAGCCTTCGTCGTCGAGCTCCACCTGGCCCTGGAACAGTTCACTGCGCGGGTCGTGGCCGATGGCCACGAAGACGCCGGTGACGTCGAGAACCTTGCTCTCGCCGGTGTGCACGTTGCGGACCCGGACACCGGTGACCTTGCCGTCGTCGCCGAGGATCTCCTCGACCACGGTGTTCCACTCGACCTTGATCTTCTCGTTGTTCAGCGCCCGATCGGCCATGATCTTGCTGGCCCGGAACGAGTCCCGACGGTGGATGATGGTCACCGACTCGGCGAACCGGGTGAGGAAGCTGGCCTCCTCCATCGCCGAGTCGCCGCCACCGACCACCACGATGTGCTGGTTACGGAAGAAGAAGCCGTCACAGGTGGCGCAGGACGAGACGCCGTGCCCCAGGTACTCCTGTTCGCCCGGCACGCCCAGTGGGCGCCACGCGGAGCCGGTGGCGAGGATGACGGCCCTCGCCCGGTAGGCCGACTGCCCCACCCACACCGTGCTCGCGGTGCCGGGGACGCCGGTGTCGACCAGCTCGACCCGGGTGACGTCGTCGGTGAGGAACTCGGCGCCGAACCGCTCGGCCTGCTTGCGCATGTTGTCCATCAGCTCGGGGCCGAGGATGCCGTCGGCGAAGCCGGGGAAGTTCTCCACCTCGGTGGTGGTCATCAGCGCGCCGCCGGACTGCACACCCTCGATCACCAGCGGCTTCAGGTTGGCGCGTGCGGCGTAGACCGCCGCCGTGTAGCCGGCCGGCCCGGAGCCGATGATGATCAGGTTGCGGACCTCGTCCACTGCCGTCTCCCAATCGTGTTGAGTGTCGCCGTCGGCGCGCTCACCGGTGGCGATCCGAGTGCCGTCGTGTCGGCGGCTGTCCTGCAGAACGTCATCGTACGGAGCGGAGATTCCCGAGCCGGGCATCCGGTGGGTGACGTCACGTGGACGCCCAAACGGCCGGTGACCGCGAATTCACCCTACCCGCGCACGGTAGCGGGGGTCGGAGCCGGACCCGGGGACGCCGCACTCGGGCCCGTTGACCCACGCCCAGCGGGCACCCGTGCCGTCGGTGAAGCGGACGACCAGCGCAGGCCGGCCCTGGAAGCGGGCGTAGTCGACGACCTCGACCGCTAGCGGCGGGCTGCCGTGCTCGGCGGCGATCGCGTCCAGGCAGGACCCCAGCGCGGGTTGGTCGGCGAGCCGCTCCAGCCCGCCCGACTGGGCCAGCCGTTCCTCGTCGGCGGTCGGGAGCGGTGCCCGCGAAGCGCCGAACTGCTGCGCTGCCGACCCTTCGCGCGCGAGCGACTCCGGGGTGTACTCCGCCCCGCTGCTGCGCGGTGCGGTCAGCAGTTGCCAGGGCAGCGCGGCGGCGATCCTCGGCCCGCCGCCATCCGGTTGGGATTTCGGGGCGTTCGTTCCCGGCGAGGTGAACGGTTCGACCGCCCCGGCGGACGGGTTGCTCGCGGCCGTGTCGGTCGCGCCACCGCCGTCCTGATGGCGGTCGCCGCCGAGCTGGAAGGCACCCCATCCGACCAGGGCGGCGGTGCCGAGGGCGACCGGACCGGCGAGGCGGGCCCACCGACGTCGCCGCAGGCCCCGCCCCGGTCGGGTGCCCCGGTCCGGGCCGGTGCTGGCGTGGCGCTCGGTGTCCGGCCGCGCCGCGCCGGGTCGCCGGGAACCGCCGAGTGGCTGCGTGGGGACGACGGGGGTGGGCGAGGCGCTGTCGTCGGCCGGCGACGCGGTTTCGGTGGCGGCCGGCCCGGCGGCCGGCGACAGCTCGTCGGCGGAGAGGGCGGGCGCATCCGCGAGGGCGGCCAGGATCCGGTCCGTGACGTCCGTGGGCATCTGCGGTGCCGCGTCGCCCCAGGCGGCAAGGTCGGCGCGGACTCCCGCGACGGCGGGGGCCAGCAGCGCGTACGCCTCGGCCCAGGCCGGTTCGCGGATCACCAGCTCTGCCACGACCGCCTCCTGCGGCGTGCCGTCCAACGCGCCGCCGAGGTAGTCGGCGAGCAGGTCGTGGTCGACCTTCCTGGCGCTCACGCGTCCTCCTGGTGGGCATCGCGCCGGGACCGCCCCGACACGGATCCGACGCCCTGGGTGGGCCGTGGGTTCCCCCGGGTGACCCTCGGCACGTCCGGTTCGGTGGTCACCGGCTCCACGGAGCCGGTCCGCAGGTGGCCCAGCAGGACGGCCAGCCTGGCCCGGCCTCGGGCGCACCGGCTCTTCACCGTGCCCTCGGCGACCCCCAGGATCCGGGCCACCTCTGCCACCGGGTAGCCCTGAACGTCCACCAGCACCAGCGCGGCCCGCTGTTCGGTGGGCAGCGTGGCGAGGGCCTGCCGGACCACCAGCGCGGTGTCGTGGTCCTGCACGGGAGCGGCCGGCTCCACCCCGCCGGTGGCCGGGCCGCCCTCCGGGCCGCGGGTCCCGTCCGGCAGCGGCACCTCGGGCCGGGCCTGCCGGCGACGGATCCGGTCCAGGCAGGCGTTCACCACGATCCGGTGCAGCCAGGTGGTGACGGCCGAGTCACCGCGGAAGCGGCCCGCCGCCCGGTGCGCCGACAGCAGCGCGTCCTGCAACGCGTCGGCGGCCTCCTCGCGGTCGCTCAGCGTGCGCAGGGCCACCGCCCAGAGCCGGTCCCGGTGCCGGCGGAACAGTTCGGCGAAGGCGTCGGGGTCACCGGTGGCGTGGGCGTGCAGCAGGTCAAGATCGCTCGACTCGGCTGCCGGGGACGCGGACGACGCGACCGGTGGCCGGTCCGTCTCCGGCCCACCGGTCGCCTGCTCGTCGCGTACGCCCATCAGCGCGTCCGGCGGAGGAGGTGCGTCACTGCGGTCACGATCCCTGGACCGTGATCTCCTGCACGCCGATCTTGAAGCCGCCGTCGGTCGGCGGCAGCTCGGTGAGCCAGAACAGGAGGTAGCGGTACTTCTTGTCGGCGTCGAAACCGTTGAAGGTCATCGTGGTGCCGTCGTGGTCCTCGAAAGGCTGCCCGATCCGGCTCTTCTGATAGGCCGTCAGGATCTGGTCGTCGCCGGCGTTGCTGGAGGGAGCGTCGATCGTGCCGTGCAACAGCTCGGCGGAGGCACCCCGATCGGTCAGGTTCACCTGCACCGACTTGACGGTGTGCTCGGCGCCCAGGTCGATCCAGACGCCCATGCCCCGCTTGTAGTTGCCGAAGTTGCCGGCCCCCCGGTAGGTCTGCGTCGACCAGCCCTCGTCCTGGTCGCCGTCGTGCACCTTGTCGGCGTCCCGTACCTCCGCGCGGTCGCGGCTGTCCGGATCGATGATCCGGGCGTCGGCGATCTTCAGGTTGCGCACGACGGGGGCGGCCGGAGTGTCCTCCCCGCCCGGGGCTGCCGAACTGGGCGCGGCCACGGGGTTGGCCTGCGGGCCCGGATCGTCGCCGCCCAGCGTGGTGATGCCGACCAGCAGGCCGACCAGGGCGACCGCCAGCAGGCCGGCGACGCCCAGGGCCACCTTCCGGCCGCCGGCCGCGGCCAGCGGGGACGGTTCCTCGCCGGTCTCGGCGGCGAACCGCAGCGGGCCGCTGCTGTCGAGGTACTCGTCTTCCGCCGGCACGTCGAGGCGGGCCAGCTCCGCCGCCAGCACGTCGGACGGCGGCGGCGCGATGGTCGCGTCGACCAGATCCATGGTCAGGTCGTCGAGGTACGCCGGCACGCCCGCCCGGACCTGCCGGGGTGCCGCGAGCCCACCGTCGGCGTCGCGGACGGCGTCGGGGATGGCAGCGCGGCCGTGCCCCGCCTGGGCACCGCGCAGCGGCACCTCGGCGTGCGGCCAGTAGCCGGTCATCCCGAAGTAGAGGATGCCGCCGACCGCCCGGACGTCGCTGTCCTGGCTGTCCGCGCCGTCGGTGCGCGCGTCGGCGAGCACGACCCGCCCGTCGTCACTGATCATGACGGTGCCGGGGTGGACGTTGCCGTGCACCATGCCGGTGGCGTGCACGGCGGCCAGGGCGCTGGCGACGGCGTTGCCGACCGCGGTCGCGCGGGCCGCGTCCAGTGGACCGTCGGAGACCAGCTCGCGCAGGGACTGGCCGTCCACCCACTCGCGCACCACGTAGGCGCGATCGGCCTCGTCGATGGCGTCGTAGACGCCGACCAGGTTGGGATGGATGACCCGGCTCGCCGCGACGGCGGCCTGGAGCATCTCGGTGGCGGAGTCGCCCCCGGGGTAGCGCAGCACGACCGCGACGGGACGGCGCAGCACGACGTCGACCCCGCGCCAGACGAGCCGCCCCGCGCTGTCGTTGTTGATGTGCTCGACCAGCTCGTACCGCTCGGCGAGGACCTCACCGGCCGTGGGAGCACCGAAGGTCATGAGCGGCGGAGTGGTCTCGTCCGCGTCCTGACCCTCGCCGACCTGGGTCACCCGTCCTCCCTCGGTGATCGTGTCGATCGATGGACCCGCGCTGCTGGGCATGTGACTTCCCGCTCCGCCGTCGATGGAACCGGCCGACCGGCGCCGACGCGGAAGCGTCGAACCTGCCGTACCCGTCGAGTGCGACCTTACCCGTGTCGACCATGTCCCCGACATGTCATCTTCCCGCCGTGCGCGGCGCAGCGACAGGATGTGGTCCGGCTTGACCGGTTACGGCCTATGTCGGCCGCGTTGCCGGCAGATGTACCAGCCAATCTAGAGGTTGACCGGATGGAGTGGTCGGAGGGGCCGGGCCTGGTGTGGCGACCGCGCCGACGTCGTCCGGGTTCCCGACGATCGGCCCCCCATACTCAGCCGTCCGGTTGGTTGTCCACAGGCCGAACCGGTGGCTGAGCGGTGAATCGCGGAGTTATCCACAGGCTCATCCCCAGCCTGGTGATCGGCGGTCACGGTGCGTACGGGCAGCCGTCGACCGCGCTCAGCGACCGAGCCGGCGACGCACCATGCCGACCACCTCGGTGATCTCGCTGATCCGCAGCACGGTCGCCAGGCCGAGGTACACCCCGCCGATCACCCCGCCGCCCACGACCAGCTGCACGATCGCCTGGAGCCTGGTGGGCGTGTCGTCGCCCGGCAGCAGGGTCACCACCAGCAGGCCGGCCAGGGCGGCGCCGAGGGCCGCCACCGCGACCCGGCCGACCGTACGCAGGATCGCGCCCAGCCCGATCCGGCCCACCCGGGGCCGCAGCAGCCAGGCCGAGGCGATCGCGGCGGCCAGGTACGACACCGCGTTGCCGATCATCATCCCGGCCGCGACGAAACTCGTCGCGAACACCGCGAACAGCGCGATCTGGACCAGCGCCCGCAGCGCCACCACCGGGATGTTCACCAGCGCGGGCGTGCGGGTGTCCGGCAGGGCGTAGAAGGCGAAGGTGAAAAGCTGGCTCACCGCGAACGGCACCAGGGCGAGGGCGGCGAAGAACAGCACCGGTGCGGTGGCCCGGGCGTCCTCGGCGGTGAACGCCCCCCATCGGAAGAGGGTGAAGGCGATCGGGGTGGCCAGCACGGCGTAGCAGACCGCGATGGGGGCCAGCACCGCCGACACGGTGCGGGTGCCCCGGGACAGGTCGGCGGCGAGGTCGGCGTACCGGCCGTCGGCGGCGGCGGCGCTCATCCGCGGCATCAGGGCCGTGATGATCGACACCGCGATGATGCCGTGGGCCATCATCAGCAACAGGAAGACGTTGTTGTAGATCAACGCGCCGGCGCCCTGCCCGCTGGTGCGGCTGAGCAGGTTGAAGACCACGATCAGGCCGATCTGGCTGACCGCCACGTAGCAGAACATCCACGCGCCGAGCCGGCCCAGCTCGCCGAGCCCGAGGGAGCGGAAGTCGAACCGGAACCGCCACCGGAAGCCCACCTTGCGCAGCGCCGGCAGCAGGCCGACGGCCTGCACCGCCACGCCGAGCAGGGTGCCGCCACCGATCAGCAGGATCTGGCCCGTGGTCATCTCGCCGGGTTCGAGGAGGTCCGCCCCGAAGATCGCGATGAAGAGACCCGCGGTGGCGATCACCACGATGTTGTTCAGGATCGGCGCCCACATGGGGGCGGCGAAGTGGCCCCGGGTGTTGAGCACCGCGCTGATCAGCGCGCTCAGGCCGGCGAAGAAGATCGTCGGCAGCATCAGCCGGGCGAGGCTGGTGACGAGACTCTGGTAGTTGTCGCTGGACTGGTCGCTGGCGTACAGCCAGGTGAGCACCGGCGCCATGGCGACCGCGAGCACCGCCGCCGCGCCGAGGGCGAGCACGGCCAGGGTGAGCAGCCGCTGGGTGTACGCCTGACCACCGTCCGCGTCGAACTTGCGCCGGCGCACCAGCACCGGGATCAGCACGCTGGTGAGGATGCCGCCGAGCAGGAACTCGTAGACCATCTGCGGCAGGATCTGCGCGGTCGTGTAGGCGTCACCGACCGCCGAGCCGAGCGCCGCGGTGATCGCCAGCACGCGGAGGAAACCCGTACCCCGGCTGACCAGGCTGCCGAGCGCCATGACCGCGCTGTTGGCGGCGGCGCTGCCCTCCGCGACCTGCTCCTGCGGCGGCAGGGCGGCCTCCACCGCGGGCTGGTTCAGCGGCTCGGCGGAGATGAAGGTCGCGCCGTCGTCCGGCCGGTACCCGTCAGGCGGCCCGCCGCCCTGCGCGGCGTTCGCGCTGCGGTAGAGACCGCCGCTCATCTGTGCCTCCATGGGGTACGCCGGAGCGGACACCCGGCCCGCACGCCACAGACCTTAGTCAACGGGCCGGTGTTACCCGCGCCCGGCGGAGGAGATGCCGAACTGGACCGATAGGCTGGCGATCCCATGTCCGAAGCCGCCGCATCCCCCACCGCCGACCGCCGCGATCCCACCGTCGACCGCCGCGATCTCGACGCCGCCGACCGGCGTGACCTGACCGCCGCGCAGCGCAACGCCGTCGCCGAACTGCTCCGCGTCTCCCCGGTCGCCGACGAGTTGGGCCGCCGGTTCGCGCGGGCCGGCCACGAGCTGCACCTGGTGGGCGGTTCGGTGCGCGACGCCCTGCTCGGGCGCCTCGGCGACGACCTCGACTTCTGCACCGACGCCCACCCCGACCAGACGCTGCGGATCGTGCGCGGCTGGGCCGAGTCGATCTGGGAGACCGGCCGCGAGTTCGGCACCATCGGCGTGCAGCGCGACGGCCTCCGGCTGGAGATCACCACCTTCCGGGCCGAGGCGTACGACCAGGTGAGCCGCAACCCGATCGTCGAGTACGGCACCGACCTGGCCGAGGATCTGCGACGGCGGGACTTCACGATCAACGCGATGGCGGTCAGCCTGCCCGACCACGTCTTCACCGACCCGCACGGCGGACTCGCCGACCTCGCGGCCACGGTCATCCGCACCCCGGGCACGCCCCGGGAGTCGTTCGGCGACGATCCGCTGCGGATGCTGCGGGCCGCCCGGTTCGCCGCCCAGCTGCGCTTCGACGTCCACCCCGACGTGCGGGCCGCGATGACCCGGATGGCCGCCGACCTGGACCGCATCACCGCCGAGCGGATCCGCGACGAGTTCACCAAGCTGCTCTGCGGTGCGGACCCGGTCACCGGAGTGCGGCTGCTGGTCGACACCGGCCTGGCCGAACGGTTCCTGCCCGAGCTGACCGGGCTCAAGCTGGAGATCGACGAGCACGCCCAGCACAAGGACGTCTACGAGCACACCCTGACCGTGGTGCGCAACGCGATGGGGTACGAGACCGACGGGCCGGACTTCGTCCTGCGGATGGCGGCGCTGATGCACGACGTCGGCAAGCCGGCGACGAAGGCCGTGGGGTCGGACGGCCGGGTCAGCTTCCACCACCACGAGGTGGTCGGTGCCCGGCTCACCAAGGCCCGGATGAAGGCCATGCGTTACCCCAAGGACGTCACCTCGCAGGTGACCCGGCTGGTCGGCCTGCACCTGCGCTTCTACGGGTACGGCCGGGGTGAGTGGACCGACTCGGCCGTGCGCCGCTACGTCACCGACGCCGACGACCTGCTGCCCCGGCTGCACAAGCTCACCCGGTCGGACTGCACCACCCGCAACCGGCGCAAGGCGGCGCAGCTCGCCGCCGACTACGACGCGCTGGAGGAGCGGATCGCCCGGATCGCCGCCGAGGAGGACCTGGCCCGGGTACGCCCCGACCTGGACGGTAACGCGATCATGGAGCTGCTCGGGGTACCGCCGGGGCCGGTCGTCGGACGGGCCTGGAAGCACCTCAAGGAGCTGCGTCTGGAGCGCGGCCCGCTCGACCGCGACGAGGCCGAGGCCGAGCTGCTGCGCTGGGCCCGCGCCGAGGGCATCGTCAGCTGAGTCGGTGGGGGAGGATGGTCGGGTGCGTTGGACCGTGCTCGACTCGCCGATCGGCGAGTTCTCCGTGGCCACCGACGGGAGGGCCATCTGCGGGACGCACTTCACGAGGGTCGCCGACGCCGTCGACGAGCCGGCCGACGACCTCGCGGCACAGGTAATCGAGGAGTTGCGGGCGTACTTCGCAGGTGACCTGACCGCCTTCACCGTGCCGGTGTCGGTGCCGCGCGGCTCGGAGTTCGAGCGGGCGGTGTGGCGGGAGATGACCACCATCCCGTACGGGGAGACGCTCACCTACGGCGACGTGGCGCGGCGGCTCGGTGACGCCTCGGCGGCGCGGGCGGTCGGGGTGGCTTGCAACCGCAATCCGGTGCCGGTGGTCGTGCCCTGCCACCGGATCGTCGGCGCGGGCGGGAAGCTGGTCGGCTTCGGCGGCGGGTTGGACCGCAAGGTGAAGCTGCTGGAGTTGGAGGCGGGAGTCGCCCTGCGACACGCCTGGTCACCGTCGGGCTGAGCTGCCGACGGCGAGGGCCGGATCCACGGTCGGACCCGGCCCTCGCCGATGCTGCGGGGGTGGCGCGTCAGCGCTCGACCTCGCCGGCGATGAACGCCTCCACGGCGGCGTGCGCGTCGTGGTCGGCGTACTGCACGGGCGGGGACTTCATGAAGTACGACGAGGCCGACAGGATCGGGCCGCCGATCTTCCGGTCCAGGGCGATCTTCGCAGCCCGGACGGCGTCGATGATGACACCGGCCGAGTTCGGCGAGTCCCACACCTCGAGCTTGAGCTCGGCGTTGAGCGGGGTGTCGCCGAAGGAGCGGCCCTCCAGGCGGATGTAGGCCCACTTGCGGTCGTCGAGCCACGGCACGTGGTCCGACGGGCCGATGTGCACGTCGCTCTTGGCCATCTCGTGCGGCACCTGGGACGTCACCGACTGGGTCTTCGAGATCTTCTTCGAGACCAGGCGGTTGCGCTCCAGCATGTTCATGAAGTCCATGTTGCCGCCGAAGTTGAGCTGGTACGTGCGCAGCAGCTCCACGCCCCGGTCCTCGAACAGCTTCGCCAGGGCGCGGTGCACGATGGTGGCACCGACCTGGCTCTTGATGTCGTCGCCGACGATGGGCAGGCCCGCGTCGGTGAACTTCTGCGCCCACTCGGGGTCGGAGGCGATGAAGACCGGCAGGGCGTTGACGAACGCGCAGCCGGCGTCGATCGCGGCCTGGGCGTAGAACTTGTCGGCCTGCTCGGAGCCGACCGGCAGGTAGGAGACGACGACGTCGACCTGCGCGTCGCGCAGCGCCTGCGCCACGTCGACCGGCGTGGCGTCGGACTCCTCGACGATCTCGCGGTAGTACTGTCCCAGACCGTCGAAGGTCGGGCCGCGCTGCACGCTGACGCCGGTCGGCGGCACGTCGCAGAGCTTGATGGTGTTGTTCTCGCTGGCGACGATCGCCTCCGCGAGGTCCATGCCCACCTTCTTGGCGTCGACATCGAACGCCGCGACGAACTGCACGTCGGAGACGTGGTAGTCGCCGAAGGTGACGTGCATGAGACCCGGGACGCGGTCGTTCGGGTCGGCGTTCCGGTAGTACTCGACGCCCTGTACCAGGGACGAGGCGCAGTTCCCCACACCGACGATGGCGACGCGGACGGAGCCCATCGCGTTTGCCTCCTTCTTCTCTGTCACGGCCGCTCTTTCCTGGACTCTCCAGGCGGAGGCGGGCTGTTGTCTTCTCGTCGGCCGCCGGCCGTCCCGGTGTCCGGGACCGTCGGGGCTCGGCCGGAGCGCTCGTTGGCGATGAGCTCCTCCAGCCAGCGGACCTCACGCTCACAGGCGTCCAGGCCGTGGCGTTGCAGTTCCAGGGTGTACGCGTCGAGGCGCTCGGCCGCCCGGCCCAGCATGTCGCGAAGCCCTTCGCGACGTTCCTCGATCGTGCGGCGGCGACCCTCCAGGATGCGCAGTCGGGTCGCCTGGTCGGTCCGTGCGAAGAACGCGAAGTGCACGCCGAAACCCGTGTCGCCGTACGTCTCGGGGCCGGCCTGCGCGATGAGCTGGGCGAAGCGTTCCTTGCCCTCCGCGGTGATCTTGTAGACCACCCGACCTCGTCGGCTGGTCAGCGCGGGAACCTCCTCGGCGGTGGCGGGTGTCTCGGCGGCCTCGGCGATCCACCCCGCCGCCTGGAGTCGGCGCAGGGTCGGGTAGAGCGAGCCGTAGCTGATGGCTGCCCTGATCGCCCCGAGCTTGGCGGTCAGCTCCTTGCGGAGCTCGTAGCCGTGCATCGGGGCTTCCTGCAACAGGCCGAGGATGGCGAGTTCCAGCACGGCCATCCTTCCTTTACCCTGTGCGCGGAGCGCTAACCGCGGCGATGTATCGGACCGATACATCGCACCGTAGCGGCTCATCGTGATCAGGGCAAACCCCCGCTCCGAGGTTCCGCTGTCACGGATGGTGACGGTGGTCGCCTCGTCAGACGAGACCGCGTACCCTTTGCCGCATGCGTACGCAGCGCCAGGTCGTCGACTACTCGCTTCAGAAGCGAGCGGTGCTGCGTGAGCTCCTCGCCGGCCGGATCGGCACGTACGACGTGTGCGACGCGTCGCCCTACCTGAAGAACGCGGCGCGGTTCCACGGGGAACCGACCGAGGACCGGTGCCCGATCTGCCGGAGCGAGAACCTGACCCGCGTCCACTACATTTACGGGGACGAACTCAGGCAGTCCGCCGGCCAGGCGCGGACCCTCGCCGAGTTGCCCGAGCTGGCGATGACGCTGCGTGAGTTCCAGGTCTTCGTGGTGGAGGTGTGTCCCGGCTGTGACTGGAACCATCTCGTGGAGCAGTACCTGCTCGGGCGGGACGGGTTGACCGGGGAGAACGAATCGGAGCAGGGCGCGGTGGGTGCGACCGCCATGGCCGCTGCCCCGGTCGACCGGCGGAGGCGAGAGGCGCAACGGTGATCCCAGCTCGATCGGCCGGCCCCGGCCGGAATGTGCACGGCCGGGGCGACCGAGGGCTCTCAAGTCGGATTAGTCCGACTGATTGCGATCTGGCATCTGGCGCCGGGCACCCGCGTGCCCGGCTCGACTGGTGTCCCAACTCACGGCAAACCGGTGGCGACGCGACCGCGTACCACCGCGACGGCAGGGTGTGAGGAATGAACTCGTACGGCGATCCCAGCTCCCCACACGGGCGGGCCCAGATCCCGGGCCAGAACGGCGACCCGGGCCAGGGCGGCGACGCGTACCACCGGCAGGGTGGTGACGCGCGGGGGAGCACCTGGTCAGCGACACCCGAGGGAGCGACCCCGGGGCGTGCCCAGGTGACGCCCCGCGCTGCCGGCGGGCGGGCGTCGGTCGGTGGCTCGGCGGCCGTACCCCCGCAGGGAGCCGCCGTACCCCCGCGTGGCGGCTCGGCCGCCGCCGGCTCCGCCCCGGTCGGCCGGGCCGGCGCGGGCCGCGCCTCCGTGCCGGTGTCCCCGGCTCCCGGCGGCCGGGCCTCCGTCCCCGTCTCCCCCGCACCGGGTCGCGCCTCCGTGCCGGTCAGCCCCGCGCCCGCCGGGCGGGCCGTCGTCGGTGCCGCCTCGGTCGGCTCCGCGTCGGTCAGCGCCGGGCGGGCCAGCGTCGGCGCCGCCCCGGTCGGCGGCCGGGCCGCCGGGGGCGGGCGCGCCGCCGTCGGCGGCCGGGCCAGTGTCTCCCCGGCTGCGGGCGGCCCCGGCGGGCCGGGCGGCCCGACCGGTCCCGGCCGCGCGGGCCGGGGGGCGGGCGACCCCGGCGCGACGGCGCGGGCGAAGAAGCGCAAGCGGATGAACCTGCTGATCGCCTCGTTCGCGGTGTTCATCATGCTGGCCGGCATCGGCGTGGTCGGGTTCACCTACTACTCCACCAACGTGGTGTTGCCCAAGGAGATCCCGCTGCCGCTGTCCACCACCGTCTACATGAAGGACGGCAAGACCCCGGTGGCCAGGCTCGGCAACGAGAACCGCACCTTCGTCACCATCAACGACATCCCGGAGCACGTGCGCCACGCGGTGGCCGCAGCCGAGGACCGCAACTTCTACCGGCACTCCGGCGTCGACTACAAGGGCATCGCCCGGGCCGCGTGGAACAACCTCTCCGGCGGCGACAAGCAGGGCGCCTCGACGATCACCCAGCAGTACGCCCGCAACGCCTACGAGAACCTGAAGGACGACAGCTACGCCCGGAAGGTCAAGGAGGCCATCCTCGCCTCCAAGCTGAACGACCAGTTCACCAAAGACCAGATCATGGAGAACTACCTCAACGTCATCTACTTCGGCCGGGGGGCGTACGGCATCGAGGCGGCGGCGCAGACCTACTTCAAGCGCAGCGCCAGCAAGCTGAACCCGGCCCAGGGGGCGGTGCTCGCCGCCGTGATCAAGCAGCCGGTGGCCAGCAACACCCACAAGGGTTACGACCCGGCGGTCAACCTCGCCGACGCCCAGGGCCGGTGGAACTACGTGCTCGACGGCATGGTCGCGGAGGGGTGGCTCAGCGCCGCCGAACGGCCGACCGAGTATCCGAAGGTGGAGCCGGTCAAGAAGGACGGCAACGGCTTCGGCGTGAAGTCGCCGTCGGGCAACGTGGTCAACTACGTCCGTCAGGAGATGGAGCAGTGGGGCATCTGCTCCGACTCCGGCGCTGCCGACAAGCCGACCTGCGTCGACGAGCTGCGCGAGGGCGGCTACCGGATCAAGACCACCATCGACCCGAAGATGCAGAGGGCCCTGATCGAGTCGGCCCAGCCCGGCCGCAAGGGCTCCGTGCTCCACGGGCAGCCGAAGAACCTGATGGCCGCCGCGGTGTCGGTCGAGCCGAAGACCGGCCGGGTGCTCGCCTACTACGGCGGTGACAGCGGCGCCGACTTCGACTACGCCGGCAAGAACACCAACGCCAACGGCGACATCGTCGGCGGCCATCCGCCGGGCTCGTCGTTCAAGGTCTACACCCTCGCCGCGGCCATCAACGCGAACATCTCGGTCAAGTCGCACTGGGACTCCACCCCCTTCAAGCCGGAAGGCTTCAAGGACAAGGTGCAGAACGCGGGGCGTAACGCCGCCTGCGCCAAGTGGTGCACGCTCCAGGAGTCGACGGTCAAGTCGTACAACGTGCCGTTCTTCCACCTGACCGAGCAGATCGGCCCCGACAAGGTGATCGACATGGCCCGCCGGGCCGGCGTCAGCACCATGTGGACGGTCGACCCGCCCAAGCCGTACGACCTGACCGAGGAGAAGCCGGACAAGCTGGCGCCGAAGTACTTCGACCGGGTGGTCGGCTACGGCCAGTACCCGATCACCGTGCTCGACCACGCCAACGGCCTGGCCACCCTCGCCAACGACGGCCGCTACAACAAGGCCCACTTCGTGCTGACGGTCGAGAAGCAGAACAAGGCGACCGGCAAGTGGGACAAGGTCCCCAACACCGGTGAGAAGCTCCGCCCCGCCCAGGTCATCCGGCCGGAGGTCGCCAAGGAGGTGACCGCCGTGCTCAAGGAGATCCCCGGTGCCAACGGCGCCAACCTCGACGGTCGGCAGGCGGCCGGCAAGACGGGCACCTGGGAATACAACGGCACCCCGCGCAACGCGCACGCCTGGATGGTCGGCTACGACCCCAACGTGGCCACCGCCGTGTGGGTTGGCAGCCGCGACCCGAAGAAGCCGACCATCGTCGACAAGAACGGCAACGACATCGGCGGTGGCAACTACCCGGCCCGGCTGTGGAAGCGCTACATGGACGACGCGCTGAAGGGCAAGGACGCCCACAACCTGCCCGACGTCACCGGCATCGGCGACCAGGACGCGGGCAACGGCGAGGAGCCGGCGCCGGAGCCGCCGCAGAACGGGTGCGCGCCGCAGGACCTGCTCTGCCAGCTCACCGGCGGCAACAACGGCGGGGGCAACAACGGCGGGAACAACGGGGGCGGCAACAACGGCGGGGGCAACGACCGCCCCACCGACCCGATCGAGCTACCGGACCCACGGCCCGGCGGGGACGGTGGCGGGATCCTGCCGCCACCGCCATCCAGATCGAGGAACTGACCCCACCGCCGCCGGCGGCCGGACCACCGTCCGGCCGCCGGCGGCGTTTTCGGCACGGACACGTCGCGGCACGGGACGCGGACGGTCGATGTACGGCAGGATGCTCGTTCATGAGCACGCAGTCGACGCCAGGCATCGACGAACCCGGTGCCCCCGACCACCCGTCCCGCTCCGACGGCTTCGTCCGAGGGGTCTCCGGCCTCATCGGCGGCCCTCTCGGCGACCACGCGACCGCCCTCGACCGGCCCGCCGGCTCGGAGCGGCGGTTCTGGACGGCGGTACGGATCGTCCTGGCCCTGACCTGCCTGACCCTGGCCCTGCACTGGGTGCAGAAGTCACCCTGTCAGGACGGCGCGTGGCAGGACAACGAGCAGTACACCAGGTTCTGTTACACCGACGTGCTCGCGCTCTACTACGCCGAACGCCTCCACGAGGGGGCCGTCCCCTACGCGGACCACCCCGTCGAGTACCCGGTGCTGACCGGGTACTTCATGGGTGCGCTCGGCCTGCCGGTGCACGCTGTCGGCGCGGGTGACCCGGGGATCAACCAGGGCCAGTGGTTCTACAACCTGAACGCCGTGGTGCTCGGCGCGCTGGCGGTGGTCACCGTGGCCTGCCTGCTCGCCCTGCGCCGCCGCCGGCCGTGGGACGCCGCCCTCTTCGCGCTCGCCCCGGCGCTGTTCCTGACCGCCACCGTCAACTGGGACTTCCTCGCCATCGGTCTGGCCGCGCTCGGTCTGCTGGCCTGGGCCCGACGCCGGCCGGTGCTGGCCGGCGTCCTGATCGGCCTCGCCGGAGCGGCGAAGATGTTCCCCCTGTTCATCCTCGGCCCGATACTCGTCCTGGCGCTCCGGGCCGGGCGGCTGCGGGCCGCGCTGGCCGCCATCGGCACCGCGGCGGTCACGCTGGTGGCGGTCAACCTGCCGGCGGCCATCCCCTACCGGGAGAACTGGGACCGGTTCTTCGAACTGAACACGGAACGGCCCATCGACTGGGGGACGCTCTGGTACATCGGGCGCTACCTCGACGGCAGAGTCGGCGACCCCGGCGACCAGGGGCCCTTCCAATGGCTCGACGGCAACATCCCCACGCTCAACAACCTGTCGTACGCCCTCTTCGGGCTGGCCTGCCTCGGCGTGGCCGTGCTGGCGCTGCGGGCCCCGCGTCGGCCCCGGCTCGCCCAGCTCGCCTTTCTGGTGGTCGCCGCTTTCCTGATCTTCAGCAAGGTGTGGTCCCAGCAGTTCGTGCTCTGGCTGTTGCCGCTGGTCGTGCTCGCCCGCCCCAAGTGGGGGGCGTTCCTGGCCTGGCAGGTCGCGGAGGTCTGCTACTTCGCCGCCTTCTACGGGCAACTGCTCGGGGCTGCGACCGGGCGGCCGGTCTTCCCCGAGGGCGTGTTCGTGCTCGCCGCGACGCTGCGCCTGGCCACCGTGGTCGTGCTGTGCTGGCTGGTGATCCGCGAGATCCTGCACCCGGAGCAGGACGCCGTGCGGCGCAACTACCCCGACGACCCGGACGGCGGCGTCCTCGACGGCACCCCCGACGCCCCGTGGGTGGACCGCTGGCGTAGCCGTCCGGCACCCGACACCGCCTCCACCGTGGAGCCCGCCCCCGCCTGACGCTGGGGCTCGGTTCCGGGGGGAAGCCGAGCCCCTTCCCCCTCAGAGGTGGAAGATCACCGCCCGGCCGTACTCCTCGCGGGTGATGTCCAGGCCGTTCACCGGCGCGTGGATGCCGACCTCCCACGGGGTGCCCGCGACCTGGTCGCGCATCATCACCACGGTCCGCACGCCCAGCGTGCGCAGGTACTCGACGGAGGTGCGGTCGGGGAAGGCGATCGTCACCCGGCGGACGTCCTCCAGCAGCAGCGGCGTGAACCCGCTGCCGCCGTTCACCATGTCCTGGAACCGGCTCGTCGACCAGAGCATCGCCGGCTGGTCGTGGTTCTGGCTGGTCGGCAGCACCAGCAGCGGCCCCTCCAGGGTCCGCATCACGGCGGGCTGCGGCGGCACCACCGGGTGCGGCGTGGTGTTCAAGCCCTCCACCACCACCAGCAGCAGCGGGAGCAGGGTGGCCAGCCGCAGCCACGGGCTCGGCCAGGAGGGGATCCGCTCGGCCGAGATCTCCCGCACCCGGGCGGCGAAAGCGCTGACGGCGCCTGCGGCCAGCACCCCCAGTAGCAGGGTCGCCCACAGCATCAGCCGGCCCGGGGTGCGGATGCCGTTCCAACCGGGCAGGTGCTCGAACAACGGCACGTAGGTGAAGGTGCCGTCGAAGAACTGGGTGCCCATCGCCAGGATCATCGCCACCAGCACCCCGGCGAGCAGCACCAGCCGGTGGCGGACCCGCCACACGGAGAAGAACAGCCCGCCCGCGGCGAGGGCGTAGAGCACGAAGCCCGGCAGGAGCGTCATCTCCGGATGCCAGGGCAGCACCGCCCGGGCCCCCTCGTGGAGGCTGCCCCACACCCGGGACTCGGCGGGCGCGGTGAAGAACCCGCCTGCCGGCGGCGAGAAGATCGAGATGTCGCCGATGCTCCGCTCGGCGTGCGGATGCAGTTCCGCGACCTTGAAGTACGGGATCGCCATGAGCGCGCCGACCCCGGCGAAGACCAGCCCGCCGATCAGGTCGGCCACGAACAGGGGCCGTCCGAAGGGCCGACGGGGGCCCCGGATCCGCTTGGCGTACCAGGTGACGGCCGCGACGAGGACCGTGCCGGCGAGCACGTACGCGAACGGCAGCCCGATGCCGAAGCCGAGACTGAGCTGCCACGCCGCCGTCAACCAACCCGCGTAGACCCAGCCGACCCGGCGGCGTTCCGGGCGGTAGCCGTGCCGCAACGACCACCCGTGACCGCGTGCCAGCATCGCCAACGCGAGGGGGATGCCGCCGTTGGACACCACGTGCAGGTGGCCCGCCTGCGCCAGCATCCAGGGCGCGTACGTGAAGCTGACCCCGGCCACCGCCGCGCCGATCCGGCCCGCGCCGAGTTGCCGGGCCAGCGCGTACGCCCCGAACGTCGCCAACGCGTGGGCCAGCACGAACATGATGTTGTAACGGAGGATCGCGGCCTCGGGGCCGGTGCCGATCATGCCCGCCGGGGCGTACCCGAGCAGGGTGTCGGAGAAGGCGAAGCTCCACTGCTCGGGATAGAACGTGTTGGCGTGCCACAACTGGGCCGGGTTGGTCAGCAGGATGTGCCCCGACCAGGCCATCTGCCAGGCCTGGAGGCTCGGGTCCCAGTAGTCCTGCGGCAGCGTGTACTGCGGATAGCGCAGCGTGGGCCAGGTCAGCAGGACGGCGAGGGCCAGCGAGGCCAGGGCGGCGAGGGTCCACTCGTGACCGACGACCCGGCCGACCCGGCGGACCACTCGGCCGAGGCGCGTCGGGGCAGTGTCGGGGACGGGCGCGAAGGCGGCCCACGGGTCGGCCGTGGTGCCGCCCGCGCCCTGCCCGGCGGGGCCACCGCCGCCCCCGGTGTCGCCCTTCGCCGCGGCGTCACCGCCCTCCGCCCTACCGCCGTCGGACTTCGAAGCGTCGGCCTTCGCACGCTCCGTGGTCTCGCCGGGCTTCGCGCCGGTGCCCCCGCTGTCGGTGCCCCCGCTGTCGGTGTCCCCGCCACCGGTCTTCGGGCCGGTGGGGTCGACCGTGTTCGGCCCGGCCGCACCGGTCTTCGGGGCGTCGGCCGTCGCGCTACCGGCATCCTGCACGTCGGTCCTGCCGCCACCGGTCGTGGTGCCGGTGACGGTGGCCTCGGCTGTCCCGGCCGTGTCGGTACTCGCACCGCCGGTCGCCGCGGAGCCGGCGTCGCGGGTCGCACCGCCGGTCGCCGCGGAGCCGGCGTCGCGGGTCGCACCGCCGGTCGCCGCGGAGCCGGCGTCGCCGGTGGCCCCGGTTCCGGACGGGCCGGTCGGCCGCTGTCCGGTCGTCGGCTCGGGACGGGACGGGTGCGGACCGCCGGTGGCGGACTGGTCGGTCGTCATGCCGGCGTGTGCTCCTCACCGAGCGGCGTGTGCTCCTCACCGAGCTGGGAGCGGAGGAAGGCGATGTCGACCCCCTGCCCGTCGACGCCACCCGGCGTCTCGACGATCACGGGGGCGTCGGCGGCCCGGACGACCGCCACCAGCAGCTCCGGGTCGATGGTGCCGCCGCCGAGGTTGTCGTGGCGGTCCCGACCCGAGTTGAAGGCGTCCTTCGAGTTGTTGGCGTGCACCAGGTCGACCCGGCCGGTGATCGCCTTCACGCGGTCCACCAGGCCGAGCAGCTCCTCCCCGCCGGCGTGGGCGTGGCAGGTGTCCAGACAGAAGCCGACCTCGTACTCGCCGACGGCGTCCCACAGTCGGGCGAGGGAGTCGAGCCGCCGGGCGCAGGCATTGTCCCCACCAGCGGTGTTCTCGATCAGGACCGGAACCCCGAAACCGCCCGAGTCCGCCGCGTACGCGAAGGTCTTACGCCAGTTGTCGAAGCCCACCGCCGGGTCGTCCCCGGCGTTCACGTGGCCGCCGTGGACGATCAGGCCGCGGGCACCGATCTCGGCCGCCGCCCTGGCATGGCCGAGGAGCAGCTTGCGGCTCGGGATCCGGATCCGGTTGTTCGTGGTGGCGACGTTGATGACGTACGGAGCATGCACGTACAGCTCGACCTCGGCGGCCCGCAGCCGGGCGGCGTCCTCGCGCGGGGCGGGCGCCTTCCACCCCTGCGGGTCGGAGAGGAAGAACTGGACGGCGTCGGCCGCTCGGGCGGTCGCCTCCGTCAACGGGTCGGTCGGATCGACGTGGGCTCCGATACGCATGCAGGCGAGCCTACGTCGCCGGCCCGACAGCCGGGGTGCCCCCACCGCCCGCGTCGGAGCGTCGGCGTCACCCGGTGGGCGGGGCTTCGTTGTACCGGGTGGGATCGACGGTCGGCGTTTCGGACGAGCCGGCGCTCCGGTCCGCCCGGCACCTGGGGAACGAGAAATTTGTCGGAAATTCTCTGCTTTACTCACTGAAGCACCAAGTTCCGATGTAACGTCGGGTAACAACACCATAAAGCTCCGCGGGGCGTCTCCGGTCCAACCTCATCGGTGTGGTCGTTCCTCCCCAGGTCCCACCCAAGGAATGCGGACGGGACGCCCCGCGGCCTCGTGACGAGGGCCCGCGCCGACAGCGACGTCGGCCGGGCCCTCGTTCGCGCCGGGCTCTCGTTCGCGCCGGGTTCTTGTCCGCGCCGGGCCCTCGTTCGCGCCGGGCTCTTGTCCTTCCGCCGGCCCGGTGGGCACGACCTGCCCGGAGATGATCGTCCGGACCGGGTATCCTGGTCCGGTTGTCCGCACCCGGCCGGGTTCCCCCGGTGCGGGACGGGCCACGACGCACGACCTCCTGCCACGGAAGGACCGTGGCCGCTTAGCCCACAGGAGGTGAGCACGTCTTGCGTCATTACGAGATCATGGTGATCCTCGACCCCAGCCTCGAGGAGCGCACCGTCGCCCCGTCGCTCGACACGTACCTGAACGTGATCCGGACCGCGGGTGGCTCGGTGGAGAAGACCGACGTGTGGGGCCGCCGGCGCCTCGCGTACGAGATCAACAAGAAGGCTGAGGGCATCTACGCCGTCATCGACCTGCAGGCGACGCCTGCTGCGGTGGCCGAGCTGGACCGTCAGCTGCGACTCAACGAGTCGGTGCTGCGCACCAAGGTCCTTCGGCCGGAGATGCGCTGAGCATTCCCACCCCCGGTTCCACCCGGATCAGCCTCGTCTGGGCTGTCGGAGGGTTCTGAGAACCTGTACGGCAGAACTGATGAGCGCGCGAGGAGTTGGTCATGGCAGGAGACACCACCATCACGGTCATCGGCAACCTGACCGATGACCCCGAGTTGCGGTTCACCCCCTCCGGGGCTGCGGTCGCCAAGTTCCGGGTCGCTTCGACGCCCCGGTTCATGGACAAGGCGTCCGGCGAGTGGAAGGACGGCGAGCCGTTGTTCCTCTCGTGCACCGTCTGGCGGCAGGCCGCCGAACACGTCGCCGAGTCGCTGCAGCGTGGCGCCCGGGTGATCGTGTCGGGCCGGCTCAAGCAGCGGTCCTACGAGACCCGCGAGGGCGAGAAGCGCACCGTCATCGAGCTTGAGGTCGACGAGATCGGCCCGTCGCTGCGCTACGCCACGGCGAAGGTGCAGAAGATGTCCCGCTCCGGTGGCGGTGGCGGCGGCTTCGGTGGTGGTGGCGGTGGTGGCCAGGGCGGCGGCGGAGGCAACTTCGACGACCCCTGGGCCTCTGCGGCCCCGGCCCCCTCCCGTTCGGGTGGCGGAAACTTTGATGAGGAGCCTCCGTTCTAATGGCGCCGAGCGCCCGCGATCGCAAACCAGGAGCACGAGCAATGGCCAAGGCTGCGGCACTTCGCAAGCCGAAGAAGAAGGTGAACCCGCTCGACAAGGACGGGATCACCTACATCGACTACAAGGACACCGCGCTGCTGCGCAAGTTCATCTCCGACCGCGGCAAGATCCGCGCTCGCCGGGTGACCGGCGTGACCTCGCAGCAGCAGCGGCAGATCGCCCGTGCGGTCAAGAACGCCCGTGAGATGGCGCTCCTGCCGTACACGGCGACGGCCCGCTGAGAGGAGGCACCGACATGAAGATCATCCTGACCCAGGAAGTTTCCGGTCTCGGTGCCCCCGGCGACATCGTCGAGGTGAAGGACGGCTTCGGCCGTAACTACCTGCTGCCGCAGGGCTTCGCGATCGCCTGGACCAAGGGCGCGGAAAAGCAGGTCACGGTCATCAAGCGGGCCCGCTCGGCCCGCGAGATCCGCGACCTGGGCCACGCCACCGAGGTCAAGGACCAGCTCGAAGGTCTCAAGGTCAACCTGAAGGCCCGCGCCGGCGACGGTGGTCGGCTCTTCGGCTCGGTCACCCCGGCCGAGATCGTCGACGCCGTCAAGGCCGCCGGCGGCCCGACCCTCGACCGCCGTCGGCTGGAGGTGCCCGGTCACATCAAGTCGATCGGCTCCTACCCGGTGCGGATCAAGCTGCACCCCGAGGTGACCGCCAAGTTCGACCTTCACGTCGTTCAGGGCTGACACCGCCAGCAAACACCACGACAGGGCCCGCACCGAATCACCGGTGCGGGCCCTGTCGCATTCGTCATCTGCAAGCCGATCAGACGGACCCGGCCGGCGAGGCCGGGCATCCAAGCGGGCGATGAGGGTCCGCCTGCCGGATGTCAGCCGATCGGTTGGCCCGTGACGGCACTGATCATCACTGTGGACATTCCCCCACCGACCACCGCCGCCGCGAGCGCCACCGTGGTCGACCGCCAAGCCGTCCCCACCCGGCGCAGCAACACCGCCACCACCAGGCTGCTCGCCATCGCCAGCCCGAATCGGGGCAGCCCCGCCAGCATCGATCCGAACGCCCGCGTCCGTGGCGACTCGCAACCGCCGCCGCTGATGTCGGTCACACAGCCCGCAGGTGCCTGCCCGTCGAGGGTGAGCAGCCAGACGAAGACCACCATCGCGGGCAGCACGTAGCACGCCGCGGTGTACAGCAGCGGTCGCCACGGACCGCCCTCATCCGGGTCGAGCAGGTCGTCCTCGAGACGACGGTTCCATCCACCCGCCCCCGCGGCGTCGAGCCGTCGCCGTACCGCCGCCATGCTGGCATCCCGTGCGGCCGGAACCGGTGCGGCAGAGCGGCGTGGCGCCGGATGCGGCCGGGGTGCCGAGTACGACACCGCAGGTGAACGCGGCGCGCTCGACGGCGCGTCGACCCAGCGTGGATCGTCGCCCGCGAGGCGGGTCCCGGACCAGAACTCCCCGTCGGATTCGTCCCGACCCGACCACGACCAGTCGCCGGTGCCCGACCCGCCGCCCGAACGCGGCGGCTCCGACCCCTCCCACCTGCCGCCCCCGACACCGCCGTCGCTGTACCGGTGCCACCGCCCGGCGCTGTCGGGCTGGTCCCACCGCCCGGTGCTGCCGGGCTGGTCCCACTGCCCCGTGCTGTCGGGCCGGTCCCACCGGTCGGTGCTGTCGGGCCGGTCCCACTGCCCCGTGCTGTCGGGCTGGTCCCACCGGTCGGCCGCCGTCGAGCGGTCCCACCGGTCCGCCCCGTCGGCCGACTGCCAGGTGTGCACCCCGGAGGCGTCCCACGGGTCGACCTCGGGCCGCGACGAGATCGCCCTCGGTTCGGCCGACCGCTCCCAGGGATCCACGGCAGGGCGGTACCGGGGCTCGGGTTCCGCCGCCCGGTCCTCCCCGAAGGCCGTTTCCGGCGCGACGGCCCAGGGTTTCCGGGCGGGCCGCCACGGTTCGGCCTCCGGGCGCGACGAAAGGGCCCGGGCTCCCCCCGCAGCCCAGGGGTCCGCTTCCGGTTCGGGCGATACCGGGCGGGGCTCCCCGGTCCGCCGCCACAGGTCCGCCTCCGACTCGGCCGGGAGCGCCCGTGCCCACGAGTCGGCCGGCGCGGCCTGCGACTCCTCCTCGGCACCCGCCCGACGGCTGCGGCGGGTGGGCCGCTCCACCTCCGGCGTCCGTCGATCCGCGGCAGCCGCGCCGTCGTCCAGGCCCGACCAGGTCACCTGGGGACGACGGGACGCCTGACGGCGCGGCCGACTGCGCGGGGCCACCCCGGAGACGGGATCGTCGTCGTCCGCCCGGCGGCTACCCACGTAGCCCTGCTCCTGGGGACGGTCGAGAGTCCACTCGCGGGTGTGGTCGGATTCGGGGGCCGCGCCGATCGCGGGCAGTTCCCGCCACCTCGTCTCGCCAACCCGTCGCAGCCCATTCGCCGCCTCGACGGCACCTCGCCCGCCGTAGCGGGGTCGGCCGCGGAGGTCGTCATCGTCATCGTCCGGCGCGGCGTGCCGACCGCCGCCGTCGGCGCTCCGGACGCCCGACTCCAGGGCCCAGCGCGGCAGGTACTCGTCGACCGGCTCATCCTGGCCACGCTCGATCGCCCGCCGGCGGCTGGGAGTGCGAAAGCGTTCGGCGGGCTCGTCGTCGACCGGGGACGGATCGGGATCCTCCCAGGGGGCGGTCGACCGTCGCGGGCGCGGACCGTCCTCTCCGCGCCCCCAGTCCCGGTAACTCACGGCCGGAGCGTGACCCTTCTCAACCGAAAGTGCAATCCGCTGTCCAGGTGTAGCCGTTTGCGGTAGATAGTACGGGAAAACCGGGCCGGTCGGCCCCGACGAATATCCGTCCACAGCGTGTGGGGTACATCCCCGCAGCTCAGCGGCTTGATCGCTCGAATTCCCCAGCGGTTTTCCACAGCCTGTGCACAGGCTGCGCACATGCCTGTGCACAGTCGTCCACAGGTTGTCCCGAGGCTTGTCCACCGTCCTTGTTGAAGCCCTGACCTCGGGTTCCGTATGGTTACCCCTCGGCCTACCGGGTGGTGACCCCCGACCGCGCGACGGCCGGACGGAGTTGTCCCACCCGGGCGGTGTGCCCGGACCGATCCGACGCAGTGGAGGGGGGCCCGGTGTCGGTCACCGATGACATGCGGGCTGACTCGCGGGCCGGCGGTGGACAGCCGCCCACCCCCCGCGACGGTCAGTTCGACAAGACCCCGCCGCAGGACGTCGCCGCCGAGCAGTGCGTCCTGGGCGGCATGCTGCTGTCGAAGGACGCGATCGCCGACGTCGTCGAGATCCTCAAGACCAACGACTTCTACCGGCCGGTGCACGCCACTGTCTTCGACACGATCCTGGACATCTACGGCCGAGGCGAGCCCGCCGACCCGATCACCGTCGCCGCGGCCCTGACCGACAGCGGTGACCTGGCCCGGATCGGCGGGGCGCCCTACCTGCACACCCTGATCGCCAGCGTGCCCACCGCCGCCAACGCCGCCTACTATGCGCGGATCGTCAGCGAGCGGGCCGTGCTGCGCCGCCTCGTGGAGGCGGGCACCCGGATCGTGCAGCTCGGCTACGGCACCTCGGGCGGCGGCCCCCGGGACGTCGACGACGTCGTCGACCTCGCCCAGCAGGCCGTGTACGACGTCACCGAACGCCGGGTCAGCGAGGACTTCGCCGTCCTCGCCGACATGCTGCAACCCACGCTGGACGAGATCGAGGCCGTCGGTGCCCAGGGCGGCATGATGACCGGCGTGCCGACCGGCTTCACCGACCTCGACCGGTTGCTCAACGGCCTGCACGCCGGGCAGCTCATCATCGTGGCGGGCCGCCCGGGTCTCGGTAAGTCGACGGCGAGCATGGACTTCGCCAGAAACGCCGCGATCCGGGCGAACCAGGCGGCAGCGATCTTCTCCCTCGAAATGAGCAAGGTGGAGATCGTCATGCGGTTGCTCTCCGCCGAGGCCCGCGTGCCCCTGCACGTGCTGCGCAGCGGGCAGCTCTCCGACGACGACTGGACGAAGCTCGCCCGCTGCATGGGCGAGATCAGCGAGGCTCCACTGTTCGTGGACGACACACCGAGCATGAACCTGATGGAGATCCGGGCGAAGGCCCGCCGGCTCAAGCAGCGGCACGACCTCAAGCTGATCGTCGTCGACTACCTCCAGCTGATGACCTCGCCCAAGCGCACCGAGAGCCGCCAGCAGGAGGTCGCGGACCTGTCCCGGGGCCTGAAGCTGCTCGCCAAGGAGGTCGAGTGCCCGGTCATCGCGGTCAGTCAGCTGAACCGTGGCCCGGAGCAACGCACCGACAAGCGACCCCAGTTGTCCGATCTGCGGGAATCAGGGTGCCTGGTGGCGGGGACAAGGCTCGTTCGGGCTGACGACAACTCCGAGGTGACCCTCGGCCAACTCCTGGCCGAAGGTGCGAGAGACGTACCTGTGTGGGCCCTGGACGAGAGCCTGCGCTACGTCCCCAGAACACTGACGCACGTCTTCCCGAGCGGCCACCGGGAGGTGTTCCGCATGACTCTGGCCTCGGGTAAGCAGATCGAGGCGACGACGAACCATCCCTTCCTCACCTTCGCGGGCTGGCTGCCGCTCGGAGAGTTGACCCCCGGCACTCGTCTCGCGGCGCCTCGGCACCTGCCGTCGCCATTGGCCGTCAGACCCATGGCCGAGGCTGAAGTGGTGCTCCTGGCACATCTGCTGGGTGCCGGATCGTTCGTCCGTCGGCAGCCCGTTCGCTACGCCAGCGTCGACGAGGCGAACCTGCAGGCGGTGGCCGAGGCTGCCGAGCATTTCGGCATCACCGCCGCCCGGGACGACCACGCCGCCCGGGACGACCACGCCGCCCGGGACGACCACGCCGCCCGGGACGACCACGCCGCCCGGGACGACCACGCCGCCCGGACGACCACGCCACCGCCCGGGTGACGACCCTCAGGCTTCCCGCTCCCCAGCGGCTCGCCCGGGGTCGACGGAACCCGATCGCGAAGTGGCTCGACGGGTTCGGCCTGTTCGGCCTCAGGTCGCATGAGAAGTTCGTGCCACAGCCAGTGTTCGGCCTGCCCAAGAAGCAGCTCACACTCTTCCTCCGGCATCTGTGGGCGACAGCCGGGTGTGTCCACGTCAACAAGACCGGGCGCGGCGGACGAATCCACTACTCCTCCACGAGTCGCCGCCTGCTGGAGGACCTCACACGCCTTCTGCTCAGGTACGGCATCACCGCGCGCCTGAAGACGGTGCCGGTGGCCAGGAACCGTCCGCAGTACACGCTCGATGTCTCCGGCCGGGACGACCAACTGCGGTTCCTGCGTGAGATCGGCGTGCACGGCCAGCGATCGGCCAACTGTCACCGGCTGCTCGCCGCTCTGGAGCTGACGAGCAGCACCACGAACGTCGACACCGTCCCGCGCGGAGTCTGGGACCGGGTTCGCGAGGTACTCGTCGACAGAGGGATGAGTCATCGCGAGTCCGCCGAGGCAGTCGGCATCCAGCTCTGCGGGAGCACGCTCCGGAAACATGCACCCAGCCGCTCCCGGCTGGCGAGTGTCGCTCGGATCCTCGACTCCGCCGACCTGGACCTGCACGCTACGAACGACATCTTCTGGGACGAGATCGTCTCCATCGAGTCGATCGGCGAGCGGGACGTCTTCGATGCCACGGTCCTCGGCAAGCACAACTTCGTCGCCAACGGCATAGCCGCACACAACTCGATCGAGCAGGATGCCGACGTTGTCATCCTGCTGCACCGCGACGACTACTACGACAAGGAGTCACCCCGGGCCGGGGAGGCGGACTTCATCGTCGCCAAGCACCGGAACGGCCCGACAGACACGGTGACGGTCGCCGCCCAGTTGCACCTGTCGCGCTTCGTGGACATGGCCATCGTCTGACCTGCCAGGAATGCCGCACCTGCTGACGAGGTTGTTCATCGGCGCCGGCTACGCCAGGTGGCCGCGGTAGCAGCGCGGCCGGCGACCGGGCCGGTCGTCGCGGCCCCGGTCGCCGGCCGAGCGGCTCAGCCGAACATCTCGTCGAGGAAACCCTTGTGCTTCTTCTTGCGCCGGTAGTGCCCGTGGTAGCCGTGGTGCTGCTGTCCGTGGCCGCCGTAGGCCGGCGCCGGGGCCGGCGGGTAGCCGTGCGCGGGCGGCGGGGGCGGGGGGACCGTGCCGTAGCCCGGCTGGTGCGGGGCCGGTGGCGGAGGCGGCGGCGGGTAGCCACCCTGCTGGCCGGGCGGGCCGGCGGGGGCCGGAGCCGGGGTGTGCTGCCGGTTCCAGTTGGCCTCGGCCTCGAACAGCTTCTCCAGCTCGCCCCGGTCCAGGAAGATCCCGCGGCACTCGCCGCACTGGTCGATGACGACGCCACTGCGTTCGTACTGGCGCATTTCTCCGTGACACTTGGGACAGGTCAGGCTCATCACCCGACGGTACCCGGTCCACTCACGCGGTAGCGGTCAGCGCCTCGGTCACCTCGTCGTCGGAAACCTCGTGGAAGTCGTCGTAGTACGCCCCGACGGCACCGAAGTCCGGCGGCCGTTGCGCACAGACCACCTGGTCGGCCTCCGCGACCAGCATCTCGTACGCCTGCTGGGCGCCCACCGGTACGGCCACCACCACCCGGCGGGCCCCGAGGTGGCGGGCCACCTGGACGGCGGCGCGAGCGGTGGCCCCCGTGGCCAGCCCGTCGTCGACGATCACTGCCGTACGGCCGGACAGGTCGAGCGGTGCACGGCCGGCCCGGTAGCGCTTCTCCCGCCGTTCCAGTTCGGCCTGTTCCCGCCGCTGGACGTCGGCGATGTCGGAGGGGGAGAGCTGGCTCGCCACCATGTCGTTGAGCACGCGCACCCCGTCCGGGCCCAGCGCCCCGAACGCGACCTCGGGGGCCGAGGGCATCCCGAGCTTGCGGACGACCAGCACGTCCAGCGGCACGTCGAGCCGCTCGGCGACGACGCGGGCGACGGGCACGCCGCCGCGTACCAGCCCCAGGACGACGACGTCCGTCTGCCCGATCAGGGCGGTCAGCCGGTCGGCGAGGACCTGCCCCGCCTCGGCGCGGTCGCGGTAGGAGGTCATGTCTCAGGTGTACGCCCTGCCGGGGACCTCCGTCCGCCGGTTCGCCGAACCGGCGGCTCGGAGTGCGGGTGCCCAGACCAGCAGCGCGACCGGGTAGAGCAGGTAGCCGAACCGGGTCGACGGCATCAGCAGGATCGCGGCGAGCAGCCCGTACCCGCAGAACAGCGCGGCGGCGACGGCGGTGCGGGGTGGACGGCGGACGAGCTGGACGGTGATGGCCAGCCCCGCCGCGACGAGGAGCGCGGCGGCGACGGCCCGACCGGCGGGCAGCGCCGTGGCGATCAGGTGACCGGGGAAGGGGGACTGCGCGGGGCTGCCCACCAGGCCGAGGCCGAGGGGGAAGCGCAGCACGTTCTCGACGAGGGCTGCCCCGTCGACGAGCAGGACGGGCAGGAGCACGGCGACGGGGATGCCGAGCGCACCGGCGGCGACCCGCAGGCCGGCCCGGCGGGTCAGGCCCCACCCGATCAAAACGAGGGCGACCGGCCAGGCGAACAGCTTCAGCGCGCCGGCCAGGCCGACGGCGATCCCGGATCGGCCGGGTCGACCGGCGGCGGCGAAGGCCAGGGCCAGCAGACAGAGCGCGAGGACGGGCAGGTCGTCGCCGCCGGTGGCGAGGGTGAGAGCACAGACCGGCAGCACGGTGGCGGCCTGTACGCCACGCAGCAGCGCCGCGTCGCGCCGCTCGGCGGCCTCGGGCGGCGCGGCGTGCTCGCCCGGCGCGGTCGTTCCGGGTGGCGTGGTCGTTCCGGGTGGTGCGGTGCGGCGGTCGCGCAGGGTACGCACCGCGACGGCCAGCGCCAGCGCGGTGCCGAGCGCGAACCACACCCGGGAGTCGGTCCACCAGCCGTCGGCGACCGCGCGGGGCACGCCGAACAGGGCCATCCCCGGTTGGTACGGGGTGTATCCGAGCAGCTGCTCGCCGGGCGGCAGCGCGGCGATCGCGTCCGGACCCAGGTAGGGGGTGCCCGTCTCCACCAGGCGGCGGCCGGACTCCTCGACGACCTGGACCTCCTCCTGCGCCCGGTCGGTACGACCGGCGGCCCGCTGGACGCTCTGCACGACCAGTGGCAGCAGGGCGGTGCCGGTCCAGGCGAGTGCCGTGACCGTCCATCGGGCTCGCAGCCCGGCCACCGCGGAGGTGGGGTCGCGCCGTCGGGCGAGGAGTTGAGCGGCGGCCAGCAGGGCGACGAGGAGGTAGCCACCGGCGGCGATCGCGCCCCAGGCGCGGTGTGGCGTCAGGGTGGAGGTGGCGGCGGTGACCGCCGCGAAGGCGGCCGAGACCGCGTAGAGGCCCAGGTCGAGGGCGAGACCGCCGGCAGCGGTGTCGACGCGCCGCCACCGTGGGCGGCGGAGGGTGGCGGGGGCGGTCACGGGCGCAAGTGTCGCAGACGGCGACGTCGGGGGCGGCTGACGCCCGCGCCGTGGCTGGTGCGGCCGGCCGGTTCCCGGGTGGCGGGGCCCGGCCTGACGGGTGCCCGGGTGGCGGCCCGGCCTGGCCCGACCTGCCTCACGGGAGGAGACGCGGCACCGGCTTCGCCCACCGCACCGTCGGGGCGTGGGCGGGCTGGGCGGTCGTCGACCGTCAGGCGGGGAGGTGGCGGTCGGCGCGACCACCCTGACGGCGTCCCTGGGTGAGCCGGACGACCGCGCCCGCGTCGTGCAGCGGGGCGGCGAGGGTGCCCGGCCGGCCGCCGGTGCCCCGGCGCAGGGTGGCGAGCAGGGTGCCGGCGGGCACCGGGCGGGCGAAGAGGTGACCCTGGCCGGAGGTGCAGCCCAACTCCCACAGGGCCCGGCGCTGGGCCTCCCGCTCCACTCCCTCGGCGACGACGGTGAGGCCGAGGCTGCGGCCGAGGTCCAGGGTGGAGCGGATGACGGCGGCGGCCTCCGCGGACGACTCCATGGCTGTCACGAAGCTGCGGTCGATCTTCAGCTCGTGGACGGGGATGCGGGACAGCAGCGAGAGCGAGGAGTATCCGGTGCCGAAGTCGTCCAGGGCGAGCCGGACGCCCGCGTCACGCAGTTGGCTGAGCACCTGGTCCACCACGTCGAGTTGGCTGAGCGTCAGGGTCTCGGTCAGCTCCAGCACGAGGCGGTCCGGGGGCAGGTCGTGGGCGCGCAGCCGGGCCAGCACCGCGCCGGGGAACCGGGCGTCGAGCAGGCTGCGGGGGGAGACGTTGACCGCCACCGGCACGTCGAAGCCGGCGTCGCGCCAGCTTCCGGCGGCGACGAGGGCCTGGTCGAGGATGGCCTCGGCGAAGGCGGGCAGCAGGCCGGAACGCTCCACGGCCTCCAGGAAACGCAGCGGGTCGATCCTGCCGTGTTGCGGGTGGTGCCAGCGGGCGAGTGCCTCGGCGGCGGTGACCTCGCCGGTGCCGAGGTCCACGATCGGTTGGAAGTTGACGGTGAACTCGTGGTCGGCCACGGCGCGGGGCAGGTCGCCGCAGAGGGTGAGCCGGCCCAGGTCGGCGGTGTCGCGGGCCGACGCGTACGTCGAGATCCGTTGCCCGGCGCGCTTGGCCTGGTACATGGCGACGTCCGCGCGGCGGAGCAGTTCGGCCATGCCGCCGGTGGTCGGTGCGGTGGCGATGCCGCCGCTGGCCTCCACGCTGATCCGCATGCCGTCGATGTCGAACGGTTCGTGCAGGGCCGTCAACAGGGCCTCCGCGCGCGGCGCGGCGACCGCCGGGGCCGGCAGACCTCGCAGGAGTACGGCGAACTCGTCGCCACCGAGTCGGGCCACCAGGTCGCCGTTGCGGGCGGTGTCGCGCAACCGGTCGGCGACCTGGATCAGAACCTGGTCGCCCGCGGCGTGCCCGAGCGTGTCGTTGACCTCCTTGAAGTGATTGAGGTCGATCAACACCAGGGCGGTGACCCCGTCGGCGTGCCGGTTGCTGAGCTGTTCGTTGCCCTCGTCGAGCAGCCGGCGCCGGTTGGCCAGGCCGGTCAGCGCGTCGTGGGCGGCGGCGTACGCGTGGGCTTCGGCGACCCGGGCCAGCTCCGCGTACGCCTGCGCGTTGCGCACCGCCGTGCACAGCGCGGAGGCGAAGGTGTGCAGGGTGTACCGCTCCCGCTCGGAGAGCTGCACCGGCCCGTGGAACCGTAGCCGCAGCACCCCCACGTCGACGGACTCGTCGTGCCCCTCGAGGCGGGCGGGGACGACGGCGCCGGAGACTGTCGTCGGCGGGCCGGCAGGCCCGTCGTACGCGATGACGCCGCCGGCCCCACCCCGGACGGTGCGACCGCCGTCGCGGAGTTCGATCTCGACCTCGTCGGCGGAGAACAGCTCGGCGGCCTGGGTGACGGCGGTGGTCAGGACGTCGTCCAGTTCGACCACGTTGAGCGCGTCCGTGGTCTGCGCGAGTCGCTGCCACGCCTGCTGTTCGGTGCGCTGCCTGATCCGGGCGGTGTACGCCAGGTGCAGGCTGAGCATGAGTGGCGGAATGGCGAGCAGCAGCCGGGAATCGGCCTCCAGGATCAGCAGCGTGCCGGTCGCGACGACGAATCGCACGGCGTAGCCGGCCAGCCTCAGGTCGAGGTTGCTGCGGAACTGTTGGGAGACCCGGGTGCCCGAGGCAAGGGCGATGACGGGGATGCCGAGTGCCTCGTCCAGGAGAACGGCGACCAGGTAGATGACCGCGAGCGGCGGGACGAGGTCCCACGGGCCTCCGGCCGGTCCGTCCCCGCTGATCGCCGCGAGGGTCGCCCCGGCACCTGCGGCCATCAGGACGTTCTTCCCCACCCCGAAGACGAGCTTGATGAACGGGAGTTGAAGCGACGCCAGCGCCACCCCCACCGCGGTGCACAGCACGACCCACGGCGTCGGTGCCAGTATCAGGGCGATGACCAGTGCCGTCTCGTTCCAGCTGATCGAGTGGGTCGTCGACCTGATCCGGACGCGGGCCTTGACGAGAGTGCCGACAGCGATCATGAAGGTGAGCATGATCATCGCCGTGGGCCCGGTGAGCCGCGTGGGGAGGGGAGAGGTGAGGGCCGCGTGGGCCGCAACGACGACCACGACGGCAGCCGCAACGACGACGAGACCGACTAGCAGCCTGAGCCGCCGATCGGTCCCATTGTCTCGTCGCTGGGAAAGTGTCATACCGCTCCCGGTGCCGGCCGCGCAGTGTACGAAGCCTACCGGCTGGGAGGTCTGTCGTCCCAGGGTGCAGTCAGTTCCAGTCGTTGCCGCGCATGACATGCCTCCCTCAACCTGAGCGCCATCCTCGCCACCGGTCGTACGCTGTTTCAGTGGCGAATGCAGGTTAAGTTGGAGAAGACGGAATAAGCACGGATAAATGTGACATTATTCAACATTAGCCAATTTGGCGGCTATTCATGACTTTCCGCTCCCGTGGCTGTGCGGAGCGCTCTGGGAATCTGTCGTTGCGTACGCGGGTCGCTGCATGTTGCTTCCTGCCGTGCGCCACATGCAGTTCCGGGCCCTCAGTCTGCCGCTCGGCCAGGCATTGTTCATCCATTGATCGGCGGATGCGCGTGCCGGATCGGATGAGCGATGTGCGGCCGACAATTTCCACCGCAAGGTACGGGGCGGAGTCGGCGGGGCGACAGACCGATCCGCGAGATCGCCGCGTCGCGGTATTCGTGCACGTGGCGGAATGGGTGGCCCATCGTCGATCGAGAGTGCCGATCCGGTCCGGTCGACTCCTCGGACGGGGCCGGCCGCCCGCCGACCCGGGCGGTAGGCTCGCCCCCGTGACCGAATCCGGGCAGCTCACCCACGTCGACGCGGCGGGCGCGGCCCGCATGGTCGATGTCTCCGCGAAGCAGGTGACCGGCAGGTCGGCGGTGGCGGCGGGTCGCCTGCGCACCACCGTCGAGGTGGTCGAACTGCTGCGCCGCGACGGGTTGCCGAAGGGCGACGCGCTGGCCGTCGGGCGGCTCGCCGGCATCATGGGCGCGAAGCGCACCCCCGACCTGATCCCGCTCTGCCACCCGATCGCCCTGCACGGCGTCACGGTCGACCTGACCCTGACCGCCGACACGGTCGAGATCACGGCCACCGCCCGCACCGCCGACCGGACGGGCGTCGAGATGGAGGCGCTGACCGCGGTGGCGGTCGCCGGTCTGGCCCTGGTCGACATGGTCAAGGCGGTCGACCCGGCCGCCAGCGTCGACGCCGTCCGGGTGCTGCGCAAGGAAGGTGGCAGGACCGGCCTGTGGGAGCGTCCGGAGGACCGGCCGTGATCCGGGCCCGGGTGGTGGTGGCGTCCAACCGGGCCGCCGCCGGCGTGTACGCCGACACCAGCGGTCCGCTCCTTGTCGCCGGGTTGCGCGAGCTGGGCTGCACGGTCGACGACCCGGTGGTGGTGCCCGACGGCGAGCCGGTCGGCCAGGCACTGCGGGCCGCCGTCGCCGACGGAGTCGACGTGGTGCTCACCAGCGGCGGCACGGGCGTGACCCCCACCGACCGCACCCCCGACGTCACCCGCGCGGTGCTGGACTACGAGATTCCCGGCATCGCCGAGGCGGTGCGCGCGCACAGCCGTGACCGGGTGCCGACCGCCGTGCTGTCCCGAGGGCTGAGCGGCGTGGCCGGCCGTACCCTGGTGGTCAACCTGCCCGGCTCGTCCGGGGGTGCCCGCGACGGGCTCGCCGTGCTGGGTCCGATCCTCGCCCACACCGTCGACCAGTTGCGCGGCGGCGACCACTGAGCCTGGCCGACGCGCGCACCGATAGGCTCGTCTGGTGAGCACGGAAACCGCCTCCGCCGGCCGGGTCGCCGCGCCACCTCCGGCCGGCTGGGAAGAGGCCCGGTCCCGGGTGTACGCGGTCGGCCTGGCCGCCGCGCTTCCCGCCGTCGCCCGGCCGCTGGCCGAGATCGACGGTCACACCCTCGCCGAGCCGTTGACCACCCGCACCGACCTGCCGGCCTTCCCGACGTCCAGCGTCGACGGCTGGGCGGTCCGGGGCGCCGGCCCCTGGCGGGTCGTGGGTCGGGTCCTCGCGGGCACCACCCCCGCCCCGCTCGCCGAGGACGGCACGACCGTCGAGATCGCCACCGGCGCGATGGTGCCGGCCGGCGCGAGCGCCGTGCTGCGGGTGGAGGAGTCCCGGCGTACGCCGGAGGGTCTGGTCGACGGCGTGCCCCGCCCGGCGCCGGAGTGGCGCGAACCGGGTGAGGAGGCGGTCGCGGGTGAGGAACTGCTGCCCGCCGGCACGCCCGTCGACCCGGCGCTGGTCGGCCTGGCCGCCTCCTGCGGCCACGACACCCTGCGGGTGCGCCGCCCGCCCCGCGCGGCGCTGCTGGTCTTCGGCGACGAACTGCTGACCGCCGGCCCGCCCGGCGCGGGGCGGGTGCGCGACGCGCTCGGGCCGTCGGTTCCGGCCTGGCTGCGCCGTTACGGCTGCCAGGTACGCCCCGGCGACGTGGTGGGTCCGGTGGCGGACACGCTCCCGGCCCACGTGGCGGCCCTGCGCACCGCCCTGGCCGGCGCCGATCTGGTCTGCACCACCGGCGGCACGATGCACGGCCCGGTCGACCACCTGCACCCCGCCCTGGAGGCGCTGGGGGCGGACTACGTGGTCAACACGGTGGCCGTGCGTCCCGGATTCCCCATGCTGCTGGCCCGGCTGGTCGGGGCGGACGGCCGGGTGCGGTTCGTGGCCGGGCTGCCCGGCAACCCGCAGTCCGCGGTCGTCGCCCTGGTCTCGCTGGTCGCCCCGCTGCTGGCCGGCCTGGCGGGGCGCACGATGCCGGTCCTTCCCCACGCCACCCTCGCCGAGCCGGTGCCGGGGCGGGGCGACCACACCCACCTGGCCCTGGTGCGCCTCGACCGGGTCGCCGGCACCGCCCACCGGGTGCGGCACGTCGGCTCGGCGATGCTGCGCGGCCTGGCCGGCGCGGACGGCTTCGCGGTGATCCGTCCGGGCACGTCCGGCGCAACCGGCGACCGGGTGCCGGTGGTGCCCCTGCCGCTGCTGACCGGGGAGCGTGCCTGGTGACCGCACCTGCCGCGACGTACGGCCGGGTCACCGACGCGCCGCTCGACCTGGCGGCGCACGAGGCGGCCGTCGCCGACCGGCGGGCCGGGGCGGTGGTGTCCTTCCAGGGCGTGGTCCGCGACCACGACCACGGACGCCCGGTGACCAGCCTGGAGTACGAGGGGCACCCGACCGCGGAGCGCATCCTGCACGAGGTGGCGGCTGAGATCGCCGCCGATCCCGACGTGTACGCGGTCGCGGTGTCACACCGGGTCGGCCCGCTGGCCATCGGTGACGTGGCCCTGGTGGCGGCGGTCAGCACGGCGCACCGGGCCGCCGCGTTCGCGGCCTGCGCCCGGCTGGTCGACGAGGTGAAGGCGCGGCTGCCGATCTGGAAGCGTCAGGTGTTCGCCGACGGCACCGAGGAGTGGGTCAACTGCCCCTGACCCCGTTTCGCTGTCAGCGGCGGTGGTGGAGGGCGATACGGGTCGTCCGGTCGGAGTAGAAGGCCGGCTCGGCACCCGGCCGCCACGGCAGCGCGGCGACCAGCACGATCAGGGCCAGCGCCAGGGAGTTCTCCATCAGCGCGCCGAACAGGCCGTCCTGGTAGTGGGAGACCTCGGGGAGCTGGTGCTCGTACGGCCAGATCGGCGAGATCAGGAACAGCAGGTAGAGACCGAGGGCGGCGAGGCCGTGCCGCGCCCCGGTCAGCGTCGGGTACCAGATCGGCGGGCGTAGCCCGGCCACGCCCGGCGGCCCCCCGTACCCGCCCTGGCCGGAGCGCAGAACCAGGCCCCGGCTCGCCTCGCGGCGGCGCACCGCGGCATCGGCGAGCACGATGATCGCCGGGATCACCCAGACCAGGTGGTGCGTCCAGGAGATCGGGCTGATGACGTTGGCGGTGAGCCCGACCAGCGTGAACGCGGTCAGCTCGTCGCCGTCGGCGTGGGAGTTGGCGGCCCGGGACAGGCCCAGGGCCAGAATGAGCACCGAGAAGGCGAGCCAGAGCAGTCCGGGCGTCTCGATGGAGTCGTAGAGCCGGGCCAGCAGGCCGGCCAGCGACTGGTTGGGGGTCATGTCGGCCGCGCCGACGCGCTCGGTCTGCCAGAGCACCCCACCGAAGTACGCGCGGGACTCGGCGCCCACCACGGCGAAGCTGCCGAGGGTCACGCCGATGGTGGTGCCGACGGCGACGCCGGCCGCCCGCCACTGCCGGGTGACCAGCAGGTAGAGGATGAACAGGGCCGGGGTCAGCTTCACGGCGGTGGCCAGGCCGATGCCCGCGCCCGCCCAGCCGCCGCCGTAGACGAAGCGCAGCAGCGGTCCGTCCCCGTCGGCGTGGTGGGTGCCGCGCCGGGACCGCCAGCGCAGGCCGATCAGGTCGGCGATGATCAGGGCGAACAGCAGCAGGTTGACCTGGCCGAACCCGAGGGTCTCGCGGCTCGGCTCGATGGCGACGGCGAGTGGCGTCGCGATCGCCGTCGTGAACCACAGCGGCCAGCCCAGCCGGTCGACGACGGGGCGCAACAGGCCGGCCAGCACCACGGCCAGAGCGGCGATGCTGGCCAGCGCGTTGACCATTCCGGCACCGGCGACCGGCAGGTGTGCCATGGGCAGCATGGCCAGCCCGGCGAACGGCGGGTAGGTGAAGCCCAGGGTGGTGCCGGGCGCGACGAACTCGTACAACTCGTGACCGCTCGCCCACCACACCACCGCGCCGTGGTAGATCTTCATGTCGAAGAAGTTGTACGGCCGCCCGAATGCGCCGATGGCGAGCCATGCGGCGAAGGCGACGGCGGCCACGATGCCGGTCCGTACGACTGTCCTGCGATCGATTCCACGCGTCACGCGGCGGACCGGAGCGAGGCGGTCCACCCGTCCACCGACGATCGTCGGCATGGTGTGGCCACCCCCGTACCAGCTTCGTCCTATCCGTCCAGGTCCGGTACGGAGCCTAGAACGGCGCCTCACGTCACTGCCTCCCGCGTTATGCGACCGTGTCCGATCCCACACAGCTTCTTGACATTTCCACCACGTTAACGCCTACCGTGCGGTTCAGGTGATTCGCGGCCTTGGCGGGGGTCAGGGCCGAGTCGTCGCAGCTCAGCCCGGGAACCGACGGGCGGTGGAAGCCGACAGCACGGCCAGGCGGGCCTCGCGGCGGGCGGTGCGGACGGCACGGCGGACCGACCGTCGTGAGTGGCCGATGCGGTGCCCGGCTCGCCAGCGTAGCCCGGGTTTACCCTCCGTGTCCGCCGCAGCGAGCAACAACCCCCCGAAGAGGCCCAGATTCTTGAGGAAGTGAACCTGGTCACCACGTCGCGAGTCGGGGTCGTCCTGGCTCCAGAAGGGATGCCCGGCGAGGGTGACCGGCACCAGCGTGCCGGCGAGGAGCAGCGCGGCCGGGCGGCTGAACCGCCCCGTGGCCAGCATCAGGCCGGCGCCGAACTGCACGGCGGCGTTGGCCCGGATCAGCGTCCGGGTGTCGGTGGGGATGCGGGGGGCGGTCTTCTCCAGTAGGGGGGTCACCCGGTCCGTGACCGGCTTCGCGACGGCGACGAGCTGATCGGGGTCGGCAAGGGTGCGGGCTCCGCTGACCACGAAGATGCCGCTCAACATGGCGCGGGCGAGGGAGCGTACGGGTGTCATAGACCAGTCTTACCCCGTCGGTGTGCCCGATATCCCGGCAACGGCCGATCCGGCCCCGCCCGACACGCCCGCCACGCCACGCCGACGCGCAGGCCACGCTGACGCGCACGCCCACGTCACGCCACGCCGATTCGAGCGACCGTCGCGGATGGACGGGCTACGACGGGTAACGTCCCCGGCGTGACTACGCTGCGGTTACGCCCCGAGCAACCGGCCGACACCGGTGCGATCCGTCGGGTGCTCGCCGCCGCCTTCGCCCGGCCCGACGTGGCCACGCCGCCCGAGGTGGGCCTGGTCGACGAGCTGCGTGACGACGACGCCTGGATCCCGGAACTGGCGATGGTGGCCGAGTACGGCGGCGAGATCGTCGGTTACGCGTTGCTCACCAGGGTGCGGGTGACCACCGAGCGGGGTGCGGCGCCGGCGCTGGCGCTGGGACCGGTCGCGGTGGCCCCGCACCGGCAGCGGATCGGTCTGGGGGCGGCGGTGGTGCAGGCCGCCCTCGACGCGGCCACCGAACTGGGTGAACGCCTGGTGGTGGTGCTGGGCGACCCTGCCTACTACCGCCGGTTCGGGTTCACCCGTGCCGACCGGATGGGACTGACCAGCCCGTGGTCCGGCCTCGGCGAGCCGTGGCAGGCGCTGCTCCTGCCACCGGCCACCAGCGGCGGGACCCCTCCGCCCCAGGGTGACGTGCTGTTTCCGCCGCCGTGGTCGAAGGTCTGACGCGCCCGTACCGCCGCACGCGCCACCCCGGATGGAGGTGGCTGGTAAGACCTCAGGCGGGTTGGGTGCGCAGGTAACGGCCGAAGTGCGGGACGGTGAAGGCGACCGTGCCGCGTTCGCCGGAGTAGATCAGGCCCTTCTTGATGAGGGCGTCGCGGGCCGGGGACAGGCTGGCCGGCTTGCGGCCCAGCGCGCGGGCGATCTCGGCCGTCGGTACGGCCGCGTCCATGTCGTCCCGGCCGCCGCCGTAGGGCGCGTCCGTCACCAGGGACAACGTCGCCATCGCCCGCATGTACTCCCGCTCGGCCGGGGTGGCCCGCTCGAAGCGGGAGCCGAAGAAGCCCACGGCCAGTTCGGCCTCGGCCTCGGGGGCGGCCACCCGGACGTCAGCGGCGGTGATCGGCGAGCGTGGGGCGTGGTCCCAGGTCGCCTTGCCGTACGCCTGCACGAAGTAGGGGTAGCCGCCCGACTTGTCGTAGAGCAGGTCGAGGGCCTTCGGCTCGTACTCGACCTCCTCCCGCTCGGCCGGGGCGCAGAGTGCCCGGTCGGCGGCGATCCGGTCGAGCCGGTCGATCCGCTGGTAGCGGAACAGCCGCTCGGAGTACGACTTCGCGGCGCTGAGCACGGCGGGCAGGTGTGGCAGCCCGGCACCCACCACGATCAGCGGCGCCCCCAGCTGGGAGAGTTCGTGACAGGCGGCGCAGAGCGCGGAGACGTCCTCCGGGCCGAGGTCCTGCATCTCGTCGATGAAGACCGCGATCCCGGTGCCCACGTCGCTGGCCACCGCGGCGGCGTCGGTGAGCAGTTCCACCAGGTCGATCTCGATGTCCCCGGAGTCGGCCCGCCCGCTGGCGGCCGGCACGTCGATACCGGGTTGCCAGCGGTCGCGCAGCTTCGGCCCGGAGCCCCCACGGCCGGTGGGCGCGGAACGTTGGGCGAACGCCCGGAGCACGCCGAGGAAGGCGTCGATGCGATCGGGTGCCCGGTGCCGGGGGGCGAGTTCCCGCACCGCCATGTGCAGGGCGGCGGCGATCGGGCGACGCAGCGACTGGTCGGGCCGGGCCTCGATCTTGCCGCTGCCCCAGAGTCGGTTGATCGCCTGGGAACGGAGGGTGTTGAGCAGCACCGTCTTGCCGACGCCACGCAGGCCGGTGAGCATCAGGCTGCGCTCGGGGCGGCCCCGGGCGATGCGTTCCAGCACGATGTCGAAGACGTCGAGTTCCCGCCCCCGCCCGGCGAGTTCGGGCGGACGCTGGCCGGCGCCCGGCGCGTACGGGTTGCGGACCGGATCCACGAATCGCACAGTATCGGCCCGTCTAGCTGCGAGGCTAGACATGCGTAGAGGCGGGTACCGGCGTGTCGCCCCGGCACCTGTCGACCTGAAACTAGGGCTGTCTAGCGTCTCCACTAGACAGCCCTAGTTTCTCCGATCAGTCGCTCTCCCGCAGGCAGAGCACGTAGTCCAGGGCGTCGATCGGGTTGTCCTGCACGTAGTTCGCGGTCGCCTCCGGCATCCGCGTCCGGCACCGGTCGCCGTCGGTGGTGCCGGAGATGCGCAGCAGCACTCGGTAGCTGCCCGGGCTCCCACAGGCCACTTCGCGCAGTTCGGCGTCGGTGTCGGTGCCGTCGTTGACCACACAGTCACCCACCGCGATCCGCTGGCCGCCGCCAGGGGTGCCCGGCGGCGTACCGGCTGGTTCCTGCGACGGTGAGGCGGGCGCGCCCGCTGCGGGCCCGGCCTCGCTCACGTCGCTCTCGACGGACCGCCAGGCCGCCCACCCCGCCAGCCCCAGGCACGGGCAGAGCAGGAGCAGCACCACGAGGCCGACGACCAGCGCGATCCGGCCGCCCCGACCCTTCGCCGGCGGAGTTGGCGGCATCCCGTACTCCGGTGGCGGCGGAGCGCCCCAGGCGCCACCACCGGGCGGCGGGCCGACCGGCGGGAACGGTCCCGGTGGCGGGGCCCACCGTGCGGCGGTGGGCTGGTCGCCGGGCGGCGGGGGCCACTGTGCGGCGGTGGGCTGGTCGCCGGGCGGCGGGGCCCACTGCGCGACGGTGGGCTGGTCGCCGGGCGGCGGGCCCCACTGCGCGGCGGTGGGATCCGGCGCTGTCGGTCCCTGGGGCAGCGTCGGGTCGGTGGGAGACGGGCCGCCCGGACCGGCGGGCGGTCGCGGGTCGTCCGGCTGCCCGGGTGGTCGGTAGCTCGTCATCTCGTTCCCAGGGGTGTGTGAAGGGGTCAGCGCTGCTTGAGGCAGAGTACGAAGTCGAGGGTGTCCAACTCGCTGTCGAAGAAGTACCAGTTGGTGTAGCCGGGGACCCGGGCGCACTTCGCCTCGGCGTCCTTCTCCCCACTGGTCTCGCCGTCGAACCGGCGCAGCACCTCGTAGGACGCGGGGGCGCACTCGCTGATCAGCAACTTCGGCCGCCCGCCGGCCGGCCCCTCGTTGCGGACACACTCGCCGGCCTTCACGAACCGGGGATCCGCCGACGACTCCGGCGCGGGCGCGCTGGGCTGCAGCGCGGTTCCGCCCGTCAGGCCCCCCTCGGACGTGGCAGGGGTCGGCCCGCCCGGGGCCGCCACCGGCGTCCGGTCCTGCTCGTCCCGGTCGAGCAGGTGCAGCATCAGAGCACCGCCACCCAGCACGAACAACAGCACCGCCGCCACCACCACGACCATCGGACCGCGGCGCTGGCGCCGTGGCGGAACGGGTGTGCCGGCGTACGCCTCGTTGGCGTCCTGGTAGGACGGACCCGACCGCTCGCCGTGCCGGTCCGCGCGGTTGCCCTGCGGCGGCTCCACCGGCCGGTACCGGTCGTCGCGGTAGCGGTCGTCGGCGGGCGACCGGTAGCGGTGGTCGTCGTACGCCGCCCCGCCCGGACGGTGGTACCCGGGATCCGGCTCCGCGTCCCGGTGCGCCGGCCGGGCCGTCCCCGCCCCGGCCTCCCGGTACGGTCCGCTGGCATACGCCGTGCCCTCGCCGTCCGCGCGGGCCGGCCACCCGCCGGAGGCTGCCTGGTACGGCTCGTCGTAGCCCGGCTCCCCCTGCCGGTACGGGCGGGCCGGCTGGTCCCACTCCCACCCGCCGCCGGAGCGCGGGTCGTACCCGTCGTCGGGCCGCCGAGCCGGCCACGGGTCGGGGGGACCGTCGCCGGGTGGTCCATAGTTCGCCATGCAGCCCTCCTGCGCCGACGGGTGGGCGGGTCGCCATCGCCGTGCGACCGCACGCCCAGGTCACCGTAGCGTGTCCGGTGGCGCTGGTCGGCCGGCGCGGCGGTCAGATGAGGCGGAGCTGGCGGTCCCTGGGGCGGCGGGGCTCGGTGTCGCCGAAGCGTTCGAACAGGCCCGGATCGATCACGTCGAGGAACGGGGACGGGCGGCAGTCCCGTTCCGCGCCGTGCCGGGTGCGTCGGGCGGCGTGGGTGACGTAGAGGCGGTCCTGAGCCCGGGTCAGTCCCACGAAGAAGAGCCGCCGCTCCTCGGCGACCGCGTCCGCGTCCGGCGTCGACCCCGGCCAGCGCAACGGCAGCAGCCCGTCCTCCGCGCCCACCAGGAAGACCACCGGGAACTCCAGGCCCTTCGCGGCGTGCAGGGTCAGCAGGGTGACCGCCTCGGCGCGCGGATCCAGGGCGTCCACCTCCGCGCCCGTGGCGAGCTGCGACAGGAACAGGTCCAGGTCATCGCCGCACCGGCGGGCCAACGGGGTGAGCAGATCCACGGCCACCCGGACGTCCTCGGGGCGCACCGCACCAGCCGCGTCGAGGGTGGGCGTGGCGAACCGCTCGGCGAGCACCTGGCCGGCGAGCCGTACCCGCGCCGGCAGTCCACCGTCGACGCCGTCGGCGTGCCGCAGCTCGCGGGCGATCGCCGTGACGCCCGGACGGTCCCGCAGCCGGTCGTGCGAGCGCTTCTGCACGGGGATGTTCGCGCGGGACAGGGCGTCCACGATCGGCGCGGCCTGCGAGTCGGTGCGGTAGAGCACCGCGATGTCGGAGAACGACAGCGCCGTCGCCCGCCCGTCGATCCGCCCCGAGTCCAGCGAACGGTGGGACAACCCGCCGACCAGTTCGTCGACCGTACGGACCACGAAGTCGGCCTCGTCGGCGACGGACGACGCCGCGTACCGGCCGACCAGCGGGGCCTCCGGGTCGAGCCGGGCCGGATCCAGCCGGCGGCCCCGGACCAGCGACGACGGCGCGATGGCCTGGACCGCTGCGGCCAGGATCGGTGCCGACGAGCGGTAGTTGCGGTTCAGCCGCACCAGCCGGGCGTCGGTGAAGTCCTCCGAGAAGCGCAGGAAGTAGCCCACGTCCGCCCCCCGGAACGAGTAGATCGCCTGGTCCGGGTCGCCGATCGCGCACAGGTTGCCGTCGGCGGGGCTGAGCAGCCGCAGCAGCTCGTACTGCACCTCGTCGACGTCCTGGTACTCGTCGACGAAGATCCACCGCCAGCGGTCCCGGTACCGCTGCGTCAGCTTCCGGTCGGCGCGCAGCAGCGTCACCGGCAGGGTCAGCAACTCGTCCAGGTCCACCAGGTCCCGCTTGCGCAGCAGCCCGACGTAGGAGTCCCGGTCCTCGCCGGCCTCGTCCCGCGCGGCGGCGCGGTCCGCGTCGTCGGCGATCCGGAAGTCCGCCGGCAGGCCGACGGCCTCGGCGTTCTCCCGCAGGATCGTCAGCCCGAGGGAGTGGAAGGTGCCGACGGTGACGTCCTCGGCCACCGGGCCGAGCAGCCCGTCCAGGCGGTGTCGCAGCTCCTCGGCGGCCCGCCGGGTGAAGGTGATCGCCAGGCATTGTTCCGGGAAGACGTTCAGCTCCGCGCACAGGTACGCGATCCGGTGGGTCAGCGTCCGGGTCTTGCCGGTGCCCGGACCGGCCACGATCAGCAGCGGCCCGCCCGGCGCGGACGCGGCCACCCGCTGCATGGCGTCGAGCCGGTCCAGCAGCCCGGTGCCGACCTCCTCCATGCCGGCGAGCATCGGCTCGAACGGCTCGTGCGGCGACGGTGGTGCCGCGATCGGTGGCGGCGGGGCGGCTTTGCGCTTCGGCTCTGCCTTCACCGCCGCCGGCCGCTTGGCCTTCGGTCCCGGTGCCGGCTCCGCGGGCCGCCGCTGCGCCGGCACGGGTACGTCGAACAGCGTCTCCTGGGCGGCCGGCGTGCCCGTCCCGCCCAGTTCGGCCGGGTCGAACAGGGTGATCACGCCGTACTCGCCGTCGAAGCCGGGGACCCGGCGGACCTCACCGCGCCGCAGCCGCCCGATGCCCTCGGCGAGCAGTTCGCCGCCGACCCGGCCGATCTCGTCGAGCGGGCTGCGGGTCAGGATCTCCAGTTCGGGTCCGAGCGCGGCGACGAGGTCGTTGAGCTTCCCCTCGACCTTCTTCGACCGCGCACCCACCTTGTTGATCTCACCGAGGATCTCGGCCAGCGGCACCAGGTGGGTCACCTCCCGGGCGTGCTCCGGCCGGTGCCCCTCCGGCCGGTCGGCAAGCTCCTCGACCCGGCTGAGCACACCCACCGTCAGCGGCTTGCCGCACTCCGGGCAGCGCCCCCCGGCCGCCCGGGTGCGCTGCGGCGACCAGGAGACGCCGCAGAGCCGGTGCCCGTCGGCGTGGTACTTGCCCTCCTCGGGGAAGAACTCGATGGTGCCGGCCAGGCCGTCGCCGGTGCGCAGCGCCTCCCGGATCGCGACGTAGTCCCGGCCGGTCGCGAAGACGGTGGCCTCCCGGGCCAGCGCGGGCGGGGAGTGCGCGTCGGAGTTGGAGACCAGCCGGTAGCCGTCCAGGCTGCCCACCCGCCAGTTCATCGCCGGGTCCGACGACAGGCCGGTCTCCACCGCGAAGATGTGGTCGGCCAGGTCCGCGTAGCAGTCGGCGATCGCGTCGAAGCCCGACTTCGAGCCCAACGCCGAGAACCACGGCGTCCAGATGTGCGCCGGCACCAGGTAACCGTCGGGACTGGCTTCGAGGGTGATCTCCAGCAGGTCGCGGGAGTCCAGGCCGAGGATCGGCCGGCCGTCCGAGCCGAGGTTGCCGATCCGGCCGAGCGCCGCGTTGAACCGCGCCACCGCGTCCAGGTCCGGCAGGTAGATCAGGTGGTGCACCTTACGGGTCCGGTCGTCCCGCTTGTAGATCGTCGAGATCTCCACGCTGAGCATGAACCGGACCGGGTCGGTCTCCGCCTCGCTCGCCAACCGGGGCGGCAGCCGGCGGGCGATGTCCCGTTCCGCGTCCGGGCTCAGCCGGTAGAGGCCCGGTTCGGCCGGGTGCAGCGTCTCGCGGAGGTGGTCATACCAGGCGGGGTGGGTGAAGTCACCGGTGCCGAGCACCCCCACGCCCTTGCGCCTGGCCCACCAGCCGAGGTTCGGCAGGGTCAGGTCGCGGCTGCACGCGCGCGAGTACTTCGAGTGGATGTGCAGGTCCGCGACGAACGGCGGGAGGCCACCGGGGGGTGCGGCGCTGAACGGAGACACGCCGCATCCTGTCACGACCCGCCGTGCTCCCGCGCGTCGCCACGCTCTCCCGTGAGCTGCGCTATGCCGAGCGCAGCTCGACGAGCGAGATCTGCGGTTCCGCCCCGACCCGCACCGGCGGGCCCCAGAAACCGGCGCCGTTGGTCACGTAGACCTTCGTGCCGTCCACCTCGCCCAGCCCGGAGACGACCGGCTGTTCCAACCGGACCAGGTAGTTGAACGGAACGATCTGCCCGCCGTGGGTGTGCCCGGACAGTTGCAGGTCGACCCCGTACTTCGCCGCCTCGACCGCAGCGACCGGCTGGTGGGCCAGCAGCACGACCGGGCGACTCGGGTCGCGGTCGCCCAGCGCGGCCTCGTAGTCCGGCGGGGCGGCGACCCCGGTGCCCTCCGCGCCGGCGTCGTTGACCCCGGCCAGGTCGAGCACCCCGCCCCGGGTGGCGATCTCCAGCCGCCGGTTCTGCAACACCCGCAGCCCCAGCCGGTCGATCTCCGTCACCCACTCCTCGACACCCGAGTAGTACTCGTGGTTGCCGGTGACGAAGTAGCTGCCGTACCGGGAGCGCAGGTCGCGCAGCGGGGCCGCCGCGTCGCCCAACTCGGCGACCGTGCCGTCGACCAGGTCACCGACCACGGCGACGATGTCGGCGTCCAACCGGTTGATCGCGGCGACGATGCGCTCGGTGTGTGCCCGCCCGTTGAGCGGCCCCAGGTGGATGTCGGCGACCGTGGCGATGCGCAGCCCGTCCATGCTGCGGGGCAGCTTGGCGAGGGGGATCTGCACCCGGTCCAGCACCGGCGGGCCGAGGGCCGTGCGCACCCCGTACCCGGTCAGGCCGGTGGCGGTGAGGCCGGCGAAGATGGCCGCCCCGCGCGCGAGCAGCAACCGGCGGGCCGGGTCGTGGTCCTGCCCGGCGACCGCGTCGGCGGCCGGCGGGTCCGTGGAGCCGGCCGCGCCCACCAGGGCCGGCTCCGGCGCGGCGGCGGTCGGTTCCGCCACCGCCGCCCGACGGCGCAGCACCAGCTTCGCGACCAGCATCGGCACCTCGAGTGCCACCAGCAGCACCAGCAGGTAGAACATGACCGCGAGCCAGAGGTAACCCGGCCAGGCCAGCCAGTACAGGCCCGCCCGGGTGCCGACCAGGGTCGCCGGTACGAGCAGCGCCAGCACCAGCGCGCTGACCGTGCCCACCCGCCGCCAGCGCCCGGGGGCGGTGGTGTCCCGGACGAGCCGCTTCCACAGGTAGAGGTGGATCAGCCCGGTGATCAGCCCGAGGGTGGCCACGAAGCCGACTAGTGCCAACACAGCGAGTGCCTCCCTCAGCCGCCCGCGAAGGGCGGCAGGACGTCGATCGTGGCTCCGGCCGGCAACGGTGCCCGGCGATCATGACAGGTCACGCCGTCCACCAGGAAACTCGCCACCGCCAGCACGTCGGCGAGCCGCCTGCCGTGCCGATCCGCGAGCTCTGCCAGAAGTTCGTCGAGCGACCGGCCCGCGGATGCGGTCTCCTCGGCGCGACCGGCGGCGGCGCGTGCCCCGGCGAAGTAGCGGACCGTGATCACGGCGCTGGTCTCGACCGGAACCGGGCCGGCCCGGTCAGGTGAGGTCGGCATCGGGCCCGGCGGTGTCTGCCCGATCGGCACGGTCACCCTCCGATGGCCGACATCGGCCGGGTCGGTTGCAGGAAGGTCCGGTCGTCGATGCCGTGCCCGGCCTGTTTGCCCCACATGGCGGCGCGCCACCGCCGGGCCAGTTCGTCGTCGTCGACCCCGGAGCGCAACGCGCCGCGCAGGTCGGACTCCTCGGTGGCGAACAGGCAGTTGCGGATCTGGCCGTCGGCGGTCAGCCGGGTCCGGTCGCAGTCGCCGCAGAACGGGCGGGTGACGCTGGCGATCACCCCCACCCGGGCGGGGCCGCCGTCGACCAGCCACGTCTCCGCTGGCGCCGAACCCCGTTCCGCCGGGTCGGCGGTCAGCGTGAAGGCGCTCGCCAGGGAGGCCAGGATCTCGTCGGCCGTGACCATCGCGGAGCGGTCCCAGCCGTGTTGGGCGTCCAGCGGCATCTGCTCGATGAACCGCAGTTCGTAGCCGTGGGTCAGGGCGAAGCGCAGCAGCGCCGGTGCCTCGTCGTCGTTGACACCTCGCATCAGCACCGAGTTGACCTTGACGGGGGTCAGCCCGGCGGATGCGGCACCGGCCAGGCCCGCCAGCACGTCGGCGAGTCGGTCCCGGCGGGTCAGCCGGATGAACCGCTCCCGGTCGACGGTGTCCAGGGACACGTTCACGCGGTCCAGACCGGCCGCGCGCAACGTCGGGGCGAGCCGGCCGAGCCCGATGCCGTTGGTGGTCAGTGAGATGCGGGGGCGGGGTGTGAGAGCCGCCACAGCGGCGACGATGCCGACCAGGCCGGGCCGGACCAGCGGCTCCCCGCCGGTGAACCGCACCTCCGTCACCCCGAGCTGCCGCACCGCCACCCCGACGAGCCGGACGATCTCGTCGTCGCCGAGCAGCTGCGGGCCGGCCAGCCAGGGCAGCCCCTCGGCCGGCATGCAGTACGTGCAGCGCAGGTTGCACTTGTCGGTCAGGGAGACCCGGAGGTCCCGGGCGACGCGGCCGTACCGGTCGACGAGGACGCCGTCGGTCGGAGGGGCGACGCTCACCCGACGACGGTAGCGCGCCCGCCGCCGGTCAGGGCGGCCCGGGCCGTCCGGGTGACCGCATCACGGTACGCCCCGCCGAACAGGGCGGTGTGCACGAGCAGCAGGTGCAACTGGTGCACCGGCACCCTGGCCCGCCACCCGTCGGCCAACGGCCACACCTCGTCGTAGGCCGCGACGATCCGGTCGAGGTGGGGCGCACCGCCGAACAGGGCCAACTGGGCCAGGTCGGTCTCCCGGTGCCCGGCGTGCGCGGCCGGGTCCACCAGCCACACCCGCCCGTCGGCGCCCCAGAGCAGGTTGCCCGGCCACAGGTCGCCGTGGACGCGGGCCGGCGGCTCGTCGCCACCGAACTCCCCCACCCGGTCGACGACCTCCTCGACGAGCCTCCGCGCGGCGGCGTCCAGCGCGCCGTTCTCGACCGACATCCGCAGGTACGGCAGCAGCCGGCGCTGCGCGAACCAGCGCGACCACGGCCCGTCGTCCGGGGTGTTGTCGGCCGGCAGCGCGCCGATGAACCCGGGCCACCCCGCCCCGAACGTCGCCCCGTCGGCTGCGTCGGCGGTGGTGGTTGCGTCAGCCGTGGCCGTGGCCGTGGCCGTGGCCGTGGCCGTGGTCGTGGTCCTGGTCGTGTCGGCTTCGCCGATCCGGTGCATGCCGGCCAGGTCCCGGCCGAAACGCTCGGCGACCCCGGCATCCGGCTCGCCCGGCTCGACCCACTCCAGGGCGAGCAGGCCGGGCAGCGCGACCAGCACCTCCGGCACCGGCACCGTGCCGGCCTCCCGCAGCCAGCGCAGCCCTGCCGCCTCGCTGGCGAAGAAGTGCTCGGGCACCTGGCCGGTGGCTCCCTCCGGCCAGGTCTTGGCGAACACCGAGTTGCCGTCGTCCAGGGTCAGCCGGGAGGCGGCGCAGATGTCACCGCCGGAGACCGGGGTCTCCCGGATCCGCTGATGGGTGAGGAAGGTCGGTAGGTGCTCCGGGTGCGCCCGCAGGTACGCCAGGTCCATCCCCGCAACCTAGCCCCTCCCCTGAGGCGAGCGGGGAGCGACGGACGCGGCTGAGCATCTCCCGGGCCGACTCGTGAGGCGGCTGAGCTGGGGCAACACGGAGCGTGTCTGTGGACAAGCCGCGTGTCGTCCACAGGGACTGTGGTGCCGGGCGACCGCAGCACAGGCTGCCCGCATGACTCCGTCCGACCGGCCCCGACTCGCCGTCCGCTCTCCCGCCGACCTGATCGCCGCCGTGCCCTACCTGCTCGGCTTCCACCCCGCCGACAGCGTCGTCGTCGTGGCCCTGAGCGGTCCCCGGATCACCTTCGTCGCCCGTGCGGACCTGCCGCGCGCCGCCGACGACCCGAGCCCGCCCGCCCGCCACCTCGCCGAGGTGGTGGCACGCCAGGGCGTCGAATCCGCCACGGTGATCGGATACGGGGCCCCGACCCGGGTCACGCCCGCCGTCGACGCGGTGCGGGTGGCGTTCGCCGTGACCGGGCTGCCGGTCGTCGACGCGCTGCGGGTCACCGCCGGCCGTTGGTGGTCCTACCTGTGCGCCGAGCCGGAGTGCTGCCCGCCCGACGGCACCCCGTACGACGCGCAGGCCAGCGCGGTGCCGGCGGCGGCGGTCTTCGCCGGCCAGGTGGCCCTGCCCGACCGCGCGGCCCTCGCGGCGCAGGTCGCCCCCGCCAGCGGCACCGACACGGGAGGGGCGACGGCCCGCGCCGAGCTGCGGCTGGCCGAGCTGCTGGGCCGAGCCCGCCCACTCGACCGTCCGGTTGGGCCGAGCGACGACCGGCTGCTCCGGGAGGCCGGCGTCGACGCGCTGCGGGTGGCCCGGCGGCGGCAACGCGACGGCGGCTCCCTCACCGACGACGAGGTGGCCTGGCTGGGCCTGCTCCTGACCTACCTGCCGGTTCGCGACCACGCCTGGCAACGCACCGACGGCCGGGACGCGGACATCGCCCTGTGGACCGACGTGCTGCGCCGGGCGGATCCGGAGCTGATCGCCGCGCCCGCCAGTCTCCTCGCCTTCGCCGCCTGGCGGGCCGGGCAGGGGGCGCTGGCAGCGGTGGCGTTGGAGCGGGCACTGGCCCGGCATCCCACGTACTCGCTGGCGCTGACCGTCGACGACCTGCTCCGCCGGGGCGTACCCCCCGAGGTGTTGGACGGCTGGCCGGCCGTGGAGCTGCCCGGCGTGGTACGCCGCCGCCGTCGTCGCCGGGGCCGAACGACCCGGTGACTCCCGAACCGCCCGGCCTCCGATGCCGGGTCCGGGAGGGCCGCACTGCCCCGGTTGCCGATGTGAGGCGGGTCGTCAACCGGCCTGAGCCCACGCGGTGAAGCGGTCTGTCAGGTCAGGTGGCCTGTTTCCGTTCTGCCCCGCCATCTCCTCGGTCGCCTGGGCCTGCAACCCCTCCAGGTGGTCGATCAGCGCCGTCCGCCGATCGCGGTACGTGGCGAGCAACAACAGCTTCGCGGCGGAGCAGGGCCAGAACCGCCCGCACGCCCGGCAGCGCCACGACGGGCGGGCGGGGTTGTGCTCGGTCACGTGGCGACGACGCCGGTAGTACGTCACGTCCCGGCCCTCGCGGTTGCGCGGCGAGCCGGGCGAGCAGGCTCGGGTACTGGTTCCAACCCGTCGACCAACACGAACAACTCGCGGCGCGCGGTCGCGTCACCCACGGAGTTGAGCTGGTAGCAGTCGACCCACGCCCAGCCCCACGGCGGATGCCGGTCGGCCAGGTGCCGGAAGATCCGCACCGTGATCGGCGTGACGAACTGCGGCGACGCCGCCCGGGTCAGCCGGTACACGCCGGGCTCGACCTTCGGCGGGTTGGGGCCCGTCGGCCGGCGAAGGTCGCTCACCGGACCAGCCCCACGGTGCGGCGGGGGCGAGGGCACGGGGCAGGCTGCGGGTCGGGCTTCGGCTTGTCCGGCACGGTGTTCCCCTTCCGTCGCGAGTCTGGGAGGGGCCGCCCGGATGCTCCCAGGGCGGCCCCCGCACGCCGCCACCGCCAGGCCCTGTCCGCACTGCCAGCCGCGCCGCGTGGTGACACTCTGCTGTGGAGGTCGTTACGCTCGGAAGGTTGAATCGGTGTCTGGGCTGAGCTGGCCGAACATGGTGCCGCCTTGCGGCACGGTGAGTAGTTGATCTCTGCCTCGGGAGGTTTTGAATGGCCGACGTCCCAGGTCCGGTCTCGGACTTCATCGTCGGAGAGATCCGCAGGGCGCGGGGTGCGGGCGGCATGACGCAGGAGGCGTTCGGCCGTGGGGCCGGCTTCAGCGCGTCGCACGTGAGCGCGGTCGAGAGCGGCACGCGGGCGCTGACGATGGACTTCATCCGCGGCGCTGACCGCGCCTTCGGTAACGGCGGGATCTTCGAACGCCTGGCGGTGAAGCTCGGTACCCCGTCATGGTTCCTACCCTGGCTCGACGCCGAGCGTGGAGCGACGCAGCTCCGCTACTTCGAGCCGAATCTGATTCCCGGTCTGTTGCAGGTGGAGCACTACGCCCGCGTCGTCCTGCGGTCTGTGGACAGCCTGACTGATGACGAGGTCGAGCAGCGCGTCAAGGGGCGCATGAGTAGGCAAGCCATCCTGACCGGCGAGCGACCGCCGCAGTTCGTCGCCGTGCTGGACGAGGCCGCGCTTCGGCGTACGGGCGACGGTATCGGCGGAATCATGGCGCAGCAGGTCGCCCATTTGATCGCGATGGCCGAGCTTCCGCACATTCACGTGCACGTTATTCCGCTCGCCAGTGGCCTGCACGTCGGGTTGTCCGGGCCGTTTGCACTGGCGCGATCCGGTGGTGGCGTCTGGGTCGGGCACCTTGAGAACCAGCTCGGCGGGGATGTCGTCGACAAGGACGATGAGGTAGCTACGCTTCAGGCGAGGTGGGAGAGCGTCCGAAATGAGGCGCTACCGCGCCGGCAGTCCATCGACCTTTTGAAGGAAGTTGAAAGCCATCATGGACCTCAGTAACGCCCGGTGGCGCAAGAGTATCCGCAGTGGCGCGAGCGGCGGCAACTGTGTCGAGGTCGCCGACAACCTTCCCGGCGCCGTCGGGGTACGTGACTCGAAGGATCCGACCGGCCCGGCGCTGACCTTCGCTCCGGGTGCCTGGCGGGCCTTCGTCGCCCGCCTTCCCCGCTGAGCGGCTGTTCTCACCCCGAATGCACACAGCGCGCCCGCCCACGATGCGGATGCCTTCCGGTTCCGCGGAAGGTTGGCCCGACTTCCCGCACCCGTCGACACCCTGACACCACTGTCGTCGTCCGATGCGCCGGAAACGGGTCAGGGCTGGCTGTGGGCGCCTGTCGGCCGGGAGCGCCGGCTTCGCTGTGGCGGCGCGTGGGAAGCGCGTACGGTCCAGGGGCGGGTCTGCAAGACGGTGAGCACCTGGCACCGGGAGGCGATCCAGGCCCCGGTGTCAGGACACGTCCAGCAGGCCAGGTTCAGCGCCTTGGTGTGCAGCTCTTTGATCGGCCGGTTGTAGATCGGCTCGTGATGGCCGATGCGGTTGCGCAGCTCGTGCAGGTCGGCCAGGGGCCCGTGGACATCCCGACGGAGGCGCTGTCCTGGCCAGGCGCCACGCAGGTGTGGCCAGAGGGAGCGATCGTAGGTGCGGGTGAGCAGGAAGGGCCAGAACCCGAAGGTGAGTTCGGCGACTATCCGCCCGGGAGTCTCCTGCCGCCTGTCGCGGGTGGCTTGCTCGCGCGCTTTGGTGATCTGCTGGTGACGACGCTCGTCCAGGACGCGACCGGGATCGAGGTACCAGCGGGGCTCTCGGTAGGTCCGGGTGGACCAGTCGGTCAACTGTTGGTGCATGGCGTTGCGGATCAGCACCTCGACGTGGCCTAGCGTGGTCCAGAACGCGCCGCTCATCGAGGCGTTCCATTCGTACAGCGCCACCGCCTGGTCGAGGTCGCCGCCGACCGCAGCCTGGTAGGTGCCCAGCCGCTCGGCGGAGAACCGTTGTTGCAACAAGAGTGCTGTCGCCTCAGACACGCATCCCACTCCACAGACGGGGCCAGTGCCCGGATTCCGCGCGTTGGCACAGAGTAGGACGTGGGCGGCAGCCAGCATGTCAGGCGTGCGGGAGCCAGGGCGGAAAGTTGAATGACGCCCACCCGGTCCCGGGGGGCGCCATCCAAGTTTGCAGCCAGAACTCTGGTGGCCCTGAGGCGCCCAGAGCGTTCGTCGATGATTCTACTACAGCTCGCGCGGACCGCCGGACCATCTGCGAAGACGCCGCGCTGCGGTCAGGCCCCAGCAGGCTGCCCGCGAGATGGGTGTAGTCGATGCCCTTGCTGGGGATCGAGGGCTTTGCCCGTGCCAGACGGAGCGGGCGCTGTTGCTTGCCTGACCTGCCCGCCACCGCACCGCTCCATCAAAGGATGTAGCCCCTCATCGTGCCCAGGGGCGAGTCGCCCGGCCGGTGGGCCGTCGACACTTGTCAGGTGTACGCATCGAAGCCCGGATCAGCATGAGCGCCGGTCTGCTGCTCTCCCTCGCCGGACTGGCGCTGGTCGACAGCACCAGCATCGGCACCCTGTTCATCCCGGTGTGGTTGCTGCTCGCTCCCGGCCCGGTCCGAGCCCGGCGGATTCTCGCCTACCTCGGCACGATCGCCGGCTTCTACGTCGTGGTGGGGGTGCTGCTCTACGTCGGCGGCACCCGGCTGGCCGGGGCGTTGGACGGGGCACTCGATCATCGTCCCGTGCTGTGGGCACAGCTCGCCGTCGGCGTGGGGCTGTTCCTGCTGAGCTTCCGCTACGACGGCAGGCGGCGCGGCGGTGGCCGAGGGGCGGTGTCGAGGTGGCGGGACCGGGCGACGAGCGGCGACTCGTCGGTCCGGTGGCTGGTCGGGCTCGCCCTGCTCGCCGCGCTCGCCGAGGTGGCGACGATGCTGCCGTACCTGGGCGCGATGGGCCTGCTCGCCACCTCGGGCCTGGGCACGCCGGCCGTGGTGGCGCTCCTCGCCGCCTACTGCGTGGTGATGGTGCTGCCGGCGGCGGCTCTGCTGGCGGCCCGGGTTGCCTGGCCCCGCGTGGTGGAACCGGTGTTGGTTCGGCTGAACGGCTGGATCACCCGGACGTCCGGCAGTGCGATGGGCTGGATCCTCGGCATCGCCGGTTTCCTGCTGGCCCGGGACGCGGCCGTCCGGTTGGAGCTGTTCGAGGCCCTGCGCAACTGGTGAGGACACCCGGCTGCTGAGGGCATCCGGCGATCCTGCCGCCGCGACCCGGCCGGCGTGTCGGTCACGCCCCGCTGGTGACCCGGTGGGTGCCCGCGTACACGTTCATCGTCCGGCCGCGCAGGAAGCCGACCAGGGTCAGCCCGGCCTCCTCGGCGACCTCGACCGCGAGGGTGCTCGGTGCCGACACGGCGGCCAGCAAGGGCACCCCCGCCATCCACGCCTTCTGGGTCAGCTCGAAACTGGCCCGGCCGGACACCAGCAGCAGGTGCCCGGCCAGCGGCAGCCGGCGTTCGCGTACCGCCCAGCCGATCACCTTGTCGACGGCGTTGTGCCGGCCCACGTCCTCGCGCAGTGTCACCAGCTCGCCGGCACCGGTGAACAGTCCCGCCGCGTGCAGGCCGCCGGTGCGGTCGAAACCCCGCTGCGCGGCCCGCAACCGCTCCGGCAGGGTCGCCAGCACCGTCGCCGGCACCCGCAGCGGATCGTCTGCGACGACGAACTGCGACCGGGTACGCACCGCGTCGATGCTCGCCTTGCCGCACACCCCGCAGGCGCTGGTCGTGTGGAAGTGCCGGGTGGGGTCGCTGGACGGGTCGGGCACGCCGGGGGCGAGGGCCACGTCCACCACGTTGTAGGTGTTGGGCATCTGGTCGCCCGCGCAGAGCTGCGCCGTGGCCACGTCGTCCGCCGAGCGCACCAGTCCCTCGGTGAAGAGGAACCCGACGGCCAGGTCCAGATCATGGCCGGGGGTACGCATGGTCACGGTCAACGGGCGACGACGACGCGGGCCGGCCGGGCCGACCCGGATCTCCAGCGGTTCCTCCACGGCGAGGGTGTCCGGCCGCCGCACCGGGGCGCGTCCCTCGGTCAGCGCGTCGAGGTCGAGGCGGAGCACACCCCGCCGGTCAGTCGCCCGTCCCATCCCGCCATCCTGCCCGACGCCACCGCCGCCCGTAGCGCCCCAATGCACGCAGTCCGCAGTCCGAGGCTCGCAGTCCGCAGTCCGCAGTCCGCAGTCCGCAGCTCGTGGCCCATGGCGTCGGCGTCGGCGTCGGTCGACGTAGCCGACCCGGCATGCGTCGACCGTCCGGCGGGGCCGGATAGCGTGACGGCGTGGGTGGATACGCAGCGGTGGTGCTCGCCGGGGGTGCGGCTCGGCGGATGGGCGGCCGGGACAAGCCGGCCGTGCCGGTCGGCGGGCAACCCATGCGCGACCGGGTGCTGACCGCGGTCGCCGCCGCCGACACCCGGGTCGTGGTCGGGCCGGCCGGGCCCACCCCCGCCGGGGTGCGCTCGACCCGGGAGGATCCCCCTGGCGGAGGACCGGTCGCCGCGCTCGCCGCCGGGCTGGCGTTGCTCGATCCCGCGACGACGGTCGTGGCGGTGCTCGCCGCCGACCTGCCCCTGCTCACCCGGCACGCGGTCGACGATCTGCTGCACCACCTGGAGGCACCGTCGGCGGTGGCTGCCCGCCGGGACGGGCACGGCTCGGAGGTTTCTGCGAACCGGCACGCGCGCGGCGGGCCTCCCGAAGCGCCGAAGCCGGTCGACGGGGCCTGCTACGTCGACGCGGCCGGACGGCGACAGTCGCTGTGCGGGGTCTGGCGGGTTCCGGCGCTGCGCGCCGCCCTCGACCGGCTCGCCGCCGAGCGGGACGGGAACCTCGCCGGGGCGTCGCTGCGGGCCCTGCTGGCCGGGCTGGCCGTGGTCGAGGTGCGCTGGCTCGGCGACGGCCCGCCACCCTGGTTCGACTGCGACACTGACAACGACGTGCGCCGGGCGGAGGAGTGGTTGCGATGACGGTGATGGACGACTGGGTCACGGCGGCCTGTGCCGAACTGGGCCTCGATCCGGCCGAGGTGCCGGTGCCCGCGGTGCTGGATCTGGCCCGGGACGTGGCCCATCAGGTGCTGCGTCCCGGTGCGCCGGTCACCGCGTACCTGCTGGGGGTGGCCGTGGGGCGGGGCGCGGAGCCGGCCGCGACCGCCGCACGACTCGGCGAGCTGGCCGCCGTCTGGCCGGTGGCGCTCGGCAGCGACCAGCCGGACTGAGGGGGGCCGCCGCGTGGGTAGGGTTGCCGTGACGGACGGAGGCGATCATGACGGCAGACCACCCCTCGGCGCCGGCCGGGACGCCGGGGCACCACGAGTCGATTCTGCTCGACGAGCCGAGTACGGCCGACCTGCGGGCGAAGGTGACCGAGGCGTGGCGGAAGTTCGCCCGCGCGCTGGCTGAGCGGCTGCCGGCACTGCCCGCCGGGGCGCACCTTGAGGTCACCCTCGATCCCACCGCCTCCGGCACCGGAGACGCGGTCTACTCCGTGGGCGTCGACGTGGGTGAGCAGGGGCGGCTGGCCGCGCGGGCGGTCGGCAACGCCCTGCTGCCGCAGGGCTACCGCCTCGACCGGGCCGCCGTGGCGGACATGGTCGCGCTGGGCTGGTCACCGCCGGGGGTGGTCGAGGGTTCCGGGGAGCAGTTCGGGCTGCACTGCACGACCGACGAGGCGACCCGGCTGGCCACCGTGCTGTCCCGCACCATGCGGGACGTCTACGGTGCGCCGCACCCGGCGTTCCTGGTGTATCTGGTGCACGACGCCGACGAGGAACCGCTGCCCGGTGGCCCGCTGGGCACCGCACGCAGCGAGTTCGGCCCGGACCGGGACGTGGAGACCGACCTGGACGAGGCGCTGGCCGCCGCCGCGAAGAGCCAGGCGGCGGTGGAAAGCGACGTGCTGGCGCTGGCTGAGCGGGTACGCACGGTCGTGTCGACCATGCTGAAGTCCGACTCCGACCGGCTCCAGGTCGACTCCGACGGCGACATCAACATCCGGGCCGGCTCGGCGATGGTCTTCGTGCGGGTGCGCGACAATCCGCCCCTGGTCGACGTCTTCTCCCCGGTGCTCACCGAGGTCGAGCCCACCGAGCGGCTGTACGTGAAGCTGTCCGAACTGACCAACCGGATGCCCATCGGCCGGCTCTACTGCGCCGAGGACACGGTGTGGGCGTCCATCCCGGTGTTCGGGCGCAACTTCCAGCCCACCCATCTGATGCTCGCGGTGCAGGTGATGACCGGGCTCGCCGACGAACTCGACGACCGGCTGCACGGCGAGTTCGGCGGTAAGCGCTTCTTCGGTGAGGGTGACAAGTCGGCGAAACGGAACGAGGACGAACACCGCACCGGCATGTATCTCTGAACGCCGGCGGCCACGCCGTACCCCGCCGGTGAGCGGGAGGGGCGGGTGGGGCCCGGAAACCCCGAGAAACCGGGCCCCACCCGCGATGGGAGGAAGGATCAGGTCCAGGGGAGCCAGGCGAGACTGGCCGCGGTGGTCGGGTCGCTGGCCCGCAGCCCCGTGTCGGAGACGGTCCAGAGCACCCCGTCGACCAGCAGCGACCGTTCGACCCGGCCCTGGTTGCCGGGGTGACTCACCGCGCCGAGATCGGCGATGCTGTCGCCGCCGACCCGCAGGAGGCGTACGTCGCCGTTGACCGGCAGCGCCACCAAGCCCGTCTCCGGTTGGTGCAGGAAGGCGTGCGGCTCGAACTCGACGGCGGTCGTCGCGCCGGGCAGGTGCCACCGGGCGGTGCGGGACGGCTTCGCCGGGTCGCGGACGTCGAACAGGGACACCTGGACACCCTGGGTCCGCCCCCGCGCGTCCGCCTCCTGCCCGACGCCCAGCAGATGCCCGTCGGGCATGGGGTGCAGGTAGGCGGAGTAGCCGGTGATCTTCAGTTCGCCGGTGACCCGGGGCCGGCGCGGGTCGGTGAGGTCGAGCGAGTACAGCGGGTCGGTCTGCCGGAAGGTGACCACGTGGGCGCGGTCGCCGAGATAGCGCACCGAGTAGATCCGCTCGCCCCGGCCGAGCCCGCCGACCGCGCCGGTCTCCACGAGGGCGGAGTCGACGCGTCGCAGCACCCGGACCGCCGACTCGGAGGTCCGCTCCCGCCCCCACAGGTCGCCGGTGGTGGTGGCCACCCGCAGGTGTCCCTGCCACTCGGAGAGGGCGTACTGGTTGACGAGCCAGCCCGAGACGGCGCCGGTGGCGAGGTAGCGGGGCCGGCCGGCGGCGGCCGTGTCGAACTGGTGGATCTCGGTGATCTGCTCCCCGGGCGTCGGGGTCCACCGGGGCGTCCATGGGCGGCCGGGGACGGGCCGCACACCGGCGAGGTAGAGGTTGCTGGCGGTGGCGTACACGGTGTCGGCGTCGGCGGCGACGCTGACCGGGTCGCCGTCGCCGAGCCGGTCGCCGGTGAGGTCGAAGCTGAGCAGGGTCAGCGTCGTGGTGCCGGTGAGGCGGTCCGGTCGGCTGAGCCGGTCGCATCCCACCCGCCCGGTGTGCCGTTGGTCGCCGTCGGTCCACTCGTACGCGGGCAGCCAGGCATCGATTCCGGAGTTGGCGATGACCGACCGGTTGGCCTCGACGCGCGACTCCTGGGTGCCCCGTTTCGGGTGGGGGAAGTCGAAGCGGGCCGCCGTGCGGATCGCGACGCGGGCGGTGTCGGCGGTGAGGCGCGCGTCCACCGCGGTGCCCCGGATCCGGTAGGTGCCGAGCACCCGGGGCGTGCCGGCGAGGTCGACCAGCAGCAGCCGGGCCCCACGCTCGGCGGGTGGTCCGGGGCGGAGCCGGGCGCCCGCTGCCGGCTCGGGCCTGGCCGGTAGCAGCGACACACTGTCGGCGAGCACCAGTGCCCGGTCGCCGCGCAGCAGCAGCTCGTACGACGCCCAGCGCAGCTCGCGCCGGCCCTCGCTGACGTCCAGGCGGCCGGTCTCGCGGCGGCTCGCCGGGTCGACGACCCGCAGCACGCCGTCCTGCACGGTGACGATCCGACGGCCGTCGGTCTTCACCACGTCAGGTTCGTCGGCCCCGGCCTCGTGGTTGTTGGTGGTGGAGTGCGTCCGCGCGTCCTTCGTTCGGCTGGCACCGCCGACGGTTGCGGCCTCCGCCTCCCCGAACGGCACCGAGTTCAGCCAACCCCCGCCGAAGCCGTACGGTCCGACGGACTCCACGGCGGCGGCCCGCAGTTCGGCCAGCGCCTCCGCGCAGGAGTCGTAGGCGACCAGCCGGGACGCGGGCACGGGTCGTGGCCCGTCGGGGTCGAGGCGGACGGGTGGTGGCTCGGTGCAGGCGGCGAGCACGGCGAGGGCGGCGAGGAGTGCGCCGGTGGTGCGGGTTCCCCGTGTCATGGTCGCTTCGACGCGGGAAGTGTGAACCCGGTTCCGTCAGCCGGTGGACGGGCCGACCCCGGGGGACTCCACGAGCCGGGACAGCACGATCGTGCTGCGGCTGGAGGTGACGAACGGTTCGGCTCGCAACCGTTCCAGCGCCTCCTCCAGGTGGGCGATGTCGGCGGCCCGCAGGTGCACCAGCGCGTCGGCCTCCCCCGAGACCGTGTACGCCCCGACCACCTCGGGGTGTCGGCGTACCGCTGCGCCGAGCTGGGCGGGAGTGGTGCGGCCGGCGCAGAACAGCTCCACGAACGCCTCCGTGGTCCAGCCGACGGCGGCCGGGTCGACGACCGCGGTGAAGCCGCGGATCACCCCGGCGGCCCGCAGCCGGTCGACCCGCCGCTTGACCGCCGGCGCGGAGAGGGACACCCGCAGCCCGATGTCGGCGTACGAGGCGCGGGCATCAGCAACGAGCAACGCAATGATCCGTTGGTCTACGGCATCTATCTGCAACGTTTCGCCCCTGGGAAGCAATGGTTGTGGCTGTTATCAAAGTTCCAGGCTACCTATCTTGGTGACCGTGAACCAGCAGCGAGTCTCGCGAAAGCGGACATATCTCATGTGCTCGCCCGAGTACTTCGCGGTCGAGTACGCGATCAACCCGTGGATGGACGTGACCACCCCGGTCGACCCGGAGTTGGCGGTCAAGCAGTGGGACCGGCTGCGGGAGACCCTGGTCGGTCTGGGCCACGACGTGCACCTGCTGACCCCCGGCCCGGGTCTGCCCGACATGGTCTACGCGGCCAACGGGGCGTTCGTCGTCGACGGCACGGCCTACGGCGCGCAGTTCAAACACCACCAGCGGGCCGCCGAGGCCCCCGTGCACCGGGCCTTCTACGAGTCGCAGGGCTGGCGGTTCATCGCGCCGAGCGAGACCAACGAGGGCGAGGGTGACTTCGCGTACCTGCCGGAGGCCCACGGGGGCATCGTCCTCGCCGGCCACGGGTTCCGCACCGAGCCGGCGGCGCACGCCGAGGCGCAGGAGGCGCTGGGCCGGCCGGTGATCTCGCTGCGCCTGGTCGACCCCCGCTTCTACCACCTGGACGTGGCGTTGGCCTCGATCGACGACACCAACATCGCCTACTACCCGGGCGCGTTCTCCGCGGCCAGCCAGCGGGTGCTGACCCAGCTCTTTCCGGACGCGGTCGTCGCCGACGACGAGGATGCCCTGTCCTTCGGCCTGAACCTGGTCAGCGACGGTGCGAACGTGGTGCTCAACAGCGAGGCGTCGCGGCTCGCGGGCAAGCTGAAGGCCGCCGGCTACACCCCGGTACCGGTCGAGCTGGCCGAGTTGAAGAAGGGCGGCGGCAGCGTGAAGTGCTGCGTCGCCGAGCTGCGGCACTGATCAACGGCCCGACGCCCCGGCGTCGCGCCGACGACGGGAACGGGTCGGCCGCCCGACGGGGGCCGGCCCGTCGCGGGTGTCAGCCGAGCGTGGCCAGCTCGTTGACCAGGACGTTCGACAGGACCTGACCGTCGCGCTGCACCTCGCGCAGGTACCACTTCTGCTGTGGGGTCCGGGGCTGGTTGAACTGCCACGCCCCGCGTGGGCTGTCGATCTGGCCGATCTTGCCCAGGGCCAGGTTGACCTGCTGCGGCGTGGGCGAGTCGCCGACGATCCGGATCGCCTGGTTGAGCACCTGCGCCGCGTCGTACGAGGCCATCGCGTACGTGGTCGGCGAGACGTTGTGCTTCTTGCGGTACGCCGAGGCGAACCGCCGGTTGGCCGCGTTGTTGAGGTCGGCGGAGTAGTTCAGGGCGGTCTGGATGCCCAGCGCCCGCTCGGCGGGGCGGATCTGGTCCAGCACCGGGCCCTCCGTCAGGAACCCGGGGGCGTAGATGTTGCCCTCGTAGCCCTCGTCGCGCAGTTGGGTGATGAACTGCACCGCCGCCGTGCCGGAGTAGAAGCAGAAGATCGCGTTCGGGTTGCGTTGCAGGGCCTGGCGGATGTCCGCGAGATAGGTCGTCTTGTTCGGCGAGGCGGTGTTGCTGGTCCAGACGACGTCGCCGACGATGCGGGGGTCGGACTCGCCGAACTCCTGCCGGAAACCGCGCAGCACGTCCTGTGCGGCAACGGTCTCGGGCAGCACCATGACCACCCGGGCGGCGGGGTCGAGCTCGTTCTTCAGGTACCGCCCGAGGGCCCGGCCCGCCTCGTCCAGCACGTACGAGGTGCGCCAGATGTAGACCACGGACTGCAGACCCGTCGGTGAGGCGTTGGAGCCGATGAGGGGCACCCGGGCCTGCTCGACGGTGTCGCGGATGCTGGACATGACCGCCGCGTTGGCCACCCCGGTGAGCGCGAGCACGTTCTGCTTGAGCAGCTTGTCGACGGCCGCCTTGCCGGTCTCGACGCTGTCTCCCTCGTCGGCGATGGCCAGGTCGACCGGGTGGCCGCCGAGGAGGTTGTCGTTGAGGTCGAGGTACAACTCGAAGCCGTTGATGATCTCGTCACCGATCGCCTTGCCGGGCCCGGAGCGCGGCGCGACGAGCCCGATCCGGACCGGAGTGCCCGAACCGGTCGACTCGTCCTCCGTGTCGGAGCCGCACCCGGCGACGAGTCCGGTGGTACCGAGCGCGGCCAGCAGCTGGAGTGCCCGCCTGCGGTTCATCTGCGACACCGGGTTCCCTTCGAAGGCGTTGCAGGGCAGGATCACTGCCCCCCCGGCGTTCTACCTGGTCCGCGACGCTGCGTCAATGCTTAATGATCTTCATGGAGAGACCGCAACGCGGCGGTGACCTGCGGCCAGGCGGATGACTCCGGGTCGATAAGCCCGAAGTGTTCGCATTCCGGCAGCTCGCGAAGGGACATCTCGGCTCCTGCGGCGTGCGCTGCGGCAACGTAGGCGCGGCTCATCCCGATCGGCACCTGAAGGTCCAGGGCCCCGTGCACAACTACTGTCCGTGTTCGCGGGGGCACCAACGTGCGTGGATCGGCGGCAGCGTACCGGTCAGGGACCTCCACCGGGCCGCCGCCGAGCAGCGCGGCCACCGCCCCCGAGTCCAGATCCAGCCGGTACGCCTCGACGAGGTCGGTGACCGGAGCCAGCGCGAGTACGCCGCCCACGGTGCCCGGGGCGGACGTCGCCGCGTACAGCGCCAACTGCCCGCCCGCCGAGTGGCCGACCAGCAGCGGAGCCCCGGTGCTCCCCGCGCCGGGCGACACCTCCGCGGCCAGTCGGGGTGCCGCCGCGATCCCGTCGAGCACGTCGGTGAGGGTGTTCGGCCAGCCCCCACCGGGGGCCCCGGTACGCCGGTACTCGACCTGCACCACCGGGTGGCCCAGCGCGGTCAGCGCGACCGCCAGCGGATCGGTGTGCCGCCGGTCGTACTCCGCCCGCCAGAACCCGCCGTGCACCACCACGACGAGCGGTCGGCGGGGGCCCGACCCGGTGGGTCGGCGCACGTCGACCACCTGGTCGGGGTGGTCGCCGTAGGCGACGGTGGCGTCCGGCGGCGGGGCGGGGCGGGTCAGGACGGCGCGAGGATCGGCGGGCATGTGGCGACCGTAGCGCGCACAGGTGTGAGCTTCGTCCGACGCCCGGGCGGCGTACGCGGGCGCGACTGGGTAAAGATGGATGCCATGACCCAAGCGCATTCCGCTGGACAGAACGACGAGCCGGGCCGCGACGACGCCGGCCACTCCGGGACCGTGGTGGTGGTGGGGCCGGACGGCCGGCCGGTCGGCACGGTGCAGACCGACGAGGCCCACGGCGAGGACCCGGCCCGCCTGGTGGAGCAGCCCGCCAAGGTCATGCGTATCGGCAGCATGATCAAGCAGCTGCTGGAGGAGGTCAAGGCCGCCCCGCTCGACGACGAGAGCCGCCACCGGATGCGGGAGATCCACGAACGCTCGATCGTCGAGCTGAAGGAGGGCCTGGCCCCCGAGCTGCGCGACGAGCTGGCGCGGATCTCGCTGCCCTTCACGGAGGACAAGGCGCCGAGCGAGGGCGAACTGCGGATCGCCCACGCCCAGCTCGTGGGCTGGCTGGAGGGGCTCTTCCACGGCATCCAGGCGGCCCTGGTGGCGCAGCAGATGGCCGCCCGGGTGCAGTTGGAGCAGATGCGCTCCGGCCGGACGGCACTGCCCAGCGGGCCCGTCGGGGCGGTGGTTCCGGGAATGCCGGGGATGGGCCAGCCGCAGGGCGGCGAGGGACACAACACCGGCCAGTACCTCTGACCGACGGCGCGGCCCGCGTGCGGAGCGCGGGCCGCGCCCCACCCGCCGGTCGGCAGTCGCACCGGCGTGCGGAAGCTCGGCACCGGACGTCGAACCGGGGCTGGTCATCCGCCGTCTCCGACGAACGCCGATCTGTGGTACGGGGGAGGGCGGCGCCCCGGGGGGCCGCGCGTCGCCGTCACGCCGTCCCGAAGACCTTCTCCAGGTACGTCGCCACCCCGTCCACCGAGTTCGCCCCGGTGACCTCGTCGGCGATCTCCAGGACGGCGCGGTGGGCGTTGGACACCGCCACGGCCCGACCCGCCCAGGTCAGCATGGGAACGTCGTTCGGCATGTCACCGAAGGCCAGCACGTCGGCGGCGTCGACCCCCAGCCGATGGCAGTACCAGGCCAACCCCGCCGCCTTGGTGACCCCCGACGCGGAGATCTCCACCAGCCCGGAGTAGGAGGAGTGCGTCGCCTCGGCGAGGCCCGCCAACGCCCCGGCCACCACCTGGGTGAACCGGTCCGGATCCTGGTCGCCGGCGCGGGCGAGCAGCTTGACGGCGGGTACCTCCACCAACTCCTCCGGGGTGTCCACCGCCCGGATCGCGTCGTCGTCGGCGTCCCAGCGCAGCGGGTAGTGCGCCTCGTGCCGCATCTCGCGGCTGTCGACGATCTCCACGGCGAAGCTCACCCCGGGCACCTCGGCGCGCAGCCGGCGGGCGACCTCGGCCAGCAGTTCCGGGGCGAGCGGATCGGCCCGCAGCACCTCGTCGGCGTCGGGGTCGTAGACCACCGCCCCGTTGGCGCAGACCGCCGGCAGGGGCTTGTCGAGCTGGTCGTACACGAGTTTCAGCCAGCGGATCGGACGGCCGGTGACCAGGACGACGGGCGTGCCCGCCGCCGAGATCCGGGTCAGCACCGCGGCGGTGTGCGGGCTCAGCGTACGGTCGTCGCGCAGCAGCGTGCCGTCGATGTCACTGGCGACGAGGCGTGGTGTCTCCTCCATCAGCGCGACAGTAGCCGGTCGAGGTACACCGCCACCCCGTCCTCGTCGTTGCGCAGCGTCACCTCGTCGGCGGCGGCCCGCACGGTGGAATGAGCGTTGGAGACCGCCACCCGCGCCCACCCGGCCCACGCGAACATCGGCAGGTCGTTGGGCATGTCGCCGAACACCAGCACCTCGGCCGGGTCGACGCCGAGCGCCTGCGCCACCACGCTCAGGCCGGTCGCCTTGTCCACCCCGGGCGGGCAGATCTCGACGAAGCCGAGGCCGGCCTGGGTCAGCGTCGCCACGTGCGGCGGTACGATCTCCCGCGCGGCGGCCAGCAACTCGTCCACGTGGTGGTCGGCGGTCCGCGCGAACGCCTTGATCACGTCGCAGGAGAGACACTCGGCGCGGCTGCGCGTCTCGAACCGGTCCTGGTACGGCCAGATCGGGTGGTAGTCGCCCCACAGCGGGGCGTCGTGTTCGTCGGACGCCTCGACCATGACGGTCAGCGGCCCGACCGCTACCTCCAGGTCGGCGACGATCGTGGCCAGCACCTCGGCGGGCAGCCGCTCGTCGCGCAGCACCACCGGCCCGTCCGGGTCGCTCTGGTCGACGACCCGTCCGCCGCCGGCCAGCACCAGGTAGTCGGCGGCCCGGATGTCGTTGCGCGTCAGCTCGGTCAACCGGGGGCCCCGGCCGGTGGCGCCGACCACCGGAATCCCGGCCGACCGCACCCGGTCGAGGACCTCGTGGGTGTAGGCGGAGACGGACTCGTCGCTGCGGACGAGCGTTCCGTCGAGGTCGGTGGCGATCAACTTGGGCAGGCCCGGGCGGGTCATGGTTCCTCCTTCGCCCACCGCCGTCGCGGCCAGCCGCACGGTCGTCGCTTGCGACCCGGCGTGACGGCGGGCAGCAACCGTACCTCGGGGTACCGGTCGCCACCATGGCTTCCCGGCGAATCGGGTGCCAACGGACGGTGACCCCCGGGCGATCCGCCGACCACCGGCACGACCGCGTCGGTGCGGCCAGGTCCGCCGGGGTGCCGGCCACCGCCACTGCGGGTGCCCGGCCCCGGGGCGGCGCACCGGGCCCGGCAGCCGACGGGGCGGCTCCGGGTGCGTCAGCGCGGGGGTTCGCCCCGGGCGAAGGGCACCGCCGGTGCGACGGTGATGTCGGCGGGCGGCGGCAGGCCGTCGGCGGGCCGGTCGCTCGTGGCCCGGCGTCGGGGGGCGGCGCGGAGTTCCGCGACGTCGGGCTCCGGCGCGTCCGCGTCGTCGCCGGGCTCGGCGGACACGGTGTCACGCGGGCCCACGAGCAGGGCCGCCACCAGCAGGACGCAGGTGACGAACGCCGCGACCAGGCCACGGCCCTGCTCGACCTGGAAGCCGTCGTCGGGGGCGTAGATCAGTGCCCGGCGGCCGGCGTTGTCGAGGGTGGCCACCGTCGCGGCCAGGATCGCCAGGGTGGCCACCGCCAGGGCCGACCCGGCCACCCGCGCGTTGGGCCTTACCGGCCGGGTGCCGCGCAGCGCCAGGGCGACCGCACAGCTCAGGGCGACGAGCGCGACCAGGTACGCGACGCCGAAGCCGCCCACCTCGGCCACCCCGCCGGGCACCTCCACGGCGGTGTCGCCCTCGGGGCCGGCGTTCGGGATGGTCATCACCGACCACTCGCCGACCAGGGAGGCCACCGCGGCCAGTGCGCCCAGGCCGGCGAGCAGCACCGGCAGTCTCGGGTCCCGGCGCAGTCCGGACATCCCCCGCCCGAGGCGGCCGGCCGGCGGAGGCATCGACGACGACTCCCCCCACTCGACCACGGCGGGGTCGGCGGACCGCTCCTCCTGGCGGGGAATGGGAAGGTCCTGGCTCATCGGGTCACCCTCCCAGGTCGATGGGCCTCCGTCGAATGATGACACAACGGTCGGCGCACGCCGGACCCTGAACTGCGCGGGGTGCCGCCAGGTCCGGGAGGACCCTGCCCGGCCTCCGGCGTCGGAGGCACCGGCCGGTCGCCGCCGGGGCCGGTGTCGGATAGCGTCTGACGCATGCCTATCCGTACCGCTTCCGCACGTTGGCAGGGCAACCTCACCGAGGGGTCCGGCACCATCCGCACCGGCAAGGGCGGGTTGGAGGGGAACTACTCCTTCAAGTCCCGCTTCGAGGAGGGCGAGGGCACCAATCCCGAGGAGTTGATCGGGGCCGCCCACGCCGGCTGCTTCTCGATGGCCTTCTCCAAGCTCCTCGCCGAGGCCGGCGCGACTCCGACCTCCGTGGAGACCACCGCGAAGGTGCACCTGGACAAGACCGACGCCGGCATGACCGTGACCCGCATCGAGCTGGACACCGTGGGCCAGGTGCCGGGCATCGACGAGGCGGAGTTCCGCAAGCTGGCCGACGCCGCCAAGCAGAACTGCCCGATCTCCCGCCTGCTCTCGCCGGGTGCGGAGATCACCCTCGACGCCCGCCTGAGTTCCTGACCCCTGATCCCTGACCTCATCTCGATCTTGCGCTTTCGGCCCTCGCTCCGCGATTCCTGCGCGTTGTCGGGGCCGAAAGTGCAAGATCGCGGGTGGGGGGCGGGTGCCTGGTGAGGGAGAATGCGGGCGTGGCAGTGGAGATGGGGCGGGAGCGGTTCGAGGAACTGGTCGGCGAGGCGCTCGACGAGGTCCCCGGCGAACTGCTCGCCCTGATGAGCAACGTCGTGATCCTGGTGGAGGACGACCCGCCGCCCGGTGAGAACCTCCTCGGCCTCTACGAGGGGCACGCGCTCACCGACCGGGGGTGGGACTACGCCGGGGTCCTGCCGGACCGCATCCTCATCTACCGCAACCCGATCCTGCGCATCTGCGACACCGACGACGACGTCGTCGACGAGGTGGCGGTGACGGTGGTGCACGAGATCGCCCACCACTTCGGCATCGACGACGAGCGACTGCACGAGCTGGGCTGGGGCTGAGCCACCGGCCTCGGGGTGGTCGATGGTTGCGTTCCTGACCTACCTTCGCAGCCAGGCAAAGCGACCCCAGGAGGAAAGTCCATGCGCAGCGAGCTGTTCTCGGCGGAGAACCTTGAGAAGGAGTCGGCGCAGCCCGGCATGCGGTTGCAGAACTCCAAGATGTTGAAGATCGAGCTGAACGGCGAGGCGATGGCCCGGGTCGGGTCGATGGTCGCCTACCAGGGGCAGGTGCAGTTCGAGGCCCAGGGCTCCGGAGGGCTCGGGAAGTTCCTGAAGCAGAAGCTCACCGGCGAGGGTGTGCCCCTGATGAAGGTCAGCGGCCGGGGCGACGTGTTCCTCGCCGAGCTCGCCAAGGACGTGCACATCATCGACCTGGAGCCGGGCGACGCGCTGTCGATCAACGGTTCCAGCGTGCTGGCCTTCGACTCCACCCTCCAGTACGACATCCGGATGGTCGGCGGTGCCGGCATGGCGTCCTCGTCGGGCCTGTTCAACTGTGTGTTCTCCGGGCACGGCCGGATCGCCATCACCACCAAGGGCACCCCGGTGGTGCTCAACGTCGACGCTCCGACCTACGTCGACCCGCAGGCCGCCGTGTGCTGGTCGGCCAACCTCCAGACCGGCTACCACCGGGCGGAACAGCTCGGCCTCGGCACGCTGCTCGGCCGCAGCACCGGCGAGGCGTTCACGATGAGCTTCGCCGGCCAGGGCTTCGTGGTCGTGCAGCCCTCCGAGGAGCCGCCGATCCAGGGCAGCGGCGCTCAGGAGCAGCAGGGTGGCCTGCTCGGCGGGCTGCTCAGCTGAGTTCGCCCCGCAGGGGCCACCCGACCGGGGTGGCCCCTGCGGCGCTCAGCACAGGTCGCCGGCCCGCAGCCGGGCCAGCCACGCCGCCGCGTCGGCGTAGTCGGTGTCGGACAGCCCGGCCGGAGCCGGCACGGGCCGGTCGCCTGCCGTCGGCGTCCAGCGGTGCCGCGGGTACGACCCCAGGAAGCGCACGTCCGCGCACACCCGCCGCAGGCCCTGGAGGGCCTCGCCGAGGCGTACGTCGGCGACGTGGCCGGTGCAGTCGAGGAAGAAGACGTACCGGCCGAGCGCCTCGCCCGTCGGGCGGGACTCGATGCGGGTCAGGTTGACCCCGCGCACGGCCAACTCCATCAACACCGACAGCAGGGCGCCGACCCGGTCATGCGCGATGTAGACGGCCAGCGAGGTGACGTCGTCACCCGTGGGGGGTGGTGGCGGGCCGGGGCGGGACAGCAGCGCGAACCGGGTCACCGCGTCGGGATGGTCGGCGATCTTGTCGGCGAGCAGGGTCAGGCGGTGTCGGGCCGCCCCGATCGGGGCGCAGATCGCCGCGTCGTACTCACCGGCTGCCGCCCCGGCCGCCGCTGCGCCGTTGGAGAGCACGTCGACCACCACCGCGTCGGGCAGGTGGGCACGCAACCAACCCCGACACTGGGTGGACGCCTGTGGGTGGGCGGCGACGGTGCGCACCGCCGGCAGGGCCGAGCCGGGACGGGCACCCAGCACGAACTCGACCGGAAGGATGACCTCCCTCGTGATCGCCAGGGGCTCACCCTCGGCCAACTCGTCGAGGGTCACCCCGACCGCGCCGCCGATCGAGTTCTCCAGCGGCACGAGAGCGGCGTCGGCGTCGCCGGTGCGTACGCTCTCCAGCGCCTCCCCGACGCTGCGGGCCGGCGTTCGGCTGCCCCGCTCGGCGGCGGACACGGTGCGCAGCGCCTGTTCGGCGAAGGTGCCCTCGGGCCCGAGGTACACGAAGCGGGTCGGTGGTGTTCCCGGCATGGCGACCAGCCTACGCACCCGCGCCGACGCCCGGGTCGCCCTCGCACGCCAGGGTGCGGATGCCGGGCGGGGCGGCGACCCGCACCTCGACGATGCACACGTCGGTGCCGGCGGTGACCAGGCGCGGAACGCCCGACCGGGTCCGGGTGACCACCTGCAACGGCTCGTACCCGGTGACCGCCAGCACCGTGTACTGCCAGTCGGCGGCACACAGGGGACCCGTGCGGACCCGCACCCGGGCGTCGGCGGGAAGCACCCCCGAACGCCCTCGTACCAGGTCGACCACCTGGGCGCGCGACGGACCCGTCCGGCACTCCACCGCCACCGTCCCCGGGTCTGTGGTGGGGCTCGGCGGCAGCGCGCCGGGCAGCACCGTCGGCGGTGTGGTCGGGGCGGTGGTGGGCGCGGCCGTGGTGGGCGACCCGCTCCGGACGCCGGTCGGCGTGGCGGCCAACTCCCGCAGCTCCGGCGGGGTGCCGCAGGCAGCCGGCGCCATCAGCAGCAGTGGCATCGCCGCCAGGGCAGCGGTCAGCCGGCGGGTCGGCCTGACGCGGTCGACCCGCGAGGTGGGCGGTGTGGGCGGCACGGGCCGGTCCTCGTGAGACATCGGGGGACGTCGTTTCGGCCGGGTGCGGCCGAGCCCATCGTAGGAGGTGTCGCCGCCGGGGAGAAGGTCAGCTCAGGACGTGGTGCCCGGCGCGTTGCAGTGCGGTCGTCGCCTCGCCCAGGAGCACGGTGGGCACCAGCAGGTAGTCGGTGTCGTAGGTGGAGAAGGCGACCACGCTGACCCGGGCCTCGGCGAGTGGGCCGACCAGGGACGCGAGGGTTCCGGTCACGGCGACGTCGAGCGGGCCGGCCACCCGTAGGCACCGCCAGACGGTCTCCACCGCCGCCTGCTCGGGCACCCGGTCGGCGGGGCAGATCACGGACAGCCCGTCGGCCGTCCAGCTCACCGTCACCACATCGTCGCCGCTGAGGTCGCCCGCGAGGGTGGGCGGCAGCGCGGAGCCGGCCGGCAGCCGGCACACGGCGTACTCTCCGGTCAGCACAGCGATGTCGAGCATGAGGGCACCTTACGGCCTGGGTCGGCGTCGCCCCCACCGCCGCCGAATGCGGTGAACGCCACAGCCGTCCAGGTCAGACCTCGGAGAAGAAGGTGAGTGACCCGGCCACGGCGCCGTCGGCGAGAACCGGGGTGGAGATGGCGTCGACCGTCGAGTCCGGCGCGCCGGCCGTGGCGGCCTGCACCCGCAGCAGCCCACGGGCCAGCCCACCGGAGGACAGCGCCAGCAGCGGAGGGATCTTGTCGACCTCCTGGTCGGCCAACTCGCACCGGTTGGCGGTGAAGTCGAGCAGCCGCAGCCCCCCGTCGAGCAGGGGAAGGCCGATCACGTCGTCCGGAGCACCCAGGCAGAGCAACTCACACCCGGCGGCGGAGACGGCGACGACCCGGGTCAGGGCGTCGATGAGCAGGCAGGGCTCGTCGGCGTGGGAGACGGTCGACGACCACCGGCCCAGGGCATCGGACTCGTGCTCTGGCGGTGTCCCGGCGGCCGGCGGGAACACTTCCGAGAGCGAGAGTTCGACGTGGGCCACCGCGCCTCCTATGTACACCGACGGTTCGTCCACGCTAGCCGGTCGCGGGGGCGACCGCCGACCGCGTGGAAGCCACCGGGTCGCCGGCGCGCTGCACGGGGCCCATGACCGGTGGCCGGCGACGGCGCGGACGGAGACGGGTGCCGGGTGGGACCCGGGCCGCGTGGCGTCGCCGGAGACGTTACCGGCGGGCGGCCGGGTTGTCAGCGGCCCGTTCGGCCCTCCTCATACCACCGGTAGTCGGCACTTGGACGGTACGTGCCGGTGAGCCAGGTGCCGGGATGCTGGGCGACCTGGGCCAGTTTCTCGGCGGTGACCGGGCTGATCTTGTTGCCACCGGCCACGAGCAGGCGGTCCAGCTCCCGGTGCGTGGCCATCATGCAGTCCTTCGGAAGGCCGTAGACGCTGATGACGCCGGAGCCGACGAACGTCAGCACCGGCGTCACCGGGATCGGGTGGCCGACGGCCGCGCTCATCGCCTTGCCGGCCCGCCTGGCGTCGCGGCGGGCCTCCTGCACGTACGGCGGGCGCTTGCCGTTGATCTGCACCACGTCACCCGCGACCAGCACCCGGGCCCGGCCGTGGTCGACGATGGTGACGGCGAACAGGCCGCTCGGGCCGATGGCCAGGAACCCGGCCCGGTCGTCGCGACCGTCGTCGAGCAGCAGGTCGGCCGCGTCGGTGCGTGGCCACTCGATGACGTGCCAGGCCGGCCCGAGGTGGTCGAGCTGCCCGAGGGCACGAGCGCCGGCCGCCTCCAGCTTCCGGGCGCCCCGCTCGGCCCGGCGCCGGCGGGCCCAGTCCAACGGGGACGGCCGGGCGGGGCCGAGAGCCTCCGTTCGAGGATGGGGCACCGCTCCGGGCGGTAGTGCCCGGCTGGACGGTACGGCTCGGCGAGCGGGGAAGACAGTCATCGCGACCTCCGGCAAAAGGTCCCTCGAAGTTACTTTCTCACTACCCTACGTTGCCAGTCCGGGTGGTCGGCAAGCCGGAGCGCCGGAGTGACTGTGGATGAATGCCATATTCATCCACAGTTGTTTTACCGGATGCCGCCAAACCCTGCCCTTACCCTGCAAGGGTGACCCACTACGTGGACAGCGAGGTCGGTCGGCTCGGCACCGTACTGCTGCACCGGCCGGGCCCCGAACTCGCCCGGCTCACCCCACGCAACAACGACTCGCTGCTCTTCGACGCCATCCCCTGGGTCGGACGGGCCCAGGAGGAGCACGACGCCTTCGCCGATGCCCTGCGCGGGCGCGGGGTCGAGGTGCTCTACCTGGGCACCCTGCTGGCCGAGACGCTCGCCGTCGCCGACGCGCGGGCCGAGCTGACCGCGCAGGTGCTGGGCTCGCCCCGGCTGGGCGACACCCTGCGCACCCGGATCGCCGAACACCTCGCGTACCTCGATCCGGCGGCCCTGGCCGACGTGCTCATCGCCGGTCTCGCCCACGAGGAACTGCGGCTCGGCCGCAACCGGCCCGGCGGGCTGGTGTGGACGCTGATGGACCGGCACGACTTCGTCGTCGATCCCCTGCCGAACCTGTTGTTCACCCGTGACTCCTCGCTCTGGATCGGCGACCGGGCCGGAGTCACCAGCCTGGCGATGCCCGCCCGGCGTCGGGAGACCACGCTCACCCACGCCATCTACCGGTACCATCCGCGCTTCGCCGGCACCGAGTTCGTCTACCACCCGGAGCTGGAACACCTGGAGGGCGGCGACGTGCTGCTGCTGGCCCCCGGGGTGCTGGCCGTCGGCGTGGGCGAGCGCACCACCCCGGCCGGGGCGGAACGGCTGGCCCGGCAGGTCTTCGCGGCCGGGCTGGCACACACGATCCTGGTCGTCCCGATCGCCCAGGAACGGGCCACCATGCACCTCGACACCGTCTGCACGATGGTCGACGTCGACGCCGTGCTCATGTATCCCAACATCGCCAGCACGCTGTCCGCGTACACGGTGATCGCCGGCACGGACGGCGAAGGCCCACGGGTGGACGGCCCCGCGCCGTTCCTGCGCGCCGCGGCCGACGCGATGGACCTCGACCAGCTCCGGGTCATCGACACCGGCCTCGACCCTGTCACGGCCGAGCGGGAGCAGTGGGACGACGGCAACAACACCCTCGCCCTCGCGCCCCGGCTCTGCGTGGGCTACGAACGCAACACCGAGACCAACGCCCAACTGGAGCGGGCCGGGATCGAGGTCCTTCCGATCGCCGGCTCGGAGTTGGGCTCGGGGCGGGGCGGCCCGCGCTGCATGTCGTGCCCCCTGGTGCGCGACCCCCTGCTCCGCGATCCCCGGGACGTCAGCTCACCGCAGCCCTGACGGCGATCCCACGGCGGCCGGCCGGCGACCCTGTGCGGCAGCGAGTCAGCGGAGGGTCAACTGGCGGCCCAGGAGGCCCTGTCGGGCGCGGCGGGCCGCCGCGTCCAGCGGGGCGGGGTCGGCGACCGCGTCCGCGTAGCGCTTGGCGAAGTCGGCGACCGGGTCCTCCCACTCGCCGGCCGGAGTGCCCTCCGGCAGGTCCCACACCGGCACCAGACGGCCGTGGGCGCGGAACATGCCGGCGAACTTCGTGCTCCCGCCGAGGGGCAGCGTGCCGGCTGCGGACAGCCTGGCCAGTGCGTCCAGCGCCGCGTCCTCACCCTCGGGCAGCACCCAGCGCACGTGCGCCTTCTCCGGTACGCGGCACCAGTACGCCGCGCGGGCCGCCGTCAGCCGCCGCGTCGGGTAGATGGCGGCGTTGGCCCGTTCCAGCGAGGCGCGTACGGTCGGATCCTCCGCCGCCTCCGGCGCGAGCCAGAACTCGAAGTCGTCGTGGAGGGTGATCTCCAGCGGGCCGTCGGCCAGCACGTCCTGGAGTCGGGGGCCGGGCCCGGGCAGCGGCGGCACCGGCACCTGCCGGCCCGGCTCGGTGCGCAGCGCACACAGCAGCGCCTCGGCGAGGTCGCGGGACACGTCCCCGGACTGGAGGTGCCGCTGGAGCCCGATCAGCACCCCGCCGTCCGGCCTGGTCATCGCGGGGGCGGCCATCGGCAGCACCGTGGCGAGCGTGACCTCGCGGTCGCCGAACTCCTCGACCAGGGCCGGCGCGAGCCGCAGCGGCGCGGACGCGGCCGGCACCAGCTCCCGCAGGGCGATCCATTCCGGCTCGTCGACCAGGCCCTCGAACGGGCGGGGAACGTAGATGTCCCGCACCTTCTCCCGCTTCGGGGGCAGCTCGGCGGCGCGCTGGTTCTTTCGACGCTTGCTCACGGCGAGACAGCCTAGAGGCCCCGGAGGGCGGCCGTGGGGAGGACCCACCCACCCGCGCAGCCCGGCGGTCGTCCCGGTCGTCCCGGTCGTCCCGGCCGGATCCGGTCATTCCCGGTCAGCCGGCGGCGACCAGCCCCGAACGTTCGGGTGCCGGGTCGAACTCCGCCCAGACGCTCTGGCCCAGACCGTCGCGGTCGACACCCCACCGGCTGGCCAGCCCGGAGACGATGTGCAACCCCCGGCCGTCCACGGCGTCCGGGTCGGCCGTACGCATCCGTGGTCCGTCGGCCGCACCACCGTCGGTCACCCGTAGCAGGACCTGCCGCCCCTCCGACGTCGTCCGTAGCCGCCAGGCGACGCGGACCACTCCGCCGGGCAGCGGGTCGGCGTGCCGGACCGCGTTGCCGACCAGTTCCGCCAGGACGGCGACGAGGTCGGCCAGCAGGGCCGCCGGCACGACCTCGGCCAGTTCGTCGGCGAGCCGGTGCCGGGCCAGCCGCGCCCCGCTGGCGTGGTGGGGCACCACCACGCACCACGACCTTTCGACCGCTCCCGTCGACACGCTGCCTCTTCTCCGCCCCCGTGCCCGCCGCGCCGTCCCCCACGAACGGTGCGCTCACGCGCGGGGCAGCCGCACCTCTGCGACGGTACCGCCACCGGTTCTGGGTCGGAGGGATACCCAGCCATCCTGTTGCTCAACGATCCGGCGGACGAGATAGAGACCGAGACCCGTACCGGGGTATCCCCGCCGGTCCCCGGACTCGCCCTGCCAGAACCGGTCGAACGCCCGCTCGACGTGCTCGGGGCGTACCCCGATGCCCCGGTCACTGACGCGGAAGCAGACGGTCTGCCGGTCGGCGGCGGCACCGATCGCGATCGCCGAGCCGGCGGGGGAGTACTTCCCGGCGTTGGTGGCCAGTTCGGTCAGCACGGTGGCCAGGCTGGACCGGTGGCCCAGCGCCTTCGGCAGGTCGTCCGGCAGGTCGAGGACGAGCCGGTGGCGCAACTCCGCCGGCAGGTCGGCGACGGCCGCCCGCAGCGTCCGGCAGAGGTCGAAGGGGGCGGGTGGACCGTCCCCGGGCCACGACTCGGCGGCGGAGGAGAGCAGCCGGTCGACGAGCCGGGCGAGTTCGTTCGAGCGCTGGCCGATGACCCGGGCCGCCTGCCGGCGGTCGGCCTCGGTCAGCGACTCCCAGTGGTCGGTGAGGGTGTCCGCGTACCCCTTGATGACGGTCACCGGGGTGCGCAGTTCGTGGCTGGTCACGGCGACGAAGAGGTCCCGGTCGTGGTCCCGGCGCTGCTGGTCGGTGATGTCCCGGAAGGTGACCACCCGCAGGGTGCCGGGACCGGGCAGGTCACCCGAGGTGATGCGCAGCCAGCGCCCGTCCGGCAGCCGATGGTCGAGAACCTGCTCGGGCGGTGGCAGGGGGAACGGCAGCGGCCGGTTCAGCGCCTCGGCCGGGCAGCGGCCGGTGACCTGGGCGGCGGCGGGGTTCCACAGTCGCACCTGGCCGTCCCGGTCGACCACCGCCAGGCCGTCGGCGAGCGCGGCCACGACCGGGCCGTCGCCGTGCACCGGCAGGCCGCTCTGGTCGCCGTACATGTGGGCGATGCAGGAGCCGAGGTATCCGATCACCCCCCGCTGCTCGGCGCTCGGCTCGTCGTCGCCCGGCGGGTAGAGGGCGTGCAGGCTGCCGACGGTGAGCCCGCCGATCTCGGCGCGGGCGACCACCATCCGCAGCAGTCCGCGCTCGGCCAGCTCACCGGCGAGCTGGCCGGTGAGGTGATCGACCCCCACCTGTTGCACGCGTGGCCCGGTGAGCAGGCAGATCGTGGCGGGGTCGCTGGCCGGCAGCGGCCGGCCGAGGGTCCACTCGACGGCGCCGGTCGCGGCGATCACCCGGCCGCCGCTGGGGGCGAACTCGACGAAAGCCATGCCGGCCGCGCCGAGCGCCGGCTGGGCGACCCGCAGCAGTTGGGTCAGGACGTGCAGGCCCGCGTCCCCGGAATTGATCATTTCGATGACCGCCGTGTGGCCGGCGATGAGAGCGGCGTAGTTGGTGCGCTCCGGCATGCCTGAGAGTGTGCACCGTCACATCCAGCTACCGGCGACCCGGTCCGGCCAGCGGGACGGTCCGGCCCGGCGGGAGGGTCCGGCCCGGCGGAAGGGCACGGCCCGGCGGGACGGTCCGACCCGGCCGGGCCCTGGCGTGCGGTGCTCATCGGCCCAGCCGGGTCAGGGTCTGCGCGGGGCGGTCGGTGATGATTCCGTCCGCCCCGGCCGTCAGCACCAGCTCCAGGTCGGCCGGTTCGTTGACGGTCCACACGTACACCTGGTTGCCGGCGGCCCGCAGCGCGGGGACCAGTTGCGGGCGGGCGCGCACCAGGCCGATCCCCGGCCCGGCGATCGCGGTGCCGAACGGCAGCCGGCCCAGCCGCAGCCAGCGGGGCAGCACCTCCAGCAGCAGCACGGTGGGCAGGGCCGGGGCGAGGGTGCGGATGCGCCGCACGGCCAGCGGGGAGAACGACATCACGGTGACCCGTACGCGCTCGTCGGGGCCCGGGTCGGCGAGCCCGTACCGTCGTAGCAGCGTGACCAGGCGGCGTTCGACGTCGCCGCCGTAGCGCGAGGGGTGCTTGGTCTCGATCAGCAGGCGGACGGGCCGGCCGGCGGCCAGGACGGCGGTCAGCAGCCGCTCCAGGGTGAGCAGCCGGGTGTGCGACTCGTCGAGCACCTCGTCGCCGTCGGCGGGCACGCAGCCGGGGTGCCACGAGCCGAAGTCCAACTGTTCCAGTTCGGCGAGGGTTCGCGCGCTGACCGGCCCGCTGCCGTTGCTGGTGCGGTCCAGCCGGCGGTCGTGGACGCACACCAGGTGCCCGTCCCGCGTCAGCCGGACGTCGCACTCCAGCCCGTCGGCGCCCTCGTCGAGAGCCCGCAGGTAGGCGGCCAGGGTGTGTTCCGGCAGGTCGTGGGAGGCGCCACGGTGGGCGATGACGAGGGGTGCGCCCATGGCGTGTCGCTCCTACAGCACCCGGCCCGGCTGCCCGTCGGAACCGACCACGGGACGGCCGGTGGTGGCCCACTCGCCCATCCCGCCCTCGACGTTGCGCACCTGGTCCCAGCCGTTGCGCACCAGGTAGGCGACGACCTGGGCGGATCGTCCGCCGGAGCGGCAGATGACGGCCACGTCCCGGTCGGCGGGTACCTCCGCGATGCGGGCCGGCAGTTCCATCATCGGCAGGTGGTGCGCGCCGGGGGCGTGCCCGGCGGCCCACTCGTCGTCCTCCCGGACGTCGAGCAGGTAGGTGTCGTCGTTGATCTCTGGCACGGTCACGGTGGGCACCTCGGGTCCGAACACGGTCCCAGGGTAGATCCCGCCGCGCCGGGCGTGCGGCGTGGTGCCGCACCGTCGGCGGGTCCACGCTCAGAGCGTGGTCACCCGGTGGGGGTTGGTCCGGGCCCAGTCGGACACGCCGGCACCGCGGATGGCCTCGAAGAGGCCCGCCCCGCCGTCGTCGAGCACGACGTAGGACACCTGGTCGATGGTCTGCGGGTGGGAGGGCACCTGGACCCCGCGCAGGGCGTCCGCGGGCAGGTCACGCAGGGCGAGCAGGAGGTCGTCCAGGGGTACGCCGTTGGTGTCCACGGTCAGGGATTCGCCGACCGCGCGGATGACCCGGTCGAGTTTGACCGGGTTGGTACGCAGCCGCGTCTCGCCGGCGCGGTCCAGCATGGCGCGCAGGAGTTGCTGCTGGTGGGTCTGCCGGTCGTAGTCGCCACCGGGCAGGTCGTAGCGCTGGCGGGCGAAGTCCAGTGCCTGTGCGCCGTCCATCCGCTGGCAGCCCCGGTGGAAGACCCGGTCGGTGTGGATCGAGCGCACCTCGGTGCGTACGCACATGGTGACGCCGCCGAGCACGTCGACCACGCTGCGGAAGCCGGCGAAGTCGACCAGCGCGGCACCGTCGAACCGGATGCCGGTGAGCCGGGCCAGGGTGGCGGAGAGCAGGCGGCTGCCGGAGCGCCCGCCTCCGCCGTACTCGTAGGCGGCGTTGACCTTGTCCCGCCCACCGGCGTATCCGGGGCCGGGCGGGATGTCGACGAGCAGGTCCCGGGGCACGGAGACGAGATACGCCTCGCGCAGCCCGGCCGGTACGTGCACGATCAGGATGGTGTCGGTGCGCTGGTCGGGTGCGCTGCCGCCCGGGCGGCGGTCCGAGCCGACGAGCAGGTAGTTGAGGGGGCCGTCGAGGTCGGTGCGGTCCCGGCGGGCGGTGGGGTCGAGCAGTTGCTCGCGGGCGACGACCCGGTCGTACCGGTGGGTGAGGGTCTTCAGCCCGACCACGGCGAGGCCCGCGAGCAGCACCAGCGCCAGGCCGAGACCGAGCAGTAGCCGGGGCCAGCGGAAGCGCCGGCTGCCGGCCGGCCGGCCGGCAGCCCCGGTCGGCTTGCGCCCGTCCTGCCGGGACCTGGACGTGGTGCCTCCCCGCGGTAGCCAATGTGAATACTTCTCACGTCAGGCTACGGCGGGTGGGGTGCCCGGAGCGGCGGTTCGCCGGAGGCCGTCACTTCCGGTTCGAGATCACCTCGGGGTGGTAGAAGACGTACTCTGCCAGCTTGTCCTTCTTGACGGCGTGGAACATGTCCAGCGTCTCCTGGCTCAGCGCCTCCCGGCCGCTGGCGTTGCCGTTGAACGTGCCGCCGTTGGTCTTCAGCATGGTCAGGTCGTTGGCGGTGACGCCGCGCATGGTGAAGATGAAATCCTCCACCGGGACGCCGCCGGTGTCGAGCGTGAAGGTCGAGCCGGCCGCCTCGATCAGGTTCTTGAGCTTGATCGGGTTGGTCAGGACTCCGTCCTGGGTCGCCTTGCGGGCCATCGCCTTGATCAGCTGCTGCTGGTTCTGCTGGCGGTCGTAGTCGCTGTTGTCGAGGCCGTAGCGCTGCCGCGAGAAGTCCAGGGCCGCCCAGCCCTCCATCTCCTGGCAGCCCTTCTTGTGCACCACCGGAGTCATCGGCTTGCCGGTCTTCTTCGCGTCCGCGTTCCACATGGGCTTGCCGTCGACGTACGACATGTGGATCGACCTGACCTCCTGCTTGGGGCAGATGCGAACCGAGCCGAGGGCGTCGATGACCTTCTTGAAGCCGCCGAAGTTGATGATCGCCGCCCCGTCGAAGCTGACGCCGGTCATGCTCTTGATCGTCTGGGCCATCAGCTGCGCGCCGCCCTCCCAGCCGCCACCGTTGCGGGCGCCGGCCTGGAAGGCTGCGTTGATCTTGTCGACGCCGCCGGGGTAGCCGCTCTTCGCGAAGGCCGGGATCTGCGCCTCGGTGTCCCGCGGGATCGAGATCAGGTACGCCTGGTCGTGGCTCGCCGGGATGTGCAGCATGATGATGCTGTCCGCGCGGACGTCGTCGGCGGCCCAGCGCTGCCGGGCGTCCACGCCCAGCAGCAGCATGTCGATCGGCCCCTTGAGGTCGGCACCGCCCTCGGCGTTCGTCTTGCCGGCACCGCCGAGCAGGTTGCGCTGCGAGATGTTGCTGGTCGCCTGGCTGATCAGGGCCTTGCTGCCGACGATGGCGACGCCGCTGGTCATCATCAGCACCGCACCGACGACCACGGTGAGCCGGGCCCAGAGCGGGTCCTTGCGGCGCTTGCGCTTCTTCGGCCCGGGGGCGCCGGGCCGGCCCCGCTGGGCGGGGACGGTGGTGGACGCTCGGGCGGACGCGCGAGGCGGTTCCAGCAAGGGGGGGCTCTGAACCGGCATGCGTGCTCCAGCTCGCGACATAGGGGGCGGGAACACTTTACGTACGCTTTCCCGCCCTGGCGAGTTTGCCGGACGGCTATTCGCCATTCAAGGGCGCGTCATCCGGCCGAAACAGCCGAACGTACACATCAATGTGTCCGAACGGTGGTGGGGCGGGAGCGTCACCCGCGAATCGGACGGTCATTCGGTCGTGCCCGGCTTCTTCACGTTGGCCGCGACCCACTCCGCCATGGTGTCGGAGGACATCGCCCGGTACATGGTCAGCGCCTTCTCCCGGTCGGAGACCACCACGGACTCGCCGTTGATCGTCTCGCTGCCCAGGTGCGGGCTGGTCACGAAGGTCAGGTTCTCACCGCGCAGGTTGCGGAACTGCACCGCCATGTCGGTCAGCGAGAACTGCTCGTCGACCGTGACCGCGTCGGTGACCGACTGCAGGAACGCGTTGAGCTTCGTCGGGCTGGTCAGCGTCTGCGTGCTGGCCGCCTTGTCCATCAGCGCCCGCAGGAACTCCTGCTGGTGCCGCATGCGGGCGAAGTCGCCGTCCGGGAACTGCTTGCGCTGCCGGATCCAGTCCAGCGCCTGGGCGCCGTTCATGTGCATGGTGCCCTTGGTGAAGGTCCGGTACGGCTTGTGGATCGACTTGATCGTCCGCTCCACCTTCAGGTCCACCCCGCCCAGGGCGTCCGTGACCTCCTTGAAGCCGCCGAAGTCGATCGCCATGACGTGGTTGAGTCGCACGTCGGTGAAGCACTCCACGGTCCGCACCGCCAGCGGCAGGCCACCGAAGGCGAAGGCGGAGTTGATCTTGCCGCGCTGGCCGGTGCCGCACTCCGCGTTGGCGCCCTGCGGGATCGGCACGTACAGGTCACGGGGGATGGAGACCAGGTAGGCCTCCTGGTGGTTGGCGGGGATGTGCATCACGATGATCGTGTCCGCCCGCCACTGGCTGGACTCGTCGACCGGGGCGTCCGGGTCACGGGAGTCGGTGCCCACCAGCAGGATGTTCAAGGCACCGTCGACCGCCTTGGCGGGCCGTCCGCCGGTGATCTCCGAGAACGGGTCGGTGCGGGCCAGGTTGTCGTTCAGGCTGCGGGTGTAGAACCACGCGCCCACGCCGCCCAGCAGCGCGAGGACAAGCACCACCACCCCGGCGACCAGGGCGATGCGCCCCCAGCGCGGGCGCGGGCCGCGCCCCGGCAGCCGCCCGCCCGGATGCCGGGGCCCACGTGGACCCCGCGGGCCGCCGGGGCTGCCGGGGCCGACGGGGGATCCGTCCTCGGGCGAGGGGTACCAGCGGGTCCCCGGCCGCGCCCGGCCGACGTCCCGGCCGGAGCCGGGCACCGACGCGCGCCCGGTGCCGCGGTGGAGGTACGGGTGCGGTAGGCCCGCCGGCATGGTCGCTGACATGTAACTCAGGGTACGTAGCCTCGGCCAGTGCCGCCCCCAGGCGGAATCCCGCGTCGTGGCGGACCGGTTACCCTAGCCGCTCGCGGAAGTACTCGATCGTGCGTCGCAGGCCCTCGTCCGGCGTCACGGTGGGCTCGTATCCGAGCAGTTCCCGGGCGAGAGTGAGATCGGGGCGGCGCATCTCCGGATCGTCGGCGCTCCGGGTGACGTAGGTCACCTCGGAGCTGCTGTCGCAGAGTGACACGATCGTCTCGGCCAGTTGCCGCATGCTCATCTCGTGCTCGGTGCCGCAGTTCACCGGGCCTGCCTCACCCGAGTCGAGCAGCAGCAGGATGCCGCGCACCAGATCCGCCACGTAGCAGATCGACCGGGTCTGGTTGCCGCTGCCGTGCACCGTGATCGGCGCGCCGCGCAGCGCCTGCGAGATGAAGGTCGGAATGGCCCGGCCGTCGTCGGGCCGCATCCGCGGGCCGTACGTGTTGAAGATCCGGACGATGGCGGTGTCCAGCCCCCGGCTCCGCCGGTACGCCATCGTGGCCGCCTCGGAGAAGCGCTTGGCCTCGTCGTACACGCTGCGGATGCCGATCGGGTTGACGTTGCCCCAGTACGTCTCCCGCTGCGGGTGTTCCTTCGGGTCGCCGTACGCCTCCGAGGTGGAGGCCATCAGGAACCGGGCACCGTCGGCGGTGGCCCGCTCCAGCAGGGCCAGGGTGGCGACCGAGCCGACCCGCAGGATCTCCACGGGCAGCTTCTCGAAGTCGGTCGGGCTCGCGGGTGAGGCCATGTGCAGGATCGCGTCGAACCGCTCGGAGAGCGCCGGATGCGCCGGGAGCCCGTCGGAGATGTCGGCCTCGACCAGGGTGAAGGTCGGCGTGTCCAGCAGGTGCGCGACGTTCTCCTTCGACCCGGTGACGAAGTTGTCCAGCGCGACGACGGCGCAACCACGGGCGATCAGGGCGTCCACCAGGTGCGACGGGACGAAGCCGGCGCCCCCGGTGACGAGGATGCGGTGACCGGGACCGTAGCGCTCTGCGACCTTCATGGCGGTCAGCCTACTCAGCGTGCCCCGCCACCCGGCGTCGACCGGGTCGGCGGGCGAGAGACGCGGCACCCGTGGCCTGCGGACCCGGCCCGGGTGGCGGCGTGGGCCCCTCCCTGGCGGGAGAGGCCCACGCCCGGCCCGGCACGACGGGGACCGCCGGGCCGGCGCAGCTCACGTCGGCCCGGCACGCCGGGGACCGCCGGGCCGGCGGAGGTCAGTGGGCGCCCGCCCCGGTCAGGGCGCGCACCTCCAGCTCCGCGTACTTGTCCTCGTCGCTCTCCTTCGACAGGACGGTGCCGATCCAGCCGCACAGGAAACCGAACGGGATCGACAGGATGCCCGGGTTGGACAGCGGGAACCACTGCCAGTCCTGGTCGGGGAACATCGCGGTCGGCGCGCCGGAGACCACCGGCGAGAAGAACACCAGCACCACGGCCGCCAGCAGGCCGCCGTAGATGGCCCAGACCGCGCCGGAGGTGTTGAACCGCCTCCAGAACAGGCTGTAGAGGATCGCCGGCAGGTTGCCCGAGGCGGCCACCGCGAAGGCCAGCGCCACGAGGAAGGCCACGTTCAGGTTCTGCGCGAAGATCGACAGCGCGATGGAGACCGCACCGATCACCAGCGCCGAGATCCGGGCGACTCTGACCTCCTGCCGTTCCGAGGTCTGGCCGTTCCTGACCACGTTGGCGTAGAAGTCGTGCGCGAGGCTGGACGACGAGGCCAGCGTGAGACCGGCGACGACCGCGAGGATGGTGGCGAACGCGACCGCCGCGATGATGGCGAGCAGGGTGGCCCCGCCCAGGTCGCCGCCGAGGAAGTCCACCCCCAGCGCTTCGGCGAGTTGCGGGGCGGCCGTGTTGCCGGCCCGGTCCTGCTCGCGGATGGCGTCGCCGCCGACCAGGGCTGCCGCGCCGAAGCCGAGAGCCAGGGTGAGCAGGTAGAAGGTGCCGATGATGCCGATGGCCCAGAGGACGCTCTTGCGGGCCGCCTTCGCCGTCGGGACGGTGTAGAAGCGGATCAGGATGTGCGGCAGGCCGGCGGTGCCCAGCACCAGGGCGATGCCGAGGGAGAGCAGGTCGATCTTGTTGTAGAAGGTCTGGGTCGCGTTGCCGGCCACCTCGACCCCGTACCGCAGCCCGGGTTCCAGGAAGGCGCTGCCCTGCCCGGAGGTGGCGGCGGCGTCGCCGAGCAGCGAGGACAGGTTGAACTTGTACTTCGCCAGCACCAGCACCGTCATGATCAACGCACCGCCCATGAGCAGGAACGCCTTGACGATCTGCACGTAGGTGGTGCCCTTCATGCCGCCGACCGTGACGTAGATGATCATCAGGGCGCCGACCATGACGATCGTGGCGATCTTGGCGGTGGCGGCGTCCATGCCGAGGAACGTGGTGCCCGGTCGGATACCGAGCAGCAGCGCCACCAGCGCGCCCGCACCGACCATCTGGGCCAGCAGATAGAAGATCGACACGGTGATGGTGGAGACCGCCGCCGCCGTCCGGACCGGCCGCTGCCGCATCCGGAAGGCCAGGACGTCGGCCATCGTGTACCGACCGGAGTTGCGCAGCAGCTCCGCCACCAGCAGCAGGGCCACCAGCCAGGCGACCAGGAAGCCGATCGAGTAGAGGAAGCCGTCGTAGCCGTAGAGCGCGATGATGCCGGCGATGCCCAGGAAGGAGGCGGCCGACATGTAGTCGCCACCGATCGCCATGCCGTTCTGGAAGCCGGAGAAGGACCGGCCGCCGGCATAGAAGTCGGTGGCCGTCTTGGTCTGCCTGCTCGCCCAGATCGTGATCGCCAGGGTCACGGCCACGAAGGCCAGGAACAGGACGATGGTCAGGTTGCGGGCGGTGGAACTGCCCGCCTCAGCCGCGAGGACCGTGGTCATGGGTCACCTCCCCCATCTCGTCGCGGATGCGGTCGGCGACCGGGTCGATCCTGCGGTCGGCGTACCGGGAGTAGAGCCAGGCGATCAGGAAGGTGGAGACGAACTGGAGCAGGCCGAAGACGAGCGCGATGTTGACGTTGCTGCCGAACAGCCGCGTGCTCATGAAGCCACGCGCGTACGCGGACAGGATCACGTAGAGCGCGTACCACAGGAAGAACGCGACGGTCATCGGGAAGACGAAGCCGCGCAGTGCGCGCCGCAGCCCGGCGAACTCGTCCGACCGTTGTACGGCGAGGTACCGGTCGGCCACTGACTCGGCGGGCGCGGACGCGGGTGTGTCCGTGGACATCGTGGATCACCACCTTCACGGGACTCGGGAGTTTCGCGCACGGTAGGAAGCGCGTTCCCGGTCCGGGAAGGTCGAGGTCGTCGCCGGTCGACGGCTGCGCCGAACGGTGCGGTGGCTGCGCCGAGTGACCCAGCTCACTCCGGTGACCGGTCGTCGGGCGGTCCGTCGGGCGGTCCGTCGGCCGGTCGGTCCGTCGGGCGGGCGGGCGGGCGCAGAGCTTCCGCAACATGCCGCAATCGGCGGTGTCTTCGCCGTGGGACAGCCCCACCTGCCGCGATCCGCCGGCCTGGGCGGTCAACCGTAGATCGTCGTGCTGCCCGAGCGGTCAGGTCAGCTCGCGGTACCGGCCCCGGTAGTGCAGCAGCGGGTCGGTCTCCTCCGCCAGCTCGACGGTCTCGATCGTCGCCTCGACCAGCAGCGCCCAGCCGTACTCGCGGGCGGTGTCGAGCCGGCAGCCGGCCCAGCCGCCGGCATCGGCCGGCACCGGCCCGTACGCCGTCGGGGTCCACTCGCCGGTCGCGAACAGGCCGCCGGGCGACGGGAACAGGCCGGCGAACCGGTCGGCGAGCTGCCGGTGCGGCGGCCCGAGCGGGGCCACCGCGAACCGGCCGGCCTCCTCGGCCGCCGCCCACAGGTCCGACTCGGCGTCGACCAGGCCGAGCAGCCGGTTCGGCTCCCCCTCGGCGACCAGCGTCGACGACACGGTCAGACCCGCCGGGCCGGGAGCCGTCCACAGGGTGACGGGCGCGGCCAGCCGCCCCCGGAGCCGGCGTACGGGGGTTCGGCGGTCGACCGGCACGGCGAACGGGTCGGTGTGGTGGATCTCGGCACCCGGCTGATGATTCACGTGAAACATTGTGCCGTCACCAACCCGTGCCCGGCCGGCGAAGCGTCGGTGGACCGCCGGCCCGCTGGTCGCGTGGCCTCACCGGGCACGGGTTGGTCGAGGTGTCAGCCCGCGGAGGTGAGGTCGTCGCAGTCGGTCTCGTCGGGCAGCAGCGGTCGGAGGGTGACCGTCCACCGCTTCCCCCCTGACGTCCACGGGGTCGCCGCGGTGGCCTTGGCGGCGACGTCGAGGAGGCGCGGCACCTGGTCACCGGTGACCGTCACGCAGCCCAGACCGGTCGTGCCGACGGGCGTACCGGGCAGGTCCGGGCCCGGCCAGGCCACCTCGGCCTGCGGGCCGGCCTCGTCGTTGGCGACCCAGGGCTCGGCCAGGGCCGCCACGGCGGTGGGACGGTAGGGCTGCGTCTCCGCCTCCGCCGCCAGTTCCGGCACCCACGCGGCGAAGTCGCGCAGCTTCTCCCGGGCCGCCTGCTGCTCCGCGGTCAGTCCGGTACCGGGCGCGTCGAGGCCCTCGACCGTGGTCTTCTCGACACCCACCGCACCGCGCAGGGTGAACCGGGTCTCGGGAACGTCCGCCACCTGGGGGCTGCCCAGGTCTCCGGCACTGCCCACGCCCGCGGCGCGGGCCCGTTCGATCACCTGTTTCACCTGGTCGGCGTCGAGGTTCGTCACCTGGATGTTGGGCAGGGCGGGGCCCGGATAGACCAGCACCGTGGGGCCCTCGGTGATCATCCTGCCGTCGCCGTAAACGGTGACGGTGGGCAGGCGGGTGAGCGCGACGGCCGGGGTCACGAAGCCGCCGGTCTGGTCGATGCGCAGCACCACGGCGTCATCGGGGTAGGTGGGCGTGACCGGGCCGGCGTCGCCACCCCCGTCCTCCTGCTGGGCGCACGCAGTCGCCAGCAGGACCAGTGGTAGGAGCGCCGCCCAACGAACAACCGAAAGAGTAGTCATGCCCGATATGACGCACCCACGCCCCGGACCGTTCCCGTCGCGATCCACTGATTAGCGTGGATGCGTCGGCGGCCGGGCCGAGGGCGCTCACGGCCTGTCGACCGAGGTCAGCGGCGCGGGGTGACGGTGGACAGCAGCTCCGGCATCCGCCGATCCAGGACGTCGCCGGCCAGGTACGCACCGAGCAGGGCGGACCCGACCCCGAAGCCCACGCCGACGGGCAGCGCCAGCCAGAGCCACACGTCGCCGAGCAGGGCGGCGGCCACCACCATCGGCAGCGCCGCCACACCCGTGGCGAGCATGGACAGCAGGGTGAGGAAGCTCTTCGCCACCCCGGCGCCGCTGTTCATCGCGAACGGGTTGCTCGTCTCCGGCAGCGAGTACGCGCCCAGCACCGACAGGAACGAGTTGACGGCCAGCCCCGCGCCGTACGTGGCGACCAGGGTGCCGGCCATGACGCCGATCCAGCCGGGCTCACCCAGCACCACCGCGAGCACCACCGTGATGCCGCCGAGCATCGGCAGTACGTACAGCGAGAAGGCGACCATCCGGGCGCGCAGCTCCATCCGCCCGGACACGCCGGCGACCACGTGCGCGGCGTACGCGCTGCCGTCGAAGCCGAACTGGTTGGCCAGGGTGACCGCGGCGAGCAGCCCGACGAACACCATCGACACGCTGACCACGACCGGCGACGAGTCGGCCGCCATGGAGAAGCCCTGTTCGCTGTCGACGGCGAAACCGCCCATGTTGACCATCACCGGCACGAACAGGCCCACCACCGCGACGGTGATCAGGTTGGCCCGCCGTCGCGCGTCCCGCCACCAGTAGCGGGCCTCCCGGGCGACCAACGCGCCGAACCGGTCCCGTGCCGCCCAGCCCAGCGCCCTCGGGAACAGTTGCGCGACCGGCCCTCCGGCCGTGCCCCGTCTCGCCGGGGCCGCGCCGCCGCCCGCCGCGCCGACCATCGCCGACTCCAGTGAGCGCGACCACCAGGCCAGCAGGGCCGCGATGGTCGCCGCGGTGATCAGCAGCTTCACCGGTGCGGCCCACACCCGACCCTCGGCCACGTCGATGCCAGCCGTCCAGGGGGCCCCGAACGGCGTCCAGCCGATCACCTCGGCCACCCCGGCGAGGCGGTCCAAGTCGGCGTCCTGGATCGCCGCCAGGCCGGCGATCTGCAGGGGGCCGAGCAGGGCGGCGGCCACGGCGAGCAGCACGGCGGCCAGGTCACGCACCCGGCGGGACCGCAGCATGGTGGCGAACGCGCTGGTCACGGCACGGGCCGCCGCAACACACAGCAGCATCCCCGCGACCACGCCGACGGCGGTGACCAACGCCGCCGCCACGCCGCCGACCAGCGCGGCGGTGACCACCAGGCCGGACAGCGCCAGCAGCACCGAGATGGCGGGGACGCTCACCAGCGCCGCCGCGAAAAGCCCGGTGACCAGCGTCCGGCGCGGCAGCGGCAGCAGCGCGAAGCGGGCCGGATCCAGCGTCTCGTCGACCCCGAAGAAGACCAGCGGCAGCAGCAGCCAGCCGAGCACCGCCACGCCACCGCCGAACGCGGCGGCCGTCAGCGCGTACCGGTCGCCACCGGCCAGGCCGGGACTGGCGAGCAGGAAGAAGCCGGCTGCGGCGAGCCACAGGCCGGTGAGCACGCCGACCACGAACAGCGCGACCCGCCAGCCCCGACCGCGCAGGTTGTTGCCCATCACACGCAGCTTCAGCCGCACGAAGTGTCGCGCGGTGACCGGCCGCGCCGGGGCCGCCGGGACGGCGGGAACGGTCACTGGGACAGCCACGCCAACTCCTCACCCGTCGCCGTACGGCCGCCGACCACCTCGACGAAGACCTCCTCCAGGGACCGGTCACCGCGCACCTCGTCGAGGGTGCCGACCCGCTTGATCGTCCCGGCGGCGAGGATCGCCACGTGCGAGCAGAGCCGCTCCACGACCTCCATGACGTGGCTGGAGAAGACCACGGTGCCCCCGCCGGTCACGTACCGCTGGAGGATGTCGCGGATCAGCGCGGCCGACACCGGGTCGACGGCCTCGAACGGCTCGTCCAGCACCAGCAGGCGGGGACCGTGCAGCAGCGCGCAGGCCAGACCGATCTTCTTCTTCATGCCCGCCGAGTAGTCGACCACGAGGGTGCGCCCGGCGTCGCCGAGGGCCAGCACGTCGAGCAGCTCCGCCGCCCGCTGGTCGACCACCGCGGGATCCATGCCGCGCAGCAGACCGTGATATGCCAGCAGCTCCGCGCCGGTGAGCCGGTCGAAGAGCCGTACGCCGTCGGGCATGACGCCGAGCAGCCGTTTGGCCTCGACCGGGTCGCCCCAGACGTCCTGCCCCAGCACCCAGGTCTGACCGTGGTCGGGTCGGAGCAGCCCGACGGCCATCGACAGGGTGGTGGTCTTGCCGGCGCCGTTCGGGCCGAGCAGACCGTAGAAGGAGCCGGCCGGGACGTCCAGGTCGACCCCGGCCACCGCGATCTTGCCGTCGAACCGCTTGGCCAGGCCGCGCAGCGCCAAGGCCGGGTGCTCACCAGTCATGCGTCCGACCGTATCCGGCCGGCACCAGGCACTTATCCGGCCGGGGGACGATCCCCGCCTCATCCCCGAGGCGGATGTCGGACAGGTCACAACCGCAGCGCCTCCGGTGCGTGCAGCCGCAGCATCGTCGCCCCGACGTCGGCCGGCGCCCGACGGCGGGAGACCAGCGACACCACGACCATCACGGTGAAGGCCAGCGGCACCGTCCAGGCGGCGGGTTGCGTGGTGAGTGTCGCCGGCCAGCCGGTCAACGGCGGGCCGAGCACGGTGACCAGCACGGCCACCACCGCCGCGCCACCGCCGACCAGGATCCCGGCGGCGGCCCCCAGGTCGGTCAGGCCCCGCCACCAGATGCCCAGCACCAGCAGGGGGCAGAAGCTGGACGCGGCGACCGCGAAGGCCAACCCGACCACCTGGGACACGTCCAACCCGGAGACGTTGAGCGCGAGCACGGTGGGCACCGCACCGGCGATCACGGTGGCCAACCGGAAACCGCGTACCGAACCGCGCCCCAGCGCATCCGTGGAGATCACCCCCGCGACGCTGGTGAGCAGCCCCGACGAGGTGGACAGGAACGCGGCGAACGCACCGGCCGCCACCAGCGCGGCGAGCATCCGCCCGGTCGTGCCGTCGCCCAGCGCGGCCCCGGGCAGCAGCACCACCACCGCGTCGGTCTGCCCGCTGACCAGCAGGTGCGGCGTGTAGATCCGGCCGAGCACGCCGTAGACGGTGGGCAGCAGGTAGAACGCGCCGACCAGGGCCAGCACCACCAGCGTGGTCCGGCGGGCGGCGGCACCGTCGGGGTTGGTGTAGAACCGCACCAGCACGTGCGGCAGGCCCATGGTGCCGAGGAAGGTCGCCAGGATCAGCGAGTACGTGCCGAACAGTCCCCGGTCGTCGTCCCCGGCGGTGCTGGGCAGCAGCCAGTCGGTCGGCCCGGTCGCCACCCCCGAGACCTCGGGCACCGGGTCACCGGCGGCGAACGTCAGCTCGTCGCCGGGGCGTACCTCCCGGGTGGCGCCGTCGGGCAGGGTGAGGGTCGCGGGATGCTCGACGACGACGGTGGTCGCGGTCCGGAAGGTCGGGCCGTCGGGCGGGGTCACCGCCGGTCGGGCGTCGGCCTGCCACTGCAACGCCAGGAAGATCGCGGGTACGGCGAGCGCGGTCAGCTTCAACCAGTACTGGAACGCCTGGACGAAGGTGACCGCCCGCATCCCGCCGAGCGCCACGTTGGCCGTGACCACCACGGCCACCAGCAGGGCACCCACCGGGTACGCCGACCCGGTCACCGTGGCCAGCGTCAGGCCCGCCCCCTGCAACTGCGGCACCAGGTAGAGCCAGCCGATGAAGATGACGAAGACGGTGGCGAGGGTGCGCAGCCGCCGGGAACCGAGCCGCAGCTCGCAGAAGTCGGGCAGGGTGAACGCGCCGGAGCGGCGCAGCGGGGCGGCCACGAACAGCAGCAGGGCCAGGTAGCCGGCGGCGAAGCCGACGGGATACCACAGCACGTCCACGCCGTACTTGAGGATCAGGCCGGCGACCCCCAGGAAGCTCGCCGCCGACAGGTACTCCCCGCCGATCGCGGCGGCGTTCCAGGTGGGGCTGACCGCCCGCGACGCCACCAGGAAGTCGGACGTGGTGCGGGCCAGCCGGAGCCCGTAGAAGCCGATCCCGACGGTGACCAGGGTGACCGCGACGATCGCCGGTACGACGAGGCCGTTGTCGCCCATCAGCTCTCCGGCCGGTGGACGAGGTCGGTGAAGTCCTGCTCGTTGCGTTCGGCCAGCCGCACGTACGCCCAGCCCACGGCGACCAGGAACGGGAAGGAGACCACGCCGAGCAGCAGCCAGGGCAGGTTCACCCCGAACACGGTGATCCGGCCGACCGACGGCGCGATGGCGAACAGCCAGGGCAGCCCGCCGAGACCGACCAGCACCACCACGGACAGCCGCAGGGCCAGCGCCAACTGGGCCCGTACGAGGCCGCGGACCAGTGCCTCCCCGATCCGGGTCTGCTGGGCCAGTTCGGTGCGGGTGCGTTCGGCCCGGTCGTCGCGGCGGGACATGTCGGCCAGTACGACCCTGGTGCGCGCCGGCTGCGTCGGCGACGGTCGGCGGGCGTCGGCGGGCTCCGCCTGCCCCGGCTGCGGTCGGCGGGGTGCCGGTAGGGGATCGTCCGCAGCGGCCACCCCGGCAGTCTCACCCGCCCAGCGGGAATGTCAAGGCTGTGGATAACCTGTGGACGACGCTTCGGTCCTGTGGACGAACGGATGAACTTCTCCCGCTGTGCGCCCCGCTGGTACCGATTGATCATGCAAACACCGCATTCATCGGTGTTGAAGGTGTCAGGGGTGCCCCCTACTCTGACGCGGCATCCCATTCCTCTCACACACGGGGTTTCTATGCGCAAAATCCGCACTCTGCTCGGCGCGACGCTCGCCGGAGCATGTGCAATCGCCGTGGCGCCCGGCGCGGTCGCCGCTGCTCCCGCCGCACCGCAGGCCGCGTCGGCCGTGATGGACGACGTCACGGGCGCGTTCTACCCGCTGGCTCCGGCCCGGCTGATGGACACCCGCAACGGCACCGGCGTACCCGCCGGGCGGATCGGCGCGGGCGGCAAGCGTGACCTCCAGGTCGCCGGCCGGGGCGGCGTCCCCGCCGCCGGGGCCGGCGCGGTGGTGCTGAACGTGACCGTCACCGGCCCGACGGCGGCCAGTTTCGTGACCGCCTGGCCGACGGGCGAGGCCCGCCCGACCGCCTCCTCGGTGAACTTCGCCAAGGGCTGGCTGGGCTCCAACAACGTCACCGTGAAGCTCGGTGCCGACGGCAAGGTGTCGATCTACAACCACGCCGGCTCGACCGACGTGGTGGTCGACGTCGTCGGCTTCTACGCCGGCGACAACAGCCTCACCAACCGCAACGGTGGCCAGTACGAGCCGTACTGGCCGGAGCGCTACTGGGACACGCGGGAGGACGGGTTGGGTAAGCCCCCGGCGGGCACCACCCTGGAGTACGCCCTCGAGTTCAACGAGCCGGGTTACAACGAGCACGTCAAGGCGTTCGTCCTGAACATCACCGCCGTCGCCCCGACCAAGGGTGGTTTCCTCACGGCCTGGTCGGGTAAGGGCAGCCGGCCGAACGCGTCGACGGTGAACTACGCCGCCGGCAAGGTCGTGCCGAACCTGGCGTACGTCACCACCACCCCCTGCACGGGCGGCGAGGAGGGCGGCTGGTGCACGCCGGGGTCGCCCAAGTTCAGCATCTACACCTCGGCGGCGGCGCACGTCCTCGTCGACATGGTCGGGGTCGTCGACGACGGCACCTCGGAGTACGGCCTGCGGTTCAAGCCGCTGAGCCCGACCCGGATCGTGGACAGCCGCAGCGGCCTGGGCACCCCCAGCGCGCTCGGGGCGAACGTGACCCGGACGATCGTCCCGCCGGCGGAGATGCTCGACCCGCAGACGGCGGCGCTGGCGACGAACGTCACGGCGGTGTCCCCCACCAACAGCACCGTGGTGCGGGCGTGGCCGTACTACGACGAGGCCCCGATGCCGTTGACCAGCAACCTCAACCCGGAGGCCAGGCAGACGGTGGCCAACGCGGTGCTGCCTCCGCTCGGTCAGAACTACGCCTTCAACGTCCACAACCTGTCGGGCAGCACCCACCTGCTCGTCGACGTGGTCGGCTCGTTCTACTACCTGGAACTGCCCGAGGGTGGGGCCGCAGCCGCGCGCAAGGCTGCCGGCGACCGGCCCGCGCCCAAGGCGGCCAGCAACCGGAGCTGACGTCTCCGGCAGCACCACCTGTGACACGGAGCGCCCCGGCTATCCCGGCCGGGGCGCTCCCGTGTACTGCCGCCGCCCGCCGTCAGGGCCCCGGACGCTCCCGTCTGCACAGGTCGAAAGGGCGCGATGCCCGTTCTTCGGGTTTGTCCTAACGGGGTTGTCGGTGATGATCACGACCTCTACGCTGAGCCGGCCTTCCCCCACTCTTCTTTCCTTTCTGCACGGGGTGTTCATGCGCAAAGTCCGAACCCTGCTCGGCATCGGAATTGCCGGGGCAGTGGTGTCCGCCGGTGTGCCGGGAGTGGCCCTCGCCGCTCCCACCGCGCCGTACACGGTCCTCACCGTCGACATCGGAGCAACCGGCGGCTCGCCGGTCACGAAGTCCGGCGTGTACGACAGCAGCAACGCCCGGATGTACGCGTACGGCTACGGTGACGCCGGAGTGTTCGTCCAGGCCCTGACCAGCGACGGGATCTACGTCACCCTCACTGCGAGCCCGCCACAGGGACAACGGTTCGTCGTGGGGCAGACCTACGAGACCCGCCGTAGTTGGGACTCCACCCACGCCGGCCTCGACGTCTCCGGTGGCGGCGTCGGCTGCAACGAGGCCTTCGGATCCTTGACGGTCAAGCAGACGGAGGACGACCCCACGACCGGGAAGCTCGCCGTGTTCGCGGCGGCCTACGAGTTCCACTGCGAGACCAACCCGGCCGGGGTGCACGGCGAGGTCCGCTGGAACTCGGACGTGGAGTACACCGCTGCGGTGACGGATCCCTCTCCCGTGCGGTTCGACCAGCGTGAGGTCGATTCGGGTAGCCAGGCACGCACCGTCACCGTCACCTCCGCCGGCAGCGTGCCGGTCACCTTCGGTACCGCTGGCATCGCCGGTCGGGACGCCGCTGACTTCACGGTGACGGATGACAACTGCTCGGGACGTACGCTGGCACCGGGCGTCGCCTGCACGGTGACCGTGCTGGCGCGGCCGTCCCGGGCCGGTGGCCGGCACGCCGCCCTCGAACTGCCCGACAGCAGTACCTTCGGCAAGACCGTCGCGGGCCTTCTCGCCGCCGGTGTCGACGGCGTTCGGGGAACCTACTACTCGCTGACGCCGAAGCGACTCATGGACACGCGTAGCGGACTGGGGGCGCCGAAGGCGAAGCTCAACGGCGGCAAGAAGGTCGACCTCCAGGTCACCGGCCGGGGCGGTGTGCCGAGCAGCGGGGTCGGCGCGGTCGTGCTCAACGTGACCGTGGTGAACCCGACGTCGGGGAGCTTCCTCACCGTGTGGCCCGCCGGCCGTGGCCGGCCCAACGCCTCATCGGTGAACTTCCCGAAGTCGTGGTTGGGCTCGAACAACGTCACGGTCCAGATCGGTGCCGGCGGCAAGGTCTCGGTCTACAACCACACCGGATCGACCGACGTGGTGGTTGACGTCGTGGGCTTCTACGCCAGCGACAACACGCTCGCCAGCCGGGGGATGGGCGGCCACTTCCACCCGATTCCCCCCAAGCGGCTCTTCGATACCCGGTCGGCGGGCCAGGGTGCCCTGCCGGGCGGCTACTACCTCCGCATCTGGCAGAACTACGCTACCCAGGAGCTGAACGACAGCGTCCGTGGCTTCGTGCTGAACGTGACCGCCGTCAACCCGTCGAAGAGTGGCTTCCTGACCGCCTGGAACGGTACGGGTGACGTGCCGAACACCTCCACCGTCAACTATGCGGCGGGCAAGGTCGTGCCGAACCTGACCATCGTCGAGGCAAGCCGTTGCTACACCTGCGTCGACGGGGGCGTCGTGCCGTCGTTCGGGGTCTACTCCTCGCAGAAGTCCCATGTGGTGGTCGACCTGGTGGGCGTCATCGGTGACGGGACGATCGAGGACGGGCTGCGGTTCACGCCGCTGGAGCCGACCCGCATCCTCGACAGCCGGATCGGCCAGGGTACGCCGAGCGCGCTCGGTCCGAACGTCACCCGTCGGGTGGTTGCCCCGTCCACGCTGGTCGACAACCGCACCCGGGCACTGGCGATGAACGTCACGGGTGTCGCGCCGAGCACCGCCACCGTGCTGACCGTCTGGCCGGCCGACACCTCCCTGGGCAAGCCGGCAACCAGCAACCTCAACCCGGCCGGCGGGCAGACGGTGGCCAACGCCGTGTTGACCGAGATCGGCCCGGAGGACGCGTTCCAGGTGCACAACCTCTCGGGCACCGCGAACGTCCTGGCGGATGTCGTGGGTACCTTCTACCTGTACCCGGGCACCGCCAGCACCGCCTCGGCCGGGGCCACCGCCGCCGGGCCCACCGGGTACGCGGCCGGCCGGACGGGTGCCGCCGCGCCTCGACAGGGCTAGCTCCACCTGTCCGCGAAGGGGCGTCCCGGCCAGGCCGGGACGCCCCTCGTGTTCCCTCCCTCTCCGTCCGCCGGTCGCGTCCTTCGCGTTGATCATGAAGTTGTCCGGACGGGATGCCGGGTTTGTCAGTCACCACTTCATGATCAACGCTGGGGGTTGCGGGTGGGGAGTGCGGCGGGGCGGGGGCGGGTCGGTCGGCCTGTGGAGAAGCGGACGGCCGAATGACGCACCAGGTGTCCGATTAGGAGGGACACGAGGACGAAATGGCTGCTCAACCGCTTGCCGGCCCGGGCGGGCGCTCATACGCTGTCGGCGGCCTGCTGTTCCGCTCTCCCCCGAGGGGTCCCATGCGCGTGTCCCGAATCCTGCTGACCGTAGCTGCCGTCGGTGTGTGCGCGCTGGTCGGGGCGTCCGTCGTCGGGCCCGCCGCGCCGGCCGCCTCGACTGCCGCCGAGTCCGTCGTCGGGACGTACTACCCGGTGGAGCCGGACCGGCTGATGGACACCCGCTCCGGCCTCGGCGGGCAGACCGGGCCGCTGGGCGCCGGCCAGGTGGCCACCCTCCAGGTGGGTGGCCGGGGCGGGGTGCCGGCGAGCGGCGCGGGTTCGGTGGTGTTGAACGTGACGGTGGTCGGGCCGACGGCCGCGTCCTACCTGACGCTCTACCCGGCGGGTGCCGCCCGACCCACCGCCTCCTCGATCAACTACGCGGCGGGCTGGCTCGGTTCCAACAACGTCACCGTGAAGCTCTCCACGGACGGCCGGGTGGCGATCTACCAGCACGCGGGGGCGACGGACGTCGTCGTCGACGTCGTGGGCTTCTACGCCGCCGACGAGTCGGTGCGCGCGGGTCTCGGCCGGGGTGGGCAGCTACGCCGGGTGGAGCCCACCCGGCTGGTGGACACCCGCCGGGAGGGCGACCCGATTCCGGCGAGGAAGCGCATCAACCGCTGGGTCGACCTGGGCCCGGACAGCCCGCGCGTGCGGGCGCTGGTGCTCAACGTCACCGCCGTCGCGCCCGAGAACGCGGGTTACCTCAGCGCCTGGGCGGGCGACGGCCCGCTGCCGGGGTCGTCGACGGTGAACTACGCCGCCGACGCGGTCGTGCCGAACCTCGCCTACGTACGCGCCGCCACCTGCCACGACTGCGGGCCCTGGTACGGCGTGCCGATGTTCTCCGTCTACACCTCCACGGCCAGCCACATCGTGGTCGACCTCGTCGGGGTGATCGACGACGGCACGCTCCCGGGCGGGCTGCGCTTCACCCCGTCGAACCCGACCCGGATCGTGGACAGCCGCTCCGGGCTGGGCACCTCCGGGGCGCTGGGGGCCAACGTGACGCGGCGGGTCGTCGCCCCGCCCGCCGTGGTCACCGACGCCACCGCGGTGCTGGCGATGAACGTGACGGCGGTGGCTCCGACCACTGCCACCGTCATCACGCTCTGGCCGGCCGACCTGGGCGTCGCCCGGCCGGGGGTGAGCAACCTGAACCCGGCCGCGCAGCAGACGGTCGCCAACGCGGTGCTCGCGGTGATCGGCCCGCAGGACGCCTTCCACGTGCACAACGCCGGCGGCAGCACCCACGTGCTGGCCGACGTGGTGGGCGCGTTCACCGTGCCGGCCGGTGGGACGGCCGCCGAGCCGATGCGGGTGCTCGGCACCGGCGGCTACTGACCCCGGCCGACGTCGCCCCCGGCCAACCCTGACGCCGCTCCCGGCCAGTCCCGGGGGCGGCGCGGCCGTGCGCCGGGCGGTGGATACCCGGCCGTCTCAGCGCCACTCCTGCTTCGCCGCCCGGACCAGTCTGTCCTTCAGCTCGCGGGTGTGCCGGCGGCTCACCGGAAGCTCCGAGGTGTCGATCACCACCACGTACCCGGAGTTGACCAGCCGCAGCTCGGCGATCAGCTTCAACTGCACCAGGTACGACCGGTGGATCCGCACGAACCCGGCGTCGGCCCAGCGCTCCGCGAGGGTCGCCAGGGAGACCCGCACCAGGTGTGAGCCGTCGGCGGTGTGCAGCCGGGCGTAGTCGCCCTGCGCCTCCACCCAGCGTACCGCCGACCGGGGCAGCATCCGGGTCGTCCCGGCCAGCTCCACCGGGATCGTCGGGTCCTCCTCCGCGCGGGCCAGGGCCGCCGGGTGGGCGGCCACCACCCGCGAGCCGACGACCCGCCGCAGCGCCTCGGCCAGCCGCTCGGCTCGCACGGGTTTGCGGACGTAGTCGGTGGCGCCCAGGTCGAACGCGTCCGCCGCCCCGTCGTCGTACGCGGTGACGAAGACGATCGCCGGGGGCCGGGCGAACCGGCGCAGCACCCGGGCCAGTTCCATGCCGTCCAGGCCGGGCATCCGGATGTCCAGGAAGACCACGTCGACGTCGCCGTCGCGCAGCACCCGCAGCGCCTCCGTGGCGTCGCCCGCCGTGTGCAGGCGGGCCACCCGGGGGTCGGCCCGCAGGTGGTACGCCAACTCGTCCAGCGCCGGCGGCTCGTCGTCCACGGCCAGCACCCGGAGGAACGCAGGACTGGTCATGATCCGGCCCGTACCCCCGGATGGAACTTCGGCACCCGCAGGCTCACCTTCGTTCCCGCGCCGGGACCGGTCTCCACGACCAGCCCGAAGCCGTCGCCGAAGACCGACCGCAGCCGCTCGTCGACGTTGGAGAGGCCGACGTGCTGGCCGGGGTCGTCGGCCGGGTCTCCGGTGCTCGCGGCCAGCTCGGCGATGCCGGCGGTCAGCATGGCCGGATCCATCCCCACCCCGTCGTCCTCCACCGTGATGTGGCACTCGGCGCCCGCGTCGCGGGCCTCGATGCTCACCATGCCCGTGCCGGGCTTGCGGGACAACCCGTGCCGGACGGCGTTCTCCACGAGGGGTTGCAGGCACAGGAACGGCAGCGTCACGGGCAGCACCTCCGGGGCGATCTGGAGGCGCACCTGGAGCCGGTCGCCGAACCGGGCCCGCTCGATGGTCAGGTAGCGGTCGATCGAACGCAGCTCCTCGGCCAGCGTGGTGAACTCGCCGTGCGCCCGGAACGAGTACCGGGTGAACTCGGCGAACTCCAGGATCAACTCCCGGGCCCGTTCGGGGTCGGTGCGCACGAACGAGCCGATGGCGGTGAGCGCGTTGTAGATGAAGTGTGGGCTGATCTGGGCCCGCAACGCGCGGATCTCCGCGCGGGCCAAACGTTCCCGCGACGAGTCCAGCTCGGCCAGGGTGAGCTGGTCGCCGGCCCAGTGGGCGGTTTCCAGGGTGGCCTGCACCAACCCGGGCGCGGGCGCGCCGTCGGAGATCGCCACCAGCGCCCCGAGCACCCGCCCGTCGGCGCCGGTCAGCGGGGCCAGCACCGCCCCGCGTACCGGGCAGTCGACCCGGTCGCAGCGCAGCTCCGGTTCGCCGAGCACCGTCGAGCGGCCCGCGGCGACCACCCGTCGGGCGGCCGGCAGCAACTGTTCCTCGTGGTGGCTGCCGCGCCCGTCGAGGGCGAGCAGCCCGTCGGCGTCGGTCAGGCCGAGCCCGACCGCCCCGACGAGGGGCCGCAGGTGGCGTACGGCCTTCGCCGCGCCCGCCGGGGTCAGCCCCGCGCGCAGCGGCTCGGCGGCCAGGCCGGCGGTGTGCAGCACCTCGTAGGTGGCCCGCTGGGTGGCGGTGGCGATGCCGCGCCGCCCGCGCAGCCGGCCCACCGCGAGCAGCGCGGCGACCAACGCGCCGACCAGCGACGCGACGCCCACCACGGCGGAGAGGTTGCCACCCACGCGATGATCCTGGCGGCTGCGGGCGGCCCGCGCCAGGGCCAGCCCGGCTGGCGCAGCGGTCAGTACGCGCCCTTGCGGGCCAGCACCACCCCGACGGTGCGCCACAGGATGCTCAGGTCGTACGCCAGGGACCAGTTGTCGACGTAGTACAGGTCGAGCCGGACCGCCTCGTCCCAGGACAGGTCGGAGCGGCCGGAGACCTGCCACAGGCCGGTCATGCCGGGGCGCACCAGCAGCCGACGGCGCACGTCGCCGAGGAAGTCGCCGTCGTCGGCGGGCAGCGGGCGCGGCCCGACCAGGGACATCTCGCCCCACAGCACGTTGATCAACTGGGGTAGCTCGTCGAGGGACGAGGCCCGCAGGAAGCGACCCACGGGGAACACCCGGGGGTCCTCCTTCATCTTGAACAGCATGCCGTCGGTCTCGTTGCGGTCGACGAGGCTGGCGAGGCGGTCCTCCGCGTCGACGTACATGGTGCGGAACTTCCACACCCGGAACGTGCGTCCCTCGTGCCCCACCCGGGGCTGCCGGAAGAAGACCGGCCCGGGGTCGGAGACACGGATGGCGACGGCGACGACCAGGAAGACCGGGATCAGCATCAGCAGGCCGAGCCCGGCGGCGACCCGGTCCAGCAGGTTCTTGGCGAGCAGGGCCGGCCCGGACAGGGTCGGCTCCTCCACGTGCAGCAGCGGCAGCCCCTCGATGGGGCGGATGTGCACGCGCGGGCCGGCGATGTCGGTGAGCTGCGGGGCGACGACCAGGTCGACGCCGGAGCCCTCCAACTGCCAGGCGAGGCGGCGCAGCTCGCCGGGTTCGGCGCTGGCCGAGCCGCACACCGCGATGGTGTCGCCGCCGACCTCGCGTACCAGGGCCAGCACGTCGCGGCCCGCGTACACGGGCACCGGGGTCTGGACGCCCTTGGCCGCCGCGTACCCGTCGGTGATGCTGATGGCGACCGGCACCAGACCGGCGGCCGGGTTGCGGGTGACGGCCGTGTACACCTCCAGGCACTCCGGCAGGGTGCCCACCAGCACCATCCGGTGCGCGGCCTGCTGGATGTTGCGCCGGACGGTGTGCAGTACGAAGCGGGCCAGGATGCGGCCCAGCAGGATCAGCAGCAGGGCCAGCAGCAGCGCCGTGCCGACCGTGTAACGGGACAGGTCGGTCTTGGTGGCGAAGGCGACGAAGGAGACGGTGGCGGCGACGGCCACGCCGGCGCGGAGCACCCGCTTGTACTCGTCGGGACCGAGTCCGAGGTAGCGCCGGTCGTAGGCCCGGTTGAACCAGAGGATGACCACCCAGCCGAGCGGCAGCAGCAGGAACGCCACGGTGAAGAACCACGTCGGGTCCTCCTGGGCGTTGTAGAAGCCCGCGGTGGCCTGGTCGAAGGTGCGGATGGCGGTGTAGCTGGCGAAGGCCGCCGCCGCGAGGTCGAGCAGCAGCAGGATCACCGTGTAGGGGCGGTGCCACCGGGAGACGCGCCGACGGGCGCGGGCCCATGCCGACCGGGGTACGCCGTTGTGGGACGGCGGTGTCGGCGGCTGGATCTCGAAGCTGTCGACGTGCCGCACGAGTCTGCTCCGGCCTTCGTTGGTTACCGGGCGCTGGAGGCTTGTCGTCACCTCACCCATGTCCTCCCGCATGACACGTGCCCGCTCACTCGCCGTGAGGGGCCCGGGTCGCCCACCGTCCCAGTCTCCCACGCGGGCCCCGCACCGACGCTGAGCCGAGGGACTTTCGCGCCTGACCGGTGCCGCCTGGGATCTGGCCGGCTCACACCATTCCAGGAGCCGGGGACCGAGCCACTATACCGACGGAAGGCGGCCCTGGTAGAGCGCCGGACCGGAGGTTACGCACAGGTCGGGCGATTCCGCTCCGTAACCGTCGAGTGATGTCACTCACCGTACAAGGCGGGACAACCTTCGGTCAGCGAGCGGCTTGCCGCCCGTCTGGCAGGTGGGGCAGTACTGGAGGCTGGAGTCGGCGAACGACACCTCACGTACCGTGTCGCCGCAGACCGGGCAGGGCAGGCCGGTGCGGGCGTGCACCTTCAGCCCCGAGCGCTTCTCGCCCTTCAACTCGGCGGCCCGCTGCCCCAGGGAGCGGTCCACCGCGTCGCGCAGCACCCGGCGGGTGGCCGCGTACAGCGTCGCGACCTGCTCGTCGGAGAGCCGGTCGGTGAGCGCGAACGGGGACAGCTTCGCCGCGTGCAGGATCTCGTCGGAGTACGCGTTGCCGACCCCCGCCAGCACCCCCTGGTCGGTGAGCAGCCCCTTGACCTGCCCCCGCCGGCTGCGGATCCGCGCGGCGAACGTCGGCAGGTCGATGTCGAGCACGTCGGGCCCCAGCCGGGCCACCCCGGGCACCGCCGCCGGGTCGGTCACCAGGTACGCCGCGAGGCTCTTCTGGGTGCCCGCCTCGGTCAGGTCGAAGCCCGAGCCGTCGTCGAGGCGCACCCGGAGCGCGATCGGCCCCTTCCCTGGGCGCAGCGGCGCCGCCGAGGGGAACGCCTCCCGGTAGTGCAGCCAGCCCGCGCGGGCCAGGTGCACCACCAGGTGCAGGCCGCCGTCGAAGAGTACGTCGAGGAACTTGCCGTGCCGGCCGGCGGCGGTGACCGTGCGGCCCGCGACGGCGCTGGGCGGCGGGTCGTACGTCTTCAGGGCGCTGATCGCGGCGACCTCGAACCGGTCGACGCGCCGGCCGACCGCGCGCTGCCGCAGGTAACCCGCGAGCGCCTCCACCTCCGGTAGTTCGGGCACGCCCCAACGGTAGCCTTCTTTCCCGTGAGAATCGTGGTGGCGCACAACCGGTACCGGCAGGCTCAGCCTTCCGGGGAGAACACCATCGTCGACGCGGAGATCGCCCAGCTCACCGCGGCCGGCGTGGAGGTGCTGCCGTTCCTGCGTAGCTCCGACGAGATCCCCACCATGCCGAAGACGGCGAAGGCGCTGCTGCCGATCTCCCCGATCTACGCCCCCCGGGCCCAGCAGGAGCTGGCCCGGCTGCTCACCGAGCACCGGCCGGACGCGCTGCACCTGCACAACCCGTACCCCCTGCTCTCGCCCTGGGTGGTGCGCACCGCGCACCGGCACGGGGTGCCGGTGGTGCAGACGGTGCACAACTACCGGCAGGTCTGCTCGTCGGGGGTCTACTTCCGCGACGGCGCGATCTGCCAGGACTGCAAGGGCCGCACGTTCGGCGTGCCGGCGATCAGGAACCGCTGCTACCGGGGCTCGGCGGTGCAGAGCGCCCTGATGGCGACGACCCTGGCCGTGCACCGCCCCACCTGGCGCTCGGTGGACCGGTTCATCGCGCTCACCTCACAGATCGCCACCCACCTGCGCGAGTACGGCATCCCGGCGGACCGGATCGTGGTCAAGCCGAACGGCATCCCCGACCCCGGCCGCCCCGCCCCGCTCGGCGAGGGCTTCTTCTTCCTGGGCCGGCTGTCCCCGGAGAAGGGCCTCGGCGTGCTGCTCGACGCCTGGCGGCGGCACCCCGACGGCGCTCTCGGGCCGCTGCGCATCGCCGGTGACGGCGAGCTGCGCCACCTGGCCGAGGCCGCCGCCGCCGAACGCGCCGACGTGACGTACCTGGGTTCGCTGGACCGCGACGGCGTGCGGGCCACCATGGCCCAGTCTGCGGTGGTGATCGCCGCCTCGCTCTGGCACGACGTGCTGCCGACCGTGGTCATCGAGGCGATGGCCAGCGGGCGGCCGGTGCTCGGCACCGACCTGGGCGGCATCCCGTACCTGGTGGGGGCGGACGACCCGACCGGCGCGGTCGGTTGGGTGGTGCCCGCCGACCCGGCCGCGATGGCCGCCGCCCTGCCGGTCGCGGCGGCCGGTGCCGCCGCCCTGTCGGCCCCGGCCCGGTTGCGCTACGAGCGCACCTTCCACCCCGACGTGGTCACCAAGAGGCTCATCGACGTGTACGCGGGGCTGCGCGGAGGTGCACCGTCCTGACCTCTGTGGGCGGGGCAAGCGTCTCGGCCACGACGTAGAGCCTCCGGTCGCCCTAAGGGACGTCTCGTAACTCGGTAACCGGTCCATGGTGGATCATGTCGTGGTGCAGGTGATCTCGGCGGCCCGCCCGGAGTGGATCTTCCCGTTCACGGGGCTGCAGCCCGCTCAGTTCCGCAGACTGGTCCGGCTGGTCGCCGAGCGTGGCGGTGACGCGATCGCTGACGGGCGGCCGGGGCGGCAGTGGTCTCTCAACCTTGCCGATCGGGTGCTGCTGGTAGCCGCCTACTGGCGCACGAACCTGACGATGCGGCAGATCGGCCCGCTGTTCGGGGTGTCGCACTCCGCCGCCCATCGAGTCATCGACACCCTCGGTCCGCTGCTCGCCCTGGCCCCGGTACGCCGGCGTCGGGTCGACCAGATCACCATCGTTGACGGCACCCTGATCCCAACCCGGGATCACCGCCTGGCCGCCCCGAGCAAGAACTACCGCTACAGCACCAACCTGCAGGTCGCCATCGACGCCCACACCCGCCTCGTGGTCGCACTCGGCGACCCGCAGCCCGGCAACCGCAACGACACCATCGTCTACCGCACCAGCGGCATCGACCAGAAGCTGGCCGGACGGCCGGTCATGGCCGACGGCGCCTACCGCGGCAACCCCGAGGTGATCATCCCCTACCGCAAGCCCGCCGACGGCAGCGAACTGCCCGAGTGGAAAGCGGAGCTGAACAAGCAGCACCGCACCATCCGAGCGCAGGTCGAACACGTACTGGCCCGCATGAAGTGCTTCAAGATCCTGCGCGACTACCGCCGCGCCGCCCACACATTGACCGACACCGCTTCCGGCATCGCCCACCTCCACAACATCATCCTCGCCGGGTGACACCAGCGCCGTTGCCGAGCAACGCCTTCACCGAGTTACGAGACATCCTTTAGGGACAGTGGTCGGCAGGAGGCTGGGGTGGTGTCCTGGGCGCTGGTTCGAAATCAGCAGCGATCTCCTGGTTGGTCTCTGGTGAGTCCCAATCGCCCGACAGGTCCAACCGGCCGGCAAGGGAGCCGACAGCGCTGCGGTTGACCCGACGAACGGTCCCTTTGCTCTGCTTCAACGGGCGCAACGTTTCGGCGGCGAAACCATTGCGTGAGTTGAAGCAGAGCAAAGGGCCGACGGGAACAACCCGACGTGGGTGTTCTCGATGTGGTGGCCTCTTCATTGCTTGCTACGCAATCTCCTTCCCATTCCCGGAGACGCTTGCTCCTCCGCTGCCTGCACATCTTCGGCGGCGCGAATGACGTTGCGGGCGGCGGTCGACACCGGGCACTCCGGTGTCCGGCAGACCTGGCAGCGGCCGTCCGCGTCGGTCCGGTGGTCGCGGAGGACCGCGCGGGCGGTGAGGATCAGCCGGTTACGGATCTGGGCGAGGGACAGGAACGGTGCGGTCATTGGCAGGTCACGCCGAGGGCGGCGGCGAGTTGGATGATCGTGGCTGGGGCGTGCGGGTCGCCGGCCACCTGGGCGAGCACCTCTCGGGCGGCGGGGCGGTGGCGTACCTCGGCCGGTGCCATGCGGTCGGCGTCGACCAGCACCCGGGCGGCGCTGATCGGGTCGCCGACCTCGGCGTAGGCGCGGGCGGCGTCGATCAGGTGCGCGGCGCGGTGTTCGAGCGGTAGCCACCGCCAGGCGTCCCGTGTGGTCGTCTTCTCGTGCCAGGTCACCGCCTCGCTCGCGTCGCCCAGGTCGAGGGCTGCGGCAGCGCGGGCCAGGTCGACCGCCGCCGGCCCGAACGCGGTCCGGTGGTGGTCGTGGCCGTCTCCGACCCGGGCGGCCATGCCGGCGGCCTCGTCGAGAAGTTCGGCGGCGGCGTGTTCGTCGCCCCGGCTGGCCGCCGCCAGGGCGGCCTGCACGAGCAGCGTCCCGCACAACGACCAGGCGGCGGGGGAGCCGTCGTCGTCCGGGTTGGGCGGGGCGATCCGGTACGCGGCGGCCAGCGTCGTCGACAGCGCCGCCCGCGCCCGCCCGGAGGCGCGTAGAACCTGGCCGAGCTGCACGGCGGCGGCGGCCACCAACTCGGGATGCCCGGTCGCGGCAGCCATCGCCCGGTCTGCGGCCAGCCAGCCCAGATCGACCTCGCCGAGCTTCGTCAGCAGCGCGGCGGTCAGCCGGTACACCTCCACCAGCAGCGGCCGGCCCCACCCGGGGTCGTCGGCGTGGACCCGCTGCACGCCGGCCAGCAGGCCCGGCACCAGGGCTGCCACCTGCGGATACCGGGCGTGCTGGAACATGGTCCAGGCATGCCCGACCTCCCGGGTCAACCGGTCCGCCGGCAACGCCACGCTCCGGACCGCCGGCCGACCAAGGGCGCTGTCGTACGTCGACAGGGCCTCCCGAATCCGTTCCACCCCCTCGACGCGATCGGCCACCACGACGGGTTGGACGTCCCGGCCGAACAGCACTGCGGTGTCGATCCGCAGGACAGTGGCGATGTGCCGCAACGTCGACATCTTGTCCAGCGATCGCACACCCCGCTCGACCTTGTCGACCCAGGACTTCGACTTGCCGAGCCGATCGGCGAACACCTGCTGCGACAACCTCCGTCGCGTCCGCCAGTACGCCACCTGCCGGCCGATCGGCACCTGTTCACGGTTGTCCACGCCGCCACCGCCGCCCTTTGGTAGAACCGCCGGGTCGTCCGTCGTTCGGTGGACCTGCCCACCTCTACAGACGGGCAGGTCCGGCCACGGAGGCTCAATCACGTAGCCGGACCGCTACCCCGGTGTTGCCCAGTCAGGGAACCCGATCAATCAACCCTCTATCAAGTACGACAGGGGGTGCCTCTGTTGTAGAAACGGCTGCTTAGCAGTACCTGCGGGTGATGGCACCGGGTCTTTCGAGTTCGGAAGGGGGTCGGCTCGGGATGCTTCGGTAATGGGCTGGCGGCGGAGGCTGTACGGGAGCGCGGAGCTTCAGGAGCGCTTGGGCGTGTCGCGCGTCCGGGTCGTCCAGCTCACCAGTCGACCCGATTTCCCAGAGCCCTTCGATCGGTTGGCTGGCGGTGCGGTCTGGCTGATGGAGGACGTGGAAGCCTGGATCGCTGAACACCAGCCGTGGAAGGCGCGGGGAGCGGACGAGCCGCCGCCGCCGGAGCGCTAAGCGCCCGAAGGTGGGGATCGTGGGCATGGCCCGGTGAGGCTTGCCAGGCGTAGTGGCTGGCTGTTCAGAGCTGGGGCTTGGTGACGGCGCTGAGGGTGTATTCAGAGAAGATGTCGCCGAGGATGCGCAGCGCGTCTGCGGCTGACTCGTCGGCATCGCCCAGGGTGTAGGAGCAGGTGACGAGCGTTTTCCAGAGGGCCCAGCCGCGCCCGCGCGCCCATGTCGCCTCATCGACGGACAGCCGCTTTCGGAACGCTTGCCGGCCGTCGGCGGTCAGCAGTGTCCACGCGATTGCCAGGTCACAGGCCGGGTCGCCGACGCCGCACGTCCCGAAGTCGATGACAGCTGCCAACTCGCCGTCGTTGAGCAGGAGATTCCCCTGGGCGACGTCACCGTGGAACCATTTGTCCGCACCGTCGAAGCGGGCTGCCAGCGCGCTCTCCCAGATTTCGCGAGCCAGGTCGACGTCGACGTGGCCGTCGAGTGCCGTGAGTGCGCGCTGGGCTTGCCCGTCGTAGGTGCGCAGCGTGCCGCCCCGATACCAGTTGTGCTTCCCGGGGCGGGGACCGTCAGTGGTATCGATGCGCTGCAAGGCCGCCAGGAAATCGGCCAGGCCGAGTGCGAACCTGACGGGCTCGGTGATCCGGTCGGCGCTCGCGGGCTCGCCGTCGAGCCACTGGTAGATCGACCACGGGTAGGGGTAGCCCGCGCCAGGTTCGCCTTTGGCCAGGGGGGCGGGGATGGGCAGCGGAAGCCGGGGAGCGAGTGCCGGAAGCCACCGGTGTTCCTTGTCGACCGCCAGGGCGTACTCGGATGCGCTGGGCAACCGGACCGACATCCGCGAGCCGAGATGGAAGGTCCAGTTGTCCCAGCCGCCGTTGGGTACGGGCCGAACCGGCAGGCTGGCCCACTGGGGGAACTGGTCGGCGACGAGCCTGCGCACCTGTTCCGCGTCGACGGCAATGCGCTGGGGCGCGGGTCCGAGCTGCGGTGTGTCGCTCACTGAAAGATCCCTAACTGGCAGGGGAACCGAATGTGGCCTTGAACAACAGTTCGCTGCCCGAGCACCCTATAGCTGCGACTTGCTGGTGGCGGTTGGTGAGCGTTTCCGCAGGCCGGAGGGTCGACGGGGGCGGGTCTGCCAGACGGTGTCCTGGGAGTCAGCCAGTTGCCGCGTGTACTTTTATTGCTTTCAAGCTCTTCACGATCCCGAACCCGGGAATGACGACGTCAGGGGTGAAGCTCAGGTCTGTGACCTTGTCCTGCCCTGTGCGCGCGTCGAGGATGATCGGGCCATTGCTGGTAGATCCGTAGATCGCTCCCCGTCGTGCTGCGGATAGTTTGGGTGCCTCCCGCCCGGCAGCCTTGTCGGGCAACTGCCACAGCAGTTTGTATGACGTGGCGTCGTATGCAGCCATGCTTCCGGTCTCACCCGAGCGGCCACCGTGCTGCGCGCACACGACGACAGCTTCTCCATCGTATCGGCAAGTGGCAGTGCCTGCCGGTTCGAAGCGGATGACCTCGCGGCCGGTTTTTATCTCGATGAGTCCCGCTGGTCTGCCTTCGCTGTTACCGCGAACCGGATACACCTGCATCAGTCCGCCGCCGAGCTGGCCACTGCCGAGCACACCGGATGGCCTCGTATTTTCGTGGATCCACCGTTGGGCACCATCCGATGCGGCCAGCCCTATCGTCGCCCGCTCGGCCTTGGCCCTGTAATCAGTGGATCTCATGCCGGCGACAGTGTCGCCGTCGAGGGCTCGGGCCTGGAAGGCTGGATTCGACCACCGAATCTTGCCGGTTCTGGCGTCGAGAACGGTGGTGAAGTCGCTGCCGAGACCACCCGTGTCGTGCGAGTCGGTGGACACCACGACATGATCGGAGTTGGCTGCCACCACCTTGTCGACACCGAGTCCACTGTCTGATGGGATGCGCTCGTCGTCCACGTCCGTCTGCCAGCCGACCGCGCCATCAGCCAGGCTGAAGCTCGCCACCCGCATCACCGTGCGGTCGGAAATCGTTCCGCTGCCTTCGATCACCACTCGATAGGTCAAGAAGGCGGTCGGCTTGCCGTCCACCTCCGCGATCATCGGCCCCGTGTTACCCAGCCTCGCGGGCCCGTTGATCAGCGGCACTTTCCACAGGAGTGACCCCTTGGTCAGGTCGTATGCGAGGAATCCATTGCCGGTGGTCAACAGATACACAACCCCGTCCCATGTCTGGAACATTCCGCTCGGCATCTCAAACTCGACTGCACTTGCAGCGAAGGCCAGGGGAGGGTCGAAAAGCGGCATGGCAGAGGGATGGGCGGGAGTGCTTGGATTATCGGTTTTCGGTGGGTCTGGTGGTTGGCCGTCAGTGCATCCCGAGATGCCTACGGCAAGCGCCAAAATTGTCACCGAAACAGCGAGAATCTGTCGTCGCATGACTTTTCCCCAAGGCTGCGTCAATCCCTTTATTGACGCAAGTGTATCAGAGAATGACACTCTGTAGTTATTCCGCGCTGGTCTTGACAGCACAGGCACCGATTACCTTAGGATCCATGCCTCTTGCGATCGAGGCTCGTCGCTGCCGATTGTCCGTGGGGCGTTGGGCGTCTGTGGCCTGACCTGGCCGAGGGAGCGTATGCGGCAATCCGATCAAGCCGACGAAGCAGCAGCGGAAGCTGAGCCTTCGCCGCACCGCCTCGACCGTCGCCACCTGCTCGGGGTGATCACCGCTGCGCTCGCCGTCGGCGTGATCCCGGAGGCGTGGCTGGCCGAAGCGGCCTACGGTGCCACGCCCCGCTGGAACCGGCCCTTCGACAAGTGGGTCCCGATCACGTCGCCCTTCGGGCCCCGGCGGGACCCGATCACCGGCGAGACGCGGCAGCACAACGGCACCGACTACAGCTACTCCGGGATCCTCGGCTATCCGGTGCGGTCGATCGCCGCCGGCACGGTCACCAGCGTCAGCTACAACGCCGGCGGCTTCGGCCACCACGCGATCGTCACCCACGCCGACGGCTGGCGGAGCCTCTACGCGCACCTGCGGGAAGCTCCCGTGGTGCGCACGGGCGCCCAGGTCGCCGCCGGGCAGCACGTCGGCAACGTCGGGTCGACCGGCCGCTCGACCGGCCCGCACCTGCACCTTGAGGTCATCCACCCCAACGGTGGACGCGTCGACCCCGAGTCGATCCTCGGCGGTGCACCGTTCGCCGGAACGCCCGGACCTCCACCCGACATTCTCACCAAGGACGGACTGATGTATCTCATCTGGAGCACCGGCGGCACCGGCTACCTGGTCACCCCCAACCGCGTCATCGGGTTGCGGTCGATGGCCCACTACAACCTGTTCAAGCGGATCATCAACTCGAACCAGGCCGCAGCCCAGCCGGAGGTCTTCAACGCGCTCGAGATCGACCAGATCAACGCGTACCTCAACGGACAGGTTCCAGCCTGACCCCGACGCGCCGAGCCAACTCCCTGCGGTTCAGCGCAGCGAGGCGCGGGCGGAGAAGGCGATGCTGGCGAGCAGGAAGCCGCCGTTGACGATGGTGAAGGCCACCACGACCCAGAGGACCAGTGCCGGGGCGAAGGCCAGCACCAGGGCCGCCACGAAGATGACCGCGCCGTAGTCGCGGATCAGCTTGACCAGGCGTACGGGCAGTGAGGTGGACGTGACCATGCTGGCCGCGTTGGGGCCGGCCTGCATCACCGACGTCACCAGGTTGACCATCCAGGTGCCGGCGAAGATCGCCACCAGCCAGGTCGGGGTGGCCGGTTCCTGCGCCACGGCGGTGGCCGCGAGGGCGGCTACCAGGGCGATCTGGGCGGCCACGTCACACAGCACGTCGACCCGCGCGCCCGCCGCGCTGCCCTGACCGGTGACCCGGGCGAGCTGACCGTCGGCGCAGTCCAGGGCGTACGCCACCTGCCAGCCGACCAGCGCGAGCAGCCCGACGGCCCAGGCCGGCACGTCACCGGCGGCGACGGGGCCGGCGAGCGCCACCACGGTCACCGAGGTGGCCAGCCCGAGCACCAGGTTCGTGATGGTCAGGGCGGTCGGCGGCAGCCCGAGCCGCTGGGCGACGACGGCGAAGACCGCGCCGAGCCACTGGCTGACCGACTCGCTGAACAGGCCGCCGCCCCGGTTCACCCGGTGGAAGTCGGCGACGGTGGGACGGGCCTCAGCCACGGTGGTCGCGGATTGCACCGGCGTAGTCTGCCAGCCGTTCCCGCGTGTCGGAAGGCGACAACGCCAGGTGTTCCAGGACGGTGTAGCGGTCCGGCCGGGTGCGGGGCGCGTACTGCACGGCCTCGATGAACTGGTCGTCGCTCAGGCCCAGGTCGGCGGGGGTGGTGGCGAGGCCGTGCCGGTGCAGGCAGCGGGCGAGCCGGCCGAACTGCTCCAGGTCGCCGCGCAGGAACGTGCAGAACAGCGCGCCCAACCCGACCTGCTCGCCGTGTGAACCGGTGCCGGGGAACAGGTGGTCGATGGCGTGCGAGATCTCGTGGTCGCCGCCGCTTGCGGGGCGGGTCGAGCCGCACACCGAGCTGGCGATGCCGCCGAGGATCAGCGCCTCGGCCAGCGTGGTCAGGAACGCGTCGTCGGTGATCTTCCCGGGGTGGTTGAGCAGGGCCTCCGCGCCGGTGCGGGCGAGTGTCACGGCGAGACCGTCGATCGGTTCGCCGCGTACCTCGTGGGCCAGTTCCCAGTCGGCGCAGGCGCTCAGGTTGCTCACCGCGTCGCCGATGCCGGCCTGGGTCTGCCGGTCCGGGCCGTTCTCCACGAAATCCAGGTCGACCATGACGGCGATCGGGATGTGCACCCCGTAGGAGGCCTTGCCGCCCTCGTGGTCCAGCGACGCCGTCGGCGAGGCGATGCCGTCGTTGGCGAGGCTCGTCGCCACGGTCACCATGGGCATGCCGTACCGGGTGGCGGCGTACTTGGCGGTGTCGATGGTCTTGCCGCCGCCGATGCCGACCACCGCGTCGTACGACCGGGCCCGCAGCCGGTCACCCAGCTCGTTGGCCGCGTCGATGGTGCCACCGGCGACGGTGAACACGTCGGCGGAGCCGAGGCTGGGCCGGCACAGCTCGACGATCTTCTCGCCCTGGCCGGGGCCGACCACCACGGCCACGTCCCCGCCGGCCGAGATGCGCCGGTCGGCCAGCAGCGACCCCAGGTCGGCCACCGCGCCCCGGCGGACCTCGATCACCAGGGGCGTGTTGACGGTACGCGCTAGTAGCGGCACGCGATCTCCCGCGCCCGAGCCAGGTCGTCGTGGTTGTCCACCTCGACCCACGGGACGTCGCCGATCGAGGCGGCCCGCACCTCGCCGCCGCGCTCGGCGAACTCCTGGTAGCCGTCCTCGTAGTAGAGGTTCGGGTCGCGCCGCCAGGTGGCCTCCAGCGCGTCGGCGAGCGCGTCGGCGACCTGCGGTTCGATCAGTGTCGCGCCGATGTACTCCCCGTACGCCTCGGCCGGGTCCATCAGCTTCGTGATGCGGGTGAGCTGGCCGGCGGCGTCGAAGGTGGTCTTCATCTCCTCCTCGGCCAGCTTCTTGACCGTGTCGACGGCCAGCAGGACGCCGGGGCCGCGCTCGGCCAGCAGGGTCTTCTCCACGCCCACCGGGTGGACGGTGTCGCCGTTGACCAGCAGCACACCCCGGGCGAAGTGCTCCCGGGCCAGCCACAGCGAGTAGGCGTTGTTCCACTCCTCGGCCCTGTCGTTGTGCACCAGGGTGATCTTCACGCCGTAGCGTTCCTCCAGCCCGGCCTGCCGCTCGCGTACCGTGTCGGCGGCGTACCCGACCACGATCACGACCTCCGTCAGCCCGACCTCGGCCAGGTTGCGCAGCGCGATGTCGAGGATGGTCGTGTCGCCGTCCACCGGCACGAGGGCCTTCGGCAGGGTGTCGGTGTACGGGCGCAGCCGGCGCCCCGCCCCGGCCGCAAGCACCATCCCGATCATTCCCGCGCCTCCCTCGTCCCGAATCCCGGTCACCGGTGGAGGATAGCCCCGGGCGACAGCGTGGCCGCCGCCAACCGGGGTGACCCGGCGTTCGACCGGGGTGACCCGGCGTTCGACCGGGCCGGACGGCGTTCGACCGGGGCGTCCGGCGGTCAGCCGGCAAGGGCGGCGTCACCCCGGCCGGTGCTCAACCGGGCAGGGCGGCCAGGTCGGCCAGGACGTCGAGCCGTTCCCCGGCGGTCAGCGCCGCGTAGGGGCCGGCGGCCCGGCGGTCGGTCTCCAGGTCGATGGCGACCCGCTCCGGCCCGTCGGGCAGGGCGGCCACGCTCTGCGCGGTGTGCCCGGCGGCGGTCCACGCGGCGGCGTGCGCGTCGGCCCGGTGGTGACGCAGCGTGGCCAGCCGGTTGAGCAGCAGCACGCCCGGTGGGGTGCCGTCGGGTTCGTACGGGGGTGCGGTCGCCGCGAACGCCCCGCCCGCCGGATCGCCCCCGCCCGCCGGTTCCTCACCCGCCAGCGCGTACGCCAGCAGCCGGCCCGACGCCTCGACCAGCCGCGACACCCGGTCGTCGTGCCCGGCCCACAGCTCCTCGGTCACCTCGCCCTGCACCTGGTGAGCCTCGGTGAGGAAGGCCGTCCCGCGTGCGGTGGCACTGATCGCGCCGTCGGGCCGGCGGTGCACCATCCCGTACGCGACGTGCTTGTCGAGAGCGCGCCGGCAGGCGGCCGGGTCGCGGTGGCGGGTGACGGCCGCGAATCCCGCCCGGTCGACCGTGCCGCCGGGTGCGGCCAGCCGGGTGCGCAGTTCGACCAGGAACCCGGTCGCGGCCGGCCCGCCGTAGCGCTGGCTCAGCTCCGCCCCGCCGCCGTCGAGGAATACCCGCATCCCGGCGACGACGAGCCGGTCGAGGGCCGGGGCGACCATGGCGGCGACCCGGTGGGGCGGGAGCCCGACGCTGTCGTTCACTGACCCGTCGCGCGCAGGGCGGCGAAGGCGTTCTCGGCGATCCGCCGCATCAACCCGTCGTTGACGTGGCGGTGCTCGTCGAGCAGCGCGATCTCGTCGGCGGCGAGCCAGCGGAACTCGGTGTGCTTGCCGGCCTCCAGGCGGGGCCGGGTCAGGTCGCCGTCGACGATCAGCGCGCCGGCGCAGCGTAGCGGCTCGGTCGACACGCCACGACAGTAGCGACCGGCCGTCGACGGGCCGATGCGCGGCCCGCGCACCCGGTCGCGCCGATGTCCGGCCTTGTCCTGCCAACGGCCGGGGCCCACCATGTTGCTAACCGGGTGCCGCCGTCCCAAAGGGGTGATGTGATGCAGGTTCGGGAAGCAATGTCCAGCCAGGTCCTCGTGGTCGGTCCGGAGCACACCCTGCGCCAGGCGGCGCAGATGATGTCGGCCCGTGGCATCGGATCCGCCATCGTGATCGACCCCGACTCCGAGGGGGTCGGCATCATGACGGAGCGGGACGTGTTGAACGCGATCGGCGCGGGGCTGGACCCGGACGTCGAGCGCACCGGCGCCCACCTCACCTGGGACGCGGTCTACGCCGGGCCGGAGTGGACGGTGGAGGAGGCGGCTGCGGCGATGGCCCGGGGCGGGTTCCGGCACCTCGTCGTCCTCGACGGCCGCGAGGTCACCGGCGTGATCTCCGTACGCGACATCATGCGGGTCTGGGCCGCGGGCCGGATGGTCGACGCGGGCTGAACCGGCCCCGGCGTCGAGGATTGGCACGCTGATCGACGGGTAGGAATCCCCTGCGGGCGCGGACGGGCCGCGGCCGTGGGGAGGTTCCGATGCGCGGCGCGGAGCGGTTGGTCGACCAGCAGTACGCGATGCTCCTGCGGCGGGACGTGGCCCGGTTGCCGGAGCTGTACGCCACGGACGCCTTCTACGCCATGCCGGGCGTGACCGTGCGCCCGATCGAACTGCCCGCCCTGCTGCGTACCTGGACGGGTGCGTTCCCCGACCTGGTCGTCGACGTGACGGGGTCGGTGCAGACGGCCGGCGGGGCGGCGGTCGAGCGGCGGCTGACCGGCACCCACACGGGGGTGCTGCACACCCCGTTCGGCACGGTGGCCCCCACCGGGCGGGTGGTCTCCTGGGACGTGGCGGACGTGGTCCGGGTGCGCCGGGGCCGGATCACGGCGTGGCGGTCCTACTTCGACTGGGGGCAGCTCATCGCCGCGCTGGGCCTGCACGTGGACGGCCTGTCCCGGCAGCAGCAGCACGAGCCGGTCGGCCTCCCGGCCTGAGGACCGGCACGAGCCGGTCGGCCTCCCGGTCTGAGGACCGGCACGAGCCGGTCGGCCTCCCGGTCCGAGGTTCCGCCGGGCAGGGCCGCCGGGCGGTGCCACCGGCCGGCGGATGCCGTTCACCCGTCCCGGTGGCTCAGGATGCGGACATCGCCGTGCCGTCCACGCGTCGCCCGCCGCCGCCCGTACGCTGAACAGCCATGACCGCCGAGCAGCTGATCTCCTTCGCCCGTGGCGCTCCCTCCCTGGACATCGTCGATGTCGAGGGGCTCAAGGCCGCCGCCGTCCGCGCGTTCGACGCCGACCCTGCCGGGGTGACGGCGTACGGCACCTCCGTCGGCTACCTTCCGCTGCGGCAGTGGATCGCCGACAAGCACGGGGTCGGGGCCGACCAGGTGCTCGTCACCAACGGCTCACTCCAGGCCGACGCGTTCCTCTTCGACCACCTGGTGCGTCCCGGTGACGCGGTGGTGGTGGAGCGGCCGACGTACGACCGCACCCTGCTCAACCTGAAGCGGATGGGCGGCGAGCTGCACGGCGTGACCATCCAGCCGGACGGCCTCGACACGGCCGAGCTGCGCAAGCTGCTGGAGTCCGGGGTGCGGCCGCGGCTGGCCCACGTCATCCCGAACTACCAGAACCCGGCCGGGGTGACCCTGTCGCTGGACAAGCGGCGGGAACTGCTCGACCTGGCGGTCGAGTACGGCTTCACGCTCTTCGAGGACGACCCGTACGCCGACATCCGGTTCCGGGGCGAGCGCCTGCCGTCGATGCTGTCGATGGACACCCACGGCGTGGTCGTGCACGCCTCCAGCTTCACCAAGACGGTCTGCCCCGGTGTCCGGGTGGGGTACCTGGTCGGCCCGGCGGACCTGATCGCCGACATCGCGAAGAAGGCCACCAACCTCTACATCTCGCCGGGCATGGTGTCCCAGGCGATCGTGCACCAGTTCTGTGTCTCGGGTGACATCGACCGCTCGATCGAGACGGTGCGGGCCGCGTTGGGTGAGCGGGCGAGGGTGCTCGCCGAGTCGCTGCGGCGGCACATCCCCGAGGCGCGGTTCGTGGAGCCGGACGGCGGTTACTTCCTCTGGGTCGAGCTGCCCGAGGACGTCGAGGTGGACAGGCTGGCTCCGGCGGCGGCCGAACGCGGCGTGGCGGTGGTCAAGGGCAGCGACTTCGTTCTCGACGGGGGGCGGCACGCGCTGCGGCTGGCGTACTCGGCGGTGACGGCCGACCGGATCGACGAGGGTGTGCGTCGCCTCGCGGAGGCGATGGCCGCCGTTCGAGGGTGAATTTCTGTCGGATATCCGACAGTTGAGCGTTGCGAGCCGTCCCGGGACTCCCGCCCGGGGCGGCTCGCGGCCCACAATGCTGCGAGCGTCGTTCACCTCGCATCAGTGGAGGTCGTCGCCCCGGAGCCCGCGTCGGCGGTGCTCCCGGTGCGGTCCGACCTTCCCGGTGTCGGGGCCGACGCGACCAGCATCACCCCCCGCCCCCAAAGGGCGTCGGGCGGGCCGGGTCGCCCCCTCACCCCCCCGTAGCGGTCCGGCCCGCCCGACGCCACCCCTCCGGGGCTCGTCCCCCGCGACGACCCGTCGCGCGGCGTACTCTCCCTAGGGCCCGGCCGCGCGGCTCGTCGGCCGGCGGGCCGACGGGCATCGAATCCGACCACCCCCGCCCGCCGGGCGGCGGAACCGCCGGTCCCGACGCCGTCGGGTGGGTGGGGACCGGGGCCGACGCGGGAGGGGGCGGAATGGCGGAGCGGACGCGGCAGGAGCGCGACGCGGCGGACCACGGCGGTCGGGTGCTCCGGCCCCGGGACTGGGTCGCACCCGTGCGGGCCATGACCCGGCGGCTCGCCAGCGACGACGACACCCCGAACCCCGCCGTCCCGGCCGCGCCGCAGCGCAGCGCCGTCGTCGACTGTGCTCTCTACGTCGACGGCCGCCGCCGGCCCGGCGACCGGGACTACGCCGAGGCCCTGGCCGAGGCCCGGCAGGAGCGCAACGGGTTCGTCTGGCTGGGCCTGCACGAGCCGGACCTGTCCGAGATGACCGCGATCGCCGCCACCTACGATCTGCACGAGCTGGCGGTGGAGGACGCGGTCAAGGCGCAGCAGCGACCCAAGCTGGAGCAGTTCGGCGACGTGAACTTCCTCGCCCTGCGCACCGCGCGGTACTGCGAGCACACCGAGCTGACCGAAACCTCGGAGGTCATCGAGACCGGCCAGGTGATGCTCTTCATCGGCCCGAACTTCCTGATCAGCGTGCGGCACGGCGACGCCTGCCGGCTCACGCCGGTGCGCGCCGAGCTGGAGCGGAAGGAGGACCTGCTGCTGCACGGCCCGTGGGCGGTCGCCTACGCGGTCACCGACCGGGTGGTCGACATCTACCTCGAGGTCGCCGACCAGCTCGAGGACGACATGGACATGCTTGAGGCCGAGGTCTTCGACCGGCAGGCCAGCGGCCGGATCCAGCGGATATACCAGATGAAGCGGGAACTGGTCGAGTTCCGGCGGGCGGTCATGCCGTTGCAGCGCCCGCTGCTGACCTTGACCGCACAGATGAACCGCGAAGTGCCGAAGGAGGTGCGGCGCTACTTCCGGGACGTGCAGGACCACCTCAGCCGCACCGTCGAGCAGGTCAACTCGTACGACGACCTGCTCAACTCGATCCTCCAGGCGCGGCTGGCGCAGGTGACGGTCGACCAGAACAACGACATGCGCAAGATCGCCGCCTGGGCGGCGATCGCCGCGGTGTGGACCGCCATCGCCGGCATCTACGGGATGAACTTCGAGGTCATGCCCGAGCTGAAGATGACGTACGGCTATCCGGTCGTGCTCGCGCTGATGCTCACCATCTCGCTGGCCCTCTACCGGTGGTTCCGCCGCAACGGCTGGCTCTGACCCGCACGACGGGCACCCCGCACTCCGGCACCCCCGCGCCCCCACCCCCGCCCGCCCTTCCTTTCCGGTCGATCTTGCGGTTGTGGTCCCGGGTCATGAGGTGTCTCGTCGCATTCACCGGGGGCCGTAACGACAGGATCGCCGGAGGGTGGGGCGTTGCGGGGCGCGGGGGGCGGTGGGGTGGGCAGGCTCAGTGGCGGCCGTTGGACTTGGCGGTGTCCTTGCCGAGGGCCTTGGTCAGGTCGTCGTCCGGACGGCCCGAGGTGTCCGTGGCACCCTCGGCGACCGACGGCACCTGACCCGTGGGGGTGATCTTCGGCTCGGCCGAGGTCGCGGTGGTGGTGGAGGCGCTGTCGCCGCCGACCACCGCCGAACTGCCCGCAGCCGTCGAACCCGCAGCCGTCGAACCCGCAGCCGTCGAACCCGTCGCCGGGTTGGTGCCCCGCGAGGGTGCGGTCCGCACCTCGATGGTCTCGACGTCGTCGTGCATCGGCTCGAGGGTGCTGGTGGGGTCGTACTCGGCCCACTCCTGCTGCTCGCGGCGACGCCGCAGCGCCATCGCGCCGACCACGCCGGCCACGGCGCCCGCGGCCAGCAGCCCGGTCATCATCGACCCGCGACGGCGGGTCTTCCGCTTCTTCATGTTCTTCGCCTTCATCTTCTTCGCGACCGCGGCCCGCTTCGCCGCGGTGGCCTTGCGCCCGGCGACCGCCTTGCCCGCCGCCTCGGCCTGCGCGTGGCGAACAGCCAGGGCCAGCGGAGCCAGCGTGGCGGCCGTCGAGGCGAGGCCGCTGGACGCGCGGTCGCGGACCATGACGGCGGTCGGCGCCACCGCGCCCCGGGCCGCGTGGACCCGCGGGCCGACCGTGGCGCCCGCACCCTTCGCCGCGTGCGCGGCAGCCTGCCTCAGGTGACCGATTCCCTGGTTCAGCTCGATCTTCGCCAGTTGCCCCCGGGTCTTGCGCCGCCCGATTCCAAACACGGTCCCACCTCCTGGGAGTTGTTCCTTCGTCATCCTCCACCTTCGGATGCCTCCGCATGTCCAGATCGGGCACATGGGAGGATCCGCATGGAACTGACCGACAAGTGAGGAGTACCCGTGGCCGAGGCTGTCTACGCCACCTTGCACACCAACGCCGGCCCGATCCGGCTGGAGCTCTTCCCGAACCACGCGCCGAAGACCGTCCGCAACTTCGTCGACCTGGCCGAGGGCAACCGGGAGTACACCGACCCGCGTACGGGCCAGCCGGGCAGCGGGCCGTACTACGACGGCACCATCTCGCACCGGGTGATCAGCGGCTTCATGGTCCAGATGGGTGACCCGACGGGCACCGGCCGTGGCGGCCCGGGCTACACGTTCGCCGACGAGTTCCACCCGGAGCTGCGCTTCGACCGGCCGTACCTGCTGGCCATGGCCAACGCCGGGCCGGGCACCAACGGCTCGCAGTTCTTCATCACGGTGTCCCCGACGCCGCACCTGAACAACCGGCACACCATCTTCGGCCAGGTCGCCGACGAGCAGTCGGCGAAGGTCGTCGACTCGATCGCGAACACCCCGACCGGTCCGAGCGACCGGCCGCTGCAGGACGTGGTGATCGAGCGAGTCGAGATCGAGCGCCAGGGTTCCTGATCGCAACGAGGTACCTTTGCTCGCATGACTGAGCGCTCGGGTGCCACGGACCGGTCGTGAACGAGTCCCCACCCACCACCCCGGCCTGCTACCGCCACCCCGACCGGGAGACCTACGTCCGGTGCACCCGTTGTGACCGGCCGATCTGCCCGGACTGCATGCGGGACGCCGCCGTCGGCTTCCAGTGCCCGGAGTGCGTGGCGGAGGGACGACGCAGCGTGCGGCCGGCGCGTACCGCCTTCGGGGGCGGTGCCGCCGGCCGACACGGCTACGTGACCAAGGCGCTGATCGCGCTGAACCTGCTGGTGATGTTGGTCTCCATCGGCAGCGACCGGGGCGGGGACGCGGCGGCCGGCGGGGCCGGCTTCGGCGGCCTGCTGGGTGGCGGCACCCCGCTGACCGCCTGGGGCGCCGTCTATGCGATCAGCCCGCCGGGCTACCTGCCGATGGGCATCGCCAACGGCGAGTGGTACCGCCTGGTGACGGCGATGTTCCTGCACTACGGCCTGCTGCACCTGCTGCTGAACATGTGGGCGCTGTGGGTGCTCGGCCGGTCGTTGGAGGCCAGCCTCGGCAGGCTGCGGTTCCTGGGGCTCTATCTGCTCGCCGGCCTCGGTGGCAACGTCGCCGCGTACGCGTTCAGCCACCCGCAGGCCGCCACCGTGGGTGCCTCCACCGCCGTCTTCGGCCTGTTCGCCGCGCTGATCATCATCGAACGCAAGATGGGGCGGGACATCTCACAGGTCATCCCCATCCTGGTGATCAACCTGATCTTCACGTTCACCGTGCCGGGCATCTCCGTGCCGGGTCACCTGGGCGGCATGCTGATCGGCGGCGCGATGGCGCTGGTGCTCGCGTACGCCCCCCGGTCGCACCGCACCCGGGTGCAGGTGGCCGGCGGCGCGGTGCTCCTGCTGTTGCTGCTCGGGCTCGCCGTGGTGCGTACCGCCGCCCTGCTCACCTGACGCGCCGCCGCGCTTGCCCGCGCCCACGCGCTTGCCGTGCCGCCGCGCTTGCCGTGCCGCCGCGTCGGCACAGCCGGCTCCGCGGTGGCAGGCAGCGCGGCTGTCAGCCGGTGGCGGGGCGGGCGGCGCGCACCGCCTCGGCCACCTCGGCGGGCTCCGCCCCGAGGTCGTTGCGGCTCAGCAGGTGCAGCGTCTCGCCGGCGTCGATCTCCAGCACCTCGCCGGCCAGGCCCCGGCCGGACCGGCGGGTGACGTCGACCGACTCGACCGTGCGCCACGGCAGCCGCTGGTACGTCGACCAGCCCTTGAGCACGGTGACGCCCTCGTCGTCCACGCCGAGCCGCACCGGGGCCACCCAGTCGCGAACCGCCCAGCCGAGCAGGACGGCGGCGGCCGTCGCCGCGAGCACCGGCCGGACCAGGTCGCCCTGGGCGAACAGCACCCCCAGCCCGACCAGGGCGACCGCGCCGATCGTCTTCAGCACCGGCAGCGCCGGCCGTACCCGCCACTGGCGTGGGGAGGTCTCCTCGTGCACGCCACCAGCATGCCAGTGCCCCTCGATGCGGACGAGGGGCCGGCGGCGACGTAGGATCGGGCAAGCCCAGGTTACCGGGGAGTAGACATGAGTGACGCGGTTATCGTCGGTGCGGTACGGACCCCGGTCGGACGGCGCAAGGGCAGCCTGGCCGGCGTACATCCGGTTGATCTTTCGGCGCACGTGCTGCGTGCCCTCGCCGAACGCACCGGGATCGACCCGGCCCAGGTGGACGACGTGGTCTGGGGCTGCGTCTCCCAGGTCGGCGAGCAGTCGTGGAACATCGCCCGCAACGGGGTGCTCGCCGCCGGGTGGCCCGAGTCGGTGCCCGGCACCACCGTCGACCGGCAGTGCGGCTCCAGCCAGCAGGCCCTGCACTTCGCCGCCGCCACCGTGCTCTCCGGCCAGGCCGACCTGGTGGTCGCCGGTGGCGTCGAGTCGATGACCCGGGTGCCGATGGGCTCCAGCGTGGCCGACGGCATGCCGTTCAGCGACCAGATCCTGGCCCGCTACCGGGGCGTCGAGGGTGTCGCGGAGGGCTCCCCGCTGCCGTTCAACCAGGGCGTCGGCGCGGAGCTGATCGCCGCCCGCTGGCGCTTCTCCCGCACCCAACTCGACGAATTCGCCCTGGCCAGCCACGAGAAGGCGGCAGCCGCACAGGACGCGGGGGCGTTCGAGGCGGAGATCGCGCCGGTCGCGCTGGGCGACGGCGAGTTCGCCGCCGACGAGGGGATCCGGCGGGAGACCTCCCTGGAGAAGCTAGCCGAACTGGCGACGCCCTTCCGCCCCGACGGGGTGGTGACCGCCGGTTCGGCGTCGCAGATCTCCGACGGCGCGGCGGCGCTGGCCGTCACCACCAGCGACTGGGCCAGCCGGCACGGACTGCGCCCGCTGGCCCGCGTGCACACCGCCGTGGTCGCCGCCGACGACCCGGTCGCCATGCTCACCGCGCCGATCCCGGCCACCGCGAAGGCGCTGCGTCGCGCGGGGCTGGGCATCGAGGAGATCGGGGTGTACGAGGTGAACGAGGCGTTCGCCCCCGTACCCCTGGCGTGGCTGGCGGAGACCGAGGCGGACCCGGAGCGGCTCAACCCGCGCGGCGGTGCCATCGCGCTCGGGCACCCCCTCGGGGCGTCCGGTGCCCGGATCATGACCACCATGTTGGCCCACATGCGCGACAACGGCATCCGCTACGGGCTCCAGACCATGTGCGAGGGCGGCGGCATGGCCAACGCCACGATCGTCGAGCTGCTCTGACGATCTCGTCGTCCGGTGGGCGGCGCGCACGGCGGTTCGTCGAGCCGCGCTGACCGGGCGGGCCGAGGCGGCGCCCGCCCCGGCCCGCTGCCACACCGACGGTGCGATCCGCGAGTGGAACATGCAGAAAGCAGGGCGCGGCCCACGTCACCGTCCGGACGCGGTTCGTTGGGCAGGACATGGACGTGTTCTCCCGAACGTTCCTCCCCGCCGCCACCGAGGCCGGCATCGCGGTGCAGACGGCGAGCCGGCACATGCCGGTGTTCCGCCGCTGCGTGGGTTCCGGCGACGCGACGATCCTGGTCACCCGGTGCGGACGCCCCGACCGGCCGATGTCCGGGGAATACCTGCTGCTGCTCACCCACCGTCGGCTCGTCGTGACCCGACAGACCCGGGTGCTGCACCGGCTCCGGCTGCACCTCAACACCGAGCTTCGCGAGCTGAGCCACGTCACCTGGAGCCCCGACCCCCGGCTGCACCGCGTCGAGCTGGCGGCGACCGCGATCGACGGCATCCGCGAGCGCTTCGTCATCCGTACCCGCCACCCGAAGCAGGTGTGGCAGCTCGACACCCTGCTGAACCACGCCTTCCGTACCCGGCTGCGCAGCCCCCGGGAGCGGGTGGTCGCCACCGTGGGCGACCTTCCCGACGTCGCCGGCCCCGCCGTGCTGCACCCCGCGATCGCCCGCTGACGGCACCCTTACCGAACCCGAACACGATCCACCCGGCGAGGTGTCCCGCCGGTCGGCCATCATGGGCCGGTGACCGTCGACGCCCCGCCGCGCGGGCTCGTCCTCGTGGTGGAGGACGAGCCGGCCATCGCCGACCTCGTCCGGCTGTATCTGGCCCGGGACGGGTTCGGTGTGCACACCGAGGCCGACGGCGCGGCCGGTCTGGCGGCGGCGAGACGGCTGCGTCCGGTGGCCTGCGTCCTGGACATCGCGCTGCCCGGCCTGCCCGGTACCGAGGTGTGCCGGAGACTGCGCGAGGCCGGCGACTGGACGCCGGTCATCTTCCTCACCGCCCGCGACGACGAGGTGGACCGCATCGTCGGCCTGGAGCTGGGCGCGGACGACTACGTCACCAAGCCGTTCAGCCCCCGGGAGCTGGTCGCGCGGGTACGCGCGGTGCTGCGCCGCACCGCCGGCCCACCCGACGGCCTGGCCCGCCCCCGGGTCCTCGGTCGGGTGACCCTCGACCCGGCCCGCCGGACGGTCGCCGTCGACGGTGCCCCGGTGCAGCTGACCTCCACCGAGTTCGACCTGCTGGCCCACCTGATGGCGCGGCCCGGCCGGGTGTTCACCCGCGAGGAGCTGCTCGCCGGGGCGTGGGGGTACGCCGCCCACGCCGGCACCCGCACCGTCGACGTGCACGTCGCGCAGGTGCGCGCCAAGCTGGGCCCGGCCAGCGTGATCCGCACCCATCGGGGCGTCGGGTACGCCGCCGATGCCTGAGCCCCGACCGCCCGGCCCGTCACCGGCCGACCCGCCACCGCCCGGCCCGCCACCGCCCGGCCCCGGACCGCTCGGCCCGCCACCGTCCGGCCCGCCACCGTCCGGCCCGTCACCGTCCGGCCCGTCACCGTCCGGGCCGCCACCGTCCGGCCCGTCACCGTCCGGGCCGCCGCCGCCCGGATCCGGAGCGCTCGGACCGCCGCCGCGCCGGCCCGGCGGGACGCTGACCGCCCGCGCGGTGCTGGTCACCTGCGCGGTCGCCCTGGTGTCGGTGCTGGTCACCGCGCTGGTCGCGGTGCCGTTGTCGGTGCGCGGCGCGGAACGGCGCGACCAGGAGGCACTGGCCGCGCAGGCCCGGCTGGCCGCCGACGTGCTACGGGTACGGCGGCAGCGGGTCCAGGACGCGGCCGGCGAACGACTGGTCCGCCAGCTCCGCGAGCAGCAGGACATCACCGTGCACATGATCGTCGCCGGTACGCCGAACCGGCCCGGACTGCCCCGGTCGGTCGTCAACCGGGTCGCCCAGGGCCGCAACGTCTCCGGTGTGCGGCTCGTCGACGGGCAACGGTCCCTGGTCGAGGGCCGGGCCCTGCCCGGCGGCAACGGCGTGGTGCTGACCCGACCCGCCGGCAGTGGCGTGTGGCGACAGGTGCTGCGCAGCCTGTGGCTGGCGTTGCTGGCAGGGCTCGCCGCCGGGCTGGTCGCCGGGCTGCTGCTCGCCCGCCGGCTGGCCCGCCCGATCCGGCAGGCCGCCACCGCCGCCGCCCGGCTGCGGGCCGGGGACCGCACCGTGCGGGTGCCCGTCGAGCCGCCCGACGAGGTGGCCGACCTGGCGGACGCCCTCAACGGCCTGGCCGCCGCGCTGGCCACCAGCGAGGGACGGCAGCGGGAGTTCCTGCTGTCCGTCTCGCACGAGTTGCGGACCCCGTTGACCGCGATCCGCGGGTACGCCGAGGCGCTCGCCGACGGAGTGGTGGAACCGGCCGCCACCGCCGACACGGGCCGGACGATGCTGGCCGAGGCGCAACACCTGGACCGCCTGGTCAGCGACCTGCTGGCGTTGGCCCGCCTGGAGGCGGTCGACTTCCCGCTGGAGCCCGCGCAGGTCGACCTGGCCCGGCTCGCCGTCGACGCGCAACGGACCTGGGCCGACCGGTGCGCGGCCCTGGGGGTGCTGTTCCGCGTGGAACTGCCCAGCGGTCCGGTGCCGGCGTACACGGACCCGGGCCGGATCCGGCAGGTGGTCGACGGGCTGCTGGAGAACGCGCTGCGGGTCGTACCCCCGGGAGCGGCGGTGGTGCTCGCGGCCCGGCCGGCCGGCGCGGACCCGGCCGCCGGCGGGGTCCTGGAGGTCCGCGACGGCGGGCCCGGCTTCACCGACGACGACCTGGCGGTGGCCTTCGAACGCGGGGCCCTGCACCAGCGGTACCGGGGGGTGCGGAAGGTGGGCAGCGGCCTGGGTCTGGCGCTGGCGGCCGGGCTGGTCCGGCGGCTCGGCGGCCGGATCGCCGTCGGGCACGCACCGGAGGGCGGGGCGGCGTTCACCGTCCTGCTGCCCGCGCATCCTTACCCGATCCGAACACGGGCCTGACCCCGCGCCCACCCGCCTGCCCGACGCTGGTGGCACGTCGCCGGTGTCCCGGCGTCCCACCGACGAGAGGGAAAGTCATGCCACGTCACGGATTCGTCGTCACGCTGCTCGCGGCGGTGGCGCTGGTCGCCGCAGGATGCGGCCCGGCCCAGGTCGCCCAGGACACGGCGCAGGAGGCCGCGGTGGAGGTGGCCGCCGCGATGGGCGTCGAGGGGCAGGCCCTCGCGGCGCTGGGCGTCGACCCCGTGGACCTGGACCCGGCGGAGCCCGCGCCGGCGGACGGCACGCCCACGTCGGCCGACGGCACGCCTGCGCCGGCTGGTGCCGAGCCGCGTCGCGGGGAGCGCGCAGAGGAGTGGCGCAAGCGTCGGGCGGCCCGGGTGCTGCTGCGGCGCAACGCCCTGCACGGCGAGGTCGTCGTGCAGACCAGGGACGGGGGGACCAGGACCGTCGCCGTCCAGCGGGGTGAGGTGACGGCCGTCGACGGCGATTCGGTGACCGTGAAGTCGGCCGACGGTTTCACCATGACCTGGACGTTCGGGGACGGCCTGCGGGTCGTCGAACGACGCAGCACGATCCAGCCGAAGGACGTGGCGGTCGGCACCACCGTCGGGGTGGCCGGTGCCAAGGAGGGCGACACCGGCGTGGCCCGGCTCATCGTGGTGCCGCGCAGGCAGGACTGACCGTGGGATCGGGTCCCCGTCGCGTGACGGGGGCCCGACCGGTCACCGCTGCGGCGGCAGGGCGTAGCCCACGTACGAGCGGAACTCCAGCCGCCAGCCGGGCGGCACCAGGTTCGCGCAGGTCTTGCGGGAACCCGTGCAGACGATCGCGTCCACCGAAGCCGGGTCGGCACCCGGCCGCTCCGGCAACACCGACTCCAGCGCCACCAGGTCGGGCGACCCGCCGTCGGTGCCGCGCAGCAGCAGCCACCAGGGGTACTCCCAGTTGTCGTTCTGCTGCACCAGACCGATCCGCCGGGCGTCCGTCGCGCCGACCGCATCCGCCGCCCACCGGAACTCCGCCGCCCACTGTGGGCGACGCAGGAACCGGGTGTCCCACTCCGACGTGGTGAACACCGAGCCGGCACCCACCAGCCGGCGCGGGAAACCGTAGGAGATCGCCAGCACGCCGGCCAGCGCGCACGTGGCCAGCACCGTGACGGCCAGCACCACGGCCACCGACCGTCGGCCGTCGCCGGGCGCGCGGTCGGCCCGGCGGCGGAACAGCGCGTCCAGCCACAGACCCGCCAGCGGTACGGCCAACGCCAGCGCGTACAGCAGCAACCGGTTGCCCCACGGCTGCCACTTGATCATCGCGGTGTGCAGCACCACCGCGGTGACCACCACCATCGTGTACGCCCGCAGCGGGCCCGCGCCCGACGGGCTGACCCGGGACGGACGGGCGAGCGCCACGACGGCCCCGACCAGCGCCAGCCCACCGGCGAGCGGGAAGGCCACCCGGTCCTCGTCGGGGTACCAGGCCGGCTCGGGGAACTTCTCCCGACCGAAGGTGATCTCGCGGTCCTGGGGGTCCACCCCGAGCAGCCCCGCCACCGCGACGATGGCCTCCGCTCCCGCCCGGCGCAGCGGCGCCAGCGGGGTGTCGAAGGCGGTGTGCCCGATCCGCAGGGCGTTCACCAGCACCGAAGCCGGGTCGTGCCGCTCCATCGGCACCGACTCCCGCAGTCGGGGCGGGCCGAGGGGGTGCCCGAACTCGGCGGTCACCCGGGCCAGGAACGGGCCGACGACCGTCGCCGCGACCAGCAGGATCAGCCCGGAGGCGACGACGGTACGGGCCACCCGGGGGGCGACCGCCCGCCGGGCCGCGTACGCCAGCCTGAGCTGGGCCAGGCCCCAGAGCACCAGCAGGGGGCCGACGGCGATCAGGCCGCTGGTCTTGGTGACCGCGGTCAGCCCGGTGGCCGCGCCCAGGCCGAGCAGGGTGCCGATCCCGCTCCGCCGACCCAGGCCGTCCAGCACCAGCGTCGCGGCGCACGCCACCCACGCCGCGCACACCAGGTCGGTCTGGGTGCTGGTGGCCTGGAGGGTGACCATCGGCGTGGTCGCCAGCACGAAGGCGGTGAGCAGTTGTGCCCGCCGCCCGCCACCGAGCTGGGCGGTGATCCGGGTGGCGACCAGCAGCAGCCCGACCCCGGCGGCCCACTGCACCAGATTGTGCAGCGCGTCGCCGCCGGTGAGCAGGCGCAGGTGCAGCAACAGGTACTCCGCGCCCGGCGGAATGGTCACCTGACGGTGGATCGCGGTGGCCCAGAACTCCAGGTCACCCTGCGCCACCCACCGCTCGACCTTCGGCAGGTGGTAGGTCTGCGAGTCGAAGTTGTTCGGCTCGGCCAGCAGCGCGACCAGCAACTCCACCAGCAGCAGCCCGCCGACGGTTCCGGCCAGCAGCCGTTCGCCCCGGCTGGCCGTACGCCAGAACCGCAGCAGGCGGGCCGACCAGCCGGCGGCCGGCGACGGGTCGCCCCCGGGCGAGGGCCGGCCCGCCCGGCTGGCGTCGCCCGGCCGGCGCTGCCTCGGCACCCGGCCGCCCACCGCCGCGTCACCCCCGCTGTCGTCCCCGCCGGCCGTCAGGGTCGCCGGATGCCCCGCGCCCGTGCGGGAAGCGTCGCGCCACTGCCCGGAGGCCGGGTCCGCTGTGGAACCCGGACCCGTGCGGGCCGGGCCGGGCCGGTCGCCGTCGCCGACCGGGCCGGTGAACCCGCTCCGGTCGGCCGGTCCGGTCACGCCGGTGACCAGGACCCGGTCGACCGGTTCCCCGACAGCGGCCGGGACGGTACCGGGTCGGCCGGCCGGACCGGGGTCCGTCCGGTGCGGCACGTCCGCGTCGACCGCTCGGGACCGGGCCCGGTCCCGCCGCAGCCGGCGGGACGCGGCCGTGCCGGCGGCGGCGAGGACGAGCAGCCAGACGACGGCGAACGCGGGCAGGGTGAGCCAGCCGAGCGCGCCCAGCGCCTCCACGGTGAACACCGCGACGGCCCCGGTGACCAGCGCGGCGCGGGTGACCGCGAGTCGACGCGGCGCGACCACGCCCCCGGCGGTTGGTCGCAGCGCGACGGAGAACAGGACGACGGTGGCGACGGGAGCCAGGGCGAGCAGATAGCCGGCGGCCGACATGGCCGGAAGTAAACACCATCAACCTGACAGCCGTGTCATCGATCTCCGTCGGCGGCCGGCACCGCTTGGCTGAGCTGCCAGGCTAGGCTAGGGACGACGTGTCACCGCCACCGTGGAGATTCCCGTGAAGCTGTCGATCCTCATGCCGGTCTACAACGAGGAAGAACTCATCGCGGATGCCCTCAAGCAGGCCCTGGCGGTCGAATACCCGTGCGAGATCGAGCTCGTCGTCGTCGACGACGGCAGCCGGGACGGCACCGGCGAGATCCTCGGCCGGGCCGACGACGCCCGACTGCGGGTGGTCACCCACCAGCGCAACGCCGGCAAGGGCGCGGCGATCAAGACGGCGGTCGCCAGTGCCCAGGGCGAGTACATGGTGATTCTGGACGCCGACCTGGAGTACGACCCGCAGGACATCCCCAAGCTGCTCGCCCCGGTGCTCGACGGGCGCGCCGACGTCGTCTACGGCAACCGCACCTTCGGCAGCCACAGCGCGTACAGCTTCTGGTATGTGATCGGCAACAAGGGCGTCACGATGGCAGCGAACGTGCTGTTCAACTCCTACATCGGTGACCTGGAGACCTGCTTCAAGCTGATGCCGGTCGCGCTCTACCGCTCCCTCGACATCCGCTCCCGCGGGTTCGGCATGGAGGCCGAGGTGACCGGCAAGCTGCTGCGCCGCCGGATCCGGCCCTACGAGGTGCCGATCAGCTACCGCGCCCGGGGCCGCGAGGAGGGCAAGAAGATCACCTGGAAGGACGGCGTCGAGGCGCTGTGGATCCTGGGCCGCGAGCGCGCTCGCCGCCGTCCCGTAGGCAACCCGCCCCGCTGACCCCACCAGGGCGCCCGACCCTCCGGCCCGGCGGGTCGGTGGTGCCGGGCCGGCAGGTCAGGGGTGCTGGCCCCCGGCGGGTCAGGGGTGCCCGGTCTTCGGCTCGCTGAGCGGGTCAGACGGGCACCGGGGCCAGGAACGCCGACACCGATCGACGCAGCCCCGCCGGATCCAGCCCGTGCCAGCGCGTGTGGTCATCGGCGGAGCCGTAGCGGCGTAGCTCCTCCCGACCGACGCCCAGCGCCAACAGTCGGTGCGACCGGTCGGCCAGCGCCGCCCCGACCACCCGGGCGGACGTCCCCGCCAGGTACGGCTCCACCAGGATCACCTCGGTGCCGGCGAGCGCCCGCAGGCCGGCGGTGTCGAACGGCCGGGGTCGGTGGGTGTACGCCACGGTCACCGGCAGGTCGGCCACCGCCGCGAGAGCCGCGTCCAGCGTCGGGCCGACCGCGACCAGCAGAGGTGCGCCCGGTCCGGCGTCGCGGAGCACCCGCAGCGTGCCGTCGCCGCCGTACGGCCGCGCGTTGTGCAGCGTCGACAGCCGCAGGTACGCCGACGAGTCGACGGCCACGGCGGCGCGCAGCAGGTCGGGCACCTCGGCCGGGTGCCCCGGCACGTGCACGGTCCAGCCGGACAGGGTGTCGATCAGGGCGACGTCGGCCGGGGCGAGGTGGGTGCGTCCCGCGGCGGCCCGGTCGTACGACGCGCCGATGCCGACCAGCACCGCCCCGACCGCCTGGTGGTCGAGGTCGAGCTTGATCTGCTCGTACGCCCGCTCGACCAGGAACGGGGCGTAGCTGTGCACGATCGGGCGCAGCCCGGTCAGGGCCAGCCCGCCGGCCACTCCGACCATCAGCTGTTCCCGGATGCCGACGTTGAGCACCCGGTCGGGGTGCCGTACGGCGGCGGGGGCGAAGGCGTCGGCGGAGATGTCGGCGAGCACCAGCGCGGTGCGCGGGTCCTCGGCCAGCAGGTCGGTGGTGGTGTCGACGAAGGCGTCTCGCACGGTCACTCCCCGCCGTCGACGACCGCGACGACGACGTGCGGCCGGTGGTTGTCGTGCCCGGTCAGTGCGGTGTGCAGGGCGGCGTGGTCGCGGCCGTCGACGGTGGCGGAGGTCCATCCGTTGACCGTGAACCGGCTGTCCGCCCCGCCGGGCCAGCCATGGGTGGCGGACGAGTTGTCGACCACGATGGCGGTCAGGTTGGCCAGGCCGGTCGCCCCCGCGTACGCGATGGCCTCGTGGTTGGATCCCTCGTCCAGTTCGGCGTCGCCGAGCAGCACGTACACCCGGGGTTCGAGCAGGCCCTGGGCGCGGAGGCCGAGGGCCGTGCCGACGCCCAGCCCGAGGCCGTGCCCCAGCGAGCCGGAGCCGATCTCCACGCCGGGCACGAGTGTCCGGTCGGGGTGGTCGCCGAGCCGGCTGTCGGGCCCGCCCTGGTCGTCGAGCCAGTCGGGTGGGAAGAAGCCCTTCGCGGCGAGCACGGCGTAGTACCCGGCAACGGCGTGGCCCTTGGACAGCAGGAACCGGTCGCGGTCGGGGTCGTCGACTCCGGCGGGGGTGACGCGCAGGACGCGGTCGTAGAGCACCCGGAGCACGTCGACCGTGGAGTAGACGTTGGCCCCGAACTCCCGGCCGGCCCGACCCGCTCCAGCAGGGGGTCGACGGCGAGGGACGTACCGGGGTGGCGGCCGTCGAGCGGGGCGGCGGCCTCGGCGGTCCTGGCGGTGGTGGCGAGTGTGGTCATGCCACTAGCCTGCAAGTTAAAGTCAACTTTAACTCAAGGCAGGTGTGATGCAGGATTCACTGACGATCGGCCAGTTGTCCGACCGCAGCGGGGTGACGGCCTCCGCACTGCGCTACTACGAACAGCTCGGACTGATCCACGCCGAACGCACCGGCGGCAACCAGCGCCGCTACGCCCGCAGTGAGCTGCGTCGGGTCGCCTTCATCCGGATCTCCCAGCAGGTCGGCATCTCGCTGGACGACATCCGCGAGGCCCTCGACTCGCTGCCCACCTCACGCAGCCCGACCGCCGAGGAGTGGACGCGACTCTCCACCGCCTGGCGGGAGCGGCTGGACGAGAAGATCCGCCTGCTCGGCCGGCTCCGCGACGACCTCGACGGCTGCATCGGCTGCGGTTGCCTGTCGTTGCGGCGCTGCACCCTCGCCAATCCGGACGACTCCCTGGCCACCGAGGGCCCCGGGGCCCGGCTCACCCTCCCCGGGCCAGCACAGTGACCGGATCAGGGCTGCCGGGGCCGTCGCGTCGCCGTGGCCGGTGCGCCGCCGACCCCCGTGCGGGGTGCGGCCTCAGCTGACGGTGAGCAGCACCTTGCCGACGTGCTCGTTGGCCCCGACCATTCGGTGCGCCTCGGCGGCCTGCGTGATGGGCAGTCGCCGGTCGACCACCGGGCGCACCCGACCCGCCTCGACCAGGGGCCACACCTCGTCGCGTACCCCACGTACGATCTCCGCCTTCTGCGCGGTCGGGCGGGACCGCAGGGCCGTCGCCGCGATCGTGCCCCGCTTGGCCAACAGCGCGCCCAGGTCCAGCTCGCCCCTGCGACCCCCCTGCATTCCGATCACCACCAGGCGACCGCCGGTGGCCAGCGCCGTCACGTTCCGCCCCAGGTACGACGCGCCCATGATGTCGAGTACGACGTCCGCGCCCCGGCCGTCGGTGACCCGGTGCACCTCCGCCACGAAATCCTGCTCCGTGTAGTCGATCAGGTGCCCGGCGCCCAGCTCGCGGAGCCGATCGTGCTTGGCGGCCCGCGCGGTGGCCAGCACGGTCGCGCCGAGTGCCGCGCCGAGCTGGATCGCGAAGGTGCCGATCCCGCTGCCGCCGCCGTGCACCAGCAGCGTCTCGCCCTCGCGCAGGCCGGCGAGCTGGACCACGTTCGACCAGACCGTGCAGGCGACCTCCGGCAGCGCGGCGGCGTCGACCACGTCGACGCCCGCCGGCACCGGCAGCAGTTGGCCGGCGGGCACGGCCACCCGCTCCGCGTAACCGCCACCGGCCAGCAGCGCGCAGACCTCGTCACCCACCTGCCAGCCGGTCACCCCGGGACCGGTCGCGCTCACCACTCCCGAGCACTCCAGCCCCGGGTACGCGGGCGCGCCCGGCGGCGGCGGGTAGTGCCCTTGACGTTGCAGCAGGTCGGCGCGGTTGATCGCAGTGGCCCGCACGGCGACGACCACCTCGCCCGACGCGGGCTCCGGGTCGGGCACCTCGGCCCAGACCAGTGCGTCGGGTCCGCCGGGCTCGGGAATCGTGATCGCGTGCATGGCTCAGTCATACCCCATCCACCGGAGGTGACGCGGCGCACCCGCCAATCCTCCACCTGCCACTGTGGACTGTCGCTGGTGCCGGTGGCCCAGGTCAGGGGAGCAGTCGGCCGGCACGGCCGTCCCGTGGACGGGACCGAGCGGGTGGCTCGACCGCGCTCTCGGCGGCCCGGCATGGCAGACTGGGGCACGGTCGCGCGTCATCGGGCGCGTGGTCCGGGAGGGTTCGCCTAGTGGCCGATGGCGCTGGTCTTGAAAACCGGTAAGGCAGCGATGTCTTCGTGGGTTCGAATCCCACACCCTCCGCCTTCTGGGCAGCAGAAACGCCGCTGACCAGCGCGCGAGCCGGTCAGGGGACGTTCAACAGTTCGCGAATCGACCTCACTTCGTCTCGCCCGGTGTCGTCGTGTCTCACGGGTCGTGTCGCATCCGTGTCGGCGTCATCCGGCGTTGTCGGCCTGGTCGTCGGTGTCCAACGCTGCCTCGTCCTGTCCGTCGATGCACGAGGCGCGGACCTTGAGCAGCACGGGCACGCTGTGCCCGGCTGCCCGTCAGGTCGCCGGCAGGTATCTGGCGATCCAGTCCCTGAGGCGTTTCAGCACCAGGGGATGGACGTCGACCATCTCGATCCGCTCGGCGACTGTTGCCGGGTCGACGAGTCCGGCTCGGATGAGCGCGTCGGCGAAGGCGTGGTCCTTCTCTCTGGCGGCCACCAGCTTGGACACGACACAGTCGTGTGGTTCGAGCGTGTAGCCGCGACCTGGTTGGGTGCTCTGGGACTCCACCAGAACCAAACGATCCCGCCACCCCTCGGGTAGTACCGCGGTCGACACGCTCACACCCTGGGCGTAGTAGCCATTCATCTCGTGAAACGGCGAGAACTCACCGATCGCACCATCGACCTGATCGGCCTTCCGGTCGTTCGGGTCGTTGAAGAATGCCACGTCGACCTCCATCGAGGCGGTGGCTTCCAGCGGAAGCCTGCTCTCCGGGATCGAGCCCAGCACCGACTGGCTGCCGATGACAAGGACGTCCGGGTCTCCGACGACCTGGCAAGCGGATCGCAGGACGTGTTCCAGTTGCTCGCGTCTCACGCCGCTCGTTCCCAGCCGCTACGGATGAACGAGTCAAGGACCTTCTTGCGCTGTGACTGGGACAGGACCCCAGCGAAGGGCGAGTTCTGTCGTAGCTCCACAGCCTCCGGATCTTCCGATGTCAGCATCCTCAGGACGGCGCCGATTCCCTCGTCGATCGTGTCCTGCCAGCGCTTCAGCCAGACCTCGGTCATGGTTTCCCGGTGCTGCCGCAGGAGCCGATCGAGATTCTGCCTCGCCTTGCCCAGCACCTCGTCCGGGTCGGTGACGAGCCTGCCTGCCACCGCCTGGTGCAGCCACAGCGACTTGAGTTGATCACGAGTCAGCTCCGGCCTGGGACGCAGCAGCGACTCGACATCGGTCCGCTCGATCCTCCGGTGCTTGCCGACCTTCACGAACGGCAGCTCTCCACGCTCGCAAAGGTTGACCACCTGCTGGCGCGACGATCCCAGGAGCCTTGCGGCCTGACCGGTCGTCAGAAGGTCTCCGCTCATCGTCGCCATAGTGCGAGCATGCGCTACAAACGCCAAAAACACAAACCGGTTGAGCGGCAAGTCACCCTCCGAGCTTCACGGCCCGGAGAACCGCGAGGCTGTCAGATCCTCGTGGGTTCTAATCCCACACCCTCCGCCTTCGACCAGCGCCTCGGGCGCTTCGGTGTCCGAGTGGCGGTCCGACGGGGTATGAAGGGGCGCAGAACGCCCACTCTCACCGGAAGGACCTGTCGCGATGACCTTGGAACGACCGATCGCCCCGGACCCGTACGAGCTGCTGCCGACCGTCTCCTCGTTCACGCTCACCAGCGACGACGTGCAGAACGGCGAGCCGATGGACGCCGCGTACGCGCACGGCAGCGTCGGTGGCGACAACGTCTCCCCGCACCTGGCCTGGTCGGGCTTCCCCGCGGAGACGAAGGGCTTCGTCGTGACCTGCTTCGACCCGGACGCGCCCACCGGCAGCGGGTTCTGGCACTGGGTGCTGGTGAACCTGCCGGTGGACGTGACGGAGTTGCCGCGCGGCGTGTCGGCCGACGACCTGCGGGTCGGGTTCACCGTGCGCAACGACTACGGCGAGCAGGGCTACGGTGGCGCCGCACCGCCGGCCGGTGACCGTCCTCATCGTTACGTCTTCGCGGTGCACGCCCTGGACGTCGACCGCCTCGACGTCACCCCGGACGCCACCCCGGCCTACGTGGGCTTCAATCTTGCCTTCCACACCCTGGCCCGCGCGGTGGTCCGACCCACGTTCCACGTGAAGGAATGACCTGCGGCGATCATGAGGTTGGCGGACGCCGGCATCGCCGTACGCGCCGTCAACCTCATGATCGCCAGCCCAGCCCAGCCCAGCCCAGCCCAGCCCAGCCCAGCCAGACCCAGAACCAGAGAGCGGGTCAGGAGGGGACGCGGGCGACCGCGAAGACGGACTGGCCGAACGGGGGGCGGACGCGCTGCTCCGCGGCCTTGGTCACCGGAAGGACCAGGGTGTCGTAGACCTTGACCATGGGCCCCTCCTTCGGCATCAGCCGGAAGACCTTGGTGGCCATGAAGTAGCCGATCAGGCCGAGCGCGTTCGCGTAGTGGATCTTCTCGACGGTGAGCCCGGCCTGGGTCATCGCGGTGCCCAGCGTCTTCTTCGTGTAGCGGCGGACGTGGCCGGTGGCGACGTCGGCCGGGCTCATCGCGAACTCGAACGCCGGCACGATGATGATCACCGCACCGCCGGGACGGACCAGTTCGCGCATGCTGCTCAGCGCGCCCACGTGGTCCTCGATGTGCTCCAGCACGTTGTACGACACGGCGGCGCTGTAGTCGCCCCGCTCGGTGTGCGGCAACAGCATCTGCCGCACGTCGATGCCCGGGTGGTCGGCCAGGCGCTCCTTGAGCTGCACCAGCCGGTCCGGGTCGGCCTCGGTGGCGGTGAACCGGGGGAACAGCTCGGCCCACTCCAGCGCGTAGTCGCCGAGGCCACTGCCGATCTCGATCGGGTTGTCACCGAGGTACGGCACGGCGAGCTCGACGAACCAGCGGCGGTGGTTCACTGCTGTCGCGAGGCCCTCCAGGACCTCCGACTGCACGCGCTGGTCCCCAGTGATTTCTGCCATGCGTCGATTCCTCACGATACGACTCGACCCGCGCCTGAACCGTCAGAGTGAACCATCCGCGCGTACGGCGGGAGAATCGGGGCACCGTGGTGGCCGAAATACGGTCGGGGCAGGGTACATGATCGGTGGTCAACAAACCCGGCACATACTACGCCAGTACCCCGAAACACGCCACGGCGGCATCTCCGGCTGACTACCCTGCGAATGGTCATGACTACTCCTGAATCGGGCCGCCCTGTCGCTGAGCCCGGGGCGGGAGGGTCGGCGGGCCGGTTCGGCCGGTGGCGCGGGTCCCGGCCCAGGTGGTGGGCGGACGCGGCGGCGGTGGCGAGCTTCGTGGCCCTCGGCTTCTGGGTCACCGCGCGCCTGTGGTGGCATCCGGGCCACGGGGTGCGGGACAACCCGACCGACATGGCGCAGTTCGAATGGATGATGGCCCACGGTGCGCGGGTGGTGACCGATTTCGCCTACCCGTTCGGCTCGGACCGGATGAACGTGCCGGACGGCGTCAATCTGATGGCCAACACCTCCGTGTTGTCGGTGTCATTGCCAATGACGCCCGTCACCCTGCTGTTCGGAACCCGGGCCGCCTTTCTCCTGTTCCTCACCCTCGGGATGATCGCGACGGCCACCGCCTGGTACTTCCTGATCTCCCGCGTACTCGGCCTCGCCCAGGGAGCCGCCTGGCTCGGCGCGACGTTCTGCGGGTACGCGCCGGCGATGGTCTCGCACGCCAACGCGCACCCGAACATCGTGTCGCAGTACGTCGTCCCGCTGATCATCTGGCGTACCCTGCGGCTCGGTGAGCCCGGCCGCTGGCTGCGCAACGGGCTGCTGCTGGCCCTGGTGATCGTCTGGCAGGCGTTCCTCAACCTGGAGATCCTGCTGATGACCGCGATCGGTCTGGGCGTGGTGGTCGGCGCGCTCGCCCTCGGCCGGCCCGCGCTGCGCCGCCGGGCGCGCCCCTTCCTCGCCGGCCTCGGGGTGGCCGCAGTCGTCGCCGGAGCGCTGCTGGCGTACCCGCTCTACGTGCAACTTCTCGGGCCCGGCGCCTACCACGGGCTGTCCCGGCTGATCCGGGGCTACTCGACCGACCTGGCCTCCTTCGTGGCGTACTCCCGGGAGTCCCTGGCCGGCGACGCGCGCGGCGCGGTGGGCCTGGCGAAGAACCCGACCGAGGAGAACGCCTTCTTCGGCTGGCCGCTGGTGCTGCTGGTGGCCGCCCTGGTCTGGTGGCTGCGCCGCAACGTGGTGGTGCTCGCCCTGGCGGCGCTGGGGATGATCTTCGCGGTGCTGTCCCTCGGTCGGGAGGTCCGCTTCGAGCGGCGGGCCACCGGGATCCCCGCCCCCTGGGCGGCGCTGGAGGACCTGCCGATCCTGCACTCCGTCGTGCCCACCCGGTGGGCGCTGGCGATCACCCCGATCATCGGGCTGCTGCTCGCTTACGGCGCGGAGCACATCCGTACGCTGGCCGCCCGGCACCCGGCGGCGCGACCGCAGATCCGGTTCGCCGCCGGAACGGTGTTCGCCATGGCCCTGGTGCCGCTGTTGCCCACTCCGCTGCCCACGAAGCCCCTCGATCCGGTGCCCGCGTTCGTCACCTCGGGGGCCTGGCGTCCGTACGTGGCCGGTGGGCGCAGCGTGGTCACCCTTCCGCTGCCCGACACCGACTACGCCGACCCGCTGCGCTGGTCCGCCCGTACCGGCCTGGAGATGCCGATCGCCCGTGGCTACTTCCTCGGCCCGGACACCCGGCCCGGCCGGGAGCGGGTCGCCCTGTTCGGCGCGACGCCCCGCCCGACCAGCGACTTCTTCACGACGATCCGCAAGACCGGGCAGGTGCCGCCGATCACCGCGCAGGCCCGCGCCGACGCGGTCGACGACCTGCGGTACTGGCGGGCGGGCGCGGTGGTGCTGGCCCGGCCCGAGGAGGTCGGGGCGCTGCCCCCGCACGAGCGGGCCGGGGCGCTGCGTTCGCACGAGCGGGCCGAGGCGCTGCGCCGGGGCATGACCGAGCTGGTGGGGATCACGCCCACCCGTACCGGCGGGGTGTGGCTCTGGGACGTGCGTGCCCTGAGCGACTGAGCGACGGGCGGGCGGTCAGGGCGGGCGGCACGGTTCCGCCGGCCCCGGACACACCCCGGAGGCCGGGCGGCGGCGCGGGGTGGTCAGGACGGGCGGACGCAGCAGCCCTGGCAGATCTTGGGGTTGGGCAGCGTGAAGGCCAGGCAACAGGTGCGGCGCTGCACGGTCGGCTCGCCGTTCGCGCCGGGCACCAGCTCCACCAGGTCGGCCAGGCCCAGCGCGCCGAGCAGGGTGTCCACCGCCTCGACCGCCGAACCGGGCAGCACGTCGGCGGCCCGCAGGACGCCGTGCGCGATCCCGGAGGCGACGGAGCCGAGCAGGGTGCGGGCACCGATGCGGACCTCGCCCTGGATCGTGCCCACCAGCGGGTTCAGGTGGGCGTCGAGGAGGCTGGCGCGCAGCGCGGCGAGCAGCGCCGCCTCGTCCGCGACGACCCGTACCTCGGGCAGGCCGGCCAGGGCCAGCGGGTCGGACGGGAGCACCGCCACCGGGGTGGACCGGCGCAGCCCCAGCGTCACCAGCGGTCGCGGATCGGAGAAGTGGATCAGCGTGTCGGCCGAGGTCAGCAGGGGAACCCGGCGGGCCGCGGCCCACCCCAGCACCGCCGGCAACGCGGCCCAGTAGCTGTACGCCTTCCACGCCAGCGCGGCGCAGGCGTGCGGAGTGCCCCGCCAGCGCCGCGCGGCCTCGTCGAGCAGCTGCGGCAGGCGGGTGCCGTCGATCAGCGCGGTGGCCGGCTCCCAGCCGAACTCGTCGGCCACCAGCAGGCCCGGCGCGAGGCCCGGCAGGTCGTCGGTGCCGAACATGCCGCGCAGTGCGTCGGTGACCGGGGCGAGCGGCGGTGCGGACATGTCGCGTGTCGGCAGTACCGCTGTCATCGGGCTCACCCCCTGTCCCGGGTCGGGTTGCGCAACTAAGGCTAGCCTAACCACACCGGGTGGGCCGGGGAAACCCCGCGACGGGTGCCAGTTGGAGAGCCGGATCACCCGCCCATGGCTGTTACCCCCCGCACGCGCTCGGAAACGGACCGGATTATCGACATCCGTCGCTGGTCGTCAAGTGTCGTGTCGGCAAGGTGCCAGATGTGTGCACGACCGGGTACCGAACGTGAAACTTGGTACTCCCGGCCATGAGGAAGCTGATGACGACCTCACCGCTCGATCGTGCCGCCGACTCCTTCGCCGCCGAACTCGCCCGGCACCGCACGGACAGGGGGTTGTCCAAGAAGCAGCTCGCCCACGAGATGGGCTTCGACCCGTCGTACGTCAGCCATGTCGAGGGCCGCCGCCACCGCCCCACCGAGGACTTCGCCCGCCGCGCCGAGGCCGTGCTGAAGGCCGGCGGCGCCATCTGGCAGCGCTTCCGGGAGTACGACGACCTGCGGCACGCCCGCAGCGACCGCAGCCACCGGGAACCACCCCTGCCGGGGCAGTGGATGCCACCCGGCACCGGGCTGATCGTCGAACGGGAAACCGCCACCCTCACCCACGTCGACGACGACTACCACTGCGTCATCCGGCGCGAGCTCTACAACGCCGGCACCGAACCCGTCACCCGCTACCTGGTCCGGGTCGCTGTCGACCGCTACCCCAGCGACCCCGGGCGCTCCAACCGGCACCACCGCGAACACCCGCTGACCTTCGCCGAACTGCACCTGCGCGCCCACCGCGAGGACGGCGGCGAACGCGAGGAGATGCACTGGCGGGCCAAGCACGACCGGGACGCCTTCAAGGAGATCTGGCTGCTGTTCGAGAACGCCGACCGCCGCTTCCCCCTCTACCCCGGGGACCGGGCCACCATCGAGTACGCGTACACGGTGGGGCGGGACAAGTGGGGGCCCTGGTTCCAGCGCGCGGTGCGCGTACCGACCCGGCACCTGTCCGTACGCCTGGACCTGCCGGCGGCGCTCGATCCACAGGTCTGGGGCGCGGAGACCTCACTCTCGGCGGAGGAGGGCCCGCTGCGCCGGGCCGTCGAGCGGCACGACGACGGCGACCGGGTGATCTTCGACTGGGCGACCGACGAACCACCCCTCAACGCCCGGTACCGCATGCAGTGGCGGTTCCGCGCCGAACCCGACACCGAACCTGACGCCGGCCACGTCCGCCCCAGCGACCGCATGCGCGGGATCGGGATCGTGCAGCGCGGCACCGACCTGCTGCGCCAGCCGGCCCGCCCGTTCGACCTGCCCCGTGAGGAGCCGGCCGCCCGGGAGATCGTCGACCGGCTCTGCACGTCGCTGGCCCGCCTCGACGAGCTGCATCCGTTCAGCAAGGGCGTCGGCATCGCCGCCCCGCAACTCGGCATCGGTCGGGCCGCCGCCGTGGTCCGCCCACCCGACCGGGCCGCCGAGCCGGTCGTGCTGCTCAACCCCCGCGTCGTCGACTCCTCCTGCGAGACCGACGAACAGTACGAGGGCTGCCTCTCCTTCTTCGACCACCGCGGACTGGTGCCCCGCCCCCTGCGCATCGACGTGGAACACGCCCAAGCCGACGGCAGCCGGGTGATTACCTCGTTCGAGTTCGGCATGGCCCGGCTCGTGGCACACGAGGTCGACCACCTGGAGGGGCGGCTCTACGTCGACCGGATGGCCCCCGGCGTGCCGCTGGTGCCGGTGGAGGAGTACCGCGAGACCGGCCACCCCTGGCGGTACTGACGACAGCCGCCTGTGGCGGTCCTGACGACCGGCCGCCTGGGGGGTCCTGACACCTGCGCCGAGCGGCGCGACCACGCCGCCCGGGTGGGAAACGACGGCCGGACGGACGTGGTCGCGCGGGGCGGTGCCGGGCCGCCCGATCGGGGGACCGGGGCGCGTGCCCCAGGGGGCAGGGGCACGCGCCCCGGTTCGGGGGGAGGAAAGCCTCAGAGATTTCCGAACGTGTCGTACCGGGTCTGCTGCGGCGGTACCCCGTCCTCCGCCAGCACCCGCAGGGTGGCCCGGACCATCCGCGCCGAACCGGAGACGTAACAGTCGTGCGTCGTCCACGGGCCGTAGCGGGCCACCACGTCCGAGATGTCGCCCAGTTCCCCGTCGAAGTCCGGGTCGTCGCTGCACGCCGGGGTGACCGACAGCCACGGGTGGGCGGCCACCAGCTCCCGCAACCCGTCCAGGCCGTACAGGTCCGCCTCGGCACGCGCGCCGTAGAACACGTGCACCCAGCGGGTCCGGTTGTAGCTGGCCAACTCCTCCACCAGGGCCTTGACCGGAGCCAGGCCGACACCGCCGGCCACACACAGGACGTCCCGCTCCGAGGAGCGGTCCAGCGTCATCGAACCCATCGGCGCGGCCACCCGCAGCAGGTCGCCCGGCTTCACCCGGCGCACCAGCGCCCCCGACACCCAGCCCGCCCCCGTCGGCGTACGCACGTGGAACTCCAGCACACCGTTGTCGTTCGGGGCGTTCGCCACCGAGTACGTCCGCCACACCCGAGGGTGGTAGCGGGGCACCTCCACGCTGACGTACTGACCCGCCCGCCACGACAGCGGATGCTGGAGAGCCTGCACGGTCAGCACGGCCGTGTCCGAACCGTACCGCTCGTGGGTCAGCACCTCGGCGTGCCAGAACGGCGGGTCGTCGTCCGCCGCCGCCCCGGCCAGCATCCGAATCGAGATCGCCGCGTACGCGTCCCGCCACGCCTGGTCGTACTCCAGGTTCCAGCCGTCCCCCGCGGTGCTGCGCAGCGCATCCAGCAGCGCCACGCCCATCGTCTCGTAGTGCCTCGCCTCCACGTGGTACTTGCGGTGGTCACGGCCCAGCGAGCGGAGGAACTCGTCGAAGCCCTCCGGGTCGTCGACGGTGTGGATCGCCGTGATGATCGCCTCCAGCAGCCGGTCGCCCTGCCCGGACATCTGCACCGGGAAGAGCTTGCGCAGCTCGGGGTCGAGCAGGAACAGCCGGGCGTAGAAGTGGCCGCTCAGCCGGTCCCGGTCCTCCTCGACCAGGGTCCAGCTCTCCTTCAAGAGCCGTGCGACGTCGCCCACGGGGTGCTCCTTCTCCTCACGGCGGATCGGGCTCCCATAGAATGTCCACGCAGCGTGCAGGCCGGTCGCACAGACTGTGCGATCGCACGTGAGGGGTGCTCGTCGCTGCCGCGTCGTCGGCCCCGGGATGCTCGTCCGCCGGCGGCGTGATGGCCCGCGTCACCACTGCGCCCGCGACGTGGTGGGCCTGCGATGTGTGGTGGGCCCGCGTCACCACTGCGCCCGCGACGAGGTCGACCCTGCGCGGCCGATGAGCCAGCGGCGTCGGGCACAGTGGTGCGGTGACCGTTGAGCTCACCCGCCCGGTGTCCCGCCGGACCCTCGGCACCGAGACGCTGCTCGTGCTCGGCCTGTCGCTCGGCCAGTCCGCCGTGTACGCGGCCGTGTCGATCATCGCCAAACTGACCGCCGAAGGGCCGCTGTCGGCGCAGACCGCCGCGTTGAACACCTCCCGGTCGGCCCGGCCCTACCTCGACCTCACCTATCAGCTGCTCGGCATCGCGTTCGCGCTACTGCCCGTGCTGCTCGCCGTACACCTGCTGGCGCGGGACCCCGGTGACCCGGCGCGGACCCTCGGCATGGACGCCCGGCGACCCGGCTCCGACCTGGTCCGGGGCGTCGGACTCGCGGCGCTGATCGGCCTGCCCGGCCTCGCGCTGTTCTGGGCCGCCGCGCAGCTCGGCGTCAACGCCAGCCTCGTGCCCGCCGCCCTGCCCGCCCTGTGGTGGACGGTGCCGGTGCTGATCCTCGCCGCCGTGCAGAACTCCCTGCTGGAAGAGGTGATCGTCGTCGGCTACCTGACCACCCGGCTGCGCCAGCTCCAGTGGCGGGTCGGCGCGATCGTCGCGACCAGCGCGTTGCTTCGCGCCTCCTACCACCTGTACCAGGGCTTCGGCGCCTTCGTCGGCAACGCGGTCATGGGCGTGGTGTTCAGTCTGTTCTACCTGCGGACCCGTCGGGTGATGCCGCTGGTCGTGGCGCACGCCGTGCTCGACATCTTCGCGTTCGTCGGCTACGCGCTCCTGCCGAGAGAGTGGTTCGACTGGCTCTGACCCGCCGGCCCTTCCCGATAGGCGGCGATCGCCCGCGCGGCGAGACGCTGCGCCGCCAGGGAGTCGCCGGCCGCCGCGGCGAGCAGCGCCGCGCCGGGCAGCAACCGGGACGCCAGCCGCAGCGCCAGCCACCCGCCCGCCTGCGCGGCCAGTGGCGTGGCCAGCCGCCAGGCCGCCTCCGCCGCCCGCGCCCACGGCTCCTCGCCCGGCCCGTCCGCTGACCGGGCCGCCTCCAGCGCCGCCCCCGCAACGACCGGGTCAGGATGCACCTGGGTCAGCACCAGGAGTTCCTCGGCGCGGTCCGGGTGGGTCGGATCCGTGCCGTAGGCGGCGGCCAGGTGCAGCACCAGGTTCGCCTGGGACCAGAGCACCGCCGTCAACTCGGCCACCGGGGCGAACACCCCGGCCAGCGCGGCGGCCGCCCCACCCGTGGCGGCCTGCCGGACGAACCGCCGGGTCGCCAGCCGGGCCAGGCCGTCACCGCCCGCGTCCGGGTACGTCTCCCGCAGCCGTCCCGCCCAGTCCGCCGCGCGTGGGCCGAGCCGGTCGACCGCCGCCATCGCCAGCAGCTCCGGAGCGAATCCGGGGTGGTCGAGCAGCCGCACGGTGAGCGCCCGCAACTCCCCGCCCCGGGTACGCGCCGACACCTGCCGCAGGTCGAGGTCGCTGTCACCCTCGGCGCTGATGGACGCTGCTGGTGCTGGTGCTGGTGCTGGTGCTGGTGCTGGTGCTGGTGCTGGTGCTGGTGCTGCCAGGGCCGGGTCGGCGGCGGCTGCCGGCGTGGCCGCCCGGGTGACCCTCTCGTCGGAGGGCGTCGCGTTCGAACCGGCTGCCGCCCGCTTGCTCCTCGTCTGCTTCGCGGCGGGAGCGGACTTGCGTGGCTTCACCCTCCCCGTGGTCTCAGATCCGTAGGCCGCTGACCCGGCGGTCGACGTGGAAGGCTCGTCCGGAACCGGGGTGGCAGAGGGCGTCGCGGCGGCACCCGTCTTCTTCCGCGCCGACTTCGGTGCCGCCGCCCGCTCGGCAGGTGCCTTCCGCGCGGTGCTCTTCGGGGTGGTGCTCTTCTGGGCGGTCCCCCTGCGTGTCGTGGCCTTCCGGGGGGTCGCCTCGCCGGTCGGCGATTCGGTGGCCGTGGTGGGCGTCGCAGGTTCACCGTCCGGGTCAGGTTCCGGCGGGTCGATGTGGGCAGCCGAGTGCTGCTCGTCCCCGCCGGGCTCGGGGGGCCGGGGCTCGCGCTGACGGGACGGGCCATCGGTCTGCGGCTCGGTGTCCGTGCCGGGTGACCCTCCGTCGCCGGTCGTGGTCGGACCGGTCGTGGTCGGAACAGCAGGCCGCGAGGACGCGCCCCGGGGAACCTGGCGGGGAGCCGGCCGGTCGGGATCCGGTGGCTGGAAGAGCACCGTGGGAGCCTTCTTCGCCCGGCGTGGGCGCGTCGGACCGGGGTCCTCGTCAGACGGCGGGGGCGGTTCGGGCGCGGCTGGGGCCGGCGGCGGGGTGAAGGTCGCCCGGGGAGAGCGGCGGCGCGCACTCTCAGCAGGCTCTCGGCGGTTCGGCTCGCTGGGCGGCTGCTCCTGCATGCCACTGGAGCGTAGTCCTGATCACGCCTTTGCACAGCCGGCGAGGGCCGGGCAGGTAGTCGCTTTGCCCCGAGTGGGTCGCTGCCTGTATCCTCGGGCGCGGTGGTCTGCGGGCCACCAGGGAGACTTCGCCTAGTCTGGTCTATGGCGCCGCACTGCTAATGCGGTTGGGGTCTTAAAGCCCCTCCCGGGTTCGAATCCCGGAGTCTCCGCGCGAAAGCCGGTGTGTAGACTGGCCGAGCACCGAGCGCCCGTAGCTCAACGGATAGAGCATCTGACTACGGATCAGAAGGTTAGGGGTTCGAGTCCCTTCGGGCGCACAAGATTGTGAAGGGCCTGACCCGCGGAAACGCGGGTCAGGCCCTTCTTGCTGTCTGGCCTGCGTGGACGGTGGGTGTCACGTGGGTGCGATGTGGGTGCAGCCCCGGAAGCGGCCTTCTCGCGGGTTTCTCGGGACGTGACCTGCGACTTCGCGGCCTGCTTGCGCTTCGTGGGGGCCGGAGCACTCGTTTTCGGTTCGTCGGCGCCGGGGTGCCGGCTTCTGGGCCGCGGGGGTCGGGTCGGTTTTGCGGGCGCTGGCTTTGGCGTGCAGGCGCACCGGGGGCAGCCCGGCCCGGCGGACGAGGATTCGGAACCGGGTCGCGTGGTCGCGTGGTCCGCGCCCCGTCGGCGGCTGGCGAAACCTACCCGACCAGTACGGCAGGGCGGTGCCCGGAGAGTCTCCTGAGGCGTGCGCGGGCCGCGGCTCGACGGCCCTGCTGGAGGACCTGCCTCCACTGCTGCCGTCGTGGGGCGGCCCGACTGCCCCTGCCCCCCGAGGTGGCCGGGGTCACCTGGTCGTGGGACGGCGTGAAGAGAGCGTTAAAAAGCGCCGGATCGCCGTGATGGTCGCGTTATAGCCCCTGTCGTTGAGGGACGGCTCGCGTTGTGATTGCCCGGCGCGGCCGATCGGCGGCCGTGACGAACAAGTCCGGTACATGAGGAGTCAGCGTGTCTGACGTGGTGTTCGTGGTGTTGACGGTGGTGCTGTTCGCAGTGCTCGCCCTCGTGGTGAGGGGTGTGGAGAAGCTGTGAGTGCCGTCAACGCGATCGGTCTGGTGCTGGCGATCGGCCTGGCCGTGTTCCTGGTGGTCGCCCTGCTGTTCCCGGAGCGCTTCTGATGACCGTGACGACAGCCGGTGTGCTGTTCATCCTGTCGCTCGTCGCGGCCCTCGTCGCCGTGCACAGGCCGTTCGGCGACTACCTGTACCGGGTGGTCACCGGGTCGAAGCAGTCCCGAGTCGAGCGGGGGATCTACCGTCTGGTCGGGGTCAACCCGGCCGCCGGGCAGAGCTGGGGCGTGTACGCCCGCAGCGTGCTGGCCTTCTCGGCCGTGTCGATCCTGTTCCTGTACACGTTCCAGCGCCTGCAGAACCACCTGTGGCTGTCGCTGGGCTTCGACCCGGTGATCACTCACGGGGCGTGGAACACGGCGGTGTCGTTCGTGACCAACACGAACTGGCAGTGGTACTCGGGTGAGTCGACCATGGGTCACCTGGTGCAGATGGCCGGCCTGGCGGTGCAGAACTTCGTCTCCGCCGCGGTCGGCATCGCCGTCGCGGTGGCGCTGGTCCGGGGCTTCGCCCGCGCCCGCACCGGTGACCTGGGCAACTTCTGGGTCGACCTGACCCGGATCACGCTGCGGATCCTGCTGCCGATCGCGGTGCTCGGCGCGCTCGCGCTGATGATCGGCGGGGTGGTGCAGAACCTCTCCGGCGGCACCGAGGTGACCACGCTGACCGGCGGCACCCAGACCGTGACCGGCGGGCCGGTGGCCAGCCAGGAGGTGATCAAGGAGCTGGGCACCAACGGTGGCGGCTTCTACAACGTCAACAGCGCCCACCCGTTCGAGAACCCGACCGCGTGGACGAACTGGCTGGAGATCTTCCTGATCCTGCTGATCCCGTTCAGCCTGCCCCGGGTCTTCGGCCGGATGGTCGGCCAGAACCGGCAGGGCTACGCGATCGCCGCCGTGATGGCCATCCTGGCGATCGCCAGCATCACCCTCACCAACGTGTTCGAGCTGACCGGCAACGGCACCGTGCCGCAGGCCGTGGGTGCCGCGCTGGAGGGCAAGGAGGTGCGCTTCGACGTGTCGAACTCAGCCACGTTCGCCGCCGCCACCACGCTCACCTCCACCGGGGCGGTCAACTCCTTCCACGACTCCTACACGGCGCTGGGTGGCGGGACACTTCTGGTCAACATGATGCTCGGCGAGGTGGTCCCCGGTGGGGTCGGCGCCGGCCTGTACGGCCTGCTGGTCCTCGCGGTGATCACCGTGTTCGTCGCCGGTCTCATGGTCGGCCGGACCCCGGAGTACGTCGGGAAGAAGATCAGCTCACGGGAGATGAAGTTCGCGTCCCTGTACTTCCTGGTCACCCCGGCGCTGGTGCTGATCGGCACGGCGGCGGCGTTCGCCACGGGCAACAACTCGACCGCGTTGAACATCGGCCCGCACGGCCTGTCCGAGGTGCTCTACGCGTTCACCTCGGCCAGCAACAACAACGGCTCCGCGTTCGCCGGCATCACAGTCAGCACGCCGTGGTGGAACACGGCGCTCGGGCTGTGCATGCTGCTCGGCCGGTTCCTGCCGATCATCCTGGTGCTGGCCCTGGCCGGCTCGCTGGCCCGCCAGCAACCCACCCCGCCTCCGAGGGCACCCTGCCCACCCACCGGCCGCTGTTCGTCGGGATGGTCGTCGGCGTCACGGTGATCCTGGTCGCGCTGACCTTCCTGCCCGCGCTCGCGCTCGGCCCCCTGGCTGAGGGGCTGTGACATCCATGAGGAAGAAGGACATGACCACCTCCAGGCCGGCGCCGCACGACACCGCCGACGCGGCGACCGCCGGCACACCGGCCACCCACGGCAACCGTGGCGGCGGGCTGCTCGACCCGAAGCAACTCATCCGGTCGCTGCCGGACGCGCTGCGCAAGCTCGACCCACGCAGCCTGTGGCGCAATCCGGTGATGTTGATCGTCGAGATCGGCGCCCTCTTCACCACCGTTCTCGCCGTCACCGACCCGTCCGTCTTCGCCTGGGCGATCACGATCTGGCTGTGGCTGACCGTGGTCTTCGCCAACCTGGCCGAGGCCGTCGCCGAGGGGCGCGGCAAGGCCCAGGCCGCTGCCCTGCGGAAGGCGAAGACGGACACCGTCGCCACCCGCGCCCTGGGCTGGACCCCGGGCGTCGCCCCCGGCATCTACCGCACCGAGAGCGTCCCCGCGCCGCAACTGCGCCAGGGCGACATCGTCGTGGTCGAGGCCGGGGAGATCATCCCGGGCGACGGCGACGTGGTCGAGGGCATCGCCAGCGTCGACGAGTCGGCGATCACCGGCGAGTCCGCTCCGGTGATCCGGGAGTCCGGCGGCGACCGCAGCGCGGTCACCGGCGGCACGAAGGTCCTCTCCGACCGGATCGTCGTGCTGATCACGCAGAAGCCGGGCGAGAGCTTCATCGACCGGATGATCAACCTGGTCGAGGGCGCCAACCGGCAGAAGACCCCGAACGAGATCGCGCTCAACATCCTGCTCGCCGCGCTGACGATCATCTTCCTGCTCGCGGTGGTCACCCTCCAACCCCTCGCGATCTTCTCCAAGAACCACCAGGGCGCGGCCCCGGACACGCAGGCGATCACCGACTCAGGGGTCAGCGGAATTGTGCTGGTCTCGCTGCTGGTCTGCCTCATCCCGACCACCATCGGCGCGCTGCTGTCCGCCATCGGCATCGCCGGCATGGACCGCCTCGTCCAGCGCAACGTGCTCGCCATGAGCGGGCGGGCGGTCGAGGCCGCCGGTGACGTCAACACCCTGCTGCTGGACAAGACCGGCACGATCACGCTGGGCAACCGGCAGGCCGCCGAGTTCCTGCCCGTCGACGGCCTCGACGGGGCAACGGTCGCGGATGCCGCGCAACTGTCGAGCCTCGCCGACGAGACTCCCGAAGGGCGCTCGATCGTGGTGCTGGCCAAGAACGAGTTCGGCCTGCGCGAGCGGGAGCCGGGTCTGATCCCGCACGCCACCTTCGTGCCGTTCACCGCACAGACCCGGATGAGCGGCGTCGACCTGACCCCGGACGCCACCGTCGACGGCGGCGCGACCGGGCCGGCGCGCCGCATCCGCAAGGGCGCCGCCGCAGCGGTCATGAAGTGGGTACGCGACAACGGCGGCCACCCCACCGAGCAGGTCGGCCAGCTTGTCGACGAGATCAGCGGCATCGGCGGCACCCCGCTGGTGGTGGCCGAGCACATGACCGGCGAACCGGCCCGGGCGCTCGGCGTCATCCACCTCAAGGACGTGGTCAAGGCCGGGATGCGGGAGCGGTTCGACGAGATGCGCGCGATGGGCATCCGGACCGTGATGATCACCGGTGACAACCCGCGTACCGCGCAGGCCATCGCCGACGAGGCGGGTGTGGACGACTTCCTCGCCGAGGCCACCCCGGAGGACAAGCTCGCCCTGATCCGTAAGGAGCAGGAGGGCGGCCGGCTGGTCGCGATGACCGGCGACGGCACCAACGACGCGCCCGCGCTGGCCCAGGCGGACGTCGGCGTGGCCATGAACACCGGCACGTCGGCCGCGAAGGAGGCCGGCAACATGGTCGACCTCGACTCCGACCCGACCAAGCTGATCGAGATCGTGGAGATCGGCAAGCAGTTGCTGATCACCCGGGGTGCGCTGACGACGTTCAGCATCTCCAACGACATCGCGAAGTACTTCGCGATCATCCCGGCCATGTTCGCCGGCATCTACCCCGGCCTGGACGCACTCAACATCATGCGGCTGGCCAGCCCCGAGTCGGCGATCCTGTCCGCGGTCATCTTCAACGCGATCGTCATCATCGCGCTGATCCCCCTCGCGCTGCGCGGGGTGCGCTACCGGCCGGCTGCCGCGTCCCAGCTGCTCGGCCGCAACCTGCTGGTCTACGGCCTCGGCGGCATCATCGTGCCGTTCGTCGGCATCAAAGCCATCGACCTTCTCATCCAGTTCATCCCAGGGATCTCGTGATGCGCCTACCCACCTGGCTCGCCCAGCACCTCGCCGCGCTGCGCGCAGTGCTCGTCTTCACCGGTCTGCTCGGGCTGGTGTACCCGCTCGCCCTGGTCGCCGTCGGCCGGCTACCCGGCCTCGACAGCCGGGCGAACGGCTCGCTGGTCGAGGCCGGCGGCAGGACCGTCGGCAGCTCGCTCATCGGCCAGTCGTTCACCGACGCCGACGGCAACCCCGTGCCGCGTTACTTCCAGTCCCGTCCCTCGGTGGCCGGCGACGGCTACGACCCCACCTCCACCTCGGCCAGCAACCTCGGCCCGGAGGACATCGTCGACACCCTCGCCACCGACCCCGACGACTCGACGCAGAGCCTGCTCACCCAGGTCTGCGCCCGCAGCAAGGCCGTCGGCGAACTCGACGACGTCGACGGGAGCCGTCCCTACTGCACCGCCGACGGGGTCGGCGCGGTGTTGGCCGTGTTCCGGCGCGACGGGCTCACCGGCCCGGTCACCCGCGTCGTCAGCGTCAACCAGACCCCACCCGCCACCCCCTTCCTCACCAAGTACGAGGGCGTCCCGGTCGAACTCGCCACACCGGGCGAGGACTACCGGGCCGCCGGAGCGACCATCGTCCCGATCCGGGGCGACGCACCCCCGGAACCCGCGGTGCCCGCCGACGCGGTCACCGCCAGCGGCAGCGGCCTCGACCCGCACATTTCCCCGGCGTACGCGCGGATCCAGGTGGATCGGGTGGCACGGGAGCGCGGCATGGACCCGGCGGCGGTCCGGCGTCTGGTCGAGGAGCACACGACCGACCGGGCGTTCGGCTTCATGGGCTCGCCCGGCGTCAACGTGCTGGAGCTCAACCTCGCCCTCGACGAGAAGTTCCCGGCACGCTGACACCACGGCGCCGGTCCGGGACTGTCGACATGGCCCCGGCCCGGCGCCGGCCAGCCCACCGAATCAATCCGCTGGGGGAGAGGACTCCTGCTGTGACACGAGGGGAACTGCGCATCTATCTCGGTGCCGCACCCGGCGTCGGCAAGACCTACGCCATGCTCGAAGAGGCGCAGCGTCGCGCCGAACGCGGCACCGACGTCGCCGTCGGCCTGGTCGAGACCCACGGTCGCCCACACACCGCCGCCATGATCGGCGACCTGGAGATCGTGCCCCGCCGGATGCTCCACTACCGGGGTGCCGAGTTCACCGAGATGGACCTCGACGCGGTGCTGGCCCGCCGGCCCGAGGTCGCCGTCGTCGACGAACTCGCACACACCAACGTGCCCGGCTCCCGAAACGGCAAACGCTGGCAGGACATCCAGGAACTCCTCGATGCCGGGATCACCGTGCTCACCACGATGAACATCCAGCACCTGGAATCGCTCAACGACGTCGTCGCCCAGATCACCGGCGCCACCCAACGGGAAACGGTCCCCGACGCCGTTGTCCGCGCCGCCGAACAGGTCGAACTCGTCGACATGACACCGGAGGCGCTGCGCCGTCGGATGGCCCACGGCAACATCTACCGCCCCGACAAGATCGACGCCGCGCTCGGCAACTACTTCCGTATCGGCAACCTCACCGCCCTGCGCGAACTCGCCCTGCTCTGGCTCGCCGACAAGGTCGACGCGCAACTCGACGCCTACCGTACCCAGCAGGGCATCTCCGCCACCTGGGAGGCCCGCGAACGGGTGGTCGTCGCCCTGACCGGCGGGCCGGAGGGCGAGACACTGATCCGGCGGGCCGCCCGGATCGCCGCCCGCAGCAAGGGTGCCGACCTGCTCGCCGTGCACGTGGCCCGCAGCGACGGCCTCGCCGGCGCGGACCCCGCCCAGCTCGCCCGGCAACGGAGTCTCGTGGAGAGCCTCGGCGGCACCTACCACCACGTTCTCGGTACCGACGTGCCGGCCGCGCTGCTCGACTTCGCCCGCGGCGTCAACGCCACCCAGCTCGTCCTCGGTGCCAGCCGCCGCGGCCGCTTCGCGCAACTGTTCTCCCCGGGCGTCGGGGTCACCACCACCGCACTGTCCGGCCCCATCGACGTACACCTGGTCACCCATCCCGAGGCCGGTCGCGGCCGGCAGGCCGCCGCGGTGCCGGCTGCGCTGTCCCGGCGCCGCAGGCAGCTCGGGTTTGCCCTCGCCGGGCTGGGGCTGCCCGCCCTTACCGCAATCCTCAAGGCCCTACCCGATCTCACTCTCACCAACGACATCCTGATCTTCCTCGCCGCCGTCGTCGGTGTCGCCCTGGTAGGGGGCCTCTGGCCGGCGCTGGTCGCCGCGCTCGGTGGCTTCCTGCTGCTCAACTGGTTCTTCACCCCGCCCTACTACACGCTCACCATCGCCGAGAAGGACAACCTGCTCGCCCTCGGCGTGTTCGTGGGTATCGCCGTCGCGGTCAGCGGGGTGGTCGACGTCGCCGCGCGGCGTACCCGGGAAGCGGCCCGGGCGTCCGCCGACGCGCAGACCCTGGCCACCGTCGCCGGCAGCGTGCTACGCGGGCAGCGCCCCCTGCCGGCGCTGCTCGACCGGCTGCGGGAGACCTTTGCCCTGCGCGCGGTCAGCGTCCTGGAACTGGCCGCCGATGCGGAAAAGCGTCCGGGTCGTGCCGGTGACGACACCGCCTGGCGGGTTGTCGCCAGCGTCGGCGACGCGCCAGCGGGCAGCCCGAGCGCGGGCGAAACCTCGGTGCCCGTCGACGACCGGCTCACCATCGTGCTCTGCGGTCGCCGGCTGGAGGCCGCCGACCGGCGGATCGTCGAGGCGTTCGCCGCGCAGGCCGCCGTTGCGCTCCGGCAGGAACGCCTGGCCGAAGAGGCCGCCGCCGCCCGGCCGCTGGCCGAGGCCGACCGGATGCGTACCGCGCTGCTCGCCGCCGTCAGCCACGACCTGCGCACTCCCCTCGCGTCGGCGAAAGCCGCGGTGTCCAGCCTGCGCAGCCACGACGTCGACTTCGACCCGGACGATCAGGCCGAGTTGCTGGCGACCGCCGACGAGTCCCTCGACCGGCTCGGCCGCCTCGTGGCCAACCTGCTCGACATGAGCCGCCTGCAAGCCGGCGCACTCGGCATCAACGCCACCGCGATCGGCCTGGAGGACGCCGTACCCCGAGCCCTGGACGAACTCGGCCCCGATGCCGCCAACGTCACCACCGACATCCCCGCCGACCTGCCCGCCGCCACCGCCGACCCGGGCCTGCTGGAACGGGTCCTGGTCAACCTCGTCGCCAACGCCCTGCGCCACAGCCCACCCGGACAACCACCCACCATCACCGCCAGCGCCCACTCCGGCCAGGTCGAACTCCGCGTCATCGACACCGGCCCCGGCATCCCGCAGGACCAGTGGGACCACGTCTTCCTGCCGTTCCAGCGCCTCGGCGACCGCGACAACAGCACCGGCGTCGGCCTCGGCCTCGCCCTGTCCCGCGGACTCGCCGAGGCCATGGGTGGCAGCATCACCCCGGAGACCACCCCCGGTGGAGGACTCACCATGGTCCTGCGACTGCCCGCCGGCACACCGACCGAACCAGCGGAGGGCCCACAGGAATGACCCGGATACTCGTCGTCGACGACGAACCCCAGATCCTGCGCGCCCTGCGCATCAACCTACGCGCCCGCGGCTACGACATCGACGTCGCCGCCACCGGCACCACCGCGCTCAAGGCCGCCGCCAGCCACCCACCCGACCTCGTCGTACTCGACCTCGGACTGCCCGACCTCGACGGCGTCGACGTCATCCGCGGCCTCCGCGGCTGGACCACCGTGCCGATCATCGTGCTCTCCGGCCGCGCCGGCAGCGACGACAAGGTCACCGCCCTCGACGCCGGCGCCGACGACTACGTCACCAAACCCTTCGGCGTCGACGAACTCCTCGCCCGCGTCCGCGCCGTCACCCGCCGCCACACGACCGGCACCGACCCGACCAGCCCGACCGCGAGGCTCGGCCGGCACACCGTCGACCTCGCCGCCCACACCGTCACCCACGATGACGGCACCGCGATCAAACTGACCCCCACTCAGTGGAGCGTTCTCGAAACACTGCTGCGCAACCCCGGCAAGCTGATCAGCCAGCGCCAACTTCTCCGCGACGTCTGGGGACCGGGCTACGAGACGGAGACCGGCTACCTGCGCCAGTACATGGCCCAGCTACGCCGCAAACTCGAACCCGACCCCACCCGGCCCCGCCACCTCATGACCGAACCCGGCATGGGCTACCGCTACCAGCCATGAAATGGCAGGACCCAGCATGGACATCCTCAAGTACGCAGCCCTGGCCGTGATCGCCGTCGCCGCGATCTTCCTCGCCGTCGCCGCCGGGGCGGGCCTGCTGAACCGGACACCCCTTCGCCGTCCACCACACACCCCGCCGCAACAGAACGACGACGACCATCCGCGAGGCCGATAGACACGCGGGCATACTTGCGGACATGCGGGGACACGTCTTGCGGCCGGGCGTTCGGCGTACGCCATCGGGGTCGAAGGTGCGGTGGTGGTGGCGTGCGGTGATCGCGGCCGTGATCGGCGCGGTGCTGCTCGTCGCCGGCACCACGGCGGCCGTGGCGTGGGCCCGCGACGGCTCCGAGGGGCACATCTTCACCGAGGACGATGTGCCGGAGGCGCCGGTCGCGCTGGTGCTGGGCACCCGCGTCCTGCCCGACGGAACGCCGTCGCCGTTTCTCCTCGGTCGGCTGGAGGTCGCGCACCGGCTGTTCACCGCCGGCAAGGTCCGCGCCATCCTGGTGTCCGGCGACAACATGACGGCGGAGTACGACGAGCCGAGCGCGATGCGGCGCTGGCTGGTCGACCAGGGCGTACCCGCCGACAAGGTGGTGCGCGACCACGCCGGCTTCGACACGTACGACTCGTGTGCCCGTGCCAAGCGCATCTTCGGCGTCGACCGGGCGACAGTGGTGACCCAGACCTTCCACCTGCCCCGCGCTGTCACCGTCTGCCGTCAGATCGGCATCGACGCCACCGGGGTGGGCGACGAGACAGCCCGGCGGTACGAGCGGATCTGGCGGATCAGCTCCAGCCGGGAGCACGGGGCGAGCGTCAAGGCCGCGTGGGATGTGCTATGGGGTCGGGACCCCGCCCACCTGGGCCGACGCGAGACCGGCATCGAAGACGCCCTGCGTAGCTGACGGCGCGGAGCCGGCGGGTATCCGGTAGGCATGCCGGCGGTCTCGATCCGGCGGGCACGCCCTCGACGGGCCACTGCTGCCACGCGAGGGGTCGACCATCCGCGATGGCTCTCGCCAAACGCCCCTGGTATCGGGTGCCGACCCAGTTGATATGGGTACCGGACCAGTTTGGTATTCCCCGTCAAGAGATCGATCTGATGGAATGTTCTTGCAGCCACTCACGCCGGTGGGCAGGCGCAATACCTCCTTGCGTTACCCAACCATGGTCGGGACCGGACATGATCTTCGAGCATTCCTTCGCATTTACCGACACTGAAAGGGAAGCGTAGATGTCAATGAAAAGGGGCAAGAGTTTCGCCGTGCTGGCGATACTGACGCTGTTGTCCGCGTTGGTGGTGGTGGTGACGCCGGCGGCGAGCCGCCCTGCCGCCGCCGCAACCCGGACGTGGACCGGGCATGTCGACTGCTACGGCAACCTCACCAACACCGGCATCAACCTCAAGGCCGGAGACCGCGTGCAGGTGACCAGCGCCACCGGCCTCTGCTACTTCTACCCGGGTCGGCCGTCCAACCGCATGCCCGGTGAGGGACTGAACTCCCGAATCGGCGCGAGTGAGTTCACCCACGGGGCCCCGGTCACCGCCACGGCGCCCATGGACGGCGCGCTGTTCTTCTACTTCGGGGACAGCCAGTACCAGGACAACTCGGGCAACGGTTACACCGTGACGGTGACTGTCCTCTCGGGTGAGCGGTGCCAGAACTTCACCACCACGAGCGAGTACCTCAAGTTGTCGATCGGCGATCTCTTCCGCGGGGTCCAGATGCCGTCCCACATCCGCCAGTTCGCCGACCGGTCCCTGATCAGTCGACCGCTGGCCTACATGCAGCTCAAGGGCAGCTGGTGCTACCAGAACAACCAGGTCACCTGGAGGAACATCCGTCCCGTCCAATCGCAGCTCACCGGTGACGGGCTCACCGGCCTCGTGCTCTCCGTGCAGAGCACGGCCACGGGCACCGTCGAAGTGGAGAGCTACAACGGGGCCACCCGCTACCGGATCTCCCAGACCAAGGCTGTCGTCTACCTCGAAGTCCCGGTCGCCGTCAATCTCACCATCGAAGGTGTCGGCTTCACCCTTCCCGCCGGCGCCCGGCGGCCCATCTACACCATGGTGATGGACACCGTGCTCACCGGTTTCGGCGACGTCTCCTGCGCCGCCACCGCTTCCGCCCCGTGCAGGGCGCAGGGGTCGGCCGAATACACGCGGTGATGAGCCTCGTGTGCCGCTGAACCATGACCGCTTCTCCGGTCGTCCCACAACCGGGGCCGCCCCCGCTGCGCGAACCGCGCAGCGGGGGCGGCTCCACTCCCGGTCAGCGCTGGGCCTGCCGGATCCGCGCCGGATCGCCGAAGACCGACAGCATCGCCTTGCCGCGCTTCCAGCGCCTGCCGAAGGCGCTCCACCAGCCGAAGTGCAGTGGACCTTGACGGTGGCCGCGCCGGTGGGATAGGAAGCCGTACATGAGCCGGGCCGGGGTGCGCACAGCGAGGGTCAGCGCCGCGTCGGTCGTGCTCGTGCCGCTGCTGTTGTTGAACGCTTATCTGCTCGCCTGGTTCCTGCCTGAGCTGAGCGACGGCCGTCGTCCGTGGTTGTGGATCGTGATCTTCGCTTTGACCGCGGCGTCGCTGGTGTGCCTGGCGAGCGGCTGGTTCCGGCGGCACCGCTCGGCGCGGTGGTGGCTCTGGCCGCTCGCCGCCGCGCTGCTCGTCGCGATCAGCTGGCCGGCCGTCGCGCGCCTCTAGTGCCGCATCAGGCAACGTTCACCCTGTCGGAGGACGCCCGACTCCGACACGCCGCAGCCAGGCACACCCGTCCCGCACCGGTCACGTTGCGCCCTGCTCGGAGCGTGGCAGGGATCGAACCGAGAGCCGAACGAACGTGACGGCCCGCCTGGCTTTCCCATCGTCGCCGGCGGGTTTCGCAGGAATTCGAGATCAACAACCCAGCCCACGAGTAATGAGTATTTCCTGAATCGTGCGCCGCTGAGCCGGGATGATCGGTTCGCCCGGTCAAGCCGTGGGTACGGGCGACCGGGTAGGGGCGGAACCACGGCGGCTCGCCGGCCGCACCCTCGGTCGGAGCTGACGAGAGGTCACGACGAAGGAATGGAGGCTCACGGGTGATGGACGAGCGGAACTCGGACGGGTCCGGTCGCGGCAAGGGAATGTCGCACGAGACGAAGATGTACCTGCGTTTCGGGGCGATGATCCTGACCGCCATGGTCGTCATGTACGGCGTGATGTATCTGAGTACGTGGCGGTGGAGCGACATCCGCTTCAGCGAGAGCCGCATGTTCATGGCGTTCGCCATGGGCGGCACGATGGGCCTGGTGATGCTCGGCTGGATGCGGAACATGTACAGCAACACCAAGGCGAACCTGGGCATCGTCGCGGCGAGCATCCTGCTCTTCGGTACGGGGGTGGTCCTCGACCGCAGTCAGGCCACCGTGGACGGCATCGGCTGGATGAACTCGATGATCCCGCACCACTCGATGGCCATCACCAGGTCGGAGCGGGCCGACATCGAAGACGTGCGGGTCTGCCGGCTTGCCGTGGAGATCAGCGAGGCGCAGCGGCGGGAGATATCCGAGATGAAGTGGCTCATCGAGGACATCCGGCGCAACGGCGTGGCCGAGACCCCCGAGGAGGCGCAGGCCCGACCCGTCCCCGAGTTCGACGCGTCCGCCAGCCGCCAGTGCCCCGGCGGTTGAGCACGTCGATCAGACCGATGACGACCGCGGTGATGCCGGTAACTTCCACGAGAGCCGATGCCCGGTGGCTCGGGGGATCTCCTGGGCCACCGGGCATCCGCGGTGGTGCTACTTCGCGCCGGTGAGGGCGACCAGGGCGTTGGCGGTGCGGAAGTACGGGTTGCGGCCGAGGTCGCCGACGGTGGTGATGTTGAAGGCGTCCTTGAGCAGCTTGGCGTCGCCGTCGCTGACCCCAGCGAGGGCGGACACCGGGGCGTCGACGATCTCGGTGAGGGTCTTGTCCTGGTAGGCCTTGTCGACCAGCTTGGTGAGGTCGGCGGTGACGGGCATGCACACTCCTTCGAAGTCCCGATCGGGCAATCCGACCGGCTACGGACAAACTAGCCGAATTAGATCATGGGGCGGGTGTTCGTCTCCACTGTGGACCGCCTGGGCGGTTCACGCGCCCAGCATCTTCTTGACCGTTACGAACGCTCCCTCGACGACGGCGGAACGCGCGACACACAGGCTCCGGTGAAACCTCCACCCGGAACCCTTGTGCGGCAACGGGGTCAACGGCGTCCATGATGGATGCCGTCGCGCCGAGAAACTACCAACGCCACCTGAGAAGTAGCTGAACGCACTCGCGCGATCACTGTCGGGTGGGGTCAGTGGCGTGGCTCGTCCTCGTCGACCCCGTGCGCGTCGCCGCGTACCGGGGCGGTGCGCAGGCGTACCCGGGTGATCGCCCGCCCCGTCACCTCCGCCACCTCGGCGGTCAGGCCCGACAGCTCGACGACCTCGCCGGACGTCTTCGGGATGTGGCCGAGATGCGCCAGGACCAGGCCCGCCACCGTCGTGTAGTCGCCAGCCTCCAGGGTGTTCGCGTCGAGGTCGATGCCCACGTCCGGCAGATCGTGCAGCGGGAAGCCGCCCGCCATCAGCAGCGCCCCGTCCGCCTCCCGTACGACGGCCTGCACGTCCCGGTCGGTCTCGTCGTAGATCTCCCCGACGATCTCCTCGACCAGGTCCTCCATCGTCACGATGCCGTCGATGGAGCCCCGCTCGTCCACCACGAGGGCGAACTGCTGCCGCTGTGCGCGCATCTCCCGGATCGCCTCGGTCACCTTCAACGTCTCCGGCAGGAGAAACGGCGGGCTGGCGTGCTCGGCTACCGGACCGTCCTGGTCGAGCAGGTCCCGCATGTGCACCACGCCGACCGTGTCGTCCAACCCGCCGCGTCCGACCACCGGGGCGCGGGTCTGCCCCGACCTGCCCAGCTCCCGCAGCGCCTGCGGCGCGGACAGCGACTCGCTGAGGGTGACCACGTCCCGGCGGGGCACCAGAATCTCGCGCAGCACCCGCTCGGCCACCTCGAACGCCCCCGAAATGATCATCCGGTGTTCGGGGGTGAGGTTGCGCTGCGCGGCGACCATGTCCCGCAGTTCCTCGGTCGTGACCTCCTCCCGCCGGGCCCGGGGATCGCCACCCGTCAGCCGTACGACCGCGTCGCTGGCGGCGCTCAGCAACCACACCGCCGGCCGGGAGAACGTCGACAACGCGTCCAGTGGACGGGCGACCAGCAGTGCCCAGCCCTCCGCGCGCTGCATCGCGATCCGCTTCGGCGCCAGCTCACCCAACACCAGGGTGACGAAGGTCAGGACGATGGTGACCAGCACGATCGACACCGGCTCCGCCGCCGATCCCAGGAAACCCAGCGGCTCCACCAGCGGCGCCGACAGCGACACCGCCGCCGCCGCGGAGGCGAGGAACCCCGCCAGGGTGATACCGATCTGGATGGTCGCCAGAAACCGGTTCGGGTCCCGCGCCAGCCGCGCCAGCACCCGGCCGCCCCGGGAAGTCCGTTCCAGGCGCTGGAGCTGGCTCTCCCGCAGCGACACCAACGCCATCTCGCTACCCGCGAACACCGCGTTCACCAACACCAACACGAACACGAGCGTGACCTGCACGCCATAGCCACCCACGGCTTGTTCGACGCCTCCCTCGACCGGGCTCTCCGGAGCGCCACCGTATCGGCGGCCGCCACACCGGTGTCGTGTTCCCCCGCGATCCGGGTGAACCACAACCCCTCACCGTGGTGCTTCGATCAGCCGACGGACGTGTCCAACCGGTCGTGGTGACCGTGGTTGTGCTGTGGCCGAAGCAATGGCCGGGCCTCGGATGTGCAGCATCTGTGAAGTTCGCGATCGTGACGTCTCCGGAACGGACCGCGTTCGGATACATCCGGTGACGGGACACATCGCCCCGGCAGCGGCCACCGGACCCGCCCGGGAGCCGCGAGCCCAGGACCGGCCGGAACCCCGGCCGGCGAGCCACGAACTCGCCCCCGCCCCGGCGCGGGAGGCCACCCTGTTCCGACGGCGGACGCATCGATCGTCGGGCCCTACGTCTGCCGCACCCGGTCGTCACCGCGTCGGTCACCACCGAGCCGGCCGTGCCTCGAGTCAGGAGAATGTCATGCGTACCAACACAGCCATCAAAGCGGCACTGGCCACCTTCGCGGTCGGCGCGGTGCTGGGCGTCGGCGGGTTCGCGATCGCCGCGTTCGTCCAGGAGAGCACCACGGATCCGGTCGTGGGCTCTGCCGAGTCCTTCTCGGCCGTCACTGTCACCGGCGCGCAGACCGGCACCCTGCTGCCCGGCGAAAGCGCGTACGTCACCCTCACGCTCACGAACCCGAATGCGAACGTGAAAGCCAAACTGGTGTCCGTCACCCCCGGCGAGGTGGTTGTCGACACCGTCGTCGACAGCGCCGACGCCGTCTACTGTCAGGGCCAGATCGAGTTGTCCACCCTCGGCGCCGACCCCATCTTCCCGACGCTCGCCGTGAGTGAGGCGAACTTCCCGTTCAAACTGACCGACGCCGTGACGCTCAAGCCCGACACCGACATCCGTTGCCAGGGCATGACCTACCACACCACGTGGACGACCACGTTCGAGGCGGTTCGCTGAGGGGCGCTGGTGTCGGCAACTGCTCGGGAGCGAACCGCAGCGGGCGGGGCGTGGCGCTTCTGACCGCCCGCCGGGACGTCGGGAGAGGCTACTTGCGGCGCGCCTTCGCGGTGGCGCGGGCGTTGGCCTTCTCGATCTCGTCGACCAGGTCGCCCTTGTTGATGTTCTCCGGGTCCTCGATCCCCACTCGGCGGGCCACGTCGTCGAGGTGCCCCTTGCTGGCGTTGGCGTCGACTCCCTGGGCCGTGTCGCGGCGCTGTCGCAGCGAGGCCGGTGTTCCCTGGGCGGCCTGCGGGTCGGAGGGGCCGCTGTGCTCCTTGGGTTCCCAGTGGTCGCCGACCTTCTCGTGGGTGTGCTTGAGGGACGCGTACGCGGCCCGGTGGGCGCGGCCACCGTCGTCGTACGTCTCCTCCGCCGACTCGAGGGTCTTCTTGTACGTTCGTACCGCCTTGTCGTCGGAGCGCGCGATGGTCGACGGTACGTCGTCGCGCATCTGCTCGGCCTGTTCGTGCTTGTCCGGCATGCTCGCCTCCTCCGATCACGGTGGCCGCCCGTACGGCGGCCGACGGCTCGGGACGACGACCCGGATCATCCCGACTCGGATCTGCATGCCCGCCGTACCCCGGTGGAAACCTGTGGTGATGATCGCCGCCGCGCCGACGCAGGCGAGGGCGGCGTACCCGAGCAGGGTGCTCACGCCAGACGCCCGGCCCGGGTGTGGGCCGGGTCGGTGTGCGGATGGTGCCCGGCCTCGACGAGTTCGCGGCGTTCCTGCCTGATCTCCCGGGCGAGGAAGAAGTTCAGCGCGGTACGGATCGCGGCGACCGCGGCCAACTCGGCGATCTCCCGCAGCGTGGGCGCGATCGCGGTGCGGAGGATGTCGCTGGCGAGCTGGAACTCCAGGCCGAGGGCCAGGAACCGGCCGAGCGCCAGACGCACCGGGACGAACGCCCCGGTCCTGCGATCCCGGAGCGCGACGACGACGAAGCGCACCAGCGCCACCACCGCGCCGACGAAGATGATCAGAGCTCCGGCGGCCTCGATCACCCGCACCAGGAGATCCACCAGCTCCGACAGCCACTTCTCGCTGAGCACGTCACCCATGCCGACGTGTCCTGCCCCCATGTCCGCCTCGGCATGCGTGGCCATCCACACCCCCCGTACGGGGGCCGGGTACGCCGAACGGGATTCGGCCCGACAGTTCGGGGCATAGCGTGGAGGACGCCGACAGAGCAGAGGGGGCGTGCGGTGACCGAGCCGGAGGAGAACCAGGAGAAGAGCCCGAAGACCGACCGGGTGCTGTTCTCGCCGGACGGGGACCCGCACCACACCGTGGCGCAGGCGCCCCAGCCCGACGAGCACCTGAAGCCGACCGTGACGGTCGACGGGCACACGGAGCCCGTCGACGACGAGCAGACGTAGGGTAGGCGGACGCTTACGGTCGGGCGTGCCTGGGCAGGGTGAGGATCTCGGCTCCGTCGTCGGTGATGGCGATCGTGTGCTCGCTGTGTGCGGTGCGGCAGCCTGTCGCGCTGCGCAGCGTCCAGCCATCGGCGTCGGTGACGAGCCTGGCGGTGTCCGCCATGACCCATGGTTCCAGTGCCAGCAGCAGCCCGGGGCGCAGCCGGTAACCGCGACCGGGTCGCCCCGTGTTCGGGACGTGCGGTTCCTGGTGCATGGTCGATCCGACGCCGTGACCGCCGAACTCGGTGTTGATCGGATATCCCGCCCCGCTGAGGACCGAGCCGATCGCGTGGGAGATGTCACCGATGCGAGCTCCGGGGCCGGCGGCGGCTATCCCGGCGCTCAGTGCGCGCTCGGTCGCGTTGATCAGCTCGACGCTCTCCGGGGGCTGCGTGTCGCCCACGACGAAGCTGATGGCGGAGTCGGCGACAACTCCGCCAAGGCAGACCGCGAGGTCGAGCGACAGCAGGTCACCGTCGGCAAGCTGGTAGTCGTACGGCAGTCCGTGCAGCACCGCGTCGTTGACCGAGGTGCAGATGTGGTGGCCGAACGGCCCGCGTCCGAACGACGGCTCGTAGTCGACGTAGCAGGACTGCGCCCCGGCCTCGATGATCATGCTCTGGGCCCACCGGTCGATCTCCAGGAGGTTCGTGCCGACCGTGCTGCGGTTCTTCAGTGTCTGCAGGATGTCGGCGACCAGGGCGCCGGTGTCCTTCGCTCGCAGCAGGTCCGAGGGGTTCAGGATCTCGATCATGCGGCGCCTTCCTCGCACCCAATAAGTATCCCGTCCATGTTATCCCGGTACTAGAATCGGCCCATGGTCAGGTTGCCGCTCACTCCCGCAGAGGTCGAGCGCGGACAGCGCCTCGGAGCCCTTCTGCGTCGCGCCCGGGGGAACCGTTCGATGCTCGGCACCGCGCTGAACGCGGGCGTCTCGCCGGAGACCCTTCGGAAGATCGAGTCCGGGCGCGTAGCCACCCCGGCCTTCCCGACCATCGCCGCGATCGCTGGTGTGCTCGGCCTTTCCCTCGACGCGGTGTGGGCCGAGATCAGCCAGTCGGACGGCGGGGCCGGACTCGCGGGATCGGATCGTGGCCCCGCTGAACGGTTGGCCTCGTAGGTCTCGGCACCTTCGTCCACTGTGGACGTGGGCTATGCTCTCCGTCGGGCCTGCCGGCGTGAGACCGGGCCGTGCGGCGGAGGCAGCGGGGCCAGACGCCTAACCGACCCGGTGACCTGCTCCGGCCGTGGCGGCCGGCGTCGATGCGCGTACCCGGGCTGCTCCTGGGGTGGGTTTCCCGCCGTCGCAGCCCCTACCTGCGCCTGCACCGCCACCGCCACAACGACGAAGGACCGATGCAGATGTACGACGTGATCGTCGTCGGCGCCCGCTGTTCGGGTGCGTCCACCGCCCTGTTGCTCGCCCGACGTGGCCACCGCGTGCTGGTGGTGGACCGTTCCTCGTTCCCCAGCGACGTCATCTCGACGCACTTCCTCTGGCCGCACGGGATGTCCTACCTCAACCGGTGGGGACTGCTGGACCAGGTCCTGGCGGTCACCCCGGCGCACACCACGGTCGAGGTGGTCAACGACGGCATCTCGCTGACCGGCTCGGTGCCGATCGAACTGCTGCGCGAGTACTTCCGGGACCTGCACGGCGACGACTCGGACGTGGTGCAGAGCTACGCCTCCGTGCGGCGTCGGGTGCTCGACGAGATCCTGGTCGACGCGGCGGCCAAGGCCGGTGCCGAGGTACGCACCAGCTTCACCGTCCGGGAGTTGATCGTCGAGGACGGGCAGGTCGTCGGCATCCGGGGGCGCGCGCCCGACGGGGAACTGGTCGAGGAGCGGGCCCGGATCGTGGTCGGCGCCGACGGTCGGAACTCGTTCGTCGCCCGTACCCTGGCGCTGCCGAAGTACGACGAGCGCCCCCGCTGCACGTTCGCCTACTGGAGCTACTGGTCCGGCTTCGACCTCGGCCCGGCACAGCTGCACCGGCGTGGCCGGCTGGCCTGCGCGGTGGTGCCGACGAACTTCGCGCAGAACATGGTCCTGGTCTGGGGGCCGAGTGAGTGGTCGCGGGAGTTCCGCGGTGACGTGCCGGGCAACTACCAGAAGGCGTTGGACTTCGTCAGTCCGGAGCTGGGCGAGGTGGTACGCACCGAGGGGACCAGGGAGGAGCGCTTCTACGGCACCCTGGACCAGTCGGCCTTCCTCCGGCCACTGCACGGGCCCGGGTGGGTGCTCGTCGGTGACGCCGAGTCTGCCAAGGACCAGTGCACCGCGATCGGCATGACCCACGCCTTCCGGGACGCCGAGCTGGTCAGCGCCGCACTCGACCGGTGGCTGCGCGGTGACGCGTCGATCGACGCGGCGATGACCGCCTACGGGGACCGCCGCCGGAGCCAGAACGCCGCCGCCTACCACGACTACGTCTGCACGCTCGCCGAGATGCGCCCGTACCGGCACGACGAGTTGCAACTGTTCGTCGCGTTGCGCGGCAACCAGCAGGAGACCGACCGGTTCATCGCCACGCATGCCGACGTCGCGCCGGTGTCGGAGTTCTTCCAGGCGTCCAACCTGTTCCTGCTCAACGACGCCGCGAAGGAGTCCTCCGCCGACCACGCGGTCTTCGAGAACTTCGCGGAGACCTCCCGCAGCTACCAGCAGAACATCTTCGCCTGATGATCCCCCAGGGAGACGACACCGTGACCATCGAGCTGGACCAGCGTGAAGACGGCGAACTCATCGGGATCATCCTCCAGGCGGCGCAGCGCGGGGACTTCGAGACCATGGCGCGTACCGCGCCCGAGGTCTCCGAGATGACCCGCAACTGGGCCACCCACATCCCGTGGGACGACCTCGCGGCGCTCGAGGGAGCCGACGACGAGCTGGCCCGGGTGGTCGCCGACCTCACCGAGATGTGGGAGCCGGCCCACCTGCGCAATCCCGTCGACCCCGACGAGGAGTACGCGCTGGACAAGAACGCGTACGACTTCTACCGACCCGCCGGCCGCAACCTGCTGACCCGTACCGAGGACTTCTACGGCTGGGTGCAGGCCCGCCGCCGTACGGAGACCTGGCAGTACTCCCGGGTGCTGGAGGCGGCGCCGGACAGCATCGCCCAGATCACCAACGACCTGGGCCGGCGGGCGCGGGGCATCAACTTCAACTCGCAGGACTACCTGTCGTTCAACACCCACCCGGCGATCCGGGAGGCGGCGACCAGGGCGATGCACGACTACGGGCCGCACAGCGCCGGCTCGCCGATGGTGCTGGGCAACACCCGCATCTCCGACGAGCTGGAGGCGGCCCTCGGCGACCTGGTCGGGCTCGACCACGTGACACTCTTCCCGACCGGCTGGGCGGCGGGCTTCGGCGCGGTCGTCGGTCTGGTCCGGCAGTCCGACCACATCCTGATCGACCGGCTGGCCCACTCCTGCCTCCAGCAGGGGGCACGGGCGGCCACCCGCAACGTGGTCCGCTACGAACACCTCAACGTCGAGGCGGTGCGCCGGCACCTGACCGAGATCCGGGCCACCGACACCCGCAACGGCATCCTGGTGGTCACCGACGGGCTCTTCTCGGTGGACGCGGACTGGCCGGACCTCGTCACCCTGCAACGCGTCTGCCGGGAACACGACGCCACCCTGCTGGTGGACGTGGCACACGACCTGGGCTCGATGGGGCCGGGTGGCACGGGCGTGCTGGGGATGCAGGACCTGCTCGGCAGCGTCGACGTCGTGATGGGCGCGTTCTCCAAGACGTTCTGCTCCAACGGTGGCTTCGTGGCGTCGAACTCGCCGGCCCTGAAGCAGTACATCAAGATGTTCGGCGGCTCACACTTCTTCTCCAACGCCCTGTCACCGGTGCAGACCGCGGTGGTGCGGGAGGCCACCAGGATCATCCGGTCGGCCGAGGGGGACGCGCTGCGGGCCCGGCTCTTCACCGCGATCCACGCTCTGCGTGACGAGCTGACCGACCGGGGGCTGACCTGCATGGGTGAGCCGTCACCGATCGTGCCGCTACTGATCGGCAACGAGAAGCTGGCGCGGACGGCGAACCGCCTGCTGTTCGACCGGGGGGTGCTGGCGTTCATGGTCGAGTTCCCGGTGACCCCGACCGGCTCGTCGCGGTTCCGGCTCCAGGTGCAGGCCGGGCACCGACCCGAGGAGGCCCGCGAGGCGGCCCGGATCATCGAGGGCGCCATCGCCGACTCCCGGGCGTACCTGTCCAGCGCCTTCGGCAGCGCTCCCCGCTGACGGCGTCACCCGGTGGGCGGGCGTACCCGGAACGCAGGCGTCAACAACAGCGGGAACAGCATCAGGACCGTTGCCGGTTCGTCTTCTACCGCGCCGACGCACGCTGAGCCCGCTCGGCCTGCCGGAGGTCGTCGGCCGGGTGGTCGGGCAGCAGCAGTTCCCGCCGACGGGACCAGGCCAGCGAGTCGGCGATGCCCGCGGCCAGGTCCCGCTCCGCGCGCCAGCCGAGCAGGTCCCACGCCAGGCGGCTCCGGGTGTACGCGCCGGCGCTGTCGCCCGGGCGGCGTGGTGCCTCGACGACGGCGACCGGGTCGTCGACCAGCGCGTTGAACGCCGACACGAGTTCGAGCACGGTCGTCCCTGTGCCGGTGCCGAGGTTGACCGCGGTGTGCCGGGGACCGTCGGCGGTGAAGAGGCGGTCGAAGCGTTCCAGGGCCCGCAGATGGGCCGTGGCGAGGTCCCAGACGTGCACGTAGTCGCGCAGTCCGGTGCCGTCGCGGGTGGGCCAGTCGAGGCCGGTCAGGGGGAACGGCACACCTGTGCGGTGGGCGTGCACGAGTCGGCCGAGGGCGTGTGAGGGTGTGGGGAGCTGCGGGCCGGTGCGCAGCGCCGGGTCGGCGCCGATCGGGTTGAAGTAGCGCAGCGAGAGCACCCGGAGCGGGCTGCTGGCGGCGATGTCGGCCAGCATCCGCTCCACGACGAGCTTGGTGTGCGCGTACGGGTTGCCGGCCCGCAACGGCGACGCCTCGTCCACGGCGAGGTCCGGGCCGGGTTCGTAGATCGACGCCGACGAGCTGAAGATCAGCCGCCGTACGCCGTGGGCGAGCAGTCGGTCGACGAACTCCAACGTCGCGGCCACGTTGGCGCGGTAGTAGTCGACCGGGCGGGACACCGAGTCCGGCACGACGATCAGCGCCGCGCAGTGCACCACCGCCTCGATGTCCGGGTGGTGGCGCAGGACGTGGTCCACCGTCGCGGCGTCGGCCACGTCGCCCTCGTGGAAGATCCGCCCGTAGCAGAACTCGCGCCGGCCGGTCACCAGGTTGTCGATCACGACCGGTGTGTGGCCGGCGTCGAGCAGCCGGGACGCGACCGTACTGCCGATGAATCCCGCGCCGCCCGCGATGAGCACCTTCACGACCAGCCCTCCCCCCGAGGCGAACCGTGGGTGAGCACCCGCCCCCACCTGCATCCTGACCTCGGTCGACGGTCCGGCGCCGGTGATTGCCACAGCGCGCCCGCTGTGGCGGTCCGCCCGGAATCAGGGGGAATGTGCCGGCCCTTCTTGGGTATCCGGCCGCCCGAGTCCGACCGGCCGGGTCGACACGGGAGGAACCATGACGGAGCAACGCATCGGGGTCGCGGTGGTCGGGCTGGGCGGCGCGGTGGCCACGACCGCGGTCGCCGGGGTGGAACTGCTGCGCCTCGGTATGCGGGACCTGTCGGGGCTCCCGCTCGCCGACCGCAGGGATCTGGTGCCGTACGAGGCGCTCGTCTTCGGGGGTTGGGACCTGGCCCCCGACGACCTCGCCAAGGCCGCCCACCTGCACCGGGTGGTGGAGCCGGCGCAGCTGGACACCGTCGCGGGCCCGCTACAGGCGATCAAGCCCTGGCCGGCGGTGGCCGACCCGGCGTGGTGTCGCAACGCGGCCGGCGCCAACGTGGTGCCGGTCGGCCCGCTGCGGGACCGCGTCGCGCACCTCCGGGAGGACCTGCGCCGGTTCCGGACCGGACAGCAGCTGGAGCGGGTGGTGGTGGTCAACCTCGCCTCCACCGAGGCGCGGCCCGACCCCGCCACGCCCGTACTGGCGGGGCTGGCCGCGTTCGAAACGGGCCTGGACCGCGACGACCCGGCGATCACGCCGGGCCTGCTCTACGCGTACGCGGCGCTGCGGGAGGGCTGCCCGTACGTCAACTTCACCCCGAGCCTCGGGGCCGACGTGCCGGCGCTGCGCGAACTGGCCGAGCGGGACCGGGTGCCGGTCGCCGGCAAGGACGGCAAGACCGGCCAGACGCTGGTCAAGACGGTGCTGGCGCCGGCGTTCCGGTCCCGGGCGCTCGCCGTCGAGGGCTGGTACTCGACCAACATCCTCGGCAACCGCGACGGGCAGATCCTCGACGACCCGTCGTCGCTGGCCAGCAAGCTCGACACCAAGGGCTCGGTGCTCGACGAGATCCTCGGCTACCCGGTCGACGACCACGTGGTCCGCATCGACTACTACCGTCCCCGCGGCGACGCCAAGGAGGCCTGGGACAACATCGACCTGATCGGCTTCCTCGGCCAGCGGATGCAGATGAAGGTCGACTTCCTGTGCCGGGACTCGATCCTCGCCGCGCCGCTGGTGCTGGAGCTGGTGCGGTTGGTCGCCGAGGCGGCACGCCGCGGCGAAGGCGGCCCGCAGGAGCAGCTCGGCTACTTCTTCAAGGCCCCGATGACCCGCGACGGCGGTCCTGCGCAACACGCCCTGCACGCGCAGGAGCAGGCCCTGCTGCGGTGGTTGGACGCGGCGTGACCGTCGTGCTGGCCGGGCCGCCGGCGCAGCGACTGGCCGCGGTGGCGCCGGTGTTCCGGCAGATCGGCGACCTGAAGCGGGTCCGGGTGGCGCACGCCGACGGGTCCGCCGCCGAACGGGCCTTCGTCCGGGCCTGGACGGCACTGGTCGCCGGTGCCGACCCCGGGGCGGTGGCGGCGCGGGAGTGCGCCGCCGCGGTGGCCGGGGCGCGCCTCGGCGGCCTGGACGCCCCCACCCTCACCGCCTGCGGCCTGTCGGCACCGGACGTGGAGAACGTCCTCGCCGGGGCCGTCGCCGAGTTGGCCGACGCGCTGCACCCGGGCACCGTCGGCCGGCTGCACGCCGCGCTGCCCGAACTGGCGGCCGACCACGCCGCCGAGGACGGCGGACCGCCGTTCGTGTCCGCGCTGCGCCGCCAGCCCCGGGCCGGGGCCACCGCCCCGGGCCGGGCGCGCCTGGTCGTCGAGCCGGCCGAGAACCACGCGGAGCACTGCTGGGCGGTTGCCGTCTACGGCGCGCTGCTCGCCGAGGACGTCGGTGCCGACCCCGGATCGGCGTTCCTGCTCGGGTTGGCGCACCACCTGCACAACGCCCGGCTCCCCGACGCCGGCTTCGCCGGGGAACTGCTGCTCGGCGAGCACCTCGGGACGGTCACCGACCGACTCACCGAGATCGAACTCGCCACCCTGCCCGCTCCGCTCGCGGCGCGGGTACGCGCCACGTTGACGGGCCGGGCGGACGCGCACAGCCCGCTCGGGGCGGCGTTCCACGCCGCCGACGTGCTGGACCGGGTCCTCCAGGCACACCACCATGCCCGGGCGGCGGCCTTCACCGCCGAACAGGCCCTGGTCGACCTGGAACTGGTGCACGACGGGCCAGTCGCCGGATACCACCACGCCGTGCTGCGGGCGGCAGGGCTGTGACCACCGTCGAAACGCCTGTCACCGACGCCGGATGGCGCGGCCCGGACGGCAGCGGACTGCGGGCCGACACCCCGCACACCCTCACCGACGGTGTGCGCCGCTGGCCGGTCGTCGACGGCATACCGTGGCTGCGACCCGGACGTGACGAGCTGCGCGAGGTCGCGGTGGCGGCGCTGGACGCCGGTGACCCGGGCGGTGCGACGGTGTCGCTGCTCGCCGACGCCGACGACTGGTGGGACGGTCCGGCTCCGCCGCCGCACCGGCTCCGGGCGGCGCTGCAGGCCCGGACCCTGACCGAGGCGGTGGACCTGCTCGGCCTCGGCCGGGTCGGCACCTACTTCCGGCACCGCTGGTCCGACCCCAGCTGGCTGGCCGTGCTGGCGCTCACCGCGGCCCATCCGCCGGCCGGTCGTCCGGTGGTGGACCTGGCCTGCGGCGCCGGGCACCTGCTGCGACACCTCGCCCTCCACGGGCACCCCGACCTCACCGGCGTGGACGTCGTCTTCGCCAAGCTGTGGCTGGCCCGCCGCTTCGTGCTGCCGCCCGCCGCGCCGGTCGCGCTGGTCTGCGCCGACCTGACCGCCGGCTGGCCGCTGCCCCCCGCCGCCGGCCCGCGTCACGTCGCCTGCCACGACGCGCTGTACTTCCTCCCCGACAAGGCCGCCTTCGTGGCCGCCGCGGCAGCCGCCGCCGGCCCGCGTGGAGCGGTGCTGCTGGGGCACCTGCACAACGCCCGGCATCCGGCCGGCCGGGCCGGACTGCCGCTGCTGGCCCAGGAGTGGACGGCGCTGCTGCCCGGCGCCACCGCGTACGCCGAGGAGGAGCTGACCGCCGCGACGGCCGGCGGGCGGCCCCCGATGCCGGCCACCGACGCGGCGCTGGCGGCCACCGAGGCCCTCGGGCTCGCCCGCGACGGGGCCGAAGCGCCCCCCGACCCGGCACTGCTGCTGCCCGCCGCGGGCACGTCGCTGCGTCGCAACCCGCTCTACGCCGACGGCGACCGAGTCTGGCCGGACGACCGGTGGGCGGCCGAGTACGGCCGACGGGCGGCGACGTACCTGCCGCCGCACTGGCCCGACACACCCGGGCCGGACGCGGTGCACCGCCGGCTCCTGCTCGACCTGCCCGAGCGGTGGTGACCGCCATGGCCGACCCGGTGCGGTGGGGGTGGTGGGGTGCGGGTGGGTGGCCCGCGACCACGTCGCCCCGGCGATCCGGGCCGCCGGTGCCCGCCTCGTGGCGGCCTGCGACCGCGAGCCGGCGGCGGCGGACGCCCTTCGGCCGGACGTGCTGGCCACCGCCGACCTCGACGCTCTCCTCGACTGCCGCGACGTCGAGGCGGTCTACGTCGCCACCCCGACCGACACGCACGCCGACCTGGTCGCGGTGATCGCCAAGGCCGGCCTGCCCGTGCTCTGCGAGAAGCCCCTCGCGGCGACCGTGACCGACGCCCGCCGACTGGTCGCCGCCGCCGGTGGCACGCTCGCCGGTGCCGCCTTCGACCAGCGGTTCCACCCGGCGCACCGGGTCGTCGCCGACCTCGTGGCCAGCGGGGATCTCGGCACGGTGACGGCGGTGCGCATCGTCTACGGCTGCTGGCTGCCCCCGGACTGGACCCCGGACGGCCGCGCCCACGACAACTGGCGGATCGACCCGGCCCGCTCCGGCGGAGGCGCGCTGGCCGACCTCGCGCCGCACGGGGTGGACCTGGTCGGCGTGCTGCTCGGCGACGACCTGACCACGCTCACCGTGCTCACCCAGCGACGGGTGCACCCCTATCCGGTCGAGGACGGGGCGATGCTGAGCGGCACCACGGCGGGCGGGGTCCTCGTCTCGATGCACGTCAGCTTCAACACCGCAGACCGGCTGCCCCGCCGTCGCCTGGAGATCGTCGGTACCCGCGCCCAGCTCGTCGCCGTCGACACCATGGGCCAGACCGCGGGCGGCCGTCTCCGACGCCTCGACGCGGCCACCGGTGGCACCGCCGAGCTGCCGTTCGACACCCACACCAGCCCGTTCACCGCCCAGGTCGGTGCCTTCGGCGCGGCCGTGCGGGGCGCGCGGTGGCGCTGGCCGCTGGCCCGGGACCTGCGCCTGCACGAGCTGCTGCACACCGCCGGAGGGAGCTGACACATGCCGCTGCGGCCGTACGCGTGCGACAACTGCGGGCACTGGCAACGCTGGTTCGCCCCGCCACCGGGCTGCCCGGTCTGCACGGACGTACGCAACGCCCTGCCGGAGGACGGGTGGCTGTTCCATCCGGCCGACGAGGTGGCGGCCGGCCGGCAGGCCCGGTGGGCGGAGGTCGCCCCGGGGGTGACCGGCTACTGGTGCGAGCCGCAGCTCGGGCTGGGCAGCACCGGCTGGGTGGTCGAGACCGACGTCGGACTGGTCGGTTGGGAGGCCGCCGGCTGGTATCCCCCCGCCGCCCTGGCCGACCTGCGCCGCCGGGGCGGCCTGGTCGCGCTCGGCGCCAGTCACGTGCACGGCTACGGCGCGCTGTGGCAGTTGCAGGACGAGCTGGCCCCGCCGGTACTCGCCGTCGGCGTCGACGACCTGGTCTGGACCAAGGCGTTCCGGGTGACGTGGCCCGCCGACGACCGGCTCGACCTGGCGCCGGGGCTGGTGATGTACCGCAGCGGCGGTCACTTCCCCGGCCACAGCGTGTTGCACGACACCCGCCGGCGCATCCTCTTCGTCGGTGACCTGATCAAGGTGGAGCTGGCCGGTACGACTCCGGTGGGCCTGTCCTGCCACAAGGCGTACCACGCCCAGATCCCCCTGTCGCACGACGAGATCCGCCAGGCCCGTGCGCTGGTGGCGACGCTCGACTTCGACGCCGTCGCCACCCCGTTCGAGTACGCGGCCCCCGTCGGCCGCGAGCAGGTGCTCGCGCTGTTCGACCGGCAGCTGCGCGGGCAGCCGCTCGCCGGCCCGATCCCCATCGAGGAGCTGACATGACCCGAGCCCTGCGGCCCCGCACCGACACCGGCACCGCCGCGTCGGTGGCCGACCAGCTCGCCGGTGCCCTGCCGCCCGGCGAGGTCGGCGACTTCGACATCAGCGCCGTCGACCGGCTCGGAATGCCCGTGGTCGCCGCGGACCACCTCGGCGACGGTTGGCCGCGCGCCGCGGCCATCGGCTACGGGCCGACGGCCGAGCAGGCCCGGACCGGCGCGTACGGGGAACTGGTGGAGGACCTGCTGCTGCACCGCCACCTGCGGACGCTGGCCCCGCGGCGGGCCTCCTACCGTGAGCTGCTTCGGGCGGTCGGCCCGGACGGTGTGGTGGATCCCCGGTCCCTCGTGCTGACCGCCGGCACCGTCGTGGACGACGACCAGCCGCGGTCCTGGCTTCCCACGCTGCGCTGGCGCACCGGCGAGACCGTCCTCGTACCCGCCGAGTTCTGCGCCTCGTCGGACGGCGACCTGCCGTGGCAGGACCCGGCGGAGCGGCTGATCACCACCATCACCAACGGTTCCGGCGCGGGGGACACCGTCGAACGGGCGGTCGCGCACGGTCTGCTGGAACTGCTGCAACGCGACGGGAACACCACCGCCTTCCGGGCTATGGACCCCGGGGTGGTCATCGACCTCGACGACGTACGCGATCCGGTGACCCTGGCCACGCTGGCCCGGCTCCGGGCCGCCGGGATCGACGTGCTCCCGAAGCTCGCCGCCACCGACTTCGGGATGGTCGACGTGCACGTCGTGGGCGTCGACCGGGAGCCGGGCACGCCGCCGCTGGCGGTGACCGCGTGCGGCGAGGCGGCCCACCCGGACCGGGAGACCGCGCTACGCAAGGCGGTGCTGGAGTACGTCTCCTCCCGCGCCCGCAAGGTCTTCTCCCACAGTCAGCTCGACGTGTTGCGGCCGGTCGTGCCGGAGGCGTACTGGCGGCGGGAACTCGCCCGACCGCCCGTGCGGCAGGAGCCGCAGGCGCTGCGGGCGATGCGCGCCTGGACCCGGCTCAGCGGCACCGAACTGCGTGACCTGTTGGCGCCGGTGGTGCTGGCCGAGCGGACCCGGGTGCCGTTCTCCGCACTGCCCACCGTCGCGCCGGGCACGCTGGACGAACCGTCCGCGCTGCTGGCGGAGTTGCTGCACCGGCTCGCCGGGTTCGACGTGCTCGTCGTCGTGGCACCGGGGGAGGGGGCGGTCGCGGTCAAGGTGATCGTGCCGGGCCTGGAGGCGGAGACCATGTCGTACGGTCGGATCGGCGCGCGTGGGGTGGCGCGCCTGGTCGAGCGGGACTCGCCGCTGGTCGGGTCGGGGCCACCGCCGCGCGAGGGCACCGCGGCGGTCGTCCTCGACGCGGCTGGCCGGGACCGGCTCGGCGGTGCCGCGTGGCTGGACCTCGCCGGGGTGGCCCGTACCGTCGGACCGCTCTACCCGCTGTACCGGGAACCGACCCGGCACGCCGTCGTCCGGAGCGCCGCATGAGGCTGCGGTACGCCTACAACACCAACGGCCTGACCTCACACCGCCTCGACGACGCCCTCGCGTTGCTCGCCGACGCCGGCTACGACGGGGTCGCCCTCACCCTCGACGTGGCGCACCACGACCCGTACGCCCCCGACCTTGCCGGCCGCACGGCGCGGCTCGCCCGCCGCCTCGACCGGCTGGGCCTGGCCAGCGTCGTGGAGACCGGTGCCCGCTTCCTGCTCGACGCCCGCCGCAAGCACCACCCGACGCTGGTCAGCGCGGACGAGGCGGACCGCGCCCGGCGGCGGGCCTTCCTGCGCACCTGCGTCGACGTCGCCGCCGGGCTGGGCAGCGAGGCGGTCTCGTTCTGGGCCGGCGTTCCCGAGCCAGGCACGGACCGGGACCGCTGCTGGGGCTGGCTCGTCGACGGGGTGCGCGACGTGGTGGGCCACGCGGCCGGGCGGGGCGTGCGCTGCGCGTTCGAGCCCGAACCGGGCATGCTCGTCGACGACTGCGACGACTGGGCCCGGCTCGCCGCCGAGGTGCCGGGCCTGACCCTGGCCCTGGACACCGGGCACTGCCTGGTCTCCGGCCGGTACTCGCCGGCGGAGGCGGTGCGGGCCTTCGGCCCGGCGCTCGGCGCGTGCGCGGTGGAGGACATGCCCCGGGGGCGGCACGAACACCGGGCCCCGGGCGAGGGCGACATGGACTTCCCGGCGGTGCTCGGCGCGCTGACCGGGATCGGTTACACCGGGCTGGTCAGCCTGGAGTTGTCCCGCGACGCGCACCGGGCGGACACGCTGGTGCCCGCCGCGCTGGCGGCGTTGCGGGCGGCGGAGCGCCGGTACGCCGACGCGGCCGGTCCCGCCGGGGACCTGGAGGTGACCGTGCGATGAGGGTCTGCTTCGTCTCGCGCCGCTACTGGCCGGCGGTGTCCGGCATGAGCGCGTACGCGGAGAACCTGTTGCGGCATCTGGTGCGGGCCGGCCACGACGTCACGCTCGTCTCGCAGTACCGCGGCGACGCGGCCGGCCGCGCCGTCTACGGCGGCGGCCCTCCGCCGGCCGACCGGGTTCCGACCGGCGTCGCGGTGCACGCGCTCGAGGCGCACGGTGAGCAGGCGGTCGGCCGGGGCGGCCCCGCCGACTTCGAGGCGGACGTGGCCGCCATGACCGACACGGTGCTGCGACTGCACGCGCAACGCCCGTTCGACGTCCTGCACGCCCAGTACGCCTACCCGAACGGCCTGGCGGTGCTGCGGGCCGCCCGCGCCGCCGGCCTGCCCGCCGTGGTCTCGGTGCAGGGCGGCGACGGGCACTGGGTCGGCACCTGCTGCGACACCCACCGGCACCTGGTGCGGGCGGTCTTCGCGCACGCCCCGGCGCTGCTGATCGGCTCGGAGTCGTTCGCCGCCGACGTCTGTGCCCGGCACGATCTCGACCCGGCCCGGTTCACCGTCGTGCCGGGGGCCACCGACACCGAGCGGTTCGCGCCCACCCGACCGCCCGGCGAGGTCTCCGTGCCGCCGGTGGTGCTCTACCACGGCCGCATCGATGCCCGTAAGGGCGTGCTGGACCTGGTCGACGCGGTGGCGAAGCTGCGCGCCGACGCCACACCCGTGCGGCTGCTCATCTCCGGCATCGGCCCCGACGTCGACGCCACCGGGGCGCGGATCGCCGACCTGGGCCTGACCGGCGACGTCGAACTGCTCGGCGCCGTCGGCTACGAACGGGCCCACCAGGTGTACGCCCGCGGCGACATCTTCGTCAGCCCCACCTACGCCGAGGGGTTCTCCAACACCATCCTGGAGGCGATGGCGAGCGGACTGCCCGTGGTCTCCACCGACGTGGTGGGCGTACGCGACTGCGTACGCCCCGACGACAACGGTCTGCTCGTACCGGCCGGTGACCCGGCGGCCCTCGCCGCGGCGGTACGTCGACTGCTCGACGACGCCGCCCTGCGCCGTCGGCTCGCCGTCCGCGCCCGCCGCGACGTCGAGCGGGAGTGGAGCTGGCCGGTGATCGCCGGCCGGATCACCGCCGTCTACGACGGCCTGGGCGTCGGCGCACCGGAGATCGTCGATCCGCCGGTGGATCCGGAGTGCCGCTTCCGGGCCGCGCCGCACCTGCTGTGACCGGCCGTACCGGGCGGCGACACCGACCCCGCCGGGCCGTCGCGGTCAGTCCGCACCTCGACGACGCCGTCTTCTCCGTCGGCGGCACACTCGCCGCTCTCGTGGCCGCCGGCTGGTTCGTCGAGGTGCTCACCTGCTTCACCGCCTCCGTGCCGGACCCGGCACCGTTCGCCCTTTCCACCCAGCTCGACAAGGGCCTGCCGGCGCACGTCGACTACCTGGCGCTGCGCCGCGCCGAGGACGCGGCGGCGTGCCGCAGGCTGGGCGTCCGACCGGTGCACCTGCCGCTGCCGGAGGCGCCGCACCGTGGCTACGACAGTGCGCCGGAGCTGTTTGCCGGGGTCCGCCCCGACGATCCGGTCGGCGAGGCGCTGGTCGTCGCGCTGCGCCCGCGCCTGCTCGCCGCCGACCTGGTGCTCGCCCCGCAGGCGCTCGGCGGGCACGTCGACCATCGCGTCGTCGCCGAGGCGGTCGTCGCGTGCGTTCCGGATGCTCTGTGGTGGCGTGACGTGCCGTATGTCAGCCGGGCCCCGGACGAACGCCCGTGGCGGGCCGTGCCGCCGGGCGTGGAACAGGCCGTCGACATCCGTCCGTACCTCGATGTCAAGGTCGACGCCGCCGGTCGCTATCGCACCCAGCTCGACTTCCAGTTCGGCGGTCCCACGCGGGTCGGGCCGGCGTTGCACGCGCTGGCCGCCGCCGAGGCCGGGCGGCTGGCGGGTCGCGGCGCGGTCGAGGTGCTGTGGGGGCCGGCCGGACGCCTCGCGAGCACCGGCGTGGTCTGACGCCGGGCGACAGGCGACAGGCGCCGGAGGTCGGCGACGGGATCAGGGGTCGGGGTCGGCGGTGCCGCGTGTAGCCACGTCCGTGAGGGGCCGCAGGAGCACGCGTTGATGAGTGCTGCCGACGACCTGGTCCGCCCGCTGCAGGACCGGCCCCGTCCGGGTAGACCGGGAGACGCTGGCGCTCGGCTACCCCGGGGTACCACCGACCGCTGACCTGCGGGGACTGCGTAGACAGGCGACGTGACGTGAAAGCACTAGGCTCCACGTGGTGGACCTCCAAGCGCAGATCGACGCCGTCGCGGTGATGCGTTCGGAGTTGTCGTCGGGTCGTTCGGTGCTCCTGACGGGCGAAGCGGGGTCCGGCCGCACCGCTGTGCTGGAGCAGCTCCGCGGCGAGATGACCGACAGCGGGCGGTCGGTGGTGCTGGTGCGTGGGGCCGACGCGGTCGCCGAGCTGCCCCTGGTCGCCTTTGCCGAGGTCATCGCCGACCATGGGATCGTCGGTGCCGCGCCCTTGACGATCTACACCAACCTTCCTGTTCGGGTTCGGTCGCGGGGGACGATCGTGTTGGTCGACGACGCCGACGCTCTGGATCGTGCGTCGGCGGTGCTGCTCGGCCAACTGGCGAGGGCAGGAACGCTGGTGGCGGTCGCGGTGACCTCCCCCGACGATCTGCCGAAGTCGGTGCTCGACGAGGTGACCCACGGCCGATGGGGACGCGTCGATCTTGCTCCGCTGGGCTCCGACGATGTTCTGCGAGTGGCAGCGGAACTGGTCGGCGACGAGCTCGCCGCACGGTCGGCGGCGATGTTGGTGTCCCTCGCCGAGGGGCATCTGTCGACGGTCGTCGAGCAGGTGGCTGCCGCGGGTGTCCTGGGCCACGGTCCCGCCGGCATCGAGCTGGGCGACCCCGTGGCGACACCGGCGCTGCGTCGACGTGCCGAGGAGGCGACCCGCGGCGTGGGTCCGGAGGCGTACGCCGCGTTGGAGCGTCTCGCCCTGGCACCCGCGCTCCCTGTCGGTCTGTTCCCCGGTCCGGTGGTCGCCGACCTGGTGGCGGTGGGTCTGGTCGCGGTGGAGGGCACGTCGATCCGCCAGACCAGACCGCTGGTGGGCTTGGCGCTGCGGTCGCGGTGGTCGACGTCGGAGCGTGCCGAGCGGCAGGGCCAGTTGGCCGACGCTCTCGGTGGATGGCCGGCCTGGAGCGGTACGTCGCTGCTGATGGCGGTGCGGGCGGGCCGTCGGATCAGTGATGATCTCCTTCTGGACGCAGCCGATGTCGCGTTGGCTGCCGCCAGGAACCAGGAGGTCCAGGAGTTCCTGGACGCCCTGCGCACGTCGTCTCCGCGCGAGCGCCTGTTGCGGGGCGCGGTCGCCGCAGCGGAGGGTGAGACAGCCACGGCAGAGCAGTTCCTGCGTGAGATCGATCTCGCCGCGGTGAGCGACTCCCTGCGGGTACGCATCGGGCAGGAGTGGGGGCTCGCCCTGGCCGTGCGCGGTGGCGACCCGCAGCGCGCTGTTCGTCAGGTCACGGCGGTGCTCTCCACGATCAGCAACTCCGTCGTGGGACGGGTTCTCGAGACTGATCTCGTCAAGTGGCGCCTCATGGCGGGTGAGCGGGCCGCCGATGTCGAGGTCTCCCCGACGTCGGACGATCCTCGGGTCCGACTCAACGAGGCCGTGATCGGTGCCATGCTGGCGAGTCTCGGCAGGACGGCGCCGGAGGTGCTCGCGTACGTGGACGCCGGTCGAGCCCTGCTGTCCGAGATCGACGAGGTGCCCGGTTCCATCCCTGATCTCCTGACGTTGTCGGAGTACCTGGGTGTCGCGTTCGACGGTCGGGTCGCGGAGGCGGAGCGCCTTGCGTCGCGTCATCGTGACCGTGCGGCACGGGAAGCCGACCCGTCGTTGGGCATGTGGGAGTTCGCGGCGGCAGAACTCGCCCTGCACCGCGGGGACCTGACCCAGGCGGAGGCGTTGGCCAGACGCGCGACCCGGCACCTCGCCTGGCGGGACTTCACCGGCCTGCAGTCAGCCGCTGTCGCGCTGATGGCAGCCGTCAACGCCCGTCGGGGCCGCCTCGGCGCGGCCGAGGACCTGATCGGGGACATCACCGACGCGCACACGGCTGACGTCAAGGTCGCACTGCACGTGGCACGCACCCGGGCCGAGCGGGCGCTTCGGTCCCGTCGCCGCACCGAGGCCGCCGACCTGCTGTCGGACGCCGGTCGTACCGCGCTCGCGCATGCCCACCTGCACCTCGCGTTGATGGCTCTGGACGAGGCGTTCATGCTCGATCCAGCCGACGACCGCGCTCGTGCCGTGATCGACCAGAGGGGGCTGTCGCCGCTCGCGGCGGTGCTTGCACGCCGGGTCGAAGCGGTTCTCGGGGGTACCGCGACCGAACTCGCTCTCAGCGTCGACGAGTTGGACGAGATGGGCCTCGTCGGGCGGGCCGCTCACGCGGCGCACCTGGTAGCCCGGACACACAGCCGAGCCGGCGGCCTGGCCACAGCGCAGAAGTGGCGATCGCGAGCGATCCTGCTCACCACCCGCTGCGGCACGGCCTGGCCGCCCGCCCGCGACGGAGGCGCACTGTCACCCCGCGAGCTCGACATCGCCCGCCGGGCCGCCCGGCGGGAACGCAGCCGTGAGATCGGGGCAGAGCTGGGTCTTTCGGCGCGTACCGTCGAGAACCATCTGGCCCGCATCTACCGCAAGCTCGGCATCGCGGGACGGGACGGCCTCGCCGACGAGATGCTCGGCGAGAACTTCGCGTAGGGTGACCGGACCCTGCTTCCGCGTCTCTAGGTAGAACCTACTCAGCGCACGGCGGACCGTTCTGCGCTTTCATGACCACGGCCGACAGCCGCAGGCTCGCGCACCGTCCTCCCGGTCGCCTACCCGGTTCTCGCGCCTCGATCCGTGGCAGACAGGGAAGTGACACATCATGCGCCTCACCGCCGCTCGCATACTCCGTACCTCCGTGGCCTTCGGGCTCCTCGTGGCACTGGCCGCCTGCGACGGGAATTCAGCAGGGACGACGGCGGACGGCTCCCCCGCCACCCGGGCGCCCGCCGACGCCTCCGCCTCCGCCGCCTCCGCCTCCTCCGCCGCCGCCTCCTCCTCCTCCGACGCCCAGCAGCCGAGCTGGGAGGACGAGACCGATCCGGAACGGCGGCTCCAGGGGTGCCTCGTCGGGACGTTCGTCCTGGACCGGGACGCGTGGTCTGCCGGCATCACCGCGCTCCTGGAGCGGGATCTCTCGTCGGTCAGAGTCGAGGACTCCGGGAAGGTGACCTTCGAGTTGAAGGCTGACCGGACCTACACGCTGACCGCGGACGACAGCCGCACCGTCTCGTTTGGCAGCAGCCCCGGTGGCGACATTCGTTGGGTCCTGGGCTTCGACGGCACCGAGTCCGGCACCTGGACGGCGCGTGCGGGCCAACTGGCCCTGAAGACCGGCTCCGGGGGACGACTCGCGGCCGACAACGAGATGTCCATCGACGGCCAGCAGCTCCCGACCAACGCCCTCCCGGTCAGCGGGACCCCGTGGTCGCAGAAGCTGACCACGAAGTGCGATTCCGACGGCTTCGTCGCGACCCCGGCGGGCGAACCGGACGCCGTGAAGATCGTCCTCACTCGACTCGGCTGAAACCGTCAGCCAGTCCTCACCGCGTTCGCCACCCCGATCCCCGTTCGTCCCTGAGCTCGACCTCGCCCGAACCGGAAGGCACAAAACATGACAACCTCGCCTCGACGGCTGGCCGGATGCGGCCTGGCAGCCGTCGCCACGCTGCTCCTGACAGCCTGCGGTGACGACTCACCGCCCGCTGACACCCGCTCCGGAAGCGTCTCCTCACCTACGGAGGCGGCGACGTCCGGTTCACCGGGATCGGACGCGAACTCGGAGATCAAATCCGACCTCGACAAACTCGGCTTCGCGATCCAGACCGCACTCGGCGAGGGCACGACCTACGGCGTGGACGGCTCGAAGCTCCGAGTGAAGATCAACGACAAGTTCACCCAGTACCTGTCCACCGAGTGCACGTCGGTGGAACTGGCGGCAAGCTCGGTGACGTTGCCGCCCGGTTCCGTGGTCGAGATCGAGTATGCCGACGGCCACGTGGAGGTCTGCGATGTCTGAGCGTGGAGCGCGGCGGCGGATGGCTTGTGCGGGGAGCATCGCGCTGGTCCTCCTCCTGACCGGGTGTGGCTCCGCTGGCGCTGGTGACGGTGCCGGGAAAGCACCGGCTACCTCCGCGAGCAGCGGGGACACCGCTTCCGCGAGCGGCGGCGACACCGCCGGGGCCGACGGCTCCGGTGTCGAACTCCCGGCGAGCTACCCCACCGACGAGGTCCCCTCGTGGCGGGCACCATCGTCTCGGCCGACGTGATCCCGGGCAAGGGCTGGAACGTGGTCCTGACCCCGGAGACGTCGCTCGACAAGGTAGCCGACGAGGCCGGCGCGTTGGTGAAGGCCACGGGGTTCACGCAGCACACGCAGGCCCGCTCGAAGCCCGACAACCGCGGCTACCGCAACGACAAGTACGAGATCTTCATCAATCGCCAGGACTCGGACGGCACGGTGTCGTACACGGTCTTCACGCGCTGATCACCCCGCCGCGTCGGTCGAACCGCTGCGGTGATCCCGCTACTGGGATCACTGCCTCTCTCGGGCGTACGGAGAGGTCGGGCCGACTCGATGGCCTCGTTCACGGCCGGCGGGTGGGTACTCACCGCGGTGCAGACCTTGGCCGACGCGCCGGGCGGATCACCGGGGACGTGTCGGTGGACTCGACCAGCGCCCGCGCCCACCGACACGCGGCCGGGGCGGGGAGAGGGGATCCGCAGGCCGAGGCACCTGGTGGCGTCAGCGTCGAGCCTGCTGATCACGCGCTCGGCCGGTCCCCGCGGTGGGTTGACCTGTGCCGGCGCGGGATCGCCGCGACGATCCCGCGCAAGCTCGACCAGGACGCCCACCGACGGGCCAAGGGGTCCGAGGGCGGCCGGCCTCCGACCTTCGACCCGCACCTCCACCAGCAGCGACACGCCGTGGAGTGCGGCGTCAACCGGCTCAGACGCCACCGCGCCGTGGCCACCCGATCCGACAGGCTGGCCGTCCGCTACGAAGCCACCATCCCCTCGCCGCCACCAACGAATGGCTATGACCGACTTCGACACACGCTCCGGCTAGCGGATGAACTGGCTGATCGACCTCGCCAGACCTTCGGCGTCCAGGCCGTGCAGCCGGTCATGGTCCGCGGCCTTGCCGTAGGCACGTACCTCCTCGTCGCGCCGTACCCCGTGCGACCGGAGCCGGTGCGGTACGTCAGCAAGCGCCTCGGCCACCTCGTGTGCCGAGGTGCCCCGCAGGTACGGCTCGACCACCACCACGTTCGCCCGCGCGTCGGCCACCGCCGCCCGTAGGCCGGCGTGGTCGAACGGCCGGATCGTGGCGGCGTAGAGCACCGTCACATCCGCCGTGGACGTCGCGGCGAGAACGTCGTCCAGAACCGGTCCCACCGCCACCACCACGCCGGCGGTGCCCCGGCGTAGCACGGTGAAACCGTTCAGGACGGGCGCCGCCTCGCGGTTGGCCTTGTCGGACAGCCGCAGATAGATCCGCCCGTCACCGGACAGGGCGTCTCGCATCAGCTTCTCGGCCTCGTCCTCGTGCCCCGGGACATGTACGGTCCAGCCGGGCAGCGTGTCGAACAGGGCGACGTCACCGGGCGCCTGATGTGTCCGGCCCCGTGCCAGGTCGTCGTAGGAGCCGCCGATGCTGACCAGCACGGCACCGACGTCCTGGTGGCCGAGGTCGAGCTTGATCTGCTCGAACGGACGCTCGACCAGGAACGGGGTGTAGGTGTGTACCACCGGTCGGAAACCGTTCAACGCGAAGCCGCCGGCCATGCCGATCATCGCCTGCTCGCGGATCCCGACGTTGATCACTCGATCCGGGTACGTGGCTCGCGCCTCGTCGAACGACCATGACGAGATGTCCGCGGTCAACAGGACCAGCTTCTCGTCGGTGGCCAGCGACTCGATCACGGTGTCGACGAAGACGGAGCGCATCAGCTTCCTGTCCACCTGGGTGCTCATGCTGCGCTCCCTTCCCCGATCTTGCGAATCTCCGCGACCACGGCCTGTGGCCGTCCGTCGGGTGCCTGGGTGAGTGCTCGGTAAAGCTCGTCGTGGTCGCGCCCGTCCACCGTGTCGGCGCGCCATCCTTCCACCTCGAAGCGCTTGGCGATGCCGTCGGGCCAACCAAGGCTCGCCGAGCGGTTGTCGATCACGATCGTGGTTAGGCGATCGAGCCCGAGACGACCGGCGATCGCGATGGCCTCGTTGTTGCTGCCCTCGTCGAGCTCGCCGTCCCCGATCAGCACCACCACGCGGGCGCGCCGCCGCTCGGCACGTAGCGCGAGTGCGGTCCCCACACCGAGTGGGATCCCGTGTCCGAGCGAGCCGCTGCTGATCTCCACGCCGGGCACCAGCACCCGGTCGGGATGCAGACCGAGCGGTGAGCCCAGTTGCGTCCAGGTGTCCAGCGTTTCCGGGGCGATGAAGCCCTTCGCGGCGAGCATGGCGTAGTAGGCCATCGGCCCGTGGCCCTTGGAGAGGAAGAACCGATCCCGGTCCGGGTCGTCGATGTTGTCCGGCGAGATGTTGAGCACGCGGTCGTAGAGCACCCAGATGGCGTTCAGCGTCGACGCTGCCGCCCACATGTGCTTCTCGTCTCCGACCATCCTGGCGAAAAGGCCTCGTAACGTCTCTTCTGTCGTCTGCATGGTCCCACCTGGGAGTTATCGATACTGGAGAAAGTGCTGTGCTTCCCGCTGCACCGGATGGTGCTGGCTTACCTGGTGTGGTTCCAGTTCGGCCATCGACTGGCCGTGATCTTTTTCGGGCCACCGCCAGCGGATCGGCGATGATCAGGCGGGCTTGCGGGCAGTCAGGAGCAGGTACCCCAACGCTGGCTCCTCGCTGAATGCACGGAACCTGGCGAGCGTGAGGTCGAACTGCTCCGCCCCGATGTGTGGCACGGCCTGTTCCCGCAGGGCGGCGAACCGCTCTGCCGCCTTGATCCAGGACAGCCGGGTGTGTTTGCTGACGTCCTCTGTGGCATCGGTCACGAGTCCGGCCTCGTGGATCATCGCCACGTAGTCGTCAATTCCAACGACCGACAGGACACCCTTGCTGGCCTCGTTGACCCGGGCGGCACCGGCTGCGTAACCGTCGGCACTCGGCAGGAGCATGAAATCACCGATGGCCAACCGTCCGCCGGGCCGCAGCACCCGGGCGGCCTGCCGGATAACGTGGGCCCGATCCGGCATGTGGTGTAGGGACTCCAGCGCCCAGACGATGTCGAACGACTCATCCGGGAATGGCAGGTCCATCGCGTCGCCGTACTGGAAGGAAAGTCGGTCGGCCAACCCGGCGGATACGGCGCGGCCATTTGCCCGCTCCACCTGTCGTTTACTGATCGAGACTCCGACGACTACGATCCTGTGCGTTTTGGCCAGCCTGATTGCCGGCTCACCGATGCCGCAACCGAGATCGAGCAGACGATCGCCCGGTTCGATGGTCAGCAGTTCGGCAAGTTTGTCGGTCAGCCGGTTGGCGGCGTCCTCCACCGACACGTCGTCGGACGCGTCATCCCAGTAGCCGTGGTGCAGATTTTCACCCCAGAGCTGGTCGAGCAGATCCGCGAGTGTGTCATAGCCGCGGCCAATTTCATCAGGCGTCGGCTTCTTCATCAATGTCCCTCCACGATCGTTCCTCAATCCTAGGGCTCGTGCCGCCACTGCATCGCTTTCCATTTGGCCGCCAATTCGACACGCGACGTGAGGTTCATCTTCTGATAAACCTTCTTGAGGTGGAACGCGACCGTGTGCCGAGAGATGAACAACTGCCGGCCGACCTCGTTGTTGGTGTATCCCTGACTCACCAGTTCCGCGACCGCGAACTCTGTGTTGGTGAGGCCGTGCGGCAGGTGGCCCTCACGTTCCACGGTCCGGCTCACGCCCCGGCGCACGCCGTAGTTGCGCAGCTTGTTCGCTACCCGAGAGGCATCACGCGCGGCACCGACCGCGGTGTAGGTCGAAAGAGCCGATTCGAGGGTACTGATCACGTTGTTACGTTCAGACCGTCGCTTGGACAACAACCCGGCCAGGTCCTCCCGTACGGACGCCCCGCACCACCGGTCGAGATAGGTGTTCGCCGCCTCGTGCAATTTGCCGGCGTCCTCCTCCAGCAGCCCGGCGGCATGCAACGCCGCCCCCCGAAGGACGCTGAACTCCGGCTGTTCCTCCGACGTGGCACAGGCGGCCCTCACCGCCGTTTCCGCCACGTCATCGGCGCCCAACGCCCGAGCTGCGCGAACCAGCCACGAGGCTGCCGCCGGCTCGGACACGAGAAGCTGGTGCAGGACGACGTCGTTGGCGACGATGCCAGCGACGAGATCCGCTGCGCGGTCCACCCCACCCCGAGCCTCGGCGGCCTGAGCGGTCACCCAGGCCCCCGCAGCCTGACCGAAGTAGCCCAGCAGCGCCTCACCAGTCAGCTTGTCCACATAGTGCAGGCAGGTTCTCATGTCCGCTCGGCGGAGTGCGGCCGTTGCCATCACCACGTAACCGGTGGGTAGCAGTGACCGGGCGTCGTGGCCCTCCGCAAGCCGCAAACCGGCGTCCACCTCTGCCAGGCCCTCGTCGACGCAGCCCATGACGAACAGCAACTCGCCTCGGATGATCAACGATGTGGCAGTCATCAGTTGTGACTCCGACCTGTCCCTGCGATTTCCGAGGAGGTCGATCGCTTGCAGGGCGGTCCCGAAGTCTCTGGCCTTGGTCAGTAGCGCTATGTGCCAGAAAGGAGTCAGCTCACAGAACTCGTGACCCTCCTCGCATCCACGTGCGGCTGCCGCCGCGGCATATCGCAGTCCCGCGTCGAGTCGTCCGCTGTACCACGCCAGTGCGGAGCGGCGAAAAAGGCTGGCGGTCTTACAGGAACTCGACAGTCGATCGTCCGTGTTCCCGACAAAAGGTTGCTGCGGAAAAGACCTCTGCAATGTGTTGCGTTTTCGGTCCCAGGGAATCTTCATGACGGCAAGTGTCGGCGTTAATGAGGTCGACAAGAGTCCCCCTATTGTGTCCCCGGATAGATGCCTTCTCGACCATTGCTCTGAGTAGTCATCTCGTCACTGACACTACTACCGGCGCGGCCTCCCGTCCAGTGCAGATTGCAAGAACCTTCCTTGTGGGCATCTCCGCTGGTCACGGCTCCGCGCGTTGCTGAAATCATGCAGATGGACAGCGGAGGAACCTGATGTGATATAGGACTCGATCTATGGCAAACGGCGGGTGTTGGCGTTTCCGCTGCGTTCGTGTAGGCGCAGGGCCCCGGCCCGAGGATCTTCAGGCAGGTCGAACCCTCGGGGGCTGACGCACCGCGGCGCGAGGACGCATGCACCGGCAGCGTATCCCTCGTTCTGACTGTTCCGACCGCGTCGCCAACCGCCGCTGCCGGCCCCAAAGCCCGGACCGGGGCGTGCGGGTCACGGCCCTACCAGGTTGAGGGGTGCTGGCAGGTCACTGCGTCTCTATCGTGGGCGAAGAGGGCCGCCGCACGCCCGCCTTGGCCAGCAGTTCGCCGGCTGCTTGACATGGAGGAAAGAAGCACATGCCGTGACCCTCGGTAACAGGTCGACGGACCCGATGCCCGGGACTTCGGCCGACCCCTGCCGTCCGGGGCTGCGCGAGGACAAGTGAGCGGAATCGCACTGGTCCTCGACGGGAAGCCGGGCCAGCGGGTGGCTGAAGAAACTTCCGCTCATCGAGGACCATCGTCGTCGTGTCGTGAGAATCACACCGCCACGGACAGTTCCGTGAAAGGAATCTGGTTGTGCCGCAATCTGCGGAGCACGTCGAGAAGTGGCTGCGTCGGTTCCACCCGGCGCCAGACTGTGTGGCCCGGCTGGTGTGCCTGCCCCATGCCGGTGGCTCGGCGAGCTTCTTCCACCCGGTGTCCAAGGCCCTCGCTCCCACGGTGGAGGTCCTGTCCACCCAGTACCCGGGCCGTCAGGAGCGGCGTCAGGAGCCGCCCGTCGACAACATCCCCGACCTGGCGGACCAGATCTTCGACGCGCTGCGTCACCTGCACGATCGTCCCCTGGCACTGTTCGGACACAGCATGGGCGCGGTCCTCGCCTACGAGGTGGCGTTGCGGATGCGGGACGCCGGCATGCCCGCGCCGGCGCACCTCTTCGCCTCCGGTCGACGGGCCCCCTGCCGTTACCGCGACGAACGGGTGCGCGACCTCACGGATGCGCGGATCGTGGCCGAACTCCGCACCCTGAACGGCACCCAACCGGCCATGCTGGCCGACCCGGAGCTGCTGCAGATGATCCTGCCGGCCGTCCGCAGCGACTACCACGCCATCGAGACGTACCGCCACGACCCCGACCGCGCACTGGACTGCCCGGTCACGGTCCTCACCGGCGACAGCGACCCCCGCGTGTCCCTGGACGAAGCCCGCGCGTGGGCCGAGCACACCACCGGGCCGATGACGCTCAAGGTGCTCCCAGGGGGGCACTTCTTCCTCGTCGACCAGAGCGAGGCCGTGATCGCGATCGTGGCACGCGAACTGCTGGACAGTCCCTATCCCAGTCCTCCAAGCAGCGCGAACCTGTGAGGTTTCCTTGACGGACGCGGACATCGTCATCGTGGGTAACGGGCCGATCGGTGCCACCCTGTCGGTGCTGCTCGCCCAACAGGGCTGGCGGGTCACCGTGCTCGAACGCCGTCCCCGGCCGTATCGGCTCCCCCGGGCCACCAGTTTCGACGGCGAAACCGCGCGCCTGCTGGCCACCACCGGGATAGGCCCGGAACTCGGCCGGATCACGGATCCGGCCAGCGGCTACCAGTGGCGCACCGCAGCCGGCGAGACGCTGCTTGACATCGAGTTCAGAACCACCGGCCCGTACGGCTGGCCGGACGCGAACACCATGCACCAGCCGGCCCTTGAGGAACTCCTCGCGGCCCGGGCGGCCACGCTTCCCAGTCTGCGGGTGCTACGGGGACACGAGGTGACGGGCATCAACGACAGCGATGAGCTGGTGGACGTGCTCGCCACCGACGAGGACGGCGCGACGCGGACCCTCTCTGCCCGGTGGGTCGTGGGATGCGACGGCGCCAACAGCTTCGTCCGGAACCACCTCGAAGTCCCCGTCACCGATCTCGGATTCTCCTACGAGTGGCTGCTCTGCGACGTCGAGCTTCACGAGCCGCGTGAGTTCGTTCCCACCAACGTGCAGATCTGCGACCCGGCGAGGCCCACCACCCAGGTGGGCAGCGGGCCCGGGCGGCGACGCTGGGAGTTCATGCGACTGCCCGGCGAGAGCACTGCCGCACTGAACAGGGACGAGACGGCGTGGCGTCTGCTGGCGCCCTTCGGCGTCACCCCGGACGACGCCACCCTGCTGCGCAGCACCACGTACATCTTTCAGGCCAGGTGGGCCGACCAGTGGCGGATCGGTCACGTGCTGCTGGCCGGTGACGCCGCCCATCTCATGCCGCCCTTCGCCGGTCAGGGCATGTGCTCCGGCATTCGGGACGTCGTCAACCTGGCGTGGAAGCTCGACCTCACCCTGCGCGGACTGGCGACGGACTCCCTCCTTGACTCCTACGTCGAGGAACGCCGCGCGCAGGCCAAGGAGGCGATCCTGGCGTCGGTCCAGTTGGGTCGGGTGATCTGTGTGACGGACCCAGCGGCGGCCGCCGAACGGGACGTGACCGTGCTGGCCAACCGCCGCGGAAGGCCACCGGCTCAGCCGGATCCGGCGAAGCCGCTCTCGGGTGGGCTGCTGCACCGGCGGACCGCGACGGACCCGGCCAGGCCACCGGCGGGTGCGGTCGTACCGCAGGGACGCGTGATGCGGGGTTCCGACACCGGGCTGTTCGACGACGTCGTCGGCCGGGGCTTCGTCCTGCTGACCACCGAGGATCCGCACCGCATCCTCGACGAGGACCGGTTGTCCATCCTCGCCGAGATCGACGCGCACGTCGTGCGGCTGCTGCCGCCCGGAGACGCGTCGAAGCACGGTGTGGTCGACGTGGATGACGTCTACCGTCCATACCTGGCGCAGTTCGGGGTGACCTGCCTGCTCATCCGTCCCGACTACCATGTCTTCGGCGCGGCGAGCAGCCCGGACGAGGCCAGGGACCTGGTCGACGACCTGCGGTGCCAGCTGGGCGCGCCCGCGTCAGCCGGCGCGCTGCCGCGCGGCCGCTGACCCGGAACAGGGATCGGGGCCGCTACTCGCCTGGTGGATGCGGGAGGTGGAGCCGCGCGGCCCGGCCTCCCGCTTCTCCGTCACAGACGTTGGGTCAGGCTTCGCATGCTGGCCATGAGACTGCGCAGCTCCACCGTCAGGTAGTTGCTGTGTGGCAGCAGCGACGTGAGTTGGTGCAGTGTGGCCCACCGGTACCGGTCGTCGTCGGACTCGGTGAAGTCGTCCTCGACCTCGATCACCAGGTATCGGTTCTGCGCGTGGTGGAACCGGCCGCCCTCCTCGGAGTGCAGGACGTCCAGGCGTACGCGGTGCGCGGGTGCAGCCAACGCATGGTCGAGGTAGGTGGGGCGGTGCTCCATCGGCACGTCGGCGTAGTTGCCCGGCTGGCAGTGCACGGTGGCGGTCAACTCGGCGATGTTGAGCATGCCCGCGTCGCTACGAGCCTGGACAAGGGCGTGCAACGTGCCGCCGATCCGCTTGACCAGCAGGGCGAGCAGACCGGGTTGCCTGGGGGCCAACAGTGGCTGCGTCCACGCGGTGACCTCACGGTTGCTCGCCTGTACGGCCACCGCGATGATGTCGAAGTACTTTCCGTCCCGGTGGTTGATGGAGTCGGGGCCGACCCGCCAGCCGTCCTCGGTGAGGTGCTTGAGCGACACCCGGCGCTGCACCAGTTCCTGCTGGGCGCGCACCTCGGTGAGCCAGCTGAGGATCTCCCCGGTGTCGTGCACGGCCCTGCTTCGACCGGCCGACGAACGCAGGACCGCGTGGGTGAACGAATCGTCGCCGGCGTCCTGCTTGCTCGGCTCTGACAGCGACGGCGGGATGCAGGACAGCACCGTCCTCGAATCCATGTTCATCATGTGGTCCAGCAACAGCAGGCGGCGGATCTGGTCGAGCGTGAGCCAGCAGAAGTCCTCGTCGAGTGGTACGTCGTCGTCGGTCTCGACGACGAGGTTGCGGTTGCGTTTGTGCAGGAACCACGACCCCTGCTCGGACTGCAGACCGTCGAACAGCACCCGGCCGCGGGAGCCCGGCCGGAAGTAGTCCAGGTACTTGGTGTCCGCGCCACCGTGCACCCTCATGTAGTTGCTGCGGGTGGCCTGCACGGTTGGAGAGATCTGGAGACCGTTGATGTTGCCCGGCTCCATCTTGGCCTGCATCAGGCAGTGGGGCACGCCGTCGAACCGCTTGACGAGGATTCCGAGCACCCCGATCTCCGGCTGCACGATGATCGGCTGGCCCCACTCGCTCATCCATGGCCGGTTGGTCCGGACCCGCAGGCCCTCGATGGAGAAGAATCGCCCGGTCTCGTGGACGAGGTTGCCCGTCTCCGGGTCGAAGTCCCACCCGCGCAGTTCCGCGAACGGAATCTGTTCGACCTGGAAACTGTTCGCACGGGTTCGCGCGTTGAACCAGGAGTGGAAGTCCGACATGGACATCGCACCGTTCTCGGCCGAGGCGGTGAGGGGCTCGTACCACGTCGTGTCGATGGCCGCAGCCTGGGCGGTCGAGCTTTCGATCACGTGAACCCCCTGATGTCGTGCCTACTCGCCGGGGTGCGCCGACCCGCGACCGGTAGCTGACGGTGAGCTGTCACCCGTCCGGTCAGGTCCCGGGTGCTGCGGCTTCTCCTGAGGTACGAGGCGAGCGAGTCAACCTTCCCGACTGGTCGGCCGACTGGACACGGCTGGCTCGTTGGGCTGATGGTCTGGTCCGTACGTTAGGGCGGGGCAGTGCGCCGAGGCATCCCTCGTGTTGATGGCATCGCCGACGTCCGGCGCCATATCAGACCAGGGGATGCCGATCGCTCCACGCCTGTCCTACTGTCCAGGAGGCCGTGCCGGTGGCGGGCTCGGCACGAGCTCACCAGCTGCGGACCTGTTACCGGCCGGCTCCGGTCGCCAGGTTCACGTTCCGGCGTGGACGGCTGCTGGCCTGCCTCTGTGTCAGGGAAGGAGACCTGGTGACGCCCGTGCACATCGGGATCATGGGCTGCGCGAGCGTCGCCCGGCGGAAGGTCCTCCCCGCCATGGCGGCCCTTCCGGGAATCGAGATCGCCGCGATAGCCAGCCGGGATCCCGACAAGGCCGCGGAGGCTGCCCGAGCTCACGGCTGTCGCGCGGTCAAGGGTTACGAGGCGCTCCTGGATCTTGACGAGGTCGAAGCCGTCTACGTTCCGCTACCGAACGCACTGCACGCCGCCTGGATCGACCACGCCCTGAGCGCCGGCAAGCATGTGCTCGCCGAGAAGCCCATGACGACCAGCGCGTCCCGGACGGGTGGACTGATCGCCAAGGCACGGGCCCGCCGTCTGGTGCTCATGGAGAACGTCATGTTCCCGCACCACCGCCAGCACGCTGTGGTCAGGGGCCAACTGGAGGACGGCGCGATCGGTGACCTGCGCGCCTTCCACGCCTCATTCGGCGTGCCGAGGCGCCCGGCCGATGATGTCCGCTACAGCGCCGAACTCGGCGGCGGCGCACTCATGGACGCCGGGGTCTATCCGGTACGCGCAGCGATGTCCTTCCTGGGCAGCGACCTGACGGTGCTTTCGGCGGTGCTGACCCACCGCCACGGCCAGCACGTCGACTCCGCCGGGCATGCTCTGCTGCACAGCTCCGGTGGTGTGGGAGCGCAGCTGACCTTCGGCCTCGACCATTCCTACCGGTCCAGTTACGAGCTGTGGGGCAGCGCGGGACGAATCGTCGTCGAGCATGCTTTCACCCCACCCGCCGACCACGTACCGGTGATACGGCTGGAGCGGAGCTCGGGCGTTCAGGAGATCCGGCTGACCCCCGACGACCAGGTGGCGAACTCGGTCAGCGCCTTCGCGACGGCGGTTCGCTCGGGGCGGTTCCCCGACAGTGGCGGGACGCTGCAGCAGGCGGCCCTCATCGAGGACATCGGCGCCAGAGCGAGGCGCTGTGTCGATCACACCCCCGGGCTGGCGGACACCATCCAGACGAAGGAGTTGTCATGAGTACGAAGAACGCTGCGGGGGCGTCGCAGCTCCTGGCCGCGCGGCTGCAGATCCCGCCGATCGCCTACACCCACGCCTACGGATCGTGGATCTTCTCCTCGGACGGGCAGCGCTATCTCGACGGGTCCAGTGGGATCATCAACGTGAACATCGGCCACGCCCATCCCCAGGTGGTCGAGGCACTGAGGGACCAGGCGGGCATCTGCACGTACGCCAGTGCGGGATCGCTGGTGGCCAGCCACATGGAGCAGTTGGCCGCCGCTACGGCGAGGGCCGTGCACAGGCCGCACGACCGCGTGATGTTCACCCCCACCGGCACGCACGCCAACGAGGCCGCCATCGCGCTGGCCCGACTGGCGCAGCGCTCACGGGGTGAGACGAGCCGCCACAAGGTGCTGACGGCGTCGCTGGGCTACCACGGCAACAGCGCGTTCGTGCTCGCCCTGTCCGGTCACCGCTCACGACGGCCGCACGAGGACGACAGCTTCGGCATCAGTCCCGCCTTCGATCCGCCGTACCCCGGCCAGCATGTCGGATGCCCGTTCCCCGCCTGCCGGGTCGAATGCGCGCAGGCCGTGCGCGAGGCCATCGTCGCGGCTGGTCCTCAGAGCGTCGCGGCGGTACTGATGGAACCGGTCAACGGCACCACCGGAGGCGGGTACGTTCCGCCGGCCGGATATCTGCGGGCGGTCCGCGAGATCTGCGACGAGTACGGCGTCCTGGTCATTCACGACGAGGTCCTCACCGGTCTGGGCCGCACCGGCCTTCCGCTGGGGTCGCACCACACGCCGGATGCGGAAGCGCACATCGTGACGCTGTCGAAGGGGCTCGGAGCGGGGTTCATTCCCCTGGCTGCGACGATGATCTCGCCGGACCTGGCCGACGCGATCCTGTCGAGTGGCAGGTGGCTGCCGCTGATGGGCACGATGTCGGCGACTCCGTTGCAGGCACGGGTGGGGCTCGCGGTGCTGTCGGTCCTGGACGAGATCGGTGCTCTTGACCGTGACCAGGTACGCGGCGCGGTGGTGGGTCAGATCCTGGCCGAGGCGACGCGGGACGTTCCGGTGGTGACGGATGTGCGTGGCCTCGGCTACTTCTACGGCATCGAACTGGCCCCGGGCACCGTCGGCGACGCTCTGAAGATCACCAGGAGCAACGGCCTGTTGCTGTACCCGTTCGTCGGGTACGGCAGAGACGGCAGTGGAGAGGGCCTGCTGGTGGCCCCGCCGCTGAATGCCACCGATGCCGACCTCGACTTTCTCGGTCAAGCGCTGAGCACGTCGCTTGTTCAGCTCCGCGAGCGCGTGAGTTCACCGGTCGGATGACGGCGCTGGCCCGTTCCGGCGGGCCGGCGCCTCCGGTGTCTCGCCTACCCGGCGTCGTAGCCTGACCCGGGCAGCTTCCGCAGCCCGCGAGGTTCGTCGGGCAGCTCCGGGTCGGCGAGCACCTTCTTGTCGGCACCGTTGTGCGGGCGACCGACCGGCCGGCCGGAACGGCCAGCTTACGGCGGGCACGCCGAGGGCAACCGCTCGGTCAGTGCGAGGCGACGAACTCCTTGAGCGTGCCGATGACGTAATCGATCATCTCCGGGGTGATCCCCGGATAGACGCCGATCCAGAAGGTCCGCTCGGTCACCACATCGCTGTTGGCCAGCGAGCCGACGACGCGTTGCGGCCGGCCGATGTAGGCCGGGTGACGGGTCAGGTTGCCCGCGAACAGCCGCCGGGTGCGGATGTTGTGGCTCTCCAGATAGCCGACGACATCCGGGACGTCGAAGCCCGCGTCCGGCAGCACCGTGATGATGAAGCCGAACCAGCTCGGGTCGCTGCCCGGGGTCGGCTCGGGCAGCAGAAGGCCGGGCAGGCCGTCCAGGCCCTCCCGCAGCTGACGCCAGTTGCGCTTGCGTGCCTCGATGAAGTCGGGCAGCTTGGCCAACTGGCTGAGCCCGAGTGCGGCCTGGATGTCGGTGCTCTTGAGGTTGTACCCGACCTCGGAGAAGACGTACTTGTGGTCGTAGGTCTCCGGGAGTGTGCCGAGTTGCAGTTCGAACCGCTTCAGGCAGCGGTCGTCCTCGCCGGGCTCGCACCAGCAGTCGCGGCCCCAGTCACGGAACGACTTGGCCAGCTTGGCCAGCTTGATGTCCGAGGACAGCAGCATGCCGCCCTCTCCCATGGTCAGGTGGTGCGCCGGGTAGAACGACACCGTGGAGAACCGGCCGAAGGTGCCGGTGAGCCTGCCGTTGTAGGTCGAGCCCACGGCGTCGCAGTTGTCCTCGATGAGGTGGCAGCCATGCCGCGCGGCCAGCTCGGCGATCTCCGCGACCGGGAACGGGTTGCCCAACGTGTGGGCGATCATGATCCCGCGGGTACGTGGGGAGATTGCCTCCTCGACACGCTCCGCCGTCGTGTTGTACGTGCCGAGTTCGATGTCGACGAACACGGGAACGAGGCCGTTCTGCAGGATCGGATTCACCGTGGTCGGAAATCCGGCGGCGACGGTGATGATCTCGTCGCCCGGCCTGAGCCGGTCGTCGCCCAGTTCGGTCGAGGTCAGCGTGCTGAGCGCCAGCAGGTTCGCCGAAGACCCGGAGTTGGTCAGCACCGCCTTACGCCGCTTGAGCGTCCTGGCGAGGGACGACTCGAACTTCGCTGTGATCCCGCCGGAGGCGATCCGCAGGTCAAGCGCGGCGGCCACCAGGGCCTCCCGGTCGTCAGCGTCCAGTACCGCCCCGGACGACAGGATCGGCGTCTTGCCCGGGACGAACGGCGCCGGCTCCGGATCCTGGGCGGCGTGGTAGCCGCGGACCAGTTCCAGCAGCTGCGATCGGGCTGAATCGACCATTGCGTATCCCCTACGGTCGAGTGCGGGCTGTCGCTGTGTCGTGCCCTGGATTCGGATTGGCGTCGGTCGTCGCCCTGATCCCGTTTCACGGCATAACCGTCGTACCTGGCTGATCTCTGGAAAGGAGACTAGAAGTGCCACGGCGAATGGGCATCCCCCAACGTGGTAGGCGACGTCGGGCAGCCCACCAGAACTACCCAGCTGAGCGATGGCCCCGGCCGGTGGTTTCGGCAAGCTGAATCGGTACGCGCCTGGAGGTGCGCCCTTTCCAGGGCTCGGCTCCGCCCGAGAACTTCACGACCGCTGGAGGACGACTTGCGGGTTCTTATTCTCGCCGGGATTGCCCCGTCGACGGTGTTCAGTCACGTTCCGCTCGGAACGGCTCTGCGCAACGCGGGACATCAGGTCATGATGACCGTCTCGCTCGATGAGCTGATCCCCGTCGTCGCGGGGGTCGGGCTTCCCGTCGTGCGGATCACCGACCCCAATGTCTCCGCGCGGGAGATCATCGCGCGTGACAGCCGGTTGATGCAGATCCCGGAGGACCCCATCGCGCGCGAGCAGCAGTCGGGCCGTTGGTATGCGCGACTGGAGGCGGTGACCCTCGACGCTCTGCAGGCGTTCACCCAGGACTGGCACCCGGACGTCATCATCGGCGGCATGTCCTCCTACGCCGCCCCGCTGCTGGCGAAGCGCCTCGGTGTGCCCTACGTACGCCACGCGTGGGACATCCACGACCCGAAGCTGCTGGATCTCGGCGCGACGGAGGAACTCCAGGCGGAGCTGGCGGAGCTGGGCCTGGACAGCCTCCCCGAGCCGGACATGATGATCGAGATCACGCCGCCGAGCCTGCGTCCGTCCGGGGCGTCGTCCGCGCAGATGATGCGGTGGATTCCGGGCAACACCCAGTGCCGGCTGGAATCGTGGATGTACAAGCGCGGCGCGGGTGCCCGGATCGGCGTGACCATCGGGACGGGCGTGGCGAGCTACAACCAGTACGACTTCCTCCAGGCCATCGTCGAGAACGTCAAGGCGGTGGATGCGGAGGTGGTGGTGCCGGTCACGGACGACGCGCTCGTCGTCCTGAAGGATCGGTTGACGGACGTCCGGGCGGCCTGGGTCCCCCTGGACATCCTCGCGCCCACCTGCGATGTCCTCGTCCACCAGACGGGCGGCAGCACCATGATGACGGCCCTCAGTTACGGGGTGCCCCAGGTGCTGATTCCCGACCCCAGCCTGCACCGCGCGAACGCGATGGCCCGCCGCCTCGTGGAGGCGGGCGCTGCAATCTCGCTCACCCCGGAGCAAGCCACGAGCGAAGCCATCGCGAAGAGCTGCCAGGAGATCATCTCTGATCCCAGGTACGCTGCGGCCGCGGGTGCTCTCGCGGAGGAGATCGCCACCCTGCCACTGCCGAGTGAGGTGGCCCGCCGCGTCGAGTGGGTCGTCCACGAGTACGCCGGACGACACGACTGAGCTGTCCGTCCGTCGGTGATCGGTTGGCCGCCGTCAATCCTTGCGCTCGTCCGCGGGTCCGGCGGCGGCTGCCGACGGACTGCTGGTACGACAGTGAACGTCCTGAGCAGTAGGAAACGACTACCCACGTTGATGATGGCCCCGGCGAGCGGCGTGAGTGAACCTGATCACGCTCGAATCGCAGTTCACCTGGCAGCTTCACGGCATCGCCGGGCACCATGCGCTGACTGGAGGCCAGTTCGTGACACGAGATGGGATTTGGCGTGCGCTCGCACCCTCCGAGAGGGTCCATGCCGCCAAAGAGGCCTACATCGGCTATACGGTCCACACCACCGGTCGACTGGACCTGGCCGCCCTGGCGACTGCCTACGCGGCCGTGTCGCGCGCCTATCCCCAGCTCGCGGCCCGGTTGGTCGCAAGTGATCATGGGCCCGTCTTCGCGGAGGCCGACGCACCCGCGAAGATCCACACCTGCGACGGGGACCTCGCCCGTCCGTTGACCGGCGTTGAGCTGGATCAGCACCGCGCGTTGAGCGCGCTCAACGTCGTGCGCGATGGCGACGACGCCACCGTGTGCCTGCTGACCCATCACAGCATCGCCGACGCTCACCATTCCATCGAGGTGCTCGTCGCGTTGTGGTCCTGCTACACCGATGCCGTCCAGGGCGCGCCCGTCGACCTGCCCCGCCACCCGTACCCGAGGTCACTGGAAGACCTGCTCGCCGAGCGTGGAATCCGCAGTGCCGCGCCCGGCGCCGAACCCGCCCCACAGCCGTTGGCGCAGCCAAACCAGCCGGTGGTGACCGCTCGGAACACCCCCGACCAGCACGTCATCCAACATCGCCTGACGGCAGCACAGACGAGTGCCCTCGTGGAACTCGGTCACCGCGAGAACGTGACGATCAACGGTCTGCTGGCGGGCGTCCTGCTCCTCGTCGAGGCCGAGATTCGCGACCTGCCGTTGACCGAACTCGTCTACCGATTCACGGTCAACCTGCGCAGTCACCTCACTCCTCCGGTCGGTCCGACCGAGGGTACGAACGTGCTGGGAGGTGCCGGGTTCACGGCCGCCGGCGACCTCAAACCCGATGCGGTCGCACTCGGCCGAGCGATCGGTGAACGGCTGCGAGAGGGACTGGCCGACGGGTCGATCCAGCGTAGCCTTCTGGACCTGCTCAGCCAGGCCCGGCCCGGCGCGAAACCGTGGGATCCGAGCACCGCTCCCGCCGTGGTGAGCATGATGAACTGGGGCGCGGTGCCGCCGATGCGTACGCCGCACGATCTGCGTCTGACGAACTTCCACTCCGCGCCCAGCATCAGAGAAACCACGGCCATGGGCGGCTACGTGGTGAACACCTTCGACGGACGGATCGGCATAGACCTGACGTGGCCCGAGGGGGATCCGGAACTGCCGGCACGCCTCGACAGCCTGCGGGACAGGTTGAGCCGCCTCACGCTGCAGTAGACCACTCGATCCGCGAGCCGGCCAGGCCGCGGCGGCCCCATTGGACTGCGAATGAGCAACGTTCCTGGTACGAGTAGTGCCGCCCTGACCATCGGCAGCATGACCGTACGCCCACTGGACATCAGCGGGGCATTTCTCCTCTCGTCACGGTCGTTCACCGATGAACGTGGTGCCTTCTTCGAGGTCTACCGCGAAGACCTGTTGACCGAGGTGCTCGGGTACGCGCCGAAGATCCTCCAGACCAACTACTCGACCTCGCACTCCAACGTCCTGCGCGGCATTCACGGGGCGAGCGTCCCGCCTGGCCTGGCCAAACTTGTCACCTGCGTACGAGGGTTGATGCTCGACTTCGTCATCGACATCAGGACGGGCTCACCGACCTTCGGAAAATGGGACATGATCGTCCTGAACGGCCACGGCGCCTCCTCGGTCTACGTGGAGGAAGGGCTCGGGCACGCCTTTGTCGCGCTGGTGGACGACACCTGCGTCCAGTACCAACTGTCCGAGCTCTACCGGCCGCAGGAGGTCGTCACCGTGCATCCGCTCGATCCCGAGATCGGATTGCCGCTCCGGTTGCCGACCGCGCCTCTCATGTCCGATCGCGACGCTGCCGCGCCGACCCTCCGCGAGGCTGCGGAGCTGGGCCTGCTGCCGAGCTACGAAGCCTGCATGGCGCTTCGCGCCACCCGCACAGAGCTGACCGACGGCTCCGGTGCGTCCGCTCGGGACGCGAGCCGCCGGTCAGCAGTGATGCGGGCGCGGGCAGCGGCCCACACGTAGTCGGAGTGGGTCCCGCTGGACCGGATGCCCCCTGCCCCACGCACGTCCGGACATGCCGGTCGAGGAAGACCACGGACCTCAGCGGTCGACCCGCAGCGCCCCGGAGGGGCAGGCGGCGATCGCCGTGAGTACGGCTTCCTCCTGGTCAGGGTCGGGGTTTGACCTCAGAACCAGCACGATGCCGTCGTCGTCGCTCTGATCGAACATCTCGGGTAGGCGCAGCACGCACAGGCCCGAGCCGATGCAGACACTCCGGTCGGCGCGCACCCTCATGACGCGTCCCAGGCGATCGGCAACGCGTGCACGCCATAGGTGATCATGTCGTTGCGCAGCGGCACGTCGTCGGGTGGTACGGCGAGTCGGACGTTGGGAAGGCGGCGCAGCAGCTCGGTGTAGGCGACGGTCATCTCGATCCGCGCCAACTGCTGGCCGAGGCACTGGTGCACACCGTGGCCGAACGCCAGGTGCGAGTTCCGTTCGCGGGTCACGTCCAGCGACTCCGGCTCCGTCCAGTGCCGCCTGTCCCGGTTCGCGGCCAACAGGGAGATCACCACGGTCGCTCCGGCCGGGATGTGTTCTCCGCCAAGTTCCAGGTCCTGTGTGGCGAAACGGAAGAGCCCGGTGCTGACCACGGTCAGGTAGCGCAGCAACTCCTCGACGGCAGCACCGGTCCGAGCCGGTTCGTCACGCAGCACGGCAAGCTGCTCGGGTCGCTGTAGCAGCACGAACATGCCCAGCCCAAGCATGCTCGCGGTGGTGTCGAGACCAGCGAGGAGCAGCAGGTTGGCGATACCGACCAGCTCGTCGTCGGTCAACGCGGGATCGGCGCCCGCGTGGTGGACCAGGCCAGAGATCATGTCGTCCGTGGGATTCCTCCGCTTGTCCGCCACCAGCCGCTGCATGAACTCGCGCTGGGCTTCGGAGTTCTCCACCGCCTGCTTGACCGGCTGGTCCGTACGCAGCAGGTCCGACGCACGCTGCTGGAACTCCTTCCGGTCCTCGTAGCGCACCCCGAGCAACTCGCAGATCACCAGCGAGGGCACCGCCACCGTGAATGCGGGAACAAGGTCGGCGCTGTTTCCCGCCGCCAACATCGCGTCCAGCCGCTCGGTGACGATCTGTTCGATTCGCGTGGTGAGACCACGCATCCTCCGCACAGTGAACTGACCGGTGAGCAACTTGCGGTAGCGAGTGTGCTCCGGCGGGTCCATGTTGATGAACGACCCGGCCCGCGCCTTGTCGTTCCGTAGCTGCTCACCGAGCTGCTCGGGCAGGTTCTTGAAACGGGGGTGGTAGCGAAACCGGTCGGCTGAGAAACGGGGGTCCGCGAGCACCGCCCGGGCCTCGTCATACCCGCACACGAGCCAGAACGGTTCGCCTCCAGGCAGTGTCGACCTACCAACAGGGCTCCGCTCGGCCAGTTCGGCCAGTGCGGGCGGCAGCACGAACGGGTTGTCACGCTGCATGAGCTCTCGGGGAATTGGCGCCTTCAGCGACTCGTCAGCGGGCGGAACTTTCGTCGTCTCAGTCGTCACCGCAGAGCCTCCTTCTGTTGTTCGGCAGATCAACGACTCAATTTCCGCCGATCACCAGGAATCGATTGTGGCGGCCAGCCGCCGGTCGTGTTCCCATGCACGCCTTCGGTACGGCTCATATCGCCGCAGCCGCGCCGGCCGGCTGATCGGCCGATTTCTGATGATCAATCGGCCGCCTGGTGGAGGTCTGGACCGCGCGACCGGCGACGGTGCCGGCGAGCGCGGTTCAGGACGACCTTGCCGATCAACAGCAACCTGCACGCGGGGAGAATAGGACAAGCACCGCCGGCCACGCATCCCTCGATCTGATAGTGGCATGCGGCTGGCCGCTGACAGGCGCTGGGCGCTACCCACACCTATCAGGTTGGGGGATGCTCAATCCACGGCCCCCTACCTATCGTTGCCGAAACGGTGCCGAATTGCGCCCGTCCCCAGTCAATCGATCACAGGCTCTTTCGACACGAAGGGAGGGGTTCATGACCACCACTGCCGAGACACCGGCCGAAACGGTCGACCTGTTCTCACCAGAAGTGGTCGCCGACCCGTTCGGCTGGTACGCGCGGTTGCGCGAGGAAACTGGGCCGAACACCGGGACCCTGAACATCGGCACCATGATGGGCGGGCCCGAGATGTGGCTCGTCACCCGTTACGAGGACGTACGCCAGGTCCTCACCGACCCGCGGTTCCTGACCAACCCGCCGGCCGACTCGACCATCGCCGACATCCGCGACGGTGTGTTCAAGCGACTGGACTTCCCGCCGGACCTGATCCCGTGGATGGCCAACCTCCTCAACGTCTCCGACGGCGAGGACCACACCCGGCTGCGCAAGCTGGTCTCGTACGCGCTGACCGCGCACCGCATCAACAAGCTGCGCCCCCGGGTCGAGAAGATCACCGCGGATCTGCTCGACAAGCTGGCCGAGGACGGCAAAGACGGCGCGCCGGTCGACCTCGTCGAGGAGTACTGCTACCCGCTGCCGGTCGCCGTGATCTGCGACCTGGTCGGCATCGACGAGCCTGACCGGCCGCACTGGCGTGCGTGGGGCGACTCGATGGCCACGATGGACGGCGAGCGGATTCCGACCACCCTCCTCAAGTGCATCGACCTCGCCCGGGAACTGATCGAGAAGAGGCGCGCCGAGCCCCAGGACGACCTCGTCACCGCGCTCGTCCAGGCGCAGGCCGAGGATCCGAGCCGGGTCTCCGACGACGAGATCATCGGCATCCTGTTCAGTCTGGTCACCGCCGGCCACCAGACCACGACGTACCTGATCGGCAATTCGGTCATCATCCTGCTCGAAAACCCGGACCAACTCGCCCGGCTCAAGGAGAACCCGTCGATGTGGCCGCAGGCGGTGCGCGAACTGCAGCGCCTGGGCCCGATCCAGTTCGCGCAGCCGAGGTTCCCCTCGGAGGACATCGAACTGGGCGGCGTGACGATCCCCAGAGGCGCACCGGTGGCACCGCTGCTGCTGGCCGCGAACACCGACCCACGCAAGTTCCCCGACCCCAACAAGCTGGTCATCGACCGGCTCGCCGTCGGCAGCGAGAGCCACCTCGGCTTCGGCAAGGGTATCCACCGCTGCCTCGGTCAGCACCTCGCGTACCAGGAGGCAGAGGTCGCGCTACAGGGATTGTTCACTCGATTCCCGGACCTTTCCCTCGCCGTGCCACGCGAGGAGATCCCATGGATCCTGCGCCCCGGCTTCACCCGGACCAGGACCCTCCCCCTGAAACTCGTCTGAACGTCTCCGGCACCTGACGCTGCGCTCCACGGGTGAACCTCTGAAGGGAGCCTCAGCCGGCCGATCACGTCGAGAAGAGAGCGCGGCGGGACGAGCACCCGCGGTGCAGGTCCTGGCGGCTCGGGTACCCGAGCCGCCAGGACCTACGCCACCCGACGTCCGTCCGGTGCGAGGGCCGACGTACCGACGATCCGGAGCACACCGTTGTTATCGAGAGAAAGAGGTCCACCCGGATGCACACGACGAACTGGATCAAGGCTGGTTCGCTGTCCGAACTCGACGATGAGGTTCCGCTTGCCGTCGAGGTTGGTGGCGTCCCCGTCGTGCTCGTGCGCGACGCTGACAAGGTGCACGCTCTGCGAGACGAGTGCACGCACGCGAGGGTGGCGCTGTCGCAGGGCAAGGTCGCCGACGGCGAAATTGAATGTGCGGCACACGGGGCATGTTTCAACCTGCGCACCGGAGCACCTGCCGCCGCGCCCGCCGTCAAGCCCGTGGACGTTTATCCGGTGCGTATCGAAGGTGACGACGTATTCGTCGACATCGACAGAATGGTAAGCTGACCGTTCTTCTGGCGATGTCACTTCAGCGTTCTCGTACGTTTCCCCAATGCCTTCGTCTGTCGGCCTCCCGGGTGCGTGCACTCAAATCGCAGTCCGCCCCCGTGAGTAGTGGCCCGCCGAACTACCCACGTTGGTTATGGCCCCTGACGGGCGGGTCGGCGAATCTGATCAGGCGATGAACATCCGCCCCGGTGAGTCCTTGGTCCGGCATTTCAAGAAGGGCTGGATATGCCCATGCGGCAGCTAGAGGTGGCTCTGATCGGTGCGGGACTGATAGCCCGATTCCATCTCGACGCGTGGATCGGCGCGGGAGCGGCTGTCCGAATCTATTCTGACGACGGCCGTTCCGCCGACCTGGCGCGCGAGTTCGGGGTGACGGCTGTCGGATCCCTGGCCGAGGCACTCGACGGTGCGGATGTCGTGGACATCTGCACCCCGACCGGCACCCACCGCGAGATCGCGCTCGCAGCCATCGGCAAGGGCGTGGGCGTGGTGTGCGAGAAGCCGTTGGCGGCCACCACCGCGGAGGCCGAGGAGATCGTCGACGCGTCCGAGCGGGCCGGTGTGCGGCTCTACCCCGCCCACGACGTACGGTTCGCCCCGGCGTACGCCAGGCTCCACGAACTGGTGGCGTCCGGTCGGGTGGGCGCGGGCGCGGTCGCCAGGTTCCGTTTCTCCGCGTACCACCCGCGGCCCTGGACGGGGCAGATGTCCGCGCAGTCCGGTGGCATCCTGACTGATCAGATGCTGCACGGCGTCGACCTGGCCTACTGGATCTTCGGCGAGGTCAAGCGGGTGTACGCCTGCTACCAGGGCGACATCGCCACACCGGCCCCCGAGGGGGCGGTGGCGACCGGTACCGCGATCCTCACGCACGCCAACGGCGCGATCAGTCAGGTCGTGAGCCGGTGGACGGCCACCCCGAAGCCACCCGTCCGGGTGACGTTCGACGTTTCGGGCACCGGTGGAACCGTGCGCTACGACTCCGAGTGGCCGCAGGACGTCCGGGTGGCCGACGGTGACGCGGGCAGCTTCGGCTACGCCGGAAAGTCGGTGTTCGCGACCGAGATGCGCGAGTTCGCCCAAGCTTTCGCGGGCGGGCCTGAACCACGCCTGGGGGCCCGTGACGCGTTGGCCGCCGTCCGCATCACCCAAGCCGCAGCGGAGTCCGCGTGGACGGGCCGTGCCGTGGAACTGCCTGTGAAGGGAACCGCATGAGAGTCGCCATCCTGTCCCTCGCGTCCGGGCACGCCGAGACCTACGCTCGGCTGCTGCGTGACCTGCCCGACGTCGAGCTGCTCATCGCCGATCCCGACGGCTCGCCGGACGACCAGGCCCGACATCGAGCCGTCGCCGGAGAACTCGGGGTGCCCCTCGCCACGAACTGGGACGAGCTGCTGGAATGGCGCCCCATCGCCGTCGTGGTCGCCAGCGAGGTCGGCCGCCGCCGGGAACTGGTCGAGCGCATGGCCGAGGCGGAGGCGTTCGTGCTGTGTGAACAGCCGCTGGCCGTCAAGGCACTGGACGTCAAGGCCATGGTGGACACCTGCGACATGTCGGGTGTCCGGCTCACGCTCGTGTCCCCGGCCTGCTACAGCGAGGCGTTCGCCGCAGTACGCCGAGGAATCACCGACGGTGTCATCGGCACGCTGACGACCATCCACGGCTCGTACAACACCCAGCCGGCGGCTGACGTGGACGGCGGCGCGCTGGGCGCCAACGCCCCGTACCTGCTCGACCTGGTGGACATGGTGCTCGACGGGGAGCCCGCGACACAGGTGTACGCACAGGTGAACAACGTGCTCAGCGACCGGTCGGGTCCGGAGGGCGCGGCAGTGCTCACCGTCACGTACCGCAGCGGCGTGGTCGCCTCGTTCGACTGCAGTTGGAGCCGGTCGCCGGCGGGCGGGCCGGCCGTCACCTTCGTCGGTGACAAGGCGAGCGTGGAGTACGACGCCGCCCCTCGGCTGCTCGACGGGTACGACGCCGCCACCGGCGGTGCCCGGTGGGAAGCAGGTGGGGAGGACCCGAACCCGGCGATGCTCGCGGATTTCCTCGGCACGATCGAGACCGGTGAGGGAGTCGGCCCGGACGGCCAGACCGCGGTGCGTACGCAGCGGATCATCCAGGCCGCCTACGAATCGGTGCACACCGGCCAGCCCGTCGATGTCGGTTGACGACGCCGGCCACGGCAGGGAGCAGCTGACGACCTGACCGGTCGGATCTCGCGGTAGCAGCGCCAAAGACGTCGCGGCGGTCATCGCGTGCCCGGATCTCGGGCGGAATTCACCCCGTGAGAGTGGGAGATCATGATGAGTGTCACGCAGGTGAAGGTCATTCTCAGCGGTGGGCCGATCGATCTGTCGACGCCGCACCGCAGTGTCCCGGCAGCGGAATTGGGGCAGACGCTCAAGGTTCGACACGGAGCCGGCTACGAACACTTCGTCCACGACGGTGAATACCAGACGGTGGACGGATGCGAGGCGGCGGTGTTCCGGTGGACCGGCCGTACAAAGATCGCCGAATAGAGGCCGCTCACCCGCACACCATTCCTGAGTGAGAGGTGCTCCATGACCGACGCCATTTCCTTCGAGGAACCGTGGGCGCGAACCGACAAGTTCGATCCGCCCGCGGTGTTCGACGCGCTGCGCGAACAGCGTCCGCTCGCGAAGATGCTCTATCCCGACGGGCATGTCGGCTGGATCGTCTCCAGCTACGAGTTGGTGCGCGAGGTGCTCAGCGACCCGCGGTTCAGCCACAGCTGCGAGGTCGGCCACTTCCCGGTGACGCACCAGGGCCAGGTGATCCCGACCCACCCGCTGATCCCCGGCATGTTCATCCACATGGACCCACCGGAGCACACCCGTTACCGTCGGCTGCTGACGGGGGAGTTCACCGTCCGCCGGACGAGCCGGCTGAGTGCGCACGTCGAGGCGGTGGCCGCCGAGCAGATCGAGGTCATGCGGGAGCACGGGGCTCCGGCGGACCTGGTCAAGACCTTCGCCAAACCGCTCGTGTTGAGGGTGCTGTCCCAGCTGGTCGGCCTGCCGTACGCGGAGCGGGACCGCTACCTCAACGCGATCACCCTCCTGCACGACGCGGAGGCGGACGCGGCGGAGGCCGCCGCCGCCTACGAGAAGGCTGGGGCGTTCTTCGACGAGGTCATCGAGAGACGACGCCGGCAGCCCGAGGACGACCTCATCAGCGCCCTGGTCGCCAATGAGGAACTGACCGGGGAAGAACTGCGCAACATCGTCACCCTGCTGCTGTTCGCCGGCTACGAGACCACCGAGAGCGCACTGGCCGTCGGCACGTTCGCGCTGCTGCACCACGAGGACCAACTGGCGAGGCTCCGTGCGGATCCGGCGAAGCTCGACGCCGCGATCGAGGAACTCCTCCGGTACCTCACCGTCAACCAGTACCACACGTACCGCACCGCGATGGAGGACCTCAAGCTCAACGACGAGCTGATCAAGAAGGGGGACACCGTCACGGTGTCGCTGCCGGCAGCCAACCGCGACCCGGCGAAGTTCGCCTGCCCCGCGACGCTGGACATCGACCGCGACACCTCGGGGCACGTGGCCTTCGGGTTCGGCGTCCACCAGTGCCTCGGCCAGAACCTGGCCCGGGTCGAGCTGCGTATCGGCCTGTCGGCGCTCCTGCAGGCGTTTCCCGACCTGTGTCTGGCAGTCCCCGCCGACGAGGTGCCGCTGCGCCTGCAGGGATCCGTCTTCGCAGTGAAGAACCTGCCCGTCAGCTGGTGAGCGTTCTTCGCGCTTAGTCCTCGAAAGGATCTGCCACACCGTGCGAACAGATCTCATCAAGCCGCTGCCCGTCGCACTGCAGGAGAATGCGGCCCGCTTCGCCGGCAAGGTGGCTTTCGAGGACGACCGGCGGGCGGTGACCTACACCGACCTCGAGGCGCGGACGCGTAGGCTCGCCGGCCACCTGGCTGGTCTGGGCGTCCGGCACGGCGACCGGGTGGCCATCTGGCTGGGCCAGTCGGTCGCCACCGTGGAGAGCTACCTCGCGATCCTTCGCGCGGGTGGCATCGGGGTGCCGCTCAACCCCGCCGCGGCCCAGGCCGAGTTGGAGTACCTGCTGTCCGACAGCGGCGCCCTGGTGGTCGTCACCGATGCCACGCGGGCTGAGCGGCTCCGGTCCGCGCAGCATCTCACGCTGCTGGTGACGGGCGACGTACCAGCGGGAGCGCACTCGTACGACGAACTCGCCGTCACCGAACCGGACCATCCGGCCCGCGACGACCTCGGCCTCGACGACGTGGCCTGGATGTTCTACACGTCGGGTACGACCGGCCGGCCCAAGGGCGTCCTCTCCACGCAGCGCAACTGCCTGTGGTCCGTCGCCTCCTGCTACGTACCGATTCCAGGGCTGACGGAGCAGGACCGGGTGCTCTGGCCGCTGCCGCTGTTCCACAGCCTCTCGCACATCGCCTGCATCCTGTCCGTGACCGTGGCCGGCGCGACCGCCCGGATCATGGACGGCAGTTCCGCGCAGGACGTGATCCGCGCGCTTCGGGAAGAGGAGTCGACCTTCCTCGCCGGCGTGCCCACCACGTACCAACACCTGGTCACCGCCGCCAGGCAGCACGGTCTTACCGCACCCGGCCTGCGGATCGGCCTGGCCGGAGGGGCGGTCCTCGGCGCCGGGCTGCGCCGGGAGTTCGAGGAGACCTTCGGGGTCCCCCTGGTCGACGCCTACGGCAGCACCGAGACGTGCGGAGCCATCACCATCAACCCGCCGGACGGTCTGCGGGTCGACGGGTCCTGTGGCCTGCCCGTGCCGGGCGTCGGCGTCCGCATCGTCGACCCCTCGACCGGGCTCGACCTTCCCGTCGGCACCGAGGGGGAGGTGTGGGTCAAGGGACCGAACGTGATGGTCGGCTACCACGACAGCCCGGAGGCAACGGCCGAGGCGATGCGGGACGGCTGGTTCCGGACGGGGGACCTGGCCCGGTGTGACGACAACGGTTACTTCACCATCTGCGGCCGGATGAAGGACCTGGTGATCCGCGGTGGCGAGAACGTCCATCCCACCGAGGTCGAAGCGGTGCTGCGGACCGTTCCGGGTGTCGCCGACGTGGCGGTGGCCGGCGTGCCGCACCAGACGCTCGGCGAGGTGCCTGTCGCGTACGTGATCCCCGGTCCGGACGGTTTCGACGTTGCAGAACTGCTGACCCGGTGCCGTGAGCAGCTCTCCGTCTACAAGGTGCCGGAGCAGGTCCACGAGGTCGCGAGCATCCCCCGCACCGCGTCGGGCAAGATCCAGCGGGGTCTCCTCGCCGATGAGCCCGGCCGGTTGGTGTACGCGGCGACCGAGCACCACGACACGTCGACGGGCGTGGCCGAGCCCGACACCGCCGTTGCGGCGGCCATCCGAAACCGACTCCTCGACCTGGATGAACGCGCGCAACTGGCACTGCTGGAGGACCTGGTCCGGACGAGGGCGGCGGCCGTGCTGCACCTGCCCGGACCCGATCGCGTCCCGGCCGACCGCGCGTTTCGCGACCTGGGCTTCACCTCGGCGGCCATCGTCGAACTGCGTGACCGGCTGACGGCCGGTACGGGGCTGCGCCTGCCGACCAGCGTGGTCTTCGACCATCCCACCCCGCTGGCGCTGGCGGCCTGCCTGCGGGCCGAGATCCTCGGCTTGGCCCAGTCGACTGTCGAGCCGGTTCCGGTGGCCGAACCCGACGAACCGATCGCCATCGTGGGCATGGCCTGCCGGCTGCCCGGTGGTGTGGCGGGCCCGGAGGATCTGTGGAACCTGGTGGTCACCGGGGGCGACGCCGTCTCCGCCTTTCCCGACGACCGGGGCTGGGACCTTGACCGGCTGTTCGATCCCGACCCCGACCGCGCGGGTACCTCCTACACGGACCGGGGCGGCTTCCTGCGCGGGGCCGGACTCTTCGACGCGGAGTTCTTCGGTATCTCGCCGCGCGAGGCGCTGGCCATGGACCCACAGCAGCGGCTGCTGCTCGAAACCTCCTGGGAGGCGCTGGAGCAGGCGGGCATCGACGCCCTGTCGCTGAAAGGCGCCGACGTCGGTGTGTACGCCGGCACCTTCGGCCACGGCTACGGAGCCGGCGTCGATGTGCCGGAGATGGAGGGCTTCGCCACCACCGGGTCGGCCGCCAGCGTGGCGTCCGGGCGGGTGTCCTACGTCTTCGGCTTCGAAGGTCCGGCAGTCACCGTGGACACGGCGTGTTCGTCATCGTTGGTGGCGGTGCACCTGGCCGCTCAGGCGTTGCGACAGGGTGAGTGCTCGCTCGCACTGGCCGGCGGGGCGACGGTGATGGCCACGCCCGGAACCTTCGTGGAGTTCTCCCGGCAGCGGGCGCTCGCTCCCGACGGGCGGTGCAAGGCGTATGCCGCCGCCGCCGACGGCACCGGCTGGGCCGAAGGCGCGGGTGTGGTCGTCCTGGAGCGGCTGTCGGTTGCCCGGGAACGGGGGCACCGGATCCTGGCCGTGCTGCGGGGCAGCGCCGTCAACCAGGACGGTGCGTCGAACGGCCTGACGGCACCGAACGGTCTGGCGCAACAACGGGTCATCCGTCGGGCCCTGGCCGCCGCGCGGCTCTCTCCCCGCGACGTGGACGTTGTGGAGGGGCACGGAACCGGTACCACTCTGGGTGACCCGATCGAGGCGCAGGCGTTGCTGGCGACCTACGGTCAGGACCGGGCCTCGGGGCAGCCGTTGTGGCTGGGGTCGTTGAAGTCGAACATCGGCCACACCCAGGCGGCTGCCGGTGTCGCTGGCGTGATCAAGATGGTGCAGGCGTTGCGGCACGGGATCCTGCCGGCGACGCTGCACGTCGACGCGCCCACTGGCGAGGTGGACTGGTCCACGGGCGAGGTGGAGCTGTTGACGCAGCCGCGCGAGTGGCTTCGCAACGGTCGTCCGCGCCGGGCCGGTGTGTCGTCGTTCGGGGTCAGCGGGACGAACGCCCATGTGATCTTGGAGGAGTCGCCCGAGGAACCGGCTGCCGACGAGGCGCCACCGACGGGTGTGGTGCCGTTGGTGGTGTCGGCGCGGAGCACGGCATCGTTGGCCGGTCAGGCGGGTCGACTGGCCAGCTTCGTCGAGCGTTCCGGGGCGCCGCTGGCTGGTGTGGCCGGGGCGTTGGCGTCGTACCGGGCAGTGCTGGACGAACGAGCCGTGGTCGTGGCCGACTCCGTCGGGGAGGCGCTGACCGCCCTGGGCGCGTTGGCCCGGGGCGAACACGCGGCCGGTGTGGTGACCGGCCGGGGCGGCGTCGCGGGCAAGGTGGTGTGGGTGTTCCCGGGGCAGGGGACCCAGTGGGCCGGCATGGGCCGGGAGCTGCTCGACTCCTCCCCGGTGTTCGCCGAGCGGGTGGCGCAGTGCGCCGCCGCGCTCGAACCGTGGATCGACTGGTCCCTGGTGGACGTGTTGCGCGGTGAGGCCGAGCCGGGCCTGATGGATCGGGTCGACGTCCTGCAGCCGGCGACGTTCGCGGTCATGGTCGGTCTCGCGGCGCTGTGGTCGTCGGTGGGCGTACGGCCCGACGCGGTGGTGGGCCACTCACAGGGCGAGATCGCGGCCGCGTGCGTGGCGGGTGCGATGTCCCTCGACGATGCGGCACGAGTGGTGGCGCTGCGCAGTCAGGCCATCGCCTCGACGTTGTCAGGCCGTGGTGGCATGGCATCCGTCGCCGCGAGCGAGAAAGACACGAGGGCGCACCTGGCGCCGTGGGCGGACCGGGTCGAGGTTGCCGCGGTCAACGGGCCGTCGTCGGTGGTGGTCGCCGGTGAGGCTCGCGCCCTGGACGAGGCACTCGACGCGCTGGAGGGTCGCGGTGTCCGGGTGCGACGGGTGGCGGTGGACTACGCCTCCCACACCCGGCACGTCGAGGACATCCAGGACGTGCTCGCCGAGTCGCTGGCCGGCATCGACGCGCAGGCGCCGGCTGTTCCCTTCTACTCCTCCGCCACCGGCGAGTGGATCCGGGACGCCGGGGTGGTCGACGGCGGCTACTGGTACGGCAACCTGCGCAACCAGGTGCGGTTCGGCCCCGCCGTGGCCGACCTGATCGGTCAGGGCTACGGCGTCTTCCTCGAGGTCAGCGCGCATCCGGTGCTCGTCCAGCCGATCAGTGAGATCGTGAACGACGGCGATGTCGTCGTGCTGGGGACGTTGCGGCGCGACGACGGAGGTCTACGGCGGCTGCTGACCTCGATGGCCGAGCTGTTCGTTCGGGGTGTGGCCGTCGAATGGGCCAGGATGTCGCCGCCCGTCTCCGGTCGGCTGGACCTGCCGACGTACGCCTTCGACCACCAGCACTACTGGCTGCGGTCGACCGGGTCCGCCACGGACGCGCCGTCGCTGGGTCAGGCGGCGGGTGACCACCCGCTGCTGGGCGCGGTCGTCAGCTCGCCGAGTTCGACCGGATTCGCGGCCACCTCGCGGTGGTCGGTGCAGTCGCACCCCTGGCTGGCCGAGCATGTCGTCGGCGATGTCGTCCCGGTCCCGAACGCGGTCCTGGTGGAGTTGGCCATCCGCCTCGGCGACCTGGCCGCCACCCCGGTTCTCGACGAACTGTCCGTCGACGTGCCCGTGGTGCTGCCACGCAGCGGCAGCCGCGACGTGCAGGCCGTCGTCAGCGAGCCCGGTGAGGCGGGGCGACGGTCCGTGGAGTTCTACTCCCGGGCCGCGGAGGCCGCGCTGGACGTGCCGTGGACGCGCCACGCGCACGGCACGCTGGCCCCCGTCGCAGCCACGACGACCTGTCCGCCGGCCGGCGCCGGCGTGGAGATCAGCCTGGACGGCGCAGCCCTTCGTGACGCCGACCGCTACGGGATGCACCCCGCCCTGCTCGACAAGGCCATCCGCACCGTCATCACCGACGACATGGTTCCGTCTGTGTGGACCGGGGTCACCCTGCTGGCGTCGGGCGCCACCGCGCTGCACGTACGGCCGGGCGGGACGTCGGAGCGGGGGACCGGTCTGACGCTGACCGACGCCACGGGACAAGCCGTGATGACGATCGACGCGGTCCTGGGCGTACCCGTCTCCCCCGAACAGGCGGGGATCTCCGGTGCACTGCCCCACGACGCCCTGTTCCGCGTCGAGTGGACCGAGGTGTCGCTCCCGGTCGTGGACCGCGTCGTCGACATCGTGCCCGTCGCAACCGGCGAGGACGTCGCCGCGCTCGCCACGGCGGCTCCCGACGTCCTGCTCTACGAAGCCGTCACCGGTGATCCCCGCGCGTCGGTCAACGCCGCGCTGGCACTGCTCCAGGCCTGGCTCGCGGAACCAGCCCTGGCGGACACCCGACTGGCCGTCGTGACCGGGGACTGCGCCGAACTCGACGCAGCCGCGGTGTGGGGCCTGGTGCGCTCCGCCCAGTCGGAGCACCCGGGCCGGATCCTCCTGACCGACCTCGACGAGGCGTCCCGATCCGCACTGCCGGCGGTGCTGCTCAGCGGCGAGCCGCAGTTGAGGATGCGCGACGGAGTCGCGCAGGTGCCACGCCTGGCACGGGTCTCGCCCGACGTCTGGGGCGAGCGTCGTCCGCTAGACCCGGACGGCACCGTGCTGATCACCGGTGGTACGGGAACACTCGGTGCCGCCACCGCACGGCACCTCGTCACCGCACACGGAGTTCGGCACCTGGTCCTGGTCAGCCGCCGTGGTCAGGCACCCGACCTGCACCGCGAGTTGACCGCCCTGGGGGCCTCCGTCACCGTCTCCGCCTGCGACACGGCAGACCGTGCGCAGCTCAAGGCTGTTGTGGACGCCATCGCGGCCGAGCATCCGCTCACCGCCGTGGTGCACACCGCCGGCGTCCTCGACGACGGGGTGCTCACGGAGTTGAGCCCGGAACGGGTCGACACCGTGCTGCGGCCGAAGGTGGATGCGGCGCTGCACCTGCACGAACTCACCCGGGACCTGGATCTCGCCGCGTTCGTGCTGTTCTCCTCGGCGGCAGGCGTGCTGGGTAACCCCGGGCAGGCCAACTACGCTGCGGCCAACGCCTGCCTGGACGCGATCGCCCGGCAACGTCACCGCCTCGGCCTTCCTGCCGTGTCCCTCGCCTGGGGCTACTGGACCCCGGTCAGCACCATGACCCGACACCTGGGGGTCGCGGACCTGAGCCGTCACAGGCGCATGGGCATGAACGGCCTCTCCGCCACCGAGGGGATGGCGCTCCTGGACGCCACCCTCGGCGCCACCGACACGGTGGTCGCGGCGAAGCTCGACGTGCCCGCCCTGCGGCGGGCAGCGGCCGGCGGTGATCCGGTCCCGCCGCTGTTGAGTGGACTGGCCCCGGCACCGCGACCGACGGCCAGAGCCGTTTCCGGACCCGCACCGATCGCCGAGCGAGTCGCAGGCCTCGCCGAGACCGAGCAGACCGAGGTCGTGCTCGCCCTGGTGCGCCGGCACGCCGCCGAGGTGCTCGGACACGCCGACGCCGACGCCGTCCACCCCGACCGAAGCTTCAAGGCCGCCGGATTCGACTCGCTGACCGCAGTGGAACTACGCAACCGGCTGGCGGCCGCAACCGGGCTGTCCCTCTCCCCGACGATGGTCTTCGACTATCCGAAGCCCACCGCGCTCGCCGGTTACCTCCTCACCAGGCTGCTCGGCGGGACCACGCACCGTCCGGCCGCGTCCGGTGCCCCCGTCAGGACGGCCGACGAGCCGATCGCGATCGTGGCGATGGCGTGCCGCTTTCCAGCGGGCGTGCACAGCCCGGAAGAACTGTGGCGGGTGGTGGCCGACGAGGTCGACGCCGTCACCGAGTTTCCCCGCGACCGCGGCTGGGACACCGAGGGGCTCTACCACGAGGACCCTGACCATGCCGGCACCACCTACGTGCGCCACGGCGCCTTCGTCGACGACGCCGCCGGATTCGACGCCGCGTTCTTCGGCATCTCTCCCAACGAGGCGTTGGCGATGGATCCACAGCAGCGGCTGCTGCTGGAAACCTCGTGGGAGGCGTTCGAACGGGCCGCGATCGACCCGACCACACTGACCGGGCAGGACGTCGGCGTCTTCGTCGGCGTCAACAGTCACGACTACAGCATGCGGACGCAGCAGGCGTCCGGCGTCGAGGGCTTCCGGCTCACCGGGAGTTCGGGCAGCGTCATCTCCGGTCGGGTCGCCTACCACTTCGGCTTCGAGGGCCCCGCCATCACGGTCGACACCGCCTGCTCGTCCTCCCTGGTGGCGCTGCACCTGGCCACGCAGGCGCTGAACCGCGGCGAGTGCACCATGGCGCTGGCCGGTGGCGTGATGGTGATGGGCACCCTCGAGACCTTCGTCGAGTTCTCCCGACAGGGAGGACTGGCGCCGGACGGCCGGTGCAAGGCGTTCGCAGACGGCGCCGACGGCACCGGCTGGTCCGAGGGCGTGGGACTGCTGCTGGTGGAACGGCTGTCGGAGGCCCGTCGCCGAGGCCACCGGGTACTGGCCGTCGTACGCGGATCGGCGGTGAACCAGGATGGTGCCTCGAACGGCCTCACCGCGCCGAACGGACCGTCGCAGCAGCGGGTGATCCGCAGGGCGCTGGCCAACGCCGGCTTGGGCACTTCGGACGTGGACGTCGTGGAGGCACACGGGACCGGCACGACGCTCGGCGATCCGATCGAGGCGCAGGCGCTGCTCGCCACCTACGGCCAGGACCGACCCACCGACCGACCGCTCTGGCTCGGATCGGTGAAGTCGAACATCGGGCACACCCAGGCAGCAGCGGGTGTCGCGGGCGTCATCAAGATGGTCATGGCCATGCGGCACGGCGTCCTTCCCCGGACCCTGCACGTGGACCGTCCGTCGAGCAGGGTGGACTGGTCCTCGGGTGCGGTACGACTGCTGACCGAGGCGTCCGACTGGCCGGACACCGACAGGCCGCGTCGGGCTGCGGTGTCGTCCTTCGGCATCGGCGGCACCAACGCGCACGTCGTTCTCGAAGCGGTCCCCGAACAGCCGGTGGCGACTGCACCGGAGCCGGAGCCGGTCGGCCACCCGGTACCGGTTGCGGTGTCGGCGCGGACGCCCGCCGGGCTGCGTGGTCAGGCAGGTCGACTCGCCCGGTTCCTCGACGAGCGGCACGACGTGGGGCTCTCCGACACGGCCTACGCCCTCGCGACCACCCGCGCCCACCTCGACCACCGCGCGGTCGTCGTCGCGTCCGGTCGGCGACAGGCAGGTGCCGGTCTCGCCGCCGTCGAGCGGGGTGTGGCGGTTCCGACGGTGGTGTCCGGGACCCCGGTCACCGGCAAGCTGGCCATCGTCTTCACCGGTCAGGGCAGCCAATGGGCCGGGATGGGACGCGAACTCGCCGAGACGTTCCCGGTCTTCCACGACGCGTTCACCGCCGCGTGCACCGCCGTCGACCAGCACCTGGAAGGGCACGCCGAGCGCCCGCTACGCGACGTGGTGCACGCGTCCGACGGTGACCTGCTCGACCAGACCATGTACACGCAGGGTGCCCTGTTCGCCCTGGAGACCGCGCTGTTCCGGCTCGTCGAGTCCTGGGGTGTGCGGCCCGACATCCTCGCCGGTCACTCGGTCGGGGAGATCACCGCCGCTCACGTCGCCGGGATGTTGGACCTGTCGCAGGCGGCCAGGCTGGTCGCCACCCGCGGCCGGTTGATGCAGGGCCTACCGGTCGGCGGCGCCATGGTCGCCGTCCAGGCGGCCGAGGCCGACGTCGCGCCCCTGCTCGGCCGAGCGGAAGGTGTGGTCTGCGTAGCGGCGGTGAACGGCCCCGAGTCCGTGGTGCTCTCCGGCGACGAGGCCGCCGTGCTCGCCGTTGCCGCCGAACTGGCGGGCCGAGGCCGCAAGACGAGGCGGCTGCCGGTCAGCCACGCCTTCCACTCGCCGCTGATGGCACCCATGCTCCAGGAGTTCCGCGCCATCGTGGCGGAGCTGTCGTTCCAGCCGGGCAACCTGCCCATCGTCTCGACCCTGACCGGGGACCTCGTCGCGGACGGGCAGCTCGGCACCCCGGACTACTGGGTCGACCAGGCCCGGCACGCGGTCCGGTTCGGCGACGCTGTCACCTCGCTGGCCGGGCACGGCGCGACGACCTTCCTGGAACTGGGCCCCGGCGGGTCCCTCGCCGCAATGGCGCTCACCGTGCTCGGCGCCCCGGAACAGAGTTGCATCGCCGTGCTGCGCAAGGACGGCGCGGAGACCACCGACATCATGACCGCGCTCGCGGGACTGCACGTACGCGGCGTGGCCGTCGACTGGACGAACCTGTTCGGTCCTCGGACCACCACGGTGGGGAACGACCTGCCCACCTATGCGTTCCAGCACCAGCGGTACTGGGTCGAGGCCGACGAGGCCGCCGCGGGTGGCGCGGAGGCGCTCGGTGCCACCAGCGCCGGGCATCCGCTGCTCGGCACCGTGATCGACGTGCCGGGCACCGGTGGTCTCGTGCTCACCGGCCGCCTGTCCCCACACAGCCCCGGCCTGCTCCCCGGGCGGAGCCCCCAGGTTCCGGCCGCCGTACTTGTCGAGATGCTCGTCAGGGCGGGCAACGAGGTCGGTTGTGGCAGCCTCGACCAGCTCGTGGTCGAGGCGCCGCTCACGGTCGCGGAGCACGGACACACCCAGGTGCGGGTGAGCGTGGAAGCTCCTGGCCCGGACGGGCGGCGCGGCGTCGCCGTCCACGGCAGGACCGATGGCGGGCAACCCGGTTCGTGGACCCGCCACGCCCGCGCCGTTCTGGTACCCGGCATGCCGCAGCCTGCTTTCGACCTTCGGGACTGGTCGGGGCCCGAAATCGCCCTTCCGGACGAGTTGGCCGACGAGGCGGCCACGTTCACCCTGCACCCACTGCTCCTCGACGCCGCCCTGCGCGTCCTGACCGGCGACGACCATCGGGACCTTTCCGCCTGCACGAGCCTGGTGGTGTACGCGGAGGGCGCCGCCGCGCTGCGGCTGCGAACGACGCCGACGCGGGACGGCCGGCACCTGCTGGAGATGGCGGACACGTCCGGCGAACCTGTCGCGACCATCGGCCCGGTGACCCTCGACGCTGCCACCGCCGACGCGGTGGAGGCCGGCGTCGAGCCGCAGCAGGTCCCGCTCACCCGCCGCGTGGTGCCGCAGGGCGAATCGGCCGGCGCGTCGATCCTGGACCGGCTGGTGGGGCTGACCGTTACCGAGCAGCTCCGAGTCGTGATGGACCTGGTCAGGGAGAGCACCGCGGCCGTCCTCGGCCACCGGGAGTCGGATGCGTTCGACGAGGGACAGGCCTTCAAGAACCTCGGCTTCGACTCGCTGAGCGCGGTCAGGCTCCGCAACCGACTGCAGGACTTCACCGGCGTGAGCCTGGCCAGCACCCTGGTCTTCGACTACCCGACGCCCGCCATCCTCGCCGCCCACCTGCGTGACGAACTGCTCGGCGAGCGCCCGGAACTGCCCGCCGCGACGGCCAGGGCCACGCTCTCCGACGAGCCGATCGCGATCGTGGCCATGAGCACCCGGCTACCCGGCGGCGTGGACACTCCCGAGGAACTGTGGAACCTGGTGCTGGAGCGGCGGGACGCCATTGCCGGCTTCCCGGTCGACCGGGGGTGGGACCTCGACGGGCTGTACGACCCCGATCCCGCCAACCCGGGCACGAGCTACACCCGATCGGGTGGGTTCCTGTACGACGCCGCGCAGTTCGACGGCGGGCTGTTCGGGATCTCGCCGCGGGAGGCGCTGGCGATGGATCCACAGCAGCGGTTGTTGCTGGAGACCTCCTGGGAGGCGTTGGAGCGGGCCGGCATCGACCCGCTGTCGCTGCGGGGCAGTGACGTCGGCGTCTTCACCGGAATCGTCCACCACGACTACGTGAGCCGGTTGCGCAAGGTGCCGGACGACGTACACGGCTACCTGATGACCGGCGCGGCGTCCAGCGTGGCGTCCGGTCGCGTGTCGTACGTGTTCGGATTCGAGGGCCCGGCGGTCACCCTCGACACCGCGTGCTCCTCCTCGCTGGTGGCGATGCACCTCGCCGCCCAGGCACTGCGGCAGGGCGAGTGCTCGATGGCGCTGGCGGGTGGCGCGACCGTGATGGCCAGCCCCGAAGCGTTCCTGGAGTTCTCCCGGCAGCGCGGCCTGTCCGCGGACGGCCGTTGTAAGGCATACGCGGACGGCGCGGACGGCACGGGATGGTCCGAAGGCGTCGGGGTCGTCCTGCTGGAACGGCTGTCGGTGGCGCGTGAGCGCGGACACCCGGTGCTGGCCGTGCTGCGGGGCAGCGCGGTGAACCAGGACGGTGCGTCGAACGGTTTGACGGCGCCGAACGGCCCGTCGCAGCAGCGGGTGATCCGCAGCGCGTTGGCGAGTGCCGGCCTGTCACCGAGCGACGTGGACGTCGTGGAGGGGCACGGCACCGGGACGGCGCTGGGCGATCCGATCGAGGCGCAGGCTCTGCTGGCCACGTACGGGCAGGGCCGGGACGCCGAGCGTCCGCTGTGGTTGGGTTCGTTGAAGTCGAACATCGGGCACACCCAGGCGGCTGCGGGAGTGGCCGGCGTGATCAAGATGGTGCAGGCGTTGCGCCACGAGACGCTGCCGGCGACGCTGCACGTGGAGACGCCCACGACCAAGGTCGACTGGTCGACAGGGGCGGTCCGGGTGTTGACCGAGGCGCACGACTGGCCACGGGGCGGCCGTACCCGCCGTGCCGCCGTGTCCTCCTTCGGCGCCAGTGGGACGAACGCGCACGTCATCATCGAGGAAGCGCCCGTCGAGGAGGCCCGCTCCGCCTCGTCGGAAGTACCGCCAACCGGCGTGGTGCCGTTGGTGGTGTCGGCGGGCAGCGGCGGTGCGCTGGCCGGGCAGGCCGGCCGGCTCGTGTCCTTCATCAAGGGCTCCGGCGAGGTGCCGCTCGCCGCGGTCGCCGACGCGTTGCTGTCCGGCCGGGCGATGCTCGGCAAGCGGGCCGTGGTGGTGGCGGGCACCGGCGACGAGGCGCTGGCCGGACTGGCGGCGCTGGCGCGGGGCGAGAGCGCCCCCGCCCTGGTGACCGGCAGCGTGGACGTACCGGGCAAGGTCGTGTGGGTGTTCCCCGGCCAGGGCTGGCAGTGGGTCGGCATGGGCCGGGAGCTGTTGGACACCTCGCCCGTCTTCGCCGCACGGATCGCGGAGTGCTCCGCCGCGTTGGAGCCCTGGATCGACTGGCCCCTGTTGGACGTGCTGCGCGGCGAGACGGCCGCGGAGCTGCTTGAGCGCGTCGACGTGTTGCAGCCGGCGAGCTTCGCGGTGATGGTGGGTCTGGCCGCGGTGTGGGCGTCGGTGGGGGTGCGGCCGGATGCCGTGGTCGGGCACTCGCAGGGTGAGATCGCCGCCGCGTGTGTGGCCGGCGCGCTGTCCCTTGAGGACGCTGCCCGGGTGGCGGCGCTACGCAGCCGGGCCATCGCCGCGAAGCTGTCCGGTCGCGGTGGCATGGCGTCGGTCGCGCTGCCCGAGGACGACACGGTCGCCCGGTTGACGCCCTGGGCGGATCGGATCGAGGTGGCGGCGGTGAACAGCCCTACCTCCGTGGTGATCGCCGGGGATGCCGAGGCGCTCGACGAGGCGTTGGAGTTCCTCTCCGGTCAGGGGGTGCGCGTACGGCGGGTGGCCGTCGACTACGCCTCCCACAGCTGGCACGTGGAAGACATCCGCGACACCCTCGCCGACACGCTGGCCGGGCTCGACGCGCAGGCACCGGTCATTCCGTTCTACTCGACCGTCACCGGGGACTGGATCCGGGACGCCGGCGTCGTCGACGGTGCCTACTGGTACCGGAACCTGCGCAGTCGGGTCGGCTTCGGCCCGGCGGTGACGGACCTGGTCGAGCAGGGGCACGCCGTGTTCGTGGAACTCAGCGCCCACCCGGTGCTGGTGCAACCCATCACAGAGATCACCGACGGTCTGGTGGCGGGGTCGCTGCGGCGGAACGACGGCGGCCTGCCACGGCTGCTGGCCTCGATGGCCGAACTGTTCGTCCGGGGCGTCGCCGTCGACTGGGCCGCCGTCCTGCCGCCGGTGTCGCAACGGGTGGACCTGCCCACCTACGCCTTCGACCACAGGCACTACTGGCTGCACGAGGCCGAGGCGACCACCGGTGCCGCCGACGCGGCTGAGGGGAGAGACTCCGACTTCTGGAACGCGGTCGAGCACGCCAACCTGGACTCCCTCTCCGAACTGCTGGAGATGGCATCGACCGACCAGCGCGAAGCCCTGCACACCGTCGTGCCGGTGCTGGCCGACTGGCGGAGGAAGCGCCGCGAGACGTCGACCGCGGAGAAGCTGCGCTATCAGGTCAGTTGGCAGCCGCTGGACCGGGAAGCCGCCGGGGTACCGGCTGGCCGGTGGCTCGTGGTGGCGCCGTCGGCGCACGGTGACGACGCCCTCCTCGCCGAGTTGGCCGCTCAGGGGCTCGACATGGTCCTGTTGGAGGTCGGCGAGCAGGACCGGTCCCCGGACCGTCTCGCCGAACGGCTGTCCGGCGTCCTGGCGGACCACGACGTGACCGGCGTGCTGTCCCTGCTCGCCCTGGACCCAGGGTCGCAGGGACCGACCGCCGTCGCGGTGACGACGCTCGCGCTCGTGCAGGCCCTGGGCGGCAGCAACACGAGCGCACCGCTCTGGTGCGTGACCCGAGGCGCGGTGAACATCGGTGTCCAGGACGCTGTCACCGCCCCGGCCCAGGCCGCGCTCTGGGGTCTCGGCCGCGCCGTCGCACTGGAGCGACTCGACCGCTGGGGTGGTCTCGTCGACCTGCCCGCGGCGAGCGATCCGCGCACGGTGCAGGGCCTGCTCGGGGTGCTCAACGGCACCGGGGAGGATCAGCTCGCCATCCGGCGGTCGGGCATCTACGGCAGGCGGCTCGTCCGCAAGCCCGTACCGCAGCCCACGGCCGGCAGGCGTTGGCAACCCCACGGCACGGTCCTGGTGACCGGTGGGGCCGAGGGACTCGGCAGGCATGCCTCGGTCTGGCTCGCGCAGGCGGGCGTCGACCGGCTCATCGTCACCGTCACCGCACACGCGTCCGACGACGTGGTGGCGGAACTGCGTGCCGAACTCGCCGGTCTCGACCTGGTCACGGTGGTGGAGTCCGGTGCCGACGCCGACCGGGACGCGATCGCCGCACTGGTGTCCGCGACGGCCCCGGAGCATCCGCTCACGGCAGTGGTCCACGCCGCCGACGTCACGCAGACCAGTTCCGTCGACGACACCAGCGCGCACGACCTCGCGGAGGTCTTCGCGGCCAAGGTGGACACCGCGGTGTGGCTCGACGAACTGTTCGAGGACACACCGCTCGACGCCTTCGTCGTGTTCTCGTCGATCGCCGGTGTCTGGGGCGGGGGTGGCCAGGGTCCGTCCGGTGCCGCGAACGCGGTGCTCGACGCCCTCATCGAACGGCGTCGAGCCCGGGGACTGCGCGCGACGTCGATCGGATGGGGAGCGCTGGACCAGGTCGGCGTGGGCATGGACGAGGCCGCGCTCGCCCAGCTTCGCCGGCGCGGTGTCCTGCCGATGCCGCCCTCGGTCGCGGTGACCGCGATGGTGCAGGCGGTGCGGGACAACGAGAAGTTCGTGGTGGTCGCCGACATGGACTGGGGCTCCTTCATCCCGGCCTTCACCTCGGTCCGCCCCAGCCCGCTGTTCGCGGACCTGCCCGAGGCGCAGGCGGCACTGGCGGCGTCGCAGCCCGACACCGAGAACGGCGACACCGCCGCTTCCCTCGCGGAAACCCTGCGCGGGGTCACGGACAGTGAGCAGAACCGGATCTTGCTCCGGCTGGTCCGGGGACATGCCTCGACGGTCCTCGGCCACGGCAGTGCCGAGGGCATCGGCCCGCGGCAACCGTTCCAGGAGGTCGGCTTCGACTCACTGGCCGCGGTCAACCTCCGCAACAGCCTGCACGTGGCTACCGGGCTACGCCTGCCCGCGACGTTGATCTTCGACTACCCCACGCCGGAGGCGCTGGTGGGTTACCTGCGTGCCGAACTCCTCCGGGAGCCCGAGAACGGCCTGTCGGGGCGGGAGGAGGACCTGCGACGGGTCCTCGCGTCCGTGCCGATCGCCCGGTTCAAGGAGGCGGGCGTGCTGGAGACCCTGCTGGGCCTGGCCGAACCGGACGTCACCCCGCCGGACGAACAGGCTCCCACCGAGGCGGACGACGTGGAACTGATCGACGCACTGGACATCACCGGTCTTGTCCAACGCGCTCTGGGCAAGACGAGCTGACCACCGATGACGAACGAACGTGGAGGACGGGTTATGTCGGCGCCAGACGAGCAGATCGTCCAGGCACTGCGTGCCACGCTGAAGGAGAACGCCCGGCTTCAGCAGGAGAACAGTGCGCTCGCCGCGTCGGCCGCGGAGCCCATCGCAATCGTCTCGATGGCCTGCCGGTACGCCGGCGGTATCCGCGGCCCCGAGGACCTGTGGCGGGTGGTGACCGACGGCACCGACGTCTACACGGGCTTCCCCACCGACCGCGGTTGGGACCTGGAGGGCCTCTACCATCCGGACCCGGACAACCCGGGAACGACATACGTCAAGGCAGGTGCCTTCCTGCACGACGCCGGGCAGTTCGATGCCGCGTTCTTCGGGATCTCGCCGCGCGAGGCCCTGGCCATGGACCCGCAGCAGCGGCAACTGCTGGAGGTGGCCTGGGAGACCTTCGAGCGGGCCGGCATCGACCCGCACTCCGTACGGGGCAGCGACGTCGGCGTGTTCGCCGGCATCGTGCACCAGGACTACGCCCCTGACCTCAGCGGGTACGAAGGGTTCCTGAGCCTCGAGCGTGCCCTGGGTACCGCAGGTGGTGTCGCCTCTGGCCGGGTCGCCTACACGCTCGGGCTCGAAGGGCCGGCGGTGACCGTCGACACCATGTGCTCGTCGTCGCTGGTTGCCGTCCACCTGGCCGCGCAGGCGCTGCGCCGGGGTGAGTGCTCGATGGCGCTGGCTGGCGGCTCGACGGTCATGGCGACACCCGGCGGGTTCGTCGGCTTCGCGCGTCAGCGAGGGCTCGCCTTCGACGGACGCTGCAAGTCGTACGCCGCGGGCGCCGACGGCTCGTCGTGGGCCGAGGGTGTCGGCGTGCTGCTGCTGGAGCGCCTGTCGGTGGCCCGGAAGCGTGGGCACCAGGTGCTGGCGGTGATCCGTGGCAGCGCGGTGAACCAGGACGGCGCCTCCAACGGACTGACCGCGCCGAACGGGCCGGCACAGCAGCGGGTGATCCGGAACGCGCTGGCCAGCTCCGGACTGACCCCGTCCGAGGTGGACGCGGTCGAGGGCCACGGCACCGGCACCGTCCTGGGTGACCCGATCGAGGCACAGGCGTTGCTCGCCACGTACGGGCAGGGCCGCGATCCGCAGCAGCCGTTGTGGCTCGGCTCGGTCAAGTCGATCATCGGGCACACGCAGGCGGCGTCCGGTGTGGCCGGTGTGATCAAGACGGTGCAGGCACTGCGCCACCGACGGTTGCCGGCGACCCGGCACGTGGACGCGCCCACGCCCCAGGTGGACTGGTCCTCCGGGGCGGTCCAGCTGCTGACCGAGGAGCGCGACTGGATCCGCAACGGCCGTCCGCGCCGCGCCGGTGTGTCGTCGTTTGGTGCCAGCGGCACCAACGCACACCTGATTCTGGAAGAGGCGCCGGAGGACGAGACGGCGCCGGTGCCGGCGGAGGCACCGCCGACCGCGGTCGTTCCGTTGGTCGTGTCGGCGAACACCGCCACCTCGCTCGCGGCGCAGGCGGGTCGCCTGGCGTCCTTCGTCGAGGGCACCGAGGTGCCGCTGGCACACGTGGCCGGGGCGCTGGTCACGGGCCGTGCCAAGCTGGGCGAACGTGCCGTGGTGGTTGCCGGCTCGACCGACGAGGCACTGGCCGGTCTCGGCGCCCTGGCGCACGGCGGGAACGCCCCCGGTCTGGTGACCGGATCCGGTACGCCGGGCAAGGTGGTATGGGTGTTCCCCGGCCAGGGCACGCAGTGGGTCGGCATGGGCCGGGAGCTGCTGGACTCGTCCGAGGTGTTCGCACAGCGGATCGCGGACTGCGCCGAAGCGTTGGAACGATGGGTCGACTGGTCACTGGTCGACGTGCTGCGTGGTGACGTCGATCCCGCGCTGATGAACCGGGTCGACGTGCTTCAACCGGCCAGCTTCGCGGTGATGGTCGGTCTGGCCGCGGTGTGGGCGTCGGTGGGTGTCGAGCCCGACGCGGTGATCGGCCACTCGCAGGGGGAGATCGCGGCGGCCTGTGTCGCTGGTGCTCTGCCGCTGCGGGACGCGGCTCGGGTGGTGGCGTTGCGCAGCCAGGCGATCGCCGCGTCGCTGTCCGGACGCGGCGGAATGGCCTCCGTCGCCCTGAGTGAGAGCGAGGCGACGGAGCGGTTGGCCCCGTGGGCCGGCCGGGTCGAGGTGGCGGCGGTGAACGCCCCGTCGTCCGTGGTGGTGGCCGGTGACGCCGACGCCCTCGACGAGGCCCTGGACGTCCTCGACGACCAGGGTGTACGGGTGCGGCGCGTCGCGGTGGACTATGCGTCGCACACCCGACACGTCGAGGACCTCCGCGAGGCCCTGGCCGAGGCGCTTGCCGGGATCGGCGCGCAGGCGCCGAAGCTGCCGTTCTACTCGACCGTGACCGGCGGGTGGATCCAGGACGCCGGGGTGGTGGACGGTGGCTACTGGTACCGGAACCTGCGTGGCCAGGTGCGGTTCGGGCCGGCGGTCGCGGAGTTGATCGCGCAGGGGCACGACGTGTTCGTCGAGATCAGCGCTCACCCGGTGCTGGTCCAGCCGATCAGCGAGATCGTCGACGGCGCTGGCGCCGATGTCGTGGTGACCGGGTCGCTGCGGCGCGACGAGGGCGGCCTGCGGCGCCTGCTGACGTCGATGGCCGAGTTGTTCGTCCGGGGTGTCACGGTGGACTGGGCCGCGGTCCTGCCCAGCGGGACGGTCCCGGCGTACGTCGGCCTTCCGACGTACGCGTTCGACCACCGGCACTACTGGCTGCGGATGGGCGAGTCGGCCACCGACGCGGCGTCCCTGGGTCTCGTCGGTGCCGATCACCCGCTGCTGGGAGCGGTGGTGCCGCTACCGCAGTCCGACGGGCTGGTCTTCACGTCGCGCCTGTCGTTGCGGTCGCACCCGTGGCTGGCCGATCACGCGATCGGCGGCGTGGTGCTCATCCCCGGCACGGTCTACGTCGACCTCGCGGTGCGGGCGGGCGACGAGTTCGGCTTCGGCATCCTGGAAGAACTCGTGATCGAGGCCCCGTTGGTGCTGCCCGGTGACGGCGGGGTACGGCTCCAGGTTGCCGTCGGCGGACCGGGTGAGAACGGGTCGCGCCCGGTTGCCGTGTATTCGCTCCGCGAGGACGGCACGGACGAGTGGACGCGGCACGCCGTGGGCCTGCTGTCGACCACGCCGACGACACCGGCGACGGGGTTCGACTTCACCGTGTGGCCTCCGCAGGGCGTACGGCAGGTCGACATCGAGGGCTTCTACAGCGATCTCGTCGCACGTGGTTACGCCTACGGGCCCGCGTTCCAGGGGTTGCGCGCGGTGTGGCGGCGAGGCGACGAGGTGTTCGCCGAGGTGGCGCTTCCCGACGACCATCGGGAGGACGCCGGCAGGTTCGGCATCCATCCGGCGCTGCTGGACGCCGCCCTGCACACCAACGCCTTCGCCAACCCGGACGACGACCGCAAGGTGCTGCCGTTCGCGTGGAACGGGCTGGTGCTGCACGCGGTGGGCGCGGCGGCGCTGCGGGTACGGGTGGCGCCGTCGGGTCCGGACGCGTTGTCGTTCCAGGCCGCCGACGACACCGGGGCACTGGTCGTGACGATGGACTCGCTCGTGTCGCTGCCGGTCTCCGCCGAACAGCTCGAAACGGCTGCGGAGGAGAGCCGTGACTCGCTGTTCCGGGTGGAGTGGATCGAGGTGCCCCGGGCGGCCGGGGAGACCGCCTCGTCCTGGGCGACAGTGGCGACGGCCGACGACGTGGCGGCCCTGACGCGGAGCACGACCGTGGCATCGGTGGCCGTCCTGCACGCCGTGGGCGATGCCGACGGGCCGCTGGCGTTGACCGCGCGAGTGCTGGCGGTGGTGCAGGCGTGGCTGACCGGGGACGGACTGGAGGACTCCCGGCTGATGGTCGTGACCCGGGGCGCGGTGCCCGCGGTCGACGGCGCGGTGAGCGATCCCGCCGGCGCGGCCGTCTGGGGTCTGCTCCGGGCCGTACAGGCCGAGAACCCGAACCGGGTCGTCCTGGTCGACATCGATTCCACCGGCACGGCCGAGATGCTGAGTGCGGCGTTGGCCAGCGGTGAACCGCAGGTCGCGGTACGCGGAACGACCCTTGTCGCGCCCCGCCTGGCCCAGGCGGGCGGCCAGGTGCCGGACGCACCCGCCGTGTTCCGCCCGGAAGGGTCGGTGCTGCTCACGGGTGGCACCGGTTCGCTGGGTGCCGTGCTCGCCCGGCACCTGGTGTCCCGGCACGGTGTGCGCCGGTTGGTGCTGGCCGGTCGGCGGGGTCCGGCCGCCGAGGGGGTGGCCGAGTTGGTCGCCGAGCTGGCCGAGCAGGGCGCCGACGTGTCGGTGGCGGCCTGCGACGTGTCGGACCGGGAGCAGGTGGAGGCCCTGCTGGCCGAGCACCGCCCGACAAGTGTCGTGCACCTGGCCGGTGTCCTGGACGACGGCGTCATCAGTGCGTTGACCCCCGAGCGGCTGGCCGGGGTGTTCGCACCCAAGGTCGACGCGGTACGGCATCTCGACGACCTGACCCGTGACGGGGATCTGGACGCCTTCGTCGTGTTCTCCTCGGCCGCCGCGCTGATGGGCTCCGCCGGCCAGGGCAACTACGCTGCGGCGAACGCGTTCCTGGACGGCCTGATGGCGCAGCGCCGGGCGGCGGGGTTGCCCGGGTTGTCGTTGGCGTGGGGCCTGTGGGAGCAGACCACCGGCCTGACGGCCCACCTCAGCGCCGTGGACCAGGCGCGGATGAGTCGTGGTGGCGTCCTGGCGATGACCCCTGCCGAGGGCGTCACCCTGTTCGACATCGGTCTGCACGCTGACCAGGCGCTGCTGGTGCCGATCAAGCTGGATCTGAAGGCGATGCGTGCCCAGGCCGCGGCCGGTGGGGACGTCCCGCACCTGCTGCGTGGCCTGGTCCGGGTGGGGCGGCGGGTGGCGCGGGCGTCGTCCGGTGACAGCGGCGGACTGGTCCGCAGGCTCGCCGGGCTGACCCCGGAGGAGCAGGAGAAGCTTCTCGTCGGCATCGTCCAGGCCGAGGCGACGGGGGTGCTGGGCTTCAGCGGACCCGAGCTGACGCAGGGCACCCGCAAGTTCACCGAGATCGGGTTCGACTCCCTGACCGCGGTGGAGCTGCGCAACCGGCTGAGCGCGGCGACCGGTGTGAAGCTGCCCGCCACGCTGGTCTTCGACTATCCCACCCCGGTGTCCCTGGCCGCCTACCTGCGGGACGAGCTGGGTGACACCGTGGCGGGCAGCGCGACCACCGTCACCGTGACCGTCGACCCCGACGAGCCGATCGCGATCGTGGGGATGGCGTGCCGGCTGCCCGGTGGTGTCACCGACCCCGACGACCTGTGGCGCATGGTGTTCGAGGGGCGGGAGGGTATGTCGCCCTTCCCCGATGACCGCGGCTGGGATCTGGACGGCCTGTTCGACCCCGACCCGGACCGCCCGGGAACGTCGTACACCCGGCAGGGGGGTTTTCTCGAGGGTGCGGGTTTGTTCGACGCGGGGTTCTTCGGAATCTCCCCGCGTGAGGCACTGGCGATGGACCCGCAGCAGCGGTTGCTGCTGGAGGCCTCGTGGGAGGCCCTGGAACGGGCGGGCGTCGACCCGACCTCGGTGCAGGGCACCGACGTCGGCGTCTTCGCCGGCGTCTCCATCCACGACTATCTCGAATCCCTGAGCAACATGCCGGCGGAACTCGAGGGCTTCGTCACGACCGCCACGGCTGGCAGCGTGGCCTCGGGTCGGGTGTCGTACGTGTTCGGTCTCGAAGGCCCCGCGATGACCGTCGACACGGCGTGTTCGTCGTCGCTGGTGGCGATGCACCTGGCCGCGCAGGCGTTGCGGCAGGGCGAGTGTTCGATGGCGCTGGCCGGCGGCGTCGCCGTGATGGGCTCACCGATCGGCGTGCTCGGCATGTCCCGGCAGCGGGGGTTGGCCGAGGACGGCCGGTGCAAGGCGTTCTCCTCGGACGCGGACGGCACGGTGCTCTCCGAGGGCGTCGCCGTGGTGGTGCTCGAACGGTTGTCGGTGGCCCGGGATCGGGGGCACCGGGTGCTGGCGGTGATTCGCGGCAGCGCCATCAACCAGGACGGCGCCTCCAACGGCCTGACCGCACCGAACGGCCCCTCGCAGCAGCGGGTGATCCGCAGTGCGCTGGCCAACGCTGGACTGTCGGCGTCCGAGGTGGACGCGGTGGAAGCCCACGGGACGGGCACCACCCTGGGCGACCCGATCGAGGCGCAGGCGTTGCTGGCGACCTACGGGCGGGACCGCGACGCGGAGGGACCGTTGTGGCTGGGCTCGCTGAAGTCGAACGTCGGTCACACCCAGGCAGCCGCGGGTGCGGCAAGCGTGATCAAGATGGTGCAGGCGCTGCGGCACGGCGTGCTGCCGCCCACCCTGCACGTCGCCGAGCCCACGAACCAGGTCGACTGGTCCGCCGGTGCCGTCACGTTGCTCACCGAGGCGCGTGACTGGTCGCGGAACGGCCGCCCGCGGCGGGCGGGGGTGTCGTCCTTCGGGATCAGCGGCACCAACGCCCACATGATCATCGAGGAGGCGCCGGCCGAGGAGGTCACGGCCGCCCCGGAAGAGGACGGACCGGACGGCGTGGTGCCGCTGGTGGTGTCGGCGCGCAGCGCCGCGTCGCTGGCGGGTCAGGCCGGTCGGCTGGCGGCATTCATCGAGAACGCCGGAGAGGTGCCGCTGCGGCGGGTGGCGGGCGCCCTGCTGTCGACCCGGGCGGTACTGGGCGATCGCGCCGTCGTGGTCGCGGGCTCAGCCGAGGAGGCCCTGGCCGGGCTCGGCGCACTGGCCGGCGGTGAGAGCGGCGCCGGTGTGGTGACCGGCAGCGCGGGCGGCTGGGGCAAACTGGTGTGGGTGTTCCCGGGCCAGGGGACCCAGTGGGTCGGCATGGGCCGGAGCCTGCTGGACTCGTCCCCGGTGTTCGCCGAGCGGATCACCGGGTGCGCCGCCGCGTTGCAGCCGTGGGTTGACTGGTCCCTGGTGGACGTGCTGCGCGGCGACGCCGACCCCGAGCTGATGGACCGGGTCGACGTGTTGCAGCCGGCCAGCTTCGCCGTGATGGTGGGCCTGGCCGCCGTGTGGGCGTCGGTGGGCGTGGTGCCCGACGCGGTGCTCGGGCACTCGCAGGGCGAGATCGCCGCGGCCTGTGTGGCGGGGGCGTTGTCGCTGGAGGATGCCGCGCGGGTCGTGGCGTTGCGCAGCCAGGCCATCGCCGCGCGGCTGTCCGGACGCGGCGGCATGGCGTCGGTGGCCCTGAGCGAGGACGAGGCGGTCGCGCGGTTGGTCCCGTGGGCCGGTCGGGTCGAGGTCGCCGCGGTCAACGGGCCCAACTCCGTGGTGATCGCCGGCGACGCCGAAGCGCTGGCCGAGGCCGTGCAGGCGCTGGGCGGCCGGCGGGTCGCGGTGGACTACGCGTCGCACAGCCGGCACGTCGAGAGCATCGAGGACGCGTTGGCCGAAACCCTGGCCGGGATCAACGCGCAGGCGCCGGTGGTGCCCTTCTACTCCACCGTCACCGGCGAGTGGATCCGGGACGCCGGGATCGTCGACGGGGGGTACTGGTACCGCAACCTGCGTAACCAGGTCCGGTTCGGCCCGGCCGTCACCCACCTGATCGGGCAGGGCTACGGGTTGTTCGTGGAGGTGAGCGCGCACCCGGTGCTGGTCCAGCCGATCACCGACATCGCCGACGGCACCGAGGCCGACGTCCTGGTGGCCGGCACGCTGCGGCGCGACGACGGGGGCGTACGGCGGCTGTTGACGTCGATGGCGGAACTGTTCGTCCACGGGGTGCCGGTTGACTGGACCGGTCTGCTGCCGCAGGTCACCGGGTGGGTGGACCTGCCCACGTACGCGTTCGACCACCAGCACTACTGGCTGCGTACGGCGCCTGCCACGGACGCGCCGTCGCTGGGGCTGGCCGGCGCCGACCACCCGATGCTCGGCGCGGTGGTGCGGCTGCCGCAGTCGGACGGACTGGTCTTCACGTCGCGGCTGTCGCTTCGGACGCACCCGTGGCTGGCCGGGCACGAGGTCGGGGGCGTGGTGGTCGTCCCGGGCGCCGGGCTGGTCGAACTGGCCGTGCGTGCCGGTGACGAGGCCGGCTGCCCGGTCCTCGACGAACTGGTGATCGACACTCCGATGGTGCTTCCCGCGCACGGTGGCGTGCAGGTGCAGGTCGCTGTGAGCCGGCCCGACGAGAACGACCTGCGCACGGTCGACATCTACTCCCTCCACGAGGACACCTCCGACGACGGGTGGACGCGACACGCCACCGGCGTACTGTCGGGCAGTCCCGGGACGCAGGAGCGGTTCGACTTCGCCGACTGGCCGCCGCGTGGTGCCCGCGCGATCGACATCGAGGATCTGTACGCCGACCTGGCCGAGCGCGGTCACGCCTACGGTCAGTCGTGCCAGGCGGTGCGCGCGGCGTGGCAGCGTGGCGGGGAGATCTTCGCCGAGGTCGCCCTGCCGGAGGAGCGGAGCGCGGAGGCGGCCGGCTTCGGCCTTCACCCCGCGTTGCTCGATGCGGCCCTGCACCCGGCCCTGCGGACGGCGGACGAGGACGCCTCGCCGCCACGGCAACCGTTCGACTGGCACGGAGTGGTGCTGCACGCTTCGGGTGCGACGGCGCTGCGGGTACGGCTGGCGTCCACCGGCGCCGACACCGTGTCGCTGACTGCGGTCGACGACACCGGTGACCTGGTCGTGACCGCCAGCTCCCTCGGGATCCGGACACTGCCCGCGGGCTGGTCAGCTGCCGCCGGGACGGGTCCGGAGACCGTCAACTCCCTGTTCCGGGTCGCCTGGACCGAGTTGCCCGACGGTCCACGGCCACCGGCTCCGTCGTGGGCGCCGGTCGGCACCGTCGACGACGTGACCGCCCTGACCGACACTCCCGCGGCGGTCGTGCTGGAGGCGGTCGGCGAGGACGACCCCTTGACCGCGACGTCCCGGGTGCTGGAGGTCGTACGGGCCTGGCTGGCCGGATCGGGCCTGGAGGAGTCGCGCCTGGTGGTGGCGACCCGTGGCGCGGTACCCGCCGGCGACGGCACGGTGACGGATCCGGCCGCGGCAGCGGTGTGGGGTCTCGTACGTGCCGCCCAGGGTGAGAACCCGGACCGGATCGTTCTGCTGGACCTCGACCCGGCCGACGGCGACGGCGCGGAAGCCGTGCTGGGGGCGGTGCTGGCCAGCGGCGAGCCGCAGGTCGCGGTGCGCGGATCGACCCTGTCGGTGCCGCGTCTCGCCCGTGCCACCCGGACCGCCGACGCGCCTGCCGTGTTCGGCCCGGAGCAGACGGTGCTGGTCTCGGGTGCTGGTGCGTTGGGTGCCCTGGTGGCGCGGCATCTGGTGTCCCGGTACGGGGTGCGGCGGTTGGTGCTGGCCAGCCGGCGGGGTTCGGCTGCCGAGGGGGTGGCCGAGTTGGTGGGCGAGCTGTCCGAGCGGGGTGCGGACGTGTCGGTGGTGGCCTGCGACGTGTCCGACCGGGATCAGGTGGCGGCCCTGCTGGCCGAGCATCGACCGGACGCCGTCGTGCACACGGCCGGTGTCCTGGACGCCGGCGTGATCGAGACGGTCACGCCGGAGAAGCTGGCGCGGGTGTTCGTGCCGAAGGTGGACGCGGTGCGTCACCTCGACGAGTTGACGCGTGCTGCGGAGCTCTCCGCGTTCGTCGTCTACTCGTCGGTGTCGGCGGTGTTCATGGGTGCCGGTAGCGGCAGTTACGCGGCGGCGAACGCGTTCCTGGACGGGCTGATGGCGCACCGCCGCTCACTGGGTCTGCCGGGGCTGTCCCTGGCCTGGGGCCTGTGGGACCAGGAAACCGGCATGGCGGCGAACACCGACGAGTTGACCCGGGCCCGGATGAACCGGCGGGGTGGTCTCCAGTTGATGACGCAGGCCGAGGGCCTGGAGCTGTTCGACGCGGCCCTCGGCACCGAGCAGGCGGCGCTGGTACCCGCGAAGCTGGATCTGCGCGGGATCCGCGCCGACGCCTCGGCAGGCGGTGTGGTGCCGCACATGCTGCGCGGCCTGGTCCGTACGGGCCGGCGGCAGGCGCGCTCGGGGGGTGCCGGCGGGGAACGCGGCCGGCTGGCCGAGCGGCTGGCCGGGCTCACTCCGGCGGATCAGCTGACCTTGCTGCTGGATCTGGTACGCGGCCAGGTCGCGGCCGTGCTCGGACACTCGAGTGCCGGAGCCGTCCGGGCGGACGCGGCGTTCAAGGAGGCCGGGTTCGATTCGTTGACCTCCGTGGAACTGCGCAACCGGCTGCGCGAGGCGACCGGGCTGAAACTGCCGGCCACGTTGGTGTTCGACCATCCGAGCCCGCAGGCCCTCGCCCGACACCTGCGAGACGAACTGGGTGACGTCGCGCCGACGACGGTCACGCCGACGGTCCTGGCCGATCCCGAGGAGCCGATCGCCATCGTGGGCATGGCGTGCCGGTTGCCCGGTGGGGTGGCCGGGCCGGAGGACCTGTGGCGGTTGGTGGCCGAGCGCCGCGACGCGGTGTCCGGGTTCCCCACCGACCGTGGCTGGGACCTGGAGGGCCTGTTCGACCCCGATCCGGAGCGCCCGGGTACGTCGTACACCAGCCAGGGCGGTTTCCTGCACGAGGCCGGTCTGTTCGACGCGGCGTTCTTCGGGATCTCGCCGCGTGAGGCGCTGGCGATGGACCCGCAGCAGCGGCTGCTGCTCGAGGTTTCGTGGGAGGCGCTGGAGGCCACCGGTGTCGACGCGACCTCCCTGAAGGGCACCGACGTGGGCGTGTTCACCGGCGTCTTCGGCCAGGGCTACGTCGCGCCGGGGGCCAGTGTCGTCACGCCGGAACTGGAGGGCTTCGCGGGCACCGGCGGGTCGTCGAGCGTGGCGTCGGGCCGGGTGTCGTACGTCTTCGGCTTCGAGGGCCCGGCGATCACGATCGACACGGCCTGTTCGTCCTCGCTGGTCGCCATCCACCTGGCAGCCCAGGCGCTGCGCCAGGGTGAGTGCTCGATGGCGCTGGCCGGCGGCGCGACCGTCATGGCCAACCCGGGTGCCTTCGTCGAGTTCTCCCGGCAACGGGGCCTGGCCGTGGACGGGCGCTGCAGGGCGTTCGCCGCCGCTGCCGACGGCACCGGTTGGGCCGAGGGCGTCGGCGTGGTGGTCCTGGAACGCCTGTCGGTGGCGCGGGAGCGTGGGCACACTGTCCTGGCCGTCCTGCGGGGCAGCGCGGTGAACCAGGACGGCGCGTCGAACGGTCTGACCGCGCCGAACGGCCCGTCGCAGCAGCGGGTGATCCGCCGGGCGCTGGCCAACGCCGGACTGAAACCGTCCGAGGTGGACGTTGTGGAGGCGCACGGCACCGGCACCGCCCTTGGTGACCCCATCGAGGCGCAGGCGCTGCTGGCCACGTACGGGCAGGACCGGGATCCCGGCAGGCCGTTGTGGCTGGGGTCGCTGAAGTCGAACATCGGTCACGCGCAGGCGGCGGCCGGTGTGGCCGGTGTGATCAAGATCGTGCAGGCGCTGCGGCACGAGATGCTGCCGGTGACGCTGCACGTGGACGCGCCCACGCCCGAGGTGGACTGGTCCGCCGGTGCGGTCGAGTTGTTGACCGAGGCGCGGGACTGGCCGCGGAGCAGCCAGCCACGTCGGGCCGGGGTGTCCGCGTTCGGTGTCAGCGGCACCAACGCGCACCTCATCCTGGAAGAGGCGCCGCTGCCGGACGTCGCACCCGAGACGGGTCCGGTCGCGTGCCCGGACGTGCTGCCCGTGGTGGTGTCCGCGCGCAGCACCACCTCGCTGGCGTTGCAGGCCGGCCGGCTCGCGGCGTACCTGGAGAACGCCGACGAGGTGCCGCTGGCGAGCGTGGCCGGGGCACTGGTGTCCGGTCGGGCCGCGTTGACCGAGCGTTTCGTGGTGGTGGCCGGTTCCAGGGCTGAGGCCACGGCCGGGCTCGCCGCGTTGGGACGCGGTGAGAACCCGGCCGGCGTGGTCACCGGTCGGGCCGGTTCGCCGGGCAAGGTCGTGTGGGTGTTCCCGGGCCAGGGCACGCAGTGGGCCGGCATGGGTCGGGAGTTGCTGGACTCGTCGCCGGTCTTCGCCGAGCGGATCGCCGAGTGTGCACTCGCGTTGGCGCCGTGGATCGACTGGTCGCTGATCGACGTGCTGCGCGGCGAGGTCGAGCCCGAGGTGTTGGACCGGGTGGACGTGCTGCAGCCGGCCAGCTTCGCCATGATGGTCGGCCTGGCCGCAGTGTGGCGGTCGTACGGGCTGCAGCCGGACGCGGTCGTCGGTCACTCCCAGGGCGAGATCGCTGCGGCCTGCGTGGCGGGTGCGCTGTCGTTGCAGGATGCGGCACGGGTGGTGGCGCTGCGCAGCCAGGCCATCGCCACGGTGCTGTCCGGGCGTGGCGGGATGGCCTCGGTCGCCCTGGGTGAGGACGAGGCGGTCGCGCGGTTGGCGCCCTGGGCGGACCTGGTCCAGGTCGCCGCGGTCAACAGCCCCACCTCGGTGGTGGTCGCCGGCGACGCCCGGGCGCTCGACGAGGCGCTCGAATCGTTGGAGGGTGGCGGCGTCCGGGTACGGCGGGTGGCGGTGGACTACGGCTCGCACACCAACCAGGTCGAGGCGATCCACGACCTGCTCGCCGAGACGTTGGCGGACGTCCCCGCCCAGGCTCCGACGGTGCCCTTCTACTCGACCGTCACCCGCGAGTGGATCCGCGACGCCGGTGTGGTCGACGGCGGGTACTGGTACCGGAACCTGCGCAGCCAGGTGCGGTTCGGGCCGGCCGTGGCCGACCTGATCGGCCAGGACCACGGCGTGTTCGTGGAGATCAGCGCCCACCCGGTGCTGGTCCAGCCGATCAGCGAGATCGTGGACGACGCCGATGTCGTGGTCACGGGGTCGCTGCGGCGGGACGACGGTGGCCTGCGGCGGCTGTTCACCTCGATGGCCGAGTTGTTCGTCCGTGGCGTGGCGGTGGACTGGAACGGGGTGCTGCCCCCGGTGACCCGACGGGTGGAACTGCCGACCTACGCCTTCGACCACCGGCACTACTGGCTACGGCAGCCCGCCGGTTCGGCTACCGACGCGACGTCGCTGGGACAGGCCGCGGCCGACCACCCACTGCTGGGCGCGGTGGTGCAGCTGCCGGGGTCGGACGGCCTGGTGTTCACGTCGCTGCTGTCGGTGCGGTCGCATCCGTGGCTCGCCGATCACGCTGTCGGCGGGGTCGTGATCCTGCCCGGCAGCGGACTGGTGGAGCTGGCCGTGCGCGCCGGTGACGAGGCCGGCTGCTCGGTGCTGGACGAGCTGGTGGTCGAGGCACCCCTGGTGGTGCCCGAGCAGGGCGGTGTGCGGGTGCAGGTGGCCCTCAGCGGACCGGGCGCGCACGGCGTGCGCACGGTGGAGGTGTACTCCCGACGCGACGGCGGCTCGGGCACGTGGACCCGGCACGCCACGGGCGTGCTGTCGGCGACACCGAGCGGCAGCGGCAACGGGTTCGACTTCACGGCCTGGCCGCCACGGGACGCGGAGCCGGTCGACGTCGAGGACTTCTACCCGGATCTGGCCGAGCGCGGTTACGGCTACGGCCCCGCGTTCCAGGGCCTGCGCGCGGTGTGGCGGCGGGGCGACGAGGTGTTCGCCGAGGTCGCCCTGCCCGAGGAACTCCGAGCGGAGGCGGGCAGGTTCGGCGTCCACCCGGCGTTGCTGGACGCCGCACTGCAGGCCGCCGCCGCCGACGCGGCGCAGGAGTCGGGCGGGGCGGTGCTCGCGTTCGCGTGGAACGGGTTCGTGCTGCACGCCACCGGCGCCGCGGCGCTGCGGGTGCGGCTCGCGCCGCACGGACCGGAGGCACTGACCGTCGAGGCGGCCGACGAGACCGGTGGGCCGGTACTGACGATGGATTCGCTGGTGTCCCGCCCGGTGTCGGCGGCGCAACTGGGATCCGGGGCATCCGCCGTCCGTGACTCGGTGTTCCGGGTGGACTGGACCGAACTGCCCGCGGCTGCGGCGGAGCCCGTGTCGTCGTGGGTGCCGGTCGCCACGGCCGGGGACGTGGCGGCGCTGGCCGAGGGCGGCGACATGCCGACGGTGGGGGTCGTCGACGTCGGCGGTGACGGTCCGCTCGACATGACGTCCCAGGTGCTGGAGGTCCTGCAGGCCTGGCTGACCGAACCGCGACTCGACGAGGTGCGCCTGGTGGTGCGCACCCGTGGCGCCGTACCTGCCGGTGGCGATCACCGCGTGACCGATCCGGCAGCAGCGGCGGTGTGGGGACTGGTCCGTTCCGCGCAGGCCGAGAACCCGGAACGGATCGTCCTGCTGGACACCGACCCCGCCACCGGGGCCACCGCGGATCCGGTACTCGTGGCCGGTGAGCCTCAGCTCGCCGTACGCGAGGGCACCCTCTCGGTGCCCCGACTCGCCCGCACCACCGGGCAGCTCCAGGACGTCCCGACCGTCTTCCGGTCGGAAGGTGCGGTGCTGGTCTCGGGTGCTGGTGCGTTGGGTGCCCTGGTGGCGCGGCATCTGGTGTCCCGGTACGGGGTGCGGCGGTTGGTGCTGGCCAGCCGGCGGGGTTCGGCTGCCGAGGGGGTGGCCGAGTTGGTGGGCGAGCTGTCCGAGCGGGGTGCGGACGTGTCGGTGGTGGCCTGCGACGTGTCCGACCGGGATCAGGTGGCGGCCCTGCTGGCCGAGCACCCGTTGACCAGTGTCGTGCACACGGCCGGCGTGTTCGACGACGGGTTGGTCGGCGGGCTCACCCGGCAACGGCTGGCCGGGGTGTTCGCCCCGAAGGTGGACGCGGTACGGCACCTGGACGAACTGACCCGGGGCCTGGACCTGGACGCGTTCGTCGTCTTCTCGTCGGTCGCGGGAGTGGTCGGCGGCGGCGGTCAGGGCAGCTACGCGGCGGCGAACGCGTTCCTGGACGCGGCGATGGCCCACCGGCGCGCGGCGGGCCTGCCCGGGCTGTCGCTGGCGTGGGGCCTCTGGGAGCGGAGCACCGGCATGGCCACCCACCTCACCGTCGTCGACCACGCGCGGGCGAGCCGGGGCGGGGTGCTGGAGATGAGCCGGGCCGAAGGGCTGGACATGTTCGACCTCGCGTTGCGCATGGACGAGGCGTTGTTGGTGCCGATCAAGCTCGACCCGGAGACGATGCGGGCGGACGCCGCCGCCGGCGGTGCGGTGCCGTCGCTGCTGCGCGGTCTGGTTCGCACGGGCCGACAGCAGGCACGGGCGGCCGCTGCGCCGGACGACACCCTGGTTCGCCGGCTCGGCGGGCTCGGCCGGGCCGACCGGGAAGCACTGCTCCTGGACGTGGTCCGTGCCCAGGTCGCGGCGGTGCTGGGCCATGCGGACCCGCAGGACGTACGCGCGGACATGGCGTTCAAGGACGTCGGGTTCGACTCGCTGACGTCGGTGGAGTTGCGCAACCGGCTGCGTGACGCGACCGGGTTGAAGCTGCCGCCCACGTTGGTCTTCGACTACCCGAACCCGCTGGTGCTCGCCAACCACCTGTTGGCGCAACTGCGCCCGGTCAGCGCCGAGCCCGGCACCGGGCCCGGTGCCGCCACCGGAGCGGACGAGGCGCAGCTGCGGCAGGCCCTCGCGTCGGTTCCGCTGTCGAGGTTGCGCGCGGCCGGACTGGTCGACGCCCTGCTCGAACTCGCCGCCACGGGCGAGCCGGACGACGGTGTCGCAAACGGGGCCGGTGACGAGCGGGAGATCGCCGACCTCGACGTCGACGACCTCGTCGAACTGGCGCTCGGCGGTGAGTAGTCGCGTGTGGTCCGGCAACTGCAACCGAAAGTTTGGGGGCCTCTGATGAGTGCGTCGTACGAGAAGGTCGTCGAGGCGCTGCGGCGGTCGGTGACCGAGGTCGGTGAGCTGAAGAAGCGCAACCGCCAGCTCCTCGGCGCGTCCCGGGAACCGATCGCCATCGTCGGGATGGCCTGCCGGCTGCCGGGCGGTGTGGACGGGCCCGATGACCTCTGGCGACTGGTGTCCGACGGCCGGGACGCGGTGTCGGGCTTCCCGACGGACCGGGGCTGGAACCTGGAGAACCTGTTCGATCCCGACCCCGACCACTCGGGCACCTCGTACGTCAGCCAGGGCGGTTTCCTGCACGAGGCGGGACTGTTCGACGCGGGGTTCTTCGGGATCTCGCCGCGTGAGGCGCTGGCGATGGATCCGCAGCAGCGGCTGCTGCTGGAGACATCGTGGGAGGCCTTCGAGAACGCGTCCGTCGACCCGACGTCGCTGAGGGGCACCGACGTCGGCGTGTTCGTCGGCGCGGCCCCACAGGGCTACGGTTCCGGCCCCATCGGACCGGAGATGCAGAGCTTCGCGGGCACCGGGTTGGCGTCGAGCGTGGCGTCCGGCCGGGTGTCGTACGTCTTCGGTCTTGAGGGGCCGGCGGTCACGCTCGACACCGCGTGTTCGTCGTCGCTGGTGGCGATGCACTTCGCGGCGCAGGCCCTGCGGCAGGGCGACTGTTCGATGGCGCTGGCCGGCGGGGCGATGGTGATGTCCAGCCCCAACTCGTTCGTCGTCTTCTCCCGGCAGCGGGGGTTGGCGTCGGATGGGCGGTGTAAGGCGTACGCCGATGGTGCGGACGGGATGGGGCTGGCCGAGGGGGTCGGCCTGGTGTTGTTGGAGCGTTTGTCGGTGGCGCGGGAGCGTGGGCACCGGGTGCTTGCGGTGTTGCGGGGTAGTGCGGTCAATCAGGACGGGGCGTCGAACGGGTTGACGGCGCCGAATGGTCCGTCGCAGCAGCGGGTGATTCGTGCTGCGTTGGCCAGTGCGGGGTTGTCGTCGTCCGAGGTGGATCTGGTGGAGGGTCACGGTACGGGCACGTCGCTCGGTGATCCGATCGAGGCGCAGGCGTTGCTGGCCACCTACGGTCAGGGCCGCGATCCCGGGAAGCCGTTGTGGTTGGGGTCGTTGAAGTCGAACGTCGGCCATGCGCAGGCCGCTGCGGGCGTGGCCAGTGTGATCAAGGTGGTGCAGGCGTTGCGGCACGGGGTCATGCCACCCAGCCTGCACGTCGACGAGCCCACCAGCGCCGTCGACTGGTCGGAGGGCGCGGTGGAACTGCTCACCGAGGCGCGCCAGTGGCCGCGCGACGGCCACCCGCGCCGGGCCGGGGTGTCGTCGTTCGGGGTCAGCGGGACGAACGCACATCTGATCATCGAGGAGGCACCCGAGGAGCCGACCGACGAGGTGACGGCACACGGTGTGGTGCCGCTCGTCGTGACGGCTCGCAGCGCGGCGTCGCTGGCTGGGCAGGCGGGTCGGCTGGCCGCGTTCGTCGGGGCAACGGCGGTGCCGCTCGCTCGCGTGGCCGGCACGCTGGTCTCGGGTCGGGCGGTGCTGGACGAACGCGCCGTCGTGGTGACCGATTCGGCCGAGGAGGCGGGTGCCGCCCTCGGTGCGCTCGCCCGTGGCGAGGACGCCGTCGGTGTGGTGACCGGCAGCGGTCGCGCGCCCGGGAAGGTGGTGTGGGTGTTCCCGGGCCAGGGCTCGCAGTGGCTCGGGATGGGTCGTGAGCTGCTGAACTCCTCGGCCGTCTTCGCCGACCGGGTCGCCGAGTGCGCAACCGCCCTGAAGCCGTGGATCGACTGGTCGCTGGAGGACGTGCTCAGCGGCGACGCCGATCCCGGCCTGATGGACCGGGTCGACGTGCTCCAGCCGGCCAGCTTCGCCGTGATGGTCGGCCTGGCCGCGGTGTGGGCGTCGGCGGGTGTACGGCCCGACGCCGTGCTGGGCCACTCACAGGGCGAGATCGCGGCGGCGTGCGTGGCGGAGGCGCTGTCCCTCGAGGACGCCGCCCGGGTGGTGGCACTGCGGAGTCAGGCCATCGCCTCGACGCTGTCGGGTCGCGGTGGCATGGCCTCCGTCGCGTTGAGCGAGGACGACGTTCTCACCCGGCTGGCACCGTGGGCGGACCGGGTCGAGGTGGCCGCGCTGAACGGTCCCTCGTCCGTGGTCATCGCCGGTGACGCCAACGCGTTGGACGAGGCGTTGGAGTCGCTGGAGGGCCAGGGAGCGCGGGTACGGCGGGTGGCGGTGGACTACGCGTCGCACTCGCGCCACGTGGAGGACATCCGGGACACGCTGGCCACGGCCCTGGCCGGGATCACGGCGCAGGCACCGGTGGTGCCGTTCCGCTCGACCGTGACCGGGGAGTGGATCCGGGACGCCGGAGTCGTGGACGGTGACTACTGGTACCGGAACCTGCGCAACCAGGTCCGGTTCGCCCCGGCGGTGGCCGACCTGCTCGACCAACGGTTCGGGGTCTTCCTCGAGATCAGTTCGCATCCGGTCCTCGTGCAGCCGGTCAGCGAGCTCGTGGACGACGCGGACGTCCTGGTCGTCGGCTCGCTGCGGCGCGACGACGGCGGCCCACGGCGGCTGCTCACGTCGATGGCCGAGCTGTTCGTTGGCGGCGTCGGGGTGGACTGGACCGCGATGCTGCCGGCGGGGGCGGCGTCGGCGCAGGTGGAGCTGCCGACCTACGCCTTCGACCGCCAGCACTACTGGCTCCAGTCGGCCGACGCGTCGACCGACGCCACGTCGCTCGGTCAGTCGCCGACGGATCACCCCCTGATGAGTGCGGTGGTGCGGTTGCCGCAGTCGGACGGGGCGGTGTTCACGTCGCAGCTCTCGCTGCGGTCGCATCCGTGGCTGGCCGACCACGCGATCGGCGGCGTGGTGCTGTTCCCCGGCACCGGCATGGTGGAGTTGGCACTGCGGGCCGGTGACGAGCTCGGGTGCCCGGTCCTGGAAGAACTCGTCACCGAGGTGCCGCTGGTGGTGCCCGAGCAGGGCGGCGTCCGGATCCAGGTCGCGGTGGGCGGACCGGACGACAACGGCGCCCGCCCGGTGAGCGTGTACTCGCTGGGCGAGGACGGGACCGAGGCGTGGACGCGACACGCCACGGGTGTGCTGTCGCCGCGGCCGGGCCGTACCGGCACCACGTTCGACTTCACGGCGTGGCCGCCCCCTGGCGCGCAGCGGGTCGAGGTCGGGGACTTCTACGCCGACCTGGTCGAGCGGGGTTACGCGTACGGGCCCGCGTTCCAGGGCGTGCGGACGGTGTGGCGGCTGGGCGAGGAGGTGTTCGCCGAGGTGGCCCTGCCCGAGGAACACCGCGGGGACGCCGCCGCGTACGGCATCCATCCCGCACTGCTGGACGCGGCCCTGCAGACCGGCACCGTTGCCGCGGCGGCGGCCGGGACGGACGAGCAACCCGGGCGGTCGGTGATGCCGTTCGCGTGGAACGGGCTCGTGCTGCACGCCGTGGGCGCGTCGGCGTTGCGGGTCCGGGTCTCCTCCGGCGGCCCGGACGCGATGATCGTCGAGGCCGCCGACCAGACCGGCGGCCCGGTCCTGACGATGGACTCGTTGTTGTTGCGCACCGTGTCGACCGAACAGATGGACGTGGCCGGAGCCAACTCCCTGTTCCAGGTCGACTGGACCGAGCTGCCGGCGGTCGCGGGGCAGCCCACGCCGTCGTGGGTGGCGGTGGCCACCGCCGACGAGGTGGCCGCCCTGACCGACGCGCCTGCGGCGGTGGTGCTGGAAGCGGTCGGCGACGGCGACGCGCTGGCCGTCACGTCGCAGGTGCTGGCGGTGGTGCAGGCGTGGGTGGCGGCAGCCGAACTGGACGAGTCGCGGCTCGTGGTGGCCACCCGGGGCGCGATGCCCGCTGGTGACGGCGTGGTGACCGACCCGGCCGCGTCGGCGGTGTGGGGTCTGGTGCGTGCCGCACAGGTGGAGAACCCGGACCGGATCGTTCTGCTGGACCTCGATCCGGCCGACGGCAACGGCGCGGAATCCGTGCTGGGTGCGGTACTGGCCAGTGGCGAGCCGCAGGTCGCGGCGCGCGGGACGCGCCTTTCCGTGCCGCGCCTCGCCCGCGTCGCCCCGGCTGTGGATCTCCCGGCAGGGATCGGCCCGGACGCGACGGTGCTGGTCTCGGGTGCCGGCTCGTTGGGCGCCCTCGCGGCCCGTCACCTGGTCACTCGGCACGGTGTACGGCGGTTGGTGCTGGCCAGCCGCCGGGGCCGGGACGCCGACGGTGTGGCGGAGCTGGTCGCCGAGCTGACCGAAGAGGGTGCCGAGGTGTCGGTGCGTGGCTGTGACCTGTCCGACCGGGATCAGGTCGCGGCCCTGTTGGCGGAGCAGCGTCCGACCGTTGTCGTGCACACGGCGGGCGTGTTCGACGCCGGCGTGGTCGGGGCGTTGACCCGCGACAAACTGGCCCGGGTGTTCGCACCGAAGGTCGACGCGGTCCGGCACCTGCACGAGCTGACCCGCGACCTCGATCTCGACGCCTTCGTCGTGTACTCGTCCGCTTCGTCGATCTTCATGGGTGCGGGCAGTGGCGGCTACGCGGCGGCCAACGCCTACCTGGACGGCCTGATGGCCCACCGCCGGGCGGAGGGCCTGCCGGGGCTGTCGTTGGCCTGGGGGCCGTGGCAGGAACTCACCGGCATGGCGGACACCATCGACGACGTCACCCTCGACCGGATGAGCCGCCGTGAGGGGCGTGGGGGAGTTCTGGGTCTCGGTTCCGAGGACGGCATGGACCTGTTCGACGCCGCGCTGACCTGCGGGTCGGCGCTGCTGGTGCCGATCAAGCTGGACCTGCGGGAGGTCCGTGCCGACGCCACCGCGGGCGGCAGCGTACCGCACATGCTGCGGGGCCTCGTCCGGGTCGGTCGGCAGTCGGCACGGGCGGCGTCCGGCGGGGACGGCGGGCTGGCCCGCCGACTCGCCGAACTCACCCCGGCCGAGCAGGAGGCACTGCTGTTGGACCTGGTGCGTGCCCAGGTCGCGGTCGTGCTCGGGCACTCGGCAGCGGATGCCGTACGGGCGGACGGGGCGTTCAAGGACGCCGGGTTCGACTCGCTCACCTCCGTGGAGTTGCGCAACCGGTTGCGCGAGGCGACCGGAATGAAGCTGCCGGCCACCCTGGTGTTCGACTACCCGAACGCGCAGGCCGTCGCCCGCTACCTACGCGACGAACTCGCCATCGACGAATCGTCCCCGGTCGACTCCGTACTGGCCGATCTCGCCCGCCTGGAGTCGGCGATCGGGTCCGCAGCCGCCGACGACGACGCCCGGAACCGGATCACCGAGCGACTGCGTCAACTGCTGACCGCAGCCGAGGCGGCGGCTCGCCCGGACCCGTCCGACGACGACCTCGAATCCGCCAGCGACGAGGAACTCTTCGCGCTCGTGGATCGCTTCGCCTGACCACCGTACGGAAACGCACACGGATCTTCCCTGGGAGCTGAGTTCAATGGCTGACGAGGTACAACTCCGCGACTACCTCAAGAGGGCCATCGGCGACGCCCGCGACGCCCGTCGGCGGCTGCGCGAGGTCGAGGAGCAGGCGCGGGAGCCGATCGCCATCGTGGGAATGGCGTGTCGGTACCCGGGCGGCGTGTCCTCGCCGGAGGATCTGTGGCACGTCGTGGCGAACGGGGTCGACGCCATCGGCGGCTTTCCCACCGATCGTGGCTGGGACCTCGCGGCCCTGTTCGACCCGGACCCCGACCGACCGGGTACGTCGTACACCGACCAGGGCGGTTTCCTCGACGGCGCGGGCCTGTTCGACCCCGGGTTCTTCGGGATCTCGCCCCGTGAGGCGCTGGCGATGGACCCGCAGCAGCGGTTGCTGCTGGAGACCTCCTGGGAGGCGATCGAACGAGCGGGCGTCGACCCGTTGTCGTGGCGCGACGGTGACGTCGGTGTGTTCGCCGGGCTGTCCAGTCAGGGCTACGGAGCCGGATCCGGCCGTCCGGTCGCACCGGAGCTGGAGGGTTTCGCGGGCACCGGTGCCGCGCCCTGCATCGCGACGGGCCGGGTGTCGTACGTCCTCGGCTTCGGAGGGCCTGCGGTGACGGTGGACACGGGGTGTTCGTCGTCGCTGGTGGCGATACATCAGGCCGTGCAGTCGCTGCGGCAGGGCGAGTGTTCGGCGGCGCTGGCGGGCGGCGCGATGGTGATGGCCAAGCCCGGCTCCTTCCTGTCGTTCTCCCGGCAGCGGGGGTTGGCGTCGGATGGGCGGTGTAAGGCGTACGCCGATGGTGCGGACGGGATGGGGCTGGCCGAGGGGGTCGGCCTGGTGTTGTTGGAGCGTTTGTCGGTGGCGCGGGAGCGTGGGCACCGGGTGCTTGCGGTGTTGCGGGGTAGTGCGGTCAATCAGGACGGGGCGTCGAACGGGTTGACGGCGCCGAATGGTCCGTCGCAGCAGCGGGTGATTCGTGCTGCGTTGGCCAGTGCGGGGTTGTCGTCGTCCGAGGTGGATCTGGTGGAGGGTCACGGTACGGGCACGTCGCTCGGTGATCCGATCGAGGCGCAGGCGTTGCTGGCCACCTACGGTCAGGGCCGCGATCCCGGGAAGCCGTTGTGGTTGGGGTCGGTCAAGTCCAACATCGGGCACACCCAGGCAGCGGCGGGCGTGGCCGGCGTGATCAAGGTGGTGCAGGCACTGCGGCACGGTGTCCTACCGGCGACGCTGCACGTACAGCAGCCCACGAGCGAGGTGGACTGGACCGCGGGCGCGGTGGAGCTGCTGACCGAGGCACGCGAGTGGCCGCGGGGCGAGCGCCCGCGCCGGGCCGGGGTGTCGTCGTTCGGGATCAGCGGGACGAACGCACATCTGATCATCGAGGAGGCGCCCGAGGAGGCACCTGAGCAACCGGCGCCCGCCGAGCGGACGCCCTTCGACGCAGTGGTGCCGCTGGTGGTGTCGGCGCGCAGCACCGGGGCGTTGGCCGGGCAGGCCGTACGGCTGGCGTCGTACGTCGAGTCGGGTGCGGCGTCGCTGGCGGCCGTGGCCGGCGCGTTGGTGTCCGACCGGGCTCTGCTCGGCGAGCGCGCTGTGGTGGTGGCCGGCTCCGGGCAGGAGGCGCTCGCCGGGCTGACGGCGCTGTCCCGGGCCCAGGACGCCGTCGGCCTGGTGACCGGCAGCGCGCGGGCAACGGGAAAGGTGGTGTGGGTGTTCCCGGGGCAGGGCTCGCAGTGGCTCGGCATGGGCCGGGAACTGCTCGCGTCCTCGCCGGTCTTCACCAAGCGGATCTCGGAGTGCGCCGACGCCCTGGCACCGTGGATCGACTGGTCGCTGCTGGACGTCCTGGGCGGCGAGACCGCGCCCGAACTCCTGGACCGGGTCGATGTGGTGCAGCCGGCCAGCTTCGCGGTGATGGTGGGTCTGGCCGCGGTGTGGGCGTCGGTGGGTGTCTCTCCCGACGCGGTGGTGGGCCATTCGCAGGGTGAGATCGCTGCGGCCTGCGTGGCGGGTGCCCTGTCGTTGGAGGACGCGGCCCGCGTGGTGGCGCTGCGCAGCCGGGCCATCGCCACCACGTTGTCCGGCCGGGGCGGTATGGCCTCGGTGGCGTTGTCCGAGGACGACGCGACCGCGCGGTTGCGGCCGTGGGCCGACCGGGTCGAGGTGGCGGCGGTGAACGGCCCGTCGTCGGTGGTGGTCGCCGGCGACGCCCAGGCTCTGGACGAGGCCCTGGAGGTGTTGTCCGGCCAGGATGTCCGGGTCCGACGGGTGGCGGTGGACTACGCCTCACACACCCGGCACGTGGCGGACATCCGCGACGTCCTCGCCGACGCGCTGGCCGGGATCACGGCACAGGCCCCGGTGGTGCCGTTCCACTCGACCGTCACCGGAACGTGGATCCGCGACGCCGGAGTCCTGGACGGCGACTACTGGTACGGGAATCTGCGCAACCAGGTGCGGTTCGGGCCGGTGGTGGCGGACCTGGTCGAGCAGGGACACCGGGTGTTCGTGGAGGTGAGCGCACACCCGGTGCTGGTGCAACCGATCAGTGAGATCGTCGACGACGCCGACGTGGTGGTGACGGGGACGTTGCGGCGCGGAGACGGTGGCCCACGGCGACTGCTGACCTCCCTGGCCGAGGTGTTCGTCCGCGGCGTCCCGGTTGACTGGAACGGCGTCCTTCCCCCCGTCGCGGGGCACGTGGACCTGCCGACCTACGCCTTCGACCACCAGCACTTCTGGCTCCAGACCGAGGAGTCCGCGACGGATCCGGCGTCGCTCGGCCAGTCGGCGACCAGTCACCCGCTGTTGGGAGCGATGGTCCACCTGCCCGGGTCCGACGGTCGGGTGTTCACCTCACGCCTCTCGCTGCGGACGTCCCCCTGGCTGGCCGACCACGCGGTCGACGGGGTGGTGGTTCTTCCCGGCAGTGCGTTGGTGGAGTTGGCGGTTCGGGCCGGCGACGAGGTGGGGTGCCCGGTACTGGACGAGCTCACCACGGAGTCTCCGCTGGTGGTGCCCGAACAGGCAGGTGTCCGGGTGCAGGTGGTTCTGAGCGGGCCCGGCGACAACGGCGTACGGACGGTGGAGGTGTACGCCGTCCGCGACGGCGGGGAGGGGTGGACGCGGCACGCCACCGGGGTGCTGTCCGCCGCGCGGTCGCCGGTCGTGGACATCGATCTCACGACGTGGCCGCCCCCCGGTGCGGAGCAGCTCGAAACAGCGGACTTCTACCCCGACATGACCGGGCTCGGTCACGCCTACGGGCCCGCGTTCCAGGGACTGCGCGCGGTGTGGCGGCGGGGCGAGGAGATGTTCGCCGAGGTCGCGTTGTCCGAGGAGCCCCGGGGGGACGCCGCCGCGTACGGCATCCACCCCGCGTTGCTGGACGTGGCTCTGCAACCGATGCTGCTGAGCCCCGGAGGGGATGCGACCGGGCCGCGGCTGCCCCTGGACTGGCACGGGCTGACCCTGCACGCGGCCGGTGCCTCGGCGCTGCGGATCCGGCTGGCACCCGTCGGTGCCGGCGCGGTTTCGCTGGTGGCGGTCGACGGGGACGGCGGTCCGGTGGTGACGGCCGACTCGGTCGTGTCCCGGCCGGTCTCCGTCGAGAAGCTGGCGGTGACGACGGAGACCCGCGACTCGTTGTTCCGCGTCGAGTGGACCGCACTGCCGTTGACGGCGGTGGGGCCGGTCGACGGTCGGCCCGACGTCGAGGTCCTGGAGGTGACCGGCGGCGACGATGCCCTTGCCGTGACCTCGCGGGCGTTGGCTGTGCTGCAGGACTGGCTGGCCCGGCCGGACGAGTCGCGGCTGGTGGTCGTGACGCGCGGGGCGGTGCCTGTCGGCGACGGGGCGGTGGCTGATCCGGCCGCGGCGGCCGTGTGGGGGTTGGTGCGTTCGGCTCAGGCCGAGAACCCGGACCGGATCACCCTGCTGGACCTCGAACCCGACGGTGCCGTCGAACAGGTGCTCGGGTGGGCGCTGGCGAGCGAGGAACCGCAGCTCGCGGTGCGTGACGGAGTCTTCCTCGTCCCGCGCCTGGCCCGTGCCGGCGAGCAGGAGCGGGAGACCTCCGCCGTGTTCGGCCCGCAGTCAGCGGTCCTGATCTCCGGTGCGGGCGTGCTCGGGGCGGTGGTGGCCCGGCAACTGGTCATCCGGCACGGCGTGCGGCGACTCGTGCTGGCCAGCAGGCGGGGCCCGGACGCAGAGGGCATGGCGGACCTGGTCGCGGAGCTGGCGGAGCACGGCGCGCAGGTGTCGGTGGCCGCCGGTGACCTGTCCGACCGGGAGCACGTCTCGGCTCTGCTGGCCGAACACCGTCCCACCGGCGTCGTGCACACGGCGGGTGTGCTCGACGACGGTGTGGTGGCGGCGTTGACCCCGCAGCGGTTGGCGCGGGTGTTCGCGCCCAAGGTGGACGCGGTGCGGCACCTCGACGAGCTGACCCGCGACATGGACCTCGACGTGTTCGTGGTCTTCTCGTCCGGGTCGGGCGTGTTCGGCTCTCCCGGCCAGGGCAACTACGCGGCGGCGAATGCCTTCCTGGACGCCGCGATGGCCAACCGGCGGGCGGCCGGCCTACCCGGGTTGTCGTTGGCGTGGGGCCTGTGGGAGCAGGCCACCGGCATGACCGCGCATCTCGGCGAGGTGAACCAGGCACGGATGAGCCGCGGTGGCGTGCGCGCGATGACGGCGACGGAAGGGATGGACCTCTTCGATGCCGCCCTGACCTCCGAGCAGTCGTTGTTGGTGCCGGTCAGGCTCGACCTCCGGGAGGTGCGCGCCAGCGGTGTGGTGCCGCACCTGCTGCGGGGCCTGGTGCGGCCGGGCCGACAGCAGGCACGGAACGCGGCCGGCGGGGACGCTGGGCTGGCGCAACGGCTCGCCGGACTCGCCCCGGCCGAGCAGGAGGCGCTGCTGTTGGACCTGGTGCGTGCGCAGGTCTCGGTCGTGCTCGGGTATTCCGGTGCGGCGGCCGTTCGGGCGGACGGTGCGTTCAAGGACGCCGGGTTCGATTCGTTGACGTCGCTGGAGCTGCGTAACCGGCTGCGTGAGGCGACCGGCCTGAAGCTGCCGGCCACGATGGCGTTCGACTATCCCACTCCGTACGCCCTCGCGCGTCACCTGCGTGACGAACTCGGGACCGGGGGCGACGCGCTCGCCCAGGTCAACGCCAGGATCGAGGAGATCGAGACGCTGATCGGCAACCTGGCACTCGACGGCTCCACGAGATCCGCCGTCACGCTCCGACTCCAGGGGCTGGTGGCCAGGTGCAACGGGGTCCGCGAGCAGGCGGATGTCGCCTCGGTGGTCGAGCAGTTGGAAGCCGCGTCCGCCGACGACGTACTCGACTTCATCGACGCCGAACTCGGGCTCACCTGACCTCCGATCGACGCACCCCACCCCGACGAAACCCTCGTGAGGACAGACGACAATGGCCACGGACGAAAGACTCCTCCAGTACCTCAAGCGCGTCACGGCCGAGCTGCACACCCTGAGGCAGCACGGTTCGGGGCACGCCGACGAGCCGCTGGCCGTCGTGGGTATGGCCTGCCGCTTCCCCGGTGGTGTGTCCTCCCCGGACGAGCTGTGGCGGCTGGTGGCCGACGGGGTGGACGCCCTGTCCGACTTCCCGGAGGACCGGGGCTGGGACCTGGACGGACTGTTCGACCCGGATCCCGACCGTCCCGGCACGTCGTACACCAACCAGGGCGGCTTCCTGCAGGGCGCCGGGCAGTTCGACGCCGGCTTCTTCGGAGTCTCACCGCGCGAGGCACTGGTGATGGACCCGCAGCACCGGCTGCTGCTGGAGACGTCGTGGGAGGCGCTGGAGGACGCCGGGGTAGATCCCTCGTCGTTGAAGGGCACCGACGTCGGGGTGTTCTCCGGCGTGTTCACCCAGGGCTACGGTGCCGGCTCGATCACCCCCGAGCTGGAGGGCTTCGCCGGCACCGGGTCGGCGTCGAGCGTGGCGTCCGGCCGGGTGTCGTACACCCTCGGGCTCGAGGGGCCGGCGGTCACGATCGATACGGCCTGTTCATCGTCGCTGGTGGCGATCCACCTGGCCGCCCAGGCGCTGCGCTCGGGCGAGTGCTCGATGGCGCTGGCCGGCGGTGCGACCGTCATGCCGACTCCCGGCACGTTCGTGGCGTTCTCCCGGCAGCGGGTGATGGCCGCCGACGGGCGGAGCAAGGCGTTCGCCGCCGCCGCGGACGGCACCGGCTGGTCCGAGGGCGTCGGTGTCGTGGTGCTGGAGCGACTGTCGGTGGCACGCGAGCGCGGGCACCGGGTCCTGGCGGTGCTGCGGGGCAGCGCCGTGAACCAGGACGGTGCCTCCAACGGTCTGACGGCTCCGAACGGGCCGTCGCAGCAGCGGGTGATCCGCAAGGCGCTGGCCGGTGCGGGGCTCACTCCGTCGGACGTGGACGCCGTGGAGGCCCACGGAACGGGGACCGCCCTGGGTGACCCGATCGAGGCGCAGGCGCTCATCGCGACCTACGGTCAGGGCCGCAGGCCGGACCGGCCCCTGTGGCTCGGCTCGATCAAGTCCAACATCGGTCACACCCAGGCAGCCGCCGGCGTGGCCGGTGTGATCAAGATGGTGCAGGCGTTGCGGCACGGTGTGCTGCCGCCCACGCTGCACGTGGACGAGCCCACGTCGCAGGTCGACTGGTCCGCAGGCGCGGTCGAGCTGCTGACCGGGGCCCGTAGCTGGCCCCGTGGTGACCAGCCGCGACGGGCCGGTGTGTCGGCCTTCGGAATCAGCGGGACCAACGCACACGTGATCCTTGAGGAAGCGCCCGCTGACGACGAGGCGACGGATCCGGCGGAGGTGACCACCGGGTTGGTGCCACTGGTGGTGTCGGCGGGCAGCACGGCCTCGCTGCTGGCGCAGGCGGGCCGGCTGGCGTCGTTCCTCGAAGGCACCGAGGTGCCGCTGGCACGGGTGGCTGGGGCGTTGCTGTCCGAGCGGGCGCTGCTCGCCGACCGCGCCGTGGTGGTCGCAGGGTCGACCGGGACTGCGCTGAGCGGGTTGCGTGCGCTTGCCAGCGGCGCGGCCACGCCCGACGTGGTGACCGGCTCGGGTGTGCCGGGCAAGGTCGTGATGGTGTTTCCGGGGCAGGGCTCACAGCGCTCCGGCATGGGCAGTGAGCTGTACGACCGGTACCCCGTGTTCGCGCGGGCCTTCGACGAGGCCTGCGAGCACCTGGACTCGTGTCTGACCGGATGGATCGATCACCCCGTACGTGACGTGGTGCTGAACAGGGTGCCCCGCAGCGGTGACCTGCTGAACCAGACGGTGTTCACGCAGGCCGGCCTGTTCGCGACGGAGAGCGCGCTCTGCCGGCTCGTGGAGTCGTGGGGCGTCCGGCCCGATCTGGTGATCGGGCATTCGATCGGCGAGATCACCGCGGCGTACTCGGCGGGGATGCTGTCGCTGGCCGACGCGGCGAGGGTCGTCGCGGCCCGGGGCCGGCTCATGCAGGCGCTGCCGCCGGGCGGGGCGATGGTCGCGGTGGCCGCGAGTGAGGCACAGGTGGCCGAGTTCCTCGACGAAAGCGTGGAAGTCGCCGCGGTCAACGGCCCGTCCTCCGTCGTGCTCTCCGGCGACCACCACGCTGTCCTCGCGGCGGCGGACCGGCTGCGGGAACGTGGACACAAGACCAAGCACCTGGTGGTCTCGCACGCGTTCCACTCACACCAGATGGAGCCGATGCTGGCTGAGTTCGCCGCCGAACTCGCCGGTGTGGCATGGCAGTCGCCCGTCATCCCGGTGGTGTCGAACCTGACCGGCCGGCTGGCGGAGCCCGGCGAGCTCGCGGACCCCCGGTACTGGGCCGAGCACGTACGCCGGCCGGTGCGGTTCGCCGACGGGATCGCGACCGCCGTGGAACAGGGCGGGGCGCTGTTCCTGGAACTCGGACCGGGTGCCGCGTTGACCGCGATGGCCGCGGAGACGGCCACGGCGGTCAACGCCGACGTCACCTGCGTTCCGGCCCTGCGTGACGGCCGATCCGAGGAGAGGACCCTGCTGACCTCGGTGGCCGAGCTGTTCGTCCGTGGTGCCGCCGTTGACTGGGCCGCCGTCCTGCCGCCGCTGAGCGGGCACGTCGACCTGCCGACGTACGCCTTCGACCGGCAGAACTACTGGCTTCCGCCCGGCGGGTCCGCGACGGACGCCGCCTCGCTGGGGCAGGCGGCGGTCGACCATCCCCTGCTGCGTGCGGCGGTGCGACTGCCCCATTCGGGCGGGCTGGTGGTCACCTCGCTGCTGTCGCTGCGGTCACATCCGTGGCTGGCCGATCACGCGATCGGGGGCGTGGTGCTCGTCGCGGGCACCGGGCTGGTCGAACTGGCGGTCCGCGCGGGTGACGAGGTCGGGTGCGGGATGCTCGAGGAACTCGTGATCGAGACACCGATGGTCGTCCCGGAGCGTGGCGGTGTGCGGGTGCTGGTGGCCGTCGGCGGTCCGGGAGAGAACGGGACACGTCCGGTGGACGTCTACTCCACCCGCGATGACGACGCGGACGCGTGGACCCGGCACGCCACGGGATTCCTGTCGGACGGGCCGGCGGGGCGGGGCTCCGGATTCGACTTCACCGCGTGGCCGCCGCCAGGTGCGCGGCCGGTCGAGATCGAGAGCTTCTACACCGACCTGGCCGGGCGCGGCTACGCGTACGGCCCGTCGTTCCGGGGGCTGCGGACGGTGTGGCGGCGGGGCGAGGAGGTGTTCGCCGAGGTCGCGTTGCCGGAGGAGACGGGCGTCCGGCCGGGTGAGTTCGGCATCCACCCCGGGTTGTTGGACTCCGCCCTGCACGCGGGCATGCTCGGCACCGCGGCGGCGGTGGAATCCGGGCCACCGGTGCTGCCGTTCGCGTGGAACGGCATGGTGCTGCACGCTGCCGGCGCATCAGCGCTACGGGTGCGGATGATGTCCGCCGGGCCGGACGCCATCGCGGTGGAGGCGGCCGACGAGACCGGCGCCCTGGTGGTGTCGGTGGACTCGTTGGTGTCCCGCCCGGTGTCCACCGAGCACCTGAACGCGGCCGGCGACACCCGCGAGTCGTTGTTCCGGGTGGAGTGGGTCGAGCTGCCGGCGATCGCCGCCGAACGGACGCCTCCATGGGTCTCGGTGTCCAGCGTCGATGACGTGGCGGCCCTGGCTGACGATGCGCCCCCAGCGGTGGTGTTCGAGGTTGCCGGCGATGACGACGCGCTGGCCGTGACCTCGCGAGTGCTGGCCGTCGTGCAGGCATGGCTGGGCACCGGGCCGGAGGAGTCGCGGCTGACGGTGGTGACCCGGCGTGCGGTGCCCGGCGGCGACGGCGTGCCGGCCGATCCCCCTGCGGCGGCGGTGTGGGGTCTGGTGCGTTCCGCGCAGGCCGAGAACCCGGACCGGATGGTCCTGCTGGATCTCGACCCCGGCGGCGACGTCGACCAGGTACTGGGGTCGGTGCTCGCTTCGGGTGAGCCGCAGGTCGCTGTCCGCAACTGCGTACTGTCGGTCCCTCGGCTCGCCCGCGTCACCGGTCAGGCGAGCGACGTTCCCGCCGTGTTCGGCCCACAGGGGGCGGTCCTGGTCACCGGCGGCACCGGGTCGCTGGGGGCTCTGGTGGCGCGGCATCTCGTGTCCCGGCACGGGGTGCGGCGGCTGGTCCTCGCCAGCAGGCGTGGCCGGGACGCCGACGGTGCGGGTGGGCTGGTCGCCGAGCTGATCGAGTGGGGTGCGGCGGTCTCGGTCGTCGCGTGCGACGTGTCGGACCGCGACCAACTGGCGGCCCTGCTGGCGGAGCACCGTCCCACCGCCGTGGTGCACACGGCAGGTGTCCTGGACGACGGGGTGACCGAGGCGTTGACCCCCGCCCGGCTGGCCACCGTGTTCGCGCCGAAGGTGGACGCGGTGCGACACCTGGACGAGCTCACCCGGGACCTGGACCTGGAAGCGTTCGTGGTGTTCTCGTCCGCGTCCGGTGTGTTCGGATCCGCCGGTCAGGGCAACTACGCGGCGGCGAACGCCTTCCTGGACGCGGCGGTCGCCCGACGCCGGGCGGCCGGCCTGCCGGCCGTGTCGCTGGCCTGGGGCCTGTGGGAGCAGTCCGACGGCATGACCGCTCATCTGGGCGACGCCGACCAGGCGCGGGCGAGCCGTGGCGGTGTCCTGGCGATCACACCTGCCGAAGGGATGGCTCTCTTCGACGCCGCCTTGGGATCCGAGCAGGCGCTGCTGGTTCCGGTCAAGTTGGACCTTCGGGCCACCCGCGCGAACGTGCCGCACCTGCTGCGTGGCCTGATCCGGCCGGTCCGGCAGCAGGCGCGCGCCGCCGCCAAGGACCACGGCCTGACCCGGCAACTGGCCGGGCTCGAACCGGCCGAGCAGGAGGCGCTGCTGCTGGACCTGGTGCGCGGTCAGGTCGCGCTCGTGCTCGGGCACGCCAGCGCGGACGCGGTACGCGCGGACGCGGCGTTCAAGGAAGCCGGCTTCGACTCGTTGACGTCGGTCGAGCTGCGCAACCGACTGCGCGAGGTGACCGGGCTGAAGTTGCCCGCGACACTGGTCTTCGACTACCCGAATCCGGTCACTCTCGCGCGGTACCTGCGCGACCACCTGGGCGACCGGGTCGCCGACGCGCCGAGGGCGGTCGTCGCGGCGGCGGTTTCCGACGAGCCCATCGCGATCGTGGGCATGGCCTGCCGGTTGCCGGGCGGTGTGGCGAACCCGGACGACCTGTGGCGGTTGGTGATCGAGGGCCGCGAGGGCGTGTCGCCCTTCCCCGAGGACCGCGGCTGGGACCTGGACGGCCTCTTCGACGCCGATCCCGACAACAGGGGCACGTCCACCACCACCCAGGGTGGCTTCCTGCAGGACGCGGCGCTGTTCGACGCCGGGTTCTTCGGGATCTCACCGCGGGAGGCGTTGGCCATGGACCCGCAGCAGCGGCTGCTGCTGGAGGTGTCCTGGGAAGCCCTGGAGGGTGTGGGCATCGACCCGGGTTCGTTGCAGGGCACCGATGTCGGCGTCTTCGCCGGCGTTTCCGCCCAGGGCTACGGGATCGGTGTGTCCGTACCCGAACTGGAGGGCTTCGCGAGCACGGCCGGGGCGTCGAGTGTGGCGTCCGGCCGGGTGTCGTACGTCTTCGGATTCGAGGGGCCGGCCATCACCATTGACACGGCGTGTTCGTCCTCGCTGGTGGCGATGCACCTTGCCGCGCAGGCGCTACGGCAGGGCGAGTGCTCGATGGCGCTGGCCGGCGGTGCGACCGTGATGGCGACGCCGGGCACCTTCGTGGCGTTCTCCAGGCAGCGTGGCCTGGCCGGGGACGGGCGGTGCAAGGCGTACGCGGACGGAGCGGACGGCACCGGCTGGGCCGAGGGCGCCGGTGTGGTGGTGCTTGAGCGTCTGTCGGTGGCGCGGGAACGCGGTCACCGGGTGCTGGCCGTACTGCGGGGCAGCGCCGTCAACCAGGACGGAGCATCCAACGGCCTGACGGCACCCAACGGCCCGTCGCAGCAGCGGGTGATCCGCCGCGCCCTGGCGAGCGCCGGCCTCGAGCCGTCCGACGTGGACGTCGTGGAGGGGCACGGGACCGGGACGGCGCTGGGCGATCCGATCGAGGTGCAGGCCCTGCTGACCACGTACGGACAGGACAGGGAACCCGGCCGGCCGTTGTGGTTGGGTTCGATCAAGTCGAACATCGGCCACGCGCAGTCGGCGGCCGGTGTCGCCGGTGTGATCAAGATGGTGCAGGCGCTGCGTCACCACGCCATTCCCCCGACCCTGCACGTCGACGCCCCTACCTCTCAGGTGGACTGGTCCGCGGGCGCTGTGGAACTGCTGACGCGGGCACAGGAGTGGCCGCGCAACGGTCACCCGCGCCGAGCGGGTGTGTCGTCGTTCGGAATCAGCGGGACGAACGCCCATCTGATCATCGAGGAGGCACCCTCCGAGGAGGCGCAGCCGGTCGGAGAACCGACGCCGGATGTCGTGGTGCCGCTGGTGGTGTCGGCACGCGGCACCGGCTCGTTGTCCGGGCAGGCGCGGCGGCTGGCACGGTTCGTCGAGGACTCCGGCGACGTGTCGCCGGGGCAGGTGGCCCGGGCGCTGGTGTCCGGGCGTGCCGTGTTCGCGGAGCGGGCCGTCGTGGTGGCGGGTTCCCGCGACGAGGCGTCGGCCGGACTGTCGGCGCTGGCTCGGGGCGAGACCGCACCCGGCGTGATCGTCGGGAAGGTCGCGGCGTCGGGCGTGCCGGGGAAGCTGGTCTGGGTGTTCCCGGGCCAGGGCTCGCAGTGGGTGGGCATGGGACGGGAGCTGCTGGACTCGTCCCCGGTGTTCGCCGAGCGGATCGCCGAGTGCGCCTCGGCGCTGGAGCGGTGGGTCGACTGGTCGCTGCTGGACGTGCTGCGAGGTGAGTCCAGCCCCGAGTTGATGGACCGGGTCGACGTGCTCCAGCCCGCGAGCTTCGCCGTGATGGTGGGACTGGCGGCGGTGTGGTCCTCGGTCGGCGTGGTGCCGGACGCGGTGGTCGGACACTCCCAGGGAGAGATCGCCGCGGCGTGTGTCGCGGGTGCGCTGTCGTTGCCGGATGCGGCCCGGGTGGTGGCGTTGCGCAGCAGGGCCATCGCCACCGAGCTCTCCGGGCGCGGTGGCATGGCCTCCGTGGCACTGGGTGAGAACGACGTCGCCGCGCGGCTGACGCCGTGGGCGGGACGGGTCGAGGTCGCCGCCGTCAACGGGCCCTCCTCGGTGGTGGTCGCCGGTGACGCCGAGGCGTTGGATGAGGCACTGGAGGCGCTGGCCGGTGACGGCGTCCGGGTGCGGCGCATCGCGGTGGACTACGCCTCACACACCCGGCACGTGGAACGCGTTCGGGATGCCCTCGACGAAGCGCTGGGCGGGATCGACGCGCAGGCCCCGGTGCTGCCGATCCTGTCGACCGTGACCGGTGAGTGGATCCGGGACGCCGGGGTCGTCGACGGCGGGTACTGGTTCCGGAATCTGCGCCACCAGGTGGGCTTCGGCGCTGCCGTGGCACACCTGGTCGACCAGGGGTACAGATTGTTCGTCGAGGTCAGCTCGCACCCGGTGCTGGTTCAGTCGATCACCGAGAGCGCTGACGACACCGACGCGGTGGTCGTCGGGTCGCTGCGGCGTGACGATGGCGGGCTGCGCCGGCTGCTGACTTCCATGGCTGAGCTGTTCGTCCGGGGTGTCGCCGTCGACTGGGGTGCTGTCCTGCCCGCCCTGACCAGGCGCGTGGACCTGCCGACCTACGCCTTCGATCACCAGCACTACTGGCTCCACTCGACCGAGGTCGCCACCGACGCCGCCTCGCTGGGCCTGGCCGGAGTCGACCACCCGATGCTCGGCGCGGTCATGCACCTGCCGCAGTCCGACGGCCTCGTCTTCACCTCACGCCTGTCGCTGCGGTCCCATCCCTGGCTGGCCGACCACGCCGTCCGGGGCGTCGTCATCGTTCCCGGCGCCGGACTGGCGGAACTGGCCGTGTGCGCCGGGGACGAGGCCGGATGTTCGGTTCTCGACGAACTCGTCATCGAGGCACCGCTCGTGGTACCCCGGCAGGGCGGAGTGCGCGTACAGGTCGCAGTCGGCGGACCGGCCGAGGACGGCTCCCGCTCGGTCGACGTGTTCTCGCAGCGCGAGGACGCCGCCGGGGAAGCCGGCCCGGGCATGTGGGTGCGGCACGCCACCGGCCTGCTCGCGGTTGCGGGGGAGCGGTACGGGAGCCGCACCGGCTTCGACTTCACCGCGTGGCCGCCGCCCGGGGCGCAGCCGCTGGACATCAGTGACGGCTATCGTCGGCTCGCGCAGGTGGGCTACGGCTACGGGACGACGTTCCAGGCCGTCCGGGCGGTGTGGCGGCGTGACGACGAGCTCTTCGCCGAGGTCGCGCTCGCCGAAGAGCACCGCAACGATGCCGCCAGGTTCAGCATCCACCCGGCGTTGCTGGACGCGGCCCTGCACTCGACTCTCCTCGGTGCCGCGTCCGCTGCCGACGAGTCGGACGAGCAGGCGCTGTCGCTGCCGTTCGCCTGGAACGGACTGCGCCTGCACGCGGCCGGTGCCTCGGTGTTGCGGGTGCGGGTGAGCAGCCCCGAGCCCGACGCGATGGCGCTCGAAGCCGTGGACGAGGCCGGTGGTCTGGTCGTGACGATGGAGTCGCTGGTGGGCCGGCCGGTCTCCAACGAGCAGTTGGCTGCGGCGGCGGGAACCGCCCTCGCCGACTCGTTGTTCCAGGTCGAGTGGATCGGGCTGCTCTCGCCTCAGAGCGAGCTCGTGCCGTCCTGGCGACACGTCGCGGACGCGGAACAGGTGGCGACGCTGGCCGACGACGTGCTGTCGGGGACGACGGACGCCCCGGCCGCGGCGGTGTGGGAAGCCACCGGCGGCACCGACGTGCTGGAGCTGACCACCCGGGTGCTGGACGTGGTCCAGTGCTGGCTGGATGGGGGCGGATTCGAGAACTCGCGGTTGGTGGTCGTCACGCGGGGCGCGGTGCCCGCTGGTGACGGCGCGGTGACCGATCCCGCGGGCGCGGCGGTCTGGGGCCTGGTCCGTGCCGCTCAGGCGGAGAACCCCGACCGGATCACTCTGGTCGATCTTGATCCGTCGTCGAGCGACCCCGTCGAATCCGTGCTGGGTGTGGTGCTGGCGTCCGGTGAGCCACAGGTCGCGGTGCGCGACGCGGCGCTGTCGGTGCCACGGCTCACCCGGGTCGCCGGTGCCGTGCCCGACGGTGGGGTGGTGTTCTCCCCCGACGGGACGGTGTTGATCACCGGCGGCACCGGGGAGTTGGGCGGCCTCGCGGCCCGACACCTGGTCGGTCGGCACGGGGTGCGGCGCCTGGTGCTGGTGAGCAGGCGTGGCCCGGATGCCGAGGGCGCGGCTGCTCTCGTCGGGGAACTCACCGAGCAGGGCGCCGACGCGACGGTGGTGGCCTGTGACGTGTCCGACCGACGCCAGGTCGCGGCCCTGCTGGAGCAGTACCGTCCGACCGCTGTCGTGCACACCGCCGGCGTCGCGGATGCCGGGGTGATCGGCACGGTGACGCCGGAGCGGCTGGCGGAGGTGTTCGCGCCGAAGGTGGACGCGGTGCGTCACCTGGACGAGCTGACCCGGAACCTGCGCCTCGACGCGTTCGTCGTCTACTCGTCGGTGTCGGCGGTGTTCATGGGTGCCGGTAGCGGCAGTTACGCGGCGGCGAACGCGTTCCTGGACGGGCTGATGGCGCACCGCCGTTCGCTGGGTCTGCCGGGGCTGTCCCTGGCCTGGGGCCTGTGGGAGCAGACGCACGGCATGGCGGCCGGTACCGACGACCTTGCCAGGTCGCGGATGAGCCGGCGGGGAGGACTCCTGGCCCTGACCCCCGCGGAAGGCATGGAGCTCTTCGACCTCGCTGTCGGTGCGGGGAAGACGCTGTTGGTGCCCGCCAAGCTGGATCTGCGCAGAGTCCGGGCGGACGCGGCGGCGGGTGGCGCGGTGCCGCACATGTTGCGTCGCCTGGTCCGGGTGGCTCGGCAGCAGGCGTACACCTCGGACAGCGTCGCGCCCGGGCAGCTCGCCGAGCGGCTGGCCGGACTGCCGGCTGCCGAGCGGGCCAGGGCCCTGCTCGACCTGGTGCGTACCCAGGTGGCCTCGGTCCTCGGTTACGGCGCGACCCACCAGGTCGAGGCGGAGCAGGGACTGTTCGAGATCGGCATCGACTCGTTGACCGCCATCGAGCTACGCAACCGGCTGCGCGACATCACCGGACGGAAGATCGCCGCCAATCTCGTCTTCGCCTATCCGACGCCACAACTGATTGCCGCTCACCTGTACGAGCTGATGTACAGCGACCGGGCCGCCACGCCGGTGGCGATCTCCGTCTGAAGGAGGGTGACGACGTGTTCGACGTGAACAGCTACCTGCGGCGCATCGGCTGCGATCGGGAGACCGGCGTGGACATCAGTACGTTGCGGACGCTGCACAAGAGGCACCTCATGACGATTCCGTACAGCAGTCTCGCGTACGGCGTCGCCGACGGGATAGACGTGGTCGACCTGGATGACGACGCGGTGTTCGAGCGGAGCGTCGTCGAGGGGCGCGGTGGTGCCTGCTACCACCTGAACCGCCTGTTCTACCGCCTCCTGGGTGAGCTGGGCTACGACGTCACGCTGCTGGCCGGTAGCACCGTGGAGGGGCGGGCCGCATTCGGGACCGATGTCGAGCACATGTTCGGCCGGGTGGCCCTGGACGGCGACGAGTGGCTGGTGGACGTCGGCTACCCGGGCCCGACCTACGTCGAACCGCTGCGGCTCTGCGACACGGTGCAAACCCAGTACGGGAACCAGTTCCGGCTGGTCGACCACTCTTCCGGGTTCGCGCTGCAGCGCAGGGGGGTGGCCACCCGCTGGGGGGTCGTCTACACCTTCACGACCCAGCCCCGGCAGTGGAGCGACTGGAAGGAACTGGAGGACAACCTGCGCGACGTCCTGTCAGAGCCGGGGCGGGACGACACCAGGGAGGTCCTGTGCGGTCGGGCCGTCGAGAACGGGCAGGTGTTCCTGCGACAGCGCCGGTATCTGAGCGTCCGCAACGGCCGGGAACAGGTGCGCACGATCACCGACGACGACGAGCATCGGATGCTGTTGTCCCGCATCCTCTCCGGCAACCTCGACTGAGCTCGTGCCCGGTCGGCAGCAGAAAGGGGAGACGATGGAGTACGAGAATCGTCTGTTCGCGCGGTTCGTCGAGTTCTGCCGGGACTGCATGACGGAGTGCACCCGGTTCATGTGGGCCTTCTACGGCGGTGTGGTGGACACGAGGACCGCTGTCTCGGCACTCCGGAACTCACAGGACGCCCGGGAGACAACACGGTGACCAGAACAGTTCCGGTGCCCCTCGCAGATCGTTCCTACGAGGTGCTGATCGGCGAGGGAGTTCGCACGTCGCTCGCCGGGGTGGTGCGCCGGCTGGGCGCCGAACGGGCTGTCGTCGTGTCGGCCCGTCCACGGGAATGGGTGCCCGACACCGGTGTGGAAACCCTGCTCCTGCCCGCCCACGATGGCGAGCAGGGCAAGACCCTCGCCACGGTGGAGGCGTTGTGCGGCGAGTTCGTGCGGTTCGGGCTCACCAGGTCCGACGTCGTCGTGTCCTGCGGCGGCGGGACGACCACCGACGTCGTCGGGCTGGCGTCCGCGCTCTATCACCGGGGCGTGGACGTGATCCACCTGCCCACCTCCCTGCTGGCCCAGGTGGATGCGAGTGTCGGCGGGAAGACGGCGGTGAACCTGCCCGACGGCAAGAACCTGATCGGCGCGTTCTGGCAGCCCCGCGCGGTGCTGTGTGACACGGACTACCTGTCGACCCTGCCGCCACGGGAGATGCTGAGCGGCCTCGGCGAGATCGCCCGCTGCCACTTCATCGGCGCCGGTGACCTACGCGGCCTGCCGCTCACCGAGCAGATCGCCGCAAGTGTGACCCTCAAGGCGAGCATCGTGGCGGTGGACGAGCGGGACACCGGGAAGCGGCATCTGCTCAACTACGGCCACACGCTGGGCCACGCGCTCGAGCTGGCGACCGGATTCGCGCTGCGTCATGGCGAGGCGGTCGCCATCGGCACGGTCTTCGCGGGCCGGCTGGCACATGCGCTGGGCCGGGTCGAACAGTCCAGGGCGGATGAGCACCTGGCTGTCGTCCGTCACTACGGTCTGCCCACCGCCCTGCCCGCCGAGGTCGATCCAGGGCTCCTCGTCCGCCAGATGCACCGGGACAAGAAGGCGGTCAGCGGGCTCGGTTTCGTCCTGGACGGGCCCTCGGGCGCGGAGCTGGTGAGTGATGTGCCGCAGGACGTGGTCGTCCGAGTCATCGAGGAGATGCCGCGTGCGCCGATGGACACGCTCGTCGGGGCCGTCACCACCGACGTGGTCCTGACATGAGACGGTTCCCGCACCGGCCGGCCGACACCGGAGGCCAGATCCACGATCGCCACCCGGAGGACGGGGTCCTGAACCGCCGGTTGGCCGAGGCGCTGGCCCGCCCGGCCGCCCAACAGCCCTGCTGGCCTGTTCCGGAGCGGGCCCGTGCCGTCGTCGAGCAGCTACAGCAGGCGGACCCGATCGTGACGCCGTCGGACACGGCGCGGCTGTCCGACCGGCTCGCTTCGGCCGCTCGCGGTGAGGCGTTCCTGCTCCAGGGCGGCGACTGCGCCGAGACCTTCGCCGACAACACCGTCTCGCACCTGCGGGCCAACCTGCGGGTCCTGGCGCGGATGGCCGATGTGCTGACCCATGCCACCGACCTGCCGCTGGTCACCATCGCACGCATGGCCGGGCAGTACGCCAAGCCCCGGTCCAACGCCGTGGACGCGTCGGGTCTTCCGGTCTACCGCGGCGACATCATCAATTCCGCGGAACCCACCCCCGCTGCCAGAACGCCCGACCCGCAACGCATGTTGCGGGCCCACGTGAATGCGGCCGGTGCGATGGAGCTGGTCCGACGTTTCGGCGGGAGCGAGGTGTACGTCAGCCACGAGTTGCTTCTGCTCGACTACGAGCGGACCGTGCTCTGGGCGGACGACAGCGGCCCGGAGGCCCGGCTGATGAGCGGGCTCGCGCACTTCCTGTGGATCGGTGAGCGGACCCGTCAGCTTGACGGCGCCCACATCGCGTTCGCGGAGCTGCTCTCCAATCCGGTGGGAATCAAGATCGGCCCGAGTGTGACCGCGGAGCTGGCCGTCGAGTACGTGGAGCGCCTCGACCCGCACTGCACCCCGGGACGGCTGACCTTGGTCAGTCGGATGGGGAACGGCCTCGTCCGCGACGTCCTGCCGCCGATCGTGGAGAAGGTCAGCGCGTCCGGACACCAGGTGATCTGGCAGTGCGACCCGATGCACGGCAACACCCTGCAGGCTGGGAACGGGTTCAAGACCCGGCACTTCGACGACGTGGTCGACGAGATCGCCGGCTTCTTCGAGGTGCACCGTGAACTCGGTACCCATCCCGGAGGCATTCACGTCGAGGTGACCGGCGAGGACGTGACGGAGTGCCTCGGGGGCGCCTCGGGGATCGGTGAGCGCGATCTGCCCACCCGCTACCGGACGGCCTGCGATCCGCGGCTGAACGCCGAGCAGTCGGTCGAGCTGGCGTACTTCGTCGCGGAGATGCTGGCCGGTTGGCGCTCGGACGGCCGGGCAGGACCGGATGGCCGGGACCTCGCCGATTCGTGTTGAACGATGCGTCGACCACTACCAGGACGAGGGATGTTGGCTACCTAGAGTGACCATAGCATGGGCGAAGAGGCTGAATCGCGGTTCCTGAGCCCATGGCCATTCACGCTTCTTCCTGAACCGGACCCACCACGGAGAATTCGGAGAGACATGGACGTGCGACAGGCACCGAAATTCCCCGCGTGGCCACAGTACGACGATGCCGAGCGTGAGGGCCTGATCCGTGCGCTCGATCAGGGCCAATGGTGGCGTATGGGTGGCGACGAGGTGGACTCGTTCGAGCGCGAGTTCGCCGATCACCATGGCGCCGAGCACGCGCTGGCTGTCACGAACGGTACGCACGCGCTGGAACTCGCCCTGCAGGTCATGGGCGTCGGGCCGGGTACCGAGGTCATCGTGCCGGCCTTCACCTTCATCTCCTCCTCCCAGGCGGCCCAGCGGCTCGGCGCGGTCACCGTTCCGGTCGACGTCGACCCGCACACCTACAACATCGACCCCGCAGCGGTCGTCGCCGCCCTCACGCCTCGCACCAAGGTGATCATGCCGGTGCACATGGCCGGGCTCATGGCGGACATGGACACGCTGGCGAAGATCTCCGCGGAGAACGGTGTGCCGTTGCTACAGGACGCCGCGCACGCACACGGTGCGCAGTGGCAGGGCAAGCGCGTCGGAGAGCTCGGCAGCATCGCCACATTCAGTTTCCAGAACGGCAAGCTGATGACCGCGGGCGAGGGCGGCGCCGTGGTGTTTCCGGAGGGTCAGACGGAGAGCTACGAGATGGCGTTCCTGCGGCACAGCTGCGGCCGGCCACGGGGTGACCGCCGGTACCTGCACCGGATCTCCGGGTCCAACATGCGTCTCAACGAGTTCTCCGCGTCGGTGCTGCGCGCGCAGCTGCGTCGCCTCGACGAACAGATCGCCGTGCGCGACCAGCGCTGGACCCTCCTGTCTGAGCTGCTGGGAGCGATCGACGGCGTCGTGCCACAGGGCGGCGATGTGCGGGCCGACCGCAACTCGCACTACATGGCGATGTTCCGTGTCCCCGGGATCAGCGAGGAGAACCGCAACGCCTTGGTCGATCGGCTCGTGGAGAGGGGACTGCCTGCGTTCGCCGGGTTCCGCGCGATCTACCGCACCGAGGCCTTCTGGGAGTTCGGCGTACCCGACGAGAGCCTGGAAGCCATCGCGGATCGCTGCCCCAACACCGATGCCATCAGCCAGGACTGCATCTGGCTGCACCACCGGGTGCTGCTGGCCGGGGAGCAGGAGATGCACGCGACGGCTGAGATCGTTGCCGACGTCGTGGCCACCGCATGACGGTCCGGGTGGCGGTGGTCGGGCTCGGCTGGGCAGGGCGGGAGCTGTGGCTGCCGCTGTTACGTGAGCATGCCGACTTCGAGGTGGTCGCGGTCGTCGACGCCGACCCGGCGTCGCACGCGGTGCTCGGGAAGGTGCCGGGCATCGCCGTACGTCCCACGGCGGACGCCCTCACCGCGCGGGAGGTCGATCTGGCCGTCGTCGCGGTACCCAACCATCTGCACGTCGAGGTGGCGGGCGCCCTGCTCGCCACCGGGATCTCCGTCTTCATCGAGAAGCCGGTGTGCCTGACCTCTGCCGAGGCCGACATCCTCGCGATGGCCGAACGCAGCGGCGGGATGCTCCTGGCGGGCAGCGCGGCCCGGTACCGAGGCGACGTCCAGGCACTGCGGCAGGCCCTGCCGGACCTGGGCGAGATCCGGCATGTCGACCTCGGCTGGGTACGGGCCCGTGGCGTGCCGCAGGCCGGCGGCTGGTTCACCCAACGCGACAAGGCCGGTGGGGGTGCGCTGTTCGACCTCGGCTGGCACCTGCTCGACACGTTGGCGTACCTGCTCGGTCCGGCCGACTTCACACAGGTGATCGGCGTGACGTCGGACGACTTCGTCAACGTCGACGCCTGGCGCGCGGCGTGGCGGCAGGACCAACCCGGCATCCGCCCCGCCGACGTGGAGGACACCGCGCGTGGCTTCCTGGTACGCGACGACGGCGTTTCGGTATCCCTACGGGCCCGCTGGGCGTCGCACGAGGCGCGTGACATCTCGTCGATTCATGTCGAGGGTAGTGCCGGGGTCGTGGATCTGAAGTGCACCTTCGGCTTCAGCTCCAATCGTCAGCCCGAGCCCGAGCTGACGTTGACCCGCAAGGGGGCCACGACGCGGCTCGCGGCGCCGGTCGAACAGGTCGGCATCGAGTACAGCCGGCAGCTGGACGGCCTCGCCGCGATGCTGGCCGATCCCGGCAACCGTGGCCGGGCCATCGCCGAGGCGCGGCCGATCGTGCGGATGATCGAGAGCTTCTACGCGTCGGCGGGATCGGCGCGGAGCCGGCGAGCGGTGCCTACGTACCAGTAGAGAGGTGCTTCATGGCGTTCCCGATCGTCGACCGGCCAGCCCCTGCGCCTGACACCTCGACGCCGGTCAGGCATGCGGTCATCTTCGACCTCGACGGGGTCGTGGTGGACAGCTTCGCGGTGATGAGCGAAGCATTCGCCACCGCGTACGCCGAGGTCGTCGGCGATGGCCCCGCCCCGTTCGAGGAGTACCGGCGTCACCTGGGTCGCTACTTCCCGGACATCATGCGGATCATGAATCTGCCGCTGGCGATGGAGGAGCCGTTCGTCCGTGAGAGCTACCGACTCGCCGACAAGGTGCAGGTGTTCGAGGGGATCCTCGAACTGCTGCTGACCCTGCGGGTGCGGGGCCTGCGGCTCGCCATCGCCACCGGCAAGAGCGGACCGAGGGCGCGGTCCCTTCTCGACCAGCTGGGCCTGCTCCCGTTCTTCGCACATGTGATCGGCTCCGACGAGGTCGCCCGGCCCAAGCCGGCCCCGGACATCGTGCGGCATGCCTTGAACCTGCTCGACGTGCCACCTGAACGGGCCATCATGGTCGGTGACGCGCCGACCGACGTGGCCAGCGCCCGGGGCGCCGGCGTCGCCTCGGCGGCTGCGTTGTGGGCACCGCCGGAGGACGTCGGCGAGTTGCTCGCCGGGGGCCCCGACGTGGTGCTGCATCGCCCGGCGGACCTGTTGGCTCTCTGCCCGGCCGTTTCCGCCTGCTGACACGGACGCCTGATCGGGCCGTGATCGTGGGGCGTGATGGTCAACCTCAGGGCCGTTGTCGATTGTTAGCGACAACATGATGCCTGCCCGGGGTGGCTGGGCGGTGATGCGGCAGGGATCCCTTCGGGCGGCGATGGCAGGCGGTTACCCCCGGTGCTTCGTGTGCCACGAGTCGTCGATCGGAAAAGTTTCGGCTTGACGAACGGAATGTTATCGCTGACAGTCGATAGTCAAGGGCGGCGATGCCTTGGCTTACCGGGCAAGTCTGGTTTGTCGACCTTGGATCAGCACGCGCCAGGGCGGACGTAAGGACAGTGAACGCTGACGCGACCTACGCCTCGCCTGGCCCGTGCGGCGCGGTGCGCCCATTCCCGGGTGGACCGTTCGGCTCTTGGTCGTCAGAGGAGGATCATGTCTGTCCCCGGTAGGTCTCCATCGATCGCGCCGCCGTCACGGCGGCGTGGGTGGTTGTCACGGATCGTCGCCGCCGGCGCGACGGCGTTGGTTGTCGGTGTCGCGGGCGCCGCCGTGGTGTCGACGCCCGCCGCCGCGGCGACGGTCGACACGAGCGCGTGGTATGTGCTGGTGAACCGCAACAGCGGCAAGGCGTTGGACGTGTACAACCTGGCCACCAACGACGGGGCCCGGATCACCCAGTGGGCCCGCAACAACGGCGACCAGCAGCAGTGGCAGTTCGTCGACTCCGGCGGTGGCTACTACCGGCTGAGGTCGCGGCTGTCCGGGAAGGTGCTGGACGTCTACAACTGGTCGACCGCCAACGGTGCCAGCATCGTGCAGTGGACCGACGGCAACGGATCCAACCAGCAGTTCCGGCTGGCCGACTCGACCGGTGGCTACGTCCGGTTGATCAACCGGCACAGCAACAAGGCGGTGGAGGTGCAGGGCGGCTCGACCGCTGACGGCGGCAACATCGTGCAGTACGACGACTGGGGTGGCAGCAACCAGCAGTGGCAACTCGTCCGCGTCGACGGTGGGGGCAACCCCACCACGCCGCCACCGACGACGCCCCCGCCCGGCACGTGTGCGCTGCCGTCGACGTACCGCTGGAACTCGACGGGTCCGCTGGCACAGCCGAGGTCGGGATGGGTGTCGCTCAAGGACTTCACCCACGCCCCCTACAACGGCCGGCAGCTCGTGTACGCGACGACACACGACACGGGTACGAGATGGGGGTCGATGAACTTCGGCCTGTTCAGCAACTGGTCCGACATGGGCTCGGCGAGCCAGAACGCGATGCCGTTCTCCGCGGTCGCGCCGTCGCTGTTCCACTTCGCGCCGCGCAACATCTGGGTGTTGGCCTACCAGTGGGGTGGTCCCGCCTTCTCCTACCGGACCTCGACCGACCCGACGAACGTGAACAGCTGGTCGGCGCCGCAGACGCTGTTCACCGGGAGCATCACCGGCTCCGGTACGGGGCCGATCGACCAGGCGCTCATCGGTGACGACCAGAACATGTACCTGTTCTTCGCCGGAGACAACGGCAAGATCTACCGGGCCAGCATGCCCATCGGGAACTTCCCGGGCAGCTTCGGCTCGAACTACACGACCATCATGAGCGACACCACGAACAACCTGTTCGAGGCCGTTCAGGTCTACAAGCTGCAGGGCGAGAACCGGTACCTCATGCTCGTCGAGGCGATCGGCTCACAGGGTCGCTACTTCCGCTCGTTCACCGCCACCAGTCTGGGCGGCTCGTGGATCCCGCAGGCGGCGACCGAGAGCAATCCCTTCGCCGGAAAGGCGAACAGCGGAGCCACCTGGACCAACGACATCAGCCACGGCGAACTGATCCGGACCAACGCCGATCAGACCATGACCGTGAACGCCTGCAACCTGCAACTGCTCTACCAGGGCCGGTCCCCCAACTCGGGCGGCGACTACGGCCTCCTGCCCTACCGGCCGGGGATCCTGACCCTGCAACGCTGATGCCTGACGCGGGTCCGGCGCGGGCGGTCCTGACCATCACAGATGGCGGAGCCTGCCTGGTCGGGGGAGCGTCCTCGCGGCTCGTGATCAGCTGGAACCGGAACGGCGGGCTCGGCGCAGGCCGGGCCCGCCGTGCTGCTCGGCCGGGCCGCCGTGCTCGGCCCGGGCGGTCGGGCCGCCGTGGTCGGTACCGGTCACCGGCACCCGTGGGCAGCCCGGAACCATCCCGTCCGGAAGGAGGGCTTCCTCAGCCCGGCCGGATCAGCAACAGCACGACGGTGGCCAGGTAGATCAGTGGGATGGCGGCCCCTTCGAAGCCGATCCCCCGGCGTTCCCGGATGACCAGTCCGGCGGCCAGCGTGGCGGTCATCAGGGTGGTCATCCCGGTGAACAGCAGTCCCGACAGGTTCGCCTCGGAGTAGATCGACCCGGGCCGGTAGGTGGCGTCCGCGAGGAAGATCATCAAGGCGTCGAAGGCGTTGCCACCGAGGATGTTGCCGATGCCGAGGGTCAACGCCCCGATGCGGACCGCCGCGATGAGGGTGATCAGTTCCGGCAGTGAGGTGATCGCCGTGGTGAGCGTGAAGCCCACGAAGCCGCTGGGCAGACCCGAGGCGGCCACCACGCCCAGCCCGCCCTGACCGATGAGGAAACCGGTGGCGGCCACCACGGCCGCCAGCGCGGCCAGTCGGAACCACAGACGGCGGATGCTCGCTCCGGACGACTCCTCGGCCGGCACGTCCTGGCGGGTGTCGCTGGTGCGGCGGGCGAACCACATCGGTTCCCGGCGCAGTCGGCGCAGCAGCACCAGACCGTACAGGTAGATGACGGGGATCAGCAGGCTCGCGGGGTGCACCCAGAGGATGGCGAGCTTGGGCGTCGCGTAGGCCACCACGGGCAGGCAGAGCAGCGCCACCAGGACGAGTGCCTGCAGGACGTTCTCCAGGGACGCCGCCGCGTGCTCGATGTTCGACCGGCGGTAGAGCAGGTCGGCGATGGCCAGCCACACCGTCTGCACCGCGATTCCACCGATCGGGTTGGCGAGGGCGAACTCGGCGTCCTGCCGTACCGAACCGATGATCGTGGTCGCGATGCCGGGCAGCGAGGTCACCGCGCCGAGCAGCAGGGCACCGGCCACCGCCTCGCCCATGCCGGTCCGGTCCGCCAGCTCGTCCGCCGTACGGGCCAACGCCCCGCCCGCGAACAGGATCGCCACCAGCGCGGCGAGCAGCGCGATCACGCTGGGTACGAGTGGCCAGGTGCCGGTCATCATGGGAGGCCGCTTGGGGGTCGTCCGTCAGAGCACATGCCCCCACCCGTACCCACCGAGCCGGAACCGACGCCTCCCATCGCTGAGGCGGCGTCCGGATCGCTTGGTAATCAGGTCATATCGGAACCTTCGGATATCAGCCTGTTGCAAGGACTTATCGGGTGGTTCGTCACCGGGTGATCCTGGTAGGGGGTATGCCCACCCCGGAACGACGAATTTCGTCGGTATCGAGCTGTGATGCGACGAGTTCCAGTGAATCTATAGACAAGAACTGGCGTCACTCGTAGGGTCTCACCATCTTCCGATGATCCTGGAGATGACGTGAACATTGCCGCCCCCGAAAGTCCCGTCCTCTCGGCGACCGAGCTGCACTCCGCCGCCATCGTGGTGGACGGAAGTACGGTCATCGAACTCAGCGACGCCCACCTCGACCGGATCCGGCGAGGGGGAGTCACCGCGGTCAACCACACGGTCACCACGCCGTACGCCGACACGGCCACCGCCCTGCGGGAGGTGAACCGGTGCCGCCGGTGGATCGACAAGCACCCCGACGACGTGCTGCTCGCGCTGACCGTCGCCGACATCGAGCGGGCCAAGGCCGAGGGCAAGGAAGCCGTCATCTTCGGCCCGCAGGACACCGAGATGATCGGTGTCGACCTCGACCTGCTCGGCACCTTCTACGACCTCGGCGTCCGCATCCTGCAACTGACCTACCAGCGGCAGAACCTGCTCGGCGCCGGCTGCGGCGAGGAGACCGACGCGGGGTTGACACACAAGGGCCGCGCCTTCGTCGAGGCGATGGACGAACTGGGCATCCTGGTCGACGTCTCGCACTGTGGCGAGCGCACCGGCCTCGACGCCATGGAGGCCTCGGCGAAGCCGGTCGTGGTCACCCACTCCTTCTGTGACGCGATGTCGCCGCACATCCGGGCCAAGTCCGACGGATACCTGCGCAGCCTCGGCGAGCAGGGCGGCGTCATGGGCATCACCACCCTGTCAGGGTTCCTGTACTACCCGGACGCCCCGTCCCGGCGGCCGGATCTGACCCGCTTCGTCGAGCACGTCAGCCGGGTGGTGGAGGTGGCCGGCGTCGACCACGTCGCCATCGCCACCGACTACGACGAGACGTGGACCGAGCAGATGCGGATCGCGCAGTTGCGGAGCATCGCGCAGTCGAAGTCCAAGGAGCAGCAGAACCTGCTCGGCGACTTCGGCTGGACCGAGCGTCGGGCCATCGGCATGGACGACGCCTCGGACTTCCCCAACTTCACCGAGGCGCTGCTGGCCGGCGGCTTCTCACCGGAGGACGTGACCAAGATCCTCGGCGGCAACTGGCTGCGGGTCTACGGGGAGGTCTGGAAGCCGGCCTGACCTGTCCGCGTCGATCGTGACTTCAGCCAAGGAGACCCATGCGAACTCGATTCATGACCAGGTTGCTGGCGGTGGGCGTCGTCACGGCGCTCGCGGCCGGCTGTTCCGGAGGCGGTGAGCCGCCCTCCCCCAACGGCGACAACGCCAACGACGGTCTGACCGGCAACGTCCGACTCGAAGACGAGTCGCAGCCGGCAGGCGACCCCAAGCCCGGCGGCCGACTCCGGATCATGATCCGGCTGGACGCCAACGAACTCGACCCGCACCGCATGTCGGAGACCTCGGCCTTCGTCATCAACGAGCAGGTCTACGAGTCGCTGGTGCACTCCTACCGGGGTGAGATCAAGCCGGCGATCGCCGAGTCGTGGGAGCAGAGCGCGGACGGCTTGACGCTGACCTTCAAGCTGCGCGACAACGCCTACTTCCACAGCGGGCGCCAGGTGACCGCGGCGGACGTGAAGTACTCGATCGAACGGATCCAGGACCCGGCGACCCGGGCGCCGCGCGCCCGCAGCTACGAGGGCATCACCTCCGTCACGGCTCTCGACGAGCAGACCGTCGAGATCAAGCTGGGCAAGCCGAACGCGGCCATCCTGACCCTGCTCTCCACCGCCGCCTCCTCCATCGTGGACCGCACGGTGGCCGAGGCCGAGGGCGGCCTCAACGGCAGCGTCGACGGCGGCAGCGGCCCGTTCAAGCTGGCCTCGCGGGTCGCCGGCCAGGCCATCAAGCTCGACAAGCACGACAGGTACTGGGAACCGGGTGTGCCCTACCTCGACGGGATGGACTTCACCTTCAACCCGGACGACAACGCCCGCGCCGCGGCGATCCGCAGCGGCACGGTCGACTTCCTCTGGCGTCCCGCGCCCGAGTTCATCGACGCCCTCAAGCGCGACGAGGACCTCAAGTGGTACGGCGGCTCCGGCTCGCTGTCGTTGCACCTGCGGCTCAACACCTCCCGGGCGCCGTTCGACAACGTGAAGGTCCGGCAGGCCATCTACCTGGCACTCGACCGCCAGGAGATCCTGAACGTGGCGAACTCCGGCTTCGGGACCCCGCTCAACGCGGGATACCTGCCGCCGGACCGGTTCGGCGCGCTGTCCGAGCCGGTGTACGGCGAGCCCGACATCGAGAAGGCCAAGTCCCTGCTGGCCGAGGCCGGTTACCCGGACGGCTTCGAGACGAACCTCCTGGTCATCGCCACGTCGGCGTTCCAGGTGCGCTCGGCCGAGGTGGAGCAGCAGCAGCTCGCCAAGATCGGGATCAAGGTGACCATCGAGTCGGTGGAGGCCACCATCGCGGACACCAAGACCAAGTCCGCCGACTTCGACATGTACCAGTCCGGGTTCGGCCTGACCTACGACCCCGACGAGCGGTTCACCGCCAGCTTCCTCTCCGGCGGCGGACTGAACTACGGCAACTGGTCCGACCCCGAGTACGAGGACCTGGTGGTGCGGGCCCGCTCCGAACTGGACCGGGACAAGCGCGACGAGCTGTACCAGCAGGCCGAGAAGATCCTGGCCGAACGCGGGCCGGTGGCCATGACCTTCCTCAACGCGGACTTCGACGTGGTGCAGAAGGACGTCATGGGTTACCGCGGCGACCCCACCCCGACCTACCGCTTCTACCGGAACATCTGGCTCGACCGATGACGAGCCGTGGAGGGGGCGCCGGGATTCCGGCGCCCCCTCCGCCACCGCTGTGACGAAAGGCAGCCCCATGACGTCCGTACCGCTGACCGACCGCTACATCATCGCCGCCCGGCTCAAGGGCTATCTCAACAAGCACGAAGAGTCCGTCGCCCTGCTCACCGAGGCGCTCGAACTGGAGCCGAACAGCCCGCGCCTGCTGCGCTTCCGCGGGCACCGGCGGATCTCGATCGGCGACTACACCGGGGCCGTCGAGGATCTGCGAACCGCCGCCGACCAACTGCCCGGCGTCGAGGACGAGTACGAGATGTACCAGCCCGAGGTGGAGAAGGACGTCGTCAGCCTCATCCTCGGTCGGCCCGAGCGGGTACGGCCGCAGCACCTCACCGACACCCGGGCCGCCGAGGACCCGGAGGCGCTCGGCCGGTACAACACGACGCTGCACACCTCCGTCTGGTACCACCTCGGCGTGGCCCAGTACCTGCTCGGTGACTTCGAGGGCTGCCTGCCCAGCTTCCGCGCGGCCGAGAAGTCCTCGCGGCACCAGGAGGGCACCGTGGCGTCGCAGGACTGGCAGTACATGGCGCTGCGCCGGCTCGGCCGGCCGGCGGAGGCCGAGCAGGTGCTCGACCGGTTCCGCCAGATCACCCTCGTCGAGGAGGACCACCTGGTCGGATACGAGGGTCGCATGCAGCTCTACACCGGGCAGATCACCCCGGAGCAGCTGTGGGCGACGTGTGACGGCAACAAGCTCAAGACCGTCACGCAGGGTTACGGTCTCGGCAACTGGCACTACTACCAGGGCGACGTGGACAAGGCCCGGGAGGTCTTCGACGGCGTCCTGCGGACCGGTGTCACGCACGCCTTCGCCTACCTGGCGGTGAAGTCGGAATACTCCCGCAACCCCGACTTCGCCGGGGCGGCAACAACAGCTGAGGAGAACTGAGGAACATGGCGATCATCAGGGCCGAGATCGGCAAGCGCGATCAGGAGACCAAGAACGCGATCATCGCCGAGCTGACCGATGTGCTGGTCAAGTACGGCTCGCCGCGCGAGAACACCCACGTCCTGCTGTACGAGGTGTCGTACGACAACTGGGCCAAGGGCGGCGTGACGTACAACGAACGGAAGCGTGCGCAGGAATCGTCATGACCGTCGCCGCCGCAGGACCGCACGTCCTGATCACCCCGAACCTGGCCGGGCTGCTGCCGCAGCTGCGCGAGCGCTATCCGCAGTGCCGGTTCACGCCCGTGCCGGATGACGAGCCGGTCCGCGAGGAGTATCTCGACGCCGAGGTCATCCTGCGCAGCGCGATGAACGAGGAGACGTTCGACGCGCTGCTGAGCAAGTGTGACCGGCTGCGCTGGGTGCAGATCACCGCCGCCGGCTTCGACTGGGTGGGCGGCGACATCATGCGGCGTCGCCTCGACGAGGGCTTGGTCTACACCCGTTCCGCCAACTCGTACAACGTGCCGATCGCCGAGTACGTCATCGGCGCGGTGCTCCTGCACTCGCGGGCGTTTCCCGCGCTGCACGAGGCGCAGGAGCGCCGGGAATGGTCGTCGGTCGTCGCCCGGGACCTCGTCGGCAGCACCATGCTGGTCTTCGGCACCGGCGGGATCGGGCGCGAGGTGGCCTGGCGGGCCCGGGGACTGGGCGTCACCGTGATCGGGGTCAACCGGGCCGGTACGCCCGTCGAGGGGTTCGACCGGGTGGTCCCGTTCGCCGACCACCTCGCATTGCTGCCCGAGGCCGACTCCGTGGTGCTGGCCATGCCCCTGACGGCCGAGAACCGGTACTTCTTCGACGCCGGGCACTTCGCGGCCATGCGGGAGACCGGGATCCTGGTCAACGTCGGACGGGGTGCGCTGATCGTCGAGGACGCGCTCGTCGACGCCATGCGGCAGGGCCGGATCGCCGCTGCCGTGCTCGACGTGTTCGAGCAGGAACCCCTGCCCCCGGAGCACCGGTTGTGGGGCCTGCCCCGCACGACGGTCACCCCGCACACGTCGTTCCGTGGCTCCGGCAACCTGCAACGGCTCTACGCCGACTTCTGCGCCAACCTCGACCGTTACCTGGCCGGTGAGCCGTTGGCCGGTACGAAGCGTCAGCCCGACCTGGGGTACTGACCCACCGACCCGCGACGGCGGCGGCCCACCCGGACCACGGTTGGGCCGCCGCCGTTCCGGCGTCGGGGTGGACAGCGGCCAACCGGGGCGGGGGCAGCGCTCGGGATCGGGCGGGGCAGCGCTCGGATCGGGCGGGGACAGCGCTCGGATCGACGGGCAGCAGAAGGGGCCCTTCCCACCGGGGTGGGAAGGGCCCCTTCTCGCGTACTCAGTCGAGCAGCGAACGGGCCGCCGTCAGCACGTCGTCCTCGCGCAGCAGCACCTGGTCGGCGGCCGGGCCCAGCGGAATGTAGCTGTCGACGCTGTTGACCCGGGCGATCCGGCCGGCGAAGCCGGCGTCGACCAGGGCGGCCACCACCGCCTCGGAGATGCCGCCGCTGGTGCGGGTCTCGTCCACGACGAGGACCCGGCTGATCCCGTGCAGGGCGGCGCGCAGGCTCGCGGCCGGCAGCGGCGCGAGCCACTGCAGGTCGACGACCCGGGCGCTGACCTGGCGTTCCCGAGCGAGGGTCCCGGCCACCCGTAGGCTCATCGGCACGCCGTTGCCGAAGGTCACCATCGCCAGGTCGGTGCCCTGGCGTACCGTCCGCACCTCGCCCAGGGGGTTCTCCGCCGTCGACCAGTCCGCCGGCGCCGGGTACGGGGCGAGCCAGCCGCCGTCGCCCTCGGCGTGCAGGTCACGACGGTGGTAGAGGGCGATCGGCTCCAGGAAGACGCAGACCCGACCCTCCTGCTCGGCCAGGGCGAGGCACTGCCGCAGCAGAGCCGGGGCGGTGGCCGGGTGCGAGGCGACGGCCAGGGCCAGGCCGGGGATGTCCCGCAGCACCGCCACCGAGTTGTCGTTGTGGAAGTGCCCGCCGAACCCCTGCTGGTAGGCCAGACCGGCGATCCGCACGACCATGCCGTTGGCGTACTGCCCGGCGGAGAAGAAGCGCAGCGACCCGGCCTCACCGCGGAGCTGGTCCTCGGCGTTGTGCAGGTACGCCAGGTACTGGATCTCCGGGATCGGCAGCGTGCCGGCCAGTGCCCCACCGAGCGCCACCCCGAGGATGGTCTGCTCGTCGAGGAGGGTGTCGAAGACCCGGTTGGCGCCGAAGACCTTCCGCAGCCCCCGGGTCACGCCGTAGACGCCGCCCTTGCGGGCCACGTCCTCGCCGAAGACCTGGGACTGCGGCCAGGTGAGCATCGCGTCGTGCAGGGCGGCATTGATCGACTGGGCCAGGGTGAGGGGCCCGCGTGACTCGGGGAGCTTCCCGGCGAACGCCCGCTCCCGGCCGGAGCCGGCGCGGCACGCCGAGGAGCTGACCCGGTCCACCCGGCGCACGGTCAACGGAGCGGTCACCGCCGCCGCGCTGTCCAGCCGCTCGACCCGGCCCGGCAGCAGCTCGGCCTGGTCCATGACCAGCTTGCGGGCGTGCTCGTAGCGGGCGAGGGTCTCGGCCGGGCTCAGGATCCGGCGCCGCGCGAGCAGGGCCGCCGTCGCCAGGATCGGGTCGCGGGCATGGTCGGCGACGATCTCCGCCCGCGTCCGGTAGGCCAACTCCGCGTCGGAGCCGGCATGCCCCATGAACCGTACGGTGCTCAGGTGCAGCACGGCGGGCCGACGTCGGGTACGCACCTGCCGCGCGACGTCGGTCGCCGTGGCGAGCAGGCCGGCGGGATCCGTGCCGGCGGCGTACACGTAGTCGATGCCGGGCAGGGTCGACAGCATCCGCCGGACCCAGCCGCGCGGGGAGCGGGTGCTGATCCCGATGCCGTTGTCCTCACAGACGAACAGCAGCGGCATCGGGATTCCCTGGTGGGCGGTGTAGCCGACGGCGTTGAGCGCGCCGGCCGCCGTGGAGTGGTTGGCCGACGCGTCGCCGAAACTGCACACCACCACCGCGTCGGCCGGGTAACCGGTGTCGGTGGTGCCGCGGTCGAGCGCGAACGCCAGGCCCATCGCCCGGGGCAGGTGCGAGGCGATCGTCGAGGTCTGCGGAATGATGTTCAGGGCCGGGTGGCCGAAGACCTTGTGCCGGCCACCGGAGATCGGGTCGAGCCGGGACGCGGCTGCGGAGTGGAGCACGTCCGCGATCGGGGTGGACCCGGCGACCTGGCCGGCCCGCGCCGCGTAGAAGCCCCCGGAGCGGTAGTGCAGCAGGGCCGGATCGGTCGCGCGCAGCGCCAGCGCGACGGCGGCGTTGCTCTCGTGACCACTGGACCCGATCGTGTAGAAGCCCTCCCGCCGGGACTGCAACCACCGCAACGCGAGGTCGAGGTGCCGGCTCTGGATCTGGGCGTCGAGATAGTCCAGCAACAGCCCGGGGTCGACGTCGACGTCCGGGGAGGTCTCCTCGGGCAGGGGCTGGCCCGAGGACCACCCGGTGAGCCGGCGAACCAGATGGTCGTCGATGGATTCCACGTGCGTGTGCTCCTTGCGGGTCAGCGATCGGATCTGCCCCGCAGCCGCGGGTCCAGAACGTCGCGGAGGGTGTCACCCAACAGGTTGAAACCGAGGACGGCGATCATGATGCAGACCCCGGGCACGACCGACGGCCAGATCGAGATCTCCATGAAGGACTTGCCGCTGGAGAGCATCGAGCCCCAGGACGGCTGTGGCGGCTGCACGCCGAGGCCGAGGTAGCCCAGGGACGCCTCGATCAGGATCGCGTAGGCGAGGCTCGTGGTGAACTGCACCGCGATCGGGGCGACCGAGTTGGGCAGGATGTACTTGAGGATGAGCCGGGTGTTGCTCAGCCCGACCGCCCGACCGGACTCCACGTACGGCTCCCTGCGTACCGACAGGGCGGTGCCGCGCACGATCCGGGCGAAGCTGGGGATGAAGACGATGACCAGGGCCAGGATCAGGTTCTCCGTGCCGGGACCGCGGGCGGCCACCACCGCGAGGGCCAGCAGCAGGGTGGGGAACGAGAACATGATGTCGGTGGCCGGGGTGATGACCGCGTCGATCGCCCCCCGGAAGAAGCCGGCGAGCAGCCCCAGCAGGACGCCGATGGCCCCGGCGCAGGTCACCACGATCAGGCTGACGGTCAACGAGGTGCGTGCGCCGTACAGCGCCCGGCTGAGCAGGTCGCGGCCGGCCTCGTCGGCGCCGAGCAGGAAGTCGCCGCCGGGCGGGGCGAGTCGCTGGCTGGACATCGCGGTCGGGTCGTAGGGGGCGATGAGCGGGGCGAGCGCCGCGGCGGCGGTCATGAGCAGCACGATGACCAGGCCGATCGCGCCGACCCGGTCCCGCACCATCAGCCGCAGGAGTTGGAGGCCACGACGTCCCGTCGCGGTGGAGGGGGCCGACTGCTCGGGACGAGGAGGGCTGGAGACGTTTTCAGTGACCACTGCGCAGCCTCGGATCCAGGTAGGTGTAGATGAGGTCGACGAGGAAGTTGACGACGACGTAGAAGAGGGCCAGGAAGAGCAGAGTGCCCTGGACGACCGGGTAGTCGCGCTGGCTGATCCCGCGGATGACCATCGTGCCGAGCCCCGGCCACGCGAAGACCTGCTCCACGATGACGGTGCCGCCCAGCAGCGCACCCGCCTGGATGCCCAGGACGGTCACCACCGGGATCAGCGAGTTGCGCAGCGCGTGGCGGACCATGACGGCGCGTTCACCCAGCCCCTTGGCGCGGGCGGTGCGCACGTAGTCCTGGTTGAGCACCTCCAGCATGCTCGACCGGGTCATCCGCATGCTGATCGCCGCCAGGCTGGCGCCGAGGGTCACCGAGGGGAGGACGAGGTACTTCAGGCTTCCCACGAAGCCCTCACCCTCCCCCGCGCCCTGTGACGGCAGCCAGCCCAGCGAGACCGAGAAGACGTACACCAGCAGGATGCCCAGCCAGAAGTTGGGCAGGGACAGCCCGATCAGCGAGGCGACCCGGGTGCTCGCGTCGAGCAGACCGTTGCGCTTGGTGGCGCTGAGCACGCCGAGCGGGATCGAGATGAGGATCGAGACCAGCAGCGCCGACACCGCGAGCAGCAGGGTGGCGGGGAAGCGCTGCATGATCTCTTCGAGCACCGGCTGCCCGGTCCGCATCGAGGTGCCGAGGTCACCCTGGAGGAGGGCACCGAACCACCGGACGAACTGCTCGTACACGGGCACGTCGAGCCCGAAGTAGCGGCGCATCTCCGCTTCGATCGCGGGGTCGCCGAAGTCCTGGCCCATGATCGAGCTGATCACGTCGCCGGGGATCATGCGGATCACCAGGAACGAGATCACCGAGATCCCGAGCAGGACCGGAACAACGGATAACAGGCGGGTCAGCGTGATGCGCAGCATTGCTTGTCTCTCCCGGTCCGATCAGGTTGTGGAGCCGAGTACGCCGAGTTCGCGGTCCGCCTCCCAGGCGGGATCCTCGTCACCGGTGACGGCGATGTCGCGCGCCCACTCGTGCGCGCGCTTGGCGACCCGCAGCACCATGACCGACCGGCTCTCCATCACCCCGTCGAGGTGACCGAGCCGCTCGGTCCAGAACTGGCGCATGGCGTTGCTGGAGGCGAAGTAGCCGACGGCGATGATGTCGAACTGCCCGGTCACGTGGTACACGTACGAGATCTCCGGCATGCCGGCGAGCTTGTCGATGAGCTGCTCCGTGGCTCCGGGCGCGCTCTGGATCTCGAAGAGTGTGTGCACCGGCCGCCCCATGAAGGCGGCGCTGGGGATCGCAGCGAACTGCAACTGCCCTTCGGTGATGAGCCGTTCCATCCGTCGCCGGACGGAACCTTCGGAAAGGCCGACCTTTGCCGCCAGCGCGACATTTGTCTGCCTCGGGTCCTTGACGAGTTCCCGGATGATGCTGCGATCTTTTTCGATCGAGCTCTTCGAAGCCATCTTGCTCCAACTCCTAGATGACGGAATTCGTCGCTGACGGGAGCCTAGACGACGAACATCGTCTGTGCAACACTCCCGGTTGACGAATGGCGGCGGTCGGCAGTCTAGCTTGAGGAGGATCGATGGCTCTGTTGGAGGTGCGGGACCTGCGTACCGAATTCCGCGCTGCGCGCGGTTCGGTGACCGCTGTGGACGGTGTCTCCTTCACCGTCGACGCGGGCGAGATGGTCGCGCTGGTGGGAGAGTCCGGCTGTGGCAAGTCCGCCACGGCGCAGTCCATCATGGGCCTGATCGTTCCGCCGGCCGGGCAGGTGACCGGCGGGCAGGTGCTCTTCGAGGGCCGGGACCTGCTGCGCCTGCGGCCCCGCGAGCTGCGGGCCGTACGCGGCAAGGGCATCGCGATGATCTTCCAGGACCCGATGACCTCGCTGAATCCGGTGCTGACCGTGGGCAGGCAGCTCACCGAGGCCCTGCGGATGCACCTCGGGATGAACCGCCGGGCCGCCCGGGCACGGGCGATCGAGCTGCTGGACATGGTGCGCATCCCGGCGGCGGAGACCCGCCTGGGCTCCTATCCGCACCAGCTCTCCGGGGGCATGCGGCAACGCGTGATGATCGCGATGGCGCTCTCCTGCAACCCCCGGCTGATCCTCGCCGACGAGATCACCACCGCGCTCGACGTCACCATCCAGGCGCAGATCCTGGAGCTGCTCCGCGATCTGGCCCAGCAGACCCGGACCGCCGTCCTGTTCATCACCCACGACCTCGGGGTCGTCGCGGGCATGGCGGAACGCGTCAACGTGATGTACGCCGGCCAGATCGTCGAGCGGGCCGAGACGGTCGACCTGTTCCACCGCCCGCAGATGCCCTACACCTGGGGGCTGCTGGGTTCGGTGCCCCGGCTCGACCTCGTCCGTGGCGGCCGGCTGCGGCCCATCGCCGGCCGCCCGCCGGAACTGTCGGAGCTGCCGGACGGGTGCCGGTTCGCCCCCCGCTGCGTACACGCCCGCACCACCTGCCAGGACAGTGCCCCCCAGTTGATCTCCACCTGCGAGACGCCGACGCGGGGCCAGCTGACCCGGTGCTGGGGCATGCGCCCCACCGACCAGGGCGGATGGCTCACCGTCCAGGACCGGCACGCCGACCTTGCGACGGAGGAGAGCTGATGTCCCAAGCCCCTGCCACCACACCGGACCAGTCCCTGCTGCGGGTGCGCGACCTGGCGGTCGACTTCAAGGTGCCGGTGCCGGGTTCGCTCCGGTCGGCCCGGCTGCGCGCCGTGTCCGGAGTGGACCTCGACATCCGACGCGGCGAGATCATCGGGGTGGTGGGCGAATCCGGCTGCGGCAAGTCCACCACCGGGCGCGCGATCCTCCAGCTCATCAAGCCCAGCAGCGGAACGGTGACCTTCGACGGCACCGAACTGACCACGCTGGGCCGGGGCCGGATGCGGGCGATGCGCCGCCGGATGCAGATGATCTTCCAGGATCCGTTCGCCTCGCTGAACCCGCGCATGTCGATCGGCGAACTGATCGAGGAGCCGCTGCTGGTCCACTCGGACCTGTCCGCAGCCGGGCGCCGGAACAAGGCACTCGAAACCATGCAGATGGTCGGGCTCAGCGCCCGGTGGCACGACCGCTATCCACACGAGTTCTCCGGCGGCCAGCGCCAGCGGGTGGGCATCGCGCGGGCCCTGGTCAGCAACCCGGAGTTCATCGTCGCCGACGAGCCGGTGTCCGCGCTGGACGTCTCGGTGCAGGCGCAGATCGTCAACCTGCTCGCGCAGTTGCAGGAGGACCTGGGCCTGACGATGATGTTCATCGCGCACGACCTGGCCGTCGTACGCCACCTCTGCGACCGCATCGCCGTCATGTACCTGGGCACCGTCGTGGAGGTCGGCGAGTGCGAGGACATGTACCGCCAGCCGCAGCACCCCTACACGAAGGCACTGCTGTCGGCGGTGCCGATCCCCGATCCACTGGTCGAGACCGAGCGCAGGCGGCTCATCCTCACCGGAGACGTGCCGAGCCCGCTCAGCCCGCCCAGCGGGTGCCGGTTCCGTACCCGGTGCTGGAAGGCGCAGGACATCTGTGCGGTGCAGGAGCCGCCGCTGGCCTCGGCCGGTACCGGCCACCAGGTCGCCTGCCACTTCCCCGAGGGCCCCGGTCCGCAGGACCAGCCGGTCGTCGCCGCAGCCGGTGGTCGGACGTGACGCCGGTGCCGTACCACCGCAATCTCGTCGACGGGCAGTGGGTCGACGGGGAACGGCGGCCGAACGTCAACCCCGCGCGCCCCGGCGAGGTCGTCAGCGAGTACGCCCACGCCGGTCGGGAAACGGTGCGCGCGGCGATCGAGGCCGCCCGCTCCGCCCAGCCCGGCTGGGCGAACCGGCCCGTCGGGGACCGGATGGAGATCCTGGACCACATCGGTGCCGCCATCCTGCGACGTACCGAGGAACTCGCCGTCCTGCTCTCTCGGGAGGAGGGCAAGCTGCTCAGCGAGGCGCGGGGGGAGGTCACCCGGGCCGGTCAGACCTTCCGGTACTACGCCCACCAGCTCCTGCAACCGCAGGGCGAGGTCTACTCGTCCACCCGCCAGGGGGTGCACGCCGAGGTACGGCGCAGGCCGCTGGGCGTCGTCGGCGTCATCACGCCGTGGAACTACCCGCTGGCGATACCGGCGTGGAAGATCGCGCCCGCGCTCGCCTACGGCAACGCGGTCGTGCTCAAGCCGGCCGAACTGGTCACCGCCTCGGCCGGGGAACTCGCCCGCATCATCGCCGGGTCCGGGCTGCCGCCCGGCGTCTTCAACCTCGTCATGGGGGCAGGTGGCGTGGTCGGCGAGGAACTGCTGACCTCGACCGGGATCGACGGCATCTCCTTCACCGGGAGCACCCGCACCGGAACCCACGTCGCGCAGCAGTGCCTCGCCCACGGCAACAAGCGGTTCCAACTGGAGATGGGCGGCAAGAACCCGCTCGTGGTGCTCGACGACGCCGACCTGGAGGTGGCGGTGCGTTGCGCCCTGGACGGCAGCTTCTTCAGCAGCGGCCAGCGCTGCACCGCGTCGAGCCGGCTGATCGTGCAGGCGGGCATCCACGACCGGTTCGTCGAGGCGCTGGCCGCGGCGGCCGACGCGCTGCGGGTCGGGGACCCGCTCGACCCGCTCAGCGAGGTGGGGCCCGTGGTCAGCCCGGAGCAGTTGGCCCAGAACCTCGACTACGTCCGGATCGGGCTGGACGAGGGCGCGACCGTGGTGGCCGGTGGGGCGCACCGGCCCGACGAGGGCCAGTTCATGCGGCCCACCCTCTTCGCCGACGCGCGCAACGACATGCGGCTGGCCCGGGAGGAGATCTTCGGCCCGGTGTCCTGTGTGATCCGGGTCGACGACCTGGAAGAGTCCATCGGCGTCGCCAACGACACCCGCTACGGGTTGTCCGCCGGGATCGTGACGACGTCACTGTCGGCAGCCGAACGGTTCAAGCGGGACGCCCGCGCCGGCATCGTGACGGTCAACCTGCCCACCGCCGGGACGGAACTGCACCTGCCCTTCGGCGGCAGCGGTGCCTCCAACCACGGCCCACGCGAACAGGGCACCTACGCGCGCGACTTCTACTGCGTGCCGGTGACCTGCTACACCGGCTGGTGAGGACGGACATGAGACCGAAGATCCTGCTCACCGAGCCCATCGCGGCGGCCGGCATGGAGTTGCTGCGCGGCGTCGGCGAGGTGCACGTCGCCCACGCCACGGACCCGGGAGCACTGGCCGCCGGCCCGCTCCCCACCGCGGACGCCCTCGTGGTGCGCTCCTCACCGGTGACGGCCGGCATGCTCGAAGCCGCCCGGCGGCTCAAGGTCGTCGGCCGGCACGGCGCCGGGCTGGACGGCATCGACCTGGCGGCGGCCGAGCGCCTGGGCATCCGGGTGGTCGGCACGCCCGGCGCCAACGCCGAATCCGTGGCCGAGTTCGTCATCCTGGCCGCCCTCACCCTCGCCCGGCAGGCACCGCTGGCCACGGCGTCGTTGCGGCAGGGTGCCTTCGCAGCCGGTCGGTCGCTGCCGTCCGCGGTCGTCGCGGCCGGGCTGACCGGGACCATGCTGGCCGGTCGTACCCTGGGCCTGGTGGGGCTCGGTGCGATCGGCCGAGGCGTCGCCGCCCGCGCCCGGGGCCTGGGTATGACGGTCATCGGGTACGACGTCGCCGTCACCACCCCACCCGAGGGCGTACGCCTGGTCGACCTCGACCAACTCCTGCGCGACGCCGACGTGGTGAGCCTGCACGTGCCCCAGACCGCGCAGACCGCCGGGCTCGTCGGCGCCGCCAACCTCGCCCGGATGCGACCCGGCGCCCTCCTGGTGAACACGGCGCGGGCCGGTGTCGTGGACAGCGCGGCCGTGCTCGCCGCGCTCGACGCCGGTCAGCTCGGGGGCTACGCGGTGGACGTCTTCCACCCCGAACCGCCGGACCCCGAAGACCCGCTGCTGCACCATGCTCGGGTCTTCGCCACCCCGCACATGGCGGCGATGACCCACGACGCGCTGGACGCGATGGCCGTCGCCGTGGCGCGTGGCGTGATCGCGCACCTGGAAGCCCCGGAAGGAAACGAATCGTGACCCTGCCCGCCCCCGCGCCCACCCTCGCGTACTTCGGCGTCGACGCGCTCGTCGACGACGACACCCGCGAACTCCAGGCCGCCGTCCGCGGCTTCGTCGACCGGCGGATCCGCCCACACATCGCCACCTGGTACGAGCAGGGTCACCTGCCCGCCCGGGAGTTGGCCCTCGAACTCGGTGAGCTCGGCGTGCTCGGCATGCACCTGGAGGGCTACGGCTGCGCGGGCACCTCCGCGGTCGCGTACGGCCTGGCCTGTTTCGAGCTGGAGGCGGGCGACTCGGGGCTGCGCTCCCTGGTCTCGGTGCAGGGGTCGCTGGCCATGTACGCCATCTGGCGATTCGGCTCCGAGGAACAGAAGCAGCAGTGGCTGCCCCGGATGGCCGCGGGCGAGACGATCGGCTGCTTCGGCCTGACCGAACCGGATTTCGGTTCCGACCCGGCCGGCATGCGCACCAGCGCCCGCCGCGACGGGGGCGACTGGGTGCTGAACGGCACCAAGATGTGGATCACCAACGGTTCCGTCGCCGACGTCGCCGTGGTGTGGGCCCGCACCGACGAGGGCATCCGTGGCTTCGTCGTCCCCGCGGGCACCCCCGGCTTCACCGCCCCGGAGATCACCCGCAAGCTCTCCCTGCGCGCCTCGGTGACCTCGGAACTCGTCCTCGACGACGTGCGGCTGCCCGCCGACGCGATGTTGCCGGAGGCCGCCGGCCTGTCCGGCCCGCTGTCGTGCCTCAACGAGGCCCGCTTCGGCATCGTGTTCGGGGCGCTGGGCGCGGCCCACGACTGTCTGGACACGACGATCGGGTACGCGCGCAGTCGCCAGATCTTCGACCGGCCACTCGCCGCCTACCAGGCCACCCAACTCAAGATCGCGGACATGGGGTTGGAGCTGGGCAAGGGGATGCTGCTGGCGTTGCAACTCGCCGCGTTGAAGGACGCGGGCACCCTCGATCACCGGCAGGTCAGCCTGGGCAAGCTCAACAGCGTGCGGGAGGCCATCGCCATCGCCCGCGAGTGCCGGTCCATCCTCGGCGCGGCCGGGATCACCCTCGACTACCCGATCATGCGGCACTCGGCGAACCTCGAGAGCGTGCTCACCTACGAGGGCACCTCCGAGGTGCACCAGCTGATCATCGGGCAGGTGCTGACCGGCCATTCCGCCTTCCGCTGATCTCACCTTGTCGCCGTGAGCGCCAGGGCGAGCGTCAGCACCCCGACGACACCGAGGGCGATCGCGGCGGCGCTGCCGCGCCGGTCGTGAGGTAGCCGGCCGAACAGGACGGAGAGTCGCCCGAGCAGGGCGAGCGGGGGCGCGGCGAGCCAGACGTCGCGCTCCACCTTGGCTCCGGCGGCACGGACCACGCCGGGCAGGTGGCCGACCGCGCGCAGCAGCGGCCCGACCATGGCCCGGCTGCGCCCGCGCCTCGGCCGCCGGCCCGCCGTCAGATCGGCCAGCGCGGCACGTAGGCCGCGCTCGTCGTTGGCCCAGTGTGCCCGGAAGCGGATCACGCCGTCGGGGTCGAGCAGGTACGCGGAGTTCGGTTTGGGACTGACGGCGCGGTGCAGGGTGCCGTCGATGTCGTCGGTCGCCACCTCGAACGGCAGCCGGTGGTGCCGGCGCAGGTTCTCGGCGTGCCGCCACTTCTCGGCCGGGGTGCGGGGCTGGCCGATGGTGTCGCCGGGATGGGCCTCCCGGGTGTTCACCAGCACGAACCGCACCCGGTCGCCGTACTCGGCGTGCAGGCTGCGCAGCACCGGGCCGGCGCTCTCGGTGACGGGGCAGGTGCGGGAGCCGAAGACGAGCAGCACGGGGTGGGGGCCGAGGTCGTCGCTGCGCACCCGGCCGCCGCCGACGACAGGCAGGTCGAAGGCGGGTACGGGGTCGCCGGGTCCGGGCGCGTCCGGGCCGAAGGTGAGGTCGTCGAGGAGCAGCGCGGTGCGGAAGGTGTCGAAGCGGTACCGCCGGCCGGCCTCGGCGTGGGTCTGGGTCATGGGAACCTCCGTCTGGGTCACGGGAATCTCGGTCCGGGTCACGGGAATCTCGGTCCGGGTCACGGGAACCTCCGGGAACTTGACTGTTCGGTCAACTGGCGGGGTGTGGCGAGGCTGGTCGAGGGCGGTGACGCTCAGGCGCCCAGGAGGGCCCGGACCGCGGCGCGGGACTGCTCGACCAGCCGTGGCTGGTCGTACGCCTTGGCGAGCAGCGCCATCCCCTGTAGGTGGGCGAGGATGCCGAGCGCGGCGGTCCGGGGGTCGATCGCGCCGGGCAGGTCGCCGCGAACCTGCGCCTCCCGGACCGCGTCGGAGAAGTAGCGCGCCCAGGAGTCGAGGATCTCGGTGATCCGGGTGCGGGTGGCGGCGTCGGCGGTGGACAGCTCCGCCGTCAGGTTGCCCAGCGGGCAGCCGGGTGTCGTGGGCATTTCGTTGCGGGCCCTGGCCATCATGGCGGCGAAGCCCGCGACGAAGCGGTCGATGCGGTCCAGTGGTGGGATCTCGGCGTCGAAGGCCTCGTCGAGCAGGGCCCGCATCATCGCCCAGTTGGCCTCCAGCACGGCCAGGCCGAGCGCCTCCTTCGAGGCGAAGAAGTGGTAGAGGCTGCCTCGTCGTACGTCGGCGGCGGCGCAGATGTCCTCCACACTGACCTCTGCGTACGAGGAGCCGTGGATGAGGTCGCGGGCGACACGGACGAGCCGGTCCCGGGTGTCGGACGGCATGTGCGAGGACCTCCGGAGTTGACTGATCGGTCAACTGAGCCTAGGGGGCAGTTGACCGTCCGGTCAAGAGGGCGGCTCCGGCTGCCCCACCTGAGTCGGCGACACGTGTTGTGGGTAGTAGCCCCGTGGCGGTCACCGAGATGCGGAGGCGACGTGGAGAACGCTCAGACGCTTGGCGGGCGACGGTTGTGGTGGTTGCTCGGCGCGGCCCTGCTGGTCGTGGTGGTGGTGCTGGTCGCCGGCTGGACGTGGGTGACGACCAGGGACGACGGCCGTTCCGGGCACGTCGTCACCGGTGCCGTCGACGACCTGCGCGAGGCCACCTTCGTTCTGCTCGACGGTGCTGACGTGATCCGGCTGCGCACCGCCGACCTGGGTGACGACGCATACCGGGTGTCCACCCCGCGCGACGCCAGCGTCCGCCCGGCGGTCTCCCTGACCGATGGCAGCCTGCTGACCAATCTGCGCGGCACCGGGCGCGACGGCCCGGCCGTCGTGGAGGTGGTGCTGGGCGAGTCGGTTCGCTGGAACGTACGGCTCAACGGCGGAGCCAAGGAACAACACCTCGACCTGCGCAACGCCCGGGTCGGTGACATCGAGTTCACCGCCGGGGCCAACCGGATCGAGCTGACCCTGCCACCGCCGGAGGGGACGCAACGCACCGTGCTCGGCGGCGGGGCGAGTCAGGTCGTCGTCCGCCTTGCCGGTGACGCGCCGGTGCAGGTACGCGTCGGTGGTGGAGCCGGCTCGGTCACCGTCGACGGGGCCACCCGGTCCGGCGTGGCCGGCGGCACGGTGATCACCCCGCCGCAGTGGGCGTCGGCGACCGACCGCTACGACATCGACGCGACCGCCGGGGTCTCCACGCTGACCGTCGAGCGCACCGAAGCCGACCGCTGAGCGGCACAGCCGACCGTACGATCGTGGCGAGCCGCCCGACACCCGAAGGAGCCGTGCAGTGCAGAAGTCGTCGCTGGCCATCCTCACCGTCGAGCATCTGGAGAAGGCGCGAGCGTCGTCCAGTGGTCGCAGCGCCCAGACCGTCGTCGGCGGGCAGACGCACACCCTGCGGCAGACACTCATCGCCCTGCGTGCCGGTGCGGGGCTGGACGAGCACGAGAACCCGGGCGAGGCCACCGTCCACGTCCTGCACGGGCGGGTCCGCCTGGCCACCCGAGACTCGGCCTGGGAAGGCGCAACCGGCGACGTGCTCGTCGTACCGGACGCCCGACACTCCCTGGCGGCGATCGAGGACGCCGCGGTGCTGCTCACCGTCGCCAAGCTCGCGTAGGCCGCGTCTCGGGCACCGGTGGTCGCCTCGGCGGCCCCGGTGGCGTGGAGCCGACGCAGCGCGCGGCCGACCAGGTGCCGTCGGGCCCGACTACCGGCCCGCGACCCGTGTTCCTGGCTGCCGAGCAGCAGTGTCGGCGTCGAGGGCGTGGCGGCACTCCCGGGCGGGCCGCCGCTGACGGGTCAACCGTTGCCAGGCTGAGCGGCGGTGCCAGCGGTGCGGGCGGGTGCCTCCTCGACGGCCAGCGTGCCGCCGGCCACCCGGCCCCGGGCGGTCCACGGTGTCCAACGTTCGAGGTCGGGGGCGGAAAGGTCGTGGCCCAGCAGCACGGCCGGGCCGGACACCGGCAGATGGCCGGCGAGGCTCGCCAACCGGACGGCCCCGTCCCCGTCGTCGGCCCGGCGCACCGTGTCGACCGCGAGGAGCAGCGGCGTGCGAGCATCGCCGGGTGCCCCAACCCGTGCTCACCACCGACCGGCTGCTCCTGGTGCCCCTCGCCGACCGGCATCTGGACCTGGAGATTGCGCTCGACGCCGATCCGGAGGTGCTCCGCTTCATCTGGGGTCGGGCACGTTCCCGCGACGAGGTTCTCGCGTCCCACGCGCAGCGGATCGCCCTGGCGGGCAGGGTCGACGGGCTGGGTTACTGGATGGCGTTCGGCACCGGCGGCGCGGTCCCCGGCTCGACCCCGCCGACCCGCGAGGAGGAGGGCGAGTTCGTCGGGTTGATGATGCTCCCCCCGGCGCACGGTCCCGACCAGCCCGACGACCCGACCGTCGCCGAACTGGGCTACCGGCTCGTCCGCCGGTACTGGCGTCGAGGGCTGGCCAGCGAAGCGTCCAGGGTGCTGCTGCGACACGCCTTCGACACGGTGGGGCAGCGCCGGGTGATCGCGCAGACCATGGCCGTGAACACCGGTTCCCGGGGCGTGTTGCGGGCCGTCGGGATGCGGCACGTCAGGACGTACTTCCCGGCCTGGGACGACCCGCTGCCGGGGACGGAGCAGGGTGAGGTCGAATACGAGATGACGCGCGGGATGTGGGAGGCGGGCCGGCACTGACACCGCCGTGTCGCGGCGCGAGCGGTGTCGTCGTGGCCGGACGTGGTCCGGGCCGGTTGTGGTCGTGGCCGGACGTCGTCCGGGCCGGTTGTCGTCGCGGCCCGACGCGACGGTCTGGTCGCCGGTCACGCGCCGGACCAACCGGTGCGGAGCGGGGGACGCCCCGGTCCCGAGGAATGTGCCCTCGGGGCCGGGGCGACCCGGGTCGATGGGATCAGAACGAGGGCGCCAGGTAGAGCAGACGGTTCGGCGAGCCCGGTCCGGGGTTGATGACGACGTTGGGCGTGGCGGTGCTGTTCAGGTAGGAGCTGACCTGCGCGGGGGGCCAGGACGGGTTGTTCTGGAGCACCCGGGCGGCGGCACCGGCCACGTGCGGCGAGGCCATCGAGGTGCCGCTGATCGAGTTGGTGGCGGTGTCGCTGGTGTGCCAGGCGGACAGCACGCCCACGCCGGGGGCGAACAGGTCCAGGCAGGAGCCGTAGTTGGAGAAGCTGGCCCGGTAGTCGTTGCTCTGCGTCGCGCCGACCGTGATGGCGGTCGGAACCGAGGCCGGCGAGAAGTTGCAGGCGTTCTGGTTGGAGTTGCCGGCGGCCACCGCGTAGGAGATCCCGTCGGCGATGGAGTTCGCGACGGCCGTGTTCAGCGCGGCGTTGTTGCCGCCGCCGAGGCTCATGTTGGCCACCGCGGGCTGGCCGGTACCGTGGTTCGCGGTCACCCAGTTGATGCCGGCGATGACCTGGGCCCAGGTGCCGCTGCCGGCGCAGTTGAGCACCCGTACGCCGACGAGCCGCACGCCCTTGGCCACCCCGTACGTCTTGCCGCCGACCGTGCCGGCGACGTGGGTGCCGTGGCCGTTGCAGTCGGTCGCGGGCAGCGAGCCGTCGACGGCGTCGTAACCGTGGATCGCCCGACCGCCGAAGTCGACGTGGGTGGTCCGGATTCCGGTGTCGATGACGTAGACGACGGTGCCGCTGCCGGTGCTGGTGTAGCTGTAGGTATTGCTCAGCGGGAGTTTGGGCTGGTCGATGCGGTCCAGCCCCCACGGCGGGTTGGTCTGGGTGGCGGCGAGGGACACGGTGGCGTTCTGCTCGACGTAGGCGACCGAGGGGTGGGCCGCGAGCCGCTTGGCGGCCTGCTCCGACAGCTTCGCCTCGAACCCGTTGAGCGCCGCGCCGTAGACGTGGCCGACGCGGGCACCGAACTGCTTGGCCAGGCTGACGGCGGTGTCGTCCACGTTGGCCTGGCGGGTGCCGGCGCGACCGCCGACGGCGCTGTCCTTCAGCACCACGATGTAGCTCTCGGGTACGGCGTTGGGTCCGTTGGCGTTCAGGATGTGCCCGGTGGCCGGGGCTGCCGTCGCCGGGGCGCCGGCCATGGTGGTGACCAGGGCGGCGGTGGCGAGTACGGCGACGGTCGCGATCCGTCGCCGACGAGCACGGGGGAGTGTCATCTCCCAGTCCTCCTACTGTGGGTGGCCCCCGCGAGGTGGTTGCCCCGCAGAGAGCGTCCTGACATTGCGAGGATCCTAACGCTGCATTGACGTACATGTATGCGCGTCCTGTGTTTCGCGATATGAAAAATGAACTGCGAAAAAGCGATCTTGCATTCTCGGATGTTGCGGGAATCGCGATTCCTTGCGTCCGGCGGACCAGCTCACCGGCCGGGTCACCGGCCGAGCGGTCGGCGACCCGGCGACCAGTCACCCCTGCCACCACCTGGCGGGAATCTCAGCCGGCCAGCTTGCGTCCTCGGGCGCTGCGCCTCGGTTGCACGACACTTCGGACGTACCGAACCGTCGCGGGGGCAGAAACCCGTCGTCGACACTCGACGGACGGACGGACGGACGGACGGACGCGGCGACCGCGACCCTCACGCCCACCGCGACGCCGGCGAGCCGGAACGCCAGGGTCCGGTCACTGCCCCCGTGCCACAGGCCCGATCAGCTGGCGCTCGGTCGGTGTCATGCTGAGCGTCACCCACTGCACCTTGCCCCTGGTGATCAGGCCGACCATCTCCGGGTGCAGTTGGGTGAACCAGCTCTGCACGCTGACCAGCCCGAGTGCCGTCGCCGCCGTCACGGCCTCCGGCTCGGTGAGCCGCTGCAACACCACGATGTCGCTGCGCACCAGCACCTCCACGTCCCAGCCGGCCAACTCGTCGCGAACCACCAGGGTGGCCCGCCACGGCGCGGCGAGGCTCGTGTCCGGCCCGGTCACCGGCCCGGTGTCGATGACCACGAGCTGCGGTTCGGTCGGGGTCGCCGGGGTCGGCGGCGCGACGCCCGGGGGCAGGAACGAGGCGACCTCCCGGCCGATGACGCAGCGGCGCAGGACCGCGTCCCACTCCTGCTCACGGGCCGTCTGGATGAACAGGCGCGCCCCGAGAGCGAGGGCCCGGAAGGCAAGCAGCTCCGCGCAGCGCACCCCGCCGGTGAGCATCAGTCGGGTGGGCTCGGCCCGGAACAGCCGCAACCCGACGGGCTCCTGCTGCCGGTTGCGCCCGACGACCAGGCCGCCGCCCCCGGCGACGAGATGCAACCCGGCCACCGTCGGGGTGGAGGTGACGTGCAGCCCCATCCGGCTGCCGGGGAAGGCGGCACCGTTCACCGCAGGAACCCTCCGAGCGGCAGGGTGGCGGCAACGCCATGGGCGTGTTCGCCGTCGAGTCGTTGCAGGCGACCACCGTGCCGACGGATCGCCTCGTCCAGGGCCCGGTCGGCGGTGTCGAGGGCCGCCGGATCGGTGCCGATCAGCCGGAACGCCACCTCCACGGCGACCTCGTCGTCGCCGGCACGGGTGCTGTCCCGAGTCGCGGCGATCGACACCACGGCGCTGGCGGCGGGCAGCCCCCGCAGCAGCGGGTCGACCTCCCACGCCCGGTCCGGCCAGCGCAGCAGCCGGTGACAACTCTGCGCGGTGTCCTGGGTGGACCAGATCCGCCAGTCCTCCCGGGCCGCCGGCCGGTCTCCCGCGCCGGACGGATCGCCCGCGAGCTGGGTGAGGTGGGCGACGGCGGCGAGCACCTCGTCCCGGTTGAGCATCCGCGCGGTGACCCGATCCTGGCGCAGTTGCCGCCGCAGCCGCCGGATCGCCGCGGTCAGGGTCGGGCGCAGATCCCGGTCGGCATGGAGATCCGGGGTACGCGCGGCCTGGAGCACCACCCAGGCCTGCCGGCTCGCCGGCACCTCTCCGCCCGTCAGCTCCCGGTACGCCCGGTCCACGGCAGCGGCACCCGATCGGGCGCGGGGTGCCGGCGTGACCTGGATGAGCAGCTGCACCACGATCGGCGGGGCCTTGGGGTCGGCGGCCGGCAGCAGCACCACCGGGGAGGGCAACGCCTGCGGTGCCCCCACCAGCAGGGCACCCTCCGTCGGGTCGACCTCGAACACGGCGCACAGGCCGCCCCGGTGGGTCAGCAGCACCGCCGGTTGGTCGTCGATCTCGACCGCGTCCAGCTCGACGCTGCCCTCGACGTGCGTCAACAGGTGCAGGGCGGTGTCCGGGCCGCTCGCGGTGAGCTGCCGACTGCGCCCCCGGTAGCCCCACCAGACGCTCAGCCACCGGTAGGCCCAACGCCCCCGGAACCGCACCACCGTCGGCGAGACCAGCAGCAGCGCGCCGGCGGCCACCGCGACCGTGAGCGGTACCCCGTGCGGGTACGCGGCGAGCACCGCCGCCACGGCGGACTGCCAGGCCACCAGTTGTGCCACGTGCACTCCGCCGACCCGCAGCTCGCGCCGGTGCGGGCGTACCACCGGGGTGGCCGCCTCGGTCGCGGCCTCCGCCTCGCCGGTCGGCTGCGCTGCGGTGGCCGCCACCGGTCGCGCGGGCGGTGCGGCCGACGTCGCGGCGGTGCCCCGCCCGGCTGCGGCAACCTGGGCCTCGGCCGCCGCCCGGCTGCCGTACGCGGTGCCGGCCGTGGCCCGACCCTGCCCGCGCTGCGCGGCCCAGACCTGCCCCGCCCCCACGGTGCTCAGGGTCGGCGCGGGTGCCGGCGCGCCCGCCTGCTGCGGAGACACCGCCCGCTGGCCCGCTACGGCCTGCTGTCCGGCCGCCTGCTGTCCTGGCGCAACCTGTTGGCCCGGCGCGGCCTGCTGTCCCGCCGCCTGCCGGCCCGGCCGGGCGGTCGGCGGTGCACCTGGGTGCTGCTGCCAGCCCGGCTCATCCGGCCGTGCCGCCCCGGGATGCGTCACCGCGCGTCCCCTTTCCCCGTGACCGGCACCGCTCAGCGACCGATCGCGGCGCGGACGTCGCCGACCGTGACGGTGCGCAGCTCGTCGAGGCTGGGCCGTTGGCCGGACTGGCGCAGTCGCTGCGCCTGTGCCTTGCGGACACCCTCGAAGAGCTTGCGTGCCTCCCGCGCGTTGCCGAAGTTCTGGTCCCGCTCGATCGAGCCGAAGTGGGCCAGCAGCACCAAGGCGACACCGTCGGCGAGCAGGTACTCGTCGCCGGCCGCCATCCGCTCGACGATCACCACCAGTTGCTCCGGCGAGTAGTTGCCGAACTCGACTGTCTTGGCGAAGCGGGATGCCAGGCCCGGATTGGCGTCGAGGAACTGGAGCATCTCCCCGGTGTAGCCGGCGGCGATGACCGCCACCTCGTCGCGGTGGTCTTCCATGAGCTTGACCAGCGTGTCGATGGCCTCCTGGCCGAAGTCGCCGCCGCTGCCGAACGAGCGGGACAACGTGTACGCCTCGTCGACGAACAGCACCCCACCCCGGGCGGCGTCGAAGGCGGCGGCGGTCTTCTCCGCCGTGTGGCCCAGGTACTGGCCGACCAGGTCACGTCGGGACACCTCGCGGAACGCGCCGCCGGGCAACGCCCCCAGTGCCGCCAGCAGTTCGCCGTAGATGCGGGCCACCGTGGTCTTACCGGTGCCGGGCGCCCCCGCGAAGATCAGGTGGTGGCTGACCGTGCCCACCGGCAGCCCGGCGCTGCGTCGCCACTCGTTGACCTGGATCTCGTCGATGAGGCCGCGGACCTCCTCCTTCACCGACTCCAGACCGACCATCGCGTCGAGTTCGGCCAGCAGCTTCTCGACCCGGGCGGTGTCCTGCTGCGGGGCGGCCTGGGCCGCCGCCGCGCCGAACGTGGCCGCCCGGCTGGCCGTGCCGGTCACGACGGTGGGCGTCGCGCCCTCGGCCACGTCGATCGCCGGCAGCGCCGTGTTCTCCGTGGTGCACTCCTCGACCGTGCCGGAGCAGCCACGGGCGAAGGAGACCGCCGGGCCCCGCGTGTCCCGGATGCGGCAGCGACGCAGCACGGGCGCGCTCTGGTGCACCACCGCGACGCCGGCGTGACCGGTCTGCGAGATGTCGCACGCCTCGATGGTCGGTCGGCCGTACTGGTAGACGTAGACACCCCGGTTGCCGCAGCGGGTGATGGTGCTGGTGCGGATGGTCGGCGCGGCGCCGATCCGCACGATGATGCCGTCCTCGCTGAGATCGCTGAACTCGCAACCCTCCACGGTGCCGTCGGAATCCTCCACCACCAGGCCGTAGCGGGCACCCGTCACCCGGCAGCGGGTCAGCGTGAACTCCGACCGCCCGGCCACCTGAACGGCCGCGCCGAACCCCGCGCTCAGCTCGCAGCCGGTCAGGGTGAGCGTCGCCCGGTCGACAACCACCACCGGCGCGTCGCCGGCCTTGAGCACCAGGTCGCGCAGCTCCAGCCGCCCAGAGTTGCAGGACACCGTCGGGTAGACCCCGGACGAGGCGTCGACGGTCACGGTCCCGGCGCCCTGGGCGGCGACGACGGTGACCGCACGGTCGTTGACGAACAGGGCCTCGTAGTAGGTGCCGGGGGTCACCGAGACGACGGTGTCGTCGCTGGCCGCCGCGAGCGCGTCACCGATCGTGGGGTAGGCGCCGGGCTGGTCCGGGGAGACGAGAAGGGTGCGCGTCATGGCTCCGGGCTCCGTGCGACGGCGGTTTGGGGGCTGGCGCCGACGATATCCCAGCCGGACGACGTGGGGGAGCCCGCCGGGGGCGGACTGTGGGCAGTGCCGGCGGTGGTCGGCCGATAGGCTCGGTGGCGCACCGACACCGGGACGGGAGGACGGATGGCGGAGCTTCGGATGTTGCCGCTCACCGCGGGCGCGCTGCTGGTCGACGGCACCGTCCACACGCACACCTCGATCCGTGGGGACATCGCCCCCGACCTGCACCCCGTGATCCGGCGCTTCCTCCACGAGCTGCCGGCCGACCAGCGGGAACGCTTCGCGGGCTGGTGCGCCGAGACGGTGCTGCTCTCCGACCGGCTCCACGCGGCCGAGGCCGACGGCCCGCCGCTGACCGCCACCCGGGCGCGGGCCCTGCTGTGGGGGGCCAAGGTGCGGGTTACCCGGATCCGGGAGGACGGTGACCCCCGGCACGGCGAGGTGCAACCGCCCTGCCGCTCCTGCGCGGCCCTGCTCGACTGGTTCGGGGTGGAGACGCTGTGACCGACCGTTTCCCGTCGCTGGTCGCGCAGACGCTCGCCGCCTCCGGGTGGACGCCCGACCGCCGCGACGACGACCGCGCCCGTGACTGGGCGCTGCGGCTCGCGGCCCTCGCCGCGCCGGATGGCCGCCAGCACACCGTCGTCCCCGCCGCCGTCGAGGCGTACGCCGAGTTCGGCGGGCTGCGGGTGCGCCCGCAGGGCGAGGGCGAGCAGGTCGCGCCCAGCGCCTTCCACCTCGACCCGTTCCTCGTCCGGCACAGCGTCCACACCCTCGCCGCGCTGGCCGCCGCGACCGGCACGGCACTGGCCCCTCTCGGCGAGGAGGGCGACGGCACCGGCATCCTCGCCGTCGACGAACGGGGCCGGGTGTTCGTGCTCGACCACACCGGCGAGTGGTTTCTCGGCGGTGACCTCGACGAGGCCGTCACCGTACTGGTGCTGGGCCGCCAGCCCCGCCGTGTCCGTGCGGACGGCACCTGGTGACGGCCTGGCGTCCGACGACCGCCACCGAGACCGCGCTGCTGGCGGCTGTGGAGGCCGACGACCAGGAGACGTTCCTCCGGGAGTTGGCCGCCGGTCCGCTGCTGGTGCCGGTGCCTCCCGAGGCGGCCTCCGGCCAGGCCCCACCCGCCTGGCCCACCGGCCGTTTCGAGGGGCGGACGCACGTCGTCACCTTCACCTCCCCGGCGGCGATCGTCGCCTGCCTGCCGGGGCAGCCGGTCAGCTGGCGCGCGATGACCCTGTCGGACATGGCGCTCGACTGGCCCGGCGACGACCACCTGCTGGCCGTGGACGCCGGCCTGCCGATCGGGGTCCGGCTCGACGCCGACGACCTGCGTACGCTCGCCGGGGCGACGGTCGAGGCCGAACGCGACCTGCGCGACGCGGTGACCCGCCAGGACCCGGACGCCCTGATGGCGGCGCTGCTGCGCACCGAACTGGTGCTGCCGGTCCGGCCCGGCGGCGGTCCCTCACGGGACCTGTCCGATCCCGAGTTCCCCTGGTGGTGCGTGCCTGATCCGCAGGGCCGGCCCACCCTGCCGGTGTTCACCTCCGAGCTGCGGCTGCGGCAGGCGCTCGGCGACCACGACGCGGTGTCGGTGAGCAGCCTCCAGCTCACCGAACACTGGCCGGACGACTCGTGGCAACTACTGCTCAACCCGGACACTCCGCTGTCGGCGGTGCTGCCCGGCGAGGCGGTGCTGACCCTGCGGGAATGGTTGGGCGAGCTGCGCCAGGTGCTGACCGACGCCGCCGAGGAGGAGCAGCGTCGCCGGGTCGCCGCCGCGTACGCCGAGCCGGCCGCACACGGGGTGCCGGTGCACCGGCCCGCACCCGCCGAGGACGACGACCCGGGGCCCGATCCCGACGCGCCGATGCGCCTGCAACTGGTCATCCCGCACCGCTACCTGACGTCCTACCTGGACGACGGCTACGACCGTGCCGCGGGGCTGGTGCACACCTGGGCCGGGCCGGGCCGGGACACCCCCGTCCGGCTCTACCGCCGGCTCGGGCTGCTCGGCGACGGCTCCCCGTTCGAGGAGTCCGACGAGTGGGTGGCGGTGCTGCGCTGGTCACCGGGCGACGAGACGCCCGAGGAGTGGGGGCGGGGGCAGCCCCGGATGGAGTCGCTGGTCGTACCCGACGGAACGGGCCTGCACTGCCTGCACCGTGACGGGCGCGACGAACTGCTGGCCCGCTTCGACGCGAAGCAGGCGCGCTGGCTGCCGGCCTGACCCACCCCGACGGCCTGCGTACGCGACACCCGTGCGGCGACCCTGCCGGGTACCCCGGACCTGACCGTGCCCACCGGCTGGAGCATCCTCGACCTCGGTCCCGCCAGGTCGGGCGACGGATCAGCGTCGCCGGACCGGCTTGCCGGCCAGTTCCCCGGCGGCGAACCAGGCGCGGGCCGGGCGGCTGGCCAGCAACCCTCGCGCCACCCCGGCCATCGCCCCCACCACCAGCGGCGTGACCATCGTCGGCTCGTAGCCGAGCCTGCCCTGGACCAGCAGCGAGACGAGGACGACGACGAAGATCCCGAAGGTGAACGTGGCGGGTGCGGTCAATCCCTCCCGGCCCCGCCCCGCCCAGGCCACGAGCATGCCCAGCGCGGTCATCAGCACCAGCAGCAGGCAGATCGCGAGCACCCCCGCCCCGATGCCGACCACCAGGAACCTGGCGTCGCCCTCGGTCGACAGCATCGCCCGGAAGAAGGCGATCCCCGCGACGAGCCAGGTGCCGGCCACCGGCAGCATCAGCAGCACCGCGATGGTCACGGCCACCGGCCGCCGCCCGGTCGCGGCCGGCGCGGAAGGGCCGGGGCGGGTGGGCGGAGCGGGCGGTATGGTCCCGGGCCCGGAAGCGCCGGGCGGGCCGGCGGGGGGTGTGGTCACCGGCCCTCCGGGGCGGCACGCCTGCGCAGCACCAGCACCGTCGCCACCGCACCGGCGGCGATCACGAGGAAGCCGACCCAGAGCAGCACGACGAACAGCGTCTCCTCCGCCCCCGGCCCCGCCACGGATCGGGCACCGGCGAGGTCCGGGTCCTGGACGGGGTCTTTCGCGGCCGGGGTGTGGCCGGCCCGGCCGTCGGGTTCGCCGGTCAACGCTCTGCGCAGGTCGAGCACCCCCCACCCGTGGTCCAGGTCCTTGCCCTTGTCGCCGACGTCGCGACTGGTCTCCAGCAGGCGTTGGAACATCTGGTAGGCGGTCAGGTCCGGGTACCGCGCTTTGATCAGCGCCAGCGCGCCGGACACGATGGCCGCGGCGCCGCTGCTACCGGTCGCCGTCGCGTACCTCCGACCAGGAATGGCCTGGATCAGGTCCTCCCCCGGGGCCGCGATGTCGACCTCCTCGGCCGGCAGAGCCGCCTCCCGGCTGACGGTGTCTGTGCGGGTGGTGCCGTTGACCGCGACGGCACCGGGGTGTCGGGCCGGGTTGCCGATGACGACGTCGCTGCGGTTGCCGACACCGGCCACCACGACCACGCCCTTCTGGTATGCCCGCTCGACCGCCCGGTCCAGGTCGAGGTGGTGGCTGCTGCTCAGCGACACGTTGATGATGTCGGCCCCGGCATCGATCGCCCACTGGATGCCGGCGGCGACCGCGCTCGGAGCGATGACCGAACTCCGCTCACCTTGGACGGTGACCGGGAGGATCTTCGCCCTCGGGGCGACCCCGAGGACGCCGTCGCCGCCGCCGGGTCCGTGTCCGTGCCCGGCGATCAGCGAGGCCATGCCGGTACCGTGCCCCTGCCGGTCGACCCGCCCCCTACTGCCGTCGTCGAACAGGTCGACGCCGGGCAGCACGTTGTCCCTGAGATCCGGGTGGGTGGCGTCCACGCCGGTGTCGACAACCGCGACGACGACGCCCTCGCCCTGGGTGATCTTGTGCAGTTCCGCGAGCTCAAGCGCCTTGACGTGCCAGGAGTCGGCCCGGATGTCGTCGGCTCGGGCCGGTGTGGCGGGCAGGACCAGGGAGACCAGGACGCTCGCCACGGCGGACGTCAGGGCGAGCGCCGGTCGGGTGCGGACACGCATGCCCGTCAACCTTCCTCTGTGGGCCGTCGTGCACGGCCGTGGTGGGGCAGCCACCACATGGTACGGGCCGGTCACCGACAGTGCGGTGGCCGGCCCGGTGCCAGGTCAGCTCTGCCCCAGGGCCTTGCCCTGCTCGCGGGGCCGGTGCTCGGCGGGTGCCTCGATGGCCCCGACAGCGGTGGATTCGGTGACCCACAGCTCGTCGTCGCCGTCGCCGTACTGCCAGGTCTCCTGCTCGTCGTCGGCCGGGCGGGTGCTGGCGCGCGCCGGCACGGTGGGGCCGCCCCGACGGCCGCCCAGGGACGGCACGGGACCGGTCGTGGGTGCCGCCCGACCGCCGCCGGCAGCCGCCCGCCCCTTCAGGTCCGGTTGTCCGCCCTTGACAGGCTGGCCGCCGCTGCGGGCACCGGGGGTGCCGTGGTGCGGCGCCCCGGGCGCACCCATGCCTCGGCCGGCCAGCGGCGCACCGCTGCGCGGGATAGCCGGACCTGCGCCAGTCCCCGGCTTGCCCGGGTGCGGCGGCGTGGGACGTCCCGCGGCCGGGGTCGTGCCCGGCGTGCCGCCCCGCTGCCCGCCGAGGCTCGGTGGGGGCGTGGCGGGCCGGCCGGGTGCGCCACCGGTGCGGCCAGGTGCGCCGGTGCTACCCGGCAGACGTGGGGTGGACGGCGGAGTGCGGCCGGGCTGCCCTCCGAGTCCCGGCGCGGCGGGACGGGACCCGGGAGGGCGGCCGGTGCCCGTGTTGCCCGGCAGCGTCGGTCGGTTCGGGGCGGGGCCCCGACCGGACCCCGGGGTGCCGCCGCCGGCGTTGGTTCCCGGCAGGGTGGGGCGGTTCGGGGCGGGGCCGCGGCCACCGGGCGGGGCACCCGCACCGGTGCCCGGCAGGGTGGCGCGCGGAGTCCCCGGCCGGTTTCCGGCATTCGACAGGCCAGGACTGCCGGGTCGTGGCCCCAGAGCCGTCGGCGGCACGACCGGGCCGGCCGTAGCCGGGGCGGTCGTGGTCGGCAGGGTCGGAGTCGCCGGTGGCGCGCCGGTGGGCGGCGCCGTGGGTGCCGTGGTGCCGGCGAGCCTGACATCGTCGGGCAGTCCGGAAGGCGGAGGAGCGGGCGGCGTGGCCTGCGTGCCGACCAGGTCCGGACGGTTCGGCATGTCCGGCCGGGTCGGACGGGGCCCGGTGGCGGTCGGTGCGGTCGGACGGCTGCCACCTGGTGCGCCCGGCGCGACCGGTCGGGGCAGCAGGGACTCGTTGACTGGGGCGGCCCTGGTCGGGCCCTTGAACTTTCCGCCGCGCGACACGTACGAGATGTAGACGTCGATGTAGAGGTCGGCGAGCGGCTTGACGATGTCGCGGGCCTGCGTGTGGAACTCCCGCTGGACCTCCTCGTAGCTCTTGCCGTTGTTCATCCCGAAGGCGTCGCCCCACTGGAGGCCCTGATCCGCCTCACGCTTGCCGGCCTGGGCGATCTGCTCGTTCTTGTAGTCCAGCCACACCTGCCTCATGCTGGCCTGGGCCTGCCCGATCTTGGTGGCCAGTTGCTCCAGGCCGGTGGCCGTGTCGTCGGCGACCCGCCTCCACTCGTCCAGCGAGTAGAGGGTCGCGCCGACCCGTCCCATGAACATCCTGGCCGCGGGCGACTGCCACTTCGCGTCCAGCGAGTCGGCGTGCCGCTTGAGGTTCTCCCGGGTGGCCTGCAACAGGCTGCTGGTACGCCGCCAGGTCGCGGCGAGGGCGAGGGTCCGCTCGTCGCTCTCCTTGCGGACGTACTCCCACATCTCCTCGATGGTGACGGCGTCCCAGTCGGTGGGCTCGTACGGCGAGGCCTGCGAGGAACGCTCGTAGGCGTAGTCGTCGACGGCGCCGGCGTAGCCGGGAATGGTCACCGGCGTGTAGCCGTAGTAGTTGTCGGTCATCCCCGCTCCTCAGCGTCTCCTCAGCGCGGCGGTGGTCAGGACACCAGGTCCGACTGGTCGAACTCGAGTTCGCTGTCGGACATGCCCTCACTGTCGGCCTGGATGGTCATCTCGCCCACGGTGTCCTCGGCGATGACCTGTTCCTGGTCGACCTCCGGCGTCTCCTCGCGATCGTCGTCGGTGGCCGAGTCGTCCTCGCCGAAGTAGGTGGCGGGATCCGTCGCCGCTTCCGGCACCGCGACGATCGGGTCGTTCGGGTCGGCACCCTGCTGCGAGGAGCCGTGCAGGGTCTCCTGCCCGTCGACGACGGTGAAGGCGTCGAGCACGTCGCCAATGGTGGCCTGCGAGAGCGCGTCGCCGGTCAGGTATTCGGCGGAGATCCCCATCGCCGCCAGGCTGAGCGCGCCCAGCCCCTTCGCGGCGTCCGAGAGCAGTTGGCTGATGGCCATCCGGCTCTCGTCATGCCGGCCCCGGAAGAACGCGCCCTCCTTGAGACCACCGCCGCCGAACGGTGCCTGCACGTTGATCACGGGTAGGATGCCGTTCTGCAGGCTCGGCGTGAAGTTGGTCGTCAGCTCGTTCTGGATGGCCGTCGCGAAGTCCTTCAGCTGCTGGATGTCGACGTCGATGTTCTCGTCGACGAGCCACTCGTCGCCCATGGGCCTCCCCCGATCCGTCGCACACGCCGCAGGCGCGGCCGGGTCCCACAGCCGCGCTCGGTACCTCACACTCTGGTGGACGGTAACCACATCGGGCAACCCGGTACGCGGCTCACGACCGGGCCGGAAGATTCACCAACTGCACCAGCCGGGTGCCTTCCCGGCGGGTGACCAGCCAACCCCGGCCCGGCGGCAGCGGCCCCGGCCGGACGGTGCCCAGCAGCACACCCTCGTCCCGGTTGCCGGACATCACGAGGCCCGGCGTGCTGATCTCGCGCAGTCGCATCAGCACCGGCTCGTACAGCGCCCGGCTGGCCCCGCCCGTGCGTCGGGCGACCACCAGGTGCAGGCCGATGTCGCGGGCCTGGGGCAGGAACTCCAGCAGCGGCGTCAGCGGGTTGCTGCCCGCACCCGCCACCAGGTCGTAGTCGTCGACCAGGACGTAGAGGTCCGGCCCCTTCCACCAGCTGCGGGCGCGCAACTGGTCCGGCGTGACGTCGTTGGGGGGCAGCCGGTCCCGCATCACCGCGGCGACCTCGGCCACGATGCTCTCGGTGAGCTGCGCCGACGAGCCGTACCCGATCAGGTGCGGGGTGGTGATGTCGCCGAGCATGCTGCGTCGGTAGTCGACGATGACCAGCCGGGCCTCGGTCAGGTCGAACCGGTCGACGACCGTCTGCGCCAGGGCCCGCAGGAACGTGCTCTTGCCCGACTCGCCGTCGCCGAACACGATGAAGTGCGGGTCGGCGGCGAAGTCCAGGTGCACCGGCTGGAGGTCGACCTCCGCGATGCCGACCGGCACGCCCGGCCGGCCGGTGGCCGGCAGGCTGCCGTACGGGACCACCGGCGGGAGCAGCCGGATCGGGGGCGCGCCCGGCCCCTGCCACGCGGCGGCCAGGTCGGTGACCAGTTTCCGGGCGCCCTCCGACAGGCTCTCCGCGTCCTGCGTGCCGTCGGTGCGGGGCAACGCCGAGAGGAACTGCTGACCGTCGGGGGTGATCCCGCGGCCCGGCGACTTGTCCGGCACGTTCATGGCCGCCCGCCGGTCCAGGTGGGAATCCCCGGCGTCGGCGAGCCACAGCTCCAGCCGGGTGCCGAAGACATCCCGGACGGCGGGCCGCAGGTCCATCCAACGGCCGGCGGTGACGATCAGGTGGATGCCGAACGACAGCCCCCGGTTGGCGATGTCGTTGATCGTCGGTTCCAGGTCCTCGAACTCGGTCCGGATCGTCGACCAACCGTCGATCACCAGGAACACGTCGCCGAACGGGTCGTCGGTGTGCTGGCCGTGCCGACGGGCCCGCCGGTACTCGGCCATCGAGTCGATCCCACGCTCGGCGAACCGGCGCTCCCGCTCCCCCATCAGCAGTTGCAGCTCGGCGACCGTCCGGCGGACCAGCCCGGCGTCGAGCCGGGTGGCGACCGAGCCGACGTGTGGCAGGTCACGCAGCGAGGACAGGGCGCTGCTGCCCAGGTCGAGACAGTAGACCGCAGCCTCGCGGGGGGTGTGGGTCAGCGCCAGCGAGGTGACCATCGTCCGCAGCAGGGTGCTCTTGCCGCTCTGCGGGCCGCCGACGATCACCGCGTGCCCGGCCGCCCCGGCCAGGTCGAACCAGAGCACGTCCCGGCGCTGGTCGAACGGCTTGTCGACGATTCCCACGGCGACCTGGAGTTCACCCAGCAGACCCGCGTGCGAAACGGTGACGCCCCGCGCCGGGTCGGCGGTGAGCGGCGGCAGCAACTGGTCCAGCGTCGGCGGCTCCGCCAACGGCGGCAACCACACCTGGTGTGCCGGCGCGCCCCGGCCGGCCAGCCGCCCCACCAGGATGTCCAGGACGCTCTCGCCCACCCCGTCGGTGGGTTCCGGCGCGACGTCCTCCTTCGGCGTACGCGTCACCGGGGGCGCCACGTACCCCGTCGTGTACTCCTGCACCCGCTCCTCGCCGTCACCGGCGGCCACCGCCTCCGCGGTCTTGCTGCGGTAGGTGCCCGACACGTACGCCGCCTTGAAGCGCACCAGCGGTTCCATCCCGAAGCGCAGGTAGCCGTGTCCCGGGGAGCGGGGCAGTTCGTAGGCGTCGGTCGCGCCGAGCACCACCCGCGACTCCATCGCGGAGAAGGTCCGCAGGCCGACGCGGTAGGACAGGTGGGTGTCCAGGCCGCGCAGCCGGCCCTCCTCCAACCGCTGCGAGGCCAGCAGCAGGTGTACGCCCAGCGACCGGCCCACCCGCCCGATCTGCACGAACATGTCGATGAAGTCGGGCTTGGCGGTGAGCAGCTCGGAGAACTCGTCGCAGATGATGAGCAGGCTGGGCAGCGGGGCCAGCGGGGCCCCCGCCGCGCGGGCCTTCTCGTAGTCGCGCTGCGAGGCGTAGTTGCCGGCCGCGCGCAGCAGCTCCTGCCGGCGCACCAGCTCGCCGTTGATGGCGTCGGTCATCCGGTCGACCAACGGCAGCTCGTCGGCCAGGTTGGTGATCACCGCGCTGGTGTGCGGCAGGCCGTCGAGCCGGGTGAAGGTCGCGCCGCCCTTGAAGTCGACCAGCACGAAGTTGAGGCTCTCCGAGGAGTGTGTGGCGGCCAGCGCCAGCACCAGGGTGCGCAGCAGCTCCGACTTGCCGGAGCCGGTCGCGCCGATCAGCAGCCCGTGCGGGCCCATGCCGTCCTGAGCGGACTCCTTCAGGTCCAACTCGACGGGGCCGCCGTCGACGCCGACGCCGATCGGCACCCGCAGCCGGTCCCGGTTCGGTCGGGGCTGCCAGGCCCGGTCGACGTCGAACTCGTACGGGTCACCGAGGTTGAGCAGCTCGGCCAGGCCCAGTTCGGTGGTGAGCGGCGCGTCACCACCCCGGGACGCCGCCGACAGGCGCAGTGGCGCGAGCTGCATCGCCAGCGCCTCGACCTCCTCGACCCGGCAGTCGTCCGCCCGGCCGATCTCCGCCGGTCCGTCCACCGTGGTGCTCCGCAACGCCCGGTCGCCGCCGACCTCCAGCACCAGCCGCGCGCGGTCCAGCACCCGCGGCGGCGGGTGGGACAGGTCGAGCAGGGTGACCCCCTCGACCCCGCCGTCGGTCATCAGATGGTCGGACCCGGCGGTGTCGCCGCCGTCGATGACGACCAGCACGTGCGGCCCGCCCACCTGCGGTGCCCCGCCGGCGGCGTTGAACCGGGGCCGGCTCACCAGCACGTCGTCGAGCATCGCCTCCAGACCCGTCACCGACGGGGCGACCAGGCGCAACTGGCCCAGGGCGTCGGTACGGGTGGGGTGCAGCGCGTGCGGCAGCCACTTCGTCCACTCCCAGTGGGCCCGCCGGTCCGCCGAGGTGCAGACCGCCACCAGCATGTCGTCGGGGGCGTGGAAGGCCGCAGCCTGGGCGAGCACCGCCCGGACCAGTCCGCGCACCGCCTCGTCGTCACCACGCAGGTGCACCCGGGCGAAGCCGTTCAGCGCCATCGTCACCGGCAGGTCCGGCACCTCGCCGTACGCGGTGAGGAACCGGCGCAGCGCCAGCGCGCACATCGGTTCCAGCTTCTCCAGCGAGGTGGCCGGCGGCGGCACCAGCGGGGTGGCGAGTTCCTGCGGACCCAACCCGATGCGGACGGTGGCGAAGTCGACGTCACCGCGGCGACGTTCCCACAGCCGGGGGCCCACCGGCACCGACCACAGGGCGTCCGGGTCCGGGTGCCGGTAGAACGCCGCCTCCCGCTGCCGGCGGACCGTCCTGAGCACCCGCCGGCGCTGCCGGGACAGGTGCGTCATGTACTCGCGCCGCTTCTGGAGCATCTCCTGCTTGCTGGGGCCGCCCGAGTTGTTGGTGAGCTGGGAGGCGAGCATGCCGATCGCGGACAGGCCGAACAGGCCGCCGGTGACGTAGCCGAGGGTGCTGCCGCCCCGGCCCGCGAACATCAGCGCCATCGCGAAGGAACCCGCGAGCATGGGCAGCAGCATCAACATCTGCCCCCACGCCTTGCCGCCGGGCGCCGGCACCTCGGGGGGTGACTCCAGCAGCACCTCCCCGGAGGGGTACTCCGGTTCCGGCTGTCGGGCCGGGCGCTTGACCACCACCGTGCTCACGAAACTGTCCTCCCCGTCGGCGTCCGGGCCGCAACGGTACGAACCGGCACCCGCGCCATCGGCACATGGTAGGTAGCCTCTGGGCGTCATGACAGCCGCGGGCCGCCGGCCCGCTCCGCGGACCGAGGGGTCGTCAGTGGTCACCCAGGCCGGAACCGGACTCGCGCGCATCGCCGTGGTCACCCCCCAGCGCCGTCTCGACCTCGCCCTGCCCGAGCACCTGCCGATCGTGGCGTTGCTCCCCGCGGTGCTGCGGCAGGCCGACGAGGAGCCGTCGGACGGCACCGCGCACGGCGGCTGGTCGTTGCGGCGCACCGACGGCGGCACCGTCGACCTGAACCGCACGCTGGCCGCGCAGAACGTCCGCGACGGCGAGACGCTGCACCTCGTGCCACGCCGCACCGAGTGGCCCGAACTGGCGTACGACGACCTGATGGAGGCCGTGGCGGACGGCGCCCGGCGGCGCGGCGTCGCCTGGACGCCCTCCGCCACCCGGCTGACCGGGCTGATCGTGGCCGGGCTGCTGCTGCTCCTCGGCCTCGTGGTCGTCCTGCTGTCGGAGTCGCCGGGTCTGCTCGGCGGCGCGACCGCGCTCGGCATGGCCGGCGTGCTGCTGGTCACCGGCATCCTGCTGTCCCGCGCCATGTCCGACTCCCTGGCCGGGGCGGTGGTGGCCGCCGCCGGCCTGCCCTACGCGTTCGTCGGCGGTGTGCTGGTCATCGGCACCGGGGAGTCCGTGTGGTCGTCGGGTGCGCCGCACGTGCTGCTCGGCTCTGCCGTGCTGCTCCTGGCCGGCCTCCTCGGCTTCCTGGGGGTCGGTGACGCGACCCGCGTGTTCGTGGCGGCGGTCTTCGCCGGGTTCTGGGGCATGGTCGGCGGGCTGCTGGCCCTCGGCAGCCTCGACGCGGCGCAGGGCACCGCCGTCGTGGTGACCGTGCTGACCCTGCTGCTGCCGGCGATGCCGCTGCTCGCCGTACGCCTGGGCAAGATGCCCATGCCCGCGCTGCCGCGTACCGCCGACGACCTGCTGCGCGACGAGCCGCAGCCGCGTCGCGAGGTCGTCTACCAGGCGACCGCGCGGGCCGACGAGGTGCTCACCGGCATGATCTTCGGGGCGGCGCTGGTCACCGTCGGCTGCCTGACCGTGCTGACGTCGACCGGTTCGGTGTCCGCGCTGCTGCTCACCGGTGTGGTGGCGCTGGGTCACCTGCTGCGCGCCCGGCTGGTGTCGACCGTCCGGCACCGGGTGCCGCTGCTCGCCGTCGGCCTGATCGGGCTGGGCCTGCTGCCCCTGGTCGGTGCCGCCGACGCGGGCACCGCCGCCCGGGTGCTGACGGTGCTCCCGGTCGCGCTGGTGGCTGCCGGGCTCTGCGTCGGCGCCGGTCTCGCCTACAGCAGGCGGGCCCCGTCGCCACGACTGGCCCGCCTCGGCGACCTGCTCGACATCCTGCTCCAGCTCGCCGTGGTGCCGGTGGCGTGCAGCGTGCTCGGCCTGTACGCCTTCATGCGGGCGATCAACGGCTGACCTCGCTCACCACTCCAGGTCGTCGGCCTCGGGCAGTCGCCCCCCGCGGACCAGGTTGACCAGCGCGGTGTCGATGTCGGGCCCGAGGTAGAAGTCGTCGGCCCAGTGCAGCATGAACACCCGCCCGTCGGCGTCCACGACGATCTCGGCGGGACCGTCCTCGTTGTTGCCGATCGGGAAGACCGGGTTGTCGTGCTCCTCGGCGAAGACGCGGGCGGCCTCCGTGGTGACGCCACCCTGGGTCGGGTGGAGGTGGCTGGTGAAGCCCCCGCCCAGGTTGACGCCTCCGGTCGAGTCGTCGTAGAGCCCGAACTGCGGCAGGCGCAGCCCGCCGAACTCGTCGAGCGCGGCGCGGGCGGTGGGCGGGCAGTCGAGCCCGTCGAGTTCGGCCGCGAAGCGGGACAACCAGTGGTCGACGGCGGCCCGGACGTCCCGGCCGGGATACCAGCCGGCCTGTTCGAGAACCTGCCGTACGTCGTCGGGGAACCGACCCTCGGCGGCGCGGTGCGCGGCGTACCGGGCGGCGATGTCGGGTGCGGACAGTGACGGCCACTGCGACACCTCGCCGGTCCGTCTGTCGACGACGAGGGTGGGCGACCCGGTCGAGGCAGGTGGCCGGGTCGGGTCGGTGGGCTGCGGTTCGGTTCGGGAGGCCACCCAGCCGAGGTCGAACTCGTACAGCTCGACGTCGGGCGTCCCGCCGGGCCGGCCGGCGGCGGCCCAGTCACGTGCGCGGGCCAGCGCCTCGTCACGACTGATCATCGAAACTCCCTCGGCTGCCGTCGTCGGGTCGGGTGCCGGCACCAGGACCGTGGCCGCGGTGCCTATGGTAGGCACCGCGGTCCGACGTCCGGGGCCGTGCCGGCGTACGCCAGGGAGGGTGCCATGCCGTCGCGGCGGGACCAGGTCCAGTCGTACCAGTTCTTCGTCCAACGGATGACCTCCGCGCTGGTGGCGCGGGAGCCCGACCCGGAGGCGGCACCGTTCCGCTGGCTCGGCGGGGCCGGCTTCGCCAGCGTCATGGTGGCGGTGCTCTGCCTGGCCGCCGTCGGCGTGTACGGGCTGCTCCGCCCCGGCGGTGCCACGAAGTGGAAGCAGGGCGGCGCGGTCATCCTGGAGAAGGAGACGGGCACCCGGTACCTCTACCGGGACGGTCGGCTGCACCCGGTGGTGAACTACTCGTCGGCGCTGCTGGCGATGGGGTCGTCGGTACCCACCGTCTCCGTGTCCCGCAACTCGCTGGTCGGCACGCCGCGCGGCCCCCGGATCGGCATTCCGGACGCCCCGGACGCGCTACCGGATCCGCGTCGGATCCTGTCCGGCCCGTGGACGCTGTGCACGCAGCCGGCCCGCGACCAGACCGGCGGAACCGTCGCCACCACCGTGCTGACCGTGGGCCGCGCCCCGTCCGGCGGGCGCGAGGCCGGCGACGAGGCGCTGCTGGTGCGGGACACCAAGACCCGGCGGCTGCATCTGGTGTGGCGGGACCACCGATACGAGATCCGCAACGACCGGATCGTGCTGGAGGGCCTGACCATGACCGCCGAGCCGGTGGTGGAGGTGGGCGGGGCGTGGCTGAACGCGCTGCCCGCCGGTGAACCCATCGCCACCCGCAGGGTCACCGGCCGGGGGCTGCCGTCCAGCGCGCTGGACGACGCCCGGGTCGGCCAGGTGTTCGTGGTGACCAGCCAGGGCGGTAGTCGGCAGTTCTACCTCACCGAACGGGACCGGCTGGTGCCGCTGACCCCGGTGCAGGCCGACGTGCTGCTGGCCGACCCGGAGACCCGGCAGGCGTACCCCGGAGGGGAGCCCCGCCCGGTCGAGCTGGACGCCGGCACGGCCGCGACCGCCCCCAAGGCGCCGGTGCCGCCCGACGGCCGGCACCGGGCGCCGCAGCAACGTCCCGACATCGCCCGGCTGACCGGCGACCAGCCGGCGGTGTGCGCCGCCTACGAACCCGGCCAGAACGAGCCCACGTTGCTGCTGGACGCGGACGTCCAGCCGGTCCGGGGGTTGGTGCGCACCGGCGGGCAGACCGGCGACGGCATCCCGCTGGCCGACCGGGTGGTCATCGAGCCCGGGTTCGGCGTCCTGGTCGCCGCGATCCCCTCGCCGGACCTGGACACCGGCACCCTGCACCTGGTCACCGACCTGGGCTACCGCTATCCGCTGGCGTCCGAGGACGTGCCGGCGATGCTCGGGTACGGCAAGGTGCGGCCGGTGCGGCTGCCGGCGAGCCTGGTGGTGCGGCTGCCCGCGGGGCCCGCGCTCGACCCGGTGACGGCCAAGAGTGCCCTCGACACACAGTGACGCGGGAGGCACAGTGGATGGTGGCGGCACGGGGTGACCGTCCGGTCTAGCGCCGGTTGGACACGACCCGTTACCGTGCGAACGACAGTTCGGCGCACGGGTCGACTGACCACTGCCCCCAGCCTAGTGGGGCGACGATCGAGGACGGGGGTGACTCCACATGTCGATGCGTACCGACACCGGCTTGATGGTGAAGACCGAGGGTGACGTCGATGCCGTCGCCGACCGGCTCACCAGCAACCTCAACTCGCTGATGGACCAGCTCACGCCGCTGTACGACCAGTGGAAGGGCGCCGGTGCGGGTTCCTTCCAGCAGGTTCGGGAGCGGTTCGACCAGGACATGGCCCGGCTCAACGTGGCCCTGCGCGCCATTGCCGAGGCCGTCGGATCCGCCGGTAAGGACTACGACGTCAGCGACGACGAGATCCGGTCCGAGATGGACAGCGCGGGCGCGACCGCCGGTCAGATCACTGCGGCACTGAAGCTCTGACGGGGGAGGACAGACCGACATGGAGATTCGCTACAACTTCGCCGCGCTGAACGCGGCCGCGGACAGCTGCGGTGGCGCTTCGCGTAACCTGACCGGCGAGCTGGAAGGGCTCAAGAGCGGCATCGCTCCGCTGCTCGCGACCTGGGACGGTGACGCCCGGGAGGCGTACTTCCGGCGCCAGAGCGACTGGGAGTCGGCCGCCAACGACCTGCGGGACCTGCTCGGCCGGATCGAGAAGGCGCTGCGCGAGTCGGCGATCAAGATGCAGGCCAGGGAGGCCGCCAACCGGGCGAAGTTCGGCGACTGACCCCACCCGTACCGCATGATGGCCCGGCCTGTGCCGGGCCATCGTCGTGTCCGGGCCCGCCCACCCGCCGTGTTCGCGCCATCGTTGTGTCCAGGAATATCGGAATGCGCAGGCGGGCGACTCCATGATCGAACCGTCGGGGCGCGGGGTGGGAGTGGGAGAGGGGGCAGCGGGGGTCAGGCCCGCGGCATGGACGACGGCACCCGGAAGAACACTTCCTCCGGCTCGTCGATCTCGGGCCGGGGCGGAGGTGCCGCCGCCGGTCGGGCGGGCCGCCAGCGCAGCCGCCGGCCCCTGGGCAGGAGAGCCGCCACGGCCCCCACCGCGAGTGCCACCGTGGCGAACGCCAGACCGACCCAGAGCGCCACCCGGCCGGCGAGTTCCCACCGTGCGGCGCGTGCCTCAGCCGCCGGATCGCGTGGTAGATCCGGCAGAGGCGGCTGCGCGACCGGAGCCGCGGTGGTCAGCCGCTCCGTCACCGCCCGGTACGGATTGAGCACACCCTGCCCGTATCCCTGCGCCACGTCACCCCGGGCCGGGTCGGCGGTCGCGACCAACCGCCGGGCCACCTCGGCGGCGGGCAGGTCCGGTTCGGCGGCGCGGATCAACGCGGCCGTCGCGCTGACCATCGGCGTCGCGAAGCTCGTCCCGGTCCAGACGGCGTGCCCGCGCACCCGGGTGGCCGCGACCACGGCACCACCCGGCGCGACGATGTCGACATACGACCCGACCTGCGACTTCGCGACTCGGGTGCCGGTTTCGTCGATGGCACCGACCCCGATGACCCCGTCGTAGGCGGCGGGGTAGGGCAGCGGGTCGGGGCGGCTGCCGTCCTGGTGCAGGTTGCCGGCGGCGGCGACCAGCACGACGTCCCTGCCCAGCGCGTAGCGGACCGCCTCGGCCACCTCGTCGTTCGGCCGGTACAGCGTGATCGACATGTTCACGACGTCGGCACCCTCGTCGACGGCACGCCGGATGGCGGTGGCGAGCACGGCTGCGGGAACAGTCTCGCCGTCGCCGTCGCCGTCGGTGGAGGTGCGTTCGCTGATCCGGATCGGCACGACGGTGGCGTTCGGCGCGAGCCCGTGGAAGCCGACACCCTCCTGCCGACGGGCGGCGATGATGCTGGCGACGGCCGTGCCGTGCGAGACACAGTCGACGTCGCCGCCGGCCGTTCCGCGCAGCGCGTCGTGACCGCCGGTGACCCGGCCCGCCAACTGGGGATGGCTGCTGTCGCTCCCGGAGTCGATCACGGCCACCCGGACGCCCTCGCCGGTGCTGAACGGCCAGACCCGCGCAGGCGCGAGCCAGCGTTGGTGCCACGGGATCTCGGTGATGGTCTGGCCGGGCTCACTGGGACTCTGGCATTGCGCCGGGGCGGCGGTGGCCGGGGGGCCGGTCACGACAACCGCCAGCCCTGTCGCCAGCACCGCCGTGACCAGGGCCGTCGCCGACGTACGCAGGCGCGCCACCATCGGCCCCTCCCTCCCTCACCGCGATGCCGGTGCATCGTAGCGATCCCGTGGGCGCACCGAGCACCCCCGATGTCGCTCCGATTCAGTATCGTCGAGCCGTCACACCCGCCGAGAGCGTGCGGAACGTGGCCGGGCACGGGGAGGACGCCATGGACACCAAGGGCCTGCGCGCCCGCGCCGACGAACTGATGGCCCAGTTCGAGCGGATGCGCTCCGGCGTGGGTGAGCTCCAGCAGCGGCTCCGGTCCGTGAGCGCCACGGTCACCTCGGACGACGGCCTGGTCACCGTCACCGTCGGGCCACGCGGTCAGGTGACCAAGGTGGAGTTCGACCCGCGCATCTACCGCCGGCCCAACTCCAGGGAGCTCTCCGCCACCGTCACCGAGACGATCCGTCGTGCGACCGAGAAGGCGATGGGCGACGTCGAGGAGTTGCTCCGGCCGTTCGTGCCGGACAGCCAGTTCCAGGCGTACATGGACCACGACCTGGACGGCATCTTCCGCCAACTCGACAGTGAACTGCCCGGGGAGGACAAGCGATGAGCGACCTCAACGACACCTTCGTGCAGCCTGACGCCGCGCTGGACGGCGCCGACGACCTCAGCGCCGCAGGTGCCACCCTGGCCAGCAGGTGGCGTCGCCTCGCCGCGACCATCACCACCATCAACGGGGGCAGCCCCTGGGGCACCGACGAGCCGGGTCGGGAGTTCAACAAGAACTACCTGGACGGGGAGAAGCCGGCGGAGGCGGTGCTCAACCTGGGCAACCAGGTCGTGCCGGTGGTCGAACAGATGGGCCCGGCCGTCAGGGGGGCCGTGGAGGGCACGGTGGACACGGACGAGATGACCAAGATGCTGTTCGGCAGCGAGGACAGGTAACCCTCGTCCTTCGTCCCGTCCCTTCCGGACAGAGGAGCACTTCGGGTGGGCATCCCCAATCCCAGAAACTCGCTCGGCGAGTACGCGTGGGTCTGGGATGCCATCTGCTGGGTCAGCGCTGGCGAGGGATGGCCCTCCGGCGACGAGGACAGCATGCGGGAGCTCGCCGACGCCTGGCGGGAGATGGCGGACCTGCTCAGCGAGACCCTCGCCGAGGCCGACCCCGCGGTGATGAAGATCCTCCAGGCGTGGGGCGGTGGGGCCGGTGAGGCGTTCGGCGCGCTGTGGAACCAGATCGGCGTCGACCCGAACACCGGCCTGCCGCTGGTGCAGGAGGTGGCCGCCGCCTACGCCGGTGGCTGCGACGCCGCCGCACTGGAGATCGAGTACGCCAAGCTGACGGTTCTCATCGCGGTCATGATCACGGTGATCGCGGTCTTCGTGGCGCTGCTCATGGCCTGGCTCGGCGGCGTCTCGGCGGGTGCCATCCCCGGCATCCTGGCCGCCGGCCGACAGGCGGTCACCGTGGCCATGCGCCGGCTGATCGCGCAGATGGGCCGGCAACTGCTCACCCGGGCCGGGATGCGCGCGGCGCTGCGCATGGCCGGCACGAAGGTCGGGCAGATCGTGACCAGTCAGGGCTTCCGCCAGGGCATGAGCCGCCTGGGCCGGGAACTCGTCGAGGAGATCGGCGAGGAACTGATCATCGACGTGGGCGCGCAGGCCTACCAGATGAACAGCGGCGAGCGTACGCGGTGGGACACCAGCCGGACGGTGACGGCCGGCCTCGGCGGCGCCTACGGTGCCGTGCTCGGCACCGGCCTGAGCGCGGCGGCCCGGCGCGTGGCACCCCGGATGCCGGTGTCGTTCAGCCCGTCCGGCCTGACCTTCCCGGGCAGCGGCGTGGTCCGGTGGGGCAGCAACAGCCTCGCGGCCGGCATGCAGAACGCAGTCGTCTCCCCGGCGGCGAGCGTCCTGGCCAACGGCACCATGACGGGGCAGTGGGCGATGCCCGGCGCGGACGCCTTCCTCGGCGGCTTCACCAGCGGCGCGGGCCGCAGCGGCCTGACCGCGGCGGGCAGCGCGACCGGCTCCGGGCTCGCGTCGCTGACCAACCGGGCGCTCGGCGCGCCGGGCATCTCGGTCGGTCCCGGAGCCGGGCCGGGTGCCCCGGGCGTCGGCCCCGGTCAGGGTGTCGGCGGCGCGAACGGCAGCGGTTCGCCGGGCGGTGGGACGGCGGGGAACGGTTCGGCGGGCGGAGGTTCGGCGGGGAACGGTTCGGCGGGCGGTGGGACGGCGGGCGGCTCCGCAGGCGGTGGTTCGGCGGGCGGTGGTTCGACGGCTGGTGGCGGGACGTCGGGGTCCGGTTCCTCGTCGGGTTCTGGGTCGACCTCCGGTAGCGGCAGTGGAACCGGATCGGGCAGCGGGTCGACGACCGGCTCCGACACCGGCGCGGCGGGCACCTCGGGTTCGGGAACCGACACCGGTCAGACCTCGGCCCCGGACACGGGTTCCGGATCGATCAGTCTCGCGCCTCCGACGGCAGAGGCCCCGGCCCCGACGGCTGACACCGCCACAGCCGACACCGCGCCTTCGACGGCCGACGCCGTCCCGGCTGGCAACGCACCGACCGACGCGACGACCCAGGCAGGTGTCACGGCACCCGCCGACGCCGGTACGCCGCAGGGTGTCGTGACGCCCACGGGCGATACGGGGCAGGCAGCACCGCCCACGGGAGCCGCCGACGCTGGTCAGTCCACCAGCTCGCCGGTCACCTCCGACCAGCCGACGACCGCGTCCGAGGCGGGGCCGTCCACCGGCGACACGACCGTCACCGGTCCCGGCGACCCGGCCGGCAGCGGTCCGGCTGAGGCCGCCCAGGCTGGTCCCGTCGACGCGGCTACTGCGGACAGCGACACGGTCGCCTCCGGGGGCGCGACGGCAGCCGACCCCACGTCCGTGTCCGTCGACCCGACCCGCCTGGAGACCGTCGGTGCCCGGTCCGGCGAGGCCGCCGTGCCCGGCCCGACCCTCGGGGACGGCAGGGGGCAGGACCGGGCGGCCGGCCCCGCAGCGGATGCCCCGCCGGGCGCTGGTCCCGCTGCCCCCGCGTCGACTCCCACGACGCCGTCCAGCGCCGACACCGATTCCTTGGCGGCGGACGGCTCACCGGCGTTCCTGCCCGGCCCTCCGGCGACGGCGGTGCCGAACCAGTTCGGCGCAGTGCCGGCAGGTCCCGCGACCGCCACCCCGGCAGGTCCCGCGACCGCGACCCCGGGGAACCCCGCGACCGCCGTGCCGACGGCCGCCGGTCCGCCGGCCACCCCCGCGACGCCCACGCCGACGACCGCACCGGCACCGGGCACGACCGCCCAGCCGGGCACGACCACCAGCCATCCCGGTACCTCGACCAACCCCAACCCCGGCGCCGGCACCCAGGCTCCCTCGAATCGAACCGCCCCGACGCCGGGGGTCAACCCCTCCGCGGTGAACTCCGCCGGCTCGATCTCGCTCACCCCCGCTGCGGGCCCCTCGACAGCCCAGCCCGCTGCGGACGGGAGGCAGCCGACCGGGGACCAGACGAGCCGGTCGGACACCGGCCCGGACGCGGCCCCCGTACGCCCGGATGGTCAGGTGCCGCAGCAGCCGGTCCCGGCGGGTGTGCCAACGGAGACGGCCGGCGTCAGGCCGGCTGACGTCGCCCCCGACGCGACCCCGGCCGGCACCCCGCCTGCTCCTGCGGACGCCCCGACGGATCTGGGCACCTCCGGCACCCCGCAGGCCGACACCGACGCGGTGCCGGCCCCCCGCTCGCCGGTCGACGGACCGGTCGTCGTGCCGGTGCCGGCCAGCACCGGGACGACGCCAACCAACTCGGGCGCCGCCGCCCCCACCCCGGGCGCTGTCGATCCGTCCACGCTGACCCGCTCGACCGGGCCCACGGGCCGGGGCACCCACAGTTGGCACCTCGACACGACCACCGCCCCCGGCGATCCGGCCGGCCCGGACGCGGAACAGGCGATGATCGAGGCTTCCCGGACGCTGGCGGAGACCGTCCGGCAGGCCGTCAAGGCCACCACTGTTTCCAGGGGCAAGCAGCCGGGCACGGCCGGCGCGTTGCTGATGCCTGACGGCGACATCACGACGCACACCAGCATGACGCCGGACAAGGGCACCACACCGCGGACCGATCCCGTCGTGCACCGCGTGGCGAAGGAAGCCCTTGCGAGAACCGAGGCGGCGCTGAAGGAAGCGGAAGTCAACCCGGGCGGTGGCCACGGCAAGTGCGCGGAGGTGGCCCTCGTCTCCGACCAGCTCTACCGCCTGGAACAGCAGTGGCGGGTGCAGGGCGAGCCGGGAACCTTCGAGCAGTTCGCCCTGGCGGCTTTCCAGAACTCGAAGATCACCACCCACCAGATCGCCACCGCCAGGTCGGGTGACGTCACGTACGAGCTGGGGCACTACCGGCCACCGTGCCGCTCGTGCGCCCACTTCCTGCCCCAGTTCGGCATCGAGCCGGTCGTGGACACCGACCGGACCGTCGAGGCGTACCAACCCCCCGTGCCGGGCGTCGTCGGCAACGGCCAGCCACTGAGCGACACCCGCCCGTACGGGCAGCCCCAGGGGGTGGTGCCACCGAGCCAGGCCGACCAGCAGGCGTTGCAGGACGCCGTACCCCGGGATCCGGCAACCGGCCGTCCCCTGGTCCATCCCGACCCGCGCGTCGGGGCGTGGGCCGGACTCGTCAACGACGGTGGACCCACCGTGCAGGGCAGGAGCAACAACTGCGCCGACGTCGGGCTGTCGTTCCTGTCCACCTGGTTCGGCCGGCCGGAGGTCGCCGCCCCCGTCGCGGATCCGTCGCTGCCCGAGTTCGACAGCACCGACCGCCAGGAGCGGGCGGTCCAGTCCGAATACCGCCACCGGGGTACGGGCACCACCGGGCTGGACGCCGTCGCGGAGGCTCTCCGGCAGGCCGGGCCGGGTGCCGCCGCGATCATCATCACCAGTTGGGCGGGTGAGAACGGCCGCGCACACACCTGGAACGCCGTCAACCACAACGGCACCATCGTCTGGGTGGACGGGCAGAACCGGCTCGTCTCCGACGTGCCCGTGCACAGCGACCGGGTGGCCGAGGTGTGGTCCATCGTCCTGGACGCCGCCGGTGATCCGGTCGTCCCGGCGACCGTGCCGGCCGACACCGGGACGACCTCGCAGCAGACTGTGCCGTTGCCCCCCGCCTCCACCGCGCCCGTCGACCAGGACGCGACGAACCCCGACCACCGGGACGGGGCGGCGACGCGCCTGCCGGGCCCGCCCGGCTTCGATCCCGCCGCCCCGAGAAGGCCCGATGCCGCTGGCGTTCCCGTACCACCTGATGTGCCGCCCCGACAGTCCGGATCGGCCCGGCAACCTGATCGCGCTGGCCCCCGTCCCGGAGTCGACCCGGGCGGTGATCTGGGACCGGGACGCCCGGGCGTGGATGTTTCGGCCGTACGTGGCGACGGCGGTCCTCTACACCGACCCGGACCGTCACCTGACCAGGGCGGTCGACCGGGCGACGGCGGAGCGGGAGTCGACGGCGTTCGCGACGGTGCCGCTGCCGACGGAGGACGAGTTGACGGAGATCTGCCGCCGGGCGAACTGAGCGCGGATCCCACGGACACCGATGGGGCCTTCGACGACTCCGCCGACGGCGACGGCCGGTTGCCGGACGTGCGGGGGTGGCCGTTGCCGGACACCCGGAGGATCGGCCCGGGTGAACTGGCCCCGCTGGAGGACATCGCATACCAGCAGGACGTCGAGGCGAGCCTGCGGACGGCCGACGGCTACGCCTACCTGGCGGATCCGTCGACCCATCCGTACGGGCGGTTGATCAACGATGGTGGTCCGGACCGGCAGGGTCGGAGCAACAACTGTCTGGACTGTTCGCTGGCGGCGTTGTCCAGCTTCTACGGGGATCCGCAGGTGTCCCTGCCCCGCTGGCCCGACCGACTGCCCGACGGCTCGATCGACCGGGTGACCGGCGAGCAGGGTGGTATCGGTCGGGCCGCCGCCTGGATCGGTGGCGAGTGGACGGGCGGACCCGCCGGTCTGCCCGGTGAGCCGGCGGCCCGCGCCGCCGCCGTCGCCGATCGGTACGCCGACCTGTACCGCCAGGTGGCCGAGGCCGGTCCAGGCTCGTCCGCCCTGCTGGTGGCGGAGTGGTTGGCCGTCGACGAGGACACCGGGGACCCGGTGTTCGACCCGGAGTCGGGCGACGTGGTCAGCGACGGTGCCCACGCGTTCGTGATCGTCTTCCCGCCCGACGCGGACCAGCCGGTCTGGTGGGATCCGCAGCGGGGCGTGGCCACCTCGGAGCCACCGACGCCCTACGTGCGGCTCACGCACTCGCTGTGGGCGATGATGATGAGCACCGGAGGTGCAGACCATGACCAGGGACGAGGCGCTGGCGCTGATCACACGACTGGTGCGGACCCGAAATCCGATCGGTCTTCGGGAGTTCGAGTTCGGCTGGCTGGCCAGGGAGAAGCTCTCGGCGCAGGAACGGGCCTCGGGGATGCACGTGGGCCAGGGGAGCTACATCATCGACCAGACGGGAGTGGTCACGGTCCACTCCAGCCTGCCACCGACCCTGATCATCGAGGAGTACAGCCAGGCCCGCCGGGAGGGCCGGATCAAGGGTCACCAGGTGTGGCCGACGGTGGATCCCACGGACTGACCGACCCTGTCCCGTTCACCTCCGCCGCTGCCAGTTACGGGATGCCCGAGACCCGCAATCTCGGACCGGGTGAGTTGGCTCCGTTGGAGGACGGCGCATACCAGCAGGACGTCGAGGCGAGTTTGCGGACTCCCGAGGGGTACGCGTACCTGGCGGATCCGTCGACCCATCCGTACGGGCGGTTGATCAACGACGGCGGGCCGGGGCAGCAGGGTCGGAGCAACAACTGTCTGGACTGTTCGCTGGCCGCCCTGTCCAGCTTCTACGGGGACCCGCAGGTGTCCCTGCCCCGCTGGCCCGACGTGCGGGCGGACGGGACGGTCGAGACCGAGGTCGGCGAGCAGGGCGGCCTGGACCGGGCTCGGGCCTGGATCGACGGTGACTGGGCGGGCGGCCGGGCGGGGCTGCCGTCGAACCCCGACGAGCACGCCGCCGCCGTCGCCGACCAGTACGCCCAGCTGCACCGGGCCGTCCTCGACGGCGGCCCCGGGTCGGCTGCGCTCGTGGTGGCCGAGTGGCTCGCGGTCGACGACGCCACCGGCGAGCTGGTCCTCGACGCGGACGGCGGCGTCACGGTGGGCGGTGCGCACGCGTTCGTCCTCGTGTACCCGGTGGGCGCCGACGGACCGGTCTGGTGGGATCCGCAGCACGGCACCACCTCCGTGGAGATGCCGGCCGCGTACGTGGAGGGGACGTACGCGCTGTGGTCGATGATGGTGCCGACGGGAGGGGGGACGCATGACGGAGGACGAGGCACGGGCACTGATCACCCGACTGCTCGGGACGCGCAACCCGGTCCGGCTGGGGGAGTTCGAGTACGGCTGGGTGGCGAGGGAGGAACTCTCGGAACAGGAGCGGGCCGCGGGGATGCACGTGGGCCAGGGCAGCTTCATCATCGACCGGACGGGGATCGTGACGGCGCACTCCAGCCTGCCGCCGCGACTGATCCTGCGGCAGTACGTGGAGGCCCGGCAACAGGGCCGCTTCACGGGCCGGCAGGTGTGGCCCCGGGTGGAACCGACAGTCTGACCGCCGCCCCGATCACGGCCAGTGCGGTGCCGGGGACGGACTTCCACGGGCAGGGCCGCCGGACGGCCGAGCCGGACGCGGTGCTGGCGGCGGCGCAGGCGGCGATGCCGTCGGTGGCCCCGCTCGCGGGGGTGCGGTCGGTGGTTGCCGCGCCGGACGGCAGCTACCGGGTGACGCGCGCCGACGGCACCGGCTTCGACCTGCGGGTCGACAGCGGGCCCGTCGCCGACGGCGCGGTCGCGAGCAGCGTCTTCGACTCCGACGGTACGGCGGTCGTCACCGTCTCCGACCGCGCGGCCGACCGGGTCGTGGAACGGGCCCTGGCCCACGAGGTGGCCGAGTTGGCCGCCCTGGGGCAGCCGACCACCGGGGCCGCCGCAGTGGTCGCGCCGCTGTCGCCCGCCGACGTGGCCGAACTCGTCACCGCCGGGCACCAGGCGCGCACCGCCGACCGCTGGTCCCGGGCGGCGGCGCGCCGGGAGTTGGCGGCGGTCGTCGACCGGCTCGGCCTGCGCGCCGGGATGCTGGGCGCCGAGCAGCGGGCCGCCGCCCTCCCGGCTGAGGTTCGGGAAGTGCTTGCCGACGCGTCGAGTGGCCGCTCCGCACGGTCCGTCGACCGTGCGCGGCTGCGCGCCGACCGCCGGGCCGCCGAGGCCGGCCGCCCCACCGGGCTGCCCCGCATGCGGACGTACCTGGTCACCCACTTCACCGTGAACTCGATGCTCGCCGCGCTGGCGGTGAAGCTGACCCTCGACTTCGGCGGGCGGCCCGAGCTCGCCCTCATGCTGGGCGCCGGAGGGCTCGCGGGTGCCGTCGCGACAGGTCCCGCCAAGTGGCTGGCGAAGCGGGCGGGTCTCGCCGCGGAGGACCGTCGCGCCAGACACGACGCCCGTCAGGACGCCCGCGTCGCCGCGGAGGCGGACGCCGACACGGGGACCGCCCTGGCGGCACCGGCCGCCGAGGCGACCGCCGCCGCCCGGGAGGCCGGCGACGCGGTCACCGGCCTCGGTGACCGGATCGCCGCCGTACAGGAGCAGCTCAGCAGCCAGGAACGCCGGCACCGGCTGATGGGCCGGCCCCACCGCTTCCCCCCGACCGGCGACCCGTCACCGGCGGCACCCGTCCCGGGGACGCCCACGACACCCGCCCGCCCCGGACCGGCCGGCCTGACCCCGCACGAGCAGGGCCGCCTGGCGGAGCTGCGCAGCCTCGCCGCCCGGCACGGGTCGGCCGCGCCGTGGGCCCGGCCCCGGGCCGGCCGGGAGATCCGCGCGCTGTTGGACGCCCTCGGGCTGCGTCAGGGCACGCCCGGCGCCGAGCAGCGGCGGGACCTGCTCCCCGCCGACGTACGGTCGGTCGCGGACCGGTTCGGCGATTCGCGTACGGCGGCCGTGCGGGACCGGCTGCGGGTGGTGGCCGACCGGCGGCCAGCCGAGGGTGAGCGGCCCGGCAAGGTCGCCCCGTGGTGGATGTCGGTGGCGGAGAACGCACCGCACCTGTTGACAGCCGGCACCATCGCCGCCGTCGGGGACCTGCTGAACGAGCTGCGGCTCGGCTGGTTCGGCATCGCGGGCGCGCTGGCCACCGCCGCCACCGGCATGGCCGTCGACCCGGTGATCGCCCGGCGGGAGGCCGCAGCCAAGGACGCCCGTGACGCGTGGGACGTCGCCAACCCGGCCATACCGGCGGACGCCCTGCTCGCGCAGGCCGCCGCCGCCGTCGGCGACCCGGTCGCCGCCGTGTCCGACCGGGCCGCCGAGGCGACCCGACGCACCGCCGACCTGGAACAGCGGGTCGCCGACCTGGACCGGCGGCTCGCCGAGTCGCGGCGGCGCACCGGCCTGACGGAATCGTTCCGCCGGTTGATCTTCGGTGACCCCGTCTGGGCCGGCCTGCCCGCGAGCGGTGGCAACCCGTCCACCTCGACCGCCACCACCCCGACCGCCTCGACGGGGACGGGCGCGGGGGCCGACCCGGCCACGCCGACGCCGGCCCGGCGCGGCGACCCCCGCGACACCGCCGCCCTGCAACGGCTCGGCGCGCTCGCCGCGCGGCACGCGACGGCCGGTCCGCTGGCCCGCCCGGCGCTGGCCCGCCAGGTGCGGGCGCTGGTCGACCAACTGGGCCTGCTTGCCGACACCCCCGGCGCGGCCCAGCGTCGGGAACTGCTGCCGGCGGACCTGCGCCCGGTGGTCGAGCGGTTCGGGCAGCCGGGCCCTCCCGCCAGGGTGGGGCGGTTCCTCTCCCGCCCGCCGGCCGACGCCACGGACAGCTCCGAGCGCCCTGGCAATGTGCCGGGCGTGGGGGTGTACGCGGTGGAGCAGGTGCCGGGGCCCCTGGTGCAGGCGGGCGCGACGGTCGCGGTGGCCCGGGCCGTGCAGGTCGCCGCAGGCGTCGGCCCGATGAACATGCTGGCGGGCGGACTGGCTGGCCCGCTGCGTGACCTGCTGCTCAAGCGTCTGGAAAGCCGTGTCAAGGACGATCGGCGGGCCTGGGACCTGGCCCGTCCGAACCCCGCCACCGCACCCACCGCGCGGGTGGACGCCCTCGCCGACCCGGCCGTCGCGGCGGTCACCGACGCCGCGCGGCAACTCGACGCGGTCGCGGGACGGCTCGACGGCCTCCACGCGACCATCGACCGGCTGGCCGACCCGCAGGCGGCAACCCGGGCCCCGGGGCCCGTGAACCCGGCGTCGCCGATCCCCGCCTCCACCGGTCCGGGTTCGGCGCGTCCCGCGACGGACCCGTCGACTGCCGCCACGGCACCCGCCGCCAGTACCCCGCAGCCACCGAGCCGCGCCGACTCGTGGGAGCTGCAGACCGCCGCGCACCACGTGCGTACGGCCGACCCGGTGGCCCTGCCGTCGGCGTTGCGGGAGCTGCACGCGGTGATCGACCGGCTGGGCCTGCGCGACGGCATGCTCGGCGCGGCCGACCGGGTCGCCCAGTTGCCGCCCGAGGCGCGGCAGGTCGTCACCGAGTACGGCGGCGACCGTGCGGGCCGGGCCCGGCAGCTCCACACGCTGCGGGCCGAACGCCGGGCCGCCGACGGCACCCGCCCACCCGGCCTTCCGCGACTGCGCACCTATCTCCTGTCCAGTCTGCTGACCGGAGGGACGGCCGGCGCCGCCGCCACCGCCGCGGCGATCGCCGTCGCGAGCCCGCTGGCCCCCGTCATCCCGGTCGCCGCGCTGGTCGCCGCGCCCGTCGTCGGGGTGGCCAAGTGGCACGCCAAGCGTGCCGGCCTGGCGGTGGACGACCGGCGTACCCGGTTCGACGCCCGCAGCGACGCCCGTGCCGCCGCCGACCAGGTCGACCAGGTGGTCGACCGGCTGGCGGGGCCGGTGGCGGACCTGGAACGGGCCGCCGACCGGCTGGCGCGTGGCCTCGACGCCGCCGGGACCGCGACTGACGGGCTCGCCGACCGGCTCGCGGACGCCCACCGCCGCACCGGCCTGCTCTCCCGCCTGCTCGGCTCGGACCGGCCGGGACGGGCGGATCCCACCCCGGCCGGCCCGGACCCGACTTCGGCCGGCCCGGACCCGGAACCGGACACCGGCCGGATCACCGCCGCGGCGGTGCCCCACTCCGGCTTCCACGGGTTGGGCCGGCCGGACGCTGACCCGTCGGCCGTGCAGGACGTCGCGCGGGCCGCGCTGCCGCAGGTCGCCCCGTACGCGGGCGTCGACGCGGTCGTGGCCGTCGGCCCGGACCTGTTCGAGGTGCGGACCGCCGGTCTGCTCCCGCTACGGGTGCAGCTCACCACGGGGCCGCTGACCGACGGGGTGGTCGCCCAGTCGACCCGCAACCCGGACGGGTCCTTCACCGTCACCGTGTCCGACCGGGCGGTGGACGCCGTCGTGGCCCGTGCGCTGGCGCACGAGATCGCCGAACTGGCGGCCCTGCACGAGGCCGGCCAGGCGCTGGTCGGCACCCTCGACCCGGGCAACGTGGGCGGGCTCGTCGATCCGGCCGGGCTGACCGCTCACGACCGGGGACGGATGGCCGAGATCCGCCTCCTCGCCGACGAGTACGCGACCGCCGACGCGGCGACCCGCGTCGCTGTCCGGGCGGAGATCGACGCCCTCGCCGACCACCTGGGGCTGCGGGTCGGCGACCCGGACGCGCGGGCCCGGTGGGCCGTCCTGCCCCGGGACGTGCTGAACCACCTGATGCGGTTGAGCGTGCCGGTGGTCACGCCGGAGACGGTGTCCCGGGTGCTCGCCGGCGGCCCGGACCTGACGGAGGTCCAACGCTTCCGGATGTACGACTACCGGGCCCGCCTGGCACCGGACCTCCAGGTCCCCGGTCGGGCCGAACTGGACGCCCGGCTGCGGGAACTGGCCGCCCGGGCCGAGGACGCCCAGGCGAGCATGCCCCGGATGCCGGCTTTCGCCGGCCAGGTCATCGGGCTGCCCGCCGACCGGTTGGCCCGCATCCGCGAGGTCGACCCGGCGCTGGCCGACCGGCTCGCCGCCGAGGGCGTCTACGTCGACCTGACCGGGCGGTACGACCTTCGGCCGTACCTGGCCCCCGGCCACCCGGAGATCGACCTCGGTGCGGCCCGCCCCGAGTTCGACCTGACCACCGAGGCGGGTCGGCAGGCCCACCTGTTCGAGGACCGCCACCGCGCGCGGGCGGCGCTGCGCGCCGTGCGGGGCGCGGACCAGGCGGCGGCTCTGCTCGTCGACCACGACCTCCACTACCAGGGCGACGGCCGCTGGATGGGGCTCGCACCCGACGTGCTGACCGAGGCACTGCGCGGCTTCACCCCGGACCCCACGCCGTCGGCCACCCCGGAGACCGTGCCGACGCAGCCGAGCCCCGGCGAGACCCGGGTGGTCGCCGACCGGGTCACCCTGCCCGCCGCCGGGCCCGGCACCCCCCGGATCGGCTACGGGCAACCGCTCGACGCGGACACCGGGCAGCCGCCGCCGCTGTTCGACGGGCCGCCGAAACCCGGGGACGTGCAGCAGGGCATGCTCGGCGACTGCGGCATGATCGCCGTGATCAGGGCCGTCGCCGGGCAGCTACCCGACACCGTCAGCGGGATGTTCCAGCCCAATCCCGACGGCACCGTGGACGTGCTGCTGCACGAGACCACCCTGCCCGGCCGTACGGTCACGCCGACCGGCCGGCAACTGCGGGTCACCGTCCACCCGGACGTGCCGTTGCACCCGAACTCGGGCGGACGCAGCGCCTACGCCGACCAGTCGACCGTGGGAGTGGCCTGGGCGTCGCTGCTGGAGAAGGCGGTCGCCGCGCTCGACCGCACCTGGTCGCCGCAGCGCCACGACCAGTGGCAGCGCCAGTGGAGCCAGCGCCCCGACACGCCCGCCGGGCAGGCCGCCCCGATGGGCTACGCCCGGCTGAACGCGGGCAGTTCCCGGCTGGTCCAGGCGGAGTTGCTCAGCCAGCTCACCGGGTTGCCCACGGCGGTCAGCGACATCGACCCCACCCCCGGCCGGGAGGCCGCGGTCGCGGCTCACCTGGCGGAACTGCTCGCCGCCGGCAGTCCCGTGATCACCGGCACCCGCCCCGCGTCCGGATACGCCGGCAAGCCCGGGTACGGGTTGGTTCCCGGGCACGCGTACGTGGTCGAGTCGGTCCGCGACGGCGAGGTCCAGCTCCGCAACCCGTGGAACTCCAACCACCCCGCCCCGATGCCGGTCGCTGACTTCGTCGCGCTGACCAACTCGACGTACGCCCATGTCGAGCTGGCGCGCACCGCGCTGCCGGAACTTCCCGGCGCGGGCCTGAGCGACGCCGGCCGACCCGCCGCCGACCCGACCGCGGTGCTCGACGCCGCCCGCGCCGCACTGCCCACCCTGGCCGAGGCAGTCGGGGCGGACGGGATCTTCCGCGTAACGGCGGACACGGTCGAGGTGCGGGTCGCCGGCCGCGAACCGCTGCGGGTGACGGTGGCCGCCGGCCCCCTCGCCGCCGGAACGGTGGCGGGCACGGTCCGCAACCTGGACGGCACGTTCACCCTCACCCTGTCGGACCGGGCGGCGGACACCGTCGTGGACCGCGCGCTCGCCCACGAGGTGGCTGAGCTGGTCGCCCGGCACGCCGACGGCGACGCCCGCGTCGGGCTGTTCGACGCGCAGACGGACGGTCCGATCGACCCGGCCGGCCTGTCCGCCCGCGACCGGGGCCGGCTTGCCGAGCTGCGGATGCTCGCCAGGAGGTACGCCGACGCCGACCCGGCCGATCGGCTTGCCGTGCGGGCCGAGATCGACGCCCTGGCCGACCACCTCGGGCTGCGGTCGGGCATCCCCGACGCGCACGCCCGGTGGGCGGTGCTGCCCGCCGACGCCGCCGCCCACCTGATGCGACTGAGCACGCCGCGGCTGACTCCCGAGGCGCTCGACCAGGTGTTGCGCGGTGGCCCCGACCAGCACCTGGTCGACCGGTTCCGCCAGATCGACCACCGCGGCCGGCTGGCCCCTGACCTGCGGACGCTCACCCAGGCGGAGGTGGACACGCGGCTGCGCGAGCTGGCCGTCGAGGGCGAACAGGCTCAGACCGGCCTGCCCCGGATGCCCGCGTGTGCCGGCCAGGTGGTCGCCCTGCCTCCGGCCCTGCAGGACTGGCTGCGCCAGGTTGACCCGCAGCTCGCCGACCGGGTCGCCGCGCAGGGCGTGTACGTGGACCTGACGGGCCGGTTCGACCTGCGGCCGTACACGCTCGACGGCGCGCCCGAGATCTCCGTGGACGCCTCCCAGCCGGCGTACGACCTGAGAACCGAGCATGGCCGGCAGGCCCTGCTGGCCGAGGACCGGGCACGCGCGGTCACCACCCTGCGCACCCGTTACGGCGCCAACCCGGCCGCGATGGCGGTGCTGACCACCCACGACTTCCACTACCTGGCCGACGCGCGGGTGATGGCCCTGGTGCCGGACGCGCTGACCCGGGCGCTGCACGCCATGGTGCCGGGTGCGCCACCGCTGGACGTGGAGGTCACCTCGACCGTCACCGACGGGCAGATCGCCGTGGTGGCCGACCGCGTCACCCTGCCCGACACCGACCCGAAACGGCGAATCGAGTACGGGCAGCCGTTGGTCGCGGAAACTGGGCAGCCCGCCCCGGTTCTCGACGGGGTGCCCCGGCGTGAGCAGGTCCAGCAGGGCAGCCTCGGCGACTGTGGCATGCTCGCGACCATGGGGGCGGTGGCCGCCCACCGACCGGACCTGATCGCCCGGCTGTTCCACCCCAACCCGGACGGCACGGTCGACGTGCTGCTGCACGAGAGCACCCCTGCCGGCGACACGACGCGGCCGACGGGACGACGCCTGCGGGTCACGGTCCACCCCGACGTACCCGTACACGCGGGCAGCACCTGGACCGCCTATGCCGACCAGACTGCTCAGGGTGTCGCCTGGGTTTCGTTGCTGGAGAAGGCGGTCGCCGCGATCGACCGGACCTGGACGGGCCAGCGACACGAGCAGTGGCAGCGCCAGTGGGCCGGTTGGCACAGCCCGTCCGACCCGCATCGGGCCGCCCCGCTGGGTTACGCCCGGCTCGGAGTGGGCAGCACCCCGGACATGCAGGCCGAACTGCTCACCCAGTTGACCGGCCTGCCCAGTCGGACGACCTGGTTCGACACCACCGTCGACGCACAACAGGCACAGGCCCGCCTGACAGCCCTGCTGGCCGCCGGCAGTCCCGTCATCACGGCGACCCGCGCCCAGGACCAGTATCCGGCGCATCTGCGGACCAAGCTGCCGTACGACCTTGTGACGGGCCACGCCTACGAGGTGGTGGCGGTGCGGAACGGGGAGGTGCTGCTGCACAACCCGTGGGGATCCCAGCACCCGCCCGCGATCCCGGTGCAGGAGTTCCTCGCCCTGACGAGTGGTTCCTACGCCCACCTCGACCTGCCGCCGACACCGCCTCCGGTGCCGGATGCCCACAGCGTGCCGCCGGTGCCGCCGTTGCCACCTGGGCCGCCAGCCCCGCCGTCGCCCGACCGGCGCGGACCGGAGACGGATCGTCCCCAGCACACCCTCGGCCGCACCGACCTCGATGAGGAGCGCTCGACCGTCGGCTACCTGGCCCTGCTGGCCACCGACGGTACGGTGGTTGGCCTGGCCGTGGTGGAGACCTCCACGCGGGGCCAGCGGTCGGCGCGGTGGACGGTTGACGGGGCGGTGCCGACCGGGGGTTCGCTACCGGTCGACCGGCCGGAGGCGGAGCGGATCGCCCGCGAGGTGCTCGGCTTCGCGTTGCCCGGCGAACCTGCGCTGCGCGACATGCTGGACGGTTGACCGTGTCGAGGAGAGAGCGGGGAGAAGAGCCGGTGCGCTCGTTCACGCACATCACATCCATTCCGAACAACGCCACGGCCACCGTCGGGCCGGTCCGGTTCGGTGTCCGCTGGGTCGACGGTGGGCCGCCGGTGCGCGCCGAGATCATCGTCATGCCGTTCCGGGAAACCGGGTCCCTCAGCTACGAGGTCGCTCTCGGGGAGACCTTTCCCGTCGGTGAGGAGACGTGGCGCTTCGCGGACCTCGACATGAAGAACGCCGACCAGTGGGAGGTCACGGTCCGGCGGGTCGACGAGAACGAGGAGATGACGCCCCCCACGGGGCGGGTCTGGAAGTCCGCCCGGCTGCGCCCCTACGGCCAGCTCGACGAGGCGCAGCTCACCGCCGTCGAGCAGGAGATCGGCCTGCGGCTGCCGCCGGAGTACCGGGACTGGTTGCGCCGCACCAACGGCGCGCAGCCCGAGGTGGAGCACCACGTCCCCGGCCTGCCCTTCATGCTGATGCCGGAGCGCCCGCTGCTGGGCGTGCACCCGCAGTACCCACACGTCGACCTGGCGCACGCGCAGCGCGTCCACCGGGATGCCTGGCTGTCTCCCGCCTGGCTGGTCGTGGCGAACGCTTCGGGTGGGCTGCTCGTGGTCGCGGCCAGGGAGCCCCACGACGAGAGCGTCCACTTCCTGCCGGAGAGCGGCATGCGGGGGGCGTTCGGTGCCGGGGGCACAGCCGAGCGGGAACGACACCTGCGGCCGGTGGCCCGGTCGTTCGGCTACTTCCTCGGCCGCCTCACCCCATTCGACGCCGGTGATCTTCCGCCAGCGCGACTCGTCTTTCCCGGCGACCCCGGGCACTCCCGTCACGAGGAGCAGCCACGATGAGCACGACACCCACCACCGGGGCGCTACTTCTGCCGATCGGCGAGTTCTTCGGCACCTTCCATCCGGTCGCGGGATCGACGGAGCGATACCACCGGGTTCGGCTCGGACCCGAGGTGTGGGAGCTGGACGACCAACGCTTCACCCTGTGGGCCCTCGCCCACGGCTCCACCGACCGACCGGCCGACGCGCCGTGGACCGCCCACGCCGCTTGCGCGGCAGCCGCAGCGCAGCTGCCCGGCGTCGATGCGGGGTCGCTGCTTCAGGGACTGCTGACCGAGGGACTCGCCGTCGAGGTGGCCGACGACGACGCTGTCGAGTTCGCCCGCCGGCACCGGCTCGGCACCCGGATGCTCGGCCTCGGCAACAGCGCCGACGAGCCGTGGTTGTGGTCGATCGGGTTCTACGACCATCCGTTCGTCACCGTCACCCGCACCGTCTACGACCTGTGGGAGCGAGGGCCGTCGGGCGAGTCGCTGTGGACGATGTGCCAGTCGCTCGCGGAGGAGGAACGGCAGGCCGGCGGCACCGATGCCGACCTGGTGGACTCGCAGCGACTGCTCGCCGCCTTCCTCCGGGCCGCCCACCCGTTGCTCGCGGCGAGCGTCGTCTACCTGGAGCCGAAGCCGTGACCGAGACGAGGAACCCGACGATGAGCGCACCGCTGATCCTGCCGGTGGGCCGCTACACCGGCGAGTTCCACCCGTCGGTGGGCGCGCCCGCCCGGTACCACTCTCTGAGCGTCGGTCGGCTGTCCGTGACGGTGGAGGATCCCCAGGCGTTCGCGGTCTGGGCCGCCGCGCATCGGCCCGTCGACCTGCCGGACCAGCCGTGGACGCGGGCGGCCGTGGTCGACGCCGCCCGTGGGCTCGGCGTGGCCGCCCCGGACCGGATCGTCGCGGAGTTCCTGGCGGACGGCCTGCTGGTGGAGGTCATTCCCGACACCGACGACGCGGTCGACTTCGCCCGTGCCCACCGGGTGCTGCCGCTCATGGTGTCGCTGGGCAACACCCCGGACGACCCGCTGCGGTACGGCATCGGCCTCTTCGGCACGGAGCCGGTGCTGCGGGTGCCGGCGCTCGTGCACGACGTCTGGCAGTGGGGAAGTACCGGCGACGACCTGTGGCAGGTGTGCCTGGCCTACGCCGACGCGGGGGCACGGGCGGAGGTCGCGGACGCCCGCGAGCACGACCCCCGATTCGTGCTGGGTGAGGTTCTGACCGCCCTGCCGATGCTCCTCGGCGTCGACGCGGCCTGCCTGGACGAGGCGCGCCGGTCCTGACGGTCGGCCGGGCCGCCGTCCCACCGACCGGGGTCGCGAGGGGCGCCCTCAGGCGGGCCGGGGCAGCATCTCCGCGTACGCCGCACGGACGGCCGCCAGCCGGTCGCGGCGGAACCGGCCCGGCTCCCGCAGCTGGACGTCCCGTCCCCGGTCGGTGAAGGCGTGGACGGGGACGGCGTCCTCGCCGTGGGGAATGAACTTCATGACCTCGTCGAGCGCCGCGATGGCCCGGAGCAGGTCGGGTTCCGCCTGCTGCACGGGAGCGGTGACCGACCTGGCGTACGCCTCGGCCACCGTCAGCCACTCGCCCGGGTCGATTAGCTGGGAGGGCGCGTCGCCGCCGTACCGCATGCCCTGGGGGCCGGCGACCGGTTCGGCCGGCAGCCGGAACGTGAACTCCCGGTGCTGCCCGCAGCCATCGCACTCGCCGCTGTACCTGCTGGCCAGGTCGCCGTCGTCGAGCGCGACGACCGCGCTCCGCCGGGCGAACCGGGCCTGCCCGCATCGGCAGGGTCGCAGGTCCATGTAGAGGTGTGCCTCAGCGATCGAGCGGCTGGGGGGCAGGATCATGCGGACACCGTACCGATTCCGCGCTTTCCGGGGCGGGCCCGAAACGGCCGGAGCGGGCGTGGAACCGCCCGGGTGGCGCGGCGGTGCGGAC